>NZ_CP094526.1:2669166-5338333 GCF_029910095.1 Bradyrhizobium sp. ISRA464 | reverse complement strand
CCAATGACCTCTCCGCGGAAGTGTTCATTGTCACTGATCTGGTTGGCGCGCGAGCCGAGTGGGACGCATCGTTCGGAACGCCGGCGCCGCTGATGGATGCCGGCAGGATCATCGCGCTTGCCGGCGAAGGCGCGATGTTTGGCAGTCACCTCGCGCGCCATCCTCGCAGCGATAGGCTTTCAAGCTCGGAACTAGCCGAAGAATTACTGCGGTCACGGATCCAGCTCGAGACCTGGCTGGAGCGCCCGACGACGTCGCTTGCGGCTCCGTTTGGATGCACCGACCAGCGGTTCAGAATTTTAGCGGCGGAGTGCGGCTATAAGGCCATATTCAACACGGTCGATCGGGCCGCCGGGTTGCAGGATGACTTGCTCGACCTTCCGCGCATCGAAGTGAGGGGCGACCAAAGTCTGGGGGCGTTTGTGCAGTGCTTGGAGCGGTATCAATGAGTACAAGTACGTGCCTGGTCAGTGTCGTCATTCCAGCGTTCAACGCCGAGGCGACGATCGACGAGACGCTTTGCAGCGTCCGGTCGCAGTCACACGAGCGGCTCGAGATCATCGTGGTGGACGATGGATCCACAGACGACACGGTCGCGGTCGCGGAGCGGCATGCGGACCGCGATCCGCGTATCACGATCATCAGGCAGGATAACGCCGGTGTGGCGGCCGCTCGCAATGCCGGGTGGCAGGCCGCGCGTGCGGAATTCATCGCGTTCATCGACGCCGATGACCTGTGGGCGCCGGGCAAGATCGAGCGGCAGCTCCAGGCCATGATTGACGGGGGAGAGAAAACGGGCCTCGTCTACAGCTGGTACGCCTGGATCGACGCGAAGAGCCGCGTGAGCGTGAAATCCGATCCCGTGTTTCATGCCGGCGACGTGCTGGACTATCTGTTCGAGAGCAATTTCATCGGCAACGGAAGTTCGGCAATGGTCCGCAGAGAAGCCTTGATCGCGGCGCGCGGATTCGAGAGCGGCCTGCGGGCATCGGGCGCTCAGGGTTGCGAAGATCTGCTGTTTTATTGCCGCGTCGCGGAAAGCTATCACTTCGCGGTGGTTCCCGAATATGAGATCGGCTACCGCTATCTGCCGAACAACATGTCCAGTGACATGACGCGGATGTTCCGCTCCTGGATGCTGGTTGCCGATGAGATGGCGGCTCGACATCCCGATCGCATTGCCTTGCTGGATCGCGGAATCAGCAATTACGCCCGGTGGCTGCTTCGAAGAGCGTTGACTGGTGGTCGTGTGGGTTACTTTGCACCGGTCTTCATGCTGCTGTTCGGGCGAAATCCCGCGCTGGCGGTCAAGGTCGCTGTGCTTGACCTGCCGCGGGACATCGTCTCCGCGGTGTGGTGGACGGTCCGCAGTCTGCGGCACAGAAAGCTCCGACGGCCATCGCCGTCATTCCTGATCGGTGATCCCAGTCAATCCCGATGGCAGAAAACACAGACGATATGAAGAGGCCGAGAGCCGCGCGGCGCGCGGCATTGGCCGAACTGTGGCGGCTCCTCAAGGTGGCACCGTTGCCGCGTTGGGCGACGCCGCTGCTGATCGTCCTTGGCGTGGCGTCATCGCTGGCCGAGACGGTCGGGATCACGCTGGTGCTGCTCTTCTTCTATCTTGCGATGGGGCAGGTGGAACTCGCGACGTCGACGAGCGGCATTCTGGGCGATGCGCTCCGGCATGCGACCAGCTGGTTTCACAGCTCGACTGAGACCGCTCTGGTGGTGCTTCTTCTCATCATTGTGCGCGGCGCGCTCGCCTTCGCCAATACGCTGATCAGCGCCCATGTCGGCGAGCAGATCAATGAAGTCGCGCGCAACCGCGTCCATCTGCAATATCTGTCGACCTCATATTCGTTCTTTCAGCGCCATGACGAAGCCTACCTGATGGAGGTTCTTGGGACCGAGACATGGTTGATCTCCGGAGCCTACAGCAACCTGACCCGCATCATCGTCAGCTCCTGCTCGATCGTTCTCTTCCTGTCGTTTCTTCTTGCGCTTTCGGTGAAGATTACGGTGATCGCAATCGCGGCATCCATGGCCGTATCCGCCGGGATGCGTCACCTTTCCAGGCCGATGCAGGAACTCGGCAGCGGAGTGAAGCTGGTTCACCAGAGACTGGGAGAGCACATGCTGATGACCCTTCAGGGTATGCGGACGATCCGTGCGTATGGCCAGGAGAAGGTGCACCAGGAGCGTTTCGAGGGTGCGTCGGCGGAGGCGCGCCGGGTCGCGCTGGGACTCGCGCGCCTGTCCGCGCTGGTGTCTCCGCTTACGGAAGTGGGATACCTCGTGGTGCTCTGCCTCGTCATCGCGTCCGCCAATATGTGGGGAATCGGGTTTGCGACCAGTCTTACAGCGGTTGCCTTGCTCTATCGGTTGCAGCCGCATATGCGCGAGCTGGAGACCAGCCTGCTGTACATGGCGCAGATCGAACCGCAGCTGCGCTCCATCCGTCTCATGCTGGCGAAGGACGACAAGGAATATCCGAAGCCCGGACACCTTGCGATCGACAGGCTGGGCGACAGGATCTCGTTCCGCAACGTCACCTTCCGCTACGATGCTGGATCCGATCCGGCGCTTCGCGACGTCTCCTTTGACATTCCGGCAGGTAAGATCACCGCGCTCGTTGGTGCGAGCGGGGCGGGCAAGACCACGATCGTGAACCTTCTGCTCGGTCTTTATTCGGCGACCGAGGGATGCATCCTTGTCGATGGTCGCCCCATCGAGGATCTCCGCCGACCGGAATGGCTTGGCCTGCTCGCGATTGCCGGCCAGGACGTCGACCTCGTCGAAGGCACGGTGATCGACAATGTGCGCATGTCCAAGAACGACGCGTCGGAGGCGGAGATTTTGCACGCGTTGCGCGTCGCAGGTATTTCGGAAATCGTTGAGGCGTTGCCCGACAAGTACGACTCCTGGATCGGGCAGCACGGCACGCGCTTTTCGGGCGGACAACGCCAGCGCCTTGGCCTTGCCCGCGCGATCGTACGCAAGCCTGAGTTCCTGATTCTTGACGAGGCCATGAGCGCTCTCGATCGCTCGTTGGAGGACAGTGTCAAGCGCGCCATCCAGCAGCAGCTCAACGGCCGGACCTTGCTGCTCATTACCCACCGGCTGGAGTCGGTGCTCGACGCGGATCACGTGGTGTGCCTCGAGGGTGGTCGGGTTTGCGCGGAAGGGCCCCCGGCGAGGTTGCTCGCGGACTCCAGTAATCTCTTTTCCCGGAACCTTCGCTTGGGAGCCGTCCGGGCCGCGCCTTGAGCTGACCGTCGCGCGACAGTTTGGCGCGGATTATGAGGTCGGAGATTCCACGGCCATGCCGTCGACACGGCGCGATCATTTCCTCACCCGTAGCACTACGGGTTAGATCAAGACTGAGAGCTCGGCTACAGAGCGCGGCGTCATCGGCGCGTTTGTTCCCATAGAGGAACTTCTCGCAACTCGGTTGCACGTGAGTCCGTGCATTCAGACGCATGCTTCAATTTGTTTCGAAGTTCGTAAGCCGGCTTGAACGCCTTCGTGATGGGTGTGAGTGCAAAGGAGCACAGTAGCCATCATGACAGTAAACGCAACCTACGCGAGTGTTATCATCGGAACTTCCGGATCAGACATTCTCTTCGGAGGCACTGGAAACGATCTTCTCACCGGCGGAGCCGGCAGCGACATCTTCGCTATTTCGAAGGGGTATGGCTCTGACACGATCAGCGACTTTCAGGCCGGCGTCGGCGGTGATGTCCTGCGGGTTCAGAACTACGGGTTTCCGACCTTCGCAAGCTTTCTTGCCGCCGCCAGGCAGGTGGGAACCGACACGGTCGTCACCCTGTCCAGCACCGAAACCCTGACGTTGCAGAACGTCGCGCTTTCCTCGCTTGTCGCCTCCAATGTCGTGCTCGACAATCCGCTTCAGGGCAGCGCCGCGCCGAACACGGCGGCGCTCACGGTCCAGGCCGGCGACACGCTGACCGGCAGTGCGATGAACGACTCCCTGCAGGCGCTTGGAACCGGCGTCACCCTGATCGGAGGTGCGGGCGACGACACCTACTTCATGTACGACCACAACACCAAGGTGGTCGAACAGCCCGGCCAGGGCATCGATACGATCAACGACGGGATGATCGACGGCTACAGCCTCGTCAATGCGCCCAATGTCGAGAATCTGATTTTGGGGGGCAGCTACTCATCGCCTGCGACCGGCAACGATCTCGACAACATTATCATCGGCAACGCCGGCAACAACATCATCGATGGCGGCAAGGGTAATGACGTGCTCAACGGCGGCGGCGGCATCGACACCTTTGTCATTGCTGTCGGAAACGGCAACGATGTTATCACCGATTTCAAGACAGGCGCCGGCGGCGACATCCTGCAACTCAATGGCACCGGCTTCCACACGCTGTCCGACGTCACCGCCGCGATGAAGCAGGTCGGCACCGATACCGTCCTCACGCTCAGCAGCGGCGAAACCATCAGGATGAATAATGCCAAGGTCGGGGATTTCACGGCGGCCAACATCAATATCGTCGAGCCGCGCACTGATATGGTGCAGACCTTCAACGACGATTTCAACACGCTCTCAGTGGGCCAGGACCCGCACCTGACATGGCGCACGAGCTATGCCTGGAGCGGCCCAGCGAGTTACTCGCTCTCGGGTGAGCAGGAGGTCTATGTCGACCCGAGCTTTTCGGGATTGCCGGGAAGCCAGGCGCCAGCGCCGCTCGGCCTCAACCCATTCTCGATCCAGGACGGCCATCTCGTCATCACCGCGCAGCCGCTGCCCGCGAGCGATGCGCCGTATGTCGGCAATCACCAGTTCTCGTCGGGTATGATCTCGAGCCAGAACAGCTTCGCCCAGACCTACGGCTATTTTCAAATGACGGCTACGCTGTCCGGCACGCCCGGCGCATGGCCTGCGTTCTGGATGCTGCCCACCAATCCGCACGGTCTCGCCACGGAGCTCGACGTGCTCGAAGCGCTCGGCACGCATCCCGATCAGTCGCATTGGGGTTTCCGATCCTCGACCACACCTGCCCAGGGATATTGGGCGAATACGGCCGATCTGACCGCTGGCCAGCATACTTTCGCGGTCGAATGGACGCCGTACACGTTGACCTATTTCGTTGACGGTGCGGAGGTGGGGCAGGTGGCCACACCCTCCGACATGAACACGGCGATGTACATGATTGCCAACCTTGCCATGGGCGGGAGCTGGGCCGGCAATGCCGCCCCAGACGCGACGGCGAGCGTATCGATCGATTCCATTACCGCATATCAGCTGCCGGAATACACGCTTGCAAACTATACGTTGCTCGCCAGCGGAGCGCCGACCAACACGATCACCGGAACCGCGGGCGCGGACACCCTGACCGGCACATCGGGCAACGATTTGATCGACGGAGCGGGGGGCGCTGACACCATGAGCGGCGGCGCCGGCGACGACACCTATATCGTCTCCGACCCGAACGCCAAGGTCGTCGAAAGCTATGGTGGCGGCATTGACACGGTGAAATCATCGGTCACCTACACGCTTCCTGACTATGTCGAGAACCTGACGCTTACCGGTTCAGCTGCGATCAACGCTACCGGTAACTCGCAGTCCAACATCATCATCGGCAATGATGCCGCGAACGTCATCACCGGCGGGCTCGGCAATGACATCCTGACCGGTGGCGGCGGCGCGGATACGTTCGTCTTCAATGCCGGGGACGGTTCGGACATCATCACCGATTTCACCCCGGGCTCGGGGGCAGGGCATGACGTCATCCAGCTCAACGGCTTTGCCTTCACCTCGTTCAGCGACATCCAGGCGGCGATGACCCAGGTCGGGAACGACGTCTATCTGGCGCTGACGAGCCAGGACACTCTTGTCTTGCGCAACACCACGGTCTCGTCGTTCACCAGCGACGATTTCCAGCTTCCTGGTTCGCTCCCGGTCGGCGGCCTGATCACATCCTGGATCAACGGAAGCACCAGCAGCCATACGATCTACGGGACCTCGGCCAACGACAAGATCACGGCGTTCAACTACGACGACACGATGGTCGGATGGACCGGTGACGACACCTACGTCGTCAACAACCCGAACCAGAAGATCATCGAGAATCCCGGCGGCGGCATCGACAGTGTCGAAGCCTGGACTTCCTATACCCTGCCGGACAACGTCGAAAACCTGACCATGATGATGGGCGGGCTCAGCGGCACCGGCAATCAGCTGGCCAACCGCATCGTGGGCTCAAGCGGCGACGACGTCCTCAACGGCGGCGGCGGCAACGACTGGATTTTCGGAGGCGCGGGAAACGACACCTTCGTCTACACCCCGGGCAGCGGCTATGTCACGATTGCTGATTTCCATCCTCTGACCAGCACCAGTACCGAGCACGACAGGCTCTCGCTGAAAGGTTACGATGCCTCCGCCTACCTGACCAATGTCGGCGACGTCTGGACCGTCCACTATGCGAGAGGAACGGACACGCTGCACCTCGTCGGCATCACTCAGCTGACGGCGTCGGACGTCGCATTCGTCACCGACTGGAACACGCCGATGACGATGACGGGGCTGGCGGCTCCAACCGCTTCGTTCTCAGCCGATAGCGGTGTGACCGCCTCCGGCCTTACCGCCGCAAATCACCTGACTCTGACCGGAAGTGCCCAGGCCGGCGTCACCGTCGAAGTCTTTGACCAGGCGACCCTCGTCGGGGCTGTGGTCGCCGACGCAACCGGCGCCTGGTCGTTCGCGACGACAACGCTGGCCGACGGCGGCCACGTCTTCACTGCCAAGGCCGCGGATGCCATCGGCAATCTCAGCGCTGCCTCTGTCGCGTTGAATGTGACGGTTGATACGCAGCCACCCCTGGCCCCCAATTTGGTCTCGGCCACGCTTGCCTCTGGCAGCATCACCGCCTCCGGCTCGGCGGAAGCCGGAAGCACGGTCAAATTGTATGACGGGACGGTGTTGGTGGGCACCACGGTCGCGGCATCCAACGGTACGTGGAGCGTCAGCACCGGTGCGCTCGCTGGCGGCGTGCACGAGCTCTCCGCAACCGCGACCGACGAAGTCGGCAATCAGAGCCCGTCCTCCAATGTCCTGGCGGAGGTGGTCGGTACGACGATCGAGTCGATCGGCACGACGTCATTCACCAGGGTCGGAAGCGACTATTACATGTCGATTGCAGACGCCGCGATACTGCTGAAGTATGCCGGCGCGGCGGTCACCGCGGGACAGTTCGGCACATGGTCGCCGGTGGCCGCGGAGGCGACCGCGAGCGGCTATGACGTCGCCTGGAAGGATTCCGTGAGCGGGCAGTACGCCGTTTGGACCACCGACAGCAATGGCAACTTCGCTTCCAAGATCCTGAGCAATGTGTCGGGAACCAGCTCGTCGTTTGAATCGATCGAGCCGGTCTTCCACCAGGACCTGAATGGTGATGGCGTGATCGGTGTCCCACCGGTCAGCTCGACGCCAATCTCAACGACGTCGATCGAAGCATCCGGTGCAACCAGTCTGGACAAGCTTGGAAACAACTACTTGCTGGACGCGATCGGCGGCAGCCAGGGACCAACATTGAAATACGCCGGTGCCGCCGTCGTCGCTGGGCAATTTGGCACCTGGTCGCCGATTGGCGCGGAAGCGACGTCGGGGGGCTACTACGTGGCCTGGAAGGATTCCGTCAGCGGGCAATACGCGGCCTGGAGCGCCGACAGCAACGGCAACTTCGCGTCCAAGATCATCAACAACGTGTCCGGAAGCGACGCGTCACTCAAGTCAGTCGAGGCCGTCTTCCACCAGGACCTCAACGGTGACGGCGTGATCAACACGCCGTCAACGGTGCTCGACATTTCCGGAAATATCATCCTGACCTTGGGCAATATGAGCCAGCCGGCCACGATCGAGGCCGGTGCCAAGCTCGAACTAACCGGTGCGGTTTCAGGATCGATCACCTTCAATGCCGCAACCGGCACGCTGGTGCTCGATCACGCGTCACAGTTTACCGGAAAGCTGATCCATCTGAGCGGCGACGGGACCGCGTCCAATTCGAACCAGATCGACCTGAAGGACATTGCTTTCGGGGCTGAAACGTCCGCGTCCTATTCGGGAGATACAACAGGCGGCGTGCTGACCGTGGCTGATGCCCAGAACCACACGGCACACCTCTCGCTGGTCGGCGACTACACGCACTCGACGTTCAATCTTTCGAACGACGGAAGCGGCGGCACGCTGGTGATCGATCCGCCCATGGATGGATTTGATTTCGGCTCGGTTTCGACGCCGCAACGGACGCCGGTCCCACAAGCTCCGACAGCCGCGCGGATGGCGGGCGACAGCTTTGCCTTTGATCGCGCCGGTTCATCGGCAAGCGTGGCCGATTTCAGTCTTGAACCCGTCAACCATCCAGCGATGCCGCAGCTCGACAGCCTCCGTTCAGCCTTGCCGGCGACCGACCATGTCCAGCCCCTCCACGTTGCGATATCGCCGGATGTTCATCTCGCGGAGTTTCACAACTTCATGCTTCACCAATAGAGTTCGCGAGACCCTCGACAATCGACGCCCGGACCACCGGTTGAAATCGCGGAAGGTCCGGTTGCCGAGTGCGCAGATGTCGGGACGTTCTGGGAGCGGTTCTGGACACCCTGACAGTGTTGCGTGTCCCCTCCCGGAAAGGCTCAAGGTTTCTTGCAGTCGGAATAAAAGGTGCCGTTGGTCGCAATGATCCGCTCGATGCATTGCTTGGGATCGATGACTTCGCCATCGACGGTGAAATCATAGGCCTGGTTCTTCACGACCAGCGCGTAACGGCCTGGCGTCAGCTGCAGCGCGGGGTCTTCGCTGTGCAGCTCATACATTTCCGGATTGTCAGGTAGTGGTGATACGCGAAACGGGAAAGCGATGTTTCGCATCACCCAGCTGTCGCCATCCTCGGGTCGTTTGCCTGCAACCTCGGCGGAGAATTCTCGCGCGACCTTGGCGATCACACGAACTTCCGCGCGGTCGGCGATGTTGGTCGCGGCATCGCGGCGGAATACGATGAATTTGGGATGTCCGTTCGACAGCATCGTGTGGCTCGGCGTTCGCAGCGCGGCCGACACGGCGACACGGATGTCCGGAGGACGGCCAGGCAGTAGCTGCAGCTCGGTCAGGGAATCGCCGTCGACCGCATAGACTCCGTAATCCGTCGGTCGCAACGGATTGGGCTTTGGGGGCGGGGCGGGAACTGCAGCCGTGATCGCCGCTATCGGCGCGCGCTGTTGGATGGTGGTAGCAGCCTGCTCCCGCGGGTGCGACCAGTGTTGCACCCAGAATGCTAGCCGCTCCTTTTGCTGGACGACGCCCGCGGCCCCGCCAACGATCAGCAGCACCGCAATGGTCCGCATGACGAGTGGCGAAAGCGGATGGGAGGACCTTCTACGCGCCGCCGGAGCCGGAGCGATCGAGACGGCCGGTCGTCGTTGCCAAGCTGGCCGGTCGAGGTCGGCGACAGGGAGGCCGCGCCCTGCTCCGGAACCGTCTTCGAGTCTCGGAACCTGCGGCGCTGCGAGGGCGATCTGCTGCCTGGAAAATTCCTCGACGCCGCGAATGGCGGCTTCGAGTGCCTGCTGCGTCTGCGTGATGTCCTTTTCATCCGCGGAAGTGAACTGCTCTCGTAGCTTGTAACGGGCGAGATCGTAGACCGCCTGGCGGAGGTGCTCGGGGCTATGCTCGACGGTGTCGATCATGCGGGCGATGACAAGCGCGAACTGAACCTCGTTGGAATTGTTATCCAACGGGCCATCATCGTTCGGCATCAAGTCGCGCGAACTCGCCGATTCCTGCCGGGTCGCATTCTGCATGGTTGCAGATTTATCCAGCTTCGATCCCCGTTGCATGGGCTTTTCGCTTGAACCAAATCGTGGCATTTGGACTAGAATATGTGCCAACGATGGCGGCGCGTTGTCAGCGCGGCCTGGCTAGAAGAGGGGTCCCATGTTCCCCAGTTTGAAGTTCGGATGCACGACGCTTGCGCTGGTATGCCTGACGCTGAGCCTGGTTCCCAACTCCGCATCGGCGATTACGGCCGAAGTCGCCCGAAAGTGCCATGCGCTGACCGCGGCAAAATTTCCGCCGCGTTTGCCCGGGAACCCGGCGGCGGGAAGCGCCAAAGGATCGGGGCGCGAGCAAATCGACTACTACAACAAATGCGTGGCGAATGGCGGCAAGCCGGACGACGGCGCCGCTCCCAAGTGATCGGTCAGACGTGGCCAATCAGGAAGCCGCTGCGCCCAAAGTTCGCAACCTGCATGCACTTGGCCGCAAGGCGACGTCAGGCATATCCGTTGGGATTGGTGCTTTGCCAGCGCCAGTGATCGGCGCACATCGTCTCAAGTGATCGAGTTGCTTTCCAACCCAACAGCTTCGTGGCGTAGTCGGTTGCGGCGTAATAGGCGGCAAGATCGCCGGCGCGGCGCGGCTTGATGTCGTAGGGAATCGGCTTGCCGCTCGCTGCTTCGAACGCGCGGATCACCTCGATAACGCTGCTACCCGCGCCTGTGCCCAAATTGACGGCAAAGCATTTCGGACTGCTCAGCAACGCAAGTGCGGATACGTGGCCGCCGGCCAGATCCATCACATGGATATAATCCCGGATGCCGGTCCCGTCAGGCGTATCGTAATCTCCGCCCCAGACATTGAGCCGTTCACGTCGTCCGATCGCGACCTGCGCCACGAACGGCACCAGATTGTTGGGAACGCCCTTTGGGTCCTCGCCGATCAAGCCGCTCTCATGGGCGCCGACCGGATTGAAGTAGCGCAGGATCGCCACGGCCCAGGTCGGATCGCTCGCATATTGATCGCGGAGCATGTCCTCGATCATGAGCTTGGTGCGTCCATAGGGATTGATTGCGTTGAGCGGATGGTCCTCGGTGTAGGGCAGGAATTTCGGCGTGCCGTAGACGGTCGCGGAGGAAGAGAACACGATCTTCTTCACGCCGGTCTTCTGCATGGCGCGGAGCAGCCGGTGCGAGCCGATGACGTTCTGGTCGTAATATTCGAGTGGTTGGGCGACCGAATCCTGCACGGATTTCAGGCCGGCAAAATGCATCACCGCCGTGCACCCGTGTTGCGCGAGGACCTTCTCGATCGCGCCCTGGTCGCGGATATCGGCTTCGACCACCGTGAGCCGCTTGCCGCAGATCTGCTGGATGCGCTCCAGCGCCAGGGGGCTGCTGTTGGAGAAATTGTCCAAGACGACGACCTCTTCACCTGCCGAGAGCAGGGCAACACAAGCATGTGAGCCGATATAGCCGGCGCCTCCAGTTACCAGGATCATTCAGCGTCTCTGCGTTGTTGGATTGGATGTACAGATTGCATGTGCACTTGTAGCAGGTCGGTGTCGGATAGCCGTCATCATCACAAAGGAAAGTTCTTTCTAAAGTTGTAACCAGAGGTAGAGGCCGGACATCCCTTTCGGCGCAGAGGATACAACGGCAATGAGAGGGGTGGAATGGGAAAGCAGCAGCTGCGCTGTCTTGCTCGCCTGAAAGGAGTGGAGCGGGAAGCGAACACCATAGACCAATCGCAAGAGACAGAAATATGACGTGCAAAATGTGGAGCGATGGTCCTTGTTCGGCCAACTTTCACATGGATGAAGTTGTCGTCGTCTTTTGCAGCAAGCTCGGATGCCTCAATCAGCAGAACACGGGTTGCTGCCGGGTGGCACCATTCTTGCTGAGCCATGGCGAGATCTTGTCAGGACTTGAGGCATATCGATGGACCGACGAATTATCCCCCTGATCATGTGCGGTGGCGCGGGTACGCGGCTGTGGCCGGCCTCACGCGAGGTGCATCCGAAGCAGTTCCTGTCGCTGTTCGGGGCGCGCTCGACCTTCCAGGAGACGCTGCTGCGGGTCGCGGACCCGACCCTGTTCGAGCGGCCGATCGTGATCACCAACGAGGCCTATCGCTTCATGGTGCTGGAGCAGCTCGCCGAGATCGGCCGCGAGGCCGATGTGCTGCTCGAGCCGATGCGGCGCGATTCCGGCCCGGCGATCGCCGCCGGTGCGGCGTTTGCGCAAACCCGGGACAGCGATGCGGTCGTGCTGGCGCTCGCCGCCGATCATCTGGTGCGCGACATGCCGGCCTTCGTCGCGGCGTGCCGCGAGGGGCTGGCGGCAGCGGAGCAGGGCCGCATCGTGACCTTCGGCGTCAAGCCGGAACGGCCGGCGACCGAATACGGCTACATCAGCCCGGGCGAAGTGGTCGCCGGCGAGGTGCGCGCGGTCGCCAAATTCGTCGAGAAGCCGGATGCCGAAATTGCGGCCGGCTATATCGATGCCGGCTATCTCTGGAACAGCGGCAACTTCATGTTCCGCGCTGCGGTGCTGCTCGATGAGTATCGCAACGTCGACGCGGACAGCGTGACTTCCGTCGAGCAGTCGGTGGCCGAGGCCGCGCGCGATCTCGGCTTCGTCAAGCTCGATCCGCCGGCGTTCGGCGCGGCCAAGGCGATCTCGATCGACTATGCGGTGATGGAGAAGACCGCGCGTGCGGCGGTGGTGGCGGTGGCCTGCGGCTGGTCCGACATCGGCTCGTGGCGCCAGGTCTGGGAGCTCTCCGACAAGGACAGCCAGGGCAATGCGGCGCGGGGAATTGCGGTGTTCGAGGACTCCCGCAACTGTAGCGTCGCGACCGACCGCGCGCTGGTCGCGCTCGAAGGCGTCGACGATCTTGTCGTGGTGGCGACCCAGGATGCCGTGCTGGTGTCGCGGCAGAAGGATGCCAACGGGCTGAAGCGGCTGGTCGCGAAACTGAAGGTAACCGCGCCCGAGGTGACAGAGAGCCACATCAAGGTGCACCGGCCCTGGGGCTCCTACCAGTCGGTCGACAATGGCGACCGCCACCAGGTCAAGCACATCATCGTCAAGCCGGGCGGGCGGCTCAGCCTGCAGAAGCACCATCACCGCTCCGAGCATTGGATCGTGGTGCGCGGCACCGCGCAGGTGACGGTCAACGAGCTGATCAAGACCGTGCACGAGAACGAATCGATCTACATTCCGATCGGCGCGGTGCACCGGCTGGAAAACCCGGGCAAGATCCAGCTCGAGCTGATCGAGGTGCAGACGGGGAGCTATCTCGGCGAGGACGACATCATCCGTATCGAGGACGACTATCAGCGCGTGTGAGGTCGCTCGCGCTTTATTTGCCTGGAGTCGACGCGCCGTTCGTCATGATGCCGCGACCTGGGGACTCAAGCGGCAAGCTCAAGCCGTGAGGCGCATCATTTCCGGTGTTGGAGTGAAAGCCATCGAGAAGCAAGCACGCCGACAATCCCACCGGTTGCCTTTTGAAGTGCATCCAGTGCGGCTGGATCGCGGTCCGGCCGCAGTCCTTGCAGCAATTCGAGCGAGATCGCGATACCTGCAACGATTGCGCACGTCAGGATCATCCGGCCGGGGAAAAGCCAGGACAGGAGAAAGCCAAGAACCAGGTAGGCGGCGAAGCGCTCGAAAATCACGACCTCGAGACTCTCGTGCCGGCCCAAGAGAACCGGCCGGCCGGAGTGGGATGTCAGGGTCGCGTAGCCGATCAACAGCAGGCAAGCGATTGTCACGGCGATAATGCAAATTTGGCGCATCCTGCGATCGGCCACCTGAAACCGGGTTATGCGGTCCCAAGCGAGTTTGCCATATCAATAGAGGTAAGCAAGGATCGATCGCCGCGGCTTGGTCTTGCACCTTGTCGCATCGTTAACCGGCGGACTGTCCGCGCAACTTCCTGAAGCGATCGACCTGGTCCTGCAGAATCGTCAGCACGATACGGCCGGTGCCAATTCCGCCAAGCCCACCCGCCGCCTTCACCAGCGCGTCGAGCACACGGCCGTGGCGATCGGGAGCCAACAACTGCATCGCCTCCAGCATGAACGCGCTTCCGATAACGATCAGGGCGATCGGCAGCATGCGCCGCGGATAGCCCAACATCAGCGCCAGGCCCAGCAGGGCGAAGGCCGCAAAATGCTCGAGCTGCGGATTGGCGATCGACGGCCGGTCATAGATCGGCGACAGCGTCACAAACGCAATGAAGGCGAGAGCCAGCCACCCCGCAATACGGGAGATTGTTTGGGTCATAATGGATATGGGGGTAGGCGCCGGTTTACCTCGCTGCAACCCGCAAGCCCGTGACCGGGCCGGATTTACCGGGCCATCCGCAATTATCGTTAATGCCAGGGGTGCTATCCGGCGTGCCCGGCCGTCTCAGATCTGCTATCAAACCGGCAAATGACCAAAAAGTAACGTTCCACCTATTGACTCGTTCATAGCCCGTTCACCGCCGAAAGCCTCATTTGATGCCGGATATCGCAATGCTCACTCTCGGAGGTCAACGTGCGTCTGCTCGTCGTTGAAGATGACCCGGATCTGAACCGCCAGCTCACCACGGCGCTCACGGATGCCGGTTATGTGGTCGATCGAGCGTTCGACGGCGAGGAGGGGCATTTCCTCGGCGACAGCGAGCCCTACGACGCGGTCGTGCTGGATATCGGCCTGCCGAAGATGGACGGCATCTCGGTGCTGGAGGCCTGGCGGCGGAACAAGCGGGTGATGCCGGTGCTGATTCTCACCGCACGCGACCGCTGGAGCGACAAGGTCCAGGGGTTCGACGCCGGCGCCGACGACTATGTCGCAAAGCCGTTCCATCTCGAGGAGGTGCTGGCGCGGATCCGCGCGCTGCTGCGCCGCGCAACCGGGCATGCCCAGGTCGAACTGATCTGCGGGCCGGTCACGTTGAACACCCGCACCAAGCGGGTCACGGTCAACGGCAATCCGATCAAGCTGACCTCGCACGAGTACAACCTTCTCGATTACCTTATGCACCATACTGGACGGGTGGTGTCGCGCACCGAGCTGGTCGAGCACCTCTATGACCAGGACTTCGACCGCGACTCCAACACGATCGAGGTGTTCGTCGGCCGCATCCGCAAAAAGCTTGAGGTCGACATCATCCAGACCGTGCGGGGCCTGGGCTATATGCTGGCGTCGCCGCCGTCGGGCGCTTGATCGGCGCGCGGGCAGCGGCATGATTTGCGCCGAACACTGGATTCGTCATGTCGAAGCCCGCTGACACGACTTTCGAGACCGTGCCCTGATGCGCGGAAGCTCCCTTGCCACCCGCCTGTTCGTCTCGGCGACCGCCTGGGTGGTGGTGATCCTGGCGATCACCGGCGTCATCCTGTCGTCGGTCTATCGCGATGCGACCGAGCGCGCCTTCGATCGGCGGCTTAATCTCTATTTGCGCACGCTGATCGCCGAGGTGGCGACCCCCGACGAGCCGGCCGACCGCCAGTTCCAATCGCTCGGCGAGCCGCTGTTCGACCTGCCGCTGTCGGGCTGGTACTGGCAGATCACCCGGACCGACACCGAGAAGGGTGAGACCCGTGCCTCGCGCTCGCTGTGGGACAAGAAGCTGCCGAAGCTCGAGGAACACGGCGCGGAGCTGACCGCGGCAGGCGTCCGCCTCGGTTACGTCGACGGACCGGAAGGCCAGAGCCTGCGCATGGTGGAGCGGCCGGTCGATCTCGGCGCGGACGGCAAGTTCCTGGTCAGCGTGGCCGGCGACGCGACCGAAATCTTCGATGAGACGCGCAGCTTCGACTACTATCTCGGCGGCACGTTCGCCGCCCTTGGTATCGTGCTGCTGCTGACCACGATTTTCCAGGTCCGCTATGGCCTTGCGCCGCTCAAGCGCATTTCCGAGGCGATCGCCGCCATTCGATCCGGCCGCGCTGAGCGGCTGGAGGGACAGTTTCCGGTCGAGATCGCGCCGCTCGCGCGCGAGACCAACGCGCTTATCGACGCCAACCGGGAGATCGTCGAGCGTTCGCGCACCCATGTCGGCAACCTCGCTCATGCGATCAAGACGCCGCTGTCGGTGATCGTGAACGAAGCAGGCTCCCATGCCGCCGATCCCTTCGCAAGCAAGGTGCTGGAGCAGGCCGATATCATGCGGGACCAGGTCGCGCATCATCTGGAGCGCGCGCGCCTTGCCGCCCGCATCACCATCGTCAGCACCATCACCGACGTGGCGCCGGCGATCGAGGCGCTGCGCCGGACCATGGAGAAGATCCACCGCGATCGCGCCATCGCGATTCAGGCGAAGGCCGATCCGGCGGCGCGGTTTCGCGGTGAGCGGCAGGACCTGGAGGAAATGGTCGGCAATCTCGTCGACAACGCCTGCAAATGGGCGGCGTCTCAAGTGTTCATCGAGGTGATCGTCGAGCCGCCAAAGGAGCACGGCGCCGGACCCAAGCTGCGCATCGTGGTCGATGACGATGGACGAGGCCTCTCCGAGGCCGAGCGCGCCCAGGTGTCGCGGCGCGGCCAGCGGCTCGACGAGTCAAAACCGGGTTCAGGGCTCGGCCTCTCGATCGTGACCGATCTCGCAGGCCTCTATGGCGGCAATCTCACGCTCCGCAGCGCGCCGATCGGCGGCTTGCGCGCCGAACTCGTGCTGCCGGCGGTATAGGTGTGTGTAGCCGGCACGCTCCCCAGTCGTGGCACCGTCATTATTCCTAAACGGGTTCTTAACGCGCGCGCTCTTATGATCGGAAGCGGACGCGCTTGCTGCGGTCCGCGGGGGCACCAAGCATTCATCACCGAGCGTATGAGCCAGAAATCGATCGAGCGGCTGAGGGATTATCTTGCGCAGCTTCCGCCGCAATCGCAGGCGCTGCTGATGCGGGAGCTGGAGCGCGCGGTCGAACGCGGCGAGGACGTCGTGGTCGCCAACCTTGTGCTGGAGCAGCTTCGCAAGATCGTCCGCAGTGCCGAGGAAGACGAGGAGATGCGGCCGCGCACCGACGACCCGGCACGGCTCCTGTTCCGGCCGCTCGAGCCGTTCCTCGCCGAGACCAATTTCCCGACACGAGCGGGCCAGATCCGGCGCGCCTCGTTGCTGCCGACCTGGCAATGGCTGGCCCGCGAGGGGGCTCCCGAAGCGGCCCGTGAGTTCGAGTCAACGCTTGCGGCGGCGCCGGAGGGTGGCCCCTTGGAGGCCGCGGCGCGCAAGTTCCAGCTCGCGGCCGCGGACGCCATCATCAAGATCTCGACGCCGGTGCCGGGGAATGACCAGCAGCGCGCGCTGTCGCGCGTGGGTCCGCCCAGCGTTGTCGAGGACCTGCTGCCGATCGGCCTGGTCTTGCAGGCGCGCGATGCCCTGGACACGGTGGGGAGCCGTCTGCCCAGCCAGATCCGGGTGTTTGCCGACGCCCAGATCGCCTCCGTCACGGAGGCGCTCAAGGTTCCGTCGTTGCAGACGCCACAACTGCTGCCGTTCGCGCTGTCCTTGATCGCGCAGCGGCTGGTCGCGCCATGGCAGATCATCCGGCTCGCCATCAAGATGGCCGGCTCCGACGACGAGCTGCGGGTGGCCGCCACGCCTTACGGCATCGCGGTCACCATCGCGCTGCATGACCTGTCGTTCGTCGCGGCCTGCCTGCGCACAGATATCAGGCGTGGTCATTTCGAGTATGTCGGCGAGCAGCTCAAGACCCTGCACGACGGTGTGCGCGGCCTGCGCACCGAACTCGATCTGCGCACCGACTCCGCCTGGGGCCGCCAGCTGACGTCGGTCCGGGCCGACACCTCCAATGCGTTGCAATCGGAGATCGACAGCGTACCGGGCCGGGTCCGCCGGATCCTCCGCCAGCGCGCCGACAAGGACATTGCCGCGGGGGCCAAGATCGATCTGTCCGAGGTCGAGGACGCCGTCGCCCTGATCGATTTCGTCGCGGTGTGCCGCACCTATGCCAGCGAGCTTGCCATCAACGAGGTGACGCTGCGCACCTTCTCCGACCTGCAGCATTATGTCGAGCAGTCGACCGAGGGGCTGGTCCAGTCGTTGCGCGGCGGCGATACGCGAGTCCGGGCCTTCCGGCAGCAGCAGGTCAAGGCGGCGATCCGCTTTTGCGAGGTGTTGTTCGGTCACGACTACGCCTCGTTGATGAGCCGGGCGGCGGAGAATGCCGTCACCGGCGAACGCAAATCCTCCCGCGCGAGCTAGCCAGGCCTCGCTCCTGTCCGAAGGTGCGGGGTACGACCGCCTGTGATCCAGCAATTGTCAATTGCCGGGCTTGCGGCCGGTGGTGTAAAGCGGCTTGACGGTGACCTTCCGGACGTCGCCGTTCCACCCAGGAACCGCTTGATGACGCTGTGGTTTGTGTTCGCGCTGATGACGGTCGCCGCGATCTTTGCCGTGCTCTGGCCGCTCAGCCGTAGCCGGCCGGCGGACACCGGCGGCAGCGAGGTCGTGGTGTATCGCGACCAGCTCGCCGAAATCGACCGCGATATGGCATCCGGTAATATCGGCGCCGCCGAGGCGGAGGCCGCGCGGATCGAGATCAGCCGGCGGCTGCTCGCGGCCGCCGACCAGAGCGGGCGCGAGGGGCCGGTTAAGGCCAATCTGAAGCTGCGGCGCTTGGCCGCGACCCTGGCTCTGATTGGCTTGCCGGTCATTGCGGCAGGCTTCTACCTCCCGTTGGGGTCGCCGCGCCTTGGCGACTTTCCGCTCTCGGAGCGCAGCCGGGTCGTCGATGCCAACCAACCGCTGGCCGATCTGGTGGCGCAGGTCGAGGCTCACCTGGAGAAGAACCCGACCGATGGCCGCGGCTGGAGGGTGCTGGCGCCGGTGCTGTCGCGCCTTGGTCGCTATGACGATGCGGTCCGCGCCTATCGTAATTCCATTACTTATGCCGGTGACAGCGCCGATCGCCGTGCAGATCTCGGCGAGGCGTTGATGGGAACGGCGGGCGGTGTCGTCACCGCGGACGCCAAGGCGGAGTTCGAGCGCGCGGTTGCGCAGAGCGCCGACAACGCCAAGGCCAACTACTTCCTCGGGATCGCGGCGGAGCAGGACGGCCGCAAGGCGGACGCCGCCGCGATCTGGAAGGGGATGTTGGCGAAGGCGCCGGCCGACGCGCCGTGGCGGCCGCTGGTGCAGGCCGCCTTGGTGAGGGTCGGCGGCGTCGCCGCGCCGGCACTGCCCGACGGTGCGACGGCTGCGGCCAAGGATATGACCGAAGGTGATCGCAACGCGATGATCCACGGTATGGTCGATCGGCTGGCGACGCGGCTGAAGCAGAACGGCGACGATGTCGAGGGCTGGCTGCGGCTGGTCCGCGCCTATCTCGTGATGGGCGAGCGTGACAAGGCGATGAGCGCGCTCGCCGATGCGCGGCAGGCGGTGGCCAAGGACGCGGATCGGTTGCGTCAGCTCAATGAAGGGCTGAAGAATCTCGGGCTGGATGGATAGCGCATGACGCCGAAGAGTGTGCAGCGGTTTTCGGAGCACGTCATGCGCAAGGATGGACCATGACCAGGAAGCAACGGCGCTTGACTCTGATCGGCTGCGCGCTCGCGGTGCTCGGGATCGCGGCGGGGCTGGTGCTGAATGCGCTGCGCGATTCCATCGTGTTCTTCTCGACGCCCTCGATGGTCGCCGAGAAGCATCTTGGTCCGGGCACACGCTTCCGGCTCGGCGGCCTGGTGCAGCCGGGCTCGGTCAAGCGCGGCGACAATCTCGCGGTGACCTTTACCGTCGCTGACGGCAGTGCGACCCTCCCGGTCGCCTACAAGGGCATCCTGCCCGACCTGTTCCGCGAAGGGCAGGGCGTCGTCGCCGAAGGAACGCTCGATGCGTCCGGCGTGTTTCGTGCTGATACCGTGCTTGCGAAGCATGACGAGAGATACATGCCGAAGGACGTCGCCGAAGCCCTCAAGAAGCAGGGCCACTGGAAGGACGACTACGCTGCGAAGCCGAGCGCTTCGGCGGCGCCGACGCAGGGAGCCATGCGATGATCGCCGAAAGCGGACATTATGCCCTGGTGCTCGCGCTTGGGCTGGCGCTGATTCAGTCCGTCGTGCCGCTGCTCGGCGCGCGCTGGCGCGACGTCGCATTGATGAATGTCGCGCGCTCGACTGCGCTGGCCCAGCTCTTGTTCGTCGCGGCCTCATTCATCGCGCTGGTGACGCTGCACGTCACCTCGGACTTCTCGGTCGTCAACGTCTACGAGAACTCGCATTCGTTGAAGCCGATGATCTACAAGATCACCGGCGTGTGGGGAAACCATGAAGGATCGATGCTGCTCTGGGTCTCGATCCTGGCGCTGTTCGGCGGCCTGGTCGCGGCCTTCGGCAACAATTTGCCGCTGTCGCTGCGCGCCCATGTGCTGGCGGTGCAGGCCTGGATCGCCAGCGCATTCTATCTCTTCATCCTGATCACCTCGAACCCGTTCCTGCGCATCGCCAATCCGCCGATCGAGGGACGCGATCTCAATCCGGTGCTGCAGGACATCGGCCTCGCGGTGCATCCGCCGATGCTCTATCTCGGCTATGTCGGCTTCTCGATCTCGTTTTCCTTCGCGGTGGCTGCGCTGCTCGAGGGCCGGATCGACGCCGCCTGGGCGCGCTGGGTGCGCCCGTGGACCCTGACCGCGTGGATTTTCCTGACGCTCGGCATCGCGATGGGTTCCTACTGGGCCTATTACGAGCTCGGCTGGGGCGGCTGGTGGTTCTGGGATCCGGTCGAGAACGCCTCGCTGATGCCGTGGCTTGCCGGCACCGCGCTGTTGCATTCGGCGCTGGTGATGGAGAAGCGCAACGCGTTGAAGGTCTGGACCATCCTGCTGTCGATCCTGACCTTCTCGCTGTCGCTGCTCGGCACCTTCCTGGTGCGCTCCGGTGTCCTCACATCGGTTCACGCATTCGCCACCGATCCGACGCGCGGCGTCTTCATTCTGCTGATCCTCTTCGTCTTCATCGGCGGCAGCTTCTCGCTTTTTGCCTGGCGCGCACCGGCGTTGAAACAGGGTGGGCTGTTTGCCCCGATCTCGCGCGAGGGCGCGCTGGTGCTCAACAATCTGCTGCTTACCACGGCGTGCGCGACCGTGTTCATCGGGACGCTGTATCCGCTGGCGCTCGAGGTCCTGACGGGCGAGAAGATCTCGGTCGGCGCGCCGTTCTTCAATTTCACCTTCGCGCCGCTGTTCGTGCCGCTGTTGCTCGCGGTGCCGTTCGGGCC
Source organism: Bradyrhizobium sp. ISRA464 (assembly GCF_029910095.1). Classification (NCBI taxonomy): domain Bacteria; kingdom Pseudomonadati; phylum Pseudomonadota; class Alphaproteobacteria; order Hyphomicrobiales; family Nitrobacteraceae; genus Bradyrhizobium; species Bradyrhizobium sp. ISRA464. Next base: position 5,317,290 of record NZ_CP094526.1, on the reverse strand, counting down.
GCTGCTTGCCTGGAAGCGTGGTGACCTGCTGGGAGCGGCACAGCGGCTGACGGCCGCCGGCATCGTCTCGCTTGTCGCGATCGCGCTGGTCTGGGCGTGGACCTATGGCGGCGCAACGCTGGCACCGCTCGCGATCGGACTTGCGGTGTTCGTGATATCAGGCGCGCTGTGCGATCTTGCCGAACGTATCGGGCTGTTCCGCATCCCGTTCTCGATCTCGCTGCGCCGCGCGCGTGGCTTGCCGCGCGCGACATGGGGCACCGTGTTTGCGCATGCCGGGCTCGGCGTCGCGCTGATCGGCATCGTCTGCGAGACCACCTGGAACAGCGAATATATCGGTGCGATGAAGGCGAACGACGTCGCCACGGTCGCCGGCTATCAGTTGCGGCTCGATGGCCTGACGCCGCGCCAGGGGCCGAACTTCCGCGAGATGGTCGCCCGGTTCACCGTGAGCCGCGAAGGAGAGAAGGTCGCCTCGATGACGCCGTCGAAGCGCAACTTTACGACGCGTGGTGCATCGACGACGGAGGCGGCGCTGCTGACACGCGGCGCGAGCCAGCTCTATATCTCGCTCGGTGACACCTCAGCCGACGGCACGATCGCGGTGCGCATCTATCACAAGCCGCTGGTGCTCTTGATCTGGTGGGGACCGGTGCTGATGGCGTTCGGCGGCATGCTGTCGTTGTCGGACCGCCGCTTGCGGGTCGGGGCGCCGAAGCCGGCCAAGGCGGCGCGCGCATTGCAGGCGGCCGAGTGATGCGGTCGCGCGCTCTCACTGCCGGCCTGCTTGCCGCCGCCTTGCTGTTGGGGGCGCTGCCGGCACATGCCGTGCTGCCCGACGAGGTCATGTCGGACCCTGCGAAGGAGGCGAGGGCGCGCGAGCTCTCCAAGGAGCTTCGCTGCATGGTCTGCCAGAACCAGTCGATCGACGATTCGGAGGCGCCGCTAGCGCGCGACCTCCGCCTTCTGGTGCGCGAGCGTATCGCGGCCGGCGACAGCAACCGGCAGGTGATCGATTTCCTGGTGGCGCGCTATGGCGAATTCGTGCTGCTGAAGCCGCGCTTCAACGAGCACACGCTGTTGCTCTGGCTGACCCCGCCGCTGGCGCTTCTGCTGGGTGGGTTGGCGCTCTGGCGCTTCGGCAGGCGGAGGGCAAATACGGCCAAAGGCGGAAGCCTTTCCGACTCGGCCCTGACGGCCGAGGAACAGACGCGGCTGGAACGCCTGCTAGCCGCGGAATCAGCGCCGGACAAACGGATTTAAGTTCCTTTTAAGTTATTCATTTGTCTGCGTTATTCTGCCGCAGGCCGACTTCTCTTAATTACAAAAGTTTAATACCGCAGCCAGCGCGCCGTAAGGCTGATGACCCCATGTTCAGAGGCATCAGGTGCCGGCCCCTGCACCACGATTTCTGCCCCTGGAGATTTCAAGAAATGACCGACCGTCCCGACCTCTCATCCTTTCCGTCCTACAAGCAGCCGAAGCGCTCGCTGTTGTCTGCTCGCAAGTTCGCGCTGATGGCGTCGGTCGTCGCCGGTCTCGGCGCCGCCGTCTATGGCTTCAGCCCCTCGCACGATGCTTCGCTGTTCGCGACCCCGGCGCATGCCCAGGTCAACAACGAGGTCCGCAAGGTTCAGCAGCCGGTGGGCTTCGCCGACATCGTCGAGCGCGTGAAGCCGTCGGTGATCTCGGTGAAGGTCAACATCCGCGAGAAGCTCTCCAAGGACGACAGCAATGACGACTCGCCGTTCCAGCCGGGTTCGCCGATGGAGCGCTTCTTCCGTCGCTTCGGCGGTCCGGATGGCTTCCCTCCGGGTCTGCGTGGGCCGCGTGGCGGTGGCGTCGTGACCGGCCAGGGCTCCGGCTTCTTCATCTCGGCTGACGGCTACGCCGTGACCAACAACCACGTCGTTGACGGCGCCGACAAGGTCGAAGTCACGACCGACGACGGCAAGACCTATTCCGCCAAGGTGATCGGCACCGATCCGCGCACCGACCTCGCGCTGATCAAGGTCGAAGGTGGTTCCAACTTCCAGTTCGCAAAGCTCTCCGACGGCAAGCCGCGGATCGGCGACTGGGTGCTGGCGGTCGGCAATCCCTTCGGTCTCGGCGGCACCGTGACCGCGGGTATCGTGTCCGCCTCCGGCCGCGACATCGGCAACGGTCCGTATGACGACTTCATCCAGATCGACGCGCCCGTGAATAAGGGCAATTCCGGTGGTCCGGCCTTCGACATGTCGGGCGAGGTGATGGGCGTCAACACCGCGATCTACTCGCCGTCCGGCGGCAGCGTCGGTATCGCGTTCTCGATCCCGGCAGCGACCGTGAAGAGCGTGGTCGCCCAGCTGAAGGACAAGGGCTCGGTCAGCCGCGGATGGATCGGCGTCCAGATCCAGCCGGTGACCTCCGACATCGCCGACAGCCTCGGCATGAAGAAGGCGGAAGGCGCGCTGGTTGCCGAACCGCAGGCCAACGGCCCCGCGGCCAAGGCCGGCATCGAGTCCGGTGACGTGATCACGGCCGTCAACGGCGAGCCGGTGAAGGATGCGCGCGAGCTCGCCCGCACCATTGGCGGCCTGCCTCCCGGCAATTCGGTGAAGCTGAACGTGCTGCACAAGGGCCAGGACAAGGTCGTCAACATCACGCTCGGCCAGTTGCCGAACAACCTTGAGGCCAAGGCCAACAACGACAACAACGATCGCGGCAACTCCAACCGCGGTACCGATGTGCCGAAGCTCGGCCTGACCGTTGCGCCCGCCAACAGCGTGGCTGGCGCCGGCAAGGACGGTGTGGTCGTGACCGAAGTCGATCCGAAGAGTGCTGCCGCTGAGCGGGGCTTCAAGGAAGGCGACGTGATCCTCGAGGTCGCCGGCAAGACCGTCGGCACCGCCGGCGAGGTGCGCGATGCGATCGCTGCAGCGCGCAACGACAACAAGAACAGTGTTCTCATGCGCGTGAAGAGCGGCGGTTCGTCGCGCTTCGTGGCAGTGCCGCTGGCCAAGGGTTAACTATGAGTTGGGAGGCGTCGCCGGCATCAGTCGCCCCCGCCGACGGCGCTTTCCGGGGGCGGGCACCTCGCTCGCTCCCTTCGGTGCCTTTCGATGGAATACGCCCCCCTCCGTCGGAAGGGCTCAGGGCGGTGAAGTCCCCCAGCTTCACCGCCCACTTTTTTCACCCCCCGCACGATCCGGAAAATTGGCAACCGGTTTTCCGGTCCGATCCTGTGACGGCAACATTTCGAGAATATGCGCGGTCGTCTTGCATGTGCAGGCCGGCCGCGCCATGGTGAGAGAAGGCCAATTCCCGTGACCGCAACCGCTCCGCAAATGCGCATTCTGATCATCGAAGATGACCGCGAGTCCGCCGACTATCTGGTGAAAGCATTCCGGGAAGTCGGCTATGTTGCCGATCTCGCATCCGACGGCGAGGAAGGGCTGTCGATGGCCGAAACCGGCGATTACGACGTGCTCGTCGTGGACCGTATGCTGCCGAAGCGTGACGGCCTGTCGCTGATCGGGAGCCTGCGCGACAAGGGCAACCGCACGCCGGTCCTGATCCTCTCCGCGCTCGGCCAGGTCGACGACCGCATCAAGGGCTTGCGCGCCGGGGGCGACGACTATCTGCCAAAGCCCTATTCCTTCGCTGAACTGCTTGCGCGCGTCGAGGTGCTGTCACGGCGCAATGTTGGCCCGGCCGAGGAGACCACCTACCGGGTCGGCGACCTCGAGCTTGATCGGCTTTCGCATCGCGTCGCCCGCGGCAAGGATGAGCTGACGCTGCAGCCGCGCGAGTTCCGCCTGCTCGAATATCTGATGAAGCATGCGGGGCAGGTGGTGACGCGCACCATGCTTCTGGAGAACGTCTGGGATTATCATTTCGATCCGCAGACCAATGTCATCGACGTGCACATCTCGCGGCTGCGCTCCAAGATCGACAAGGGATTCGAGCGGCCGCTGCTGCACACGATCCGCGGCGCGGGGTACATGATCCGTGACGGCATTCGGTAAACTGATCCGAACCACGGCGTTTCGGCTGACGCTGGTTTATCTATTTTTGTTTGCGCTGTTTGCGGCGTCGCTGCTGGCCTATTTCGCCTGGAACACGCGGCGTCTGATCACCGAGCAGATCACCACGACGGTGAATGCCGAGATCGGGGAGATCACCGACATCTATAATCGCCGCGGCCTGCACGGCCTGCTGTTCACGATGGGCAACCGCGCGCTGCGGCCCGGCGCCAACCTCTATCTCGTGACGGCGCCGAACGGGCAGGCGCTGGCCGGCAATGTCGGCTCGCTGGCACCGGGCGTCATGGGCACGCAGGGCTGGTCGGAAACGGCCTATCGGCGACTCGACGACAATACTGATCACCGAGCACTGGTGCGCGTCACCGAGATGACCAACGGTTTCCGCCTTCTGGTCGGGCGCGATCTCGAGGAGCGGCGGCGGCTGTTCGGGATCGTCGCCAAGGCCGCACAGTGGTCGATCCTCGTTGTCGTCGTGCTCGGCATCAGCGGCGGCATCTTCGTCGCGCGCCGCGTGCTGCACCGGATCGACGCCATGACCGGCACCACGAAGACCATCATGGCCGGCGATCTCTCCGGTCGGCTTCCGGTCGGCCGCAGCGGCGATGAGCTCGATCGCCTGGCGGAAAATCTCAACGCCATGCTGGAGCGCATCGAGGCGCTGATGATGGGCCTGAAGGAAGTCTCCGATAACATCGCCCACGACCTCAAGACGCCGCTGACACGGTTGCGCAATCGCGCCGAGGAGGCGCTCGCGAGGTCCGGTTGCGAGGCCGACTATCGCGCGGCGCTGGAGCGGACGATCGAGGAGTCCGACGGCCTGATCCGCACCTTCAATGCCTTATTGATGATCGCACGCGCCGAATCCGGCCAGGCGCGCGGCGACATGGACGATTTCGACGGCGCCGACGTCGCCAACGGGATCCACGAGCTGTACGAGCCGCTGGCTGAGGACGACGGCATGACGCTGCGGGTGAAGACGACGCCCGCGCCGATTCACGGCAACCGCGAATTGATCAGCCAGGCGCTCGCCAACCTGGTCGAGAACGCGATCAAATATGGCAAGCCGGAAACGGCCGCAGAGCCGCCAAGCGCGGCGGCAAAGGAAATCCTGATCGAGGCGCGCCGCGACGGCAACCAGGTGCTGCTCAGCGTCACCGACCACGGTCCCGGCATTCCCGAGGGCGACCGCAAGCATGCGGTGGAACGTTTCGTCCGGCTCGAAGCGAGCCGCACCTTACCCGGTTCCGGTCTCGGCCTCAGCCTTGCCGCGGCCGTCGCCACGCTGCATGGCGGCGAGCTTCGCCTCGGCGATTCGCGCCCGGGCCTGGTCGCGACCCTGGTCCTGCCCGCGCGGGCGGCCGGCAGTGACAGGCTTGCGGCTCAAACGCAGGATGTGCCACAGAAGGCGGCATGAATGCCGCCGCGCCGGGAAACGCGGATCGACAGGGGCTCGCCGCGCGATTTGCGGACGGACCGCGTGTCGCCGCGCCCCAATCCGCTGAACAGCGTCTGACCGACTGGTTCGCCGAGCTCGAGCCGGCGCAAGCGGACGCGCTCAATGCGTTGCTGGGACATCCCTTCGCAAGGGACATCCTGCGTGGCATCGCCGAGTTCTCGCCATACCTGTTCGAACTCGCGCGCGCCGACGCCGCGCGGCTGATCCGGATCCTGTCATGCGACCCGGAGTCGCATCTTGCCGCACTGATCGAGAGAACCTCGCACGAGGTGTTCGCCGCCGGCAGCGAGGCGGACGTGATGCAACTGCTCCGCCGCATGAAGGCGGAGGCCGCGCTCATGATCGCGCTGTGCGACATCGGCGGTGTCTGGCCGGTGATGCGGGTCACGGCGGCATTGACCGACGTCGCCGTCGCCTCGGTGCAATCGGCGCTGCGCTACCTGCTCCGGCAGGAAGTCGCCCGTGGCCGGATGGCTGCGGTCGGCCTCGAACATCCGGAGGTGGGCTCGGGCCTGATCGTGCTCGCGATGGGCAAGATGGGCGCCGGCGAATTGAACTATTCCAGCGACATCGACCTGATCGTGTTCTTCGATCGCTCGGCCACTTCGCTGGCCGAGGACATCGAGCCGCAGCCGTTCTTCGTGCGCGTCACCCAGGCGATGGCGCGGATGCTGCAACAGCGCTCGGGCGAGGGGTACGTCTTCCGGGTCGATCTCAGGCTGCGCCCGGACCCGGCCTCGACGCAGGTCGCGATCTCCACCGACGCCGCGCTGCATTATTACGAGCGCGAGGGCCGCACCTGGGAACGCGCCGCGATGATCAAGGCGCGGCCTTGCGCCGGCGATCCCAAGGCCGGTGATGCTTTGCTTGCCGAACTCGCGCCATTCGTCTGGCGCAAGCACCTGGACTTCGCAGCACTCGCCGATGTCCACGACATGAAGCGGCAGATGCAGACCTATCGCGGCCAGAGCGAGATCTCGGTCGAGGGCCACAACGTCAAGGTCGGCCGCGGCGGCATCCGCGAGATCGAGTTCTTCGCTCAGACCCAGCAACTGATCGCCGGCGGGCGGCATCCGGAACTGCGCGTACGACCGACGCTGGAGGCGCTGAATGTTCTCGCCAACAGCAACTGGATCACCTACGAGGCGCGCGACGAACTGACCACGGCCTATGAGTTCCTGCGCCGGGTCGAGCACCGGCTGCAGATGATCGCCGATGAGCAGACCCATTCGCTGCCCGAACAGGCCGAAGCGGTCGAGCGCTTTGCGCATTTCTTCGGTTACGAGAACCGCGAGGCCTTCGCGAAAGACCTGCTCGGCCATCTCAAGATCGTCCAGAGCCATTACGGCAAGCTGTTCGAGGGCGACGATCCGACCGGCACCGCAAATCTGCCGCAGATCGACTACGGGGCAGGGCCGGAGGACGCTCGCCTGATCGAGCATCTCGCCAATCTGGGCTTCAAGAAGCCGGTTGCGGTCGCCGGGACCGTGCAGCAGTGGATGACGGGCGACTATCGCGCGCTGCGCGTCGAGGCGACGCGCGCGGCGTTCCTCGAATTCATTCCCGGGCTGATCGACGGCCTCGCGCATGCCGAAGACCCGGACGATGCGGTGGCGGCGTTCGACCGCTTCCTGGGCGCGTTGCAGCGCGGCGGGCGGCTGATCTCGCTGCTCAGCCAGAACCGCGACCTTGTCGCGCTGGTGGCGCTGATCCTCGGCGCGGCGCCGCGGCTCGGCGATATGCTGGCGCGGCAGCCGCAGATCATGGACGGCCTGATCGACCCCCGCTTCTTCGGCGCGATGCCGGACAAGAAGGAGCTGTCGGAGCGGCTCGCCACCACATTGCAGGATGCGTCATCCTATGAGGACTTCCTCGATCGCCTGCGCCAGTTCGGCCAGGAGAGCCTGTTCCTGATCGGCACGCGGATCTTGTCCGGCACGGTGTCGGCGCAGCATGCCAGCGTCGCCTTTGCCGATGTCGCCGAGGGTATCGTGCACACCGTGCATGGTCTGGTCACCGGCCAGTTCGCCGCGCAATATGGCCGCATCAAGGGGCAGGAGACCGCGATCATCGCGATGGGCCGGCTCGGCAGCCGCGAGATGACGGCGTCCTCCGACCTCGACCTGATCCTGCTCTACGACTACGACCAACAGGCGCCGGATTCCGACGGCGAGCGCTCATTGCATGGTGCGCAGTATTTTGCCCGCTTTACCCAGCGCCTGATCAGCGCGTTCACCACACGCACCAATTACGGCGTGCTCTATGAGGTCGACATGCGGCTGCGCCCGTCCGGGCGCGCCGGCCCCGTTGCCTCGCGGATCGACGCGTTCGCGGACTACCAGGAGCGCGAGGCTTGGACCTGGGAGCATATGGCGCTGACGCGCGCGCGGGTGATTTCGGCTGCGCCGCACTTCCGCGAGCGGATCGAGGCGATCATTCGCGGCGTGCTGACGCGGCCGCGGGACGCGGCGAGCACCGCCGCCGATGTCGCCGATATGCGGCGCGCGATTGCGCTGGAGAAGGGCGAGGACGACGTCTGGGACCTCAAGCTCGCCGCGGGCGGGCTGGTCGACATCGACTTCATCGCGCAGTATCTGCAGCTAGCGCATGCGGCGGCAAAGCCCGAGATCCTCAGCGTCTCGACGATGCAGGTGCTCGACAATGCTGGAAGGCTCGGGCTGCTCGGGCACTCCGAAGCCGAGATCCTGCGCTCGGCGGCGCGGCTGTATCACGATCTGACGCAAATCCTGCGGCTCTGCGTGATCGGCAAGTTCAACCCGGAGACCGCCGGTGAAGACCTGCTGCGCGTGATGGCACGCGCCGGCGACACGCCGGACTTCTCCGCGCTGGAAGCGCGTTTGCGTGAGATGCAGGCCGAAGTGCGTCGTGTCTTTAATGCGATCGTGGGGGGCGTTTAGAACGCGTCCGAACGCGTACTCGCCGGCGCGCTATGATCCTGCCGGCGACCAGTTAAATGAAATCTTCCGACGGCGCTCGCCGCGGCTCGAAGTTTTCGATGAAGATGCGGACGGTCGCGCCGATCAGGAAACACCCTTGCATCGCGACGACGCTGGAAATGAAGGCAACAATCCCCATCGTCAAACCGTGCATGTGTCCGACGAGATAGGCTGCCGGGATAACTAGCAGCATCGCTGGGAGGCAGACATAGACCTTGAAGTAGCGTCCCAGCAGCAATCCGCAGATGCCACTCGCCAGAACGATCCCCAACATGGTGCCTCCTTTGTCATCCTTGTGGACGCAACAGCGTCCTCGGCCAGCTTTGACCTGGAGCGGCCGCCGCCGTCAGGATATCCGGCGGCAGATGCCAACATCCTGCCAAAGTCTTCAATCCCGGTAAAGTACGGCCCCGTTCAGCCGCTTTAGGTGTCGATGAGGCGGCGCGGCCCCGGCTGCCCTCAAAGGGCGAGAACTGGCCTTAACGCGGATAGCAATCGTTGCATTTTTGTCACCGCGGTCGGCAAAAAGGCAGCTCGGCAATACTTGCGCCGATCCGATGATCCACCATCCGCTCGGTGCGCACGATGTCGCTAACGTCCAAAACGGCCGCCCAGCCGGGTGGAACTCGATATCCCTGCTGCGCGCCGCCGGCGGTGATGTCTGCCTGGCTGTGGAGAGGGACACAAAGTGGAGATGCCGCGATGGGGCGCGTGTCGCCGGCCATCAAGCGCGCATCGCGCGCTCGATGGTCGGCTTGGCCACACTTGCTCTTGCCTCGTCCGAACAGGCTGAGCGCTACCGACAGCGGACTACAGAACTAGAAAGTGAAGAAGTTGCTGTGCAACGCCGCGTGCTGAGCGCTCTCTGGAATAGCGTCGACCGAATGGCCCGGGGCAGCGTCGTGCGCCGCGGCCGTGTGGGCTTCGTTCACGAGCGCGGTCAGGTTGCTGTGGGCGGCATCTCCGCCCACTGCGAGACTGTCCCGGCTGCCAGAATTTGCGTCAGCATGCTCCTGGAAGACAAAAGCATTGTTGCCAGCAATTCCAGCTGTGAGCGACGGGGGGCTCGGATGACTGGTTACGGGAGGCGCGAAATCGAAATGAAAGCTGTCCCTTGCAGTCTCGGCTACGTTGGTGTTTTGGGCCGCTGTGGATTCCGGCGCGGCCGGTTGGCTGACGCTTGCGGCGCTGTCGCCGACCCCATGGCTGTCCAACGAGGTCGACGACATCGTTGACGTCGACTGGGATGCCGACACCGGTGGGTCGCCGAAATACTTGGTCCATGCCGCAGCCTCGAGCGGCTTGTGGTCGGTGGAACCCGTGAAACCATATGATCCGCCGGAGTTCGAATCCCAGATGTTCACGAAGCTGACGTTAACCCCTGACTGATGCAGCGTATCCGCGAGCCACTTCACGAACGTCGGATTGTCGGTGAGGCCCGCGCCGTCATGCGTATTGCCCGCACCGGTCTCGGCAATAGCAAACGGCTTCCCTGTCGATTTGGCGAGATCGATCAGTTGCTGAAGTGTGGTCGCGTGGCCGTCGCTGCCATTGAGCGACCATTGGTTGGAAGCCGGGTAAGTGTAGTAATGCTGGAGATTGACCGGGTCTGACGCCCATTGCTGAACGCTGGAGTCGTAGACCGGTTGGGATGAATTGAGGACTTGCCCGCTCTTGTCCCAGTCATAGAGGTGGGTCGATGAACCGTACGGATAGACGTCGCCGTAGACGTCGGCGGCGATGATATCGACATACTGGTCTCCAGGGTAAGCACTCTGGATGACATTGCCGGCGTGGCTGTAGTTCGTCACGCTCGGGTTCCACGCCACCTCGATGTTCACGCCCTCGGCCGCGCCTGCAGCGTGCAACACGGTGTAGATGTGCTGGAATGCCTTGACCCAATCGGCGCGCGTCGCGGCGTCGTCGCCGGCATAGGAGGGCATGGTGTTGATGTTCATCTCCCAGCCGGGGCGCCAGATCTGTGTCGTGAAGCCTTTGTCGGCCCAGGCTTTGACCATGTTCGTCAGCACGGAATCGTACTTGCCGGCTGCGAAATCCTTGTAGAACTGATCAGGGGTTTCCGAGCCCGATGCCGTCGAGGTCATCGGCAGACCGATCACCGGCGTGACCCCCTTGAGCACCGGCGATTGCGCCATCGATGCTGCATTCCAGCTCGATTGACCAACCCAATCCGAGACGGGCAGGCGCTGATCGCCATACTGATCGAGGAACTGCGGCTTGGTTTTCATCAGGGTTGAGAAAGCGTTGAAGTTCGCTTCGAAACTCGCCTCCTCATTTGAATCAAAATAATTCGGGTTCCCGACGAAAACGCCGAGAGGAAACGGCGTAGCGCCGGCAGTGTTCTGACTCATCGTGGCTTGTCCTCTCGCTGTTCTTTCTCCTTCATCCGTGTCTAAGCGGCCAATGCGTAATAATCGTGTCGCTACAGGACACCTCATCGCCCCGAGTCTGCCACGCATCTGGCGGCTCGATCGTGATGACGGGGAGCTAGCACAGTGGCGGCGCCGAAAGGACTCGGCGACGTCTTGGCGAAGACTTGAGGCGTCCGCTTGGACCTTCGTTGTATGAGACGGTGCTTATCGCCGATGCCTCGCTGCCGCGCCTGCAGGACGTGCGCGAGTTCAACATTATTATCATCATCGCCCGGCGCGGCGGCTCTACGCTGTCTGCATGATTGTGTTGCGCTTCAACTCGGACAGCAGATCGTTTGCGACAGTCCTTGCTGTCGCAGCATTGAAGACCAGACCTCGCGGGTGGCTTCTGCGAGCCCGCCGTACCAGAACCAACCCAAGGTAAGCTGTAGGCGCGCCTTTGCGCGCCCTACAATTCTGTCCGCAGCTAAGTCTGCTTCAGCCTCTTCAGCGCGTCGCGGACGTCGGGATCAAGGCCGGCGCCGCCGGCGTCGAGATGCGCGAAGATCTGCTTGCGCATCCGCGGATCCCAGAATTTCCAGATGTGCTCGGAGATGCCCTGCACCGCGCGGTCGCGCCCCTGGCTGTGGAAGAACTTTCCAATCTGGTTCGCCATATAGACGAGCTTGTCAGGCGACGACGACATAAGCGCACTCCCTGCCGGCCACCGCGCCCGTGACGCGTTCCGGATGCGTAAAGATTTCAAATCCGTCCGACCGCGCGATTGCGGCGAGCGTGATGCCGGCGCTATCAGCCATCCGCACCGCAAGCGCGGTCGGGGCGGATACCGCGACCATCAGCGGCGCGCCGATCGCTGCGGTCTTCTGCACCATCTCGACCGAGACGCGGCTGGTCAACAGCACCATGCCCTCGCTCGTAACGACCTTGTCCCGCGCCAACGCGCCTGCGAGCTTGTCGAGCGCGTTGTGCCGGCCGACATCCTCGCGCAGGGCCACGATGCCGCTCCCGGGCAACCAGAACGCGGCGGCATGCACGGCGCGGGTCTGGTGATTGATCTCCTGCAGCGGCGCGACGGCCGCCATTGCCGTCATGACCTCGCGCGGCGCCAATGATCGGCCGGCAGCCACGACTGCAGCCGGGCGAACCGCCTCCGCGATGGAATCGATCCCGCAGATGCCGCAGCCGGTAGGGCCGGCAATGTGCCGGCGGCGCTCGGCGATCAGCGCGGCCTTCTCCGGCTTGAGCCACATCCTGAGCTCGATGCCGTCGTGGAGCTCGACGATGTGGAGCGTCTCGACCTCGTCGGCGGATTGCACGATGCCTTCGCTGAGGCTGAAGCCGATGGCAAAATCGGCGAGATCCTCGGGCGAGCCCATCATCACGGCATAGGTGCCGCCATTGTAGGTCAGCGCCAGCGGTGTCTCTTCGGGGATCAGGCGCGTACCCTCGCTGAGCCCGCCGTTACGCCAGACTTTCCGATTCACCTTGTGGACGGGCTCGCGCATCGCTACTCCGCGGCCTCCACGGCAGGCGCGATGCGGCGGGAGTGCCGCGCCTGTTCGTCATAGGCTTTCTGCCAGTCGGTCGGACCGTTCGACGGCGAGACCTGCACGGCGGTGACTTTATACTCAGGACAGTTGGTAGCCCAGTCGGAGAAGTCGGTCGTGATCACGTTGGCTTGGGTATCAGGGTGATGGAACGTGGTGTACACCACGCCGGGCGCGACGCGGTCGGTGATCAGCGCACGCAGCGTGGTTTCGCCGGCACGGCTCGCCAGCCGCACCCAGTCGCCGTCGCGCACGCCGCGCTGCTCGGCGTCATGGGGATGGATCTCCAGCCGGTCCTCGGCGTGCCAGACCACGTTGTCGGTGCGGCGGGTCTGCGCGCCGACATTGTACTGGCTGAGAATGCGGCCTGTGGTGAGCAGCAGCGGATAACGCGGGCCGGTGCGCTCGTCGGTCGCGATATATTCGGTGATGATGAACTTGCCCTTGCCGCGCACGAAGCCGCCGATATGCATCACCGGCGTGCCCTCGGGCGCCTTCTCGTTGCAGGGCCACTGCACCGAGCCGAGTTCCTCCAGCTTGGCATAGGAGACGCCGGCGAAGGTCGGCGTCAGCGCCGCGATCTCGTCCATGATCTCGGACGGATGGTTGTAGTGCATCTCGAAACCCATCGCCTTGGCGAGCAGGATCGTCACCTCCCAGTCCGCGTATCCGTTCCTCGGTGTCATCACCTTGCGGACGAGCTGGATCCGGCGCTCGGCGTTGGTGAAGGTGCCGTCCTTTTCCAGGAAGGTCGAGCCGGGCAGGAAGACGTGGGCGTAGTTCGCGGTCTCGTTCAGGAAGAGGTCATGGACGATCACGCATTCCATCGACGACAGCGCGGCCACCACGTGCTTGGTGTTGGGATCGGACTGCAGAATGTCCTCGCCCTGCACATAGAGCCCCATGTAGGTGCCCTCGATCGCGGCGTCGAACATATTGGGGATGCGCAGGCCCGGCTCCTTGTTGAGCTTGACGTTCCACAGTGCTTCGAACTGCTCGCGCACCGCATCGCCGGAGATATGGCGATAGCCGGTCAGCTCGTGCGGGAATGAGCCCATGTCGCAGGAGCCCTGCACATTGTTCTGGCCGCGCAGCGGGTTCACGCCGACGCCGGGCCGGCCGACATTGCCGGTCGCCATCGCGAGGTTGGCGATCGCGATGACTGTGGTCGAGCCCTGGCTGTGCTCGGTGACGCCGAGCCCGTAATAGATCGCAGCGTTGCCGCCGGTGGCGTAGAGCCGCGCCGCCTCGCGGAGATCCTTCGGATCGACACCGGTCATGATCGCGGTCGCTTCCGGGCTGTTCTTCGGCTGCGCGACGAACGCCGCCCAGTCCTCGAACTCGCTCCAGTCGCAGCGCTCGCGCACGAAGGCTTCGTTGACAAGGCCCTCGGTGACGATGACGTGGGCGAGCGCGGTGAGCACGGCGACGTTGGTGCCGGGCATCAGCGGCAGGTGCAGCGCCTGCACGTGCGGCGATTCCACCATCTCGGTGCGGCGTGGATCGATTACGATCAGCCTGGCGCCCTGGCGCAGCCGCTTCTTCAGCCGTGAGGCGAACACCGGATGGGCCGAGGCTGGGTTGGCGCCGATGATCATGACGACATCGGAGTGCTCGACCGAATCGAAATCCTGCGTGCCCGCCGACGTCCCGAAGGTCTGCGACAGGCCGTAGCCGGTCGGCGAGTGGCAGACGCGGGCGCAGGTGTCGACATTGTTGTTGCCGAACCCGGCCCGGATCAATTTCTGCACCAGATAGGTCTCTTCATTGGTGCAGCGGGACGAGGTGATGCCGCCGACCGCGTCGCGGCCATACTTCTGCTGGATGTCCTTGAACTTGGCGGCGGCGAAGCCGAGCGCCTCGTCCCATGACACTTCGCGCCAGGGATCCTCGATCCGCTCGCGGATCATCGGCTTCAGGATGCGTTCCTTGTGGGTAGTGTAGCCCCAGGCAAAGCGGCCCTTGACGCAGGAATGACCGCGATTGGCCTTGCCGTCCTTGTACGGCGCCATGCGCACCACTTCCTCGCCGCGCATCTCGGCCTTGAACGCGCAGCCGACGCCGCAATAGGCGCAGGTGGTGACCACGGAATGCTCGGGCTGGCCGATCTCGATCACCGATTTTTCGGTCAGCGTCGCGGTCGGGCAGGCCTGCACGCAGGCGCCGCAGGAGACGCATTCGGAGCCGAGGAAGCTCTCGCTCATGCCGGGCGAGACGCGGCTGTCGAAGCCGCGGCCGGCAATCGTCAGCGCGAAGGTGCCTTGCACTTCCTCGCAGGCGCGGACGCAGCGCGAGCAGACGATGCATTTCGAGGGATCATAGGTGAAATATGGGTTGGATTCGTCCTTCGGCATCCAGGCCGGATTGGCCGCGCCATTGGACTTGGCGAAGACGTGATTCTCGCCCTCATAGCCGTAGCGCACGTCGCGCAGGCCCACCGCGCCCGCCATGTCCTGCAATTCGCAGTCGCCGTTCGCCGCACAGGTCAGGCAGTCGAGCGGATGGTCGGAGATGTAGAGCTCCATCACGCCCTTGCGCAGCTTCTTCAGCCGCTCGGTCTGGGTGTGCACGACGAGGCCCGGCATCACGGGCGTGGTGCAGGAGGCGGGCGTGCCGGCGCGTCCTTCGATCTCGACCAGGCAGAGCCGGCATGAGCCGAACGCATCGACCATGTCGGTCGCGCACAGCTTCGGGATCTGAGTGCCGGCCTCCATCGCGGCGCGCATGATCGAGGTGCCCTCGGGCACCGTGACCGGCTTGCCGTCGATGGTCAGCGTGACCATCGTCTCGGACTTCGATTCTGGCGTGCCGAAATCGGTTTCGTGGATCAGCGACATCGTGATCTCCTGTTATTCCGCGGCCTGCAGCCGGGCCGGTGCCGGGCCGAAATCTTCCCGGAAGTGTTTCAGTGCGCTCATCACCGGGTAGGGCGTGAAGCCGCCGAGTGCACAGAGCGAGCCGAACTTCATGGTGTTGCAGAGGTCCTCGACCACCGCGAGGTTCTCGGCGACGCGCTCGCCATTGATGATCTTGGTGATGGTCTCGACGCCGCGGGTCGAGCCGATCCGGCACGGCGTGCACTTGCCGCAGGATTCGATCGCGCAGAACTCCATCGCGAAGCGCGCCTGCTTCGCCATGTCGACGCTGTCGTCGAACACCACCACGCCGCCGTGGCCGATCAGGCCGTCGCGCGCGGCGAACGCCTCGTAGTCGAACGGCGTGTCGAACAAGGCGCGCGGGAAATAGGCCCCGAGCGGGCCGCCGACCTGCACCGCGCGCACCGGGCGCCCGGTGAAGGTGCCGCCGCCGATGTCGTCGACGAGCTCGCCGAGCGTGACGCCGAACGCGGTCTCGAACAGCCCGCCATATCTGATGTTGCCGGCGAGCTGGATCGGCATGGTGCCGCGCGATCGGCCCATGCCGAAATCGGCATAGGCCTTGGCGCCGTTGTCCAGGATGAAGGGGATCGCCGCGAACGACAGCACGTTGTTGATCACGCTGGGACGGCCGAACAGGCCCTTGTGCGCCGGCAGTGGCGGCTTGGCGCGCACGATGCCGCGGCGCCCCTCGAGGCTTTCGAGCAGCGAGGTTTCCTCGCCGCAGACATAGGCTCCGGCGCCGACGCGCACCTCGAGGTCGAAGCTGTGCGCAGAGCCGCCGATGCGATCGCCGAGGAAGCCGGCGCGCTTCGCCGCCGCAATCGCCGCGTTCATGGCCTCGACCGCGTGCGGATATTCCGAGCGGATGTAGATGTAGCCCTTGGTGGCGCCGACCGTGATGCCGGCGATCGTCATGCCTTCGATCACGACGAAGGGGTCGCCCTCCATGATCATGCGGTCGGCGAAGGTGCCGCTGTCGCCCTCATCGGCATTGCAGACGATGTATTTGCGGTCGGCATTCGCCTGCGCCACCGTCTTCCACTTGATGCCGGTGGGGAAGCCGGCGCCGCCGCGGCCGCGCAGGCCCGATGTGGTGACGTCGGCAAGGATCTGGTCCGCCGTCAGCGTCAGCGCCCGCTCCAGGCCCTTGTAGCCGCCATGGGCGCGATAGTCGTCGACCGAGCGCGGATCGACCACGCCACAGCGCGCGAAGGTCAGGCGGGTCTGCCGCTTCAGCCAGGGAATTTCGTCTGCGATACCGAGCCGCAGCGAATGCGGGCCATTGCTTGCCATCGCATCGAGCAGGGCAGGGACGTCCGCCGACGTGACCGGGCCAAACGCGACGCGACCCTGCGCCGTCGCCAGTTCGACCATCGGCTCCAGCCAGTAGAGCCCGCGCGAGCCGGTCCTGACGATCTCGACAGCGACGCCGCGCGCGGCGGCGGCCTGCGCGAACGCCAGGGCAACGTCATCGGCGCCGACCGCGATCGCGCCGGCATCGCGGGGGATGAAGATCCGCATCGTCATCGCTGCGCCTCCGCGACCAGGGCGTCGATCCGCACCTCGTCGAGCCGTCCGACCACGCGGCCATCGAGCATTGCCGACGGGGCGGTGGCGCAGAGGCCAAGGCAGTAGATCGGCTCCAGCGTCACGCGCTGATCCGCCGTGGTGTTGCCGAGGGAAACGCAGAGTCTGGCCTCAGCCCGCGCCGCCAGCGCGTCGGCGCCAGCGGCCTGGCAGGCCTCGGCGCGGCACAGCTTCAGGACATGGCGCCCGGCCGGTTGTTTGCGGAAGTCGTGGTAGAAGGTGAATACGCCGTGCACCTCGGCGCGGGACAGATTGAGCGCTTGCGCGACCATCGGGATCGCCGGCTCCGGTACGTAGCCGAACGCCTCTTGCAGCGCGTGCAGGATGACCAGCGTGGCGCCTTCGAGCTTGGCATGTTCGGCGATGATTTCGGCGCCGCGCGCCTCGTCCCAAGGTTCGTATTCCGACGTCATCCGCGCTCTCACGATCAGTTTTTCGACTGTCCGTATGAGAGTTGGAATCCTTCGAAACATCAATAAAGCCGTCTCATGCGGCGATTGCGAAACGCGATTAATAGCGTAGTAGAATGGGGTGATTTGGGATCGCAATAATGGCCTGAAATCACGAACTTCCGCCATGCTTTTGGGGTTAGGATCGCGCCGCGGCCGTGCTACTTGTGACTGTGTTGGGACACCGTTTTCGCGATGGGGGTTTGATCCTTGATCGACAAGTTGGAACTTCTGCTGGCGCTGGCCAAGGAACGGCATTTCGGGCGGGCTGCGGAGGCCTGTGGCGTCACCCAGCCGACCATGTCGACCAGCCTCAAGCAGCTCGAGGAAATCCTCGGCGTCATGCTGGTGCAGCGCGGCTCCCGCTTCCAGGGGTTCACGCCGGAGGGCGAACGCACGCTCGACTGGGCGCGACGAATCGTCGGCGACGCGCGGGCGATGAAGCAGGAGATCAACAGCCTCAAGGACAAGCTGTCGGGCGAAATCCGCATCGCCGCGATCCCGACCGTGCTCGGCATGGTGGCGGCGCTGACGACGCCGTTCCGCGCGCGCCACCCCGACGTGCGCTTCCGCATCCAGTCCTGCACCTCGGCCGACGTGCTCGGCCTTCTCGAAAATCTCGAGGTCGATGCCGGGCTGACCTATATCGAGAACGAGCCGATCGGCAAGGTCCGCACCATTCCGCTCTACAACGAGAGCTATCGCCTGTTGACGGCGCCCGATGCCATGTTCGGTGACCGCAAGCAGGTGACGTGGAAGGAAGTGGGCACTGTGCCGCTCTGCCTGCTGACGCCCGACATGCAGAACCGCCGCATCATCGATCGCGCGCTGACCTCGGTCGGCGGCGAGGCGACGCCGACGCTCACCTCGAATTCGCTGCTCGTGCTCTACACCCATGTGAAGACCGGGCGCTGGGCGAGTGTGATGCCTGCGAAGCTTGCGGAGACGCTCGGACTGGCCGACGCCGTTCGCAGTATCCCGATTGTCGATCCGGTTGTGGACTACAGCATCGGCATGGTGATCCCGCAACGCGATCCGATGACGCCCCTGATCGCAGCCTTGGTGCAAGTCGCGCGCGAGGTCGCGCCGACGCTGGAGACGCAGTAGCACTCGGCAATCAGCCGAGGCGCTTCCGCGACGGTTCCCGCTTGCGCCAATCGCCGGTCCGCGCCCGCTACGAAGCGGTTGCCGCTTTGTCTCCTTGCTTTGGAGAAAGCCGCACCGCTCCGTCCCCAAGCAATCTTCTCGTGCACGCTGCAACGATGGAACTCCGCGACCGCTCGGCGGTTTCATTGCGGCGTCCCGATCAGCCAGCAGGAGATGCCTTGAATCGCCGCCAACTACTCCATGGATCGGCCATGTTGCCGACACTGATGCTCTTGCCGCGGCGAGAGGCCGCAGCCGCAGGGAACACGTCGGACGCACCCTTCAACCCTTCCATGGTGAGGGAGCTTGCCCGCAATCTCGCCAGCAAGTCGTTCGAGGCGCCGGATGAGAAGTTGCCTGGCGGCCTGAAGGACCTGACCTACGATCAGTACCGATCGATCCGCTTCCTGCCCGAGCACGCGCTTTGGCGTGGTGAGAAACTGCCCTTCCAGGCGCAGTTCTTTCACCGCGGCTTTTTCTACAAGAACAAGGTCACCCTCTTCGAGGTCGCTGACGGCAAGGTCAGCGAAATCCGCTATAGCAAGGACGATTTTTCGTTCGGTGAGAACGTGCCGGCGTTCACCGAGACGGACCTCGGCTTTGCCGGATTTCGTATCCACGCGCCGATCAACAAGCCGGACTACTACGACGAGGTCTGTGTCTTCCTGGGGGCGAGCTATTTCCGCGCCGTCGCCAAGGATGAGATCTACGGCCTGTCGGCGCGCGGTCTGTCGATCGACACCGGTGAGGCAAAGGGCGAGGAGTTTCCGTACTTCAAGGCGTTCTGGCTCGAGCGGCCCGTGCCCAACGCGACCTCGCTCGTCATTCATGCCTTGCTCGACAGCAAGAGCTGCGCGGCGAGCTATCGCTTCACGATCAGACCCGGGAACACCACGGTGTTCGATGTCGAGGCATCGCTCTATCCGCGTTCTGATCTCGAGCACGCCGGCCTGGCGCCGATGACGAGCATGTTCTTCTTCGGGCCCAACGATCGCAATGACGTCGACGATTTTCGGCCCTCCGTGCACGATTCCGACGGGCTTGCGATCTACAACGGCAAAGGCGAGAGCCTCTGGCGTCCCCTGAGCAATCCGCGCGACCTGCAGATCAGCACGTTCCAGGACGTCAATCCGCACGGGTTCGGGCTGATGCAGCGGGAAAAGAATTTCTTCGCCTATCAGGACATCGAATCGCGCTTCGAGAAACGTCCAAGCCTGTGGGTCGAACCGATCGGCGACTGGGGCGAGGGCGCGGTCATCCTGATCGAGATTCCGACCAAGGAAGAGATCCACGACAACATCGCGGCGTTCTGGCGGCCGAAGGCGCCGCTCAAGGCCAAGAGCGAGAACAATCTCACCTATCGCCTGCATTGGGGGCCGGACGCGCCAAAGCCCCATTCCCTTGCGCGCTTCACACGCAGCGGCATCGGCGCCCGTGGCGAGGACAGCAAGCTGTTCGTGCTCGACCTGATCGGAGACAATCTGAAGGGAATCGATCCCAATAGCGTCAAGGGCGTCGTGACGGCTGAAAAATCCGAAGTCACGAACATCGTCACGCAACCGAACCCGAACACAGGCGGATGGCGGCTCAGCTTCCAATGCGCAGTCAAGAAGGACCCAATCGAGCTTCGGGCCTTTCTTGCCGCGCAGGATGACAAGCCGCTTTCGGAGATCTGGGTCTATCGATGGGCGCCATAGTCACGTCGCCTAACTCCGACGTCGCCGTAGCGGCCGGCGGCTTCCTTCCGCAGGAGAGCCCGCTTGCGATGTCCGCGGCCGATCTTGGCCAAGCGCCGCGCGCGGTCGGGAAGCCGGTGTCGGTTGGCGCGGGCATGGTCATGCGCCGCGCGTTCGTCCTGGTGCTGACGGCGGCGCTGACCGCCGCGGGCGCCTACGAGATGTACATGGTGGTCCAGGTCGGCGGCGTGACGATCATGGAAGGCATGGTGCTGGCGCTGTTCGTCGCGCTGCTCGCCTGGATCGGCTTTTCGTTCGCGTCGGCGCTTGCCGGCTTTTTCGTTCTGCTTCGACGCAAGGGGAACGCCTTGCCCATCCGCGGCGATGGTCCATTGCCGCCGATCGCGAGCCGGACTGCGGTGTTGCTTCCGACCTACAACGAGAATCCGCATCAATTGATGGCGCGCCTGCGCGCCATCTACGAGTCGATCGAGGCGACCGGACGGGCTGAAAGCTTCGACTGGTTCGTGCTGAGCGACACGCGCGATCCCGATATCTGGATCGCCGAGGAGCAGGCGTTCCTCGCGCTGTGCGGCGCCTGCGGCGCGGGGCGGCTCTATTACCGGCATCGGGCCGACAACACGGCGCGGAAATCAGGCAATATCGGCGAGTGGATCACGCGGTTCGGCGGCGCCTACCAATTCATGATCGTTCTCGACGCCGACAGCCTGATGTCGGGCGACACCATGGTGCGGATGGTTCATGCCATGGAGAGCAATCCACGGGCAGCGCTGATCCAGACTCTGCCGGTGATCGTCAATGCGCGCAGCCTGTTCAGCCGCCTGCAGCAGTTTGCCGGCCGGCTGTACGGGCCGATGATCGCCGCCGGTGTCGCGTGGTGGCATGGCTCCGAGGGCAACTATTGGGGACACAATGCCATCATCAGGATTGAGGCATTTGCGGAGCAGGCGGGCCTGCCCGAACTGTCCGGACGAAAGCCGTTCGGCGGACATATCCTGAGCCACGATTTCGTCGAGGCGGCGCTGATGCGACGCGCCGGCTGGGGCATCTACATGGCGCCGGTGCTCGGCGGCAGCTTCGAGGAGGTACCGCCGTCGCTACTGGATTTTGCCGCGCGCGACCGGCGCTGGTGCCAAGGCAATCTCCAGCATCTCGCTTTGCTGGCGACGCGCCGCCTGCACTGGATTTCGCGACTGCACTTCATGACCGGGATCGGCTCCTACATCACCGCGCCGCTCTGGCTTTTGTTCCTGCTGCTCGGAATCCTGATCTCGTTGCAGGCGCGCTTCGTTCGTCCGGAGTATTTTCCAAAGGGCTTTTCGCTGTTTCCAAATTGGCCGGCCCAGGATCCCGTGCTCGCCGCGTGGGTCTTTGGTCTCACCATGGCGCTTCTGATCATACCGAAGCTGCTCGGCTTCATCCTGTTGCTGACGCGGCGGGACGCGCGCCGGCAATTCGGCGGCGGCTTTCGGGCATTTTCAGGTGTCATTGCCGAGGTGGTGATTTCGGCGATGATCGCGCCGGTCATGATGGTCTTTCAGTCGACTGCAGTCGTCGAAATCCTGCTCGGGCGGGATGCAGGCTGGCAGACGCAGCGGCGCGACGACGGCGAGGTCGAGCGGCGGGAGCTCTATCGGAAATATGGCATCCCAACCGCGTGCGGTGTCGCGATAGCCGCGAGTGTCTATGCAGTGTCGTTTCCACTGCTGCTGTGGATGTCGCCGGTGATCGTCGGCCTGCTGTTTGCGATCCCGATCGGGGCCTGGACCGCGAAGCCTCGGATGCGAGCGCTGTTCGTGACGCCGGAGGAGGCGGCGCCGCCTCGTGTGCTGGTTCGCGCCAACGAACTGGCTTCGTTGCCCGCACCCGCGTCCGCCCCTGCGCTCGCGGTGCTGCGGCAGGATTCCGGATTGCTGCATCGTCATCTCTCGTCGCTTCCGCCGGCCAGGCGCGGCGGTCCGGGCGAGATCGATCTTCACCTTGCGGTGGCGCGCGCACGGGTCGAGGCAAGCGAAAGCTTTGCCGAGGCGGTCGACCATCTCACCCCGCGCGAGACGCTTGCCGTCCTCGGCGATCCTGCCCTGTTGGCGGGGGTGCTTGCGAAGTAACCTGGAGTCTACGCCGCTTCCGGCAGCTTCGCCTGCAGCCTGCGCGGGTCACGGGGCAGCGTGACGCGGACTACGGTGCCGACGCCGAGCTTGGAGCGCAGCCGCATCGAGCCGCCGTGCAGGTTGGTGAGCGAGCGTGCGATCGCAAGGCCGAGGCCGGAGCCCTGATAGCTCTTGGTGAGCTGGCTCTCGACCTGCTCGAACGGCTTGCCGAGCCGCCGCAGCGATTCCGGTGCAATCCCGATGCCGCTGTCGGCGATCAAGAGCACGATCGAGTCGTTCAGCATCTGGCCGCGCACCAGCACGCGGCCGTTGTCGGGCGTGAACTTCACCGCATTGGAGAGCAGGTTGACGATGATCTGCTTGACCGCGCGGCGGTCGGCGACCACCGAGATCGTGCTTTCGATGTTCGATTCCAGGGACAGCCCCTTATCCTCGGCACGGCCGGAGACGACCCGCAGGGACTCCGCGAGAATGCCGGAGATGTCGAGCGGCTCCATGTCGAACTTCATGCGGCCGGCCTCGATCTTCGACATGTCGAGGATGTCGTTGATGACTTCGAGCAGGTATTTCCCCGATGTCAGGATGTCGTGGCAATATTCCTGATACTTGTCCGAGCCGAGCGCGCCGAACAGCCCGCTGCCCATGATCTCGGAGAAGCCGATGATGGCGTTGAGCGGTGTGCGCAGCTCGTGGCTCATATTGGCCAGGAATTTCGACTTCGCGGCATTGGCGTCCTCGGCGCGGGTCTTTTCCTGCGAGTACTTTTCGGCGAGGTCGGCGAGCTCGACGGCCTGCCGTTCCAACTCGGACTGCGAGCGCTTGAGGTCGGCCACGGTGGCGCGCAGGCGCAGATCGTTGTCCACCAGCTTCTGCTCGTGCGCCTTGATGCGGGTGATGTCGGTGCCGACCGAGACGTAGCCGCCGTCCTTGGTGCGCCGCTCGCTGATATGCAGCCAGCTGCCGTCGTCGAGTTGAGCCTCGAAGGTGCGCGCGCCGGGCGCCGGCGTGCCGCTCTCGTGCAGGCGGCTGCGAACCTCCGGCATGCTGCCGACCTCGATCACCGTCTCGTAGGAGGTGCCGGGGATGACGGCGGAGTCCGGCAGCTTGTGCAGCCGCTGGAAATGCGAGTTGCAGAGCACCAGGCGGTCGTCGGCGTCCCACAGCACGAAGGCTTCCGAGATGGTCTCGATCGCATCGCGCAGCCTCAGGTCGGCTTCGACGCTCTTCTCGGCGAGGCTCTTCTGCTCGGTGATGTCGACGGCGATGCCGATCAGATGCAGGCCGCCGTCGGCGGCGGCGTGGCTGAGCTCGCAGCGCACGCGCAGCCAGATCCAGTGACCGCCGACATGCTGCATGCGGAAGCTCTGGTCGATATGGTCGATCTTGCCCGAGATCAGCTGGTCGGCGATGTCGAACAGGTTGATGTCGTCGGATTTCACCAGCGCGTTGACCTCGCCGAAGGTGAGCAGGTCGTTGCGAGAGTCGAGCCCGAGCAGGGTGAACATCGACTGCGACCAGAAGATCCTGCCCCGCGACAGATCCCAATCCCACAGCCCGCAGCGGCCGCGATTGAGCGCGGTATCGATCCGGCCGCGCACGGCGTCGTTGATCAGGTCGCCCTCGCGGGCCCGCGTCGACTGCCAGTGGAAGGCGAAGCCCAGGATCAGCACCACGAAGCTCGTGGTCGCCGACAGCGTCACGGAGAGCGCCGCGTCCGATCCCCAGATCGGTTCGTTCATTTCCTGGATGACCACGATCTGGCCCGGCAGTGACTTGACGAGCCGCGAGATCGCCAGTGCGCCGCTGCCGTTGGGCAGCGTCATGTCGTTGACCACGCCCTGCTGGCCGGGCGCGACCAGCAATTGCGCGGTGGAGATGACGTCGAGGATGCGGTCGCTCTCGCCAAGGCCCTCGATCGGCACGCGCGCCAGCACGCGGTGATCCGCGCTGGTGATGATGACGTGGCGGCCGAGCGCGATGCCCCAGGACGGGATCAGGTCGGGCAGCAGTTCCTGCAGACGCTCGATGTTGTTCAGCCGGTCGCGACGCACCGAGGTCAGGCGGTCGAGACGTTCGGCCAGGATGTCGGAGAGCGCGGCGAGATCACGCTTCATCGCCCCGCGCTTCTGGCGGTTCTGGTCGATCACCTGGACGAAGGCGCCGAGGCAGATGGTGATCAGGAAGGCGATGATGAGAGTCGGGACAGCGCGGCGCAGTGCAGGCTCGGCCGTCAGAAGCCTGAGATACGCCGGTTTCGCGATCGACTGCGCCAATCCCTTGATCGAATCGGATTGGACGCACGCGTTCGCTGCATGCGCGCGCGCCATGCCCTAGACCCCCACGCTAAGCTGGTTTTTACCCGGTTCGGAATGCACCCCACGTCGCATCCGAATCAAGATGATTTGAATCCAGTTTTTCGGAGCTGTCGAGAGTCAACGATTCGTTAATGCGAAATAATTCTTGTCCAAGAGAGAATCGGCGGCCGGAAAACGAGTCCGAAACGGGAACGGGTCCGTAGAACTACTCGCGCGGTGGCTCGGCATGACTGATCACGCGCTTGATGGTCGGGAACGCGCGGCGCAGCGCGCGCTCGATCTCGTCGACGCTGTCGTGCACCTTGATCACGCTCATCGAGGGAGCGGCCCGGCAGTGGAAGTTGACGATCTCGCCGGCGTCGGTGTCGCGGACCCGCACATTGTGGATGTCATGGATCGTGCCGCCGTTGGCGGCGAAGCGGGTCAGCGCGGCCTTGATGGTCTCGACGCGATCGGCGGCGGCGTCGGTGCCCCACGGCAGTTCCGGTTGCAGCGGCTCGATATGGGTGTCGACCTCGACGTCCTCGCCGAAGTCCTCGCGGATCGCGCGCTCGAGGTCGTGGGCGATCGCGTGCGCCGCGGTCAGTTCCATCTCGCCGTCGACCTCGAGGTCGATGCCGACGATCAGCTTGCCGCCGAGATCGTGAACGGTGACGTGGTGGATGGCGAGCCCGGAATTGCGCGCGATCACCATGATGCGCTCGCGCACGCTCTCATTGTTGCGTGCGACCGGGACCGCGGTGAAGGTCAGGTCGGCGTCGCCGAACGTCCTGGTCACCGCTTCCTGCGCTCTGCGCTTGATCTCCTCGACGCGGTCGATCGGATAGGTGCGCGGCACCTTGGCAATTGCATCGATGAAATGGGTCGCGCCGACCATGCGGACGCGCAGCCGGTCGACGTCGACGACGCCGGGCACCGCCTTGATCGCGGCGGTGGCCTGCTCCAGCGCACCTTCGGGCGCGCGGTCGAGCAGGGTCTCGACCGTCTTGCGCGCCATCCGGAGGCCCAGCAGGGCGATCATGACCGCGACCGCGATCGCGGCGGCTGCATCGCCCCACCAGTAGCCGAGCCCCGCCAGCACCAGGCCGACAATGACGGCCGTCGAGCCCATCACGTCGGAAGCGAAATGCAGCGCGTCGGCGGCAAGCGCCTGGCTCTTGGTGTCGCGCGCCGCCCGGTGCAGCGCGCGGGCCCGCCACAGGTTCACGAGGATGTCGAGCACGAGGACGACGAATGGAATGGCTGATATGGTGGGCGGCGGCGCCCCCTCCCGCAGGTGGCTGTAGGCCTGAACCAGGATGCCGCCGGCCAGCACATAGAGCAGGGCGATGATGCCGAGCGCCGAGACGCTCTCGAACTTGCCGTGCCCGTAATGATGCTCGGCATCCGCCGGCTGGTCCGACACCCGCACTACCGCCCAGGTGATGATGGTCGCCACCAGGTCGATCGTAGAGTGCAGCGCCTCGGAGATCAGCGCGAGCGATCCGATCGCGACGCCGACCACGAATTTCGCCGCGGCCATGCCGCCGCTGGCGAGAACCGAGATCGCGGCGACTGATGTCTTGGTGCTGAGTGCGTTCATGAGCGGCGGTTTAACAGCCCACCCATGAACATCAAGTGTCGTTCGCAACACGCAATCGCAACTCACTTGCAGGAGCGGATTGTTGCGAATTGTTCTGAGTTGGAAGCTGTTTGATTCATCGCTCACCCAAGATACGAGTCCACGTTCTCGCGGCACGTTTCGCCCGAGGCTTGCAAAATCATTCGCCCTCAAAGCAAGAGGGCGCAGGGAATGCCGGGTGCGCGCTGCACCCGCGGTCTCGTGTGCAAAAGTGGATAAGGAAACGCACACGAGCATACAGGTTCAGCGGGAGACACTCCGGCATTCCCTGCGCGATGGTTTTACGGATTATACGTGCTCTCCCCGGCGAGACCGGGCTTTGTTGTCACCGCCCTTGCAAGACGCGTGGCGTCTTGCAAGAGGACACCAGCCACTGGGGCGTCAGGACCACACGATTTCACCGTCCGCCTCATGCACGCTCGTCAGTCGCGCAGTCAGCGTCCACCGCATCTCACCGCAACACCCGTGACGATCGCGAAGCGCCCCTCAATCGGGTGAGACGAGCGGATTATTACACTGATTTGCAATTCCGATAAACAGAAATATTTTTGCCGCGGATGCTTGACGGATTTTGCTGAGTTGCCCGTCGTGTCGAATGCGCAACACCCAGGCCGTGACGACGCCTCCGTAGGATGGAGTGAACCGAGAACCGCAAGCCCATCATCTCAGGTGCAATTGATGGGTGAACCATCTTTTGAAATATGCTTCGAGAACCTCAGCGAGCGTTCTTGACGTTTCGGTTCTATCGAGACTGGCTCATTCGTGAGGCCCGGCACGGATATGGTTGGTTTGATCCGCAAGTCCAATATCGGCCTTATGGCCGCCAAATAGAGCTCAATCGCTCGGTAAAGCTCCAGCATACAAGCAGGCTCCTTCCTCGTCGGAGAGTTCGTAGCGCATGATTCAGTCCCTTCGGTCGGGGCTTGAATCATGGCTTGGGAGCCAGCTTCAATGAGCGTTGGTCAAACGGCGGCTTGGTCGCGATGCGTCCGAAAGCCGACGTATTATGCTCACTGTGAGTTTTGTCGAGTTTGACCCATTTGTATGGTCCGGCCGCGCGTTGCAAGAGGTTTCGGCAACCTGTCAGATGCGGTCTTGCATCAATGTATCCGGCCTCTGATTGGAGCGTGCTGTGCTCCGGGCCATCATGGATATCAGCACGCATTCGAGCTGATTAGCGGACAGGCCTCGAACGGGCCATTCGGGTCACCAGTGTTCGCATGCGCCGGGAAGACCGATCTTCCATCGTCGTCGCATCCTCTCGCAGACCTCGGCGGGTAAGGGATGTTGGTTACATCATCTCGATAGCTCCTCACTTCGCGCTGTTCCTTTGTTCGTGCCTGGCGGTCGTTCCTTCGTCCCGGCCTGCGCGCGCAGACGCGCCGCGCGCAAGGGGCCGTCAAGGCCGGCCGTCGTGCTGTCCTGACGTCTTGCTCTACGCTGCCAGGCTGCGCCTTGACGGCCCCGAGCACGGCGCGAGGATCGGCCAGGTCAGGACGCCGTCTCCTCAGCCTTGACGCACTCGAAGGCACGTCCTTTGTTGAGAACCGCCCAGGCGATCCGGGCGAGCTTGTTGGCGAGCGCAATCGCCAGCACGTTGTGATGCAATCGCTTCTTGGCAGCTTCGATCCAAGATTTGAGGCCGTAGCGCTCCCAGCACTTCACCCTGACCAGCACTACCCATGCGGCTTGGACGAACAGCGCGCGTAGGTAGCGATTGCCGCGCCTTGATATCTTGCCGAGGATCGTGCGGTCGCCGGTCGATATCTGCTTCGGCACCAGTCCAAGCCAGGCGCCGAAGTCGCGGCCTTTCGAGAACACGTCTCCACTGCCAATCGCGGCGACCATTGCACTCGAGATAAGCGGTCCAATGCCGGGCACTGTCATCAGTCGCTCGCAAGCCTTATCTTGACGAGCCAGCGTTTCGATCTCGCTAGACAGCCCCTCGATACGCGCATCCAGCCGGCGCCAGTCGCCCGCCAGATCCTCGATGATGCGTAACATGCGAGGCGAGAGCACATCGGTGCGCGTCGCGAGGATACCCGGCAACTCGGATCGCAGGGAATGCAGGCCTTGGCGTACGGCGATGCCCCGCTCCAGCAGAAACGCACGGATCTGATTGATGACGCCGGTACGCTGACTGACCAATCGATCGCGGACGCGGTGCAGCGCCTGAAGGTCGAGCTGATCGGCTGTCTTGGTTGCGACGAATTTCATGGTCGGGCGTTGGACAGCCTCGGCGATGGCTTCCGCATCTCGGAAGTCATTCTTCTGTCCTTTCGAATACGGGCGCACGTCTTTCGCCGGCATCAAGCGAGCGTCGTGGCCGAGCATTTGGAGCTTGCGACTGAGGTGATGCGCGCCGACGCAAGCCTCCATCCCGATCAAGCAGGGCGGGAAGTTGGCGAGCCGTCTTTCCACCTGGCTGCGTGACCACTTCTGCCGCAGCACGATGGCACCGCGGTGATCATGACCTACGAGGTGGAACGAGTTCTTGCCGATATCGATGCCGATCACGGCGACCGCTGTGTTGAGGTTCCGAGACATGGCGTGCTCCTTGACCTGAGCGCCCCTTGCCAGCTTCTCGCACTGGCGGGGCCGGAGCACGGCCGGACCATTCCATTCTGATGTCCCCAGTCAAGCACACAGCGCACGGTTTTCTCATCTCCACGAGGACTCATCGTGAAGTTCTTGCGCCGATGGATCGTGCAGAGGAGAAGGCGGGACCCAAAGACGTCGGTGAACAGGCTCTGATGCGCGGGTTGGATACCGCATTTCCGTTTTTTCGTCTGGGGCTGTCCTGGTCTAGCGTCGGGCGTCGATCGGATGATCGGCCACATAATGGGTTTCAGGATTTCCCCTGCCGTGGTCCCACCTTCACCTCTGCACGATTGATGTCTGCGACTACCCCTGATCCTGATTGCAACAAAAGGGGGCTGTGGGCCGGTCGAGCGCACCTCACGACTCGAGCGGTCCACAGCCCCCAACGACGTTACGCCTGTCGAGGTGGCATGAGCTCGCGATTGATTGCCCAAATGAAGGCGGATAGCTCTCGGGCAATCGCCGTGACGATTACGGTTCGCCGCTTGCCCTTCCGCTCGAGTGAGCGGAAGCGTCCGCACAATCTGGTTTGCGCTTTCCACGCAATCTCTCGCGCGCGTCTCGGTGCGGCCTCCACCTTTGGCTGCTTGTCTCGGCTCACGCGCGGCGGATATCGATAGCTCCAGGCCGCCTCCACAAGAATACGTCGCGCCCGCCCATTACCGGCTTTGGTGATGCCGCCTCGCTTGACCTTGTCACCAGTCGAGTTTTCCGTGGGCACCAGACCCAGATAGCCCATCAGCTCGCGCGGATTTTGAAAGCGGGAGAGATCACCGATCTCGGCCAGCACCCCCACAGCCGCAATGAGATCAATCCCCCGCATCGCCTGCAGGGCCGCGACAACCTCGGCAAGCGACCACTCGGCCACCACCTCGCGGATGGCATCCTCCAAACGCTCCATCCGCTCACTTTCCTGGCGTATCCCCTCAAGTAACTCTTCGAATGCGATGCGCTGCTCGCGATGCTCGAGCTTCTGCGACATCAGCCATCTCATGTGGGCTGGTCCCCACGTTGTCTTGCCCGGATAGATGCGTCCCAGCCGCAGCATCAATGACGAGATCTGTTGACGCTTGCCCTGGAGGTCCTTCTTTACTGCCTGACGGGCGCGCGAGAGATCGCGCATAGCCTCATGGCGCTCGTCCGGCACCCACACCGCGGTGAGCTCGCCCGCGCGCAACAGCTTGGCGAGGCTTACCGCATCGCGCCGGTTCGTCTTCACTCGATCGCCGGCCTTCTTCGGAACGAGCGAGGGAGCCACCACCAGGCAGTCATGGCCGAGGCTCTTGAGCAGTCTGTAGAGGCCATATCCTGTCGGCCCTGCTTCGTAGCAAAATGTCAGATGACAGCATTTCGCTGCAAGCTTTGCCACCAGCTTTCGGATCGTTGCCTCCGTGGCAGAAAACTCCCCGAGATATCGTACCTCGCCGCCACGGCCGCCTTCGGCAATGGCTATTGCATTGCGCGATTTTGACGTATCGATTCCGACAAAGACCTCGGTATGATGACCCACGACTCGCCCTCCTTGTTTGAGGCTCTGCCCGGTCCATCCAGGCAACCCTCGTCGCAACATCGAAGGTGAGTCGCCTCATTTTGTGGAGGGGACATACAGTCTAGCAGAGATTCCTAAGCCGGCCCATGCATTAGCCTCTTCCTCAGTTTCCGTTTATAGGCTCGCAGCGACGTCACTTTCGCGTTGCCGGGCCTCAATAAGTGTCTCTGTCATGCCTGCCGGCACGACAAATGTGTTGATGGAAAAACCACCGCAGCAATTGATTGTCTGACCGGTGATGAACGAGGCGGCGGGCGATGCTAGGAAGATCGCAAGGTCTGCCATCTCGCTAGCCAAGCCGAGACGCCCCATCGGGGTCGCCCGTTCGAAGGTAGCGATGATTTCAGGACGTACCATTTTTCTGAACAGGGGCGAATCAATCGTGCCCGGGATGAGAACGTTCACCCTAATATTGTCCACCGCCCATTCCAGCGCCAGTTGACGGCTCATGGTGATAAGGGCGCCTTTGGTTGTGCTATAGGCCGACTTACGGGCGTAGCCCACAACGCCAGCCAACGATCCGACGAACACGATTGCAGGCGCGGGACTCTTGCGAAAATGCGGTAAGCAGGCCCGGGCGAGTAGTAACGGCCCGTGGACATTGGTCTGGAAGGCTGTGTCCCAGTCGCGCATGTCCACATCCTCGAGCATACAGTTGGCGCTCCATGTCGCTGAGTTAATCAGCACGTCGAGTCGGCCATATGTATCCAGTGTTTTCTGCGCTGCGGCATCGATGTCCGCTGGCTTGGACACGTCCAACCCGACGGCGACAGCCTTGCCTCCGCTTTTGTGGATTTCCGACGCGATGCGCTCGGCGTTCTTCAGGTTGAGATCGGCCACAATCACGAGCCCATCATTGGCTGCGAAGGTTCGAGCGCATGCTGCACCCATGCCGCTGCCGCCACCGACTATCAGTGCGGCAAGTCCCTCAATCTGTGATCGCTTCATCCAGTCTCGCGGCCGCTGGTCGGCCTCGGCAGCAGCGCTTGCTATCGGTTCGCTCATATCTCATGTCCCCGTCATGAATTTCCGCTTAGCACTTTGTGACCGGTTGCGAACTAGAGGCCGGCACGCACGCTATCACGGCGATCTCCGCCTTGGGTAATTAGGGTGTCCAAGCGAATTTGCGGCTTCGATCTGTTCAGCAACGGCTGCCTTACAATTTTCAAGTTGCGCCGCATCGATGACAATCTCCGCAATCTGGATATGTTGCTCTGATTTATCCTGGCTCAAAGCAGGCGCTCCCGTCAGCAGCAGCGTCGTGGTGACGCGGGGGCGCCACTTCCCTTTCCATTGCAAGCGAATTTCGGGTTTGTTTCATGAGTTCCTTCTCGCCGTGCCCTGGCAGATGAGGCAAACCTAACGCGTTCCCTCTCATGCGATTAGATGATAAACTGTGATTTGAGTAATAAGATGTGCTTATGAATGGATCGGGACGACGCCGGTCATTTACTTGCCTTCCTCGCCATAGCGAGAGAGCGCAACTTCACGCGAGCCGCGACAAAGCTCGGCATGACGCAACCGGCACTCAGCCGCGGATTGGTGCCCCCAATTCTCGGGGTACCATATCTGCTATCCCAGTCGGCGCCTGCCATCGCCGGCATTCTCGCTTCTGGTTCGACGCTCTACGATATCGTGGAAAAATAGACTGCACGTCTGCTTCTGTGAAGGGTTTCGGATGCCGGCCGTTTGAGGGACAGCGCCGCGCATTCGGCGGCCGGCGTCCGAAAGCCTCCAAGGGAGGAAACCGCGGGTAAGGGAACGTAAGGCTGTGCGGCCGGGACTATGGGGATTTGAGCGCCGCGGGCGAGATGGCTGATTTGAATCGAGCCGATGCAGCGGGTTGTTCGACGGTTGAGCGGCTGACGAACGGGCCACGGGTGGCATCGAACTCCATAATTTGTCCGTCGATTTGCGACGGCTGGGGGAAATCTGAGCGCGCTCTGCCGTGGCCGGTCGAGAGCCAGCGGGCACGACGAGCAGATTTGCAGGATTGAGACGTGATCATGAGGTGTCGATCCTGATGCGGTTCATTGGAGCTGTCGGCCGATGCCGCGGCGTTGCACCGCGCGCGAAAACCTCGATGACGATCATGCAGCCGCCACAGCATGGACAGCTCGGCTTGCTGGGATCGGCGGTAGGCTGGCCTTCAGGTTTTGCAGCGGCGAGCAGCTCACGGGCGCGTGCGACGTTGGCGGCACAAGCGCCTTTGGCGAACAGGCCGTAGTGGCGGATGCGATGCAAGCCTTTTGGCAGCACGTGGATGAGGAAGCGGCGGATGAACTCATCTGTGGCGAGCGTCATCTGCTTGTATCGATCGCGGCCCTCGATGCGGTAGTCCTTCCACTTGAAGGTGACGCCGCCCTCGTCGCAGGCGATCAATCGGCTGTTGGCGATGGCCACGCGATGGGTGTAGCGCGACAGATAGGCCGGCACCGCCTCAGGGCCGCCGAACGGCCGCTTTGAATAGACGACCCACTCGGCCGTGCGCAGCGGGGCGAGATGAGTCGCGAAGGATTGCGCCTCGGCGAGATGGGCGTGGTCGCCGAAGAAGCTGAGGCGGCCGGCTTGGTGGGCGGCGACAAGCTTCTCCAGGAACAGTCGCCGGAACAGGCGGGAGAGCACGCGCACGGACAGGAAGAAGCCCGGCCGGCACGACACCCAGCGCTGGCCGTCGGACGAGATGCCGCCGCCCGGCACGATCATGTGCACGTGGGGGTGATGGGTCAGCGCCGAACCCCAGGTGTGCAGCACGGAGGTGACGCCGATCCGCCCACCCAGATGCTTCGGATCGGCGGCGATCGTCAGCATGGTCTCGGCCGAGACCTTGAACAGCAGATCGTAGACCACGGCCTTGTTCTGGTAGGCGATGTCGGCGATGGCCGCCGGCAGCGTGAACACGACGTGATAGTACGGCACCGGCAACAGCTCGGCCTCGCGGTCGGCAAGCCAGTCCTTCGCGGCGGCGCCCTGGCACTTCGGGCAGTGCCGGTTGCGGCAGGAGTTGTAGGCGATCGTGGTATAAGCGCAGTCCGCGCAGCGCGCGACGTGGCCCCCGAGGGCCGCCGTGCGGCAGCGCTCGATCGCCGACATCACCTTCATCTGGTCGAGGCTGATATGACCGGCATGGGCTTGACGCCATGCTAGGCCATGGCTGCGGAAGATATCCGCAACCTCCAAAGCCGGGCGCGACATGCGCGGCCTGCGCGTCAGGCAGGCGGCTCGTCTCGCTTGGCGCGGAGCGGGGTGAGGTGATCCAGCGGGCTCATGACCTCGCGGATGGTGTTGGTGGCGACGCGGGTATAGAGCGCCGTGGTCTCGAGCTTGGCGTGGCCCAACAGGACCTGGATCACCCGAATATCAATGTTCTGCTCGAGCAGGTGGGTCGCGAAGCTGTGGCGCAGGGTGTGCGGCGTCACCCGCTTGGCGATCTCGGCCATGTGGGCCGCCGCGTGGCAGGCGCGCGTGAGCTGGCGCGTCGTCATCGGGCTGGCCGGCTTCAGTCCCGGAAACAGCCAGCCCTGCGGGCGGGAAATGCGGTACCAATCGCGCAGAAGTTCGAGCAGCACAGGGGAAAGCATCGCGTGGCGATCCTTGCGGCCTTTGCCCTGCTCGACGCGCAGCATCATGCGTTCGGAATCGATGTCGGATACCTTCAACGCGACGACCTCAGAGACACGCAACCCTGCACCGTAAGCGACACTGAGCGCCGCCTTGTATTTGATGCTCGGCGCCGCCTCCAGAAAGCGCGCAACCTCTTCCGGGCTGAGAACAACCGGAACCTTGCGTGGCTCGTGCATGAACGACAGGTGCTTGGCAAGCTCGGGCCGATCGAGCGTCACATTGAAGAAGAACCGCAGCGCCGAGACGGTGGCGTTGATCTTTGGCGCGCCGGCGCCGTTCGACGCCAGATGCAGCCGAAAGCCGCGCACGTCCTCCGACTGGGCCAGGTCGGGCGAGCGGCCGAGGAATACCGCGAAGTCCTTGACCCTTTGCACGTAGTCGTGTTGGGTCTTGGGCGCGAACTTGCGGATCGCCATGTCTTCGATCATGCGCTGGCGCAACGGACTGATGGCCTGCTTGGTCATTGGGGATGCTCCTGTTTTGAGTGAAGGTTGCGAACCCCTCATCTCAAAACAGGACGCCCCGTCGCGCTATCGTCTTGGCTGCGTCGCCAGCCCCAGCGCCCTACCGCGCGAGCGGTTTAGTCCTGTGGCCCTTCTGCGACCTAGCGCAATGTCCGCTGTTCCGCCGCTATTGAGAGTTGAGCGGACATCAGTCCGCTGGTCGCTTAATGAGTACGCGACCTACTTGTGCTGAGTGTGCCGTGCTAGCCAATGGGCGAAGCGCTACGTTACGATCGTCACGATTCAGTATCGCACCGGCGACTCTGACACCATCGAGGGCCTTAACAACACTCAGCAGGATCAGATTATGGAGTGGTTCGGCCCGAAGTCCAACTGGCCAACCGGGCGCGTACCCATGATTCTGAACATCCGGTGGGCGCTGTCGTATTGGAACGTGGCACACGCAACGCGGGGCTCGGGCGGCGCAATCTTCGGGTACGATTGAACGTCCGGCGCGGCGACGCGCGAGCCCCCGCTGGCATGGGTTTGCTTAGACGTCGGCGTGTTCCGTTTGTTCATGGACCAGCAATCTCACGATTATTACAGAGACGAGGCGCTCGGTCCGCCGCGCATCTTTATACGATCTGCCGTTTTACCGCTTCCGCCGAATGCGCCCGTTCGCGAATTGGCAGCGATGCAAAGGACAAGCTGCTGCAATACCTGAAAGAGAAAAGCGATCCGCGTGGTGCACCTCCAGATGGTACGAGCAGCAGCAGAGTGCCTAGAGGCGACACCTCGCATGGTTGTTTGTCCGGTATTGGCCCTTTTGAGGCGCCCGGACCGGCGCCAACGGCGCCCGTTCAATAGGGTTGACCGGAAGTCGTTGCAGCAAGCCGTACCGACGCGATTGACGCAAAGCGGCCAAAACACCGCACTGACAAGGATACTGGTTGCGGCCGGAGCTCGAATTCTGACTTCCCTGTCGGAAACTAACCATTCGGCACCGGGACATTGAGCGTTATTCCCAGAGATATAGGAACTCCTGGAGACCGACTGCATTCAAACTTGGCCAACAGCGCAGCTGATGAGCTCGCTGTGCATTGGCACACCTCAATTCAGAAGAGGAGTTGATAATGAGGAAACTCGCGATCCTTGCGGCAGGCGTATCATTGCTTGCAGGGTCTTGCCCGGCCTATGCGGCAGACCATCTATTCACCGCTGTGGCTGCGGGCGGATTGTCAACCACAACAAGCCAGCCATTCATGAACGGACTCAATAATAAGGCTCCGACGGCTGACGCGGTCCCGGGTCAGGGCAGCGTGCTTTCGGGCTTTGAGTCCACCGTCCCGGCAACTGATACGACGACTGGGGCTACTCTCAAGACGCCTCCGCCGGTCGGCACCAAGACTGCGCCATCGAGCAACGCCTCGATACCCTGATCCAGCCGACAGCGATTACTTCGGATCGCGCCACGATTTTCAGCATGGAGGACCGCATGATTTAACGCGGCGATATTGCTATTCGCACCGATAACCAAGTGAGCTTGCGTCGAGGCCTTCTGCTGCGTGCGGCACTGGGAGGTGTTCCAATCGCTGTTGTGTATCGCTTGCCCGCTTGTTCCGTCTGCGGATGCTGAGCCACGGCGGCAAATACCAGGGTTGAGGGACAGCCGTTCAATCTTGCATAGTGTCTACTCCCTCGGAGGAACGGCGATGCAATTGCGGGTCTTTGGGCGCACCGGAATGCAGCTCTCGGTCCTGGGCTTCGGCTGCGGTGCCGTGGGTGGATTGATGGTGCGTGGTGATGCTGCCGACCAGGAGCGTACGGTTGCGCGGGCGATCGCCGCTGGCGTCAATTATTTCGACACAGCGGTGCAGTACGGCAATGGCGCGTCGGAGCAGAACCTTGGCCGGGTCTTGCGGCAGCTGAAGCCGCCCAATGTGGTCGTCGGGACCAAGGTCCGATTGCAGCCCGGTGAGTTTGGCCGCGTTGCTGATACGGTCAGGCTTTCGCTCGAAGGCAGCCTGGCCCGCCTCGGCCTCGATCAGGTCGACATCTTTCATCTGCACAATCCGATCACCGAAGCCGGTGGCGGCGCGACGCTCAGCGCTCGGCAGGTGCTGGACGAGGTGGTGCCGGCGTTCATGCGCCTGCGTGACCAGGGCAAGGTTCGTTTCCTCGGGATGACGGCCGTCGGCGAGACCGTGGCCCTGCAGCAGGTGATCGATGCCCGCGTCTTCGACAGCGCGCAGGTCGTCTACAACATGCTCAATCCATCAGCCGGGGAGGATCTGCCACCGGGCTATCCGGCGCAGGACTATGGCCGATTGTTCGACCACACCAAGTCTGCCGGCGTCGGTGTCGTGGGCATCCGTGTGCTCGCCGGTGGCGCGTTGTCTGCTTCAGCCGAGCGTCATCCGATTGCGGGCCCGGCGCCCGAGCCGATCGGTTCGGCGATGAGCTACGATGCCGACATCGATCGCGCGCGTCGACTGCTGCCGCTGGTCGAGGACGGATTTGCTGCAAGCCTGACCGAAGCCGCCACGCGGTTCGCGCTGTCGCATCCGGCCATGGGCACGATCCTGGTTGGCATGGCGACGCCGCAACAGTTCGAGGAGGCTCTCGCGGCAGTTCAGAAAGGCCCGCTGCCGCAAGCTGCGCTCGACAGGCTGTCAGCCTTGCGGCAGGCCTTTTCCGGCGAGACGCGCTGATCATATCATTTGCGGCGGGACAACTGCGCCTGTTGTCCGCTGCACGGCGCGGCGTCCGCTACAGCGTCACCACGATCTTGCCGAGGTGCTTGTTCGCTTCCATGTGCTCGAACGCCTTGCCGATGTCGGCGAACTTGTAGACCTTGTCGATCGGAAGCTGCAGCTTGCGCTGTTCCACCGCGGGCCAGATGTCTTTCCTGACCTCGTCGAAGATCTCGCGGATCTCCTCGATCGTGCGGGTGCGGACACCGAACTCCTTCAGCCGTCCGCGACGCGTCGCATCGGTCGAGGATCCCACCACGAGCTTCGCGCCCTTCAGCTTGGCGATCTGCATCGCCATCAGCCCGACGCCGGAGCTCGCGCCCTGGAAGCGCGGGCTCGCTGTCATCCGCTTTTGAGCCCCGAGCGGACACCGGCCAGAACGCTTGCTCCTACTCACGCGCAGTCGAAGAAGTTCTGTGCAGTCATGCTGCTGACGCAATCTCTGTCTTAGTCGGTGAGAACTAAAAACACTGCGTGAGGACCTCCCCGGTTCCCACAACGGTTCCATCGCCAGCATCGGCACGAATCCGCAAAAAATTGGCACGAGTTCGTAAACGCCTCCGCGTTCGCTTGACCATGTTTTACGGCATCGGGAACCGAACGATCGAAAAAAATCAGTCAAGGAGTTATGATGCTATTCGGCTCGAGCGCCGCAATTTGCGGCGCCGTGGTTGCGCTTGCCATGTCTGTTACCGTTGCTCGAAGTGAAGCCAGTACGGTTCATTCAAGCGCCGTCGTCATTGCTGCTTCTGGGGATGCGATCGTCGGCGCGGCATCCATGTACAATCCGTTCCGGCCCGGATGGCGGGAGGGCGGCTCGAAGACAGCCTCCGGCGAGCGCTATGATCCCTCTGCCTGGGCGGCTGCCATCAAGACGAGTTTGCGTCAGAAATTTGGCGGGGTGCAATTTGGCGCGAGGCCGAAATATGCCCTCGTTGAGGCTGAGGGCAAGAAGGTCATCGTCAAGATAAATGACGTGGGGCCACTAACGCCTGGGCGCATCATTGACCTCAATGAGCGGACGATGCGCCATTTCGATCCAAGCCTGCAGCTCGGAGTAATTAACGGCGTAAGAGTTATCCCGCTTTCAGGAGACTATTGGATCCCCGGACCGGTTGGCTGAACGTCGCAGCCGAAAGAGCGCAGCCTCCTCCCGGGTAGTGGGAACGCTTCGATGGCCTCTTCGTCGCTGATCTTTGAGGCGATGCCCCCCTCTGACGGCAAGGCGCCGGCCGGCGCAATTTGCGTTGCCATCAGTGCGTAGTAGGATGGGTGGAGTGCAGCGAAACCCATCATCTCACCGCGCGGATATAATCGATGGGTATCGCTGCGCTCCACCCATCCTACGTACTCAGCGCAGACCGTTCGGCCAAGCCGCACTACGCACTTCAGCCTGGTTGCCCGCTACAGCGCCACCACGATCTTGCCGAGGTGCTTGTTCGCTTCCATGTGCGCGAACGCCTTGCCGATGTCGGCGAACTTGTAGACCTTGTCGATCGGAAGCTGCAGCTTGCGCTGTTCCACTGCGGGCCAGATGTCTTTCCTGACCTCGTCGAAGATCTCGCGGATCTCCTCGATCGTGCGGGTGCGGAAGGTGACGCCGATATAGTGGATGCGGCGCGCCGCATGCAGGTCGAAGTTGAAGTCGGCATGGGTGCCACCGAGCCGGCCGACATTGACGATGCGGCCCTTGATCTTGGTCGCCGCCAGGTTCTGGTTGGCGACCTTGCCGGAGACCTGGTCGACGATCAGGTCGACGCCCTGGCTGTCGGTCGCCTTCAGCACCTGATCGACCCAGGCAGGATCGGAGGAATCGATCGCGAGATCGGCGCCGAACTCCTTCAACCGTCCGCGGCGCGTCGGATCGGTCGAGGATCCGACGACGAGCTTGGCGCCCTTCAGCTTGGCGATCTGCATTGCCATCAGCCCGACGCCGGAGCTCGCGCCCTGGATCAGCACGGTCTGGCCCAGCTGCAGCGCGCCGTTGGTGACGACGGCGTTATGCATGGTGGCGAGCGCGACGGGGAGGGTGGCGGCTTCGTCGAAGTTCATGTTCGACGGCGCGCGGAACAATCGCCCGTGATCGGCGAGCGTGTACTCGGCAAACGCCGCGCCGCCCGAGCCCATGATCCTGTCGCCGACCTTGACACCCTTGGCATCGGGACCGAGCTCGGCGACCTCGCCGGCCCATTCCATGCCGAGCACGGTGCCGACGCCGCCGGCAGCGCCATGGGCGTGGCCCTTGGTCATGCCGAGATCGGCGCGGTTGAGGCCGCAGGCGCGGACCTTCACCAGCACCTGCGTGCCTTTCGGCGTGGGCTTGGCGACGTCGGTGATTTCGGGGCCATTGGCCCCGTACACATAGGCTTTCATGGCTCTTCTCTTTCTATCGGCTCGACCGCTGGTTCAGGGCGGCCTTGCTGTCACCTCTCCCCACCGGGGAGAGGTCGGCGCGTAGCGCCGGGTGAGGGGCCGCGGGTCCCACGGGAGAGCGGAACCCCTCACCCGTATCGCATCTAACGATGCGACATAGCCGAAGCTTCGCTTCGGCGTCCTTGGAGACGGCCGCCAACGGCAGCCTATGCCTCTCCCACAAGGGGAGAGGTGAACCGATGATGCGGCCGCAGTTCGATCTCATTTCATCGCAATTGCAACCCGCCTATTCGGCGGCTTGGCGCTTGGCGCCGGACATCATGGCCTCGAGCCGCTCGCGGATGATCGCTTCCGCCTCGCGCACGATGCGTGAGATGAGCTCGGCGCAGGACGGGATGTCGTGGATCAGGCCCTGCACCTGGCCGGCCGACCAGATGCCCTCGTCGGCATCGCCGGTGGCGTAGACCATCTTGCCACGGGCGCCGGCGACGAGCTCGCGGACGTCCTCGAACTTGGCGCCTTGCTTCTCCATCGCCACGACCTTGGTCGAGATCGCGTTCCTGGCGACGCGCGAGGTGTTGCGCATGGTGCGGAAGATCAGCTCGGTCTCGCGCTCGTCATTGGCGACGATGCGCTCCTTCACGAGCTGGTGGATCGGGCTTTCCTTGGTGCACATGAATCGCGTGCCCATGTTGATGCCGTCGGCGCCGAGCGCGAGTGCGGCGACCAGGCCGCGGGCATCGCCGAAGCCGCCCGAGGCGATCATCGGGATCTTCACCTTGTCGGCCGCGGCCGGGATCAGGATCAGGCCGGGGGTATCGTCCTCGCCGGGGTGGCCGGCGCATTCAAAGCCGTCGATCGAGATCGCATCGACCCCCATGCGCTCGGCGGACAGCGCGTGGCGGACGCTGGTGCATTTGTGCAGCACCTTGACGCCGTGCTTCTTGAACTCGTCGACATGCTCCTGCGGCTTGTTGCCGGCGGTCTCGACGATCTTGATGCCGCTCTCGATGATGGCCTGGCGGTATTCGGCGTAAGGCGGCGGCTTGATCGCGGGCAGGATGGTGAGGTTCACGCCGAACGGCTTGTCGGTCATCTCGCGGCAGCGCGCGATTTCCCTGCGCAGGTCATCCGGCGTCGGCTGGGTCAGCGCCGTGATCATGCCGAGCGCGCCGGCATTGGCGACGGCTGCGACCAGTTCCGCGCGCCCGACCCATTGCATGCCGCCCTGCACGATCGGGTGGTCGACGCCGAACATCTCGGTGAAGCGTGTCTTGATCATTCTGCCCTCGTTTCCACTGGAATTTTCCGTGACGCGGACGGCCGCGCACAGTTGTTATGGATGTCGAGCGGCAGGATGCAGTCCTATCAGGCAAATGTCTACCGGACAGGGGCGGCGGGCCCATGCGGAATTGGGAGGCTCGCGCACGAGCTCAAACGAGGGACGCGCTGACGGTTCGATGCATCTGCGCAAGCGCCAACGATCAATCACGTCGCATACGGCGCAACACGCTTGCGATGATCTCAGGCCGGCACGGCCTGCCGCACCGAAGTCGTCGCGTGCTCGTCGAACGCGGCCGAGATGTCGCGCATGCTGACGACGCCGATCAGGCTGTAATTGTCGATCACAGGCACGTGGCGGATATGGTGCTTGTTCATCAGATGGCGGACGTGATCGAGCGTATCCGTCGAGCTGCAGGACACGAGCTGCTGCACGGCAACGAATTGCGACACCCGCATGCCGGCGCCGGCTGCGCCGTGCGTGGCGATCGCGCGCACCACGTCGCGCTCGGTGAACATGCCGACGGCGGTGTTGCCCTCGGTGCGGACGACATCCTTCACCACGAGCGCGCTGATATTGCTGGTGCGCATCAGTTGTGCGGCGATCGCCACGGTCTCGTTCATGCGAACCGTTGCAACGCGGGCGGTCTTCTTGCGCAGGATATCTCCGACTTGCATGGCAACCTCCTTGGGGTCATCAACAGCGCAAGTCTGGTATACATAATGCCAATTGTCAACAAGGCGATGGTGCTGTTCAACGACGAAAATATGCCTGAAATAGGCAGGTTATCTGACGTTTTCGCCGATTGTCGTCGCAGATTGTTGAAGCGAGAAATCTCGTCAAATCGAGGCTCTTGCATTTGGTATGCCTGAGATCGTGGGGTCAAAAGAAAGAGGCGCACCGAAGTGCGCCTCTTTTGACTCAGCCTGCGATGCCGGATCAGGCCGTCTTGGCGGTGGCCGCCGTCGCGGCCTCGGCGGCGGCCTCGTTGCCAAGAATGAAGGCGCGCCGTAGCGGCTTGATCACGAACACGGCCATCAGCGCGGCGGTGGCATTCAGCGCGACCGCGATCACGAACACCGCATGCCAGCCATAGTTGGTGGCGACGATGCTGGCAG
This sequence comes from Bradyrhizobium sp. ISRA464, assembly GCF_029910095.1. NCBI lineage: Bacteria > Pseudomonadati > Pseudomonadota > Alphaproteobacteria > Hyphomicrobiales > Nitrobacteraceae > Bradyrhizobium > Bradyrhizobium sp. ISRA464. The sequence goes on along the minus strand of NZ_CP094526.1, from coordinate 5,275,364 downwards.
CCGGCACCAGCAGCGACGCCGTGCCCTTCGCCGTGTAGAGCATGCCGTTGTTGGTGGTGGCGAACTTCGCGCCGAAGGTGTCGCCGCAGGTTGCCGGAAACAGCGAGTAGATCTCGCCGAACACGCCGAAATAAACCGCGGTCGCCAGCACGAACACCAGCGGATGATGGCCCCAGGTCGAGAGCGTCAGCAGCATCAGCGCGCCGGTGCCGAAGGCAATGAACATCGTGTGCTCGCGGCCGATATTGTCGGAGACCCAGCCGAAGAACGGACGTCCGAAGCCGTCGAAGATGCGGTCGAGCGAGATCGCGAAGGTCAGCGCCGCCATCTGGAAGCCGGCGAGGGTGACCGGCGTGGTGGCGATCTTGTAGTCGTGCGCGATCGGCGCGATCTGCGCCGCCGCCATCAGGCCGCCGGCCGCGACCATCACGAACACCAGATACATGATCCAGAAGATCGGGCTGCGCAGCACCTGCGGCGGCGTGAAGTCGATCTTGGTCTGCGGCAGGTTGAGCTGCTTCTTCTTCGGCGGGATCGCCACTGCAGGCGGGCGGATGAAGAAGGCAAGCACGAAGACGACCAGGCCTTGCCCAATGCCGAAATCGAAGAATGCGGACTGGTAGCCGCTCGCGGCGATCATCTTAGCGATCGGCACCACGGTGAGCGCGGCGCCTGCGCCGAAGCCGGCTGCCGTCGCACCCGCGGCGAGGCCGCGGCGATCCGGAAACCATTTCAGCGCATTGCCGACGCAGGTGCCGTAGACCGAACCCGCGCCGATGCCGCCGAACACGGCGGCGATGTAGAGCAGGGTGAGTGAATCGGCGTAGGAGTTCAGCACCCAGGCCGACGCGATCATGATGCCGCCGAACATGATGACGAGACGCGGGCCGTATTTGTCGACGAACCAGGCTTCGATCGGCACCAGCCATGTCTCGGTCACCACGAAGATGGTGAAGGCGAGCTGGATCGCCGCGCGGCCCCAGTGATGCGCGCCGTCAATCGGATCGACGAACAGCGTCCAGCCGTACTGGAGGTTCGCGATCATCGCCATGCAGACGATGCCCATGATAAGTTGCAGCCAGCGGAAGCCGCTGGACGAAGGTTGTGCTTGCGTGACAGCTGTATTGCTGGAAACCATCAAGTCCTCCCGAACGCGCTCTAGTTCTTGTGACCGAGTGTCGCAATTCTTGTGGCTTATTGTCACAAGCCATCGACCGATGTTGGTATACTATATCCCAGAAAGCAAGCTTATCCTTAGGTTGCGCCGCAGCAAAATTGGCATGCAAGGCGCCCACCGGCGTCCGTACCCCCGACCTCCGCAAACGGAAACGCCCGGCGTCCTGCCGGGCGTTTCGACGGTTGGAGATGCGCTTGACGCTTACGCCGTCGACTTCGCCACCACGATCTTGCGCCAGGGCTTGAGCACCGCGATCGCGAGCAAGGACGCGAGAATGTTGGCGCCGGCGGCGATGATGAAGACGTTGTCCCAATGGCCCGACGACTGCTGCATGTAGTTGGCGATCGGCACCAGCAGCGCGGCGGTGCCCTTCGCGGTGTAGAGCAGGCCCGCATTGGTGGTCGCGAACTTGGCGCCGAACGTGTCGGTGCAGGTCGAGGGAAACAGCGAATAGATCTCGCCCCAGGCGAAGAATACGAAGCCGGACAGAATCACGAACCACACCGGATCGTGGCCGAGCATGTGGAGCGCCCAGATGCCGAGGCCTTCCATGCCGAAGGCGATGAACATCGTGTTCTCGCGGCCGATCATGTCGGAGATCCAGCCGAAGAACGGTCGCGTCAGGCCATTGAGGATGCGGTCGATGGTTGCGGCGAAGGTCACCGCCGTCATGGTCATGCCGACCAGGGTCACCGGAATGTTGTCGACCTTCCAGTCCACCGCGATCGGCTTCAGGTTCGCCGTCACCATCAGGCCGCCGGCGCCGACGATCACGAACATGAAGTACATCAGCCAGAAGATCGGCTGCCGCAGCACTTCGGTCGGCTGGTAGTTGCGCCGGGTCTGGACCAGGTTGGCGTTCTGCGCCACCTGCGGCACCTGCCCGGCCTTCGGCGCGAGCAGAAAGAAGGCGAGCAGCACGATGACGATGCCCTGGCCGAGACCGAAATAGAGGAAGGTGGTCTGGAAGCCGGAGTCCTTGATCATGGCCTGGATCGGCGCGACCGTCAGCGCCGAGCCTGCGCCGAAGCCTGCTGCGGTGATGCCGGCGGCGAGGCCGCGCTTGTCGGGAAACCATTTCAGCGCGTTGCCGACGCAGGTGCCGTAGACGCCGCCGGCGCCGATACCGGCGATGATCATGCCGAGATAGTAGCCGTTCAGCGTGGTCGCCTGCGCGTTGATCACCCAACCGATGGCGCACAGCACGCCGCCGACGAGCACGACGACACGCGGGCCGTATTTGTCGACGAACCAGCCTTCAACCGGCACCAGCCAGGTCTCGAACAGCACGAAGAGGGTGAAGGCCCACTGGATCGAGGCGCGATCCCATCCGAACTTCTTTTGGATATCGGGGACGAAGAACGTCCACCCGTACTGATAATTTGCGATCATCACCATTGCGGCGACGCCGATCGCAAGTTGCGTCCACCGATAGGTGTCGCTGACGCGCGCGGCCGTAGGGGCCGCAGTTGCCTGAGCCATATCCGACATTGATCCTCCCAACGCGCTTATCGTGATTGTGCTTTTGGCGCGCGGCGGCCATCTTGGTATTCGATATGCCAAGGTTCAAGCGGCCGCAGCGTCAGCGTGCGCTTATGCCGCAGCGTTGCCCGTGGTCGCAGTGGATGGCTGGCCCAGCGCAAAAAAATGGCCCCGGAGATCGGGGCCATTGCACGAAAACGTCGATGTCGGATCAATCTCGCGGCGAGAGCCGTTCGCTCACGCGTGCAAGAGTCCTGCGGCTCAGAGGCCGAAACGCGGCAGGTCGCCGTTGCGGTTGGAGATCTCCGCGCTCTTCATCAGGAGGCGGTCGATCGTGGCCAACAGGCGGCCGAGCAGGGTGGCGGACGGCGCGAGCGCAATAGCAGTGGTCTTGGACATTGGTGTCCCCTTTCGGCTTGAGGCCGGCGAGGTGCCGGCTCATCATCTGGGGTCAATTTAGGTATACCAGATGCCAGTCACAACGGGCTTGTTTGCATAGCAGCATTCGCGATTGTGCATCGCAACAAAAATCACCTGATTGGGATCCCAGATCGCCCAGGGCCGCGGGAACTCGGCCGCGATCCCTGGGTAGGTCCGCGGGGAGGACGCCGGGCCGTTTCCGAGCACACGCAAGGCGTGCGTCACGCCGTCTCATGGTTGTGGCGGTATTCCTGGGTGAACCCGCCATAGCCGTAGGAGACCGCCCCGCAGTCGATGATATGGACGTTCGCATGCGGATGCAGATTGCCGATCAGCTTCGACAGCAGCGCGAAGGCCTTGTTCTGGTAGACCGACTTCTCGTCCCGCGTGCTGGTGCCCTCGGTGATCGTCACCTCGAGCCGAATGAATTCTTGCCGCACTTGTCGGCGAGGTGAGGCTGCTGCTGATTGCGCAGTTTGCGTGACATCTCCTCAAAGTTCTTGATCGTTCGCACGCTTGACGGTCGTATCGATGGCAAGCAGTCCGGCGAGCGACAACAGGGCAAAGGCAAGACCGCTAAGGAATGTGGCTGCGGGCCCAAGCGCGTCCCACAGCGCGCCTGCGATGACGCTCGAGCAAAGCATTGCGACGCCGCTCAACAGGTTGAAATACCCGTAGGCGGTGCCACGCAGCGAGGCGGGCGAGGTATCAGCGATAAGCGTTGCGAACAGGCCTTGTGTCAGCCCCATGTGCAGGCCCCAAAGGGCTACGCCGAGCGCCAGCCCGCCCAGATTCGCGAGGGTGGCCAGCGTGAGATCGGCGGCAGCGAGGCATACGAGCCCGATTGCGAGCAGGCCGGTGCGATTGATCCGGTCGGACGGCACACCGGCTGGATAGGCCGATAGCGCATAGACGATGTTCATTAGCACCAGCACCGCGGGGACCCACATCGCGTCAAGTCCGACATTTTGTGCGCGCAGGATCAGGAACGCCTCGCTGAAGCGGGCGAGCGTGAATACGACGCCGATCCCGACCACGCGCCAGTAGGGTTTCCCGAGATGCTTCACCGCGGCGAGGCTCAGCGGGTTTTTCGCTCGGCTTCCGTTGGAGTGACGCCGCGGCTCTTCGACGGCGAGGACGATCAGGGCGAGTGAGAGGAAGGCCGGAATGACGGCAAGCCAGAACACCGCGCGGAAATTATCGGCGCTGGTCCGCATCAGGGCGATGGCGAGCAGGGGACCGACGAAGGCGCCGACGGTGTCGAGCGATTGCCGAAGCCCGAAGCTCGCGCCGCGCAGTTCGGGCGGCGCGATATCGGCGACGAGCGCGTCGCGTGGCGCGCCGCGTATGCCCTTGCCGACGCGATCGATGAAGCGGGCGGCAATCAGCCAGCCGACAGTCGGCGCCAGCGGAAACACCGGCTTGGTGAAGGCGGCAATTCCGTAGCCGATCGCCGCGAGCAGCTTGCGCTTGCCGAGCCAGTCGGATAGCGCGCCCGAGAATATCTTTGTGATCGAAGCGGTCGCTTCCGCGATGCCTTCGATGAAGCCGACCGTCACCATCGAGGTGCCGAGCACGGTGACGAGATAGATCGGCAGCAGCGCGTGGATCATCTCCGACGAGATGTCCATCAGCATCGACACGAAGCCCAGCGCCCATACTCCCGCGGGGATTCGGGCCGGTGGGAGAGGTGAGCTGGGTTCGTCCTTCACCTGCTGCCTCCCTCGGTCGGGCAATAAAAAACCCGCTACAGGCGGGCTCACCATCGTTCCGGCGACAGAGCCGTCAGCTCGTCTCGGCGGGACGCGTCAGCCCACGCCCGGCGAGTATCAGCAGATTCTAGCGCCGCTTCGCTGAGACATTAGCATTCAGGCAACGCCAGAAGGAAGCGCAACCAAGGCGTGGTCTGCAACAAAGGCCGCCGGAGGCCCCGGCGGCCCTTGTGAATGCTGCGACGAAGCTGAAGCGTGCTTACTCGGCCGCCTGCTTCCGCGGCGGATCGAGCGCGCCGGAATCGTGGATCTCGGCGACCTGGTGATCGGAGAAGCCGAGCACCTCGCGCAGGATCTCGTCGGTGTGCTCGCCGAGCAGCGGCGAGCGCTTCACGTCGCTCGGTGAGTCCGACAGCTTGATCGGGTTGCCGACCGAGAGGTACTTGCCGCGGGTCGGATGATCGACCTCGACGACGGTGCCGGTCGCGCGCAGCGACTGATCTTCCGCCAGCTCCTTCATCGACAGGATCGGACCGCAGGGGATGTCGTCCTTGTTGAGGATCTCCATCGCCTCGAACTTGGTCTTGGTCATCGTCCACTGCTCGATGCGGGCGAAGATCTCGTTCAGCCGCGGCAGACGGGCGGCCGGCTTGGCGTAGTCCGGATGGGTCTTCCAGGTGGGCTCGCCGATCACGTCGCAGATCTTCTCCCAGACCGGGGCCTGCGTGATGAAGTAGATGTAGGCGTTCGGATCGGTCTCCCAGCCCTTGCACTTCAGGATGCGGCCCGGCTGGCCGCCGCCGGAATCGTTGCCGGCGCGCGGCACCGCGTCGCCGAACGGAATGCCTTCGCCGAACTGGCTGTATTCCTTCAGCGGGCCGTGGGCGAGGCGCTGCTGGTCGCGCAGCTTGACGCGCGACAAATTAAGCACGCCATCCTGCATCGCCGCGGTGACGCGCTGGCCCTTGCCCGAGTGGGTGCGATGGTAGAGCGCGGTGACAATGCCGAGCGCGAGGTGCAGCCCGGTGCCGCTGTCGCCGATCTGCGCGCCGGTCACGAGCGGCAGACCGTCGCGGAAGCCGGTGGTCGAGGCGGCGCCGCCGGTGCACTGCGCGACGTTCTCGTAGACCTTGCAGTCCTCATACGGGCCGGGGCCGAAACCCTTGATCGAGGCGACGATCATCTTCGGGTTGATGCTGTGGATCTTCTCCCAGGGGAAACCCATCCGATCCAGTACACCGGGGCCGAAGTTCTCGACCAGCACGTCGCACTGCTTGATCAGCGCCGTGAGCACTTCCTTGCCCTTCGGGTTCTTGGTGTCGAGCGTGATCGAGCGCTTGTTGTGGTTCAGCATGGTGAAATACAGGCTGTCCACGTTCGGGATGTCCTGCAGCTGGCCGCGCGTGATGTCGCCGACGCCGGGACGCTCGACCTTGATCACATCCGCGCCGAACCAGGCCAGCAACTGCGTGCAGGTCGGACCCGACTGGACGTGGGTGAAATCGAGAATGCGAACGCCCGTGAGCGCCTTTGTCATAATGTCTGCTCCGTACTCTATGTGCCCCTGCACCCGCAGGGAGTGATGGGTTGAGGGGACCTGCTATTTCTTCTTCAGAACGCTTTGCGGATTGAGGTTGCCGATGCGGCCGCTCTCCGAGCCGGCGGCAGGATCGATCACCGCGTTGATCAGCGTCGGCTTGCCGGAATCCAGCGCGGCGTTGACCGCGCGCTTCAGCTCGTCGGGAGAGGTCGCATTGACGCCGACGCCGCCGAAGGCCTCCATCATCTTGTCGTAGCGCGAGCCCTTGACGAACACGGTGGTCGCGGGATCCGAGCTTGCACTGTTGACGTCGGTGCCGCGATAGATGCCGTCATTGTTGAAGATCACGACGCAGATCGGCAGCTTGTAGCGGCAGATGGTCTCGACCTCCATGCCCGAGAAGCCGAAGGCGCTGTCGCCCTCGACCGCGAGCACGGGGTGGCCGGTCTCGATCGCGGCGGCGATCGAATAGCCCATGCCGATGCCCATCACGCCCCAGGTGCCGACGTCGAGCCGCTTGCGTGGTTCATGCATGTCGACCACGCCGCGGGCGAGGTCGAGCGTGTTGGCGCCTTCGTTGACGAAGATAGTGTCCGGCCGTTCCTTGATGATCGCACGCAGCGCGCCGAGCGCACCGTGATAGTCCATCGGCGAGGCGTTGCTCATCAGCTTCGGCGCCATCTTGGCGACGTTCTCGTCGCGCTTGGTCGCGATCTTGCCGACCCAGTCGGCCGGCGCCGTCGGCCAGTTCGCGCCCATGCCCTCGAGCAGCGCCGTGACGCAGGAGCCGATATCGCCGACCACGGGGGCCGCGATCTCGACGTTGGAGTCCATCTCCTTCGGCTCGATGTCGACCTGAATGAATTTCTTCGGGGCGTCGCCCCAGGTCTTGCCCTTGCCGTGCGACAATAGCCAGTTGAGGCGGGCGCCGATCAGCATCACGACGTCGGCGTCCTTCAGCACGGTCGAGCGCGCCGCGCCGGCGCATTGCGGATGCAGGTCGGGCAGAAGGCCCTTGGCCATGCTCATCGGCAGGAACGGCACGCCGCTCTTCTCGACCAAGGCCTTGATCTGCTCGTCGGCCTGCGCGTAGGCGGCGCCCTTGCCGAGAATGATCAGCGGCCGCTTCGCACTCTTGAGCACGTCGAGCGCGCGCTTGACCGCCGACGGGGAGGGGATCTGCTCGGGCGCCGCGTCGATCACCTTGACCAGCGACTTCTGGCCGGCGTCGGCATTCATCACCTGGGAGAACAGCTTTGCGGGCAGGTCGAGATAGACGCCGCCCGGACGGCCCGACACCGCGGCGCGGATGGCGCGCGCAAGTCCAATGCCGATGTCCTGGGCATGCAGCACGCGGAACGCGGCCTTGCACAGCGGCTTGGCAATTGCGAGCTGATCCATCTCCTCATAGTCGCCCTGCTGCAGGTCGACGATCTCGCGCTCGGAGGAGCCCGAGATCAGGATCATCGGGAAGCAGTTGGTGGTGGCGTGGGCGAGCGCGGTGAGGCCGTTGAGGAAGCCGGGCGCCGACACTGTGAGGCAGACGCCGGGGCGCTTGGTCAGGAAGCCCGCGATCGACGCGGCATAGCCGGCGTTCTGCTCGTGGCGGAATGACAGCACGCGAATGCCCGCCGCCTGGGCCATGCGGCCCAGGTCCGTGATCGGGATACCCGGCACACCGTAGATGGTGTTGATGCCGTTGAGCTTGAGCGCCTCGATGACGAGGTGGAAGCCATCGGTCAATTCTTGCTCGGTGCCCGGTGCCTCGGACTTCGCAGCGGTATTCAGCATCGGCATCGTCTCCCTGATCGTTCTTTTGTTTCGGACGATCTGATGGTCGTCTGAAGCGTGTGGACTTTGAGTGCTACGTAAAGAGTTCTTGGCCGTGTGCCTCGACATAGGCCGCCAGCCCAAGCGTGTGATCGCGCGCACGTTTCTCGGCGAGCTCGGTGTCGCGCGCTTCCAGCGCCTCGATGATCCCGAGATGTTCGGGCAGGGAGGTCGCGGTGCGGTCCTTGCGGCCGATCGTGAGCTGGCGATAGCCGCGCACATGCAGCAGCAGGTCGTTGGTGAGGTCGACCAGCACGGGCGATTCCGACAGCGAGATCAGCGCCTGATGGAATGCGATGTTGGCCTTGGAATATTCCTCCACGTGATCCTGCGGCAGGCGATCGGGGCCGAAATCCTTGAAGAAGTCACGCAGCGCCGTGATGTCCTTCTTGCGCGCGGTGGTCGTGATCAGGCGCGCCGCCATGCTTTCCAGCGCCGCCCAGGCGCGGATCATGTCGACGATCTCCGCCTTGCTGCGGCGGATCACGACGATGCCGCGGCGCGGCACGGTCTTCACGAAACCGTCCTGCTCGAGCATCGCGATCGCTTCGCGGATCGGCGTGCGGCTGACGCCGAGCCGTTCGGAGAGCGCGCGCTCGTCGAGCATCACCGGCTCGGGCGTCGCGTAGATGTCCATCTTCAGAATCGCTTCCTTCAAGGCCTCATAGGCCTTGTTCTTGAAGCTCGTCTCCGGAGCGATCCGGACGATGGCGATGTCTGTGTCTGCCATGATAGGCGACGCCTTGGTCTGTTTTGGTTCGGGCACGACTCGTCTCCTCCTCTTGGAGACGTCTTTTTAGCAGAAGAAATTACCTTAGTTTTTGGCATGCCAAATACCAGAATGTCAAGATACCTTTATTTTCGGCGCTTTTGAGCATTCGGTGACCTTGACAATTCCTTCTCTGGCATACCAAATGCCATAAAATTTGTCCCAGGAGGAAGCCAATGTCAAACTCAAAGGATGCGGTCCGCAAAGTTCTCGATGCGGTCAGGGCCGACAAACGCACGAGCCTCACCGCGCCCGAGGGCAAGGTGGTGTGCGACGCCTACGGAATTCCGGTGCCGAAGGAGGGTGTTGCCAAGTCCGCGGCCGATGCCGCGCGGATCGCCTCCGAGATGGGTTTCCCGGTCGTGATGAAGATCGTCTCGCCGGACATCCTCCACAAGACCGAGGCCGGCGGCGTCGTGGTCGGCGTGAAAAGCGCCGCGGAGGCCGAGAAGAGCTACGAGACGATTCTCGCCAACGCAAAGAAGTACAAGGCCGACGCCAAGATCGAAGGCATCCAGGTGCAGCAGATGCTGGGCGGCGGCACCGAGGTCATCGTCGGCTCCATCACCGACGGCTCGTTCGGCAAGCTGGTCGCCTTCGGCCTCGGCGGTGTGCTCGTTGAGGTTCTCAAGGACATCACCTTCCGCCTCGCGCCCGCGACCAGGGAGGACGCGCTGTCGATGCTCGACGGCATCCAGGCGCACGAGATGCTGAAGGGCGTCCGCGGCGGCGATCCCGTCAATCGCGAGGCGCTGGCCGACGTCATCGTCAAGGTTTCGCAGCTCGTCAGCGATTTCCCCGAGATCGTCGAGCTCGACCTCAACCCCGTTTTCGCGACCAAGAAGGACGCGATCGCGGCCGATGTCCGCATCGTCGTCGACTTCAACTACAAGCCGCGTCCGGCGCCCCGTCCGACCGAGGAGATCGTCGCGGCGATGAGCCGTATCATGCAGCCGAAGGGCGTTGCGGTGATCGGCGCCTCCGCCGAGGACGGCAAGATCGGCAACTCCGTGATGAAGAACCTCATCAACGGCGGCTACAAGGGCGAGATCTATCCGATCCACCCCAAGGCGGACGAGATCCTCGGCTACAAGGCCTACAAGAGCGTCAAGGACGTGCCCGGCGTGATCGACACCGCCGTGTTCGCGATCCCCGCGAAGTTCGTTGCCGGCGCGCTCGCCGAATGTGGCGAGAAGAAAATCCCCGGCGCGGTGCTGATTCCGTCAGGCTTTGCGGAGGCGGGAGCGCCGGAGCTGCAGGCCGAGATCGTCGAGGTCGGCAAGAAGTACAACGTCCGCCTGATGGGGCCGAACATCTACGGCTTCTATTACACGCCGGCCAATCTCTGCGCGACCTTCTGCACCGCCTACGACGTCAAGGGCCACGCGGCGCTGTCGTCGCAGTCCGGCGGCATCGGCATGGCGATCATCGGCTTCTCGCGCTCGGCGAAGATGGGTGTGTCGGCGATCGTCGGCCTCGGCAACAAGTCCGACATCGACGAGGACGATCTGCTCGCCTTCTTCGAGCAGGATCCGAACACCAACCTGATCGCGCAGCACTGCGAGGATTTGAAGGACGGCCGTGCGTTCGCGGAAGCGGCCAAGCGCGTCGCCAAGAAGAAGCCGGTCGTCGTGCTCAAGGCCGGCCGCACCTCGGCCGGTGCGAAGGCGGCCTCGTCGCACACCGGCGCGCTCGCCGGCAACGACAAGATCTACGAGGACGTGTTCAAGCAGTCCGGTGTGATCCGTGCCCGCAGCTTGCGGCAGCTCTTGGAATTCGCCCGCGGCGTGCCGGTGCTGCCGACGCCGAAGGGCGAGAACGTGCTGATCATCACCGGCGCCGGCGGCTCGGGCGTGCTGCTCTCCGACTCCGTCGTCGACAACGGCCTGTCGCTGATGCAGATGCCGCCGGATCTCGATGCGGCGTTCCGCAAGTTCATCCCGCCGTTCGGCGCGGCCGGCAATCCCGTCGACATCACCGGCGGCGAGCCGCCGATTACCTATGTCAACACCGTGAAGCTCGGCCTGTCGGACGATCGTATCCACGCGCTGATCCTCGGCTACTGGCACACGATCGTCACGCCGCCGATGGTGTTCGCGCGCAACATGGTCGAGGTGAAGAAGGAGATGGAAGCCAAGGGCTTCGTGAAGCCGATGGTCGCTTCGCTCGCCGGCGACGTCGAGGTCGAGGAGGCCGCGGAGTATCTCTATCAGCACGGCATCCCGGCCTATGCCTATTCGACCGAGCTGCCGGTCGAGGTGCTGGGCGCCAAATACAAATGGGCGCGCGGCGCGGGCCTGCTTTGATACAATTCTGAACGAACGATAAATGCCGCTTCGGACACGTCCGATGCGGCATTTTTCATTTGTGCTGGAACTGACAGGAATTGCAGCCGAATTCGACTCTGCTCCCGATGTTGCCGGCTTGGAACCGGAACGTTCTCATTCCTCCGGAAGTTGACAGGGCGTCTATCAACTCGGAGGAGGAGATTGATGAACAAACGTCTTGTTGTTTCAATTGTCGCCGCGTCGCTGCTTGCGTCCGGCTCGGCCTTCGCGCAGTCGACCACTGCAGCGGGCGCCGCGAACGGTGCGCGGGCCGGCGGCGAAATTGCAGGGCCGGTGGGCGAGATCGTCGGCGGTACGGTAGGCGCCGCGGTCGGCGCCGGCCTCGAAATCCCGAATGCGGTGATCAGGTCGATCCCGCGGGACGAGCCGTCAGTCGTCGTGCATGAGCGCGTCGTGGTCGGCGAGCCGCTGCCTGATACGGTCGTGCTGCGCCCGGTGCCGCGTTACACCGAGTACCGCTACGCGGTCGTCAATGATCATCGCGTGATCGTCGACCCGCGCACCCACAGGGTCATCAGGGTCATCGACTGATCTGGCGCGATCTGTAATTGCGCACAACATCCTCGCGGGCCAATCGCCCGCGAGGATTCGTTTGGTCCGGCCCGTCCATCATTACCGGCATGGCACGGGGCCACTTTTGGCATGAAACGACCATTTGGCTGCTAGCCCCGATCCCCTAGACTGAGCTCCAACGGACGGACGCGAGCTTGCGCCCGCCACGGTCAAGAACAGGCAGGGGATGGAAGCATGGGTCGGAAGATCGCGATCGTCGGAGCTGGTGCCGTCGGCGGCTACGCCGGTGCGCATATGGTGCAGGCAGGTGAGGACGTCACGTTCATCGATCCGTGGCCCGAGCATGTCGAGCACATGAGAAGGCACGGCCTGCGCGTGACGCACGCCATGGACGTCGCGGAATTCTCGGTGCCGGTCCGTGCACTCCACGTCACCGACGCACAGCAACTGGCAAAGGAGAAGCCGGTCGACATCGCCTTCGTGTGCATGAAGTCGTACGACACGGCTTGGGCGACCATGCTGATCCGGCAATATCTGGCGGCAGACGGCTATGTCGTTTCGCTGCAGAACTGCATGAACGAGGAGACGATCGCCGGCGTCGTCGGCTGGGGCAAGACGCTCGGCTGCATCGCGAGCAGCATCACCGTCAACCTGCCTGACCCCGGCCACATCCATCGTGGCGCCGGCAAAGGCGGGGCGGCGCATACCGTGTTTCGCGCCGGCGAGGTGCACGGCCGCATCACCTCACGCGTCGAAGAAGTCTGCCGGCTGGTCGGCTATTCCGACAGCGCCAAGGTGACGAGCAACCTCTGGGGTGAGCGCTGGTCGAAGCTGGTCGCCAACGTGATGGGCAACGGGCTCTCGGCCTGCACCGGCCTGCCGGGCGGCGAGGTGCTGCAAAGCGAGCCGCTGCGCCGCTTCTCGACGCGGCTTGGCAGCGAGGCGATCCGCGTTGGCCAGGCCTACGGCTATCAGCTGGAGGAGATCCTGCATCTGCCGCCCGAGACGATCGCGCGCGCCGGCGAAGGCGACGAGGCGGCGATGCGCGCCTGCGACGAGCAGCGCTTCAAGGACGCGAAACGCACCTCGTCCGCGCAGCGCCCCTCGATGGGCCAGGATATGCAGAAGGGCCGGCGTACCGAGATCGAATTCCTCAACGGCTTCGTGGTGCGTGAGGGCGAGAAGCTCGGCCTTGCGTGCCATGCCAACGCCGCGCTGACCGACATCGTCAAGCGCGTCGAGCGCGGCGAGCTCAGCCCGGATCCGCGGCACATCACGGAACTGCGGATGAACTGACGCAGCGTCTCACCGCCGTCAATGCGAGGAGCAGAGCGACGAAAGCAATCCATCTTTCCACATATGCGGACAGCTGGATTGCTTCGCTTCGCTCGCAATGACGGGCGGAGCTATCGCGGCAGATTGCCTACAGCGGCTGCCTTACCCCCATCCCGTGCATAAAGCGCTCGCGGATCTGGACGGGATCGCGGCGTGTCGTTCCGGTGCCGGGCTTGTCGTCGATGCGGACGCCGATCAGGCTCGGCACTGAAGCCGTCATCGATTGCTCGATCAATCGGTCGAAATCGTCTTCGTCGGCGGCCCAGGAGCTGTTGGCAAGGCCGCTTGCCAGCGCGACCGCGACGATGTCGGTGTGGCCGGCGGCCGGCGTCGGCTGGCTGCCTGTGATCTGGTAGATGCCGTTGTCCATCACCACCATGGTGAGGTTCTTGGGCGCCTGCGCCGCGATCGTCGCGAGGCAGCCGAGCTGCATTAGGAGCGAGCCGTCGCCTTCGAGCGCGAACACGCGCCGCTTCGGCTGCGCCAGCGCGACGCCGAGCGCGATCGGGAAGGCGAGGCCCATGCTGCCCAGCATGTAGAAGTTCTGCGGGCGGTGGCCGGCGGCCCACAGGTCGAAATTGGTGTTGCCGATGCCGCCGATCACGGCCTCGTCCTTCAGTTTTGCGACGAGCCGCCGGGTGAGATCGAAGCGGTTCATCACTTTGGTGTTGCGCGCTTGCGTTGCAGTCATGGCGGCGCTCACTTGTCGAACACTTTGCCGCCGGTGAGCAGCGGCGAGAGGATCAGCGCCACCGGCGCCTGGGTGGTGACGGCCTGCTTGATCGAGCGGTCGGCGATGAATTCGAGCTCGTCGAGCCGCGTGATGGTGTGATGCTCCATCGCCAGCGAATCGAGCACCGGGCGCATGGTGCGGCAGACCAGCGCCTGGCCGTAGTTGAACTCGCCGAGCGTGCCGCGCTCGGAGATGAACATGATCAGCGGGATCTGGTAGGGCACCGCGAGCGAGGCCAGCACATTGGCGAGCGTGGCGAAACCCGAGGTCTGCATGAGCACCGCGCCGCGCATCCCGGCCATCCAGGCACCGGAGACGATGCCGACAGCCTCTTCCTCGCGCGCGGTTGGAAACGTCGTGAAAAAGGGATCGGCGTGCAGGTTCTTGATCAGCGTGGTCAGCACCCGGTCGGGCACGTAGGGGACCAGGCGGATCTCGTTGCGCTTCAGCGTCTCCAGCACGATGCCGTGCCACGTCGTCACGGGCGACGCTGGTTTCTGGGCTGAGCTTTGTTCCGCTGATGCGGCCATCCCGTTCTCCCTGATCGCGCGACGCTTCTGGCCGCTTGCGGGGGTGAAAACTTGACGCGGTGCGCGGGATTGTCAACATGCCCCGGCCGCAATGCGATCTGCGGATTTCGACGATACCGGCGCCGATCCGGCGTGCGATAGAAACGACAACAATAATGACGGGAGGCATGCATGGCCGGGTGGGTCTGGCGGATGGCCATTGCGGCAGCGGCGATGATCGCGGCCGGCATTGCCTCGGCCGAGCCGTTCCCCACCAAATCAGTGCATATCCAGCGGCTCGGCAAGCTCGGCGCGATTCCGATCGGCAGCACGCCGGCGACATTCGATGCCAAGATCCACGCCGACTATGAGAAATGGGGGCCGATCATCAAGGCCGCCGGCATGACAGCGGAGTGAGGCGATGACCGCGTCAGACATTCCCGCCTGCTTGCCGCCGCGTCCAGTGACGCCGCCGAAGCAAAAGCTGCCGCCAAAGGCCTGCGACACGCATGCCCACGTGTTCGGCCCGGCGGAGCGCTTTCCCTATGCTGCGGATCGCAGCTACACGCCGCCGGACGCGCCGTTGCAGACATATCTCGGCATGCTCGATGCGCTCGGCTTTGCCCGCGGCGTGCTGGTGCAGGGCAGTGCGCATGGCCGCGACAATTCGGCGATGCTGGATGCACTGCAGCGCGAGCCCGCGCGTCTGCGCGGCGTTGCGGTGGCTGACGCCGATGTGTCGCCGGGCACGTTGCGACAATGGCACGTGCTGGGTGTGCGCGGCTTGCGCTTCAATCATTTCTTCCGCGGTGGGCAGCTGCATTATCGCGGCGGCATTCCCCTTGGTGTCGCCGCGACGCATGCGGCCGTGATGGCCGAGCTCGGCTGGCACCTGCAGCTCTGGATCGACGTGAAGGATCTGCCCGCGACGATCCCGACGCTGAAGAAGCTGGGTCTGCCCGTCGTGGTCGACCACATGGGCCGCACCGATGCCCGCGTCGGCATCAACAGCGAGGGTTTCCAGAGCCTGCTGCGCGCGGTCGATGAGGGCTGGTGCTGGGCCAAACTGTCCGGTGCGCACCGCCTGAGCCGAGAGGCGCCCGATTATCCGGATGCGCGGCCGTTTCATGAGGCGCTGGTCGCTGCGAATTCCGAACGGCTGGTGTGGGGCGGCGACTGGCCGCATCCACGCGTCGAGGGCGAGATGCCCGATGCCGGTCACCTGCTCGACCTGTTCCACGAGTGGACGCCGGATGCGGCGACGCGGCAGCGCATCCTCGTCGACAATCCCGCAAGACTCTATGGCTTCCCAAACTGAGAGCTGCTCGAAGACATGACCGTCAACAACAAGCGTGTGTTCTACATCAAATATCTCGCCCACGACATCTACGTCGACATCCTGAAGAAGCGGCCGGACGTGCGGCTCGACCGGCTCGAGAACGAGACGCCGGAGGCGCAGTTCGCGCCGATCCTGGCCGAAGCTCATGCCTACCAGATCGGTGCTGCGCGTGATGAGCTGGCGCCGCACTTCCATGCGCATGCCGAGCTGTTGAAGCGCGCGCCCAATCTCTTGATCGTCTCCTCGAACGGCGCGGGCTTCGATCCCGTCGACGTCGATGCCTGCACCGCAGCCGGCGTGCTGGTGGTCAATCAGTCCGGCGGCAATGCCAACTCGGTCGCCGAGCACGCGCTCGGCATGATGCTGACGCTGTCGAAGCGCATCATCCAGTCCGACCGCCGGCTGCGCCGCGAGGCCAACGTCAACCGCAACGACCTGATCGGCAACGAATTGAAGGAGAAGACCGTCGGCATCGTCGGCCTCGGCAATGTCGGCCGCCGCATCGCCGAGCTGTGCAAGGGCCTGCTGCACATGAAGGTGATCGCCTACGATCCGTATCTCACGGCAGAAGAGATGGCGAAGCGGGGCGGGGAAAAGGTCGAGCTCGACGACCTGCTGCGCCGCGCCGACTTCGTCTCGATCTCATGCCCGCTTGCAAAGGACAGCCGCGGCATGATCGGCGCGCGCGAATTCGCGCTGATGCAGCCGCACGCCTATTTCGTCACCACCGCGCGCGGCTTCATCCACGACGAGAAGGCGCTGGAGGACGCGCTGCGCGAGAAGCGGATCGCCGGCGCCGGCCTCGACGTCTGGGCCAAGGAACCGCCGCCGCCGGATCATCCGCTATTGCAGTTCGACAATGTGCTGGCGAGCCCGCACACCGCCGGCGTCACCCGCGAAGCGCGCATGAACATGGGCCGGATCGCAGCCGAACAGATCCTCGACGCGCTCGACGGCAAGCGCCCGCCGCGCGTCATCAACCCCGAGGTCTGGCCGGTCTACGCCCGGCGGTTCGAAAGGGCGTTCGGGTTCATGCCGGGGTAGGGCGTTGCTCCCACATCGGGACTCCACTCCCTCTCCCGCTTGCGGGGGAGGGCTGGGGTGGGGGTTTCTCCGCAAGCGAGAGCCTTTGCGTGGAGAAAGCCCCCACCCGGATCGCATCTGTCGATGCGATCCGACCTCCGCCGCAAGCGGGAGAGGTGCAGTGCGCG
Source organism: Bradyrhizobium sp. ISRA464 (assembly GCF_029910095.1). Taxonomy (NCBI): domain Bacteria; kingdom Pseudomonadati; phylum Pseudomonadota; class Alphaproteobacteria; order Hyphomicrobiales; family Nitrobacteraceae; genus Bradyrhizobium; species Bradyrhizobium sp. ISRA464. The sequence continues at coordinate 5,258,446 of NZ_CP094526.1, read as the reverse complement.
ATGCGGCCCAAGCGCCGCCCGAAATCGCGGAGAAAATCTTCTTCGTCGTAGCCTCGATTGCAGCAATAAACCCACTGCCGATCGACCGTCTCGCGAAGCGTCCGTTGCTATTTTCCCCGAGATATCGACGGCTTAGCCCGATGTCGCCATGTTCCCTCTGTGCCCGGCTGTTCCGGGCGCGGAAGGAAATGCATCATGCGACAGGTCCAGACATTGCTCCGCACCGCTCCGGCCAAGATCGGCCGCCGCCTTGCGCAGATTGTCGCCATCGCCGCGGCCAGCCTGCCTCAGGCCGGCGCGTAATTTTGCCTGCCGCGAACGGCCGCACGCAGCGGCGCTGAATTAACTCACCCTGATCTCGCGCGAGTGCTAGCATGTGATCCCCGGGCGCGCTGCCGCTGCAGCAGGGAGGGTTCCATGTCACGTTTTGTCGTTCAATTCATGAAGGACGTGCTCGGCGACAACGGTCGCGAGCGCGAGGTTTGCCAAGGGGCGCTCGAAATCGACGCGTCGACCGAAGGCCAGGCGACGGAAATGGCCAAGCGCAAATTCTGTGAGCAACAGTCGCTGTGCGACTGGTCGCTCCATGCCGACCGCATCCGGATCGAAGCGGCCGACCTCCACCTGAGTTGACCTTGCCGCGCCTTGCTTATTGCTCCGGCACGATGCGAACCGCGCCCTTCGCGGCGCTGCTCGCGAATGCCGCATAGGCCTTCAGCGCAGTGGAGACCGCGCGCTTGCGCGGTGCGGCCGGCTTCCATGCGGCACTGCCCTTCGCGACCATCGCCGCGCGGCGGCGCTTCAGCTCGGCCTCATCCACCGCGAGGTTGACCTTGCGGTTGGGAATGTCGAACTCGATGATGTCGCCTTCCTCGACAAGACCGATCAGGCCGCCTTCGGCGGCTTCGGGCGAGACGTGGCCGATCGATAGGCCCGATGATCCGCCGGAGAAGCGGCCGTCGGTGATCAGCGCGCAGGCCTTTCCGAGCCCCTTCGACTTCAGATAGCTGGTCGGATAGAGCATCTCCTGCATGCCGGGGCCGCCGCGCGGCCCCTCATAGCGGATCAGCACGACGTCGCCGGCCTTCACCTTGTTGCCCAAAATGCCTTCGACTGCCGCGTCCTGGCTCTCGAAGATGCGGGCAGGGCCGGAGAACTTCAGAATGCTCTCGTCGACGCCGGCGGTCTTCACGATGCAGCCGTCCTCGGCCAGATTGCCGAACAGCACGGCGAGACCGCCGTCCTTGGAATAGGCGTGCGCGGCGTTGCGGATGCAGCCCTTGGCGCGGTCGAGATCGACCTCGTCGAAGCGGCGATCCTGGCTGAAGGCTTCCTGGGTCGGCACGCCGCCCGGCGCGGCGCGGTAGAAGCTGCGCACTTTGTCACTCGTGGTGCGCACGACGTCCCAGCGGTTCAGCGCTTCGTCCAGGGTCGGGCTGTGCACGGTCGGTCCGTCGGTCGTGATCAGCTTGGCGCGGTCGAGCTCGCCGAGGATCGCCATGATGCCGCCGGCGTGATGCACGTCCTCCATGTGCACGTCCTGCACCGAGGGCGCGACCTTGCAGAGCACCGGAACCTTGCGCGAGAGCCGGTCGATGTCGGCCATCGTGAAGGGCACCTCGCCCTCGCGCGCGGCGGCGAGCAGATGCAGCACGGTGTTGGTCGAGCCGCCCATCGCGATATCCAGCGTCATCGCGTTCTCGAACGACTTGAAGCTCGCGATCGAGCGCGGCAGCACCTTGGCGTCGTCCTGCTCGTAGTAGCGGCGGGCGAGGTCGACGATCAGGTGGCCGGCCTCGACGAACAGGCTCTTGCGGTCGGCATGGGTGGCCAGCACCGAGCCGTTGCCGGGCAACGCCAGGCCCAGCGCCTCGGTCAGGCAGTTCATCGAGTTCGCCGTGAACATGCCGGAGCAGGAGCCGCAGGTCGGGCAGGCCGAGCGCTCGACCACCGCGACCTCTTCGTCTGACACGTTGGAATCGGCCGCGGCCACCATGGCGTCGATCAGGTCGACCGCGCGCTTCTTGCCCTTGAGCACGATCTTGCCGGACTCCATCGGTCCGCCCGAGACGAACACGGTCGGGATGTTGAGGCGCAGCGTCGCCATCAGCATGCCCGGGGTGATCTTGTCGCAGTTGGAGATGCAGACCATCGCGTCGGCGCAATGCGCATTCACCATGTATTCGACGCTGTCGGCGATCAATTCGCGCGAGGGCAGGCTGTAGAGCATGCCGTCATGGCCCATCGCGATGCCGTCGTCGACCGCGATGGTGTTGAACTCCTTGGCGACGCCGCCGGCCTTCTCGATCTCGCGCGCGACGAGCTGGCCGAGATTCTGCAGATGCACATGGCCGGGCACGAACTGGGTGAAGGAATTGACCACCGCGATGATCGGCTTGCCGAAATCCTCGTTCTTCATGCCGGTGGCGCGCCAGAGGCCGCGCGCACCCGCCATGTTGCGGCCGTGGGTGGTTGTGCGGGAGCGATAGGCGGGCATCTCAAATCCTTGGGCTAAGGGCGTTTTTAAGGGAGAAGCCGCCCTTATGCCCGCACAGGGGCGCCGATTCAAGCGCGGAACCGCATGGCTGAACCCCGCTATCTGATCTCGGTGTCCGCGCCTCCATCGACGGTGATGATTAGCGGAGTCCATCCGCAGGGCGCGGTTCACCTCTCCCGCTTGCGGGGGAGGTCGATGCGCGCAGCGCATCGGGTGGGGGCTCTCTCCACAGTGTGACTCGCGGAGAGAGCCCCACCCCAACCTCGAGAGCGAGCTTCGCTCGCCTCGGACTCCCGCAAGCAAGCGGGAGAGGGAGCGCATCTGCTGCGTGGCGACTATTCGATCCGCTCTCGCCATACGCTAATCCTCGAACCGAAACCTGAACGCATCGCCGTGCGTCACGACGCGGCCGGCGGTCGGGGCGGGGAAGTGTCCGGTCAACAGGTAGCTCGGCGTGTCAGCCAATTCCTCCAGCAGATCGATGCGGTCGAGCGCGGCCATTACAATGACAACGCGCTGAACGAGGCGGAGCGTGCGCTGCTCACCTTCGGCCGCGAGGTGGTCGAGAAGGTGCGCGTCGGCGATGCGGCCTTTGCCGGCGTCGCGAAGCATTTCAGCAATCAGGAGATTGTCGAGGCGATCATCACGCTCGGCTTCTACATGATGATGGCGCGGCTGACGGAAGCGACGGAGACCGATCTCGATCCTGCCGCCGGCATGGCCGTGTTTGACAGCGGCAAGAAGCGGGGCAGTTGAGATGTCGGAGACCGTGCCGCAGGCTGACGGCAAGCCGGAGCGCTATGTTCGCCCGTTGAGCTCGGAGTCATCCGGTCATGCGCCGGGGAGAGGGCGGCTGAACGGCCGCCGCATCCTGATCGTCGGCGGCGGTCAGCGGGTGTTCGATGCGGCCACCGATCCGATCGGCAATGGCCGCGCCATGAGCCTGCTGTTCGCGCGGGAAGGCGCCCACGTCGCGGTCGCCGACCTCAACCGCGCCTCCGCCGAGGATACGGTCGTGCGCATCAAAGGCGACGGCGGCCGTGCGTTTGCGATCGCGGCCGACGTCACCATCGAGGCTGACGTCGTCAGGATGATCGATGAAGCGCATCGGACCATGGGCGGGCTCGACGGCATGGTCCTGAATGTCGGCACCTTCGGCAAGACCGGGCTCGACAATGTCAGCGCCCAGGAGTGGAATAGGATCTACGATGTCAACGTCCGCGGCCCGATGCTGTGCTGCCGCGCAGCGCTGCCGAAGTTCGAGAACGGCGGCTCGATCGTCTTCATCTCCTCGATCGCGGCGCGGAAGGCGGGATCGCAGATGGCGGTCTATGATTCCTCCAAGGCCGCGCTCGGCGGCCTGATGCGCAACATCGCGCATGCGGGCGCGCGGCGCGGCATCCGCGCCAATCTGGTTTATCCCGGTCTCGTCGACACGCCGAACGGCCGCGAGGCCGGCGCGGGGCGGCCATCGCGCGGCAAGGGACATATCCCGTTCGGCCGCCAGGCGACCGCATGGGAGATCGCCTATGCGGTGCTGTTCTTCATGTCGGACGAGAGCGTCTACGTCACCGCGCAGACGCTTGCGGTCGACAGCGGTCTGAGTGGAATGTGAGCCGTCATTCGGCGGCGACGCTGGTCGTCGCCGAATATCCCGCCTTTGGTTTGGCCTTCGCGGCCCGCCCGTTCTTGCGGCCGAACTGGGTGCCCGCGCGCAAATTCGCGGCGGCCCGCAACTGTTCGCGCAGCCATTGATTGGTGGTGTCGCCCTCGGCGGTGGCATGCCAGTAAAGATAATTGACGTGCGGGCTGACCGGGAACGGGCAGGGGAAGCATTGCAGCAGCCCCGGCTGCTCCAGCACCGAGGCCGCGCTTTCGGACGCCGTCAGCAGCATGTTGCTGCGGCTGACGACGTGACAGGCGGTCGCGAAATTCTGGCATTGCAGGCGCACGGTGCGCTTGATGCCGAGCCGTTGGAACTGGAAGTCCTCGAACGACAGCCCGCTGCGCCGCGACGTCACGCAGACATGTTCCAGGCGCAGATAGGTCTTCTTGTCGAGCCGGGAGCGCAGCTCGGGATGGTCGCGGCGGGCGAACACGGCGATATGCTCGGTCAGGATCTGCTCGCGCCGCACCTCGGCCGAGAGCGGCAGCAGCGTATCGATCGCGACATCCAGCGTGCCGGCGGCAAGCTCGCGCTCCAGATTGTTGCGCTCGCAGCGCGCGGTCGCGATCTCGACCAGCGGCGCGACCGCGCTGATCCGGTTCACCAGCGCGCTCAGCATCGGCGCCTCGAGATTGTTGCGCAGTCCGATCACGAACCGCTTCGGCGTCTTCGCCGGATCGAAGCGATTGGTGTGGGTCAGCGTTGTCTCCAGCCCGTTGAGCGCCTGGCGCACCGTCGTGATGATCTGGCGTGCCAGCGGCGTCGGCGTCATCACGTGATGGCGGCGCACGAACAGCGGATCGTTGAACATCGCGCGCAGCCGCCCGAGCGCATGGCTCACCGCGGGCTGGGTCAGATTGAGACGGAAGCAGGCGCGGCTGACGCCGCCTTCGGAATAGATCGCATCGAACACGACGAATAGGTTCAGATCGATGTCGCGTACATGCATGGCGTTGATCAATCCGTATCCGTCGAATGCATTTGACGAATACTAATCGGCACTCTTAAAGTCTCAAGCAAAATAATACCTGGAGGAAACGATGAGCGTGCAATCGCCGTCGCGCGGCGTTGCCGTCCCGGCGGCGTCGTCCCGATCTGGCACGATGTTCGCCAAGCCGAGCCAGGAGCATATCGTGCTCCTGATCACGATCGCGCTGTTGATCGTGTTCGGCCTGACGCTGAACGGCTTCGCCACCGTTTCCAATCTCCTCAATTTGTTGCGCAGCATTTCCATCCTCGGCGTGCTCGGGCTCGGCATGGGCCTGATCGTGATCAGCCGCGGCATCGACCTCTCCGAGGTCGCGATCATGGCGGGCTCCTGGGCGATCGCGCTGATCGAGATGCAGAACGGCATGCCGGTGTTCACGGCCGTGCTGCTGGCGCTGGCGATCGCGGTGCTGATCGGCGTCGTCAACGGCGTGATGGTCGCCTTCGTCGAGGCGCCGGCGCTGTTCGTGACGCTGGCCGCGGGCTTCGTGATCTACGGCCTCGCGTTCTGGATCGCGCCGGCCTGGGTGGTCTATGCGCCGAAGGATGCGCCAGGGCTGATGTATCTCGGCGCCGGCCGGCTGTTCGGTGTCCCGGTTCCGATCCTGGTGTTCGCCATCGCCGCGATCGCGATGCATCTGTTCCTGTCGCGCACCTCGATCGGGCGCTTCATCTATGCGCAGGGCGACAATCCGGAGGCCGCGCGGCTCACCGGCGTCGCGCTGCGACCGCTGATCGTGCTGGAGCATGTGCTGGTTGCGCTGCTCGCCTGGATTGCAGGCCTGGTCTGGGTCGGTACCACAGGCAGCATGCAGATGGCGATCACGCAGGGCACCATGATCTTCGACGTCGTGCTCGTCGTTGTCATCGGCGGCATCAGCCTGGTCGGCGGCCGCGGCAGCGTGTTCAGCGTTGTGGTCGGCTGCATCCTGATCGGCACGCTGCTCAACGCCTTCACCATCATGGACGTCAATAGCGAGGTCCAGAACATCATCAAGGGCGTGGTGCTGCTGGCCGCGATCGTGCTCGACAACTGGCTGCACCCCCGCGACGAGGAGACCGCGCGGCAGGGCGACTGATGCGGCTCCGGGGCGCGCCGTCACGGCGATCAATCAGACAATCAATCAAAAGAATATCTGTGTGGAGGAGACGATGAAGACGACCAAGTTCTGGACGATCCTGCTCGCCGGGGCGACGCTGGCCGCGTTGCCGTTCGTGGCCAGCGCGCAAGAAGAGGGCACCAAGGCCGGGCGCGAGCTGCGCGCCGCCTACGACAAGGCGCTGCAGGGCAAGACGATCGCTTATTTGCCGATCGCGCTCGGCGTGCCGTTGTCCGACGAATGGGGCCGCGTGGTGCACGAAGAGGCCGAGTGGCGCGGCATGAAATACATCGTCCGCGATCCCAACAACAATCCGTCGGCGATGCAGCAGGCGCTGACCGCGCTGGTCGACCAGAAGCCCGACGTCCTGATCGTGCAGAATCCGAGCGTGACGCTCTTGATGAAGGACCTCAAGCGCGCGGAGAGCCAGGGTACGCATGTGATCCAGGTCAACATGGCCTCGAACTACAAGTCCGGCGCCTTCGTCGGCGTCGACTGGCGCGAGATCGGCAGGATGCTCGCCAACGAGACGGTCAAGGCCTGCGGCACCGGCTCCGGCAAGTCCGGCAAGGTCCAGATCGTGCAGGGCGAGTTGACCGCGGCCGCCAGTGTCGACCAGGTCGGCGCGATCATGGAGGTTCTGAACAAGGACCCGAACATCAAGGTGGTGTCGAACCAGGCGGCGAACTGGGACGCCAACACCGCGCTCAACATCACCGCCACGGTGATCCAGCAGCATCCCGATCTCTGCGCCTCGATCGGCTTCTGGGGCATCATGGAATCAGGCGCAGCGCAGGCGATCCGCAATGCCGGCAAGATCAACGACGTGAAGGTGCTCGCTTCGGGCGAGGGCTCGCAGCTCGATTGCGATCAGGTCAATTCGGGCAATTTCTACAAGTTCCTGAGCTACAAGGCGACCGAGCAGGGCCACGACCTGATGTTCGCCGCCGAAACCCTGCTGATGTCCGGCGAGAAGCCCGGCACCCGCAATCTCGCCTATTACACGCGGCCGATCTGGCTTGATAAGTCCAACGCCTCAGGCGCCAACTGCTTCGCGCTACCCAAGAAAAACTAACAAGGGCGCGGCAGCCGGCGCGGGCCATCCGTCCCGCGCCGGCTGTATCAGGAGCATGATCCGGAAAAGTGGGAACCGGTTTTCCGAAGAGATCATGCGCAATCAAGGAGGCGAGATCGCGCTGCGATTTCTTGAAATCGCAGCGTGATCGAGGGAGTGCTTGACGATGTCGATGGCAGTCGATTCCTTTGCCGCATCGGTGCGGCGGTTTTCACCCCGGCTCCTGCTCTCGGAGCTCCTGCTCAAGCAGTGGTTCGAGCCGGTCGTTCCCTTCACCGTGATGATCGGGCTGTGGGCCTATTTCGCGCTCACGATTCCCGACTACGCCTCGGTGCAGAACTCGGTGTCGCTGCTGCGGCTGTTCGCCGAATTCGGCTTCGTTGCGCTGGCGATGGGGTTCTGCCTCGTCACCGGCGGCATCGATCTCTCCGTCGGCGCGATCTTCGCGCTGTGCAACTTCGCGGCGCTGTATTTCCTCCTGGTACGCGAATGGCCTGTTAGCCTCGCGGTGCCGGCGACGCTGGTGGTCGGCGCGCTGCTCGGCAGCATCAACGGCTTTTTGATCGGCTTCCTGAAGACGCGGCCGTTCCTCACCACGCTGGTGACGCTGATCATCCTGCGCGCCTCGGTCAACCTGCTCAACACCTCCTACGCGCAGGTGTTCGCGACCAACTCGGTCGACAGCGACGCCTGGGATTTCATCGGCGGCGGCAGCGTGCGCGGCATCCCCGTCAACGCGGCGACGCTGTTCGTGGTGCTCCTGATCTGCCACATCTTCCTGTCGCGCTCGCGCTATGGCTGGCATCTCACCGCGATCGGCGCGAGCCGCAAGGCGGCGCGCCATGCCGGCATCCGCGTCCGGCTGATGCTGTTCATGACCTATGTGCTGTCGGGCATGCTGTGCGCGGCGAGCGGCATCTTCTACGCCGCGCGGCAGGCCTCGACGGATTCCACCACCGGCGTGGGCTGGGAATTCCAGGCGCTCACCGCGGTCGTGCTCGGCGGCGTCTCGCTCGCCGGCGGCAAGGGTACGGTGTGGCGGGCGATGATTGGGGCGCTGATCATCTTCCTCCTGATCAACGGCCTCGTGCGCATGGGCATCCCCGGCTACGTCACTTCGGCGGTAACCGGCGTGATCCTGCTCGCCGCCGTCGGCATCGACGTCAAATGGTCGAAGAACCGCGGCAAGGCCATCCAGAAGATCTACGTCAACCCGGCCTTCGTGCCGCTGGCGTCGGCGCCGTCGGTGCAGCCGGGCGCGACCTCTCCTTATGCGCAGAACGACCGGCTGATCAATGCGCAGGCGATCGGCCTCGACCAGGTCGAAGGGCCGGAGGATGTCATCCTCGACCGTCAGGGCCGGGTCTACGGCTCGACCCGCGACGGCAATGTGATCCGCTTCTCCGGGCCGAATTTCGAAACCCGCGAGGTGTTCGCCCATATCGGCGGTCGGCCACTCGGCATGCAGTTCGATCGCGACGAGAACCTGATCGTCGCGGTCGCCGGCATGGGCGTCTATGGCGTCGCGCCCGACGGCCGTATCTTCAAGGTCACCGACGAGACCAACCGCACCTGGTACAAGCTGAACGACGATTCCCGCCTGCGCATGGCCGACGATCTCGACATCGCGCCCGACGGCAAGATCTATTTCAGCGACTGCACCACGCGTTATGAGATGACGACCAACACCCTCGACATCCTCGAGGGCCGGCCGAACGGCCGCGTGGTCTGCTACGATCCCGCGACCAAGACTACACGCACGGTGATCAACCACTTCTACTTCCCGAACGGGATCTGCGTCTCGCATGACGGCAAGTCGGTGCTGATCGCCTCGACCTCGCTGTGCAAGGTGTTCCGCCACTGGATCGATGGCCCGAAGAAGGGCCGCACCGAGATCCTGATGGACGAGCTGCCGGGCAACCCCGACAACATCAACCGCGCCTCCGACGGCACCTACTGGCTGGCGCTGGTCGGCATCCGCACGCCGACCTTCGATCTCGCCGCGCGCAAGCCGGGTTTCCGCCTGCGCATGGTCAAGCAGGTGCCGACCGACGAGTGGCTCGCGCCCGCGCTCAATCATGGCTGCGTGCTGAAGTTCAACGAGCAGGGCGAGGCGCTGGAATCCTGGTGGGACCCGACCGGCATCTCGCATTCGACCCTGACCTCGATGCGCGAGCACAAGGGCTATCTCTATCTCGGCGGGCTCGAGAACAACCGCATCGGCCGCATCAAGCTCGACGGCGTCGATGAGGACTGGACCGGCTACGATGCCTATTGGGGCACCAAGAGCAGGGTGACGACATAATGGGACTGTTCGATCATCTGTTGCGCGACATCAGAAGCGTCATCGACCGCGACGGCGGCCAGAACGCTATCCCGCCGCTCGACGGTGCGCTGAGCTCCAACGACCGGCTCGACACGGCCGTGCCGATCGGTGAGCCGCTGCCCGGCATCGACGACGTGATCGCCGCCGGTGATGGCGCGGTCTATGTCTCCGCCGGACGGCGCGTGCTGAAGCTGAGCGGAGACGACTTCTCTGCTCGCACGGTCATTGCCGAGTTCGAGGGCGACGCCGGCGGGCTCGCGCTGCATCCCGATGGCCGCTTGCTGGTTTGCGTGGCGGGCAGGGGGCTTGCCGCGATCGATCCGGCAAAGCCCGCTCCGCGCTGGCTGGAAGCAGCCGGTGGCAGCTCGCTCGCGGGACTGCTGTCGGTCACCGCGGCGCCGGATGGTCGTATCTATGCCGTCGAAGGCAGCACCGGCCGCCGTCCCGATCAGTGGCGCCACGATCTGATGCAGAAGCGCACAGGCGGCCGCCTCGTCACCTGCGGCGCCGGCCTCGACAACCCGCAAATGCTGCTGCGCGACTTGCCATATCCTTACGGCGTTGCGGTTTCTGCCGACGGCAACAGCCTGTGGCTCACCGAGAGCTGGGCGCATCGGCTGAGCCGGTTCGCGCTCGGCGGCAACGGCCTTGGTCCGCGCGAGATCGTCGCCGGCAACATGCCGGGCTATCCGGCGCGGCTGCATCCAGACGGGGATGGCGGCCTGCTGCTCGGCATCTTCGCGCGTCGCACGCATCTGATCGAGTTCGTGCTCAAGGAAGACGACTTCCGCGAGGAGATGATGGCGACGATGCCGCCGGACTACTGGGTGGCGCCGGCCCTCGTCGGCGGCAGCGACTGCCTGGAGCCGATGCAGATCGGCGGCGTCAAGGCGCTCGGCATCCAGAAGCCATGGGCGCCGCCGCGCTCCTATGGCCTGCTGGTGCATCTCGACGCCGACGGCGAGGCGTCGGACAGTCTGCACAGCCGCGCCGGCGGCCGTTTCCACGGTATCACCGCCGCCTGCGCAACCAGCCGCGGCATTGTGATCGCGGCCCGCGGCGCCGGACGCCTGCTGCTCTATACGGGAGACCTGCGATGAATGACGGCGTGATGCAGGCAGCGACCGATCCCCAGACCGCGGCACGCGAACCGGTGCTGCGGATCAGCAACGGCTCCAAGATCTATGGCGGCGTCCACGCCATCGAGGGCGTCAATTTCGATCTCTATCCCGGCGAGGTGCACGCGCTGGTCGGCGAGAACGGCGCCGGCAAGTCGACGCTGTGCAAGGCGATCGCGGGCGCGATCCAGCTCACCTCGGGCGACTATATGCTCGACGGCAAGCCGGTCAATTTCGAGCAGCCGCGCGACGCGCTCAACTCCGGCATCTGCATGGTCTATCAGGAGACCAGCCTGGTGCCGACCATGACTGCGGCGCAGAATATCGAGCTCGGCAACGAGAAGCTCTTGACGCGCTTCCGCACGCTGAACATCCAGGCCCAGCAACTGCTGCAGTCCCTCAACTTCCATGTCGATCCGGCGACGCCGGTGGCGCTGCTCGGCACCGCCAAGAAGCAGATGGTGGAGATCGCGCGCGCGATCTACAACAAGGCGCGCATCATCATCTTCGATGAGCCGACCGCGTCGCTGACGCCCGAAGAGATCGTACACTTCTTCCATCTGGTGCGCGATCTGCGCGGGCGCGGCGTCTCGATCATCTACATCTCGCACGCGCTGGAGGAGTCCTTGCAGATCGCCGACCGCATCACGGTACTGCGCGACGGCAAGCTCGTGATCACCGCGCCCGCGAAGCAGCTCACGCGCGATGCGCTGGTGCAGCACATGGTCGGCCGCGAGGTGGCGCAGGCCGTCTACGGGCGAAGAGAGAAGACCCATCAGCGGCGCGAGAAGGTGCTGACGGTCGAGAACGTCACCATGGGCATGGCGGTCAAGAACATGTCATTCTCGGTCTGTGCCGGCGAGGTGGTCGGCATCGCCGGCCTGATCGGCTCGGGCCGTACCGAGATCGCCAAGATCATCTACGGCGCGCTGAAGCGCAACCTTGTCAACGGCGGCACCATCCGGCTGCGGGGAAAACCGATCCGCTATCGCGTGCCGCGGCAGGCGATCAACGACGGCATCGCCTACATCACCGAGGACCGCAAGGCCAACGGCTTCTTCGAGACCATGGTGGTCGACGACAACGTCTATATCGGCAGCCTCGCCACCCGGAAGGGCTGGAGCTTTCTGCTGTCGCGCGCGAGGCGCAGCAAGCTTGCGAACTACTGGGTCGAGCGGTTGAAGATCAGCGCGTTGCAGCGCAAGGCGCGGATCATCGAGCTGTCGGGCGGTAATCAGCAGAAGGTGGTGCTGGCGAAGACGCTGGTGCAGGAGCCCTCGATCATCATCTTCGACGAGCCGACGCGCGGTGTCGACGTCGGCACCATCCCGCATATCCACGGCGAAATCCGCCGTCTCGCCGACGAGGGCAAGGCGGTGGCGTGATCTCGTCCTATCTGCCGGAGATCCTCGCCGTCTCCGACCGCATCCTGGTCGCACGCACCGGCCGCATCGTCGCCGAATTCGATGCAGCCGAGGCGACGCAGGACAAGATCCTGTACGCCGCGGTGCATTGACGGCGTCGCATGTGAGGCGAGCACGCTGCCCAGGCTCCCTCCCCACTTGCGGGGGAGGGTGGGGAGAGGGGTAAGCCGCGGGCTCAGCCGATCGATGCGGGCGTTGTCCTCGCAAATTGCATTCGCTTGTCGTCATCACGGATGCGGAGAGTATACGTCGTGTGGCACCCCTCTCCCTACCCCTCTCCCGCAAGGGGAGAGAGAACCCTTTCGCCGGTGCGTCCCTCACGCGCCAATCACTGATTTGCCCGACGAGACTGGGCAAGAATGGCAACTAAGGGGCTGGGGCGGCTCGGAAAGCACTGACGACGAGCGACAGCGAGATTTTGGCGCGGAAGGGCCGCAAAGCAAGCCGAATGGCGCGCAGAGTGGCCGCAAGGAGGTTTGCGCCGGCAATGCGCGTCTTTTCTGCAAGGTACGCGACGAAGCGGTCGAAGCCGAGAATGCTGAGCACGCGGGTGAAGTTGTAGCAAAGCGCCATCAGGCTCCATTCGCCGCGGACCTTGTCGAAGCCGCGCACGAGAAAGTGCTGATAGCCGGCGCGGCATTTGAGTGTTCCGAAAGGGTGCTCGACGATGGCGGAACGGCGGCGCATCAATGTGGCAGCCTCGGCGCTTTGCATCCTCATGCGGTGACGTTCGAGAACGTCCTCGTGTTCCCAGCGCGCGATGCTCCGGTAAGGCGCCTTCGGGGCAAGACACCGCGCGCTCAGGGGACATGCTGCGCAGGCCGCCTTGCGCGCCAGGTAGCGGATCTCGATGCGGCCGCTCGTGTTCGTCCAGCGCCCTTCCGTCGGGCGCAGCAGCTCGCCGGCCGGGCAACGGTAGGCATCGGCGTTCGCATCGTAACTGAAGTCCTTGCGGCTGAGGCGGCCTTCCTTGAGCTTGCCATTGCCCTCGTGCAGCGGCACATAGGCAACAATGCCGTCATCCTCGCAGGCCTTCAGGTCCTCGCTGGTGGAATAGCCGGCATCGGCCGCCACCTGCAGAGTCTCGACGTCGAGGGCCTCTTTTGCCGCCTTTGCCATCTCATGAAGATGGCCCGCGTCGTTGCGGTTGACGACCTCGCTGGCAACGATGAGCGTGTGCTTGTCGTCAACGACGCTCTGCACGTTGTAACCCGCAATGGTCTGGTCGCCCTTGCTCAGAAGCCTTGCGTCGGGATCGGTCTTCGAGAGTTGCCCCTTGTCGCTTGTCTCCAGGTTCTTGAGGTCGGCTTGCGCGCGCTCGCGCCGGGCCATCAGCTCCTTCACCTTCTCGCCGACATCGCCGCTGCCCTTGCTGCCATCTCCCGGACCGGCACATCGCTTGGCTTCCTCGGCATCGTTGGCTTCAAGGGCCTTGCCATAAGCCTCGATCTCCTTGTCCAACGCGGCGATCTGTTTGGCCAGCTTCCCTTGCGTGAAGATGCTGCCCTTGCTGGCGTTACCATGGAATAGCGCCCCGTCGATCGCAACGAAGGTCCCACCGATCAGGCCGAGGTCGCGCAGGAGCAGCACGAAACTGCGGTTCGCGGCCTTGAGCGCCGCCCAGTTCTCCTTGCGGAAGTTGGCGATCGTCCGATAGCCCGGCTTCATGTTCTTCAACAGCCAGATCAGCTCCAGATTGCGGCAGGCCTCCCGCTCCAACCGCCGCGACGACCTGATCTGGTTGATGTAGCCGTAAAGGTAGAGCTTCAGCAGATCGGCCGGATCGTAGGGCGGCTGCCCCACTTCGTCCGCGGCACGATCCGCATGGCGGAAGCCGAGCTTTGAAAGGTCGAGCGCGCCAACGAAACTGTCGATCGCCCGCACCGGATTCTGCTGTCCGACATAGTCCTCAATCCGGGGAGGAAGAAGACTGGGTTGCTCCCGGCTGTCGCCGGCCTTGAACGTCCGATTCGCCATGCGCCGAATCGTACATCAACTCCAAAAAATGCCGAGTTCTTGCCCAGCCTCGACGGCGCAAGGCCCCGCGGGAAAAATATTTCTGTTTTCCGGAAATGCGGCTCGGTGTATGAATGGCGCGTCTCACCCGCCTGAGGGGCGCTTCGCGATCGTCACGAGTGTTGGGTCGAGATGCGGTGGACGCCAACTGTGCGACTGACGAGCGTACACGAGGCGGACGGTGAAGTCGTGCAGGCCTGACGCCCTAGTTGTGAGCTTTCAGGAGGTTGTCCATCTGGTCTGAACCGAGCAAGCTGAGGTTGCGAAGCTTCAGTGTTCCCCGGGGAGACCAGATGAACATCCACAAGAATGCGCCTCTGACGCCGAAAGGTCGAGAGGCGATGGTGCGGAGCGTGATCGAGGGCGGCCTGACGAAGGCCGCAGCCGCGCTGCAATTCAATGTCACGGCGAAGACGGTCGCCAAATGGGTCAAGCGCTTCCGCGCAGAAGGCGTCGATGGTTTGTCGTTCCTCACGGCCTCATTCCTTGCCAAGCCAAACCCCGGCAGCCACATGCACCTTGTCGAGACGTTCCGCCGGCAGCGCCACACCGGCAAACAGATCGCGTTCGAAGTCGGGGTCTCAGCAGCAACCGTCAGCCGTATCCTGCGCCGGCTCGGTTTGAACAGGCTGGCTGCTCTGGAGCCGGCCGAGCCGATCCGGCGCTATGAGCGCCAGCATCCTGGTGAACTGATCCACCTAGACATCAAAAAGCTCGGCAAGTTCAATCGGATCGGCCATCGGATCACCAGCGATCGACGTGGGTCGAGCAATCTGCGTTCTCGCCGTCAAGGGCCCGGTTGGGAATACGTCCATGTCTGCATCGACGATGCGTCGCGGATCGCTTTCAGCCAGGTCATGAAGAACGAGCGAAAGGGCTGTGCCGTCGCTTTCCTCAAGGCGGCAGTGGCCTACTACATGAGCCTGGGCGTGAAGGTAGAGCGCGTCATGACCGACAACGGCGCGTGCTACAAATCCTTCGCCTTCCTCAGGGCGTGCAAGCGTCTCGGTCTCAAGCACATCCGCACCAAGCCCTATACGCCCAAAACCAATGGCAAGGCCGAACGCTTCATTCAAACCAGCCTACGAGAATGGGCCTACGCGCAGGCCTACAACACCTCAACAGAAAGAGCAGCGGAGCTGCCACGATGGCTTCACCGCTACAACTGGCATCGTCCTCATGGCAGTCTCGGCTCAAAGCCACCGATCAGCAGGCTCGGATTAACCGGGAACAACCTCTTGAGGCTCCACACCTAGTGGCAGGTGTCTCCTCAGTAAGAGCAAGCTCTCTCACTGATGACGGTGACAACAAAGCCCAGTCTCGCCGGGGAGAGCGCGTATAAGCCGTAGCCCATCGCGCAGGGAAAGCCGGAGTGTCTCCGGTCTCACCTGTGGTCCTACCCCGGTGCTTTTTTCACTGCACGGGACCCATGGGTGCGATCGGCACCCGGCTTTCCCTGCGCCCTCTGATCGAAGAGGGCGTCGAACAGGACGCAAAGCTCGGGCGATTCACGTCGCGAGAACGTAGGGTTGCGAGTTGTTTGAAGCCAGGCTGCGCCTCCCATTCAGCGTCGTCCTGGCGAAAGCCAGGACCCATTACCCCGAACGCGAATTGTTGCGCAACGCTGGGGTCGCAGCTTTTTCAACGACTCAACCGTGTGGGTATGGGTCCTGGCTTTCGCCCATAGGCGCTAAGATAGTTGGATTGCTTGATAGCGACGCTTGTGTCTGGGCGGCTCGCGGAGGTGCCGCCGGAGCGTGGAGCGGAGTCTGCGGAGGCAAGCGATTGCGGGCTGGGGAATGATGGCTTGCCGTAGCGAAGCGACGAGCTGGTGCAGGAGACGCCACGCCCCTGGGCGGGTCAGGCGGCGTCGGCCAAGCGGGGAGAGTCCTCGAGTTCGTCGACGAGCGGCTCGAGCAGAAGAATGATCAGCAGATGGGCAAGGATATGGGGTCTGGCGGATCGCTCGTCAGTTCCGGGCGGCCCCTTCAGGCCAATCAAGCTTTTCAGCCGCTTGAAGCCGAGCTCGATGCGCCATCGTAGCCGATAGAGGGCGAAAATGTCGGCAGTCGTGAAGTCCTTTGGTTTGAGTGAGGTCACCAGGATCACCCAATCTGCGGCGTCCAGTGTTTGCCTGGAGAGCTGATGGCCTCCCTTTTGTGCGGTCCGGCGTGCCTTGCGTCGCGCAGCCGCGGCAGCTTGCGCCGGCTTCCTGATCGCAACCAGACGCATGGCGAGCGGCACGCCAGACCTGCGTTTTATCCAGATCGGCCGATCGATCATGCCGCCTGCCGTGGCTTTGCGCAGTTCGGCCGTGAGATCAACCAGACCACCTTCGGCATCAAGCCAACGCGCACTCTTCCAGCCGGACCGGATCACGAAGTCCGCACCGGCATCGAGCAGACGTGCCATGCGCTCGGGCTGCAGATAGGCGCGATCGGCAAGACGGATTTCGCCGGCAACCGCCGGTATCCGATCCAGCGTCTCGCCCCCGCGCTCATCAGTCAATTCGAAGTGACCAAAACGCTCCCGCGGAAGATCGAACGCACTGTGGACACGCCACACCGCGTTCTTGTTCCTGCCGCTCGTCCCAGCCTTGGGGACCGTCGTGGCGTCAACAATGCGGATCAGGCGACCGCGGCTCGCCTTCGGTGCACCGCTCACAAGCGCTTGGCCTACCAGGCGCGCCAGCCAATCCCCGCATTGACGCAAGCGATACAACAGAGCCACGTTGGAGATATCGACAAGGCCCACCGAGGTTGCCCATGCCGTCGTCAACCGCAGACCCCTCTCGCCGAGACAGTACGCCAGGATCAGACGCAGCAAATCGACCGCATTGCTAATCTCTCGCGGGCGGACAAACGCCTTCGTCTCGCGGGCGCTGACCCCGAGAGCATCGGCCCCGCCAAGCCGCGCAACAACACGCGCCCAGTCTTCGTTCACAAGCGATTCGTGCCTCATCCCATCTTGGAATCACAAGCAAATCCAACGCGCAAATCCTATTTTAGCGCCTATGGGCTTTCGCCAGGACGACGGCGGTGGATATGGCGCGACATCGGCTTCGGGTCGCGCCGGGACGATAGTGGTGGGTAAACGGCCGGCCGGCCTCCCTTGACAATTATTTTAAGTATAAAATAATATCGGCATCGGCTCGCCGGAAGACGCTGCGCCGGCCCGCCGAAGCCAACGGGAGATCGCCATGCGCATCGTTTGCATTGGAGGCGGGCCGGCCGGGCTGTATTTCGGCATCCTGATGAAGATGCTGGATCCCGCGCACCGGATTTCCGTGGTCGAGCGCAACCGGCCCTACGACACGTTCGGATTCGGCGTGGTGTTTTCCGACGCCACCATGGACAACATGCGCAAGTGGGATCCAGTGACTGCCGACACAATCGAGCAGGCCTTCAACCACTGGGACGACATAGAGGTCCTGATCAAGGGCCGGCGCATGCGCACGACGGGCCATGGCTTCGTCGGCATCGGGCGCAAGCATTTGCTCAACATCCTGCAGGCACGGGCCGAGGAACTCGGCGTCGAGCTGATCTTCGAGCGCGAGGTCAATTCCGATCTCGAGTTCCCAGACGCCGACCTGATCGTCGCGTGCGACGGCGTGAACTCGAAGATCCGCAGTAAATATGCGAAGGACTTCCAGCCCGACATGCTGATGCGGCCGAACCGCTATATCTGGCTCGGTACCAACCGGCCGTTCGACGCCTTCACCTTCGACTTTCGCAAGACCGAGCACGGCTGGTTCCAAGCGCACATCTACAAGTTCGAGGAGGGCGCGGCGACCTTCATCGTCGAGACCACGGAGGCCGCGTATCTCGCCCACGGCCTCGACAAGATGGATCAGGATGCCTCGATCGCATTCTGCGAAAAAGTGTTCGCCGAAATCCTCGAAGGGCATCACCTGGTCTCCAACGCCCGCCATCTGCGCGGCTCGGCCTGGCTGTCCTTCCCGCGGCTGATCTGCGGCAAGTGGACCGCCTTCAACGGCAACAGCCATGTGGTGCTGATGGGCGATGCCGCGCACACCGCGCATTTCGCGATCGGCTCGGGCACGAAGCTCGCGCTGGAGGATGCGATCGAGCTGACCAACCAGTTCAAGAAGCATGGTGCGACCAGGGACAGCATTCCCGGGGTGCTGGCCGCCTATGAGGAACTGCGCCGGGTCGACGTGGCGCGGATCCAGAACGCCGCGCGCAATGCGATGGAATGGTTCGAGGTGGTCGGCTCGCGCTATGCCGACACGCTGGAGCCGGAACAGTTCATGTATTCGCTGCTGACGCGCTCGCAGCGCATCAGCCACGAGAATCTGCGCCTGCGCGACAAGGTATGGCTCGAAGGCTATGAGCGCTGGTTCGCCGAGCGCAGCGGACTGCCCGCGACCAACGACCGCGTCACGCCGCCGATGCTGACGCCGTTCCGTATCCGTGGGCTGTCGCTCAACAATCGCATCATCGTCTCGCCGATGGCGATGTATTCGGCGGAAGAGGGCGTGCCCAGCGACTTCCATTTGGTGCATTTCGGCTCGCGCGCGCTCGGCGGCGCCGGCCTCATGTTCACCGAAATGACCTGCGTCTCGCCGGAGGCGCGCATCACGCCCGGCTGCTGCGGGCTGTGGAATGACGCGCAGGCGGTGGCCTACAAGCGCATCGTCGATTTCGTGCACCGCAATTCGCAAGCCAAGATCGGCATCCAGCTCGGCCATTCCGGCCGCAAGGGCTCGACCCGCGTGGCCTGGGAGGGGATGGACGAGCCGCTGCCCGATCACAACTGGCCGCTGGTGTCGGCCTCGTCAGTTCCCTATCTGCCAGAGGGCCAGGTGCCCGAGCCGATGAGTCGCGCCGAGATGGACGAGGTGCGCGGGCAGTTCGTTGCCGCCGCCAGGCGCGGCGCCAAGATCGGCTTCGATATCCTGGAGCTGCATTGCGCCCACGGCTATCTGCTGTCGAGCTTCCTGTCGCCGCTGACCAACCGCCGCACCGACGCGTATGGCGGATCGATCGCAAACCGCGCGCGTTATCCGCTCGAGGTGTTCTGCGCCATCCGCGAGGTGTGGCCCGAGGACAAGCCGATGTCGGTCCGGCTGTCCTGCCACGACTGGGCCGAGGGCGGCAACACGCCCGAGGATGCGCTGGAATTCGCAAAGCTGTTCAAGGCAGCAGGCGCGGACCTGATCGACTGCTCGTCGGGCCAGGTCTGGGCCGACGACCATCCGGTCTACGGCCGGCTCTATCAGACACCGTTCGCCGACAAGATCCGCAACGAGATCGGTATCGCCACCATCGCGGTCGGCGCGATCTCGGAAGCCGACCACGCCAACTCGATCATTGCTGCCGGCCGCGCCGACCTCTGCGCGATCGCGCGGCCGCATCTTGCCGATCCGGCCTGGACGCTGCACGAGGCGGCGAAGATCGGCGTGAAGTCGGTCCCCTGGCCGAAGCAATATCTGTCGGGCAAGCCGCAATACGAGGCCAATCTCGAACGAGCAGCCGCGGGAGTGAAGGCATGACGCGGTTCTGGCCCAATGCCCACGCGTTCGTCACCGGCGCCGGTTCCGGCATCGGCGCCGCGACGGCGATCGCGCTCGCCAAGGCCGGCGTGCGCGTCAGCATCGCCGGACGCCGGATCGAGGCACTGAAGGCGACCGCAGCGTTGCTTGGCGATCGCGCTGGTGCAGTCGTTGCGATCGACGTGACCGACGCGGCCGCCGTGACAAAAGGTGTCGCGCAGATCGAGGCCCGGGCCGGCTCGATCGACATCCTCGTCAACAACGCCGGCAAGGCCGCGAGCGCACCCTTCGACAAGACCGATCCGGCGCTATGGGCGGACATGCTGGCGAGCAACCTCTCCAGCGTGTTTCTGGTGACGCAGGCGGTGCTGCCTGGCATGGCGCAGCGCGGACGCGGACGCGTGATCAATGTCGCCTCGACCGCGGGCCTCACCGGTTACGCCTATGTCTCGGCCTATGTCGCGGCAAAGCACGGCGTCGTCGGCCTGACGCGCTCGCTGGCGCTGGAATATGCGCGGCGCGGCGTCACCGTGAACGCGGTGTGCCCCGGCTATACCGACACGCCGCTGGTGGCGGATGCCGCCGCCAACATTGTCGCCAAGACCGGGCGCAGCGAAGCGGAAGCGCGCGCGGCGCTGGCAAAGGTGAATCCAATGCAGCGGCTGGTGACGCCGGAGGAGGTGGCTGATGCCATCCTCTGGCTCGCCTCCGAGGGCGCATCGTCAATCAACGGACAAGCCGTCGCGGTGGCCGGCGGCGAAGTCCTGACCGGGTAAAAGGAACACGTCATGTCCGAGATGAAAGCAAAGCTCCGTCCGTTCAAGGATTATCCGGCAAAGCACTTCCGCTGGTCGACCGATGCGACCGGCCGCGTCGCGACCATCACGCTGAACCGGCCCGACAAGAAGAATCCGCTGACCTTCGACTCCTACGAGGAACTGCGCGACCTCTTCACCGATCTCAAATATGCATCTGACGTTCGCGCGATCGTGCTGACGGGCGCGGACGGAAATTTCTGCTCCGGCGGCGACGTGTTCGAGATCATCGAGCCGTTGACGCGGATGGCGATGCCGGATTTGCTCGCCTTCACCCGCATGACCGGCGAGGTAGTGCGGGCGATGCGCAAATGCCCGCAGATCGTCGTCGCCGCGATCGACGGCATCTGCGCCGGCGCCGGCGCGATGCTGGCGCTCGCCTCCGACCTTCGCCTGGCGACGCCGCAGGCCAAGACCGCGTTCCTGTTTACCCGCGTCGGCCTTGCCGGCGCCGACATGGGCGCCTGCGGACTGTTGCCGCGCGTGGTTGGCCAAGGCCGTGCCGCGGACCTGCTCTACACCGGTCGCGCGATGAGCGCGGAGGAGGGACTCGCCTGGGGCTTCCACAATCGCCTGGTGCCGGCAGCCGAGCTTTCGGGGGCCGCGCATGAGCTGGCGCGCTCGCTCGCGGACGGACCGTGGTTCGCGCATGGCGTGACCAAGACCATGTTCAACCAGGAATGGGCGATGGGCGTCGACGAGATGATCGAGTCGGAAGCGCAGGCGCAGGCGATTTGCATGGTGACCGGCGATTTCCGCCGCGCCTTCGAAGCCTTCGCTGCCAAGCAGAAACCGGCCTTCGAGGGCAATTGAGATGAACGAGATCCTGCAACCTGACGGATGGGCGAAGCCGATCGGCTACGCCAACGGCATGGCCGCACGCGGCAAACAGATCTTCATCGCCGGCCAGATCGGCTGGAACGCGCAATGCGTGTTCGAGAGCGACGATCTGGTCGCGCAGATCGGGCAGACCCTGCGCAACATTGTCGCAATCGCGGCGGCCGGCGGGGCCGGGCCGGAGCACATCGTGTCGATGACCTGGTTCCTGCTCGACCGCAAGGAATACTCGGCGCGACTGAAGGAGATCGGCGTGGTCTATCGCGACGTCATAGGCCGGCGCTTTCCGGCGATGACGGCGATCCAAGTCGCCGGCCTGATCGAGGACCGCGCCAAGGTGGAAATCCAGGCGATCGCGGTGGTGCCGGATTGATGGTGACGCCCGATCGACAAACCCGTCATCCTCGCGCAAAGGCTTTGCCTTTGTCGCTGGAGGTGCAAGCCTTGCGGCGCAGTTGCGCCGCTGGGTTCCTCGAAGGATGCACGGCCCGGCCGGTGGCCGTCGACCCTTCGAGACGCGCGTTCCGCGCTCCTCAAGGGTGACGGAGATAGATTGGAGCGCGCTGCGAGAATGTTAATCCTAAGCCAAAGCAGGGTAGGCCGCCGGAAGGTCGAGGCAACAAAGCCGCTTGCGGCAGGACAACGGGCCGTGCGACGCTGAGGGCAGGTGTAAAACGTCCTGTGTTCGAGTGGAGTAAGGGACGATGAAGGCGATAATCGTCGGAGGCGGAATCGGAGGCCTCACCACTGCGCTGATGCTGCGCTCGCGCGGCATCCAATGCGAGCTTTACGAGCAGTCCGACACCATCCGCGAGCTCGGCGTCGGCATCAACACGCTGCCGCATGCGATCCGCGAGCTCGCAGGCCTCGGTCTGCTGGACCGGCTCGACGAGGTCGCGATCCGCACCTACGAGCTGTTCTATCTGACGCGGCATGGCCAGCAGGTCTGGCACGAGAAGCGCGGACTGGATGCCGGCCACGACGTGCCGCAATTCTCGATCCATCGCGGCCGGCTGCAGGGCGTGATCCACCAGGCCGTGATCGAGCGCCTCGGCGCGGATGCGATCCACACCGGTTGCCGGCTCGGCTCGTTCACGCAGGATGAAGGCGGCGTCTCGGCCTATTTCTTCGATCGCAGCGGAAGCCATGTGCACACCGCGCGCGGCGACATCCTGATCGGCGCCGACGGCATTCACTCCAAGGTGCGGCAGACGCTGTTTCCGGACGAGGGCGGGCCGTGCTGGAATGGCCTGATGCTGTGGCGCGGCGCCACCGACTGGCCGGCGTTCCTGACCGGACGCTCGATGATCATCGCCGGCGGGTTGAATGCCAAGGCCGTGATCTATCCGATCGCGCCGGGCTCGAGCCCGGCAAGCCGGCTCACCAACTGGGCGGTGCTGGTGCGGATCGGCGACGGTTCCTCGCCGCCGCCGCGCCGCGAGGGCTGGTCGAACCTCGGCCGGCGCGAGGAGATGATGCCCTATGTCACGAGCTTCACGATCCCGCAGGTCGATTTCGCCGGCTTGATCAACGCGACGCCCGAGTTCTGGGAGTATCCGTGCTGCGACCGCGATCCGCTGCCCTATTGGTCGAGCGGCCGCGTCACGCTGCTCGGCGATGCCGCGCATCCGATGTATCCGGTCGGCTCGAATGGCGCGTCGCAGGCCATCCTCGATGCGCGGTGCCTTGCGGATCTGCTGGCGCGGGCGGAGCATCCGCGCCAGGCGCTTGTCGCCTATGAGCGGCAGCGCCTGCCGATGACCGCCGACATCGTCGCCTCGAACCGCCGCGGCGGGCCGGAGGGCGTGATCGACGCCGTCGAGCAGCTCGCGCCGCAGGGGTTTACCGACGTCGACACGATCCTCAACTATGAGGCGCGCGAGGCGATCGTCCGCGGCTATGCCGCGAAGGCTGGCTTTGCCGCGCGGGTGGTCGCGCGGCAGTAGGAGGGTGCTGGAAGGGAGAAGAGTTCGGCCGATTGTCAACCCTCATGGTGAGGAGGCGCGGCAGCGCCGTCTCGAACCATGGGCCCGACTTCGGCCTCATCCTTCGAGACGCGCTGCGCGCTCCTCAGGATGAGGGGAGAGAGCCGGTGCAGATGCTACGCTGCCGGAGGCGGCGGCAGAAAGTGGATGTTGTGTTCGGCGGCGAGCCGCACCACGTCATCCGGGTTCTGCTCCTTCATGTTGTGGATCGCCCAGAACAGGTCGTAGAGCCTGCGCGTCGGCGACACCCAGAACAGCGTCTTCGCCGGCTGCTGCGACTTGTTGAAGATGCCGTGCGGCTTGCCCATCGGCAGGCGCACGAGATCGCCTGATGTGGCGGACTCGTCGGCGCCGTCGAGCATGAAATCGAGCTTGCCCTCGAGGATGTAGAGGTACTCGTCCTGGTCGGGATGGATATGCGGAGGAACGAAGGTGCCGGGCGGGAAGGTGGCGTGCCAGGAGAAGGAATGCTCGGTGCGGCTCTTCGGCACGTAGGTCTGGCCGAGGATGCTCCAGGAGATGCCCTGGATGCCCTCATTGGCGCGGGTGATGCCGGCGATCTCGTCTTTCATCGTCATATCTCCTCCTGGGATTTACTTGGCCGCGCAGTCCTTGGCGTAGCGGTCGCCGTAGTTCGAGAACACCTTTTCGACGATCTCGGTCTGGAATTTGCCGTCCGGCCGCTTCGCTACCTTGGTGAGGTAGAAATCCTGGATCGGATAGCCGTTGTTGTTGAATTTGAAGTTACCGCGCAGCGAGGTGAAGTCGGCCTTCTTCAGTGCAGCAGCGACCGCATCCTTGTTGGCGAGATCGCCCTTCACAGCCTTGACCGCGCTGTCGATCAGCATCGCCGCGTCATAGGCCTGCATGGCGTAGGTGCCGGGCACGCCGTTATAGGCCGCCTCATAGGCAGCGACGAATTTCTTGCTCTGGGGGGTGTCGAGGTTGGGCGCCCAGTTCGCGCCGCCGAACATGCCGACCGCGGCGTCCTGCTGGGCGGGCAGGGTGGATTCGTCGACCGTGAA
Organism: Bradyrhizobium sp. ISRA464; assembly: GCF_029910095.1. Taxonomy (NCBI): domain Bacteria; kingdom Pseudomonadati; phylum Pseudomonadota; class Alphaproteobacteria; order Hyphomicrobiales; family Nitrobacteraceae; genus Bradyrhizobium; species Bradyrhizobium sp. ISRA464. The sequence goes on along the minus strand of NZ_CP094526.1, from coordinate 5,234,060 downwards.
GGCGGAGAGCACGGGCACGGTGGCGCCGGCCTGCTTGTACTGCTTCACCAGGTTCACGCCCATGCCGCCCGGCATGAAGGTGAACAGCGCGTCCGGCTTCAGCGAGGCGATCTTGGAGAGCTCGGGCTGGAAATCCAGCGTGTTCAGCGGCGTGTAGGATTCCTCGACGATCTCGCCCTTGTAATCGAGCTTGAAGCCGGCCACCGAGTCGCGGCCGGCCTGATAGTTCGGCACCAGCAGATAGACGCGCTTGTAGCCGCGATCTTGCGCGACCTTGCCGAGGATTTCGTGCACCTGGTCGTTCTGGTACGACGTCACATAGAAGAACGGATTGCACTCCTTGCCGGCAAAGCTGGACGGGCCCGCATTCGGGCTGATCAGGAAGGTCTTGCTGTCGGTCACCGGGCGGTGGATCGCCAGGAGGATGTTGGAGAAGATCGGGCCGACCACGAAGTCGACCTTGTCGCGCTCGAGCAGGCCGCGCACCTTGGTCACCGCGGCGTCGGGCTTCAACTCGTCGTCGGCATTGATGACCTCAACATCGCGGCCGGCCATCTTGCCGCCGAGATCCTTGACGGCCAGCGCAAAGCCATCGCGCACCTGCTGGCCGAGCGCTGCCGCCGGGCCCGAGGTCGTCACCAGCACGCCGATCTTGATCTTGCCCTGGCTGCTGTCCTGCGCGGCCGCCGGAGCGATCGTGAGGCCCAGTATCGCCGCCAGTCCCGCCAACCTCGTCAGCTGCTTCATGCCGCTCCCCCAATTGTTGCCTTGTTGCTTGGACCTCAGCTTATTCTGACGAGCGCGATCGCTGCAAGCGATGCGGCATTGCGTCCGGACGATGGTCACGCGGCATGCAAGGGTCGCGCCAATTGCTTGAAGCCTAAAGAAATTGCAGGGTTGAGCCGACGAGGTCGCGTCGATTCGCAATTGTCCTTGCGGCGCGCCGCGAATTGCTTGAAGCTCAAAACAATCCGTCCGACCGGAACCCGCCGCGGAGGCGCGATCGCCGCATGATCCTCGATTCCGAAACCAAAGCCGTCGAATTGCCCGACGATCATGGCACCGAGCTGCGGCTGTGGCTCCGCCTTCTGACCTGCACCACGCTGATCGAAGGCGAGGTGCGCAGCCGGCTGCGCGAGCGGTTCGACGTGACGCTGCCGCGCTTCGACCTGATGGCCCAGCTCGACAAGGTGCAGGACGGCATGACGCTGTCGGACCTGTCGAAGCGGATGATGGTCTCCAACGGCAACGTCACCGGCCTGGTCGAGCGCTTGGTCGAGTCGGGCCATCTCGATCGCCGCACCTCGGAAACTGACCGCCGCGTGCAGTTCATCCGATTGACGAAGCTCGGCCGCGCTGAATTCCGCAAGATGGCCGCAGAGCATGAGAAATGGATCGCCGACATCTTCGGCGACCTGTCGCCGAAGGATATGAGTGAGCTGATGCGGCTGCTCGCCAAGGCCAAGGACTCGGCGCAGCGCGCCGCCAAGGCAAGGACTTGACCGTGGCCGAGATCGATTACGAGGTGGAGTACAACAATCGCGCGCGGGTTCCGGAGAATCCAGCGCTGATGGCCGGCTGGGTGAGGGACTCCGCGGCCTACCGCGAGCAGCACCCGCCGCGGCGGCTGACCTATGGTCCAGGCAGCCGCAACGTCATCGACCTTTTCGAGGGTAACAGCGGCGGCCCGCTGGTCGTCTTCATCCATGGCGGCTACTGGCAGGCGCTCGACGGCTCGTCGTCGAGCCACTGCGCGCGGGGGTTGAATGGTCACGGCATCAGCGTGGCGGTACCGACCTACGATCTCTGCCCCAACGTCACGGTCGATGACATCATCGGCCAGTTGCGCGCGGCGTCGCGCGAGCTGGCGAAGCTCGGACGTCCGCTTGTGGTCAGCGGGCATTCGGCGGGCGGGCACCTTGCCGCCTGCATGCTGGCGACCGATTGGCCCGCTTACGACGCGTCGCTGCCGAAAAATCTGGTCAAGGCTGCTTACGCGATCTCGGGCCTGTTTGAGCTCGAACCGCTGGTCGGCACCTCCATCAACAAGGCACTCGGTCTTGACCGCGCCGCAGCAAGGGCGGCGAGCCCGCTGTTCTGGACCGCGCCCGAGGGAAGGACGCTCGACGCTGTCGTCGGCGGCAACGAGAGCGTCGAGTATCATCGGCAGAGCCGGACCATCGCCGACGTCTGGGGCAAAGCCGGCGTTGCAACACGGTTCGGCCTCGTGCCGGATGCCAACCACTTTACCGCGATCGCACCGCTGGCCGACCCGGATTCTTTGATGGTGCTGCGGTTGAAGGAGCTCACACAGATCTGAATCCCTGGGAGGCGTCGATTCCACTCTTGCGCCGAATTACTTTAAGTATAAAATAACTGGGCGACTGGAACGTTGGCGGGCGTGCTCGATATTGGTTTCTCGATGTTGGTCTTGGCCTTTCTGGATGGAAAGCGAGGGCAATCGAATGTCAGGTGAAATTGCTGGGCTTGGCCCATCAGGGCACGTTGACGATTTCGCGCGGCGCAACCTGCCGCCGTTCCATCAATGGCCGAAGCTGCTGCTCGATCGGCCGGAATTCCAGTATCCCGACTATCTCAACGCCGCGGTCGAGCTGACCGACCGCATCGTCGAGCAGGGCATGGGCGATCGCATCGCGCTGATCGGCAACGGCCGCCAGCGTACCTACAAGGAATTGACCGACTGGTCGAACCGCCTGGCTCATGCGCTGGTGGAGAATTACGGCGTCAAGCCGGGCAATCGTGTCCTGATCCGTTCGGGCAATAATCCGGCGCTGGTCGCGGCCTGGCTTGCCGCGACCAAGGCAGGTGCGGTCGTCGTCAACACCATGCCGATGCTGCGCGCGGGTGAGCTGGCAAAGATCGTCGACAAGGCCGAGATCTCGCTGGCGCTGACCGACAGCCGTATCGCGGATGAGCTGGTTGCCTGCGCCAAGACCAGCAAGTTCCTGAGGCAGGTCGTCAACTTCGACGGCACACAGAACCATGACGCCGAGCTCGACCGGATCGCGCTGAACAAGCCGGTGAAGTTCGATGCGGTGAAGACCGGCCGCGACGATGTGGCGCTGCTCGGCTTCACGTCGGGCACGACGGGCGAGCCGAAGGCGACGATGCATTTCCACCGCGATCTCCTGATCGTCGCGGACGGCTATGCAAGGGAAGTGCTCAAGGTGACGCCGGACGACGTCTTCGTCGGATCGCCGCCGCTCGCCTTCACCTTCGGTCTCGGCGGGCTTGCGATCTTTCCGCTGCGCTTTGGCGCTACCGCGACGCTGCTGGAGAATGCGGCGCCCAGCGAGATGGTCAAGATCATCGAAAACTACAAGGCGACGATCTGCTTCACGGCGCCGACCGCCTATCGCGCCATGATGGCGGCGATGGACAAGGGGGCCGACCTGTCGTCGCTGCGGCTGGCGGTCTCGGCGGGCGAGACGCTGCCGGCGCCGGTGTTCGAAAATTGGACGAAGAAGACGGGAAAGCCGATCCTCGACGGCATCGGCAGCACGGAATTGCTGCACATCTTCATCACCAACCGCGCTGGCAGCGCGGTGGGCGGGACGACCGGCCATCCGGTCACCGGCTATGAGGCCAAGGTCGTCGACGAGAACATGAACGAACTGCCGCCCGGAACGGTCGGCAAGCTCGCGGTTCGCGGGCCCACGGGCTGCCGCTATCTGGCCGACTCAAGGCAGACCAATTATGTGCGCGACGGCTGGAACATCACCGGCGACGCCTTCGTCAGCGACGAGAGCGGCCGGCTGTCGTTCGTGGCGCGCGCCGACGACATGATCATCTCGGCGGGCTACAACATCGCCGGTCCCGAGGTCGAGGCCGCGCTGCTCGGACATCCCGACGTTGCGGAGTGTGCGGTCGTTGGCGCGCCGGATGTGGAGCGTGGCCAGATCGTCTCGGCTTTCGTCGTGCTGAAACCTGGCGCGCGTGACGACGATATCGAGGTCAAGCTGTTGCAGGACTATGTCAAAGCGACGATCGCGCCGTACAAATATCCCCGCGCGATCTCCTTCGTCGAGGCGCTGCCGAAGACGCAGACCGGAAAGATCCAACGCTTCAAGCTGCGCGAGGCGAGTTGAGAAAAGAGCGACGGCGTGCGTCGAGAGCGGCCGCCGCTCCCGAGATCAGTGCGCCGCGCCACCTTCGGCCGTGCCCTTCGACTTGCCGGTCAGCAGGATCGCGATCGCGGCGATAACCAGCACGATACCGATCACGGCGAAGGTATCACTGAAACCCAGCACCAGCGCCTGACGCTTCACGATGTTGCCGAGCACGATAATGGCCTGCTGATGCGCGGCGGCGGGATCAGTGATGCCGTGGCTGAGGAAGTAGTTGGTGACCTCGGCGATCCTCGAGCGTACCTCCTCGCGGCCGAGGTCGACGGACTGGCCGATGATGTTGGAGTGAAACTGCTCGCGCTTGGTCACGATGGTAGCGAGCAGGGCCGTTCCGATCGCGCCGCCGAGGTTGCGCATCATGTTGGAGATGCCGGAGGCGGCCGCGGCGTCCTGCGGTGCAACGCTGCCGAGACTGACGGCAGACAGCGGCGCCAGCATGATCGCCTGGCCGACCGCACGGACGATGTTCGGAATGAAGAACTGGTCGCCGGAATAATCGAGCGACATCGAGATGTTCATGAAGGATGACACCGCGAACAGCATCATGCCGGTGAAGGCGATGAAGCGGGCATCGAAGCGCTTCATCAGTATCGGGACCAGCGGGATCAGGATGAGCTGCGGCAGACCGGTCCAGGCAAGCACCTGGCCGATCTGCTCGGCGTTGTAGCGCTGCACCTGGCCGAGATAGGCGGGCAGCAGGTAGACCGAGCCGAACAAAGCGAACCCGACAAACACAGACGAGATGGTGCCGAAGCCGAAGCTGCGCTGGGCCAGCAGCCGCAGCCGGATCAGCGGCTTCTCCACGACAAGCTCGATCCAGACGAACAGGCTGAGAGAGACGGCGGCGATCACCGCGAGCCTAACGATGAAGGGCGAGCCGAACCAGTCGTCCTTGTTGCCTTCCTCCAGCACCGCCTGCAGCGCCGAGAGGCCGATCGCCATCGTCACGATGCCGAGCCAGTCGCCTTCGCGCAGCAGCTTGAGCTGCATCGGTTGCCGTTCCAGCGTGAAATAGAGGATCACGACCATCACCGCGGTCGGGATCACGTTGACGAAGAAGATGGTCTGCCAGCCGTAGTTCTCGGTGAGATAGCCGCCGATGGTCGGGCCGATCGCCGGCGCAAAGGTCACCGCAAGTGAGAACATGGCAAGACCGATCGGCTGCTGGGGCTTCGGCAGCTTGGTGAAGACGAGCGTGAAAGCCATCGGGATCAGCACGCCGCCGAAGAAGCCTTGCAGGCCGCGCATCGCGATCATCGATGGAAGATCGTGGGTGAAGGCACAGGCAACCGAGAACACCGCGAACAGCGTGGCGTGGCCGATCATGATGTTGCGGAAAGAGAAGACACGGCTGAGGTAGTCGGTGAGCGGGATCACCACGATCTCGCCGATCAGGTACGACGTCGAGATCCAGGACCCGTTGTCGACGCCGGTGCCGATGCCGCCCTCGATGTTGAGCAGCGAGGCGTTGGTGATCTGGATGTTCAGGATCGCCATGAAGGCGCCGATCATCGCGGCGAACACGGAAATCCACACCGCCGGGCTGGCGCGGTTGGGATCGATGGCTACGGCTGTAGCGCGGGGCGAGGCAGCCGGGGAGGAGAGCGCGAGGTCGGACATGGCATCACCTATTTGAAGGAGGCGACAGCGACTTTCGGAGTTGAATTCGTGTGCGATGCGGAAGCCGGACGCGACAATGTCGCGATGGTCGGGATCACGGACATGCCGGGCCGCAGTTCGACCGCTGTGGCGTCGAGCGCGATCTTCACGGGAATGCGCTGCACCACCTTGGTGAAGTTGCCGGTCGCGTTGTCCGGCGGCAGCAGAGCGAATTCCTGACCACTCGCGGGCGCGAGGCTGTCGACGTGACCGCGCACGACCTGTCCGGGGAACATGTCGACGGCGATCTCCACCGGCTGGCCCTTGCGGACGTCGGTCAGCTGCGTCTCCTTGAAGTTCGCGATCACGTAGGCGCCGGTGGCCGGCACCAACGACATCAATTGCGTGCCGGCCTGGACGAACTGACCGGTGCGCAGCGTGCGGTTGCCGACGACGCCGTCGATCGGCGCGGTGATGGTGGTGTAGCCGAGGTTGAGCTCGGCCTGATGCTGGAGCGCGCTCGCCCGTTCCTGCGCCGCGACGGCCTGGGCGATCTCGGCCTTGAGCAACTCCACCTGACGCAGTGCGGATGCCAGGTTGGCAGTATCGCGCGCAATGGCGGCCTGCGCGCTGGCGTAGCGCGACTGCGCCTGTTGCGCGTTCTGCACGCTGCCGAAGCCGGTGCCGGCAAGGTCGGTGTAGCGTTTGTTCTCCTGCGCGGCGAAGGTCTGCGCTGCGGTGTCGACCGCAAGCGTGGCGCGGGCCGCTTCGATCACGGACTGTTGCACGTCGAGCTGGGCGCGCTTGCTGGTGACGGCGGCTTCTGCGGCGGCGACGTCGGCCTTGGCCTGATCGAGCGCCACCTTGAAGTCGCGGTCGTCGATCCGCGCCAGCACCTGGTCCGCGTGCACGTGCTCGTTGTCGCCGACCAGCACGTTGCTGAGATAGCCGGAGACCTTGGGCGCGATCGTCGTATTGTCGGCCTTCACATAGGCATCGTCGGTGGAGACCAGAAAGCGGCCGACCGTCCAATAGTCCCAGCCGTACCAGGCTGCGCCCGCAAGCACGGCGACGGCCGCTCCGGCAAGGAGCAGGCGGCGCAGCTTGCCCTTCTGGGCGGGCGGCTTCGCCGCCTCGGGATTCGCGATCAACTGCTTGGCGGTCTCGGCCGGAACCTGGCTCTCGGCCTTGAATGACGTTTCATGCTGGCTCATGGCAGACGCTCCTGATCATTCTATCCTGTTGGAAAGGCGCGATATTTCTCGTAACCGGCCGTTCGATTAATTAGGAAACTTGATGTTTTCCAAAATAGAGCCCATATTGGGACTGTCAATAGAATGACAGGCATCATCTAAAAGCATGGCTCGGATCGCCGGATGAACGGGAAGGCCAAATCTCAGACAGAGGGAAGCGCGCCAGCGCCGGAGCGGCGCGGCCGCGGACGGCCGCAGCTTCGCTCCGACGATGAAACGCGCGCGCTCATCTTCGAAGCGGCGCGGCGTGAATTCGCAGAGCGCGGGTTCGCTGCGGCAAATATCGCCGACGTGGCCGGCCGGGCCGGCGTTTCCACCAAGACGCTCTACCGGCTGATCCCGACCAAGCTGGCGCTGTTCGAAGGGATGGTGACGGACCGGATGGATCGGTTTGTCTCGGTCGTGAACCTCGGTGCCTGTGATGGTCGCGATATCGCAGCGGCGCTAGAGGCTGCGCTGCTGACGTGCGCCGATCTCGTGCTCGACGCCGAGGTTATCGCGATGCAACGCATCATCCTGGCCGAGAGCGACAAATTCCCCGACATTGCCGAGACATTCTACGAAAAGGCCATGCAGCGGACCATTGCCGCGCTGGCCAATTGGCTGGGCGTTCAGCAGAGGCGGGGACGGATCGTGCTGGACGATGTCGAAGCTGCCGCGGGCATGCTACTCGGGATGCTCATCTTCCAGCCGCAGCGTGACGTGATGTTCGGACACAAGCCGGTGCCGCCGCGCAGCGAGATCGAAGCGCGCGCCAAGGCCTGTGCGGCGCTGTTCCTGTCGGGATGCGCCGTGCTTGCCGACCAGTCCAGCAAGAAGAGCGGAGATGCATGATGCCGGAGGTGGCCGCGACCTACACCGTCGAGGCGAAGAACTCGCGTGACGACCAGGCTAAATGCGAGTCCTCGCCGGCGAAGGCGCACCTATCCGGTCCCGTACACGCGCTATCGCGAGGACGGCTCGGTCATCGGCGTCTACGACTCGCTGTACCTGCTGAGCCTGCTCGGTAGCGCGTGCAAGATCCAGAGCCGCTCGAGCTTCGGACCCTAATCTAGGCGGCCGCGCTACTTGGCCGCCGCCGCGGGCGGCTGGGTGAGCACCTGCCGGATCATCCGAGCGAGATCGGATTTGCGATAAGGCTTCGGCAGCAGCGTCACGTCGGGGTCGAGACGGCCGTGGTGGAAGATCGCATCCTCGGTGTAGCCGGAGGTAAAGAGCACCCGCACTGACGGCAGCCTGGCGGTGACGGCATCGGCGACCTGCCGGCCATTCATGCCGCCGGACATGATGACGTCGGTGAAGAGGACGTCGCAGACAAACCCCTTGTCGAGCGCGGCCAATGCCTCGGGGCCGTTGGCCGTCACCAGGGTGCGGTAACCGAGCTGCTCGAGCTGGGCGCTGACGTAGTTGCGGACCAGCGGATCGTCCTCGACGACGAGGATGGACTCGCTGCCGCCGCGCGCGTCGACAAGGGCGGGCGGCTCGGCGTCGACCATGTTGCCGCTGCTGCGCGGCAGATAGAGCTTGATCGAGGTGCCGTGGCCCTCCTCGGAATAGATCTTGAGGTGCCCGTTGGACTGCTTGATGAAGCCGTAGACCATGCTGAGGCCCAGGCCGGTGCCCTTGCCGGTGTCCTTGGTGGTGAAGAACGGCTCGAACACCTTCTCGCGGATCGCCTCTGGGATCCCTTCACCGGTATCGCTCACCGCGACCATGACGTATTCGCCCGGCCGCACATCGGGATTGGCGGCGGCATAGGTCTCGTCGAGCACGACGTTGCCGGTCTCGAGCATCAGCTTGCCGCCCTCGGGCATCGCATCGCGCGCATTGACCGCGAGATTGAGCAGCGCGGTCGCCATATGATTGGGATCGATGAAGGCCGTCCATGCGTCAGGCTCGAGGGACGTCTCGATCTCGATTTGTTCGCCGAGCGAGGGACGCAGCAGCCGCGCGGTATCCTGCACCAGCGTGTTGAGGTCCGCTTCGCGCGGTTGCAGCGGCTGTCGCCGCGAGAAGGCGAGCAGGTGCTTGGTCACTTCCGCGCCGCGTGAGGCCGCATCGCTGATCATCTTGGTGACCGACGACAGCGCGGCATCGTGCGCCACCGCGTCGGCGAGAATGTCGATCAGGCCGGTGATGACGGTCAGGATGTTGTTGAAGTCGTGCGCGATGCCGCCGGTGAGGTGCCCCACCGCCTCCATCTTCTGCACCTGGAGCAGCTTCTGCTCGGCCTCGAGCTGCTCCCTGGCGGCCTCGATCTCGCGTGCACGCATGAAGATTTCGGCTTCCATCTGCTCGGTGCGCTCGCGCAGCCGGTCCGCCAGCCTGTCCTGTTCGGCGCCCCGGCGTTTCAGATGAATGAATTCGGTGACGTCTTCGACCCGGTGGATGATGTAGCTGACCTGTCCGCCTGGTCCGAACACGGGCGAGTTGCGCGGGCTCCAGAAGCGCTCCTCGAAGCCGCCGCCCTCTGAATCAGGCTTACGGATGTCGTATCTCTGCACCGACATGGTGTCGGCTCGCCTGAACTGGACCACACGCTCGAGCGACGCCCGCAGGTTCCGCACGCCGTCGGCAGCCGGATCGTCAGGATTGTCTGGAAATATTTCAAACAGTTCGTGCCCAAGGATCGCAGCGCGCTCGGTCATCGTGGCGCGCAGATAGGCTTCGCTCGCTGCCACGATACGAAAGTCGGGTGGAGTCAGCACCAGATAGAGGCCGGGTGCCGCCTCGAACAACGCCTTGAAGTCAGGCATCGGCGGGGACGGGGTTTGCAGGTTCATCCTCCCTCGCAGGGATATGGAACTGTGCGCATTCCGCAGCCAAGATGTCGCACGCACACCGCTCGAGCGCAATGGCTAAGGGGTGGTACAACCTCGACTTTTTCAACCGGGCGCGTGCGGCTCTCGGGCCGCGGCCGGCCGCTGGTAAGTTAAGACGACGAGTGCATTTGTATTGGACCCGTCGGGCCTGTGGTGCATTGCCGCACGCGCGGCGCAATCGACCGAAGCGAGTTCCGCTCGCCACTTGCCATGGCAACCATCGCGCGAGAGCGCGTCAGCCACATCGCGTGCCGCACGCAAAGCTCGAACTCTTGGATCGCTTCTAAGAGCCCTTCTATTAGAGAAATCTTCATCCCTCGCGTAAGCCCGAGCAACGGCACGCCGGATGCGAAATCGGCGCGCCATGGGACTCCGTTACAGTTGGGCAGGGCGCATTGAACCATTCATGTCTATTGCGGATCGCCGCGTCGGCGACCGCATCCGCATTGGCATTGTTGCCGCATTCATCCTTTGCGCAGGGGACGACGACCTCGTCGCAGCAATCCGGCGCGCGGGCGTTGCCGCCAGTGGTGGTTGCGTCTCCCGAGACGCGGCGGCGAACGACCACTGCGGCGCCACGTCGCATCCAGCGCGCTGCGCGGCCAGCCGCGTCGCAAAAACCTCCGCCGGTTCGCAATGTCGGCCTTGTCGAGAGCCCGCGCGGTCCGATCCAGGGCTATGTCGCCCACCGCAGTTCGTCCGGAACCAAAACCAATACCCCGATCATGGAGACGCCGCAGTCGGTGTCGGTGGTCGGGAGCGAACAGATCCGCGACCAGAAGCCCGGCAAGTTCGACGAGACGCTGCGCTATTCGGCCGGTGTGCTTGCCGGCACGTTCGGCGCCGACACGCGCAACGATTGGTTCCTGATCCGCGGCTTCAAGTCCGACGACGTCGGTCTGTTCCTCGACGGGATGCAGCTCTTCTACACATCCTATGCGAGCTGGAAGCTGCAGCCGTTCGATCTCGAGCGCGTCGAGGTGCTGCGCGGTCCCTCGGCGGTGCTGTATGGCGGCTCCAGCCCCAGCGGCATCGTCAACGCGATCAGCAAGATGCCGCCGGCGGAGCCGATCCGCTATATCGAAACCGGCGTCAACAATTTCGGCAATGCCTATGTCGGCTTCGACGTCGGTGGTCCGGTCGCGACGCAATCGCAGGACGGCAAGCTGTTCTATCGCGTGGTGGGCCAGGTCCAGAATGGCGGTACCCAGGTCAACTTCACGCCCGACAACAACTACTTCATTGCGCCGTCGGTGACCTACAAGCCGGATGCCGACACCACCTTCACCGTGCTCGCGTCCGCCTCACGCAACGAAACGCGCGGCATCAACTTCCTGCCCTATGTCGGTACCGTCACCAACGCGCCGTTCGGTCGGATTCCGACCAGTCTGTTCGTCGGCGATCCCTCGATCGATACCTTCACGCGCGAGCAGGAAATGCTCGGCTATCAGTTCGAACGCAATCTCTCCGACAACGTGACCTTCCGCCAGAATGCCCGCTTCGCGCATGTCGACGTGACGTATAGAGGCCTGGTCGGCAATGGCTATACCGACATGGCAGCCGGCGATCTCGGTCGCTACAACTGGTATGCGAAGGACACGGCCAATCAGGCCAATCTCGACAACCAGCTCGAATATCGCTTCGATACCGGCCCGGTCAAACACACGATGCTGTTCGGGCTCGACCTGCGCGACTACCGGATCGACGACTACCAGAACTTCCAGTTCGGCACGACGCCGTCGCTCAACGTGTTCAACCCCGTCTACGGCCTTGGAAGTCTGCCGTTCACGAGCGCGCCGTTCCGCAATTACCTGATCACGCAGGAGCAGCTCGGCACCTATTTGCAGGACCAGATGAAGCTCGGTCGCTTCACGCTGGTGCTGAGCGGTCGCAACGACTGGGTGTCGACCAGCCAGGGTGACCGGCCGAGCGGCGTCACGCTGTACAATCGTGAGGACAGCAAGTTCAGTGGCCGCGCCGGGCTGATCTACAATTTCGACAATGGGGTCGCGCCCTATGTGTCCTATGCGACCAGCTACAATCCGGTGATCGGCCTCAACGCCTCGAACCAGCTGTTGCTGCCGGAGACCGGCCAGCAGACCGAGGTCGGCGTCAAGGTCGAGCCGAAGGGCTTCGACGGCCATTTCACCTTCGCCTGGTTCGATCTGAAGCGTCAGAATGCGCTGACGACCGATCCGAACAACCCGCTGCTGCAGAACCAGACCGGCGAGGTCACCTCGCGCGGCTTCGAGGTCGAGGCCGTCGCAAATCCCTTGCCCGGGTTGAAGCTGATCGGCGCGCTCACGACCTACGATCTCTTCACCAGCAAGGACCTCAACCCGGCCCTGATCGGCAAGACTCCGACCAACACGCCGCAGCAGATGGCATCGATCAGGGCGGACTACACCATCCAGCAGGGTCCGTTGACCGGCTTCGGCTTCGGCGGCGGCGTGCGCTACGTCGGTTCGTCCTTTGCCGATCAGGCGAACACGCTGGAAGTCCCCTCGGTGGTGCTCGGAGACGCTGCGATCCACTATGAATGGCAGGGCTGGCGCGCCGCGCTGAACGTCGTCAACATCGCCGACACGATCTATGTCGCGAGTTGCGCAGGCACGACCTCCTGCTTCTACGGCGACCGGCGGCGCATTACCGCGAGCCTGGGTTACAAATGGTGACGGGGGGGCGGCTGAAGGCGCGAACCGTTAGGATCTGGTCGCTGGTGCATACCTGGACCAGCCTGATCTCAACCGTATTTCTGTTGTTGCTATGCCTCACCGGGCTGCCGCTGATCTTCCACCACGAGATCGACGAGGCGCTCGGCTATGCGCCGCAGCCGGAGGCCGCAGCCGGGCGGCCGCCGCTGCCCGCGCAGCAGGTCGTACAGGCTGCGCTCGCAGCCGACCCGGGACGAGTGATGCAGTATGTGTCGTGGGACAAGGATGAGCCGGGCGCCGTCATGGCGTTCACCAACAATGCACCTGACGGAAGGCCCGATGACGCGACCGTGCGTGCCTTCGATGCGGTGACGGCGAAGCCGCTCGGGCTAGTCGGGGTCGGCCCGATGCTGATCGTGCTGAAGCTGCACACCGACATGTTTGCGGGCCAACCCGGCAAGCTGTTCCTCGGCGGGATGGGACTGCTGTTCGCGGTCGCGATCGTTTCCGGCGTGGTGCTGTATTGGCCGTTCACCCGCCGTATGCGGTTTGCCACCATCCGCGACCGTTCGGCGCGCCGGGTCGCCTGGCTCGACTGGCACAATCTGATCGGCGTGGTCACGATCGTCTGGGCGCTGGTGGTCGGGCTGACCGGCGTGATCAATACCTGGGCGGAGCTGATGCTGAACCAGTGGAAGGCAAACGAGCTCGCCGAGATGGTGAAGCCCTATGCCGGCAAGCCACCGCCGGTGAAGCTCGCGCCGCTCGATCTGGTCGTGGCGAACGCGAAGCAGGCCGCGCCCGGCATGGACGTTGCGTTCGTCGCATATCCCGGAACGCCGTTCACCTCGTCGCATCACTACGCCGCCTTCATGCGCGGCGATACGCCGCTGACCTCGCGGCTGCTGAAGCCGGTCCTGCTCGACGGCGAAACCGCAGAGGTTTCGGATAAAAGGGCGCTGCCCGCCTATCTGCAGGCGCTCCTGATCTCGCAGCCGCTGCATTTCGGCGACTATGGCGGCATGCCGCTGAAGATCATCTGGGCCGTGCTGGATATCCTTACGATCATCGTGATCGGCAGCGGGCTCTATCTCTGGTTCGCACGGCGGCGGAAGCGGGCGCGGGCCACGCCGATGGGTCACGCGGTGCCGGCTCAATGACGTCTTCCTCCGGTCGATCGCAGGGCTGGATCGCGGTCTTTTGCGTGCCCATCGTGCTCGGGCTCTTGTCGATGGCGGGGCTGCTGGCCGCGCTGCTGTTCGGCGACGTCGGCCGTTATCTGTCCTGGCTCGCGGTTGGCGCGCCGGTGCTGGTGATCGCCTGGACCTGGTTGCGGCTCAAGTTTCGCTAATAGATTGAACCGCGCCTACCGCGTGTTCGGCAGATAGCGCCAACCCTCCTTGCCGAGAAAGTCCATCATGGCCTGCGCCGGCGGCAGCAGGATCTTGTCGGTGCGGCGGACGGCGTGCCACTGCCGGATGATCGGCAGTCCCTTCACCTTCAGCACCACAAGCCGTCCGTCCTCCAGCTCGTGAAACACGGTGTGCTGGGAGATGAAGGCGATGCCGAGCCCGGCCATCACCGCCTGTTTGATGGTCTCGTTGCTGTCCATCGCCATGCCGATCTTCGGCGTCAGCCCGACCCGCTCGAAGAACTGCTCCATCAGCATGCGCGTGCCGGATCCCTGCTCGCGGGTGATGAAGGTCTCGCCGGCGAGCTCCAAGACGGCGACGTGACGCCGTCGTGCCAGCCGGTGATCGGGCGCGGCGATGATGAAGTGCGGATGCCGGCCGAGCGGTCGCATCTCGACCTCGACGTCGGCCGGCGGCCGGCCCATCACGGCAATATCGAGGTCGTAGCCACGCAGCGCATCGCGGATCTCCTCGCGGTTGCCGATCCTGAGCGTGACCTCGATTTGGGGAAAGCGGCGCGAGAACGCCGCGATCGCGAACGGCACGAAGTATTTCGCGGTGCTGACCGCGCCCATCGCGACGCGTCCACCGCTGCGGCCTGCGATCATGTCGAGCGACTGCTCGCAATCCTTCAGCGCCGCTTCGATCCGTTCGACCAGCGTCAGCACATGGGCGCCGGCGTGCGTCAATGCCATGCCGTCGCCGGTGCGCTGGATCAGCGGGAGCCCGGCGAGTGCCTGCAGGTTGCGGAGCTGGAGCGTCACTGCCGGCTGCGTCAGGTTGAGGCGATTGGCCGCCGACGTGATCGAACCGGCCTCGTGCACCGCGGACAGCGCGCGCAGCTGGCGGATGGTGAGATCCCGCGTGAAGTAGCCGGCCATGGTGAGCCCTCCCATAAGGAATACTTTGGCGAGACCAAAGATAATAAAATTTCCCTAATTCGGCAATTCGCGCGTTGATAGTGGCGAGGCGACTCCGGTGGGGTCGCCGGTCGAAGCCTCGGCAAAGTGGGCGCGATCAAAGGGAGAGGCCCGTGGAGATTCGTCCTTCGTTGCATGCCCATCTGGAGTGGCCGGCGCAGCAAAACCCTTTGCGTGCAGCCACGGTCGCGGTGATCGAGGCGCTCGCCGGCGCAGCGGTCGAGCTCGCACGGACCATTGCTGCCGGCTCCCTTGCCGGGATCGGCGGTGAGAGCGGCGGCATCAATCCCGACGGCGATCGCCAAAAGACCATCGACATCGTTGCGGACAGCCTGATGCGCGACGCGCTGCGGACCGCGCCGGTCGCGGCCGTGTTGTCGGAGGAGGCGGAACTGCCGGAGACGCTCGACGCCGATGCGCCACTTTGCGTCGCGATCGATCCGCTGGACGGATCTGCCAATCTCGAGAACAACATCTCGGTCGGCACGATCTTCTCGATCAGGCCGAAAGCACACGACATCATCTCGACCTTCTTCGAGCCCGGCACCGCGCAATGTGCCGCCGGCTGCTTCATCTACGGCCCGCAGACCGTGCTAGTGCTGGCGCTCGACCAGCGTGTCGACTGCTTCACGCTCGATCCGCGCACCGGAGAGTTCGTCCTGACCGGGCGCGATCTGCGGGTGCCGCCGGATGCGTCGGAATTCGCCATCAACGCGTCGAACCGACGGCACTGGAGCGGCGCGGTGCGCAGCTACATTGACCGGTGCCTTGCCGGCGTCAACGGTGAGCACGGCCAGGATTTCAACATGCGCTGGATCGGCTCGCTGGTGGCCGAGGCCTACCGTATCCTGATGCGCGGTGGCGTGTTCCTCTACCCTGCGGATGCGCGCCCGGGCTACCGCGAAGGCCGGTTGCGTCTGCTTTATGAGGCGCATCCGATCGCGCTGATCATGGAATGGGCGGGCGGCGCCGCGTCGAACGGGCGGTCGCGCATCCTTGAATTGTCGGCACGCACGCCACATCAGCGCGTGCCCCTCATCATGGGATCGACGCGCGCCGTGCGCGACGTCGATGCGATCCACCTGACCGTCGAGCCGTTGTTCGAGAGCAGCGATGCCCCGCTGTTCGCACGGCGCGGCCTGTTCCGCTGAGGGGGACCGCATGTCACGTCGACATCCCATCATCTCGATCACCGGCTCGTCCGGCGCCGGCACCACCTCGGTGAAGAAGACGTTTGAGAACATCTTCCGTCGGGAGAATGTGGTCGCGGCCTACATTGAGGGCGATGCGTTCCACCGCTACGACCGCGCCGAGATGCGCAGCAAGATGCTGGAGAAGGCTGAGCACGGCAACAAGCATTTCAGCCATTTCAGCCCCGAGACCAACCTGTTCGAGGAGCTGGAGAAGCTGTTCCGCGACTATGCCGAGACCGGCACCGGAACGACGCGCCACTATGTGCACGACGAGGAGGAGGCGCGGCTTTACGGCGCCAAGCCCGGCACCTTCACCGAGTGGGAGCCGTTGCCGGAAAATTCCGATCTGCTGTTCTACGAGGGCCTGCATGGCGCCGTGGTCACCGACAAGGTGAACGTCGCGCAGCATGCCGACCTCAAGATCGGCGTCGTCCCGGTCATCAACCTCGAATGGATCCAGAAGCTGCATCGCGACCGCAGCCATCGCGGCTATTCCACGGAGGCGGTGACCGACACCATCCTGCGGCGGATGCCCGACTACGTGAACTACATCTGCCCGCAGTTCACCGAGACCGACATCAACTTCCAGCGCGTGCCGACGGTCGATACCTCGAACCCGTTCATCGCGCGCTGGATCCCGACGCCGGATGAATCGATGGTGGTGATCCGGCTGAAGAACCCGCGCGGCATCGATTTTCCCTACCTGCTGTCGATGATCCCGCACAGCTTTATGTCGCGCGCCAACTCGATCGTGGTTCATGGCGCGAAGCTCGATTTGGCGATGCAGCTCATCCTCACCCCGCTGATCCTGCAACTGATCGAACGAAAGAGGCGAACGATATGACCGCACTTGCGTCCGTAGCCAGCCGCCCCGGCGTCAGCCATGCCGAGATGGCGAACGCGATCCGCTTCCTCGCTATCGACGCGGTGGAACAGGCGAAGTCGGGCCACCCGGGCATGCCGATGGGCATGGCCGATGTCGCGACCGTCCTGTTCTCGGACTTCCTCAAATTCGACCCGACCGATCCGGCCTGGCCGGACCGCGACCGCTTCGTGCTGTCGGCCGGTCACGGCTCGATGCTGCTCTATGCGCTGCTCTATCTGACGGGCTACGAGAGCATGACGCTCGACCAGCTGAAGGCGTTCAGGCAGTGGGGATCGAAGACCCCGGGACATCCTGAATATGGTCATACGCCCGGTGTGGAGACGACGACCGGACCGCTCGGGCAGGGCATTGCCACGGCTGTCGGCATGGCGCTCGCCGAGCGGCTGATGAACGCGCGGTTCGGCGACGACCTCGTCGATCACTTTACTTACGTGATCGCCGGCGATGGTTGTCTGATGGAGGGCATCAGCCACGAAGCGATCTCGCTCGCCGGCCATCTGCGGCTCAACCGGCTGGTCGTGCTGTTCGACGACAACCGCATCTCGATCGACGGCGCCACCTCCTTGTCCTGCTCCGACGACCAGGCCGCGCGGTTCAAGGCGAGCGGCTGGAACGTCAGCAGCATCGACGGCCACGATCCGCAGGCCATCGCTGCGGCGATCCGGCAGGCCAAGGCCAGCGATCGTCCGTCGCTGATCGCCTGCCGCACGGTCATCGGGTTCGGCGCGCCGAACCGGCAGGGCAGCGAGAAGGTCCACGGCGCGCCGCTCGGCGCCGAGGAGGTGGGCAAGACCCGTGCGGCGCTCGGCTGGCCGTATCCGGCGTTCGACGTGCCGGATGCTGCGCTGACCGAATGGCGCGCGATCGGCGCGCGCGGCCGCGATGCCCGCCGCGCCTGGATCGAGCGGTCGCGGAGTGCCTGCAACGGCGAGCGTTCCCCGTTCCATGATGCGTTGAACCGGAAATTGCCCTGCGCCTATACCGAGGCGATGGCGACGCTGACGGCGCGCTTCGCGTCTGAGCGGCCGAAGCTCGCGACAAGACAGGCGTCGCAGCAGGTGATCGACGTCATCGCGCAAGCCTTGCCGAACCTGCTTGGCGGTTCGGCGGATCTCACGCACTCCAACCTGACCCTGGCGAAGACCCAAGTGCCGGTTCGGCCGGAAACGCTCGACGGCAGCTACATTCATTATGGCATCCGCGAGCACGGCATGGCCGCCGCGATGAACGGGATCGCGCTGCATGGCGGCTTCATTCCCTATGGCGGCACGTTCCTTTCCTTCGCCGATTACAGCCGGCCGGCGATCCGCCTTGCGGCGCTGATGGGGATCCGCGTCATCCACGTGATGACCCATGACTCGATCGGGCTCGGCGAGGACGGGCCGACGCATCAGCCGGTGGAACATCTGGCTGCGCTGCGCGCCATCCCGAACGTGCTGGTGTTTCGTCCGGCCGATGCGGTCGAAACGGCGGAAGCCTGGGACTGCGCGCTGAAAGCCGAAACCTCGCCATCGATCCTCTGCCTGTCGCGGCAAGCGTTGCCGACGGTTCGCGACGGCACCAAAGACAACCAGGTCGCGCTCGGCGCCTACGTTCTCGTCGAGCCCGACTTCGCGCGTGACGTCACCCTGATTGCGACGGGTTCGGAGGTGTCGATCGCGCTCGAAGCCGCAAAGCTGCTGGCGGAAGCAGGGATCAAGGCCGCGGTCGTCTCGGCGCCGTGCTTCGACCTGTTCCGCCAGCAGCCGAGCGACTATCGCGCAAAGGTTCTGGGCGAGGCGCCGCGCGTCGGCGTCGAAGCCGCAGTCGAAGGCGACTGGGCGAAGTGGCTCGGAGAGGACGGCGAGTTTGTCGGCATGACCGGCTTCGGCGCCTCCGCGCCCGCCGACGTGCTCTACCATCAATTCGGCATCACGCCCGCCGCTGTCACCGCCGCGGCAAAGCGTGTGTCCCGTCGATCGAACTGAAAGGAGGACCCCATGGCTCGGATAACCCTGAGGCAATTGCTGGATCACGCCGCCGAGCGCGGCTACGGCGTGCCGGCCTTCAACATCAACAACATGGAGCAGGGCCTTGCCATCATGGAGGCGGCGGCGGCCTGCGATGCGCCGGTCATCATCCAGGCCTCGCGCGGCGCCCGGGCCTATGCCAACGACATCATGCTGGCGAAGATGATCGATGCGCTGGAGGAGATGTACCCGCAGATCCCGCTCTGCCTGCATCTCGACCATGGCAACGAGGAGGCGACCTGCGCCACCGCGATCCGCTACGGCTTCACCTCGGTCATGATGGACGGCTCGCTGAAGGCGGACGCCAAGACCGCAGCGGACTATGGTTACAACGTCGACATCACCCGCCGCGTCGTCGAGATGGCACACTGGGTCGGCGCCTCGGTCGAGGGCGAGCTCGGCGTCCTCGGCTCGCTGGAGCACGGCGGCGGCGAGCAGGAGGACGGCCATGGCGTCGAGGGCCAGCTCAGCCATGACCAGCTCCTGACTGATCCGGAGCAGGCCGTCGACTTCGTCCGCGCCACCAAGGTCGATGCGCTTGCGATCGCGATGGGCACCTCGCACGGCGCCTACAAGTTCACGCGCAAGCCTGACGGTGAGATCCTGGCGATGCGCGTGGTCGAGGAAATCCATACGCGGCTGCCTAACACGCATCTGGTGATGCACGGCTCGTCCTCGGTGCCGCAGCCGTTGCAGGACTTGTTCAACCAGTTCGGCGGCGAGATGCCGCAGACCTGGGGCGTGCCGGTCGAGGAGATCGTCCGCGGCATCAGGCACGGCGTCCGCAAGGTGAATATCGACACCGATTGCCGCCTCGCGATGGCCGCAGCGTTCCGGAAGGTTGCCGTGCAGGCGAAGAGCGAGTTCGACCCGCGCAAGTTCCTGAAACCCGCGATGGACGCATTGCGCGAGCTCTGCCGCGACCGCTTCGAGCAGTTCGGCACGGCCGGCAATGCCGGGAAGATCAAGGTGGTTCCACTGCCGGAGATGGCCAAGCGCTATCGCTCCGGCACCCTCGATCCGCAGATCGGAAAGATGACACAGGCGGCCTGACGCCGCCGCGAACGACAGGAGATCCACATGAATATGCAGCAGTCGATCACGGTGCGCGGCAAGAATCGCTACAAGTCCGGCGTGATGGAATACAAACGCATGGGCTATTGGGAGCCGAACTACGAGCCCAAGGACACCGACGTCATCGCGCTGTTCCGCGTCACGCCGCAGGACGGCGTCGATCCCACCGAAGCCTGCGCCGCGGTGGCGGGCGAATCCTCGACCGCGACCTGGACCGTGGTGTGGACCGACCGGCTGACCGCCGCGGAAAAATACCGGGCAAAGTGCTACCGTGTCGATCCGGTGCCGAACTCGCCGGGCAGCTACTTCGCCTATATCGCCTACGATCTCGACCTGTTCGAGCCGGGTTCGATCGCGAACCTGACCGCGTCGATCATCGGCAACGTCTTCGGCTTCAAGCCGCTGAAGGCCTTGCGGCTCGAGGACATGCGGCTTCCGACCGCCTATGTGAAGACGTTCCAGGGCCCGGCAACCGGCATCGTCGTCGAGCGCGAGCGGCTGGATAAGTTCGGCCGTCCCTTGCTCGGCGCCACGATCAAGCCGAAGCTCGGGCTGTCGGGCCGCAACTACGGCCGCGTCGTCTACGAGGCGCTGAAGGGCGGGCTCGACTTCACCAAGGACGACGAGAACATCAACTCGCAGCCCTTCATGCATTGGCGCGAGCGTTTCCTCTACTGCATGGAGGCGGTTAACCGCGCGCAGGCCGCGACCGGAGAGATCAAGGGCACCTATCTCAACGTCACCGCGGCGACGATGGAGGATATGTATGAGCGCGCGGAGTTCGCCCACGAGCTCGGCTCCAACATCGTCATGATCGATCTCGTGATCGGCTACACGGCGATCCAGTCGATGGCGAAGTGGGCGCGCAAGAACGACATGATCCTGCATCTGCACCGCGCCGGGCACTCGACCTATACCAGGCAGCGCAGCCACGGCGTCTCGTTCCGCGTGATCGCCAAGTGGATGCGGCTGGCCGGTGTTGATCACATCCATGCCGGCACGGTGGTCGGCAAGCTCGAGGGCGACCCGAACACGACGCGCGGCTACTACGATATCTGCCGCGAGGACTTCAATCCGATGCGGCTCGAGCACGGCGTGTTCTTCGATCAGCACTGGGCGAGCCTCAACAAGTTGATGCCGGTGGCCTCCGGCGGCATTCATGCCGGCCAGATGCATCAGCTGCTCGACCTGCTCGGTGAGGACGTTGTGCTGCAGTTCGGCGGCGGCACGATCGGCCACCCCCGCGGCATCCAGGCCGGCGCCACCGCCAACCGCGTCGCGCTGGAGGCCATGATCCTCGCCCGCAACGAGGGACGCGACTACGTCCATGAAGGGCCGGAGATCCTGGCGAAGGCGGCGCAGACCTGCACGCCGCTGCGCGAGGCGCTCGACGTCTGGAAGGACGTTACCTTCAACTACGACTCCACGGATGCTCCCGATTTTGTTCCCACGCCGAGCATGGCGGTCTGACAGGAGTTTCTCATGCGCATAACCCAGGGCTGCTTTTCGTTCCTGCCTGATCTCACCGACGAGCAGATTTCGGCGCAGGTGCAATATTGCCTCGACAAGGGCTGGGCGGTGAACATCGAGTTCACCGATGATCCGCATCCCCGCAACACCTATTGGGAGATGTGGGGCCTGCCGATGTTCGACCTGCGGGACGCCGCAGGCATCATGAAGGAGCTCGCTGACTGCCGTCGCGTCTATGGCGATCGCTACATCCGGATCTCCGGCTTCGATTCCAGCCACGGCTGGGAGTCGGTCCGCATCTCCTTCATCGTCAACCGGCCACGGGAGGAGCCGGGCTTCCGGCTCGACCGCCGGGAATCCGTCGGGCGCAACATCCGCTACGCGACGCATGCCTATGCCGCCACGCGCCCCGAGGGGGAGCGCTACGCCGACCAGTGACCGCGTCCGGTTGAAGCCAGGCGGATTGCTCCCTCGGCCGTCCTGGTCCGGATGCACTTCTCCGTCGTCGCTGCCGCGCGGCGACGGAGCTTTTCGATGCGAGAGGATGATGACGCAAACACAAGAACAAGTCCGCGAGACGCCAATCGAGACCGTCGACCTCCGGCATGAATTCGCCGATCTCGGCATCGGTGCGGTGCTCGACCAGCTCGATTCCGAACTGATCGGGCTCAAGCCGGTGAAGACGCGCATCCGCGAAATCGCGTCGTTGCTGCTGGTCGAGCGCATCAGGCAGAAGATGGCGCTCGCGACTACATTCCCGACCCTGCACATGTCGTTTACCGGCAATCCCGGCACCGGCAAGACCACAGTGGCGCTCAGGATGGCCGGCATTCTGCATCGCCTCGGCTTCGTACGCCGCGGCCACGTCATCAGCGTCACGCGCGACGATCTCGTCGGGCAATATATCGGCCACACGGCGCCGAAGACGAAGGAGATCCTGAAGAAGGCGATGGGCGGCGTGCTGTTCATCGACGAGGCCTATTATCTCTATCGGCCCGAGAACGAGCGCGACTACGGCCAGGAAGCGATCGAGATCCTGCTGCAGGTGATGGAGCAGCAGCGCGAGGACCTGGTGGTGATCCTGGCCGGATATGGCGACCGGATGGAAAAGTTCTTCCAGAGCAATCCCGGCTTCCGGTCGCGCATCGCGCACCATGTCGACTTCCCTGACTATTCGGACGCAGAGCTGCTCTGGATCGCCGAGCTGATGCTGCAGCAGCAGAACTATCGTTTCTCTCCCGAAGCACGCGAGGCCTTCATCCGCTACATCGCTGCACGCAAGGTGCAGCCCTTGTTCTCCAACGCACGCTCGATCCGCAACGCGCTGGATCGTATCCGGCTGCGCCAGGCCAACCGGATCGTGGCCAAGCTCGATCGCACGCTCACTGCTGACGACGTGATGTCGATCGAAGCCGGCGACGTGCTGGCGAGCCGCGTGTTCACCAAGGGGACGGCAGGCGAAGGACGATGAACCAGGCGCTCGCAGCGATCCGGACCGCCGGGATGCGCGATGTCATCGCGAGCGCCCGCGCGCTGATCTTCGATGTCGACGGGACGCTCGCCGAAACCGAGGAGGTGCATCGCCGCGCCTTCAACGAGGCGTTCGCCGAAGCCGGCCTCGACTGGTCCTGGGACAAGGTCACCTATGGGCGGCTGCTCCGCGTCGCCGGCGGCAAGGAGCGCATCCGCGCGTTCGACCAGCGCAACGCCACTCCGTCGCTGACATTTGCCGATATCGCCGACCTGCACAGGATCAAGACCGCGCGCTATGCCGCGCTGATAGCGGCTGGCGGCTGCCCGCTGCGGCCGGGTGTGAGAGCCTGGCTCCGGAGTGCGCGGAGCCGCGGCCAGCGGCTGGCGATCGCCACGACGACCTCGCATGGCAATATCGATGCGCTGCTCGCGGTCGCACTCGGCCTTGACTGGGCCGATCTGTTCGAGACCATCGTTGCCGGCGACGACGTGCCCCGCAAGAAGCCGGCGCCCGATGTCTATGTCGAGGTGCTGGCCCGGCTCGGGCTCGGGCCGGCGGACTGCATCGCCATCGAGGATTCCGGCAACGGTCTCATGGCCGCGTCGCGCGCCGGCATTCCTGCCGTCATCACCCGCAGCGCCTATTTTGGCGAGGATGACTTCACCGGAGCCTTGCTGGTGGTCGGCTATCTCTCCGAAATCGACTACTGAGGCCACATCCGAGCCGCGGCGAACGGGGAGATCGGATACCAGCATCGCCGGCGGCCACGCGGTCACATTTCTGCTGTAAGATCCCGACTCACCGCAGGAGAACGCCGCGTGAAACTGTCCCATGCCGATGCGCTGATCATCGGAAACATCCTGGCCGACGTCGGCCGCACCGAGATCATGCCGCGGTTCCGCCGCGTGCGGGAGATCGAGGTCCGCACCAAGACCTCCGCCTTCGACGTGGTGACCGAAGCCGATGAGGCTGCCGAGCAGGCGATCTCGGCGGCGCTGCTGCGCGCCTTTCCAGGCGCCGCCATCATCGGCGAGGAGGGGACGGCGCGCGATCCGGCCGCGCTCGATCAGGTCGGCACGGCGGAGCTTGCCTTCATCATCGACCCGATCGACGGCACGCGAAACTTCACCTCCAGCCTGCCGCTGTTCGGCAGCATGGTTGCCGCTACCATGCGCGGCGAGATCGTGTTCGGCGCGATTCACGATCCGGTCTGCAGCGACACCGCCTTCGCGCTGCGCGGCGAGGGCGCCTGGCTCGCGGCCCAGGACGGCAAGCGCCACGACCTCAAGGTCGCCGCAGCCGCGCCGGTCAAAGAGATGGATGCGGTGATCGGCGTCAATTTCGTTCCGGAGCCACTGCGAACCACCGTCACCGGCAACCTGTCGAAACTCGGCATGAGCGCATGGCTGAGATGCTCCGCGCATGAATACCGCATGGCGGCGTCGGGGCATTGCCATCTGCTGTTCTACAACAAGCTGATGCCGTGGGATCACGCCGCCGGCTGGCTGCTGCATCGCGAGGCCGGCGGATACAGCGCGCATTTCGACGGATCACCCTACAAGCCCGTCAATCTGGCGGGCGGGCTGCTGTGCGCACCCGACGAGGCGAGCTGGCACGCGGCGAAGCAAGCGATTTTGACGCCAGGTGGATGAGCGTTCGCGGCGCGTCCAGACGCCTATCCCTCATCGAGGCCCGGCGTCGGCCGCAGCATGAAGTGACCGAAGGCCGACGCGATCGGCTTGGCCGGATCGTCCTGCCAGGCCTGCGCCTCGAACGCGACGACGCGCCGGCCCTGCTTGACGATCGACACCCGGGCGTGGCTGTCGAGCGCACGACCGGAGCGCAGATAGTTGATGGTGAGACCGATCGGCTTCGGCCGCGCCTCGACGCCGAGCTCGCGCGTGACACCGACGATCGCCGTCGTCTCAAGGAAGGCGCCGGTGATGCCGCCATGTATAGCGGGCAGGATCGGGTTGCCGATGATCTGTCGCGAGAACGGCATGACCAGCGTGTCGTCGCGGCCGGCGCGGATTCCGAGACACCGTGCGAACGGGCTGCCGGCGAACGGCCCGTCCGGATCGTCCGCCGCGGCGAGGGTCGGCAACGACGTGCCGATAGCCGATGCGCGATCCATCAGCATGTTGCTCCGGTTGGCATCGATCATGAAGCAGGCAGTCGCGGTGGCGACCGGATCGTCCTCGGACTCCTGGTAGGCGGTCGCGCGCACGAAGGCGATCAGGCGGGTGACGCGATAGCAGACCGCGTGCGCGCGGATATCGAGGCCCGGCGTCGCAGGCTTCTGGTAATCGATCCGCAGGTCGAGCGTTGCGATCGCGCGGCTGCCGTCGAGCGCGAGCTGCACCGCCATGCCGCAGCTCTCGTCGAGCATGGCGGTGACGACGCCGCCATGCAGGACGCCGGTCTCGGTGTCGCCGACGAACTCCGGGCGATAGGCCAGGCTCGACCAGGCTTCGCCGGGCGCGGCCCGATCAAGGCGCAGCCCGCTGATTGCGCCATAGATGGAGCGGCGGGCCTGGATGGCGCGCGTCAGCTCGTCGAACGGGAGGGTTGGGGTCGAGGAGTCTGTCATGGCGATGCTTGTAGACCAAGGCGCCAGGCGGGCAAAGGGGCGCAGGCGCGACGCGCTAGTCGCCAGGATGACGTGGGTAACGTTTCCGATTCAACTGTCAAGGAGCTTGCTCGGTGTCATCACCCGCGCATGCGGGTGATCCAGTATTCCAGAGACGCTGAGCTTGACCGAGAGGCCGCGGCGTACTGGATCGCCCGGTCGAGCCGGGCGATGACAGAAGTGGATGGGGACGCACCCTTGCATTCTCGCGACACGATCTGTCCGAGCTTTGCACTTCGTTCCGCCCTCTCCTTGATCAGAGGGCGCAGGGAAAGCCGGGTGCCGATCGCACCCATGGGTCCCGTGCAAATGGAAAGCTCGGGAGGTAGGACCACAGGTGAAACCGGAGCAATCCCGGCTTTCCCTGCGCGATGGTTTACGGCTTATACGTGCTCTCCCCGGCGAGACTGGGCTTTGTTGTCACCGTCATCAGTGAGAGCTCCTCCTCTTACTGATGAGACACCTGCCGCTAGGGCGTCAGGCCTGCACGACTTCACCGTCCGCCTCATGCGCACTCGTCAGTTGCACATTCGGCGTCCACCGCATCCCAACCCAACACTCGTGACGATCGCGAAGCGCCCCTCAGGCGGGTGAGACGGGCGATTCATACATCAACTTGCAATTCTGATAAACAGAAATATTTCTCACGCGAGGCCTTGCACCGTCGGGCAAATCAGTGATTGGCGTGTTAGGAAGCCACCGGCGAAAGGGTGTTCCCTCCCCCTTGCGGCAGGGCAATCGCATATGACCCCCGCGCACTTCTAGGGCTGGCGTTTCCGCGTCGTCATGCCCGGGCTTGGCTTGTGTCGGGCATCCACGTCTTTCGTCTCTCGTCGTGGGAAAGACGTGGATTGTCGGGACAAGCCCGGCCATGACGGAGAGCGGGAAGTGGACGAAGCTATTTCCGGCCGCGCGGCGACGTCGGCGGCGCGGCGCAGGAATGACGCAGGATAAAGCGCGTCGGCAGGAACACGGGCTCACCGGCCGTGGCCTTGTCACCGTCGCGGATCCGCTCCAGCAGCAGCCGCGCGGCGGTGCGGCCGACTTCGTTCATGTCCCAGCTCAGGGCCGAGATCGCGGGCGTCGCGTGGCGGGCGAGGTCGGTGTCGCCGCTGCACACCAGCGAGACGTCCTGCGGGTAGCGCAGGCCGTTGCTGGTGATCGCCTCCAGCACCTCGGCCAGCATGCTGGTGCCGAGCGAGATGATCGCCGTCGGCGGCTTTGCCGATTGCAGCAGCTGGCACACCGAGCTGAAGGCCGTGTTGGCGCCCTGCATATGCGGTCGGATCAGGCTTGGGTCGACCTCGAGCTTGGCCTCGAGATGCGCCTGCCGGTAGCCGGCAAGCCGCTCCGAACTGGGCAGCACCGCGGCGCTGCCGGTCAATCGCGCGATCCGGCGATGGCCGAGGCCGATCAGATAGCGCGTCACCTCCAGTGCGCCGCCGCGATGGTCGACCCGGACCGAGCCGCTGTTGGGGACCTCGCGGTCGACAGGTCGAGCATCGCCAGCCCCTTCATGAAATCCTTGTGCGCGTTGTCGCCGGCGAACAGCAGCAATCCATCCATCTGGCGCCGGCGCACCGCCGACAGGAACGCCGCCTCGCGCGCCTCCTCGTGCTTGGTCGCGGCCAGCATCAGCAGGAAGCCGGCGCGCTGGAATTCCTCCTCGGCCGCGCTGACCATGCCGGTGTAGTGGGGGTTGGAGAAATCGGCCACCATGCAGCCGATGGTGTTCGAGGCCCGCGAGCGCAACGC
The DNA here is from genome assembly GCF_029910095.1 of Bradyrhizobium sp. ISRA464. Taxonomy (NCBI): domain Bacteria; kingdom Pseudomonadati; phylum Pseudomonadota; class Alphaproteobacteria; order Hyphomicrobiales; family Nitrobacteraceae; genus Bradyrhizobium; species Bradyrhizobium sp. ISRA464. The sequence continues at coordinate 5,206,762 of NZ_CP094526.1, read as the reverse complement.
CTGCGCCGCCGAGTCCGGCTCGAACCCCAGCCGCTTGACCGCGCGCATGATGCGGGCGTGCAGTTCCGCGCTGGTATAGATGCCGCCGTTGAGCGTCCGGCTGACGCTGCTCACGGACACGCCGGCCTCGGCCGCGACGTCACGAATCGTCGGTCGTGTCCGTCGCGCTTTGGTCATCGGTGGTCGAGTCCTGTCGATCAAGCTGTTGCCGTGTCCGGACCGCAGGCATCCAGGCCGCAGTCATGGATAGCTCGAACCTAATCAGGCTCCGCGGCGAATCTCAAATGATTCCCGCAGGCTGCCGCGCGGGCTGGGCCGACCCGGCGTCAGCCGGTCTGGTCGACGTTCCAGAACAGCGGCACCTGCGCCCGGGTCAGGTTGCGTTGGTCACATACTCGACGGGAAGGCTGCGAAAGTGCTTGCGCATCTCTGATGATGCCGCGCCGCCGACGATGATCCGCGAGAACGCCTCGACGTCGGAGAAGAACGCCGGCTTGAGGCTGCCGAGCTTGCTCGCATCGACCACCAGGATGCTTTCCATCGCGGTGGCAATGGCGGCCTGCTTGATTGCGACTTCGTGAAAGTTCGAGCAGCTGGCGCCGCGGGTCCAGTGCACGCCGCCGGCGGAGATGAAGGCCTTGTTGATGCCGAGCCGCCGCAGGTACGACAGGCCATCGTCGGATGAGAAGGACTGCGATGAGGGATGGTAGAGCCCGCCCATCAGCATCACCTGCGTGGCGGGCCGCCGCGTGACGATGGTCGCCACGTTCATCGAATAGCAGATCACCGAGAGCGGCAGATCTTCCGGCAGGCAGTCCGCCAGCGACTGCATCGTGGTGCCACAGTCGATGAAGATCGTGTCGCCTTCCTTGATCGAGGCGGCGGCAGATCGGCAGGCGAGACGCTTGTCCTGGGTGTGCTGGTCGATCTCCTGCTCGAACGTGTACTTGATCCCGGTCGGTGACGCCGCGTTGACGACGTAACCGCCGAGCAGCGCAAGCGCTGCCTCCGGACCGGCCAGGTCACGTCGCACCGTCATTTCGGACACCTTGAGCAGTTCGGCGGCGTCCTTCAGGTGCAGCGCGCCGCTGCTCTCGACGGCGCGGCGCAGCCGTTGCAGGCGCTGGACGCGCGTCTCGCTTGGTCGTGTCGGTGTTTCAGCCATTTTGGTCACCGAGCTTGCTTATCCCGTTGACAATGATCTTACAATGTTGTGAATTTATCAACGGCAGTATGTTACAATAATAACATCGAACCTAGAGGAGCCATCCAGTGTCTGGCGATGTCGTGCGTCGGGCAGGCGATGAGCTCCAGCGGACAGGATCTGGGAGGATCACATGTTGCAATCGGGACATTCAATCTATCTGGCGTTTCAGTCGATTCGCTAGGACGGCCGGTGTTTCGATGACGCAGAGCGTCTTCATACAGAATCCATCCGCGGTGCCGATGCCGCCTCACGTTCGAAGTGAGCCGCACGCGGTTTCGCTTTTGCGCAATAGCGGCCGCGCGCTCGAGATGGATTGGGTCGACGAAATCAGGATCAATCTGTCCGCCGCCGAGCGACGCGTGGCGAGCCTGCCGGGGCGGCGCACCGTCAAGAAGGATGCGCAGGCCGCGTGGCTTCTGAAGGCGATCACCTGCATCGACCTGACGACCCTCAACGGCGACGATACCGCCGAACGGGTGAAGCGCCTCTGCGCCAAGGCCAAGGCCCCGGTGCGAAGCGACATTCTCGAGGCGCTCGGCTTTGCCGGGCGTGAGCTGCACACCGGCGCGGTCTGCGTCTATCACCGTTTCGTTGCGACCGCAGTCGAAGCGCTTGACGGATCCGACATTCCGGTCGCCGCGGTCTCGACCGGATTTCCGGCGGGCCTCGTGCCGCACGACCTGAAGCTCAAGGAGATCGAGGCCTCGGTCCGGGACGGCGCGCAGGAGATCGACATCGTGATCACCCGCGAGCATGTGCTGACCGGCGACTGGCGCGCGCTCTACGCCGAGGTGAAGGATTTTCGCGCGGCCTGCGGCGATGCGCATCTGAAGACCATTCTGGCCACCGGCGATCTCAAGACGCTGCGCAATGTCGCCAAGGCATCGATGGTCTGCATGATGGCCGGCGCCGACTTCATCAAGACGTCGACCGGCAAGGAGGGCGTCAATGCGACGCTGCCCGTCACGCTCGCGATGCTGCGGATGATCCGCGTGTATCAGGAACGCACCCGCTACAAGATCGGCTTCAAGCCCGCCGGCGGAATCTCGACGGCAAAGGACGTACTCACCTATCAGTTCCTGATGAAGGAGGAGCTCGGCCGCGAATGGCTCGAGCCGGACCTGTTCCGGATCGGTGCGTCGAGCCTGCTCGCCGATATCGAACGCCAGCTCGAGCATCACGTCACCGGCCGCTACTCGGCCTTCAACCGCCACCCTGTGGGATGAGACTCCGGCGATGAGCGTCGCACATTACTACGAGACCATGGAGTACGGTCCCGCTCCCGAGGCAGACGGCGAGGCGCGGGCCTGGCTGAAGCAGCACGGCGCCGTGTTCGGGCACTTCATCGACGGCAAGTTCGTCGCGCCGCATTCCGGCAAGCACCTCACGACGATCGAGCCTGCCACCGGCAAGACACTGGCCAAAATCGCGGAAGGCTCCGCCGCCGACGTTGAGGCCGCGGTGGGTGCCGCGCGCACCGCGCAGCCGCTTTGGGCCAAACTCGGGGGGCACGGCCGCGCGCGCCACCTTTATGCGCTGGCGCGCATGCTGCAGCGTCATGCCCGCCTGTTTGCGGTGCTGGAGGCGATCGACAACGGCAAGCCGATCCGCGAGACCCGCGATCTCGACGTCCCGCTGGCCGCGCGCCATTTCCTGTACCACGCCGGCTGGGCGCAATTGCAGGAGCGTGAGTTCGCCGATCAGGTGCCGGTCGGCGTCATCGGGCAGATCATCCCGTGGAATTTCCCGCTGCTGATGCTGGCCTGGAAGATTGCGCCCGCGCTGGCCGCAGGCAATACGGTGGTGCTGAAGCCGGCGGAGTTCACCTCGCTGACCGCCTTGCTGTTTGCGGAGCTTGCGGCAGAAGCGGGTCTGCCGCCGGGCGTGCTGAATGTGGTGACGGGCGATGGCGCGACCGGCGCATTGCTCGTCGAAAACCCTGATGTCGACAAGATCGCCTTCACCGGATCGACCGAGGTCGGGCGGCTGATCCGGCAATCGACCGCGGGGACGGGTAAGTCGCTGACACTTGAGCTCGGCGGCAAATCGCCCTTCATCGTGTTCGATGATGCCGACATCGACGGCGCCGTGGAAGGCGTGGTCGATGCCATCTGGTTCAACCAGGGCCAGGTCTGCTGTGCCGGTTCGCGCCTGCTGCTGCAGGAGGGGATTGCGGAGACCTTCCGCAGGCGCCTCATTCGCCGCATGGAAACGCTGCGTGTCGGCATGCCGCTCGACAAGACGATCGACATGGGGGCAGTGGTTGCGCCCGTGCAACTCGAGCGGATCAAGTCGCTGGTCGAGACCGGGGTAAAGGAAGGCGCCGAGAAATATCAGGCGCCCGGCGCGATTCCCGCCGAGGGATACTTCTATCCGCCGACGCTGCTCTGGAACGTGCAGCCGTCTTCGACTGTGGCGGTCGAGGAGATCTTCGGGCCGGTGCTGGTGGCGATGACGTTCCGCACGCCCGATGAGGCCGTGATGCTCGCCAATAACACACGCTACGGACTTGCCGCCAGCGTCTGGAGCGAGACGATCGGGCTGGCGCTGGATATCGCGCCGAAACTGCTCGCCGGCGTGGTCTGGGTCAACGCGACCAATCTGTTCGACGCCAGCGTGGGCTTTGGCGGCTATCGCGAGTCCGGCTTCGGCCGCGAGGGCGGCCGCGAAGGCATGTATGAATATCTCAAGCCCAGGGCCTGGAGCGGGCGAAAGGCGCGTGCCAAGGCGTCGCCGCAGCCGGCTCCGACTGGAGCGAGTCCCGGATTTGGCGTGCCGCCGATCGATCGGACCGCGAAGCTGTTCGTCGGCGGCAAGCAGGTGCGGCCCGACGGGAATTACTCGCGCGCCGTGCTGTCGCCGAAGGGGCGGCATCTGGGTGAAGTGGGCGAAGGCAACCGCAAGGACATCCGGAATGCGGTGGCCGCAGCGCGTGCGGCCGAAGCGTGGGCGAGGGCGACCGCGCATAATCGCGCCCAGATTCTCTACTACCTTGCCGAGAATCTCTCCGCGCGGGGCGACGAGTTGGCCCGGCGCATCGCCGACATGACCGGTGTATCGGGCGCCAAGGCGCGCGCGGAGGTCGATGCCAGTATCGAGCGGCTGTTCAGCTATGGGGCCTGGGCCGACAAATTCGAGGGAACGATCCATGCACCGCCGCTCCGCGGCGTTGCGCTCGCAATGCACGAGCCGATCGGCGTGGTCGGTGTCGCCTGTCCCGACGAGGCGCCGCTGCTCGGCTTCATCAGTCTGGTGGCGCCGTTGATTGCGCTGGGCAACCGTGTCGTCGCCGTGCCGAGCGAGCGGCATCCGCTCGCCGCGACCGATTTCTACCAGGTGCTGGAGACATCGGATGTGCCGGCGGGTGTCGTCAATATCGTCACCGGCAGCCGGGACGAGCTCGTGAAGGTGCTGGCCGAGCACGACGATGTCGATGCACTCTGGGTGTTCGGTTCGCTAGAAGCCTCGGCTGCGGCGGAACGGCTGTCGGTCGGCAATCTCAAGCGCACGTTCGTCGACCACGGCCTGATGCTCGACTGGTATGACAAGGCCGCATCCGAAGGTCCGATCCTGCTTCGTCACGCCGTGCAGGTGAAGAACATCTGGATTCCCTATGGAGACTAGAGACACTGCCTTGCCGTGAGGCGAACCAAGATCCGGACCGTCAGAGTTCGGACGATTTCAAGGAAGGGAGGAGGCAATATGCTCAAGAGCATCAATCCACTGCTGAACGCCGACGTGCTCTATGCGCTGCGCGCCATGGGTCACGGGGATCGCGTGGTGGTCTGCGACACCAATTTTCCCGCCGACTCCATCGCGCGCCAGACGGCTCTCGGCCGGCTGCTGCGCATCGACAATGTGAGTGCCGCGAAGGCGGTCGAGGCCATTCTCTCGGTACTGCCGCTCGACACTTTCGTCGACGATGCTGCGATCCGGATGGAGATCGTAGGACAGCCGCAGGAGGTGCCGCCAGTGCAGCGCGAGGTGCAGGCGGCGATCGACACCGCAGAGGGGCGGTCCTGGCCGCTCGTCGGCGTCGAGCGTCACGCCTTCTATGAAAAGGCCAAGACGGCTTACTGCGTGATCGCAACGGGCGAGCGCCGCTTCTACGGCTGCTTCCTGTTCAGCAAGGGCGTCATTGGGCCGGACGGAGAGTGATCGCCATGAGCAGGAACGGCGTCGCCATCCTCGGCGTCTTCGTCGTCGATCTCGCCTTCCGCGCCGGCAACATGCCGGCGATTGGCGAGACCATTGCCGGATCGGGATTCGCGATGGGGCCCGGCGGCAAGGGATCCAACCAGGCCGTGGCGGCCGCGCGCGCGGGGGCCGGCGTGACCTTCATCTCCCGGATCGGCAGCGACGCCTTCGGCGAGCTCGCGATCAAGACTTGGGAGGCCGAGGGCATCCGGCCGCGTGTCGCCAAGACCGCGGACGCGCCGACCGGCGCGGCGTTCATCTACGTCCACGAGACACGCGGCGACAACGCGATCATCGTGGTGCCGGGGGCGGCCGGCGGTCTCAGCCCGGCCGATGTCGACGCGGCGGCCGATGCCATTCGCGACAGCCGGGTGTTCGTGACCCAGCTCGAACAGCCGGTGGATGCCGCGCGGCGCGGGCTGGAGCTCGCGCGTGCCGCGGGCAGCATCACGGTGTTCAACCCCGCGCCGGCGATCAAGCTCGACGCCGGACTGTTCGCGCTTTGCGACTATGTCGTGCCTAATGAGACCGAGGCCGAGGCGTTGACCGGGATCGCCGTCGGCGATCTTGCCGGTGCCCGCCGCGCGGGCGACGCGTTGCTGGCCAAGGGGGCGGGGACGGCGCTGATCACGCTCGGCGAGCGCGGCGCGTTGTTCCATGGGCGCGATCGCTCGCTGCACGTGCCGGCCTTTGCCGCCGGCAAGGTGATCGAAACCACCGGTGCGGGCGACGCATTCGTCGGCGGCTTCGCGGCGGCGCTCGCGGATGGTGCTGATCCGCTCGAAGCTGCGCGCTTCGGCTCAGCGACGGCCGGCATTTCCGTGACGCGAGCCGGGACGGCGCCCTCCATGCCGCGGCGCGCTGAGATCGATGCATTGCTGAGAGAGCGATCCTCTCCATGATGCGGAATGATCCGATCAAGCATGTCTTCATCTGGCCGGCCGTGCTCGTCGTGCTGGCGATTTCGATCTTTCCGCTGATCTATTCGCTCACCACGAGCTTCCTCAGCTATCGGCTGATTCCGCCGATCCCGCCCCGGGTGGTCTGGCTCGGCAATTATGCGTCGCTGCTGCAGGAGCCACGGTTCTGGAACGCGATCTTCACCACGACGTTGATCGCTTTCATCGCCGTCGGGCTGCAATACGCGATCGGCTTCAGCGTGGCGCTGGCACTCAATGCGCGCGTGCCGGGCGAGCGGCTGTTTCGTGTCGCCCTGCTGTTGCCCATGCTGCTCGCGCCGGTGGCCGTGGCGCTGGTGGCGCGCATGATCTTCAACCCGACCATGGGACCGCTTAACCAATTCCTGGGCCAGTTTGGTCTGGCCAACCTGCCGTTTCTCACCAATGGACACTGGGCGCTCGCCTGCATCATCGCGGTCGAGGTCTGGCAGTGGACGCCGTTCGTGATCCTGATGATGCTGGCCGGCCTGCAGACGCTGCCGGAAGACGTCTACGAGGCGGCCGAGCTCGAGAACGCCAGCGCCTGGCAGCAGTTCTGGGGCATCACCTTTCCGATGATGCTGCCGATCTCGGCCGCGGTCGTCTTCATCCGGCTGATCGAGAGCTACAAGATAATGGACACTGTCTTCGTGATGACGGGCGGCGGGCCGGGTGTGGAGACCGAGACGCTGACCCTGTTCGCCTACCAGGAGGGCTTCAAGAAGTTCAATCTCGGCTACACGTCGGCGCTGAGCTTCCTGTTTCTGATCGCGATCACGATCATCGGCGTCACCTATCTGACGCTGCTGCGGCCGCATCTGGAGAAGCGCCGATGAGCGGGCGTGACCTGACCGGACTTTCGCCGTGGAGTCGCCGCCTGGTGGCTGCCGGCGTCCTTGTCTGGTGCCTGATCACGGTGTTTCCGCTCTATTGGGTGGTCGTGACGGCGTTCAAGACGCCGCCGGGCGTGGTCGGCGGCCCGACCTATCTGCCGTTCGTCGACTTCACGCCGACCTTGCAGGCTTTCATCGATCTCTATCAGGGGATCCGCGGCGAGTTCTTCCGGACCTTCCTGAACTCGACCATCGTCGGCTTGTCGGCCGCGGCGATCGCGACCACGATCGGTGCGATGGCAGCCTATGCGCTGGTGCGGTTCGAATTCAAGGTCCGCCTCGGCGCGGGCCTTGCCTTCCTCCTGCTCGCGCTCGGCGGCTATCTCGTCTTCAACAACACGCTTGGCTTTACGCGGCCGCAGGCGCTGCTGCTGGCGTTCCCGATCGCGCTGGTCGTTGCGATTGTTGCCAACCGGCTTCCCTTGCCAGGACCGATCCTCGGCAATGAGGACATCCTGTTCTGGTTCGTCAGTCAGCGCATGTTCCCGCCGATCGTCGCGGCATTTGCGCTGTATCTGCTCTACAGCGAGATCGGCCGGCTCGGCTTCCAGCTCATCGACAGCTATGTCGGCTTGACGCTGTGCTACGTCGCGTTCTCACTGCCGATCGTCGTCTGGCTGATGCGGGACTTCTTCGAGGCCGTGCCGATCGAGGTCGAGGAGGCCGCGATGGTCGACAACGTGCCGAGCTGGCGCATCTTCTTCGGCATCGTGGTGCCGATGTCGATGAACGGGCTGCTGGCGACCTTCATGATCACGCTGGCCTTTGTCTGGAATGAGTTCCTGTTTGCGCTGTTTCTCACCAATTCCAGGTGGCAGACGCTTCCCATCCTGGTGGCGGGACAGAACAGCCAGCGCGGTGATGAATGGTGGGCGATTTCCGCCGCGGCGCTGGTCGCCATCATTCCGATGATGATCATGGCGGGCCTGCTGAGCCGCATGATGCGGTCGGGCCTGCTGCTCGGAGCCATCAAGTAAGAAAACTTAGGTAGGGAGGAGTAAACCATGTTGCGACGAACGTTTCTGATGCTTGCCACCTCGCTCGCCACGGCCTGTATCACGGCCCAGGCGAGCGCCGCCTGCAGTCCGGATTATTCCGGCGTCACCCTGACGGTGGCGTCGCAGACCGGACCGTATATCGCGTCCGCGCTCAAGCTCGGCGCCGACGAATGGACGAAGAAGACCTGCGGCAAGGTCAATGTCGTCGAGTTTCCGTGGTCGGAGCTGTATCCGAAGATCGCGACCGCGCTCACGTCGTCGGATGCGACCTTCGATCTCGTCAGCTTTGCGCCGGCCTGGTTACCGGACTTCGTTCCCTATCTCAGCGAGATGCCGAAGGAGATGCAGTCCGGCAAGGATTGGGACGACATCGAGCCGGCCTACCGCGAACGCCTGATGGTGTGGGAAGGCAAGATCTATTCGCAGTCGATGGACGGCGACGTGCACACCTACACCTACCGCACCGATCTGTTCAACGATCCCAAGGAAAAGGACGCCTTCAAGGCCAAATACGGCTACGACCTGGCGCCACCGAAGACCTGGAAGCAGTATCTCGACATCGCCGAGTTCTTCCAGCGTCCGGACAAGGGGCTGTGGGGAACGGCCGAAGCGTTCCGTCGCGGCGGCCAGCAGTTCTGGTTCTTCTTCAGCCACGCGGCGGCCTACACCAACAACCCGAACTATCCGGGCGCGATGTTCTTTGATCCGGAGACGATGGACGCCCAGATCAACAATCCGGGCTGGGTGAAGGGGTTGGAGGAATATATCCGCGCCTCGAAGCTCGGACCGCCCAACGCGCTGAACTTCTCGTTTGGTGAAGTGAACGCGGCCGTGGCCGGCGGTCAGGTCGCGGAGTCGATCGGGTGGGGCGACACGGGTGTCATCGCCGCTGATCCGAAGCAGTCGAAGATCTCTGGCAAGGTCGGTTCGGCGATGCTGCCCGGTTCGGACGAGATCTGGAACGCCAAGACCAAGAAGTGGGACAAGTTCCCGTCCGTTCTGCCGGGCCCGTTCATGGCGTTCGGCGGCTGGCAGATTGCCGTGCCGAAGGCCGGCAAGAACCAGCAGGCGGCGTGGGACTTCGTCAAGACGCTGACCAGCCCGGAAGTGTCCGGCCAGGCGGCGATCACCGGCGGCAGCGGCGTCAATCCCTATCGCAAGTCGCACACCGCCAATCTGCAGCTCTGGAGCAAGATCTTCACGTCTGAAGAGGCCAAGGAATATCTCGGCGCGCAGTCGGACTCGATCAACGCCAAGAACGTCGCGCTCGACATGCGGTTGCCCGGCTATTTCTCCTACACCGAGGTCGTGGAGATCGAGCTCGGCAAGGCGCTCGCCGGCCAGACGACGCCGCAGGCGGCGCTCGACGCGATGGCGAAGGAATGGAATCGTCTGACCGACGAGTTCGGCCGTGCCAAACAGCTCGCCGCCTACCGCGCGGCGATGGGCCTGCCGCCCAAGAACTAGCATGCTCATGAGGTCCCGGGTGACGCCTGCCGTCATCCGGGACCTCTACCTGCGAGAGACAGAAAGGACTCCATGGCGCACGTCGAGATCGAGAACGTCAGCAAGTCATACGGGCCCTATAAGATCATCGAAGGGCTCGATCTCAACGTCGCCGACGAGGAGTTCGTCGTGCTTGTCGGCCCGTCCGGCTGCGGCAAGACGACGACGTTGCGGATGATCGCGGGGCTCGAGACCGTCACCGGCGGCACGATCCGGATCGGCAATCGCGATGTGACGCAACTGCGCCCGGGCCTGCGCAATTGCGCGATGGTGTTCCAGAACTACGCGCTCTATCCGCATATGACGGTCGGCGAGAACATCGGCTATGGCATGAAGGTGCGCGGCGAGTCGCGCGCCAGTATCGAGAAATCGGTCAAGAACGTCGCGCGGATCCTAGACCTCGAGCAATATCTCGATCGCCGCCCCAAGCAGCTGTCGGGCGGTCAGCGTCAGCGCGTGGCGATCGGCCGCGCCATCGTGCGCAGCCCCGATGTCTTCCTGTTCGACGAGCCGCTGTCCAATCTCGACGCCAAGCTGCGGATCGAGATGCGCACCGAGATCAAGGCGCTGCACCGCCGGCTCGCCAAGACGATCGTCTACGTGACGCACGATCAGGTCGAGGCCATGACGATGGCCGACCGCGTGGTGGTGATGAATCGAGGCCGGATCGAGCAGGCGGCCGATCCGATCACGATCTATGAGAGGCCGAGCAACCTGTTTGTCGCGGGCTTCATCGGCGCGCCCAGCATGAACTTCATCCATGGTGAGATAGCTGCCCGCGATGGCGGACTGTTTTTCACCGAGCCATCCGGCACGGCGTTGAGGCTGCCGAAGTCCCGCGAGGCGGCCTATGCCGGCAGCGTCGGAAAGCACGTGGTGCTGGGCGTGCGGCCCGATCATGTCCTGCACCAGGGGGCGCCGGCCGAGACGTCCATCCGCATGATCGTGAAGGACGTGGAGCCGCTCGGCCCGCATACGCTGGTGATCGGTAGCGTCGGCGACTTTCCCTTCACGGCGCAGATGCAGGTCGGCGTCGCCGCGGAGCCGGACCGGCCGTTCGACGTCAACCTCGATCTCGAACGCGCCCATCTGTTCGACCGCACGTCAGGGCAGACGATCGCCGCGCCCTGATTCAATTGGGCCGACTTCGCGTCATGGCGCGGCGAGCCAGGTATTATGACGCGCCGTCCGCAGCGGGATGGCTTGGCGCTGGCGCAACCTGTTCGGCATCCACAATGGCAACCGCCGCATTGCGCTCGACGGTGTCGCCGGCACGGAAATGGATCGCGGTCACGATGCCGTCGATCTTGCTGGTGAGGCGCAATTCCATCTTCATGGATTCCATCACGACGACGGTATCGCCTGCCTTGACGCGATCACCGACCGCGGCGTTGGCCTCCAACACCACGCCCGTCATCGGCGCCCGCAACTCGCCGCTGACCTCGGTCGCCGCGCTGATGTAGCCGAGATAGGGCATCGCCGTCAGCGTGTGACGCTTCTGTCGCTCCTGAACGAAGATCGTTTGTCCCTGCTGCTGGATACGAACGGTTCGATGTTGCGACCCGGTCATCGCCGCGAACATGTGGTCGCCGAGGCTGGTCAATTTGACGCGGATGCGCGCGTCATCGATGCCGACCAGCATCGAGCCGTCGGCGGCCAGAGGCGCAAGGCGGATCTCAGCGCTGGCATCTCCGCTCTCCAGGTGCAGGATCGGGATGGGGGACAGTCCGTCGCCGCCCGAGGTCATCTGCCATCCGGTGAGCTGCCGCGCCTGCCAGGGATTGGTTGACGCGGCGGGGCGGCCCTGCAGCAGCCAGAAACAGGCCGCCATCGCCAACGCCTCGACGTCCAGCATCCGGTTCACGGCAGTGAGAGAGGCGATATCATCGTCGATCAGGCGGGTGTGGAACGTGGCGTTCCGCGTCTCGGGCAGCGCGATCAAGCGCTTGAGGAAATCCTGGTTTGTTGTCAGGCCCAGGATCGAGGTTTCGTCCAGGGCGATTGCCAGCCGGTCAAGCGCTGCATCGCGCGTGTCTGCGTGGGCAATCAGCTTGGCCAGCATGGAATCATAGTGCGGCGTGACCACGGAGCCTGTCTCGACTCCAGTCTCGACGCGAATGTTGCCGTTGGGGAACTGCACGTGAGCAAGCTCGCCGGTCGACGGCATGAAGCCGCGGTCTGGATTTTCGGCGCAGAGGCGGGTTTCGACGGCATGCCCGCGAAGGTGGACCTGGTCTTGCGAAAACGGCAGTCCTTCAGCAGCCGCGATCCGGAGCATGAGCTCGACGATATCGAGGCCAGTCACCATCTCGGTGACGGGATGCTCCACCTGGAGGCGCGGATTGACCTCGAGGAAGTAGTAGCTGTCGCCGCTGACGATGAATTCCACCGTAGCGACGCCGCGATACTTTAGGCGCTGGCCCAACCGGACCGCGTCGGCAAGGATGCGCTTGTGCAGCGGGTCGGGCAGGTTGGCGGCTGGAGCTTCCTCGATCAGCTTCTGGTGCCGCCGCTGCAGCGAACACTCGCGCTCGAACAGATGGATCACATTACCCTTGCCGTCGCCGGCAATCTGCACCTCGATGTGGCGGCCGCGCTCGATCAGCTTCTCGACGATAAGGCCGGCGCCGCCGAACGCATTCCTGGCTTCGCGCATGGCGGATTCGATCTCGTCGCCGAGGCGGTCCAGCGTCGTGATCGCGCGCATGCCCTTGCCGCCGCCGCCGGCCGCGGCCTTGAGCATGACGGGCAGGCCGAGCTCGCTGACGGTCCGCGCAATCTCGCCGGCATCGTCGCTCGGCGTCGTGTTGCCAGGGACTGTCGGCACATCTGCGGCCGCGGCTTCTGCCTTGGCGCAGGCCTTGTCACCGAGCCGTTCGATCGTCTCCGGCGTGGGGCCGATGAAGACGCGGCCGGCAGCTTCCACCGCGCGGGCAAAGGCGGCGTTTTCCGCGAGGAAGCCAAAGCCGGGGTGAATGGCCTCGGCGCCGGCGGCTTTGGCGGCCGCGATAACGGCGTCAATGTTGAGGTAGCTTTCGGCCGCCGGGGCACCCCCGATCTCGATGGATTCGCCGATCAGCTTGACCGCGAGGGAGCCGGCATCCGCCGAGGAATGGACACCGGCGACGGCGATGCCGAGCTGCCGGCAGGTGCGGGCGATCCGGCAAGCGATCTCGCCGCGATTGGCGATCAGGATCTTCTTAAACACGACAGCGGTCCTCCATCGGTCACATCCGGAGCACGCCGAAATTCGTGGGCTGGCCCGGCAAGCGGCCGGCGAGGTCGAGCAGCAGGCCCATCACCTGGCGCGTTTCCAGCGGGTCGATCACCATGTCGCACCAGGTGTTCCGCGCGAAATTGTAGGCATTGGCGAATTCCTCGAAGGTCTTGCGGGTCGGCACCATGTAGGCTTCGCGCTCGGCATCGGTCCAGCTGGTGCCTTCGCGCTTGTGGACCTCGTCGCGGACCATCGCGAGCGTGGTGGCCGCCTGATCCGGCCCCATGATCGCCGAGCGGCCGTTCGGCCACATCATCATCGCATTGGGCTTGAAGGCCCTCCCGCACATCGCGAGATATCCGGCACCATAGGCATTGCCGATGATCAGCGTGTATTTCGGCACGTTGGCGCTCGCCATCGCCGTGATCATCTTGGCGCCGTCCTTGGAGATGCCGCCTTCTTCCGCTTCGCGTCCGACCATGAAGCCGGTGACATCGGCGATGAACAGCAGCGGAATGTTGCGCTTGCAGCAGAGATCGATGAAGTGTGTCGCCTTCAGTGCGCTCTCCGAGAACAGCACGCCGTTGTTGCAGAGGATGCCGACCTCGAAGCCCATGATCTTGGCGAAGCCCGTGATCAGGGTGTCGCCGTAGAGCGGCTTGAACTCGTGGAATTCGCTGCCGTCGACCAGGCGCGCGAGGATGTCGCGATTGTTGGTCGGGATGCGTGGATCGGAGCTGATCAGGCCGTAGATCTCGTTCGGGTCGAACGCCGGTTCGCGCACCGGAGCGACCGTCCAGCGCTGCGCGGGGATCTCGCCCAGATTGGCGACGATGTCGCGGGTGATCGCGATGGCGTGGCCGTCATTCTCGGCCAGGTGATCGGTGACGCCGCTGATGCGGCTGTGCATCTCGCCGCCGCCGAGTTCCTCGATGCCGACCTCTTCGCGCGTTGCGGCGTAGACCAGCTGCGGGCCGCCGAGGAACATCGCGCCTTGATTGCGCACGATCACTGTTTCGTCGCACAGTGCGGGCATGTAGGCGCCGCCTGCCGTCGAGGGACCGTGGACGATCGCGATCTGCGGGATGCCTTCGCCGGACATCCGGATCTGGTTGTAGAAGATCGAGCCGAACTGGCCCTCGTCGGGGAAGATGTTGGGCTGGTCGGGAAGGTTGGCACCGCCGGATTGCACCATCGTGATGCAGGGCAGCTGGTGCTGCCAGGCAAAGCGCTGGGCCCGGACGTGCTTCTTGCAGGTGATGCCGTAATAGGTGCCGCCCTTCACGGTCGGCTCGTTGGCGATGACCATGCAGGGGCGCCCCTTGATGACACCGACGCCGGTGATGATGCTGCCGCCGGGCGGCACGCCCTCGTACATGCCTTCGCCTGCAAGCTGGCAGAATTCCAGAAACGGCGATCCCGGATCGATGAGCGCGGCGATCCGCTCGCGCGGCAGCAGCTGATTGCGCTCCTTGTGCAGGCGCCGTGCGCGCTCCGGGCCGCCGAGCGCGGCTTCGGCGCGGCGTCGGTGCAGATCTTCGATCCGCGCCTCGTAGGCTTGCCGGTTGCGGCGATATTCCTCGCTGCCGACCGCGACGTCTGACTTCATCACTGCCATGGGGCAGTCCTAGTAGCTGCGCGGCAAGCCCATGACGTGCTCGCCGATATAGTTGAGGATCATTTCCCGGTTCAGCGGCGCGGTCTTGAGCAGGCGCACGAATGGATAGAGGTCGAAGATGCCGTATTCCTTGGTGAAGCCGTTGCCGCCGTGGCACTGGATTGCGGTATCGACGGCCTTGATGCCGGCATCGGCCGCGGCGAGCTTGGCCATGTTGGCGAACTCACCGGCCTCGCGTCCCTGATCGAAGATCCACGCCGCCTTCAGCGTCATCAGCGAGGCGAGCTCGATATCGGTGCGCGCGCTCGCCAACGGATGCTGCAGGCCCTGATAGGCGCCGATCGGCACATTGTTGAAGACCTTGCGCTCGCGTGTGTAAGCCACGGCACGGTTGAGCGCATAGCGGCCGAGGCCGCAGCAGATCGAACCGACCAGGATACGTTCGGGATTGAGGCTCTTGAACAGGATGCCGAAACCCTTGTCGATCTCGCCGACGACGTCTTCCGGGCCGAGCTCGACTTCGTCGAAGAACAGCTGCCACTGGGTCTCGGGGGCAGGGATGCTGACGGGGATGTACTGCTTCTGGACACCCTTGGCCTTCAGGTCGACGATGAAGAGCGTGAAGCCTTCCGTCTTGCGCTGCACCTCGGTGTGGGGCGTGGTGCGCGCCACCACCAGCGCGAAATCCGAACCGTCGGCGTCGGTGATGAAGGTCTTCTGCCCGCTCAGCGCGAAGCGGTTGCCGCGCCGCTTTGCGACCGTCGCAGTGCGCATGGTGTTGGTTCCCGCATCAGTCTCGGTGATGGCGAAGCAGAAGCGGATGTTTCCCCGGCACGCATCGGGCAGGTAGCGCCTCTTTTGGGGCTCGGAGCCGTACTTGGCGATGAAGCCGAGGCTCATCGCAGCGCCGACGACGAGGTTCAACAGCGGGATGCCGTTGTTGGAGAGCCCCTCGAGGAACAGGTGCATCTCGACCATACCTTGTCCGGCGCCGCCATACTCTTCCGGCACCATGGTCCCGACAAAGCCGTCTGCCGCGACCTGCCGATACAGGGCCTCCGGAAACACGCGCTTCTCGGCGCAGTCCATCCAGTATTTGCGATCGAATCGCTGGGCGATGGTGTCGCCGTATTCGAGGATCTGCCGCTGCTCGTGCGTGAGATCGAAATCCATGCGTCCTCCCTAGACGGCACGTCGACATGCTGATCGGCACGATCATTCTTAGGCGGCGGGGCCGCCGAGTTCAACGACTAATTCTAACATTTGTTAGAAAATGGTGCACTAGGCGAGCAGAGAGCTGAGTGCCGGACGATCAGGCCTTGCGGAACCGCGGCAAGGTTACCTCGTCCGTGACCTTCTCGAAGGCCAGCACGACCGGCATGTCCCAGGTGACGTCGTTCGGCGGTCCGCCGGTATAGGTGCTGATCATCCGCGGGCCTTCCTCCAGCTCGACCAGCAGAACGGCGTAGGGGACGTCGGCCTTGAACGCGGGTCCCGGCGCGCGGTGAACAACGCTGAAGGAGTGCACCTTGCCGCGCCCGTTGGCGGGGCGGTGCTCGAGCTCGTCGCGCCCGCAGGCCCGGCACGTCGCTTGCTGATAATACTGCACATGTCCGCAGGCCACGCAGTGCTGCAGAAGCAGTTTGCCGTCGCGCAGGCCGCGCCAGAAGGCGACCGTATCTGCATCCGGCGTCGGCAGCGGCTTGCGGGCGGCATCTTCGGCTGAGATCACAGCGTATCCTCCGTTCCGAGCACGGTCGTGGCGTTGGTGGCAAACCCGGCGCCAAGACTGTGCACCAGGCCAAGCTTCGCGCCCGTGACCTGACGCGGACCGCAGTCGCCGCGCAGTTGTGCAACCACCTCGTGGAAGTGAAACAACGATCCGGGGATGCCGGAATGGGCGAACGAGAGCAGGCCGCCATGGGTGTTGGACGGGATCTTCCCGCCGTACGTCATCTGGCCGTCGGCAACGAAACGCCCACCTTCGCCCTTCGGGCAGAAGCCGAGGTCTTCCAGCATCACGATGACGGTGCCGGTGAAGCAATCGTAGACGCCGGCGACGTGCATGTCGTCCGGGCCGTAGCCTGCCATCTCGTAGGCGCGCCGGCTGGACTCGACGGCGCCCGTCACCGTCAGCGACGGCATCAGGAAGATGTGCTCGTGGGTGTAGCATTCGCCGCCGCCGAGGATGTAGACAGGCCTCTTGATGCCAAGCGTCTTGGCATGTTCGGCCGAGGTCAGGATGAACGCGGCGCCGCCGTCCGAGATCAGCGAGCAATCGAGCTTGTGATACGGCGTGGTTACCATGCCGGAGTTGAGGACGTCGTCGACCGTGATCGGCGCGGTTTGCTGCGCGCCGGGGGTGCGCGAAGCGTGGCGGCGCTGCGTGACCGCGACCTCGGCGAGCTGTTCTGGCGTGGTGCCGAACTCCTTCATGTGCCGGTGCGCCGTCATGGCGAAGGTGTTAGCGACGGGAATGCCGAACGGCATCTCGTATTGCTGGTCGCGGCTTTCTGTCAGCGAGCGCAGCGCAAGGTCCGACGTAAGCCCGGTCATCAGGCTGTCCGCGGCCACGACGAGCACGACCTCCGCCAGCCCGCCGCAGATCGCGGCGGCGCCGATGTTGAACATCGTGGCGGCCGTCGCGCCCGAAACCTGGAGATTATTGGAGAAGGTCGGCTGGATGCCGAAATACTCGCTGAATGCCACGCTGAAGCGATGGAACGGCGAGGCGAAGGCGTGGCTCGACAGCACGCCGTCGATCTGGCTCTTGTCGATGCCAGCGTCGGCGACGGCCTTCCTTGCTGCATCGGCCGCGAGCCATAACGGGCTGCGGCCCGGGACCTTGCCGACCGGCGACAGCCCGATCCCGATGATGGCGACCTTGCCGCGGAGATTGTCACGGCTCATGGCGCGACCTTGGTGAGGCGGTTCTCGAGTTCGTGGCGTTGCACCTTGCCGCTGGTCGAACGCGGGAAATCGGCGAAGTCAATGAAATGGAACTGCCGGGGGCGCTTGTAGCCGGCAAGGTCGCGCCGGCAGAGCTCGACGAGCTCAGCCTCCGTCAGGCTGTCGTCCCGGCACGCAACGAAGGCAACCGGCACCTCGCCCCATTTGGGATCGCGTGCCCGCACCACCGCAACCTCGGTGATCCGCTTGTCGGTCAAGAGAACGCGTTCGATCTCGGCGGGATAGACGTTCTCGCCGCCGGATTTGATCATGTATTTGGCGCGGTCGACGAAATCAAGCGTGCCGTCCTCATTCCGCCGGAACACGTCGCCCATGTGGAACCAGCCGCCGCGGAAGTCGCGTGCATTCACCTCGTCCGCCTGCCAGTAGCCCGAGAACACCGTGCCGCCGCGAATGGCAAGTTCGCCGGGGCTGCCGAGCGGCACCTCGTTGTCGGCGGGATCGACCAGCTTGACCTCGCAGAATGCGTTCTGGCGTTTCGACAGCCGCGTCGGCGCAACGCCGATCGGGATCAGATCGCGCGTGGCGGGGGGCAGACCGGTCTCGGTCGAGCCGAAACTGTTGAGATAGGGCGCTCTGATCAGCTCGGTCGCCGCCGCAATCGCATGCGGCGGCACCAGGTCAGCCATCGCGCCGCAGACGCGCACGCCCTTGGCGGTTGTCCGCTCTGCTCGCATGCCCTCGACCAGCGCCTCCACCATGCCCGGGATCAGCACGAGCCAGCCGATGTGATGTGAGCTGATCGCCTTCAGCAGCGGCTCGATCTGGAAGCCGTCGATGATCACGACCGTTCCGCCGCGCAACAGCGTAGCGAGGCCATGGTCGGTGGAGGCCATGTGGAACAGAGGAGCCCAGGCGACGAAGCTCTCTGATGTTGTGATCCCGAGTTCCGACGTGAATACCAGGGCGCGCATGATCATCGCACGATGCGAGATCACCGCCCCCTTGGGCAGGCCAGTGGTCCCGCTGGTGTAGAGGATGACGAGCCCATCCTCGGGCTGCGCCGTCAAGAGGACGCCGCGGCCATCCTGCTGCGCGAGAAGGCGATCGTACTGCATGCCTAATTCGATTTGTGGACAGGCCGGGCCGGATCCCAGCGAAGCAGCCAGGTCAGGTTCGACGATCAGCAATTTGGGCGAGACCAGCTCGACGCAGTAGGCGAGCTCACGCGGCGACAGGCGCCAGTTCAGGCATGCGGTGATGACGCCGAGATTGGCGGCGGCGAGCTCGATCTCGAAATATTCGGGGCGGTTGCGGGAGAGCAGGGCGACCCGGTCGCCGCGCCGCAGCCCCTGCGCCGTCAGCATGGCACTGGCGCGCTTCACGCGGTCGAGAAGTTCGCCGTAGCTGATGCGACGGTCGCGGTATTCGAGGGCGATCGATCCTGCGTTCAGCGCGGCGCAGGTACTGAAAAGAGCGCCGACGGTTGCAATCGAGCCCGCGTGCGCGGGAAGGCTATCCTGGCCGGTCATCATGTTTCCTCAAAGGACGCGCTGTCTTTGCCGACAATCTTGGTCCAAACTCCGAGCTTGCGACGCCCGTCGATCGGTCCTAAATTCTAACATCTGTTAGAAAGAATTGATAGGTCGAACGCGCCTCGCGCGGCGAGGGAACCACGAGGAAATGCCGATGTCGAACCGTTACAAAGCCTACACCCGCCTCAAGATCGACTATCCCGCCGAACGGATCCTGCGGCTGACCTTCGACCGGCCCGAGACCTACAATTCCGTCGACGCCGCGACCCACACCCAGCTCACCAACATCTGGCGCGACATCAACGACGATCCCGAGATCAACGCTGTCATCGTCACCGGTGCGGGCAAGGCGTTTTCGGCTGGCGGCGACTTCGAGCTGATCAAGAGCCTGCTCGACAATCCGGTCGCGCGGATGGCGACCTGGCGCGAGGCGAAGGATCTCGTCTACAACGTCATCAACTGCAACAAGCCGATCATTTCGGCGATCAACGGTGTCGCGGTCGGCGCTGGCCTGGTGGTCGGCATTCTCGCCGATGTGTCGATCTGCGGAAAATCGGCGCGGATCGTCGATGGTCACACCCGGCTAGGCGTGGCGGCCGGCGACGTCGCCTGCATCATCTGGCCGCTGCTGTGCGGCCTCGCCAAGGCCAAATATTACCTGCTGACCTGCAAGCCGCTGTCGGGCGAGGAGGCCGAGCGCATCGGGCTGGTATCGCTGTGCGTCGAGGACGCCGAGCTGCAGAAGATTGCGCTCGAGACCGCACAGGATCTGGCGAGCGGCGCGCAGAGCGCGATCCGCTGGACCAAATACGCGCTCAACAACTGGCTGCGCGTCAACGGTCCGCTGTTCGACACCTCGACCGCGCTCGAAATCCTCGGCTTCAGCGGTGCCGAAGCGCGAGAGGGGCTGGCCTCGCATCTCGAGAAGCGCAAGCCGTCGTTCCCGCCGGACTGCCCGATCTGACGATCAGCCGGCCGCCAGCCGCTCGCGGATATGCGTGATCGCCTCGGGATTGGCGAGCGCCGACAGGTCGCCGGGGTCCTTGTTCTCGAACATGGCGCGCAGCACCCGGCGCATGATCTTCATGTTGCGGGTGCGCGGCAAATCGTCGACTAGGATGATCTTCTCGGGGCGGTAGGATGCCCCCATGCCGCGCACCAGCGCGGCCGACAGCTCTTCGGCCAATCCATTTGTGCTGCCAATTGTAGGCATCGGCACGCAGGCGCAGACGATGGCCGAGCCCTTGACCGGATGCGGAATGCCGAACACCGCGGCCTCCGCGAGCTTGCCGGTCCCGATCAGGATGCCTTCGAGCTCCGCAGGGCCGGTGCGTTTGCCGGAAATCTTGATGGTGTCGTCGGACCGGCCGAGGATGTAGTAGAGGCCGTCATGCCCGCGCATGGCGAAATCGCCGTGCACCCAAAGGCCCGGAAGCGCGCTCCAATAGCTTTCGATGTAACGCGCGTCGGCCTTCCACAGACCCTTGGTCAGGCCGATCGAGGAGTGACGGAGCACCAGCTCGCCGACTTCGCCATCGGCCACGCGCCTTCCGGAGATGTCGACGATGTCGGCCCCCATGCCGAGCGCGGGCCGCGAGAACGAACACGGATTCATCGGATGGTTGGTCGTGCCGGTGAAGATGCAGCCGCCGATTTCGGTGCCGCCGGAGATATTGATGATGGGAATGGCCTTCTTGCAGACGTGTTCGAAGAACCAGGTCCAGGGCGTTTCCGTCCAGGCCTCGCCGCCCGAGGCCGTGATCCGCAGGCTGGAGAGGTCGAATCTGTCGACCTCGTCGCCGTAGCGCATCAGGCTGCGCACGATCGTGGGCGATACGCCGAGATAGGTCACCCGGTGATCGGCGATCAGGCGCCAGAAGCGTCCGGTGTCGGGATAGTCGGGCGTCCCCTCCGCGATCAGCAGGCTGCCGCCGGCGAAGCTCGGAATAGAGGCGCACATCGCGCCGACCATCCACCCCATGTCGCTGAGGAAGAAGAAGCGGTCGGATGCCTTGAAGTCTCCGCAGATGATGATGTCGCGCGTCACCATCGTGCCGATGAAGCCGATATGGGTCCACACGCAGCCCTTCGGCTCGCCTGTGGTGCCCGAGGTGTAGAGCAGGATCGCGGGATCCTCGGCCTGCATCTCGACGGTTGCGATATCGCCATCGCCCGCAGGCACAATGTCGTGCCACCAGAGATCGCGGCCCGGGTGCATCAGTGTTTCGATACTCAGCCCCTGACGTTCAACCACAATCACGTGGCGGACGCTGGGAACGCTTTGCAGCGCATCATCAAGCACCGATTTGAGCGGAGCGGCGATGCCCCTGCGCCGGGTTCCGCTCGCGGTGATCACCGCCTTGGCTTCGCCATGGTTCAGGCGCGCCTGGATCGGGCTTGGACCGAAGCCCGAGAACAGCGGCATGACGATCGCGCCGATCTTGAGAATGGCGAAGAACGCGACGAAGGTCTCGGGCAGGTTCGGCATGTAGATCGCCACCACGTCGCCCCGGCCGAGGCCGAGCTTGCGCAGTGAGCTGGCCAGCCGGTCGACCTCGGCCGCGAATGCTGCGTAGGTGAGGCTTCGCTGCTCGTTGCTGTCTTCGCCTTCCCACAGCAGGAATGTCTGATCCCAGACCGGCGTGCCACGATGTTTGTCGAGGCAGTTGAGGACGATGTTGGTGGTGCCGCCGACGCACCAGCGCGCCCAGGGCTGGCTGCGCGACAGGTCAAGCATCTGGTCGTATTGTTTGTAGAAGCGGACGTCGCAGAACCGGAACACTTCCGCCATCAGCCACGCGGGGTCTGCATCCGCCTTGGCGGCCAATGTGTCGTAGTCCGGTTGGCCGGTCGCGCGCAGGAAGGCGGTGAGATTACTTCGTTCCACCAGTTCCGGCGGTGGCGTCCAGAGATATGGCATGTCGACAACGTGTCTGTTGTGTTTGGCCGGCGTCGATGTATTCTAACAGATGTTAGAAAATACGGAAGCGAACAATGTCCGACCAGGAACCCGTGCGCTACGAGATCAGCGAAGGCATCGCGACCGTGACGATCGATCGGCCGGAGCGCAAGAACGCGCTATCCGTCGAAGCGATGAACGGCCTGACCGAGGCTTGGGCAAGGGCGGAGGCCGATGCCGCGGTGCGCGCCATCATCTTGACCTCCGCAGATTGCGGCGTGTTCTGCGCCGGCCTCGACCTGAAGCAGGCGGCTGAGATCAGGGCGCGAGACGGCGTCGATATCCTGACGCTGATGCGGGACCCCATGCAGACCGCGATGCGAAAAGTGACGAAGCCGATCATCGCGGCCATGACGGGGTCATTGATGGCGGGCGGCATGATGCTTGCGCTCAAATCCGACCTTCGGGTCGGCTTGAGCGGCAGCCGGGCCGGGATCACTGAGGTCAAGATGGGGCGGGGGACGCCGTGGTCCGTGCCCATGCTCTGGATGCTGCCGCAACCATTGATGATGGAACTGGTGCTGACCGGCGAGACTATGCCGATCGAGCGCCTGGCCGCATGTGGCTTCCTCAACTACCTGGAACCGACGCCGGATGCCGTGCGCGCCCGCGCCTTGCAATTGGCGCGTGCCATCGCCGAGGGCGCGCCGCTGTCGGTGAAGGCTGCCAAGGCAACCGTGCTCGCGGCGATGGATCTCGGCTACGAACGCGGCGCGATCGAAGGCGATCGCCTGCATGTCGAGGTTTACGCCAGCCAGGATGCGATCGAGGGGCCGCGGGCCTTCGCCGAGAAGAGGAAGCCGAACTGGCAGGGGCTCTAGGGCACGACTCGAGCTGCGACGGCGCTGTGCGGTGTCGCTTCGGACGCAGGCCGCTACTTCTTGATGCCGTCGAACACCATCAGCTGGGTTCGCCGCGCAAGCTTGAGGACATCGTCCTTGCTGTCCAGTCTGAACCACTCGACGGTCCAGTTCAGCGCGCCGATCACGAAGATGCGGAGCGGGACGATCTCGATATCGGCGCGGATCTCGCCGGCCTTGCGTGCATCGAGAAAAAGCTTGTCCCAGTATCGCGCGTAGGCACGCCGCAACGGCCGATGCGGTTTCTTCAGATGCTCCGGCAACTGGCCGTAGATGCGGATATTGGCGGACGTGAAGTCGCTGGATTCCAAAAGCGCAACAAGATGGGCTTCGATCGCCAGCTCGATACGCCTGCGGTGCGACGCCTGACCGGCTCCGTTCACGGCGGCTTTCACCGACTCGAAGACGTGACGCAGGCCGCGATCGAGCACCTCGTCCAGAATGGCTTCCTTGGAATCGAAATAGTAATAGATGCTGCCGGCCTCTATCCGGGCGGCGGCCGCGATCTGGCGCAGGGTCGTCGCCGAGAATCCCTGTTCGTGAAACAGCCTGGCCGCTGACTGCAGAATCAGGTTGCGGGATTTTTCAGACTTGGTGGGGAGACTCGCGGCCTGCTTTGCCGCATTGGGCTTTGGCGCACGCGGCCTGGAAGGCGCGTTGCCCTTTGACGCGTTGCGCTGGCGGCCGCTGGACTCCAATAGAAACCGCCGTCTCTTCCACGTTGGCGATGTGATCCCGTCGATTATTGGCGATGTTTGTTGATCGGGTCAACCGCGGCGTTCCCGCGCTCGGACAGCGAGCGAATCGCTCGTTGTCCGAAGCGCGGGCATCGAGACGGTTACGCGATCGTCTTCAGATACAGGCTGGGGTCGAAGTATTTGCTCGCCGGCGTAAAGTCCTTGACGCCGGCATTGGCCATGAAGAAGTCGGTCGATTGCTGCAGCCAGTTCGTGACGGTGCCGTCCGAATAGAGGCGCTTCCAATCCCGCGACGTGAACATCTTCTGGGCCTTGAAGGACTCGTTGATGTCGCTGAGCGGGGTCTGGCTGTAGTGGCCCTTCTGCAGCTTCTCCATGGCTTCGGTGCTGTTCGCGACTATGTAGTCGTTGGCGTCGGTCCAGCCGCGGATCAGCTTGGCGAGCGTCTCCTTGTTCGGCTCGTAGTAGTCGTTGGCCGCGGCCCAGCCGCCGATGATGGCGGCCTGGGGGTAATAGGCCGATGCGTCGGCAAGCTTGACCGCGCCGGGCACCTTGTCCCGAACCGTCACGTTGAACGGGACCCAGAGCGCGACGGCCGGCACGGCGCCGGAGACGAAGGCCGTCACGGCCGCCGGCATGGTCTGGTTGACGAGCTCAACGTCCTTCGGGTCGATCTTGTTGGCGCGCAGCGCCTTGTCGAGGAACACATGTGCGGTGGTGCCGGTCGCGGTGGCGATCCGCTTGCCCTTCAGGTCCGCAAAGGACTTGATGCCCTGATCCGACCGCACCCACAATTGGGCGGTTGCCACCTCGATGTCGTTGATCAGGAACACCTTGCCCTGGCCCCGAGCCGGGAAGTTCGAGAGCACGGCGCCGGTGGCGAGAACGTCGAGGCTGCCGCCAATCAGCGCCTGGAAGATTTCGAGGCCGGTGTTGAACTGGCGCAATTCGAGATCGAGCCCTTGCTTCTCAAAGCTGCCCCGGTCCATGCCGGTCCAGATCTGGCCGTCGACTGCGACCGTGTGCAGATAGCCGACGCGAAGCTTGGTGCGGGCCTGCGCGATCGCGGGCGCCGCCGCCGTGAACGTTCCCAGGGCAAGACCCGCGGTCGTGGTCAAGAATTGTCGGCGATCCATGGCGTTCCTCCTCAATCTTCTAGCTATTCCGAAAATGACACTGGGCGCATCTGTGCCTGCTGCGCACGGTACTCGTCCATCACGAGTTGCCTGATATGGCTACGGAGTTCGCCGAACTCGGGACGCTCCTGAATCGACTCGTCGCGCGGGTAGGGGAAGGGCACCTCGATGATCTCCTTGATCTTCGCCGGCCGCGCGGTCACGACGACGATGCGCGAGGCAAGGTAGATCGCCTCTTCGACGGAGTGGGTGATCAACATGACGGTCTTGCCTTCGGCGGCGAGCACTTTGAGCAGCAGGTTCTGCATGTTGGCCCGGGTCTGGGCGTCGAGCGCACCGAACGGCTCGTCCATCAGCAGGAACTGCGGCTTGACCGCATAGGCGCGGGCGATGGCGAGGCGCTGGCGCATGCCTCCCGAGAGATGCTTCGGATAGGAGTTGGCGAAATCGGCCAGGCCCATCAGGCTGAGGTAGTGGTCGCAGATCGCGTCGCGCTCCGCATCCGGAACGCGGTTGGCCTTGAGCTTCAGCCCGAATGCGATGTTCTGCTTCACCGTCAACCATGGGAAGACGCCATACTCCTGAAAGATGACGCCACGTTCGGGACCGGGGCCGGTCACGGGGGCGCCGTCAAACAGCACTTTTCCAGTCGTCGGCTTCTGGAAGCCCGCAAGCATGCTCATCATCGTGGTCTTGCCGCATCCGGACGGGCCGATCACGGCAATGAAGTCGCCATCGTTGATGTCGTAGGAGACGTCCTCGACGACATTGAGCCGGCCTTTGGGCGTCTCGAAGGCAAGCGAGACGTGGTCGAACTGCGCGCGCTTCTTCATGAGATCGCCCGTTCCTGCCAGACCAGAAGGCGGGCGCTGATCTTGCGCAGGATCAGGTCCATGATGAGGGCGATGACGCCGATGCAGATGATGCCGACATAAATGACGTCGAGCAGGAAGTAGGTCGATGCGTTCTGGATCATGGCGCCAAGTCCGCGCTGGGCCGCGATCAGTTCCGAGGCCACCAGGGTCGCCCAAGCGACACCGAGCGCCACGCGCAGCGCGGTCAGGATGTGCGGCACGGTGAGGGGAATGATGACCTTGCGGAAGATTTCGAATTCGTTGGCGCCGAGCGTCTTCGCGACCCGGATGTAGAGCGGGGTGATCTGCGAGACGCCCTCATACATCACGATCACGCCGGAGAAGAACGCGGCGTAGAACAGGATGACGAGCTTGGCGAGCTCGTCGACCCCGAAATAGACGATCACGAGCGGGATCAACGCGATGGGCGGCAGCGCGCGGAAGAAGTTGATCATGGGGTCGGCGAAGGTGCGTGCCGGACGATACCAGCCGAGCAGGAAGCCGACCGGGACGGCGGCCAGGATTCCGAGGATCACCCCGAGAAACACACGACGCGAGGACACGTAGATATCGAGCAGCAGATTCTCGTGCGTCAGAAGTTCGTAGAACTTGGCTGCGACCTGATGCGGCGCCGGGATCAGCGATGCATTGACGAATCCGCTCCAGCGGACGCCGTACCACAGCAGGATGGCGCCGACCCAGGGCGCGAGTCCGAGCAACAGGCGTCTCACGACCTGTCCGTTCATTCAGCGCTTCCCACCTTGCAATTCTGGTTGATGTTGGCCCACTCATATTATAAATAGGATGACCATACAAGGGCATTCTCGCCGCGCTGAACGCGCGGGTTTCAGGCATGACATCGCAGGCCATCACGATCAAAAGCGTCCAGGCGTTTTGCTACCGCTATCCGCTGTCGACGCCTGTCGTCACGTCATTCGGCAGGATGTTGAGCAGGCCCGCGGTGTTTGTTCGCGCCGAGGACGCAGACGGTATTGTCGGATGGGGCGAGGTCTGGTGCAATTTTCCCTCGCCAGGGGCCGAGCATCGCGTGCGCCTCGTCAACGAGGTGCTGGCGCCAGCCGCAGTCGGCGTCGCTATCGATCGGCCGACGGAGCTGTTCGAAAGATTGACGTCGGGCACGTCCGTTCTTGCGCTGCAATCCTGCGAGGCCGGGCCGTTCGCGCAATCGATTGCAGGCATCGACCTTGCGATTTGGGATCTCTACGCACGACGCCGGAAAACGGCGCTGTGGAAAGTGCTCGGCGGGGGGCGAAGCAGGATCAAGGTCTATGCAAGCGGGATCAATCCCGCCGGCTCGCGCGCGATGGCAGAAGCGGCGCTAGCAAGGGGACATCGCGCGCTGAAGCTGAAGGTGGGTTTTGCGCCGGAAACCGATCGCGCCAATTTGTCCGCGTTGCGCGATCTGCTTGGCGCGGGATTGTTGGCGGCGGACGCCAACCAGGCATGGTCGGTCGAGCAGGCGCTGGAAACAGCGCCGCTGTGGAGAGATTTCAGTCTCGCCTGGCTCGAGGAGCCGATCCGCGCGGATCGGCCTTGGCAGGAATGGGTGACGCTTGCCGCCGGAGCAGGTATTCCGCTTGCGGCGGGAGAGAACATCGCGAGCCGCTCCGGCTTCGCACAGGCGCTCACGGGAAGTACGTTGTCCGTCGTGCAGCCGGATATCGCAAAGTGGGGCGGGCTGTCGGCTTGTGCGGACGTTGCGCATGACATCATCAAGGCCGGCAAGACGTTTTGCCCGCATTATCTCGGCGGCGGCATCGGCCTGCTCGCGTCGGCGCATCTTTTGGCGGGCGTCGGCGGCGACGGACTTCTGGAAGTCGATGCGAACGATAACCCGCTGCGTGAGCGGTTTTGCGGTCCGGTTCGCGATGTGCGCGACGGCATGATCACGCTGGGCGATGAACCAGGCCTCGGATTCGAGCCGGATCTAGCCGAGATAGAACAGTATCGGACCGCCTAACATGACCGCGCGAGGTTACGACTACATCATCGTCGGCGCCGGTTCGGCGGGCTGCGTCGTGGCGAACCGCCTGTCGGTCGACCCGTCGTGTCGTGTGCTGCTCCTGGAAGCCGGTGGCTCTGACCGGAATTTCTGGCTGAAGCTTCCGGTTGGGTACTATCGCGCGATTTACAACGAACGCTTTTCGAGGTTGTTCAAGACGGAGCCGAGCGAAGGCAGCGGTGGTCGATCGATCGTGTGGCCACGCGGCCGCGTGATTGGCGGGTCCTCCTCGATCAACGGCCTGATCTTCATCCGTGGCCAGCACGAGGATTTCGACGATTGGGAGCGCCTTGGCGCGACCGGCTGGAGTTACCGCGAGCTGCTGCCCTATTTCCGGCGCTACGAGCGCTATCGCGGCGGCGACAGCCAATATCACGGCGGCTTCGGCGAATTCGAGGTATCGGAGCTGCGCAACGACAATCCGGCGTCGGCAGCGTGGGTGGAGGCGGGCGTCGAATACGGCCTGCCGCGCAATCCCGACTTCAACGGCGAGACGACGTTCGGGGTCGGCAGCTACCAGCTCGGGATCGGCCGGCACTGGCGCAGCAGCTCGGCATCGGCATTCCTGCACCCGATCTCTGCGCGTCCGAATCTCACGATCATTGCGGGGGCGCTGGTCAGCAAGGTCGTCTTCCGGGGTCAGAAAGCGATTGGTGTGGAGTGGATCAAGGACAAGCTGGCTGCTTCTGCATCCGCCGATCGCGAAGTGATCCTGTCTGCAGGTGCGTTGCAGTCGCCGCAGCTCCTGCAACTGTCCGGTATCGGTCCGGCCGATCTGCTTCGTCGCCACGGCATACCGGTCGTGGCCGACCTGACCGGGGTCGGCGAAAACCTGCAGGATCACTATCAGGCGCGCCTGATCGTACGGCTGAGAGAGCGGATCTCGCTGAACGACCAGGTTCGCAACCCCGTTGCGCTCGCGACAATGGGATTGCAGTGGCTGTTTGCGGGGCGCGGCCCGCTCACGGTCGGGGCCGGGCAAGTCGGCGGTGCGGCCTGCACCGAACACGCCGTCCGCGGACGACCCGACGTGCAGTTCAACGTCATGCCGCTGTCGGTCGACAAGCCCGGCGATCCGTTGCACAGCTACTCCGGCTTCACGGCCTCGGTCTGGCAGTGCCACGGCCGGTCGCGGGGACGGCTTGCGATCCACTCGGCTGATCCGTTCGATCAGCCGCGTATCGCGCCGAACTACTTCTCGGAAGAGATCGACCGCAAGACCATCGTTGCCGGACTTAAGATCCTGCGCGAGATCTACCAGCGGAAGGCGTTTCGGTCGCTATGGGACGTCGAGATGGTACCGGGCGAGGCCGCCCGCGATGACGCCGGGTTGTGGGAGTTCGCGCGCAACACCGGCGGCACGGTCTTTCATTGCGTCGGTACGTGCCGGATGGGGAGCGACGATCAGTCCGTGGTCGATCCGCGATTGCGGGTACGCGGCGTCGACGGGCTGCGCGTTATCGATGCGTCTGTCATGCCGCAGATCACCTCCGCCAATACCAATGCGACCAGCCTGATGATCGGCGAACGGGGCGCGGCCCTCGTTTTGTCCTGATCGAATATCCTGATGCGGGGAGCGCGATGGAATTGAATTCCGAGAGTCACGTTCCAAAATACGCGCAGATCGCGGACATCTTCCGCCAGCGCATTGCGCGCGGCATCTGGGCCAAGGGCTTGCGGTTGCCGGCCAACGAGGAGCTGGCCGCTGAATTCGGCGTCTCCCGGGTGACAATTCGGCAGGCCGTCGATCTGTTGTCGCGCGAGGGCGTCATCGAAGCCCAGCAGGGGCGCGGCACCTTCGTCACGGGCACGGTGAAGCAGGACCGCTGGCTCAAGGTCGAGACGACTCTGTCGGACCTTGCCGAGATGTACCGGGATACGTCGCCCGAGATCATCAATATTTCCGAGAGCCGCACCGACGCCCCGCTGCTGCCGGAAGACGGCAAGCCCGCCTCGAGATACGTCTTCATGCGGCGCGTTCATTCGCGCCAGAAGGAGCCGTATTGCGTCATCTCGATCTATTTGGACGAGAAGATCTTTCGCCGCCATCCGAAGCGCTTCCGGAACGAGACGGTGATCCCGATCCTGAGCGACCTCCGCGATCCCGAGATCGCGCGCGCGCGGCAGACCCTGACGATCGGAACGGCCGATCTCGAGGTCGCACGGCTTCTCAAAGTGCCGCTGAATTCGCCCGTCGCCGAGGTCCGCCGGGTGTTCTCCAGCGCGGATCACACGGTGATCTATCTGGGCGAGGTGACCTATCGCGGTGACTTCGTTCGCATCGATATGGATTTGCGGCCGTAGCGCCAGCTACGCCGTGCGGAAGAACAGCTCCTCGTTGCGGCGCTCGAGTTCTTCGCCGTATGTCCGCAGCACATGGGATTCGCTGACGATCCCGATCGCGGCGCGGTGATCGCTGCGGTCGATCACCGCCAGCGCGTCGGCCTCGCTGCGTGCGAACATCTTCATGATGTCGCGGATCGAGGCGCCGGGCAGCAGGAATTCGTCGGCCTGCCGCGCCAGGGCCGTAAGGGTGAGATCGTCCTGGGCTGCGGCCGAGTAGAGGTCGGCCGAGGTGACGATGCCGGCGTACGAACCCTTGGGATCGCGCAGCACGATCTGCCGGACCTGCGCCGGCGAGAAGGTCTTTTGGGCCTCCGCGATCGGCATCGTGCTGAGCGCGCTTTCGAAATCGGTGCGCATCAGCGACGCTGCGCTGAGTTGCCGAACCCAGCCGACGTCCTGCGGGCCGCGGATCACTTCACCGCGCAGATGGAAGCGCCAGGTCGCGAAGCTGTAGCCGAACAGCTCACGAACGATCAGCGCGCAAACCGACGAGGCGACCACGGCGCCGACCGTGACCGAGAAGTCGCCGGTGATCTCGAGTGCGAGACAGACCATGCTGAAGGGCGCACCGAGAACGCCGGTCCCGAATGCGGCGAGTGCGGCGATGGCCGCGGTTCCCGGCTGCAGGGCGATCCCCGGCAGAAAGCCGGTCGCCACGATGCCGTAGAGCTGGCCGAGCAGTGCACCCAGCAGAAGCGATGCAAAAAACAGTCCGCCGCGGAACCCGGATCCGAGCGAGACTGCGGAGGCAGCCATCTTGAACAGGATGGTCGTCGTCAACAGCAGCCATGTGGGATTGCTGACGAGCAGAATCTGCATCGCGCCGTGGCCTGCGCCAAGCACGGTCGGCGTGAGCAAAGCGAGGCTTCCGAGCAGCGCGCCGCCGAGCACCGGCCGCAATGTGCCCCTGAAAATCGAGATGCGCTGAAAGCAACGCTCGGAGAAGGCTACCCCCAGCATCATCAGAATGCTGGCGAAGGCGCAAAGGATACCGATGACGACGCTTTGCCCAACCATCTCGACTGACACCGGCGAGGGGAAGCCGGGGACCATCAGGAAGGATTGATGGGTCAAATGGCGCGCCACGAGCCAGGACGTGACCGCGCTGGCGATCACCGGTACCAGCCCTGCAGACGTATAGGCGCCGAGCACGACCTCGAACGCGTAGAACGCGCCGGCCAGCGGGGCCGAGAACGCCGCGCTGATCGCGCCGGACGCGCCGCAGGCCACCAGCAGCCTCATATCGTTGCGGCGGGCCGCCAACCGTTGCCCGATATGCGAGCCGAACATCGAACAGATCTGGGTATAGCCGGCCTCCAGGCCGACCGAGCCGCCGAACCCGTTCGACAGCAGCGTTTGCAGGGAGATCAGCAGGCTCCCTCTGAACGAGAGGCGTCCGCCATACAGGGCGTTGGCCTCGATCGCGTCGGCGAGCTGCTGCCCCTTGACGCGCTTGGCGAAGAACAGCGCGATCGCGGCCAGCACGACGCCGCCGATGGTCGGAATCAGCAGAGTGCGCTGCCAGGATATGACGCCGGTCGCGCTGAGATGTGCGTCCAGCGGAATGTCGAACAGGAACGAATGTGTGGCCTGGCTCAGATAGGAGATCGTTGCAACGAGCAGCCCCGACAGCAACCCGATCACGATGGCGACCGCGACCAGGCCGGTTTCCCGGTTGCGGACGTAGTTGCGCAAGGCGGCGGGCAGCAGATAAACCGCTGCCGCTGGGTTCTTGGGCGTATTGACCGGCGACGTGATCGTCATGCTGCGCCTTCGACACCGGAGCGCTCGACGTGAAACCCAATCTTGCAGGTCAAGCCGTCCGGCGTGTCGGCGCTTCGTGCCGCAATGCGGTACCGGTTGCAACAGGATTCATGGCACAAGAGTGAGGCGCCTCGCAAAAGTCCCGATTGGCGTCGTATCGGTGTTCCATTGGGATATGCGGTTGAAGCGGTCGCCCTTGCGTCCCAGGACTGGCTGCGGACGACGAGATTGTGCCAGATGGCCAGCAAATTGCTGCTGGTCCGCCTGCGAGTCCGATGGCGACTAACGGGCGTGCCAATGGTAACCCAACTCAGCAAACAACCACGAAAAGCGGGAAATGCCCATGTCGGAGAAGGTCGCGGTCATCGGAATGGGACAGATGGGATCCGGGATGGCGGGGCGCCTGAAAGAATCCGGCGTCGACGTTGTTGGTTACGACGTCAGCGCCGACCAGCGGGCTCGCCTCGCCAAGGACGGCTTCCGGATGGCGTCGAGCATTGCGGAGGCGCTGGACGGCCGGACGCTGGTGTTGACGAGCCTGCCTGATCCCAAGGCCGTGACCGAGGCCTGGCTCGGCGCCGAGGGAATCGTCGCACACGCCGCCAAGGGCACGTTGTGCATCGAGCTCAGCACCATCGATCCGCAGACGATGCGCCAGGCTGCCGGCGCCGCTGCCGCGCGTGGCATCGCCGTCGTCGATTGTCCCGTCAGCGGCAGCCCCAACGAGGCGCGCGCCGGCAAGCTGATCCTGATCGCGGGTGGTGAAGAGGCAGACGTGAAACGGGCCGAACCCATCCTCAAGCTGCTCGGTACCGACTGGAAGTACACAGGTCCCGTCGGCACAGCGAAGGTCGTCAAGATCGTCAACAACATGATGTCGATGGGCAATGTGCTGGTTGCCGCGGAAGCCTTCGCCCTCGGAGTGGCTGCCGGTGTCGAGCCGGAGAAGCTCTACGACGTGCTGTCGGTGAGCGGCGGCCGCTCGCACCATTTCACCAAGCGCTTCCCGAACGCGCTGAAGGGTGATTTCTCACCGGGCTTCAAGATGGAGCTTGGCGAGAAGGACTTGGCGCTCGGCGTCGAGCTCGGACGAATGACCCGGATGCCGACGCCATCGGCGTCGGCTACTCGCGAGCTCTATGCACTCGCGCTGGCCGAGGGCTTTCGCGGTCAGGATATCGTCGCGTTGCTGGCCATGTACCAGAATTGGGCCAAGCCGTCCTGACGCGACAAGGGCGGAGCGGCAAGGCGGCGGGCCGCCGCGTCGCGATGTCGGCCTGCCGCAACTGCTGTCGCCTACCGTGGTTCTTCCCGAGGGCAGCTATTTGATCCGCGCCGACCGCATCGAGGGAGGAGCTGAGACACCAGCCCACTGTCATCGCGGTCCTTGCATTCGCCGGCCGAGCGAGGCCAGTTGCTAGGGCAAAAGGCTCTATGCTCGTGAATTCTCGACAGGCGGATCCTGCACGCCGTAGCTGCCGAATGCGGCGGCGGTCTCGCTGATCTCCGCCTCGTTCAGCAGCACCGGCCCACCGATTGCCAGAGTGAGATAATACTGCCGGGCGATCGTCTCGAGCTCAACGGCCAGCCACATCGCCTTGTCCAGCGATGCCCCCGTTGCGATCATCCCGTGGTTGGCAAGCAGGCAGGCGGTTCGATTGTCGAGGGCCTTGAGCGCATGCTCGGACAACTCCTTGGTGCCAAACCTCGCATAGCCGGCGACACGCACGTTCATGCCGCCGAATGCCGCCATCATGTAGTGGCACGCCGGGATTTCCTTGCGCGCGATCGCCAGCACGGTGGCGTAGGTCGAATGGGTGTGGACGATGCCTCCAACATCGGGCCGCGCCTTCATGATGTCGAGGTGGAAGCGCCATTCGGTGGAGGGCTTGAGCGGGCCCCTCCATGATCCGTATTCGCCGTCGATCGGCATCGCCGCAATCATGTCGGGGGTCAGCGACTCGTAAGGCGTTGCGGACGGCGAGATCAGCATGGTGTTGCCATAGCGCGCCGAGATGTTCCCGGACGTCCCCTGGTTCAGCCCGGTGGCATTCATCCAGCGGCATTTCGCGATGATTGCCTCGCGCAGCTGAAGTTCGGTGTTGGTCATGATAGGCTCCTGGAAATCGGCGCGGGCTGCGCTCAATATTTTTGCCGGGTCGGCGTGATGCAGATCTCCTGCACCAGCGCATTTTGCGGGAGGTTGTAGGCATCAAGGATGAGCTTGGCGACGTGCTCGGCCCCGATGCCGCCGCCGATGGCCGCCTTGTTTGCCTTGTAGTTGGCGAGCGTCCCCGGATCCTTCACGCCGTCAAGCACCTCGGTCTCAATGATGCCGGGCGAAATGACGAGGACGCGGACGTCGTAGCTGGACAGGTATTCGCGAAGGCTCTCCGAGACGCCGTGCACGAAGTACTTGGTGCCGCAGTAGACCGTATGATCGGGATAGACCTTGCGTCCCGCGATCGAGCTCATCATCACGAGCGTGCCGTGGCGCCGCTCCATCATGCCCGACATGACGGCGTGGACGCTGTTCATGACGCCATTGACGTTGATGGCGATCATTTCATCCCAGTCGGCCGGGTCCTGTTTGCCGATATCCGCCAGCCGGGCAACGCCGGCATTGGCGAACATCATGTCGACCGGGCCGAACTTTGCTTCGGCGTCCCGCACCGCGGCGGCCAGCGCCGCGCGATCACGCACGTCTACCTGCCGGCAAACTGAATCGGGCAGGCGCATGGCATCCAGCCGCTCGATCCGGCGGGCCATCAGCAGAACAGGGTGGCCCGCTGCCGAGAAGGCGCGGGCGGTCGCTTCTCCAATACCTGAACTGGCACCGGTCACGGCGATCAACGGTTTCGCAGTCATGTCACAGCCCTCCCATCAAAGTTCGCCTTGCGCAAATGCCTCCAGCGTTCCGGCATCTGCCGCAATGTCGAGGAACGAAAAGCGGTTACGCATCTCCCGGCAATGCATGATCGCTTCGCGATAGAGATCCACGGGCACGCCGAGTTCGGCAGCGGTCGTGGCGCCGCCGGCGGCCGATAACAGCCGCTTCATCTCGCCGACCGGAATCGTGAAGGCGGCGAGCTCACGGCGAAGCTCCGGCCACACATTCTCGAGCCTGCGGTTGAATGCGCTGGCTCCTTCACGGTCGAAAGCCTTCTGCTTCAACTCAGCCACGCATTGGGAGGCGACTTCGTCGCCAAAACGGCGCTTC
The DNA here is from genome assembly GCF_029910095.1 of Bradyrhizobium sp. ISRA464. Taxonomy (NCBI): domain Bacteria; kingdom Pseudomonadati; phylum Pseudomonadota; class Alphaproteobacteria; order Hyphomicrobiales; family Nitrobacteraceae; genus Bradyrhizobium; species Bradyrhizobium sp. ISRA464. The sequence goes on along the minus strand of NZ_CP094526.1, from coordinate 5,171,883 downwards.
ATGCCGGCTATGTCGATGTTCGTCGCGTGAACCGAAAGCGGCCGGTCGGCGGCGAGCATCTGCTGCTGCAGCCGCGCCATGCTCAATGACGCGATGCCCACCTGCTGGCCGTGCAGGCTGCCCGGATGCCGTTCGCCTGCAAAGCAATCGATGTAGTGGGAGATCTGATGTTCGCCCATCGAGCCATGGTGCGAAACCCCGGTGAAGGAGATGCCGAGGCCGCACAAGGTTAGCACACGATAGAGATACCCCATCGCCTCGATGTCGCCTTTGGGCAGATTCCCGGCGCGCTTGTTGAGCTCGACTTCATCGGCGGCCTGGATTGTGTAGGGCTCCTGGAAGTAGGCCGTTCCCAATAGCCGATGCGACATCCACCAATCGGTCTGTGCGACCGAACGGGCCAGGCAATCCGCGAAACCGGAGGCGGCGAGGTGAGGCGGCGCCGCGGCGGACACCTTGAGGTCCACGAAGAAGCCGGCAGGCGTGTGCGAGGGCAGCGACACCTTCAAGCCGCTGTCAAGCGTAAGCGAAGCCGTGGAGGAGGTATAGCCGTTCATCGAGGCGGCGGTGGCAAAGACGCAATAGCGCCGGCCGTCCAAGCCCGTAACATACTTGCAGAGATCGTTGACCGTACCGGATCCGACGGCGACGACGGCATCGAATCCGCGCAGCTTCTCCGTAAGGCTGCGAACCTCGGCCATGTCGGCGTGGGGATGATCCAGCACGATGGCCTCGATCGGACCGAGTTCGCGCAGCGCCCTGGCGATGCGCGCCCCCATCGCCGCGTAGGTTGCCTGGTCGGCGACCACGGCAAGGCGATGCCCCAATTTCAGGGATGCGACCAGTTCAGCCTCACGACCCTCGAGGCTGTCTTCGATCACGATGGAATCGTAGGGCACCTTTACCGGCGCGCCGGTGAGCGGATTGATCCAGCGGCCAGCCACCAGATCGTCGATCAGCGCGGTCCAGTTGTGCTTTGGCATCGGCAAATCCCGCGCCGCACCATCGGCGTCGCGCCCTGATCGTGACATTTGACAAAACGTATTGGCAATTAACCGGGATGATTGACAATTGTCAACACGGTGTGCATTTTGTGAATGTCGATGCTGAGGCCGGATCGCTGATGACCAGAACGCTGCAACGCCAAGTGACGCCGCCGCGGATCAAGCGCAGGGCGCTGTCGATTCCGGCGGAGTTTGACAGCGATCCTGTCGTGTGGGCGGCGTGGCTCTATTACGAAGAGGGCATGACGCAGGAGGAGGTTGCCGATCAGCTCGGCGTCTCGCGTGCTTCGGTGGTGAACTTCCTGCAAGAAGCGCGCGACCGCAACATCGTCACGATCGCGGTCTCGTCGCGGCACCTGCAGACCATCGGCCTTGGGCGCGAGCTGGCCGATGCGTACGGGCTCACGAGCTGTCTCGTTGTGCCTGACGACGGAGGCCGCTTACCGGTGCACGAGCGGATCGGCATGGCCGGCGCGCGTCTCCTGATCGAGCGGCTGCAGCCCGACGATGTGCTCGGGGTCTCCTGGGGCCGCACCGTACAGGCGCTGTCGGCGTCGCTGCCCGAAATGAAGCTTCCCGGCGTGACCGTCGCCCAGATTACCGGCTGCTCGATCGGGACCACGGAATTTTCGCCGGAGCTGTGCACGTCCAACATCGCTAACCGCCTTGGGGCGCGTTGCGTCAACCTGCATGCGCCCGGCATCGTGTCGACCGCCCAGATCAAGCGCCTGTTCATGCAGGAGCCGGCATTGGTCGAGACCTTCAAGATCATCCACTCGAGCAACAAGGTGCTGTTCGGTGTCGGCAGCGTCGACGACGCCGGCACCGCGATGCGCAGCGGCTACATGACGCCGGAGAAGATTGCGCCGTACCTGGCGCGCGGCGCCGTCGGCGTTGTGAGCGGGCGCTTCATCGACAGGGAAGGGAAGCCGATCCTGGGCGCGCTCGACAACCAGATGATCGGCCTGACCCTCGACGAGATCGCCAAGGTGCCCGAACGTATCTGCATTGCTGGCGGCAGCGACAAGATCGATGCAGTCTATGCTGCGCTCAACAATAACTATGCAACAATTCTGGTCACGGACGTAGCGACAGCAAGGGCGCTGGTGCCGCGTGCGGGCCGGTCTCACCGATCCGGAGTATTACGCCGGCCCTGAAGCGAAAAAGCGAACCGGGCCGACAGAGCCCGGCGCCGAGAGAAAAGCAATGCGCGAGGAAACGTCAATGGTTTCGCACCATGCGCAGAGTCTGGCTGTCGACGTGCAGGTATCGAGCACGACGCGGCGCAGCGTCTGGCCACGGTTTCTGACCTCGGAACACCCGTTCCCGTGGCTGGCGCCGATTACCGCGCTGCTTCTGGCATTCGGTGTTTATCCGCTTCTGTATGCGCTGTGGCTCTCGTTCTTCAAGCGCAATCCGATCACGCGTATGAACGTCTTCAATCCGACCTGGAATTGGGGAAAGCTGCTCGCCGATGAACGGGTATGGGGCGCGATCGGGCACACCTATCTTTACACGATCACAGCCCTGCTGATTGAACTTTGCCTTGGCCTCGCCATCGCTCTGCTGCTCGACAGCGACCGGAAGGGGTACGGATCGCTCCGGGCGCTGATGACGCTGCCGCTGGTGGTGCCGCCCGCGGTCACCGGCATGATGTTCCTGCTGATGCTGGACGGGTCTTTCGGCGTGTTGAGCATGGGCCTGGTTTCGCTCGGACTCTGGCCACCGCAGTATCCCATACTTGCCTCCAGCGGTTCGGCACTGGCCGGCATTCTGCTCGCTGACATCTGGCAGTGGACGCCCTTCATGGTGCTGATCATGCTCGCCGGGCTTCGCGCCTTGCCGAAGGAGCCTTTCGAGGCCGCCGCGATCGACGGAGCGACCCCGAGCCAGGCCTTCTTCCGTCTGACCCTGCCGATGCTCTCCAGGATCATTGCGCTCGCCGTTCTGATCCGTGGAGTCGATCTGTTCCGCATCTATGATTACGTGAAGGTGATGACGGACAGCGGACCAGGCACCGCCACCGAGACCCTGACGTCCTACGCCGGCACCATCTACTTCAAGAACGCGGACTTTCCCTATGCCTCGACGATCTCGCTATTCACGCTGCTCCTCGTGATCGTCACTTCAAGCATCTTCATCAAGCTGTTCAAGGTGCGGTTCTGATGCAGGAAACGTTTTGGCAGAAGCGGTTACGTGACGTGGCTGCGGTGCTCGTGGTCGGCGTGTTCATGTTCCCGCTGTTCTGGTGGGCGTTGACATCGTTCAAGCCGACCTCGGCGATCTTCAACAAGGATGAGATCGTCTGGTTTAACTTCAAGCCGACGCTGGTGAACTATGCCGTGACGATGCTCGGCAAGTCACGGGCGGAACTTGCAATCGAGTCCGGAAATACATTTGGGGTCGGAGGTGCAAGTTCCTATGACAGCCGTCAAACCATCATCGACTCGCTGATCATAGCGGTGGGAGCGACCGCGTTGACGGTGCTGCTGGCCGTGATCGCGTCCTACGCGTTGTCGCGGATGCGGTTCCGCTGGCGGCAGGCCTATCTGAACTGGATCCTGTCGCAGCGCTTCATGCCGCCGATCGCGATCATCGTGCCGGTCGTCTTCATGTTTCACTACATGTCGCTGCTCGATACGCGGCTCGGCCTGATCTTCGTGGATACGTTGATTAATCTGCCGATCGCCGTGCTCTTGATGAAATCGTTCTACGATGACGTTCCTGTCGACGTCGACGAGGCCGCCATGATCGACGGCGCCTCGCGATTGCAGATTTTCTGGCGCGTCGTCTTGCCGATGGTGAAGGGCGGTGTCGCGGCCACCGCCGTCCTTTGCTTCATCTTCTCGTGGACGGAATTCCTGCTGTCGCTGTTCCTGACCAATTCGATACGAACCTTGCCGGTCAAGATCACGACATTTGTCACGTCGACCGGCTCGGAATGGGGCTTCATCGCTGCCCTCGGCACGACGGCCGTGATCCCGAGCTTCATCTTCATCTTGCTCGTCCAGAAGCAGCTTGTGCGTGGCCTAACCCTCGGATCTCTCAAGGAGTAGGCGTACGGACCGGGACTACAAGTCAATAAAACATCGGGAGGAGTATCGAATGAGTTTCAAGAAATTCGACCAGCAGACATTCATCGTCGACACGGCAAACGCCTATACTAACCGGCAAATCTCCAAGCGCGAATTCCTGCGCAAGATGGGATTGGCGGGCGTGGGCTTTTCAGCCTTCAGCTTGGGAATGCTTGGCAATCCGCGTGGGCTGCGTAGAGGAAGTATGCTCGGCACCGAGGCGTTTGCCGACGGGCTGCCGGACAACCAGGCCAAATGGCTGAAAGAGGTCGGCAGCAAGTTCAAGGGCGCCAAGATCCGCTATTCGACCGAATCTACGCCGCCGTCGGTGGTGCTCAACCAGATCAAGAAGGAGTTCACCGATCCGACCGGCATCGAGGTCGAGGTCGAGATCGTGCCGCTCGAGCAGGTGCTCGCCAAGGCGACGCAGGACGTGCAGGGGCAACTCGGCTCTTACGACCTATACTACCTCGATCAGTCCTGGATCTCGATGTTCCAGCCCGATTGCGTCGATCCGGTGGCCTACTACAAGGACAAGCCCGAACTGGCGATGCCCGATTTCGATTGGGACGATTTCTCGAAGCCGCTCGTCAAGAATGTCGCCCAGGTCGAAGGACAATGGATGGGCATTCCTTTCGACATCCCGATCTTCACGCTGATGTACCGCAAGGACATCCTCGAGAAGCACAAGATCGCGGTGCCGACGACCTACGAAGACTTCCTCGCGGCGGCCAGGCAGATCTCAGAGGCCGAGAAGGGCAACGGCGTCTTTGGCACCGGCCTGCAGGCTAAGTCCGGGCACTATTCGTTGGAATGCGACTGGAGCCAAGCGGTGTGGGGCCATGGCGGCTCCATCTTCAACAAGAACAAGAAGTTCTCGGGCAATGACGAACAAGGCATTGCCGGATTGAAATGGTACCAGGAGCTCTTGAAAGTCTCGCCGCCGAACTCGACGGCATCGACCTGGGACGGCCAGTTCGAGATGATGCATTCAGGCCAGGTGGCGCTGGTGCAGAGCTGGGACGAATTCTTCCCCGGTCTCGATGCCGACGACTCCAAGGTCAAGGGCCTGTGGGAGCCGGCCAAGCCGCTGACCGCGAAGAAGCTGCGTTCGCCTTCCGACGCCGGCTTCAACGAGCAGCCGAATCTTGGCCATCAGGGCGGCTCGTGCATTTCGTTGTCGAAATACTCCAAGAACAAGGAAGCGGCGTGGATCTTCATGCAGTGGGGTTGCTGCAAGGAGATCATGACGCGCTGCACGCTGCTTGGCGGTTTCGCGCCGATGCGGAACTCGTCGTTTGCTGATCCGCGTGTCAAGGCCAAGGCCAAGGTCGGCCCGGGCACGACACGACATCTCGAAACGGTGAAGTGGGTCATCGACAACGCAATGGCCACGGAGCCGCATATGGCGTTGTGGGCCGGTCTGTCGACCAACGAGATTCCCACCGAACTCGGCAAGCTGCTTACGGGCCAGGCCTATGGCGGCGATCCCCAGAAGTGCATGGATGCGCTGGCGAAGGACATCGACGCCAAAGTGAAGGATGCCGGCCTGCTGTAGGGGCCGCGGAGCAAGAGTTCGCGAAGGCGGCTCGAGTCGCCTTCGCTCCTTTTGAGACGAGACAGTATGACCAAGGACCTGGTGATCGGCATCGACAGTTCGACCTCTGCGACCAAGGCGATCGCCTGGGACCGGAGTGGCCGCGCCGTCGCGGAGGGGCGCAAGGGCATCGGCCTCGCCAATCCGCAGCCGGGATATTTTGAGCAGAACCCGGACGAATGGTGGGATTCGGCAGCAGCCGCCTTGCGCGGTGTCACCGACCAGGTCGGCGCCGGGCGTATCGCTGCGGTCGCGATCTCCAATCAGCGCGAGACCTTCAGTGCGTTCACGGAGGAGGGGGCCGCAATCAGGCCGGGCATGACCTGGCTCGATGAGCGGGCGCGACCCCAGGTCGTGCGCTTCGGCAAATCTTTCGGAGCCGAGCGCGTTCACGCGATTTCCGGCAAGCCCCTCGATGTTCTGCCCTGTCTCTATCGCATGATCTGGATGGCGGAGCAGGAGCCCGAGATCTTTGCGCGCACCGCGCGGTTTGCCGAAGTCCACGGCTATTTGACGCATTGCCTCACCGGTCAATGGCGGACGTCGACGGCATCGGCCGACCCGACCGGCCTGCTCGATATGACAAGCGGCGCCTGGTCTGATGCGATCCTGGATGCTGCGGGCATTGCGATCGAGAAATTGCCAGCACTGGCGCGGCCAGGCGCTCGGATGGGTGAAGTCACGCACGCTGCAGCCGCGTTTACCGGACTGTCTGCCGGAACTCCGGTCATCGCCGGCGGTGGCGACGGGCAGTGCGCGAGCACTGGCGCCGGCGTCACGTCTCCGGGGAGCGCCTACATCAATTTGGGGACCGCAGTAGTTTCGGGAAGCTACGGCCGCAACTATGCCTTTGACCGCGCATTTCGCACGGAGAAGGCCGTATGCGACGATGGCTATATCTACGAGCAGTGCATCCGCACCGGAACATTCTTGATCGACTGGATGGCGCGCGAAATGTTTGGGGTCGATCCGGCGGCTCAGCGGAGCATCTTCAAGGCGCTGGAAGCAGAAGCGGCGAGCTGTCCGATCGGAGCCGGCGGCGTGGTGGTGCTGCCGTACTGGCTCGGTTGCATGACGCCCTACTGGGATCCCTACGCGCGCGGCGTGATTGCCGGATTGTCGGGCTCGACCAGGCGCGGCGCCATCTATCGTGCCTTGCTGGAAGGAATAGCGCTGGAGGTCGCCGGCCAGATCGAAAGGATCGTGGCAGTGACAGGAGGCGAGATTGCGCAGCTCTCGGCCATCGGGGGTGGTTCGGACAGCGATCTCTGGCTCCAGATCCTGGCCGACGCTTCGGGCCGTCCGGTGTGCCGCTCGCCAGCGCGGGAAGCATCGTCGCTCGGAGCGGCGATCGCTGCAGCCAAGGGAGCGGGCTGGTACGGGACTATCGCCGAGGCCACCGCGGCGATGACGAGACCTCCAGCAAGGACATTCCAACCTGAACCCGGGAATGTCGCGCGCTACGCCGAGTTGCGCGCTATCCACGCCGACCTCTGGCCAAAGCTCCTCGACTGGAATGCACGCCTGGCGTCGTTTGCCGAGGGCGTGCCGTCATGAAGCCCATTGCAAGTTTTCCGGACGAGGCCGCTCGCCGCGTCGTCTGCATTCTGACTGACATCGACGATACGCTGACCACCGACGGCCAGCTCCCCGCGGCCTCCTATACTGCGCTGGAGAGGCTGCACGGTGCCGGCCTCGCGGTCGTTCCGGTGACCGGCCGGCCTGCGGGCTGGTGCGACATGATCGCGCGATTCTGGCCCGTCGATGGCGTAATCGGAGAGAATGGTGCGTTCTATTTTCGGCACGACCCGGTGGCGCGGAAAATGGTTCGCAAGTTCATTGCGACCGAGGCCGAGCGCGCCGCCAACCGCCGCAGATTGCTGGCGCTCGGCGAGCGAATTCTGTCCGAAGTGCCGGGCGCGGCGATCTCCGCCGATCAGCTCTACCGAGAGGCTGATCTTGCGATCGACGTGTGCGAGGACGTGCCGCCGTTACCGCGCACTGCGGTCGATAGGATCGTCCGCGTGTTCGAAAGCGCGGGCGGCATCGCCAAGGTCTCCTCCATCCACGTCAATGGATGGTTCGGCCGTTATGACAAGCTGGCCATGACCCGAATCTTTCTGCGCGAGAGACTGGGCCTCGATCTCGACGAGGCGAGGGACCGCATCGTGTTCTGCGGCGACAGTCCGAACGATGCGCCGATGTTCAGCTTCTTCCCTTATGCCTGCGGCGTTGCGAACGTAAGGGATTTCGAAGGCATGATGGCGGCAGCTCCGGCCTTTGTCGCAAGCAAGCGGGGCGCTGAGGGCTTCGTCGAGATTGCCGAGCGAATATTGTCGGCGAGGGCAGGCGTATAGCAGGAAGGTCAAGGCATGGCATCGGTCACGATCAGCAATGTGCGCAAGTCCTATGGCGGGTTCGAGGTTCTACACGGCATCGACCTCTCCATCGCCAACGGCGAATTCGTCGTGCTGCTGGGTCCCTCCGGCTGTGGAAAATCCACATTGCTGCGGATGGTCGCCGGCCTCGAGCAGATCACCTCCGGCCAGATCAGCATCGGCAACGTCGTTGTCAACGAACTGCATCCGAAGGATCGCAACATCGCAATGGTGTTCCAGAACTACGCTCTCTATGCGCATCTGAGCGTGTTCGACAATATGGCGTTCTCGATGCAGCTCAAGAAGCGTCCGAAGGAGGAGATTAGGCGCAAGGTGGAGTGGGCAGCGTCGATCCTCAATCTCACACCCTATCTCGATCGCCAGCCGCGGCAACTGTCGGGCGGTCAACGCCAGCGCGTGGCGATGGGCCGCGCCATCGTGCGCGATCCCTCCGTGTTCCTGTTCGACGAGCCGTTGTCGAATCTTGACGCCAAGCTGCGCGTACAGATGCGCACCGAGATCAAGGAGCTGCATCACAAGCTTTCGACGACCACCGTCTATGTCACGCATGACCAGATCGAAGCCATGACGATGGCCGATACGATCGTGGTCCTGCGCGACGGCAATATCGAGCAGATCGGCAAGCCGCTCGAGATCTATGACCGTCCGACAAATCTGTTCGTCGCCGAGTTTATTGGATCGCCTTCGATGAACTTCCTGACCGGTGAGGTTGCCGCGGAGGCGGGACGCGCCGTCGTGCGTGCCAACGGCGTCACGCTGCCTCTGCCCCCCGGTGCGAACGTCACCGCAGGGCAGGTCGTCAAATACGGGATCCGGCCCGAACATCTCCGGCCAGGCACCGGCAACGAGGGCATCCCCGCCAAGGTTTCCGTGGTCGAGCCGACCGGCCCCGAGATTCACATCTATGCCGACGTCGGTGGGCAGGAGGTCTGCGCCATCACACAAGATCGCCTTGAGCTGTCGCCGGATGACGCGATCAGGTTGGTGCCCGCACTCGACAGGATTCGCCTCTTCGACCCTGCGACAGGCAAGGTCATCAACGGTTCTGACGAGACCAGGCCGCGCACGCTGATGCGGGCCTAGCTGCGCTGGCCGGAGCTCAGACTTCGCCGAATAAATGAGGCGCAACCATAGGCGGGTCAATTGCGGTCCGCTGCCCACGAGCCGACGGCCATCGGCGGATAAGAAGACGGAGGAGAGCATGGTGGATTACGTCATTGTGGGCGCCGGCTCCGCCGGATGCGTCTTGGCAAACCGTCTGTCAGCTGTTCCCGAGAATGACGTCGTCCTGCTCGAGACTGGTGGCAAGGACACCAATCCGTTTATCCACATGCCGGCGGGATATCTCGCCCTGATGAAATCCGGAAGCGTCGACTGGCACTATCACACCGACCCGCAGCCGCATCTGGATAATCGTGTCCTGTTCTGGCCGCGCGGCAAGGTGTTGGGCGGATCGAGCTCCATCAATGGCATGGTCTATATCCGCGGTCATGCGTCCGACTATGACATGTGGGCGCAGCTCGGCAATCGCGGCTGGTCCTATGCCGACTGTCTGCCATACTTCATTCGTTCGGAGGGGCGCGAGGCTGGCGCCGACGATTATCATGGTGGCGATGGTCCGTTGCGGACGAGCCGTCTGCCGGAGTTGACCCATCCGCTGACCAAGGCCTGGTTTGAGGCCGGAAGACAGGCAGGATTTCGTGCCAACGACGATTTCAACGGTGCCGAACTCGAAGGCTTCGGACCTGTCGACAGCACGATTGCGGACAGCAAGCGCGCCAGTGCCGCGCGGTGCTATCTGCATCCGGTCATGAACCGTTCCAATCTCAAGGTGATCACGAAGGCGCTCGTCTCCCGCGTCCTGGTCGAAGGCGGGCGCGCCGTTGGCGTGGAGTATATCAGGAAGGGCCAGGTCCATACCCTGAGGGCGGACCGCGAAGTGATCCTGTCGGGTGGCGCGATCAACTCGCCGCAGTTGCTCCAATTGTCGGGAATTGGCGACGGAGACCACTTGCGGTCGCTCGGCATCAAGGTCATCCATGAGCTAAAGGGGGTCGGACAGAATCTGCAAGACCATCTCGCCTGCGGTGTGAAGCAGCGGTGCACCCAACCGATCTCGTTCCTCAAGCATACCAAGCCGCTGGGGGCCACGAAGGCCTTCATCCAGTACGTGCTGACCAAGACAGGTCCTGCGACGTCACACGGTCTGGAAGCTATGGCATTTCTCAAATCGCAACCCGACCTCGTTGCGCCGGATCTCCAGTTCTTTTTCGTCCTGTTGATCTATGGCGATCATGGCCGCAAGATCGTGAACGAGCACGGCTTCATGGCCTACTTCAATATCGCGCGGCCCGAGAGCCGCGGCAGCATCATGATCAGGTCGGCTGATCCACTGCAACACCCCTCAATCCGGCCGAACTATCTGGAGGCGCCGGAGGATGTGCGCAACATGCGCGACGGCATCAGAATCGGCCGGGAGATCATCGCCCAGAAGGCTTTTGATCCCTATCGTGGGGGCGAGTATGCCCCGGGATCTCGCGCAACGTCGGATGCCGATATAGACAGCTATGTGCGGCAGACCTGCGAGACGATCTATCATCCGGTCGGCACCTGCAAGATGGGTTCCGATCCGCTCGCCGTTGTCGACGAGCGCCTCCGCGTCCGCGGCATTGAGGGATTGCGAGTGATCGACGCGTCCATCATGCCGCGATTGGTCTCGGGAAACACCAATGCGCCGACGATCATGATTGCGGAGAAGGGTGCCGACTTCATCCTCGAACGGCAGCCCCTTGCGGCGGCAGCGCGAGTGGGTGCGGAAGCAAGGCTGCAGGCGAGTCTGTAACGCCGGCTCGTCCTTCGTCAGCATCGAGAGCGAAGGTCGGCCGACGCGGTCAAGTTGAGCGATTGGCGGTCAGTTGCTGGCGATACCGCTCGGCGTCCCAATTGAGCAACGCACGCTCGTTCTCTGCAGTGAGGTAGGTGACCTCAGCATCTGTGGGCAGACGGCTGGTGACCAGTGCAAGACAGGTCAGCATCGCTTCCGCCCCGGGGCTCGCGTCCTTGCGAATGATGCTGCCGACGCCCGGAACGAGAACCGCTACCGGGGGCGGCGCGCCACCCCCCTGCGGCAAATCCGCAGCGTGGAGACTCTTGCCGTCCTGCAAGGTCGGCATTGCCGGCCCCAGGAAGACGACATGATCGGGATAGAGCGAGCCGCGTGTGGCGATCGATAGACTATGACGGTCGATGGCAACGCCATGGCAGCGCGGATCTTCGGGCGCGCGATACTCCGTTCCAGCGCAGATTGCCGCGAGCGCGTTGTGGTCGGCCGTCGGAGCCTCACGTGGCTCTAGTGCCAGCCGCTCTTCAACGTCCGCTACCAGCGCCTCCGCCGCTTCACAGGTTGCTGCACCCACGACGAGTCCGTGGTTGCCGAGGATCAGCACGTCGACGGCGTCCTGCGCAATGGTTTCGCTCACGGCCTGTGCCAGTGGCAATCCCGGATGACAGTAGTCAAGGAAACGCCAGGCCAAGCCGTGGAGCCGCCGCGCGAGCTCAGCGGAGGCGTCGGTCCGCACCGCCCATGCGATGGTGTTGACGGAATGGACATGCAGTACGACTGGATGCGGCATGAGGGCATGGAGCGAGGTTTCGATCGAGGCGCGCAAAGCCGTTTTGACGCCTGGAGCGAGCGGCACGCGCTCGTCGCCTCGCTCCAGCGCAGCGCGTGCAGCGGAAAGCGACACCGGGACGAAGATATCCTTGTCCTTGGCGTCCGCCAGCCAGGTACCGGACGCTTTCACCCAGAGCACGTCGCCGTCCTTGACTGAGGAGTTGCCGCCGGCGCCTTGCACGAGCAGGATGTTCCTGCCGACGCGCGCCGACATGTCACGGAGGTCATCGAGTTGGGCGGGCTGTTGCATGGTTTGGATCTCACCAGGCTAGATATTTCATCGTCCAGTTCGGAGCGCGGGCGTTTCCTCCTGGCCCCTGGATCATCGTGGATCTGTCGTCCACAAGACGGTCCCTGTGCACCCCTGCGCGCAGAAACAGCGTCAACATGCCGGCCGCGCGTGCGCCGGCGATATCGTGGTCGAGAGAATCGCCAATCATCAGGACGCGCGCCGGCGCCGGATGGCCCAGCCGTTCGAGCGCCGCCGTGAAGATCGGCCTATGCGGCTTGCCGACGAACGTCACCTGTCCGCCGAGTGTCTCATAGAAGCGCGCCAATGCGCCCGGTGCCGGAATCAATCCCTTGGCGCCGAACATGGTGAGGTCGGGATTGGCGCACAGCATCGGTAGTTCGCGTGCCGCGGCTCTGGTTAGGCATTGGCGCCACTGTTCGGGTTCGGCCGCGGCATCGTCGAGCCCGGCGAGTAGAATGAAATCGGCGTTCTCCATATCGGCCACGACATCGAGATCGAGTCCGTCGACGATCGTGCGGTCGCCGCCGCGGGTGACCAGAAAGCATGCGTGACCAAGTTCGATGAACGGCGCTTGCTTGCGTGCCTTGAGGCCGATCCAGGCAACTTCGCCCGACGTCAGGATTCCATCGTAAGCTTCCGTTGGCAGTCCGAGGGAGGCAAGCCGCTGCGCGTTGTCGTGCGCGCGCTTACCGGAATTCGACAGCACCAGCACGCGTTTGCCGGCATCGCGCAGCCGAGCCACGCATTCGCGGGCCGAGGGGATGATCGAGCGGCCTTCGTGAAGTGTGCCCCATTGATCGAGCAGCACATGGTCGAAATGCTCGATAATCGTGCCAAGACCTGCGATTTCGATCGGCCCGTCTCTCATGTCGGACCGCCCCGCAGGGCGAGCAGGGCCGCGCCATAGCTGGCCTCGGTTTGCTCAGCGACCGTTACAGGTACGCCCAGACGGCGATGCCTGATTTCGGTCCACGCATTGTTCCTTGCGCCGCCGCCGATGCTGATGACGCGGCGAAGCGGCGGCGCTCCGAGGCGGGAGAGTTGCAGGTAGGCGAGGGCCTCGACCGAGGCGATTCCCTCAAGCAGAGCCTGGAAGAAGCGGTGGTCCTCAGGCGGACGCGGCGTGACCCGTGCAGGCAGTGCCGGATCGGCGATCGGAAATCGCTCGCCCGGTTTGGCAAGGGGATAGTAGTCGAGGCCGGTCGGTTCCTCCGGGCTCAACTGCGGCGTCAGCCGCTCCATCTCCGCGGCGGTGAAATGTGCCAGCAGCGCTCCGCCGCCTGAGTTCGAAGCGCCGCCCGCAAGCCAGCTCTCGCCAAGCCGGTGCGAATAGACGCCCTGATTGGCGGCAAAGATCGGCTTTGCCGCCAGCAGCTTCACCACCAGCGTCGTGCCGAGCGAGGTGACGGCATCGCCCGGAGCGTCGGCGCGCGTGGCGATGAAGGCGGCGACGCCATCGGTGGTTCCGGCTGCGATACGAGCTGATCGCGGCAGGCCGAGCATTGCCGCAGCGCTCGGATCAATATCCGCAAACGGCGTTCCCGGCACCAGGACCTTCGGCAGCAATTCGCGTGGCACATCGAGTCGATCGAGCCAGGCCGGCCATGTCCGCGTGATGGGATCATATCCAAGCTTCAACGCGTTGTTCTCGTCGCTGATGCCGTGCCGTCCGGCGAGGCGGCCGGCGATCCAGTCGGCCTGATGAACGGCAAAGCGGACATCTCGACGTTCGGCGTGACTCAACAGGTGAAGCAGCTTAGCCAGTGCGCTGCTCGCGCCGTGAGCGCCGCTGTCCGCAGCTGAAACGTCCAAGATGCGGGCCGCCTCCGCTGAGGCGCGCGCATCGTTGTACATGAGCCCTGGTGTGCGCGGCTGGCCGGCGGCATCTATCAGGAGGAGGGTACCGGAGGTGCCGTCGACCGAAATTCGCTCAACACGTGCGAGATCGATTTTGCCGCCAAGTTTGCGCATGGCGCCGACGGTTGCATGCCACCACAGTTCCGGATCCTGATCGATCGCGTTCCCGTCCTGCCGAGGCGGCGGCAGAGCAGTGGATTCCATTCCCTGGATATCGCCGCGCGCGTCGATCGTGCAGGCGCGGACGCCGCCCGTTCCGATGTCAATTCCGAGGAACAAACCTGTCATTCGAGTTCACCGCGATTGGCGACCTGCCGACCCTGGTTCGACTGTTCCATCCAAAGCGCAATTGCCGTGTGATTGCACTGCAGCACGTTTGGGGGATTGACGTCCCGAGCCGCCTCTGCAATTTTTTGCAGTATCTGAATATTTTTGCAAGCGGGCTTTTGTGGCGTGGCTACCTCTCCTGACAGGCTGCCGATGATTGATGGCGAAGCCTCGCTCGCGACACGGGCGGCGTGGCTTTACTTCGCTGCTGGGCTCACCCAGTCCGAGGTTGCGGACCGGCTCAACATCCAGAGCACCAAGGCGCACCGGCTGATCGCGCGCGCGAGCCGCGAAGGCATGATCCGCGTCTTCGTCGAGGGACCGGTGGCGGAATGCGTGGCGCTGGAAAACGCCCTGGCCGAACGCTACGGGCTCGCCTTCTGCCGTGTAGCGCCCGATCTCGGAGAGGGCGATCTGCCGCTGAAGGCGCTCGCGCTCGAGGGGGCGAGTTTCCTGCGGCAGACCCTTGAGCGTGGCGAGCACAACATCATCGGCGTCGGTCACGGGCGCACGCTCGCAGCCGTGGTCGAGCAATTGCCGCAGACGCCGGCCCGCGACGTGCAGTTCGTGTCGCTGCTTGGCGGTCTCACCCGCAAGTTCGCCGCCAATCCGTTCGATGTCATTCATCGGCTGGCGGAGCGGACAGGGGCTGAGGCTTACCTCCTTCCGGTGCCGGTATTCGCCAATTCGGTCGCGGACCGCGCCGTGTTGATGCAGCAATATGGCATTGCGGAGGTGTTTGCGCTGGCGCGCCGGGCGTCGTTGCTGTTCGTCGGCATCGGACAAATTCACAGCGACGGGTTCCTGGTCTCGAGCGGCATGATCAAGCCGGACGAGGTCGTCGAGTTGAAGCGTGTCGGCGCCTGCGCCGATTTGCTCGGGCGTTTCTTCAACGCCGACGGCCAGGTCCTCGACATCGATCTGTCCGCACGCGCTACGTCGATGGAGGCGGCGGACCTCAGGACACACCGCATCGTCGCGATTGGCGGCGGACTGGCAAAGGTCGCTGCGTTGCGCGCGGTGCTGCGCAGCGGCTTCCTGCACGGCCTCATTATCGATGAGGCGACTGCTCAGGCACTTGCTACCGAGAAACCGGAGGCAACATCCGGCAAGACCAGAAACAAGGGTCGTAAGGGAAAGTAAACGCGCACAATGGGAGGATACAATGTACGATCGAGAGAAGAATCTATTCGATTCCTACGCCGCCAAGCGCATCAGCCGGCGTGATCTGCTGGATGGCGCTGCCAAGCTTGGCATCGCCGGCGTCGCCGCCAATGCCGCCTTTGCGTCCTCGATATCGCGGGCCATGGCCGCGGACTTCAACTGGAAGGCCTATAGCGGCAAGTCTGTCAAGCTGCTTCTGAACAAGCATCCTTACGTCGATGCGATGATCGGCGATCTCGAAGCGTTCAAGACTCTCACCGGGATGAACGTTACGTACGACATCTTTCCGGAAGACGTCTATTTCGACAAGGTGACCGCGGCGCTGTCGTCGAAGTCGGACCAGTACGACGCCTTCATGACTGGCGCCTACATGACCTGGACGTATGGTCCGGCTGGCTGGATCGAGGACCTCAACACTTACATCAAGGATCCTGCCAAGACCAATCCGGCGTTTGCCTGGGACGACGTGTTGCCGGGCCTGCGCGCCTCAACGGCGTGGGACGGTGTTGCCGGTTCCGAGCTCGGCTCAGGCAAGGCCAAGCAATGGTGCATTCCCTGGGGCTACGAGCTCAACAACATCACCTACAACCGCAACATCTTCGACAAGGTCGGCGTCAAGCCGCCGAAAAATCTCGACGAGATGCTCGAGGTTGCCGCAAAGATCACGAAGGACGCGGGTGGACCGTACGGCATCGGCGTGCGTGGCTCGCGCTCCTGGGCGACCATCCATCCCGGCTTCCTGTCCGCCTATTCGAACTTCGGCCAGAAAGACTTCGTGATGGAAGGCGGCAAGCTGAAGGCCGCGATGAACACCAAGGCCTCGAAGGAGTTTCACGAGAAGTGGGTCAAGATGATCCAGACCTCGGGCCCGAAGAACTGGTCGACCTACACCTGGTATCAGGTCGGCACCGATCTCGGCGCAGGCGCCTCCGGCATGATCTTCGATGCCGACATCCTCGGCTACTTCATGAACGGCGGCGATAACAAGGAGAAGGGGCATCTCGGCTATGCTGCGTTCGCCGCCAATCCGGCGGCCAAGGCGCCGACGCCGAATGTCTGGATCTGGTCGCTCGCTCTCTCGAGCTTCTCCAAGCAGAAGGATGCGGCGTGGCTGTTCATGCAATGGGCCGCATCGACCGAGCACGACCTGTTTGGTGCCCGCAAGATGGACTTCGTCAACCCGGTGCGTGCCTCGGTGTGGAAGGACAGCGAGTTCCGCGATCGTATCGCGAAGTCATATCCTGGCTATCTCGAGCAGCACGATGTCTCGTCGCCGGGTGCCAAGATCTACTTCACGGCGCAGCCGCTGTTCTTCGACCTGACCACGGAATGGGCCGCATCGTTGCAGAAGATGGTGGCCAAGGAGGTCAGTGTCGACGAGGGCCTCGACAAGCTCGCCGACAGCATCAATCGCCAGCTCAAGCAGGCCGGCCTCGGGTGACGTCTTGCGTGGTGCCATGATTCCTCCGCACCACGACAACCCGCCGGTCCGGACGGCAAGCCGATCCGGACCGGCGATGTTGCAGCGAAGAAGCGATCTCTTATCATCATGAGCATGGTCCAGCTTTCTCAGACGAACGCGGTCCCCCGCCGCAGCCCTAGGCCGCGTGGACGCATTCTGCCTTATGTCCTGAGCCTGCCGGCTCTGCTCGTCTGCATCGCCATCCTGGTGCCGTTCGTGACAGCGGCGGTCTATTCGCTGCAGCGCTATCGGCTGAACCTGCCTTATCTGCGCGGCTTCATCTGGGCCGACAACTACATCGACTTCCTCTCTGACCCAGCCTTCTGGAACACGCTGCGGATATCGCTGGTTTACACGGCGCTGACCGTTGTGCTGGAGCTTCTGCTCGGCCTGGGGATCGCCTTGCTGTTGCGGCGTCCGACCCGTTTCCACAACGCGGTGTCGATCGTGCTGTTGTTGCCGCTGATGACGGCTCCGGCAATCGCTGCGCTGATGTGGAAGCTGATGACCAATCCGGGTTTCGGAATCCTGTCCTATCTGGTGAGCCTGTTCGGCGTCCATGATTTCAAGTGGGCGTCCGACCCGTCGACTGCACTGTTCACGGTGGTGCTGGTCGACGTCTGGGTCTACACCCCCTTCATCATGATCCTGCTGCTGGCCGGGCTGCGTTCGCTGCCGCGCCAGCCGTTCGAGGCGGCTGCGCTGGATGGAGTGCCAGCAACCTTCGTGTTCTTCCGCATCACGCTGCCGATGCTCGCGCCCTACATCATCACGGCGTCGCTGTTCCGCCTGCTCGATTCCATCCAGCAATTCGACATCATCTATGCGATGACTCAAGGCGGCCCCGGCGATCGGCTGATGGTGTTCCAGGTCCAGGCCTATCTGGAGTTCTTCCAGTACACCAATGTCGGACGTTCGGCGGCGTTGCTGATGATCCTGTGGCTGGTCACCAACATCCTCTCGAATATCTTCATCAAGAACTGGTTGCGGCTGCGTGCGCGCGCCCATGGTCACGCATAAGGACGGGGAGGCGGCGATGGATCATTCCAGTCTGGCGGGTCGCATCTTCCGCGGCGTGGCGCTCGCACTCGTGCTGGTGTTCTTCATGTTCCCGATCGTCTGGATCTTCCTGATGTCGTTCCAGACCAATGAACAGATCCTGCGGATCCCGCCGCGCATCCTGTTCGAGCCGACGCTTGCCAATTACCAGGCGCTGATCTCGGGGCAGCTTCGTACCACGGCTGGTAACCTCGAGATCTCCTTCATGCGCAACCTCATGAACAGCTTCGTGCTGTCGAGCGCGGCGGTGATCCTGGCCCTGCTGCTCGGCGTGCCGGCGGCCTATGCCTTCGCTCGCTTCAAGTTCCGCCTCGGTGAGTCCATCGCCTTCACGCTGCTGTCGTTTCGTTTCGCGCCGCCGCTGCTCGTGCTGCTGCCGTTGTCGCTCTACTACCAGGAGCTCGGGCTCAGCGACACTTACTTCGGCATCGTCTGGGTGTATCAGCTGATCGCGCTGCCTCTGATCCTGTGGATCGTGCGCGGCTATTTCGAGGATATCAGCCCTGACATTGAGCACGCCTACCGCCTGGCCGGACATTCCTGGCGCGAGACGTTTACGCGGATCGCAGTGCCGCTCGCAGGTCCTGGCATCGCGGCGGCGGGCCTCCTGTCCTTCATTTTCTGTTGGAACAATTTTGTTTTCGCGCTGATCCTGGCATCCGCCGACAAGCAACCGGTGACGGTAGGTGCGCTGGCGTTCGTCACGGCGTCCGGCATCCAATATGGACAGATCGCGGCAGCGATCGTGCTGTCAGTCACGCCGACCCTTCTGCTCGCGCTTTACGCGCAGCGTTATCTAGTCGAAGGTTTGTCGCTCGGTGCGGTGAAGGGCTGAAGGCATGGCGCGTCTTGACATCAACGCCCTTGGCAAGTCGTTCGGTCCGGTTCGTTGTGCCGACGGATTGTCCTTCACCGTCGAACCCGGCGAAATCGTCGCGGTTTTCGGACCGTCGGGCAGCGGCAAGACCATGTTGCTGCGCATGATCGCGGGCATGTACGAGCCCGACGAAGGCGATATCCTGGTTGCCGGTCGGTCGATCGTCGGCGCGCCGCCGGAGCGGCGCGGGGTCGGCATGGCCTTTCAGAACTTTGCGCTATTTCCGCACATGACGGCGCGCGACAATATCGCAAGCGGCCTGCGCAAGAAGGCAGGTGATGCAGACGTCACCTCGCGGGTCAAGTCGATCAGCAAGCTTCTGAAGATCGAGCATGTCCTTGACCACATGCCCCGCGAGTTGTCGAACGGGCAGAAGCAGCGCACTGCGCTCGCGCGCGCTCTGATTGGCAATCCGGATGTGCTTTTGCTGGATGACCCGCTTCGCAACGTCGATGCAAAGCTTCGCTACGAGATGCGACTGGAGTTGCCGAGCCTCTTGCGCCGGAGCTCCGCTGCGGTTCTCTATGTCACGCAGGACTATCGCGAGGCGATGGCGATTGCGGATCGGATCGCCGTCCTGGTTCGCGGGCAGCTTGTTCAGCTCGCGCGACCGGAGGAGGTCTATGCAAGGCCGGCATCGGTCGCGGTCGCGCGGCTGTTTGGCGATCCCAGCATCAATCTTGCCGAAGTCGAGCCTCGGGTCGGGCAGGGGGGTCTGAGCGCCGAGATAGCGGGGACGAGAGTGCGGCTCGATTCGACTGATCAGCCGGCCAATCATGGTCCATGCTGGCTCGGTGTTCGTCCTGATGATCTTGCGATCAGCCGCGATCCTGGCGATGACACCATTCCCGCCCGGATCGTTGCGATCACACCAATGCACGAGCGGGCCGTGTTGCTGCTGCGCTTCGCCGACGGCTCCGAATGGTTGGCCGCGCTACCGCCGGATGCCTCGCCGGGAAGTGCCGATGAGGATGTATTCGTTCGGTTCGCGCCGCAGGCCGCGCTCCTGTTCGATCGCGCGACCGGGCTCCGCGTCGGTCAGCCCGATCGGCGACAGGCGGCTTGAGGAGAGCGGAGTGAACAATGGGCATGCTCGAAATCCGGAATGTCGACAAAGTCTACCGCAGTCGCGGCAAACCGCCCGTCCACGCCGTGCGCGCACTCGATATGGAAGTGGGAAAGGGCGAGATCGTAGCGCTCCTGGGGTCCTCGGGCTGCGGCAAGACCTCGACCTTGCGCATGATTGCAGGTTTTGAAAGCGTGACCTCGGGAGCGATTACGCTGAGCCAGCGGCGCATCGACGAACTGCCGCCGGCCAGGCGCAAGGTTGCGATGGCCTTCGAGGGCTACTCGCTCTACCCGCCGCTCACGGTTCGCGAGAACATCGCCTTTGCGCTGAAGGCGCAGCAGCTTTCGTACAGCGAGGCCTCGCGCCGTGTCGATGCGATCGCGCGGCTGGTCGAGATCGAGGATACGCTCGACATGTATCCGCGCTCGATCTCGGGCGGCCAGCAGCAACGTGTATCGCTGGCGCGGGCGTTGGTCCGCGACGCGGATCTTTATCTGCTCGACGAGCCGATGGGACAACTCGAGCCTCAGCTGCGCGCCGTGCTGCGCGGGCGGATCAAGGGCCTGCTGGCCGAGCGCGGCATGACCGCGATCTTCGTCACGCATGATCAGACAGAAGCGAGTGCGCTCGCCGACCGCATCGCCGTGATGGAGGACGGCGTGCTCCAGCAGTTCGCGAGTGAAAAGGAATTGAAGAGCCGACCTGCGAACCTGTTCGTGGCAAGCTTTATCGGCGAGCCGCCGATGAACCTGCTCGAGACGGATGTGGCGGCCGCGGATGGTGGGTTCCGGCTGTCGGTCGGCTCGGACATGACATTCCACCTTCCGGGCGGCACGCTCGACCAGAGCGCGCGGCGAGTGCTTGAGCAGAACAAGCGGGTTCGTGTCGGTATCCGGCCGCAGAAGATTGCGGTTGGAGCGGGCGAGGCGCGGGTACGCGTGATGTCCAATCAATGGCTGGGCGACCAATCGCATGTCGCCGGCGAATGCGCGGGTAACGTCCTGATCGCGGTAACGCCGAGCCGAGTCGCGGCGCGGCCTGGAGACATCGTTTCGTTCGCGCTGGAGCCGCAGCATCTTCATATTTTCGGCGCCGACGGAGCCTGCATTCGCCATGCGGAGGCAGTCTGACCATGTCCATCCCGCAGAGCCGCGACGTGATCATCGGCATCGATGCCGGAACATCCCTGATCAAGACCGTCGCCTTCACGCGAGAAGGGCGACAGCTCGCCGACTTCTCGCTGCCCAATACGTACAGCACGTCGCCGGGCGGACGGGTCGAGCAGGATATGGCCCGGACCTGGAACGACACCGTTGCGGCGTTGCGTGGTCTGGCGGCGGCTGTGCCGGATTTCGCGTCGCGGATCGCGGCGATCGCAGTCACAGGGCAGGGCGACGGCACATGGCTCATCGATGACGATGGTCGTCCGGTCGCGCCCGCGCTGCTCTGGCTGGATTCCCGAGCGGCGGGCCTGGTGGAGGACATCCGCTCCAGCGATCGCAACGCGGCGCTCTATCAGCGGACCGGCTCGGGGTTGAATGCCTGCCAGCAGGGCGCCCAGCTGGCCTGGCTGCAAGACCACGCGCCCGAGACGCTGTCGCGGGCAAGGACGGCCTTTCACTGCAAGGACTGGCTCTATTTTCTGCTCACCGGCCAGCGCGCGACCGATCCGTCGGAAGCGAGCTTTACGTGCGGGAATTTCCGCAAGCGCGGCTTTGATGTGGAAACTGCGAGGCTCATTGGCATCACCGATTGTACGGCCCTTTTTCCCGAGGTCGTCGACGGTGTCTCGACGACGCATCCGCTAAGCATCGGGGCCGCGCGGGAGACCGGACTGCCGCAGGGCGTGCCGGTTTCGCTCGGTTATGTCGACGTGATCTGCAATGCGTTGGGGGCCGGACTGTACGATCCGGCGCCGGACGTCGGCTGCACCATCATCGGTTCAACCGGCATGCACATGCGGCTGACACCAACCGCTGATGCGGTCGTTCTGAATGCCGAGGCCACCGGCTATACCATGCCGTTCCCTGTCCCCGGTCACTATGCGCAGATGCAGTCCAATATGGCTGCAACGCTGAACATCGATTGGCTAATCGATCTTGCACGCGACCTCCTGGCCGCGGAGGGAGTGACGCGATCGCGCGCCGATCTGATCCGGCGATTGGATGAGCGAGTGCTGGAGGCGCGGCCCGGTGAACTGCTGTTCCATCCATTCATTTCGGATGCGGGCGAACGTGGTCCGTTCGTCTCGCATGAAGCCTGTGCCCAATTCCTGGGGTTGCGCTCGCGTCACGGCTATTGGGACCTGATGCGAGCAGTGATGGAAGGGCTCGCCTTCGCCGCACGTGATTGCTATGCCGCCATGGGCTCGTTGCCGCGTGACTTGCGGATCACCGGCGGTGCGGCGCGAAGTCGCGCGCTCGGCGCCATCCTGGGCGCTGCACTTGAGTGCAATGTCCGCGTTTGCAGCCGCGGCGAAGCCGGCGCAGCGGGCGCTGCCATGATCGCTGCGGTTGCCACCGGCATATATCCGGACATGGCGGCGTGCGCCGAGGATTGGGTGAAGCCTTGTCTCAACCCGGCGCAAACACACGATCTGGATCTGGCTTCGCACTATTCCCGGATGTTCCCGGCCTATCTCGACGCAAGGCTGGCCGCGCGGCCCGTCTGGAAACAACTCGCGGCGCTGCGTGCAGGAGGTAGCCATGTCTAGCACCATCGCCATCATCGGTGACCGCTTCATGCTGCCGTCGGTCTTTGCCGAGCGGATCACCGCGGCCTGCGGCGGCGCGATCGATATTCGCGTCCTGGAGCAGCCATGGCCAGACGAGCCGATGGAGCATGGCTATGCAGGCTCCAAGCTTGATGGATTGAAGGAATTCATGGGCGATCCAAAGGAGATTGCCGACTTCATCGCTGACGCGCCGATGCTTGTGACCCATCTGGCGCCGATTTCGCGATCGATGCTGGAGCGATTGCCGAACCTCAAATTCATCGCGGTCTCGCGGGGTGGCCCCGTCAATATCGACATGCAGGCCGCGCGGGATCACAGGGTGCTTGTCGTCAACACCCCAGGCCGCAACGCCAGCGCGGTGGCCGAGTTCACGATCGGCGCCATTCTGGCCGAGACGCGGCTGATCCGGGGCGGACATGAATCCTTGCGCGCCGGTGAATGGCGCGGCGACCTTTATCGCGCCGACCGTACCGGGCGCGAGCTCGGCGAGATGACTGTCGGTATTGTCGGCTATGGCGCGATCGGCAGCCGAGTGGTGAAGTTGCTCAAGGCGTTCGGCTGCAAGGTCCTGGTGGCCGATCCCTATGTTCAGCTCACTGCGCAGGACCGTAACGACGGCGTCGAGCATGTGGCCCTGGCAGACCTTTTGGCGCGTGCCGACGTGGTCAGCCTGCACGCAAGGGTGACGGCCGAGACAACCGGATTCATCGACCATGCGGCGCTCGCACGGATGAAGCCGGATGCGTTCTTCATCAATACTGCTCGCGGCCCACTGGTCGACTATGAGGCGCTCTACGAAGCCTTGTCCGCAGGACGGCTTGGCGGCGCGATGCTTGACACATTTGCGGTCGAGCCGGTGCCGGCCAACTGGCCGCTGCTGCAATTGCCCAATGTCACGCTGACGCCGCATATCGCCGGCGCTTCCGTGCGCACCGTGACGTTTGCTGCCGACCAGGCGGCAGAGGAGGTTCGCCGCTTTCTGGCCGGCGAACCGCCGCTCAATCCGTGCTGAAGACGAAAGGTGCCTTGATATGACCCGCGAGGAACGACAGCTGCGCGAAGCGATCATCGCCAAGTGCCGGTGGATGAATGCGTCGGGTCTCAACCAGGGAACGTCAGGAAACATCTCCGCCCGCTTTAGGGACAGGATGCTGATCACGCCGTCGGCCACGCCCTATGAGGCGATGAAGCCCGAGATGATCGCATCGATGCCGCTCGAGGGCGAGTATGGTTCCTGGGAGGGGCCGCTGCAGCCGTCCACCGAATGGCGGTTCCATCTCGATATCGTGCGCGGCCGGCCCGACGTCGGCAGCGTCGTGCATACCCATTCGACCTACGCCACCGTGCTTGCGATCGCGCGCAAGTCGATTCCCGCCTGTCACTACATGATGGCCGCGTTCGGCGGCCATGACATTCGCTGCGCAGGTTATGCGCGCTACGGCACGCCGGAGTTGTCCGAGCTCGCACTCGCCGCACTCGAAGGCCGCAACGGCTGCCTGCTGGCAAATCACGGCATGATTGCCGTCGGCCCCAACCTGGACAAGGCGATGTGGCTGGCCGTCGAGCTCGAAACCATCGCGCGTCAATATTATCTCTCGCTCGCGCTCGAGACGCCGCACATTCTCAGCCAGGAACAGATCGCGGAGACGGCACAGGGATTTTCGACCTATGGTCTCCAGGCGCCGAAGCCAAAGTCCGCGAAGGCGCGCCCTGCCGAGAAAGCCGCAGCCCGCCGACAGGTCGCGAAGAAGCGCAGCGGGACGCGATGACCGCGGCTGCACCGGGTACGGGCCGTGACCACGGGCTCGTCGATGTCGCAATCATCGGTGGCGGCATCAATGGGGCCGGCATTGCCCGGGATGCGGCTGGCCGGGGCCTCAAGGTTCTGCTGTGCGAAAAGGATGACTTTGCCGAGGGCACGTCGTCGCGCTCGGGCAAGCTCGTGCATGGCGGGCTACGCTACCTCGAATACTACGAATTTCGTCTGGTCCGCGAGGCCCTGATCGAGCGGGAGGTGCTGCTGGCCTCGGCGCCGCACATCATCTGGCCGATGCGCTTCGTGCTGCCGCATTCACCCGAGCAGCGGCCGGCGTGGCTGGTGCGGACCGGGCTGTTTCTCTACGACCATCTCGGTGGCCGCAAGCAGCTGCCGCCGAGCCGCGGGCTCGATCTGACTCAGGCGCCCGAAGGCGCTCCGCTACGCCCGGAATTCCGTCGCGGCTTCGAGTATTCGGATTGCTGGGTCGACGATGCGCGACTCGTGATCCTCAATCTGATCGATGCCGCCAGTAACGGCGCCAAGATATTGCCGCGGACGCGCGCGGTGGGCGCCCGGCGGGAGGGAGAGAACTGGCGCCTCGACATGCTGGGCGAGGACGGCTGCCCGCAGGTGGTGCGTGCGCGTGCGCTTGTCAATGCGGCAGGCCCGTGGGTCCGAGATGTCGTGCAGGGCGTCGCAGGGTTGAACCCGGCGCACAATGTGCGGCTGGTCAAGGGAAGCCACGTTATCGTGCCAAAATTCTGGAGCGGTCCGCAGGCCTATTTGCTTCAGAACGAGGACCGCCGCGTCATCTTCGTCAACCCCTATGAGGACGATCTCGCGCTGATCGGGACGACGGATATTCCCTATGACGGCCGCGCGGAGGACGTCGCGATTGACGGCGGCGAGATTGCCTATCTGCTCGGGGTACTGCGCCGCTATTTTCGTGCTTCGCCATGTGAGGGCGACATCGTGCACGCCTTTTCAGGCGTTCGACCATTGTATGACGATAATTCCGAGGATCCCTCCGCGGTTACGCGAGACTATGTCTTCGAAGTCCATGGAACGACGGAACAACCGCCGTTTCTGGCGATCTTCGGTGGTAAGATCACGACCTATCGCCGGCTCGCCGAGCACGCACTTGGTCGATTGGCGCCCTGGTTTCCCGGAATGTCATCGGCGTGGACGGCGCGAAAGCCACTGCCGGGCGGCGACATCGGCAGCACCTTCGAGGACTTTGCGACGGACCTGGCGCGCGCCTATCCCGATCTGCCTCAACAGGTAATCCATCACTATGCGCGCCTGTATGGTACGCGCGCACGCGATCTCCTTGGATCGGCACGCGGTGTTGCCGATCTCGGCCGTCACTTCGGTGGGAATTTCTATGAACGCGAAGCCGTCTACCTCCGCGAGACGGAATGGGCGGCAAGGCCCGCAGACTTTCTCGAAAGACGCACCAAGCACGGCCTGCACCTGACGCGCGCGCAATGCGACACCTTTGAAGACTATCTGTGAGCGGAGGCCATTCATGGAAGCTCCGGCGTAGCCCAGCAGAGCTGCGCGGGCGAGGAAATCGTCCCCGCCATGCGCTTGGCATACGACACCGTCACTGCGCCTTGGTGATGTAGGGGCAGCCGCCTTCACTGAGCGGACGGAATGCCTGATCGCCGGGGATGGTCGCGAGGTACTCGTACAGATCCCACTTGCTCTTGGACTCCTCCGGCTTCTTGATACGCATCAGGTACATGTCGTGTACCATCCGGCCATCCTCGCGCACGACGCCGCCCTGAGCGAAGAAATCATTGACCGGCGTCTTGCGCATTTGCGCAATCACCGTTTCCGGATCGACCGAGTTGGTGGCAGCCACCGCCTTGAAATAGTGCCGCAGCGCCGAATTCACGCCGGCCTGGTAGGCCGTCGGCATCGCTCCGTGCCGCTTGAAGAACTCCTGCGAGAATGCCCGGGTCTCGGGCGTGCGATCCCAATAGAAGGAGTCCGTGAACAGGAGATCGTGCGCATGCTGCAGACCGAGTGCCGGCACGTCCGTGAGCGTCACCTGCAGCGCAACGACCTGCATGCTCTCGCGGATATTGAACTCATCGCCCTGAGCGACCGCGTTGCGGAAGTCGGAGCCGGCATTGGCGAGCGCCAGGATCTTGGCCCCGGACGATTGCGCCTGCAGCAGGAATGACGAGAAATCCGCGGTGTCGAAGGGATGCCGGACCGCGCCCAGCACCTTGCCGCCGGCAGCAGTCACCGCCTTGCTCGCGTCGCGCTCCAGCGCCTGGCCGAACGCATAATCCGCGGTGAGGAAAAACCACGGCGTACCACCGCGCGCGACCACGGCCTTGGCGGTCGCGTTCGAGGAGGCATAGGTGTCGTAGGTCCATTGCACACTGGTTGGGGAACATTGCTTGCCGGTGAGCTCCGACGAGCCGGAGCCCGAAATCAGGAACAGCTTCTTGCGCTCACGGGTCACGGTCTGGATGGCGAGTGCTACGGCTGAATTCACACCCTCGGCGATCACATCGACGCCCTTGGTATCGATCCAGCTGCGCACGATTCCGGCAGCCACGTCGGGCTTGTTCTGGTGATCGGCCGATATGATCTCGATTCGGCGCCCCGCTACCGTGCCGCCGATTTCTTCGGCAGCCATTTGCGCCGCGACGACGGAGCCGGTGCCGTTGCCATCGGAATACTGCCCGCTCATGTCGGTGATGATACCGACTCGCAATACGCCATCTTCTGCGCGGGCCGTACTTGCCGCGAAGAAAAGGGAAGCGCCGAGCGCAATCAGCAGTGTAGATGGTGAAGCTTTGGTCCAGGTCATTTCCGCTCTCGAGTGTTGGATATCGGGGTGTCTACTGCAGGAGTCACTTGCCCGCGACAACCTCTTCCCGAGCATGGCGCTCTGCGCCATGGCGACGCTTCGACACCTCAGTTCAACCAGCAAAATCGATCAGATGCCGCCCGAAGGAAAATGCGCGCTTATGCGAGGCTTAGTCCTGCTCACGCCGCGTGCTTCGGCCGCGAGTGTGTCTCTCCGAGGGTACTGCGCATATGTCCTGCAGTTCGGCCTCGAGAAGTCCCTTGGCGACGATCAGTGCGCGGACTGCGGCACGAGGGTCGCCGTCGCACGCCGCGATCACTTGATCGGCCGCCGTATCCAGCGGGTCGCGTCTTTGCAGCGTCTTCGAAACGGCCGACATGCCCAAGATTCCCGATTGACCGGCTCTCAGGATGTTCCTATTTTGTTCTCATGTCAATCGTGACGTATCGCAACGGCATCAAGTTTTGGTCAGACGTCGCAGGTGAACGGTTGGGATGGCATCAGCAGGCACCATCCTCCACGCAGACCTGGATGCGTTTTACGCGTCGGTTGAGCAACTGCTGAACCCATCCCTGCGTGGCAAGCCCATCGCCGTCGGCGGCGGTGTTGTGCTTGCCGCTTCCTACGAAGCAAGGGCATTCGGGATTCGTGGCGGCATGCCGGGACGGCAGGCGCGCGAGCTGTGTCCGCAGCTCACCTTTGTCGGCGGCCATTTCAAGGACTACCAGCGGCTGGGTGACGCCGCCATCAAGGTGATCGGCGATTTCACGCCGCTCGTCGAGCGCATTTCGATCGATGAGGCGTTTGCCGACGTTGCGGGCTGCACCCATCTGTTCGGTGCGCCCGCCGAAATCGCAGCGGCGATCCGCTGGCGCGTGCGCACCGAGCTTGGCCTTCCGATCTCCGTGGGTGTCGCGCGCACCAAGCACCTGGCCAAGATCGCCTCGCAAGTCGCCAAGCCTGACGGGCTCGTGGTTGTCGATCCCGACACTGAGCTGGAATTCCTGCACGAGCTGTCGGTCGAGCTGATGTGGGGCGTGGGACCAGTCACCAAGGCACGGCTGGCTGCGATCGGCGTGTCGACGATTGGGCAACTTGCCAGGCTGCCCGGCTGGTCGCTCGAGCGATTGCTCGGACCGGCGGCGGGACAGAAGCTCTCGGAGCTGGCCTGGAATCGCGATCCCCGGCAGCTCAAACCTCACCATCGGGCCCGATCAGCCGGGGCGCAGTCGGCGATCGGCAAGAAGCCCGCCATTGAGCGGGTTATCCGGCCGACCCTGCTTCACCTCGCGGACCGCGTCGCGACGCGGCTCCGGGCGAAGTCCAGACCCGGCCGAACGGTCACGGTACGCGTGCGTTTCGCAGACTTAAGCTCGGTGACGCGTTCGACAACGCTCGATGCGCCGATCTCAGCCACCATGATCCTCGCTGAGCTCGCCGAGGAATTGGTGCGTGCGATCCTGGCGGATCACCCGGACGAGAAGATGATCTCATTGTTGGCGATCTCCGTATCGCATCTCGAGGAGCACTGGGATCTCGAACTCGAACTCCCGTTTGGGCTTGCAGATCAGGCGCGTCGCCCCGGAAGCAGGCTTGGCTTGGCCCGTTGGGCGGCAGACTGTGCCATCGACAAGATCCGCGATCGCTTCGGATGGGATGCGATCGGATATGGCTCGGTGGCACTTGGTGTCTCTCGTTCGGTGCCTGACGAGTTTCGCAAGCTGGCCGAGAAGGACCTCTAGCCGCTGACGGTAACTTGGTCTCCGTGGAGCGCCTCCGCCCATGGCCTGAGGTGAGCCCGAGCGCCAGGTGTCTCCCGTTCTCCAATACCCATAGATCGGGCAAACCCGCTCAGATCCCACGTATCTGTCACTCATTCGGCCGGGTGGAGTTTTCGGCACGCACGGGCTACTGGTGGCTGGTAGCGGGCTTCCTGTCCTGCGACGCGGGCTTTGAGAACGGCCGGAAACATATGGGATTGCTCGATATTTTGCGGTCAAAGCGCAGCCCCGG
Source organism: Bradyrhizobium sp. ISRA464 (assembly GCF_029910095.1). Lineage (NCBI taxonomy): Bacteria > Pseudomonadati > Pseudomonadota > Alphaproteobacteria > Hyphomicrobiales > Nitrobacteraceae > Bradyrhizobium > Bradyrhizobium sp. ISRA464. The sequence goes on along the minus strand of NZ_CP094526.1, from coordinate 5,142,732 downwards.
TGGCGTGCAGCCGGGCAATGGGGCGGAGCCTTGCCGTGCGGCACCGTCTGTCGGAGCCGTGTTCGATCAAGTTTCCCTCGGTCGAGGAGGTAACCGGATTTTTGACGGCCTGTCGCTCGACCTGCGTGAGCGGAGAATTGGTCTTGTCGGCGACAACGGCTCCGGCAAGAGCACGTTGTTGCGCCTCGCCAACGGCCTGCTGTCGCCCCAACGCGGCGAGGTGGTCGTCAACGGACGTCGCACGACGCAGGCGGGCAGGGAACTGCATCTCGATGTCGGATTCGTGTTCCAGAATCCGGACCATCAAATCATCTTCCCGACCGTCGGCGAAGAAGTCGCCTTCGGCCTGATCGAGAGTGGTCAGACGGCGGCTCAGGCCAGGCAGGCGGCGAGCGATCTACTGGCCGATCATGGCTGCGCCGGCTGGATCGATCGCGCGATCCACGACCTGTCGGAGGGACAGAAGCAACTCGTCTGCATCCTGGCGATCCTCGCGACTGAACCGAGGATATTGCTGCTCGACGAACCATTTTCCAGCCTCGACCTGCCGACGCGGCTGTCGCTGTCGGCAAGGCTTGCGCGGTTGCCGCAGCAGATCGTCATGGCGAGTCATGACCTCGATCTGCTGCGTGACTTCGACCGTGTGATCTGGCTGGAGAAGGGCCAGGTGAGGGCTGACGGCACGCCTTCGCAGGTGCTTCCAGATTACCGAGCGCATGCCGCCGCGCGGGGCGCGTTGATGCTGGAGAGCGGCGCGGCATGATGGGCGGGTATCTTTCCCGCGTGACGTGGCTGCATCGGCTTCCGGCGGGTCTCAAGCTCTGCGCGGTCGCAGGCATGAGCATGGCGCTGTTGCCGATGCAGGACTGGCGGCTTCTCGCGCTCTGCCTTGCTGTCGTCGTCGGCGTTTATGCGGCGCTCGGCCGCGATGCCGTGCGGCGGCTCAGCCTGCTGAAGCCGATCGTTCCGCTGCTCGCGATCGTCGGTGGTTTGCAGGGCTTATTCAGCCAGTGGGACGAGGGGGCGAGCGTGGTGCTGCGGCTCCTGGTCATGGTGCTCGTCGCCGATCTGGTCACAGTGACGACGACGATGTCGGCATTGATGGATGCCGTCGAGCCGTTGTTTCGGCTGCTTCGCCCGCTGGGCGTCAACTCTCGAAAGATCGCGCTATCGGTCGCGCTGGTGCTGCGTTTCATTCCGGTGCTGCTGGCCAACTGGCACGCACGCGAAGAGGCGTGGCGGTCGCGGTCACAACGACGCGTTCCGCTTCGCATTGTTGTCCTGTTCCTAATCGAAACACTGCGACTTGCGGACCACGTCGCCGACGCCCTTGATACGCGCGGCTATGGCCGCGCAGATCGCCAACCCAAAGGATCACGTTGATGGATTCTCGCGCCATTGCTCGAATCTCGCTGCTCGCGGCCATGATCGCGGTGCTCGGCCTGCTGCCGACGTTTCATCTCCCCCTGGCTGGCGGCGTGCCGATCACCGCGCAGACGCTCGGTGTGATGCTTGCCGGGATCGTGCTCGGTCCGCGCCAGGGCGCGCTAGCCGTGTTGTTGCTGCTGCTCGTTGTTGCGCTTGGCGCCCCGCTTCTGGCGGGTGGCCGAGGCGGGCTCGGCGTGTTCTTCGCTCCTTCCACAGGCTTCCTGCTGGGCTGGATCCCCGGCGCTTTCATCACCGGTGTCGTCATGCAGCGCCTCACCAAAGTGCCAGTGTTTGCCGCAGCATTCGCAGCCGCGATGACCGGCGGAATCGTCGTCGTCTATGCCTGCGGTATCGTCGGTCTCATGATCGTGGCGCATATGGGAGCATTGCAGGCGATGCTGGCCACCTCAGTGTTCTTGCCGGGTGACTTTGTAAAGGTGCTCGCTGCGGCGTTCCTGACCAAGGCCGCCGAACAGGCCTATCCGGCCGCTCTCGGACATCGCACGTGAGCATCACGGAGCCGCTGTCGTATCATGCCGCGCGGACGCCGGACCGCGATGCGCTGGTGTTCGAGGAGCAGCGGATATCCTGGCGGCGTCTCGACCAAGAGATCAATCGATTGGCCGGCTTCATTGCCGCCGCGACTCCGGAGGGCGGTGGCGTCGCGCTGCATCTGCCGACCGGTCCCGCACTTGCCCTTCTGTTTCTTGCCGTCGCGCGCGCGGGGCGCGAGGCACAGGTGCTGGATCCTGATTGGCCGGCCGAGATGACACGCGCGATCCTGGTGCAGTTGTCGCCCGCGCTGCTCATCAGCTTCGATGTTCGGTTCGCCGGAGACAGAGCGATCATTCTTACCGATGCCCTGTCGTCCTTCACACAGCTCGCGACGATCCTCAGCGCCGCGGTCGAAGCAATCTCAGTCTCCGAGCCGGATGGGCTGAGGCCGTTCTACGTTGGCTTTACCTCCGGATCGACCGGCCTCCCCAAAGGCTACCGCCGTCATCATCGATCATGGACCGAGAGCTTTCGTCATGACGGAAAGGAGTTCGGAATTGGCGCAGAGGACGTGATTCTCGCACCCGGAACGCTCACCCACTCGCTTTTCCTTTACGCGCTCGTCCATGGGCTTAACGTCGGTGCCTGCGTCATTCTCTGCCGAAAATTCCGGCCCGACACCGTCGTGCGCCTGATCGAAGGCGAGCAGGCTACGGTGCTCTATGCCGTGCCGACGCAGTTCCAGATGATCGTCAAGGCCGCGGGCAACGCTGCGCTCGTCTCGATGCGCTGGGTCTTGTCGTCCGGGGCCAAGCTGCCGGCGGAACAGCGCGAGCCATTGCAGCGCGTGTTCCCCAATGCCCGTATCGCTGAATTCTACGGCGCTTCGGAGACCAGCTTCATGACGGTGGCGAAGGCAGATGAGGGCAGTCCCGAAACATCGGTTGGCCGCGCCTTCTCAGGCGCCGTGGTGACGATCCGGGACCGGACCGGCCGATCGCTGCGAGCAGGCAAGACCGGCTTTGTGTTCGTCGAGAGCCCGTTTCTGTTCATGAATTACGCTTGTGGTGAATCATCCGATCTGCTCCGCCACGGCGATGCCGTGTCGGTCGGCGATATCGGCTTCCTTGATCCGAAGGGGTTCCTGCACTTGGTCGGTCGGGCCAGCAGGAAGATCGTGACGTCTGGAAAGAACGTCTACCCCGAGGAGATCGAGCGAGTGCTCGAGCGTCACCCTGCGGTGGCGGCCGCTGCCGTGCTCGGCGCGCCTGACGCCAGCCGCGGCGAGAGATTGATCGCGCTCATACACACGCGCGCAAATGCGACCGTTGTCGCCTCTGAACTCATCTCCCACCTGCGCGCCCTATTGCCGCTCTACAAGGTGCCGCGTGTCTATGCGAGTGTGTTGGAATGGCCTCTGACGCGTTCCGGGAAAACCGACTTTGACCGGCTGCGTCAGGTCTGGAGCGCAGGCACGATGGCGCGGAGATTGTCATGAGCGCGGCTTTCATCGTCGCCGCGCGTCGCACGGGAGTCGTGCCGCGCGGCGGCGCATTTGCCAGGGTGGAGGCCGTTGATTTGGCTGAAGCTTCTATTCGGGCGGCGCTCGACGACGCCGGTCTTTCACCGTCAGAAGTCGACGAGGTAATCCTGGGCAACGCGCTATATGGCGGCGGCAACCCGGCACGCGTCGCTGCGCTCAAAGCCGGGTTGCCTGCAGAGGTGCCGGCAAGCACGATCGACACCCAATGTTGTGCAGGCCTTGATGCGATCCTGCTGGGCGCAGCGCGCATCAAGGCCGGAGAAGCCGATGCCATCGTCGCGGGCGGCGTCGAAAGCTTCAGCCGCAGTCCAATCCGCGCTCGGCGCCCGTTCGTTCCAGGTGAGGTCGCGCAGCCTTATGACAGACCGCCATTCGCGCCGTGGCCGGAGCGTGATCCGGACGTGATTCCGGCCGCGGCAATGCTCGCGGCGGAGTGGGATATCACCCGCGGCGACCAGGAAGCGTTCGCCATCGAGAGCCACCGCAAGGCTCTGGCACGCGGCGTCACGGCGCAGGAATTCGTACCCGTCGCAGGGCATACGGGAGATCCTTTTGCCCGTCGTCTGGCTACGGGTCTCTGTGCACGACTTCCTGTTCTCGCCGGGAGTTCAACCCATGGCGTGACTGCCGCAACCGTCGCGGTCGAAGCCGATGCTGCCGCTGCGGTGCTGCTGGTGTCGGAACGCGCATTGGCGTCCGTGCATTCCTCGGCCCGCGTGATCCGTGTCGTCGGTGCTGGGCGGACGGGCGGCGATCCCGAACGTCCAGGGTTGGCGCCGATCGAGGCGGCGCGCGCGGCCTTGCGTCATGCGGGACTATCCACATCCTCACTTTCTGTCGCAGAAATCATGGAGGCCTTCGCCGTTCAGGCAATGGCCTGTATCCGCGGGCTCGGTCTCGATCCCACTCTCGTTAATCCTGGCGGCGGAGCCTTGGCACGGGGGCATCCGATCGGCGCATCAGGGCGATCGTGGTGGTGCGCGCGTGGCATGAATTGCAGAGGATGCATGCGGGCGCAACCGGGCTGGCGGCGATCGCTGCAGCAGGTGGACTTGGCTCCGCTGTGCTGCTCCGCGTGGAGTAGGACCATGCTGGTTCGTGTCGATCGCCCAGCCGACCTCGCCGCGTTCGTCGGCGCCGAACTGCAGAGTAAAACATTCGCGCTGACTCAGTCCGACGTCGATCGCTTCATTGAGCTCAGCGGGGATCGCCAGTGGATTCACTCCGATGTCGAGCGAGCGAAGGTGGAACTGCCGGCTGGTCGCACGATCGTGCCCGGCAATCTGCTGTTGGTGCGGCTACCGCGCCTTCTGCAAGAGGCCTACAGCGTTGCGCATTTCGAGAAATGCCTGGTCGCGGAATATCGCCATGTCCGTTTCAGGCATGCCGTCGGAACAGATGTACCGCTGTTCCTGCAGGCGAAATTCTTGTCGGTAACGCCGACGCGCAGCTTTGTTCGTGTCGAAACCGCCTGTGCGATTAACTTCGTCGAGACCCGGAAGGCTGCGTTGACGCTGACTGTTGTCGACGTCTTCTATGACGCGCGGTGAGCCTGCCAATCACTGAGTTGCCCGACGGCGCAAGTCCCTCACGCAAAAATATTTCTGTTTTTCAGAAGCGCAACTCAGTGTATGAATGGCCCGTCTCACCCGCCTGAGGGGCGCTTCGCGATCGTCACGAGTGTTGGGTCGAGATGCGGTGGACGCCGATGTCACGGCTGACGAGCGTGGCAGATAGCGGACGGTGAAGTCGTGCAGGCCTGACGCCCTAGTGGCAGGTGTCTCCTTGCAAAGCGCGAAGCGCTTTTGCAAAGACGGTGACAACAAAGCCGAGTCTCGCCGGGGAGAGCACGTATAAGCCGTAAACCATCGCGCAGGGAAAGCCGGGATCGTTCCGGTTTCGCCTGTGGTCCTACCTCCCGAGCTTTCCATTTGCTCGGGACCCATGGGTGCGATCGGCACCCGGCTTTCCCTGCGCCCTCTGATCAAGAGAGGGCGAAACGAGAAGCAAAGCTCGGACACCTCGTGCCGCGAGATTGCGGTCGCACGGCAACAGGAGCGGCGACGCCTTGTCCGAATCGAGCACGCACAGGGCACGGAATGGCGCTTCGAAAGTCGGTCCGACGGCTTGTTCGGTCAAGCCGTTTCCCCTGGCGTAAGAACGATCTTGCCGATGACTTGCCTCTGCTCTACGCGTCGAAGGCCGTCAGCGAATTGCGAGAGAGGGAGCGTCTGGTCGACGGGGGCGCCAAGCTTTCCGGCCTCGTAGAGCGCAAACAACTCGTCGAACAAGGTCCTGACTTGCGCGCGCAGCGCTGCATCCGCCCTGGACTTGCCCCACGCCATGTAGAATCCCCAATAGAGGCCGATCACAGTGAGGTTCTTCACGAGAACGATATTGGCCGGAATCTGGGGAATGCGGCCGGAGGCAAAGCCGATCGGCAGGATGCGGCCGAGCGGGGCGATGCAGCGCAAAGAGTTGTCGAAGACGTCGCCGCCCACGGGATCGAACACAACGTCCGCACCGCGTTCGTTCGTGATCTCGAGAACGGCTTCGCGAAAATCCCGGCGCTTGTAGTCGATCGCGTGATCCGCACCGAAGCGCCTTGCGGTGTCGAGCTTGCGCTCGCCGCCGGCCGTCGCGATCACCCGAGCCCCCAACGCGCGCCCGATCTCGACGGCGGCCAATCCGCTCGCTCCGGCCGCGCCGTGGACGAGCAGGGTTTCGCCGGCCTTGAGGTTGGCGCGCCAGGTGAGGCCGGCATAGGCCGTGGCATAGATGGTCGGAAACAGCGTCGCGCCGGCAAAGCTCAGCGCGTCGGGAATTGCGAAGACGTTGCCGGCGTCGACGATTGCTTCCTCGGCAAATCCACCCGACGGCAATCCGGCGCATACGCGGTCTCCGACGCGCAGCGGCGTTGCGACATCGGGAGCGATTTCGGTGATGATGCCGGCGATCTCGGTTCCGGGAATGAAGGGGACCGACGGACGGTTCTGGTGCTTGCCCGCAATGAACAACAGGTTTGCAAAGCTCACGCCAGCCGCGTGGACCGAGATCCGGATAGTCCCCGGCGCAAGAGACGGAGGGGGCACGTCTTCGAGACGCAAATCGTCGATGCCGCCAAACTGGTGACCGACCACCGCGCGCATGGACTATTCCTTCTCGATCGAGCCGTGGCGACCCGCGCCGGACGCGAAGCGGGCAGCGCCGCTGCGTGCTTCCTTCTGCCTCGCCTCGATCGACAGGCTGGCCTCGAGCGCGAGCGCCTGCTCCTCCGACAGGTTCCATTGGCGTATGGCGGACATCCTGTCGGAGCGCATTGCGATCTGAGGAAAGGCGGCGATCTCGCGCGCGAGCGCGATGGCCGCGGGCAGGGCTTGCCCGTTCGGCACCAGCCGGTCGGCCAGCCCCAAGGCGACGGCTTCCGCTCCCGACACTTTCCTTGCGGTCAGCAGCATGTCGAGGGCTCGGCCGGCGCCGATCAGGCGGGGCAACCTCACCGTGGTGCCGTCGCTCATCGGAACGCCCCATCGCCGCGACAGTACGGCAAAGGTCGAGCCTTCCTCCGCCACGCGAAGGTCGCAGCGCAGCGCGACGCCGAGACCGCCCGCGCATGCATAGCCCGCCACCGCGGCAATGACCGGCTTCGACAGCAGGTCGTGACACGGGCCGTCGGGATCGCCCGCCCACGGCCGGTATTCGCGGCCTGCGGCGAGCTCCTTCAGGTCGGCCCCGGCGCAGAAGTGACCCCCCGCACCGGTCAGGACCGCGACGGCTTGGTCAGGCGCTGCGTCAAACGCACGCAGCGCGGCGGTCAATGCCGCCGCCGTCTCATTGTCGAGGGCATTGCGAACTTCCGGGCGGTTGATGGTGATGATCGTGACCGGACCATCGTTCTCGACAACGAGCTTGCGGTGATCCGCCATGCCCCGACGCTCCTCGGCCTAGTTGGTTTTCAGAAGGGGACACTCGCTCTCTTCGGCGGGACGCCACGCCTTGTCTCCGGGAATGGTGGCGACGATCTTCCAGTAGTCCCAGGGGCCCTTCGATTCCTCCGGCTTCTTGACCTCGGTCACGTAGAGATCGCGAAGCAGACGGCCGTCGGCGCGGATCTTTGCGCCATGGGTGAAAGCATCCTCGACCGGCATTTCGCGCATCTTGGCGGCGACCTTGTCGCCATCGTCCGTTCCTGTCGCGGCGACCGCCTTCAGATAGTGGACCACGGAGCTGTAGACGCCCGCCTGCACGATCGACGGCGGGCGTCCCATCTTGTCCCAGAAGCGCTTTGCGAAGGCACGACTGCCGTCGTCGAGGTCATGATAGTAGGTCGTCGAGGAGACGAGGCCCTGTCCGTTCTTGAGGCCCATGGCGTCGACATCGTTGATGAACATCAGGAAGGTGACGACCTGCGTGTTCGGTCCGATCACGTTGTATTCCTGCGCTTGCTTGATCGCGTTGCTGGTGTCGCTTCCGGCGGTCGCCAGCGCGAGCACCTTGGCGCCGGAGCCCTGCGCCTGCAGCAGGAACGAGGAGAAGTCGGGCGTGTCGAGCGGCGCGCGGACGCCGCCGATGATCTTGCCGCCGTCGGCGACGATCCGCTTCGTCGCCTCGCTCTCCATCGACTTGCCGAACGCATAGTCGGCGGTGATGAAGAACCAGGTGTCGCCACCGCGCTTCAACACGCCCGCAGGAGGAGCCGCGGCGAGCGCATAGGTGTCGTACATCCAGTGAAAGCTGTACGGCGAACAGGCCTTGCCGGTGATCTCAGCGGTGGCAGGGCCGGACAACAGGATGATCTTCTTGCGCTCCCGCGAAACGTTCTGCATCGCGAGCGCCGCCGCCGACGAGCCGCCATCGGCGATGACGTCGACGCCCTGTGCGTCGTATTCCTGGCGGGCCAGGTTGGCCGCGATATCGGGCTTGTTGGCGTGATCGGCCGAGATGATCTCGATCGGCGCGCCGGCGACCTTGCCGCCGAAATCCTCGGCCGCGAGCTGGGCCGCAAGGATCGAGCCCTTGCCGCCGGCATCCGCATAGATGCCGGTCATGTCGTTGAGGATGCCGATGCGCACGACGTTGTCGGACACCTGGGCCATCGCGGAGGAAGCCATCAGGCTCGCCAGAAGCCCGGCGACCACGGCACTCGTCTTCATCTTTGCTTTCATTTTCCACCTGTCTTTTCTTGTTTTGTTGGGCACGTGTCTGAAGACGGTGTGACCGCCGATCGAGCGCGCCCAGCCTCCGGCCGGCGGCTCGACCTTGATCACGGAAGCGCCGCCGTGCGCGAGGATCGCGCCGCTATAGGGCCCAGCAAACCCCTGGCTCACGTCGAGGATACGCAGCCCCGCATAGTCGTCCGTCACCGATGCCGATCCGTGCTAGATACCGAGTAGTATGTTGCATGCTACTGAGTAGTATGTTCTGGTGTCAACGGCGCCGACGCAGGAGGGCTATGTGAGCAAGCTGGGCAAGATCGAAGGCGGCCAACCGCTGGCCGATCGCAGGGTCGATATTCTCGACGCCGCCGCGCGCGCCTTCATGCGCCAGGGCTTCGCCGCGACGTCGCTCGACCGGGTCAGCGACGAGATCGGCTCGACGAAAGGCGCGATCTATTACTACTACCGCAGCAAGTCGGAGCTCTTCTTCGCGGTGCATCGCCGCGGAATGGAGCTGACGCAAGCCGCGATCCGACCGTCCTTCGAAGCGAAACTGTCCGCGCGCGAGCGGCTGCACGGCATGGCGGTCGCGCACACGATCCTCGTCATCGATCACCTGGCGTATCTCCGCGTGATCGCGCAGGGACTGGAAATGCATCTTCTGGAGCGCACCAACGAGAGCGAAAGGGCGGAACTCGCGGAGGTCGCGGCGCTGCGCGAGGCAAACGAGAACCTCTATATCCGCGTCATCAAGGATGGCGTTGAGTCCGGAGAGTTCAGGTCGGTCGACGCGAAGCTCGCCGCAAAGCCGCTGCTCGGCGCCCTGAACTGGACATCGCGCTGGTATCAGCCTCGCTCGGGGGAAACGCAGGCGGCGAAGAGGCGTCTGGCGGAGCAGATTGCAGATTTCGTGGTCGCCGGTTTGGAGAAGAAGAAATGAGCCAGGGATCAGGCAGCACAAAGGACGACGTCGCGGCCTATCGCGCGATCGAGCTGATCTACCACTCCTATCTGACGGGACTGATCCTGATGATCTCGTCTCGCGCCGGTGCCGCGCGCGCCGCCGACGTGGTGTTCAAGACGTTCAGGCGGCAGCAACTGGCGCGCTTCGTTCCGGGCCTGCAGAAGCTCGGTCTCGATCGTCTCCCTCATGCGGTGGCCTGCGCGCAATATCATTATCTGTCGAACCAGGTCGGCGGCGTGAAGGTCGAATATGTCTACGAAAGCGACAAGAAGGCCTGGGTGCGCTATCCGCCGCCGCGGTGGATCTGGTCGGGAACGGCGATCTGCGGCATTCCCTCGGAGGTGTCGCGCGCCATGTTGTGGGGGTGGCACGCCAACAACGGCGTCGTCCTCGGCAATCCGAGACTGGGGTTCGTATGCACGGGCCAGACCGTGGACGGTCAGCCCGGCCTCGAAGGCTATTACAAGGAGTGGGATCACGACCTCGCTCCCGAGGAGCGCTTGCAGTTTTCGCCCGGTGAGCGTTGTCCTCCGTTCCGGGCAGATCTCGCCCCGCGGCTCCCCGACAATGCCTGGCCCGAAGCGCGGCTGCAGAAGGTGCTGCGCAACTATGCGATGGAATACATCACCTCGATCGTTCCGGAAACGATCGCGGTGCTCGGCCCCGAATCGGGCGGCCATCTCGCCGGCGCGGCCGCGCGTCTGGTCGGAATGCACACCTTCGACGAGGTCGCATCGCTTCTGGGAGGCGTCGGACCGGGGCCTGCGGGGTTCGCCGCGGCGTTCGCCAAGCTTGCGGTCGGGCAGGGCGACGATGCGCAACTGCGAACAGAAGGCGCCATCGCAACTGTCCGACAGACGTCATGGCGCCTGATGGCGGAACGCGAGGCACTGTCTCCGGCCGTCTTCGATGCTTGGAATGAACTGTGGGTTGGAGCGGCGCTGGCGCATGACCGCTTCGTTGGCGTTGACGTCACGGAGCGGCGCGATCGCGGTGACGCATATTGGTGCTGGCAATTTCGCTAGCGGGCAAAGGTGGGATTGGAGGAGGTTCAGCCTGGCGTGCCCAAGCATCGCATCATTGAGCCAGGCTGCTTGGGTCCGCCTCGGCCGACAGCTCCTCGGCGTTGGGGTCGCCCGGCGCCGTCGCCCAGGCGAGTTCGACGAGCGTCACGATTCGTCGGCCGGCACCATCAAGCTGGCAGACGATGAGGCCTTGCTCCTCGATGTAGGTCAGCAAACGTCGTGCGCGGCGAAACGAATGCGTGCCATAGGCACGGGCAATCGCGGCATCGCTTGGGCAGGGCCGGCCTTCTTTCGCTGCGCGTGCGATCATCATGAAAACACCCTGCATGTCCTCGGGCAGGATGGAGGCGCGGACCGAGACATCCTGCCACGCGTCATCCTCTGCCATGTCGGTGGCGAGTCCGGCGCGAGCGTGCGTCAACATGCGCCGGAAGTCACTCAGGTCAGGCACGGCCGAACCGAGGCCCTCGATTCGGCAGCGGACCACGAACTCCTGATACAGGACGCCGATGGCGCGGAAGCCCGCGTCAGGTTCTGCGAGGATGGCGCACAGGATACGATCGAGCCGCGTACGCCGCACCGCCAACTCCTCAGCGTTGAGGCCTTGTTCCGCGACTTCGGGACGCATTTCGAGTGCTGCAGACTTCGCGGCCATGAGTTGGCCGAGGAGATCCGGCGCCGGCCGGCGCTGGGGCCGGATATTCTCCGGTGGCGGGGCCGCCAGGATAATGGCGCGTGCGTCCTCCAGCGCCGCTCCGGGGAGCGGAACAAGTCTCGGCGGTGCATTGCGTGGCTGGGTTTCCGTGGGGCCGATGCGCAGACCCAGGGGACGACGGGAGAGGGCAGGGCCCAGCGCCATGAATTGACCGCGTTCGAGATCCCGGAAGGCTTCGGCCTGCCGGCGCTCCATGCCCAGGAGATCGGCGGCGCGCGCCATGTCAATATCCAGGAAAGTTCGGCCCATGAGGAAATTCGACGCCTCCGCTGCGACGTTCTTGGCAAGCTTTGCCAGTCGCTGGGTCGCGATCACCCCCGCAAGCCCACGTTTGCGGCCGCGGCACATCAGATTCGTCATGGCCCCGAGCGACAATTTGCGTGCCTCGTCCGACACCTCTCCGGCGACCGCCGGCGCGAACAGCTGGGCCTCATCCACCACCACCAGCATCGGATACCAGTGATCGCGGGCAATCTCGAAAAGTCCGCTCAGGTAGGCGGCAGCGCGCCGCATCTGGTTCTCGGCATCGAGCCCTTCGAGATTGAGCACCGTGGAGACGCGATGGATGCGCGCTCGCTCGCCGGCGACCTGCAGACCCCGCTCAGTGTGGTCCTCGGCATCGATTACGAGGTGACCAAAACGTTCGGCCAGCGTGACGAAGTCCCCTTCCGGGTCAACGATGGTTTGCTGCACCCAAGGGGCGCTCTGTTCCAGCAGCCGGCGCAGCAGATGGGATTTGCCGGACCCCGAATTGCCCTGCACCAGCAGGCGCGTTGCCAGCAGTTCCTCGAGGTCCAGAGTGGCCGAGCCGCCTGCCGTCGTATGCCCCATCTCAATCGCAACGGTCATGTCCCGACTCAAAGTCTCCTTGCGGTGGGCTTATCAACCCGATCGCGGCCAGTCGAGCGCCTCACGTTCGGAGGACGGGTGATTGTGGACGCAGGGCCCCCCGTTCTGACAGGAAGAAAATCTGTAGCAATCTCAATCAACCAAAAGGCTGTGGATTGTCATACCAATGGCCCTAAGGATTGACTGTTGCCCAAGTGCGGCTTGTGATTGAGGCGATGCGATCTGGATCATTTGCGAAGAAGTTCCAGGCTTCGCAGGTCTTGGCGACGATATCGTCGTAGTCGTCGAAGACGGTGATGGCGAGCTTGTTGGCGCGCAGGTACTGCCAGACGTTTTCAATCGGATTGAGCTCGGGCGCATAAGGCGGCAGCTGTAACAGAGTGATATTTTCCGGAGCTCGGACGGTGCCGGCACTGTGATAGCCGGCGCCGTCGAAGACGAGAACGGCATGTGCGTCGGGTGCAACTTTGCGGCTGATTGCCTCCAAATGCAGTGACATCGCCTCTGCATTTGCCGTCGGCATGACAAGACCCGCGGCGACGCCACGTTGAGGACAGGCGGCACCGAAGAGATAAGCCCAATCGTAACGTCGATCGCGCGGCGCGCGAGGCCGTGAGCCACGCTTGGCCCACACGCGTGTCAGCGTGCCCTGCTGGCCGATCCGCGCCTCGTCCTGGAACCAGATTTCGATCGGCTTGCCTTGGGCGTGAGCGGGGAGCGTTGTCGTGAGGGTCGTAGCAAAGTTTTTTTGAACGCTTCCTGAGCCGCTTCATCGGCTTGCGGATGGCGCGGCCGCACCGAGAGCCGGCGGTACCCGAGCTTGGCCAGAACCTTGCCGACCGAACGTTCGTGCAGTTTGACGCCAAACCGCCGCTCAAGCGCGTCGCGCAAATCCACCCGCCGCCAACGTACGACCCCATGCTGCTCAGGATCGGGACCGGCCTCGACCAACGCGGCCAATTCGGCCTGCTGCTCTGTCGTCAGCCGCGACCGCGGTCCCGTCGGTTTGCGCGACCGCAGTCCCGCCAAGCCTTCGGCGTTATAACGATGCACCCAGTCCCGCAGGGTCTGACGATCCATCCCGCAACTTTCGGCTGCCTTCTTGCGGTCCGCGCCCTCCAGCACAAGCGCAAGCGCCAATATCCGCCGCGCTACCGTACTATTCTTCTCTCTGCGCGCCGCCTTCCGAAGCTCGCCCGCGGTCAAATCAAGCCGCGTAATCGCTACCGCTGCCCCCATCGATATTGCTCCTGTCTACGCAGCAACATCGATTCAGAAACTCACTGATTTGGGAATCCCAAATGTGAGTCAAATCCGGGGGCCGTTGGTATCAGACTATGCAATGAAAATATTCGCACGAACTATGGCGTCGATCTCATGCAACTGACCCGCTCGCCGTTTACCGCGCGGTCGAAGCGCGCTATCGCCGCTATCCTTCGATCCTTTGTGGTGAGATCCAGGGGCAATGGAGCTTTGACGGATCGCGATATCGAAGTGACGCGGGCGGTGAGAGCGGCCATTCCCTCCACCATGCCTCTTCGTACGCATCTCGGCCACCGACTGGATCGACGGTGGCTGGGAGCTCGAAGACGGCGTGATCTTCTCGACCTTGCCGATTTCGCGAACTGTGCGACGTCGTGCGAGAGCCTGGCAGGTTAACGCGCAGGCGGAACGTTCGGCACGAGATCAATCAAGCCCAGATCCACAAGTGTGCGATGGAACCGGCGTTTCCGTTCGGAGGCAGAGCTAAAGTAGGCTTCCCTGCAGTCGTCAAGCAAGCTTGCGCGCGTCGAAAATACCGGGTCAAGGGGAAGCCCTGCGCGTTGCAAAGCAACAGTTCCTAGAAAGGCGATGTCGAGGTCCGCACCGCGTCCGGCGCTAAATTGCTTCGGCGAGATATTCAAAGCCTCTATCGCATAAAATGTACCGAACGCCTGTTGCGCGTCTCCCCGTCGCTTTAGCCGGCGGGCGATCCGTCTTGTCAACACCGGTTGGTGATCCCCATAGTGCACAATCAGAATGGGACGCCCCGGGAATTGGGTTGCCAGTTTGCACTTGAGTTTTTTCCAGGTGGAAGCGGTCTCCGCAAGCCGCGTGTAGTACTCGACGTATCCAGCGTCGGGGAGGCTGGCCGTAGCAAAGGCGCGCTCCTTCTCAAATTGCCCGGTCGGTGCAAGCTGTCGATCGTGCGGGCCATGATTGAAGTTGGTCAACGCGTAGAGAAAATGCGGTGCTGGATTATCAGTAACGCGCTTCGTATGGGCATCGATCACCGCTTCCAGAAATACTGCATCCGAATTTGTCGCCTCGAAACGTCGAGCATCGAACGGAGGTGGAAGGTCGTCAATGAAGATCCGCTCATGAATGCCGATCGAACTGTAAAATCTATTGTAATTGAGAAAGCCACGACGGCAGCTTGATATGAGTGTTGTCCGATAGCCGAGCGATGCCAATGAATGGGGGAGGCTGCTGTGGAATCGGCCAGCACCTTTCTTGAAGAGGTAGTAGGCACTGGATCCGAAGCTTGCGCTCGAAAGGCCGGTCAGCAGGCTGAATTCGGACTGCCAGGAGCCTCCGCCAAAGATGTCCACGTTGAGACGTCCATATTGACCATCTGCAGGGGACAGGAGTCCCTCAACGATTGGCTCGACGGGCAACCCAAAGATACGCGGGTCGAAGACCGACTCGTGCTGGATGATGATGATGTCTGGACAGTCATCCGAGCGCGCAGGTGTCGCCTCCTTCAGCGGCAGTGGTTCGTTGGCGATGTCACTCAGAGCAAGCTCGCTGAACTGTTGCCAGCAAACACGGTCGACGAGTGAGGCCATAAAGGTCGAGTAAAAGCCGCGCCGCTGGATCAGCGCCATCCGCGAGAGTGCGCTGCCGCCTGTCACAGCGGCAGCGGTTGCGAAGCCGATGAGGGCGACGCAGAACAGGAGCAGTCGACATGCCATCGAAATCGGTGGCCCTGCCGCGTAGAGCAACACTGCGATCGAAGCAGCGACGAACAACACACCGCCGATCAGGATACCCAACATCGCGCGTGGATATTGCAGCACAAGAAATGGGACGGTGCCGGCAAACGCCAACGGAATATCGGAGATGGTCAGTTTGATCGCACTGTGGTCGAACTTTACGGTTGATGCTCCAGCAATGGCTATTGCCAGCAGGCCGGACAGCAGGATCGCTCTGTCGAGATCGGCAACAAAGATGAGCAAGAGGGCCGCGTTGAAGACGAGCGCTGCGATTGCAAACGGGAGGTGCTTTGCACTGCCTTCCGTCAACGCTACGGCACCGACAACCATCATAAATATCAACGTCGAATCCATGGGACTAAGATGCTCTTGGTGTTCGAGTTCCGCAATGCGGCCCTCGGCCCCTTCGATCACCCGTCTTGTCGATCGGCCACCGGCTCCAGCTGACCGGTGCATTGCAGCAAATATCATCGTCTTGCAGATCAGCTCCTCCCACTAGGTTCCGAGACGATCGAGCCGAGGAGTTTGGCGGACGGCGGCTCGTCGCCGTCCGCCGGCGTCATCACTGCGAGGCCAGCTCGCAACCGCCTTCGCTGAGTGGGCGGAACGCTTGCGCTGCGGGAATCGTCGCGACGATGTCGTAGTAGTCCCACCGCCGGCTCGACGCCGCCGGCGTCTTGACGCGCGCCAGATACATGTCGTGCACGAACTGACCATCGGCGCGAACCGTGCCGTGGGCGAATGCGTCCGCGACCGGCAGTTCGCGGATCTTGGCTGCAACGGCGAGGCCATCCTCCGAATTCGCCGCCTGGACCGCACGCAGGTAGTGACGCACGGCGGAATAGACGCCAGCCTGGGTCATGGTCGGCATCCGCCCATATTTCTCGAAGAACTTGTTGGCCCAAGCCCGCGACTCCGCGTCCCGGTCCCAGTATCCCGGTCCGACCACCGGGTGGCGGCAGATCTATGCGGGACGCTTCAACATGGAGCAGCGTCGCGACATCGCGGAGGAGCGAACCGATCTCTGATCGATCGGAAGCTGCGGACGGCGGGCCCACAAGCGGCGATGCGGGCCGCCGGCCTCCCTTGCGGGCAGGTGCCGACCGTCGGGGAGGCCATTCGACACCGGAGGCACGCGAGCGCCGCCTCGTGACCCGGATTCCGCACGATGCGGTCGGAGCTCGTTGTGCGGCCGCGTCAAGCGGCGCCGTGTCGTACTGCCCTGAAGAATGCGGGCCCATTGAACACAGGTCTGCGCTTGGGCCAGACACTCGCAGTCTTGCCTCAAGGATAGGCCGGAGCGCCGGGCAGCCAGCTCAAGGCAAGGCGTTGGCCGACGATGATTTCATCGCGTGACATCTTTGAGGCGACTGCATTGCGAAGTCGCGTGTAAATATCCCGCGCGTGCCCTTGCGACCGGGCCACCGCCAGGTCGAGCCATTTGTACGCCTGGATGAAATCCTGATGAGCGCCGTGGCCTTTATCATACATCAATCCGAGCATGGCTTGCGCGAATGGATCGCCCCGAGTAGCGCCCTGGCAATAGAGATCGAACGCGGCATCATAGGCCTGCGGGACGCCAAAGCCGTGCTCATACATGAAGCCGAGCAGGCCGAGCGCTCTTGGATTGCCCCGCGCGGCCAGCGGCGACAATTCGCGTACCGCACGGAGATGGTTGCCATGGTCGAGCGCCGCCGCGCCGCGGCTGAGCGAGTCCGCACGAGCGGCGGGCAAGGCCGCGCCAACAGCGAGTGCTATCCCGAGTGCCGCCGGCAGACGGCGCCGTACGGCACGTCGGAGTGAAGCGGCACTGCCGGCCTCAATGATAGCTGGTGGTGATCGGAGCATTGGTGGTCGTCGTGGCGATGGTTCCGCGCAATTTGGATCGAAGCTCTTCGGCGACGACATGCGCGTCCGAGCCGTCGCGGATGATCTGCGGCCGGATGAAAATGATCAGCTCGGTCCGCTGGGTGCTGTTGGACTGGTGGCCGAACGCGTCGCCAAGGCCGGGAATCTGGTCGAGCACAGGAATCGCGTTCCGCGCGCCGTTCTGCTGCTCGCTAATCAGGCCTGCGAGCAGCACGGTCTGGCCGTTCGCCACTGAGATCTGGCTCTTGACCCGGCGTTCCGAGATGGTTGGCGTCAGGTTGGGGGTGCTGGCTGTTCCCGTGTTCGGCACGTTGCTGATCTCCTGCTCGATGTCGAGCCGGACCGTGCCATTGACGCTGACGCGGGGTGATACACGCAGGATGATGCCGGTGTTGCGATAGTCGATGGTGTTGACCACGGTGTTGCTTGTTGTCAGCACGGTGGCGCTACCGGTCGAGACCGGCACGACGTCACCCACTTGCAGGGTCGCGACCTGGTTGTTGACCACGACCAGCGAGGGGTTGGACAGCACCTTCACATTGGTGACGGCATGCAGCGCATCAAGAATCAGGCTGGGCTGCGTCGCCGAACCGACCAGGAAATTGAAGCCCGGAAAGGCCTGGTTGATGAAGGCGTTGGTCAATGAACCCGTCACGGAGGCTACGCCGGTACTGGAATCGACGGTGGTTGCCGGCGCCTGTGCCGCCTGGGTGTTGAGGATCGATCCCGAGTTCGGGCGCAACCCGAAATTCTGCCCGGTGATATAGGCCTGCACACCGTAGGAAAGGGTGTTGTTGAGCGTCACTTCGGCGATGGTCGCATCGATCGCGACTTGGACCTGCGGTTGGTCAATCTGCAGCAAGGTCGACTCGATGATCCGGTAGTTCGCCTGGTCGGCGTAAATCAGGAGCGAATTGTTGGTGGCGTCTGGAGTGATCCTGACGTCCTGCAGCATCGGCTGGCCATTGCCCGACGACGTCGCGCCACGGCCGCTGTCGAGTGTACCGCCGTTGTTGCCGCCGGAATTTGCGCCCTGCGTGGCGAGGCCAGGCGTGCTGCCGCCGTTCCCGGTGCCGCCGCGGGTGGCGAAACTGTTGGCAGTGGCAGGATTGTTGGCATTGAGCGACAGGCGGTCGGCGCTCGATGTTGCCGACGTGCCTGAGCCCGGCGCGACCTGATTATCGGCACTGTCGAGCAGGCTGGAGGCGCCTGAGCCGCCGAGAAACATGTCGGTCAAGACACGCGCGATCTGGCGGGCTTCGCCATATTTCACGTGATAGACATGGACGGTGGTACGCGCTGTGTCGGCGTGATCAAGCCGCTTGATCCAGGTCGCCGCGGTGCGCAGCATTTCCGGGCGCTTGCTCACCACCATGACGGCATTCAGCCGGGCGATCGGTTCGAACTTGACGACGTTTTGGCTGAGGCCGTTCTCGCCGGAATCGACGATCTTCTCCAGCTCGGCGATGATTGGTGCCGGCGGACCGCTCGAGATCGGAAAAATGCCGACCGACTGCCCCCGCATCCAGTCGACGTCGAAGCTCATTGCCGTGTCGACCGCGGTGCGCCGCTCGGCGCCGGTGCCCTGGATCAGGAGCAGGTTGCGCGTAGTGTCGGCACGCACGGTACCGGCGCGGGTGGCGAAACTGTCCATCAGTTTCAACAGCGTCTGCGCCGATACATATTGTAATGGCACCACCGACACGCCAAAACCCGGCTCGGGATGGGCGGCGGCAGCATCAACCCGACCAGCACCGACCGCATCGCCCAGCGGGGTCAGGCGATAGCCGGAGGCATCGTGAAGCAGCACCACGCCGCTCAACCGCAATGCATCTTCCAGCACAAATATGATGTCCGACTTCGGCACCGGCCTGACCGAGACCAGGCTCACCGTGCCCTGTACCCGTGGATCGATGGTGTAGCCGACCTGGAGGATGTCGCCGAGCACGACTTTGGCAACGGTTGCGACCGGCGTGTTCTCGAAATTCAAATCGAAGCCGTTGCCGCTCGAGGTCGGTTGCGGACGCTCGTCGGAAACGGCCGTTATCGCTGCGCCTTCGTAGATCGCGGGGGAGCTGGCACGGTTGCTGCCGGCCGTGGCGCTCGCGGTGCCTACCGGTTGAGACTGACGCGGCAACAGGTCGATCGAACGTATCTTGTCCGTGATATCGAGTTGGGAGCCTTCGACGCTCGAGCCGACAGTTGCGGAATTGCAGGACTCCAGTAGGGGCAGCGATGACAGAAGGAGGACGGCCGCAATGCCACGACGGATAGCTGGATGACGGCTAAGCTTGGTGACACGCATCATAAGACTTCGCCGTTCCGACTACCGGTGTTTGTGGATCGTTTGTGACGATCCGATTGTGTCACCTATCCGGGATTGAGTTCTTAGCGATTGAACATGACAGAAATAAATTGGTCGCCAGATTGATCGGCGGTTTGCCGTCGTATGTTGATTTCAGATTATGTCGGCGTTTGCCGGTGAATATCGATAGTTGAGCGCGTTTTGAGCCGCGGCCGCGCGCGGGGCTTCGTACGGCTGTCATACTTCGGGTCAATAACATCGCGACTGCTGGCAACCGCACGCATCGGCTTCGACGGTCCGTGACGCGGCCGCCCGCTCAAAGCTTGCGCCACCGGAGCGACGCATGGCCGGCGACTTATCCTCGGAGTTCGCGGAACATCTCCGTCAAGCCAAGCATTTGACGGTGGCCGATGGCCGCGATGATGCCGCGGGCCAGCTGGGTGTCGATCGGCGGCAAGCCAAGCTATGGGAACTCGTGGACCTGCCGGCGGGCGAGTTCGCCGAGGAGGCAGCACGCTTTCATGGCCTCGAGCGGGTGACGTTGCAGGACATGATGTCGGCGGCACCGCTGGCATCGTCGTTCTCGCCTCGCTTCCTCAGGGAGACCGTTGTCTTTCCCTATCGCTCGCCGGACGGCAAAGCCGTGCTCGCCGTCGCCGATCCGACCGATCAATCCGCGCAGCGTGCAGCGCAGATCGTGCTCGGTACGGGCGTCGTCATCAAGGTCGCAACCTCGGAGGACCTTGCGGTGGTCCTCGACCAGCGTCTGGAACAGCACGAGACCGAGACCAACGATGCCTTGCCGGCGCAGCTCCGCGAGGACGACATCGAGAGTCTGCGCGATCTTGCAAGCGGCGCGCCGGTGGTGCGGGCCGTCAACGATCTGCTTGAAAAGGCGGTTGAATTGCGCGCCAGCGATATTCACATCGAGCCCTTTCAGAGCGGCCTCGTGGTGCGCATGCGCATCGATGGCCTGCTGCGGCCGGTCTCCGCACCGGCCAATCTGCTGCCGCAGGCGGTGATCTCACGCATCAAGATCGTGGCCAATCTCAACATCGCTGAGCGTCGTCTGCCGCAGGATGGCGCCGCCCGCTTGAGGGCCGGCCGCGTCGACATCGATATCCGTGTCGCTATCATGCCGATGCAGCACGGTGAATCGGCGGTCATCCGCATCCTGCCCAAGGATCGGGGGCTGCTTGTCGTTGAAAAGCTGGGATTTTCTCCACCCGACGAAGCCAGGCTGAGACGTCTGCTGAAACTGCCGCATGGCATGATTGTCGTCACCGGCCCGACCGGCAGCGGCAAGACCACGACGCTCGCCACCGTGCTGTCGATCCTCAATGAACCGATCCGCAAGATCCTGACCATCGAAGATCCGGTAGAATACGAGATTCCCGGCATCAACCAGGCGCAGGTCAAGCCGGCGATCGGCCTGACATTTGCGGCGGCGCTGCGCTCGTTCGTTCGCCAGGACCCGGACGTGATCATGGTCGGCGAAATCCGCGATTCCGAGACTGCGCATGTGGCGGTCCATGCCGCGCTGACCGGGCATCTGGTGCTCACCACGCTGCATACCGAAACCGCCGCAGCAGCGGTGCCGCGTCTGCTTGATCTCGGCGTCGAGGGATATCTCTTGCGTTCGGTCCTGCGCGCGGTGATCGCGCAGCGGCTGGTCCGCCAATTGTGCGAGCGGTGCAAGGCGCCGCGCGTGCTTGCCGATGCCGATCTTGCCGAAGACGCCCGGCTGGGTGCATTCGGCTTTCATTGCGGCGACGTGATCCACGACCCCGTCGGTTGCGAACGTTGCGGCGGTACCGGCTATCGCGGCCGCCTCGGCGTCTTCGAAGTGCTGGAGCTCACCGGCGAGCTTAGCGAGCTGATCGGCGACAAGACGGACGGACTGAAGATCGACGAGATGGCGATCCGCGGTGGCATGACGACGATGCTCGACGACGGCGTCGTCAAGTGTCGCGCGGGTCTGACATCGCCTGCCGAAATCCTCCGCGTTACAACCCTGCGGTGATGCCGTGCCGAACTTCCGCTACCGGGCGCTGACACAGAATGGCGAGATCGTGAACGGCACGATCTCGGCGCCGACCTTGGCCGAAGTTGCGCGCCGTATCGAATATCTGCGGTTGCTTCCGATCGAGACGATCGAAGACAAGCGGTCGCCCTCGGGCGTCACTGCCTACGGCCTGTTCGGCCGGCCGAGCGCCGCCGAGATCACCACGTTCACGCGGGATCTTGCGCTGTTGTTAAAGGCGGGCGCAAGGCTCGACGATGCGCTTGAGCTCCTGGCCGGCGATGCCGATGTCGGGCGGTTGCGTCCCGTGGTCGCCAAGCTTCGCGCCTCGCTGCTCACAGGCGAAAGCCTTGCCGACGCCATCGCCGGTCATCCCGCGCTGTTCTCGCCAATGTATGCCGCGCTGGTCCGCGTGGGTGAGGTGTCGGGCACCCTGGACCAGGTGCTGGAAATGCTCGGCGCGGAGCGCGCGCGATCGGAGCAGATGCGGCGTAAGCTGACCGATGCGATGCAATACCCGGCCTTCGTGCTGGTCGCGTCCGCTTGCGTCATGCTGTTCTTCATTCTGTTCGTGCTGCCGCAGTTCTCTTCGGTGTTGCAGGATTTCGGCAGCAAGTCGGATACGACGCTGGGCGCCTTCATCAAGCTATCGGAGTTTCTGCGGGCCAACGCGACCCCGGCGATGCTGATTTCCGCAGCGACCATCGCGGGCGGCTGGGCGTTGTTGCGCCGGCCCGGCACGCGTGCAGCGCTCATGAGCGGATTGTCGCGCCTGCCTGGGGTCAGCGGCATCTTCCAGTTCTATCGCAGCAGCCTGTTCTGCCGGAATCTCGGCGTGCTGCTCGGCAGCGGTGTCAACCTCACGTCGACCTTGCGCATTCTCGTCGACATCATGGCAGTGACCGGGAACGAGCAAAGCTGGAGTGTGGCGGCGGATCGCGTGCGTCACGGCGGCAAATTGTCGGACGCGCTTGCGGTCGCCAACAGCCTGCCGCCGATGGCCCTGCGGATGCTGCGGCTGGGCGAGGAGACCGGCCAGTTGCCGACGCTCGCCAGCCGTGTCGCTGAATTCTACGAAGCCAAGCTGCAACGCAGCCTCGACCGCATTGTCGGCATCGTCGGGCCGCTTGCCATCATCTCCATCAGCACGGTCGTCGGGGGCCTGATCGTGTCGGTTATGACAGCGTTGCTGTCGGTTACGCAATTGGTCAACTAGACCAGAGGTTGGTGCAACATGATCTCATTCAAATACATCCGCGAGCATCTCATCGGCGGCACGGCCCACCAGCGCGCCAGGTGTGGGCGCTCACATGGCAGCGAGGCCGGCTTCACCCTGGTCGAAATGCTGGTCGTGATCGCGATCATCGGTCTCATCATGGGCTTGATCGGACCGCGCGTGCTCAACTATCTCAGCGAATCCAAGGTTAAGGCCGCGAGGATCCAGTTGCAGAGCTTTGCGAGCGCCCTCGACCTCTACTATCTCGATGCCGGCCGATATCCCTCGAGCGCGGAGGGACTGGCGGCGCTGGTGCGGTCGACCCCGGGCGTCTCGGCCTGGAATGGGCCTTATCTCAAGGGCGGCAACGTTCCCAACGATCCATGGAACCATGCCTATATCTACCGCGCTCCCGGCGAGCACGGCCCCTATGACATTCTCTCCTACGGATCCGACGGTCAGGAAGGGGGCAGCGGCACCGCCGCCGATATCTCGCTGGAAAAGCTGACCGCAAAGAATGAATAGACCGGCGGAACAAGGCTTCACCTTGCTCGAGATGGTCTGCGTGCTCGCGATCATCGCGCTGCTCTCGGCTGTCCTGCTGCCGTTCGTTCCGCGCGAGACCTCGCGCTCGCGTCTGCAGGCCTATGCCTTGCAGGCAGCGACGCTCTTGAAGTCGGACCGGGATGCCGCGATCCGCCGCCAGGTCAGCGTCGCGACGCTTGTCGATGCCGAGGGGCGCATGATCCGGTCCGGTGCGTCGCAACTCGCGATCCGGATTCCCGAGGACGTACGCTTCGATGCGGTGCTGCCCGAGACGTGCCAGCGGCAGGCCGCGTTGTCGACCATTCGCTTTCTGGCCAACGGCACATCGTGCGGTGGCACCATCGCCTTGACGCGGTTCGACGCAGGCTATGAAGTCCGCGTCAACTGGCTGACCGGGAGGGTCGAGATTGTCCCCCGCCACGCCGCCATCAATTGAACGCCGCGACGCCGGCTTCACGATCATCGAGGTGCTGGTCGCGCTGGCGGTGGTCGCCGTCGTGATCGTGGCCATCGGCTCGGTCATGGCCACCAACGTACGCGGGGTGCGTTCGTTTGAACGGCATGTCGCGCTGATGCAGGCCACGCGCACGGCCATGGTCGCCGCAATTCCACCGCGTGATCAGCTCCGACAGGGAACATCGTCGGAGCAGGCCGACGGCTACGCTTGGACGGTCGACGTTACCCCGCTCGGCGGCAACTGGACCGTTCCGGATTCCGACGCGGCCTGGGTGCCTGAGCTCGTCAGGGTGCGCGTGAAGTCGCCTGGCGGGGCTACGTCGGATATTCGCACGGTACGCTTGATGAAAAGGGCGGCGTCCCAATGATGGCGGCCTGGCGCGAGCGTGAAGCAGGATTCACGTTGATTGAGGCCATTGTGGCGCTCGCCTTGATGGGCCTTGTGCTGTCGGCACTTGCCAGCATCACCGCACAATGGCTGCCGAACTGGAACCGGGGGATTGACCGGATTCAGCGCGATGAAGCGATTGGCGCGGCGTTGCAACGCATCGCGGCCGACCTGGCTGCGGCCGAATACGTTCCAGCCAACCGCGAATCCCGCCGTCCATTGTTCGATGGCTCGGAGCTCTCGATCACCTTCGTGCGCACGGCGATTGGTCCCAATGCCGGACCAGGGCTCGACGTCGTGCATCTCGGCGAGACCTCCGATCGGCGAGAGTTCGTCACGGTGCGCTCGCGTACGCGGTTTGCGCCGTTGCCGACCGGTTCGTCGCTGACCGAGCAGTTGCGCTTTCGCGATCCTGTGGTGTTGCTGCGCGCGCCGTTTCGGTTGTCCTTTGCCTATGCGGGGCCGGACCGGGTCTGGAAAAGCACATGGCGCGAGGCGGAGCAATTGCCCGTCATGATCAAGCTGACCATCCGAGACGCCGCCAGCCAGCGCGTGCTCTCGGTCTCGACGATTGCCCCGGTCCATACCCAGGTGCCGAGCGATTGCACGCGGCCGGACGGCAACTGCACCGACAAGCCGAATAACCCTGGCAGCAGCGGCCCGGCCAACGCCGCCGGGCAGGGAGGTCGGTTATGAGCGGTGCGCGGTGCTCTCCCGATCACTCCCAACGCGGCTTCGTGATCGTCGTGGTGCTCTGGATACTCCTGGCACTGTCGTCGCTGGCGATGATCTTTGCGCTCTATCTGTCGGCGTCGGCTCGCGCGATGGCGCTCGGTGATACCGCCCTGCAGAACGAGGCGCTGGTATCGGCCGGCATCGAGCTCACGGCCTATCAGCTGATCCTCGCGGGCGACGATGCACGGCCGGCGCGGGGTTCGTTCCATTTCCGAATGGACGACGCCAATGTCGGCGTCACCTTCACCTCGGAAGCTGCTCGGATCGACCTCAATCTCGCGTCGAAAGAGGTACTGGCCGCGTTCCTGGCTGGACTCGGTGCCAGCAAGGACGCGGCCAATGAGGACGCTGAGCGTATTGTGGGCTGGCGCACCCCGCCGACGCCGGGGAGCACGAATGACGAGGCGGCGCGCTACGCGGCTCTGGGTTACTCGCCACGGCAGTCGTTGTTCACGCATGTCAATGAGCTTGCGCTGGTCACCGGACTTCCGCCGGCACTTGTCGATCGCGCCTTGCCGTTTGTGACCATCTTCAACGGGTCGGCGGACATCGATGCGACGATCGCGGCGCCCGAAGTGGTCGCGGCCTTCGCAAGACGCTCCAATGCAAACATGGATCCGTTCGGCAGTGCGATGGGGCCTTCGAATGATCCGCTTGCCGGTGCTGACCCGTCTGCTCCGACGAAGAGCAACCTGCCGAAAGCAAAGAGCCCGTGCTACCGCGTCGAAACAACGATCGGCTTCGCCAACGGCCGGCGCGCCACGTCAGAGGTGGTGATCGCTCTCGGCGACAAGCGCGAGCCCTATCGCGTGCTGTCGTGGCAGGACGATGTCGTCCCCACTCACACACGACTCGAGCGCCGGGGGTCCTGATGGCGCTGATATCTGACGTGAAGCTATTCCTGACCGAATGGATCGATGCGGTGGGCCGCGCGATCGACGCGATAGCGGGCCGCTTCATGCGCGCGCAGCGCATCCAGCTTGCCGAAGGACACGACGGCGCGTTCACGGCAACCGCGATCAACGCGAAGAGCGGAGCCGATCTGCCTGATCTGTCCTTCCGCTTCGATAGCGACACGGCGCGCCCGGCGCTGCCAGAGGTGTGGAAGACGGCGTTCCGGGCGAGCCGTATCGAGGCGTTGCTGCGGTCGGATCACATCATGACGCATCAGCTCGATTTCCCGAGCAAGGCGGCTGATTTCCTCGATGGGATGATCAAGGCTCAGGTCGATCGCCTGACGCCGTGGTCCGTAAGTGACGCAGTGTTCGGCTGGGGAGCACCCACGCTCGCTGCGAACGACCGGATCGAGGTGAGCTTCGCGGCGACGTCGAGAGAGAAGGTCGCGCCGGTGTTGCAGTTCGCCGAGACCGTCGACGCTGCGTCGGTTGCGATCTTGGTGCCGGCGCTGGGCGATACGTCCACGCCGATCAAGTTGATGGACCGGCCGCTGCGCAGCGTGATTGGCGCAGCGGTCAACGTGCCCCGTCTGCTCCGCGTCCTCTTGCTATCGACCGCGCTCGCTGCGGCCGCGTCGCTCCTGATCAATGCCTATCTCGGTGGCTCGCTGCAATCGGAGCTGGGGGACCTGCAGCAGCGCATCGCCCAGCGCCGCGCGGCCTTGCGTCTTGGCGCGAACGGCTCCGCGTCAGGGCTGGGCCTGCTCGCCAAACGCAAGCAGAGCACGCCGTCGAGCGTCATGGTGCTCGAGGCGATCTCGCGGGCGTTGCCAGATTCCACCTATGTGACTGAACTGCGGATCGAGGGAGACAAGATCCAGATCGTCGGGATGACGCAGGATGCCCCCTCGCTGATCCGCTTGATCGAGCAGTCCTCCCCACAGTTCACCCGGGCCACCTTCTTTGCACCCACCACGCACGCGGCAAATGAGCCCGGCGAGCGCTTCCACATTGAAGCTCATATCACCGCCTATTTCGGATCCGGCTCGTGAATATCCTGTCCACACCCGTAAAGCTGGTCACCTCCTCGCCGCTCTTGGCGGCGGTGGCCTATGTCGGCCTGATCATCGTGCTGCTCTTCACCGTGGTGATGTCGATATCCGATCTGATCGATCAGCGCGGCGACGTCGCCGCCGCCGCGACTATGCTGGAGCAGCTCGGGGGGCACCGTGCGGCGGCCAAACCGAATGCGACTGGAGAGGGCACGATGCCGGCAGGGTCGCCGTACCTCGAGGGCGCCACCGTCACGATCGCAGGCGCCACGCTGTTGCAGCGGGTGGCGAACGCAGTGACGAAATTCGGCGGCAACGTACTGTCCACGCAGCTTGACGTGCAGAGCTCATCGAGCAAGCCAGGGTTCCTCAGCATGATCGCGAGCTGCGAGATCGAGCAGCCTCAGCTGCAGGAGCTGCTTTACGATATCGAGGCGGGGATGCCGTTCTTGTTTGTCGACCAGTTGGTGGTTCAAACCCCGACAACATCGTCCGGCTCACAGCCCGGCAAGTTGCGGGTCTTGCTGGGAGTGTCCGGGCAATGGCGAGGCGCCAAATGAGCCGCAGCCTTACGATTGTAACCATAGCGTTTGGGCTGTCGTTCCATGCTGCCGCGGCGGCGACAGTCGCAATCACGACCGACGATCTCGACGCCGGCATCGCCGAGGAGACGCGGCTGGGGGGAACGGCCGCGCCGCGATCGAGCGAACCGGTGACTTCCGTTCGTGTTGTCGCACCGCCGCCGGCGCCGGAGCGGCCGCTGAGCGCCAACCCGCTATGGGCGATTCCGCTCGCTCGATTGTCGGGGACGCGCGATCGTCCGATCTTCTCGCCGTCGCGCCGGCCGCCGCCGGTGGTCGCCTCGGAGCCGGCGGCGGCGCCGCCACCCCCGCCGCCGCGGAAGAAGGAAATCCGGCCGCCGCCATTGTCGCTGGTCGGAACCATAGCGAGCGACGACGAGAGCTTTGGCATCTTTCTCGATCAGTCGACAAAGCAGGCGCTGCGCTTGAAGCTCGGTGAAAACTATCAGGGCTGGAAACTGCGCGCGATCCAGGACCGCGAGGTCACGATGGAAATGGATCAGCAGACGGCGATACTGACGTTGCCGCCACCCGGCGAACGCGCGAATGTGCCAGTGCTGGTGACACCCGTCAGCGCCGACGGCTCGACGCCGCAGGCCGAACTGAGGCGGCGATGAGACGTCGAATGCCGCGCGGATCACGCCTCGTCATTGCTGCCGGGCGAGACGCGTCCTGTCAGCTCGCTGAAGAAGTTCCGCGCTGATATGTCGCAATTTACTGTCATTTGGCTGTTAGAATCTTGCCAGATTCCCGCAACAACGCGCATGTAGCGTTGCGGCGTCAAACAAAAGCACTCGTTGGCGACTGCGGTCGCAAGGGTTGCTGGCGTCATGCGTGACGTCAGCGCGCTTTTGCACGGCTGCAACGCATGGGCAGGACGGCGTGCTTCGACGATACTCGACCATTTCTTGCGTCATCGTCGCGGCTGGCATCGGGCTCGCAGCGAGTGGCATGACCGCCTGGCTGAGCGCGGCGGACCTGCCGGACGCGCCGCGAACGCAGGAGGATGTTTGCGCACGACCCGAGCCCGGAAGCGCGATCGCCGAGCCGGTGGAGCTGCGCAGCCGCGACGGAATCCTCGAGGTCGATCTCAGTTTCCATGATGAGAGGCGGCCGGACGGGACGAGTCGCTACTGCTACCTGACGTCGGACGGGAAGCCATCGCCGACCTTGCGCGTGAAGCCGGGCGATCAGCTGGTCATCCATTTCAAGAACGACCTTGTTGACCTTGGTACCGCGACGCCCGCGATTGATCGGGCACTCGCCGGTGCGCCGATTTGCACGGCTAAGAAGGAGGCGGATCCCTGCAAGAGCGGCGCAATGACGCCGGTGTCCACCAATCTGCACTTCCACGGACTGACGGTGCCGCCGGTGTGCCACCAGGATGATGTGCTGAAGACGTCGATCCAGCCCGACGACAAGCCGTTCGAGTATCGCCTGCGCATCCCTGACGATGCGCCGCCCGGGCTCTACTGGTATCACCCGCATCTTCACGGCTTCAGCAAGACGCAGGTGCTCGGCGGCGCCTCTGGTGCCTTGATTATCGAAGGCATCGAGCGCGTCGACCCGTCGCTCACCGGACTGCCCGAGCGCGTGCTCGTGATCCGCGACCAGGATCTCGTCAATTCCGGCGCGCCGCCGTCGAAGTCCGAGCCGGTGATGTCGAAAAGCCAGCTTGATAATGACGGTGACGTCGCCAACTCCGGCACCGGCTTCGGCAAGCCATCGAAGGACCTGTCCGTCAATTTCGTGCCGGTGCCATATCCGAACTACCCGCCGGCGACGCTGTCGATGAAGCCGGCAGAGCGGCAGCTGTGGCGCGTGCTGAATGCGTCCGCGATCACATATCTCAACCTCGCCTTGGTGGTTGGCCGCTCGCCGCAGCAGATCGGCGTCGTCGGGATTGACGGAGTCCCGCTGCGCTTCCAGGGCAGCCCATCTCCGGCGGTGCAATGGGTCAATCATATCGGCTTGCCGCCTGGCTCTCGCGCCGAATTTATCGTCGAAGGTCCCCCGGCGGGAGCGTCCGCACTATTGGTAACGCGTGCCGTCGATACCGGGCCCGCCGGCGAGAACGACCCGAACCGCGCGCTGATGGCGATCAGGAGCACGACAGATGCCAACGAGCCGCAAGCGACGCTGCCCACCCGCGCGGAGCCGTTGCCGCCGCCCGATCGGCCATGGGTTGGCAGCGTTGCACCGGTACGCGTCAGGAAACTGTTTTTCTCGGAGCAACCGGAGAATCCGCACGATCCCAACAGTCCCACGCAATTCTTTCTGACCATCGACGGGAACACGCCAAAGCCGTTTGATCCGCAGTCTGACGTCCCCGACATCGTGGTGAGGCAGGGTGATGTCGAGGACTGGATCATCGAGAACCGATCGATGGAGCTACATGATTTCCACATCCATCAGCTTCACTTCCAGTTGCTCGATTGGTCCGGGATCGCGGTCAACGAGCCGTTCCAGCGCGATACGGTCAACGTTCCCTATTACAACGGCCGGATGCTGAAATATCCCAGCGTGCGACTCCGCATGGATTTTCGCGATCCCAGTATCGTCGGCACCTTCGTCTATCACTGTCACGTCCTCGAGCATGAAGACGGCGGCATGATGGGACGTATCAAGGTCGTGCCGAGGAACACCGCGACCTCAACTACGCCGTCCAACCCACAGAACAGAGGAGAGCTTTGATGCGCGACAAGCACAAGTCACGTTGGCTGCAGGGGTGCCGCCTTACTCTCAGCGCGCTGGCGCTGGGTCAGTTCACCGCGAGCCCAGTGCTTGCCGAGGAGTGGGGACACCACGGTGGCCACGAGACGAGGACGCCGATCAAGCATGTGATCGTCATCATTGGCGAGAACCGCAGCTTCGATCACGTGTTCGCCACCTACGTGCCCAACCGGCCCGGCGAGAGCGTGATGAACCTGCTGTCGCAGGGTATCGTCAAGCTCGACCAGGACAAGAACGCCGTCCCCGGACCCAATTTCGAAAAGGCACATCAGCTCTCTGCCACGGACACCGGCTTGAACGATGCGTTCCTGCTGAGCCCGCCGAAGCAGACGTTCGCCAAGGATCAATTGCCGGCTCCGCTGGTGGGCGGTCCCAAGGACTCCTACATCCCTAACCAATGCGGAAGCTCGCCGATCACGACCTGCGAGGCGTCTCTGGCGCTGGCGCAACAATCCGAATCCGGCCTGCCGTCTGAGTACTACCAATATCTTCTGACCGGCGGCACCGGGCAGACGTCGAAGACCCCCGACCAGCGCATCACCAATGTCAATGCGCTGCCGGCCGGCCCCTTCCAGCTCACCAACAGTGATGCCATGCCCTATGACGCGTATGCGGCAAGCCCGGTGCATCGCTTCTATCAGATGTGGCAGCAGCTCAACTGCAACACCTCCGCCGCCAGCCGCGACAATCCGTCGGGCTGCAATGGCAATCTGTTCGCCTGGGTCGAGGTGACCGTTGGCGCCGGCTCCAACGGAGCGCAGCAGCCTGCGAATTTCTCCACGGAATATTCACCGACCGCGACGACCACGGGCGAGGGGGCGACCGCCCTCGGGTTCTACAATGTGCAGAAGGGCGACGTGCCTTACTTCACGAGCCTCGTGCAGAAGTACGCGATGAGCGACAATTTCCACCAGTCCGTCAACGGCGGCACCGGTGCTAACCACATCATGTTCGGCCACGCCGACATGATCTATTTCAGCGATAACTATGGCAATCCGGTCGCGCCGCCCGATGGCACGCAGGTTTTCGGCGGCACCCCCGACGCCGGTACTGTCCATGAAATCGAGAATCCGAACCCGGCGATGGGCACCAACAATTGGTACATCGAGGATGGCTACGGCGCCGGCGGCAATGGCGGTTACCCGCCGCCTTATTCGACCAACCCGGTCTCTGGCGGTGGCTCCTATAGCAACTGCTCGGATCCGGGCCAGCCCGGCGTCAAGCCGATCCTCGATTATCTGAAATCGATCCGGATCAATGCGAATTGCGAGCCGGGCCACTACTATCTGTTGAATAACTACAATCCCGGATATTTCGCCAATGGCAAGAACGCCTATACCGATACGAACCCGTCCAACACGCCGTTTACGATCCCACCGTCGACGAGAAAGAGCATCGGCGACAGCCTGAACGAGAAGAACATCTCCTGGAAGTACTACGGCGACCAGTGGAACAACTACGTCAACGATCCGTACCAGCTCAACTGGGGTGTAGCCGGACCCACCGCCGACGAATATTGCAACATCTGCAATCCGTTCCAGTACGACACGTCGATCATGTCGCATCCGGACCAGGTTGCCGCCCATATCCAAGATTCGGTCAATCTGTATTCGGACATCTCCAAGCACACTCTGCCAGCGGTTTCGATCGTGAAACCGAGCGGCTATACCGACGGTCATCCGGCGTCCTCCAAGCTCAATCTGTTCGAGGGCTTCGTGAAGAAGATCGTCGACCAGGTTGAGGCCTCG
Organism: Bradyrhizobium sp. ISRA464; assembly: GCF_029910095.1. NCBI lineage: Bacteria > Pseudomonadati > Pseudomonadota > Alphaproteobacteria > Hyphomicrobiales > Nitrobacteraceae > Bradyrhizobium > Bradyrhizobium sp. ISRA464. Next base: position 5,111,034 of record NZ_CP094526.1, on the reverse strand, counting down.
GATTACGCCGACGATACCGCGATCTTCATCACCTTCGACGAAGGCGGCGGTTACTTCGACTCGGGCTACGTGCAGCCGCTGGATTACTTCGGTGACGGCACCCGCATCCCGTTGATCGTGGTCTCGCCGTTCGTGAAGCAGGGTCACATCTCGCATGAATATGCCGATCATGTCTCGATCATCAAATTCATCGAGCGGAACTGGGATTTGCGTCCGATCACGCAGCGCAGCCGTGACAACTTCCCGAATCCGGTTGCCGCGCCGAACAATCCTTACGTTCCGGTGAACAGCCCGGCGCTCAGCGACCTGTTCGACCTCTTCGACTTCCACGACGGTGGCCACGGCGGCCAGGGCGGAGGCTGGGATCACTGACATCAGCCAACTGATGAGATGAGGAACCCGCCGGCGAACCAGCCGGCGGGTTCTTTCCTTGGCATTGCGCACGGTTTTGGCTCGGCGCGGGACGACCGGGCGAGGGGGATTGGCGCAAGCGGCTTGGTCGCAACTGGCGACAGCCAATAAGGCGCTAGATTAAGCCGAGCCATTGCTGGGCGACCACGGCTGACAGCAAGCCGAGCGCAAGGAAAGGACCGAACGGCAGCGAGGTCCGCCGCGTCAGGTTTTGTCCGGCCATTTGCGCGCCACCGACCGCGATCAACGCCGAGAGCGCAGCAATCAGGACCAGTATGGGAATGCCTGTGAGGCCGACCCATAACGTAGCCGCGGCGAGAAACTTGACGTCTCCAAGCCCCAGTCCCTGAACTTTCCTCACGGTGAAATAGAGCCGACGAAACAGCCAGAAGATAAGTCCGACGATCATCGCCTCCGCGGCGGCCTCAACGCCGGCCACGGCGCCGCTGGCAACAACGGTCCGCGCCAGACCAAGGCCGCCCACTGCAAGGTTAAGGACGTCTGGAATGATGCCTCGGCGAAAATCGATCAGGGCGAGGCTGCCACACAGCAGGCACAGCGCAGCGAAGAATTCTGTAAGCAGAGGTGGTGCGGTATCGGCGGTCATATCGTTCGCTGAAGTACATGGAACTTGGCGCGCCGATCAACGATATCCGGCGTCATCGCGAGAGTATGAAGTTTGCTTGAAGAAATTATTTTGTCGTCGATGCGCGTGCGCGCTTCGCCGTGAAGCGTAAGCAAGGATTTGCGTCGCTGCAATGCTTCTTCATTCGCGGAGAAGTCGTGAACCAAGGCGATACCGTCACAAAACAGCATAACAAGCCGACAATATTGCTGCGATCGTTGGACGCAGCGTCGCGAACGACTGCACTCCACGTGCTGGAGGGGATCAATGAAGAAAAGCGTGGTGCTGTGCCTTGTTGCGTTCGCTATTGCGAACGGCGTCGGTCAGGCAAGCGCCACTCCGCTTGACGACGCGGCGGAGCGCTATCGCCCCTACATGATCGAGGGCATCGGGTCGGCGCTGGCGGGCATCAAGGAGCTGCGCGAGCGTGTCGCCGCGAAGGATCTGGCAGGAGCGAAAAGAGCCTGGCTCGCGGCCCGCGCCGGTTGGGAGCGTTCGGAGGTCTTTACTGCCGGTTTTGTACCCGAGCTCGATACGCTGATTGACGCCTGGCCCAACGCCGACAGCGGATTCCACGCTATCGAGGCAAGATTGTTCGGTTCCGGCGAGATCAGTGTCGAGCGCGATACCGATGCACTGATCGAGCATCTCAGCGAGCTCAAGAGCAAGCTGCCGACCATGCGATTGACGCCGCAGGGCTTGCTCGACGGCACCGTGCGACTTGCCTACGAGGTGGGCGAGAGCAAGGCGGATGGCGGCGAATCCCGGATTAGCGGGACCTCGCTCGACGACATGCGCAACAATGTCGGCGGCATCGACTTTGCATACCGAACCATCTTTGCTGATGCGCTCACGACGGCTGACGCGCGGCTCGCCAGGCAAGTGACGGAGCGCATCGAACAGCTCAAGACCATCGTCGCGACTTCTGATCTGCCGCATGTCGATGTTCGGGCGCTGCGGCGCACCAGCGAAGAGTTGGTGGTCTCGCTGCAGGCCGCGTCGCTCAAGCTGGGACTGCAGCGGCCGACGTTGGAGGCTCAATCGCGATGAGGTTGCATCGTCTGGGCACCGTCGCGGCTGCGGTCGGCCTTCTGGTTGCCGTCCTGCATCAACGGGTTATGGCCTTTCCGGTCGACGGCGACCAGACCGCATTGCCTATCAACACCGAGCTGAACGAGGACGCGCTGGATCGACCGCGCGAGGTGTTTCGCTCCGAGATATCTGGCGGCAAGTCGAATCTGGTCAATCTTGGCAATCTGGCGTTCAGCTCGCCGTCGATCCTCGGTGACGTCGCGCGGCAGGCCAGCATCAGTTGCGGCACCTGTCACGTCAACGGCGCCGGCAACGCCCGGTTCTTTATGCCGAAGATGTCGACGCGCCCGGGCAATTTCGACACAAGCGGACCACTGTTCAATCCGAAGGCGGACAATGGCTTGCTGGACCCGGTGCAAATCCCGAGCCTGCGCGGTGCGCGCTATCTCGCGCCCTACGGCGCCGACGGCCGCACGGCTTCGTTGCGTGATTTCGTGCGTAACGTCATTGTCAACGAATTTGCTGGTCCCGAGCCGGCGCCGGTGATCGTCGACGCCATTGTGGCCTATCTCCAGGATATCGATTTCTTGCCCAATCCGAGCCTCGGGCCTGGAGGACGTTTGGTCGGGAAGATCAGCGAGTCCGAGCGGCGCGGCGAAGCGTTGTTTTCGAAGCCGTTTCCGCATGATCCCAGCATGAGCTTCGGGGTCCTTCGTCGATCACAAGCAGCATGACGTGGGATCGGGCGGTCTGTTCAAGACGCCGACGCTACGCAACGCCGATTTCAACGCGCCATATTTTCATGACGGTCGCTTCGATACTTACGAGCAGGTGGTGACTCATTTTGATACGTTGTTCGCACTCGGTCTGACCGCGCTGGATCGCAAGGATCTGGTAGCGTATCTCACCGCCGTGGGCGACGGCACACAGCCTTACGAGCATGAAGGCGCCGGCGCTTCGCTGAAGGAGATCAACGACTTCGCGACGGTGTTGGGGACCGCAATTCCCGCCGGCGACAAGCAGGTCGTTGGATTGGCCGTCGAGACGATCGGCGGCGAGCTGCGTGAGTTGACGGAGCAATATCCCGACCGCAAGAACACGAGCGTCTCAGGCGGTGATCAGGAGCGCGTGAACGCGCGCGCGGCGCTCAAGGAGGTCGTCCTGCTGCTACGGCGGATCCAGATCGCGGTCGACGACGGGAGAATCGCAGACGCTGCGGCCGACTACCGGAACTATCGCTATCTCATGGCCGCAGCCGTGCCCTCACTATTGGCTGGCGCCGAACAATGGTCGCTCTTCAATCCGGCTGTGCATGACCAGCACCACATGGCCCTTCGTCGTGTCCTTCAATCAAGGCACGTGGCGCGGTAGTGTTGTCCGGCAAGCGTGCCGCCCTCCATTTGCGCCGGCGGACCGGCGGCGACCTGAAGCACTTGAATCGATGATCCCGTAGCTCAGATGAATGAGCTGTGCAGTCGTGCCGCGACTTTGCAGACGCTTCCGTGTGAGCGCGAGGTTGCATCGTCGAAGAATACACTCCGTCTACTGAATTCATTGCGTGTGATGGACGCGTAGAGAAAAGAGTGGGGATCATCTTGTTCTTCGTGCGTCGTTTCATCGCAGCGATATGCGTGCGTCATGTTGATGCACTAATGACCGGCGGCGCTAAACAACAATAACCGTTTGGAGTCGACATGGCTTTCAACTTCGAAGATCACTGGCGTACGACCACGGCGCTCTGCATTGCTTCGACGATCGTGGTGACCACGGCAGCTTACGCAGCGAGTTTCGGTGGCCGCAGCGATTGGGACAATCGCTCGCATGCGCATCACCAAAATGCCAACACCGAAGAGCACAACGGGTCCAACAGGGACCATGATCCGGCGAGCAAGGTGAAGACGGCGTCGCCGATCAAGCACGTCATTGTCCTGATCGGTGAGAACCGCGGCTTCGATCACACGTTCGGCGTGTACAAGCCGAAGGGCAGGGGTGAGACGATCTCGAACTTGTTGTCGAAGGGTATCGTCAACGAGGACGGTTCGCCCGGCCCAAACTTCGCCAAGGCGCAGCAGTTTTCGGCTGGGGCCCAGTCGTCCTACTATGTCGGCGCTCCGGCGATCGCGAAGACGCCCTATAGCCCGACCAATGTGATGCCGCAGCCGAACACCAGCGGTGCGCCGCAGGCACAGAGCGATACGGGAGCTCCGTTCAAGACGGTCGCGGAAGCGAGCGTCGAGAAGGATATGGATCCGAGCGACCTCGACATCCTGACGACCGGTGCCACCGGTTTGCCGAAGGGAGTCCTCGATACCCGCGTTCCCGGCGCCGGCAGCCTCACCGGACCGTTTCTGCTGCAGGGTACGAATATCACCGACGACGATTACACCGGTGACACGACCCACCGCTTCTACCAGGACTGGCAGCAGGAGGATTGCAGCGCGGCCACCGCGTCGAAGAGCAACAGCTCGGGCTGCTTGAACGACCTGTTCCCCTTCGTCATGGCGACCTACTCGGCGAGCAACAAGAGCCAGGGCAATGAGATGGGCTTCTACAACGCTGAGCAGGGGCAAGCCCCGATCCTGAAGATGCTGGCGGACCGCTTCACCCTGGGTGACAACTTCCACCAGTCGTTCCATGGAGGCACCGGTGCGAACCACTTCATGCTCGGGACTGGTGATGCGGGCTTCTGGAGCGACGGCAACGGCAACGCGACCACGCCGCCGGCGAAGCTGATTGCGAATCCGAATCCGGTCGCGGGCACTGTCAACAAGTACACGGTCGACGGTAATTTCAGCAATTGCGGCGATTTCAGCCAGCCGGGCGTCAAGCCGATTGTCAGCTACCTCAAGGCGCTGCCCTATGCGGCGGAGCCGAACTGCAAGCCGAACCACTACTACATGCTCAACAATAACAGCCCCGGCTATCTGCCGAACGGCGCGCTCGCGGGTGGCAACAGCCTGCCGCCATCGTCGGTCAGAACCATCGGCGATGCGTTGATCGAGAAGAAGATTTCGTGGGCCTACTATGGCGACGCATATAATGACGCCGTGGTGCTCTCGAATGAAGCGGTCGCCAAGAATGCGACCAGCCCGGACCTGAACGGTGCTGCGCTTGCCGATCCGGCTCACGCGCTCGGCGTTGCCTACTGCCAGATCTGCAATCCCTTCCAGTACGCGACCTCGATCATGGCTGACCCGACGGTCCGGGCGGCGCATATTAAGGACACCGCGGATCTGGTCACGGCGATCCAGAACGACGAGCTGCCTTCGGTGGCGTTCGGCAAGCCGGACGGCCTGCTCGACGGTCATCCGCAGAGCTCGAAGGTCGATCTGTTCGAGGCCTATGTCGCCAACATCCTCGGTGCGCTCGAAGCCAATCCGAAGCTGAAGGCGGAGACGGCGGTGTTCATCACCTGGGACGAGGCGGGCGGCTACTGGGATTCCGGCTACATCCAGTCGATCGACTTCTTCGGCGATGGAGCGCGCATGCCGATCCTGATCCTGTCGCCCTATTCAACGGGCGGCAAGGTCTACCACAACTACGGTGACCACGTGTCGTTGCTGAAGTTCATCGAGCGCAACTGGAACCTCAAGCCGCTCACGAACCGCAGCCGCGACAACCTGCCGAACCCGACGTACACGAAGGGTAACCAGTATGTGCCGACCAACAGCCCGGCGCTCGCTGACCTGTTCGATGCGTTCGACTTCGACAAGGCGGTGGATATCTCCTACCTCGAGTGATCGGCAGCAAGATCACGAACTGACGTGATTTCCACAACTAGCGCCGATCGGACCTCGCGGTCCGGTCGGCGCCGCTTTTCTCCGGTTGATATGAAGATGATGAAGGGCGTGATCTTGGCCTGTCTATATCGAGCGGTGCGATCCGGAGTCGTGGCGTTTGGCACGGCTGTTGCGAGCAGCCTGGTCGCCGCACAGCCGCAACAATTCTCGGCCGATATTGTCGTGCAGCGTGGTGCCGAGTCGTCGCCGGCGGGGCGGCTGCACGTTCTCGGCAGCAAGCTCAGGATGGAGACGCTGGAGTTTGCGGACGGCTTCTTTCTGGTCAACGTGGCAAAGCCGGCGGCCTATTTCGTTCGGCCCGCCGCACGAATCTATATGGATGCCCGGCAGTCGAGCCAGCTCACCCGGTTGCTGGTACCCCTCGATCCGGATGACCCTTGCCGGCAATGGCAGGCGATGGCGCATCTCGCCGGACTGGGAGAGGGCGGCGATTGGCGCTGCGAGCGGACAGGAGAGGAGATGGTCCAGGGCCGCGACACAACCGTGTTTCGCGCCGCCTCCGCAGCCGGGCCGGCGTTCTTCGGTTGGATCGACCGCGAGCGGAGGCTTCCGCTACGGATCAAGAGTGAGGACGGGACGGTCGTTTCGCTTGAGAATATCAAGGATGAACCGCGGTCCGCCGCATCCTTTGAGCTGCCGCCGGGTGTTCGGAAGTTCAGCCCGGAAGCGCTGATCGAACATATCAAGCAGAGTGATGTCTGGGTTGCCGACCAGAAGGACAAGCCGCGGCCCTGACACGACCGCCGCGCGATCGGTCCCGTCACAAATCGGCAAAGGAAGTCGACAATATTTGCGAACGTGTGACAAGCGCGTCTCGCGTCGCTGGAGAGTTTCCCGAAATGGCAAAGAAAGGCGCTTGGGCACTCGCCTTGCTCGGTTGTGTCGTGCTTGCAGCCGATCGGCTCGCGGCATTTCCGCTCGATGGGCGGCAGACATTGCTGCCAGTCACCACCGAGCTCAACGAGGATGCGCTGATCAAGCCACGTGAAGCATTTCACAGCGAGCTCCATCGCGGCCATAAATCCTATCTGGTCAATCTCGGCGATCTTGCCTTCAACTCGCCGAGCGTCTTGGGCGGGGTGGCGCGGCAGGCCGGCATGAGTTGCGGGACCTGCCATGTGAACGGTGCGGCCAACCCGAAATTCTACATGCCAAAGATGTCCGGCCATCCTGGCACCTTCGACACCACCGGGCCGCTGTTCAATCCGAAGGCCGACAATCTGGTTCGATCCCGTTCGTATCCCGAGTCTCCGTGGTGCGCGCTTTCTCAGCCCCTATGGCCATGACGGCCGCATCGCCTCGCTGCGCGATTTCGTCCACAACGTGATCGTCAACGAGTTTGCCGGCCCCGAGCCGTCGCCGACGCTTCTTGACGCCATTGTTGCCTACATCCAGGACATCGATTTCCTGGCCAATCCGAATCTCGGTCCCGGCGGACGGCTCGGACCCCTCGCGATGGACAGCGAGCAACGCGGAGAGGCGTTGTTCTTCAAGTCGTTTCCGCACAACCCGCAACTCAGTTGCGCCGGTTGTCACGTTCCCTCGGCGGCATTCGTCGATCACCAGCAGCATGACGTCGGTTCCGGTGGCCTGTTCAAGACGCCGACGGTGCTGAACGCAAATTACAACCGGCCCTATTTCCATGACGGCCGTTTCGACAGCTATGACCAGGTGGTCGACTTCTTCAACCGCAGCTTCGAACTCGGCCTGTCGGACGCAGAACGGCAGGATCTCGTGGTCTACCTGCAGGCTGTTGGCGCCGGCATGTCGCCCAACGAATACGAAGGCTATGTCGCGACGACGAAGGAGCTCAACGATTTCGCGAGTGTGTTGGGCACCGCGATCGCGAACCACGACAGGGACGTGATTGCGCTTGCGGTCGACACGATCGGTGCCGAGCTGCGTGATCTGACCGAGCAATATCCCAATCGCAAGGACACCAGTTTGCCGCCAGATGGGCTGAACGAGCGCATGCTGGTGCGTCAGGCGCTCAAGGAGCAGGTTCTCACCCTGCGACGCATCGACATGGCTGCCGCCGACGGACGCTTCGACGATGCGGCCGCGGACTACGACCTCTATCGCGGCAAGATGAAGATCGAGGTTCCGACGCTGCTCTACAATGCCGAGCAGTGGTCGCTGTTCAACCCGAAAGTCCATGACGCGCATTATGCGGCACTGAGACAGGCGCTCGAGCCTCACCAGAAGCCACAGTGATGGGATTGGACAGTTCCCCTCAAGGCGAGTGAGGCGAGGGGACAAGGACTGTTTGCGGCTCGCGCCGTTCGGAAACCTCATGGCGTTTTCGCGCGAGCCGGGCCCGGCTCGCGCACAGTCAGCACCTCAAGCAGAAAGCTGGAGCTCGGCGCTGTCTGGAATCGAGGGCCGAAGAGCGCGAGCAAGCCCCGTTCTCAAAACAATACGTCCCCGGCTTGATTGCCGGGGACGTGCTCGTGGACGCACAGCGGTCGGGTCTCGAGCCCTCAGTGCCCGAGATACGCCATGGTGCCGTCGTTCGGGTTGAGGATCAGCTTGCGGGGATGATCCTCGTCGCGATGGTCAAAGTCGAACATGTTGTCGAGCGGACCTGCGATGGTATCGAACGATCCGCCGGGCTGGATGCGTTCGCGGTTGAGCCAGTTGTCCTCGATGAAGCGCAGCACCGAGGATTGATCCGTCAGCGTATGATCGACGTAGTTGCGCTTGGCAAAGGGCGAGATCACGAGCAGCGGCTGGCGGGTGCCGTAGCCGCAGCGGCCCCAGGCGGGCTGGCCGAAATTGCCGTTGAGCGGCTGGCTCGGAGCCTGGCGGCCCTGCTGGGAGCCGTTGCTGGTGTTGCAGACGCCGGGGCCGTTGAGCGTATCGACGGTCGGGTTCGCCGAAGTGTTCACGATCGGAGGCATCTGGTGATCATACCAACCATCGGAGTCGTCGTAGGCGATGATGATGGCGGTATCTTCCCATTCCCCGCTCTGCTGCACGGCGTTGACGACGCTGACGATGAAATTCTGCTCGTCGAGCGGATCGGAATAGCCGGCATGACCGTCCTGGTAGGCCGGAGCCTTCAGGAAGCTGACCGAGGGCAGGTTGTGGGCCTTGAGCGCAGCAAAGAAATCATTGCTGTCATACTGGTGATTGGCCGGCTCCGGTGTCTTGGTTCCCGGAATGAAGCTGTGGCCGATGGCTTCGACCGAACTCGGCCGGGTATGTTGCGGATTCCGGGTCGAGGCGTAGTACTGGAACCAGGCGTGGTGCGGGATGTAGTCCACAGACGTGAACGCGGCCGTGCCGGGTGCGACCGGATCGGTCTCGCGCTGGCAGCCGGTGGTTTTGTTGGCGTTGACGACGGAGAGGTCGAAGCCGCCCATGAACGCGCCCCAGGTGATTCCCTTGTCGTTGAGCAGGTCGCCGATATTGCGGCTGCCCAGCGTCACCTGGTCTCCGGTCGGATTGGAGCAAACGTCGCCAATCGGATCGGCGTCGCCGATCAGGGTGAGGTTGCTCGTCGTGTGGCTGGCATCGCCGAAGGCCTCATGGGTGGGGTGGAGCAACGTGCCCGAACCATTGATAACATTCATCGTTGCTGAGAGGCCGTTGGTCTGGCCCGCAATGAGATTCAGCGCACCCGGCGTCGAGGGTCCGAATTGTGACGAGTAGCTGTTGTCGTTCATCGCGAAGTGCTGGGCGTAATTCCACAACGCTGTGACCGTGTTGCCATCATAGTAGCCCATCACCAGCGCCTTGGTGCCGATGCCGGCCGGCGGCGGGCCCGCGGTGCCGGTAAAGGCCGGGAAGCCGTCCATGTGGCCGTTGTTGTAGGCGCTCTCTTCGGGCGCTTCATTGTGACCCTGGTCGGCCGTGAGCGCCTGTCCCGGCGCGAGGCGGAACGGGTTGGAGGCGCCGGCGCCGTTCTGGACGTTGTTGTTGGGGGCGACCGGAGCGCTCGCATTGCTGTTGGGATTCTGAGCGAGCAGATCGACGCTCTTGAGCGCCGAAAAGCCATGATTGACGTCAAGCGGCGTCTTCAGGCTGTTGACTACCGGCGTGGAAGGCTTTGCATGGAAAGGCGTTTCGCCCTGGCGGTTCTCGGCGTTCGGGTACGTGCCGAAATAGTGGTCAAAGGAAACATTTTCCTGAAAGATCACGACGAGGTGCTTGATCGGCGTCGCCGTATGCACGTGATGGTCGCGGCTGAAATTTGAGCTGTCAGACCGGCCGTGGTCGTCTTCGGCAACTGCGCCCGCGCCCATCAGCGTCAGCGCGAGAACAGAGACCAGTCCGAGCGTTTTGGACAAGTGCATTGGAGGGTTCTCCCTGTGGGTCCTCAAAGACAAAGCGAGGGGGACTTCTGCGGCGATTTGCCCCAGCGCGCAGACTGTTTCAGAGCCCGGCTACAGCAGGACGAAAAAAATATGACACGCCATTGAATGCTGGCGCGCTGTTGCCGAGCGGCTCTGGCTCCGCTCCGCGAATGGAGGCGCGCAATCGCAGCGGCGGCGCGCCTGATCGACCAACACTAATGCCTTGGGAGAGAATGATTGCTTTGACCAGATCAAACGTTCGCTATTTGGCTGGTGTTTCCCAAAGCGGCTAGGAGAGTGGCTGCGTCTCGGGGAATACATCAACGATCTTGTTGGTCATCCCGTTCACGATCAGCACCTGATCCTTCATTTTGACGTACATGTAGTCACGCAGCTCCGGCAGTTGCGAGAGAACCGGCGTTGGCAGCGATTGGGCCCTAATTCCTTTCGGGATCTTTGCACCAACAGCTGGGGTAAAGCTCTTGGCTGACTTGGTGGTCGCTAGTCGAAATTGGACCTCGTTGTGTTCAGTAAGTACCGCCTTGCGAATTTGCTCGCGCTGCGTGTTTGTGAGGTTGAGTTTCGGTAGCGATGGATTCTGCGACACTTTCGTGCCGTTGCTCAGTTCAACGGCGCCTTGGACATTCGATTGCGCGAGCGAGACGGCGCAGCCGCCCAGTATGATCGCGAGCGCGGCTAGTACGGTTGAAGCCCTCATGGCCTTTCATCCTTCTCCGATACCCCTCCATTAGGAAAGCAACGAACGGATTGTTCCTCCGTTCTGGCCTACACCTTCGGAGGGGCTGTCTCTCCGGAACGTTGTTGATTACGGCGTGCGCGGCGCGGTAGGCGGATCTTGCTCTCGGGGCGAAGTCGACTTTAATGCAAGTTCCAGGTCGGGAACCCGACAAGCGCTTTGGCGCAGGAATTCCAATGGCTGTAAGTCGGTTCACACCCTGCCTTGGACTTTGACGATCGGTCGTTGGTCTTTCCGAGGGAATCGAAGCGCCAGGCAGAGGGCCGCGCAGCGAACCTTCAGCCGGAGCTCGCAAATGGATCTGCGCTTGAAGAATGCCGAGCGCCGCCTTACGGGCTCAAAAGGGCAGCCTGGACGGGGTAGTCGCCCCCTACGAGACCAAGCCGTTCCAGTTCAATTCGATGAGCGTCTACTTCCAGAATGGTCACGAGAAACGCCAGCACGACCGTGGCATAGATGAGGGTGGGCGACGCTCTACCGGGCGCGTCGGAATGGTGTGGCGGTATCGCATCGCGAAGTGATCGCCACCGGGAGATGAAATGCAGATACGCCTTCAGCCGTATTTGCATGACGTCGTCCTCGACATATTAGATGAACGATAGGCTCAGGCTATGGCCGGTTCAAGTTAACAACAGCCGTTGCGGCATTGAGTAGCGGGGCCACTTCTGTCCTGCGATGCAACATGAACTGAACGACGGCTTCAACCGTTGACGAGACCGAGCGAACAATCACAGGTGATATCTTGATCATCTGTAAACTGCAGATGCATTGGGTCCCACGGTTTAACACCGGTCTCTGCATCGTTGCCGCTCTGCTGGCGATCCATTCAGCGCCGGCGCATGCGCAATTGACAGGTCACGGCGGACCGGTGAGGGCGATTGCGATTTCCAGTGACGGCGACAGTGTCCTGTCGGGCAGCTTCGACACCGCTGCCATCCGATGGTCGCTTAAGGCCGAAGTCGCGGAGCAGGTGCTTCGTTTTCACGCCGGCGCGGTGAACGCAGTCGCGTTCCTGGCGGATGGTAGAATGGCGACCGCGGGAGCGGACGCGAAGGTCGCGATCTGGACGGCCGGCCGGCAGCAGCCGGATCAGGTTTACGAGGGTCATGCCGCGCCGATCGTTTCCCTTGCCGTCTCGCCGGACGGTGAAAGACTAGCTTCCGCCTCTTGGGATCATACGGTTCGCATCTGGTCGCTCCACAGTGGCGCCCAGCAGGTGCTGGAAGGTCATGCGCAGAACGTCAACGGTGTCGCGTTCACGCCGGATGGCCGATCGTTGGTCAGCGTAGGATATGATCGTGAGCTGAGGATATGGCCACTGGCGGGGGGTACCCCAAGCGTTATCAAACTGGCCTCACCGCTTAACGCCCTGGCAGTCGCGCCCGACGGCGAGATCGTGGCCGCCGGTGCCGACGGCAAGCTGCGCTTTCTGAGGACGGATGGCCGGAAAATTGGTGAGGTGCAGGCTGCCCAGGCGTCGATTGTCGCGCTGGCGATCTCTCCGGATGGCACGCTGATCGCTGCTTCGGGAATCAGCGGCATCGTGACGATCATCGACCGAAAGGCGCGCAGCATCGCGCGAACGCTGGACGATCCAGGTTCGCCGGTATGGTCGGTCGCTTTCCTGCCGGACAACGCAACACTGCTGACCGGCGGCGCCGACGGCAAGATCCGGCGCTGGAACGCGAGAACTGGCGATGCCATCGGCTCATCGTTGCAAGCCACGCCGCGTGATCCGCTTGCTGCCTTTACCGGAGATCGCGGCGCCGAGGTGTTCAGGGCGTGCGTTGCGTGTCACACTTTGTCGGCGAAGGACGCGCAGCGCGCCGGCCCCACACTTGCGGGCTTGTACGGCCGCAGGATTGCGTCGCTGCCTAGCTATCGCTTCTCCGAGGCCCTGAAAGGGATGAACATCGTGTGGACGCCGGAGACGGTGTCAAAACTGTTCGAGCTGGGTCCAAACACGTATACGCCGGGGACCAAGATGCCGGAGCAACGAATTGGATCGGCGGAGGATCGCAAGGCGCTCACCGATTTTCTGGGACGGGCAACATCGAAATGAACGGACCGGTCATCGGCCGCGCGAAACAAAGAAACCCTTGCGCGTGGGGGCTTGCACCCAGCTCTAAAGCGCGATGAATTTTGGTCGAGCCGGTTTTAGCCACGCGTTCGGTTCACCTCTCCCCAGCGGGGAGAGGTGAAGCACCGCCCCCGCTCCAGCTCAACCTAATCTCATCATGCGCTAGAAGCCGGGCCATCGCTCGACTGGAAGATCAGTCAAATCTGGATGCTCTTTGAGCATGGTCGTAGCGTCTACTGTGGGATGGGCCTTCATGGCCTCGGTGACGCAAGTGTTGACGTATTTTCGGCGCGAGAGCCACTTGATCTTCTTGCCTTTCGCTTCTGCCTTACAGGCCACAATCGCCCGCTTGAGGGCGACTTTGTCAGCCTTGGAGGGGTTCGCAGCGTCAGCGGGGCAGGGCATTACGGCGACGACGCTAATGAATAGCGCAGCAATGAAGGACGTCACTTTGATGAATCGAGACATAACGTGCTCCCGCGGTTGTTACCCTGCGAATAGCTGCTCTCGTGAGTCCGCGTCCTAGTCCTTGGTATTCCGTTGGCGCAGATAATCGTCGGTTGTGCGCGGCGGTGCGCGTTCGGGCACGTCGGCAAACGGGTCGAACTGTTGCTCGCTCATGGCGACGACCCGGCAATCCGCGCACATTCTGACAACATCCAGCCGCCTGTCGCCCGCGGGAAACATCCAGTGCCGGCCCTCGAGTTTCGCGGCGACCTTGTCGATCGTGCTCTTCACACCGAACGGCTTGCGGCAGCGTATGCAAAGCGCCGGCTCTTCTTCCTTGATGATCCGTGCCGGAGCACTTGCGGCGCCGAAATCGATCTGCGGTTTCAGCGTAATGACCTTTTCCGGGCACGTGCTCTGGCACAGCCCGCACTGTACGCAGGCGTCTTCGACGAACTTGAGCACGGGACGTTCGGGATCATCGCGGAGCGCGCCGGTAGGGCAGGCCGAGACACAGGACAAGCAAAGTGTGCATCCGTCCGTATTGACGGCGACTGCGCCAAGCGGCGCGCCTTTGGGCAACGGAATGACGTCGGTCGGCGCAGGCGCAACGCGATGCAGTTCGTGAAGAGCGAAGCGAAGCAACTCGCGCCGCTTGCCCACCGTTTTGAAGGTTGCGGGACGCTCGACTCCCGGCAATGGTTCGATTGCCCGTAACTCTTCCCCCAGAACGTCCGGATCGTCTGTTTCGATCGTCGAGACGCGCTGCCCGGAAAGTCCGAGCCCGGAAACAATCGCATCGGCCATCGCGACAGTCTGGGAAAGACCGGCTGTGTCGTGGAGCGGTTTTGCCCGCAGAAGAAAGCGGACCCCGACCGCGCCATAGGCAAAGGACGCCACGAGTGCTTCGAGTCCAATCTGCGTCACCTCGTTGACGGCGAACGGCAAGACATTGGCCGGAAGCCCGTCGCCATGCCGGGCGAGGGCATCGATCAGCGCGCTGCCGTGTTGGCCATCATGGAACAGCACAACGGCATTGGCGCCGCCGGCTTCACGGAAGGTCAAGAGCATTGCGCGCAGCTTGTGGAGCAGCGCGTCGGCCGGCGGCAGGGCATAGGTTGCCGCACCCGTCGGACAGGCCGCGGCGCACTGGCCACATCCGGCGCAGATCTCCGCGCTGACCTTGACGTGATCGCCATCCGGCGTGATCGCTCCGGTTGGGCAGAGGTCGAGGCAGCGATGACAGCCGGTCAGCCGCGAGCGCGAATGAACGCAGATATCTGCGGTAAAATCGACGTATTTCGGTTTGTCGAAGCTGCCCACAAGGTCGCGCGCGCGGAGCACCGCGCGCAACATCGCAGCCGGATCTCCCGGATCCGCGCGCAGATAGCCGTCGCGCAGGCCATGAGCGGGGAAGAGCGGCATCCCGCCGGAAAGATCGAGCACGATGTCGCATCGCGAGGTCAGGCCGTCGCGGGGAGCCTCGAACACGAGCGAATCGCGCGAGGAGGGGCGGGGAGCCGCATAGTCATCTATCGTTGCCTCGAACGCTCCCAAATGGCCCGTTGCGTTGCGGATCGTCCCCTGGACGATCGGAAAGGATGTCGTCGCCGGCGGCATGATCTGCGCCGGCTTTGTGATCATGACTGTAACGTCCAGGTGGTCGGCGAGCAGTTGGCCTGCTTCCACCGCAACATCGTCGCGGCCGTAGATCAGGATCACCCCTTCGCTCGATAAGGTGACAAAAGGAGAAGCAGGCGCAGTGTCGGACGCAGCTGCGAGCAGCGCTGCCATCTTTGGCCCCGCCCTGGTTCCCTCCGTCGACCAGCCGGCCGTTTCGCGAAGGTTGACGAACTCCATTTTCTTCCCGGAGCGCCGCTTCGCCTCGTCGTCAAACAGCGGGGCCTCCTGGGTGCAGCCGACGATGAGCGGTCCTTCCGCCTTCGCCGCGTCGCAGAAATGGTCAAGCTCGGCGCGGCAGAGCTGGCGGAATTCGGCGACTTCGCTTTTGCCGCATCCTCGCTTGATAGCGGCCGTATCGAGGCGCATCGTGTCTTCGCACGAGCAGATCAGGATGGTTTTCGGCGGATCCGGCATGCGCTACCTTCCGACGAGGCTGAGAACGGGCGAGAGGACTCGCGTCGATCCTCCTGCTCGATTAAGCTATTCTCTCAAGAGAAGAAAAGGAAGCTGGAGGTCAGACTGATACCGACAGCCCCTAGGCGCTCCGCGGTATCGGAGCCGATCAATCTGCCTCCGCCATTCACGCTGGTGAGGCTGCGCGAGAATCGTGATGCCTTCGCCCATGCCATCGATATCGCGGAGGAAAGCGGGGCAGGTACGCTGACCTATGTAGGACGGTTCGATCTTGCCGAGTTCGCGGTTGTGCTTGAGCCCGGCGAGCCCCTGCGCACCGCGCGCCGCGCTTTCTACGCGGGAATGGTGGCGCTGACCGACGCCTTGCGCGCCTATGCACCGCCGAACAAGGAGATCGCAATCGACTGGCCCGACGCGATCCGGGTCGACGGCGGCCTTGTTGGTGGCGGGCGGCTTGGCTGGCCTTCACGCGCGAGGGAAGACGAGCCGTCGCGCTGGTTGGTGTTCGGCGCCATGATCCGCACGGTTGCGATGACCGATAGGGAAGCCGGCGTGCATCCGCTCGCTTCCGCATTGGACCAGGAGGGCTTCGGCGAGGCAGGCGCGGTTCAGGTGACGGAAAGCTTTGCGCGGCATCTGATGCGCACTCTCGACGTCTGGCAAACCGACGGATTCGACGGCATCGCACGCGAGTTCCTGAGCCGGCTGGTGCGCGAACGGCAGACCTCTCGTGTGATCGATGACCGCGGCGATCTTCTGGTGCGACGGATCGGGACAAACAGGGCCGATCGGTGCGATTTGAGGAGGGGCTTGCTGCTACCCTCGTGGCTCGATCCGCAGCTCGGAGGACCGCGTCTGTGAAGCTCTTGCGCACCATCGCGCTCGATCCATCCGACACTTTCGTATTCGACGTGTCGGCTGAGCCGGGCGATTGGGCGGTGTCAGGTGCGTTCCGATTTTGCGATCGGGATCCGGCGAAGCTAAGCGGCAAGGACCGTTCGGCGTTCCGCAGCGGCTTTCTAGGCGTGCGGTCCTGGGGCTGGTCGACGCTGGTGCAAATCGTCCACGCGACTGAGGACGATCGCCGGATGTTGGTGGAACTCCTTGCGAGGCAGCTTGTCGACCGGTTCGGGGCACCGGATCTTGCAACCGCACGCGTTGCCGCGGAAGAGGAGGTCGCCTTTGCGCAATCGCTCTGTACGCATCCCGTCAGTGCGCTGATTGCGGTCCACCGCTCGGCGAGCGATGACGAGGTCCGCGAGTCATTCCGCAGATTGCAACTGCGTGAGGGCCAACGTCACGGCAAGGCGTTCTCGTTCATGGAAATAGAAGACGATATCGAGCCCGACAGCACTCGCAACGTTGCGAAGATGAGTGAGGAGCAGGGGCGCCGATGAAGGATTTCTGGATCGCCTGCGGTCACCACCTGCTTGATCACGATGCGAGTGGCGGGCTCGTGGTCACCGATGAGTTCCTGAAGGCCTATTTCGCGCGTCCCGAGCTAATGCCCCCGGAGGCCGCGTGCGCGGTCGAGCGCAGGCTGCACCGAGAGCTGCTTGCTGACCCGCGCCGGGCCGTCGCTGCAGAGGAGGTCGCCGCGATCGCCGATGCGGATGCGCGAGAGAACTGGCAATTCGTGCTGGCATTTCGCAAGCTTTTGCTGCGCGAGCCTACGCTGGAAGCGGCCTATCTTGCATTGGTTCGGTCAGGATCCGTCAACTTGCCACCGCTGTTTGTGAACCACCTTGTTCACGTGATCCTGCGAAATGCGCTTGATGGCTGCGAGGATCCGTTCGTGTTGCGCGCGGCTGAGCTGTTCTTCCGGCCGCAGCGTATCGTGCCGCACGAACACGCGCTGCTGTTGGGCGACGAGGAAGTCATTGGCGGGCCAAGGGCGACGCCAGTGATGTCGCTGATATCGATGTTGGGGGCAACGAGCGCCGAGGTCGAGGTATTGAGCGAGGGGAACGCCGACACCTACTGGCGGCGCAGCGATCAGTTCGATCTTGCGCTCGATTTCACCGGCGGGACACGGGGGCCGGCTGCGCTGGCCGACGCCATGAGGCTCTGGATTTCTCATTTGCTTGGAGTTGACGTCGCAATCGAACCGCTCACCGCCGTGTGCGACGCAAGGCTCTCCTGGTATGTTGGCCTTGATGCTGAAGCCACCCGGATAGGCGACCGGCTTTGGAACGGAGGGACGCTGGATGAGCGCACCGCAGGCCGTGTGCTGGCGCTGTTCCAACTTACCTTTCCCAATAGTGGCCTGGTCGTTGATGCCGTCGGGGGCGAGCCGGTCTATTTGATCCTTGCAACGACCTCCGATCAGCTGGTGCGGATGAAGCCGCAGAATCTGCTGACGGGGCTGCCGATCAGACACCTGGAGGCTGCAACGTGAGTCCCGCCGTCCTTCCAAGCTTGCGCATTCCGGTCGGTGTCGTGGTTGAGCGGCGCAAGGCGGAGTCAGCATGGATCGATTTTGTCTGGCGCGGCACCGGCGTATTGCCGGATGAGCCGGAGATGACGCCGTGGACTATTCTACGGGAGCAGGAGGGAACGACCCTCTTTTATGCCGGGAGCGCGACGGTCGACCTCTATCGTTCGGAAACCGCGCGCTACCGCGATAACCTTGCAACCGGCGCGCCCAGCATCTGGATCGTATTGACTCCTTCCGAGGGAGCCTGGCCCTACGCTGTTTCGGCCGTCACCGCGGACCCTGCGGAAGGTGAGGCATTCACCGAAGCCGGTGACAACCTGGTCGAAGCGGTGCCGATGCCTGAGGTGCTGCATGAGACGATTGAATATTTCATCGCCGAGCACCACGTCGAGACGGAGTTCGTCAAGCGCGAGCGGCGGCGTGCCGATCCGGAGGCCCTTGCGCGACGTCACCCCGAAGGTGGGCACGAATGAGCGACGAGCAATTTCTGACGCGCTGGTCGCGTCGCAAGCAAGAGGCGAAGGCTGGTCACGCTGAACCCGAGGCGGAAGAAGCTTCTCCCGTGCATGGATCAGCGTCGCTCGACCGTGTCGCGTCAGGGCCAATTCCCGTCGAGACGGAACTTTCGAACTTGCCCCCAATTGAATCGATCGATGCGGCCACCGACATCAGGGCCTTCCTGCGCAAAGGCATTCCGCAGGAGTTGAGCCGTGCGGCGCTTCGTCGTGCCTGGAGCGCCGATCCTGCCATCCGCGATTTCGTAGGGTTGGCGGAAAACGCCTGGGACTTCAATGACCCGAACGCCATGGCTGGCTTCGGTCCACTGGACTATTCGGCCGAGCGGGTTGACGGACTGGTTCGCCGCATCGTCAGCGGAGTGGTAGAGACCGCTGAGAACCTCACCAACCAGCCCGGAGAGGCTGGGGAAGGTGCTGGGCGGCCAGCTCGAGAGGAGGTCGGCTTCGCGCAATCATCAAACGCGGCGAAGGTGACCACGGATCCTCAGCCGCAAGGCAAGTCCGCAGTGGCGGAGCTGTCCTCGGGTTCTGCTGCATCGCAACCGGCAGCTCCTAGAGAAGAAACGCCTCTTCCGCGTCGCACACATGGCGGAGCGCTGCCCCAGTAGACTGCGACTAAGTGCGATAGCCTGAAGCTATGCTAGTTGATTGACCACTTCGCGAAGCGCGTCGTAGTCTTTCCCCCGCAAACGCAATTGACCCCGAGGATGGGAGGTCAGGGTGCGCGATGCAGGCCTTGAACGTGCCATCGATGCGGCGGGCGGCGTTGCCCAGCTTGCCCGGAAAATCGGTATTGCGCAGCCCTCGGTGTCGAACTGGAACAGGGTGCCCGCGCAGCGGGTAATTGCGGTCGAAGGCGCAACCGGCATATCGCGCAAGGTGCTTCGCCCGGATCTCTATAGCGAGCCCGTCGTAACGGACGACTCGGTTGATCCGATCGATGCCGATCGAGCGCGGGAATACGCGCTGCTTGCGAGGTTGCTCTCCTCAGCACCGCCGGCTGCGTTGCTCGAACAAATCGCACAGCTCAACGGTGATGCGACGCCGCTCGGCCGCGCTCATGCGACCCTTGCAGACGCTGCATCGATTGCGGCCACGTTCGAAGTCGAGCGCGAATATTTCGATCTGTTCGTCGGTCTCGGCCGTGGCGAGCTGCTGCCTTACGCCTCCTATTACCTGACGGGCTTCCTCAACGAACGTCCGCTGTCGCGCCTGCGCGACGATCTCGCCGCGCTCGGCATCGAACGGGTGGAGAACAGTTATGAGCCCGAGGATCACGCGGCGACGCTGTGCGAGGTCATGGCGGGGTTCGCGAGCGGCCGCTTCCGAGCATCGCAGCAAGCAGAGCGCGCCTTCTTCGAGAGGCACCTGTCGTGCTGGATGGGACGCTTGTTCGCCGACATGGAGAAGGCGGAAGGCGCCAGATTCTACCGGTCGGTCGGAACGCTTGGACGCGCCTTTTTGGAAATAGAATCGAAAGCTTTCACGTTCGCCAACTGATCAGCGCCGCTGGTCCGGGAGAGATGCGATGCGAGACAGCAAGAGAACGATCGTCGCTCGCCGCGACTTTCTGCGCAAGCTCGGCATCGGCGCAGCCGGCGCCGGAGCGACGCTGGCGACACCCTTGATGACTTCGGCAGAGGCCGACAGCGAGTCGGACCAAGAGAAACGCAAGCCGCGCTACAAGGAAACCGATCACGTGAAAGCCTACTACCGCGTCAATCGTTACCCTGGTTGAGGGAGGCGGTCGTGCTGATCAGGAGAACACAACAGCGTTCCGAAACCGCTTCACGCGGATCAATCGCGGCGGGCTTGTCTGGGCAAGCTGATCGTCTCGACCGCCGTACCTTCCTGCGCCGATCCGGCCTTGCCGGCGGCGCGCTCGCCGCGTTGGGGACGTTGCCGATCGGCAGCGTCCGCAAGGCGAAGGCGGCGATGGCCGGCCCACTCACCTCAGGGGCGACCGTTCGCAAGAACATTTGTACGCATTGCTCGGTTGGATGCACCGTGACCGCAGAAGTGCTGAACGGAGTATGGATCGGCCAAGAGCCGAGTTGGGATTCGCCGATCAATCGGGGATCGCATTGCGCGAAGGGCGCTTCGGTGCGCGAGCTCGTGCACAGCGAACGCCGGCTCCGCTATCCGATGAAACTCGCCGATGGACAATGGACGCGCGTCTCCTGGGACACGGCGATCAACGAGATCGGCGACAAGCTGCATGAAATTCGCGAGAAGTCGGGCCCCGATTCGGTCTACTGGCTTGGATCGGCCAAAATGACCAATGAGGGCTCCTATCTCTTTCGCAAACTCGGCGCGTTCTGGGGGACCAACAACACCGACCATCAGGCACGTATTTGCCATTCGACGACTGTCACCGGCGTGGCCAACACCTGGGGCTACGGCGCGATGACCAATAGCTTCAACGACATCCGCAATGCCAAGACCCAAATCATCATGGGCGGCAATCCGGCTGAGGCCCATCCCGTATCGCTGCAGCATCTCCTCGAGGGCAAGGAGATGCAAAAGGCCAACTTTGTCGTCATCGATCCGCGGCTGACGCGTACCGCCGCCCATGCGACCGAATATGTGCGGATGCGGCCGGGCACCGATATTCCTGTGCTCTACGGCATGATGTGGCACGTCATCCAGAACGGGTGGGAGGATAAGGAATTCATCAAGCAGCGCGTCTACGGCTTCGATGATCTCCGTAAGGAAATAGAGAAGTGGAATCCGGAAGAAGTCGAGCGCGTCAGCGGCGTTCCCGGCGAACAGCTCAAGCGCGTCGCCAAGATGCTTGCCACAGAGAGACCGGCAACCCTGATCTGGGCCATGGGCCAGACCCAGAAGACCGTCGGCACCGCAAACGTGCGGGCAAGCTGCATTGCATTGCTGTTGACCGGCAATGTCGGCAAGGCCGGCACAGGCGCCAATATCTTCCGTGGCCATGACAACGTGCAAGGAGCGACCGACGTCGGGCTCGATGTCGTCACCCTGCCGTTCTATTACGGCCTTGCCGAAGGCGCGTGGAAGCATTGGGCGCGGGTTTGGGAAGTCGACTACGAGTTCCTGAAGTCGCGCTTCGACTCCAAACAAATCATGGAAACCCCCGGCATCCCGCTTACCCGATGGTTCGATGCGGTGATACTGCCGAAAGATCAGGTCGCGCAGAAGGATAATGTGCGGGCGATCTTCGTGCAGGGACACGCCAGCAACAGCATCACGCGCGTTCCGGAATCCCTCCAGGGTCTGAAGGCGCTCGAACTGCTTGTCGTCGCCGACCCGCATCCGACCACCTGGGCATCGCTCGCGGTGGAGGCGGGACGCAGGGATGGCCTCTATCTTCTCCCGGTTGGCACCCAATTCGAGTGCAAGGGGTCGCGAGTCGCCTCGAACCGCTCGCTGCAGTGGGGCGAGCAGATCGTAAAGCCGGTCTTCGAGTCCAAGGATGACCTCGAGGTCATTTACCTGATGGCGAAGAAGTGCGGTTTCGCCGACAAGATGTTCAAGAACATCAAGGTCGAGAACAATCTGCCGGAGGCCGAGGACGTGCTTCGGGAAATGAACCGCGGTAGCTGGTCGACCGGCTATTGCGGACAGTCGCCCGAGCGGCTCAAGGCACATATGAGGAACCAGGCCAAGTTCGACATGCTGACCATGCGGGCGCCGAAGGACGATCCGGAAGTCGGTGGCGACTATTACGGCCTACCTTGGCCGTGCTGGGGTTCGCCCGAGGTGCGGCATCCCGGCACGCCGTTGCTCTACAACACCAATCTCAGTGTGATGGACGGCGGCGGCACGTTCCGTCCGCGCTTCGGCATCGAACGCGAGGAGAAGCTTGCCGACGGCACGACGCGGAAGGTAAGCCTGCTTGCAGAGGGATCCTATTCCAAGGACTCGGAGATCCAGGACGGCTATCCGGAATTCACGCTGGCGAGCCTGAAGAAGCTCGGCTGGGATAAGGACCTGACCGAAGCTGAAATGGCCACCATCACCAAGATCAATTCCGCCAATCCGGATGCGGTGTCGTGGTCGCTCGACCTGTCCGGCGGCATCCAGCGCGTCGCGCTGAAGCACGGCTGCGTGCCCTACGGCAACGGCAAGGCGCGCATGAATGCGTTCGGCCTGCCCGATCCCATTCCGGTTCATCGCGAGCCGATCTACACGCCGCGCGTCGATCTGGTCGCGAAATATCCGACACTGCCCGATGCCAAGCAGTTCAGGATGCCCAATATCGGTTTTTCCGTGCAAAAGGCCGCGGTCGAGAAGGGAATCGCCAAGCAATTCCCGCTCATCCTGTCCTCGGGTCGTCTCGTCGAATACGAGGGCGGCGGCGAAGAAACGCGCACCAACCCGTGGCTTGCCGAGTTGCAGCAAGACATGTTCATCGAGATCAATCCCGCCGATGCGGCCGACCGCGGGATCAAGGACGGCGGCTGGGTCTGGGTCACGGGCGCTGAGAACAATTCGCGCGCCAGGATGAAGGCGCTCGTTACCGACCGCGTCGGCAGGGGCGTCGCCTGGATGCCTTTCCATTTCGGCGGCTGGTTCGCGGGCAAGGACCTCCGTGGCAATTATCCGAAAGGCACCGATCCGATCGTGCTCGGCGAAAGCGCGAACACGATCACCACCTACGGATACGATCCGGCGACCGGCATGCAGGAACCGAAAGTGACGCTCTGCCAAATCGCGGCAGCATAAGGAGCGACGATCATGGCACGTATGAAATTCCTCTGCGACGCCGACCGTTGCATCGAGTGCAATGCCTGCGTCACCGCCTGCAAGAACGAGCACGAGGTGCCATGGGGCATCAATCGGCGCCGCGTCGTCACCATCAACGACGGCAAACCGGGCGAGCGTTCGATCTCGATGGCCTGCATGCACTGCACCGACGCGCCTTGCGCGGCGGTCTGCCCGGTGAACTGTATCTACACCACCGCTGACGGCGTCGTGCTTCATTCAAAGGATCTGTGCATCGGCTGCGGCTATTGCTTCTACGCCTGTCCGTTCGGAGCGCCGCAATACCCGAAGGTCGGCAATTTCGGCTCGCGCGGCAAGATGGACAAATGCACCTTCTGCGCCGGCGGCCCCGAAGCGGATGGCAGCAAGGAGGAGTACGAGAAATATGGTGCGAACCGTCTTGCCGAGGGCAAGCTGCCGCTTTGCGCCGAGATGTGCTCAACGAAGTCGCTGCTTGCGGGCGACGGCGAGATTATCGCCCAGATTTACAAGGAGCGCGTGATGAAGCGCGGCTACGGCTCCGGTGCCTGGGGCTGGAAGACCGCCTATCGCGAGACGATCGAGTCCTGACGGCGCAACGGTTTGCTGTCGCGTCAAAATCGGGAGGAACGTATGGCGTGTGTTGCACGATTTATTCGGCTCGCCATTGGCGCGGCTGCGCTGGTGCTGTTCGTCTCTGCAGCTTCACCGTCCGTTGCCCAGCAGGTCAACCCGACCGCCAGTTCGGTCAAGGAGCAACAGCTCTTGCAAGAACTGAACCGGATCCAGGGGCGGGTCAGCATTCCGGATGAAAAATCCGGAGTGCTTGAACAGCCGGCAGGCCGTGAATGGCGGGAGTTCCGGAACGTGGCGCTGCCATGGATTGGCGGCATCGCAATTCTCGGCATGCTGGCTGTGCTGATCATCTTCTATCTCACCCGCGGGATGGTGCGATTGGAGAGCGGTCGTTCCGGCCGAACCATCGTGCGCTTTACTTCATTCGAGCGTTTCGTGCATTGGATGACCGCGACTTGCTTCATCGTGCTGGCGATTTCCGGATTGAACATCACCTTTGGCCGTCCATTGCTGCTGCCGTTGATCGGCCACGAGGCGTTTTCCGAGTGGTCGCAGTGGGCGAAATACGCGCACAATTACCTGAGCTTCCCCTTCACGATCGGCGTCGTGTTGATCTTCCTGATGTGGATCTCTGGGAACATCCCGAACAAGGCGGACATTGATTGGCTCAAGCGCGGGGGCGGTATCGTTGGTCACGATCAGCCACCGGCCTATCGTTTCAATGCCGGACAGAAAGCCATCTATTGGGTCGTGATAATCGGCGGAGGTCTGGTGGCAGCCACCGGATACAACCTGATGTTCCCCTTCTATCTGTCAGGTATCGAAGGGATGCAGCTCGCGCAGGTCGTCCACTCCATCGTCGCGATGCTCTTCATCGCGGTGATGCTGGCGCATATCTATATCGGTACGATCGGCATGGAAGGCGCGTTCGAAGCGATGGGCAGCGGCACTGTCGATGTCAACTGGGCCAGGGAGCACCACAGCCTCTGGCTTGAGCAGGAGAATGCGCGTACCGGCGCAGGCGGCGCGCGACCTCAGCCCTCCGTCACTGCAGCGGAGTAGGTGGGACACGCAGCCCGAGCCGTTCAACGCGCACTCGCTAAAGTCGCACGCCCGTTGTCGCAAAGGCCTGTTCGACCGGCTCCTGCACTCGGCTAAGAGCCGCGGCCGCGACCGCTGCCACGACGATGGCGGCCGCGCAGGCGAGCAAGAAGGCTTTCATTGAAGTTCTCCCAAAGGGATCGGGATGCCGTGGGGAGTGTACACAAAACGGCTCGCCGCGAACAGCGTTTGACCGTTCGCTCGCTTCGCCGCAACAAGCTCAGGATCGACGCGAGTACAGGATAATCTGACTCCCGGGGAGGCCAGGGTCTTATGCGGCTGGCGTGATTGATACAACTTTATTCCAAAGGATCAAAAGGGGACCAAACTGCGTTCATCTAAGCAGAACCTGTGTGGGGGCGCCCTCACAAGGGAGACGGAAGATGAGAGCAGCAATCGCGTTGGTGATGCCGTTGACAATTGCGCTCTTCACCACTCCGGCGGCGGCGCAACAGCCAAGCAGCAATGCCACGCTCACCGTCAAGATCGGCGTCCTCAGCGACATGTCCGGGCTCTACGCCGATATCGGCGGACCAGGATCGGTTGTTGCCGCGCAAATGGCGGTCGAGGATTTCAATCCTGGAAGTCATCACATGAAGGTCGAGATCGTTTCCGCCGATCATCAGAACAAGCCCGACATCGGATCAGCAATTGCTCGCAGGTGGTTCGACACTGAGCAGGTGAATGCGATTGCGGACGTACCCAACTCGGCGGTCGCGCTGGCAGTCAGTAATGTGACGCGGGAGAAGAACGGTGTCTTTCTCGTCTCGGGAGCAGCCGATTCCGATTTGACTGACAAGCAATGCTCGCCCAACACCGTGCATTGGACCTATGATACCTGGACGCTTGCACACGGGACCGGTGGCGCTATTGTGCGGCAGGGCGGCAAGACCTGGTTTTTCGTTACGGCCGATTATGCCTTCGGCCATGCCCTGGAGCGTGATACGGCGGCGGTCGTGGAAGCGGCCGGTGGCAAGGTACTCGGCGCTGTGCGCCATCCCCTGAACACGGCCGATTTCTCTTCCTATTTGCTGCAGGCGCAAGGCTCGAAGGCGCAAGTCATCGGGCTTGCCAATGCCGGCGGCGACACCATCAACTCGGTCAAGCAGGCGGCCGAGTTCGGGATCGTCCAGCGCGGACAGCGGCTCGCCGGACTTCTCGTCTTCCTGACCGACGTTCACGCCCTCGGCTTGCCGACTGCGCAGGGCCTGACGTTGACGACGGCATTCTATTGGGACCTCAACGATAAAATTCGTGCATTCGCCAAACGCTTCGCTGCTCGGAATGGCGGCAAATATCCGACCATGGTTCAGGCCGGGGTGTATTCCTCGGTGCTTCACTATCTCGAGGCCGTAGCCAAGACCGGTTCTGCGACCGACGGCGCGAAGGTCATCGAAGCCATGAAGGCGACCCGCTACGACGACCCGCTCTTTGGAAACACCGTGGTTCGGGAGGACGGGCGGGCCGTTCATGCCATGTACCTCGTCGAGGTCAAGAAGCCAGCGGAGTCGAAGAGCCCTTATGATTACTTCAAGGTCCTCGCTACGATCCCGGCCGACCAGGCATTCCGCCCACTTGCCCAGGAGAAAGGCACATGCGGTCTGGTGAAGGCCGCGTCACAATCCGGTGCAAGGTAGGCGCAAGAGCCAGCTGACGCACCGTATGAGTGCTCTATTAAGACCGCTTGCGTTCCTGACGTGAGCCCGACCGAGATTGGCACTTAGAATTGACATTTCTTGCTTACCGCGCGCGCGATTGACAGGAATGTCTCGTACAAACCGCCAAGGCGGAGAGACCGGCCGCCAGCCGCCCTGGATTAAAATCTCGACTGGGCAGCCCGGTGCACGGCCGCTCAAGGAGGCTTGGCGCTGGAACCAACTCGGAAGGCGCGCGTTGTGCAGTCGCGCTAGCGTTGGCCTCACAGCCGATTCCTGCGGAAAGAAATGTGAGCGATTCGTTCAGTCGCCGGCGCAGAGAGTGCTTGCGACTGCCGGGCAGGCAGCTCTGTTTAGGCAGCAGGTGGAGTGAGCCACGTACGCCGTCAGGCCGTATGGCGCGGCGCCCGTTGGGATCAATTGAGGAATCCCTTCGATGTTCTCGCAAATACTCAACCCCACGGGAAACCTCTTCGTGACCTGGATCGTGGCACTGATCCCGGTCATTCTCTTGTTGGTGTTGCTCGCCGTCTTTCGTGTGTCAGCATGGCTCGCCGTGTTGATCGGATCGATCGTAACGTTCTTTCTTGGCTTGTGGGTCTGGAAGATGCCACTTGGGAGCGGCGTGCTGGCCTATATCTATGGTTCGGCGACGGGCATCTGGAACGTCGACTGGATTACTTTCTGGGGCGTGATGCTGTTCAACACGCTCGTGGTGACCGGCACATTCGATAAATTCCGCCGATGGCTGATTTCCCAAGGCACCGAGGACGTTCGCGTCCAGACCATGCTCTTTGCATGGGCGCTGGGCGCGCTGCTCGAGGGGCTCGTCGGCTTCGGCTACCCTTGGGCGTTTGTCGCGCCTATACTGATCACACTCGGAATACCCGACCTCGACGCCGTGCGCGTGGCCGCGATCGCGAATAATGCGCCGGTTTCCTACGGAGCGCTTGGCGCCCCAATCATCGCGCTTGCAGCTGTCACCGGCTACCCATTGACGGCGCTTTCGGCCTCAGTTGGCCATATCGTGGCTATTCTGGCCTTGTTGCCACCATGGCTTCTCATCTATCTCGTCGCCGGCAAGGATGGCTTCCGGGACGGTTGGCCGCTCGCGATCGTCGGCTCTTTGGGCTATATCGCGGGTCAATTTCCCGTCGCGGTCTATCTCGGACCCTACTTGCCCGATGTGACCGGAGCGATCGTCTGCTTCGTAGCGTTGCTCGTCTTGCTCAAGTTTTGGCGTCCCCGGCGTGTCCTTGGCTATGGCGGCACGGTCTTGGCGATCAGCGAGCTTCCGAAAAGCCAACGCGACTCCGAGCTTAGCGCGAGTGAAATCTTTCAAGCCTGGTTACCCATCATCGTGCTCGTGGTCGTCGTCGTGGCATGGACCGGTCCGTGGTCAAGGTTACCGACAATCAACTGGCTCCACGCCGCCGTGACCGCGCAGTCTTCGGTAACCCAGGGTGCCACTGTCTCTGCTGCATTCGATTTCAAACCCGCCGTCGGCGGGACCGCGATCCTGGTCTCCTGGATCGTTGTTGCGCTGCTCTTGCGCATCAACGGCCGGCAGCTAGCAGAGATCTGGAGAACGAGCTGGCAGCAAATGTGGGGCGCTTGCCTGGTCGGCGTGTTCATTTTCGGACTTGCGTATGTCTACAACTATTCCGGCATGGCGGGCTCGCTTGCGAAGGCTTTCTCCGAGATCGGAGTCGCGTTCATTATAGTGGCGCCAATTCTAGGCTGGATCGGTGTGGCGCTGTCCGGCAGCAATACCTCGACCAACGCAATGTTCGGCAAGTTCCAGGCACTGGTCGGTCAACTGCTGGGTTTCCCGCCGCTGATCCTGCCAACTCTCAATTCAGTCGGGGCTGAGATCGGCAAACCAGTTGCACCGCAAACCGCTAGCGTCGGTGTCTCGACGACAAGGTTTGTCCGCGACGAAGGCGCAGTGATCCGACATAACATGGGCTGGACTTTCGTGCTGCTTGTCTATCTCGTGCTCATTGGAGTCGCTTGTTATTTGTTCTTCCCAGGTATCGCGACTATTTGAGTGAAGGTTACCGATCTCGGCTAATCCGGCGGGCCGGGACGCGCCTGTTCCCTGAAGGCAACTGAGTGGGCTGGCCATGAGCTTAGGCCTTCTTTGGGAGGGTCTCGATCAGCTTTCCAAGCAGCCCGGCAAGCGTCTCCTGCTCCTTCCTGGAAAGGCCGGACAATAGACGGCGCTCGTTCTCGACATGCAGTGCGATCACCTTGTCGATCATCGCAAACCCTTTCTTGGTCAGGGCCACGATCGTCCCGCGCCGGTCCGCGGGATCGCTCTGCCGTTCGACGAGGCCGGCCTTTTCGAGCCGGTCGATACGCCCGGTCATCGCTCCTGACGTCACCATGGTGGCGTCGTAGAGCGCCGTGGGCGTCAGCCCGTAGGGCGCGCCCGCGCGCCGCAGCGTCGCCAGCACGTCGAATTCGGCTGGCTGGAATCCGTTCGTGAGCAGGAAGGGGCGAAGGTGGTTGTGCGCGACCGAATGCGCCGCTTCCGCCAAGCGTCCAAACACCATCATGGGAAGACCATTCAGGTCGGGGCGTTCCCTTTTCCACTCCTCAATCGCTCGTGCCGCGCGGTCCATTGGGTCTCACATCCAGTTGATCGATTGCCTTATTGAAAAGAATCTTAGCATTAAGATATATCCTCCGGAAGGAGCGCACCTGCCTCCTGTCCACCTTCGGAGACATCACATGTTTTGTCATCTCGGCCGACACATCCGTACGGCGGCAGCCGGTATAGCGACCCTGCTCAGCCTCGCAGGCTCGGCCCACGCCCAGTCGCCCCGGCCGGTCTACGATCAACTCACCCCAGACAACAGCGTGCTCCTGCTGATCGATTTCCAGCCGCAATATACCTTCTCCACCCGATCGTTGCCGATTGATACCATCGTCAACAATGCTGAGGCGCTTGCCAAGGCCGCGCGCGTCTTCAAGGTGCCGACGGTCGTAACGACGATCACGGCGAAGGCGTTCGCCGGTCCTCTGCTTGCGGATCTTCAGGCGGTCAACCCCGATGTGTCGCCGATCGATCGCACCGTCATCAATGCGTGGTCGGATCCGCGCGTCCGCGACGCGGTGAAGGCAACCGGCCGGAAGAAGATCATCATGGCCGGCCTGTGGACCGACAATTGCATCATGCTGCCGGCGCTGGCGGCGCTCAAAGAAGGTTACGAAGTCTATGTGGTTGCCGACGCGAGCGGCGATTACGACCAGATGTCCCAGCAGCAGGCGATGGCGCGCCTGGTGCAGGCCGGCGCCGTTCCGACGACCTGGCTTCCGGTCATGCTCGAGTGGCAGGCCGACTGGTCGAATAGCGCCACATCAGGGGCGGTCAACCAGATCATGCGGGAGCATGCCAAGGCGATTGCCGCGGGCTCGCAATATCTGCGGGCGATGAAATAACGCTCGTGTCGCGAGAACGGTTGAGCCGGCCGGCGCTGCGTTGCCCGGCTCAACCGGCTGCGGCAGGCTTGCGGGCCTCGGCCTGTTCGGAAGTCGCGCGTTGCGCGTACCAACGCACCATCGACACCTTCACCGCCAGGACGTGCTGCCGCATCTGCTGCTCCGCCTCGCGCGGCTCCCGGCAGATGATGGCTTCGTAGACGCGCCGGTGTGCAGCATGGCGCTCGCGCATGTCGGCAAGATTGAACGCGACGATGTTGTGCGCGGAGGTCTGCGGCACGCGCTGACAGATTCGCAGCACGTCTTTCACCAGCACCGACTGCGCGGCCTCGTGAATCGTCTCGTGAAACGCCTCGTTGGCCTCGGCATAACGACCGCGGCGGTCGCGGTCGTCGGTATCGGGCGCGAGCGCCTTGTCGCCTGCTGCCAGCGCCGCCTCCAGGCGCAGGCGCGCCGCTTCCGATATGCCGCGCTCGGCGGCGAGCCGTGCGGCCAATCCCTCCGCCAGCGCGCGCATCTCATAGGCGTCGATCATCGCGCTCAGCGACTGCTCCGGCACGGTGAAGCCGCGGTTCGGCGTGTGATGCAGCAGGCCCTCGCCGGCGAGCGTCTGCAGCGCGGCCCGCAGCGGCGTGCGCGAGACCGACATAGTGCGTGCGAGATGCACCTCGTTGAGGCGGGTCCCCGGAGCAAAAGCGCCATCGAGCAGCGATTGCCGCAGCCGCTCGGCGAGTAGCCGCGATTGCGTCAATGTGGGGCCCGGTTCGAGTGAAATGTTGACCATGATCGGTGTCTCTCAACTGTGTACATATTGAAATTCGAGCGCGTTGTCAGTGCTCCCCAATTGGGGTCATTTTTGCTGCAGTGCGCAAAAGATTATCAAAAGTGTACACACTTATCTGTTGACAATGCGTAATTGTACTCACTTTATATGACGCTACTGATCGCCCCACAGCGGATGATCGCCATTCCCTTTGAAAGGAGAGGTCGGATGGAGGTTGCGAATCGTACGGTCGAGCCCGCGCTGGCTTCGGTGCCCGTTGTGGGAGCCGACGTAGGGTTTGGCGTGCGTCGGGTCTACTGCGTCGGCCGCAACTATCTCGACCACATCCGCGAGATGAAGGAGGGAGACGAGCGGGATCCGCCATTCTTCTTCCAGAAGCCGGCCGACTCGATCGTGCAGGAGGGGGGCGTGGTGCCATACCCGCCATTGACCGACGATTTGCAGCACGAGATCGAGCTGGTCGCGGCGGTAGGCCGCGGCGGCTCCGATATCCGGGTCGATGGAGCCCTTGAGCATGTCTTCGGCTACGCGATCGGCATTGACATGACGCGTCGCGATCGCCAGCGCGAAGCGCGCGAGCGCGGACTGCCGTGGGAGATCGGAAAATCCTTTGACGCCTCTGCGCCGTGCGGGCCGATCCACCCGGCGAGCCGCATCGGCCACATCACCTCGGGCCCGATCTCACTTTCGGTCAATGGAGCGACGCGGCAGCGCGGCGACGTCGCCCAGATGATCTGGAACGTCGCGGAAATCGTGGCGAACCTGTCGCAGCACTATGCGCTTGCGCCAGGCGACCTCATCTTCACCGGCACACCGGCCGGCGTCGGCCCGGTCCTGCCTGGCGACCGCATGGTTGCTGCCATCGCCGGTCTCGGCGAGATTTCCTTCACGATCGGCGAACGGAGCGCGCGATGATCATGCTGCCCACCGACCGTCTGTCCTACTCGCCGATCGTCGATCGCCCGCCGCTCAAGCTGCCCGGTGAGGCGCGGCTCGCGGTCTGGGTGATCGTCAATGTGGAAGAGTGGGACCCGCGTGAGACCATGCCGCGCACCGTGCTAACGCCACCAGCCGGCGGTTCGCCGAGCCCCGATATCCCGAACTGGGCCTGGCATGA
This sequence comes from Bradyrhizobium sp. ISRA464, assembly GCF_029910095.1. Taxonomy (NCBI): domain Bacteria; kingdom Pseudomonadati; phylum Pseudomonadota; class Alphaproteobacteria; order Hyphomicrobiales; family Nitrobacteraceae; genus Bradyrhizobium; species Bradyrhizobium sp. ISRA464. The sequence continues at coordinate 5,079,136 of NZ_CP094526.1, read as the reverse complement.
ATACGGCAACCGCGTCGGCTTCTGGCGCATGCTCGAGGTCTTGGACGCCCTGCGCATCAAGGCCGTGCTTGCCATCAACGGATCGGCGATCACCGCCTACGAGCCCGTCGCGCGCGCCGCACGCGACCGCGGCTGGGAGTTCATCGGCCACGGCTTCACTCAGAAGAACATGCAGAAGGTCGCGAACGAACGCGAAGACATTGTCAGGACCACGAAGGTCATCGCGGATTTTGTCGGCCGCAGGCCGCGCGGCTGGCTCGGCCCGGGTCTCACCGAAACCTGGGAGACGCCTGATGTTCTCGTCGAGGAAGGCTACGATTATGTCTGCGATTGGGTGCTCGATGATCAGCCGGCAACGCTTAAGACACGCAGCGGACCTATCGTCAACATTCCCTATACCCAGGAGTGCAACGACGTCGCCATGATGCTGATCCAGCATCACAAGGCCCAGGAATATCGCGACCGCGCGATCGACCAGTTCGAGCAGCTCTACGCCGACGCCCGCGACTCCGCGCGCGTCATGGCCCTGGTGGTCCATCCCTACATTATGGGCGCACCGCATCGCTTACGCTATTTCCGCGAGGCGCTCGAACATATCGCCGGCAAGCCCGGGGTATTGTTCCGTACCGGCGAGGAAATTCTCGACTGGCATCGCGCAGCCTCGAAAGCCTGAGTGGACGGCAATTCGCTATCGGCACTCGTCGCGGCGGAGGACGTCGCCAATGATGACAATCAATCGCGGGGGAGGCACTCATGAGCAGCGAAACCTCAATCTTGGCGGAGGTCGGCGCGCGCCCGTCGTCAAGTCGCCTGGTCCTGCCGATGTTCGCGGTTCTGCTCGCGACCTATGTCATCAATGCGATGGACCGGCAGATTTTCCCGCTGCTCGCGGCCGACATCCGCAAGGAATACGACTTCTCCCTTGCAGATATCGGCCTGCTCTCCACCATTTTCACCCTCGGCATGGCGTTGGCGGGATGGCCGACAGGGTACCTGCTCGCGCGCTTCAGCCGCAAGACAGTGCTACAGATTGGGATCGCGATCTTTTCCGCGGGCACGCTGCTGACCGCTTTCGCGGCCAGCATGGCCGACATGCTGATCTACCGCGCCGCGACCGGCATCGGCGAAGCCATGCAGCTGACCGCGCTGATTGCGATCGCGACCACGGCGTTTGTCGGCGCCCGTGCGATCGCGGTGGGCTCCGTCAACGCGTGCTTCGGCATCGGCGCGATGGTGGGACCGCTGCTGGCAAATCTGGCGCTTGCCGCCTACGGCAACTGGCGCGGACCGATCATCCTGTTCGGCGCGATTGGCTTCGTCGCCATGGTGATCATCGCCCTGCTGGTTCGCCCCACGCTCACCGAGGTGCGAGGCCGCGCCGACAGCGCACAGCTGCAGGGCGGCGCCGCCACGCTCATGAACCGCAACACCGTGATCCTGACAGTCCTGAGTGTGATCGGCGGCCTGATCATCTACGGGTATCTCGGCATGTATCCGGTGTTCCTGCGCGAGGAGCTGCATTTTGCTCCGGCCGACGCGGGTCTCGTCATGAGCATCTACGGTGGCGGCGTGCTGTGTTCGCTGATCGGCGGATGGCTCGGCGACCGCTTTTCGCCGCGCACAGTGCTGGGCCTTGCTTTTCTCGGCGCCGCCGTGCTCGGTTATCTCCTGTTTTCCGCCGCGCGGAGCTTTGCGACGCAGGCGCTGCTGTCATTCTTCTGGGGCTTCATCGTTAGCGGCACGATCTACGTCAATCTCGCGGCCCTCCACGTCAAAGCCGTCGTCGCGACGCTCGCAGGCCGAACCTCCGGAGTCTTCGTGACCAGCCTCTACGGGGCGGCGGCGCTCGCCGGCTATCTGATCGGCTTTCTTGCCAACCTGACGGGCTGGAGCCACGCCGGTCTCATTCAGATCACGATGCTGTCGGGACTTGGCATGCTGTTGTCGTTGGCGCTCCGACCCGACCTGATGTCCATGCGTAATTCTGCATCATAGTTAGGTCTTGCTAATCGCCGCGAAGGTGGGGCACGGCATGCATTATCCAGCAGTTGCGGAGAGCTCAGGCACCGGCCTCGCCATTTAACGCGCGCCCGTCTTCCGACGTGAGACATCATTTTTGCTTGACTGTCATGCAGGCCATTGGAATGGCGGAGCGCTGACGCGCATGTGGAAAGCGTCACGCCTTCACTGCCGTTAGCCGCAGTTTCGGTGGCAGTCGATGGCGGCACTCATCTTCGGCGTCCTTCGTACTGCTAACCGTCTGAAGTTTCGGAAATCCAGATCCACTTCAGCGCGCACCCTTTGGCTTCGAACCGAACAGATCGTGCGTCCCGCTGATGCTCACCGTTCCCGAGCACTCGAACCCTCCGAAAATTCCGCAGGATGCGGTGACCGTGACGCGCAAATCCTTGCGCTGGTACATGTCGACCGAAATGCCCAGGCGCGAAAAGTCGTTCGCACTGTTCGGCAAGATCAGGTCGATGTGTTCGGCCGCCCAACGGGGCACATGCGGGTTGCTCTTCCAGAACAGTTCATTGCCGGCGTGGTGCGCGAAGTTCGGACCGACCGTGAGTGCACCGTCCGCGCCCTCGAACACGAATCCCGTTTCGTCGATGTGAACGTTCACCCGATCGGGCGCTACTGCGAAATGCAGCGAGGTGATGTCCTGCGGCTGCGGGTCCTTGCCGAACTGCGAACTGTAGGCATCGCTCCACTGCCCGCGGTCGCGTCCAAGCCCGAAGCCGTGCCGGTCCGGGAGGTCCCGCGTTGAGAGTGGCCTGTCCGACAGCTTTGGACGCCAGATCTCGCGAAACCCCTTGCCGATCGTGGCGGCCATCGACAAATCGAGGGCCCAATGCGACTTCTCCAGGCTTTGCCCTTCGGCGAAGGCGTCGAATCCGTCTGTCGTCTTGGCAATGCGCAGCTTCCTGATCAGGTCTTCCCAGTCCTTCGGCAGGAACGTGACGCCGTCGAGCGTGTTCGTCGCGGCAGCGACGCCGTACTTCTCGAGTTGGTGCCGGATGTAGGGCTTTTCGTCAGAGAGGCGCACATCCGGGTTGGGCCCCGCGAAGTAGTGCGTCAGATCGATCTGCGGCCGAAACATGGTTAGCCGCGCCGCAATCTTCCGGTAGGTGTCGGTCGTGGTCGGGTTGATGGTCGTCACGGGGCCGCCTCCGTGTCAAGGCTGATCTCCGATTGGTCTGGCGCGAACGGGGCCGGGTTCAATGCCAGCCGGTGAATGATCCGGCCGGCCGCCCTTGGGTCATTTCCGCTGAAGGTCGAACTCCTGTCATGCCAGCGCAGCGGTCGTTTGAACCTCCCAACAAGAACCGCCGACCACCATCCGTGGGGCGGTGTCAACAGCGAGGACGATCCGATGTCACTGCGGAGCAGGGTGCTCGACGTGCTCAATGGCCCGGCGGTCGCGCGTATTCGCTTCCGGTTTCCGATCCGCGGGAGCCACGTGACGATTGCGCCACAAACGTTCCATCACGTCGCGCGCGCGATCCGGTTGGGACAGGTCAGCGTCAGAGTTCCGACGGATCTCGCGGCAGGCGTTGCAGCGCAATATAACGATGTCGCGCGAACCCGAGCGGACGGTACGGCGGTCGCGGCGAATACGCTGGAGGTCGTGTCCGCGACGGGGCGGTTGGACGAGGCCTACATCGTCCATGAGAGTCTGCATGCGGCCTACGATCTGTTGCGCACCGGCCTTGACGCTAATGCGGAAGAGGCGTCCGCCTACGTCTGCACTGCGCTCTATTGCCGGATGACAGGCCTGCCGCGACCTCGTTGGGCCAACGGGCCGATCTATGCCAATGCCGCAGAGGTGGCCCGAACGCTGCTCCTGCAATATCAAAAGGGGGATCCCGGAATTCCTTGGGTCGGCGAGCATGAATGGCGGCTGCTGCGCGCCGGTGTTGGCTTTGATCCGGTCTATACCAGCGGACCCGCCGGCATTCTCACCGGATGGCTCCTCGGCCAGCAATACACCCACGATGGCTGAGTGGCGCGGGCCGCTCCCGCCCCCCATGAAGCGGCAGGAGCTTCCGGCTCCTTGCCGCCGCTTACTGACCGAGGTCGACGCCGTTGAGCGCGTCAGGCGACCAGCAAGCCCAGCTTGCTGACCATCGCGAGCGAGCGTTCAACGCTCTCTCGCGTCGACAGCAATAACGGCTCGGCAGGCTGCCCGGCAGTATCGGTCTGGTTTATCCGGATGGTTGGGCCGAATCTTTCGGTCATCTCGGTAATGATCTGGTCGATGGTCCGGGCACCGTCGAGCAACTGCAGGAAATCCCGGGTCCGATCGTCCTCCAACTGCACCGTTTGGTGGAGCAGGTTGGTGACCAGCGGACCGGTTTGCGCCTGTCTTCGCGCGAGCAGGCTCGCCTGCGGACGGTCGGTAGCTTCCTTCAGGAGAAAGGGGGGTGATATCAGGAAGGTGACTTCGCCGCTGCAAGCCAGGATGAACATCGCCTCCCTCAGCACCTGGTGGTCATCATATGCCCGGCGCCCGTCCAGCAGCGCACGGGCGCCATCGAGCAGTTCGCCAAAGGACAATGCGCGCGGCCACGCCCGGCCAAGACACAGGTGCGCTGCCTTCAAGAGCGGCTTAGTCACCGTGACCCTGCTGCCGTCCTGGTGCTCAAACTCCATCGCGGAACCGTCGGTCACGCAGGCGTCGGGATCAACCGGGCTGGTGGTGCTCAGCAGGTAGAACCGGGTAACGAAATCGAGGTCGATCTGGCGGCGAAGCGAAATGCTGTCGTGGCAGAGCAAGGTGCGCCGGAAGCCGTTACCGTCGATAAAATCCTGATACTGGTCGCGCGCCATGAATTCACTTTCCGGGAAGCGCTGCAGCGTCGTGCGGACCTCCTCGGAATAGCCGGCGAGATAGCGTCGTGAGAAATCAGCGTCGCTCAGATATTGCAGACCATGGCGGCCCGCGTCCTCGACGACCTCATGCAGCAAGAAGGCCTCGGCGCTCTCGTCGAGATCGTCGTGAAACAGCAGCTCGTCCGGGGCCTTGAGAACGCGGTGGTACTGGTCGCGCATGACCGCACCGTGCACCGAGTTGGCTTTCGAACCGTCGCTGAGGAACTTCAGGATCGCGCGGGCCTGTCCTACCTTCTCCTTCATGGTGGTGAGGCGGCGGGTGTGATACCGCATCATGTCGCGGACCATGTCGCGAAGATGCGAGAATGGGTGCGCGTTGTAGCTGACGTAGCAGACCCCGTGCGGCGCAAGGTTCTGCTTGAAGATCGTCATCATTTTCTCGCGCACCGCCGGCGGTACCCATGAATACACGCCGTGCGCGATGATGTAGTCGAACTGTCCGAAACTGGCGTCGACATTCATGATGTCGCAATGCAGGAGTTTGATGTTGCTCAGGCCCAGCGTGGCGATATTTCGCCGGCCGCGCTCGATCGTCACGCTGCTCAGGTCGACACCAATGAATTCGCTGTCCGGATATTGAAAAGCCATCGGCAACAGGTTGCCGCCAACGCCGCAGCCGAGCTCCAGCACCCGGCAGTGCTCGACCGGAGCCGGCTGCATGCCGTAAACTGCAGCACTGGTTGCGAGATGGTTCGGGTGAGTGAGCCCGTAGACGTGGCCGGGATAGTAGACCTCGTCATATGGTGTGGAGCCGGTGGTCGGGGAGCGATGCTCGGTTTGAATGTTCATCGCCTCAGCTCCAAGAATATGCGAACTTGTCGTTCTCGATTGAGACTCGTGCCTGCTTTACTTCCTCCTTGGCAAGCGACTTGCTGAGGAATTCGCGCGATAGCTCCGGCAGCAGGGTGTTGGTGATGATGTTGTCAATCATGCGCCCGCCGGAATCCGGATCGTTGCAGCGTGACACAATGTGCTCCACGACCGCGTCGTCGTAGCTGAAGGCCGCGCTGTGATTGTCACGGAGGCGGCGTCCGATCCGGTCGAGCTGCAACCGAACGATCCCGGCGAGCATCTCGTCCGACAGCGGGAAGTACGGAATCGAGACGATGCGTCCGAGAAGCGCGGCCGGAAACACTTTCAGCAACTCTGGTCTCAGCATCCTGGCGAGCTCTTCCGGCTCGTTACGATACTTCGGATCGCGCGATAGGCCCATGATCAGATCAGTACCAACGTTGGTGGTCAAAATGATCAAGGTGTTCTTGAAGTCGATCCGCCGCCCGTTGCCGTCCTCCATGGTTCCCTTGTCGAACACCTGGAAGAAGATCTCATGGACGTCGGGATGGGCTTTCTCCACCTCGTCGAGCAGGATGACGCTGTAGGGTTTGCGCCGGACCGCCTCGGTGAGACGACCGCCTTCGCCATAGCCGACATAGCCGGGAGGTGCACCCTTCAAGGTAGAAACGGTGTGTGCCTCCTGGAACTCCGACATGTTGATCGTGATCATGTTCTGCTCGCCGCCATAGAGGGTCTCTGCAAGCGCCAGGGCGGTTTCGGTTTTGCCAACCCCGGATGGTCCGGCCAGCATGAACACGCCGATCGGCTTTGACGGGTTGTCCAGCTTGGCGCGGCTGGTCTCAATTCGCTTGGCAATCATCGTCAGTCCATGGGACTGGCCGACGACGCGGCGGTTGAGAATCTCCGGCAGCTTCAGCACGGTTTCGATCTCGTCCCGCATCATCCGGCCGACCGGGATGCCGGTCCAGTCAGACACGACGGACGCAACCGACTGCTGGTCCACATGGGCATAGACCATCCGCCTTTCCGGATTGATGCGCTCCAGCGTCTCGAACTTGCCGCGCAGCTCCGCGCGCTTCGCAGCCGGATCCTCGCCCTCCTCGGGCTTGGACAGCAGCTCACGAATGCTGCGGATGTCCTTGACGAGTTGCTGCTCGGCGGCCCAATCGGCCTCGAGGCTCGCCAGCTTGTCCTTCAGTGCTGCGATGTCGCTGCCGATCGCGACAATGCGTTCGCTGTCCTCGATCCCCAGATCGCCGTCGCTGTCGAGCGCCGACCTCTCTACCTCACGAGCGGTAATCGCAACGCGGGTGTCCTCGATCAGGGCCGGCGTCGCGCTCTGGCTGATGGCCACGCGTGCCGAGGCGGTATCAAGCAGGCTGACTGCCTTGTCCGGCAACTGTCGCGAAGGAATGTAGCGGTGCGAAAGATTGACTGCTGCAACGATTGCAGCATCCGAGATGCGAACACCATGGTGCTTTTCCATCGGACCGAGAAGTCCGCGCAGCATGATGCAGCAGGTCTCCACATCGGGTTCATCGATCTGGATGGGCTGGAAGCGACGCGTGAGCGCGGGGTCCTTCTCGATATACTGGCGATATTCTGCCCATGTGGTGGCGGCGATCGTACGCAGCGTGCCACGGGCGAGGGGAGGTTTCAGGAGATTGGCCGCGTCCCCGGTGCCGGCCGCGCCGCCGGCGCCTATCAGTGTATGGGCTTCGTCAATGAACAGGATGGTGGGAGTGGGTGAGCTCTGGACCTCATCGATCACCGAGCGCAAGCGCTGTTCGAACTCGCCCTTCATGGAGGCGCCGGCCTGCATCAGGCCGATGTCAAGCGCGCAGAGCCTTACATTGCGCAGCGGCGGCGGCACATCGCCGGCAGCGATACGCTGGGCGAAGCCTTCGACCACGGCGGTCTTGCCGACGCCGGCCTCACCGGTGAGGATCGGATTGTTCTGCCGCCGGCGCATCAACACGTCGATCAGTTGGCGGATTTCTTCGTCCCGGCCGAGGATCGGATCCATCTGGCCCGACTTGGCCTTGGCTGTGAGATCCTGGGAGAACCGGTCGAGCGGTGTCGTCCCCCTGGCACCGGCCTGATCCGCGCCCTCTGTGCCGGCACCGATCAATCCCGAGCCGTCCATCGGCCTCATGGTCTCCTCGTCGGAGCCGGCCCAAACGGCGCGGCACTCCGTGGCCAGCTCGTCGACGTTGACCTTGGAGAATTCCTGCGAGAGGTTGTTCAGTGTACGACGGATATCGTTCGATTTCAGTCCTGCCACCAGCAGATGGCCGGTGCGGATCTGGGTCTCGCCGAAGAAGAGCGTGGCATAGTGCCAGCCACGATCGAGGAGATCGATGACCGAATTGGCGACACCCGGCATGTCGGTTTCGTTCTTGCGAAAGCCATTGATGACACCGGCGAGGTCCGACAACAATCGTGACCGGTCGAGCTTATAATGATCCACCGAGAGGCTGAGGTCGTTGCGTTCCTGCTGCAGGATATGAAACAGCCAGTGCGCGAGCTCGACGTTGCGGTTACCGGCGCTCTTGGCGTGGCGCAGCGCCTGGATGAAGGCATCGTAGCCGGCCCGGTTCAGTTTGCCCGTTACGGCTTCAAGGCTGATGTCGGTCACTGCGGCACCTCCTGCTCAATTCCTCCGCGGATGCCCGGGTTTGGCGGAAATTGCCTCGAGTCCCATGGAGTTAGGCGATTGGCGTGGTAGATAGGTTCAAATCGCGGCGGCATCGTCTGCGGCGCTCCGACGGGCCCTCAAGCGCTCGCCGAGCGGAAAGCGCGCATCGCGGCGATATTCTTCCGTAGAGGTCCAGTTCGGCGACACCCAGGTGGTCCATCCAAGTCGTCCGCTCTGTCCGAGCTTGACCGGCACGACCTCGCCCGCTGGAATGGCGAGCTCCACCTCCCATTCCAGCTCGTCGCCGATATAGAAGAACACGGCATCCGCAAGCGGCTCCGACAAATTGGGCGTTTCGGTCGGCAGGAACTTCTCGTACTGGGTAAAATTCTTGACGAAGACTCGAACCCTGATCTTGTCCTCGACGCTGAACACGCGAGAGCCCAGAAGAGCGTCCCGGCCGAGCCTGACATGCGCCCCGCCGAGCCGGCTGCAGTGACTCGGATCGAACGAGAGCCAGGTTCCGACAAATTCGTCGATCTCGACCTTGACGTCGAACAGCCCCTGCAGGAACCGCGTCAACCGTGACGCACACTTCGCCCTGGGCGCGACCAGCCCGGCGAAGCTGAGCTTCGCCATGTCGGGTACGGTGTCTCGATCGGCGAAAACGTCGGACCCCAAGCCGGCGAAGGAGCCGACATAGGCGATGAAGCGATCCTCCGCCGGCCGGTCATGCTGGGCGATCGGCCGCGCATCGGCCCAGGCACGAAAGAATAATTGCAGGAAGCGTCCGTTGAGGAGGTCGAGAAAGCGCGGGAAGGCGTCATCCCGCATCAGCCACCAGCCGAGACTTTCATCGGTGGTGGCAAGCGGCAACGCGCCCTGCGGCCCCAGGAGACCGAGAAATTTGACGAGTATCCTAAGCCGGCCGTCCTGGTCGTCGACCGCCGCGAGGTTGGAGGCGGGGAACTCCAGATAAGGCACCTGGCCGAGGTCGATATACTCCTCGCGGCGCGCGGCGCTGTCACCGATCCGCGGCCGATCCGGGTTGGCCCGCTCGAACTGGCGTAGCGTATGGAAGAAATCGAACCGCCAGGGTTCGGCCTTCATCTGGTCAATCAGCGTCACAGCGGCCTCCGCGTGCCCATGCGCGGCGGCCACCGCATGATCTCGCCGCGTTCCGGCGTCGAGATGACCGTCTGGGTGAATGTGTTGAAGCCGGAATAGTCGGCGAAGAAGCGTTCCAGCACCGCGCCGAGCAAGAACACGCCGCTGCCTTCGAATGCTTTCTCGTCAAGGGTGACAGTGATCTCCAGGCCCCGCGCTGCGCCGCTGCCAGTGCGCTCGCGCACCCGCCGCACGACGGGCCGGCTTTCTATGCTGCGCACGCCGCGGATCTTGCGTTCCGTGGCATCGTCGAACTGGTCGGCGAACAAAGACAGCATCTCGCGCAGCGCTCCGGCGTTCTTGCCGCCACCGCGCTCGACGAGACCAAGATAGTTCAGGCTCAGCATGTTGATCAGCCACCAGCTGACAATTCCGCTGTTGGCGATCTTGCTGCGGCTGCGCAGCTGAGCCACCACCGGCTCGCGCGGTCGGGTGGGACCAGCGATGCACACCAGATCAAGGGAAGTATCGTCCAGCAAGCGGAAATCGGCACCGCCCTGGCCGACCGGCAGGTGCTCCGTGAGATGGCGGTTGGAGCACAGAGCCCGGACGCTGAGTTCGGCGACGGAGGCTTCGCCGCTCAGTTCACTGGGCTCGAGCAGTGACAGGAACATATCCGTCCCGGTGTAGTCGGAGGACGCGCCGTACGTCTTCTCTTCTACCGTGCGGCGCCGGGGCAACCGGCGGACCGTGAAATAAAGCCCCTCGACCGATCCGCTGGTCCGGTCGACGGCAGCCGAATACAGCGGGCGTACTGGCCGCTTGTCCCTCTCTGCCGGAAAATGCGCGTAGACTTCGAGCACCTGGTGCGGCTCGTACTCGAGATAGCGGCTGCGATCGGGCACCACATGGTACTCATGGGTGTTCGACTTGACCGGGATCCGATCGCTCGTCTTCTCGAACAGGTTGATCGCCGGCGCGGTATAGAGCTTGAAGGTGTCGGGACGTACCGAGGCGGCAAGCCGCGAATTGTGTTCATCGAACGCGAAGACGATATCGATCGATTTGCTGCGCAGCCGTGGCATTATGCCGCGAAGTCCCGTCAGGTTGATGCCGAGGAACTTGCGTGGAAACATGAAATATTCCCGCAGCAACTCCGAGCCGCGAAAGATCCGGTTGTCGTTGGGAAACAGAGACTCGCTCTCGTCGAAGCCAACTTGCTGCACGCAGTCATGTGGCGCACGAGTCACCACCGGATCGCCGAAGTCGTCGAGATGGCGGAAATAGACGCCCCTGCAATTCGAGATCAATTGCTCGTAGAGCGCGATGGCGTCGGATTCCGCGCCGGACAGGTAGATCGGGAGATCGCTCACGCGGCAGCCTGCAAACCAGGTTTCCGGCTTGGCCCGGGCCTCTGCGTCCGGCAATTCCTCATCAAGCCGGGCCGCAGCGCGATGCGTCAACGACAACCTCAGCCCGGCGATGACGTCGCCGCCGACCGGAATCCCAAGCGCCTGCAGCGCGCCGGCCGTCGAGAAGTATTCGGCGCCGGTGACGTCAAACGGCCAGAGCACGATCTCGCGGCAAAGTCGAAATCGGCAGGAAAGACTTCGTTCTCGCTCGCGGTAGGTGGCATCGAAATAGGCGCCGCGCGCGATCTTCTTGCCGTCGCGCAGCGCCGGGTCGGCATAGGGAGGCCGTGCCGTGACCAGCATGGCCGACGGGGTGGGGGCAAGGTAGTTTGGAACCAGTTGCTCAAGCAGGTTTGCAGTGAATTCCGGGAATTCGTGCTTAAGCTTGAGCTGAACGCGCGCGGCGAGAAACGCGGCGCCTTCCAGCAGTCCCGCGATCATCGGATCTGAGCGATCCCGGATCAGGCCGCCGAGGCGCTCCGCAATGCCGGGATATTCTTCAGCGAAATCTCCTGCCTGCTCGTACAGCAGTGACAGTTCACGATTGTAGAAATCCAGGAATTCGCGATTCATGTTAAAGTCGATTGATCTGGATGTCGCCGCTGTCGAGGTCGACGTCGGCGACGAATTCCACGGGGACGTTGAGCGGCTCGACCTTCAGGTCGGCGTGAACGATGAAGCGCAACTTGAGCTGCTCGGGGCCGACCGAGCCGTCGCGGCGGACCCGGATCGTCTTGCGATCGAGCCTTGGTTCATAAGTCGTCAGTGTCACGCGCAGCGCGTCGGTGAGTTCGTCGTCCGTGACCTCGCCGATCGAACGGTGGGCAATATCGGGGAAGCCGTAGTTCAGAATCGATGTTCGCACGCAATCCCGGGCGCTCAGGTTCAGGGTCGATTCCAGAGCGATGGTATTGAGGAGCATTTCAAGGTCATGGGAAACCTCGCGCCGGAGCAACGTTTCCGAGATAGGAAAACGGCCCGCGCTGCGCCGCCCGGCAATGACGCGCTCGCCGGACTCATCGCGCAGATTGAGCTTCTTGCGTGCATCGCGCGCTTCATGAGCCGAGCGAAAGGCCTGCATCAATGGGGGACAGAGCCGATCTCTCTTTGGCGTAATGGTCATTCATGTCCCCATGACGCCCGACCCGCATGCAATTTGGTGGGGCGCCAGTTGGTCTTCGACGTGACGTCGCCAATCGCACCGCTTGGCGCCGGCTCCCGCTATTCGCAACCGGCGTCAGACGAGGCCTACAATCAGGCCCATTCCTTGTTGGCTGGAACGTCCCAGCCAAACGTCGGCGAAGCTCCGGCGCCGCCTTTGTCCGTCTGGGTCTTGTAGGTCATCTTGACCTTCGCGAAGTTCAGACTCACATTTTCGGTAAGGCGCTCTTCGCCGTGCGAGCCACCCGTCGATACGCTGCTGACCAGAACGTGCTTCATCTCGATCTTGAGATATTCCAGCGGATGTTCCCCGGCCTTGCGGACAGTCAGGATGGCGCTATCGATGTGCTTGCCGTTCGCGCAGACCTTGAACAGTTCCGGCGTGGCCTTGTCAACGAAGTGCGTGAAGTGGAGATCCTGGACGCTGACCTTGCCGGCGCCGCCGCCGGAGCCGCTGTGGAAGGTGCCGGTCTGGCTCTCGCCGAACGACCAGCTCAGAATATCGATTTCGTCCTTGTGCTTGTCGTCCAGCGACTCGCCCTTGATCGGATCGAGCTTTAAGAAGATATCGACAGCCATAATATAGTCCTCTCAAAATTCTGCATGTTTACGGTTGCGATGTTGTGGCGTCAGGAGCTGGGGCCCGGCAGGCGTGAAACCAGACTGAGGCCGACGTCCATCGCCTCCAATTGAAAGTGTGGGCGAAGAAAGAAGCGCGCGTTGTAATATCCCGGGTTCTCCTCGTTTGCTACGACCTCAACCTTCGCAGCGGCCAGCGGCTTGCGCGCTTTCTGAGCTTCTGACGACAGAGCTGGGTTGGCATCAACGTACTCGTTGATCCAGGTCTGCAGCCAGACCGTCAGCTCATCCTTCTCCTTCATGGATCCGATCTTGTCGCGAACCATGCACTTCAGATAATGCGCAAAGCGAGACACTGCGAACATGTAGGGCAGACGTGACGACAGGTTGTCGGACGCGGTTGCATCCACGCCCTTCTCACCGAAATACTTCTTCGGCTTGTAGAGCGACTGGGCGCCGATGAAGGCGGCTTTGTCGGTGTTCTTGCGATGGATCAGCGGGATGAGGCCCGCCTTAGCAAGTTCGTGCTCGCGGCGATCGCTGATGGCGATCTCGGTCGGGCATTTCAGGTCGACGCCACCGTCGTCGGTCGGGAATGTATGCGTCGGCAGGTTGATGACCTCGCCGCCGGACTGCACGCCGCGGATGCGCGTGCACCAGCCGAACTCCTTGAAGGCGCGGTTGATGTTGACCGCCATCGCATAGGCGGCGTTGATCCAACCGTATTTGTCGCCGGTGTGCCCGTCCGTCTCCTCCTCGAAGGCGAACTCTTCCACGGGCTCCGATTTCGCGCCGTAGGGGAGGCGCCCCAGCGCGCGCGGCATGCACAGGCCGAGATAGCGCGAGTCGTCCTGATCGCGCAGTCCCTTCCAGGCGGCATATTCCGGCGTGTCGAACACCTTGCCAATGTCGCGGGGGTTGGACAGTTCGGTCCACGAATCCATTCCCATCAGGGTCGGCTCGGCGCCGCTGAAGAAGGGTGCGTGCGCGGCGCCGGCGATCTTGCTGAGATCGCGAAGCAACTGTACGTCGGTGGGGAGGTGACTGAAATAGTAGTCGCCGATCAGGCAGCCGAACGGCTCGCCGCCCAACTGGCCGAATTCGTATTCGTAGACCTGCTTGAACAGCGGACTCTGATCCCAGCGCGCATCGGGGTAGAGCCGCAGATTCCGATACAGCTCGTTCTTGGAGACGTTCATAACCCGGATCTTGAGGTTAGCGTCGGTCTCCGAATTGAAGACGAGGTAGTGGAGGCCGCGCCAAGCACTTTCGATCGCCTGGAACTCGGGTGCGTGAAGGATCTCGTTCATCTGCGCAGTCAGCTTCTGGTCGATCCGCGCAATCATCTCCTCAATGGTATCGAGCACGTCCGACTTGATGACGCTCGTGTCCTTCAACGCTTCTTGAACGAGCGTGGATACCGCGTTCTCGACTTCGGTCGCTGCACGTTCAGTGCGCGGCTTGAAGCTTTGCTTCAGCAGAGCGGCGAACTCGTTCGCCTCGACGGTCCCGACCTGGGTGGTGGTCTCTTTATGAGCAGCTTCTTTTGCCATGGTCCCCATTCCTTCCCTTAGCTCTTAGTATCGGGTTCGGTAGACTGGTTCGTCGCGCGCTCGCGCAGCGCGGCCATCAGTTGAGGATCGGCGAGAAGTTTCTTCAGCTGGTCCTCGGCGGCCACCTTGCCATCCATGTAGCGCAGCAGGTTGGCGAGCTGTTCGCGCGCCTCGAGCAGCTTGGCCGTAGCCGGCACCTGGCGGGCGACTGCCACCGGCGTGAAGTCGGCCATCTTGTTGAAGCGCAGGTTGACGGAGAGTTTCTCGTCGGGCTCTTCGCTGAGACGATTGGCGACGCGCGCCGTCACGCCGGGCTGGATTGCCGCCATGCGGTTGTCGAAATTGTCCATGTCGAACTCGAGGAACTTGCGTTCCTCGACCTTCGTCTTCTCGATGCCGGGGTTGTTGCCGGAAAGATCGGAGAGGACGCCCATGACGAACGGCAGTTCGATCAGCCGCTCGGCGTCGTATGGATCTTCGTATGTGATGTGCACGCGCGGTGCACGATTCCGCCGAATGAATTTCTGACCGCTGTCCGTAGCCATGGTTCCCTCTCCACGAAATCGCTTTGGAAGCCGATTTGCGCGACGCAGGTTGACAAGGCGCCTCAGCCTTCCTCACGTTCAGTTAGTCCGCTCGAGCGAAAGGCGGGTTCAATGCGATTTGTCGATTGTCTTCAGCGCGCCCTCCGGCAGGACGTCATTCAACAGGCTGAGGAAGTCTCGTTGTGCGAGATCGCGCGCGCGATCAACCAAAAACGGGATCGGGCTGGACGGCTCCGCGGCTCGGAAAAACGACGCTACCTTCGCCAGCAGGCCTAAGGCTTGAGTTCTATTTTCTATTGAAAAAACAATATCGTGAGCGTCGATCTCGGTCGTCGATGACGGCGAGGGGGCAAGCTCCGCCATCCGTTCGATCGGCAGGTCGAAGACTTTGTCGCGCCCGATGTTGATCACAGCGCTCTCGACGTGGGAGGGCACCAGCATCCGCATCACTTCGATGAACGATTTGCCGACCATCTCCTGGGCCTGACGCACCAGCAACAGCGCCGGGTTGGATGGTTCCATTCGCGCAAAGTAGTCGGCCGCCGCGGCCAGCGCTGCGGAGGCCTGCGCCGATGAGGCTAGCGCTCCGGTCATGTCCGGCGGCGCTTGCGTGTCGACGGGAACGGCGTCTTCAGCAGGTGCGGCAATCGCGGCCGGATCACGCTCCATGACGAGACCCGCAAGCCAGGCAGCCATGCCGTTAACCAACCCGGAGAGCCTGTCGAGGCTGATGGGTTGCCTCGAATTCAACTTTTCGTGCCAGATCGCTTTGATGTCTGCGATTTCGGCCGCGACCGCGGCGCACTGCGCATTGGCGGCCTTCAGAGTGTCGAGGTCCGTCTCGCTGACGATGCGCTCGATGGTTGCCAGATCTGGCCCGTCGACGTCGGCGTCGCCAGCGGGAATTTCGCCCTTGGCAACCTGATAGGCGCGGTAGTTGAGGCTGCCGTGCCTGCGGTTCTCGATCAGGGGAAGGAATTGGAGCGGGTTGATCACGGTCGGAAAGACGTCGATCGCTTCGACCGTGACGGCGCGAAGCGCATAGTCGCCGTCCTCGCCCCTCGGATGCACCGCTTCCCACTGCTCGCGCAGCAGCAAGTTGGTCGCCTTCAGGCAGCTGAGAAAGCCGTCGAGATCGCGGTTGAGGATGGAAAACTTGGCCAGCAACATGTTCAGGCGCAGATCGCGGGTGCGCGCCAGAAGGGGCTGCGCGGCGGCAAACTGGCCGGCAAAGTCGACTGCCTTCGGATCGAAGCGGCCGCGCTCTCCGTTGGCGTTGACGACCTCGAAGAACGACATCGGCAGCAGGGATTCCGCACCTGCGAAGAAGTTGAGATACTGGACGTCTCCGACGGCATCGAGATCCGGCCCACAGGGATCGTCGGCGGCTATGGGCTGCGTCAGGGAGGCGACATCAAGCATGCGAGGATCGTCCTCTGCTCGGCCATGGCCCCTCTGCCGAACGTGACACTAGCGG
Organism: Bradyrhizobium sp. ISRA464; assembly: GCF_029910095.1. NCBI lineage: Bacteria > Pseudomonadati > Pseudomonadota > Alphaproteobacteria > Hyphomicrobiales > Nitrobacteraceae > Bradyrhizobium > Bradyrhizobium sp. ISRA464. The sequence goes on along the minus strand of NZ_CP094526.1, from coordinate 5,062,973 downwards.
ATCACGCAGGGGGATCATGATCCGCTTGTCTTATGGGTCAGATGCTTGCCGGTCCCGGTTCACTCCCGACGATCATGACATTTTCGCGTGAACCGGCAAGCTCTTGAAGCCGACTACTTGAGGGCTGGGGTGGTTCTTTGGACGGCTGCTGTAGCGCGTCAGGAGGCTCAGCCCCGGGGCGGACTTGCCGGCACTGCCAGTGGCGGCAGGATTCCGTGGTTCTTGCATGACGCCTGATCTGCTCCTTGCAGCCGATCAGGTGGTTAGTCAGGGAGTTTAACGCCCACATGGGCCAGCTTACCCAGGATACCCGCCTCTGCGAACTCAAGACGCCTCTCGGCAAGGACGTTCTGGTTTTCGTCGGATTCGAGGGCTCGGAAGGTCTTAGCGAACCGTTCGAATATCGCATCGAGTGTCTCAGCGAAGATGCCGACCTGGACTTCGACCGTGCGATCGGTCAGCAGTGCACGCTGACGATCAAGCTGCATGGAAAGGAGCGCGAGTTCAGTGGCATTCTGACGGAAGCCCAGTGGCTCGGTGTGAAGAACGACTATTTCAGCTACCGGATCGTGCTGAAGCCCTGGTTATGGCTGTTGTCGCGCACCACCGATTGCCGGATCTTTCAGGACAAGAAGGCGCCTGACATCATCAAGGAGGTCTTCAACGAACGCGGCTTCACTGATTATGAATCCAAGCTGACCGAAGAGGGCTCCTGTCCGAAGCTTGAGTATTGTGTTCAGTACCGCGAGACTGACCTGAACTTCGTTTGCCGGCTGATGGAGCAGCACGGCATCTACTACTTCTTCAAGCATGAGGGCGGCAAGCACACGCTGGTGTTGGCAGACTCCAAATCGTCGCACAGCCCGATCAGTGGTCTTGCTACGATTCCCTACATCCCGTTGACGGGAGCCGACCGTCGCGGCGAGCAGCATATCTACGAATGGGTCTCGGAGCGCCGGTTTCGCACCGGCAAGATCGAGCTCAACGACTACAATTATCAGAAGCCCAACGCGCAGATGATTAGCGACGCCAAGGGCTCCGAGCATTACACCCGATCGGAGATGGAGTTTTACGACTTTCCCGGCAAGTTCAAGGAAAAGTCCGACGGCGAGCGCTACGCGAAGATCCAACTCCAGGCCGAGCAGGCGATGGATCGGCGGCGCCGCGGCAACGGCGACGCCGTCAACCTGCTTCCCGGCGGGCTGACGAAGCTCGAAAAGCACTCCAAGGACTCGCAGAACGTTGAATACCTCGTGGTGCGAGCCACGCATTCGTTTTCGATCGAATCCTACCGGACTGGCGGTCCCAGCGACGCTGGGCAGCACGTGTATTTCGGCAGCTACGAGTTTCTGCCGAGCGACCGGCCGTTCCGAGCGCCGATGATGACGCCGAAGCCAAGGATCAACGGCATACAAACGGCCAAGGTGGTGACCAAGGACGACAATTCGAGCGAGGAAATCGACGTCGAGTCGCTTGGCGAAATCTATGTTCGCTTCTTCTGGGATCGGAAGAAGAGGCGATCGTGCCGGCTGCGCGTAGCTCAGGTCTGGTCCGGCAAGCGCTGGGGCGGTCAGGTCATACCGCGCGTCGGACAGGAAGTGGTGGTCGAATTCCTGGAAGGGGATCCGGATCGGCCGCTGGTGATCGGAACCGTGTACAACGACGAATACAAGCTGCCCTACGATCTGCCGTCGAAGAAGACCATTGCCGGGTTGAAGTCGGACTCCACCAAGGGGGGCGGCGGCTACAACGAATGGAGCTTCGAGGACAAGAAGGGATCCGAGAAGATCACGCTCCATGCGGAGAAGGACTACGACGTTACGGTCCGCGACAGCGAGACGCGGACCATCGGCGAAGTTGCGTTGGGCGGCGACACGCGCAAAACCACGCTCAAGAACGGCAACGACAAGCTCGATGTCGAGTTGGGTGGCCAGCACATCACACTGGCCATGGACCAGTCTGTCAATGCAGGCACCAGCATCACGCTCATGGCCAATGCCAACATTACACTGCAGGTTGGTCCCAGCCAGATTATCCTGACCCCGGCAGGTATCGTCATCAACGCGCCGACCATCTCCATGACGGCGCAGGCCGCCCTGGCGCTTGCAGCCGGTGGTCCGCTTGTCGCTCACGGCACTCCAACCCTAGTCGGCTGACGGTCATGGGTCAGGTTCGGTTCGGCACGGTTCAAGATCTGCTTCAAGCCTATCCCATGGCGCGCTATGATGTCGGCAAGTCCGACGCCGATAAGCCTTCGCTGGATTTCCTTCAGGAGGCCGCGGATGCGCGCAACTGGCACCTGGCCGTATCTTTCTGCGCCTATCTGCTCCCTAGGCGCGTGGCCATTGCCTGGGGATGTCGCTCGTTGCGACGCATGTTCGACCATTTCGACGCCGACGATAGCAGGTCGCTGGACTTCGTGGAGACCTGGGTTCGGCAACCCGACGAGCAATCCCGGAACAAGGCACTGGCCGTCGGTAATGCCAACGATCCCGAGCAGCCGGCGACATGGCTGGCGCTAGCGGCCGGCTGGTCCGGCGGAAGCGTGGTTCCCGCGGAATTTTCACCGGTCGAAGCCAAGCCAGACCAAGCCGCGCGCGCGGTGCGCGCAGCCTTACTGATCGGCCTTTGCCGGTTGCCCCGTGACTCCCGCGACCGGATAATGACGGCATGCCTGGAGGATGGTATTCAATTGGCACGCGGCGAACCGCGCCCTTCACGCTAACGAGACGATGTGATGGTGCTTCGCTTTCATATCGAGAACGAACCGAACCTTCCCGACGGCGGCCCCGTGTCATTTGCGGTCACCGGCAGGCGTTCGGTCGATATTGGCCGGGACCGTCACCTCGATTGGACGTTGCCGGATCCGGCGCGGATGATTTCGGGAAAGCATTGTGAGGTGCATTTTCGCGACGGCGGCTACTGGCTGCACGACGTCTCGACCAACGGCACCTTTCTCAACGGCGCCGACCAGCGCATGCGGGGGCCGCACCGCCTGCGCGACGGCGATCGGCTCACGATCGGCCATTACATCATCGCAGTTTCGCTGGAGGGCGAGGGTGGCGGTCGTGTCCCTAACCATGAGGCACAACTGCATGCGCCACCCGTCCAGCAGCATGCGAATTACGGGGAGCTTTGGGCAGCCGATCGTGACGTGCCGCCGCCGCTCGATCCGCAGCAATTGAAGACGCCACGCGAGGCTGCGCGGCCCGTCAATCCGGAGTTTCTGGATTGGGCGGCGAGCGTTCCGGCGCCGGGCGTGGACCCTGTTCGACGTTCATCGCCAATGCCTCCATACCAGCCGTCTGTACAGGATGATATGAGCTGGGCGGCCGGTCCGGTGGCCGCGCCGAAACCGCAAGCCGAGCGCCCGCCGGCCATGCCGATCCCGCGCCGGCCATCGGTGTGGACCGATGATGAACCTGCGGCTGTCCAGCCGTCGCCATCGGCATCGCGACTGCAGGTTGACGCGCCGCAACCGGCGCAGGCAGCAGACGAAGGGCCTGCCACCGCCACGCCAGTCGGCCGTGGCGAGTTCGCGCGGCTGGTGGCACGCGCTGCAGGATTGCAGGACCATTTCTTTGCCAACAGGACCGATGCCGAACTCGCTGAACAGCTTGGCATCATCTTGCGCATGACGGTGGATAATCTGATGGCGCTGTTGCAGGCGCGAACACAGGCCAAGCAGCTCACCCGCAGCACCAGCCAGACGACCATCCAGGCCATCGAGAACAATCCACTGAAATTCTCGCCGACCTCGGAAGAGGCGATGCGTATCCTGTTCGGACCGCCGACGCGTAGTTACCTCGACGCGCAACGCGCCTTTGCGCAAGGATTCAGCGACCTCAAATTACATCAGTTGAAGACGTACATGGCGATGCAGCACGCTGTCCGCGAGCTCATCGCCAGTATCGATCCGACGCTGATGGCGCGGGAGCTCGAGCTTCAGCGCGGCGCAAGCTCCTGGCTCGGCACGAACAAGAGCAAGCTCTGGGACGAGTTCCTGACGCGCTGGAAGGCGCATCTCGGCCGCGACAACAGCGCGCCCATCGATACCTTTATGTTGCATTTCTCGGACTATTACGACCGCGCCGACAAGGCCGGGTCAAAATGAACTGTCGGCGATCACGCGATCGCCGACAATTGCCAAGTGGATGCGGGAATGTCTTGGTACAGCAAGGTTTTCTGGTCAGAAGGTCTGTTTCTGCGACCGCATCATCTGCAGCAGAACGATCGCTACATCGAACATCTGCTGGAAAAGCGCGTTCGCTACACAACTCCTTACCCCTGGGGGTTCGCCCAGCTCGAGATCGATAGGGACCTTACCGAACAAAGCAAGTTCGCGCTGCGCAATGCGTCCGGCGTCATGCCGGACGGAACGCCGTTCGATATTCCTGCGGATAGCCCCATCCCGGAGGCGATCGAAGTGCCGGATTCGGCCGCAGGTCAGATCGTCTGGCTGATGATGCCAGTCGCAGCGCCAAACACCCGCGAGGTGGATGAGGACCGCACCGACAGTGCCAGTCGTTATGTTCGTACTTCGGAGACCTTCATCGACTCGACCTCGGCGTTGCGCATCGAGGAAGAGATCGACATCGCTTACCCCAGGCTGTCGTTCGAACTGCGCAAGACCAGCAAGCCCGGATACATGGGCCTTGGCATCGCGCGCATTCTGGAGGTGCGCGACAAGAATATCCTTTTCGACGATAAATTCGTGCCGCCGATGCTGGTCTGCGCCGCACATCCGATCATCGATGGCTGGCTCAACCGCATCATTGGCTGGGTCGAGACCAAGCTCGACGAGCTGGCGCGTTATGCGGTTGATCCGTCATCCGGTGGCGGTTTGCAGAGCGTCGACTATCTGGTGCTGCAAGTGCTGAATCGTACGATTCCTGTGCTGACCCATTTCCAGCGTTCGGGCAGCGTGCATCCCGAGCGGCTGTACGACGAATTGCTGAGGTTCGCGGGTGAACTTGCGACATTTGCCACGGCGGAACGGCGCGCGCGCAACTATCCAGCGTACGATCACGACGATCTCGAGAACGTCTTCACACCCCTGGTGAGCGACATCCAGGATTTCTTGAGCGCGCGGCTGGGTCGCCGGGCGATCCGCCTGGAGATCATCGAACGCGCACAGAACGCATTCGTATCGCCGATCCGCGATCGGGCGCTGTTCCGCAATGCGACCCTGGTGCTGGAGGTTGCCGCACGGCGGCCGCTCGTAGAGATTCAGAACGAGTTCCCGCACCTGTTCAAGGTCGGCCCGAACACAAAGATGAACGAGATCGTACACGCAAATCTGCCGGGGCTGACGCTGGTGCATTTGCCGACGCCGCCGCCGCACATCCGGGCCATCACGGATCACGTTTACTTCTATCTCGACCGCAAGTCGCCGCTATGGCCTGAGTTCAGCACCGCGGCCTCGATCGGGATGCACTTCTCCGGCGACTGGCCAGAGCTTGAGCTGTACCTTTGGGCTATCCTGGAAGACAGGCCATGAACGACAGGGACAAGCCGGTCAATCCTTTCGGTCGGGGTGAACGGACGATCATCCGTCCCAACCCCGGCGGGAAGTTGCCGCCGGCGCCGACCTCTCAGCCTCCTCCGGGCGAGGGACCTGCCGCACGTCCGGCCTATTCGCCATCGCCTTTGCCTTCTCCCGACGCGCCTGCGCCGCCCTCATCCTTTTCTCCTGTCCCGCAGGGCTCGAGCTACGCCGCCGCACCGATCAGCCATCCAACTGAGGAATGGATCTCGACACCCGCGCAAGCCCAGGCGCCGCATCCGATATTGCCGCCGGGACCGCCGTTGCGCGTTGACGATCTGGTCGCGCCAAACGCCAATCCGGTGATGCGCGCTGCGGGTCCGTTGCTGCAACTGCTTGGCCGGTTGCGGGTGGCGCTCATGCGTGCGTCATTCGCGAGCCTGATGGAGCAGGTCGCCGACGCTATCAAATTCTTCGAGAAGGATATCCGTTCAGCGGGCATTTCCGAGCACCAGGCCAACACAGCGAAATACATCCTGTGCGCCACGGCCGACGACATCGTGCAACACATCCCGACCGAGGAGCGCCACGTCTGGACGCAATACTCGATGCTGAGCCGGTTCTTCGGCGAGCGGATCGGCGGCGTCCGCTTCTTCGAGATCCTCGACCATCTGAAGGTTGATCCGTTGGTCAACTATCCGGTGCTCGAGCTTCAGCACGCCTGCCTTGCGCTCGGCTTCCAGGGCATTCACCGCACGTCGGCAGGCGGGCTTGCGAACCTGCAGGCGATCCAGCGCAACCTCTATGAAACGCTGCGCCGGGTCCGGCCCAAGGCGATTGGCGACCTGTCGCCCAACTGGCGCGGGCAGGCCCTGGCTGGCCGCCGGCAGCGTTTGCGTATTCCAGTCTGGCTGGTGGCGGCCATCGTCGCCGCGCTGCTGACCGGGTCCTATTTCGTCCTGCGGACACTCCTCGCCGGCCGGTCAGAGAATGCTGCCCAGGTGGCGCTCGCGCTCCATCCGGGCGACCCGATCGAGCTCAAGCGCCGGGTCGCTGCGCCACCGCCACCGCCCCCACCGCCGCCGCCACCGGACCGCATTACCCAGTTGCAGCGCATCCGCAACGCGCTCGCGAAAGAGAACACCGCCTGTGCCATGACGGCGGACCAGACCGCGAGCTTCATTGTGATCAGGGTCTGTGACTTGGCGTTGTTTGCATCGGGCCAGGCCACCATCCTCGATGGCTTCAAGCCGGTCGCGGCCCGCGTCGCGGCAACACTCGACAAGGAGCCGGGACGAATCCGGGTCGTCGGCCATACCGACAGTTCGCCGATCCACACAGTGCGCTTCCCTTCGAACTTCGAGTTGTCGGTCGAGCGCGCCAAGGCGGTTGCAGCCGCACTGAAGCCGGGCTTGACCGATAGTTCGCGCGTCGACGTCGAGGGCAAGGGAGCCGATGCGCCAATCGCGAGCAATACGACACCTGAGGGACGCGCCAAGAACCGGCGCGTCGAGATCTTTATCGAACGCAGTGAATAGGCAGATACCGCCAGCTCATGCGGTTTGCGACAGGTACGCTTAGATGCTTGCCAAGGACATTCTCCGCATCGTTCTCTACGGCGTCGGGCTCAGCTCGCTTGGGGCGGTGATCTATTTCGCCGGTCCCTTCGTCGCGTTCGGCGACTGGCGGCCGCTGGAGAACCATATCGTCCGCGAGATCGCTATTCTGCTGCTCACCACGGCCGTGGCGGGCATCGTGGGCCTCAATCTGTTCAAGCGGCGCAAGAATGCCAAAGAGATTGCCGACGGCATCAGCGGTGCGGATCAGCCCGTCAGTGATGAGCCGGTGCTCAAGGAGCGCATGAAGGATGCGCTCGCAACGCTGAAGACTGCAAGCGGCAACAAGTCGGGCTATCTCTACGATCTGCCTTGGTACGTCATCATCGGTCCGCCCGGCGCCGGCAAGACCACGGCGCTGGTCAATTCCGGGCTCAAATTTCCGCTCGCGCGCGGGGCGACGCCAGCGGCGATCGCGGGGGTCGGCGGTACCCGCTACTGCGATTGGTGGTTTACCGAGGAAGCCGTGCTGATCGATACTGCCGGCCGTTACACGACCCAGGATTCCAACACCAAGGCCGACAAGGACAGCTGGCTGGCATTCCTTGACATCCTGAAGAAAAGCCGGTCGCGCCAGCCGATCAATGGAGTCCTCGTCGCCATCAGTATCGAAGACGTGCTGACGCTGCCGAAGCAGGAACTCGCGCTTCACGCCGATGCCATCAGGATGCGCCTGCTCGAGCTGTATCAAAGGCTCAAGGTCAGCTTCCCGGTCTACGCGCTATTTACCAAGGCCGATCTCGTTGCCGGCTTCACCGAATACTTCGCCTATCTCAGCGAGGCCGGCCGCCGCCAGGTCTGGGGCGCCACGTTCCAGACCGCCGACAAAACCCGGAATCTGGTGGGGCAGATCCCGGTCGAGTTCGACCGTCTGCTGGAGCGCCTGAGCGAGGAGACGCTCGACCGCCTGCAGGACGAGCCGACGCCGCAGCACCGCGTGCAATTGTTCGGCTTTCCGGCGCAGATGGCGCGGCTCAAGCCCCAGATCCACGATTTCCTCAACCAGATCTTCGAGCCGACGCGCTATCACGTGAATGCGAACCTGCGCGGGTTCTACTTTACGTCCGGCACACAGCAAGGCACGCCGATCGACCAGCTGATCGGGTCGCTGGCGCGTACGTTCGGCGCCGAGGAGGTTGGCTCCGGATCCTATTCTGGCACGGGCAAGAGCTACTTCCTCGCTGATCTGATCTCCAAGGTCATCATCGGCGAGGCCGACTGGGTCTCGACCGACCGTGCCGCAGTGCGCCGTGCACTGATCCTGAAAACCGCAGCGCTGTCGTTGATCGGCCTGGTCTCGATCGGACTGATCACGGCGTGGCTGACGAGCTACAAGCGCAACTCCGATCTGATCGAGCAGAGCCTGCAGGCGGATAGCGAGTACGCGGTCGCCGGAGCGCCACTCATCAAGCAGACGCTGATCGCCGATCATGATCTCGACAAGGTGCTGCCGCTGCTCTACCGGCTGCGCAACGCCCCGGCGGGGTACGGATCGCGCAACGAGCCGGTGCCATTGTCGGCGCGCTACGGGCTCAGCCAGCACGCCCGGCTGCTATCGCCCTCGAAGGCAGCCTATCATGCGGCGCTCGAGCGCATGTTCCGGCCACGTCTGCTGTATCGGCTGGAGGAGCAGCTTAATGCGCGCATCAACGAACCTGCCTTCGTCTACGAGGCGCTGAAGGTCTATCTGATGCTCGGTGGCCTGCAGTCGCCGGACCGTGAGCTGATCCGCTCCTGGATGCAGCGTGACTGGGCGGACAATCTCTATCCCGGCGCGACCAACGCGGAAGGGAGGCGTCTGCTCGACGAAAACCTCGTGGCGATGTTCGACCTCGAGACCGAGCAGCCGCCGCTGGTCGAACTCGACGGCCGATTGATCAAGCAGGCCCAGAATTCCTTGGCGCGCCTGAGTGTGTCGCAGCGTGCCTACGAGTTTTTGAAATCGGAAGCGCGTACATCGACTGCTGGCGACTGGATCGCCGGCCGCCGCGGGGGCCCCGACATGGCCGTGGTGTTCGAAACCACGACAGGGCAGTCTTTGGACGCCGTGCGGGTGCCTGAGTTCTTCACGTATAACGGCTTCCATCAGAAGTTCATCGCCCGGCTGCCCGGATTGTCGGAGCGCATGAAGCGGGAGCGTTGGGTCTTGGGCGATGCCGGTCAGCAGTCGGCCATCGACCAGCAGTACGACAGTCTGGCCGGCGATCTGCTCAACATCTATTCCAACGAGTTCGTGACGACCTGGCGAGCGGCACTTGGCAGCCTGCGCCTGAAGAAGCTGCTCGCCGACAAGCCGAAATACGAGGTGCTGAGGGCGCTTTCGGCGCCGACCTCGCCGATGCGGCAAATCCTGGAATCGGTGCGCGACGAGACGATGCTGACAAAGGAAAGGGCGAAGTCCGCTACCGCCGCAGCGCCCGCCGCGGCCGCCGCCGCGCCGGCGCCGGCACTCTTCGGCAATGCCCAGGACGGACCGCTCGGGGCGACGATCGAGGCACAGTTCAAACCCTACCATGCGGTGCTCGAAGGCGAGAGTACCCGCCGGCCGATCGACTCGACCATCGCCAATCTGAACGACATCGCGCAGAACCTGACGCTGATCATCGAGAATCCGCAACTGACCGCGCAGGCGACCGCTGCGCTTCAGACCCAGGTCGCAGCGCTTCGCAACAATGCCTCGCGCATGCCGCCGCCATTTTCCGACATGCTGCGGGCGGCTGCCGGGGAGTTCGAAGGCAGTATCGCGGCCTCGACCGCCGGACAGATCCTGCAGTCGCTGCGCGATCAGGTCACGCCGGTCTGCCAACAGACGGTGACCAACCGCTATCCGTTTGTCCGCAGCAGCAGCCAGGAGGTCCCGCTCGCGGACTTCGCGAAATTGTTCAGTCCGAACGGCGTTATGGACAAGTTCTTCAGCCAGTACCTGGCACCCTACGCCGACACGTCGCGGTCGAACTGGGTCTGGCGAAAAGAGAGCCCCGTCGGCCGGTCGTTCTCGCCGGACACGCTCAAACAGTTCCAGAATGCGGCGTATATCCGCGATGCCTTCTTCCAGACGGGCGGCGGCGTGCCGGCGGTGTCATTCGCGATCCGGCCGCCTGGGGCAGGCGAGCCAGGCGTGACCGTCAAGACTGAGATCGGCGGCACCACTATTACGAGCCCCACCACTCCGGGACCGGCCGCTTCGTCCTTTTTCGGCGGTCCGCAACCTGCGCCACCGCCACAGCCACAGAGCAACGCGCCGACGACCGTCCTATGGCCGGGCCCATCGCCGCGGACGGCGATTTCAGTCAGCAACGACACCGGTCCGCCGTCCGTGCTGGAGCGCATCGGTCCCTGGTCGTTGTTCCGGATGCTGGAAGCGGGCTCGTTGGTGACGAAGGCGGAAACCGCCAGCGCGACTTTCATCGTCGCCGGGCGCGAGCTCAACTATCACATTTCGACCGGTTCGTTGCGCAATCCGCTGAATCTGTCAGTGCTCCGCGAGTTTCGTTGCCCGACCGGGATATGACCATGCGCTGCGGTTTATTCGGCAAGATCGGCGTGAAGCGCGATTTCATCGCGATCGCGACCCCGCGCAGCTTCCTCGAAGCCTGGGAGCCGTGGATGCAGGCTGCGCTGTCGGCAAGCCGCCACCAGCTTGGCCCAGGCTGGCAGCAGGCCTTCCTGACCGCGCCAGTCTGGCGGTTCTGGCTCGGCGCCGCGATCTGCGGCACCACGGTGGCTGGTGCAATCATGCCCTCGCTCGACGGGGTAGGGGGATACTATCCACTGACGCTGCACGCGGTAACGGGCGATGACGCCTCGCTGCCGCCTCCGAACATTGATCCGCAGGACGAATGGTTCGGGCAAGCGGAGACATTCCTGCTCTCGACCCTGGATCGGGCCGCAACCTTCGAGCAGATCTCCGATGCACTCGATCGTCTCGCGGTGCCGCGACTGCAGGCGACCGTCGCCGACGGTCCGCCGATCACGTCGCTGGGCGCCGCGACAATGGGAAGGGCTTCCGCGGTCGACGCATTCGCCGGGTCGTTTGCCGCACTTTGCGCCGCCAACCCACCGGTCTACGCCGCGGCCAGCTTCTGGTGGACCGCCGGAGGGGAAGGCTTTCCGTCAATGGCGCTGTGTTGCCGCGGATTGCCGGATCCGTTTCACTATTCCACGCTGATGACCGGCGATCTCGACCGTGCAGCATCCAAGTCGGGATGACGCGCGATGGTACACATCCCATCCTCGTTCGATGTCGGTAGCGTCACCCATGCCGGACGGGTGCGGGCGCGGAACGAGGACTCATGTCTGGTCCGAACCGATGTCGGCCTGTGGGCGGTCGCCGACGGTATGGGCGGTCATGAGGCGGGCGATCTCGCCAGTCGCATCGTAGTGGAGTCGCTCGATGCGATCGGCACGCCGGAGTCAGCGGCAGACCTGCTGGCGGAATGCGAGGAGCGACTGTTCAGCGCGAACCAGCAGATATTGGCGCTTAGCCATGAACGACAGGGTGCCACCGTCGGTACCACAGCGGCGGTTCTGCTCGTGCGCGACGGCTATTATGCCTGCATATGGGCGGGCGACAGTCGAGTCTATCTGATCAACCGCGGCCGCATCAACCAGGTGTCGCATGATCACAGCGAACTGGAGGAACTGATCGCCGAAGGCGCGCTGTCGCGTGAAGACGTGAAGGATTGGCCGAACAATGCCATTACCCGGGCTGTCGGCGTCGCCGATGATCCGGAGTTCGAGGTGGTGACAGGCCCGGCCGAGCCGGAGGACATCTTCGTGATCTGCAGCGATGGCCTGACCAAGCACTTGCAGGATGACGAGATCCTGCAGCACGCGGTCACGCGGCGCGCCCAAGCGGCTTGCGATGACATGCTCGCTCTGGCTCTTGATCGCGGCGGGCTCGACAACGTGACGATCGTGATCGTGCGGCTGCTGACGCCGCGATCCTCGGAGCCGACACGATCGCCGCTCAATCGGGAGTCGCAACAATGACCTCGAACGATCCGTTCCGATCGTCCTACCACGGCGTGCCGCCCGGCACCCGGCTCAATGGCATCTACGAGATCGAAGCGATGATCGGCGCGGGCGGCATGGGTGAGGTCTACAAGTGCCGCGAGATCCAAACCGGATCGCCGGTTGCCGTGAAAATGCTGCTGCCCGACATGATCGACAACGAGGCGGCGCTGGCGCTATTCCGTCGGGAGGCCGCAGCGCTTCACAATCTTCCGCACGACGCGATCGTTCGCTACTTCCTGTTTACCGTGGAGCCGGTGCTGCAGCGACCGTACCTCGCGATGGAGTTCGTGAACGGCCGCTCGCTCTCGAACATGCTCGACGAAGGACCGTTGACCTTCGAGGCACTGATCAAGCTGAAGCAGCGCGTCGCATCGGGTCTGGAGGCTGCCCATGAGCACGGCATCATCCATCGCGACGTTTCCCCGGACAACATCATCGTGCCGCTCGACGATGTCAGGCGGGCCAAGATCATAGACTTCGGTATCGCCCGGTCGACTCAGATGGGTGACAAGACCATCATTGGCTCGGGCTTCGCCGGCAAGGACAACTACGCATCGCCGGAGCAGGTAGGGTTGCACGGCAATGAGGTCACCGCGAAATCCGATGTCTACAGCCTGGGTCTCGTGCTGTTCCATGCGCTGACCGGACAGAAGCTCGACATGGGCGGCAGCCAGTTTCAACTGGTGGAGAAGCGCCGGCGTGTGCCCGATCTCGGTGCGGTGGACATGCGCATCCGGCCTTTACTGGAGCAGATGCTCCAGCCTGATCCGACATTGCGTCCGACCATGGCGGAGGTCGCCAACTGGGTGCCGACCGGTTCGGCTCAGACACCCTCCACGCCATTGTACGGCTTCGATCCGCTGCGGCGACCTGAAAGCGCGGCGCCGGCGCCGCAGGACAGGATTCCATCAACCGCGCAGAGTCCGCGCAGCTTCTGGCTGGGTGCGGGCGTGGCGGCGGTGCTGGTCCTGTTCGGTGGGGGTGGATATGCCTTCTACAAGCTGGTCTGGTCGGCGCCCGGCGTGGCGGCCTTGCCGCCACCTCCGAAACTCGCCGGGACAATGTCGCCGCCAAAAGTCGAACCTGCTGGATCGCAACCTGGACGCCAGGAGCCAGTGAAGCTATCCGCGCAGCCCACGGTGGCACCGACTCCGGCACTCGATGGGCCGGGGCGAGCCGAGCGCATCCGCAAATATGTGGCTCAATACTCGGGCGGTGACTGCTTCTTCGTCCTTCCGGTTGCCGTGAGTCAAAACGCCGCCATCATCGAAGGCTTCGGCGCCTCGACCGCCCCGTTCGAGACCTTCGACAAGGCGTTCCGGCGTGAGCAGGGATTCGAGGCCTCGGTCGGCGTCAGGCAGGTGACCCAGGCGCAATGCCCGGCCGTACAGTTCTTGAGTCAGGTCGGCAGCGATCAGGCGCGAGCGCCCCGCATCACTTTATCGGCGACAGAGCTGAAGGCCGGCGAAACCCTCAACGGCACTATCGAGAACTTCGCCAATCGCGTGGTGGAGTTGCTTATGGTGTCTGATCGCGGCGAGGTTCAGAGCCTGTCTTATCTTCTGAAGCCCGGCATCGACTCGCTTTCGTTTACGCTTCCGACAGCGCGCGCGAGTGGTCCGCAACTGCTGTTGGTCGTAGCGACCCCGCAGGTCTTGGACTCGTTGCGCCAGCCGCGACCGACGGCCGCCGACACGTTCTTCCTGCAGGCGCTGAGCGAGGCTCAGCGCAACAAGATGACAATCACCGCGGCTGCACGCTACGTGCTGCTCACGAACTGATCGGCACGCTCAGAACTTTCCGATCACCAGGATCTTCAGATCGGCATCCGGCTTGAAGTCGTTTGCCGTATATTCAAGCGTGCTTCCGGGGGAGGATGGCTTGAGCCGCCCGGGGCAGAAGCTCACCAAGCGGTCGCTGCCGCCTGGGTCGATGGTCAGCTTGAACGACCGGATCGGCCCGGCCCAATTCGCGCCGGTCTTGAGCACGTACGATATGCGCCGCTCCTGCAGCTTCGCGGTGTTGGCCTGGCTGTTGCCTGCGCGCTTGTCGAGCTCGGCGAGGAGCGCATCCTGGACGCAATACTCTTTCCGGTAACGCGCGACCTCCTGACTGAGAGCGCTGCTACGGCGCAGGCTCGAGCGCAGGATGGTGTCAGGGCTGGAGCCGACGCTCGGCCGATACTGGTGTTCGACCGTGACGGTTCGCGTGGGCGGAAACACCTGCTGGCGCACAGCCGAGGTCTTCGTGACCCAGCCCGGCGCATATTGCTGGCGACCGTTGTCGCTCATGCCGGCAGGCATAAGCAGCCCGTCGTCTACGAGTCGGGTTCGGATCGCCGCGGGCAGGTCGGCAGCCCGGATCTCGCGGCCACCGATCGGCAGTAGCGGCAGCTTGAGCTCACGGAGCAGGGCACTGACATCCTTGTTGCCAACCATGGCGCGCTGATCGATGGTCAGCGGCGCCGGGCTGCCGTCGATTTTGGTCTCGAAGTCGACGAAGTTGACCGGATCGTTTGACGGCAGCGCAATGTTCTCCGCCTCCGACAGGTCGATGTCGGGCAGCGGAAAGGCAACAGTCAACGTCACCGGCTTGGTGGTGACGTTCGAGAATTGGTAGCGAACACTGATCCTGTCGAGCGCGATACGAAGGTCCTCGCTCGCCATGGCCACGTCATTGGTGCGAACGAACTGGAGCCCGCCGATCGACAACTCCGCAGCCGAGTCGTTGGCCCGTGCCGGCCAGCTGGTCGCGACCAATAGCGCGACCATCAAGGTCCGCGTTCGGAACGACGGCGAGTTGGCCGGTTCGTCCACCATGCTAGTCTCCATGTGGCGTCGCAACATATGCCGGTTCCATCCGGTGTGGGTCAATCGATCGCCTGATAAAGATCGCCCCATTCGGACTTCCAGACCCCATCAGGATCGCACACCACGATCGCGAGCTTTACGTCGTTGGCCAGCCGGATCGCGCCGCGAAAGGCGTCCTGGGCCGGCAATTGGGCGCTGACCTGGTCAGTGGTCAGCCGTCCCCCACTCGCGGCGGCCGGCAACACGACCGACCCGGAGGCGCCATCGCTGTCACGTTTCAGGACCAGCGTGATAGCGTCGGGTTGGATTTCATTGACCTGCTCAAATCTATTCCTGGCCATGATTTTGCACCGCAAGCTGACGAGGTTCGGACGATCACCGTCCAGTGATAGAATTGAACGCGATTGAAATTTCTCGCCACTAATTGACGCGCCGCATTACCGGCATCTCGGATTAGTCGGTCCGACACGGCAATCGGTTCGGGGTATGTTGAGGTGAACATGCTTCGTCGAACTCATTGGATCTGGATCTGGATATTCATCGTTGGCGCAGCTTTTTTCGCCGTGAGGGCGCATGCCGAAGATACCGTCGTACGCAGCTTTGCCGGCGGTTCTGCTGCTTCCATGGTCGGTATCATTCCGGCCAGCGTGGACGTGGAACTCGGAGGCCCGCAGGCGCTCACTGCTGACGGGCAGGGCAACTTGTTTGTGCTCGATCAGATCAACGGCCGGATTCTCCAGTTCAATCCCAAACAGCCGAATTCTGATCCTGACGTCCTCAAGATGCCGAAGGACGTCCAGCCGACCGATCTCGTTGTCCACAATGACGACATCATGGTTTGGGACGGCGGCGTGCGGACGCTGAAGGCGGCGCCAGGACAGTCCACGCGCGGACTCGGTGGCGACGTGATCCAGCTTGAGGAGGTCTCGAGCCGTGGTGCGGACGATCGGGTCGCTGTCTCGGCTTTCGCCCAGATGGGATCGCAGGCGCCCGACAGCGCGACGGACTTGCTTGATCGGAACACCCGCGCGGCCATCATCAAGACGACGCGGCAACCCGACCGGCAATATGTCGCTTCCCGAAGCAAGGGCTCGGTGATCGCCGACATCATTCCGGACAAGGGCAACGCCAGCGTGCGGATCGAGATCCAAACCATGGTAACCAACGAGATTATTGCACAGCTCGGCCTGCGCGTGCGCAACCAGCTCGGCACCGTGGAGTTTCTCGAGATAGACAACAGCGACCGCTTCTACGTGTTGGCCGAGGACATTCCCCCATCGGGGAAGAACGCCTCCACATTCGTCGCGCGTTATGCCGCGAACGGGCGTCTCGAGGGAATCTACGAACTGCCTTTGGAAAATACTCCGCTGACCAGGCGCTTCGTCACGGTCTCGGGCGATGGCGACGTCTATTTCCTGCGGACCAAGCCGGACGGTATCGAAGTGGTTGGCGTCGGCTTCCGTCCCCTGGGTAAAGTTTCGGCTATCGACGTGCGGCCGTCGCGAACGGCAGCCACGCCGGCGGAGAAGCCCGACGTGAAGTTCAACGCGACGGCCGCGGTGCGGCCGTCCAATCGTCAGCAGACGATCGAGACCGCGTTTGCATTCGAAGGCCTTCAGTGGAAGCTGACGCAGGCGAACTACGGCAGCGATCCGGACAGCCAGTGCAGCGGTTTCAACCGGATTCGCCGACCGTGGTACCTCCAGGGCAAGGTGAACCAGGAGGTGCGCGGCGTACCCTATTGCTGGGGCTGCCACGGTTCGCTCGCGAACTTCCGGCAGCGGATCGAGAACGGGACGCTGGCTGGAAATGTCTGCACGCGCAACGCGCCGCGCCCGGATGTGGCAGGCGTCGATTGTTCGGCATTCGTCAGCGCCGCGTGGGGACTCTCCGTCCACTACACGACCGCCGCCATCCCCGCGATCGCAGCGCCCGTGGCAAATCCCTGGGACCTGAAGCCTGGCGATGCGCTGAACAAGCCGGGCTCACACGTGATGTTGTTCCTGCGGTTCACACCTGATCGCAAGGCGGAGGTAATGGAATCCTCGACGGGCGGCTGCAACGGCCGCGTCTGCCGCAACGTCTATCCGTTGGCAAGCCTGCTCGCGCGCGGCTACGTTCCGGTCCGCTTTCGCGCCTTTGCGGATGATCAGACGACGGTTTCAGCGAGCGCCTATCAAGAGACCGAAGCGCCGGCGGGCCGTAAAACGGCAAGTAAGAGGCGCTGAACCACCTTTGTCGTTGGCGCTACAGAATGGGTAGGCATGATGTCGAGGTGGGTCACGATGCGGATGCCCAGAGGACTTGATTGCGGGATCGGGCGGCTATGCGCCACTATCGGGCTCGCCGCGTTCATCTGCCTGACAATCCCACAGGCGCACGCGGCAGGAGGCCTGTCGATCAGCAATCCAGACGGTGCGGCCGTGCGCGCGCTCGTGATAGGCATCGACGACTATCAGCACGTGCGCAAACTGAAGGGCGCGGTCGCCGACGCTACCGACATCGTGACCAGCTTGAAGTCCATGGGTGTTGGCGATGTCGTCGAGCTGACCAACGCCCAAGCCGACAGAGCAAGCGTCCTCCGTGAGATCAGCGCACTGGTGGAGCGGACAAAGAACAACGACCTCATCCTTCTGTCGATCGCCGGTCATGGCAGCCAGGAGCCGGAGCGCGTCAAGGGCTCGGAACCGGATGGGATGGAGAATGTGTTCCTGCTGCCGGGCTTCGAAACCACGCCAAGCGGGTCCGTTGAGCGCATTCTGGGCAGCGAGTTCAATCATTTCATCCGGCAGTTCGAACTCCGCGGTGCCAAGGTGATCTTCGTGGCCGACACCTGCCACGGCGGCGGAATGGTGCGCGATATCGATCCGCGTGCCGCGGAGATGAGCTTCCGGCAGGTGCCGCGCTACACGTTGCTGGTCGACGAACTGAAGCCGGTATCAGACAGCAACGATCCGAAGTCCGAGTTCGATTTCGACCACACCGCGTTCCTGGCAGCGGTTGATCGCTACACCAAGGCGCCGGAAGTGCGGATTCCTGGCATCGATGGTCTGCGCGGGGCTCTGAGCTATGCGGTCGCGCGGGCGATGGAAGGCAGCGCGGACATCAATCACGATGGGAAGGTGACGCTCAAGGAGCTCTTCAGCAATGTTCGGCAGGTGGTGTATCAGCTCTCAGACCAGCGCCAGAACATCGTGACGATATCATCGCCGGGGCAGACGCCGGAAACCGACGTCGCCTTCGAACTGACGCGCGGTGTGGTGCTGATCCAAGGGCCGGCCGCCAGAACGGCCTCGGGCCAGGCCGGAGCGGTGACGCCCGTCGAGGGACAGGCGCCGGCGCCGTCGGCTGTCACGGCCAAGGCACCCACCATTCCGACTCTTGCCGCTGCGACCAAGGCAGCTCCGACCAGCCCCGTGCCGACGCGCTTCCCCCTCGCGGCGCCGATTCGACTGGCAGCGCTCGACGGCAAGATGGATTATTTTGCGAGCGTGACGCCAAAGGACGTCACCGTGCAGGCTGTTCAACCGACGGACAATCCCGACCTGATCTGGGACCCTGTATCCCACGATGTGATCGCCTGGGGTGATGTGGTCGCCTATGGGGTAGACCTTGCCGGTTTGCCGACGGTGGTTGACCGGACTGCAGCAATCCGTGAACTCAAGCGCATGGCGACCCGGTCGCCGCAGATGATGCGTATTTGGCCGGACGATCGACAGCAGCGCGCCGGCCAGACGATCGAAGTTGACCTGTCCGATGTGGCATCAAGGGCGGTCCTGCTGTTCAATGTGTCCGGCGATGGTACCATCCAGATGTTGTATCCGGTGGGTTCGGATGCGCCGCTGGCCCGATCGGAAAGCCTGCGGTTGCCACTCAGGGTGGGCGAGCCGTTCGGTGCGGAGCAGGTTGTTGCAGTGACCTCGCAGCAGCGCATGGTCGATCTTGAGACGGTCCTGATGCAGCTCAATCGGCGCCCTGCCTCGGGGCAGGTGATCAAGAGCCTCGAGCGTTACTTGCCTGCGGATGCACGGATTGCCTCGATCGGCTTCTTTAGCGCTCCCTGACTTTTGGGGAGAAGCAGGCTATGCCGACATCGCAGCCGATCCGCCACGAGCGATCTTGGCTCGCATTCCTGCTGCTGGTGGGAAGCGGGGCTGCATCCGCAGCGCCACTGCCATCGGCATCGCTGCACGTGAACACGACGAACGCACCATGGCTTTGGCCAGTACAGGCAGCACGCGGGCAGACCAATGCGGCAAGTGTGTCCCTTGAGATCCTGCCGAGTCAGACTGTCAGCGTTGGCGGCAAGGTTTCGTTCGGTGTGACCGCCAGGAAGCCAGGATATCTCATCCTGGTGGATGTCGATGCGGAAGGGCGGATGTCCCAGATCTTTCCGACTCCCGAGCTGTTGGAGCAGTCGGACGGGCGCGACATCAATCTCGTCAAGCCTGGGGTCGAATTCGTTGTTCCGACCCCGGCGGCGCGACAGCGTGGGTTTGAATATGTCGTCGCACCGCCGACCGGGTCCGCGGTGATGGTGGCGATCCTGAGCGAACGGCGTGTGCAATTGCTCGATTTGCCCGACTTGCCCCGCAAGCTGCAAGGGCAGGCCGAAGCGTTGAGTTTTCTATCGGCCTGGACCAGTGAGCTGCGTGTGCCGGACAGCGGAAAGCTGGTGACGAACAATTGGTCGTTCGACGTCAAGTCCTATTCCATCAAGTGACCCCCGTGAGGCTACAGCTTGCTCAGACGGCTGAAGAAGCCACCCCGGGCGATCATGTAATGAATGTCCTTCGGAAAGGGAAAAGCGTCGCGAACGTTGGAAATCGCTTGCTGGAGAAATTCCCCGTGCTGTGGCGCCGGCTTATGGTGCAGCCGGGGTTGGTCGGCGACCTGCGGAATCATGAACCGATCCACGAAAGCCGGGTCCGGATCGTTGACCCTGACCATCTGGCCGAACGCCGGAAACAAATCGTAGTGACCCAGGCTTACGTTGAGGTTCTTGAGGGCAGGGCGCTGTGGCTGAGCCCGATTGCCATCGATCGTCGCCAGCCCGCGTCCGATCAGGTCGAGCTTTACGGATTGCGGCAGAGTTGACGGGCCGTACACGATCTCGAGCGCGCGGCCGCTCTGTCCCGACAGCCACTGGTACCAGAACGTCGCATCGTCGGGCTGCGCTCTGGCGCCGTAGAGGCAGTCAAATCCCCAGCATGCCGTCAGGTTCGACTGATACTTTCCGAGGCTCCCGACGAGATTGCGCATCGCGTTGCCGCCGCCGGAGTGGCACGCGATGATGAGCTTGCCTATCTGGAGCTGAGGAATGGAAGTGGAGGAGGCGCCCAGGAAGCTTGCAAGAGCCCCGAGGATCTCATCGAGGTAGCGTTCGCCCCATTTCGGGCTTGCGAGGTCCTTGACGCTGTAGTTTCCGACAAAGCTGTCGCCGACGGCATATTCGTAGCCCAGGAATGGTGCGATGAGCACCACGTCCTTGCCGGAATCGCGGACTTGTTCGCGCAATCGCGCGGGATCGTTGTGGAACAGGAATTCATGGTCTTTGACGTAGAAGCCGTGCAGCCAGATCACGACATCGAACTTGGTGGCGACCGTTACGTGTTTTGGCGGAAGATAGACTGCCGTCGGCTTCATGCCGGGCGCCTGGCGCTTCGTGAAGAGCGTCACTCCCGGAAAGGCGTTGACGTCCTTCTGCTCAAGCTCACATGCCACCACGCAGGTTGCTCCGCTTCGGCCACGTCAGTCGTGCTCGGCCGTTGGCCATTTCTCGATACCAACTCCGCGCGATCCGATGGCTCCGGATGATGCCGTGGCGGCTCCGCGCCGTGCTCTAGTGGCAGACCTCGACATTACCGGTGTTGCCGCCGGGACCGCCGCCGCCACGGTACTCGAGGTGACAGCCGCTCCTGACCTGTCGGCACAGATATTGATCACAAACGATCTGACCGCTGCTGCCGCCGGATCTCGCAGTCGCTTGTCGCCGCGGAACGTCCACTGTCGGCTGTGGCCTTTCGCGGGCCGGACGATCCGCACGTGACGGACGCTCGTCCGTATTTCGCTTTGCAACCGGCTTCTTCCCGCGCCGCTTCTCGCATTCATTGTCGTCGTTGAGGAACGAGCCCTCGGCACAGGTGATCTTCCTGCACTGGTCGCCGTCAGCCTTGTAGCCATGATCACAGATCAGAGGACAGACCCGCGACGGCTTGAGCTTGATTGCGTCAAGCGCATCAAGACTTGCAAGCTTGGCGTCAAACTTGGTTCCCGCGTGCCGGTTGAAGAGGGCCAACGAGCGCTGCGAAGCCGCATTCCATTGGCCGTCGATGGCACCGGTGAAACAGCCGACGCGACTGAGTTCGCTCTGTACGGACTTGGCGATATCGGTCTTGTCGATATCGGTCTTGGCAATATCGGTCTGGCGCGGCTCCTGGCTCAGCGCGGCGACCTTGGGGGCATTGTCAGCCTGGACGGGCGCGACACCCTCAGGATTGCCCGCGACGGTATTCTCAACAGCCGGCTTATTCCCGGAGAGCGCAGCCGCTATTGCGGTTTCGGATGCAGTTCGCTTCCGTTCGGCCTCGGCCGCCTGTTCCTGCGCCGCCTGCTTTGCCTTTTCGGCGGCAATGCGGGCGTCTTCCGCCGCCTTGAGCTCCGCAGCCGCCTTCTCCTGGTCGGCGCGCTGGGCGCCCTGGGACGTCAGCCGCGCTTGCTGCTGTTCGGCCTGCCGCGCTTTCTCGGTCGCTGCGACGCGTGCATCCTCGGCGTCGAGTTGGTTAAGCTGCAGCTTGGCCAGATCAGCGTAGTATCCGTCCGGATGCTGGGTCAGGAATGCGTTCAAAGCGGCCTTGTTGCGCAGCTGCAAGGCCAACTCGTAATCACGACGAATCTCCGACTGGGGGTTGGCCGCTTGCGTCGGCTCCTCTGCCTTGGGCGCAGGAACCAGCGCAACGTCCTCGCCGCCCAGCGAGCCGTAGACATAGGGCTCCTGTCGGTTGCCCGTGGCTTGTAAGACATCGTCGCGGACGAAGCCGAAAGCCCTGCGCAAGTCGAGTCCCGGCTTTGCGATATATTTCACGAGAGCCATCGCGTAAGGACTATTCTTGCTGTTGCCATCGAGTGCCGTTAATCCGGCCTTCGCCGCGAATGCGATCAGTGTGTTGGACACAGTGGGTTCGACCCTGGCCAGCCCGCGGCTGATTGATCTCGAGGCAACCGTTCGTTTCATCGTGTCGGCAAAAGGATTGTTGCGGCACGCGTCCACGATCACAACACGCAGCTGCCGCGCAGGCTCGATCGCCAGCAAGACACGGTCGAGCGAGAACGCCTCGTCATAGATATCGGTGTCGCGTTCAAGTTTCGCGTCTGTCGGGATCAGATAGTTCGTCCCGTCGATCTCGATGCCGTGACCTGCATAGTAAACCAGGGCAATGTCGGCATCCCGCGCTTGATCGGCAAAATCTCTCAGTGCCCGCCGCATGTCGCTGGCGGCGAGATTGAGCCTCGAGTCAACCACGTCAAAGCCGGCGCCTTTCAAGGTTGCGGCGATGGCGGCAGCATCGTTGGCCGGGTTTGGAAGCAGTGGGACGTTCTGATAGCTGGAATTGCCGATCACCAAGGCCACGCGCTTGGTCGCCCAAGCTGGCTGAGAGGCCAGGAACAGCGACGCAGCAAGAACAAGACAAACGCGGAGGTGCCTGTACAATTTCATGGCGAAACGTCCTGCATCTGCCGAAGAATGGCAGCGTCGCGAAGATGGCCACAGAAAATGCTCAGTGAACTAATTCGCAGGCTACCGGCGGCCACCTGTCCGCGTACCGCGACAATTTCGAGCCCGATCCATTCCTCATGTTGTCGTTCTACGGAGTGAACACGTTCAAGCCCGCGGCGAAGATTGTGGCGGGCCAACGGGCTCGAACGAGGGGTCGTCGCGCCTGGCGGCCATCAGTTGCAGCGTAAGGTGTTGATATAGTTGCGGGTTCCAGCTTTCGATCGAGCCTGCCGCAACGCAGTGCGCGCGCCGCTCGAAAAGCACGTTTCGGCGAGCGACATGTGAAGCGGCGGGATGAAGCGGCGGGAACCACCACACGAGAGGCCTAGCGCGGACAGATCGAAAAGAACCGCTCGAAGGTTCCCATGCTAGTGATTGGGGGCCGGCCCAATGCGCCAACGAAATTCACATCGCGTCTGCTCGCATTCGAAACGTGGGGTCAGTGCGGCACGCCGAAGCAAGCAGATCACCGCAGCTTGATCTGCAGATCGTTATCCAACACCATTTGCTCGGAACGCATGGAGATAAGTCGAAATCCAATTTTGGAGAACCTCATGTCCATTCCGCTGAAAATTTACATCACGCCGTTTTCTGAGAAAGGTGTTCTGGAGCCCGGAAAATGGAGTTGCGATGCGGCCAAAAGGGCACTGGATGTGGTCAATACGATCTGGTCAAAGGCCAAGATTGCGTTCGTGATCAACGATTGCCTGATAGACAAGCCGCTCGACATGGCCAAGAGCGCCCGCAACGATGATAGGCGGATGCTGGGTGTCCTCAGCCTCCGCCATGATCCCGACAATGCGGTCCATATTTATCTGGTCAATCCCATTCAAAATCTTCCAGCAGGCGGGGGCTCGTACCTTCACAGCGATCCAGAGCCGGCCAGCTTTGTCCAGTGGTATGGCGATGACTTCGCCAATGGACGCGCCTGGGCCCATGAACTCGGTCATCTCATGAGTGTTGATCACGTCGACATAGACTACGCTAACGAGCGGCAGGCGGCGGCATTGCGCAGCAACCTCATGACGAAAGGCTTGAGCGTGGGCAGCGACCTGACCAAGCAGCAAATTGCGACAGCTAAGGATTCAAAACTGGTCAAGCGATTTGGCGGCTGACGGTCGCTTGGGTGCGACTGATGCCGATCTCGCCAGCCTGAATGTCGAAAGCATCTCTGATGCAAGTTGTGCGCGCCGGCACACGCCCTCGTGTGCGTAACGTACGCGCCGAAAATCGGAAATCCGATTTCCGCTCAATTCTGACGCATATTGTTGTAGAGCAACCCAGCCGACGGAAGCCTGCCGCTCCTTAATGTTGGTTGAAAAGGCACTGCGCTGCAGCGTCAGAAAGCAGTTGTTGGTAATCGAACGCTGCGCGTTTCGGTATTCCCCCGCTTCTCTCGGGCTTCGTGGCGGCTGGCGTGATACCATCTGCAAGCCGTCCTGCGCGGGAGTTTTCTGGGCGCAGCGGGCTACCACGGAGGCAAGCTGGCAAAATGATTGTGCTGTTCACAGACTTTGGGTTGCACGGCCCGTATGCGGGTCAGATGAAGGCGGTGCTGCACCAGATGGTGCCGGGCACATCCATTGTCGACCTGTTCGCTGACGCGCCGGTTGGCAACTCCAAGGCATCGGCCTATCTATTGGCAGTCTATGCCGCATGGTTTCCGGCGGGCACCGTCTTTCTTTGCGTCGTCGATCCCGGCGTCGGCGGAGCGCGCCCGCCCATTATTCTCGAGGCAGACGGCCGCTGGTATGTTGGCCCGGGCAACGGTCTGTTCGAACTGGTCCAGCGCCGTGCCGGAGAGGTCCGCAGCTGGCACATCGACTGGAAACCGGAGCGCCTCTCGGCGAGCTTTCACGGGCGCGACCTCTTCGCTCCGGTCGCGGCCATGCTGGCGCGTGGGGAGCCGCCTCCCGGGCGGCCATACCCGGATGTAGATCGCCGCGCAGACTGGCCGGACGACCTGTGCGAGATCGTGTACGTTGATCATTTCGGCAACGCAATGACCGGCGTGAGGGCGGTCACCTTGCCATCCGACGCAAGGCTTGCCGCGGCCGATCGGGTGTTGGAACGCGCGAGGACTTTCGGCGATCTACCGCCAGGTGTAGCCTTCTGGTATGAGAATTCGAACGGGCTCGCCGAAATTGCCGTCAATCTAGGACGGGCAGACCGCGACCTCGGTCTTACGGTCGGTACCCCCGTCGAGATCATCTCTTGAATGATGAGCGGCCCGGTTACAGGTTGAACTGCAATGGGCAAATCAACCAAACGGAGCACGGCCACGGATCGGCAGAAGCTGCAACGGCGCCGTGACAAGCTCCGGGCAACTGGGCGTCTTACAGAACAGATCCGCAAGGTTCTTGGCAAGCACTATGCGAGCAAGTACCGGGTGCGGTGAGCGCGACCGATGCGCCTGGAATAGGTCCTTCGATGCCAGCCGCAGCGAGATCGTGATCGTTGGACACATCCGGAGGGGCGGCTTGCCCCGAATAAAGCGATGCATAGTTCCAGTCACAAGGCAGGGAGCACCCCCGTGCCTTCGTGGTTGATGGGGCGGTGACGAGGCCGCACATGAGCGACTTGGCCCAGCTGAGAGTTTGGGATGATCCGGCGATCCGCGGCGCGCTGTCGTGGTACTTTGACGTTGCGGAAAACCGTCGCCCGGCCAAGTTCCGTATTGCCGCCACGATTGCCACGCAGCTCGATCCTGCAGCAAGCAGCGAAGATGCCCTGTGGGCCGAGCTCGATGAGCTGACGCCGATTTTTCTCGCGCGCTGGCAGGCGATCAGGGCGGGCGCGCCGTTGCTGTCGGCGGCGGATGGCCCAAGCCTGCTGGAGCTGTGCCGCGAGCTCGCCTACCGCATGCTCACCCACTGCAATTTCTGTCCGTGGGATTGCCGTATCGATCGCGTGGCAGGGACCAAGTTTGGCGCCTGCAAGCTCGCCGCCGGCTCGCGGGTCAGCTCGCATTTCCATCATACCGGCGAGGAGCTGTTCTATCGCGGCACGCAAGGCTCGGGCACGATCTTCTTCACCTCGTGCAACATGCGCTGCGCTTTCTGCCAGAACGGCGACATCAGCACCGATAAAGACAACGGCGTCGAGACGAACCCGCGCACTCTCGCGGCGATGGCGTGGACGCTGCGCCGCGAAGGTTGCCACAATATCAATTGGGTAGGCGGCGAGGTCGTTATCCATCTGCATTCCATCGTCCACGCCATCGCGCTATTGGGGCGCAACTACGCGCCGACGCAAGGCGAGCTGGCCCACGCTCGCAAAACGAAGGCTGACCGTTTCCTCTCGTTCGACGAGATGCCCGGTGCCGCTATCTATGACGGGAGGTTCAACTCACCGATGCTGTGGAACAGCAACTTCTTCATGACGCTCGAGAGCATGAAGATACTGCGCATCCTGACCGACGTTTGGCTCCCTGATTTCAAATTCGGTCCCGGCCGTTGCGCGATGACGCTGGCGAAGACGCCATGGTACTGGGAGACGGTGACGCGCAACATTGCGCTGCTTGACGAGTGGGGGGAGGAATTTTCCATCCGCCATCTGGTGATGCCCAATCACGTCGAGTGTTGCACTTATCCGGTGCTGGAATGGATTGCCGCGCGCGTGCCCGCAGTGCCCGTGAACGTGATGGAGCAGTTCCATCCCGACAATTTCTGTGATCCCGCGAGTGCCAAGTACCGGGACAGATATGCGGAAATCGCCCGCCGACCGACGCACGCGGAGCTGGAGGGTTCGTGGCGCCGCGCTCGCGAGTTGGGCCTCCAATTCGAGACCACGACGTTCGAGCGCCACAATGCCCTTGGTATGTGATCCCCTCATCCACCTTCAAATGAGCGATGCGGGGCACGGCCAGCCGAGACGACAATTGAAATTGGGCAGGGCTTTCTGTCCCTTAGCGGGATATTATAAAGGCGAAGGCCCGCGGGAGCCTGAAAATTTCAGGGAGGAGAGTCGTGATGGGAACGTTTGGATGTCGGAGCTTGTCCGGGGGCGGCCCTCTCTCGCTTGTCGTGATGAAATTGTTCGACGGCCATGATCGATTGGGTGGTCCACGCAAATAAGGTACAGATCCCGGGCAGGACGACAATCTTCACCGCTTTCACTTGCATCTCTCCCGCGATTCAAGAGAAGCCTCGTTCCTTTAGGGACGCAGCATGGCCACCTTTGAGGGACAAGGCTTTATTGGAATTGCTCCGATTTGTTCAATCCGGCCAGAACCGGGGCATCCAATCTCGCGGCATTTGTCGACGTTGGCCGGATCTCTCGGTCACGAGCGTTGGCAGCTCGATCCTCCGTCATGCGCGGGCAACGTGAACTGGAAAACGGCGCCATGAGGTTCGTTGGGCGTGGCCCACAATCGACCGCCATGTGTCTCAATGATCGATCGGCATATCGACAGTCCAATCCCCAAACCGCCTGATTTCGTCGAATGGAAAGGCTCAAAGATTCGGTCGAGATTCGCGGGCGGCACGCTGGTGGATGATGTCAGGACCGATATGCTCAGGGTTCGCGCTCGTAAGCAGGACATGATCGATCGTGAGATCACCTTCCATCTGCAGGCCTACAAGGAGAGCGGCGCCGACCTTGTTATGGGCAATGGACGCTTCGTCGCTCCCAGAACCATCGAGGTTTCACTGAACGACGGTGGCATGCGATTGCTCGACGGCAAGGAGGTTGTCGTCAATGTCGGTTCGCATGCCGCCATTCCTGATATTCCCGGATTGCGGGACGCGCGCCCGCTTACCCACATCGAGGCGTTGGAGTTGGACGAGGTGCCGCCACACCTGATCGTGCTGGCGGCGGTTACACCGGCGTCGAGCTGGCGCAGGCATATCTGCGCTTCGGTAGCCGCGTGACGGTTATCGAACCGGGCTTGCAGATCATGGGACGCGAGGATGCGGATGTGGCAGAAGAAATCAGACGGCTCCTGAGCGGCGAAGGCATGGAAATTCTGGTGAATGCGAGACCCCTTGGCATTCACGGGCTATCTGGCGACGCCGTAAGAGTCTCGGTGCGGACCGATGCCGGGGAGCGGACGATCGGGGGCAGTCATCTGCTCGTTGCGGCCGGTCGGATCCCGAACATGGCGGACATCGGCTTGGAAAAAGCCCGCATCGCATTGGACTCGCGCGGCTTCATCCGAGTCAATGAGCGGCGTGAGAGCACCGCTGCTGGCGTCTGGGCGATCGGCGAATGTCCAGGCAGCCCACAATTCACACACGTTTCGGTCGATGACTTCAGGATTGTTCGCGACAACATGGCGGGCGGCAACCGTAGGACCGTTGACCGGCTCGTTCCGCATGTGATGTTCACGGATCCGCCGCTCGCACGTGTGGGTCTTTCCGAAAGTGAGGCGCGGAGGCAGGACATCGCCGTGCGGGTCGCAAAGTTGCCGATGCGAAATGTGTTGCGAACGCAGGCGACCGACGAAACGGGCGGGTTTATGAAGGTGGTTGTCGGCGAACACCGATCGAATTCTGGGATTCACGATGATCGGGTCCGAGGCAGGCGAAGTGATGGCTGTGATACAGACGGCCATGCTTGCCGAATTGCCCCATGCGAAACTGCGTGATGCCGTCATTGCACACCTCACCGTGGCCGAAGGCTTGGGACCTCTGCTCGCAGGTGTCACGGCGCGAACTGATCTTGACGCGGTCGCGAGCTATTAGACACGGCCGAGCCGCGAGATATTCGGCGCCCACATGCACACTATTGTGACCGGAGAAAATCTGCGTAATCAGCGGCGCTGAGCGTGCGTAACGGCTGTCACGAACGCACTTGGCGCTCCTCAGTCGAAATCAATCCCAATCATGCAAAGAGACGATCCACACGAAAGCATCTTGCAACATCGCTAAACTGAAACCGTTAGCCTGTCGGCGTATTGGAGCAAATGCGATGCGCTCTGTTCTTGCTCTGGGGCTATTGGTCGCCCCAAGTTCTTCCGCCGAAGCTGCATCGCGCCAACACGTCTTCATTCGTCGTGACGTGGCCTCAAGCTTTGCCGCCGTTCCCGGTTGGACAGGCGGACGGCTGCGGCCGCTGATCCACTACGGAGACACCCCTGGCTACAATGATCCGTCCCGGTTCGGCGGCGGAGAGGCGTTATCGGTTCGTTGAGCGCCGCGTGTTTCGGGGGCGCTTGGTGCCGAGGGAGCGCCCAATTAGCGGCGCTCTGGGCCCAAGGCCGAGACCATTCGATAGTTCGCTGTCTGCCTCGAGGCGGACGCGGCCGGACCGGACTGAACGCGATGTTCGCCAGCTACACGCTCAACAGCCATCACCGCTGCGTTCTTCTGGTTGGTCACCGCCCTATCCGCCAAAGATACTCACCCCCGGCACATTACTTTGTGGCCGAAGCAAACGGGATCGGTGGGAAGGCACGAACCAGGGCGGTAATGCGGGAGCTCATCAAATACTGCAACGCCGTACCGAGCAGGGGCACTGCTTTTCGAGGGCTGAGAAGCCTTCCAAATAAGCACTTGAAATCAAAGGAAAATGCCTCAACTGTCAGCTTGAAACTTCGGTCGGCCCAAAAATCAGCTAAACCAGACAAGATGATAAAGCGAAATAACATCAACATGTTAGCGCATCGATTTAGCGTCGCACCCATGATGGATTGGACTGACCGGCACTGCCGCGTCTTCCATCGGCTGATGTCGCGGCGGGCGCGGCTCTATACGGAGATGTTGACGACCGGCGCGGTGATCCACGGCGATCGGGGGCGGCTGCTCGGACATGATGCGAGCGAACATCCCGTGGCGCTGCAGCTTGGCGGCTCCGATCCGCGCGATCTCGCGACGGCCGCCAGGATCGGCGAGGATTTCGGTTACGACGAGATCAACCTCAATGTCGGCTGCCCCTCCGACCGCGTGAAGGAGGGGCGGTTCGGCGCCTGCCTGATGGCCGAACCCGCGCTGGTCGCCGACGGTGTCGCTGCCATGAAGCGCGCGGTGAGCATTCCAGTCACGGTGAAATGCCGGATCGGCATCGACGATCAGGATCCGGAAGTCGCGCTCGATGTGCTGGCGCGCGGGGTGATTGCGGCGAGGGCGGATATGCTCATCGTGCACGCCCGAAAGGCCTGGCTGAACGGATTATCGCCGAAGGAGAACCGCGATATCCCGCCGCTCGACTACGATCGCGTCTATCGCCTGAAGGCGGCGCTGCCCGGCGTGCCCATCATCATCAATGGCGGCATCGCGAGCCTTGCCGAGGCACGGCAGCATCTTGCGCATGTCGATGGCGTGATGCTCGGGCGCGCGGCCTATCAGGAACCGTGGCGGCTGCTCGCCGTCGATTCCGAACTGTTCGGCGAGGCGTCGCCACATGCGACGATGAAAGACGTGTTCGCGGCCATGATGCCCTATATCGAGGTGCAGCTCGCGCTGGGGACCCGGCTGCATTCGATCACGCGGCACTTCGTTGGCGCCTTCCATAGTGTCCCCGGGGCGCGGGCGTTCCGCCGCCATCTGGCGGAGAACGGCGTCAAGCCGGGTGCCGGCGCCGATGTGCTGCGCGATGCGATCGCGCTGGTCGACGACCGCGCGCCGGCGTCGATCGCCGCCTGAACGGACGCCGGCCCGGCAACACCTGTCCTTACCTTTCGCCCGAGGTGGCGACGATCCGGGCGATCGCATGGCTCATCTCGTCGCCCTCGATTGGTTGCATCGCGGTTAGACGAATTGCGGATTTGTGCCGCAGGAGGAGTGAGGCAATCTGCCACATCGGAGCGCCGCGGCAGCCGCATCCTGCGATGCGGGAAGCATAGAGAGCCGGCTGGCGAGCCCAATTCCAAACAGCGATGTCAAATCGCCCGTGATCTCTGAGACCGTGATCTCTTCGCGATCATTTGGGCAGCCGGAGTGACTTTGTCTTCATGAAATAAACGTCCGCGAAAAACTACAAAACAGGGAGGTCTGGAATGGCTACGATTCGGTTGTCGATCAATCGTCGCACGCTCATCAAGTCCGGATTCGCGCTGGCCGGCAGCCAGGTGATCGGCGCGCCCTTCATAGTCAAGTCGCTCGCGGACGAGCCGGTCAAGATCGGAATGGTCAATCCACTGACCGGCGTGCTTTCTGCGCTGGCACAGAGTGAGGTCGACGGCGCCCGGTACGCCGAAGCCGAAATCAACAAGAAGGGCGGTATTCTCGGCCGCCAGGTCCAGCTCCTCGTCGAAGATTCCGCGAACGATGTCGGCACCGGGGTACAAAAGACCCGAAAGCTGATCGATCGCGACAATGTCGCAGTCATCCTTGGCGACGTGAATTCCGGCATCGCCTATGCGATGTCGCAGGTCACCAACGAGAAGAAGATCTTTCACATCGTTCCAGGCGGTCACACCGATCCGATCACCGGAACGAGCTGCAAATGGAACGTCTTCCGCATCTGCAACACCACGACGATGGACGCCAATGCGGTCACGCCGGAATTGGTGAAGAAGTTCGGCAAGAAGTGGTTCTTCATCACGCCGGACTACGCTTACGGTCACACCCTGCAGGACGCCTTCATCAAGGCGCTGAAGAAGGCCGGCGGGACATTCGAGGGCGATATGCTCCCGATCAACAATACCGATTTCTCCGCGACCTTGATCAAGGCGAAGGCCTACAAGCCGAACGTTCTGCTCAACAACATGGGCGGCCTGACGCAGATCAATTGCATGAAGCAATTCACGCAGTTCGGAATGCAGAAGGAAATGGCCCTTGGCGGAGCGCTGTTCGAGCTGGAAAGCGTCAAGGGATGTCCGCCCGACGCTCAGACCGGCTGGTGGGTCATGGAGTGGTGGTGGAACCAGCCCAAGGTGCCCGAGGTCGTCAAGTTTGTGAGCGACTTCCGCGCTGCCACGAAGAAGACGCCCACAGCGCGCGACTGGTTCGGCTACGTGGCGATGCACACGGTCCGGCTTGCGGCAGACAAGGCGAAGTCCCTTGAAGGTCCGAAGATGGCGAAGGCGCTGGAGGACCTCGAGCTGCCGCCGGACGTCGCGTTGCAACCGGGAAAGGTGCGCTACCGCGCGGGAGATCATGAACTGATGCCGAACATCTTCGTCGGCGAGGTTCATCCGTCCAAATCCGAACCAGATGACCTGTTCACGGTCTCGGCGCTCGTCCCGGGCGATGAGGCTGCGGGCTCGGTAGCGGACACCGGCTGCAAGATGGTGGCGCCGGCCTGATTCAATCACCGGCTGAACGATCACCAGGGCCGAGGGCGGGATGATCCAGGTCATACTCTTCAACGTCACCAATGGACTCATCATCGGCGCATTCTACGTGCTGATGGCGCTGGGCTTGTCCCTGATCCTCAATCTCAGCAACGTCATCAACTTCGCTCACGGCAACTTCCTGGCGCTCGGCGGCTACCTTGCTTTCACCTTGTCGCCGGCGCTGGGTTACTGGGGCGCGTTGCTGGTCTCGCCCTTCATTACTGCGCTGATCGGGCTCGCGGTCGAGCGGTTGATGATCCGGCGCGTCTATAACCGGGATCCGGTCTACAGTCTGTTGCTGACGTTCGGCTTCGCCTTCGTGATGCAGGATGCCGCCCGCTATATCTGGGGGCCCAACGGACTGCCGCTCGGATTGCCGGAGTTCCTGTCGCAGCCAATCAGCCCGACGCTGTTCTTCATCACCTGGTACCGCGTCTTCATGGTCACCGTCGTGATCATTGCGGTGCTCGGATTGTTCGCGTTCCTGCGTTACACACAAGTCGGCATACGCATCCGGGCGGGCACGCTCGACCTCGAGACGGTGGCGTCGCTGGGTGTGAATATCAGCCTGTTGCGGACATTCAATTTCGCGCTTGGCTGCCTGCTGGCTGGATTGAGCGGGGTGCTTGCCGCCGGGCAGATCGGCCTCAATCCGAATATGGGCGACGATCTGCTGATGCCGAGTTTCATAGCGATCATTGTCGGCGGCGTCGGCAGCCTGATCGGCACGCTGTTCGGTGGACTGCTGATCGGGGTGGCGGCGGCGCTCACCACTGTGTTCTTTCCTTCGGCGAGTGAGGCCGTGATCTATGCCATCATGATGATTGTGCTTCTTGTTCGCCCGCGAGGTCTGATGGGCGAGGAAGGAATGATGGCATGAGCACCGACATCGGCACGAGCGCAACCGCCGCGGCGATCGGCGCAAGGCGGACGCCCGCCGTTCCGAAATGGGTCATGCTCGCCGTCGTCTGGGTCGTCCTGATCGCGGTTCCCTACTGGCTCCCATTGCTCGGCGGTTACACGGCGCTCGCGGGGCGCGTGCTGGTGTTCGGGCTCGCTGCGATGGGGCTGAACCTGCTGTTGGGCTTCACCGGCGTCCTGAGTTTCGGCCACGCCGCCTATTTCGGGCTTGGCGCCTATGGCGCCGGCCTCACCTTGCGATATCTCACTCACAGCACGCCGCTTGCCATGCTGATGGGAACGCTGCTGGGCGGATTGGCCGGGACGCTGTTCGGTCTCCTGATCGTGCGCCGCCGGGGCGTCTACTTTGCGATGTGCACGATCGCATTCGGGCAGCTTTGGTATTATCTCGCCTATAGCTGGAACGACTTCACCGGCGGCTTCGATGGCTTGCGCGATTTTCACCGCGAGCCGATCGGATTTGGCCCGCTGACGCTCGACATCACCGACGGCGGCAATAACTTCTATTTCTTCCTTCTCGGCGTCTTCGGCCTTGCCGTAGGCTTGTTGGGCCTTCTGGTTCGCTCTCCGTTCGGTCACACCTTGCGCGCAATCCGGGAGAACGAGCGTCGTGCGCGCTTCCTGGCGATTCCCGTCGAACGACAGATATGGCTGTCGTTCTCCATCTCCTGCTTCTTCACCGCACTTGCGGGCACCTTGTACGCACTTCTCAACAACTTTGCCGATCCCCTGGCACTGCACTACTCGCTGTCAGGCTATCTGGTCGTGATGTGCGTCATGGGCGGCATGCGGACGTTTTGGGGGCCGCTGGTCGGCGCGACGGTGTTCGTGGTTCTGCAGGACTACATTTCGTCGATGACCGTGAACTGGATGTCCTTTGTCGGCGCGATCTTCGTGGTGGTCGTGCTGTTCTTCCCGCGCGGCCTGCTCGGCATGCGCCGCACACGCAAATCGGTGTGAGCATGCTTGAGGTTCGCAACATCACCAAGCGTTTTGGCAATCTGGTCGCCGTGAAAGATGTGTCGATGTCCGTCAAGACCGGCGAGCTACGCGCCATCATCGGCCCGAACGGGGCGGGCAAGACGACCTTCTTCAACATGATCAGCGGCTACTTTCCCCC
The DNA here is from genome assembly GCF_029910095.1 of Bradyrhizobium sp. ISRA464. Classification (NCBI taxonomy): domain Bacteria; kingdom Pseudomonadati; phylum Pseudomonadota; class Alphaproteobacteria; order Hyphomicrobiales; family Nitrobacteraceae; genus Bradyrhizobium; species Bradyrhizobium sp. ISRA464. Next base: position 5,029,011 of record NZ_CP094526.1, on the reverse strand, counting down.
GACCAAGGGATCGATACTGTTTCAAGGCAAGGACGTGACGCGCCTGCCGGCGCACCTGCGCGTCGGCCTCGGCATGGGACGAACCTTTCAGATCACGGAGGTCTTTCCGGAGCTGACCGTCCACGAGAATGTGCTCACCGCGGCAGAGGTCGCGGCACGACAGACCTTGCACATGCTGCCGAACCGGGCCGACGCAAAGCTCGCCAACGACGTCGCTGCCGAAATGCTGGCGCTCGTGGGGCTCAGTGCCAAGGCAGACCGGCTGGTGGGCGAACTCTCTCACGGCGACCAAAGGACCACCGAGATTGCAATGGCGCTGGCGCAGCTTCCGCGCCTATTGCTGCTCGATGAACCGACGGCCGGCATGGGTGACCAGGAGACGTATGAGATCACGACCCTCATTCGTCGCCTGCACAAGGAGAGGAATTACACCATCGTGCTGATCGAGCACGATATGCGCGTGGTATTTCACCTGGCCGATTACATCACGGTGCTCGATCAGGGCAGCTTGCTTGCCGAGGGAAGGCCCGACGAGATCGCAGCCTCCGAAGCCGTGCAGGCAGCCTATCTTGGAGAGAGCCAATGACGCCGCTGACCGTCGCGGGGCTGCAAACGTTCTATGGCAAGAGCCACATCCTTCACAATGTGGGCCTGACGGTGAACGAAGGCGAGATCGTCGTCCTGCTTGGCCGCAACGGTGCCGGCAAGACGACAACGCTCCGCAGCATCATGGGACTGACCCCGCCGCGTGATGGCAATGTGAAGCTGTTCGGGATCGAGGCGACCCGGATGTCACCCTATCAGGTGGCGGCACTCGGCGTGGGTTACGTTCCGGAAGGCCGCAAGATTTTCGCCAACCTGACCGTCGAGGACAATTTGCGGGTCCCAGTCGCGCGGCCCGGCCCTTGGGACACCAAGCGCGTCTTCAATACGTTTCCGCGCCTTGCGGAGCGGCGGGACAATCGCGGCCGCCAGCTTTCCGGTGGCGAGCAGGAGATGCTGTCGATCGCGAGAGCATTGCTGCTCAATCCCAAGCTTCTGTTGCTCGACGAGCCGAGCCAGGGGCTCGCGCCTTTGATCGTCAAGGAGGTCTTCCAGATCATTCAGACGATGCGCAAGGAGGGGATCTCGGTGCTGCTGGTCGAGCAGAACGTTCGCGTCAGCCTCGCCATCGCCGATCGCGCCTATGTGCTGGATGATGGTGCCATCATCTACAGCGGCAGCGCCGCCGAGCTCGCAAACGACGAGGAGCGTGTCCGCTCGATGGCCGGTGCCAGCGCGAAGGAATGGGCCATAGGCGACCATCAGGGCGCGATGCGATGATGCCGGGACATTCGTGATCTTCAGAGCCAGGGGGAAATGATGCTGATTTTCGTTGAAGGACATCCCAACGTCGATGCCGTGACGTTCTACGTGATTGCCGCAATCACGCTCGGCATCCTGCTCTATCGCTTCCACCAAAGGCAGGTCTGAGGCTTGCTGGTCCGACCTTGCGGATGAAATGCCGTACTCGGATCGCCGCTATGCCGCGAGCGGCACCTTGGCGCGCCTTGAGGCTGACCGCGCCGTGCCGGATGGGTCACCGGCGGCATCGCAATCGTTGCCAAGGCTGGCCCGCATCCGCAGGCAGGTCAACGGGGCATGCTCGAGCACGCAGTTGCTCGCCATGATGCAGAGAGCGGAGTGAAGTCCTGCGCGCGGCGATGGCGCTAGCCCGCATTTCTCAGTGCGCCCCGACGGCGCGCATCACCAGTGGAGGAGGATTCCACCCAGATAGTTGTCGATTGATCTGGTAGCTGACGAGCGGATCGGTCGGGTAACCGGCCGGTTCGAAGCCTCGTGACAAAGGCCGCCTTGGGCGGTCGAGCAATCCAGCGGGCCGTAATATGAGTGAAGTCTGAGCAGGCCTCGAAAGTGAAGATGCGGATGCCGACCCGCCTGAGATACGGGGAAGGCCGTGTGGATAGGGAAGCAATCGACGTGCGCACCTGTTTGATCCGCCGGGGTAGTGGACTCGGCACGCTGGAAGGGCGATGCGGGTAATCGGGGGAGACCCGCAGCGGGCGGAGGTCGCGTCTTCAACGTCGCAATTGGCGGCGGCCTGCAGCGGGAGTCGGACAGGGACGCGGTACCGTTGAAACCGGGTAATGCCGGCGGAGGGAAGGTCCCTGACTTCTGGTGTGCTTTCAAAGACGGTGAGGAAACAGGTGATTGGCGATGAGCCTCGAAACGCCTGAAAGGATCAGGACCCTTCAGAGAAAGCTCTATTGCAAGGCGAAGGCGGAGCCTGCCTACCGCTTCTATTTGCTCTACGACAAGATCTGCCGTGAGGACATTCTGCGCCACGCCTACGCGCTGGCCCGTGCCAATGCGGGTGCGCCTGGTGTTGACGGGGTGACCTTTGAGCAGATCGAGGCGTCGGGCGTGGAAGCATGGTTAGCGGGGCTGCGCGAGGACCTCGTTTCGAAGACGTACCGACCCGATCCGGTGCGGCGGGTGATGATCCCGAAGCCCGGGGGAGGCGAGCGCGCGCTCGGCATTCCCACGATCCGCTGTCGCGTCATTCAGACTGCCGCCAAACTCGTGTTGGAACCGATATTCGAAGCGGACTTCGAGGACAGTGCTTATGGCTATCGTCCGCGTCGCAGCGCGGTCGATGCGATCAAGGAAACGCACCGGCTGATTTGCCGGGGCTATACCGACGTGGTTGACGCCGATTTGTCGAAATATTTCGACACGATCCCGCATTCGGACCTCCTCAAATCGGTGGCCCGACGCATCGTTGACCGGCATGTGCTGTGGCTGATCAAGCTGTGGCTGCAAGCGCCGGTCGAGGAGCGGGACGGCAACGGGAAGCGGCGCATGAGTGGCGGCAAGAACAGCAAGCGCGGCACACCGCAAGGCGGTGTTGCAAGCCCGCTGCTCTCCGTCATCTATATGAACCGGTTCCTGAAGCATTGGCGATTGACCGGACGCGGCGAAGCCTTCCGCGCCCACATCGTCTCGTACGCCGACGACTTCGTCATCCTCAGCCGCGGCTATGCGCACGAGGCTCTGGCGTGGACGAAAGCGGTGATGACGAAACTCGGGCTGACGCTCAACGAGGCGAAAACCTCGGTGAAGGATGCCCGGCGCGAGAGCTTCGACTTCCTTGGTTATAGCTTCGGGCCGCATCGGTACCGGAAAGATGGCCATTGGTATCTGGGCGCGAGCCCGTCCAAGAAGAGTGTTCAGCGGCTCAAAGCCAAGGTGAGCGATATCCTGGTCCCCGGCAACACCGGGTGCTGGCTTGACGTGCGTGACCGGCTCAATCGCTTGTTGCGAGGCTGGAGCACGTACTTCGGCTACGGCACTCGGAAACCGGCGTACCGGACCGTCGATAACCATGTGTACGAACGGGTCCGCGGATTCCTGGTCCGACGTCACAAGGTGCCGTCGCGTGGCACCCGCCTCTTCCCGCGAGAGGCTGTGTTTGGCGCGCTCGGGGTCTTGCACCTCCGACGCGTCCACTTGGGACCGCCGCCGTGGGCCTTGCACTGAAGCCAGTCGGAAAGCCGGATGCGGTAGCTCCGCACGTCCGGTTTGATGAGCGAGGAAGGGAAACGGGGCGTTGCCGAATGGCCCAAGCTACCGCGCCCTTCCCCGACTCTACCAGTGTTGAGGCGCATCGGGGCGCGAATCAGCGAAAGTTCTTTTGCGAGAAGGACTTTGCGATGATTCAAGGAATGCCCCGATGCCGACAGAGTGTAGCGCAGAACGGTTTGATTTTGGAGTGGTGGAAGGCCGGGCTGTGGAAGCGGCCTTTGATGCTGGCCTGGTGACGTCGGACGCTGGAGCGCTGCTTCTGGGCGCCGCCGATCGAGCGATCGATCTGGTGGGGCGTTTTGCAGATTGCTTTCGCGATCATCGCCGTCCGGACTTGATCGAGCATGCGGTCGGGACGTTGGTCGGACAACGGGTCTTTGGCATTGCACTTGGCTACGAAGATCTCAACGATCACGACGAGCTGCGGCACGACCCGCTGATGGCGGTGCTGGCGGGCAAGCTTGAGGCCAAGCGCGAGGACTGCGCGCCGGTGGCCGGCAAGTCGACGCTGAACCGGCTGGAGCTGAGCCGAAACGAGCCTTCGCGCTATCACAAGATCGCCTACGACGCGGCGGCGATCGAGGCGTTGCCGGTGACGCTATTCCTGGAGGCGCACAAGCGACCGCCGGCGCAGATCATCCTCGATCTCGACGCCACCGACGACCCGCTGCACGGGCATCAGGAAGGACGCTTCTTCCACGGCTATTACGACTGTTACTGCTATCTGCCGCTGTACGTGTTCTGCGGCCGGCATCTGTTGGCGGCCAAGCTGCGGCCCTCCGACATTGACGCCAGCGCGGGCAGCGTCGCGGAGGTCGAGCGGATTGTCCGGCAAATCCGCGTCCACTGGCCGTTCGTGCGCATCCTGCTGCGCGCCGACAGTGGCTTTGCGCGCGAGGCGCTGATGGCGTGGTGCGAACGGAACCGCGTGGATTACCTGTTCGGGCTCGCCCGCAACACGCGCCTGGTCGCCATGATCGAAGAGGAGCTCGCCGCGGCGCGGGCTGCAGCCGAGAAGACCGGCCGCCCGGCGCGCCGCTTCAAGGACTTCCAGTGGAGCACGCGCGGCACCTGGAGCCGAAGGCGCCGCGTCGTCGCCAAGGCGGAGTGGACAAAAGGGGAAGCCAATCCGCGCTTCGTCGTGACCTCGCTCAAGCGGGCCGAGGCGGGTGCGCGGCAGCTCTACGAGGACATTTACTGCGCCCGTGGCGAGATGGAAAACCGCATCAAGGAGTGCCAGCTCGATCTCTACGCCGACCGCACTTCCGCGGCGACCATGCGCGCCAACCAACTGCGGTTGTGGTTCGCCTCGATGGCCTATGTGCTGATCTGTGCCCTGAGGCGCATCGGCCTTGCCGAAACCATCTTTGCGGACGCCACCTGCGGCACCATCCGCCTCAAGCTCCTGAAGATCGGCGCACTGGTGCGCATCAGCGTCCGCCGCATCAAGATCGCCATGGCCTCGGCCTGTCCGGCCGCCGAACCGTGGGGCATCGCCGCGCACCGCCTGGCCAAAGCCGCCGGAGCCCGCGCCTCGCCGGCCTGACACGCGAAGCTGCGACGCGCCAAACCGCGGCATCGCCAACTGGCCCACCGGAGAAACCCACAACCTAATCCCGCCAGCCGCGCCTTCCCGCGCAGCAACCCTTCATGGCCATACTGGCACACCAAATCGGTGTTGTCAGATCAGTCGGCCCTGTGAGAAATGCGGGCTAGTCGACTGCCGTACGCGGGCGCCGATGACCATGTGCGGATAGTTCGGGATAGCCGGTCAGCATCAGCTTGCCGGCGCGCACCCCCCAGCTTTCGAGCCGGTCGAGGAAGCTCATTCCGAGCAGGTTGGTCTTCATCTGCCCGCGCTGGACCACCAGCGCCGGCACCGATTTCTCGACCAGCTTGCCAACGGCGAGCCGATCGAGCGTCAGCCGCGCCGCCTTGGTGTGACCGCCCGCGGTTTCGAGATCGACGTTGTATTCGAGCATCTCGGTGGGCAGGCCGATCGCCTTCGCCGTTTCCCAGGTCAGCACGACCGAGGTCGCGCCGGTGTCGATCACCATCGGAGCGCTGACGCCGTTGATCTTGGCGCGGAACGCGAACTCGCCGCCCTGGCTGCGCGCGATCTCCACCGCGGGGGCAACGGGCGGGCTGCCGCTGCTGCTTCGGCCGAGGATTTGCGAGATGTTTTCCCTGGCGCGCGCGATCTGGTTGGGATCGCCATAGGCGACGACCGCACCGGCGGTCGCCATCAGCAGCAGGATGACGAGGAGGATACGGCTCATTGTGCGCCTCCGCGCATTCCGGGCGCGCTCAGGCGCGCTTCGGACGCGGCTCCATCCGCTCGAGCCCCGCGTCCGCCATGCGTGCCGGCAAAGGCGCCATCACCGCCAACCGCTCCGCGCTGTCCATCTTGTGCCAGCGCGCGATCTCCGGAAGCGTGCGGCCGCATCCGAAGCAGAGCTTGGTTCTGGGGTCCATCATGCAGACTGCGATACACGGCGTTTCTGAGCTCATTCTTCAGTGTTGAACGGTTTCAGCCGTTTGCACAAGCGGGTTGAAGCGCAGCGGTTCGCATCGCGCTTCGGCTTCTTGTCCAGAGCATGATCTTCGGGGCACCGCATCACACCTTTCCGGGCCATGCTCTACAATCCAGTGCCGGCACTCATGATCGATTTACGGCGCACACGCTTGCGGTCGGCGCTCGCCGAACCCTCCACGGGCTCCGGCTGCATCGGCGGCGCGTCCTCGGACATCGGTGCAAGCGCGCTCATGACGCGCTCCGGCGGGAAGGTCACGATCACCTCGGTGCCGATGCGCAGCTTCGATTTCAGCGTGAAGGTGCCGCCATGCATGTCGATCAGGCTCTTGGCGATCGGCAGCCCGAGGCCCGCGCCCTGTTCCGCCGACTTGATCGAGTTGGAGCCCTGGCCGAACGAGGCCAGGACGATCGGGATCTCGTCCTCGGCGATGCCGCTTCCGGTGTCCTTGACGCTCAGATATTGGCCGCCCGACGCGGTCCAGCCCACCTTCAGCCAGATCTCGCCGCCCTGCGGGGTGAACTTGATCGCGTTGGAGAGCAGGTTGAGCACGACCTGGCGGATGGCGCGCTCGTCGCCCCAGATGCGCGGCATGCCGTGCTCGAACACCTCATGGATGGTGATGCCGCGGCTCGAGGCGCGCAGCTTCAGGAGATGGTGGCAGTCGGCGACGACATGCACCAGCGCGACGGCTTCCTCGTTCAATTCGTAGCGGCCGGCCTCGATGCGCGACAGGTCGAGGATCTCGTTGATGAGATTGAGCAGGTGCACGCCGGAATTATGGATGTCGGCGGAATATTCCTTGTAGACGGGCACCGTGTGCGCGCCGAAGATCTCGCTCTTCATCACCTCGGAGAAGCCGAGGATCGCATTGAGCGGCGTGCGCAATTCGTGGCTCATCTGGGCCAGGAAGCGCGACTTGGCGACGTTGGCGGATTCCGCGCGATGCCGCGCCTCGTCGGAGATCGCCTTGGCCTGTTCCAGTTCGCCGATCAGCGCGTCCTTTTCGGCGCGCGCCTCCAGCGTCGCCAGCGTGGTCGAATGCAGGCGGTGGGCGAGAAGCGCGAAATAGCCTTCGGCGGCGAGCGCCAGCAGCGCCAGCACGTAATTGTCGAAAGAGCCCCTCAGCACCAGATCAAGCGCGATCGCCACCGTCACCGGGATCGTCGCCGCGAGTGCTGCGATCGGCAGGCTCGCCGCCAGCATGCTCGACACCGCGATCACCAGCAGCATCAAAAACATCATCAGCGTGTTGGAGGCGAGGTCGCGGCCGGCGGGATGGATCAGGATCGCGGTCCAGCACAGGCCATAGAGCAGGTCGAGCAGCACGAAGCGCGTGCGCCATTTGCGGGTCGCCGCGACCGAAGGCTGCACGGCGAGGAAGCGGGAGCAACTGCGAATGATCGCGGCGTGGACGCAGAGCATGCCGCAGGTCCATGCGCCGGCGACGATCGGCTGCATCCAGAGGCCAAACAGCACGCCGGTTGCAACCACCAGCAGCATGACGACGTAGGATGCCGACATCCTGGTCTGGGCGTATTGTCTGAGCAGTTCGGCGTCGAAGGCGGGGCGGGTTCCACTGGTCGACGTTAACCGATCGCGCGCCTCGCGCACCCGCTGCGCGGAGGCGCGCCGGCTGCTCACCGCCGCCGCCACCTGAGGTCCTGCCGGAAGCTGTACAACTTCAGGCTTTTCTGCGGGATTACTCATAAACAACACAAATCCTGCCCGCGAACCGCGCGAGCTTTTTGCATTGTCTATCAGTGACGCCAAATCATTAAGCGATGACTTAAAGAGCTAAAGAAATACGTTAATGGGGAGTTAAATTAACCTTTGGAGTTCCGCGCAATGGGGCGCGCGAGACACCTCGTGCGGCCGGTCTGTAGAGGGCCGATGGCCGCACGGCCAGGGGCGGCCAAGCCGCGCCTGGCCTTTTCATTCGGCGAGGGATTTAGCGCTGCAGCCGGGCCAGCAGGCTCGACGTATCCCAGCGCTTGCCGCCCATCTTTTCGACCTCGGCATAGAATTGGTCGATCAGCGCGGTCGCGGGCAGGGTGGCGCCGTTGCGGCGCGCCTCGGCGAGGCAGATCGAGAGGTCCTTGCGCATCCATTCGACGGCGAAGCCGAAATCGTATTTGCCCTCGTTCATGGTCTTGTAGCGGTTTTCCATCTGCCAGGATTGCGCGGCGCCCTTGGAGATGGTCTCGACCACGGCGGCGACGTCGAGGCCCGACTTCTTGGCGAAGTGGATGCCCTCGGACAGGCCCTGCACCAGGCCGGCGATGCAGATCTGGTTGACCATCTTGGTCAGCTGGCCGGCACCCGCGGGCCCGAGCAGCTTGCACATGCGGGCATAGGCCGCGATGATCGGCTCGGCGCCGGCATAGGCCGCCTCGGTGCCGCCGCACATCACCGTCAGCACGCCGTTCTCGGCGCCGGCCTGGCCGCCGGACACCGGCGCGTCGACGAACTTGAAGCCGGCCTTGGTGGCGGCGGCATCGAGCTCACGGGCGACCTCGGCGGAGGCGGTGGTGTGGTCGACGAAGGTCGCGCCCTTCTTCATGCCGGCGAATGCGCCGTCGGGGCCGATCGTGACCGAGCGCAGGTCGTTGTCATTGCCGACGCAGCACATCACGAAATCCTGACCTTCGGCGGCAGCCTTCGGCGTCGGCGCGGTCTTGCCGCCGAACTTGTCGGCCCAATCCTTCGCCTTCGCTGCAGTCCGGTTGTACACGGTGACCTCGTGGCCGCCTTTTTTCACGAGGTGTCCCGCCATTGGGAAACCCATCACGCCGAGACCGAGAAAAGCGACTTTAGCCATGTGTGCTACCTTGTTTTTGTCTTGGTATTCGTATTCGCCCCCAGGGCCGCGCTGGGAACGCAGGGCGGGCAGGGGGCATTCCTTCCATGGAGGGAGCCGCACCATACCCCGTCAGCGGCAGAGGGCAACGGCTTCGTTTTGGCGGCTTCCCCCGGTTTCGTGCTAGGATCGGAATACCAAAAGAACCTCACAAAAAAGGGAGTGTCTCGCATGGGCGTGAGCGTAGGTGTGCTCGATCATTTCAACATCCGGACCCGGAATCTCGCCGATACTGTCCGGTTCTATGAGGACATTCTGGGCCTGGAAAAGGGCCCGCGGCCGAACTTCGCGTTCCCCGGCGCGTGGATGTACAGCGAGGGCAAGGCCGTGGTGCATCTGGTCGATATTTCGAAGACCGATGAGGCACAAAAGCCGGATTCAGGCGTCGTCCATCATGTCGCTTTTGCCAGCCAGGGTTTTGCCGGGATGAAGAACCGCCTGCAATCCAAGGGCATGGAATTCGACTCGCGCCAGGTTCCGGGCGGCGATCTTTGGCAGATCTTCGTGAACGATCCCAACGGGGTCATGATCGAGCTGAACTACGAGGCCGCCAAGGAAGAGGCCAGTGCGGCCCCCGCCGAGCGCCGGGACGACGTCGGAGCGAGGTAGCCTTTTGCGCCGCAACGCTCTATGGGTCGCATCCTTGGGCATGATCCGGAAACGTGGTTTTCCGGCGCGGCAAACGCGGCGCGTTTGCGCGGAGATCATGCCCGCTTGAGCTAGGAGATGCGCGGTGAGCGTGACGCAACAACAGGTCCTCGATTGCCTTGCCAAGGTGATGTCGCCGCGCGGCGTCGCCTTGACCAACGCCAACGTGCTGTCGCCGATCGCGGTCACCGACGGCAAGGTGTTCTTCTCGATCAACGTCGACGCCGCGGAAGCCCGCGCCTGGGAGAGCGTGCGTGCGCAGGCCGAGAGCGCCGTGCGCGCCATTCCCGGCGTCAGCGTCGCGATGATCGCGCTGACCGCCGAGCGCAAGCCGGGGAGTGCCGGAGCCGCGCCGCCGTCGCGGCCCGCAGGCGGTGTCCCGCCCGCGTCAGCGCATCGCCATCCGCCACAGGGCGGGGCCGGCTCGCCGATGGCGCGGCAGGCCGAGATCCCCGGCATCTCCGCGGTCATCGCGGTTGCCTCCGGCAAGGGCGGGGTCGGCAAGTCGACCACCGCGCTCAACCTCGCGCTCGGCCTGCGCGATCTTGGCCTGCGGGTCGGGCTGCTCGACGCCGACATCTACGGCCCGTCGGTGCCGCGGCTGACCGGCATTCGCGAGAAGCCGCAGCTCAACGACGACAAGAAGATGATTCCGCTGAGCCGCTTCGGCCTGTCGATCATGTCGATCGGCTTCCTGGTCGAGGAGGACACCGCGATGATCTGGCGCGGGCCGATGGTGATGTCGGCGATCACCCAGATGCTGCGCGACGTCGCCTGGGGCACGCTCGACGTGCTCGTCGTCGACATGCCGCCGGGCACCGGCGATGCCCAGCTCACGCTCGCGCAGAACGTTCCGCTCAAGGGCGCCATCATTATCTCGACGCCGCAGGACCTCTCGCTGATCGACGCGCGGCGCGGGCTCGCCATGTTCAAGAAGGTCAACGTGCCCGTGCTCGGCATCGTCGAGAATATGAGCTACTTCCAGTGCCCGCATTGCGGCACGCGCTCGGACATTTTCGGCCATGGCGGCGCGCGCCACGAGGCCGAGCGGTTGGGCGTGCCGTTTCTCGGCGAAATCCCCTTGCACATGGCGATCCGCACCACCTCCGATTCCGGTACCCCGGTGGTGGAGAGCGAGCCGGACGGCCCGCACGCGGCGATTTACCGCGCAATCGGCGCCAACGTCCGCGAGCAGCTGCAAGGCATCATTGCCGCGGCTTGAGGCCGCATTTCCCGAGAAATTGCTGCGCCATCAGACTTTCGTTTAATCGGCGCAGTCATGCCATCGTCGCGTTTCCGTGAAGCCGCTTCCGTGTTAAAGGGCCCGCCAGAGCGCCCCGGCAGCCTTTCGCCGGAGGAAAGGCTTGCGGTCACTGGGAAACGTCCCTCAAGGAGATGCCTTACGATGAAGCGTCGTGATTTTTTGAAAGTTTCTGCGGCCGGTGCTGCCGCGACGGCCGTTGCCTCGCCGGCGATCGCGCAGTCCTCCCCGGAAATCAAGTGGCGCATGACCTCGAGCTTCCCGAAGTCGCTTGACACCATCTATGGCGGCGCGGAGCAGGTCTCGAAGTACGTCGCCGAAATGACCGACAACAAGTTCCAGATCCAGGTGTTCGCGGCCGGCGAGCTCGCGCCCGGTCTGCAAGCGCTGGACGCGACCTCCAACGGCACTGTCGAGATGTCGCACACGGTCGCCTACTACTATGTCGGCAAGGATCCGACCTTTGCGATCTACGCGTCGGTGCCGTTCGGCCTCAATGCCCGCATGCAGAATTCCTGGTGGTACCAGGGCGGCGGCCAGGAGCTCGGCAACGAGTTCTTCAAGAAGTTTGGCGTGATCGGCTTCCCCTGCGGCAATACCGGCACCCAGATGGGCGGCTGGTTCCGCAAGGAGATCAAGACCGTTGCCGATCTTTCCGGCCTGAAATTCCGCATCGGCGGTATCGCCGGCCAGGTCCTCCAGAAGGTCGGCGTGGTCCCGCAGCAGCTCGCCGGCGGCGACATCTATCCGGCGCTTGAGAAGGGCACCATCGACGCCGCCGAGTGGGTCGGCCCGTATGACGACGAGAAGCTCGGCTTCGCCAAGGTCGCGAAGTATTACTATTATCCGGGCTTCTGGGAGGGCGGTCCCACGGTCCACGCCTTCGCCAATCTCGAGAAGTGGAATGCACTGCCCAAGGGCTACCAGGCGATCCTGGCCAACGCCTGTGCCAACGCCAACAGCTGGATGGCCGCGCGCTACGACATGCAGAACCCGTCAGCGCTGAAGCGGCTGGTTGCCGGCGGCACGCAGCTGCGTCCGTTCACTAACGAGGTGCTCGAGGCCTGCCTCAAGGCGACCAACGAGCTGTGGGGTGAAATCTCGGCCAAGAACGCCGACTTCAAGAAGTCGATCGAGGCCATGCAGGCCTACCGTTCCGATCAGTATCTGTGGTGGCAGGTCGCCGAATACACCTTCGACAGCTTCATGATCCGCTCGCGCACCCGCGGCTGATCTGACCTCTCTTCGACTTAAGTCGCCCGGCCTTCGCCAGAAGGCCGGGCTTTTTGCGTCTGGTGTTCGGGGAGAGGATGTTCCATGCTCCCGCCAAGCCTCGCTACGAAGGCATGCATGACCCCTGGTCGGGTCGTGGCAAGAAAAGGCTGAGCGTAAGGACGGTCAGAACGTCGCCGCTCGCGTGAACACAAGCACAAAGGGCAGGATTCAAAATGAAGCGAAGAGATTTCATCAAGGTTACGGGTTTGGGTGTCGCGGGCGCGGCGACGATCGCTGCGCCGGCGATCGCGCAGTCGATGCCGGAACTCAAATGGCGAATGCCGACGAGCTGGCCGAAATCGCTCGATACGCTGTACGGTGGTGCCGAGATCATGGCCAAGATGGTCGGCGAGGCCACCGACAACAAATTCCAGATTCAGACATTCGCTGCCGGCGAGATCGTTCCCGGACTGCAGGTGCTTGACGCCGTGCAAAACGGCACCGTCGAGATCGGACACACGGCATCGTACTACTACTTTGGCAAGGATCCGACCTTCACCTTCGGCTCGGCAGTGCCGTTCGGCCCGAACATGCGCATCAACCAGGCTTGGTACGTGCTGGGCGGCGGCAGGGACATGCTCAACGCGTTCTACAAGAAGTACAACGTCACCTCTCTGCTCGCCGGCAACACGGGCTGTCAGATGGGCGGCTGGTTCCGCAAGCCGATCGCCAGCGTCGACGACCTGAAGGGGCTCAAATTCCGCATCGGTGGCTTTGCCGGACGTGTGATGCAGAAGTTGGGTGCGGTGCCGCAGCAGATCGCGGGCGGCGACATCTATCCCGCGCTCGAGAAGGGCACCATCGACGCGGCTGAATGGGTCGGTCCCTACGACGATGAGAGGCTGGGATTCGTCAAGGTCGCTCCACACTATTACTATCCGGGTTGGTGGGAAGGCGGTCCGATGCTGCTGTCGTTCGTCAACCTCGACAAGTGGAACGCACTGCCGAAGTACTATCAGTCCGTTCTCGAACAGGCCGGTCACTACGCCAACAACTGGATGATGGCGAAGTACGACCAGACAAATCCGCCAGCTCTCAAGCGGCTGCTTGCGGCGGGCGCCAAGCTGCACGCCTTCCCGGCTCCGGTGATGGAGGCTTCGTTCAAGGCGGCGAAGGAACTGCACAACGAGGTCTCCGCGAGCAACGCGGACTTCAAGAAAGTCTACGAGTCCCTCAGTAGCTTTGCCAGCAATGGCTATCAGTGGTTCCAGGTCGCCGAAGTCGGCTACGACAACTTCATGGCGCGCCACGCTTCGAGCTGACTGCGGCGGCACGCTTGTGAAGCGAAAGGCTCCGGGGCGAAGGTCCCGGGGCTTTTTCTCGCCGCCGCTACGTCTTCGACGCGACGCGGCTCTCGAACACGCAAGTCCGCCAGTCGCTGGTCGGGCAATCGCTTGGCTAGCCGCCGCCGGGCGCCATGAACAGCGCCCCGGTGTCGCCACCGCCTGCACGCGGGTGATTGCGGCGTTGAAATAGACCTGCTGCGCGTTCAGCAGGTTGATGCCTGCCTGATGCGCCGGGGTTGGAGAGGCCGCACAAGAACCCGAAACCTAACCGGAGCGCGGGCAGGGGCACTGGTCTCGGCGAGGCCAGGAACCTGTTATCAGGACCGGGTTACGCCAGCCTTATATCGCTTTGCACAACGACGTCGGCAACCAACGAATTTCCGTTGCAGGGCAAGCGCCCTTATCTATTTTTGTATGCGCCGTCCGAGCCGCTCAGAGAAGCATAGCGTGTGGAGCGCGTGTGATGCGGTCCGCTGAAATGCGCGTCGTTTGCACGGTGCGGTTGCCTGCGAGGCGGTCCGTCCGGGCTCGTCCGGGGGGCTGGCTTACCGCAATCGGGTGTGCGAACAGGGAGCTGGTATGATGACAGGATTGTTGCGGTGCGCCTTCTGATTGTCGAGGACAACATCGAACTATCGTGCCTGCTCGCCAACGGGTTGATGGCGGCGGGATACGAGGCCGACCTTGTGCACAGCGTTGCCGAGGCGCGTGATGCGCTGCGCAGCGTGACCTATGCCGCCATGATCCTCGATCTCGGCCTGCCCGACGGCGACGGCCTGTCGGTGCTGTCGGAGCTTCGCCGCAAGACCGATCCGCTGCCGGTTCTGGTGTTGACCGCGCGCGACGGACTGCAGGATCGGGTCAACGGCCTGCGCAGCGGCGCCGATGATTATCTCGCCAAGCCGTTCGCGCTTGAAGAGCTCGTCGCGCGGCTCGAAGCGATCCTGCGCCGCCCCGGCCAGTTGCTCGGCTCCTCGCTGAACCTCGCCAATCTCGCTTACGACACCGAGAGCCGCCAGGTATTCATCGATGGCGCGCCCCACGTCTTTTCCTCGCGCGAGACCTCGGTGCTCGAGATCCTGCTGCGACGGCAGGGCCGGGTGGTGCCGAAGAAGAACGTCGAGGACCACATCTTCGGGCTTGCAGGCGAGGTCGCTTCGAACGCTGTCGAGGTTTATGTGTCGCGGCTGCGCAAGCTGCTTGCCGAGCACAATGCCAGGATCACGATCCACACCATCCGCGGCGTCGGCTACCTGATGGCCGAGGAGAAATAGCGTGTTCCGCTTTACGTCGCTGACCTCGCGGATCGTGTTCTTGCACATCATCGCGGTCGCGATCGCTGCGGTTTTCCTGCCGGTCCTGCTGCTCTGGCTCCTGAATTCCGAAATCGACCAGTTGCATCGCGAGGCGATGCGCGACCAGGCCGATGTGCTCGGCGAGAAGCTTGCCGTCGGTCGGGACGGCAACGTGGCGCTCAACCTGCCGGAGAGCCTGAAGGACCTCTATTCCGAGGCCTATGGCCGCTACCGCTACGACATCTACGATGGCGACGGCCACATTCTATTTTCATCGCACAGCGGCAGCCCATCGAAGCAGACGTCGTCCGATACGATCGCGGGTGCGAGCGTGATCAGGAACGTCGGAGGGGAGACCGTCCGCATCCACGTCGCCGAGGATCTGTCGCACCGCGACGTGATCACCGACGACATCGTCGCCAATTTCTTCCGCCGGGTCGGCTGGATCACGATCCCGATCCTCCTGCTCCTGCTTGCCACCGACATCGTGATTTTCCGCCGCGCCGTGGCGCCGCTGTTGCGGGCGTCGGATGAGGCCAAGAACATCGGGCCGGCGCGAACCGGTATCCGCCTGCCGACGGAGCGGATCCCGAGCGAGATCCTGCCGCTGGTGACGGCCGTCAACCAGGCCTTCGACCGGCTTGAGGACGGCTTTCGCGTGCAACGGCAATTCACGGCAGATGCCGCGCATCAGCTTCGCACGCCGCTTGCGATCCTGAGGACCCGGATCGAGACACTCAAGGCGGGTGAGGGCACCGACGAGCTGCATGCCGACATCGAAAGCATGAGCCGGATCGTCAGTCAGTTGCTGGAGATCGCCGAACTCGACACGCTGGTGCTCGATCCCGGCGAGACCGCCGATTTGCGCGCGGTATGCGCCGAGGTGGTCGGTTCGATTGCGCCCTATGCGCTGGCCCGGCAGAAGGATATCGCGCTGCGCGGCACCGAGGAGCCGGTGCCGGTCAAGGGCAATGCCGAGATGCTGCAGCGCGCGATCTTCAACCTCGCCGAGAATGCGATCAAATACACCGCGGACCAGACCTCCGTCGATGTCGAGGTGCGCGACGATGGCTCGGTCCGGGTGCGGGATTGCGGGCCGGGCATTCCGCCGGGCGAGCAGAGCCTGATCTTCCAGCGCTTCTGGCGCGGCGATCGCCGGCGCACCGACGGCGCCGGGCTGGGGCTCTCCATCGTGCAGGGCGTGGTCGACGACCACGCGGCAACGGTCAAGGTGGAGAATCTGCCTGAGGGCGGCGCCCAGTTCACACTGAGCTTCCGGCTCGCAGACGTCGCATCCTGAACGCCTTGCGGGTCCGATTTCCCGAAATCGGGCCTGAGCAGGTCGGGCTGCGCCGATCAGCTGCGCTGATCAGTGAAGCAGCCGGTATTGAACAATGTAGGCTGCGGCGCCGCCGAAATACCCCAGGAGCGCGAGCCCGGTTATGCGGCGGACATACCAGAAGAACTCGATCTTCTCGAGGCCCATCGCGGCGACACCGGAGGCCGAGCCGATGATCAGGATCGAGCCGCCGGTCCCCGCGCAGTAGGCGATGAACTCCCACAGGAAGCTGTCGGGAGGATACTGGTTCAAGCTGTACATGCCCATCGAAGCTGCCACCAGCGGAACGTTGTCGATGACTGCGCTGAGCAGACCGAGCAGCACCACGATGACGTCCAATCGTCCGAAGGTGGCGTCGAGCCAATTGGCCAGCATTTCGAGAACATGCGTGTGCTCGAGCGCGGCCACCGCCAGCAATATCCCGATGAAGAAGACGATCGAGCTCATGTCGATCCTGGTCAGGGCGTGAACCAGCGTCAGGCGTTTCTTTTCATCCTCTTCCTTGTCGCGATGGATCAGTTCGCCGATCGTCCAGAGGACACCGAGACCAAACAGAATCCCCATGAAGGGCGGCAGATGGGTGACGGCCTTGAATGCCGGGACCATGATCAGGATGCCAAGACCGAGGTAGAAGGTCACATTGCGCTCGAACACGCTGATCGATGCGGACTGCGCCTGCCTGTCCGGCGCCACCACCATTTTTCCTCTCAGCGACGCGCTGACGACAAGCAGCGGCACGACAAGATTGATCAAAGAGGCAAGGAACACACCCTTGACGATCGCAATCGGGGTGATCTGGCCACCGATCCATAGCATCGTGGTGGTGACGTCGCCGATTGCCGACCAGGCGCCGCCCGCATTGGCCGCGATCACGATCATCGCAGCAAAGAACAGGCGATCGCTTTGGCGGTCGAGCAGCTTGCGCATCAGGGAGATCATGACGATCGTGGTCGTCAGATTGTCCAGCACGGAGCTGAGAAAGAACGTCACGAAGCCCACGAGCCACATCAGGGTGACCTGCTTCCTCGTGTTGATCAGCGACGTGATGACCTCGAAGCCATTGTGGGCGTCGATGACTTCGACGATCGTCATGGCGCCGATCAGGAAGAACACGATCTGGGCAGTGGAGGAGACCGACTCGCTGAGTTGCCTATCGATTAGCGCAGGATCGCCGCTCCAGATCGCGTAGACCGTCCACGTCAGTCCTGCGCCGAGCAACGCCGAGGCCGACTTGTTGATCCCGATCGGATGTTCGAGCGCGATCGCGGCATAGGCGATCACGAAAATTGCGACGATTGCGGCGGCCAGCATCGAGATCCCCTGGACTTGCGGGTGGCCCGGCCGGCTTCAGGAGCCGGCCGGCGTCGACCGCTCAGTTCTTCGGCTGTCCAAAGTCCAGCGGCGGCAGGTCGATCTGCGGCACCTCGATCTTGACCGAGTTGGGATCGATAGTTGATGCGGCGCCTTTGTAGTGCATGACCATCGCGGGGAACAGAATGACGAGCCCGACCATGATGATCTGGATCACGACAAACGGCACCGCGCCCCAGTAGATCTGCCCTGTGGTGACCGGTTGCATGCGCTTGCCGGTCACGCGGTCGAGATACGAATCCTTGGGCGCCACCGAGCGCAGGTAGAACAGCGCGAAGCCGAACGGCGGATGCATGAAAGAGGTCTGCATGTTGACGCCGAGGATCACGCCGAACCAAATCAGGTCGATGCCGAGCTTCTCCGCGGCCGGTCCGAGCAATGGGATAACGATGAAGGCGAGCTCGAAGAAATCGAGGAAGAAGGCGAGCACGAACACGAAGAAGTTGACGAAGATCAGAAAGCCGACTTGCCCGCCGGGCAGGGAGGTCAAGAGATGCTCGACCCAGACATGGCCGCTGACGCCATAGAAGGTGAGCGAGAAGACGCGCGCGCCGACCAGGATGAAGACGACGAAGGCGGAGAGTTTCGCGGTCGATTCCGTGGCCTGACGGATCAGATTCCAGCTTAGCCGGCGCTTGAACGCGCCGAGGATCAAGGCTCCCGCGGCCCCCATCGCGCCACCCTCGGTCGGAGTCGCAACGCCGATGAAGATGGTGCCGAGCACCAGGAAGATCAGGAAGAGCGGCGGCACCATCACGAAGGTGGTCTGCTGCGCCATCGCGGAAAGGAAGCGGAAGCCGGTAAGCTTGTCGACGACCCAGTTCACCACCGCGACGAAGAACGCGAACAGGATGCCGAAGAACATGCTGAGCACGACGAAATCGGCGCCGTGCGCTTCCGAATTTCGCATCATGAACCAACCGAACACGCAGCTCGCCAGGAACAAGACGCCGAGCGACCACAGTCCGCGGCTGCCGTCCTTCTCGCGAAAGCCGATGGCCTCGGCAGGCAGGCCAGGAGTCGCCTTTGGAAAGATCAGCGTGACGAGGAAGGCGTAGCCGGCATAGAGGCCAGCCAGCACCAGTCCTGGAATGAACGCTCCCTCGTACATGTCGCCGACCGACTTGCCGAGCTGGTCGGCCATCACGATCAGCACCAGCGACGGCGGGATGATTTGCGCCAGCGTGCCGGATGCCGCGATGACGCCGGTCGCTACGCGGCGGTCGTAGCCATAGCGGAGCATGATCGGGAGCGAGATCAGGCCCATCGAGATCACGGAGGCCGCAACCACGCCGGTGGTCGCGGCAAGCAGCGCGCCGACGAACACGACCGCATAGGCAAGGCCGCCGCGAATGGTTCCGAACAACTGCCCGATCGTGTCGAGCAGATCCTCCGCCATCCCGGATCGCTCCAGCACAAGGCCCATGAATGTGAAGAATGGAATGGCAAGCAGCGTGTCGTTGTTCATCACGCCGTACACGCGTTCCGGCAGCGCCTGCAGGAAGTCCGGCCGGAATTCCCCGAGCTGAATGCCGACGACGGCATAGATCAGGCCGACCGCGCCGAGCGAAAAGGCCGCGGGATAGCCAAGCAGAAGCATGACCACCAGCGACGCGAACATAATCGGCGCCATATTCTCGATAAGAAACGCAGTCATCCAGTGTCCCCCCTGCGATCGCGACCGACGATCAGCGCTTTTCGATCGCCTCGACGAGGTGTTCGACTTCGGCTTCGATAGCCGTCACCTGGGATGCGTGCGGATCGGGAATGAGCCCGCGCATCACTGCAATACGCTTGATCAATTCGGAAATGCCCTGAACGAACAGGAATGAGAAGGCGATGATGATCAGCGACTTGGCAGGCCATTGCGGCAGTCCGCCGGCGTTGCCCGACTGCTCGTTGATTTCATAGGAGCGCCAGAAGAACGGGCCGCCGGTGATGATCATGACGACACACAGCGGCAGCAGAAAGAACACATGCCCGACCACGTCGATTGCGTCACGCACGCGCTTCGGCAGAAGGTTGTTCACGATGTCGATCCGGATGTGCTCGTTGTCAAGCAGGGTCCACGGCGAGCACAGCAGGAAGACGATGCTGAACAGCACCCACTGCAGCTCGAGCCAGGAATTTGAGGACATGTCCAGGGTCTTGCGGACGATCGCATTGATTGCCGAGATGATGACCGCGACGAGAATCAGCCATGATAGGCGTTTGCCGATCAAGCGCGTGAACGCGTCGATTCCACTGCTCAATTTCAAGAGCGATTGCAACGTCAGTCCTCCCCAAGTGGGCCCCAGCAGTCTTGACCGCGCCCGGGAGGCGCAGTGGCCTATCCAGCCGAGCTAGCCTGAAGCCGGCGCACCAAACCAGCGGGAAGTGCCGCCGTCAATCGGAAGTTTGTTGATATTGAAAGGGATTTCGGCCGGATCTGCGGCCGGGCGCCGGTAACCCTACCCGCCGGTCACGCTCATATGGCGGCTGACGCTCGGGCGGTTGTGGCGGCGGTCGATGATGAAATCGTGCCCTTTCGGCTTTAGTCCGATGGCGCGGTCGATCGCAGCCGAGAGCAGGTCGTTGTCGGGCGAGGCGCGCAGCGGCCGGCGCAGGTCGGAGGCATCCTCGTGGCCGAGGCAGGTGTGCAGCGTGCCGGTGCAGGTGATCCGCACCCGGTTGCAGGATTCGCAGAAATTATGGGTCATCGGCGTGATGAAGCCGAGCTTGCCGCCGGTCTCGGCGACGCGGACGTAGCGCGCCGGGCCGCCGGTGTTGTCGTCGAGATCGGTCAGCGTGTAGTGCGTCTCGAGCCTGGCGCGCAGCAGCGACAGCGGCACATACTGATCGATGCGGCCTGCGCCGATGTCGCCCATCGGCATCACCTCGATCAGGGTCAGGCCCATCCCCTTGCTGTGCGCCCATTCCATCAGGGCGGGGATCTCGTCCTCGTTCACATTCTTCAGCGCGACCGCGTTGATCTTGACCGCGAGCCCTGCTGATCGTGCGGCCTCGATGCCGGCGAGCACCTTGTCGATGTCGCCCCAGCGGGTAATGGCGCGGAACTTCGCCGCATCCAGCGTGTCGAGCGAGACGTTGACGCGACGGACGCCGCAATCGGCGAGTTCCCTGGCGAAGCGCGCGAGCTGCGAGCCGTTGGTGGTCAGCGTCAGCTCGTCGAGCGCGCCGGTTGACAGGTGGCGCGACAGCGAGCGCACCAGGCTCATCACGTTGCGGCGAACCAGCGGCTCGCCGCCGGTGAGGCGGATCTTGCGCACGCCCTTGGCGACAAAGGCCGAGCACAGCCGATCGAGCTCTTCCAGCGTCAAGAGATCGGCCTTCGGCAGGAAGGTCATGTCCTCGGACATGCAGTAGAAGCAGCGCAGGTCGCAGCGGTCGGTGACGGAAACGCGCAAGTAGCGGATCGTCCGGCCGAACGGATCGGTCATCGGACGGGTCAGCGTGTCAGAAAGCGGCTGCGTGGATCCGTTCATTCAATTCAGGCCCTGCACCTTGTTCCCCGCACGAGAGCCCCGGCGGGTCCCGTCTCTCGCAATCTATGCATGTTGGCGCGCCGTCACAATGCGTCCCTAGGGATGATCCGCAACATGCAAAAATAGCTCGCGCACGATAGGTGAGGGACATCGTTCGATGCCGGATCTCGATCGCAGCACCGCCAACGCAAAAAGCCCGGCTCTGTTGTCAGAGCCGGGCTTTTGTGCAGTGCAGTCCTGCCTCATTGTGTCGGCGCAGCCGCTGGCGGAGGCGCGGCGGATGCGGGTGGCGGAGCCGCGTTCGGCTCGGGGAATGGCGAGTTGCCGGCGGCGGCCGGCGCTGCTGCGGCCGGCTTCGGCTTCTTCCGCTTCGGATGCATCTTGCGTGCGGCGCGCGGCGGCGGGCCGGCCGGCTTCAGCTCCGCGAACACCGGGCTCGGATCGAGGGTGGTCGTGGCCGGCGTGGTGAAGTCACCGGGCGTGCGGGTCACTGTCACCGGCACCGTCTCCGGCTGGTACTTCGGCAGGTTGAACGTGACGGAGAAATTCGCTTCCGGCGCCGGAACCGACACCGAGCACGGCGTCTTGCAGCCCGGTCCGAGCGAGGTCACGGCATCCGCGCCCTGTGGCACAGAATCCAGCTGGACCTGCATCGGCGGCGGTGCCGACTTGAACGAATCCAATGAAAAGGAGGAGCAGCCAGCCAGGCTCAACCCGGCGACCGCAATCGCGATGACACGACGCATGATGATCCACACTCTACTGCGGCTATCAGCCACAATCCCCGGCCCGGACCATACGGGCGTCGGAACAGGGGCGCAACAGCGCGGGCCCTGTTCATTAAGGGATGGTTAACAAAAAATACGCATGCCTAAGCATTTCCAAGCAATATCAATTGCTTGTGGAAATCTTATGCTGTCAACAGGCTGGCGACGGCGTCCGGAAGGTCGCGCATATGGCCGATCAGCCGGTCCGGCTTGAGCTCCGCCATGGGGACATCCGTGTAGCCAAACTCGACTCCGATGACCGGAACCTGGGCCCGCCGCGCCACCCCGACATCTGTCCCGGCGTCGCCGACCATGATCGCGCCCGGGAGCCGGCCGCCGGCGCGGGCGACGGTCTCGCGCAGGAACGCGGGATCCGGTTTTGCGACACCGAACGTGTCGGCGCCACAGATCGCGGCGAATCGCGGGCTCAGGCCGAGCCGGTCGAGCAGGAGCTTCGACAGCCATTCGAGCTTGTTGGTGCAAACCGCGAAGCGGTGGCCCTGCGCTTCGAGCCTGTCGAGCGCGGCTTCGAGCCCGTCGAACGGCCGCGAGCCGTCGGCGATATGCTCGGCGTAATAGTCGACGAAGTCCTTTGTCAGGCGGTTGAGCTCAGCCACGCTGACCGCGCGTCCCTCCACCTCCAGCCCGCGTTCGATCAGCTTGCGCGCGCCGGCGCCGATCATGTTGCGCGCGGAAGCGAGCGGCACCGGCGGCAGGCCCTCACGGTCGAGCACATAATTGAGTGCACCGATCAGGTCGGGTGCGGTCTCGACCAGCGTGCCGTCGAGATCGAAGACGATGATGGGGGGAGATGAGGCGGGCATGATGCATTTCGCTATCGGGCAGCGCGCCGCGATGCAAGGGTAGATAGAAGACTAGATGCTGGGGTGTCGCAAAAAGGGAGGCTGTGATGCGGGAACTCGCCGGAAAGACTGCCTTTGTCACCGGCGCGGCCAGCGGCATCGGATTGGCGATGGTGACCGCCTTTGCCGGCGAGGGCATGAAGGTGATGCTCGCCGACATCGAATCGGCGCCGCTGGAGCGGGCCGTCGAGGCGTTGCGCGGCTCCGGAACGGAGGCCCGCGGCGTCGTCTGCGACGTCGCCGATCCCGCCAGCATGGATGCCGCTGCGGACGCTGCATTCCATGCCTTCGGCAATGTCCATATTCTCTGCAACAATGCCGGCGTCGCGGCCGGCGGCGGCATCGATCAGATCTCGATCGAGAGCTGGCGCTGGGTGATCGACGTCAACCTGATGGGCGTTGTGCACGGCATCAAGAGCTTCCTGCCGCATATCCGCCGGCACGGCGAGGGCGGCCACATCGTCAACACCGCCTCGATGGGCGGGATGAATGCCGGCCTCGGCTTCAGTCCCTATTCGGCGAGCAAGTTCGCCGTCGTCAGCATGTCGGAGGGACTTGCCTGGCAGCTCGCGCCGCTCGGCATCGGGGTCAGCGTGCTCTGCCCGAGCTATGTGCGCACCCGGATCGGCGAGAGCGGGCGCAACCGCCCTGAACGCTACGGGCCGACCCCCGAGCTCGATCCTGCGGGGCCGTCGGCCGCCATGGTCGCGGAGATCGCGCGGCAGCTGGAGGCCGGGCTCGATCCTGCGGTCGTGGCCGCCCGAGTCCTTTCCGCAATCCGCGAGGAACAGCTCTATATTTTCACCCATCCCGGCATGCGGGCCGAGGTCGAGGACCGTTTTGCGGCGATTTTGGCCGCAATCGATGCGTTTTCCGACTGAAAACCCGTCTCGGGATAGGTTTGACGGACCGTTGATGGTGCTATTCCTGTCCGCAAAACGACGCTAGATATGCGCCCGCCGGGCGGGCGGATGGGACGCCCCCGGCAAGGCGCAGAACACAGGGGCTCGATCGGCACGTGGATATGGACGCACTGAAACGCCAGGCGGCGGCGCGCGCGCTCGAAGAGGTGCGCGACGGCATGAAGCTCGGGCTCGGCACGGGCTCCACAGCCAAGCATTTCGTCGAGCTGCTCGGCGAGAAGGTCCGCTCTGGCATGAAGGTGATCGGTGTGCCGACCTCGGAAGTCACCCGCGCGGATGCGATCCGCTGCGGCGTTCCGCTGACCACGCTGGACGAGATCGACCATCTCGACCTCACCGTCGACGGCGCCGACGAGATCGATCCCGCGCTCAACCTGATCAAGGGCGGCGGCGGCGCGCTGTTGCGCGAGAAGATCGTTGCGGCCGCCAGTGATCGCATGATCGTGATCGCCGATGACACCAAGTGGGTCGACGTGCTCGGCCGCTTTCCCTTGCCGGTCGAAGTCATTCCGTTCGGGCTCGCCGCGACCAGGGCCGCGATGGCGCGCGCCTTCGCGCAAGCCGGTGTCTCAGGCGAAATGGTCATCCGCAAAGGCAAGGACGGTCACGTTTTTGTCACCGATGGCGGCCACTGGATCGTCGACGCCCATCTCGGCCGGATCGGCGATCCGCCGCGCCTGGCCGGTTTGCTCAGCGTGATTCCGGGCGTGGTCGAGCATGGCCTGTTCATCGGGCTGGCGAGCGGCGCCGTTCTGGCCGGCGCGCAGGGAATTCGGGTTGTTGAACGGCGATGACGCCGCAAGCAAGGAGACTTGGAATGAAGCGTTTCTCGGGACTTTTGTCGGCTGCCACCCTTGCGGTCGGATTGGCGCTGGCTTCCGCGCCGGCCATGGCGCAGCAGCAGCCCGCACCGCCAAAGGTCAAGCAGTCGTCTCCCGCGGCGATCGCCTATGCCAAGGAGATCCTGGCGCTGAAGAACGTGGGCACCATGTATGCCGGCGCCGTGCCGGGCATCGTCGAGAAGACCAAGACCGGCCTGCTGCAGCAGTATCTCAACTACCAGAAGGACCTCGACGAGGTCGCGGTCATCGTCGCCAAGAACCTGGCCGGCCGCGAGAAGGAGATCGGCGAGGGCATGGCGCAGATCTACGCCAGCGAGTTCACCGAGCAGGAGCTGAAGGACCTCGTGGCGTTCTACAAGTCGCCGCTCGGCCATAAGCTTTTGACCTCCGAGCCCAAGGCAATCACGGACTCGCTGACCTATATGCAGCAGTGGGCGCAGCAGTTTGGTGTCATCGTCGCGGGCCAGTTCAAGGCCGAGATGAAGAAGCGCGGCAAGGACATCTGATCGCGCTGTGCCAGGGCTGGTGAGGGGCGCGGAACGCGCGTCTCGAACCATGAGGCCACCTCCGTGGCCTACATCCTTCGAGACGCCCGCTTCGCGGGCTCCTCAGGATGAGGAGAGCGAGTTGTGCGAGCCGATTTCCGGCGGAATTGCTGAAACCGAGATTTGACCATGGCTGATTTCGACGTCGACCTGTTTGTCATCGGTGGTGGTTCGGGCGGAGTTCGCGCCGCCCGCATCGCGGCCGGCTATGGCGCCAGGGTGATGGTCGCCGAAGAGTACCGGATGGGCGGCACCTGCGTGATCCGCGGGTGCGTGCCGAAGAAGCTCTTCGTGATCGGCAGCCACGTCCACGACGAGATCGAGGACGCAGCCGGCTTCGGGTGGAGCATCGGACAGGTCTCGTTCGACTGGGCGACGCTCGTCGCCAACAAGGACAAGGAGATCGCCCGCCTCGAGCGCGCCTATACCACCAATGTCGAGAAGTCCGGCGCCCGTGTGGTGAAGACCCGCGCGGTGCTGGAAGACGCCCACACTATCAGGCTTGCCACCGGCGAGACGGTCACGGCGAAGTACGTCCTGATCGCGACCGGCGGTGCGCCCAATCACGGTTCGGCCATTCCCGGCATCGAGCACGTGATCTCCTCCAACGAGGCGTTTCGCCTGAAGGAGTTGCCGAAGCGCATCGTGATCCAGGGCGGCGGCTACATCGCGCTGGAATTCGCCGGCATCTTCGCCGGCTACGGCTCCGACGTCACCGTGATCTACCGCGGCGACAACATCCTGCGCGGCTTCGACGAGGACGTGCGCAAGCATGTTCGTGCCGAGATGGAGAAGCGCGGCATCACCATCATCACCGGCTGCACGGTGACGAAGGTCGACAAGCACGGCGAGGGGTTCACCACGCATCTCTCCAGTGGCTCCAGCATCGCCTCCGACCAGGTGATGTTCGCTATCGGCCGCCATCCCAACGTCGCCAATCTCGGCCTCGAGACGGCCCGCGTCGCCATCAACCCGGCCAATGGCGGCATCCAGGTCGACGGCTGGTCGAAGACCTCGGTGGACAACATCTACGCGATCGGCGACGTCACCCACCGCACCAACCTGACGCCGGTCGCGATCCGCGAGGGCCACGCCTTCGCCGACACCGTGTTCGGCAAGCGGCACGTCGCGGTCGATCACGCGACGATCCCGACCGCGGTGTTCTCGCAGCCCGAAGTCGGTACCGTCGGCCTCACCGAAGCAGAGGCGCGGGCGCAGTTCAGCCACGTCGACATCTACAAGACCGATTTCCGCCCGATCAAGGCGACGATGTCCGGCCGCGACACCCGCGTGCTGATGAAGCTCGTGGTCGACGGCACCAGCGACCGCGTGCTCGGCTGCCACATCGTCGGCGATGGTGCCGCCGAAATCACGCAAGCCGTCGCGATCGCCGTGAAGATGAAGGCGACCAAGGCCGATTTCGACGCCACCATCGCGCTGCATCCGACCGCCGCCGAAGAGCTGGTGACGATGCGTAGCCCGACGGCGCGCCACGTCCGGCAGGCGGCGGAATAGGCGCTCCCTCGCGATCGCGAAAATCCGAAATCGTGTGCGGCCGGGGCGGCCCAATGACGTCCGGCCGCGGGAGCTATCCCAACAACTTCGGCCAAGTCGATTGGCGCGCCCCTCCCGTTGTCCTATGATGGCGGCGGTGCAGCCTCGATGCGGCACTCGTTGTGCGCAAAGGGTGTGCTGCCCGGCGACACGGAGAGGGACTCATGGCCGCGCTGGTTTATGGAGTGCTTTCTTACATCCTGTTTCTGTTAACTTTCTTGTATGCGATCGGCTTCGTCGGGAACATCGTCGTTCCCAAATCGATCGATCATGGTGGCGCAGCAGCCTCGACCACGGAAGCGTTTATCGTCGATGTCGTGCTGCTCGGTCTGTTCGCGGTACAGCACAGCGTCATGGCCCGGCAGGGCTTCAAGCGCTGGTGGACGGGATTTGTGCCTGTTTACGTCGAGGCAGCACATACGTGCTGTTCGCCACGCTCATCCTGATCCTGTTGTTCTGGCAATGGCGTCCGCTGACCTCCGAGGTCTGGTCCGTCAGCGCCCCGGCAGGCGTTGCGATCCTCCAGGCCATCTTCTGGATCGGGTGGGGTGTCGTGTTGCTCGGCACGTTCCTCATCAATCATTTTGATCCGTTCGGGCTTCAGCAGGTTTACGCCCATTCGCAAGGACAAGTGGCGGAGCCGCCGAGCTTCAGGACGCCGTTGTTCTACAAGTTCGTTCGCCATCCGATCTATCTGGGCTTTGTACTGGCCTTCTGGTCCACTCCGACGATGACGGTCGGGCATCTTCTGTTTGCAATCGCGACGACCGGCTACATCCTCATCGGCATCTTGCTGGAGGAGCGCGATCTCGTGAAATTCCACGGCGAGGCCTATGTCCAGTATCAGCGGCGGGTCTCGATGATCATCCCGATGCCGCCGAAAGGGACCTGAGATCAGGCGGCGCCTGCATGCCCGCCGGACCGACGCAGGCACGGCACGCTTTGCGAATGCTGCGACAAAGGGATGCATCGATCGGGCGACCGGCTTGCCGGTCGCCCTGTTAGGATTTGACTGCGGTCGCGCCTTGCTTGCATTGACATCATCATTTGCAGGGGACGGACATGGAGGGAAAGAAGCGGCAGTTGCTGTGGCACGGAATCGCGCTGTTTCTTCTTGGCCTGGTGACGGGCCTCGTCGAGCAGAAGTTCACCAATGTGAGGATGGGACTCGCGGCGCATCTTGAGGGCGTCATGAACGGCACGTTCCTGCTCGCGCTCGGCGCCGTCTGGCAGGAAGTGAACCTGACACCACGCATCAAGGCGGCCGCGTACTGGGCGGTGCTTGCGGGCACGTACGGCAACTGGGTGGTGACGACGCTGGCCGCAATCCTGGGTACGGCCGCGCTCTCGCCAATCTCGGCGGCAGGGCACAGCGCGCCGGCTTGGCAAGAAGCGATCGTGACAACCGGGTTCGTCGCCATTGGCTCGGCGATTATCGCAGCGTCCGTACTCGTGCTCTGGGGACTGCGAAGCTCGGCCGGCGCCAAGCCGCTCTCCCGGTACAGCGGGTTGTGACCGGCCTTCCATCGCGGTTAGCGCCGACACTCTCGATGATTTGTGTACCCGTCGGGCGGACGCAATCCGCATCGGTCGACCCACAACGACAGCGCGGCGGAACACGGGCTGTGTTATGCTGATGCGTCCCGCCGGCTGCGACCGCTGAGGTGGTCGGCCAGGGGCCAGACTCGCGCGCGCCCAGGAACCTCGCGCTGGCCTGGAAGTTGGACTTACGTAGCATGAGCCGCGCGGCGACCCCCGGGACGTTCCCGGCGCACAGCGCGGGAGATAGGTTGCGGCCATTATGGCCGTTACGGCAGCGATTGCATTTTCAAACGATTGCTCAGCATGAGGGAGGCTGCCCATGACTGGTCCAACCGAGCAGGAGATCCGGACTCGCGCTTACGAGCTCTGGAAGGCTGCCGGCGAGCCTCGGTGCAAAATGGACGTGCTGTGGTATCAGGCCGAAAAGGAATTGCTCTCAAAGAAATCCGGCAACGGAGACGTCTCTCCGGCCGAGCGCCGCAAGGAGGCCCCGCGTCAGGCGGGACATTGGGGAAAATCCAGCAAGCGAAGAGCAGTCCAGCACCGTAGCTGAGGTCGTAGCCGCCGCGCGTTCTTGGGGCGGCTCTTTCCGAGCCCTGCGGGGATGTCCGCTTTCAAGCGCGGTACGGACACTGCCATGTCCTGGCGCCAAGCACTAATTTGCCCGACGGCGCAAGACCCCACATCGAAAATATTTCTGTTTTCCAGAAGCGCAACTCAGTGTATGAATGGCCCGTCTCACCCGCTTGAGGGGCGCTTCGCGATCGTCACGAGTGTTGGGTCGAGATGCGGTGGACGCCGATGTCGCGGCTGACGAGCGTGGCAGATAGCGGACGGTGAAGTCGTGCAGGCCTGACGCCCTAGTGGCAGGTGTCTCATCAGCGAGGGACAAGCTCTCTCGCTGATGACGGTGACAACAAAGCCCAGTCTCGCCGGGGAGAGCACGTATAAGCCGTAAACCATCGCGCAGGGAAAGCCGGGATTGCTCCGGTTTCACCTGTGGTCCTACCTCCCGAGCTTTCCATTTGCTCGGGACCCATGGGTGCGATCGGCACCCGGCTTTCCCTGCGCCCTCTGCGAATTCAGAGAGCGAAACGAACGGCAAGACTCGGACGATTCACGTCGCGAGAATGCAGACTTGCATCCTCTCGATCGTCATGCCCGCGCATGCGGGCATCCAGTACGCCGCGGCCTCTCGGCTCAAGCCCTGGTGTCTCTGGAATACTGGATCACCCGCATTCGCGGGTGCTGACAGCGCGGCCGGGCTGTTTGATAGTCGAATAGGATCTAAGCACGTCATGCCGAGGAGGCCACATGGTGGCCATCTCGAAGCGCGACGGTCACGACAGCGGGAGATTGCGCTAACGTGTCTGACCGACTCCGGAGGCACCGATGAGCGATGCGATCGATCTCGACGAAAAGCTGTCCACATTTTCCGATCACTGGTCACCGCGCACCATTGCGCAATTCAACGCGTGCGATGTCATGGTCGTGAAGGTCCAAGGTGAGTTCGTCTGGCACAAGCATGACGACACCGACGACTTCTTTCTCGTCCTGAAGGGCGTGCTCGACATTCAGCTCCGCGATCGAACCATCACGCTCAAGCCGGGCCAGATGTACATCGTGCCGAAGGGAGTCGAGCATCGTCCCGTTGCGCGCGAGGAGGTGCATCTCTTGCTGATCGAGCCGACCGGGACCCCCAACACGGGCAGTGCCGCGACCGCCGCCCCGCGCAAGCTGGCATGAGTCCCGCGCGCGGACTATCTCATGCAGACGCCCTGGATCGAAGCACCCTTGACGCAACGGCTGCCGGGACCGCAGTCGGTGTCGAACGAGCAGGTGTTGCCATAGGTGCCATTGACGTCAAGCGGTGATGAGATCGGTTGTTGATCGTTGGCGTTGCCGGGCGACAGGCCGCCGACGCAGACCCCGTAGATGTTTCCAGACGTCTTCAGGCACCGGTTGCCCGGCTGGCAATCCGTATCAAACGAGCACGCCATCGCCGGGGTGGACGCAAGCAGCAACGTGAGGACGAGATATTTCATCGGAACGCTCCGGGGACGACCATGGGACCGCGCTCAACTCTCCCCCTCGATCCACTCGGCCGCACCTCGCCACAGCGTTTCGCGATGCTCGCCGCGGAAGAAGCCGAGATGGCCGATTGTCTTCACGCCGGCATCGAGCGGGCGGATCGAGACGATGTCGGGCGTGATCGAGGTGAAGGCCGAGCACAGCAATTCGACCGCCGGCCGCGTCGCCCAGGTGTCGTCGGTGATCGCCAGCGCGCGGAGCTTTCCCTTGAATTTCGGAAAGTTCTCGCGCGCGGCGAGCGTCGCGTCGTCGAGCAGATAGCGCGGCGACATCACCCAGCGCGTCCATTGCTCGAACACACCTCTCGGCAGGTCCATGCCGAGCCCGGCCCAGCCGGGCAGGTAGCCGAGCACACGGGCCAGCGGCAGGCCGACACCGTTCATGTAGGCAACGACGCGGTAGCGTTCGGGCGAAGCCATCAGCTTCCAGTAGGCGGCCTGCGATGCGATCAGCAGTGCGCGCGGGATCTCGGCGTTGTTGGCGAGCAGCCCAAGCGCCTGGCCGCCGAAGGAATGGCCGATATAGGCGAACGGCAGATTGCGGTAGCGCTCGCGCATCCAGGTCACCGCCGCGGTGACGTCGAGCGCGGCCCAGTCGGCCATCGTCGCCTTGAAGCCGGCCAGCGATGTCGACTGATTGTTGCCGGTCAGCGCCTTCCGCCGGGAATCGCCCGTGCCGCGGTAGTCGTAGGTCAGGACCGCGGCGCCGCGGCGGGCAAGATAGCCGGCAAAGCCGCGATAGAGCTTTCGCGGGACGGCGGTCGCCGAATTGACCAGGACGGCATGGCGCTTGACGCCGCGCGGCAGGAACAGCGTCGCCGCAAGCGGGTAGCCGTCGACGGCGGGCACGACGATGTCGTCGCGAAAAACGTCGTCCAGCCCGGCCCCGGCCACGGCATTTACCCCAGCATTCATGGTATGGTCTAACAAATGCGAATTCGGCTTTTCTGCAAGAGCTTGACGGAATTGCAGGAATCCTTCTAGCGAGGTTGCGGGAGCCTGTGTATAACCCGGGCCTTTCCTCGACCGTGGATTAAGTTGCGGTTTTTGCTCAGGAGTTGACCTCATGTCCGAGCGGTGGACACCCGATAGCTGGCGCGCCAAGAAGGTCGTGCAGGTTCCCAAATATCCCGATGCCAAAGCGTTGGCGGATGTCGAGGCCCAGCTTGCGACCTTTCCGCCGCTGGTGTTCGCCGGCGAAGCGCGCAACCTGAAGAAGGCGCTGGGCCGCGTCGCCGCCGGCGAAGCCTTCCTGCTGCAGGGCGGTGACTGTGCCGAGAGCTTTGCCGAGCACGGCGCCAACAACATCCGCGACTTCTTCCGCGTGCTGCTGCAGATGGCGGTCGTGCTCACCTATGCCGGTGCGCTGCCGGTGGTGAAGGTCGGCCGGATCGCCGGCCAGTTCGCCAAGCCGCGCTCGTCGCCGACCGAGAAGCAGAACGGCGTCGAGCTGCCGAGCTATCGCGGCGATATTGTCAACGACATCGCCTTCACGGCGGAAGCGCGCACGCCCGATCCGCAGCGCCAGTTGATGGCCTATCGCCAGTCGGCGGCGACGCTGAATCTGCTGCGCGCGTTCGCGACCGGCGGCTTCGCCAATCTCGGCAGCGTGCATCAGTGGATGCTCGGCTTCCTGAAGGACTCGCCGCAGTCGCGCCGCTACAAGGAGCTGGCAGACCGCATCTCGGACGCGCTGAACTTCATGCGCGCCTGCGGCCTCGACCTCGAAAGCCATCCCGAACTGCGCGCCACCGACTTCTACACCAGCCACGAGGCGCTGCTGCTCGGCTACGAGCAGGCGATGACGCGGGTCGATTCGACGACCGGCGACTGGTACGCGACATCAGGCCACATGATCTGGATCGGCGACCGCACCCGCCAGCTCGATCACGGCCATGTCGAATATTTTCGCGGCATCAAGAACCCGATCGGCCTGAAATGCGGTCCGTCGCTGAAGCCGGACGAGCTGCTGAAGCTGATCGACGTGCTGAACCCGGACAACGAGGCGGGACGGCTGACGCTGATCAACCGGTTCGGCGCCGACAAGGTCGGCGATCATCTGCCGGGCATGATCCGCGCCGTGCAGCGGGAGGGGCGCACGGTGGTGTGGTCATGCGATCCGATGCATGGCAACACCATCACCTCGACATCAGGCTACAAGACCCGGCCGTTCGACCGCGTGCTGTCGGAGGTGAAGTCGTTCTTCCAGGTCCACGCCGCGGAAGGCACGCATGCCGGCGGCGTGCATCTGGAGATGACCGGGCAGGACGTCACCGAATGCATCGGCGGCGCGCGCGCCATTACCGATGAGGACCTCAACGACCGCTACCACACGGTCTGCGATCCGCGTCTGAACGCCGAACAGTCGATCGACATGGCCTTCCTGATCGCCGAGCTCCTGAAGCAGGAGCGCGCCGGCAAGACCAAACCGATGCCGGCCGCCGCGGGGCTGTGACTTGCTGAGGTTCTGGCGGGCCACCATCAACTCACGCAACGGGCTGGCCTTCGCCATTCGCTCGGAGCAGGCGATTCGCGAGGAGGTGGTGGCGCTGGTGCTCTCGCTGCCGCTGGCTTGGCTGGTCGGCGCCACGATGATGCGCCGGGTCGAGCTGGTCGCGGCCGTGGTGCTGGTGCTGGTGATCGAGCTGCTCAACACCGCGATCGAGAAGCTGGCCGATCGCCTGACCATGGATCATGACCCGCAGATCGGGCGGGTCAAGGATATGGGCTCGGCCGCGGTCGGCGTCGCGCTTGTCATGGCCGGGCTGTTCTGGCTGTTTGCCCTCGCCGAACGCATGGGCGCGTTCTGATCCGGGCGGATTGAAGTTTGCTCTCGTGCAGGACAACTTAAGAGTATGAGCGAACAACAGATCAAGATCACGCTGGCGCAACTCAATCCGACGGTCGGTGACGTCACCGCCAACGCCGCGAAGGCGCGCGCCGCGCGCGAGCGGGCGAAGGCCGACGGCGCCGATCTGGTGGTGCTCTCGGAACTGTTCATTGCCGGCTATCCGCCGGAGGATCTGGTCCTTAAACCGGCGTTCCAGTCGGCCTGCCGGCTTGCGATCGAGGAGCTGGCGCGCGAGACCGCCGATGGCGGACCAGCCATGCTGATCGGCACACCCTGGGTCGAGGACGGCAAGCTCTATAACGCCTGCGCGCTGCTCGACGAGGGCCGCATTGCCGCGCTTCGCTTCAAGGCGAATCTGCCGAACTACGGCGTGTTCGACGAGAAGCGGCTGTTCGCGCGCGGGCCGGCCTCGGGCCCGGTGACGGTGCGCGGCGTGCGCATCGGGGTGCCGATCTGCGAGGACATCTGGCTCGAGGAGTCGGAGGAATACGAAAACGTCGTCGAGTGCCTGGCCGAGACCGGCGCCGAAATCCTCATAGTGCCGAACGGCTCGCCTTACGCCCGCGACAAGACCGATCTGAGGCTCTCGATCGTGGTGGCGCGCGTCACCGAGAGCGGGCTGCCGCTGATCTATCTCAACGAGATCGGCGGCCAGGACGAATTGATCTTCGACGGCGCCTCGTTCGCGCTGAACGCCGACCTGTCGGTCGCGGCGCAGCTTCCGGCGTT
Organism: Bradyrhizobium sp. ISRA464; assembly: GCF_029910095.1. Classification (NCBI taxonomy): domain Bacteria; kingdom Pseudomonadati; phylum Pseudomonadota; class Alphaproteobacteria; order Hyphomicrobiales; family Nitrobacteraceae; genus Bradyrhizobium; species Bradyrhizobium sp. ISRA464. Next base: position 4,995,366 of record NZ_CP094526.1, on the reverse strand, counting down.
CGAGGAGAACATCACGACATTGTCCTGGCGCAAGACGCCAGACGGCTGGCGCTGCAACGGCCCGATCGCCGAGCTCCTCGAGGGCGACAAGGCGGATTACGCAGCCTGCGTGCTCGGCCTGCGCGACTATGTCCGCAAGAACGGTTTTCCGGGCGTGCTGCTCGGCATCTCCGGCGGCATCGACTCCGCGCTGTGTGCCGCGATCGCGGTGGATGCGCTCGGCGTCGACATGGTGCGCGGCGTGATGCTGCCGTTCCGCTACACCGCGCAGGTGTCGCTCGACGATGCCGCCAAGCTCGCGGCCGCGCTCGGCATCCGCTACGAGGTGCTGCCGATCGCCGACGCCGTGAACGGGTTCGAGAAGATCCTGGCGCCGGCCTTCGCGGGCCTGGAGCGCGACATCACCGAGGAGAATTTGCAGGCGCGCGCCCGCGGCACGCTGTTGATGGCGATCTCCAACAAGACCGGCGCCATGGTGGTGACCACGGGCAACAAGTCGGAGATGTCGGTCGGCTACGCCACGCTCTATGGCGACATGAACGGCGGCTTCAACCCGATCAAGGACATCTACAAGACCGAGGTGTTCCGCCTGTCGTCCTTGCGCAATTCCTGGAAGCCGGACGGCGCGCTCGGACCGTCGGGCGAGGTGATCCCGGTCAACATCATCACCCGTCCGCCGACCGCGGAATTGCGCGAGAACCAGACCGACCAGGATTCGCTGCCGCCTTACGACGTGCTGGATGCGATCCTCGAGCGTCTCGTCGAGCGCGAGGAGCCGCTGGCGACGATCATTGCCGCCGGCTTCGACCGCGATGTGGTGACACGCATCGACCGCCTGCTCTATATCGCCGAATACAAGCGCCGGCAGGCGGCGCCGGGCGTCAAGGTCACCGCTAAGAATTTCGGCCGCGACCGCCGCTATCCCATCACCAATCGCTTCCGCGATCCCGGCAAGGTCTGGCCCGCGCCGGACGAGCAGCTCGTGGCGCGGGCCAACCGCGCATCGGCGGAAGCGTTCGAGGGTTGAGCCCTCACGGCACCGCGAAGTGAGTCAGCTCCCTCGCGCGCAAGCGGAAGAAGTGAACCGAATGCGCGGAGGGGGCGCCGGGTCCCTAATGCTTCGGCGGAATGAAGGTCGGTCCGACCGTGCGGATCTGCCCGTCGCCGGACGGCGTGGCCGGAGCTGTCGCGTCAGCCGCGGCCGGTTGTTGCTGCTGCGCTGCTGCCGGCGCGCCCTTCTTGCCGGCGGCGGATTTCGTCGCCTGCTGCTGGGCGCGCTGCTGCATCTTCCGCGCGCTCTCCTCGGTGACGACGATGTCGCCCTGCTGCTCGACACTGGCCTTGTCATCGACGCCCTTCAGCGCTTCCGCCCAGCTCTGGCCGGCCGCCTTGCAGGAGCACGACGGATTGAACTCGGTGCGGTATTTGAAGGCGTTCGGCAGCGAAGAGTAGGGCTGGCCGCTGATCGACACCGCCTGGTTGATGTCCTCGCCCGGATTGCGATAGGCGAACAGCGTCGCTTCCGCGGCGGGGCATTGCGCCTTGCAGACCCGCTCGTCATCGGCGAAGCGCGCCTGCACGGTTGCGAACGAGATCGGGAAATAAGCGCCGTCGCAGGTGCGCACGCACACGGTGCGGTAGGTGCCGGACTGCGCGCCGTATTCGGGACCGGGTGGAGGTATCTCCGGGTTCGGATTCGGGTTGGCGTTACCGCCGCCGAACAGGTTCTCGAGGAAGTTGCCCGGGCCGCGCGCAGCGGCAGCAGCATATTGCGGGCCGCAATTGTTCTGCGCGAGCGCGGTCAGCACCGAGCGCCGCTGGTTCTCGCGGTCGGCGCCGCCGAGCCCGCCGGAGCGCAGCCGCTCGAGGTTCGCGGTCATCTGGTCGAGATTGGCGCGCATCTGCTGGATCTGGTTGTTGACCGGGCCACACTGCGCCGAGTTGTTGTTGAACAGCGAGAAGAAGCCGGAGCTGTCGCAACCCATGCGCCGGGCCTGCGCCGTCACGCGATCGAGCTCGCCCTGCTGCCTGGTTGCCGCGTCCTGATAGCGGCGGATCTGCTCGTCCCTGGCCGGATCGCCGGTGCCGCCGCCGCGATCGATCGTCGCCAATTGCCCTTCGAGCCGGGCGCACATCGGGTTGGCCTGCGCCTGTTGCGGCAGCGGTCCGGGCGGGCCCGGATTCACCTGCGCGAATGCGTCAGAGGCGGGCAGGGCAATGCCGGCAAGCACGGCGCAGGTCAAAAGCCATCGGGAGAAGCGAAGATCGGGGGTATCGGGCATATCCGGCCATTAGAACGATGCCGCACGGCGAACGCCAACGCGCGGCCAAGGCGGCTTGCAATAGCCTTTTCTCGGGGCAGCGTCACGTCGTTTCCGGGGCACCGATGTGGCAAAAAGCCCGGCTTGACCAGTCGCTTGGCGCGCGTTCAGCGCTGGCAGGTGATGGCGACGTATTCGCCGCAGCCATTTCCGCTGCATTTGTCGCTGGACGCACCCGGAATCGCGCCGGTGATCTCGTCGGGCTCGACGCGGCGGTAATTCGTCGCCTGTGCAAAATCGCGTGACTGGCAGTAGGCGCGCGCGGCATACGCGCCGCATTTGTCGCCGCGCGCCAGGCACTGGTCGACGCCGTAGCCGTCGGCCTGGTTGGCGATGATGAAGACGCGGCTGTCGGCCAGCGCGGCCGAGGCAGTGAGGAGGGACGCGCAGGCAATGAATGCTGAAATGAGCCGCATGGTGCACCGGGGAAACGGGTGAAATCCGCGGTTCACCGGATACGCCCGAACTCTTAATAATGATTAACCATGAGGGACTTGGCGCGGCTTTCGCCGGCGGAGCGGGTACAAACGACCTCAAAACAGCCCCTTGACGGCACAGAGGGGCCATGAGACATGGTGGAACCATGAACGGCCACCTCGCCATCTGCAGCATTTGCCGCGAGATTATTAGCTAGCGATTCGCTGGCTGAGGCCGTCTTTTCTCAATCACCCTGAGATCATTGGACCGCCCGGCCGCAAGGGACGGTTTCCATGGAATTGCGACTCTACGATACGTTGACCCGGGAGAAGCGGCCGTTCGTGCCGCTCGATGCCAATAACGTCCGCATGTATGCCTGCGGACCGACGGTCTACGACTTCGCTCATATCGGCAACGGCCGCGCCGCGATCGTGTTCGACGTGCTGTTCCGCGTGCTGCGCCATCGCTACGGCGCCGATCACGTGACCTATGTCCGCAACGTCACCGACGTTGATGACAAGATCAACGTCCGCGCCGCGCGGGACTATCCCGGCGTGCCCCTGAACGAGGCGATCCGCAAGGTCACCGAGCAGACCTATCAGCAGTACCAGGACGACGTCACCGCGCTCGGCTGCTTGGCCCCGACGGTGCAGCCGCGCGCGACCGAGCACATCCCGGAGATGCGCGCGATCATCGAGAAGCTGGTCGCCGGCGGCTTCGCCTATGTCGCGGAAGATCACGTGCTGTTCTCGCCGCAGGCGATGAATTCGGCCAATTCGGTGCTGCCGCGCTATGGCTCGCTGTCGAAGCGCTCGCTCGACGAGATGATCGCGGGCGCCCGCGTCGACGTCGCGCCCTACAAGCGCGACAACACCGACTTCGTGCTCTGGAAGCCGTCGAAGCCGGGCGAGCCATCTTGGCCGTCGCCGGCCGGGATCAAGGTCGAGGGCCGGCCAGGCTGGCACATCGAGTGCTCGGCGATGGCCTGGAAGCATCTCGGCGAGAGGTTCGACATCCATGGCGGCGGCATCGACCTGGTGTTCCCGCACCATGAGAACGAGCTCGCACAGACCTGCTGCGCCTTCCACGCCGACCGCATGGCCAATGTCTGGATGCACAACGGCTTCCTGCAGATCGAGAGCGAGAAGATGTCGAAGTCGCTCGGCAACTTCTTCACGATCCGCGATCTGCTGACGGACTGGCCGGGCGAGGTGCTGCGGCTCGCCATGCTGAAGACGCACTATCGCTCGCCGCTCGACTGGACGCTGAAGGCGACCGAAGAGGCCGCGAAGACGCTCGACGACTGGTATGCGGTCGCGGCCGACGCCGAGTCCGGCCCGCCGTCGCCGGCGATGATCGAGGCGCTCTACGACGACCTCAACACCGCGCAGGCGATGGCGGTGCTGCACGGTCTGCGCCATGCGGCGTCGACCAGCGAGCAGGCTCGCAAGGAGCTCGCCAGCTCGCTGCGGCTGCTCGGCTTCCTGTCTGAGAGCGCGGGCGCTTGGAAGAGCCGCAAGCAGCAGGCGAGCGGTGTCGACGCCAATGCGGTCGAGGCGCTGATCGCTGAACGTAGTGCGGCCCGTGCACGGAAGGATTTCAAGGAGTCCGACCGCATCCGCGATCAGCTCGCCGCCATGGGCGTGGCGATCAAGGACGGAAAAGATGCTGAAGGAAAGCCAATGACGACCTGGGAGGTCGCGCGATGAGCCGTTCCACCCCCGCACTGCGTCCATTCCTGCCGGAAGATGCGCCGATGCTTGCGGCCATTTTCGCGGCGTCGATCATGGATCTCACCGGCGACGATTACAGCGAGGCGCAGCAGGAAGCCTGGGCGTTGGCCGCCGAGGACGAGGCTGCGTTCGGCAAGAAGCTCGCCGCCCAGCTTACGCTGATCGCAACGCTGCAGGGCGCGCCGGTCGGCTTCGCCTCGCTGAAGGGCACCGACCATATCGATATGCTCTATGTGCATCCGAGCGCGGTCGGGCAGGGCGTCGGCGCGGCGTTGTGCGATGCCCTGGAGAAGATCGCGGGTGCGCGCGGCGCCAAGGCCCTGACGGTCGATGCCAGCGATACCGCGCTCGAGTTCTTCCGCAAGCGCGGCTACGTCGCGCAACAGCGCAATTCGGTGACCATCAATGGCGAATGGCTCGCCAACACCACGATGCAAAAGAAGCTCGACGGTGTCGCGACCCAGGGAGGCCACGCATGAGCCGTGAACGCCTCTATCTGTTCGACACCACGCTGCGCGACGGCGCGCAAACCAACGGCGTCGACTTCACGCTGCAGGACAAGCAGGTGATCGCCAAGATGCTGGACGAGCTCGGCATCGACTATGTCGAGGGCGGCTATCCTGGTGCCAATCCGACCGACTCCGAATTCTTCAGCACGAAGCCCGCTTTCGACCACGCGCGCTTCACCGCGTTCGGCATGACGCGCCGTCCCGGCCGCTCGGCCTCGAACGATCCGGGACTGGCCGGCATCCTCGAGGCCAAGGCGGATGCGATCTGCTTCGTCGCCAAGTCCTCCGCCTATCAGGTTCGGGTCGCGCTCGAGACCACGAACGAGGAGAATCTCGCCTCGATCCGCGACAGTGTCGCGGCAGCCAGGGCGCTTGGCCGCGAGGTGATGGTCGACTGCGAGCACTTCTTCGACGGCTACAAGGAGAACCGCGACTACGCGCTGGCCTGCGCGAAAGTGGCCTTTGAGTCCGGCGCGCGCTGGGTGGTGCTGTGCGACACCAATGGCGGCACCATGCCGCACGAGGTCGAGACCATCGTCGGCGACGTCATCGAGCATGTGCCGGGCGCAAATCTCGGCATCCACGCCCATAACGACACCGAGCAGGCGGTGGCCAATTCGCTGGCCGCGGTGCGCGCTGGCGCGCGGCAGATCCAGGGCACGCTCAACGGCCTCGGCGAGCGCTGTGGCAACGCCAATCTGTGCTCGCTGATCCCGACCTTGCGGCTGAAGCAGGAGTTTGCCGACAAGTTCGAGATCGGCGTCACCGCGGACAAGATGGCGACGCTGACGAAGGTGTCTCGCACCCTCGATGACATGCTGAACCGCGCGCCCAACCGCCATGCGGCTTACGTCGGCGAGAGCGCCTTCGTCACCAAGACCGGCATCCACGCCTCCGCGGTGTTGAAGGATCCGCACACCTACGAGCATGTGCTGCCGGAATCGGTCGGCAATCACCGCAAGGTGCTGGTGTCTGACCAGGCCGGCCGCTCCAACGTCATCGCCGAGCTCGATCGCGCCGGCATCGCCTATGACAAGAGCGATCCGCGGCTAACGCGGCTCGTCGAGGAGTTGAAGGAGCGCGAGGCGGCGGGCTTCGCCTATGAATCCGCCAACGCCTCGTTCGAGCTGCTGGCGCGGCGCACGCTCGGCAAGGTGCCGGAATATTTCAAGGTCGAGCAATTCGACGTCAATGTCGAGCAGCGCTACAACGCCAATGGCCTGCGCGTCACGGTGGCGCTCGCCGTGGTGAAGGTCGACGTCGACGGCGAGCGGCTGATCTCGGCCGCCGAAGGCAACGGTCCGGTGAATGCGCTCGACGTCGCACTGCGCAAGGATCTCGGCAAATACCAGAAATACATCGACGGCCTAAAGCTGATCGACTACCGCGTGCGTATCCTCAATGGCGGCTCTGAGGCGGTCACGCGCGTCCTGATCGAGAGCGAGGACGAGACCGGCGACAATTGGACCACGGTCGGCGTTTCGCCGAACATCATCGACGCCTCGTTCCAGGCGCTGATGGATTCGCTGGTGTACAAGCTCGTGAAGTCGGGCGCGCCGACATGAGATAACGCCGTCATTACGAGCGAAGCGAAGCAATCCATCCCTCCGCGCACGCTGCAGCATGGATTGCTTGGTCGCTTCGCTCCTGGCAATGACGGGGGGAGGGAGGGACTTTCATGATCGACCACGTCTCTGTCGGCGTCCGCGATCTCGGACGCGCGGCGCGGTTCTATGAACCGACATTGGCCGCGCTCGGGCTGACGCGCCTGGTCACCCGGCCGGCGACGATCGGCTTCGGCAAGGCCTATCCCGAGTTCTGGATCAATCTGCGCGCCGGCATGCCGCCGGTGCCGCACGAGAGCGGCACCCATATCTGCCTGCGCGCGAAGACGACCGCCGAGGTCGATGCGTTCCATGCCGCCGCGCTTGCCGCCGGCGGCCGCTCCGACGGCGCACCGGGCCTGCGCCCGCATGATCGCGTCCGCTACTACGCGGCTTTCGTGCTCGATCCCGACGGCAACCGTGTCGAGGCCGTGACGTTTCCGAGCGAGTGAGGTCCGTTGGACCCGCGCTTCTCTCGACCCGTCATCCTGAGGAGCGGCACGCGCGTCTCGAAGGATGCACGGCCACCAGTCCGGCTCTCGTGCTTCGAGACGGCCGCTATGCGGCCGCCTCAGCATGACGGGGAGAGAGGCGAGTGCGCCCTCAAGCCTACAGCCGCCGCGCCACGTCCGGTGCGAGCTCCTTGGCGCTTTCCGGGGTCCGCGCCACCGCGGAGCGCAACCGCGGCAGGATGTCCTCGACGCGGTCGGTCATCAGCACGTTGACGGCCAGCGTCGGGCGGATGAACTCGGTGGTACGCATGTGGTTCAGAAGCGAGAGCAGCGGCTCCCAGAAATTGTCGATGTTGGCGAGCAGCACCGGCTTCGAATGCCGGCCGAGCTGCTGCCAGGTCAATTGCTCGACCAATTCCTCCAGCGTGCCGACGCCGCCGGGCAGGGCGACGAACGCATCCGAGCGCTCGAACATCAGCCGCTTGCGCTCATGCATGTCGGGCGTGACGATCATTTCCTGAACCGATGTCAGCGCGTTCTCGCGCGCCCGCAAGAATTCCGGAATGATGCCGGTGACGGAGCCACCGTGCTGAAGCGTGGATTTGGCAACCGCGCCCATCAGGCCGATCGATCCGCCGCCATAGACCAGGCGGACGTTGTTCTCGGCAAAACTCTTACCGAGCGCAACGGCAGCTTCAATGAAGCGGGGATTGTTACCGGGGCCGGAGCCGCAATAGACACAGACAGTCTTGATTTGGTTCATGCGATCCTTGTGGCACTGCAGCGTAAAAAGGGTCAAGGGTAGGGAAAAGGGTCGAGGGTAGGATATGGGGATTGAGGACGAAAAAATCCCGTAAATTCCCGCGAATCGCGAAAGATTTTCGCCACAAGTCTGTACGCCGCAATCAAACGGTCTATATGACGGCCAGAATGTCAAACCGTGGAAAAGATGTGACGGCAAGAGGGCGCGCCGCCCCAACCCGGGCGGGCTCCTGATGGCGCCCCCGCAGCCGCATGTGCCTGCCGTCGAGGCGCCCGCAGCCGCGACGCAGGCGGTCGAAAAGGCGACGCTGATCGGCACGCTCGTTCATCTCTGGCCCTATATCTGGCCGGGCGATCGCGCCGATCTGAAGATGCGCGTGGTCTGGTCGGTGGTGCTGCTGCTGTTCGCGAAGCTCGCGACGCTGTCGGTGCCGTTCACCTTCAAATGGGCGATCGATGCGCTGAACGGCGCCGGCTCGGCACCCGTCGCTCCGTCCAACTGGATGATGTGGCTGATCGCCTCGCCGCTTTTGATGACGATCGGCTACGGCGCGGTGCGCATCATCATGGCGGTGCTGACGCAATGGCGCGACGGCATCTTCGCGCACGTCGCCATGCATGCGGTGCGGCGGCTCGCCTACATCACCTTCGTGCACATGCACGAACTGTCGCTGCGCTTCCATCTCGAGCGCAAGACCGGCGGCCTGACCCGCATCCTCGAGCGCGGCCGCACCGGCATCGAGACCATCGTGCGGATGGTGATCCTGCAGCTGATCCCGACCATCGTCGAGGTCACGCTGCTGGCGGCGGTGCTGCTCTGGCAGTTCGACTGGCGCTACGTGCTGGCGGTGCTGCTCACCGTCGTCGTGTTCATGTATTTCACCTACATCGCGACCGAGTGGCGGATCGAGATCCGCCGCAAGATGAACGATTCCGACACCGAGGCGAACACTAAGGCGATCGATTCGCTGCTCAACTACGAGACGGTGAAATATTTCGGCGCCGAGGAGCGCGAGGCAAAGCGCTACGACCGCTCGATGGAGCGTTACGAGCAGGCCAGCGTAAAGACCTATACCTCGCTCGCGGTGCTCAACACCGGGCAGGCGATCATCTTCACCGTGGGCCTGACCGCGACGATGCTGATGTGCGCGCTCGGCATCCGCAAGGGCAGCCATACCGTCGGCGATTTCGTGCTGATCAACTCCATGATGATCCAGCTCTACCAGCCGCTCAATTTCATGGGCATGGTATATCGCGAGATCAAGCAGGCGATCATCGACATCGAGAAGATGTTCGATGTGCTGGCGCGCAATCCGGAAGTGAAGGACATGCCGGACGCCAGGCCGCTCGCCGTGTCCGCCGGCAGCGTGCGCTTCGAGGATGTCCGCTTCGCCTACGAACCCGACCGGCCGATCCTCAAGGGCCTCAGCTTCGAGGTGCCCGCCGGCAAGACGGTCGCCATCGTCGGTCCTTCAGGGGCCGGCAAGTCGACGATCTCGCGGCTGCTGTTTCGGCTCTATGACGTCTCCAGCGGCCGTATCCTGATCGACGGCCAGGACATCAAGTCGGTGACGCAGGCGTCGCTGCGTGCTTCGATCGGCATGGTGCCGCAGGACACCGTGCTGTTCAACGACACCATCCGCTACAACATCCGCTACGGCCGCTGGGACGCCAGCGATGCGGAAGTGGAGGAAGCGGCGCGGCTGGCGCAGATCGACCATTTCATCCGGATGTCACCTAAGGGTTATGAGACCCAGGTCGGCGAGCGCGGGCTGAAACTCTCCGGCGGCGAAAAGCAGCGCGTCGCGATCGCACGCACGGTGCTGAAAGCGCCGCCGATCCTGTTGCTGGACGAGGCGACCTCCGCGCTCGACAGCCACACCGAGGCCGAGATCCAGGACGCGCTGGAGCGCGTCTCGCGCAACCGGACCTCGCTCGTGATCGCGCACCGCCTGTCGACCATTGTCGGCGCCGACGAGATCATCGTGCTGGATCAGGGCCGGATCGCCGAGCGCGGCACCCATGCCCGGCTGCTGGCCGCGGGCGGGCTGTATGCCGGCATGTGGAACCGGCAGCGCGAGGCCGAGGCGGCCCGCGAACGGCTCGCGGAGATTGACGACGACAGCGAGGCGCCCAACCGCCTGCCGCCGCCGGTCGCCGAGCCGGCCCAGGATTCCGCCCCCGTCACGGTCGAGAAGCCCTTGCCGACCGCCGCGGAATAGAGGAAGTAGAGCGCCGATCTCCCGCCGAAGGAGCGGGGAACCCAGCGAGCTCTGATGTCCATCGCCAATTCCATCCGTGCACAGGTCCCGCCGATCCACCCGGAGGGCTATCCCTTCATCGGCGGCTTCGCACTCGCGAGCTTGATCCTGTTCTGGATCTGGACCCCGCTGGGGTGGATCGGGACGCTACTCACCATCTGGTGCGCGCTGTTCTTCCGCGATCCGGTGCGCGTGACGCCGGTGCGCGACGGCATCGTGGTGTCGCCGGCCGACGGCCGCGTCTCCATGGTGGGGCAGGCATTGCCGCCGGCCGAGCTAGGTCTCGGCGACAAGCCGCTGCCGCGGGTCTCCATCTTCATGAGCGTGTTCAACTGCCACGTGAACCGCAGCCCGGTGGCCGGCCGTATCGACCGCATCGCCTATCGGCCGGGCGCCTTCATCAATGCCGAGCTCGACAAGGCGAGCGAGGACAATGAGCGCAATTCGCTGGTGATCTCGACGCCGAACGGCCGGATCGGCGTGATCCAGATCGCGGGGCTGGTGGCGCGGCGGATCGTCTGCTTCGTCAAGGAAGGGCAGTCGATCGGCGCCGGCGAGCGCTTCGGCCTGATCCGCTTCGGTTCGCGGCTCGATGTCTATCTGCCCGAGGGCACCAAGGCGCTGGTCTCGGAAGGGCAGACCGCGATCGCGGGCGAGACGATTTTGGCGGATTTCCGGGGTGGCGATCCCGGCCGGACGTTCCGCGCCGATTGATTGGTAACCCTCATGGTGAGGAGCGCGGAACGCGCGTCTCGAACCATGAGGCCCAACTGTGGCCTACATCCTTCGAGACACCCGCGGCGCGGGCTCCTCAGGATGAGGACGAACGGTGTCGATGATGTGGTTAACTCTGTTTTGTCAGCCCAATCAGCCGGTTCCTGCCGCATTGGCGGAGCGGGCGCGTGCTTGCTATATTAGTAAGCTATGGTGCCATTCGACCCAGACTCTCCCGAGTTTCGCCGCCGGCGGTTCCGCCCGATCCCGGTGCGGATGCTCGTGCCGAACATGATCACGCTGCTGGCGATCTGCGCCGGCCTGACCGCGATCCGCCTCTCGACGGAAGGGCGGATGGAGCTTGCGGTTGCCGCGATTGTGTTCGCCGCGATCCTCGACGGCATCGACGGTCGCGTCGCGCGCATGATCAAGGGCCAGTCGAAATTCGGCGCCGAGCTCGACAGCCTCGCCGACTTCGTCAATTTCGGCGTGGCGCCGGGCCTGATCCTGTATTTCTGGCAGCTGCATGAGCTGAACAATGGCGGCTGGATCGCCGCGATGGTGTTCGCGATCTCCGGCGGCCTGCGCCTGGCGCGGTTCAACGCCTCGATCGACGATCCGAACAAGCCTGCCTTCGCCGCCAATTACTTCACCGGCGTGCCGGCGCCGGCCGGCGCGATTACCGTGCTGCTGCCGATCTATCTCGCCTTCCTCGGCGTGCCGATGCCGCCGGCGACGCTGACGGCGTTCTATACGCTGCTGATCGCGTTCCTGATGGTGTCGCGGCTGCCGGTGTTCTCCGGCAAGACGGTGAAGATGCGCGTGCCGCCGGAAATGGTGCTGCCGGTGTTCGTCGCAGTGGTGTTCTTCGTCGCGCTCTTGATCGGCTATCCCTGGCACATCCTGTCGGCGGGCTCGGTGCTCTATTTGATCAGCCTGCCCTGGGGCTGGAAGTCGTATCGCGACCAGGAGCGCAGTCTTGCCGCGCAAACGCAGGCGGCGAGCGCACCCGCGCCGACAGCGGCACCGGCCTACACGCCGCCGGCCGCGAGCACCGACCAGGACAACCGTCCGGCAAGGTTGAACTGAGGCCGGCCAAACATCTTCAGTCCCTCATGGTGAGGAGCGCGGCACGCGCGTCTCGAACCATGAGGCCCCGCTGGTGGCCTCATCCTTCGAGACGCGGCTTCGCCGCTCCTCAGGATGAGGAGAAAGAGCACTTCCCAAATATCAGCCATGAGCGTTCGCTCGGTTGGGTTCGCGCCCGATCTCGGCTATAGGCTGAGGCCGGCCTGCGCATGCCAAAAATCAGGAGAGAAACGCCGTGACGACATCCGCTTCCGCCCCGCTTCCCGCCTCCGTCCTCGAAGCGTTGGCGCGCTACGATACGCCGACGATCTGCAACGCGATGGAGATCGTGGCGCCGGAGCGCCGGCTGATCGGCTACACGGTGAAGCCGCTGGTTTGCCCGTTTCCGACCCTGCCGCCGATCGTCGGCTACGCCCGCACTGCGACGATCCGCTCGGTGCTGAAATCCGGCCTCTCGGCCGAGGAGCAGTCGAAGCGCCGCATCGAATACTATGAATATGTCGGCACCGGTGCCGGGCCGCGCATCTCCGTGATCCAGGACATCGACGGCCCCGACGTCGGCTACGGCGCGTTCTGGGGTGAGGTGCAGAGCAACGTCCACAAGGCGTTGGGCTGCCTCGGCGTCATCACCGACGGCTCGATCCGCGATATCCCGCAGTGGGCGCCGGGCTTCCAGGCGCTGGCGGGCTCGATCGGCCCGTCGCATGCCTGGGTGCATGCGGAAAGCTTCGGCGGTGAGGTCCGCGTCGCCGGCATGACGGTGCGCTCCAACGACCTGATCCACGCCGACAGCCACGGCGCCATCGTGATCCCCTATGAGGTCGCGGCAAAGTTGCCTGAAGCCGCCGAACTGTGCGGCCGCCGCGAGACGCCGATCCTGGAGATCGCGCGATCGAAGGATTTTTCGCTTGAGAAGCTGAAGGACGCGCTGAAGCGCTCGGCGGAGATCCACTGACGCTGGATAAGGTGAAGTCCAACAGCCGCCGCGACAGAACTGCGCTCCCTCTCCCGCTTGCGGGGGAGGGCTGGGGTGGGGGTGTCACCACGAGTCATATTGTGGAAAGAGCCCCCACCCGGAACGCATCTGACGATGCGTTCCGGCCTAAGAGCGAGCTCCGCTCGTCTCGACCCCGCAAGCGGGAGAGGTGCAGCGAGTCTGCCGCAACGCTTACCTAACTTGATCGCGCGCTGAATGAACGTCTTGTAGAACGGCGGGCCAGCGGACGCCGTTTTACATTCCGCGGTCAGGCCGGGGCGATCCTGGCGACGTCGGAGATGCCGCGAACGGTCATGTCGATGGCGACATAGAGGATCACCAGCAGGCCGACATAGGCGATCCAGCAGTGGGTCTGCAGCAGCCGCGCGATGAACGAGGCCGCCGCGCCCATCAGCGCGATCGAGAGGATCAGGCCGAACACCAGCACGATCGGCTGCTCGCGCGCGGCACCTGCGACCGCGAGCACATTGTCGAGCGACATCGAGACATCGGCGACGATGATCTGCGTGGTGGCCTGAAGCAGCGTCTTGCGTGGCGCCTCCGCATCGTCAGCGCCGTGCCCGGCCATGCCTTCCGCGGCCGACGCGCGCAACTCGCGCCACATCTTCCAGCACACCCAGAGCAGCAGGATGCCGCCCGCCAGCAGCAGGCCGACGATCTGCATGAGCTGCGTCGTGGCGATGGCGAACAGGATGCGCAGCAGGGTCGCGGCGCCGATGCCGATCAGGATCGCCTTGGTGCGTTGCCGCTCGGGTAGGCCAGCAGCGGCAAGTCCGATGACGACGGCATTGTCGCCGGCCAGCACGAGGTCGATGAGGATGACCTGGAGCAATGCGCTGAAAGTTTCGAGTGTGAGAAGTTCGGACATGGGTCATGCTCCCCTTGAGGTCGGGGAGTGGACCGGTTTCGACGTGTTGGCTGTCGCCATCGGGCGGATGGCGAATCCACCACGACGCGGAGCCGCGTCGCGGGTCGAAGCAGGGCCACTCCAATGTTCCAGTCCGACATCGCAGCTTGTGGCTGCCAGAGGGGCCCGGCCTGGGATTTACGGTCGCTAGATCATGATGCGATTAGATTGAAGCGCATCATGATCTCATCTTTTTGTTTGAGCATGATCTTTTCGGAAAACCGGTTTCCACTTTTCCGGATCATGCTCTAGTCCGGACGCAGCGCGGCCTGTTCCTCGAAGAACAGCGCCGCCTGATCCGGCTCGCCGAGGATCGCCGCTGCACACCCCATCAGGGTGAACGCACCGGCAAAATCCCACAGGTTCAAGTGCGCCGAAGTTGTCCGCACGCGGATTGCGTACGCCACGACCGCGGCGATTGCGGCCTGCGCGAACAGCAGGATGCTGAGCACGGGCAGAACGAGCCCGGGCTCGAGCAGGCGGATCGCCGCGATCGCCGGCAGTGCGGTCAGCACGCCGAGCAGGAGCAGCATGCCGAACGGCTCCAGTGACGGAGCATTCCGCGTGATCCTGTTTGGTGTCGATCGGAACATCCTGTGCCCGTTCGCGCATGCCCGGCAGCAACCGCACGCCATGGCTTCGTCGACTTGGACCGACGATACCAGAACCGGGCCATGCCGAGGCGTGACGTGGCGCCGCAGGAGAGGGTTGTCTCATGCGGCGACGGGACGCGCGACAGACCGCGGGAGCAATGGCCGGGATTGAGATATGAAATGCAACCTAAAAATGTTGTGATGTCGAGCTGCAGTTAAAGTGACGTGCTGGCGCGACGGTGGCACGCCATGGCAAAGTCGATATCGCCAATTATCTTTGATGCTGGTGCAGGGAGAACGACCGAAGGACGATGGCAATGAAGATGGAAGGCAAGACGGTGTTGATCACCGGCTCCACCGATGGCGTCGGTCGCTACGTGGCGATGAAGCTCGCCGCCGCCGGCGCCCGCGTCCTGATCCATGGCCGCGATACGACGCGGGCGCAGACTCTCGCCGACGAGATCAAGCGGGTGAGCGGCCGCGAGCCGATGTTCTATCAGGCCGATCTTTCCTCGCTCGCGGAGGTCCGCGAGTTCGCCCAGCTCGTGCTCGACGATCAGGAGAGGCTCGACGTCTTCGTCAGCAACGCCGGCATCGGCTCGCAGAACGAGGGGCCGGCGCGGCAGACCAGCAAGGACGGGCACGAGCTGCGCTTCGCGGTGAACTATCTCGCCGGCTTCCTGCTCACGCACATGCTCCTGCCGCGGCTGAAGGCGAGCGCCCCTTCGCGTATCGTCCAGGTCGCCTCGCTCGGCCAGCATCCGATCGATTTCGACGACGTGATGATCACGAGGAATTACAGCGGCGGGCGCGCCTATGCGCAGAGCAAGCTGTCGCAGATCATGTTCACGATCGATCTCGCGGCGGAGTTGCAGGGGAGCGGCGTGACCGTGAACGCGCTGCATCCGGCGACCTACATGAACACCACGATGGTGCGCGCCAGCGGCACCACGCCGATGTCGACCGTGGAGCAGGGCGGCGACGCCATCCTGCATCTGGTCCACGGCGACGACGTTGCCGACCGAAGCGGGTTGTTCTTCGACGGCATGCGCGAAGCCCGCGCCCATTCGCAGGCTTATGATGCCGAGGCGCGGAGGCGGCTGCGGGCGTTGAGCCTGAAATTGGCGGGATTGTCGGGTAACCCGTAAGGTGGGTTAGCGAAGCGTAACCCACCATCACGCGGATCGGACGGAAGGTGGGTTACGCCTTCTGTCTTCGCTCGTTGAGCTACGGCGAACGTCGTCGGCTAACCCACCCCGCGACCACGGCTCTATGATTCCTGCTTCGCCTCGACAGCTTTCTTCGCGAACTGCGGAAACATCTCGGCCACGACGGGTCCGTCCAGTCGCCACGAGTAGCAGCCGCCGACGAAGAACGGCGGTTCCTTGAGCTCCTGCTGTTGGTCGAGCGAGTCGCGGCCCTGCGGGTTCTTGCCTGACGTTGCCGTCTGGAACAGCGTCGTCACCGCCGGTCCCAACAGCTCCGCGAGATGCGTGTAGGTCTCCAGCCGACCGATCTTGCGCCTGATAATGTCGCGCCAGCCCTTGCCGATGCGCTCGCCGACCAGGCGTTGCAGAATGCCTTCGACATCGAGGCAGGACGGGTAGGGCGTCGAGGCCATCGTCGTGCCGGTCTCGCGGATCGTGAAGCTGTCGTCGACCGCGAGCCGCAGGCGGATGTCGTGCACGGGATCGTCGGGCTGCTGCAGGCCGCGATGGCGGTCGTGCCGCGCATAGGGTTTTGTGTCGACCAGCCGGGCCTCGACCTCCCACAGTCCGTCGTCCCGGAGATAGCCGAGACATTCGACGGAGCGGCGGTGCATCAGGCGGCGCGGCTTGCCGTCGGCATTCGTATCAGGTGCGGACATCGGAACTCGCTGGATTGAATCTAACCGATCCAATCGGCCGCTTGCTCCGATGTCAACGCTTGCTGCTGAAACCACGCCATGCAACGCGCGCGTCAGCTCACGCGCCGGTCGCGGTTCTCCCAGTACGGCCGGCGCAGTTCGCGCTTCAGGATCTTGCCGGCGCCGGAGAGCGGCAGCGGTGTCGAGGTAATGTCGACGCTGCGCGGACATTTGTAGCCGGCGATCAGCGTCTTGCAGTGCTCCATCAGTTCTTCCGGCGTGGCGCTGGCGCCGCTCTTCATCACGACGACGGCGTGAACCTGCTCGCCCCAGCGCTCGCTCGGGATGCCGATCACCGCGCATTGCGCCACCGCCGGGTGCTGTGCCAGCGCGTTCTCGACCTCCGCGGAATAGACGTTCTCGCCGCCGGAGATGATCATGTCCTTGACGCGGTCGACGACGTAGACGAAGCCGTCCTCGTCCATGCAGCCGCCGTCGCCGGTGTGCATCCAGCCGTCGATCACGGCGCGCGCGGTCTCCTCAGGGCGCTCCCAATAGCCCATCATCACGACATCGCCGCGCACCGCGATCTCGCCGACTGTGCCTGATGGCACCACCTTGTCTTCGGCGTCGACGATCTTGACCTCGCAGCCGAGCGTGGCGCGGCCGGCGGCGCGATGCCGGCCCTTGGCACGGCCCTCGCCGATATGCTCCTTCCAGTGCAGCAGCGTTGCGATCGGCGACAGCTCGGTCATGCCGTAGGCCTGGGTGAACTCGACATGCGGCAGCGCCTTCATCGCGCGCATCAGCACGGCGTCGCTGATCGGCGAGGCGCCATAGGCGATCCGTCGCAGCGACGACAGGTCGTAATTGCCGAGCGTGGGATGATCGACGAACATCTGGATCATGGTCGGCACCAGCAGGACGTCGGTGACGCGCTCCTTCTGCATGGCGGAGGCGACGCCATCGGGCGTAAAGCCCTGGATCACGACGTTCGAGCCGCCCGACAGCAGCACCGAATACATCGCCGCGCCATTGGCGAGGTGGAACATCGGCGCCGCATGCAGGTAGGTCGACGTGCCCGGCCACAGGCCTTCGCTGAGCGCGTTCAGCGCGTTAGCCATCAGGTTGCCGTGGCTCAGCATCACGCCCTTGGAGCGGCCGGTGGTGCCGCCGGTGTAGAAGATGCCGGCTAGGTCGCTCGCGCCGCGCATCGCATCCGGCATCGGCAGGTTGCGTGCGATCAGCGTCTCGTAATTCTCCATGCCCTCGGGCATCGCGCCATCGTCGGCATAGACGAGCTTCAGCCCAGGAATGGCCTTCGCCAGCGTCGCGCCGACCGGCGCAAACGCCTTGTCGACGAACAGGATCCCGGCGCGGCAGTCGCGCAGCGCGTCCTCGTTCTCCAGCTGAGACCAGCGGATGTTGAGCGGCACGATCACCGCGCCCGCCCAGCCGACGGCGAGATAAAGCTCGAGATAGCGATCGGAATTCAGCGACAGGATCGCGACGCGATCGCCATCTCTGGCGCCGAGGCCGCGAATGCCGGCGGCGAGGCGGGCGACGCGGTCGCCGACCTCGCGCCAGTTGCGCCGCCGCTCACCGCAGACGACCGCGAGCCCGTTTGGATTGACCTGCAGCGCGCGCCGCAGTCCGTGCGTGATGTTCACTCTTGTCCTCCCTTGATGCGTTTCCCGTGCGAGGCGGTTTGTCCGCCCTCTTGCGCGTTGTTGTGGCGATCCCCTCGGTCAGGCGGATCGCGAATTCCTCGGCCACGGCCTTGCCGGTCATCGGGCCGCCGGGCTGAAACCAGTGTCCGATCCAGTTCAGCGAGCCCGCGATCGCGAAGGCCGAGAGTTTCGGATCGCACGGCCTGATCGAGCCGTCGCCGACGCCCTCGGCGATATAGCTGCGGAAGGCGCGGTCGATCCGCCGCTTCGCCGTCTGGACGATCTTGCGATTGTCCTCGTTGAGATCGCGGACGTCGAAGCGGACGAGGCTCTTGCCGTAGTCGGTGGTCATCAGCTCGGCATATCTGACGGTGAGCTTGCGCAGCTTATCAAGGCCCGTGCCGCCGCCGGCCGAGGTCTCGGCAATGCAATCGTCGACCAGCTCGTTGCCGAGCGACCAGCACTCGAACAGGATCTCGTCCTTGCCGCGGAAATAATTGTAGAGCGCGGGCTTGGTGATGTTCAGCCGCTTGGCGACGTCGTTGAGCGTGGCGCGGTGATAACCCTGCTCCAGGAACAGCGCGACAGCGGTGCGCAACACCGCTTCGCGCTTCTCGTCGCGGGCGCGGCGGCGGCTTTCGAACGGCAGCCAGGGCGACTGGGAGTTGGAGGAGGGGGCGTGGGCGTCCATGGCGTGCGGTGGGGGTCGCATTGACTCCGGAGAATGCCCCGTATATTACCCGTGGGTAATATATAGTCCAGTGGGTAATCTTCGGGAGGACAACGATGACGTCACGCGCCTATGTTGCCGGGGTCGGCATGATCCCGTTCGTCAAGCCCGGCGCCAACGCGCCGTATCACGTGATGGGCGCGGAGGCCGCTAGGCTGGCGCTGGCCGACGCCGGGCTCGACTACGGCCGTGTGCAGCAGGCCTATGTCGGCTATGTCTATGGCGACTCCACCTGCGGCCAGCGCGCGCTCTATCCGGTCGGCATGACCGGCATTCCGATCGTCAACGTCAACAACAACTGCTCGACCGGCTCGACCGCGCTGTTCCTGGCGCGGCAGGCGGTTGAATCGGGCGCCGCGGACTGCGTGATGGCGCTCGGCTTCGAGCAGATGAAGCCCGGCGCGCTCGGCGCAGTCTTCACCGATCGTCCCAGCGCCTTCGATGATTTCGACGCCGCCGCCGACAAGCTGGTCGACGCGCCCGGAGTGCCGCTGGCGCTGCGCTATTTCGGCGGCGCGGGCCTCAGCCACATGAAGAAATACGGCACGCCGCTCAACGCCTTCGCCAAGGTGCGCGCGAAGGCGAGCCGCCATGCCAAGAACAATCCGCTGGCGCTGTTCCGTAAAGAAGTCACCGCGGACGACGTGATGAACGACCAGGTGATCTGGCCCGGCGTGATGACGCGGCTGATGGCCTGCCCGCCGACCTGCGGCGGCGCCGCCGCGATCCTGGTCTCCGAAAAATTCGCCGACCAGCACGGCCTTAACAAGCAGGTCCGCATCGCCGCGCAGGCGATGACGACGGATACGCCCTCGACCTTCGCGGCCGGCGACATGATGCAGGTGGTCGGCTACGACATGGCGCGCGATGCCGCGAAGAAAGTCTACGAGGCCGCCGGCATCGGCCCTGAGGATCTCGACGTCGTCGAGCTGCACGATTGCTTCGCCCATAACGAGCTGATCACCTATGAGGGGCTCGGGCTGTGCGGCGAGGGCGAGGCGGCGCGGTTCATCGACGACGGCGACAACACTTATGGCGGCAAGATCGTCACCAATCCGTCCGGCGGCCTGCTGTCGAAAGGCCATCCGCTCGGCGCCACCGGCCTTGCGCAGTGCTACGAGCTGACGCGGCAGTTGCGCGGCACGGCGGCAGCCACGCAAGTGGAGGGCGCCCGGATCAGCCTGCAGCACAATCTCGGCCTCGGCGGCGCCTGCGTCGTGACGCTGTACGAGCGCGCCTGAGGTCACGCATGGTCGATCAATCCGCCGTCGGGCGTACGTTCACACCCGTGACCGCGCGCGTCGAGCCCGGGCGCCTGCGCTTCTTCCTCGATACGCTCGGCGAGCGCAATCCGCTCTATCGCGACGACAAGGCCGCGCAGGCGGCCGGCTACGCGGCGACACCGGTGCCGCCGACCTATCTGTTCTGCCTGGAGATGATGGACGCGCCCGATCCGTTTGAGTTCCTGACCGCGCTCGATATCGATCTCGCGCGCGTGCTGCACGGCGAGCAGGGCTTCGACTATCATGCGCCCGTTGTTGTCGGCGACACGCTGACCTTCAAGTCCCGTGTCGACGGCGTCACCGACAAGAAGGGCGGGGCGATGACGCTGATCGTCGTCGTCACCGAGGTCACCAATCAGGACGGCGTCCATGTCGCCGACACCTCGCGCACGGTGGTGGTGCGCAATGCGAGGCCGTCATGAGCGCGAACTCTCCATCGGTCGGCGACCGTCTCGTCTACAAGGAGTTTCCGCCGATCACCCGCCATCGCCTCGCGCTGTATTGCGGCGCCTCCGGCGATCACAATCCGATCCATGTCGACATCGACTTCGCGAAGGCGGCCGGTTTCCCCGACGTGTTTTCGCACGGCATGCTCGTGATGGGCTATCTCGGCCAGGCGCTGACCGACGCCGTCGCGCCGTCGCGCATCCGCTCGTTCTCGACACGCTTTGCCGCGATCACCCAGCTCGGCGCCAAGCTGACCTGCGAGGGCACGGTGACCGAGCTGATGGAGCAGGATGGCGAGAAGCGGGCCAAGCTTGCGCTCACTACGAAGGATCAGAACGGCGAGATCAAGCTCGCCGGGGAAGCGATCATTGCGCTGTAACGTGGCGGAGTCGCGCCACGAAGGGACCGGAACGCATCTGACGATGCGTTCCGGCCTCCCCCCGCAAGCGGGAGAGGCAAAGAAGAGCGTCTTGTTGAGGGAGGAATCATGTCGAAACTGCAAGGCAAAGTTGCGCTCGTCTCCGGTTCGGGCCGCGGCATCGGGCGGGCGATCGCGCTGAAGCTCGCGAGCGAGGGCGCGCGCGTCGTGGTCAATGACCTCGATGCCGAGCCGGGCGATGCGGTCGCGGCCGAGATCAAGGCTGCGGGCGGCGAGGCGATCGCGGTCAACGGCAGCGTGACCGAGGCGGGCTTCGCCGATCGCTTCGTGGGTAGCGCGATGGAGCGCTTCGGCGGCCTCGACATCATCGTCAACAATGCCGGCTACACCTGGGACTCGACGATCCAGAAGATGACCGACGAGCAGTTCCAGGCGATGCTCTACGTCCACCTCGTCGCCCCGTTCCGTATCCTGCGCGCCGCGTCCGAGCCGATCCGGGTGATGGCGAAGCGGGAGGCGGAGGCCGGCCGCGAGGTGTTCCGCAAGGTCGTCAACATCTCCTCGATCGCGGGCCTTTACGGCAATGCCGGGCAGGCGAGCTATTCCTCGGCGAAGGCGTCGCTGATCGGGCTGACGCGGACGATGTGCAAGGAGTGGGGCCGCTACAAGGTCAACGTCAATTGCGTCGCCTTCGGCCTGATCAACACCCGTCTGACCCAGCCGATCGAGGCGCAGCAGAAGACCATCGACGTCGCGGGCCGCGACATCAAGGTCGGCGTTCAGCCGGAGATGCTGGAAGCCATGGGCCGAATGATCCCACTCGGCCGCGGCGGCACGCCCGAGGAGGCGGCGGACGCGGTCTATCTGTTCTGCTCGCCGGAATCGAACTACATCAGCGGTCAGGTGATCGTCGCCGGCGGCGGTCTGCTGATTTAATTGCGAGGGCATGATGCAATACCGATCGTCCTGGATGACCGAGGAGCTGGACACCTTCCGTGACCAGTTCCGCAAATTCCTCGCCAAGGATCTGGCGCCGCACGCCGAGACATGGCGCGCGCAGAAGCTGGTCGACCGCTCGGCCTGGCGCGCGCTCGGCGAGATGGGCGCGCTGCTGCCGAGCGTGCCGGAGGCCTATGGCGGCCTCGGCACCAGCTTCGCCTATGACGCCGCCGTGCTCGACGACCTCGAGAGCACCGTGCCGGAGCTGACGACCGGCGTCTCCGTGCACAGCGCGATCGTCGCGCACTACATCCTCAACTACGGCTCGGAGGAGCAGAAGAAGCGCTGGCTGCCGAAGATGGCGTCGGGCGAGATGGTCGGCGCCATCGCGATGACCGAGCCCGGCACCGGCTCCGATTTGCAGAGCGTCAAGACCACGGCGAAGAAGCAGGGCAATTCCTATGTTATCAACGGCCAGAAGACCTTCATCACCAACGGCCAGGCCGCCGACCTCGTCATCGTGGTCGTGCGCACCGGCGGTCCGGGCGCCAAGGGCCTTTCGCTGGTCGTCGTGGAGACCGAAGGCGCCGAGGGCTACCGGCGCGGCCGCAACCTCGACAAGATCGGCCTGCACGCCTCGGATACTTCCGAGCTGTTCTTCGACAATGTCGTGGTGCCGCCGGAAAACCTGCTCGGCGCCGAGGAGGGCAACGGTTTCGTGCAGCTGATGCAGCAACTGCCGCAGGAGCGGCTGTCGCTCGCGATCGGCGCCGTCGCCTCGATGGAGCGCGCGGTCAGGATCACCGCCGAGTACACCAAGGAGCGCAACGCATTCGGCAAGCCGCTGATCGAGTTCCAGAACACCGCCTTCAAGCTCGCCGAGCGCAAGACCGAGGCCATGATCGCCCGCGTGTTCGTCGATTGGTGCGTCGAGCGCCTGGTCGCCGGCGATCTCGATACGGTGACGGCCTCGATGGCAAAATGGTGGTGCTCGCAGAAGCAGGTCGAGACCGCGGACGAATGCCTCCAGCTCCACGGCGGCTACGGCTACATGCAGGAATATCCGATCTCGCGGATGTTCATTGATTCCCGCATCCAGAAGATCTATGGCGGCACCAACGAGATTATGAAGCTGTTGATCGCGCGCTCGCTGTAGGTGGGCAATCGTCCTGCTGCGTCACAAGCGCCATAACCCCTCATCCTGAGGAGCCGCGAAGCGGCGCCTCGAAGGATGCAGGCCAAAGGCGAGGCCTCATGGTTCGCCTCGCGATGCGAAGCATCGTCGAGACGCGCGTTCCGCGCTCCTCACCATGAGGGGCAACACGGCGCCCGCAGGCGGACGCGGCCCGCGCTGGGCCGATCGGGCAGCAACCGCCCGTTCTGCGGAAATCGGCGGCGCCGCGGCGCTGTCCTTGCCCTGCCGCATGGCTCGTCGTCGCCCTGGTATGCCGAGGCGACTTCGGCCTTGCGCCGTATTCCTGTCTATCATACCCCGGTTCGGACCAGATCCGCGCGAAGCCTCGACACGCGCCAATGTCCGTTAGGGAGCCCTCATGACCAAAAGCAATGCCCGCACCGGAGGCCAGATCCTGATCGACCAGCTGGTCGTGCAAGGGGTGGAGCGCATCACCTGCGTGCCGGGCGAGAGCTATCTCGCGGCGCTGGACGCCCTGCATGACAGCCCGATCGATGTGGTGATCTGTCGCGCCGAAGGCGGGGCGGCGATGATGGCGGAGGCCTATGGCAAGCTCACCGGACGTCCGGGCATCTGCTTCGTGACGCGTGGCCCCGGCTCGACCAATGCCGCCCATGGCGTGCACATCGCGATGCAGGACTCGACCCCGATGATCCTGTTCGTCGGCCAGGTCGATACCGGCATGCGCGAGCGCGAGGCCTTCCAGGAGCTCGACTACAAGGCGGTGTTCGGCACCATGGCGAAATGGGCGGTCGAGATCGATCGCCCGGACCGCATCCCGGAACTGGTCGCGCGCGCCTTCCGCGTCGCATTGCAGGGCCGCCCCGGTCCCGTCGTGATCGCGCTGCCCGAGAACATGCTCACCGAGACCGCTGCGGTCGCCGATGCGCCGCGCGTCGAGCCTGCGGCAACCTGGCCCGCGCCGTCAGATCTCGAGCGTCTCGGCGCGATGCTGGCCACCGCCAAGGCACCGATCGTCGTGCTCGGCGGCTCCGCCTGGACGGCGGACGCGGCCAAGGGCATCGCGCGCTTTGTCGAGCGGTTCGATCTGCCGGTTGCGACCTCGTTCCGCCGCGCCTCGCTGTTCGATGCCGACCACTCGCATTATGCCGGCGACCTCGGCATCGGCCCGAGTCCGAAACTAAAGGATCGCATCACCGGCGCCGACGTCATTCTGCTGATCGGCGGCCGCATGTCGGAAATGCCGTCGTCGTCCTACACGCTGCTCGACATTCCCGTTCCGCAGCAGAAGCTCATTCACGTCCATCCCGGCTCCGAAGAGCTCGGCCGCGTCTATCAGCCGGCGCTCGCGATCCAGGCAACGCCGGCCGCCTTCGCCGCCGCGGTCGAGACCATGAAGCCATCAGCAACGCCGGCCTGGAAGGGTGAGGCCGCGAACGCACACGCGGACTACCTCGCCTGGACCGAGAAGCCGCGCGAATTGCCGGGCAACTTCGAGTACGGCCAGGTCGTCACATGGCTGCGCGACCGGCTGCCGAAGGACGCGATCGTCTGCAACGGCGCCGGCAATTACGCCGGCTGGCTGCATCGCCACCATCGTTTCCACGCTTTCGCCGCCCAGCTTGCGCCGACCTCGGGCTCGATGGGCTACGGCGTGCCGGCCGCCGTGATGGCCAAGCGGCACTTTCCGGATCGCGTCGTCGTGGCGTTTGCCGGCGACGGCTGCTTCCTGATGAACGGGCAGGAGTTCGCCACCGCGGTTCAGTACGATGCGCCGCTGATCGTCGTCATCATCGACAACGCGCAATACGGCACCATCCGCATGCATCAGGAGCGTGACTATCCCGGCCGCGTCGTCGGCACGCAGCTGAAGAATCCGGACTTCGCGCTTTACGCCAAGGCGTTTGGCGGTCATGGCGAACGGGTCGAGCGCACCGAAGACTTCGCGCCGGCGTTCGAGCGCGCGCTGGCCTCCGGCAAGCCGGCGATCCTGCATTGCCTGGTCGATCAGCGCGCGCTGTCGGTCGGCAAGGACTTTGTGCCGCAGCAGGCCGCGCACTGATGGCCCAGCCCGCGGGCCGTCACGTTGCGATCATCGGTGCCGGCGCGGTCGGCGTGATCAGCGCCATCGAGGCGCTGCGCGAAGGCCACCGCGTCACGCTGATCGATCCGGGCGAGCCCGGCGGCACGCAGGCGGCGAGCTATGGCAATGCCGGCTGGCTGTCGTCGCATTCGGTGATCCCGCCGGCCGAGCCCGGCACCTGGAAGAAGGTCCCGGGCTATCTGATGGATCCGCTAGGGCCACTGGCGATCCGCTGGTCCTATCTGCCGAAGGCCTTGCCCTGGCTGGTCAGGTATCTGCTGTCGAGCTGGACCGAGGCCCAGGTCGAAGCCACTGCGCGAGCGATGCGCGATCTCTTGAAGGACGCGCCGCTGCTGCACAAGCAGCTCGCCGAGGAAGCCGGTGTGCCTGAGTTGATCGAGCGGCGAGGGGTGATGCACGTGTTCCCCGCGCGCGCGCCGTTCGACCGCGATCTCGGTTGGCGCATCCGCAAGCGCGTCGGCATCGAATGGCTGGAGCTCAATGAAGATGAGATGCGCCAGCGCGAGCCCGATCTCGACCCGCGCTACAAGTTCGGCGTCGTGGTGGAGGAGGCCGGGCGCTGCCGCGATCCCGGGGCCTATGTCGCAGCGCTAGCCAGCCACGCGATCGCGAACGGCGCCGTGCGCGTTGCGGCCAAGGCGACCGGCCTCAGGCTCCAGGATGACAAGCTCATCGCTGTTGCCACCGAGAGCGGGGAGATTGCCTGCGACGCCGCGGTCGTCGCCGCCGGTGCGCGCTCGAAGC
Source organism: Bradyrhizobium sp. ISRA464 (assembly GCF_029910095.1). Taxonomy (NCBI): domain Bacteria; kingdom Pseudomonadati; phylum Pseudomonadota; class Alphaproteobacteria; order Hyphomicrobiales; family Nitrobacteraceae; genus Bradyrhizobium; species Bradyrhizobium sp. ISRA464. The sequence continues at coordinate 4,969,709 of NZ_CP094526.1, read as the reverse complement.
AGCTTACCGCATCGATCGGCGATCCGCTGCCGTTGGAAACCGAGCGCGGCTATCACGTCATGATCGAGAACCCGGAATCGGGCCCGCGCAATTCGATGATGGCTTCAGACGCCAAGATGGTCGTTAACTGGACCGACAAGGGCCTCCGCGCGGCCGGCACGGTCGAGATCGCGGGGCTGGACGCCGAGCCGAACTGGAAACGCGCTGAGATCCTGCGTGACAATCTGCTCAGTATGTTCCCGAAATTGCCCAGGAATATTCCCGCGTCGCGCATCAAGACCTGGTTCGGCCACCGCCCGAGCATGCCCGACGGGCGGCCCTGCATCGGTTATGCGCGCGCCACCCGCGACGTCGTCTACGCATTCGGCCACGGCCATGTCGGCCTGGTCGGCTCGGCGCGCACCGGCCGGCTTGTCGCGCAATTGTTGAGCGGCAAGCAGCCGGAGATTCCGCTCGCGCCGTTTGCGCCGTCACGATTCCTGTAGCAGCGGCACCCGCCTCAGCTATTGCCGACCCACGCCGCGATGGCGGCCGGTGCGATCACGCGTCTTGGCTAGTGCGGGTTGATCGTCCCGGCGCTGACGTCTTCCGTTTGATCGAGCAGGCAGCTGGCAAAAACCTTGGCATCACGCTCGTTTGAGAACGTGCGTGTCTGGCGCGGGAAACGTTGGTGCCCGGCATCGGGATTACGCAACGCGAATGAAACGTACCAAATCGCCTTGTCAGTCGTCATTGTTTCGCCCCCGAGGGCGACCGCAGGGCTGATTTGTCCGATACTGAATATGCAGTTTGTGCCAAGACGAACAGGCCTTGAGTGTGGATGAATGGACCTGCCGGACACCTCGTGGCTCCCCAGCCCGGATGACGCAGAGTTCACCGTCGGTTTCTCAACCGCCGCGTCAACGACAATGCATCCGCGCATCGTTGGTTCCATCAAATGCAACCGCCGTGCGAGTGCCGCCGCTTGGTGCGATGAATTTGCCGTGCGGCGTACGCCTGAGCGAATAACATATCATAATGCCAGGTATCCGGAGCCTCCAGGCTCGGACACATGCAGGCGCTGCGCCACGGCTCGCCGCATCGGTACGGGAGGCGCCTTGGTCGCTTCGGTTCGTCAGGCGATCACTGGTCGCGCTCCAACCGCAGAAACAGCGGCATCCTTGTGCTGCAGCGGTTGAGACCAGCCGAAAAACGACATCCGCAGCCCGTCGCGGCCCGTGTTAGCGGCGGTCGAGCATTTCCCGAACCCGCAGCGCGAGCTTGGCTTGCGACACCGGCTTCTCCAGCAGCTCCACGCCCCGGTCTAACCTGCCATGGTGCATGATCGCGTTGCGGGAGTAGCCGGTCATGTAGAGGATCTTCAGTCCGGGCCGCATCTCGGCTGCGCGCTTTCCGAATTCACGTCCGTTCATGCCCGGCATGACTACATCGGTGAGGACGAGGTCGATATGCCGCCGTTCCAGCAGGATCTTCAGGGCTGTTTGCGCATTCGATGCCGTCAATACGCGGTAGTTCAGCTCGCGCAGCAGGTCGCCGATGTAGATGCGAAGACTCTCGTCATCTTCAACGACCAGGATCGTTTCAGCTCTGTTCGACGCCACTTCAGTGAAGGGCTCATCGCTCTCTTTCCTGGCGGCCGCGCCGCAGTAGCGCGGGAAGTACATCTTGATGCTGGTGCCCTGACCGACCTCGCTGTAGATCTTCGTGTGACCGCCGGACTGCTTCACGAAACCATACAACTGGCTCAGGCCGAGGCCGGTACCCTGTCCGGCTTCCTTGGTGGTGAAGAATGGCTCGAAGGCATGGCTCAGCGTGTCGGCGCTCATCCCGACGCCGGTGTCCGTCACGCCGACCACCACGTACTGGCCCGGGCTGAGCTCCGGATTTCGCGCGCTATAATCGTGATCCGCGGATATGTTCGCCGCCTCGAGCGTAAGCTTGCCGCCGTCCGGCATCGCGTCGCGCGCGTTGATGGCGAGATTGACGATGACGGACTCCAGGTGGTTGGGGTCCACCTCGATCTGCCAGAGCCCGGCGCTGCCGATGGCATGGACCTCGATCCGCTCGCCGAGCGTCCGCTGCAGAAAGTCCTGCAGTCCGTTGAGAAAATTGTTCAGATCGATCGGTTTGGGGTCGAGGGCCTGGCGTCGCGAGAAGGCGAGCAGGCGGCTGGTCAAGCCCGCGGCGCGCTGGGCGCCGCGCTTGGCATAGGACAGCGCACGTTGAAAGGCCGCATTGTCGGCAAGCTGCCTGCCGTGGCGCTCGATCGTTTCAAGGTTGCCCAGGACGATCATCAGCAGATTGTTGAAATCGTGCGCGATGCCGCCGCTCAACTGTCCGACCGCTTCGAGCTTTTGCGAGGCAAGCAATTGGTCCTGGACCTTGGCCAGCGCCTCCTGAGCTTCACGTCGCTCGCTTATGTCGCGGGTGACCTTGGCAAATCCGACCAGCGCGCCGCTTTCATCAACGATCCTGTCGATGACAACGGATGCCCAAAATCTTGAGCCGTCCTTCCGAACACGCCATCCCTCGGATTCAAACCGACCGTTTTGCGCGGCTTCTTCGAGCGCGCGGCGCGGGATTCCGGCGGCGCGATCCTCATCGGTATAGAAGCGCGAGAAATGCTGGCCGATGATCTCTTCAGGCGCGTAGCCCTTGATCCGCTCGGCGCCGGGGTTCCAGGTGACGATGGCGCCCGTGGCATCGAGCTGGAAAATGGCATAGTCAACGACCGCTTCGATCAGCCGGCGATAGCGCTGTTCGCTTTCCAGGAGAGCTTGGGTGGCTTCCTGACGCTCTGTGACGTCGCGCGTGACCTTGGCAAATCCGATCAGCGACCCGTCGCGATCCCTCACGGCCTCGATCACCGCGATAGCCCAGAAACGGCTTCCGTCCTTGCGGACGCGCCATCCTTCCGAGGTAAAGCGTCCTTGCTCGGTGGCGGTCGCCAACGCCTTCTGCGGCAGTCCGGCGGCCTGATCCTCAGGCGTGTAGAAAAGTGAGAAAGACCGCCCGATGATCTCGCCGGCGCTATATCCCTTCAGTCGAGCCGCCCCGGAATTCCAGCTCGCGACCGTGCCATCAGGCTCAACGAAATAAATCGCGTAGTCAACTATGGCGTCGATCAGCAGCTGCAGCCGTTGACCGTCCGTAATGTTTACCATGCCTGGATTCATTCGCGGAGATCGCCCCTTTTTGTTTAATGGTCTTGTCACCTGCGTCCACCAACTCCAGCAAATTCAGTCGGTTCCTAAGCCGAGATGATGCATGGTCCGGAATTTTGGGGGTGCGCTGTTGCATCTCACGACACATGAACTGCATCTCATGCAACGTGCCGACGGCAAGTGACGGAGCGTCGGGTTTCGACTGCGTCGAGTGCCGGGGTTTCGTCCGCTTCTTCAAACTCGATCTGGATGCGGACACTCTTCGCCACGGAGAACCTCCCTCCTGGAGACCGATGTCCATGCAGCCCGATGACTCGCGCGCGAGACGTGCCGGTTGGGCAACTCAGTGTTGCTTCACAGATTTTCTCCGCTGTCCAGTGCTCGCGCAAGAAATTTTTCTGTTTATCAGAAGTGCAACTCAGCGTATGATCCGACCCGTCTCACCCGCTTGAGGGGCGCTTCGCGATCGTCACGAGTGTTGGGTCGAGATGCGGTGGACGCCGAGTGCGCAACTGACGAGTGCGTATGAGGCGGACGGTGAAGTCGTGCAGGCCTGACGCCCTAGTGGCAGGTGTCTCATCAGCAAGAGACGAGTTCTCTCGCTGATGACGGTGACAACAAAGCCCAGTCTCGCCGGGGAGAGCACGTATAAGCCGTAACCCATCGCGCAGGGAAAGCCGGGATCGTTCCGGTTTCACCTGTGGTCCTACCTCCCGAGCTTTCCATTTGCTCGGGACCCATGGGTGCGATCGGCACCCGGCTTTCCCTGCGCCCTCTGATCAAGAGAGGGCGGAACGAAGCGCAAAACTCGGACAAATCATGTCGCGAGAAGGCGAACTTGCGTCCTCGAAGCTGCCTAGCAATTGAACCGCAGGGCCAACCACGTCATTGACAATTGCGAGCGGAGCGAAGCAATCCATTGTGGAGCATACGCGGGACGATGGATTGCTTCGTCGCTTCGCTCCTCGCAATGACGGAGCGTGATATTGGACCGCGCCACACCCTCGCTGTCGTCCTGGCGCAAAGCGAGGACCCATTACCCCAAATGTCAGTTGTCGCGCGACGCTGGGGCCAAGGTCGCGTTCATCACCAAATGCGGTTGTTATGGTCCTGGCTTTGGCCAGGACGACAAACAACGAGTCCCGTTCACAACACCGGCCTCTGCGTATGGGTCCCCGCCTTCGCCGGGACGACGGCGAAGGTGAGGCGACCGCAGTGCTTCTCTCGCTATCCGATCTTCACCACCATCTTCCCCAGGGCCGCGCGGGTCTGCATGGTCTTGAACGCAGCACGGAAGTCGTCGAAAGCGAACACCTTGCCGACCACCGGCGTCAGTTGTCCATTGTTCAGCCAGGCCGACAATTGCGTCATCACGCGCGCCTGCGCGTCCGGCTCGCGGCGGGCGATCTGGGCAGCGTCGACGCCGATCAGGAGGCCGCCCTTCAGGAGCGGCAGGTTGAAGGGCAGTGCCGGGATGTGGCCTGCGGCAAAGCCGATCACGAGATGACGGCCGTTCCAGGCGATCGAGCGGAAGGCCTGCACCGACACCTCGCCGCCGACCGGATCGAAGATCACGTCGGCGCCGTGACCACCGGTCGCTTCCTTCAGCGCGTCGCGCCAGTCCGGCCTGGTGTAGTCGATCACCGCATCGGCGCCGAAGCTTGCGGCGAAGTTGCGCTTCTCCTCGGTCGAGGCCGCGGCGATGACGCGCGCGCCGAGCAGCTTGCCGATCTGGATCGCGGCAATCCCGGTGCCGCCGGCGGCGCCGAGGACAAGCAGTTGCTCGCCGGCGCGGAGCGAGCCGCGCTCGCCGAGCGCATAGAGCGCGGTGAGGTAGTTGGTGCGGAAGGCGGCGCCGGCCTCCATCGACAGCCCGTCGGGCATGATCTCGACCGCTGTGGCCGGTACGACGATATGCTCGGCCAATGCGCCCGAGCGCGCCGCGCCCATCACCCGCATGCCCGGCGTGAAGCCGGTGACGTCGTTGGCGACGGCATCGACCACACCGGCGAACTCCGCGCCGGGGGTGAACGGCAGGGGATCCTTGGTCTGGTAGCGGCCCTCGACCTTCAGTCCATCAACGAAGCCGATGCTCGCGGCCTGCACCCGGACACGGAGCTGGCCCGGCCCGGCCTCGGGCGTAACGACCTCCTTCAGCCCGATCTGATCGATGGGCGCATATTGCTCGACAACGACGGCCTTCATCTTGTCCTTCTCGCTGGTTCGTTTGCTCACAGGCGAAAAGCTATCTCATGTCCGTTGTTCTACGGGGAGGGCCTTTCTGAGTGCCGCAGCGGCGGTCGTAGTGGAAAGCCAGCATCTTCAACGACATCCTCCGGAGAGAGGTGTTTACCCGTTGTTATCCCTACCAAATTCGGTAACGCGTCCTTAATCGCATTAACGTTAGGGTTCTGCCACGTGGCCCGCCCTGGGCTGCGCACCGCCCAGGACAGGCGGGGGTCGCGTTCGCGTTGGAGTTCCTCATGGATATCATGACAGGCGCCGGGCTGTTGGCTGGCACGATTGTCATTTCGGTCATGATGTTCATGGGCGGCGACCTGCATATGTTCATCTCCGAGCACGCGATCATCATCATCTTCGGCGGGTCGATCTCGGCGACGATGATCCGCTTTCCGCTCGGCGTGATGCTGCATGGCCTGCCGCTCGGTGCGAAATACGCCTTCACCATGAGCCGGCTGTCGGCCCGCGACCTCGTCGATGAGCTCGCCCGCATCGCCGAGATCGCCCGCAAGCAGGGCCCGGTCGGGCTCGAAAAGGTGGAGACCGACGAGCCGTTCCTCGCCAAGGGAATCCGTTACGTCGCTGACGGTTACGACCTCGAGTTCATCCGCGACAACATGGAGCGCGACCGCGACAATTTCCTGATGCACCTCGACGAGGGCAGCAAGATCTACCGCGCAATCGGCGACTGCGCGCCGGCGTTCGGCATGATCGGCACCCTGATCGGCATGGTGCAGATGTTCGCCAACATGACCGACCCCTCCAAGCTCGGTCCGTTCATGGCGACCGCGCTGCTCGCGACCCTGTACGGCGCATTGGTCGCCAACCTGTTCTGCCTGCCAATCGCCGACAAGCTGCACGGCAAGCTGCTCGACGAGGAGACCAACCGCACGCTGATCATCGACGGCATCCTGATGATCCGCGACTCCAAGAGCCCGGCGCTGGTCCGCGAAATGCTGCTGGCCTATCTGCCGGAGAAGCATCGCCAGGAGGAGGGTGAGCCCGTTCCGGCCTGACGGCCCGGACCGGCGCTCTCGGGAAAGCAGCGATGGCCAAGAAGAAGCGCGGCGACGCCCATAGCGGAGGTCACGGCTGGTTCGTGACGTTCGCCGACCTGATGGGACTGATGATGAGCTTCTTTGTGATGCTCGTCGCTTTCTCCACCATGGACAACAACAAGCTGAAGATCGTCGCCGGCTCAATGCGCGACGCCTTCGGCGTGCAGACCAATGTACGCTATTCCGGCATCGTCGAATCCGACGGCCTGCCGACGCGGCCGAGGCTGAAGAATGTCGACCACATCTCGCCGGATGAATCCTCAGCCAATCCGACGCCGGACGAGAAGGAGCGCAGTCAGCTCAACGGCGCGCGGCTGAAGATCGACCGCGAGTTCGCGCTGGCCTCCGCCTCGCTCAGGCAGGCGCTGCAGGACATGCCGGAGCTGACCGAGATCTCCAAGAACATCATGTTCGAGGAGACCAAGGAGGGCCTCAACCTCGAGATCGTCGACCAGGACGGCCGCTCGATGTTCGCCGACGGCTCCAAGGAGCCGTATGACCGCACCCGCTGGCTGATCCAGAAGCTCGCCGCGCCGCTGAAGGCGACGCCGCTCCGGATCGCAATCGTAGGACATACTGCCGCAGGCTTCGTGCCGGCGCGCAGCGACTACGACGCTTTCGACCTGTCCGCGGACCGCGCCAATGTGGTGCGCCAGATCCTGGAGCGGGAAGGCTTGCCGCCGTCCCATATCTTCGCGGTGTCGGGCAAGGCCGACGGCGAGCCGCTGTTTCCTGACGATCCGACGCTTCCCGCGAACCGTCGCGTGACCATCACGTTGATGCGCGAAAATCCGCCATTGCCGCCGGACTTGAAGCCTTAAGCTCTAGTTACCATGTTACCGTCGATCTGGCCGTGTTGCTCGGTTGACACGCACGGCCGAAGCGTCGATAGCCGCGCGGATCAAATCAACCGATCGAGCGTTCCAACTCGTCATGGCTGTTAGCGTCTCATCTACCGAGGCCCAGGAGGGGCAAGCCACCTCGGGCTTCTGGGCCCTGACGTTGGGCAGCATCGGCGTGGTGTTCGGCGATATCGGAACTTCGCCGCTCTACGCATTCCGCGAGGCGGTCGGCGGCGCCGCGCACGGCCAGCCGGTCACCCGCATCATGGTGCTCGGCGTGCTCAGCCTGATCCTGTGGGCGCTGTTCACCGTCGTCACCGCGAAATACGTGCTGCTGCTGCTGCGCGCCGACAACAATGGCGAGGGCGGCACATTGTCCTTGATGGCGCTCGGCCAGCGCGCGATCGGACGCCGCAGCTGGCCGCTGCTGGTGCTCGGCGTGATCGGCGCCTCGATGTTCATCGGCGATTCCATGATCACGCCGGCGATCTCGGTGCTGTCGGCGGTCGAAGGCCTCAAGCTCGCCACCCCGCATCTCGAGCACTATGTGGTGCCGCTGACGATCCTGATTCTCGTCCTGCTGTTCTCGGTGCAGAGCAGCGGCACCGCGCGGGTCGCCTCGGCCTTCGGGCCGGTGATGGTGGTGTGGTTCGCCACGCTGGCGGCGATGGGGCTCGCGCATATCTCCGACAATCCGTCGGTGCTGGCGGCGATCAATCCGTATTACGCGGTCCAGTTCATGCTGACCCACGGCACCATCGGCCTGGTGACGCTGGGCGCGGTGTTCCTTGCGGTGACCGGCGGCGAGGCGCTGTATGCCGATCTCGGGCATTTCGGACGTAAGCCGATCCAGTCCGGTTGGCTGTTCTTCGTGTTGCCGGCGCTGCTGCTGAACTATTTCGGGCAGGGCGCGCTGGTGCTGTCCGATCCGGCGGCGATCGAGAACTCGTTTTACCGCATGGTTCCGGATGTGCTGCTGCTGCCGCTCGTGGTGCTGGCAACGGTTGCGACCGTGATCGCAAGCCAGGCCGTCATCACCGGCGCCTATTCGCTGATCAGCCAGGCGGTGCAGCTCGGGCTGCTGCCGCGCTTCGAGGTCCGCTACACCTCGGAGACCCATGCCGGCCAGATCTATCTGCCGCGCGTCAACCGGCTGCTGCTGGTCGGCGTGCTGCTGCTGGTGCTGCTGTTCCGCACCTCGAGTGGGCTCGCCTCGGCTTACGGCATCGCGGTGTCCACGACCATGGTCGCCGACGGCATCATGGGCTTCATCGTGATCTGGAAATTGTGGAACTGGCGTGTGGCGTCGGCGGCGGTCGTGATCCTGCCGTTCGTGATCGTCGACATGACCTTCTTCAGCGCCAATCTCTTGAAGCTGCTCGAGGGTGCCTGGGTGCCGCTGCTGTTCGGCGCGACCGTGGCGATCATGATCTGGACCTGGCTGCGCGGCGCTGCGATCCTGGTTGCGAAGACCCGCCGCACTGAGGTGCCGCTGCGCGATCTGATCCAAAGCCTGGAGAAGCGGCCGCCGCACATCGTGAAGGGCACTGCGGTGTTCCTCACCAGTGATCCAAACTTCGTGCCGACCGCGCTGTTGCATAATCTCAAGCACAATAAGGTGCTGCATGAGCACAACGTGGTCCTGACCATCGAGACTGCGCCGACGCCGCGCGTCGATCTCTCCGAGCGCGTGCACATGGCGAAGATCAGCGACAAGTTCTCCACCGTGCGGCTGCGCTTCGGTTACATGGAATCGCCGAATGTGCCGAAGGCGCTGGCGATCGCGCGCAAGCTCGGCTGGCAGTTCGACATCATGGCGACGTCATTCTTCGTCTCGCGCCGGTCGTTGAAGCCGGCTGCACAGTCCGGCATGCCGCAATGGCAGGATCACCTTTTCATCGCGATGAGCCGGTCGGCCAACGATGCCATCGACTATTTTCAGATCCCGACCGGGCGGGTCGTTGAAGTCGGTACTCAGGTAACTATCTGATGCGGCTAAAGGAATCGGAAATGTACGCGCACCGACCCATGCATGAGATGCATGGCTGGGGCCTGAATGCGCGCTAACCTATGCATTCCGGCCGGGAGTATAGCCCCCGCCTTGTATTGTGCGGTGCGGTAAAAGATAGAGGCACAGCTTCCCATGTCATTCGAGAGCGCGATCACCGCGGCGGAAACGCCCGCGGCCAATGGGCATGGCGAGGCGCATTCCACTGCGGGCTTCAAGGCCCTGATGCTCGGCAGCATCGGTGTCGTCTATGGCGACATCGGCACCAGCCCGCTATACGCGCTGCGCGAGGCCGTCGTCGCTGCGAGCGGCGGTGAAGCGGGCGTGACCGCCCACGCCGTGCTCGGCGTGATCTCGCTGATCCTGTGGGCGCTGATCATCGTCGTCACGCTGAAATATGTCGTGATCCTGCTTCGCGCCGACAACAACGGCGAGGGCGGTACGCTGGCGCTGATGGCGCTGGCGCAGCGCGCCGCGACCAAGGGCGCCGCCGCGATCGTGCTGCTCGGCATCATCAGCGGCGCATTGTTCTACGGCGACGCCGTCATCACCCCGGCGCTGTCGGTGCTATCGGCGATCGAAGGTATCAAGCTGGTCACGGCGACCTTCGATCCCTACGTCGTCCCGATCACGGTGATCATCCTGGTCCTGCTGTTCTCGGTGCAGTCGCGCGGCACGGCGCGCGTCGCAGCCTTCTTCGGCCCCGTGATGGGCGTGTGGTTCGCGGTGATCGCGATCGCAGCGCTGCCGCAGATCGCGCGGCATCCCGAAGTCTTGTACGCGTTCAATCCGGTCCTGGCGGTGTCGTTCATGCTGCATCACGGCGTGATCGGTTTCATCACGCTCGGTGCGGTCTTCCTTGCCGTGACCGGCGCCGAGGCGCTCTATGCCGACCTCGGCCATTTCGGCAAGCGCCCGATCCAGACCGCGTGGCTGTTCATCGTGCTGCCCTCGCTGGCGCTGAACTATCTGGGGCAGGGGGCGCTCCTGATCGGTGACCCCAAGGGAATCGAGAACCCGTTCTTCCTGATGTTCCCGGACTGGGCGCTGATCCCGATGGTCGCGCTTGCGGCCGTGGCGACCGTGATCGCAAGCCAGGCGGTCATCACCGGCGCCTATTCACTGACGCGGCAGGCGATCCAGCTTGGCCTGCTGCCGCGGTTTGAGATCCGCCACACCTCGGAAGCGCATTCCGGGCAGATCTTTATGCCGCGCATCAACCGCATGCTGTTCATCGCGGTCATCGTGCTGGTCCTGATGTTCCGCTCCTCGAGCGCACTGGCCTCAGCCTACGGCATCTCCGTGACCGGCACCATGGTGGTGACCGCGATGATGGGCTTTGTCGTGATCTGGCGGGTCTGGAGATGGTCACCGATCGCGGCCGCCGCGCTGGTCGCGCCGTTCCTGTTCCTTGATCTCACTTTCCTTGCCGCCAATCTCCTGAAGGTATTCGAGGGCGGCTGGGTGCCGCTTGCGCTCGGCGGTGCCATGATCGTCTTGATGTACACCTGGCGCCACGGCAGCCGGCTGCTATTCGAGAAGTCACGCAAGCTGGAATTTCCGCTCGCCGATCTTGTCGCGATGCTGGAGAAGCGGCCGCCGCAGCGGGTCTCCGGCACCGCGGTGTTCCTGACCAGCGATCCCGTCAGCGCGCCGACCGCGCTGATGCACAGCCTCAAGCACTACAAGGTGCTGCACGAGAAGAACGTCATCCTCACCATCGAAACCGCGCCGACGCCGCGCATCGATCCCTCCGAACGCGTTCGGATGGAGCAACTCAGCGAGACCTTCTCCAAGGTGACGCTGAAGTTCGGCTTCATGGAATCGCCGAACGTACCGAAGACGCTGGCGATCGCCCGCAAGCTCGGCTGGCAGTTCGACATCATGTCGACGTCGTTCTTCCTGTCCCGCCGCGCGCTGAAGCCGGCCGCCCATTCCGGGATGCCGCGCTGGCAGGACCATCTGTTCATCGCCTTGAGCCGCGCGTCCAACGACGCCACCGACTATTTCCAGATCCCGACCGGGCGGGTGGTCGAGGTCGGCACCCAAGTCACGATCTAGCTCAAAGCAAGGCCGTAACCCGTTTCGGACGCTTGATTTTCTCCGCGCGAGAGGCGACTTTGCGGCCCGGACCGGCGGGGGCGCGCAGCCGGCCAAACTGATGTCGGGAGGATTTTTCCGTGGCGGACCACAAGGTGCAAGATTTGTTTCCGGACGAGGTGTCGAAGGGAATAGCGGATGGACGCTATCTCCTGGTCGACGTCCGCGAGCCCAATGAGGTCGCTGTCGAGGCCTATCCCGATGGCGTTGTCGTGCCGCTGTCGACCTTCGACCCGGCGGCGATTCCCGATCCAAAGGGCAGGCAGGTGGTGTTCGCCTGCCGCTCCGGCAAGCGCTCGGTGACGGCATCGCTGGCCGCCCAGGCCGCGGGCCTGCCGTACGACAAGCATCTGGCGGGCGGCATCATCGGCTGGAAGGCTGCGGGATTGCCCACCAGGACGGGCGGCTGATCTCCGACATGATTTCCATGAACAAGGTCTTCGCGGACCTTCCGGTCACGATCTTCGAGGCGATGTCGCAGGCCGCGCGCGACAACAACGCCATCAATCTTGGACAGGGTTTTCCCGACGATCCCGGACCGGAGGATATCCGCCGCGCCGCCGCGGACGCCTCGGTCAACGGCTACAACCAGTATCCGTCGATGATGGGCATTCCCGAGCTTCGCCAGGCGATCGCCTCGCACTACGGCCGTTGGCACGGCCTCACGCTCGATCCGATGACCGAGGTGATGGTGACGTCCGGGGGCACCGAGGCGCTGACCTCCGCGATCCTCGCCGTCGTTGAGCCGGGCGATGAAGTGATCGTGTTTCAGCCGGTGTATGATTCCTATCTGCCGATCATCCGTCAGGCCGGCGGCATTCCGCGACTGTTGCGTCTCGAGCCGCCGCACTGGCGGCTCAACGAGGAGATGTTGAGGGGCGCCTTCAATCACAAGACCAAGGCGGTGCTGTTCAACAATCCGCTCAATCCGGCAGCGGTGGTCTATCCGCGCGAGGACCTCGAACTGCTTGCGCGGTTCTGCCAGGAATTCGACAGCGTTGCGATCTGCGACGAGGTCTGGGAGCACGTGGTGTTCGACGGCCGCGAGCACATCCCGCTGATCACGATCCCGGGCATGCGCGACCGCACCATCAAGGTCGGCAGCGCCGGCAAGATCTTCTCGCTGACGGGATGGAAGATCGGCTTCGTCTGCGCCGCGCCGCCGCTGTTGCGGGTCGCCGCGAAGGTGCATCAGTTCCTCACTTTCACGACGGCGCCCAATCTGCAGGCCGCCGTCGCCTACGGCCTCAACAAGCCGGACGATTACTTCCTGAACATGCGCAACGATATGGCGCGGAGCCGGGACCGCCTGACCAAGGGGCTCGAAAGCCTCGGCTTTCCCGTGCTGAAGTCGCAGGGGACCTACTTCCTCACCGTGGACCTGTCGCCGCTCGGGCTCAACGAGACCGATGCGGAGTTCTGCTGGCGCATCGTCAAGGACTACAAGGTCGCGGCGATACCGGTGTCGGCGTTCTACGAGCAGGACGCGGTGACGTCGGTCGTGCGTTTTTGCTTTGCCAAGAAGGACGCAACGCTCGACACCGCGTTGGAGCGTCTGTCGGACGCGGTCCAACGCCGCAGGAGGTAAGCTCGGAATGCGAGAGCTGAGCCGCCGTCACTTGTACCTGATCGGTGCCGTCGCCGCGGCTTTGCTCTTGTCCGTCTCCGCCCATGCGCAAGAGCGCACGGTCAACTTCTACAACTGGTCGAACTACATGGCGCCGGGAGTCCTGGAGGACTTCACCAAGGAGACCGGCATCAAGGTCGTCTACGACACGTTCGACGCCAACGAGACGCTGGAGACGCGGCTGCTCGCGGGCAAATCGGGCTACGACGTTGTCGTGCCGACCGGCTATTTCCTGCAGCGTCAGATCACTGCCAAGGTGTTCTTGCCGCTCGACAAGTCGAAACTGCCGAACCTCGCCAATGCATGGCCCGTGGTGACCAAGCAGCTCGCGACCTACGACCCCGGCAATAGGTACGGCGCCAACTACATGTGGGGCACCACCGGCATCGGCTACAACGTCAAGAAGGCGCAGCAGATCCTGGGGCCCGAAGCGAAGATCGACAGCTGGGACATGGTGTTCAAGCCGGAGAACCTCGCCAAGTTCAAGGATTGCGGGATCCACATGTTGGACTCGCCCGACGATATCCTGCCGGCGGCCCTGAACTATCTCGGGCTCGATCCGAATTCGACCAAGCAGGCAGACCTCGAGAAGGCCGCCGAGCTCGTCATGAAGATCCGGCCCTATGTGCGCAAATTCCACTCGTCCGAATATCTCAGCGCGTTGGCCTCGGGCGAGATCTGCTTCGTGGTCGGATGGTCGGGCGACATCATGCAGGCGCGCAGCCGCGCCGCGGAGGCCAGGACCGGAGTCGAGATCGGCTACACGATTCCAAAGGAGGGGGCGCAGATGTTCTTCGACAATCTCGCGATCCCTGCGGACGCGAAGAATGTCGAGGAGGCCTATGCGCTGATCAACTACCTCTACCGTCCCGATGTCGCCGCGAAGAATTCGAATTTCCTTTCCTACGCCAACGGCAATCTGGCGAGCCAGAAGCTGATCGATCCGAAGATCTTCAACGACAAGAACATCTATCCCGACGAGGCAATGCAGAAGAAGCTGTTCGTGATCACCGCGCGCGATCCCGCCACGCAGCGGATCATCAACCGGCTGTGGACCCGGGTGAAGACGGGGCGGTGACGCGAAGCGTCATGGCTGCAGGGGGTGTCATTGCGAGCGCAGCGAAGCAATCCATCCCGCCACACGGGTTGAAGCATGGATTGCTTCGTCGCTTCGCTCCTCGCAATGACTCGGTGAGGTTTGCCGCAGGACTACCGCCAGCGCCGGTGCAGCCAGAGCCACTGATCCGGATATTCGCGGATCCAGCTCTCGACGACATCGGTGACCGCCTGCATCGTGCCCTGGATGTCGACCTGGCCGGATGCATCGAACACCGGCTTCACTTCCTCGGAGAGTTCGGCGCGGAAGCGGCCGTTGGGCAGGCGGATGATGCGCGTGCCGTGGATCGGGCAGTCGACCTGGCGGCGCAGACGCGCCAGCAGCGGATTGGCGGTGGTTTTGCGGCCGAAGAAGGTGACCGGAACGCCGTTGGTCAGATATTGGTCGACCAGCATCGCGACATGCTGGCCGTTCTGCAGGGCCTGTCCGAGCCGCAGCGGTGCGTTGCGGCCGGCCGGGATCAGCGTTCCCATCTTGACCGCGCGGATGCGTTCGATGGCGCGGTCAGCGGATTCGATGTTCGGTCTGCGAAACAGGATCGCGGCATCGAGCCCATGGGCGACCGCGGCGAGCGCGGGAAGCTCCCAATTGCCGAGATGCGCGGCGAAGAACAGCGCCGGCTTGCCGTCGTCGCGGAGTTGGTCGAACAGCTCCTTGCTGCGGGGCGAGAATTCGACCCGGCTGGGCTTTTCCGGATGGTCGAGGTCGTAGTCCCAGATGTGATCGAGATGGGCAAACTCGGCACCGAGGCGGCCGAGATTGTTCCAGACGCCAGCGAGGATTGTCTCGATCTCCTCCGGCGACTTTTCCGGGAAGGCGGCCCTGAGATTCTCACGGCCGATGCGGTCCTCGCGCAACCGGCGGCCGATGAAATGCGCGGCCCGGCCGAAGAAGTCCGCCGTTTTGTCCGGATCGAAATAGCGCGTGGTTCGCAACAGGCCGATCGTCAGCGCGCCGATCGCAGCCTCGGTCACAGGTTTCGCGGCGTCGCGAAGACGCGCCCTGGTGCGAAGGAGCAGGCGATTCATCGCGCGAAGCGAGAGCGTCAGCTCAGGCGGGTTCGCGCGTCAGGATCAGCGAGGCATTTTGCCCGCCGAAACCGAACGAGTTCGACATCACGGCAGTGACGCGCGCATCGCGTGCCTTGTTGCCGACCACGTCGAACGGAATTGCCGGATCCGGCACTTCGTAATTGATGGTCGGTGGAATCCGTTGATGCTCGAGCGTCAGCAGCGAGAAGATCGCCTCGACCGCGCCGGCCGCCGAGATGGTGTGGCCGACCATCGATTTGTTCGACGACACCGGGATATTGGCAGTGTGTTCGCCGAACACCGCCGAGGTCGCAAGATATTCCATCTTGTCGTTCTCCGGCGTCGATGTGCCGTGCGCGTTGATGTGGTCGATCTGGTTCGGCTCCATGCCTGCGTCGGCAAGCGTCTTGCGCACGCAGCCGATCGCGGGCTTGCCGTCCGGGCTCGAGCGCGTGCGGTGGAAGGAGTCGGTGAGCTCGCCGCAGCCGGCGACGACGCCGAGGATGCGTGCGCCGCGGGCCATTGCCGCCTCGTAGCTCTCGAGCACGAGCGCGCCGGCGCCCTCGGCCATCACGAAACCGTCGCGGTTCTTCGAGAACGGCTTCGAGGCGCCCTGTGGCGGATCGTTCTGGGTCGAGAGGGCCGACAGCAGCGAGAAGCGCACCATAGCTTCCGGATTGACCGAGCCGTCGGTCGCGATGCACAGCGCCGCATCGGCTTCACCGCGGCGGATCGCCTCGACGCCGAGCTGTATCGCAGTCGCGCCTGACGCGCAGGCTGTCGACAGCGAGATCGGCGACCCCTTGGTGCCGAAGGTCTCCGCGAGCTGGAGCGCGACCGAGCCGAAGGTGAAACGGCGATGAAAGCGGGTGAAGTTGCCGCTGCCGCAGGCCGCCAGATACTCGACTATTCCGAAATCCTTCGTCTCGACGGCGCGCGCCACCTCCAGCCGTTGCGGCCATTCGGTCTCGATCGGAGCAACGGCCAGAAACAGCGGACCGGGAAAATCGCCCTTGTTGCCGATCGCGGATTGCCCGAGCGCTTCCTCGGTGGCCATCACCGCGAGGCGCTCGGAAAGACTGGTCGACGAGAACGGGTCGACCGTGACGAAATCAACCGCGCCGGCCATCGTCGTCTTCATGCCGTCGATCGGGAAGCGCGTCACCGTCTTGATGCCGGACTCGCCGGCAGTCAGACGCTTCCAGTTGTCCGTCTTGCCCGCGCCGAGCGAGGTCACGATTCCCATGCCGGTCACGACAACGATCGGCCGGCCGAATTTATCGCGTGGTGCTGTCATGGTTTCCCCGTCGGTGCTGCGCCAGACCTACTTGACGGCCTCGACAAGGGCCATGCCTTCGCCCTGCCAGTGACCGGCTCCCATGACGACAATCTGGGTTGGAGCACCGGCCTTTTCAACCTCGAACCCGGTCGGGTCGTTGGCCGGGTAGAGTGCCCCGCGCGAAATCGACAATGCGGCCAGCGCCAGTCCAAGCGGAAACTGCGCTTCCACCGTATGGCCGAAGGTCGTCCCGGTGGCCCGCACAGCGAGGCCGGGATGTTCGCCCAGGAAGGCGCGCTCTTCCGCGGTGGCGGGTTCGGCGCCGGACGCGCCCGTGATCAGGGCCGTCTCCTCGTCGCTCACGCCGAGCTTCGTCCACATCGCCTGCAGCGATTTCGTCAGGGCGCCGGGCTGCTGGCGTCGGGCCAGATCGGCAACCACCTTGGTCAGCTTGGCGTAGGGCTTCGCACCGCGGGCTTCGGCATGCTCGCGCGATTCCATCACCAGGAATGCGCCAGCCGAGCCGAGTGCGAAGCCCGGCTCGTCCTTGCGAGCCCAGACCGGCACATACTGGTCCTTCAGGCTGAAACCGCCGAATTGATAGAGCATCAGCAGATCACCGCGATCGCCATTGTGGGCGGCACCGACCAATGCGATGTCGCTCTGGCCCGCTCCGATGCGCGCGACCGCGTTGCGCGCCGCGTCGATGCTCGAGGCTTCCTCGCCCATGAAAGTGCGCGAGGTGCCGCACACGCCGTGAACGATCGCGATATTGCCGGCGAGCAGGTTGGAGAGCTGCGCCAGGAACAGCGTCGGACGCAGTTCGTTCATCAGCTTCTCGTTGATGGCGCCGGACGGCAAGTTGCCCTGCGCGTCGGCATTCATGATCGCCAGGTCGACCTTGAGATCGCGCTCGCCGCCGCCGGCCGCGATGATCATGTCCATCCGCGACAGGATTTCCTGATTGCCTTTGACGCCGGCGGAGTCGAGCGCAAGGCCGGCCGCATAGGTGCCGATGCGCTGCCACATCTCCATCTGGCGTTGGTCGCCCTTCTTGGGGATCTGCGAGTCGAAGGTGACCGGGGCGATCGGATGGATCACGTAAGGCGCGAGGCGCTGCTTGTCGACGTTGACGCGCTTGGCGGCGAGCGCCTCCCAATGGGTGTCAAGTCCCTCGCCAAGCGAGGAGAGCAGGCCGATTCCGGTGATCCAGACTTCTTTCGGCTCAGCCATGGGTCATTCCCTCGAGCGGGAAGCCGATCTTGTTGGCCATCGCATCCATGTACACACGCAAGTCCGGACTGGGGAAGGGGATCGTGCGGAAGGTCAGGTCGGCATTGCACTTGAGGTCCTTGCCGACCCGTATCTTTGCTGACGTGACCGCGAAACCGGAGCCCTCGTGTTCGAGCTTGGCCTCGATCGTCAGGAGGTCGCCCGGATTGACGAAGCCACGCATCTTCGCTTCCCGGATCATCGCCAGAAACGGCATGCGCTCAAACTTCATCAGGCCGAGCAGCAACCAGCCCGAACTCTGCGCCATCGCTTCGGTCAGAAGTACGCCGGGCATGATCGGGTAGCCCGGAAAGTGTCCCTCGAAGATCGTGTTCGCGGTCGGAACCTGGGCTTCGACCATGATCGTCTTGGCGTCGAGGTTGAGGTCGACGATCCGATCAATCAGCTGAAAATATTCAAGCTGCATGGCGGGCGATTACGAGCCCGTGCCCGCGCCCGCGTTCTTGGCCGCGACCAGCTCGTCGATGCGATCGGCGAGGTTCTTCAGCACGAAGTACTGCTCGGTCGTCGCCTTGCCGTCGTTGACCTCCTGGGTCCACTTCTCGAGCGGCATCTTGATTCCGAACGCCTTGTCGATGGCAAAGGCGATGTCCAGGAAGTCGAGGCTGTCGATTCCCAGATCGTCGATGGCATGGCTCTCCGGCTTGATCGTGTCGCGCGGAATATCGCAGGTCTCCGCGATAATGTTGGCGATCTGCTCGAATGTGGAAGACATCATTAAGCCTTTGATATAATGGGGGTAATTGAGGAGCGGCTTCGAAGGAAACGGACGCGTCGCCCCAGCATCCCCGAGTTCTGTTGCCGGAGTCGTGTGCCCGTATATCGGAGCGGGGCCGTTAGTTCAATGGAGCTTGGCCGGCTGGGTAGGGGGCTTCCGGGCAGGGGTTCCGGCCGGCCTAGGAGCCTGTCTGAGTAGTGACTGGTCAAGAGGGTGCGAGTCTGATTCCTTACATAGCGATGAGCAAGGAATTTCGCCCCTGGAAGATCGATGAGGCCCAGCTTCTGCCGCCGCGCGTGCAGGATTATGTGCCGCAAGATCACGTTTCGCGGTTGATCGTGTCGCTGGTCAGGGAAAGCCTTGATCTATCGGCGCTCCTCGGCAGCTACCGGAGTGGGCTGGGTCAGCCGCCGTTTGATCCGCGGATGATGACGGCGCTGCTTCTGCACGGCTATGCGAGCGGCATCTACTCGTCGCGGCGGATCGCCAAGGCGACGGTGGAGCGGGCGGATTTCATGATGATCGTGGCCGGCGACCCGCCGGACTTCCGCACGATCTCGGAGTTCCGGCGGCGGCACCTTAAGGCGCTGGCCGACCTGTTTGTGCAGGTGCTGAAGCTCGCCGAGAAGGCCGGGTTGGTGAAGCTCGGGCACGTTGCGCTCGACGGCACCAAGATCAAGGCGAACGCGTCCAAGCACAAGGCGATGAGCTACGATCGCATGAAGAAGCGGGAAGCGGAGCTTGAAGCGGAGGTCGATCGCTGGCTCAAGGCCGCCGAGGCCGCCGATGCGGAGGAGGACCAGCGCTACGGCGACCAGCGCGGCGACGAAATGCCCGATTGGGTGGCCGACAAGCAGAAGCGGCTTGAGAAGATACGCGAGGCCAAGGCCGCGCTGGAGGCCGAAGCCAAGGCTGCAGCCGAGGCGGAGAGCAAGGCGCGGGCCGAGGCCGAGGAGCGTCGCGTCGCCGAAGGCCGCAAGAAGAGCGGCAAGACGCCGACGAAAACCGAGCCCGACGGCAAGGCGCAACGCAATTTCACCGACCCGGAGAGCCGCATCCTGAAGACCAAGGACGGTTACATCCAGGGCTACAACGCCCAGGCCGCGGTCGATGGTGCCCATCAGATCATCGTGGCGCAGACGCTGACCGGTTCCTCCAGCGATCAGGCGCAACTGGCGCCGTTGCTCGACGGGATCAGGGCCAATTTGGGGACCAATCCCGACGAAGTGTCGGCCGACGCCGGCTACTGCTCCGCCGCCAATCTTCGCACGATCAAGCGGCGGCGCATCGAGGGCTACATCGCCACCGGGAGGCAGAAGCACGGCACCCCGTCCGCCACTGCGAAAACGGCTTCAAGAGCCGGATCGCTGATCGCCAGGATGAGCACCAAGCTCAAGCGCGCCGGCTACCGAAGTCGCTACCGCTTGCGTAAGCAGATCGTCGAACCCGTCTTCGGACAGATCAAACAGGCAAGAGGGTTCAGGCAATTCCTGCTGCGCGGCATCGACAAAGTGAAGGCCGAATGGGCCCTGATCTGCACCGCTCACAACCTCGTCAAGCTGGCGAGGGTCGCATGAGCCGCTATCATTATATTAGCCCGCCTTCCCGGAGCTAACTGGACAGGCTCCTAGCTTCGCGGCATTACTGAAATCTTCGCGCAGTCGCGCCGGCCCATCAGCACGCAGTCCTGGGTCTTGCGCAGGTCGGCGATGCTCATGGCGAGCCAGATACCGATCGCGGTGAGCGCCACGGTGAAGGCGAAGGCGGCGATGTTGGCAAGCATGCGCTGGCGGAAGTCGTCCGGCTCCTCGCGCGGCTTCTCGTAGCGGGACAGGTCATTGGCGACGGACGCCGGACGGCTCGACCGGGTTGGCTCCTCGCGCTTGCCGGGCGGTTGCGTAGAGGTACGCGGCCGGAATTTGAGCACCACATGCTCATCATCCGAGGTGATTGGCCGCTGCGTTTTCACTGCTGTCAGTCCGGTCGCGTCGCAACCAATATGTAGCATGTTCGCCGCGCTCCTCATCTAAAATCTTGGTGCGCGCGGAGGTGGTATTCATGCCTCATCGTGTTGGAACCGGCCGTTGTCGATCTTGAGCCGTCCATCGTCGGTGGCGCGGAGAATCTCGGCGTAGCGATCGCCGATGCGGATGCTGGAACGTTCGTACGACTTTCGCGCATGCACAGTTTGCGGTGCAACGTCGTCATACTTTGATCCGATGGGGCCGAGCCCTTCCAGGTCCCCCACGTTGAGACCATGGAGCAGGCTGTCCTTAGTTGACGACGTGAATCGTAGTCCAGCCCGCCGGGGTCTCGCTGCGGACAAGCGGCAGCTCATAGAGCCGGCGACACGCGCATGCCTTCCTCGCTGACGCCATTCTTGAACGGGTACAGCCGTGCGGGTTGACGGTGATGTTGCGCCACTCGTCGGCGTCTGCAGGCCCTTTGAGTCCGAGATCGCGGGATTTCCGGGCGGTTGTCCGGCCGCGAAAATCGCGCGAACCCGGGCCTTTTACCCGCCTGAGACATCATGTCATAATGGAACCCGTTGCAGATGCCGGCCACAGGGGAGCACAGATCATGGCCCATACGCGCGAACCCTACGTCAAGCCGGTGCCGATCATGTCGCTGCGGCCGACCCAGATGACGGTGGGCATGCACGAAGTGCAAGAGAAGCGGAAGCGCTGGCGCGAGCACACCTCCGACAAAAAGCGCGCGGAACTGCTTGGCAAGCACATGATCCCGGTGGTCCATGGTCCCGACGACCACTATTACGTGGTCGATCACCATCACATGGCGCGCGCACTGCACGAGGAGGGTGTGAAGGACATCCTGGTGACCGTGATCGGCGACCTCACGATGGTCGAGCGCGATGTGTTCTGGGGCGTGATGGACAACAAACGTTGGGTCTACCCCTACGACGCCAAGGGCGAGCGTTGTCACTTCAGGGACATTCCGAAGTCGATCAAGGGTCTCAAGGACGATCCGTTCCGCAGCCTCGCCGGCGAAATGCGCCGGGCCGGCGGCTTCGCCAAGGACACAACGCCGTTCAGCGAATTCCTGTGGGCGGATTTCCTGCGCCGGCACATTCCGCGCAAGACGGTGGAGAACAACTTCGCCAAGGCGCTGGAGAAGGGCCTGGCGCTCGGGCGGAGCAAGGATGCGGTCTATCTGCCCGGCTGGTGCGGGCCGGCATCGGACGACTGATCAACCTGGGCGTGCGACGGTGCCGGATCCGGCCCGCATGGATCCTCCTTGCCGCCGAGTGCGCGGTGCAGCCACCGCTCTACGGGGGTGCCGCAGGTCAGATGATCTCGTTCCAGTCGGCCAACGCGCCCTCTACTTCGGCTGCCGCCCGAGCATGTAGAACTCGTCGTTCGGGCGCATTGCGGTGACATTCGCCATCCGGTTCGAGAGCGCGAAGAACGCCGCGACCGCGGCGATATCCCAGATGTCGTCGTCGCTGAAGCCGTGGGCGGCGAGGGTGGTGAAGTCGGCCTCCGAGACCTCCTCGGCCGAACGGCTCACCTTCATCGCGAAATCGAGCATCGCGCGCTGCCGCGGCGTGATATCGGCCTTGCGGTAGTTGACCGCGATCTGGTCGGCGATCAATGGATTCTTGGCGCGGATGCGCAGGATCGCGCCGTGGGCAATCACGCAATACTGGCACTGATTGGCGGCGCTGGTCGCCACCACGATCATTTCGCGCTCGGCCTTGGAGAGCCCGCTGTCCTTCTCCATCAGCGCGTCGTGATAGGCGAAGAACGCGCGAAACTCGTCTGGACGATAGGTCAGCGACAGGAAGACGTTCGGCACGAAGCCGGACTTCTCCTGCACCGCCAGGATGCGTGTGCGAATGTCGTCAGGGAGCTGGTCGAGAGCGGGCGTGGCGAAGCGTTTTGCGGTCGGCTGCGTCATGAGATGGTTCCGGCATGCCGCAGGAATGCGGCGTCGTCTGAAACCATAGTGGATGATGGCCTCGGTGCAAGGCGCATCGGCGCCCTGGCCATGGTCCTTATTGGCGCATCATCACGCGCTAGCGCAGCGGCTTCTTCAGGAGCGAGAAGCGATCCGGATCGAGTCCGAGCGAGGGCTGCAGCATCGGGGCTTCCGCCGGAGCCATCGAGCGCGGCGGCGCCCGGTCGTTGGCGCCGGAATCGCCGAGCGCGTCGCGATGCGAGGTGGCGCCGCGCCAGCGTTCCAGCACAGCGGTGACGAAATGCATATCATGGCCGGCGGTGACCGACGGCACCGTGGCGATCGTGGCCTCGCCGCGCGGCACCTGGTGCGGCGGCACCTCCTTGAAGCGCAGGCGCGTCGGCAGCGCCACGCCTTCGCCGAACGCCAGCACCTCGCGGGTACCGAGCGAGGGCACGAACGACAGCAGATTGGCGGCGGCGTCCGAGACCGCGGAGCGCAGCAGCGCCTGGTCGCGGTCGTTGGCAAGGCGCATCGTGAACAGCGTGTTGCACTGGGAGATGATGGTCGCGTCGAGCTCGGCCGGACGCTGGGTGATGAGGCCGAGATAAACGCCGTATTTGCGGCCTTCCTTGGCGATGCGCGACACTGCCTTGCGCGTCGGCCCAAATCCGATGTTGCGGTCGGCGGAGGCGTAGCGGTGCGCTTCCTCGCAGACGAACAGCATGGGCGAGACGCCGTCGCTCCACAGGCCGAAATCGAACGCCATGCGGCACAGCACCGACACCACGGAATCGACGACTTCGGCGGGGAAGCCGGCGAGCTGCATGATGGTCATCGGCTTGCCGTTGGCCGGCAGGCGGAACAAATGGCTGATCACTTCCGCCATGGTGTCGCCGCCGACATTGGCGTTGTCGAACATGAAGGCGTAGCGCGGATCGTTGCGCACCGTGTCGATGCGCGAGATCAGCTTGTGATAGATGATGCGCGAGGAACGGTTCTCCAGCTTGCCCATGCGCTCGTCGATCAGCGAGATCAGGTCGACGAGGCGATAGGGCACCGGCGTATCCACGGTGTAGCCGATCTGCTTGGGGTCGACGCGCTTCAGCCCGAGGCCGACCCGGTCGGAGCTCTGGTATTGGGTGTAGATGCCCTTTGCGACCGGAATCACTTCGGCGAGGATGTCGAGCTCGTCGGGCACGCCCGGTCGCCCGCCGAACAGCACGTCGACGATCTCTTCGAAGTTGAACAGCCAGAACGGCAGCTTCAGGTTTCGCGGGTTGAGCACCTGCGCGCGCTCGCCGAAGCAGCGGCCATACTCGTTGTGGACGTCGAGCAGGAAGATGCGTAGGTTCGGCCGCGACCTCAGGATCTCGTTGAGCAGCAGCGACACGCCGGTCGACTTGCCGACGCCGGTCGAGCCGAGCACCGCGAAGTGCTTGGAGAGCATTTCCTCGACATCGACATAGGCAATCACCGAGCGGTCCTGCTGCAGCGTGCCGACATTGATCTGGTCCGAGCCGCTCGGCGCGTAAACGGTGCGCAGCTCCTGGTTGGTGATCAGTTCGACGCTGTCACCGATGGTCGGATAGTGGGTGACGCCGCGCTGGAACTTGGGGCGCTCGCCGCCGAGGATCTCGCCGAGCAGGTCGACCGAGGCGGTCGCGATATAGGTGTCGGAAGGCGGCAGGTCCTCGCACGATACTTCCGTGATCATGGCAACGATGACCGAGCTCGCGCAACGGATGCTGACGAACCGGCCGACGGTCGCACGCATTTCCGAAAGCGGCATCTGGCCGGCGTCCATCAGCCCGACCCGGGCCTGCGAGCCGCGCACAGAGATCACACGTCCGAAGCATGTCACGGTTGAGGCCTGGTCGTTCCGAAAAATTAAATGCCCGGCCAATATGCCGGGGCGGGGTTGGAAAATCCGTTAAATCTCCACGGTTCCGGATCGGCTAAATCTACCGCGTTCCAGTGACGATTTGTTTTTGTAGCGCGGCGAGGCGCGAGGCCGCTGCTTGGTTTCCGCGGCGAAATCGTCGCTTTCCGGCACAGACGGCGATTGTTTCGCGGTGTTTCCGTTAAGGCGGGATTTACCATGTCCGAAGAGAGCACCCCGCGGATCATGTGCCTTGCACGATTTTGCCGCGTCTCTTCTCGGTATCGTGTAACCGATCGCTAACTGCGAGTTGTAACGCCCTCTCCATTTGTACCGCGTAACAATGCGGTCTCCGGGGAGACCAGCGTGAGCATCGAGGATCGCAATCCAACGTCTGGGAATGCCGAGGCCGGCTCGACCAAGGGGCTCGCGTTCTGCGCGGGCCTGTTGGTGGGCAGCCTGCTCGGAAGCGCGACGTCGAGCTGGGGCGCGCGCGAAGGACTGCTGATGGCAGTGGTCGTGATCCTGACCGTCATCGTCGTCCTGATGCTGAAGCGACATCAGATCTCGGACGAGCGGCTCGCCGCCGAGCGCCGTAATCTCTCGACCGCCGTGAACAACATTCCGCAGGGACTCATTCTCTACGATGCGTCGGCCCGCATCATCATCTGCAACCGGCCTTACCTTGAGATGTTCGGCCTCTCGCCTGACATCGCGAAGCCGGGCTGCACAATGCAGCGGCTGATCGCGCACCGCCAGGAGACCGGATCGTTCGATGGCGACGTCGACGAATTCTGCAATGCCATCATTCGTAGCGTGGCGCTCGGCAAGGCAACGCGTCAGCTCACCGAGGCGCCCGGCGGGCGTGCGATCGAGATCGTCAACAAGCCGTTGCCGCAGGGTGGATGGGTGGCGACGATCGAGGACATCACGGAGCGCACCCGCGCCGAAGAGAAGATTGCCCATATGGCGCATTACGACGCCCTGACCGATCTGCCCAACCGCGTGCTGTTCCGCGAACGGCTGGAGCAGGAGCTGAAGGCGATCCGGCCGGGCGAGCAGCTTGCCGTGATGTACATCGACATCGACGAGTTCAAGAGCGTCAACGACGCGCTCGGCCATCAGATCGGCGACGAGCTGCTCAAGGCGATCGCCGACCGCCTGCGCTCCTGCCTGAAGGACACCGACATCGCGGCCCGGCTCGGCGGTGACGAGTTCGCCGTGATCCAGACCGCGATCCGCAGCCACACCGAGACGATGCAGCTCCTGGCTGCGATCTATCAGGCGATCCGCGAGCCGATCGATTGCGTTGGGCATCTGATCACCACCGACGCCAGCGTCGGGATCGCGCTGGCGCCTGCCGACGGCCTCGACCTCGATCGCTTGCTGCGCAATGCCGATCTCGCGCTGTACGGGGCGAAGAGCGACGGCCGCCGCACCTACCGGTTCTTCGAGGCCGACATGGATGCACGTGCCAAGGCGCGCCGCAGCCTCGAGCTCGAGCTGCGCCAGGCGATCGCCGACGGCAGCTTCGAGCTCCACTATCAGCCGCTGCTCCACCTCGAGGCCGATCGGGTCAGCTGCTGCGAGGCGCTGCTGCGCTGGCGACATCCTGAGCGCGGCACCATCTCGCCGGCGGATTTCATCCCGGTCGCGGAGGAGACCGGCCTGATCAACGATCTCGGGCACTGGGTGCTCAACACCGCGTGCCGCGAAGCGGTGAACTGGCCCGACCACGTCCATGTCGCGGTCAACGTCTCCCCGATTCAGTTCAAGAGCCAGACGCTGGCGCTGAACGTCGCCGCCGCGCTTGCGGCGTCGGGGCTCGCGGCCTCGCGGCTCGAGCTCGAGATCACCGAGGCGGTGTTGATCCGCGACGACGAAGCCGCGCTCGATATCCTGCATCAGTTGCGTGAGCTCGGCGTGCGGGTCGCGCTCGACGATTTCGGCATCGGCTACTCCTCGCTCAGCTATCTGCAGCGGTTCCCGTTCGACAAGATCAAGATCGATCGCGCCTTCATCAAGGACCTCACCGGCGCCGGCGCGTCCTCGACGATTGTCCAGGCGGTCGTGAACATTGCCGCCGCCAGCGACATGACCACCACCGCCGAGGGTGTCGAGACCGAGCAGCAGCGCAACATGCTCCACATCCTCGGCTGTACCGAAATGCAGGGCTATCTGTTCAGCCGCCCGGTGCCGGCGACCGACATCCGCAAGCTGCTGTCGTCGTATCGCGAGAAGACCGCTTCGGTCGCCTGACCGAATTCCGGCCGCACCCGCCGGCGCCGGTGGTGATGTCGCGCGGCTGAGCGCCAGGCGCGCTGATCGATCCCTAAGCGGTGTCCCGCCGACGCCTACTATTTTGTTGACGAGACCTAATCCTTTGTACACTAGTACAAATCGTCCGCTGTCGCTCGTTCGGTCATAGCGATGCCTCGCGAACGCGATCTGGCGTCGCCCGCGGAAGGAGGTCGCCTCATGCAGCCGGAACCGATTTTCGATCTCGCTCATCTCGGACATATGGAGCTGCTGACGCCGAAACCGGACGAGAGTCTCAAATTCTTCGTCGACGTCATGGGCATGACCGTCAGCGGCCGGAAGGGCGAGTCGGTCTATCTGCGCGGCTGGGACGACTATGAACGCTACTCGCTCAAGCTCACGGCGTCGACGACCTCGGGCATGGAGCACATGGCGTTGCGCGCCCGCAGCCAGCAGGCGCTCGAGCGCCGCGTCGCGGCGCTGAAGGGCTCGGGCTTCGACATCGGCTGGATCGATGGCGACATGGGGCAGGGACCGGCATTCCGCTGCCGCGATCCCGACGGCCACATCATCGAGCTCTATTACGAGACCGAGTGGTACGAGGCGCCGGCCGAGCTGAGGCCGGCGCTGAAGAACCAGGCGCAGCGCTTTCCCGCGCGCGGCGTCAACGTCCGCCGGCTCGATCACCTCAACTGCCTCGCGGTCGACATCAAGGCCAACCGTCTGTTCTTCGAAAACTATCTTGGCTGCCGGACCACCGAGCAGATCGTGCTGAATGACGGCAGCGAAGCCGCGATGTGGATGACGATGTCGAACAAGAGCTACGACTTCGCCTACACCCGCGATCATTACGGCGTCCACGGCCGCTTCCATCACGTCACCTACGCGCTCGACACTCGCGAGGAGATCCTGCGCGCCGCCGACATCTTTCTCGAGAACGGCGTGCACATCGAGACCGGGCCGCACAAGCACGCGATACAGCAGACGTTCTTCCTCTACGTCTACGAGCCCGGCGGCAACCGCGTCGAGGTCGCCAATGCCGGTGCGCGCCTGATCCTCGCGCCTGACTGGAAGCCGATCGTGTGGACCGAGGAGGAGCGCAAGAAGGGGCAGGCCTGGGGTTTGAAGACGATCGAGTCGTTCCACACCCACGGCACCCCGCCAGTGACGCGTTGAAACGCCAGTCGGGAGGTTGCAACGCAAGTTCCGACAAGTTGATGCCGCACAGACGTCGGCCGGTCTTGCGCACGCGCCGTCACGCACCATGCTTCGGAGGCCGGAACGGCAGCATGAGGTGGCGCCATGGCGTCGCAACCCGATTTCTCCAGCGAAACCTTCAACCGAGATCCAGCCGCCGGCATCGCCGCGTTGCGCGCCCGCGGCGAGGTGGTCGACGTCAAGTTTCCGATCGTCGGACGGGTCTGGCTGACGACCACCTACGACACGGCCTCGGCGATGCTGAAGGACAGCGCGACCTTCACGCTGCGCAAGGAGGACGGCGAAGTCGCGGGCCTGCGCTGGTGGATGCCGAAGTCGATCGCGACCGTCGCCAACAACATGCTGACGATGGACGGGCCTGACCATACGCGGCTGCGCAGCATCGTCGACGAAGCATTCCGCCGCCGCGCCGTGCTCGGCATGGAGCCGCATATCCGCGCCATTGCCGATCGCCTGGCCGACGAGCTGTTCGCGGCAGGAAGCCCGGCCGATATCGTTCAGCGCTACGCACGGATCCTGCCGGTGTCGGTGATCTGTGAGCTGCTTGGCCTGCCGACGGCCGACCGGCCGAAATTCATCGCCTGGGCCAATGCGATGACACAGCTCAGGGGCCCGATCAGCTTCCTGCGCATGATGGGCTCGCTGTCGAAGATGCGACGATACCTTGCCCACCAATTGCAGTCGGCGCGCGAGAAGAGCGGCGAGGGGTTGATCGCGGAACTGGTGCAGGTTGAAAAGGAGGGCGGCCGGATCACGCCGGACGAGATGGTCTCGATGATGTTCCTGTTGCTCGGCGCCGGCTCCGAGACCACGACGCATCTGATCAGCGGATCGGTGTTCGAATTGCTGAGGGATCCCGCGCGGCGCGATTGGCTCGCGGCCGATTGGGGCCGCGTCCGTCTCGCGGTGGAGGAGTTCCTGCGCTTCGTGTCGCCGGTGCAGGTCACCGAGCCGCGCTATGTCAGGCGCGATGTCGTGCTCGGCGGCGTCAGGCTGAAGAAGGGCGATCGCGTGATGGCGATGATCGCGGCCGCCAACATCGATCCGATTGCGCATGAGCATCCGGAAAGGATGGATCTCGAGCGCAAGCCGAATCGGCACGTCTCGTTCGGGACCGGAATCCATTTTTGCCTCGGTCACCAGCTTGCGCGAATCGAGGCGGCCTGCGCGCTGCAATCCTTGTTCACGCGCTGGCCCCGCCTGCAGCTTGCGGTCAAGCCTGAGCAAATCCGCTGGCGCGGGCGGCCGGGTATCCGCGCGATCGACAAATTGCCGGTCGTCGCGGGCAGCTGATGCGGTATGCGCTGGATCGTTGCTTGACCTCCGGCGTTTGGTGTTAGGCTCGCACCGCGACATGAACGTCAGAGGAAAACGTCGATGAGCGAACAGACGACGGACAAGCGCGTGCGGGAGGCGTCCCGCAGGCATTTCCTTCAGGCGGGTGCGGCGTTGGTCGGCGGCTCTGCAGTGGCGGGGCTCGGCGGCTCGAGCGCGCATGCCGAAGCCGGGAGCAATCTTCCACCCGACGTGCCCGAATGGATGAAGGCGCCGGGCGATCCGATGGGAAGCCAGCCCTACGGCACGCCATCGGTCCATGAGAAGGGCGTCATCAAGAACATCTCGAAGACGCTGCCGCAATACATCTCGGCCTCGGGCCGCACGCCGTTGCAGGAACTCGACGGCATCATCACGCCGAACGGACTGTTCTACGAGCGTCACCATGGCGGCGTGGCGACCATCGATCCGGCCGAGCATCGGCTGATGCTGCATGGCATGGTCGATCGTCCGCTGGTGTTCACGATGGACGACATCCGCCGGTTTCCGTCGCAGTCGCGCATCCATTTCCTCGAGTGCTCCGGCAACCCTGTCTACGCCAAGCCCTACGGCAAGACGGCGTCCGACCTTGTCGGTCTCCTGAGCTGCGCCGAATGGACTGGCGTGCCGCTGAAGACGGTGCTGAACGAGGCTGGCCTGCAATCGGGTGCCAAGTGGATCATTGCCGAGGGCGCCGATGCCGCCGCGCTGACCCGCAGCATCCCGATCGAGAAATGCCTCGACGACGCCATGCTGGTCTACAGCCAGAACGGCGAGCGGCTGCGCCCGCAGCAGGGCTATCCGCTGCGCCTGCTGCTGCCCGGCTTCGAAGGCAACATGAATGTGAAGTGGCTGCGCCGGCTGAAGGTGGTGGCGGAGCCCGCCTATTCGCGCGAGGAGACCTCGAAATACACCGATCCGATGCCCAACGGCACGGCGCGCGAATTCACCTTCTACATGGAAGCCAAATCGATCATCACGCGCCCGTCCGGCGGACAGAAGCTGACCACCAAGGGCTTTCACGAGATCACCGGATTGGCCTGGAGCGGCCATGGCAAGATCAAGCGCGTGGAGGTGTCGGTCGATGACGGCAAGAGCTGGCAGGATGCCGCGCTGCAGGAACCGGTGCTGACGCGGGCGCTGACGCGCTTCCGCTTGCCCTGGCACTGGGACGGAACGCCCGCGGTGATCCAGAGCCGTGCCATCGACGAGACCGGCTACATGCAGCCGACGCTTGCTGAGTTGGAGGCGGTGCGTGGCGTCAACTCCTTCTATCACAACAACGCGATCTGGCCCTGGCGGATCGACGCGAACGGCGAGGTGAGCAATGCGCAGGCTTGAGCTCAAAGCCGCGCTGCTGGCGAGCGCGATCGCGGCGATCGGTTTCGCTGCACAGGCCGAAGAGCGCTACGGCATCGGCCGGCCGGCGACGCCTGCCGAGATCGCCGGCTGGAATATCGATATCGGACGTGACGGCTCCAACCTGCCGCCGGGCAGCGGCAGCGTCGAGCGCGGCCGTGTGGTGTTCAGCGAGCAATGCGCCGCCTGTCATGGCGACAACGGGCAGGGCGGCATCGGCGACCGTCTGGTCGGCGGGCAAGGCACGCTTGCGACCCCCAAGCCGATCCGCACCGTCGGCAGCTACTGGCCTTACGCCCCGACGCTGTTCGACTACATCCGCCGCGCCATGCCGCAGAACGCCCCGCAGTCGCTGAGCAATGAGGATGTCTACGCGGTATCCGCCTACATCCTCAGCCTCAACGGCATCGTTCCGGCCAACGCCGTGCTCGATGCCAAGTCGCTTGCCGCGGTCAAGATGCCGAACCGCGATGGCTTCGTCAGCGATCCGCGGCCCGACGTGCATAACCACTGAAGGCCGCTTGCCTCTGCGCCCGGCGGCTTCGGCGGCCGCCGGCGCGCTTGGCAATAGTGCGGCGCCGCGATCCCGACAGTGGATAAAGCCGCCGTTCGTTGCCTGACGCTCGAACGTCTTCGCGCCCAACGCGTTATAGTTGCTGGCATCGTGTCGGGCTCGGTGGGGCCGACGGCGGAGGTGAGAGCTTTGGCCGACGTCTGGGTACGCAAATCGACCACCGAATTGTTGCAGGAAGCCGTTCAGGCGGTCGGCGACGCGGAAGCGCCGCGTTTGAAGCGCTCGCTCTCGGCGCTGCAACTGGTGAGCCTCGGCATCGGCGCCATCATCGGCGCCGGCATCTTCGTGTTGACCGGCCACGCCGCCGCCGCGAACGCCGGCCCCGCGGTCACCATCTCCTTCGTGCTCGGTGCCATTGCCTGCGCCCTTGCCGGGCTGTGCTATGCGGAGATGGCGTCGACCGTGCCGATCTGCGGCAGCGCCTATACCTATGCCTACGCGACGCTCGGCGAGTTGATCGCCTGGATCATCGGCTGGGACCTGATCCTCGAATACGCAGTCGGCGCGATCGCGGTCTCGGTTGGCTGGTCCGGCTATTTCGTGAGCTTCGTGCGCGATTTCGGCATCAACCTGCCGCAGCAATTCACCTCGGCGCCGCTCGCCTACGACGTCAACACCGGCGCTTGGTCGTTGACCGGTGCGATCATCAACATCCCCGCGATGGCGATCATCGTCTTCGTCACCACGCTGCTGGTGATCGGCATCCGCGAGTCCGCGCGCTTCACCAGCTTCATCGTCGCGCTCAAGCTGATCGTCATCGCGCTGTTCCTCGCCACCACTGCCTGGTCGGTGACGACGGCGAACTGGGTCACCGCGAGCAATCCGGACGGTTTGCTCATCCCGCCGAATGCCGGCCCGGGCGTCTACGGCTGGTCCGGCGTGATTCGCGGCGCGGCCGTGGTGTTCTTCGCCTATATCGGCTTCGACGCGGTCTCGACCACGGCCCAGGAGGCGAAGACGCCGGAGCGCGACATGCCGATCGGCATTCTCGGTTCGCTCGTGATCTGCGCCGCGCTCTATGTCGCCGTCGGCTTCGTGCTGACCGGCATCGTGCCGTACGACCGGCTGAACGTGCCCGATCCGATCGCGGTCGGCATCGACGCCGTCGGCGTCCGCTGGCTCGGTCCGTTCATCAAGCTCGGAATCCTGTTCGGGCTGACCTCGGTGATCCTGGTCATGCTGCTGGCGCAGCCGCGGATCTTCCGCTCGATGGCATATGACGGCCTGCTGCCGGCCGTCGCCGCAAAAATCCATCCGCGCTTCCAGACACCCTATGTCTCGACCATCGTGTCCGGTGTGGTCGCTGCCATCCTCGCCGGCCTGCTGCCGATCGGGCTGGTCGGCGAGCTCGTCAGCATCGGTACGCTGTTCGCATTCGCCGTGGTTTCGATCGGCACGCTGGTGCTGCGCCTGCGCGATCCCGACCTGCCGCGTCCATTCAGGGCGCCCGCAATCTGGCTGGTGGCGCCCGCCGGCGCCGCGGCCTCGCTGTTCCTGATGTTCGGTCTGCCGCTCGACACCTGGATCAGGCTGGTGGTGTGGCTCGTGGTCGGGCTCGTGATCTATGCGGTCTATGGCCGACGCCACAGCCGGCTGCGGTCGAGTGGCGAGGGGTAGGCCCCACTCAATGCGCGGGATGGTGAAGAACCAACGGATCGCGTGAATCCGCGTCCGAAGCCAAGGCCCAGCGACGAAGCTTCGCTCCACCAGTTCCGTCATCCCCGCGCAAAGGCTTCGCCTTTGTCGCTGGAGGTGCGAGCCTTGCGGCGCAATTGCGTCGCTGGGCGAGCCTCGAAGCCGACGAGCAACTGCGCTTGCGCAGCCGGCGCAAGCTGTCGTGAGAGCTCTCCCGAGTCGTCCCTGCGAAAGCAGCGACCCGCAACCGCGAGGTGTTGTTGCCATCGTCGTCCCGGGAAAGGCCGGCACCCATATTCCGCGGCGGGCGTTGTAGGCGGGGCTCGTCATTTGTCGTCCTGGCGAAAGCCAGGACCCATTACCACCGCATTTGATTGTAAACGGGAACGTGGCCCCAGCGTCACGCAACAATGAGCATTCGGGGCAATGGGTCCTGGCTTTCGCCAGGACGACATCGAGTTTGTTGCGCGGCTTGTGAGTCATACGCTCGCATTCTCGCGGCGCGATGCGTCCGAGGTTTGGTGCCATCTTCGCCGCTCTGGAAGCAGAGGGCGCAGGGAAAGCCGGGTGCCGATCGCACCCATGGGGCCGGTGCAACAAAAAGCACCGGAGGTAGGACCACAGGTGAAACCGGAAAACACTCCGGCTTTCCCTGCGCGATGGTTTTACGGCTTATACGTGCTCTCCCCGGCGAGACTGGGCTTGTTTGTCACCGTCATCCGCGAGACGCTTTTGCGTCCTGGGAGTCGACACCTGCCACTAGGTGTGAGCTTTCAGGAGGTTGTCCATCTGGTCTGAACCGAGCAAGCTGAGGTTGCGAAGCTTCAGTGTTCCCCGGGGAGACCAGATGAACATCCACAAGAATGCGCCTCTGACGCCGAAAGGTCGAGAGGCGATGGTGCGGAGCGTGATCGAGGGCGGCCTGACGAAGGCCGCAGCCGCGCTGCAATTCAATGTCACGGCGAAGACGGTCGCCAAATGGGTCAAGCGCTTCCGCGCAGAAGGCGTCGATGGTTTGTCGTTCCTCACGGCCTCATTCCTTGCCAAGCCAAACCCCGGCAGCCACATGCACCTTGTCGAGACGTTCCGCCGGCAGCGCCACACCGGCAAACAGATCGCGTTCGAAGTCGGGGTCTCAGCAGCAACCGTCAGCCGTATCCTGCGCCGGCTCGGTTTGAACAGGCTGGCTGCTCTGGAGCCGGCCGAGCCGATCCGGCGCTATGAGCGCCAGCATCCTGGTGAACTGATCCACCTAGACATCAAAAAGCTCGGCAAGTTCAATCGGATCGGCCATCGGATCACCAGCGATCGACGTGGGTCGAGCAATCTGCGTTCTCGCCGTCAAGGGCCCGGTTGGGAATACGTCCATGTCTGCATCGACGATGCGTCGCGGATCGCTTTCAGCCAGGTCATGAAGAACGAGCGAAAGGGCTGTGCCGTCGCTTTCCTCAAGGCGGCAGTGGCCTACTACATGAGCCTGGGCGTGAAGGTAGAGCGCGTCATGACCGACAACGGCGCGTGCTACAAATCCTTCGCCTTCCTCAGGGCGTGCAAGCGTCTCGGTCTCAAGCACATCCGCACCAAGCCCTATACGCCCAAAACCAATGGCAAGGCCGAACGCTTCATTCAAACCAGCCTACGAGAATGGGCCTACGCGCAGGCCTACAACACCTCAACAGAAAGAGCAGCGGAGCTGCCACGATGGCTTCACCGCTACAACTGGCATCGTCCTCATGGCAGTCTCGGCTCAAAGCCACCGATCAGCAGGCTCGGATTAACCGGGAACAACCTCTTGAGGCTCCACAACTAGGGCGTCAGGCCTGCACGACTTCACCGTCCGCCTCATGCGTGCTCGTCAGTCGCGCAGTCAGCGTCCACCGCATCTCGACCCGACACTCGTGACGATCGCGAAGCGCCCCTCAAGCGGGTGAGACGGGCCATTCATACACTGAGTCACACTTCTGGAAAACAGAAATATTTTGCCCGCGAGGGCTTGACGGGTTTTCGGTGAGTTGCCCGTCGGGTCGTTCTGTCGCACCCGTCACATGCAAAATTCCGTTGCCGGAGCTCGCCGCTGACCTGTGATCGCCGGCGCGGTCGCTGTGCGTCATCACTTCAGGAAGTCCAGCAAATGCAACGGCAAGCGTCAGCATGGAGACGAGGAATGCGGACTTGGCGAATATCCTGCTCTTGCGTGCGTCAGCCGCGGCCATCACCGCCTCGTGAGCACGGTTGAAGTGTTCTTTGTAGCGATCGTCGTCGGACAAGCAAGCGGCCCAGGCGCGTTAGGTTGAGGCCATGTCCTGCATGGAAAAGGGCGTAGATAAGGCACGGGACACCGACCGAAATACTCGATGGATCAATACAAGGTGCTGATATCCGCGGCTTGGAATCAGATGCCGCAACTCGCGTCCCCGCGTCCCTGGCGCACAAGGAGCCAGACGTTCTTCGCTTGCAGCCTTGAGCGAAGCGCATGGCCGTGAGCAGCGCATAGCAGCTCCACCAGAGCGTGGGTTAACCCACCGTGAGGAGATGCCACGTCGAGGTGCGGGCTGGCCCAAGGAGAAGAACAATGACAAAATGCAAGGAAGGCTTGGCGGCAACATTCCTGACTCTTGCTTCAGCATCTTTAGCATCCATGATGTTCACGTCTTCCGCATTCGCGCAGTGCGCGGAATGCGCGATCTATCCCAATCGCGATCCCTTCACCCAGGGTTTGGCGACACCAGCCCCGGCGCCGAGTATTGGGCAAAGCCGCGGCGCGTCATCTCGCTCGCCGTACAATGCGCGAGCCGAAATGCGCGGGTATCATGGCCGCTACGTCGGAAACGCGAACCGTCGGCATCGCTGACGGCGCCTGATCGCTGCGGCACTCGAAGGGCGGGGCCCTGCGTGCCAGGGTCCTGCGCGCGATATCGCGGCTGATGGCAGCGGCGCGCCTGTCGCGGCGCGGACAATGCAGACATCTCCAGCAAAGGCTGCTATCGCCGCGTTCGGCAAGCGCGAGCATTTGTGAGATGAGCGTTCCCGACTACCTATCGGCCGTCGCAAACTCGGCTGTGACTATGACGCTGAGGCCATTCGCTCCGCGTGTCGTCGGCACGCTTCCGCTTGGCCTCGCGGTATCAGGCAGCGACATCGACATCGTCTGCCACGCGCCTGACCTGAACGCCTTCGCGGCCGCGGTCTGGGAGCACTATCACCTTGCGGACGGCTTTGTGCTCTACCGATGGACGTCGGGTACGCGACCTGCGATTGCCCGGTTTGTGTGGGACGGCTGGCCGTTCGAGCTGTTTGGCGACACGCGGCCGGTAGAGGAGCAGCGCGGCTGGCTCCATTTCGAGGTCGAGCGACGGCTGCTGGCGCTCGGCGATGGCCGGCTGCGGCAGGCCGTCAGTGCACAAAGAGCCGCCGGAATGAAGACCGAGCCGGCTTTCGCCGCCGTGCTCGGCATCGGCGGCGATCCCTATCGTGAATTGCTCGTGCTGGCCGCGGCGAGCGATGCGGAGTTGCGCGCGCTGCTCGCGGCCAGGGATTTCGCCTGACCGTCAGGCGATCGCGTTCAGGGCGCGGCTCGCCATGAAGATTGCCTCGATCTGCTCCTCCGTGATGATCTGCGGCGGTGAGATCATCAAGGTGTCGCCGGCCGAGCGCATGCGCCTCCCAGATCAGCGCGATGCGCCGCGCGCGGTCGAACAGGCCAGTATCCTGATAGACGTCGAGCGGGGCGAGCCGCGCGGCGCAGGCGCGGCGGCGGTCGCGATGACGGGCAGGTTCGGCCGCCTGCGGAATCGGCCGCGTCTCAGGCGACGGCCGTCGACCTGTCGTCCGTTGGCTCGCCCGTGAGCAGCAGCCGGCGAATCGCATCCTCGACCAGCGCCAGGGTCTGGCGGGCTTCGCGTGCCTCGGCCTCCGCGGTCTGGGCACGAAACTCGATCGCCTCCAGTTGCTCCCGCTGGGCTTCGATGCGCTTTTGCGCCTCTTCGAGCGCCCGGGACGCCTCTCGCAGCTTGCGTTCCGTCGCATTGATGATCTCGAGCTGGGCCCGCTCGGCGGCCTCGGCGCGTGTTTCGGTCGCGCGGGCCCGGTCCTCGATGCTGCGGAACAGGTCCGCCGCTTGGTAGACGAGGTCGAGCGCCTGGGCGCCCACATTGGAGGCGGGCGGCTTTGGAAAGCCGAGAATGTTTTCGCTGGTTACGAAAGGTCTTCTGAAACCGCGCAGTGCCATGGAGGTCAGCCCGTCGCGAGTCATTATGATATGGGACACGATGCGGCTGATATGGTTAACGGGCGGTTAATTGTGGCCGATCTCTGGTTGTGCTGACGGGATCTGAAGCCTCGGTGGTGTAGCCGTCCGGGCTGACGGGAGGGCGCGAAGCCGGGCCGGCAACCGGGCTCCGCGACACGCCGGTCCGGCGAGGTCGCGCGCATGTGATCGTCGCAATGACGACCGGAATATGACGCGAGCCGGATGGGTCACCCGTGGGACGGCTCTTTGGACCGCCACATCGGTGACGGATCGCCCCCGGCGCACCCACCGATTGCGGCTTTTGGCAACCTCACTGATTTGGCCGGGAGCGCGAACCGGGCTCTATGGCATAAGTTTGGCGCCCGACCCGCTATTATTCTCCCGCATCGAATTGCAGGTACCCGGAGCGACCGATATACCGACCCCCTGTGTGGCTGGCAGCGGGCTCAGAATGAGCCGCGTATTCGCCACGGGACTTCGTCGATGAGATTGCTGTTACGGTTCTTTGGATTTCTGTTCACCGCAGGATCGATCCTGTTTCTGGCTGGCCTTGCCGCGGTCGCGGGCCTGTTCTGGCATTTTTCCAAGGATCTGCCCGATTATACGCAGCTTCAGAACTATGAACCGCCGGTGATGACGCGCGTGCACGCGGCCGACGGCTCGCTGCTCGCCGAATACGCCAAGGAGCGCAGGCTTTATCTGCCGATCCAGGCGGTGCCGAAGCTCGTGATCAACAGCTTCCTCGCCGCAGAGGACAAGAATTTCTACGAGCATGGCGGCGTCGATTATACCGGCATGGCGCGCGCCGGCCTGGCCTACATCCAGAACTACGGGTCCAACCGCCGTCCGCAGGGCGCCTCCACGATCACCCAGCAGGTCGCCAAGAACTT
Source organism: Bradyrhizobium sp. ISRA464 (assembly GCF_029910095.1). Taxonomy (NCBI): domain Bacteria; kingdom Pseudomonadati; phylum Pseudomonadota; class Alphaproteobacteria; order Hyphomicrobiales; family Nitrobacteraceae; genus Bradyrhizobium; species Bradyrhizobium sp. ISRA464. Next base: position 4,931,933 of record NZ_CP094526.1, on the reverse strand, counting down.
CCTGTTGACCAACGAGGTGTCGTTCTCCCGCAAGATCAAGGAAGCCTTGCTCGCGATGAAGATCGAGCGGGCCTATTCCAAGGACAAGATCCTCGAGCTCTACCTCAACGAAATCTATCTCGGCCTCGGCGCCTACGGCATCGCGGCGGCCTCGCTGGTCTATTTCGACAAGTCGGTGAACGAGCTCACCATCGCGGAAGCCGCGTATCTGGCGGCGCTGCCGAAAATGCCGGCCAGCCTGCATCCGGTGCGCAACCACGCACGCGCCGTCGAGCGGCGCAACTATGTGATCGACCGCCTGCAGGAGAACGGCTGGATCACCGCGGCCGATGCCGACAAGGCGCGCAAGGAGCCGCTGGTCGTGACCAACCGCGCCAGCGGCGCGCATACCTTCGCCGGCGAGTATTTCTCGGAAGAAGTTCGCCGCGACATCTTCGAGCGCTACGGCGAGAAGAAGCTCTATGAGGGCGGCCTGTCGGTCCGCACCACGCTGGATCCGAAGATCCAGGTGATGGCGCGCAAGACCATGGTGGCGGGGCTCGTGAAATACGACGAGCAGCAGGGCTATCGCGGCCCGATTCAAAAGCTCGACATTTCCGGCGACTGGGGCGTGCCGCTGGCGGACATCAAGTCGCTTTCGGACATCTCGCCGTGGCGGATGGCGGTGGTGCTGGAGACCAGCCCGCAGTCGGCGCGGATCGGCTTCCAGCCGGGCCGCGAGCTCGGCGGCGCCGTCAGCAAGCAGCGCGAGACCGGCATTGTCACGCTCGATGGCGTGAGATGGGCGAAGGCGGCCTCCGGGCCTCTGAGAGGCAAGACGCCGGCCTCGGTGGCGCAGGTGCTGCAGCCCGGTGACGTGATCTACGCCGACCCGCTCTACAAGGACGGCCATCTCGTCGAAGGCCAGTATCGGCTGCGCCAGATCCCCGAGATTTCGGGCGCGATGGTGGCGATGGATCCGCGAACCGGCCGCGTGCTCGCGATGGTCGGCGGCTTCTCGTTCGACCAGAGCCAGTTCAACCGCGCGACGCAGGCCTACCGGCAGCCGGGTTCGACGTTCAAGCCGATCGTCTATTCGGCGGCGCTCGACAATGGCTACACGGGATCGACGATGATGATCGACGCGCCGATCGAGATCGATCTCGGGCAGGGCAACGTCTGGCGCCCGGAGAATTTCTCTACCGGCCGCTATCAGGGCCAGGTCACGCTGCGCAACGCGCTGCGACTGTCGCTCAACACCGTGACAGTGCGGCTCGCGCAGGAGATCGGCATGCCGCTGATCGGCGAGTACGCAAAGCGCTTCGGCGTCTATGACGAGCTGCCGAACTATCTCTCCTACGCGCTCGGCGCCGGCGAGACCACGGTCATGCGCATGGTCACCGCGTATTCGATGATCGCCAATGGCGGCCGCCGCGTGAAGCCGACGCTGATCGATCGCATCCAGGACCGCTACGGACACACCATCTTCAAGCACGACCAGCGCGAATGCATTGGCTGCGACGCGCCGGAGGGATGGAAGAACCAGCCCGAGCCGCAACTGATCGACCGCCGCGAGCAGGTGCTCGACGCCATGACCGCCTATCAGATCACCTCGCTGATGGAGGGAGTGGTGCAGGCCGGCACCGGCACGGCGCTGAAGGAGGTCGGCAAGCCGATCGCCGGCAAGACCGGCACCTCCAACGAGGCCAAGGACCTATGGTTCGTCGGCTTCTCGCCGGACCTCGTGGTCGGTCTGTATGTCGGCTACGACAAGCCGCGCTCGCTCGGCAGGACCGCTCAGGCCGGCCATACCGCAGCTCCGATCGCGCGCGACTTCATGAAGCTAGCGCTGGCCGACAAGCCGCCTGTTCCGTTCAAGATCCCGCCCGGCATCCGGCTGGTTCGCGTCGTGGCCAAGACCGGCGCGCGCGCTGGTCCAGGCGAGACGAGCGGCACGCTGCTCGAAGCCTTCAAGCCAGGCCAGGCGCCACCGATCTATGACACCGTCCCGGGCACCGATGTGATCGACGGGACCCAGGCCGGAATCTCGCCGGACGCGGATCGCGCGATCGTGCGGTCGGGGACGGGCGGGCTGTACTGAGAGCGTGGTCACGCCCGGTTGGTCGCGGACGGCCTCAATAGTGCTTCACGACGCTTCGAAGCGAAATCCACAGTGCGACCGAGAGCAGGCCGAAGCCTGCGAGACACAGGAATGCGAGCTGGTAGCCGATCCATTGGGCGATCCAGCCGCCCAGCGCGGGGCTCAGCGAGGCGCCAATTCCCTGCACGGTGATGACCGCTCCCTGGCCGAGATTCACACGGCCGGTTCCGTTGAGCGTGCGCGCCACGATGCCGGGGACGGCCACGCTTTGCAGACCTGCGCCGATGCCGTCGAGGATCTGCACCGGAAACACGCCCCACCAGCCCGACAGGAAATACGCCAGCACGCCGCGCGCGGGCAGGGCCAGAAACGACGCAAGCAGGACCGGCCAGAAATTGCGGCGTTCGGCGGCGTGCATGCCGACGACGGACATGATCACCATGACACCCTGGGCAACCACGATCGTGGTCGCCACAACTCCGGCGCCATTCTTGAGACCGCTCGCGACCGCGGCCAACCCGTAGAGCGGCACGATCGCAGCGTTACCCAGATGGAAGATCGCGAGCGCTACGGCAAGCACCAACAGCGGCTTGTGCCTGATGAGAACGCGAAATCGGTGCGGCTCGCTTTCGGGATCGTCTTCCTTGCCGCGCGCTGCGTGATGATCAATGGCATCGGCCGGAATCAACATCACGCTTGCGATCGTCAGCACGCCGAACGCTGCTGCCAGCAGGAACACCGCGACATAGCCGTAGCGCCAGCCGAGATAGCCTGAGGCTGCGGCGCCCAGCATGTTGCCCGCGTGGTTGAAGGCCTGGTTGCGGCCGTTCTGCCGGTTGAAGCCGCGTTGCCTGACCATGCCGAGCGTGATGCCGGTCACCGCCGGAACGATTGCGGCGCCCGCGACCGAGGTTGCGATCTGGGACAGCGCGACGGCCCAGAACGTTTGCGACACGAGGATGATGGCCGATGCCACGACGACCGCGACACCCGGCACGATGACCCACGCGCGCTTGTGGTTGGTCGTGTCGATGCAGCCGCCGATCGGCGTGGTGATCAGCATCCCCGCGACGTTCCCGATCGTAAGCGCAGTTCCGATCAATCCGCTGGTCCAGCCGTGACTCTGCAGGAAGACCCCGACGAACGGTCCGATCCCGGACTGCATATCCGCCATGAAGAAATTCAGTGCGAGCAACGCCCACAGCGGCCGCGTCATGGCGAGTGTCTTGGCTCTTCGGCTGGTCATGATCTGACGCGCCCGTCGGTCTCGAGCGGAACTCCCCCGGCGCGCGCTTGTTGTGAAGCGGCAGGTCGGTGCAGTGCACAGGAACAAACGCGACAAGGCAGACTTGGGTCCGATCAACGTTCGAATGAACGGACGGAACGAACGAAGACGCGCACGGCTCACGGCCATGTCGCGATGTCTGATCGTGACCGCTATGCTATTCCCGATATGACGCGGCGCCCGGCCTGCAGCCAACGAATTTGAGCAACCTCAGCTCGGAGCTCCTTGCGCGATCTGCCGAAGGTGCGCCGATGCAACCGCCGCTGTCGTGCCGGTGGCAGCGAGCGAAAGCAGGCTTGGATGGGAAGTTGGGAAGAGGAGGCGGCGTCGTGGTGCTGCCCACAGCGCCGGCGGTCATCTTAACCTATCTCAATATGATATATGCAACAACGACGATGACCGCTGCAATGATCAGCGAGGTGAGCAGCAGCCCGTAAGCGCGCGCCTGCCTGGCTTCCGTGGTTTCTGGAGCGGAGTGTGGCGGCAGTTCGGCGGGACCTTCGCGGACCATGGTCGGCCTCCTGCGCGTGCTGTTGTGTCTCGACGACAGGTCGACGTCGTTACCGCGCCTTCGTTCCTGCTGTTCCGGATCTGCCGTCGCGTGCCTTAGGAACATCGCCCCAGGCGAGCCGTTGGTGGCTCATCTTGGAGGCTCCGAATGTCAGAGGCAACGCAAGCCGCCACCCGCACACCAAATCCGAACTCGACGGCGCGGATCGCCACGCATCCCATCCATCCGATGTTGGTGCCATTTCCGATCGTGTGCTTCGTCGGCGCGCTGATCACCGACATCGCCTATTGGCAGACCGCCCAGATGATGTGGGCCGACTTTTCCGCGTGGCTTCTGTTTGCCGGCCTGGTCCTTGGCGTGCTCGCGGCCATTGCCGGCCTGATCGATTTCCTGGGCAGCCGCCGCATCCGCGAGCTAGCGCCGGCCTGGCTTCACATGGTCGGCAATGCGGTGGTCCTGCTGCTCGCCTTGTTCAATTCGTTCGTTCACAGCCGCGATGCCTGGACTTCGGTCGTTCCTACCGGACTGGTGCTCTCCGTACTCACGGTGCTCGTGATGCTGTTCACGGGATGGCTGGGTTGGGAAATGGTCTATCGCCGTCACGTGGGAGTTGCGGATTGATGCCTGTGGTCAACTGTCCAATCGAGATAAGCCGCATCCGGCTTGCCGCGGTTCTCTCGGCCGCATTATGCCTTGCAGGGTGCAGCGAAACCGCGCCTGATCCCAAGACCCAGATCGGTGCGAAGCCCGATCTGCCGGCGCTGCAGCAGTACCTGATCCCGCCGATGCATGTCGCGCCGGTCGTGGGATGGCAGCAAGGCGAGAAGCCGACAGTGCCCGACGGCCTCCAGATCACCGCGCTTGCCACCGGTTTGCAGCATCCGCGCTCGCCTTATGTCCTGCCCAACGGAGACATTCTCGTCGTCGAGTCGAAGGCGCCTGGTATCGAGCCGATCAAGCGGCCGAAGGACTTCATCATGAAATGGGTGGAGTCGTGGGCGACATCGGGCGGCGATACCGGGGAAAGCAATCGCATCACGCTGTTGCGCGGCGCGAATGGCGACGGCAAGCCGGAACTGCAGAGCGTCTTCCTCGATCACCTCAAGTCGCCGTTCGGCGTTGCGTTGGTCGGTAACGATCTGTACGTCGCCAATACCGACGCGATCGTCCGTTATCCCTATCATAGCGGTGATACGAAGATCACGGCCCCCGGGGAGACGCTGACGCCGTTGCCCGGAGGGCCGATCGACCATCACTGGACCAAGAGTTTGGTGGCAAGCCCGGACGGCTCGTTACTCTATGTCGGGGTGGGCTCGAACAGCAACATCACCGAGAACGGCATCGAGGCGGAAAAGAACCGCGCCGCGATCTTGGAGGTCGATCGCGCGACCGGCCGCTGGCGCATCTTCGCAAGCGGATTGCGCAATCCGAATGGCCTGACCTTCGAGCCGCAAAGCCACGCTCTGTGGACTGTCGTGAACGAGCGCGATGAGATCGGGCCCAATCTCGTCCCGGATTATCTGACGTCGGTCAAGGACGGTGCCTTCTACGGCTGGCCTTACAGCTATTTCGGCCAGCATGTCGATCCGCGCGTGCAGCCGCAGCGGCCCGACCTCGTGGCGAAGGCGATCGCGCCCGACTATGCCTTGAGTTCGCACGTCGCGCCGTTGGGCCTCGCGTTCTTCAACGGCGATGCGCTTCCGCAGCGCTATCGCGGCGGCGCTTTCGTCGGCGAACACGGCAGCTGGAACAGGCCGCAACTCAACGGCTACAAGGTCGTGTTCGTCCCGTTCGCCGACGGGCACCCCAATGGCCCGGCACAGGATGTCGTGACCGGCTTCCTGAACAAGGACGAGAGATCACGCGGCCGCCCAGTCGGGCTGGCGATCGACAAGTCCGGCGGCCTTCTGATCGCGGATGACGTCGGCAACACCGTATGGCGCGTCACCGGCGCAAACCGGCAGCCGACGAACGCAAGCCTGCGATAGGCCCTGACCACAATGACGGCATCGCCGCGCTTTTGCGCCGAGCGCAACGTGCCGCAACGATGGAGAGAGCCATGGATATGGGCTGGGAAATCGCATTTGGCGTGGGCGCGCTTGTGCTTCTGACGGCGCTGATCTTCGGCGTGCTGCAGTACCATTATCGGGACCGCCGGGCCGTGCGCGTCGGGGAAGAGGTCACCCGCGAGCGCTACCGCAAGGACGCTGCCTGAGATGTGGCTCGGTTGAATTGATGCGATGAGGAGATGACGATGGGATTGGCTCAGTACGCGGTGGTTCCGGTGCACGACGAATGGGGGGTCCTGCACGACGGCAATTTGAACGGCGGATATGCCACCAAGGAAGCGGCGTTCGAGTCGGCGGCCGCCGCCGCGTCGCTGGCGATCCAGGAGGGCCATGAAGTCCATGTCAGCGTGCCCGCAAGGGAGGAGCGCGAGCCCGCTTTGGGCCAGCGCGCGCCATGAGCGTTCGCGAACGCGATCAGACAGAGGTGCTTTCATGAAAGCCAAGCTTGTAGCCGACGAGGCAGGGCAACGGGTTCACGTCGCGGTTCTTGATTCCGGTGAAGAGGCGTTTGCAGCGCTCACCGACATCGCAAGGAAGCTGGAGATACCGGCTGCGTCACTGACCGCGATTGGCGCATTCCAGAAGGCGACGGTCGGGTGGTTTGATCTCGAGCGAAAGACGTACAAGAAGATCGAGGTGCGCGAGCAGTGCGAGGTCTTGAGTGCGATCGGCGACGTCGCGGTTGCCGACGACGGTCGGCCGAGCTTGCACATGCACGTCGTTCTTGGGCTGGCTGACGGTACGACCCGAGGCGGGCATCTTCTCGCGGCCACGGTGCGCCCGACGCTCGAGGTCGTGATGACGGAGACATCGGCCTCGTTGAGGCGCACCAAGCGGCCAGACCTGGGGATCGCGCTGATCGATCTCGCAGCGGGCAGCTAGGCGTGCCTCACGGCCGGTTGTTGGCGCCAGCCGGACATTGTTTTCCAGGAACCGATCGATGCCCGTGGCGATCGTCGTGCTCGCGATCGCACAGATGGGCGTGCATCTTGTGTTCTTCCTGCACATCACGACGGGGCCAGACAGCACCAACAACGTGATGGCGTGTTCCTCGTGACCGGCGGATCGTTGTGGATCATGGCTAACCTCAGCCAGAACATGCCGATGGATCAGATCATGCAGATGCAGCGGTGGCGTCCACCCCTTCGCTTCGGGCGTCGGGAAGGGCGGTCCGGCGCGCCGATGCCAGGGCGCCAAAGGAGGGCAATTTGACGCCAATCAGATATCATCAATACTTGCCAAGCCTAGGACCAAGCGGGTAGAAGGACCGCACTCGCGCGAGGCGCTGATTTGCCAGTCGCCGTCGCCGCAAAGATTGCCCGGTCATCCAGCTAAGCTGTTGACTCTGCTGAGCAATTTTTGGGGAATGGTGTAACGGTAGCACAACAGACTCTGACTCTGTTTGTCTTGGTTCGAATCCAGGTTCCCCAGCCAGATTTTTGCCCGATCGGCACCGGCTTTCGCAGCAAACCCACGAGCTTGATGTCGCTCGGCGCAGCCGAGCTGTTTACCCAAATCTTCACGCTCCCGCGGCGGCTGGTCCGCACTCTCGTCGCGCACGGACTGCACGCACCACCCGGGCGAAGATCGTCGCTGCACATCCCGCTGCAGCGACTTTAGTCGCAGGCGTTGGCTGGCGGCGGCGCCTTAACTTGCCGGCTCATGGGGCCCGTGCGATGCTGGCACACCAAGAAAAAACAAAGAGGGAGGCGGCGGCAGTTTGCCCGAACGTTTCCCGCCAACACGGCCACGGGATCTCGGAGACGTTCAAATGAGAGTGTCGAAACTTGTCGGGCCGCTTGCCGCGGCCGCGATCGCGATGGGTCTGGTTTCCGGCGCGATGGCGCAGCAGAAGACCGTCAAGATCGGCGCGGTGTTTCCCTTAAGCGGCAATGCTGCCAGCGCCGGCGTGCACGCCAAGGCCGCGATCGAGGTCGCGCTCGACATTATCAACAATGCGCATCCCGAGCTCGGCAATTTCCCGCTCGCCAAGAATGCCGGGCTCGCCGGCCTCGGCGGCGCCAAGCTCGAGGTGGTGTTCGCCGACAACCAGGGCAGCCCCGCGACCGGGCAGAACCAGGCGCTGCGGCTGATCACCGAAGAGAAGGTGGTGGCGCTCACCGGCGCCTACCAGTCCGGCATCACGCTGACGACAAGCGCAATCGCCGAGAAGTACGGCATTCCCTTCGTCAACGGCGAGTCGGTTGCGTCCAACCTGACCGAGCGCGGCTTCAAATGGTTCTTCCGCACCACGCCGATCGCGACCGATTTCGCCCAGGTCTATTACGACTTCTTCACCGAGATGAAGGCCTCCGGCGCCAAGACCGACACCATCGCGGTGGTGCATGACACCACCGAATACGGCGTCTCGGTTGCCAACACCCTCGCCGCGACCTTCAAGGAGAAGGGGCATCCGATCGCGCAGGACGTCGCCTACACCACCAACGCGACCGACGTGCAGAGCCAGGTGTTGCAGCTCAAGGACAAGAAGCCCGACATCGTCATCATGATCTCCTACACGTCGGATGCGATCCTGTTCGCCAAGACCATGCAGGCGCTCGACTACAAGCCGCCGATGCTGCTCGCCGACGATTCCGGCTATTCCGATCCATCCTTCATCAAGGCGGTCGGCAAGATCTCGCAAGGCGTGTTCAACCGATCGTCCTGGAGCGTCGGCCCGGCCGGCTCGCCGACCGCGATCATCGCCAAGCTCTACAAGGAGAAGAGCGGCGACGAGATGGACGACACCGCGGCGCGCGAGATGCAGGCCTTCTTCGTGCTGGCCGATGCGATCGATCATGCAGGCTCGACGGAGCCCGCCAAGATACAGGCCGCGCTGAAGGCGACGGACCTGAAGCCCGATCAGCTGATGATCGGCTACAAGGGCGTCAAGTTCGACGACAAGGGCCAGAACATCCTGGCCTCCGGCCTGATCATCCAGTTGCAGGACGGCGAGAACTACGTCGCGGTGTTCCCGAAGGCGAATGCCGTGAAGCCGCCGGTCATGCCCTTCAAGGGCTGGTGATGATGTGGAGGGCGGGGCGCAGGCCTCCGCCCTTGATCGTCTGCCGTCAATCGCGACGGCTTGAGGAAGCGGCACGCTTGAGCATGACAAAGCCCACCCAAATCGGTGCCGCACTGCGGGTGCGCACCTCTCCCATTGGGAGAGGTCGATTTGCGCGAGCAAATTGGGTGAGGGGTTTCGCTCTATCGATGGATATGATCCCCTCACCCGGCGCTGCGCGCAGACCTCTCCCGATGGGAGAGGCGGTTGAAGCGCTGGCGACCAGGATCATTCAACCGCTAGACATCGCACGCTGACCCATGTCCATTGTTCTTGTCCAGGTGATCGTGGGTGGCCTCCTGCTCGGGGCCGTTTATGCGCTGTTCTCCTCCGGCCTGACGCTGGTGTGGGGCATGATGAACGTGGTCAATTTCGCCCACGGCGATTTCGTCATGCTCGGCATGTACGTCGCCTATGTGGTCTACACGCTGCTCGGCGGCGGCCCGCTGGTCGGCGCGCCGCTGGCGACGCTGCTGCTCGCCACGCTCGGCATCGCCGTCTATTTCGGCCTGATCCGCGACGTCATGAAGGGGCCGATGCTGGCGCAGATCCTCGGCACGTTCGGGCTGGCGCTGCTGCTGCGCTATTCCGTATTCTGGTGGTTCGGTGCCAACTTCCTGTCGCTGCCGGGAGATCTCGTCGGCGGCACATTCGATGTCCTCGGCATCCGCATCGAGGCCTCGCGGCTGCTTGCCGGCGTTGTCGCGCTGTTGGTGACGCTCGGGCTGCATCTGCTGTTGACGCGCACGACGCTCGGCTCGCGGATGCTCGCGGTCGCCGAGGATTCGACGGCGGCGCAGTTGATGGGCATTCGTCCCGATAGCATGCAGGCAATCGCCTGGGCGATCGCGGCGGGCGCCACCGGGCTTGCCGGGGCGCTGATCGCAACCTTCTTCTATGTCGTGCCCACGGTCGGCGAGACGCTCGGCATCGTCGCCTTCGTCACGGTTTCGCTGGGTGGCTTCGGCAGCGTGCCGGGAGCGTTGATCGCGGGTCTTTTGATCGGCGTGATCGAGTCGCTGTCCGGCTATCTGATCGGCGCCGTCTACAAGGACATGGTGGTCTACGCCCTGTTTCTCGGCTTCCTCTGGTTCAGGCCGCAGGGCTTGATGGGCAAGACGTGATGCGGCGCAACTTCTGGCTCGCAATAGCGATCGTGCTGGTCGTGGCTTACCCCTGGGTGTTCTCCACGCCGTTCCAGCAGCGTCTCGGCGCGCTGGTCCTGCTCTATGCGATTGCGGCGTCGGCCTGGAACATCATCGGCGGTTATGCCGGCCAGGTCTCGGTCGGGCACGCGGTGTTCTTCGGCTGCGGCGCCTATGCCGCGATGGGGGCCTATGCGCATTATGCGCTGTCGCCGTTGGTCGGAATCCCCGTCGGGCTGATCGCCAGCGTCGCGATCGCGGCCGTGATCGGTGCGCCGACGCTGCGGCTGTCGGGGCATTATTTCAGCATGGCGACGATCGCGGTCGCCGAGCTTGCCCGGCTGATCGTCACCAACACCGACTATCTCGGCGCCGCCGTCGGCCTGAGCGGCCCGACCGTGCCGCGCAACGTGTTCGATCTCTCCTTCATCTCGGCATTGCCGTACTACTATCTCTTCCTCGCCGTCCTCGCGATCACGCTCCTGATCACCTGGTGGATGGCGAGCAGCCGGATGGGGTTTTATCTCCGCGCGGTCAAGGACTCCGAACGCGCGGCGCGCTCGCTCGGAGCACCGGCCAGCCGCATCAAGCTGTACGCCTACATGCTGAGCGCGGGGCTGACCAGCATTGCCGGCGCGCTCTACGCGATGATGTTCGGCTTCGTCGATCCGGACTCCGGGCTCGGCCTGCTGATCTCGGTGAAGATCCTGATCATGGCTGCGCTCGGCGGCGCGGGGCTCCTGTTCGGGCCGCTGGTCGGCGCGGCGATCCTGGTGCCGCTGGAGGAGATCTCCAACAGCCTGCTCGGCGGCAAGGGCGCCGGCCTGACCTTTGTCGTCTACGGAGCGATCATCGTGCTGATCGCGCGTTTCCAGCCCGGCGGCATCCTGGCGCTGGTTAACCGCCTGCGGGCCAAGAAGACGAAGGACGATTCCACGAAGGGGGCCACCAATGCTCCTTGAAGCGCGCGACATCACCAAGGCGTTCGGCAGCTTCAAGGCCGTGGATGCGGCGAGCGTCACGCTCGAGCAGGGCGACATCCTCGGCCTGATCGGCCCGAACGGCGCCGGAAAATCCACCTTCTTCAACTGCCTGACCGGAGACCTCGCACTGACCTCCGGCAACGTGTTGCTGGAAGGTCACGACATCACCAGTATGCCGCCGGAGGCGAGGGCGCGGCTCGGACTCGCGCGCACCTTCCAGGTGCCGCAGACCTTCGAGGGCATGACGGTGCTCGAGAACGTCATGATCGGCGCCTTCTTGCGCTCCAGCCATCGCGCCGAGGCCGAGTCCAAGGCGCGCGCCGTGCTGGCGCGGGTCGGCATGGAGCGGCTCGCCGATGCGCCGGCGCGCTCGCTCGGCACGCCGGGCCGCAAGCGGCTCGAGATCGCGCGTGCGCTCGCGACCGAACCCAGGATCCTGCTGCTCGACGAGGCCATGGCCGGGCTGACCCAGCGCGAGGTGCAGCTTGCGATCGACCTCGTCCGCGACATCCATCGCTCCGGCATCACGCTCGTGATCGTCGAGCACATCATGGAAGTGATCATGTCGCTGGCGAGCCGCGTCATGGTGTTTCATCAGGGCAGGGAGATCGCTCGCGGCACACCGCAGCAGGTCACCTCCGATCCTTCGGTCATTGCCGCCTATCTCGGCACCCGTGCCGCCGCCAAGGTGGCGGCCGGCCACACCCCGATCGAGCTGATGGGTGGGCCCACGACATGACCGGACCGCTGCTGAAGATCGAGCATCTGGAGGTCCGCTACGGCGATCTGATCGGCGTGTCCGATGTCTCGCTCGAGGTGCCGGCGGGCAGCGTCGTCGCGCTGCTCGGCTCCAATGGCGGCGGCAAGACCACGACGCTGAACGCGATCGCGGGCCTGATTCCCGTGCATTCCGGAACGATCAGCTTTGCCGGGGAACAGCTTGCGGGGCAAAGCGCGTTCGCGATCGTACGCAAGGGGCTCGCACTGTCACCGGAGGGCTGGCGGCTGTTCGTGCAGCAGAGCGTCGAGAACAATCTGTTGCTTGGTGCTACCCCGCTGCGCGACAAGAGCCGCATCAGGAGGCTGCTGGAGCGCGTCTACGACATCTTTCCGCGCCTGAAGGAGCGTCGCGTCCAGCGCGCCGGCACCATGTCCGGCGGCGAGCGGCAGATGCTCGCGGTCGGCCGCGCGCTGATGAGCGATCCAAAGCTGCTGATGCTGGACGAGCCGTCGCTGGGGCTGGCGCCCGCGGTGGTCGAATCCATGTACGAGACGTTCGGTCGCCTGCACCGCGAGGGGCTGACCATCCTGCTCGCCGAACAATCGATCGAGCTTGCGCTCGAAGTCTCCGACTTCGCGACCGTGCTGCAGGTCGGCAAGAGCGTGCTGTCGGGAACCGCGGCGGCGCTCGCCGACGATCCGCAGGTGCAGAAGGTGTATCTCGGCACGTAGGCGATCATCGTAGGATGGGTAGGGCGCAGCGAAACCCATCACCTTCACGCAGCACGGTTGATGGGTATTGCTTCGCTCCACCCATCCCACGAATGGCGAGCTACGTCTCCGCCCTCAGCAACAGGCAATCGGCCAGCCGAATTCAACGGCAAGCTTCCGCAGGGGACGGTCGTGATGCATGACGACCGGGAGCTCGTTGCCGCTACTTGATCTTGTCGTACACCGCCGCGAAGTCGGTTAGCGACATCGGGATGGTGATCGTTTCCTTGGCGAGATTCTGGAACGAGACTTTCAGCTGCTTGCCCGATCTCAGAGCATTCAGGATGTCGGCGGCGATCGGGGTGTTGACGTAGCAGCCGCGCGCCTCGCAGGTCTGGATCGCCACGTCGGCGGTCTTGCCATCGTCGATCTGCAGCCTGGCGCCAACCGGAAGGTTGAGCCCGAGCGGCAGCTGGATCAGCGCGACAGGTGTACGGGTGTCGCCCGGCACGCGAATATTGACCAGCACGACGAGCTGGCCGGTCTTGCTGAGCACGGCCGTCTGCTCCATCGCGCATTCGAGCGGAGCGTCGCGGCTTGCGCTGGTGCAGCGTGCGACCCAGCCGGGATTGTTCGCGGGGGCGGCGTCGGCATGGGGCGCGGCGGGAGCAGGGGCTGGCGCGGGCGCATTCTTGCCCTTGGTAGCCTCGGCGTGGCCGAGGCCGGCCACGCCGAACACGGTAAACAAGACCAACAGCGACTTTGCGACAATCTTCACGGCACCGGCTCCGAAATGAGCGTCTTTCCGGATGTGCCGGGAGGAGAGCAAAGTCAAGTCACTCGGCCGCCTCCTTGACCGATCCGTCCCTGCCGTCGTGGGCGTCGTCGCCCGGCCGCTGCGAGCGGCCCCAGTTCGCGAAGGCATTGGAGAGCCGATCGAGATAGAGATAGACGACGGGCGTCGTGAACAGCGTCAGCGCCTGGCTGACGATCAGGCCGCCGACCATGGCGTAGCCGAGCGGCTGGCGGATTTCCGAGCCGGTGCCGGTGCCAAGCATCAGCGGCACGCCGCCGAGCAGTGCGGCCATCGTCGTCATCATGATCGGGCGGAAGCGGAGCAGGGCGGCCTGGCGGATCGCCGCCGCCGGCTCCATGTGCTCGTCGCGTTCGGCGGCGATCGCGAAGTCGACCATCATGATGCCGTTCTTCTTCACGATGCCGATCAGCAGGATGATGCCGATCAGCGCGATCAGGCTGAAGTCGAAGCCGGCCGCCATCAGGATCGCCAGCGCGCCGACGCCTGCGGACGGCAGTGTCGACAGAATGGTGATCGGGTGGATATAGCTCTCGTAGAGAATGCCGAGGATCAGGTAGACCACCACGAGCGCGGCGAGGATCAACAGCGGCACGGTCGACAGCGATTGCTGGAACGCCTGTGCGGTACCCTGGAAGCTCGAGCTCAAGGTCGGCGGCGCGCCGAGTTCGACCATCGCCCTCTGCACCGCCTGCGTCGCCTGGCCGAGCGCGACGCCCTGGGCCAGGTTGAACGAGATGGTGATTGCCGGGAACTGGCCCTGGTGGCTGATCGAGAGTGGCCGAACCGGCACGCTGGTCCATTTCGCGAAGGTCGACAGCGGCACCTGGTCGCCGGTCAGCGGCGACTTGACGTAGATCTTGTTTAGCGTGTCGATCGCGCCCTGCAACTCCGGCAGCACCTCGAGGATGACGTGGTAGCTGTTAAGCTGGGTGAAGTATTGCGTCACCTGGCGCTGGCCGAAGGCGTCGTAGAGCGTGTCGTCGATCAGCTGCGGCTGGATGCCGTAGCGCGAGGCGGTGTCGCGGTTGATCTGTAGCTCGAGCGTGGTGCCTTTGGTCTGCTGGTCGGTCGCAACGTCGCGCAGCTCGGGCAGCGTCTGCATCTTGGCCAGGATCTTGGGCGCCCATTCGTTCAGCTCGGTCAGATTGGCGTCCTGCAGCGTGAATTCGAACTGGGTGCGGGTCGGGCGGCCGCCGAGACGGACGTCCTGCGCCGCCTGCATGAACAGCCGGGCGCCTTCGACCTTCTCGAGCTTCGGCCGCAGGCGGGCTATGATCTGTTGCGCGTTCGCGTCGCGATCCTTCAGCGGCTTGAGCGTGATGAACAGGTTGCCGTTGTTGCCCGCGCGGCCGCTGCCGCCGATCGCCATCGCCACCGACGCCACGGCCGGATCCTGCAACACGATGTTGCCGAGCGCCTCCTGCTTGCGTTTCATGTCGGCGAAGGAGATGTCCTGGCTGGCTTCCGAAGTCGCCGTGATCAGCCCATTGTCCTGCTGCGGGAAGAAGCCCTTCGGGATGACCGCAAAAAGGTAGATCGACAGCGCCAGCGTTGCGAAGAACACCATCAACGTCGTGAACTTCCAGCGCAGTGCGACGTCGAGCCCGGCCCGGTAGGCGTTGAGCATCGCGTCGAAACCGCGCTCGCTGAGCTGGTATAACCGGCCGTGCCGCTCCTCGCTGTGGGCGCGGAGGAACCGCGAGGCCATCATCGGCGTCAGGGTCAGCGACACGAACATCGAGACGAAGATCGTCATCGCCAGCACGACCGCGAATTCGCGGAACAGGCGGCCGATGATGCCGCCCATCAGGAGCAGCGGGATCAGCACCGCGACCAGCGAGACGCTGATCGAAACGATGGTGAAGCCGATCTCGCTTGACCCCTTGAAGGCGGCGGCCAACGGCCTTTCGCCATCCTCGATGTAGCGGCTGATATTCTCCAGCATCACGATGGCGTCGTCGACCACGAAGCCGACCGCGATCGTCAGCGCCATCAGCGACAGGTTGTCGAGCGTGTAGCCGAAAATCCACATCAGCGCGCAGGCGCCGAGCAGGGCGAGCGGCACCGTCACCGCGGGGATCACGGTCGCCCAGAAGCTGCGGAGGAAGAGGAAGATCACCATCACGACCAGGAAAATGGTCAGGAGCAGGGTGAACTGGACGTCCTCGACGGCGGCGCGGATCGTCGTGGTGCGGTCGCTGATGACGTCGATCTTGATCGCCGGCGGGATCGCCGCGACCAAGCGTGGCAGCGCCTCCTTGATCTTGTCGACGGTGTCGATGACGTTGGCGCCCGGCTGCTTGAAGATGACGAGGAACACGCCGCGCTTGCCGTTCGCCCAGGCGGCCTGCTTGGCGTCTTCGGGACCGTCAACCGCCTGACCAATATCTCGGATCCGCAGCGGTCCGCCGTTGCGGTAAGCGATGATGACGTCGTTCCAGGGGTCTGCCTTGAGCAACTGGTCGTTGGCGTAGATGGTGTAGGCGCGACTGTCGCCGTCGATGTTGCCCTTGGGGCTGTCGACAGTCGCGCTCGCGATCGCGGTGCGGACGTCTTCCAGCGACAGGCCCTTCGCGACCAGCTTGGCCGGATCGATCTGGACGCGGACCGACGGCTTCTGCTGCCCGCCGATGATAACCTGCGCGACGCCGGAGATCTGGCTGATCTGCTGGGCCAGCTGCGCGTCGACGGCGTCGCTGACCCGGATCAGCGGCAGCGTGTCCGAGGTGGCCGACAGCAGCATGATCGGCGCGTCCGCAGGGTTCACCTTGCGGTAGGTCGGCGGCGAGGGCAGGCTCTTGGGCAACTGCCCGCTTGCCGCGTTGATCGCGCCCTGCACGTCATTGGCCGCGCCGTCGATGCTGCGGTTGAGGTCGAACTGGATCGTAACCGACGCGGTACCCAGATAGCTCGTCGAGGTCATCTGGGCGATGCCCGGGATCTGGGCGAACTGGCGCTCCAGCGGCTGGGCGACCGAGGTCGCCATGGTCTCAGGACTGGCGCCCGGCAGGCTCGCGGTGATCTGGATGGTCGGGAAGTCGACCTGCGGCAGCGGCGCCACCGGCAGCAACGGATAGGCGACGAGACCGACGAAGAGGATGCCGGCCATCAGCAGCGAGGTGCCGATGGGGTAGCGAATGAATGGTGCGGAAATTCCGTCGTTCATTCGTCTTTAACCTTCGACTGAGTCTGGTCCGAGCTCGCCACCGCCGTCGTCACCACGGTTCCCGGTGAGACCTTGTACTGGCCTGCGACGATCACCTGCTGGCCCGGCGACAGACCCTCGTCGATCACCGACTTGCCGTCGATTGATTGGCTGACCTTGATCTTGCGGAGCTCGGCCTTGTTGTCCTGATTCACCGAAAACGCATAAAGGCCGTCAGTGCCGTGTTGCACTGCGTCATCTGGGACCACGGTCGCATCTTTCAAGGTTCGGACCAGCAGCCGGGTCGAGACTGACTGGCCCGGCCACAGCGCATGGTCCTTGTTGTCGAACACCGCCTTCAGCCGGATCGTCCCGCTGGTGGTGTCGACCTGGTTGTTGATCAGCGCCAGGGTTCCCGTCGACAAGACCCGCTTGCCGTCGGTCGACAGCGCGATGGTCTTCGGCGGCGCCACGGCCAGCGCGGCCTTGATGTCAGGCAACTGGTCTTCGGGGGCGGTGAAAATCACGGCAATCGGCTCGATCTGGGTGATCGACACGATCGCAGTCTGGGCCGCAGCGTTGACGATGTTGCCGACATCGACCAGTCGCAGGCCCACGATCCCGTCGATCGGGGACTTCACCGTTGCGTAATCGACCTGCGTCTGCGCGTTGAAGATGGCGGCGTCGTCGGCAGCGATCTGGGCGGTCAGCTGGGCCACCGTGGAACGCTGCGTATCGGTCTGCTGGCGCGTGGCGAACTCGCCGAGCCTGGTGTAGCGCTGCAGGTCCAGATTGGCATTGGCGAGGTTGGCCTCGTCCTGCGCCTTCTTGGCCTTGGCCTGGTCAAGTGCAGCCTGATACGGTCGCGGATCGATCTCGACCAGCGTGTCGCCCGCCTTGACGAACTGGCCTTCCTTGAAGTGGATATTGGTGATCTGGCCGTCGATCCGGGTGCGGACCTGAACGGTGTTGAAGGCTTGCACGGTGCCGAGGCCGGTCAGATAGACCGGGAAATCGGCTTTCTCGACCGGCGCGACCTTGACCGGGACCGCCGGGCGCGTGGCGGCGCGCTTCTGCGCGGCCTCCGCCGCCAGCCTGTTGCCCTGGTATTTCTGCCAGCCAAAATAGCCCGCAGCGCCAATCGCGGCGATCAGTAAAACCCAACGAATTGCGCGTGACTTGGACATGTTGGCTCTTGGTTTTGGACGGCCAATCTTGAGTTGGACCAACAATCTTGGGTGGGACCAACAATAAAGGGTCATGGAAACGGTTCACAGAGCTTGCGGATATAATATGCGTGCACTTAATGTGTAAACACACTACGACTTGAGAATCCTAAACATTTGGAAAGGTTTAGGTCAGAAACAAACGGAAACGTCCCGGCTGGGAAGCGCCATGTCGTCCGATATCAAACGTCAATTTATTGCACAGCTTGTCGAGAGTTCGCGGCTGCTACGCAACTACATCGATCACCGCGCCAAGGCGCGCGGCACCACCCGTGCGCAATGGATCGTGCTCTTCCGCCTGCGCGAGCAGGAGGGACTGTCCCAGGTCGATCTTGCAGACGTGCTCGAGTTGCAGCCGATCTCGCTGGTACGGCTGCTCGATCGCCTCGTCGAGCATGGCCTGCTCGAACGGCGGCCAGATCCGAGGGATCGTCGTGCCAATCGCTTGTTCCTGACAAAGCGCGGACGTCAGCTCGTGGATGATCTCGATAGTCTACGCGACGCGATCGCAAGCGACGTGCTGCGCGACGTGTCGAACGCGCACGTCGAAAGCGGACTAGCCACGCTCCGCTCGGTCAAGGACCGCATCAAGGCTCTCGGCGAGGGACCGGAGAGCATCGCCGCGAAATAGCCGCGGCGCCGCATTCGTCGAACAACTCGTTTGCGTCGATCCATGCGCCTGTTGAAACGGCGGGCGATGTCGTTCATATCGCGCGCGTCGATGGTGCGAGACGGGAGGGCCGTGATGGATGAATTGAACGGGCGTATGATGGCGTGTCAGATCCTGATCACGGGATTGATCGCGCGCGTCGCCAACGAGCAGCGTGACCCTCTGCGCTTCCTCACCGACTTCCGCGACGAGATCAAAGCCGTCGTCAACGGCGTCAACATCGCGGGGATGGACAATACCGAGCGTGTGCGGCAGGTCGCGCAACGCACCGTCGATGAGCTGTTTTCGCTGATGAAGCCGCCAAGCACGGATTGATTGCGGCACGTCTATCCGATGCCAGCGACTCCCTCATTGGAAGAACTCCGCGCTGTGTTTTAGAACCATTATTAGAGCGCTTAAAAATTGGACTTAGAACGATTTTAGACTGCACATTAGAATCCCTTTGAATTGGGGCGATTCAAGCGCGTTGTTGCAGCGATCGCATTGACCCGAAAATTTGGGCTCAGTAACCGAGAGACAGTTCGTCGCAGTTCGGTCTCGCGGTGAACTTGATTTTCGGGGCGTGTGGAATGAGCAATGCAAAGGCGCCGAGGTCGCTGCGTTTCGATGCGGGGATTGGCTCGGCCGACGATAATGCGAGTTATTCGGGTACGAAGGTTTCCGCGGTCGCGGGCCTGATCGCGGTGGCATCATTTTCGGGTGCCGAAGCGCAGCAGACCAACCTCCCGCCGGTGACGGTCGATGCGCCGGTCGCTCGCCCGCGTCCTGCAACATCCAAGCCTACGCCGGACCAGGTCCGCGCCCGCACCGCGCTGCGCCGCGCTGCGCGCCGCAACCAGCAGGCGCAAGTTGCGCCGGTGCCGTTCCCGAATGCCGGCAGCCTTGCCGCCGACCGCAACCCCTACGCGGATGCGGCCGCGCCCTACAAGGTCGACCACCTGCAGGCGTCGGGCAAATTTCCCGAGCCGATCCTGAACACGCCGAAGTCGGTGACGGTGCTGTCGAAGGAAGTGCTGGAGGACAAGAACGCCACCACGCTGAAGCAGGCGATCCTGAGCACGGCCGGCGTGACGCTCGGCACGGGCGAGGGCGGCAATGCGTTCGGCGACCGATTCTTCATCCGCGGCTTCGACGCGCGCAACGACATCTTCATCGACGGCGTGCGCGATCCCGGCGTCAGCGTCCGCGAGAACTTCTTCACCGAGCAGGTCGAGATCCTGCGTGGCCCCGGCTCGTCCTTTGCCGGTCGCGGCACCACCGGCGGTGCGATCAACATCGTGACCAAGCAGGCCACTGCGGAGAAGAGCTTCTACAACATGGACACCACGTTTGGCACCGATCAGACCAAGCGTGTGACGCTCGACGTCAACCAGGTGATCAGCCCGACATTCGCGGTACGTGCCGGCGGCCTGTTCCAGGACGCCAACGTCGCCGGCCGCGACTACGTCACCGACGGCCGTAACGGTGCGTTCGTCGCCACCAAGTGGACGCCGGTCGACGCGGTCAAGGTCACCGCGGACTACGTGCACACCTACCTGCACGGCATCCCGGATTTCGGCGTGCCGTATTACCGGCCGGGATCGCCGGCGCCGAGAAACATCTTCACGAGCACCGCAGGCGGTCCGTTCCCGGATTTCGGTTCGCCCCGCAACAATTTCTACGGCCTTGTCAATCGCGACTTTTTCAAGGTCCGGCAGGACATCGGGACGGTCAACACCGAAGTCCAGGTGACGCCTGACCTCGTGCTTAGCGACAAGATCAGGGCATCGCGCTCGCTCAACGACTACATCGGTACGCTCGCCGAATCGCCGGTTGTCACGAACCCGCTCTCGGCTTCGACGATCACGATGAATCCGCAGAGCCGCGATCAGGTCACCGATGTGCTCGCCAACCAGAGCGAGGCCACCTACAAGTTCGATACTGGTGGCTTCAGGCATACCGCGGTGGGCGGCGTCGAGATCTCGCGCGAGACCTCGTATATCGACAAATATACCGGGCTAAGTTCGGAATTGACGACCGGTACGCCGTTCATGGGCAGCGGATCGATCCCCGGCGTCAGCGTGTTTGCGCCGCAATACACCAATACGCCGTTCACCACGACGCCGACGCTTGCGGGCTTGCCGACCAATCTCTCGGTCGACACCAAGAGCGTCTATCTGCTCGACAGCGTCAATTACCACGACTTCGTGATCCTCAACGGCGGCATCCGCTACGACGACTACAACATCAGCACCAGCGGGTACGGCACTGTCAGCGGCGCGACGAGGTTCGGTGCGCAGAGCGCGGAGTTCGGCCTGCCGAACTTCAACCTCGGCCTGACGCTGAAGCCCGCGCCGAATGGCAGTGTCTACGCCGCCTACGCGACATCGTCGAACCCGATTGGCGCCGAATTCGACGGCACCAGCACGGCCTATGGTGGCCTTGCTCCTGTGATCAACGGCAATTCGAACCAGATCTTCGGGCCGGAAAATAACAAGGCGATCGAAGTCGGCACCAAGTGGGAGCTGTTCGACCGTCATCTGCTGGTGACGGCGGCGCTGTTCCAGACCGAAAAGGAGAATGCGCGCGAGGCACAGAACATTACGCCGACGACCGGTACCGCGACATGTCCTTATCCAGTCACCAACCCGCCGACGACCGGCACCGTCTCCTGCATCACGGCCGGCGCTGCCTACCGCATCCGCGGGATCGATCTCGGCGTCGGCGGCAAGATCACCGATAAATGGAGCGTGTTCGGCGGCCTCGTGCTGATGCAGTCCGAGGTGACGAAGTCGCTGGCGCCGTCGCCGCAGCCGCTGCTCTATCCGACCAATGTCGGGCGGCCGCTTGCCAACGTGGCGCACCAGTCGTTCAGCGTGCTCTCGAAATACCAGCTCACCGACATGTGGGAGATCGGCGGGCAGGCGGTCTATCGCTCTAAGGTCTATGGCGGCACGCTGCTCGCGGCGAACCAGGGTACCTCGATCCCGAGCTACTGGCGCTTCGACGCCTTTGCGGAAGCGAAGGTCGACAAGCACTGGACCGTGAAGCTGTTCGTCAACAACATCTTCGACAAGCGTTACTACGATGCGCTCTACCAGAGCGCGACACCCTTCGTGCTGGAAGCGCCGGGACGCGCCGCGTATCTGGTTGTTTCAGCGCGTTACTGAGGGAGGTTTCAAAGCGTCGCGATGCTGGTCTGTGTTCCCAATGTTCTGAGTAAAGCCGATGTGGCGGACTTCCGCCGCATCATGGATGCCAGCGATTGGGAAGACGGCCGCTCGACGGCCGGAGCAGCCTCCGCGCTGGTGAAGCGCAACGAGCAGCTGCCGCCCGACAGCGAGGTCGCGCGGCAGCTCGGCAACCGCATCCTGACCGCGCTGTCGGCGAGCCCGCGCTTCATCTCGGCGGCGATCCCGCTTAGAATCTTTCCACCCTTGTTCAATCGGTACGCCGCAAGCGATAGGCACCATTTCGGCCTGCACGTCGACAATGCGGTGCGCGGCGACCGATTAACCGGCATACGGATCCGCACCGACCTGTCGGTCACGTTGTTTTTATCTGAGCCGGAAGATTACGATGGCGGCGAGCTCGTCATCGAAGACCTTTACGGCTCGCATGAAATCAAGTTGCCGGCAGGCGATCTGGTACTTTATCCTGCGTCCAGCTTGCATCTGGTCACGCCGGTCACCAGGGGGACGCGGCTTGCGTCTTTTTTCTGGTTGCAGAGCATGGTACGGGATGCGCACGCGCGCAGCCTGATCTTTGATCTCGATACGGCAATACAGGCCCTGGTGGAACGGCTGGGGCGCGACGACCCTGAAACGGTCAAATTGACCGGCATTTATCACAACCTGATCCGCCACTGGGCTGAAGTGTAACTATGAAAACATCCATGTTCCGCGCTGCATCCGCCATGGTCGCCTCGCTGGCGATGCTGATGCTGGCTGCCCCGGCCTCGGCGCAGCAGCAGACGGCGCCTGCCGCGCAAGCTGCGCCGGCGGCCAAGCCTCAGGCGGCACCGGTGGCCCAGTCCCAGCCGGTACCGGCGGCCCAGCAGCCCACGCCGGTGGCCCAGCCGGCCCCGGCCGTGCCGCAAGCGCAGGCCGCCCCGGCTCCGGTCGCAACCACCCCGGCGCAGACGTCCGGACCGTCCGCGACCAATGCGCCATCGGCTGCGCCTGCGGGGGGCGAGAGCAGGCCGCTGAAGACGACCGCCACCGGTCTGCACGAATTGTCGCCGTGGACCATGTTCCTGAATGCCGACATCATCGTGAAGGCGGTGATGGTCGGCCTGGCCTTCGCCTCGCTGGTCACCTGGACGGTGTTCATCGCCAAGATGATCGAGCTGACCGTGGCCCAGAGCAAGCTGCGCGGCGCGCTCGCGAAGATCGGTGAATCGCGCTCGCTGGCGGAAGCGCAGTTCGCGCTCGGCGCTAAGGGCAATGTGCTGTCATCCTTCATCGCGGCCGCGATGCGCGAGGGACGGCTGTCTGCCGGGATCTCCAGCGACAGCGGCGTCAAGGAACGCGCCGCGTCGAGCTTCTCCGAGATCGTCCGCGCCGAGGCCCGTCGCATCCGGCTCGGGATGGGCCTGCTCGCAACCATCGGTGCGACGTCGCCCTTCGTCGGCCTGTTCGGTACGGTCTGGGGCATCATGAACAGCTTCATCGGCATTTCGAAGTCGCAGACCACCAATCTCGCGGTGGTGGCGCCGGGCATCGCGGAGGCGCTGCTTGCCACCGCGATCGGTCTGGTCGCAGCGATTCCCGCGGTCATCATCTACAACCACTTCTCGCGCGTGACGAAGACCTACCTCGAGCTGGTCAACCGCGCCTCGGGTGCCGCGGCACGGCTGCTGTCGCGCGATCTCGACCGCACCCATGGCAGCCTTCCGCAGGGCTCGCACGCGCGCGCCGCGGCGGCGGAGTAGGCGATGGCTTTCTCGGTCGCAGAGAACGATACCGACGACGATTTCGCGGAATCGCACGAGATCAACGTCACGCCGTTCATCGACGTAATGCTGGTGCTCCTGATCATCTTCATGGTGGCGGCGCCGCTCTCGACCGTCGACCTGCCGATCGACTTGCCGACCTCGACCGCGTCGCCGACCAAGAAGCCGGACAAGCCGACCTATGTCAGCATCAAGCCGGACCTCTCGCTCGCGATCGGCGA
The DNA here is from genome assembly GCF_029910095.1 of Bradyrhizobium sp. ISRA464. Lineage (NCBI taxonomy): Bacteria > Pseudomonadati > Pseudomonadota > Alphaproteobacteria > Hyphomicrobiales > Nitrobacteraceae > Bradyrhizobium > Bradyrhizobium sp. ISRA464. The sequence goes on along the minus strand of NZ_CP094526.1, from coordinate 4,908,353 downwards.
GACCTTCGTCAAGCGGGTCGATCTGGTGAATGCGCTCGATGCCATGCCAGACATGAGCAAGGACAAGTACATTTTCGTGCGCGCCGATCGGGCGGTCCCCTATGGCGAACTGATGGACGTGCTGGAATTCCTGCGCAAGGGCGGTTATTCCAAGATCAAGCTGGTCGCGCTGGAAGGGGTTCCGGATGCGGCGGCGCAGCAGGGTGCGCCGACGACACAGAACCCATGACGAAGGCCTGACGCCGATGTCCGATCTCGAACAGAAGCCGTCCCGGACGCTGTGGGTGTCGGCCGCGGTGATCGCCCTGGTGCTGCATGTCGGCGGCGCCGCGCTCGCGCTCACCAATCTGCATGGGGAGGAGCCGGAGGACGTCTCCGGCGTGTCGGCCATCGAGGTCGGGGTCGAACTGGCGGCGCCAAATCGCGAGGTCACCGATTTGCCGGCCGGTCCGGATGCGGATGCGTCCGTGGCTTCGCCGCAGGTCAACGAGCAAAAGGCCGAGGTCAAGGAAACCGACCTGCCGAAGGACACGCCGAACGAGATTGAAGATGCCGATCGGGTGGTGACCGAGAACGACAACAAGAAGCCGACCGAAGAAGAGCAGAAGGTCGCCGCCGTCCAGACCGCGGCATCGCAGGAGTCGGTCGCTGCCGAGGCCACCGCGATGCCGACCGTGGAAGCCGCGCCCGAAGCGCCGCGCTCGGTGGCGCCGGTCATCGGCAATGGCAACGCCCTGCGGCGCGCGCGTGAGACCTGGCAGAAGCGGCTGATGGCGCATCTCGACAAGCACAAGAAGTACCCCGCTGGCGGCGCGCTGAAGTCGGCCGAGATCTATGTCAGCTTCACCCTTGATCGGCTCGGGCATGTGCTCGACATGGCGATCGAGAAGGGGTCGGGTGATGCGGCGTTCGATCAGGCTGCGCTTGCGATGATCAAGCGCTCCGATCCCGTCCCCGCACCGCCACCGCTGGTCGCCGACGAAGGCCTGAAGTTCACGCTCCCGGTGGTCTTCCGCGTCAAAGGCAAGGGCTGACGCATCTACGGCCGTTGGAATATGAGGCCGCTCCGCATCGTGACTGAGCCTATCGCCGCAATCGTCGCGTGATCCAGTGGCGCGCGCCGTAGCCCTCATACTTGTTCTTTTCCTCAAGGGCTACTCGATCACCGCGGCGACGAACGCCGCAGATAGAGATTGTTCAGGATCAGGGCGCCGCCTGTGATGCACACCTCATGTTGCGGAGACGACGGATGGCGCTTTTCCCATCCGCCGTGCACGTCACGCCAACCAATCAGTTCTTCTTCACCAGCGGGCAGGCGCTCTTGTCCAGCGGCAGGAAGGCTTCATCGGCAGGAATGGTCGCGACCAGCTTGTAATAGTCCCACGGATACTTCGACTCCGACGGCTTCTTCACCTCGAACAGGTAGGCCGGATGGATCTTGCGGCCGTCGGCGCGGATCGAGCCCTTGCCGAACAGGGGATCGTCGGTCGGCAGCTCCTTCATCTTGGCGACGACAGCGCGGCCGTCGTGCGGATTGCCGCCGAGCGCCTCCAGCGCCTTGAAGTAATGGATCAGCGATGCATAGACGCCGGCCTGCACCATGGTCGGCGGGTTCTTCTTGAAGCGCTCCATGAAGCGCTTGGAGAAGGCGCGGGTCTGGTCGTTCATGTCCCAGTAGAAGCTTTCCGTGAAGTTCAGGCCCTGCGCGACGTTGAGGCCGAGGGAGTGCACGTCGGTGATGAACATCAGCATGCCTGCAAGCTTCTGGCCGCCCGAGACGATGCCGAATTCAGCCGCCTGCTTGATCGCGTTGGTGGTGTCGCCGCCGGCATTGGCAAGGCCGATGACCTTGGCCTTCGAACTCTGCGCCTGCAGCAGGAAGGAGGAGAAGTCGGCGGTATTGAGCGGATGCTTGACGCTGCCGAGCACCTTGCCGCCGCCCGCGGTGACGGCCGCCGTCGTGTCGCGCTCCAGCGCCTGGCCGAACGCATAGTCCGCGGTGATGAAGAACCAGCTGTCGCCGCCGGATTTCACCAGCGCCTTGCCGGTGCCGTTGGCAAGCATATAGGTGTCGTAGGGCCAGTGCACCGTATTGGGCGTACACTGCGAGCCGGTGAGATCGGAGGAGCCCGAGCCGGAGTTCAAATTGACGACATTCTTCTCCTTGGAGAGGTTGGCGATGGCGAGCCCGACGTTGGAGGCTGCAAGGTCGACGAACACGTCGACCTTGTCGACGTCGATCCACTGTTTGCCGATGTTGACGGCGACGTCGGGCTTGTTCTGGTGATCGGCCGAGATCAGGTCGATCTTCCAGCCCTTTGCCAGCAGCCCGGAATCCTCGATCGCCATCTGCGCCGCCACTGTCGAGCCCGGTCCGCCGATATCCTGGTAGAGCCCGGACTGATCGCCGAGGGCGCCCACTTTGACGACCTTGTCCATGGTCCGGGCCAGCGCGCTGCCGCTGATCACCAGACTCGTGGTCACGACAAGGGCTGCAATGGATCGCTTCATCTTTCCTCCAGTATGATTTTGTTTTTTGAGTTCCTCATTATGCCCGGCCGCGATGGCGTCGCCTAGGCGCGCGACACAATCGGCCGCGCGCGATATTCCACGGCGCGGCGAATTAGCCGGGTCGATGGCTCGACGCTGTGCTTCTGCAGTCAGCGGCGCCTCGCATGAACGCGATCGGCTCGCTGTCCACGACCAGGGCGCGCAGGATCGACAACGCCATTGCGACGTCTGATGAGAACAAACGGCCGATCACCGTCTGGCGCGGGAGCCGCGCGCCTTTGACGCAAATGTGGGGCAGGTTACAGCGCTACCGGTCGAGCGCTTTCACGCGAAGCGGATACCGGTTCGCGTGAGGAAACCGAGCCAAACCGAAATAGCTCGTGGTGCTAGCGCCAGTAATAGCGGATCGCGACGTAGACCACGACCAGACAGCAGAAGATCAGCGCGACCGGTAGCGGACGCTGGGCGTTCGGGCCGGATGCGCCGGGCCTCGGCTTGGCGGGCAGGCGGCGGAAGGCGGTGACGTTTCCGCTGTCGGAGACCGGCTCGCGCGAGCGGGCGGGAACCTCAGGCGCTGCGCCGGCCCCGCCCATCTCGGCATAATAGGTCCGGTACATTAGCTGGATGGTGGCTTCGCTCGCCTTGGCGTCGTCCATCTGTTCCAGCAGCTTCTTGTAGCAGGCCAGGAAATTTTGCGCCTCCGGGGGCAGGGCGGACGTGCCGTTCAGCTTGGCCATCATCTTCCAGGTTGCAAAGTCGGCGCGCGCACGCGTATCGGCGCGTCGTGCAATCAGCATATCGGCGGCTTTGATCACCATGGCCTCGAAGCGTTCCTGCCTGAAATCAAGTTATGTGTTCCCGGTTATAAGGAGAAGGGCCTGGATTACATAGCCGGTCAGTGTTCGCAGTATCGTGGAAATAACATCAAGATTTAGGCCGAGGCGGGCGCCGATCATGGGCAGCAGGATCAGGAGCCCGATCAGGATCAGTATGCCAAACGGCTCCAGTCGCGACAGCGGGATCGCCAGTGGGCGCGGCAGCAGCCCGACTGCGACCCGGCCGCCATCCAGCGGCGGAATCGGCATCATGTTGAAGATCGCAAGCACGATGTTGATCAGGAACGCGTTTTTCAGGTTATCCGCGGTCCATTGCGCCGTGTTGGCCGGCACAAACGGCAGTGCGTGGAATGCCAGCGCCGTCGCGGTCGCCAGCAGGATGTTGGTCGCCGGGCCCGCCAACGCAACCCAGACCATATCGAGCTTCGGATGGTTGAGGTTGCGGAAGTTCACCGGCACCGGCTTGGCGTAGCCGAACAGGAACGGCGAATGCGCCATGAGCAGGACGGCCGGCAAGATCAGCGTGCCGAACGGGTCGATGTGCTTGAGCGGGTTGAAGGTGACGCGGCCGAGCTGCCAGGCGGTGTTGTCGCCGAGCCGGTGCGCGACGAAGCCGTGTGCGGCCTCGTGGAAGGTGATGGCGATGACCAGCGGCAGCACCCAGACGGAGACGCTGTAAAGCGAGATGTCCAAATGCGCGCCGCCTTGGTTTGCGAGGGACCGAACCGTCAGGCTAGCACGAATTTGCTAACGTCTGTGCTGGCCGGCGCGGCGGTTCCGGGCTCCGGTCAATGCGTATCCGGCGCGACGGCGGCTGAATCCGCCTCGGTCACGCCCGGCTGGGTGGTGGCGATCCAGATGCCGGCGAAGACGGTCACGATCCCGGCCACCACATTCCAGCGCAGCGGTTCGCCGAGGAATGCGGCGCCGACCAGCGAGGCCGCGACCGGATTGACGGTGACTGATGTTGCGGCGCGGGTCGGGGTTGTCCGCTCCAGCGCGAAGGACCAGAGGTAGAAGGTCAGGGCGGCGCCAAAGGCACCGAGATAGATCGCGCCGAACCATTGCAGTGCGCCGAAATCCGCAACCGGTGCGAAGCTGCCGCGCACCAGCGAGGCCACGATGAGGAAAGCGCCGCCGGCCGCCATCGCCAGCGTGGTGAAGGGAATCGGACCGGAGCGGCGGATGAAGGGTTTTGACCAGATACTGTAGAGCGCCATGCAAAGCGCGGCCGCGACCATCAGAAGGTCGCCGCGCCAGGCGCCGGATGGCGCCGTGGCAAGACCGGAGAGCAGGGCGAGCGCGACCCCGAGGATCGTGACCAGGACGCCGGTGGTCTTCCGTGCGGTGAGCGGCTCGCTGCCGAGCGCGGCGCCGACCACCATCGTCAGCAGCGGGAGCGTGGACAGCGCAAGCGCGCCGCGCGCCGCCGTGGTGAAGATCAGCGATGCGTTGAACAGGATCGGAAACGCCGCGAAGAACAACAGGCCGAGGCCCACGACCCCGGGCCAGTCACGCCGCGGCGGCCACGCCCGGAGCTGCAGCAATGTCAGCGGCAGCAACAGCAGAACGCCGATGCCGAACCGGAACGAACCGATCGCCAGCGGATCGATCGAGCCGACCAGAAATCGCGTCGCCCCGATCGAGGTGCCGCCGAGCGCACTCGACAGCACAGCCGCCAACACTCCCCAAGCCTCGCCCATCCCATTCGATCCTTCTGTTTTGCTTGCGTAATCTAGGGAAGGGGCGATAATCAGAAAATCGAATATATCTGATAGAACGAATCACGGTTTGTTATGAGTGCTCCGGTTCTGGACCCGGATTTGCTGCGGGCCTTCGTCGCGGTGGCGGACCATCGGTCGTTCACCCGCGCGGCCTCCGCGCTGAACCGGACGCAATCAGCCATCAGCATGCAGGTGAAGCGGCTGGAGGAACGGCTGCAGGCGGAGCTGTTTCACCGCACCACGTCCAATGTCGACCTGAGCGCAGCCGGCGAGGGACTGCTTGGCTACGCAAGGCGCATTCTCAGCCTGAACGACGAAGCGGTCGGCCGGGTGCGCGCGCACGGAATGGACGGGCGCGTTCGCCTCGGGGTGATGGACGACTATGGGACACTGATCGTCCCGCCGCTGCTCGCGGGCTTTGTCGCCAACTATCCGCTGATCCATGTTGAGATGGAAACCGGCCTGACGTCGTCAATGACCGACCGACTCGGGGAAGCCTACGACCTCGTCATCGCCATGCATCCGGAAGGGCGCGGCGAGGGCGAGTTACTGAGAACCGAGCAGGCGGTCTGGGCCGCGAGCGCGGAGCATCGCGTCGAGCAGCGCGAGCCGCTCCCGGTCGCGCTTTATCCGCAGGGCTGTCTGTTCCGGAGCTGGGCGATGCAGGCGCTCGACGACGCGCATCGGCCGTGGCGGCTCGCTTTTGTCAGCCACAGCCTGTCCGCAGTCGAGGCCATCGCGGCGCAGGGCCTCGCCGTGACCGTGGTGAAGTCGGGGACGTTTCCGCCGACCCTGCGACGGTTGACCGCGCGCGACGGTCTGCCGCCTCTGCCGCGGGCGGAGATCCGCCTGCATCGCGCGGCGAACCTGTCGCGCGCCGCGTCACTGCTGGCCGATCATCTCGTCGCGGCCCTGCGGCAGCCGGCGAGGCGGGGGAGCTAGTAGGTCGCGCGGCCGCCGGAGATGTCGAACACCGCGCCGGTCGAGAAGGCGCAGTCTTCGGAGGCCAGCCACGTCACCATCGAGGCGAGCTCCTCGACCAGCACGAAGCGGCCTTTCGGGATCTTCGACAGCATGAAGTCGATATGCTGCTGGGTCATCTGGTCGAAGATCGCGGTCTTCGCCGCGGCCGGCGTCACCGCATTGACCAGGATGTCGTGCTGCGCGAGCTCCTTGCCGAGCGACTTGGTCAGCGCGATCAGGCCGGCCTTCGACGACGAATAATGTGCGGCGTTCGGGTTGCCTTCCTTGCCGGCGATCGACGCGATGTTGACGATGCGGCCGTATTTCTGGCCGATCATGGCCGGCACGACCGACTTGCAGCAGATGAAGGGACCGTCGAGATTGATGCGCAGCACCTTGCGCCATTCGTCAAGGTCGGTTTCCCACACCGGCTTGTTGACGCCGGCAATGCCGGCATTGTTGACGAGGATGTCGATCCTGCCGAACGCCTTCAGCGTTGCGTCGCGTGCGGCGTCGACGGCGGCGGGGTCGGTGACGTCGGTCTTGATCGCGATCACGCTGCCGCTGATCGCTTTCGCGGTCTTCTCGGCCAGCGGCCGGTCGAAATCCCAGATCGCGACCTTGGCGCCAGACGCGACAAAGCGCTCGGTGATCGCGCGGCCGAAGCCTTGCGCGCCTCCGGTGACGACGGCGCAGCGGCCGTTGAGATCGATCTTGTTCATCGGTTGGATCCTTTGACGTTTCCCTGAGTATAGCCGCGGCGGAAGTGAGCTCCCTCGCCCCGTTCTTCGCGGGGTCGACGAGCGAAGCTCGCTCTTAGAGGGTTGGGGTGAGGGGTGTCTCCGCTTAGGGATCTGGAGGCATCGTGCCTTGCCCCTCACCCGGATTGCTTCGCAATCCGACCTCTCCCCGCAGAAGGGCGGGGAGAGGTTGGAAACTAAAGCGTCCAACCGCCGTCGATCACATGTGCGACGCCGGTGGTGAACGAGCTCTCGTCGCTGGCGAGATACACCGCGAGCGCGGCGATCTCGTCGGCGGTGCCGAGCCGGCCCATCGGCTGGCGCGCGACGAACATCTCGAGGCCATTCGGGCCGGCGGTGGCCGCACGCTGCAGCATCGAGGGCGTCTCGATGGTGCCGGGGCAGATGCAGTTGCAGCGGATGCCCTTGCTGATGAAATCAGCCGCGACCGACCGCGTCAGCGCTGCCACCGCAGCCTTGGTCGCGCTGTAGACATAGCGGTTCGGCGCCGCCTTCACCGCGCCCGCGGCGGAGGCGATGTTGACGATGGCGCCGCCGCCTTGCGCCAGCATGCCGGGCAGGAAGGCGCGGGTCGTGCGGTGCATCGACTTGACGTTGAGGTCGAAGGAGAAGTCCCAGTCCGCGTCCGAGCAGTCGAGCGCGGTGCCGTGATGCACGAAGCCCGCGGCATTGAGCAGGATGTCGGTCTGGCCGGCGCGCTTGGCCATCGCCTCCACCGCCTCGGTGTCGCGCACGTCGAGCTTCGCCACCTCTGCGACGCCGTCCTTCTTGAGTTGCGCGAGCTTGTCCTCGTCGATATCGGTCGCGAACACGGTTGCGCCCTCGCGGGCAAAGGCCAGCGCGCAGGCGCGGCCGATGCCGACGGCCGCCGCCGTCACGAATGCGCGTTTGCCCTTCAGGCGGTCTGACATGCAAGTCTCCTCGAAGTCTTATTGATTGGATTTGTTGCCGCCGTCATTGCGAGGAGCGAAGCGACGAAGCAATCCATGCTGCCGCGATGGAGAAATGGATTGCTTCGCTGCGCTCGCAATGACGATGCGGAGCTAGTGATTATCCCGCGCGACGCCGACCTTGCCGGCGATGTCGTGGTAGCGCGTCGCGAGCTCGAGGCAGGCGCCGGTCGCGTGCTGGCCGACGGTCTGCCGGTAAAGCTCCTGCCACGGCGTCTGGTTCGCCGGATGGGGGAAGCCGCCCTTGGCCTTCAGTTCGGCACGGCGCGTCCGCAGCTCATCTTCCGAGATCAGGATATTGGCGCTGCCCTTGTTGAGGTCGATGCGGACCTTGTCACCGGTCCTGAGGATCGCGAGCCCGCCGTCGGCAGCTGCTTCCGGCGAGGCGTTGAGGATCGAGGGCGAGCCAGAGGTGCCGGACTGCCGGCCGTCGCCGATGCAGGGCAGGGACAGGATGCCGCGTTTGATCAGTGCAGCCGGCGGCTGCATGTTCACCACCTCGGCGCCGCCGGGATAACCGATCGGACCTGTGCCGCGGATGAACAGGACGCAGTGCTCGTCGATATCCAGCGCGGGATCCTCGATCCGCTCGTGATAATCCTCCGGGCCCTCGAACACGATGGCGCGGCCTTCGAAGGCGTTCAGGTCCTTCGGGTTGGAGAGGTAGCGTTCGCGGAACTCCTTGGAGATCACGCTGGTCTTCATGATCGCGGAATCGAACAGGTTGCCGCGCAGCACGATGAAGCCGGCGTCCTTCACCAGCGGCTTGTCGTAGCTCCAGATCACGTCGCCATCGGGAGCCGGCGCATCCTTGCAGTTCTCGCCCATGGTGCGGCCGTTGACGGTAACGGCGTTCTCATGGATGCGTTTGTGCTTCATCAATTCGCGCACCACCGCAGGCACGCCGCCGGCACGGTGATATTCCTCGCCGAGATAGAAGCCGGCCGGCTGCATGTTCACCAGCAACGGCACGTCATGGCCGTATTTCTGCCAGTCGTCGATCGACAGCTCGACGCCGACGTGACGCGCCAGCGCGTTGATGTGGATCGGCGCGTTGGTCGAGCCGCCGATCGCGGAGTTGACCACGATGCAGTTCTCGAACGCCTGCCGCGTCAGGATGTCCGAGGGCTTCAGATCCTCCCAGACCATGTCGACGATGCGTCTTCCCGTCTCGTAGGCGATCTGGCCGCGCTCGCGATAGGGCGCCGGGATTGCCGCACAGCCCGGCAGCGAGAATCCGAGCGCTTCCGCGAGCGAGTTCATGGTCGAGGCCGTGCCCATGGTGTTGCAATGGCCGATCGACGGTGCCGAGGAGGCCACGATCTCGATGAACTGCTCATAATTGATCTCGCCCGCCGCGAGCCGCTCGCGCGCCTTCCAGACCACGGTGCCGGAGCCGGTGCGCTGGCCGTCGTGCCAGCCGTTCAGCATCGGCCCGCCTGACAGCACGATCGCGGGCAGGTTGACGGTCGCCGCTGCCATCATGCAGGCCGGCGTGGTCTTGTCGCAGCCGGTGGTCAGCACCACGCCGTCGAGCGGATAGCCGAACAGGACCTCGACCAGGCCGAGATAGGCGAGGTTGCGGTCGAGCGCCGCAGTCGGGCGCTTGCCGGTTTCCTGGATCGGATGGGTCGGAAACTCCATCGCGATGCCGCCGGCGGCGCGGATGCCCTCGCGCACCCGATGCGCAAGCTCGAGATGATGGCGGTTGCAGGGCGACAGGTCGTTGCCGGTCTGGGCGATGCCGATGATCGGCTTGCCCGACTGCAGTTCCTCACGCGTCAGCCCGTAATTGAGGTAGCGCTCGAGATAGAGCGCGGTCATGCCCGGATTGTGCGGATTGTTGAACCATTCCTGCGAGCGGAGTTTGCGGCCTTTGCCCTTGCTGGCCTGGCCCGCGGCACCGTTCCCGTTGGTGTGGGGTTTTGTCATTGGTTTCTCCCGCAATGCAACTCGTATCGGCCCGTTCTAAGGGCTCTGATTTCGATGTCGTTTCTACCTTGCGCAAATTGTCGCGCATTACAAACCCGGCGATCACGAGCAGATGTGATCGCCAGTGGAATTGGACCTTAGTTGAAGAGTTTTGGTTGCGCTATCATTTTGTCATTCTTGCCGGCCTGTGACGAATCAGTGTCGGGCAGATGTCAGCTGCGGCGCGCCGAGCTTTGCCGCTCGATGATGCTGAAGCCGAGATCGACCACCGGCTCGGCGGGGCGGCGGCCTTCCAGCGCCTCGAGCACCATCGTGGCTGCGTTCCTGCCCATTTCGTAGCGGTTGGTGCGCACGCTGCTCAGTGTCGGCACGCTCGAGGCCATGAATTCGAGATCGTTGAAGCCGACGATCGCCATCTGATCCGGGACCGCCATGTGCCGGCGCTTGCATTCGAACAGCGCGCCGAGCGCGAGGTCGTCATTGACGCAGAATACGGCATCGATCTCCGGGGCCTTTGCGAGCAGGTCGGCGAACAGCGTGCCGCCTAATGTCACCGAGGTCGGCACCGCCGTGGTGACAATCAGCTGCGGATCGAACAACTCGGCCTCGCTCATGGCGGATCGATAGCCGTCGAGCCGCCGCTGCACCCGCGGATCCATCCGCGCGCCGAGAAAGCCGATCCGCCGGTAGCCCCGCTCGAGAAGATGGGAGATGGCGGCTTTCGCCGCGTCAAAATGTGAGAATCCGATCATCATGTCGATCGGCGCCGGGCCGGTCTCCATGATCTGGACGATCGGGCAATCGACCGATTCCATGATAACGCGGGACTCCGCGGTCTGATTGATGCCTGTCACGATCAGGCCCGCGGGCTTCTGTGCCAGGAAGAGACGCAGCAGTCGCTCCTCCTGCAGGATGCTGTAGCGAGTGTTGGCGAGCTGAATGCTGTAACGACTGCCGTCGAGCGCGTCATAGATGCCGCGCAGCACGTCGGCGAACACGTTGTTGGTCAGGGACGGGATCAGGACACCGATCACCTCGGTGCGCTGCGAAGCGAGCGCCCGCGCGGCCAGATTGGGTACATAGCCGAGTTCCTTTGCCGCACTCTCGACCCGAGCGCGCTTTCCGACCGAGAGTGCTTCGGGATTTCTGAAGAAGCGCGAGGCCGTGATCGGGCTGACGCCGGCAAGCTTGGCGACTTCGGTGAGCCGGATTTTGCCTGGCGTGATGCGCTTTCGGGGCATTTATCGCTCATATCACAGGCCTTGCCGCGGACAAACCGATATTGACAGCGCTACCAAGCTGTTGCTAATCGAATGATTGCCAAACCCGGACAAACTGCGGACAATAACGCCAGTCCAATCGGGCCTCGTGAAAGCGAAGCCGGTCGAAAAAAGCAGAGCGGTCGCGGCTCCGTCGTACGCCGCCGGGAACTTGAGGAGGGTAGTGGATGTCGTCGGTCCAGATTCGCGACGTGCGGAAATCTTTTGGCAATTTTGAAGTCCTGCACGGCGTGACGATCCCGATCGAGGACGGCGAATTCGTCGTTCTGGTCGGCCCCTCCGGCTGCGGCAAGTCGACCCTGCTGCGCATGCTGGCCGGGCTTGAGAACATCACCTCTGGCACGATCTCGATCGGCGACCGCGTCGTCAACAATGTCCAGCCCAAAGAGCGCGACATTGCGATGGTGTTCCAGAACTACGCGCTCTATCCGCACATGACCGTCGCCGACAATATGGGCTTCTCGCTCAAGCTGCGCGGCGCCAAGCCCAATGAGATCGCAACCGGCGTCAAGCGCGCCGCGGAAATCCTGGCGCTGACGCCGCTGCTCGATCGCTATCCCCGGCAGCTGTCCGGCGGCCAGCGCCAGCGTGTCGCCATGGGCCGCGCCATCGTGCGCGATCCGCAGGTGTTCCTGTTCGACGAGCCGCTGTCGAACCTCGACGCCAAGCTGCGCGTTGCGATGCGCACCGAGATCAAGGAACTGCATCAGCGTCTGCGCACCACGACCGTCTACGTCACCCACGACCAGATCGAGGCCATGACCATGGCCGACAAGATTGTTGTGATGCATGACGGCATCGTCGAGCAGATGGGCTCGCCGCTCGAGCTCTACGACACGCCGGCGAACCAGTTCGTTGCCGGATTCATCGGCTCGCCCGCGATGAATTTCCTCAAGGGCAACGTCAAGGTGAACGGCGCAGCCTATTTCGAGGGGCCGAACGGCGTCCAACTGCCGTTGAAAACGGCGCCGGCGAATTCCGACGGCAAGCCCGCGGTCTACGGCGTGCGGCCGGAGCATTTCACCATCGCCGATGACGGCGCGGAGGCCGAGATCGTCGTGGTCGAGCCGACCGGCTCGGAGACGCAGGTGTTCGCCAAGCTCGGCGGCGAGCAGGTGGTCGCGGTGTTCCGCGAGCGGCATATGTTCAATCCGGGCGACAAGGTTCGGCTCAAGCCGGATCCGACGCTCGTTCATCTGTTCGATGATGGAACGGGGAAGCGGCTCGATGGCTGACTGACCTGGAGCTTCGGTTCTGATCGATCAGAACCGAAGCTTCAGATTCTAGCTTTGACGCGTTTTCTTTGCGCGAACCGGTAACCACTTCGCTCGAAAACGCTCTAATGATCTCAATGGCCGGCTAACAGGCCAGATCAAAAAACAAAAACACTGTCATAAGGGAGGAAGGACGATGCACGATTTGACTCGCCGCTCGCTGCTTTTGGGCGGCACTGCGCTGGCCGCGGCCGGCACGTTGACCGGGCCGGCGCTGCTCGATTTCGCCAAGGCCTGGGCGCAGACCGCGCCCTGGAAGGCGGAGCCCGGCGCCAAGCTCACCCTGATGCGCTGGAAGCGCTTCGTGCCGGCGGAGGATGACGCCTTCAATGCCATCGTGGCCGCGTTCAAGGGGGCGACCGGCGCCGAGATGAGCGTGTTCAGCGAGTCGTTCGAGGACGTGCAGCCAAAGGCGTCGGTGGCCGCGAATACCGGCTCCGGCCTCGACATGGTCTGGGGCCTGCACGCGCTGCCTCAGCTGTTTCCGACCAAGGTCCTGAAGATGAACGACGTTGCCGATTACCTCGGCAAGAAGTACGGCGGATGGGCCGACGGACCGGCAACGACCTGCAAGCATGGAGATGACTGGCTCGGCATCCCCATTGCGACCGTGGGCGGCTACATGACCTACCGCAAGTCGGCCGTCGAGAAGGCCGGCTTCAAGGAATTCCCAAAGGATTTCCCGGGCTTCCTCGAGATGTGCAAGGCGCTCAAGAAGAACAACACGCCGGCCGGCTTCGCGCTCGGACATGCAACCGGCGACGCCAATTCCTGGTTGCACTGGGTGCTTTGGGGACACGGCGCCTATACGGTCGACAAGAACGACAAGGTCATCATCAATTCGCCGGAGACCATGAAGGCGCTGGACTATGCCAAGGCGCTTTCTGAGACTTTCATTCCCGGCGTCGCGTCCTGGAACGATTCCTCCAACAACAAGGCCTTCCTGGCCGGTGACCTCTATTGCAGCTCGAACGGCATCTCGATCTATGTCGCGGCCAAGGACGATCCAGCGAAGAAGGATCTCGCCGAAGATACATATCACGCGCTGTGGCCGGTTGGTCCGGTTGGCAAGCCGGCCGAAATGCAGCTGCTGACCCCGATGCTGACGTTCAACTTCACCAAGTACCCGAATGCGGCGAAGGCGTTCATCGCGTTCATGCTTGAGAAGGAGCAGTACGACAAATGGCTCACGGGCGCGCGGGGCTATCTGACAGAGACGCTGAACGCCTATGACGACTCGCCGATCTGGACTGCAGATCCGAAGAACCAAGTCTTCTCCCAGGCGAGCAAGCGCATGCTGCCGATCTCGGGCATCGGGACCCCCGGTGAGAAGGCGGAAGCAGCGATCGCCGACTTCATCGTCGTCGACATGTTCGCCAACTACTGCACCGGCGCCAAGGATGCCAAGGCGGCCATGACGGAAGCCGAACGGCAATTGAAGCGCATCTATCGCGCCTGAGCCTGCATAAGTCGAGCGGACGGCGGTGCCGCCGTCCGCGCTTTCTGGATTCGAGACATCACCATGGCTGATATCGCACTTGCCAAGCCGCAGATTCGCGAGGCGACGACTTGGCAGCAGTTGAAGCACAACCGGAACTGGCTCGGCTTCTGGTTCATGCTGCCGGCCATGGCCTTCCTAATCCTGTTCCTGGCCTATCCGCTCGGTCTCGGCGTTTGGCTGTCCTTCACCGACGCGCGTATTGGCCGCGCCGGCATATTCATCGGGCTCGAGAATTACGAGTGGCTGTGGGACGACGGGATATTCTGGCTCTCGGTATTCAACACGCTGCTTTACACCTTCGTCGCGAGTACCCTGAAATTCGCCATCGGCCTCTATCTGGCGCTGCTGCTCAACGAGCGAATGCCGTTCAAGGCGCTGTTGCGCGCCGCGGTGCTGATTCCCTTCATCGTGCCGACGGTGCTGTCGGCATTGGCCTTCTGGTGGATCTTCGATTCCCAGTTCTCGATCATCTCCTGGTCGTTGAGGCATCTCGGGCTGATCAGCCAGAACATCAACTTCCTTGGTGATCCCACATGGGCGCGCATCTGCGTGATCTTCGCCAATATCTGGCGCGGCGTGCCGTTTGTCGCGATCACGCTTCTGGCAGGTCTGCAAACGGTCTCGCCGTCGCTCTACGAAGCGGCGACCCTGGACGGTGCGAGCTCCTGGCAGATGTTCCGCCACATCACTTACCCGCTGCTCACGCCGATCATCGCCGTCGTGATGACGTTCTCGGTGCTGTTCACCTTCACCGATTTCCAGCTCATCTGGGCGATGACGCGCGGTGGCCCTGTCAATGCGACGCACCTGATGGCGACCTTGTCCTATCAACGCGCGATCATCGGAGGCCAGCTGGGCGAGGGTGCCGCGATCTCGAGCGCCATGATCCCGTTCCTGCTCGGCGCGATCATGATCTCGTGGTTCGGACTGCAACGCAGGAAGTGGCAACAGGGAGAGAACAATGATTGATCCCTGCCGTATTGCGCGTTTGTTTGCGCGAACGGGGCAGGCCCCGCGCGCGCTCGGGAGAGAACAATGACTGATCTCCCTGCATCGAAGTTCGATCTCAAGACCATCCTGTCGACGCCTTCCCGTGTCGACAACAGCGAGGGCATGAGCTACCTGCAGTCGGTGCCGCGGCGCATCGTGACGCTCTACCTCCCGCTGTCGATCATCGTCGTTATCCTGCTGTTTCCGTTCTACTGGATGGCCCTGACGGCGGTGAAGCCGGACGACCAGCTGCTCGACCTCGACAAGTACAATCCGTTCTGGACCTGGAATCCGACCTTCAAGCACATCCACAAGCTCCTGTTCGAGAGCTACTATCCGCACTGGTTGTGGAACACGATGTATGTTGCGGTCGGCGCCACGGTGCTCTCGATCATCGCGAGCGTGCTTGCGGCCTATGCGATCGTGCGGCTGCGCTACAAGGGCGCGAACATTGTCGGCGGCCTGATCTTCCTGGCCTATCTGGTGCCGCCGTCGATCCTGTTCATTCCGCTGGCGACCGTCGTATTCCAGTACGGCCTGTTCGATTCGCCCCTGGCGTTGATCCTGACCTACCCGACGATCCTGATCCCGTTCTCGACCTGGCTGCTGATGGGCTACTTCAAAACCATCCCGTTCGAGCTCGAGGAATGCGCGCTGATCGACGGCGCCAGCCGCTGGCAGATCCTGATCAAGATCGTGCTGCCGCTCGCCGTTCCCGGCCTGATCTCGGCCTTCATCTTCTGCTTCACGCTGTGCTGGAACGAGTTCATCTACGCGCTGACGTTCCTGCAATCGACACCGAACAAGACGGTGCCGGTCGCCATCGTCAACGAATTCGTCGACGGGGACGTCTATCGCTGGGGTTCCCTGATGGCGGGGGCGCTATGCGGGTCGCTGCCGCTGGTTATCCTTTACGCGTTCTTCGTTGAGCATTATGTCTCCGCGATGACGGGAGCCGTGAAAGAGTGAGCACTTGAGGCCCCGCGTCTGAAGTCCAGGTCAACAGGAGTTGGGTCTTGCATATTCTGATCCTCGGCGCCGCCGGCATGGTCGGCCGCAAACTGACGGAACGCCTGCTGCGCGAAGGCCGCCTCGGCAAGCAAGACATCACCAGGATGACGCTGCAGGACGTGGTGGCGCCGGCCAAGCCGGCGAATGCGCAGATTCCGGTCAACGTCGTCGCCTCCGATTTCGCCGATGCCGGCGCAGCGGCGCCGTTGATCGCCGAGCGGCCCGAGGTGATCTTCCATCTCGCCGCGATCGTGTCCGGCGAGGCGGAGGCCGAGTTCGACAAGGGCTATCGGATCAACCTCGACGGCACCCGCCATTTGATCGATGCGATCCGCGCCGTCGGTGGCGGCTACAAGCCGCGGCTGGTGTTCACGTCCTCGATCGCCGTGTTCGGCGCACCGTTCCCGGAGAAGATCGGCGACGAATTCTTCCACACGCCGCTGACGAGCTACGGCACCCAGAAGTCGATCTGTGAGCTCCTGATCAACGACTACACCCGCAAGGGCCTGCTTGACGGAATCTCGATCCGCCTGCCGACGATTTGCGTGCGGCCGGGCAGGCCGAACAAGGCGGCGTCCGGCTTCTTCTCCAATATCATCCGCGAGCCGCTCGCGGGCGAGGAGGCGATCCTGCCGGTCTCTGAGGACGTGCGGCATTGGTACGCCTCGCCGAAATCGGCGGTCGGCTTCCTGATCCATGCCGGCACCATGGACCTCAACGCGATGGGCCCGCGCCGCAATCTCAGCATGCCGGGCCTGTCAGCCACCGTCGGTCAGCAGATCGCGGCGCTGGAGCGCGTTGCCGGCAAGAACGTCACCGCGCGCATCAAGCGGGTGCCCGATCCGACCATCATCAGCATCGTCTCGGGATGGCCGCGCGATTTCGCCACGGAGCGCGCACTCAAACTCGGCTTCACCACGGCCGAGAAGACGTTCGACGATATCATTCGCATCCACATCGAGGACGAGCTTGGCGGCAAATTTGCCGCCTAAGGCGTTGTTCAGGCGAGCGCGGCTTTCGAGATGACCCGGGTTGCCTGTATCGGCGAATGCATGATCGAGCTGCGCCAGGCCCAGGGCGGTCCGGGCGGCGGCCTGTACTCGCGCGGCTACGGCGGTGACACGCTCAACACCGCCGTCTATCTGTCCCGGCTCGGCGTCGACGTCGACTACATCACGGTGCTCGGCGACGACGCGCTGAGCGACGAGATGATTGCGGGCTGGACCGCGGAGGGCATCGGCACCAAGCGGGTCGCGCGGCTGCCCGGAAAATTGCCGGGACTGTATCTGATCCAGACCGACGGCAAGGGCGAGCGGCGCTTCTTCCATTGGCGCGACGGCGCGGCCGCGCGCAGCCTGATGGACCTGCCCGAGACCGAAGACATCCTGAACTCGCTCGCGAGCTATGACGTGGTCTATCTCTCGGCTATCACGCTCTCCATCCTGCAGGACGCCGGGCGAGAGCTCCTGATGGCGGCGTTGAAACGCGCGCGACTGCTGGGCACCCGGTTTGCGTTCGACACCAATTTCCGGGCCCGCGGCTGGCCCGACCTCAATGTCGCCCGCAAGGTGTTCAGCAGCGCGTTCGAAGGCGCGGATATCGTGCTCGCATCCACCGAAGATCTGGCGCCGCTGTATCCTGGCGAGAGCACCGCAGCCCTGCTTGCCGGTATCTCCAGCCCCGAGGTGGTGCTGAAGCTCGCGGAACCGGCCTGCATCCTGCGCTCTGCCGGCGGATCGGGCGAGGTGAGGGCGGAGCCGCTGACCAAGCCGGTGGTCGACACCACGGCAGCCGGTGACAGCTTTGCCGCCGCCTACCTCGCGGCGCGTCTCGGCGGTGCCGGACCCGAGGACGCGGCCCGCGCGGGTCATCGCCTCGCCGGGGTCGTGGTGTGCTATCCCGGCGCGATCATTCCACGCTACGCCATGCCGCCCAAGCGGGCGCCACGGCCCTCAACATCCCGCAAGGCCTCCTCATGACAGCGACATCAAAGCAGGGCCAGATCGCCGAGCTGATCCGGCAAGCCACCGTGATCCCGGTGCTGACCATTGAGCGGCTGGAGGATGCCGTGCCGCTTGCGAAGGCCTTGGTCGCCGGCGGCGTGCGGACGCTCGAGGTGACGCTGCGTACTCCGGTCGCGGTCGAGGCGGCCAAGGCGATCATCGCGGACGTGCCTGAGGCGATCGTCGGCATCGGCACCATCCTCAATGGCGACGATCTGGCCCGCGCTGAGGCGCTCGGCGCCAGGTTCGGCATCAGCCCGGGCGCGACGCCCGAGCTGTTGAAAGCGGCCACGGCCAGCCGGCTGCCGTTTGCGCCGGGGATCGCTACGGCCTCCGAGCTGATGCAGGCCCTGGCGCATGGTTTTGACGTGGTCAAATTCTTCCCGGCCGAGCAGGCTGGCGGTATCAAGGCACTGCGGGCGCTGGCCGGTCCGTTCCCGAATGTCAGGGTGTGCCCGACCGGCGGGATCGGCGAGGCCAACGCGGCAACCTGGCTTGCCGAGCCGAACGTGCTGGCCGTCGGCGGCTCCTGGCTGTGCCCGGCCTCCGACATCCGCGCCGGCAACTGGTCCGGCATAACCGCCATGTGCGCGCGGGCGATGAAATCGCTGAAAGCGGCCTGAAGATAGGTTACATAAATTCCGAACAGGAACAGGGAGATCGGCCATGACAGCCAGCATCGTGGGTTGGGCGCACACGCCATTCGGTAAATTCGACGCAGAGACGGTTGAGAGCCTCGTCGTCAAGGTCGCCAACGAGGCGCTCGCCGATGCCGGCGTTGCCGCCTCCGACGTCGACGAGATCATGCTCGGCCATTTCAACGCGGGCTTCTCGCCGCAGGACTTTACGGCCTCGCTGGTGCTGCAGGCCGATCCGCAGCTCCGCTTCAAGCCGGCGACCCGCGTCGAGAACGCCTGCGCCACCGGCTCGGCCGCCGTGCATCAGGGCATCCGCGCGATCGAGTGCGGCGCCGCCAAGTTTGTGCTGGTGGTCGGCGTCGAGCAGATGACGCAGACGCCGGGCCCGGAGATCGGCAAGAACCTGCTGAAGGCGTCGTACCTGCCTGAGGACGGCGACACGGTCGGCGGCTTTGCCGGCGTGTTCGGCAAGATCGCGCAGGCCTATTTCCAGAAATACGGCGACCAGTCTGACGCGCTGGCGATGATCGCCGCCAAGAACCACAAGAACGGCGTCGCCAATCCCTATGCCCAGATGCGCAAGGATTTCGGCTTCGAGTTCTGCCGCTCGGAGAGCGAGAAGAACCCGTATGTCGCAGGTCCCTTGAAGCGCACCGACTGCTCGCTGGTGTCGGACGGCGCCGCGGCGCTGGTGCTGACCGACGCCGAGACCGCGAAGAAGATGGGCAAGGCGGTGAACGTCCGCGCCACCGCGCATGCGCAGGATTTCCTGCCGATGTCCAGGCGCGACATCCTGCAGTTCGAAGGCTGCACCGTCGCCTGGCAGCGTGCGCTGGAGAAGGGCGGCCTGCAGCTTTCCGATCTCTCCTTTGTCGAGACCCATGACTGCTTCACGGTCGCCGAGCTGATCGAATATGAAGCAATGGGCCTGGCGCCGAAGGGGCAGGGCGCGCGCGCCATCAAGGAAGGCTGGACCCAGAAGGACGGCAAGCTGCCGGTCAATCCGTCCGGCGGTCTCAAGGCCAAGGGCCATCCGATCGGCGCGACCGGCGTCTCGATGCATGTCATGACCGCGATGCAGCTCACGGGGCAGGCGCCCGAGGGCATGCAGCTCAAGAACGCGCAGCTCGGCGGCATCTTCAACATGGGCGGTGCCGCGGTCGCCAACTACGTCTCGATCCTTGAGCCTGCGAAGTAGGCAACATTCTCTCCATTCGTCGTGGCCGGGCTTGACCCGGCCATCCACGTCTTCCTTCTATGTGGCGCCGGAGACGTGGATACCCGGGTCAAGCCCGGGCATGACAGTTTGCTTGGGGCTACCGCGATGAACATCGCCGAATGGCTGGCAGCGACGGCGCGGGCGCGTCCCGATGCGCCGGCGCTGCTGTCCGGCTTCGACCTCGACGCCGATTATGCCACGTTTGCGCGCCGCGCCGCCTCGATCGGGGCGGCGCTGGCGCGCGATTACGGCATCGCCGAAGGCGACCGCGTCGCGCTGTTTGCCAGCAATTGCACGCAATATCTCGAATGCCTCTACGGCATCTGGTGGATCGGCGCGGCCGCGATTCCGATCAATGCCAAGCTGCACGGCCGCGAGGCGGCGTGGATCTGCGGTAATGGCGGCGCAAAGCTCGCCTTCGTGTCCGACGACACGATCGCTGCGCTGACGGAGGCGAAGGACGATTGTCCCGCCGGCATGACCATCCTCTCGGTCGACAGCGATGGCTATCGCAAGATGCGAAACGGCGAGGGCCTGCCCACGCCGCTGCCGCGCGAGACCGACGATCTCGCCTGGCTGTTCTACACGTCGGGCACGACCGGCCGGCCCAAGGGCGTGATGCTGAGCCACGGCAACCTCGTTGCGATGTCGCTGTGCTATCTCGCCGACGTCGATCCGGCGACGCCGAACGATGCCTCGCTCTATGCCGCGCCGATCTCGCACGGCGCCGGCCTCTACAATTTCCCGCATGTTCGCATGGGCGGCCGGCACGTCGTTCCGCAATCCGGCGGCTTCGATCCGGACGAGGTGCTCAATCTCGGCCGCCAGCTCGACAATGTCGTGATGTTCGCGGCGCCCACCATGGTGCGCCGCCTGGTCGACGCGGCGAAGCGGCGCGGCGAGAACGGCGAGGGGCTGCGCACCATCATCTATGGCGGCGGGCCGATGTATCTTGCCGACATCAGGGACGCGATCGCGACCATGGGCCAGCGCTTCGTGCAGATCTACGGCCAGGGTGAATCGCCGATGACCATTACCGCGCTCTCGCGCGACTGGCACCGGCGCAGCGACCATCCGCGCTATCTCGAACGGCTGGCCTCCGTGGGTACCGCGCAGAGCGTCGTCTCCGTGCGGATCACCGACAAGGACAGCAATCCCTTGCCCGCCGGCGAGACCGGCGAGATCGAGGTCAAGGGCTTAACCGTGATGCTCGGCTACTGGAACAATCCGAAGGCCAATGCGGAAACGCTGAAGGATGGCTGGCTGCGCACCGGCGACGTCGGGCGCCTCGACGCGGACGGCTTCCTCACCCTGTCGGATCGCTCCAAGGACGTGATCATCTCCGGCGGAACCAACATCTATCCGCGCGAGGTCGAGGAAGCCCTGCTGACCCATCCCGATGTCCGCGAGGTCTCTGCCATTGGCGTGCCAGATCCGGAATGGGGCGAGATCGTCGTCGCCTGCGTTGTGCTACAGGACGGCGCCGTGGCCGATGACGGCAAGCTCGATGCGCATTGCCTGGCCTCGATCGCGCGGTTCAAGCGGCCGAAGCGCTATATCTATCTCGATGCGCTGCCGAAGAACAATTACGGCAAGGTGCTGAAGACCACGCTGCGGGATATGATGGCGAAGTAGGCGGGCCTGCCCGCCGCGGACATTTGCGATGGCTATAGGCGGCTGCGCCCCGTCGCGCTAACCTCATGGGCGCCTGTCACCCGGAGAATGAGCCATGGGAATTGAAACCTCTATGTCGCTTTCGGAACTGAACGACCGCATCGCGATCCTCCGGGACAATATCAGGCAGCTGATCGAGCAGGCCGCCGGCGCGGCGGGCGCCGAAGTCGAGGAGCGCATCTCCGAGCGGATCGAGCACCAGAATGCGGAGCTGGAGAAGCTCGTGAAGGCGCGCGATGCGATGATCGGCAAATAGTCCGGGATCTCCGCCTGGCTCGCCTCGGCCTGCGCGGGTGGCGCCGGCACGCATACGCCCATACGCCCGGCGCAGCTTGATCTTGGCAAAAACCTCCCGTTACTAGGTTTCAATCCAGAACAACCGGGAGCGAACGGAACGATGGGACCACTGCAGGGCATCAAGGTCGTTGACATGACGACCGTGCTGATGGGGCCCTATGCCACCCAAATGCTCGGCGATTACGGCGCCGACGTCATCAAGGTGGAATCGCCCGACGGCGACGTGACACGGCAGATCGGTCCGACGCGGCATCCCGGCATGGGGCCGGTGTTCCTCAATACCAATCGCAGCAAGCGCTCGATCTGCCTCGACCTGAAGAAGCCGGCCGGGCGCGAGGCCGTGCTGCGGCTGATCGCGAAGGCCGACGTGCTC
This sequence comes from Bradyrhizobium sp. ISRA464, assembly GCF_029910095.1. NCBI lineage: Bacteria > Pseudomonadati > Pseudomonadota > Alphaproteobacteria > Hyphomicrobiales > Nitrobacteraceae > Bradyrhizobium > Bradyrhizobium sp. ISRA464. The sequence continues at coordinate 4,886,416 of NZ_CP094526.1, read as the reverse complement.
GTCTACAATGTGCGCCCGCAGGCGATGGCGCGGCTGCAGCTCGGCTACGACGTGGTCGCGAAGATCAATCCGCGGCTGGTCTATGCCGGCGTGTTCGGCTTCGGCCAGGAAGGGCCGTATGCCGCCAAGCCTGCCTATGACGATCTGATCCAGGGCGCCACCGCGTTGCCGGCGTTGATGGCGCAGACATCCGACGGCGTGCCGCGCTATGTGCCGAACGCGCTGGTCGATCGCATCGTCGGCCTCACCGCGGTCGGCGCGATCTGCGCGAGCCTCGTGCACCGCGACCGGACCGGACAGGGCCAGCGCGTCGACATTCCGATGTTCGAGACCATGGCCGGCTTCGTCATGGGCGATCACATGGGAGGGCTGACCTACGATCCGCCGCTCGACAAGGGCGGCTATGCGCGCCACCTCTCGCCGGACCGGCGGCCGTACAAGACGTCCGACGGCTACATCTGCGTGATCGTCTACAACGACAAGCAGTGGGAGAACTTCTTCAAGGCGACCGGCCGCGACGACCTGCGCAGCAATCCGAAATTCGCGACCTTCGCCGGCCGCGCCACCAATATCGACACGGTCTATGCGGAGCTGGCGCGCATCCTGCTGACCAAGACGACCGCCGAATGGAACGAGATTCTCGAAAAGGCCGACGTGCCTGTGATGCCGATGCATGATCTCGAGAGCCTGCTGCAGGATCCGCATATGGTCGCAACCGGCATGTTTCCGGTCGCCGAGCATCCGACCGAAGGCCGCATCCGCAGCATGAAGGCGTCGGCGCGCTGGTCGGAGACCAAGGCGGAGCCGCAGCGGCTGGCGCCGCGGCTCGGCCAGCACGGCGAGGAGATCCTGCGGGAAGCGGGCTACGCCGGCGACGAGATCGCCGCGATGGTGCGCGACGGCGTCACCAAGCTTGCGCACAACACTTAAGGACAGCACCCATGGATTTCGCACTCTCGGCCAACCAGGAATCGATCCGCGACGCCATCGGGAAGATCTGCTCGCGCTTCGACGACGCCTACTGGTTGAAGAAGGACAAGGAGGGCGGCTATCCGGCCGACTTCCACCGCGCGCTGGCCGATGCCGGCTGGCTCGGCATCTGCATCCCCGAGGAATACGGCGGCTCCGGCCTCGGCATCACCGATGCCGCGATCATGATGCGCACGATCTCGGAATCGGGCGCCGGCATGTCAGGTGCGTCGGCCGTGCACATGAACGTGTTCGGGCTCAACCCAGTGGTGGTGTTCGGCACCAAGGAGCAGTGCCAGCGCATGCTGCCGCCGATCATCGACGGCCGCGACAAATCCTGCTTTGCGGTGACTGAGCCGAACACCGGTCTTAACACCACTCAGCTCAAGACGCGCGCGGTGCGCCGGGGCGACAAATATGTCGTCAACGGCCAGAAGGTGTGGATCTCGACCGCGCAGGTCGCCAACAAGATCCTGCTGCTCGCGCGCACCACGCCTCTGGAGGAGGTGCGGAGCCCGACCCACGGCCTCAGCCTGTTCTACACCGACTTCGACCGCAAGCGCGTCACGGTGCACGAGATCGAGAAGATGGGCCGCAAGCCCGTCGACTCCAACGAATTGTTCTTCGAGAATTTTGAAATCCCGGTCGAGGACCGCATCGGCGAGGAAGGCCGCGGCTTCGAATACATCCTGCACGGCATGAACCCCGAGCGCATTCTGATCGCGGCCGAAGCCGTCGGCCTCGGCCAGATCGCGCTGAAGCGGGCGTCGGAATATGCAAAAGGCCGCATCGTGTTTAACCGCCCGATCGGCATGAACCAGGCGATCCAGCATCCGCTGGCGAAGTGCTGGATGGAGCTCGAGGCTGCCTGGCTGATGGTGCTGCGTGCCGGCTGGCAGTACGACCAGAACCTGCCGTGCGGCCCCGCGGCGAACTCCGCCAAGTATCTCGCAGCCGAAGCCGGTTTCCATGCCTGCGAACAGGCGGTGATGACCCATGGCGGCTTCGGCTACGCCAAGGAGTATCATGTCGAGCGCTATTTGCGGGAATCCCTGATCCCGCGCATCGCGCCGATCAGCCCGCAGCTCATCCTCAGCTTCATCGGCGAGAAGGTGCTCGGCCTTCCGAAGTCGTATTGAGATGATGCGCTCACGCAGACGCATCGCTCTCGTCTCCCTCCCCCTGAAAGGGGGAGGGCGGGGTGGGGGTCAGCCACGGGTGAGAGCACATGGGGCGGAGACGGATCCCCACCCGGCTTGCTTGCGTAAGCCGACCTCCCCTTTGCAAGGGGAGGTGAACAGATGAGCTTCGTCACCGGCGTCGGCCTCACGTCCTATGGCAAGCATGAAGGCTCGTCCTCGCTCGACCTGATGAGCAAGGCTGCGGAGTTGGCTGTTGCTGATGCAGGCCTGAAGCGCTCCGACATCGACGGCATCCTTTGCGGCTACTCCACGGTCTCGCCGCACATCATGCTGGCCACCGTGTTCGCCGAGCATTTCGGCATTCGCCCGTCCTATGCCCATGCGGTGCAGGTCGGTGGCGCCACGGGCCTGGCGATGACCATGCTGGCGCATCATCTCGTCGATGCCGGTGTTGCCAAGCACGTGCTGGTGGTCGGCGGCGAGAACCGCCTGACCGGGCAGAGCCGCGACGCCTCGATCCAGGCGTTGGCCCAGGTCGGCCATCCCGATTACGAGGTGACGCTGGGGCCGACAATCCCAGCCTATTACGGCCTCGTCGCGACGCGCTACATGCATGAATACGGCGTGACGCAGGAGGACCTCGCCGAGTTCGCGGTGCTGATGCGCAAGCATGCGCTGACGCATCCCGGCGCGCAGTTCCACGAGCCGATCACGGTTGCCGACGTGATGGCCTCGAAGCCGGTGGCGATGCCGCTGAAGCTCCTGGATTGCTGCCCGGTGTCCGACGGTGGCGCTGCATTCGTCATCAGCCGCGAGGCGACCGGCGAGAGGCAGGTGCGGGTGCGTGGCTGCGCGCAGGCCCACACCCATCAGCATGTCACGGCCGCACCCGCGCTGAGCGAACTCGGCGCGGAGATTTCGATTGCGAAGGCGAAGCAGGCGGCCGGCCTCGCGATATCGGATGTCCGCTATGCCGCGGTCTACGACAGCTTCACCATTACGCTCGCGATGCTGCTGGAGGATCTGGGCCTCGCCAAACGCGGCGAGGCGGCCGCGCGTGTTCGCGCCGGCTACTTCAATCAGGACGGCGAGATACCGCTCAACACCCATGGCGGCCTGCTCAGCTATGGTCATTGCGGCGTCGGCGGTGCAATGGCGCATCTGGTCGAGACCCATCTGCAGATGACCGGCCGCGCCGGCAACCGTCAGGTCCGCGATGCCTCGGTCGCGCTGCTCCATGGCGACGGCGGCGTGCTGTCATCGCATGTCAGCATGTTCCTGGAGCGCGTACGATGAGCGGGCAGATCGCCGATTGGACCAAGGGCGCGGAAGCTATCGTCTATCAGACCTGCACCGCGTGCGGCGCTCGGCAATATTTTCGCCGCAGCTTCTGCGCTGCCTGCGGCTCTCCCGATCTGACCGAGCATCGCGCCGGCGGGGCAGGGACGGTGTATGCGACCTCGCTGGTCTGCCGCGCCGCCACGCCGGAGACGCGGGCGCATGTGCCCTACAACATCGTGCTCGTCGATACTGATGAAGGATTCCGCATGATGGCTCACGGCGACAACGCCCTTGCCATCGGCGACAAAGTCACAGCCCGCTTCACGCAATTCGCAGGGCGACTGGTTCCCTATTTCGAGAAGGCAAGGTGAGGGACGAGAGCGAGCCCACCAGGACGCGATACCAGCCTGAGTGTTCGCCTTCGTCCCTCCAAGTCACGGATACTATCGCCAGTAGAAAATGACACTGGCGATGACGAGCATCGCCGTCACCGCCAGCACTTGCGCAAGCGCCTCCGAGGCCGCCCTCTTGGTGGCTTCCTTCATGCGTTCTCCCTAGACTCGGGCACGACTCATCGTTGCGCTGACAGCGCGCAAGACGGCCAGATTTATGTACTCGGAACACCCCGCGACGAGTATTCGCTTTTGACGAGTCCCCACTCAGCGAATATCGACCGCGTCAGGGTTGAACAGCATTGCGGCGGCAATTTGGCTCGGGCGTGTTGCTCGCGCGACGGCCGGCAGATAGTGTTTTGGAACTCGAAGAAGCGACAACGTCACAAGGTTAGGAAATGGCCCGCATCGATTACTCTGATCCCGCAACGGCAAGCCCGCGCACCCGTGAGATCCTCGACAAGAACCGCAACGCCAATATCTTTCGCATGATGGCGCATTCGCCGAGCTATTTTGAGCAGTATTGCCGGCTCGGCGGCGCGATCCGCCACAAGGGCGAGCTCGATCCCGTCGTGCGCGAGCTTGCGATCACACGCACCGGCATCCTGTGCGAAGCGCCCTACGAGATCGTGGCGCACAAGCGGATCGGCAAGAATGTCGGCGTCACCGACGAGCAGAATGCGGCGCTGGAGAACTGGCAGGCCGCGACTTGTTTCAACGACGTGCAGCGCGCAGCGCTCGCCTTCACCGACGAGATCGTCAAGCTCAAGAAGCCGACCGACGCCACCTTCAAGGCGATCGCCTCGAAGCTGACGCCGGCGACGTTGATCGAGCTGCAGCTCTCGGTCGGCTTCTACATCATGACCTCGAAGTTCCTGGAGACCTTCGAGATCGACATGCAGCCGGTGACGGAAGTGGTGAGCTGAGGGCGGTCGCTCACGGCAGGTTCTCTAGCCTCGCCCCGCTTGCGGGGAGAGGCCGGAGCGCATGGAGCGGAGCGGAATGCGATCCGGGTGAGGGGGAGCCTCCGCGAGTTCCATTCCGAGTCATTTTGCGGATGCAGCCCCTCACCCCAACCCTCTAAGAGCGAGCTTTGCTCGTCTCGACCCCGTAAGAACGGGGAGAGGGCGAGCGAGATCTAACCCGACGTCAGCAGTTCGACCTTGGCATTCGCGACGATCAACCGCTCGGCAAGAATCTGCGCGAGGTTGCGCATGATCCGCTCGCCGGCATGGGGGTGCTGTTCGCGGAATCGCTCGAAGTCCTTGATCGCCACCTCATACGCGGTCGCCGACCTGTCGGCGAGAACATCGGCGGAGCGTCGCGGCTCCAGCAGCGCCATCTCGCCGAATGCCATGCCGGCGGTCAGCGTCGCGAGGCGGATGCCGTCGGGCAGGGTGACATGGACCACGCCGCTGCGCAGGAAGAACAGCGAGGCCGCCTCGTCGCCGGCAGCGACGATCTTCTCGTTCGGCTGGTAGGTCCTGATCGTGCAGAGCGCATTAAGGCCGGCGAGCTCTTGCTCGCTCAGTCCAGCGAGCAGCGGCTGCTCGGAGAGCTCTGTCGTCTCGAGGAAGTCGATCGAGCCGCCATAGCGATAGACAATCTGGTCCTCGGCCCATTCGATCGCGGTGTCGAGCAGGTAGAAATCCCTGATATTGCCGAGCCTGCTGGTCCACTCGCTGATCGTCGCCCATTCGCGTGAGGTCCGTTTGATGCCGGAGAGGACCACGATGACGCCGAGCTCGGCCAGCTCCTGAAATGCTTCCGCGACCAGCCGCGCGCCGGCACGCGTTGTCGCGGTGACGCGGCGCAGGTCGAAGATCACGAACTGCGGGCGCGGCCCGCCGGCGAGGCGGCGCGAGACATAGTCGACATTGGAGAGCGACAGCGTGCCGACCAGCTCGATCACGCGCACCTCCTGGAAGTGTTTGGCCAGGATCTCCTGCTCCTGCGGCCGGCGCACGCGCCGTGATGGGTTCTTGCCGATATTGTAGTCGGCAATGATGCTGTGGCGCGCGTCATCGCTGCGGTTGAGCATGTGCAGGTCGTAATGTGCCGACAGCGCCTCGCATACCTTGATGCCGCGCACGCTGTTGCCGTGCTTGTCGAGCTTCGGCGAGTAGCTGCCGAGCCCGAGCCGCGCCGGCAGCGCCGCCAGGATGCCGCCGCCGACGCCGCTCTTGGCGGGGATGCCGACGCGGTAGATCCATTCGCCGGCATAGTCGTACATGCCCGACGACGTCATCACCGAGAGCGTGCGGGAGATCGCGTAGGGCGTCACCACCTGCTCGCCGGTCAGCGGATTGACGCCATGGTTGGCGAGCGTTGCCGCCATCACGGCGGTGTCGCGCGCGGTGACGAGGATCGCACATTGCCGGAAATAGACATCGAGCACATCAGGCACGTTGTCGACGATCACGCAATTGGTGCGCAGCAAATAACCGATCGCCCGGTTGCGATCGCCCGTCGCGCTCTCGGACGCATAGACCGCCTCGTCGACGTCGAGCTCGCGGCCGGCGAAGCGGCCAAGCGCCTGGCGGATGTATGCGAACGCGCCGTCATCCTTGGCGGCGTGGATCAGGCCGGAGCAGGCGATCGCGCCGGCATTGACCATCGGGTTGAAGGGGTGGTTTTCCGCATTCAGCCGGATCGAGTTGAAGGGATCGCCCGACGGCTCGACGCCGATCACGCTCTCGACCCGTTCGGCACCCAGCGTGTCCAGCGCCAGCGCGAACACGAACGGTTTCGACATCGACTGGATAGTGAAGGGGATATCGGTGTCGCCGACCTCGTAGACATGGCCGTCGAGGGTCGCGAGGCTGATGCCAAAATGGGCAGGGTCGGCCTTGCCGAGCTCGGGAATGTAGTCGGCGACCGCGCCGCCGGTCTCGGGCAGGAAATCTGCGTAACAAGTGTGCAGAAACCGCAGCAGCGGCGGCTTCGAGCTGGACCAGGCCGTGGTGGTCGGGGTGACGGGCGGAGGCGATCGTTTCATCGCCTCTCGTTGTGCAACGCAATCAAGGCGCGCGCAACTGGTTCGGAACCAGAGCTTGGCGACGGATCAGCATGAGCGCGATCAGGATCGTCGGCACGAGAATCGCAAGCCCCAGCAACGTCACCTGGACCTGCGACAGTGGGTTGATGCCGCCGCCGGGCGTCGCCACCACGAACCCGCCGATCACCAGCAGCACGCGCAGCGGCCACTCGAGGGGGCCGGCGCCGCGGAGATCGCCGACGAAGGCCAGGTAGCCCTGGATGCCGCCGCAGATGAACAGCGTGCCGAAGGCTGCGAGCGCCATCAGGCCGAGGCCGGCGAGATAGGGGCTCGGCCCCTGCAGCACGAGCGCCGGATTGAGCACGAAGAAGAATGGGATGAAGTAGATGATGCTGCCGACCCACATCGATTCCCATCCGGTCTTCATCGCAGGCGAGCCGGCGATGCCGGCCGCGGCGAAGGAGGCGATCGCCACCGGCGGCGTGATCGACGACAGCATGCCCCAGTAGAAGATGAACATGTGAACCGCCATCCGGTTCAGCCCGAGCTTCTCCAGCGCCGGCGCAATCAGGATGGCAAGGAAGATGTAGCAGGCCGTCGTCGTCAGCCCGAGGCCGAGGATCAGGCTGGTGAAGGCGCACATCACGAGCAGCAGGAACGCGTTGTCGCCGGCGAGCGTCAGCAGGTCGTTGGCGAGGCTTGACACCACGCCGGTCATCGAGAAGGCGCCGATCAGGAGGCCGCAGCCGGCGAGGATGCCGACCAGCTCCACGAAGGTGCGGCCGTTGACTTCGAGGAACTTGCCGACGGTCGCGAGCGTCCAGCGCGTGTCCTTGGAGAAGATCTGGTTCAGCACCAATAGCAGCGCGGTCGCGTAGAACGGCGCGTGGCTCTCGCGCTTGAAATAGAGCAGCATCACGATCAGCAGCGCGATCACGAAGACGTAGTACCAGCCGTCCTTGATCGTATCCATCACGCGCGGCAGCTCGGCGCGCGGAATGCCCTTCAGCCCGTGGCGCGCGGCGTAGGAATCGACCTGCATGAACAGGCCGACATAGTAGAGCACGGCGGGGATGGTGGCGGCGACCGCGACCTCGGCGTAGCTGACATTGAGGAACTGCGCGATCACGAACGCGGTCGCGCCCATCACCGGCGGCGCCAGCACCGCGCCGGTCGAGGCGCAGGCCTCGATCGCGCCGGCATAGGAGGCGCGGAAGCCGCTCTTCTTCATGACGGGAATCGTCATGGTGCCGGCGGTCAATACGTTGGAGACGATCGAGCCGGACATCATGCCGAGCAGGCCTGAGGCGAAGATACACACCTTGGCCGCGCCGCCGCGAAACGTGCCGCAGAGCGCGAAGGCCAGGTTGATGAAGAACTTTCCGGCTCCGGTCATCATCAGCGCGGTGCCGAACACCAGAAAGCCGATCACGGTGTCGGCAAAGGCCTGGATCGGAATGCCGAGCAGGCTCTCGCCCGACAGCACGTGATAGGCCGTGGTCTGGTCGAGCGTGAGCTGCGAGCCCCTGAAGGGCCCAAGCCAGCTGGCCTCGGCGAACAGTGGGTAGACGGTGAACGGGAGCACGCAGAGCAGCAGGCTCCAGCCGCCGGTGCGGCGCAGCGCCTCCATCAGCGCGATCCACATCACGAGACCCGCAACGATGACATTCTGCGGCGCTCCGTCGGATTCCCAGCCGAATTGTGCCGCCTTGCGCACGTTCAGCATCAGCCAGATCGCGGCGGCGAATGTCAGGAACGACAGCGCGACGTCGTACCAGGGAATGCGGTTCAGCGGCGCGTTCTCCGCTCCCGGGAAGATCAGGAACGTGAAGGGGAGCATCAGCGCGATCAGGAGATAGAAATATTCGGTGTTGAGCTGGGTGTAGTCGACGAAGAAGCGCAGCGAGAACTGCTGGTTGATGCAGAGCAGGATGGTGGCGGCTGTCGCCATGACCAGCGCCCACCGCCAGCCGCCGCGCAGGGTGCGCACGCGCGTGACCTCGGCCTCCTGGAGGTTGCCGAGGCCGGCATGAGGATCCTCAAACTCGATCTTCTTCGCAGGCGCAGCCGCGGCGCTATCGGACATCGCAGTCCCCCAGAATCCTGATTGCCTTGTGCGGTGAGCGGCGTTCGGTCGCTACTCGAAGCCGTCCGGCATGTTGGCCTTGGCGAGCGCCGACGCGCGCGCCTTCATCCAGCCGTCGAGAAAGGCCTTGTCGTCGGAGGGCGGGTTGGACTTGCCGTACTCCGTCCAGGCCGCGGCCAGCACCTCCTGGCGCTTGTAAAGCGCGTTGTTGTGAGCGTCCTGCTCGTCGCTCCAGTGCCCGGTTTCCTTCAGCGCCTTCACCGCGCCGGGATGCACCGGCACGACCCAGTTCTTGGTCTGCCTGTCGGCGCCGAGCCCCGCGGCACCGGGCGCGGAATCCTTGTAGGCGTCGTAGTTCACGATCATCGCCTTGGTGATGGCATAGATCTGATCGACCGGCTGCGAGGCGTAGGCGACGAAGATCGGGTAGGGGTAGTTGCCGAGCTCGATCGGCTTGTCGGGGGAGATGCCAGCGCCGCAGGTCGCAAGCTGCGGGAAGAAGAACGAGCCGACCTTGTGCACGCGCGCCCAGCCTTCCTTGTCATTGGCGGGCAGCGGCGGCCAGATCAGGCCGCGCGGCGAGGTCTCGGCCTCCTTGGCGGGGCCGGTGATCGTGGTACCGAAGGCTGCGTCGGCGTCGTTGTTGATCAGGCCTTTCCACATAGCGCCGTAGCTTGCGAATTCGACGATCTTGACGTCGTTCTTGGTGAGGCCGCCGAAGGCGAGCATCGCGAGCGAGTTCTGGTTCAGCGCTGGCGAGCCGACCACGAAGCCGACGCGCTTGCCCCGGAGGTCCTTGATCTCCTTGACGCCGGCGTCGGCGGCCACGCCGAGCGCGCCGCAATTGCAGTCGACCGACGACAGCAGCAATTGCAGCGGCTGCGGGCCCCATTCCTTGGCGCCGAATTCGAACACGCCTTCCTGCGCGAAATAGGTACCCGATCCCATCGCCGAGGAAATCGCGCGCTTGGCGCGCAGCGGGGCCAATCGCGCGACGTCGTTGCCGGCCGGCAGCACGCGGACGTCGGTGCCGTATTTGTCCTTCAGCATCTTGCCGACGCCGACCGCAATGTTGAAGCCGGCGGTGCCAGTGTCATAGGCGGTCACCGCCATGGTGGGCGGCAGCTTGATGTCCTCGGCGGAGGCGGGCAGCGCTGCAATTAGAGAAAGGCCGGCAAGAGCGGCAGGCGCAAGCGCCATCAGCCGATGAATCATGGTTCCTCCCAATGTTTCGCTGTGCGAAACTTTCCTCGAGAGAAATGATTGCATCGCGAACTCGCGATGGCAACGCCAGCTCGGGAGCAAGCTGGCGATTTATGCCATTGCATCACCAGACAGATTGTCGCGGGTGAGGTGCGGGCGGCCGCGCTCAGGCCTCGACGATCGCGACGGCCTGACCTTCGGCGATCACATCGTCAATCTTGACCAGAATCGACTTGATTTTCCCTGTCGTTGTCGATGTGACCGGTATTTCCATCTTCATGGCTTCGACGAACGCGATCTCGTCGCCGTCGCCGATGCTGCTGCCGGCCTCAACAGGAAGCGCGCAAACGCGCCCGGCGACTTCGGTCACGATCTTGATGTCTGGCATTCCACTCTCCGATACCGTCTTGCGGAAATTTCATCCGGCGAACGGCTTTTTGTTGTGGCCGCACATTGCCTGAGGTAGCTTGTTCTGCAAGTGGAATTTTATTCCGCAGGACGGAATGGGAGCCAAGGATATGGGACGGCGCTCGGAACGGCTTAGCAGGCAGGGAATGCTCGCCGGCGAGACAGGCGATGGCGATGTCATTCAGGTGGTGTCGCGCGCCTTTGATGTGTTGCGATGTTTCGAGGGCCACGAGTCTCGATTAGGCAATCTCGAGATCTCAAATCGCTGCGGCCTGCCGCGCTCGACGGTGTCGCGCTTGACGCACACGCTGACGCGGATGGGACAACTCGTCTATCTGCCGCGCGATCAGAAGTATCGCATCGGGCCGAGCGCGGTGGCGATGGGCACGACGATGATGAAGGGATTGCAGCTTCGCAATCTGATCCGGCTGCGCTTGCAGGACGTCGCCGAGCAATTGCCCGGCACGGTCGGCTTCGTCATCCCGGATCGCTTTCATCTGGTCTATCTCGAATTCGCCCGCGCTGCGAATGCGCTCGGGCTGCACGAGACCACCGGCAGCCGCATCTCGATGGCGACCACGGCCGCGGGCCATGCCTATACAGCGGCGCTCGATCCCGAGGTCGGCGATGCGCTGATCGCAGAGATGGAGCGCGAGATGCCCGATGGCGCGAAGCTGCTGACGCCGCGCATCGAGGCCAACCGCCGTCATCTGCGCGAACATGGCTATGTCGTCGCCTGCGGCCTCTGGAGCCCGCACATCAATGGCGTCGCGGTGCCGCTGTGGTCGCCGCAATATCAGACCTATGTCGTGACGACGATCGGCCTGCTCTCGGCGATGTATGACGAGAAGCGGCTGCATGCCGAAGTCGCGCCACAGATGATCGAACTCGGCGCCGCGGTGGGCAGCCTGCTCGAAGGCGCCGACGGCGATATCTTCTCTAACCGGCTCGATCGTAAATCGCTTCCGGTGACCGCCCATAACAACAACAAGATGATCAAGACGGAGGCAATGAATGAACTGGAAGCCGGAACTCGACGACCTCGCCCGGCGCGAAGCGTTCGCGCGGGAGATGGGAGGCGTTGACAAGGTCAAGCGACAACGTGACCAGGGCCGGCTGACCGTCCGCGAACGCATCGACAAGCTCGTCGATCAGAGCAGCTTCCACGAGATCGGTGCCATCTCCGGCATTGCCGAATACGACGAGAACAACGAGCTCAAGCATCTGACGCCGGCGAACTGCGTGTTCGGTCGCGCCAGGGTCGACGGCCGCACGGTGGTCGTGGTCGGCGACGACTTTACCGTGCGCGGCGGATCGGCCGACGCATCGATTTCCGCCAAGCCGCTGATGGCGGAGGAGATGGCGCATGACTTCCGGCTGCCGATCATCCGCATGATCGAAGGCTCGGGCGGTGGCGGCTCGGTGAAGACCATCGAGACCAGAGGCGCGGCCAATCTGCCCGGCGGCGTCGGCGGCACGCGCGCGTATTGGTTCACGCTCGCCAATCTGGCGCGCGTGCCCGTGGTCGGGCTCGGGCTCGGCTCGGTCGCCGGCCTCGGCGCCGCGCGGCTGGCGGCGACGCATTATTCGGTGATGACGAACAGCTCCGCGATGTTTGTCGCCGGCCCCCCGGTCGTGAAGCGGCTGGGTCAGGATCTGACCAAGGAGGAGCTTGGCGGCGCGGATATCCAGACCCGCGCCGGCGGGATTGACCAGGCCGTCGAGACGGAGGAGGAGGCGTTCGAATATGCGCGGCGCTTCCTCTCCTATCTGCCGTCGTCGGTCTACGAGCTGCCGCCCACGATCCCGTGCACGGACGATCCTGAACGCGCCGAGGAGTCGCTTCTGAGGGCGGTGCCGCGCAATCGCCGGCAGGTCTACAAGATGCGCCCGATCATCGAGGCGGTGGTCGACAAGGGCTCGTTCTTCGAGGTCAGCGCCAATTTCGGCCGGCCGATCATCACGGGTCTGGCGCGGATCGAGGGCCGGGCGGTGTTGCTGCTGGCGAGCGATCCGTTCCACTACGGCGGCTCGTGGACGGCGGATGCCTGCCAGAAGGTGGTGCGCTGGGTCGACTTCGCCGAGACCTTCCATCTGCCGGTGGTCTATCTGATGGACTGCCCCGGCTTCATGATCGGGCTCGAGGCGGAGAAGTCGGCGACCATCCGCCACGGCGTGCGGGCGATGGCGGCGGTCAACCAGAGCACGGTGCCCTGGTGCACCATCATCATCCGCAACGCGTTCGGCGTCGCCGGCGTCGTGCACCAGCCCGCCAACCGCTTCTCGATGCGCTACGCCTGGCCGTCGGCCTATTGGGGCTCGCTGCCGCTCGAGGGCGGCATCGAGGCGGCCTATCGCGCCGAGATCGATGCGGCCGCCGATCCCGCCGCCAAGCTGCGCGAGATCGAGGACCGTCTCAACAAGCTGCGCTCGCCGTTCCGCTCCGCCGAGAAGTTCTGGGTGGAGGAGGTGATCGATCCGCGCAAGACGCGCTCGCTGCTCTGCGAGTTCGCGCGCCTGGCTGAACCGATCCGCACGCCGGGACCGCCCGGCAACATGTCGACGCGGCCGTAAGCGCTGTCCAACCGTCATTGCGAGGAGCGCAGCGACGAAGCAATCCAGCTGTCCGCAAGCTGTGGCATGGATTGCTTCGCGGAGCCTGTCATCGGGCGCGCGTTCGCGCGACCCGTTGGCTCGCAATGACGGCGGATGGCGTGCCCCCTTATGGCTCGCTCTCGCGATGCACGTCGTGGATCACGATGCCCATGCCGTTCTCGCACGGCTCAACGGCGAAGAGGTCAATTTCGTCTGCCAGATGTATCTCGACGACGATCCGCCGATCGCCGCGGGCCGCGAGATCTGGGGCTTTCCGAAGAAATACGCCCATCCCAAGCTCGAGATCGTCAAGGACACGCTGACCGGCACGCTGGAATATGCCGGTCAGCTCGTTGCCATGGGCACGATGGGCTACAAGCACGAGAGCATGGCCGGCAATGGCGACATCACCCGCGCCACGCTGTCGAAGACGCAAATCAATCTGAAGATGATCCCCGGCGTCGACGGTCGTCTCGACGTCTGCCAGCTCGTCGCGATCAACCTCACCGACATCGTGGTCAAGGGCTCCTGGATCGGGCCCGGCCGGTTGCATCTAGTGCCGCATGTCAACGCGCCGGTGGCGGATTTCCCGGTCAAGCGTGTGATCGGCGCGCATCATTTCCTCGCCGACCTCACGCTGCCGTTCGGCCGCGTCGTGCACGACTACAACAAGGAGGCCGTGGAGAGGACGCCGACCGAGCTCGCTGCGGAATAGCACGAGGCGCCGAGGTCAGGCCGTAGCCGGCTTCACCGCCGGCTTCGCCTCGGCGTGAGTCTGCTGCCGCGCGATCGCCAGCACGATCAGCGAGGCGATCACGCACAGCGCGCCTGCGATGAAGAAGGCCGGCAGGTAGGTCTGATAGACCGTCCGCGACAGCCCCGCACCGAACGCGGCGGCGCCGGCGCCGAGCTGGTGACCGGCGAAGATCCAGCCGAACACCAGATTGGCGCGCTCGGCGCCGAAGCGCTGCGCGGTCAGGCGCACCGTCGGCGGCACCGTCGCGATCCAGTCGAGCCCGTAGAACATCGCGAACAGCGACAGGCTGTAGAACGAGAAATCCGAGAACGGCAGGTAGATCAGCGACAGCCCGCGCAGGCCGTAATACCAGAACAGCAGATAGCGATTGTCGTAACGGTCCGACAGCCAGCCCGAGATGATGGTGCCGAAGAAATCGAAGATGCCCATCGCAGCGAGCAGGCTCGCGGCCTGCACCTGCGGGATGCCGTAGTCGAGGCACATCGGGATCAGGTGCACCTGCACGAGACCGTTGGTCGAGGCGCCGCAGACGAAGAAGGTCGCGAACAGGATCCAGAACGCCGGTGACTTGGAGGAGTCGCGCAGCGTGCCGAGCGCGGCCGCCATGATCGGTGCATTGGCCGGCGGCGGAGGGGCCAAGGGCGCTGTGCCGTCGTCGCCGAACGGACGCAGGCCGACGTCGCTGGGCCGGTCGCGCATCACCATCAGCACGGCAAAGGCCGCGATGCCGAGCACGACGCAGACCAGCCCCAGCGCGACACGCCAGCCATAGTGCTCGGTGATGGTTGCGAGCAGCGGCAGGAAAGCGAGCTGTCCGGTCGCGACGCTTGCGGTGAGGATGCCGACCACGAGGCCGCGGCGCGCCACGAACCAGCGCGCGGCAATCGTCGCTCCCAGCACCAGCGCGGTCATGCCGGTGCCGATGCCGATCACGACGCCCCAGAGCAGCATCAACTGCCAGACCTGCGTCATGAAGAGGGACGCCAGCAATCCGGACACGACGATCAACTGCGCCGCCAGCGTCACGTTGCGCAGGCCGTAGCGGTTCATCAGCGCGGCGGCGAACGGCGCCATCAGCCCGAACAGGATGAAGCGGATCGACAGCGCCGACGAGATCTCGGCGGTGCTCCAGCCGAATTCCTTCTGCAACGGCACGATGAAGACGCCGGGCGCGCCGACGGTGCCGGCCGAGATCAGCGCGGCGAGGAAGGTGACGCCGACCATCACCCAACCGTAGTGGGTGTTGCGGCGGGCGAGGGTGGAAGCAAGCCAGTTCGAGATCATTGAGTCCCAGGTGAATTGCAGAGGTGAAAAGCGATGAGGGTCTTATTCGTGATGCTCAATATGGCATGAGGGAGCCATGTCTAAAATGACATAGTTCCCTCGTTTTCGGACTCGGCAGTCCGCGACGAAATTGGCGTCTGCGGGGATGCTGTGCTCCCTCTCCCGCTTGCGGGGGGAGGGCTGGGGGTGGGGGTCTCGCCGCGAGTCCCACCGTGGAGAGAGCAGCCCCCACCCGCCGCGCGAGGCGCGTCGGCCTAAGAGCGAGCTGCGCTCGTCTCGACCCCCGCAAGCGGGAGAGGCGAAGCTCTCTGCGGACAGATATCAACCAAAGAGCATCAAGCCTTAGTGGGCCACCCGCTCGACCGCGATCGCGGTGGCTTCGCCGCCGCCGATGCAGAGCGCCGCGACGCCGCGCTTCAAATTCTGCGCCTCCAGCGCATGCAGCAGCGTCACGATCAGCCGTGCGCCGGTGGCGCCGATCGGATGGCCGAGCGCGCAGGCGCCGCCATTGATGTTGAGCCTGTCCCTGTCGATGCCGAGGTCGCGCTGCGCCGCCATCGCCACGACTGCAAACGCTTCGTTGATCTCGAACAAATCGACGTCACCAACGCTCCAGCCGACCTTGTCGAGCAGCTTGCGGATCGCCGGGATCGGCGCCGTCGTGAACCACTGCGGCTCCTGGCTGTGGGTGGCATGGCCCTTGATCTCGGCCAGCACAGGCAGGCCGTCGCGATCGGCGAGCGAGCGCCTTGCCAGGATCAGCGCGGCGGCGCCGTCGGCATTGGCCGAGGAGGCGGCGGGCGTGATGGTGCCGTTGGCGCGGAACGCCGGCTTCAGGCCGGGGATCTTGGCCGGATCGACCTTCAGCGGATGCTCGTCATTGGCGATGATGCGCGGGCCGGCCTTCTCGGCAAGCGTGATCGGCACGATCTCGGCCTTGAACGCGCCGCCCTCGACCGCCTTGCGGGCGCGGCTCAGCGTCTCCATCGCGTAGGTGTCCTGGTCGGCGCGGGTGAACTGATAGGCCTCCGCGGTCGCCTCGCCGAAATCGCCCATCGAACGGCCGGTCTCGTAGGCATCCTCCAGCCCGTCCATCATCATGTGGTCGATGATGCGGTCGTGGCCGGCGCGATAGCCGCCGCGCGCCTTCTGCAACAGATACGGCGCGTTGCTCATGCTCTCCATGCCGCCAGACACCACGATCTCGGCCGAGCCGGCCTTGATGATGTCGTGGGCGAGCATGGTCGCCTTCATGCCGGAGCCGCAGACCTTGTTGACGGTGGTGGCGCCGGTGGCGTCGGGCAGCTTGGCGCCGCGCGCGGCCTGGCGGGCAGGGGCCTGGCCCTGACCGGCGGGCAAGACGTTGCCCATGAACACCTCGTCGACGCGTTCGGGCGCGAGCTTGGCCCGTTCCAGCGCCGCGCCGATCACATGCGATCCAAGCTTGTGCGCGGGAAAGGGCGTGAGTTCGCCCATGAAGCGGCCGAGCGGGGTGCGGGCGGCGGAGAGGATGACGACGGGATCGTGGCTGGTTGCCATGGCGGGACTCCCATGAATGTCGGAGATTTGATTGAATTACACACATCATATGATGCGCCGCAAAAAATGCAACCCGCATGACAAATTGTCGCGTTCGCATGAGTTGAATGGGGAGCAGGGGCTGCGTCCCTCGCGACAGTTGCGCGTCAGTCGCCGCAACAATGGTGTCGTCCCGGCGAATGCCAGGACCCATACGCCGCGGCTCGTGTTGTGAACGGGACTCGTCGTTCCGGCGATGCGTAGCGACAAACATTCGGGGTAATGGGTCCCGGCTTTCGCCCATAGGCGCTAAGATAGTTGGATTGCTTGATAGCGACGCTTGTGTCTGGGCGGCTCGCGGAGGTGCCGCCGGAGCGTGGAGCGGAGTCTGCGGAGGCAAGCGATTGCGGGCTGGGGAATGATGGCTTGCCGTAGCGAAGCGACGAGCTGGTGCAGGAGACGCCACGCCCCTGGGCGGGTCAGGCGGCGTCGGCCAAGCGGGGAGAGTCCTCGAGTTCGTCGACGAGCGGCTCGAGCAGAAGAATGATCAGCAGATGGGCAAGGATATGGGGTCTGGCGGATCGCTCGTCAGTTCCGGGCGGCCCCTTCAGGCCAATCAAGCTTTTCAGCCGCTTGAAGCCGAGCTCGATGCGCCATCGTAGCCGATAGAGGGCGAAAATGTCGGCAGTCGTGAAGTCCTTTGGTTTGAGTGAGGTCACCAGGATCACCCAATCTGCGGCGTCCAGTGTTTGCCTGGAGAGCTGATGGCCTCCCTTTTGTGCGGTCCGGCGTGCCTTGCGTCGCGCAGCCGCGGCAGCTTGCGCCGGCTTCCTGATCGCAACCAGACGCATGGCGAGCGGCACGCCAGACCTGCGTTTTATCCAGATCGGCCGATCGATCATGCCGCCTGCCGTGGCTTTGCGCAGTTCGGCCGTGAGATCAACCAGACCACCTTCGGCATCAAGCCAACGCGCACTCTTCCAGCCGGACCGGATCACGAAGTCCGCACCGGCATCGAGCAGACGTGCCATGCGCTCGGGCTGCAGATAGGCGCGATCGGCAAGACGGATTTCGCCGGCAACCGCCGGTATCCGATCCAGCGTCTCGCCCCCGCGCTCATCAGTCAATTCGAAGTGACCAAAACGCTCCCGCGGAAGATCGAACGCACTGTGGACACGCCACACCGCGTTCTTGTTCCTGCCGCTCGTCCCAGCCTTGGGGACCGTCGTGGCGTCAACAATGCGGATCAGGCGACCGCGGCTCGCCTTCGGTGCACCGCTCACAAGCGCTTGGCCTACCAGGCGCGCCAGCCAATCCCCGCATTGACGCAAGCGATACAACAGAGCCACGTTGGAGATATCGACAAGGCCCACCGAGGTTGCCCATGCCGTCGTCAACCGCAGACCCCTCTCGCCGAGACAGTACGCCAGGATCAGACGCAGCAAATCGACCGCATTGCTAATCTCTCGCGGGCGGACAAACGCCTTCGTCTCGCGGGCGCTGACCCCGAGAGCATCGGCCCCGCCAAGCCGCGCAACAACACGCGCCCAGTCTTCGTTCACAAGCGATTCGTGCCTCATCCCATCTTGGAATCACAAGCAAATCCAACGCGCAAATCCTATTTTAGCGCCTATGGGCTTTCGCCAGGACGACAGTGAGTGTGTGGCGCGACTGGTGAGTCATACATCCGCATTCTCGCGACGGGAATCGTCCGAGTTTTGCCTCTCGTTCCGCCCTCTCATCGAGCAGAGGGCGCAGGGAAAGCCGGGTGCCGATCGCACCCATGGGTCCCGTGCAAATGGAAAGCACGGGAGGTAGGACCACAGGTGAAACCGGAGCAATCCCGGCTTTCCCTGCGCGATGGTTTACGGCTTATACGTGCTCTCCCCGGCGAGACTGGGCTTTGTTGTCACCGTCATCGGCAAGGCACTTGGCCTCCTGCCGATGAGACACCTGCCACTAGGGCGTCAGCCTGCACGACTT
Source organism: Bradyrhizobium sp. ISRA464 (assembly GCF_029910095.1). Lineage (NCBI taxonomy): Bacteria > Pseudomonadati > Pseudomonadota > Alphaproteobacteria > Hyphomicrobiales > Nitrobacteraceae > Bradyrhizobium > Bradyrhizobium sp. ISRA464. Next base: position 4,867,800 of record NZ_CP094526.1, on the reverse strand, counting down.
CACCGTCCGCTATCTGCCACGCTCGTCAGCCGTGACATCGGCGTCCACCGCATGCCAACCCGACACTCGTGACGATCGCGAAGCGCCCCTCAGGCGGGTGAGACGGGCCATTCATACACTGAGTTGCTATTCTGATAAACAGAAATATTTTTGCTGCGAGGGCTTGCCACGTCGGGCAAATCAATGATTGGGAGTTTTGGCTGCTCGCGGCACCCGACGAGGGCTGGAAACCGACTGACTTCGGGCGTGCACTTCATTAATCCGTCACGTCTGCTTTACCCTCGAGCGGTGACGCCGAAGCCGACATGGAAGCATGTCGGCTTTTGGGGCAACGAGACGACATCGAGCTTTGACCCGGACGGCTCGACGAAAGCTCAGCTATGCCAGGGAGTGTTACGGATGCGGACGCACGCGTTCGGCTTGCGAAATGTAGGATCGCGATGTTCGATGTAATCGAAATTGACCGTCCCGAACGTGGTCTGAGGCTTCTTCAAGGCCGAGCAAGTCTGTATCTCGAGAAATTCATTCTTGAAGTCACCGCGCGGAAATGCAGCGATCACCTGCTCGCGTTGCTCCGGCGTGTAGTCGTCATATCCAACTCCCACGACGTCCACCAAAACTCCTGCGTTCGTGAGAGCGATTTCCGGTCGCATATATTGTGGAATCCCGGGGGTGGTGTGCAGCGCAATCGCTTCCCACACCAGATCAGCCTTTGGCTCTGCAATGCCGTGCGCCCGGAGAAATTCGCGCGCTGCGTCGGCGCCGTCGACTTCAAATCGCTTTGTCGGTGTGGTAGTGATCGACAAGCCCGAGATCGTGAAACAACGCCGCGACATAGAGCAGCTCGGAATCGAATTTCAGATTCTGACGAATTCCCTTCATCGCTCCGAATACATAGACGCGAACTGAATGGTTGAACAACATCTCGTTTTCGTACTGGCGCACCAGCTCGGCTGCCTCCCGCGCCAGCTTGCTGTCTGGAATCTTGACGCCGGAAATCACGTCGGTCATTTTCAGTCTCCTCTCTCTATATCATCGATCTTCATCAAGCCGCCGCCATCCCGATGGCAGCTTGCGGTGTATTCCGGAAACTGATCGCCATGCGATTGTAAGCATTCATCACGCTGATCGCGACGGTAAGATCCACGAGGTCACGTTCATCGAAGATCGCGCGGGCAGCTTCGTAGGCTTGATTCGGCACGCCGGTATCCGCTACGCGGGTCACCGTTTCGGCCCACGCGAGGGCGGCGCGTTCGCGCTCGTCGAAGAGATTGCCCGCTTCCGCCCACGCCTGCACCAGCGCGAGTTTCTCGATTTTCTGCCCGCTCTTGAGCAGATCGCGCGTGTGCATGTCGAGGCAATAGGCGCAGTTGTTTATCTGCGATACACGCAGATAGACGAGGTTGATCAGCGTGGCAGGAAGCTTGCTCTGCAAGACGTAGCCGTAGACTCCGCCGAGGGCTTTCGAGCCTGCCGGCGCGATATGGTTGTAATCGAGGCGCATACTCATGTCGTGCTCCTTAATGGTCGTCCTGTTTGACGGGGGTGGTCAGTTGCCTATCGTCCGTATCGACGACGAATACGGCGAGCAGCTTTGCGGGGGCGGTCTTGCTGGCGTTGCGGCTGACGGGATGGCGAGAGCCCGGCGTCTCGTAAAAGCTTTCGCCCGCGCGGTAGACTCGCGTCGGTTCGTCATTCACCTGCGATTCAATTTCTCCAGACAGCACGTAGCCGAAGATGAAAGCTGACTTGGCGTGGACATGCGAAGGCGACGCCCCGCCCGGCGCATAGTCGACAACGACGGCAACAAGCGACTTGCCGGGAATGTTAGTGATCGGCTGCTGGAAGGTCGGCGTGACCGTCTGGCCCGCTTCATGGGCGGAGACAGGCATTGCCGCGGCAATGACGACGGCGGCGCAGGCGGCGAGAACGGATGGTATTTGCATGGTCAGGCTCTCCTTTGCACCCATAGGTGCTCCCGCCCTGGTCCACAAAAAAGCACCAAGAACGCACAAAAATCGTGTACCAGGGAGCATGACCAGGCCGCTGCGATTGGAGCTTGATCGATCTGCGAAGACGCCGCTGGCGGAGCAGATCCGCAAAGGTATCGGGGCCGCCATCGAGAGCGGCGTGCTCGCGCCGGGAGCTCGTCTGCCCTCCTGGCAGGACTTGGCGGCTCAGCTTGGCGTCGCGCGAGGCACCGTGCGGGCGGCGTATGAAAGGCTCTCCTCTGCTCAACTGATCGTCGCGTCGCGCGCAACTGGAACGCATGTCGCGGATCGGCCTTCCTTCGCCGTTCTACAGGAAGAAGCCCCCGACCCCGGCTCGTTCATGGAGATGTACCAGGAACTCACTGCGGGGCCGGCCATTTTTCAGATGGGTGTGCCCGCCCAGGAGACATTTCCCGCCAAACTATTCTCGAGGATGCACACAAAGGCGGTTCGCGCGGAAATGAGCGCGCCGGCCCTATACCCGGATCCGCGTGGCGAGCTGGAATTGCGGCGCGAGATCGCAGCTTATCTTGCGCTGGCGCGCAGGATCGAATGTACGCCCTCCCAGATTATCATTACAGGAGGCTTCAGCAGCGGCCTTGGACTGGCGCTTCGTGTGCTGGGCCTCGAACAGAAGAAAGTCTGGGTGGAGGATCCAGGCTTTCCCTTCACTCAGCAGGGTCTCGAGCTTGCAAGGTTGTCGATTGAACCGATCCCGGTTGACGCGGACGGCATTGACGTCAGTTATGGCCTGGAACACGCACCTGACGCAGCGCTGGTCGTCGTAACTCCCGGACAGCAGGCCCCGCTCGGATTCACATTGTCACTGGCAAGACGCTCGCGCCTTCTCGACTGGGCCGCTCAGGAGCGGGTGTGGGTGATCGAGGATGACTATCTGAGCGAACTTCAGTTGAAGGGCCGGGCCACGCCGGCGCTCGCTTCTCTCGATCGTGCTGGGCGCGTCATTCACATCGGGTCGTTCAGCAAAACCCTGACCCCTGCCTTGCGGCTGGGCTTTGTCGTTGCACCTCCATCTCTGGCGCTTCGGTTTGTCGAAGTTGCGGCGTGCCTGGCGCCGGCGCCTGGGCCCTCGGTGCAGCTCGCGACCGCTGAATTCGTGCGCGGCGGCCACTATCTGCGGCATCTTCGCCGCACGAAGCGAGTCTATGCAGCGCAAGGCGACGCATTGCTGAAATGCCTACGGGGCCGCGTCAGAAACGTCACGATCGGTGGATTGGCAGCCGTCCTGCCATTGCCGGAGGGGGGTTCTGACCTCTCTGTCGCCAGGAAAGCGGCATCATTCGGATTGGCGCCTACTCCTCTGTCGCTTTGGTATGCGTCGAGGACTTCGGCGCGATCCGGTCTGTTGCTCGGCATCGCCACTTCTCCACAAAAGAGAATCGAGGCGTCCTGCGACCAGCTTTTTAACATCATTGATCGGCTCACGTGACAAACGCGGATGACGGGCGATCAGCCGGAATGCACGAAGCAAAAAAATTGAGTTGCTCGGTCGGGGCGGTTAGTCACGCCCGCCGCGGGCGTCGCGTTGAACGTCTCGCACCGCGCTCGGGGGCGCGTTTGCGAAAAGCAAGCCCCCACTAGCCTAGCTCACCGCCAGTCGCAGAGATCAGTCGCAGATACGTCTGCGGATCACGACGTCCTCGCCATAACGATTGATCCGATGGTCAATGACGACCCGGCAGTTCCTGCGGTAACCTTCGTCGTAATATTCGTTGTAGTGGCGATACCGCTCCGGACCGACGTAAACGCCATTCGGACCGACGCCAAACTCTACGGCCTTTGCTGAAGTGACCGCTCCCGCAGTCAGCGTTGCCAACGCAGTGAGCGCCAGGATCAATTGTTTCATAGGTGTCTCCTTTCAGAGAAGTGACACTAAAAAAAACGATTGAGACATGGGATCTGTTCCCGATTCTTCGCATGGGGCAGGAACCGCGCATGGTGTCGTGCGCGAGCGAAACACTCTCCGCTTGCGCATTTGTCCAGGAGACCGCGGAACTCCGCAGGGTGGGAGGCACGTCATGAATTCATTGTCGGCACGCGACGCGTTTCTGTGGTCGCCATCAGGTAGTCGTCCTGACGTTGATCGGAATGTTCTGAATGACCTCACCTGGAGTCCGCTGTAACCGTCAGTCGGGAGCGACAGCAATCCTGTAAAATCTCAATCGCAAGCTCCGAGATCGAAGGGATGTCCAGCGCATCGGGGTTCCGCGGGAACGACTCTAGCCCGCAGCAAGTTTTTACCTGGAGGATTCGAAGGTCAGGAGCGGAACCATGCGTGCCTTGACTGAGCAGGATATCCGAACGCGGGCCTACAAGCTTTGGCAAACTGCCGGCAGGCCCAACATCAAGATGGATGCGTTCTGGTACCAAGCGGAGAAAGAACTGTTGGCGGAGAGAGCGAGGGAGAAGCACGGATCTCGCGCATCGAACACCGCGCAGCGTCGAGTCGTCCGACGGCGGCGCAATGCAGCCTTGGCAGGCGTTCACTAGGGAAGCGATTCGTCACGCGCGGCGAGCCGCGACGTTCTCCCTCAACTACACTACGCAATGTCGGTGCGTCGCGATCCAACTCGCGTAGGCCGGATGGACGCGCCGATGTCTGGGGACACGTACGAGCGCGACTTGTTGGCTGATGCGGGCTACAAGGCTGCGCTTCCTCATTCGCGGGGCGGTACGGCACGTTGCGGACTGATGCCGTCGAGCATGGCCGCATGCGGCGGTTGCGATTGACACGCGCGTCGCCAGCGCTACGCTGCTCGACAGGGAAGTTTTCCCAAAAGAACCAAGAAAGACGAACCAAAAGAACCAAGAAAAGGGCAGGGAACGCCGTGACACGCGTCATCGCGTCTTGAGCGGAGGCACGCGGACATCCGCGCTCGCGCCATTCCGCATCCGCAACTATCGCTTTCAATGGCCGTCCGATCTGCTCACCTCGTGGGCGTTCGAGGTCGAGACGCTGGTGCTCGGCTGGTACATCATGGTCGAGACCGGTTCGGTGCTGCTGCTGACGGTGCTCGCCTCGCTGCAATATGTCGGGACGCTGATCGCGCCTGTGGTCGGCATGATCGGAGACCGCATGGGGCATCGCGATCTCTTGGCCGTGATGCGCTTCGCCTATACGGCGCTCTCCGGGACCATCATGACGCTGGCGCTATCAGGCCATCTCGCGCCGCTCAACGTCATGATCATCGTCGCGATCATGGGCCTGATCCGGCCCTCCGACCTCGGCGTGCGCGGCGCGCTGCTCGCCGACATCATGCCGCCGGGGCAACTGGTCGGCGCCATCAGCCTGGCGCGCACGACGCAGGACAGCGCGCGCATCGCCGGCGCGTTGACCGGCGCCAGCCTGTTCGCCGTGCTCGGCATCGGTTTTGTTTACATCGGGATCGCCTGCTTCTATTTCGTGGCCGCCATCCTGATGCTCTGCATGACCCGTCCGGTTCAATCGCATGGCGCAGCCGATCGCCCGGCCGACGCCACGCTGGCTGGGACGGTGCTGCGGGACCTGAAAGAGGGCATCGTCTACGCCTGGAGCGGTCCGGGAATGAGCGCTGCGCTCTGCGTCGCGTTCCTGGCCAATCTCACCGCGTTTCCCCTGACCAACGGGCTGTTGCCCTACGTCGCGCGCGACATCTTCCATACCGACCAGACCGGGCTTGGCTATCTGTCGGCGAGCTTCGCGGTGGGCTCGCTGATCGGCTCGATCACGCTCAGCATGGCCGGTGGCGTGCGCATCGCCCGGCTTCTGATCGGCGCCACCGTGGCCTGGTACGCGATGCTGCTGGTGTTCGTGGAGATCAGGACCATGCCGGTGGCGATGGCCTGCCTCGTGCTGGCCGGCATCGCGCAGAGCATGTCGATGATCTCGGCCGCGGTGATGCTGATGCGCAACGCCAGCGCCCATCTCCGCGGCCGCGTGATGGGCGTGCGCATGATGGTGATCTACGGCCTGCCGCTCGGCCTGCTCGCGGCCGGCAGCCTGATCGATCTGATCGGCTATTCCGCGACCGGCACGCTCTATGCGGCCGCCGGCCTCGTCGCGATGCTGGCCATCACGCTGCACTGGCGCGCCGATCTCTGGCCGGTCCACGCGCCCGCGAACGCGCGGTGAGGGGGCGCGGCGCGATGCCGCGCCATGACCGGAGGTGCGGCAAAGGACGCGACAGCGTGGAGACGCTATCGTAGATCGTTTCCCGCGCTCCGATTGCCCGTGCCAAGACCTTTCACCGCAATGCTCAGCCTTTTGACCCGGCTTGGACTGCGCTTCGACGACATCGCCGAAGAGCGCCGGTTCGTGGAGCAGTACGTGCGGGGCAATATCGGCTGGACGCAGGTCGCGATGCTGCTCGGCGCGTTCACCTATGCCGGATATTCGTTCTGGGACTGGTTTCTCTATCCCGAAATCGTGTCGACCACGCTGGCGATCCGCGGCGGCATCGCCGTGCTCGTTCTGCTGCCGTTGACCGCGCTGCTCTCCGCGCCCGCGATGAAAGCCTGGGCCGAGACGATCTTCCTGGTTTATTGCGTCGTCCCGGGCTGCGTGCTGCCGAGCATCTACCTCGTCTTGCCCTCGGGCTTCACCTATGCGGCACCCGGCATGATCATGGTGATCTTGTTCGTCTCGACCATGCTGCCGCTGCGGATTGGGCCGCTGGTCGTGTTCTGTCTCACGACATGGATCGCCCTGTGCATTGCCGAATCCCTTGGGCCTGCCTTGCCGCCGGGCCTGCGCTTCATCAACCATTCCCTCGTCCTCAACGCCTATGCTCTGTCGCTCTATGCCGTCGCCGCGCGCGAGTATCGCGCGCGCCAGCAGTTTCGGACGGCGGAGGCGCTGAAGCAGGAAAAGGAGCGCTCGGAAGCTTCGTTACGCGATCTGCATGCAACCCAATCGCATCTTGTGCAGGCCGAGAAGCTGGCATCGCTCGGGCAGCTTGTCGCCGGTGTCGCCCATGAGGTCAGTACGCCGCTTGGCCTGGCGCTGACCACGTCCACCACCATGGAGGCGGACCTGCGAGCGATGCGTGGCGCTTTGAACGGCGCTGCCGTGCGGCGGTCCGATCTGACGAGGGGCATTGGACGCATCGAGGAGGGCCTTCGGATCACCTTTGAAAACCTGCATCGGGCGTCCGAGATGGTGCACAGCTTCAAGCAGGTCGCGATCCATCAAGCCGACGAGGAACGCCACACATTCGAACTCGGGGGATGGCTCTCCGAGCTGATCTCGAAGCTCGGGCCGTTGCTGTCCCGTCAGGGACTGATGGTCGAAGTCGCGTGCCCGCACGGAATCGTGCTCAACAGCTATCCCGGGGCGCTAGCGCAAGTGATCAGCAACCTGGCATTCAACGCGGCGGCACATGCGTATCCCGATGGCGGCGGCGGGCCGTTCAAGGTGACGGTGACGCCGCTCGACCAAGCGCTGGTGCGGATTGTTTGCGCCGATGAAGGCGTTGGCATCGCCGAGGATTTGCAGGCACGAGTGTTCGACCCGTTTTTCACCACCGGACGCGAGAGGGGCAACATCGGGCTCGGGTTGCACGTCGTGTTCAACATCGTCGTGTCGTCGCTGAACGGCCGAATCGCGCTCGAAAGCAAGCCAGGTTGCGGCACGCTGGTGTTTGTCGAGATTCCCGTCTCAGGCTGAGCGCAAACTGAATGAGCGGTGAAGAGCTCGCAGGATGGTCGTCCCGCATGTAGCTGCGCTCATGCGGGCTACAAGGCGTCAGATAGCTACCGCTTCCGATCCAGGAATCCCTGCAGCAGCCGTTGCGGCTCGCCGGTCAGGAACGACTGTCCGAATACGCCGACGCTGAGATTGACTGACTCGGTCAGCGGCAGCTCTTCCCATTGCCGCAGCAGATCCTTCTGGATGCGCAGCGCCTCCGGGCCGCATTCCAGCAACGCTTTCACGGTGTGCTCGACGGCGTCATCGAGGCCGCCGGGCTTGGCGACCGTGTCGACCAGTCCCCAGGCCAGCGCGGTCGGGGCGTCGATGTTCTCCGCGGTCATCATCAGCCAGCGCGCGCGGCCCCAGCCGATCAGCCGCGGCAGCAGCGCGGCGTGGATCACCGAGGGAATGCCGACGCGCACCTCGGGCATGCCGAACATCGCGTCATGCGCGGCGACGCGCACGTCGCAGGCGGCCGCGACCTCGAGGCCGCCACCGAGACACCAGCCGGGCAAGCGGGCGATCACCGGCGCCGGAAACTTGCGCACGGCCTCGCAGAGGTCGCGCAGGCGGCTGATGAACTGCTCGGCGGAGGTTTGGTCGAGGTTCGCCATCTCCTTGATGTCGGCGCCGCCGATCATGCTCCGCTCGCTTTCGCCGGCGAGGATCACCGCGCGGATGGTCGAATCGGAGGCGAGATGCTCGAAGCCTTCGCGCACGCCACTGGTCACGGCCGAGCTCACGATGTTCAGCTTGCCGGCATTGCAGATCGTCAGGCGGACGACGCCGCGGCTGTCGCGGTCGATACCGCAATGAGGATTGAGCATGTCCATGGTGATGGTCTCGCAGCAGGATTGGTCGCGCCACTTCCCGGACAAAGCATGCTCCTGTCAAGGATCGAAGCGGCGGTTGCGCAGCGAGGGGGCGGCGACGCTGGATCTCAAGCTGATCTATCTGCGCCCGCTCTCGGTGCGCTCGGGAACCGTCACAGCCGAAGGCTGGGACATCAACCCCGGCCAGCAGACCAGCCACACCGAAGGCTTCGTCCGCGCGGCAAGGGCAATCTCGCAGTGCACGCAACCCGCGACCTTCTCGATGATCGGGGAGGGTGTAAAGGCGAAATAACTACAGCTTTTCCGGCGCAAATCTGCTATTATATGATTAGAAACATTCCATGAGACCGGTATGCGCTATTCGAAAGAACACAAGCAGGAAACCCATGCGCGGATCGTGCGGAAGGCATCGGTCCGGCTGCGCGAAAAGGGTGCGCACGGCATCGGCGTCGCCGATCTGATGAAGGACGCCGGCCTGACCCATGGCGGTTTCTACGCGCATTTCGACTCGCGCGAGGCGCTGGTGATCGAGGCCTTCAACCATGCGATGGACCGCGGCACCGAACGCTGGCGCAAGATTGTCGCCGAGATGCCACCCGAGAAGCGGCTTGCGACCATCGTCGACGGCTATCTGACGCCGATCCACCGCGACGATCCCGGCCATGGCTGCGCGATTCCGGCGCTCGGCGCCGAGATCGCCCGCGAGAGCCCGAAGACGCGGAAGGCGTTCGCGCTCAAGCTTGAGCAGATGATCGACATGATTGCCGACCAGATCCTCGACGTGCCGCGCAAGACAGCGCGCAAGCAGGCGATGGCGACGCTTGCGACGATGATGGGCACCATCGTGATGTCGCGGATCGCCGGCAATGGCGAATTGTCCGACGAGGTCCTCGGCGCCGGCCGCGAGGCGGTGCTCGGCCGCACCGCGGCCGCCAAGGCGCCGGCGAAGAAGGCGAAGGCGAGTTAGACCAAGCGCCGTCATTGCGAGGAGCTCGCGACAAAATTGCAAGGCAATTTTGCGCTGAAGCGACGAAGCAATCCATGCTCCCGCGAAAGCTGCCCTATGGATTGCTTCGCCGCGCTCGCAATGACGCGGATGGAACTGCGCGCACCATCATCACGGCCCGCCGAACAGCGCGCGCTCGGCTTCGACCGTCTCGTAGATGTAGTCGGCCACGGCGCGGATGCGCGCGAGGTCCTTGCTGTCGGCGTGCATCAAGAGCCAGAAGGTGCGCGAGATCCGCACCTCGTCCGGCAGCACGGGCTGCAATTCCGGATGCGCGGTCGCCATGAAATGCGGCAGCACGGCGATGCCGAAGCCGGCGATCGTCGCGTTGAGCTGGGCGATCAGATTGGCGCTGCGGAACTTGGCGGAGATCTTCGACGAGACCAGCGGCAGATAGTCCAGCTCCGGCGTGAACAGCAGCTCCTCGATGTAGCCGACGAAGCGGTGTTTCGGCAGGTCGGCGCGTCCGGTGATGTCAGGCGCCTGCGCGAGATAGGCGGGTGCGGCATATAGCCCGAGCGTGTAGTCGAGCAGCCTGCGGCCGACGATCCGGCCTTCCTTCGGCATGGTCAGGCTGATCGCGATGTCGGCCTCGCGCTTGGACAGGCTGAACAGACGGGCGGTCGCGACGAGCTGCAGGTCGAGATCGGGATACCGCTCGGCGAACTTGACCAGCCGCGAGGCCAGGAAGTGGCTGCCGAACCCATCGGGGGCGCCGATCCGCACCGTGCCGGTCAAATGCGCGCGCGAGCCGCCGACCGCCTCCTGGTTGGCCACGATGGTGGATTCCATGGCCTCCGCGCTGTCGGCGACGCGCTGGCCGGCCTCGGTGAGCAGGTAGCCGGTCTTGCGGCGATCAAACAGTTTTGCGGAGAGGTGACGCTCCAGCCGGTCGACACGCCGGATCACTGTGGCATGATCGACGCCGAGCTGCTTGGCGGCGGCCGAAACCGATCCGCCGCGCACGATGGCAAGCACGAAACGGAAGTCGTCCCAGTCGATTGTGCCGCCGCCTTGATCCAGCATTTCCGCACATCTATGGTGCAATTTATCGGACTTGAATCCTATAAAATGCAGGGTCAATAGGGTTTGTAAAGCGATCTCGCCGGCAGGCTGGCGATTCAGGTCTTTCAAGGGAGGTTATCCATGCGCGCAATCGGACATTTCATCGGTGGCAAGGAGGTCAAAGGCACCTCGGGCCGCACGGCTGACGTCTTCGAGCCGATGACCGGCGAGGTCCAGGGCAAGGTGGCGCTGGCTTCGAAGGCCGAGGTCCGCGCAGCCGTCGAAAACGCTAAGGCCGCGCAGCCGGAATGGGCGGCGACCAACCCGCAGCGCCGCGGCCGCGTCATGATGCGGTTCTTGGAACTGGTGCAGCGCGACTACGACAAGCTCGCTGAGCTGCTCGCACGCGAGCACGGCAAGACCGTTCCCGACGCCAAGGGCGACATCCAGCGCGGCCTCGAAGTGGTCGAATTCGCCTGCGGCATTCCGCACCTGATGAAGGGTGAGTACACCGAAGGCGCGGGCCCCGGCATCGACATCTATTCGTTGCGGCAACCTCTGGGAGTTGTCGCCGGCATCACGCCGTTCAACTTCCCGGCGATGATCCCGATGTGGAAGTTCGCGCCCGCGATTGCCTGCGGCAACGCGTTCATCCTGAAGCCCTCCGAGCGCGATCCCGGCGTGCCGATGCGGCTTGCCGAGCTGATGATCGAGGCGGGCCTGCCGGCCGGCATCCTCAACGTCGTCAACGGCGACAAGGAAGCGGTCGACGCCATCCTCGACGATCCCGATATCAGGGCGATCGGCTTCGTCGGCTCGACCGCGATCGCCGAATACATCTACACGCGCGCGGCCCAGACCGGTAAGCGCTGCCAGTGCTTCGGCGGCGCCAAGAACCACGCCATCGTGATGCCCGATGCCGACATGGACCAGGCTGTCGATGCGCTGATCGGCGCGGGCTACGGCTCGGCCGGCGAGCGCTGCATGGCGGTCTCGGTTGCGGTGCCCGTCGGCAAGGCCACCGCCGACCGTCTGATGGAAAAGCTGATTCCGCGCGTCGAGTCGCTCAAGATCGGCACCTCGGTCGATCCGTCGGCCGATTACGGTCCGCTGGTGACGCGCGAGGCGGTCGAGAAGGTGAAGAATTACATCGACATCGGCATCAAGGAAGGCGCCACGCTCGCCGTCGACGGCCGCGGCTTCAAGATGCAGGGCTACGAGAAGGGCTTCTATCTCGGCGGCTCGCTGTTCGACAACGTCACCAAGGACATGCGGATCTACAAGGAAGAGATCTTCGGCCCGGTGTTGTCGGTGGCGCGTGCCCACGACTACAAGGAGGCGCTGGCGCTGCCGTCCGACCACGACTACGGCAACGGCGTTGCGATCTTCACCCGCGACGGCGACGCGGCGCGCGACTTCGCGGCCAAGGTGAATGTCGGCATGGTCGGCATCAACGTGCCGATCCCGGTGCCGATCGCGTACTACACCTTCGGCGGCTGGAAGAAGTCGGGCTTCGGCGATCTCAACCAGCACGGTCCGGACTCGATCCGCTTCTACACCAAGACCAAGACGGTGACGTCGCGTTGGCCGTCCGGCGTCAAGGAGGGCGCGGAGTTCTCGATCCCGACGATGAAGTGACGTCTTCATCGTGAGCGGCGAGATGCAGTTCGCTCTCAACGAGGACCAGATCGCGGTTCGCGACATGGCACGGGCGTTTGCGGCGGAGAAGATCGCGCCGCATGCGCTCGAATGGGACGAGAAGAAGCACTTTCCTGTCGACGTGATGCGCGAGGCGGCGAGCCTCGGCATCGGCGGCATCTATATCCGCGACGACGTCGGCGGCTCGGCGATGACTCGCTTCGATGCGGCGCTGATCTTCGAGGCGCTCGCGACCGGCTGCCCGACCACGTCGGCCTTCATCTCGATCCACAACATGGCCTCTTGGATGATCGATGCATATGGCAACGACACCCAGCGCCGGAAGTGGCTGCCGAAGCTCTGCACCATGGAGTATCTGGCGAGCTACTGCCTGACCGAGCCGGGCGCAGGCTCGGACGCCGCCGCTTTGCGCACCCGCGCAGTGCGTGACGGCGATCATTACGTGCTCAACGGCCAGAAGCAGTTCATCTCGGGCGCCGGTGGCACCGATCTCCTGGTCGCGATGGTGCGAACCGGCGGCGACGGGGCCGGCGGTGTCTCGACGCTGGTGATCGACGGCAAGACGCCCGGCGTGTCGTTCGGCGCCAATGAGCGCAAGATGGGCTGGAACGCGCAGCCGACCCGCGCTGTCGTGTTCGAGAATGCGCGCGTGCCGGTCGAGAACCGGCTCGGCGAGGAGGGCATCGGCTTCAAGATCGCAATGGCCGGCCTCGACGGCGGCCGCCTCAACATCGCGGCGTGTTCGCTCGGCGGCGCGCAGGCGGCGCTCGACAAGGCGCTGGCCTACATGAAGGACCGCAAGGCGTTCGGAAAGCGCCTCGACGAGTTCCAGGCGCTGCAGTTCAAGATCGCCGACATGGCGACCGAGCTCGAGGCCGCACGCACCTTCCTGTGGCGCGCGGCGGCCGCGCTCGATCGCAAGGACCCGGACGCCGGCATGCTCTGTGCAATGGCCAAGCGCTTCGGCACCGATGTCGGCTTCGAGGTCGCCAACCAGGCACTGCAACTGCACGGCGGTTACGGCTATTTGAGCGAATACGGCATCGAGAAGATCGTTCGCGATCTGCGCGTGCACCAGATCCTCGAAGGCACTAATGAAATCATGCGGCTGATCGTGTCGCGCAAGATGATCGAGGGCGCGCGATGAATGATGCGGCGGCTGCGGACGGCGACCTGATCGTTCGCCGGGAAGGGGCGCTGGGCGTGATCCGGCTCAACCGGCCGAAGGCGATCAATGCGATGACGCTGGAGATGTCTGAGGGCATAGATGCGGCGCTGGACCGGTTCGAGCACGATCCTGAAGTCGCCGTGGTGCTGCTCGAGGGCGCAGGCGAACGCGGGCTGTGCGCCGGCGGCGACATCCGCGGGCTCTACGAGAGCTCGAAGGTGAAGGGAGACCTCGGCAAGGTGTTCTGGCGTCAGGAATACATCATGAATGCGCGGATCGCGAAGTATCCGAAGCCCTATGTCGCGTTCATGGATGGGCTGGTGATGGGCGGCGGCGTCGGACTGTCGGCGCACGGCCGTCACCGCGTGGTGACGGAGAAGACCAAGCTCGCAATGCCAGAAGTCGGCCTCGGCTTCTTCCCCGATGTTGGCGGCACCTATCTGTTGTCGCGCACCCCGGGCGAGCTCGGGACCTATTTCGGCTTGACCGGGACGACCATGAACGGCCCAGACGCGATCTACGCCAAGTTCGCCGATGCCGTTGTGCCGAGCGCGAAGCTCGCGGCGCTGCGCGAGGCGCTGACACAGGTTGGACCGGGCACGACATCGGCCGCGATCGACGGGCTGATCGGTGGATTTGCGACCAGCGAGGCGTCAGGTCCCGTTGCTGCGCTGCAGGCGAAGATCGATGGCTGGTTCGCGCATGACCGTATGGAAGAGATCGTTGCCGCGCTGAAGGCTGACGGATCGGAGCTGGCGCAGGCGACGCTCAAGACGCTGGGCGAGAAGTCGCCGCGCGGCATGGTCGTGACGCTCAAGCTGCTGCGGCTGGCGCGGACTGCCGCGACGCTGGAGGAGTGTCTGGTGCGCGAATATCGCGCCGCGCTCGAGGTATTCGCCAGCGACGACTTCCGCGAGGGCGTGCGCGCCGCCGTGATCGACAAGGATCGCAATCCGAAATGGTCGCCGCCGCGAATCGAGGACGTAACGCCGGAGATGGTCGCGCGTTACTTCGCCGAGATCGGCGCCGACGAACTGACATTTCCAGACAGCAAATAGAAACGTCGCAAGCGGAGGAACTTCCATGGCAAACGTCGCATTCATCGGATTGGGCAACATGGGCGGGCCGATGGCGGCCAATCTGGTCAAGGCCGGCCATAAGGTGACCGCATTCGATCTGGTCGCGGCGTCGCGCGACCAGGCCAAGACAGACGGCGCCGCGATCGCCGAAAGCGGCGTCGCCACGGTAAAGGGCGCCGACGTCGTCATCACCATGCTGCCGGCCGGCAAGCACGTGCTCGGCGTCTGGAACGACGTTCTTCCGGCGATGGCCAAGGGCACGCTGATCATCGACTGCTCGACCATCGATGTCGAAAGCGCCAAGCAGGCGCACGCGCTTGCGGCCAAGCATGGCATGGCCTCGGTCGATGCTCCCGTGTCGGGCGGCACCGGCGGCGCCAAGGGCGCGACGCTGACCTTCATGTGCGGCGGCGCGGACAAGGCATTTGCTGCGGCAAAGCCCGTGCTGGAGAAGATGGGCAAGAAGATCGTGCATTGCGGCGCCGCCGGCGCGGGGCAGGCGGCCAAGATCTGCAACAACATGATCCTCGGCATCTCCATGATCGCGGTGGGCGAGGCGTTTGTGCTCGCCGAAAAGCTCGGTCTGTCGCACCAGGCGCTGTTCGACGTCGCCTCGACCTCGTCGGGGCAGTGCTGGTCGCTGACGACCTATTGTCCGGTTCCCGGCCCGGTGCCGACCTCGCCGGCGAACAACGATTACAAGCCGGGCTTCGCCACCAACCTGATGCTGAAGGACCTGACGCTGGCGCAGGACGCGGCCAGGACCGCCGGGGCGGCGACGCCGCTCGGCCAGCATGCGCAGGAGATCTATAAGACCTTCGACGCAACCGGCCATGGCGGGGTCGACTTTTCCGGGATTATCCAGCACGTTCGGAGCCTCGCTGGAAAGTAGCGGCTTCACTCGTAGCCCGGATGGAGCGCAGCGAAATCCGGGACAGTTTCAGCCATGGCGCGGACCGGCCCCGGATTGCGCTTCGCTCCATCCGGGCTACGCTTGCAGGTGACGCTGGTTGCCACTCGACGGGCTCGGAAGAAGATGACCACATTTCAGGACGCACGCGCTTTTCTGCTCAAGCATCGGGCCGACTACGATACCGCGGTCAAAGAGTTTCGATGGCCTGACCCGGCGCCATTCAACTGGGCGCTGGACTGGTTCGACGCCGAGCTGGCGCGCAATCCCGATAGCCGCGACCGGCCGGCGCTGTGGATCGTCGATGCCGCCAGCAACAATGAGACGAAGCTCTCCTTCGCCGAGCTGTCGCGCCGCTCCAACCAGGTCGCGAACTTCCTGCGGGCGCAGGGGCTGAAGCGCGGCGATCATCTGCTGCTGCTGCTCGGCAACGTCGTGCCGCTCTGGGAGACCATGCTGGCGGCGATGAAGCTCGGCGTCGTCGTGATCCCCGCGACCACGCTGCTGACGGGAGACGAATTGCGCGACCGGCTCGACCGCGGCAAAGCGAAGGCGGTTGTTGCCACGCAGGATCAGGTTGGGAAGTTCGCCGGCCTTGGCAGCGACAAGCTCGTGCGCGTCGTGATCGGCGCGACGCAGGCGGCCGACGGCTGGCTCCCGTTCGAGGACGCCGCCAAGGCGTCCGAGAGCTTCACGCCCGATGGTCCGACCCAGGCCGACGACCCGATGCTGCTCTATTTCACCTCGGGCACCACGGCGAAGCCGAAGCTGGTGCGACACAGCCAGCGCAGCTATCCGGTCGGCCATCTCTCGACGATGTACTGGATCGGGCTGCAGCCCGGCGACGTCCACCTCAACATCTCTTCGCCGGGATGGGCCAAGCATGCGTGGAGCTGCTTCTTTGCGCCGTGGAATGCCGGCGCCACGGTGTTCGTGGTCAACCAGCCGCGCTTCGACGCCAAGGGATTGCTCGCCATCATCGGCCGCTGCGGCGTCACCACGCTCTGCGCGCCGCCGACGGTGTGGCGACTGTTCATCCAGGAGCAGCTTGCGAGCTACAAGGTCTCGCTGCGCGAGGTCTGCGGCGCGGGCGAGCCGCTCAATCCGGAAGTGATCGACCAGGTCAAGGCGGCCTGGGGGCTGACCATCCGTGACGGCTATGGCCAGACCGAGACCAGTGCGCTCGCCGGCAACTCGCCGGGACAGAAGGTCAAGGTCGGCTCGATGGGCCGTCCGCTGCCGGGCTATCGCGTCCGGGTCACCGACAATGACGGCCATCCGGCGAGGGAAGGCGAGGTGACGCTACTGCTCGGCGCTGACAGGCCGGCCGGCCTGATGCAGGGCTACCAGGGCGACGACGGCAAGCTCGGCGGCGCCGACGGCGACATCTATCGCAGCGGCGACGTCGTGTTCACCGATGACGAGGGGTATCTGACCTTCGTCGGCCGCACCGACGACGTGTTCAAATCCTCCGACTACCGGATCTCGCCGTTCGAGCTGGAAAGCGTGCTGCTCGAGCACGATGCGGTGGCGGAGGCCGCCGTGGTGCCGAGCCCGGATCCGATCCGGCTGGCGATCCCGAAGGCCTATGTGCTGCTGGTTGCCGGTGTCGAGCGCACGCCGGAGACGGCGCTGTCGATCTTCAAGCACCTGCACACGCGGCTCGCGCCGTTCAAGCGCATCCGCAAGCTCGAACTGGTCACCGAACTGCCCAAGACGATCTCCGGAAAAATCCGCCGGGTGCAGTTGCGCCGGCTCGAACATGACGATAATCGCAGCGATGCGTTGCGCGGACAGGAGTTCCGCGAGGAGGAATTCCCGGAGCTGCAGAAGGTGCGGTCGTCGGGTTCGGAGAGTTAGCCAAATGAACGAAGTCTGGAAGAAGCCGCCGGTGTCCCTGGAAACCTACCAGGGCATGGTCGGCAAGGAGATCGGCGTGTCCTCATGGCACCTGATCGATCAGGGCCGCATCAATACCTATGCCGACGTGATCGAGGATCACCAGTTCATCCATGTCGATCCCGAGCGCGCCAGGAAGGAAACCGCCTTCGGCACCACGATCGCGCACGGCTTCCTCACGATGTCGCTGATGAGCATCATGTCGTACGAGGTGATGCCGGTCGTCGAGGGCACCGCGATGGGCGTCAACTACGGCTTCGACAAGCTGCGCTTCATCTCGCCGGTGCGCTCCGGCAAGCGCGTCCGCGGCCGCTTCGTGCTGGCGGAAGCCACGCTGCGCAAGCCGAAGGAATTGCTGTCGCGGACCAACGTCACGGTCGAGATCGAGGGCGAGGAAAAGCCCGCATTGGTCGCCGACTGGCTCGGCCTGATCTATTTCAGCTAGTTTTGGCCGTCCGCGCCGGGCTTGACCCGGCCATCCATCGCTGCTCAAAAGCTGGTCGATTTCGCTTGATGGATGCCCGGGTTAAACCCGGGCATGACGATGAACTCGGGAAAGCAAGGCATGGCAATCAGGTTTGACGGACGCGTCGCTATCGTCACCGGCGCGGGCAATGGTCTCGGACGGGCGCATGCGCTGGGGCTCGCCAGCC
Source organism: Bradyrhizobium sp. ISRA464 (assembly GCF_029910095.1). Classification (NCBI taxonomy): domain Bacteria; kingdom Pseudomonadati; phylum Pseudomonadota; class Alphaproteobacteria; order Hyphomicrobiales; family Nitrobacteraceae; genus Bradyrhizobium; species Bradyrhizobium sp. ISRA464. The sequence continues at coordinate 4,849,908 of NZ_CP094526.1, read as the reverse complement.
GCGGCGCCAAGGTCGTGGTCAACGATTTCGGCGGCGCGCGCGACGGCACCGGCGGCTCGCTGTCGCCGGCCGAGACCGTGGTCGAGGAGATCCGCAAGGCGGGCGGCACCGCGATGGCCGACGGCGCCGACGTCGCGAACTTCGAGCAGGTCACCGCGATGGTCGAGCGCGCCACCAAGGAGTGGGGCAGCGTCGACCTGTTGTGCGCCAATGCCGGCATTCTGCGCGACAAGTCGTTCGCCAAGCTCGAGGTCGCCGACTGGGCCAAGGTGCTCGACGTGCATCTCACCGGCAGCTTCTATTGCTGCAAGGCGGTGTGGGCCGGCATGCGCGAGCGCAACTACGGCCGCATCGTGCTGACGACCTCGTCGTCCGGCCTGTTCGGCAATTTCGGCCAGGCCAATTACGGCGCGGCCAAGGCCGGGATGGTCGGACTGATGAACGTGCTCGCCGAGGAAGGCCGCAAGAACAACATCAAGGTCAACACGATCTCGCCGACCGCCGCGACCCGCATGACCGAGGAATTGCTGCCGCCGCAGGCGCTGGCGCTGATGAAGCCGGAGGCAATCACGCCGGCGGTCGAGTTCCTGCTCAGCGAGGACGCGCCGACCCGCACCATCATGGGCGCCGGTGCCGGCTCGTTTGCCGTCATCAAGGTGCTGGAGACCGAAGGCGTCAACCTGCCGCAGTCCGAATGGACGCCCGACGCGGTCGCCGCGCACTTCAACGAGATCGGCGACATGTCGACCGCGAAGGCGCTGCAAGGCGCGTTCGAGCAGACGCAGAAATATGTCGCCCAGGCCGCCGCGCGGGCGGGCATCAAGCTGTAGCAGGCGTTGGCGTCTCGATACTCTCCTCGTCATGGCCGGGCTTGACCTGGCTTGACCCGGCCATCCACGTCTTTGGCGCCGCCGAAAGTCAGACGTGGATGCCCTGGTCAAGCCCGGGCATGACGACTGATTTTGCATGAGGCGGCTTCGTTCTAATCTCACGCCATGTCGCCGTCTCCCGCCAAACACGTCGCCGTCATCGGAGCCGGCCCCGCCGGCCTGATGGCGGCCGAGGTGCTTGCGGCTGATGGTGCGGAAGTTACCGTCTACGACGCGATGCCGTCGGCCGGCCGCAAATTCCTGATGGCCGGCCGCGGCGGGCTCAATCTCACCCACTCTGAACCGCTGCCGGATTTCCTCGCGCGCTATCGCGAGGCGATGCCGCACCTGAAGGCCGCGGTCGAGGTGTTTCCGCCTGACGCCTTGCGCGCGTGGTGCGAGGCGTTGGGACAGCCGACCTTCGTCGGCACCAGTGGCCGCGTCTTCCCCAAGGCGTTCAAGGCGTCGCCGCTGTTGCGCGCCTGGCTGCGGCGGCTTGATGCCGCCGGTGTCCGGTTCGCGTTCCGCCATCGCTGGGTCGGATGGGACGAGGCGGGCGGACTGCTGTTCGGTACGCCTGATGGTCAACGCGTGGTCCATGCCGACGCAGCCGTGCTCGCGCTCGGCGGTGGGAGCTGGCCGCGGCTTGGGTCCGACGGCGCGTGGACGGAAATTCTCGCGGCGAAGGGCGTATCCGTTGCGCCGATAAAGCCGGCCAACTCCGGATTCACCGTCGCCTGGTCCGATATTTTCTGCGACCGCTTCGAAGGCCAGCCGCTCAAGGGCGTCGCATTGACGGTCGGCGCGCACACGGTGCGTGGCGAGGCCATCATCACCCGCGCCGGCATCGAAGGCGGCGCCATCTACGCGCTATCGGTGGACCTGCGCGATGCAGTGCTGGCGGCTGGAACGGCAACGCTTCATGTGGCGCTGCGGCCCGATGTTGCGACCAGCGAATTGGCCGCGCGGCTGTCGGTGCCGAAGGGCAAGCAATCCTTGTCCAACTTCCTGCGCAAGGCCGCGCAGCTCTCGCCCGTCGGCATCGGGCTGTTGCAGGAGGCCGCAGCCATCGCCGGCCGGCCGCTGGCGTCGCTGCCGCCGGCCGATCTCGCCGGGATGATCAATGCAGTGCCGATCCGGATCACCGGCATGGCGCCGATCGCGCGCGCGATCTCGAGCGCCGGCGGGATCAGGTTCGACGAGCTCGACGATCATTTCATGCTGCGCCGGCTGCCCGGCTTGTTCGCCGCCGGGGAGATGCTCGACTGGGAAGCGCCGACCGGCGGCTATCTGTTGCAGGCCTCGTTCGCAACCGGCGTTGCCGCAGGCAAGGGCGCGCTCAGGTGGCTCGATTTGTAGGATGGGTAGAGCGAAGCGAAACCCATCATGCTTGCGTGCGGATAGAATTTGATGGGTTTCGCTTCGCTCTACCCATCCTACGAGGTCTCATGACGAGCCGGTCCTGGTGGCGAGATCGGTGACGACGCCGAGCACGCCGAAGGCTCCGGCCACCACGCACACCATCGTCCAGCCGCCGAGGCTCCAGGCGACCGAGGCGGCCGCTGCGCCGATGGCACCACCGATGAAGAACAGCGCCACGAACAGCCCATTGATCCGGCCGCGCGCCTCCGGCCGCAGCAGGTTGACCGCGCGCCGCCCTAGCGTCTGATCGGTGGTGATGCCGAGATCGAGCAGGATGGTGCCGGCGCTCAGCACGACCAGCGCGGCGATGCGGGATTCCAGCATGGCGGCCCAGGCGCATAGCGCCAGCGATGCGATGATCAGAAGATGCGAGCCGATCAGCATCGGCCGCGCGAGGCCGCGGTCGCCCCATCGGCCGGCGAGCGGTGTCGCCAGGGCGCCTGCGACGCCGATCAGTGCGAACAGGGCGATCCCCCTGGCGTCGAGATTGAACGGCGCATCCGGCAGGCGCAATGCGATGGCCGCCCAGAACGCAGTGAAGGATGCCATCACCAGCGCCGCGGTCCAGGCGCGCACGCGCAGCACCGGTTCCTCCCGCAGCAGCCTTGGAAAGGAGCGCAGCAATGCGCCGTAGCTCGTGGCGGCTGCGGGCTTGAGCGTCGGCAGATAGCGGGCCAGCGCCGCGGTGAGCACGATCATCAGGATGGCCGAGGTGACGTAATAGCCGCGCCAGTTCCTGGCATCCGCGATCAGGCTCGCCGCCGGGCGCGACACCAGGATGCCGATCATTAATCCGCTCATGACGTCGCCGATCGCCTGGCCGCGGCGTTCCGGCGCCACCATGGAGGCGACGAGCGGTACCACCATCTGGATCGCGGCGCAGGACGCGCCGAGAACGAAGGTTGCGGCGAGCAGGACAACGGGCGTCGGTGAGAGGGCCGTGCCCAGCGCGGCCACGATCGCGCAAGCCAGCGTGCGCAGGATCAGCCGCTTGTTCTCGACGAGATCGACCAGCGGTACCAGCAGCAGCAGGCCGAGCGCGTAGCCGAGCAGCGTCAGCGTCGAGATCAGGCCGGCCTGGAAGGCGGTCATGCCGAGCGAACGACCCATCAGCCCGACCAGGATTTGCGGCGCGAACAGGTTGGTGACGACGGTGCCGGTCGTGATGGCGCCGATCCAGATCAGGGGGCGCACGGAGACGGGGCGCGCCGGGGAGAGCTTGGTGACGTCGGAGATGGTCATGGGACCTCGCGGGTGGAGTTGCGAAGCCCCCTTTAGGGGATCGGCCTAATATGCTACAATTCAAATAAGATAATTAAGAATATGCGAGATCGTTATGAACACGCATGACCTTGTCGCATTCGTCGCGGTGGTGGAGACCGGATCGATCGTCGCGGCGTCGGCGCGGCTGAATCTCACCCAGCCCGGCGTGACACGGCGGATCCAGAATCTAGAGGAGATGCTGGGCGCGCAACTGCTGGACCGGCTGTCGAAGCCGTTGAAGCCGACGCCGGCCGGATACGAGGCCTACGAGCAGGGCCGCCGCCTGTTGCGCATGCTCGACGATCTCAAGTCCGGCGTTGCAAATGACGGCGTGGTGCGCGGCGAGTTCAGGCTCGGCCTGACGCCGTTCCTGTCGGAGGCGGGGCTCACGGGCCCGCTCGATGCCGTGCGCGCCGAATTTCCCGCGCTCGCCGTGCGCGTCGTCTCCGGCTGGTCGCCGCATCACGTGGAGGCTGTCTCGCGCAACGAGCTCGATGCGGCGGCGATCTGCCTGCCTGACGGCACTGCTCCGCCGGCAGATCTACTTGCCGACGATCTCGGCGCGCAGCCGGTGGTGTTCGTCGTCGCGCGTGACATGAAGATGCCGAAGTCGGTCGACCTCGAATGTCTGTCCCGCATGGGCTGGGTGATCAATCAGGATGGTTGCGGCTTTCGCCAGACGCTGAAGCGCCACTTCGATGCGGCGCATCTGCCATTCACGGTCGCAGTCGAGGCGCTAGACAGCGAGCTGCGCTTGTCGCTCGTGGCGCGCGGCCTCGGCATTGGCCTCGTGACTCCGGTGGCGCTGAAGCGGAGCCCGATCCGCAACCGGCTCAAGATCGTCAGGATCGAGGATTTCAACCCGGCGGTCCGCGCCTGGATCGTGCACCGTCCCCCGGCCGGACGGCTGACGCGGCCGATCGAGGTGTTTCGCGAGGCGCTGAATCAGGAGCTGCAGGCGCTCGTACGAGGGTAAGATATCGTAGGATGGGTAGAGCGCAGCGAAACCCATCATGCTTCCGCACGGATAAAATTTGATTGGTTTCGCTGCGCTCTACCCATCCTACAGGATACGGCTAGCGCAACTTGCCGCGCGCCGCGACCGGCAGCGTGCCGATGATCTCGTTGCCGCGCACCATCACGACCTCGTCCATCATGTTGACGACGACGCAGACGTGATTGGGCACGATCCGCACGACATCGCCGACATTGGGCCGGGTGTTGCTGCGCGAGAGATCGAGGAAGCCGTGCTCCTCGGCGAAGCGCGCGATCTTGGCTTCGGGATGCTCCAGGATCAGGCCGTGACCGTCGAGGCCGCCGGTATCCGTGGTCAGCGTCTTCGAGCCGGCATCGAGGATGCCGCGCTCGGGGCCGGCGCGGCTGACGACGGTGGAATAGATGTGCAGCGCGCAGTCGTCCCAGGTGGCAACGCCGGCGGCGACCTGCATGCGGTCGTTGTAGATGTAGGTGCCGAAGCGGTGCTCGGTGCCGCCCTTCAGCTTGCCGAGATTCTTCAGGTTCGGCGTGCCGCCGGTCGAGACGATCGCGGCATCGAGGCCGTGCGCGCGGACGCCGGCCAGCGCCTCGTCGTAGAACTTCTGCGCCTCCGCCCAGCCGCTCTCGGTCGGATAGAGCATGAAGCCGGCGAAGGTCAGGCCCTTTGATCCCGCGATCTCGCGTGCAAGGGCAATCGCCTCGGCCGGGGTCTCGACGCCGGCGCGCTTGCGGCCGGTGTCGCACTCGACCACGACCGAGAGCGGGCGGCCGGAGCTTGCCGCGGCCTTCGGCAGATCGCCGACGACGACGGAATTGTCGGCCGCGACGGTGACGTTCGCCTTACCCTGCAGCGCGCCGAGCCGCGCCATCTTCTCGTCGCCGAGCAGATTGTAGCTGATCAGGATGTTGTCGATCCCGGCATCTGCCATGATCTCGGCCTCGCCGAGCTTCTGGCAGGTGATGCCCTTGGCGCCGGCCTTGATCTGCATCTGTGCCAGCGTCGGATTCTTGTGGGTCTTGATATGGGGGCGGTTGGCGACGCCGGCGGCATCGCAGGCGGCCTGGATGCGCGCGATGTTGCGCTCGACCCGGTCCATGTCGATCACGGCGCAGGGCGTGCCGTATTCGCGGGCGATCTTGGCGGCGAGGGGCGTGGTCATGTTTTTTCTCTTTTCATCAGCCTCGTAGGATGGGTAGAGCGAAGCGAAACCCATCGGCTTCCGTCGTTTTGACATGATGGGTTTCGCTGCGCTCTACCCATCCTACGGCTCATGCCTGTTCGATCTCTTCGCGCAGCACTTCGAGCTCGAGCCAGCGGTCCTCGGCTGCAGCGAGCTCGTCCTGCGCCTTGGCGATCGCAGCCGATGCGGCGTCGAACTTGTTGCGATCCTTGGTGTAGAGGTCTGGATCGTCAAGCAGCTTCTGCTGCTTGGCGATCTCGGCGTGCAGCTTCTCGATCGTATTGGGCAGCGTTTCCAGCGCGTGCTTCTCGTTGAAGCTCAGCCGACGCTTTGGCGCCGCCTCGGGCGCCGCTGCCTTCACTTCTTTCTTCTCCTCGACCGCAGCTTGCGCCTTCACCGTCTCGCGCTTCACATCGGCGCCGCGCTGCGCCAGCATGTCCGTGTAGCCGCCGGCATATTCGATCCAGCGGCCCTGGCCTTCAGGCACGATCACCGAGGTCACGACGCGATCGAGGAAGTCGCGGTCGTGACTGATCAGGATCACGGTGCCCTCGTAGTCGCCGAGCATCTCCTCGAGCACGTCGAGGGTTTCCAGATCGAGGTCGTTGGTCGGTTCGTCCAGCACCAAAAGGTTGGACGGCTTCGCCAGCGCGCGCGCCAGCATCAGCCGGCCGCGCTCACCACCGGAGAGCGCCTCCAGCGGCGTGCCGCGCTGCTCCTGCGCGAACAGGAAGTCCTTCATATAGCCGATGACGTGCTTCGGCTTGTCGCCGACCATCACATGGTCGCCGCGGCCGCCGGTCAGAGCTTCCGCTAGCGTCAGCTTCGGATCGAGGCTTTCGCGGTGCTGGTCGAGCGTCGCCATCTCGATATTGGCGCCAAGCCGCACCGAGCCGCTGTCGGGCGGATCGTTGCCGATCAGAAGATGCACCAGCGTGGTCTTGCCGGCGCCGTTGGGACCGACGATGCCGACGCGGTCGCCGCGTTGAATTCTCGTCGAGAAGCCGCCGACGATCGTGCGATCGCCATAGGCCTTGGCGATGTTCTTCGCTTCGATCACGAGGCGGCCCGATTTCTCGGCCTCCGCAGCAGCCAGCGTGGCGTTGCCGGTGGCGCCGCGATAATTCCTCCGCTGGTCGCGCAGCGCGTGCAGATTGCCGAGCCGCTTGACGTTGCGCTTGCGGCGTCCGGAGACGCCGTAGCGCAGCCAGTGCTCCTCGTTGACGATCTTGCGGTCGAGCTTGTGCTGTTCGCGCTCTTCCTCGGCCAGCACTTCGTCGCGCCACGCCTCGAACGCGCCGAAGCCGCGGTCGATCTGCCTGATCTGGCCGCGGTCGAGCCAGGCGGTGGTGCGCGACAGGTTGGTGAGGAAGCGGCGATCGTGGCTGATCAGCACCAGCGCGCAGCGCCGGCTATCGAGTTCGCCCTCGAGCCATTCGATGGTCGGCAGGTCGAGATGGTTGGTCGGCTCGTCGAGCAGCAGGATGTCGGGCGAGGGCGCCAGCACCCGCGCCAGCGCCGCGCGTCGCGCCTCGCCGCCGGAGACATGCGCGGGATCTTCCTCGCCGCTAAGACCAAGTTGCTCGAGCAGATAGCGCGCCTGGTAATGGTCGTCGCCCGGGCCGAGGCCGGCCTCGACATAGGACAGCGTGGTCGCGTGCCCGGCGAAATCAGGCTCCTGCGGCAGATAGCGGATGGTCGCGCCGGGCTGCACGAAGCGGCTGCCGGAATCGGGCTCGACCAGGCCGGCCGCGATCCGCAGCAGGGTCGATTTGCCGGAGCCGTTGCGCCCGATCAGGCAGACGCGCTCGCCCGCGGAGACTGACAGTTCGACGCCGGTCAGCAGCGGCGTGCCGCCGAAGGTGAGGCTGATATCCTTGAGCTGGATGAGCGGTGGTGCCATCGCGTCAGCCCTGGCTCGTCGCCGCCTGCTCCGCGCGGCGGCGCTGGATGCGGCGGATGGTCTGGTCGAGCGTCGACAGGAATGTCGAGCGGTCGCGCGGCGAGAAGGACTTGGGTCCACCCGTGATTTCACCCGACGACCGCAGATCGGTCATCAGGTTGCGCATGGCAAGTGTCATGCCGATCGATTGTTCCGTGAACGGCTTGCCGTTCGGTGCGATCACCTCGGCGCCGGCCTTCAAGCAGCGGCTCGCCAACGGAATGTCCGCGGTGATCACGACGTCGCCCTCACGCGCGCGTTCCGCGATCCAGTCGTCGGCGGCATCCATCGCGGCGCCGGCAGCGACGCGCTCGATCAGCGGATCCTGCGGCACGCGGATGAAGCTGCCTGCGACCACGCTGACGGGCACGCCGAGGCGGATCGCGACGCGGTAGATCTCATCCTTCACCGGGCAGGCGTCGGCGTCGACATAGATACGGGTGGGGGCAGGGGTTTCAGTCATTGATCCAGGGGGTGGCAGGCGCGCGGCCTGCGTGTACTCCATCGGGTGGAAAATTGCGAGCAAAACGAGAGGCTTGCCATGCCTTTCGGTTCGACTACGATCATCGCCAGAAAAACAACCGAATAAGGGAAAACCCATGGCGGCTCCGCAAACCTACCGTGTCTCGGCCTACAACACCTCGAAACTGTCCGAGAACAAGATCCACGACGATACGGTGGCGCGGAAGTTCGGCTTCTCCGGCGGGCTCGTTCCCGGCGTCGACGTCATGGCCTACATGATGCATTTGCCGGTCGAGAAATGGGGCCGCGATTTCCTCGAGCGCGGCCTGATCGAGGCGCGCTTCGTGAAGCCGGTCTATGACGGCGAGATCGCCGAATTGACGGGCAGGGAGACCGGCAATGGGCTGTCGATCGAGCTACACAGCCGCGGCGAGCTCTGCGCGACCGGCACCGCCTCGCTGCCGGCCTCGGCGCCGAAGGTCGCGACCGACGACTACAAGCAGGTTGCGGCGGTGGCCGAGCGCAAGCCGGTCAGCGCGTCGTCCTACGAGCTTGGCAAATGGCTCGGCACCATCCCGCGCGACTGGTCCGGCGATGCTGCGAAGGAGTATCTCGCCGACATCAGGGAGACCCATCCGATCTATCTGCGCGAAGGTCTCGGCCATCCCGGCCTGCTGCCCCGGGTGATGAACAAGGTGCTGGTCGACAACGCGATCCTCGGCCCCTGGATCCATGTCGGCACCCGCATGCAGCTGTTGTCGGCGGCAAAGATCGGCGACGAGCTGACGGCGCGGGCCAAGGTGATCGGCAATTACGACAAGAAGGGCCACCGCTTCGTCGAGCTTGACGCCCTGGTGCTCGCCAACGGCACGACGCCGCTGGCGCATTGCTGGCACATCGCGATCACCCAGCCGCGCGAGCAGGCGGTGGCGTAATTCGATCCGTCATTGCCGGGCCTCACCCGGCAATCCATCGCCTTCGCAAAAGCGTTCTTGGTTGATGGATGCGCGGGTCAAGCCCGCGCATGATGAGTGTGGATTGGGCTGAGGTCTCGCATCGCCCACAACTGTCATACCCCGCGCATGCGGGGTATCCAGTACGCCGCGGCGTCTCGGTTCAACGACTGCTGTCTCTGGAATACTGGGTCACCCGCCTTCGCGGGTGACGACGCTGGGTTTGTGGGGGCGGGGCGGCTTTCCTTACGCCGCCTTCGACTTGGCGTCCTGGATCGCGCGCCAGACGCGTTCCGGCGTCAGCGGCATGTTGATGTGCTTGATGCCGTAGTCCGACAGCGCGTCCACCACCGCGTTGACGACGCAGACCAGGCTGCCCGCGCAGCCGGCTTCGCCGCAGCCCTTGGTGCCGAGCGGGTTCGACTTCGCGGGCGAGGGGTGATTGTCGACCTGCATCGACGGGATGTCGCCGGCGCGCGGCAACGCGTAGTCCATGAACGAGCCGGTGATCGGCTGGCCTGAGCCGTCGTAGTTCACTTCCTCCATCATCGCCTGGCCGATGCCCTGCGCGACGCCACCGTGCAGTTGGCCGGCGACGATCATCGGGTTGACCACGGTGCCGAAATCGTTGACCGCGAAGTAGCGGACGATCCGCGTCACGCCGGTGTCCGGGTCGATCTCGACCTCGGCAACGTGACAGCCGTTCGGGAAGGTCGACACTGTTTCCTTGGTGGCATGGTCGACGTCGAGCGTATCAGGGGTGCCCTCGGGCATGTTGCTGTCATGCATGCGCTCGGCGAGCTCCATGATGCCGATCGAACGGTCGGTGCCGGCGATGGTGAAGCGGCCATTGCCGAACTCGATGTCGGCCTCGGACGCTTCGAGCACGTGGGCTGCGGCCTTCTTGCCCTTCTCGACGACCAGCGCGGAGGCCTCCACGATCGCTTGTCCAGTCGCGGTGATCGAGCGCGAGCCGCCGGTGCCGTTGCCGAAGCGGACGCGGTCGCTGTCATTCTGTTCGAGCGTGATATTCTCGAAGGGGATCCCGAGCTGATCGGACAGCACTTGCGCGAACGGTGTGGCATGGCCCTGGCCGTAATCGAGCGTGCCGGTGGTGAGCTTCACCGATCCGTCCGGCTCGAAGGTGATCTTGCCGAGCTCGCCGCTCGGCGGCGCGGTGACCTCGAGATAGGAGCCGACGGCGATGCCGCGCAGCTTGCCGTTCTTCTTGCTCTCCTTCTTGCGCTTGGCGAAGTTCTCGTAGTCGGAGATCTCCAGCGCCTTCTGGAACACGCCGGCGAAATCGCCGCTGTCGTAGGTGACGCCGCTTGCTGCCGGGAAGGGCAGTTGTGACGGTTTGATGAAGTTGCGCTTGCGCAAGGTGAGACGATTGATCCCCATCTCGTCGGCGGCGGCATCGATCAGCCGCTCCATGTAGTAGTTGGCCTCGGGCCGTCCGGCGCCGCGATAGGCGCCCATCAGCGTGGTGTTGGTCACGACCGTCTTGATGTCGACGCCGAGCAGCGGCGTGCGGTAGACGCTGGCGAGATTCTTGCCGGTGTTGAGCGACAGCGGGCCCGGCGCGACACCGGTGATGTAGGCGCCGAGATTGCCGTAGCCGGACAGCCGCACCGCGAGGAACTTGCCGTCGGCGTCGAGCGCGAGCTCGGCATGGATCTTTTGCGCGCGGCCCTGGCTGTCGGAGAGGAAGCTCGTCGAGCGCTCGTCCAGCCACTTCACCGGGCGGCCCAGCTCCCGCGCAGCGTGCGCGATGCAGGTGTATTCGGGATAGTTGAGGTTCTTCATGCCGAAGGAGCCGCCGACATTGGCGGTGAGGATGCGCACCTTGTCCGGCGGCACGTTGAGCAGCCGCGCCAGGATCGCCTTGTTGCCGGAGACGCCCTGGGTCGGCACCTGCAGCGTGAAGCGTTCGGTCTTCTTGTCATAATGGGCCAGCGCCACCCGCGGCTCCATCGAGACCACGGCGACGCGGGTGTTGACGATGTCGAGCTTGGCCACATGCGCGGCGCTGGCAAACGCCGCCTCGATCTTGGCGGTGTCACCATAGTGGTAATCGAGCGCGACGTTGTTCGGGATGTTGTCATAGAGCTGCGGCGCGCCGGGTTTGGCGGCCTCGGCCGCATCGGTCACGGCCGGCAGCGCTTCGATGTCTGTTACGACGGCCTCGGCCGCATCGCGGGCCTGCGCCGCGGTTTCCGCGACCACGAAGGCGACGGGGTCGCCGACGAAGCGCACCTTGTCGATCGCGAGCGCAGGGCGGTTGGTCTGCAGCAGCGGCGAGCCGTCGCGGCTCTTCAGCGGCATCCCGCAGGTAAAGGGGTTGTAGCCGGCGGCCGCAAGATCGGTGCCGGTCCAGACTCCGAGCACGCCCGGCATCGCCCTGGCGGCCGCGGTGTCGATGCCCTTGATGATGCCGTGGGCATGGGAGGAGCGGACCATCCAGCAATAGGCCTGGTTGGCAAGCGAGAAATCGTCGGTGTACTTGCCCTTGCCGCGCACCAGCGTGTCGTCCTCCTTTCGTCGAACCGGCTGCCCGACACCGTATTTTTGCAGTGCGATGGCGTTTTCGAGAGAGGCGGAGGACGTGTGATCTTGCATCGGAAATGACCTGAAATGCCCGGATTTGCGCCGGTTTGGCGGGCGGTTGACCAGATAACGCACACCTCCCTTAACGACAACGCCCGATTGGGCATGGACCCAATGTGAACAGAGTTTGCGCAGGCCATTGCCGCTGCTAAAGTTTCCGTGAACGGAAATTCTTCGGTGGGTCGACAGCGGCCGCAACGAAAGACAGTTTTGATGGATGACGATGTGCGGCTTTGCGACGGCCTTCCGTCCGGCGAGGCCCCGTCAGGGTTGATTGCGGCGGGCGCTGACACGGGGGTCTACGCCGCGCTCGACCTTGGCACCAACAATTGCCGGCTTTTGATCGCCTGTCCGTCGGGCGACGGGTTCCGCGTGGTCGATTCCTTTTCGCGGATCATCCGGCTCGGCGAGGGGATCGCCGCGACCGGTTCCATCAGCGAGGCCGCGATCGAGCGCGCCATCGCGGCGCTCAGCATTTGCAGCGACAAGATCCGCTATCGCAAGGCCCGCCGGTTGCGGCTGATCGCGACCGAAGCCTGCCGCGCCGCCGGCAATGCCGAGACCTTTCGCGCACGCGTGGCTGCCGAGACAGGCATCAAGCTCGAGGTGATCGACCGCGAGACCGAGGCGACGCTGGCGGTGATCGGCTGTTCGCCGCTGCTCGACCCGAAAGGGCGAGGCGCCATCCTGTTCGACATCGGCGGCGGCTCGACCGAGCTGGTACGGATCGAGCGCGATCCGCATGCGCCCGACGCGCGGCCGCGCATCAAGGCGTGGATGTCGATCCCGCTCGGCGTCGTCACGCTGGCCGAACATTTCGGCGGCAGGAACGTCACGAAGGACGTGTACGCGCGCATGGTCGAGGAGGTCGCGCAACATGTCGCGCCGTTCTCGGCCGAGCATGGCAGGGACCTGCGCGACATGCACATGCTCGGCACCTCAGGCACCGTGACCACGCTCGCCGGCGTGTTCCTCAACCTGCCGCGCTACGACCGCCGCCGCATCGACGGCATCTGGATGAACGATGCCGACGTCACCGCGACGATCCGGAAGCTGCTCGGCATGAGCTACGAGGACCGCGTCAACAACAACTGCATCAGCATCGAGCGCGCCGACCTGGTGCTCGCGGGCTGCGCCATCCTCGATGCGATCCGCAACGCGTTCCCGCTGCCGCGGCTGCGCGTCGCCGACCGCGGCCTGCGCGAGGGCATGCTGGTCGAGATGATGCGCGAGGACGGCGCGCTGCGGGCGTGCTAGAGCGTTCTCCTTGCCTCGCCCCGCTTGCGGGGAGAGGCGTAGGCCGCCTACGGCGGCCGTTCCTGAAATGGACGCCGAAGTGAAACTTCGGCTATGTCGCATCGTAAGATGCGATCCGGGTGAGGGGGACTCTCCACGAGCGCATCTCTCACCTTGACTGCGGAAGCAGCCCTCACCCCCGCAAGAGCGGGGCGAGGGAGAAGAGAAGGAATATGGCGAAAGACACCACCGGACGGCTGCACGTCACGGTCAAGAGCGGCGGCAAGCGCAAGCTGTCGTCAAAACTCTGGCTGGAGCGCCAGCTCAACGATCCCTACGTCGCCAAGGCCAAGGCGATGGGCTACCGCTCGCGCGCGACCTTCAAGCTGCTCGAGATCGACGACAAATATCGCCTGCTCAAGCCGGGCATGACGGTGGTCGATCTCGGCGCGGCGCCCGGCGGCTGGAGCCAGATCGCTGCAAAGCGCACCGGGGCCGCCGACGGCAAGGGCAAGGTGGTCGCGATCGACCTGTTGGAAATGGGCGAGATCCCCGGCGTCACCTTCGCGCAGCTCGACTTCCTCGATGCCGATGCGCCGGAGAAACTGCTCGCGATGATGGGCGGTCGCGCCGACATCGTGATGTCCGACATGGCCGCTAATACCACGGGCCATCGCAAGACCGATCAGCTCCGCATCATCGGCCTGGTCGAGACCGCGGCACATTTCGCCTGCGAGGTGCTCAATCCCGGCGGGACGTTCCTGGCCAAGGTGTTTCAGAGCGGCGCGGATGCGGAGTTGCTGGCGCAGCTCAAGCGCGACTTCGCCACCGTCCGCCACGTCAAGCCGGCCGCGAGCCGGCAGGATTCTTCCGAGCGTTACGTGCTGGCGACGGGATTTCGCGGGCAGCCTAACCGGGCCTAGCTGCCGCTCTATCCCTGTTGGAACTTTTCCACTTGCGGCGAATTCTATTGTCCCGGCGCGGTCCGTTCGTTGCGTATCTCAGCTTGGCACCCACGGCAGGTTTGTGCAGCGAGCCGCGCCTCACGGAGCTTTCCCGTGATGGAGCGCAGGTCGAGCATAGGTAATCGCCTCCTGGCGGCCCTGCCGCGCGCCGATTTTGAGTTGCTTGCACCCCATCTCCGCAAGGTATCGCTCGAACGTGACGTCGTGCTGGTGCGGTCGGGTGACCTCGTCGAACAGATCTACTTCCCTTGCACCGCGTTGATCGCATTCGTCATGGACATGCCGAACGGACAGGCGGTCGCGACAACGATGGTCGGCAACGAGGGGGCGACCGGCATTCTGCCGACGCTCAGGTCGATACGCTCGCCGATCTCAGCGGTGGTTCGCATTCCGGGCACGACATGGCAGATCTCGCCGGCACGATTTCATGCTGCGCTCACGCATAGCCGCGCGCTTGCGGGTACGGTGCAGCTCCATATGCGGTCGTTGCTGGTGCAGTTCCAGCATATCGCAGCCTGCAATGCCCTGCATTCGGTAGAGGCCCGCCTGGCCCGCTGGCTGTTGCAGGTTCACGACCACATCGGCCACGACACGCTCCCGCTGACGCAGGAGACGCTGTCGGAATTGCTGGGCGTGCGGCGAACGACTGTAACCCATGCTGTGTGCAAGCTTCGCGCGTCGGGGGCCATCCGGTCCAACCGACGGAGTTCGATCGAGATCGACAGGCCACGGCTCGAAGCTGCGGCTTGCGAGTGCTACGAGATCATGCGGGGCAGGGTCGATCGCATCGTTTCGGCCGAAGGGATGAAACCATCCGGTCGCGGCGCGCCGCATGGGCTCCTGCGTTATCGCGATCAACCGTGGGCCAATGGCGATGAGGTTCAAGCACCCGTGCGAATCGCGGGTGCCGGGCGATCACGGAGCCATTGAAATCAGGTTTCGGCGATATCCCGGAACGCCTCGGGTAAGGCGAACAGGCGGACGCCGCCGGGTTTCGGATTATCACTCACTTCATTCGCATGGGCATCACTCACTGGCTCTGATCCATTCAAACGAAACTAAATCCAGAAAAGCCCGGCCTTGCGTGGCGCACGAACGCCACGGAAGGGAAACCCGGAGCGCATCCTCCTGCATGGATTTTGCTGATGCGGGATCGCTGCTTCCCGCTTGAGCCGAACCATGCGGCCACGGAGCTTCCGTTCGCATTCTGACGCTCGCGAAGATTTCTTTGCCGGGACGAAAGGCCGTGGTGCATCGGGCCAGCCGCGGCCACTCAGCCTTCGATCGCGGGGTGACGTGTTGCGGCCGTTTGTTTGAGGACTGGAAAATCGGCGATGCCAGGCGCATAATTCGGTGATGTCGACAATTGTTCAATGCCATTGCGGCGCCGAGTACAGACGCACTGAAGAGAAGTTCTTGGTGCCGCACACGGGTGACGCGATTTGCACGATCTGCGGAGCAGCGCTGGAATCGTGGCTGGAGAGCACCCACGTTCCCCAGTATGAGCTTGTTGAACGTCCGGATCAGACAGATGACCGGAATGACCGGCCACCCTTAAGGTCTGGACGTGATTGGACGACGCGCCTGCACTGAATGTCCGTGCCTCGCGAACAACCGGTTCGATTGACTAGCCCAGCCGCTGATCCCGCGCGTTCTGGGTATCTTCCGTCGCGTGCTTGACGGCGGCGGCGGCCGCGCCCCTTGCGGCGCCCTTGCGGCTGGAAATCTCGATCGCCTTGCGACCGGAGATTTCGTGGCCGGCATCGGTCGGCATCTGCCAGAAGAACCAGGCCGATACCGCCGAGATCAGCGAAACCACCACGAAGGCCGGCCCGAAGGCGCCGGCGGTGAGTTCGGTCTGGTTATGCAGCGCCAGCGTAGCCTCGACCGAGAAGGCACCTACCGCGACGCCGGCGGACACCGCGAGCTGCTGGTTGACGCTCGCCAGCGTCGTGGCGCGGCTCATCTGCGCGGCTTCGACCTCCGCATACGCCACGGTGTTGATCGCGGTGAACTGCAGCGAGCGGAAGAAGCCGCCGACCACCAGGATGATCATGATCAGCAGCAGTGGCGTCGTCACCGTGAACAGCGCGCAGGCGGCGAGGAAGGCCGCGGAGACCACCGCATTCACTGTCATCATGTAGCGGAAGCCGAAGGTGCGGATGATGCGCGCGGCGAGCGTCTTCATGCCCATGGCGCCGACCGCGGAAGCGAAGGTCACGAGGCCCGACTGGAACGGCGTCAGGCCGAAGCCGACCTGCATCAACAGCGGCAGCAGGAACGGCAGCGCGCCGATGCCGAGGCGGAACATGAAGCCGCCGACGATGGCCGCGCGCATCGTCGACAACCGCAGCAGCGAAAAATCCAGCACCGGCGATCCGCTTCGCTTCGCATGCATGACGTAGAGCGTCATGGAGATCGAGCCGATCCCGACCAAAGCGGCGACAATCGGCCACGGCAGGAGATTGAGCCCGGCGACCGAGAGGCCGAACGCGATGCCGGCAAGGCCGATGCCGGCGAGCACGAGGCCGTAAAGGTCGAAGCGCTCGGGATCGACGCTCTTGATCGGGTCGATATATCTCAGCGCCATGAAGATGCCGAGCAGCCCGATCGGGATGTTGATCAGGAAGATCCAGTGCCAGGAGAAATAGGTGGTGATGAAGCCGCCGAGCGGCGGCCCGATCACGGGGCCTATCAGCGCGGGGACCGTCACCCAAGCCATCGCATTGACCAGCGCGCTCTTGTCGACCGAGCGCAGCAGCACCAGACGCCCGACCGGCGTCATCATTGCCCCGCCGAGGCCCTGCAGGATGCGGGCGAACACGAAATCGGTCACCGAGGAGGAGAGCGCGCAGCCGATCGAACCCAGCATGAAGACGCCGACGGCGCCGGCAAACACGATGCGGGCGCCAAAACGGTCCGCGGTCCAGCCGCTCGCCGGGATGAACACCGCGAGCGAGAGCAGATAGGAGGTGATCGCCAGTTTCAGCGTCAGGGGGCTGGTGCCGATATCGGCGGCAATCGCCGGCAGCGAGGTCGCGATCACCGTGGAATCCATGTTCTCCATAAAGAGAGCGGTGGCCACGATGAGCGGGATCAGGCGTTCTTTGTTCATTAAAATGGGACGGCTGGGAGAGCTGAAATGGCAGGGCGAGGGGGCTGTATCACCCTGCCGCCAGCCATGCCATTGCGGAACCGGCCAAACCACCTAAATCCAGCGTGACGCTGGTATGCATCCGCCAAGCGCCTGAGGTGTGCCGTGATCTACGTCCTCGCCGCCCTGTTGCCGCCGATCGGGCTGCTTCTGAACGGGCAGCCGTTCTCGGCGCTGTTCAACCTGGTCCTGATCGTGTTTTGCGCGATTTTCGGCTGATTTTCCACGTGTTGCTGCTGGTGCCCTCGGCCCATGCCGTGATCGCAGTCCATATGAAGCGGGAGGATCGCCGCCACCGGGAGGTGGTCGAGGCGATCCGCCGCCACGGGCCGCCGCCCGGCTATTGGGCCCCGTAAAAAGCCTGTGCATGGCTGGCAAACACTTTGATTCGTCATGCCGCCATGCTATCGACCAGCGTCAACCCCACCGATGGGCACCGATTCGACGGTGACGCAGCGAGCGTCGCCGCAGGCGGCGTTCATCCGTTAAGATCATTGCGGCGGACGCCGCCGAAAGGAGTTGGCAATGGCCACGGGACTTCAGACTATCCGTGAAGCCTTCACGTTCGACGATGTGCTTCTGAAGCCCGGTCTGTCGGACGTTCTTCCCTCGGAAGTCGATATTCGCTCGCGCGTGACCCGCGCGATCCCGCTCAACATCCCGATTATCGCCTCCGCGATGGACACCGTGACCGAGGCGCGCATGGCGATCGCGATGGCGCAGGCCGGCGGCCTCGGCGTCATCCACCGCAACTTCGATCCGGAGGGGCAGGCCGCGCAGGTGCGGCAGGTGAAGAAGTTCGAATCCGGCATGGTGGTCAATCCGCTCACCATCGGCCCGGATGCCACGCTGTCCGACGCGCTGACACTGATGAAGGACCACGGCATCTCCGGCATCCCGGTCGTCACCGGCGGGGCCAAGAACGTGCCGGGCAAGCTGGTCGGCATCCTGACCAACCGCGACGTGCGTTTCGCCAGCGATCCGAGGCAGAAGGTCTCGGAGCTGATGACGCGCGAGAACCTCGTGACGGTGCGCGAGAGCGTCAGCCAGGACGAGGCTAAGCGGATGCTGCACAAGCACCGCATCGAGAAGCTGCTGGTCGTCGACGATCAATATCGTTGCGTCGGCCTGATCACCGTGAAGGACATCGAGAAGGCAGTGGCGCATCCGCTCGCCTGCAAGGACGAGCATGGCCGGCTTCGCGTGGCTGCCGCCACCACGGTCGGCGAGACCGGGTATGAGCGCACCGAGCGGCTGATCGATGCCGGCGTCGACGTGGTCGTGGTCGACACCGCGCACGGCCATTCCCGGCACGTGCTGAACGCCGTCAACCGCATCAAGCGGCTGTCAAACTCGGTGCAGGTCGTGGCCGGCAACGTCGCGACCGAGGACGGCGCGCAGGCCCTGATCGATGCCGGCGCCGACTGCATCAAGGTCGGCATCGGCCCGGGCTCGATCTGCACCACGCGCATCGTCGCTGGCGTCGGCGTGCCGCAGCTCACCGCGATCATGGATGCGGTGGCCGCGGCGAAGAAGTCCGACATCCCGGTGATCGCCGATGGCGGCATCAAATATTCCGGCGACCTCGCCAAGGCGCTGGCCGCCGGCGCCGACATCGTGATGGTCGGCTCGCTGCTCGCCGGCACCGACGAGACACCGGGCGAGGTCTTCCTGTGGCAGGGCCGCTCCTACAAGGCCTATCGCGGCATGGGCTCGGTCGGCGCGATGGCGCGGGGCTCGGCCGACCGCTACTTCCAGCAGGACATCAAGGACACGCTGAAGCTCGTGCCCGAGGGCATCGAGGGCCAGGTGCCCTACAAGGGGCCGGTTGGCAATGTCATGCATCAGCTCGCCGGCGGCCTCCGCGCCGCGATGGGCTATGTCGGCGCGCGCAACATCAAGGACTTCCACGACAAGGCGGAATTCGTCCGCATCACCGGCGCGGGCCTGCGCGAAAGCCACGTCCACGACGTGACGATCACGCGTGAAGCCCCGAACTATCCGGGCGGCGGCTAGCCCGAGCACTGTCATTCCGGGTGCGCGTCTTGCGACGCGCCCCTGAACGACTGTCGAGAGACGGCCGATAGCATGCCGCCGAAATGGCGCTCGTCATTTCAAACAACGTTTCAAACAATGCTGCGCGAAAGAGCAAATCCGTCTCCCTTGCAGGGAGACGGATTGCATGACTACGTGTGCGCCACGAAACCAACGAGCAGAGGAATCCCCATGTCCCAAGGCAAGCGCATTGTTCTCGCCTCGCGTCCCCACGGCGAGCCCACCGCAGCCAATTTCCGGATCGAAGACTACACGCCGCCTGCGCCGGGTGACGGGCAGGTCCTGCTCCGCACCATCTGGCTGTCGCTCGATCCTTATATGCGCGGCCGCATGGCCGACGGTCCGTCCTATGCTGCACCGGTGCCGGTCGGCGGCGTGATGGAGGGCGGCACCGTCAGCGAGGTGATCGCCTCGAACAATCCCGGCTTTGCCAAGGGCGACATCGTGCTGTCGCGCGCGGGCTGGCAGACGCATGCGCTGTCCGACGGCAAGGGGCTCGCCAAGATCGATCCGACAATCGCGCCGATTTCGACCGCGGTCGGCGTGCTCGGCATGCCCGGCATGACTGCCTACACGGGCCTGCTCGAGATCGGCAAGCCGCAAGCCGGCGAGACGGTGGTGGTCGCGGCTGCGTCCGGCGCGGTCGGCTCGGCGGTCGGCCAGATCGCGAAGATCAAGGGGGCGCGTGCGATCGGCATCGCCGGCGGCAAGGACAAGTGCGCCTACGTCAAGAACGAGCTCGGCTTCGACGACTGCCTCGACCATCGCGATCCCAATCTCGCGGCGAAGCTCAAGGAGGCCTGCCCGAAGGGCATCGACGTCTATTTCGAGAATGTCGGTGGCGCGGTGTTCGATGCAGTGTTTCCGCTGCTCAACGCGTTCGCGCGCATCCCGGTCTGCGGCCTGATCGCGCACTACAACGACACCGAGGCGCATGCTCCGAAATGGGCCGGCGCGATGATGCGCAACATCCTGACCAAGCGGCTGACCTTCCGCGGCTTCATCGTCAGCGACTTCGCCGCCATGCACGGCGACTTCATCCGCGACATGTCGCAGTGGGTGCGCGAGGGCAAGGTCAAGTACAAGGAGTTCGTGACCGAGGGGCTCGACAGTGCGCCGGAGGCCTTCATGGGCCTGCTCAAGGGCGCCAATTTCGGCAAGCAGCTGGTCCGGGTCGGGCCGGACAGGGCCTGACGGAGAGGGCCTTTCAGCTCCCATTCCGCGCAGAAGAGTATCAAAATCGCCACAACGTCAGGCTTTTGGGGGCTTTTTAGCCCCCATTTGCTTGACCGGCACCCGGAGGAATTGAATCAATATCTCATTTTAAGGTGTAGCGATGTTTGAGCTGGTTGTTTCAGGGGTCATTTTGCTGGCCGTCGGCTACTGGGCGACGATGTTCGCCATGGGCCGCCGCGATGATGTGTTGCATGGACGTTTCGTGCAGGACGAGCCCGAGGCGGAGCCGGTTCTCTCCATGCCTTCGCTGCCCCCCACGCGCCAGGCAGCGCAACCCGACAGGGACTCGCTGCAGGCGCTTCTCACCGCCATCAAGCGGGACCTGAAGGACGCGGCGCAGATCTGAGGCCGC
Source organism: Bradyrhizobium sp. ISRA464 (assembly GCF_029910095.1). NCBI lineage: Bacteria > Pseudomonadati > Pseudomonadota > Alphaproteobacteria > Hyphomicrobiales > Nitrobacteraceae > Bradyrhizobium > Bradyrhizobium sp. ISRA464. The sequence goes on along the minus strand of NZ_CP094526.1, from coordinate 4,829,215 downwards.
TCAGCTCGCCAACTGCTTGCCGAGCAGCATGTCCAGGTCGACATCGGCCAGGCCCTTGGCCCTCACGTGGCGCACTTCAAAGCTGTCCGGCCGGAAGCGGTATTCGACCAATCCGGTTTCCTTGATGCCGATCCGCTCCTGCTTCTCGTCGGAGATGATGAAGCCGACCGAGGGGGCCCAGATCTGTCTGACGTGCCCGAAGGTGTAATCGCGGCGCTGGTGGACGTGTCCGCTGCCGACCAGCCGCAGATCGACCTTGCCGAACATCTCGACCAGGCGGCTGCGCGCCGGCTGCGGCACAAAGCGGATCGCGGTCGCCTCGCGCTCGGGATCGTCGGGCGTGTCGAGATAAAGCGGCTTGTGCAGGAACAGCGCGACCGGCTTGCCCGCGGTCTTGTCGAGCTGCGTGGCGAGCCAGTCGAACTGCTCGGCCTCGCTGTCGAGGCCGGTGTTCATGATCAGCGAGTTCAGCCCGATGATGCACCAGCCGGCGGCCTCGAAGTGCCAGCGGTCATCGCCGAGCACGGTCCGGAATGCTGCCCGGCTTTCTTCGGTAGGCAATTGCGCCGGCGTCGGGCCGACTGCGGTCGGATTGTCGCCGATATCGTGATTGCCGGGCAGGTAGCGGCAATCGACCGGCAGCGCGTCATGCATCTCCCTGGCGAACACGAGATCGTCGCGGCTGGTCGGGCCATCGAACGACACGTCACCGCTGTTGAGGACGAGATCGGGCCGCGTCGCGTCAATGTGCTCGCTCGCGCGGTGGAAGTTATCTGTGAGGAGCTTGAAGCGGCGGGCGAGGTGGGTGTCGGAGATTTGCGTCAGACGAAACTGGGCCATGCATCGTTCCTTTCGGTTCGATCATAGGCCGGAGCGAAGTCGGAACGATGACGATATGCTGTGGCGGAGACGGTTGCGCCATGCCGGCGTCGTGCCGGGTGCAGCATGCTGTCGCGGCGTCAGATCGTGAGACGGCCGGTTGCACGCAGGGGTCGACAACGCGATCCGCCTGTCGGCGATGTCGCGGAATCGCCGGGGAACTCGGCGGAGCGGATTGTGTCGGCCAGGATCGGGGAGGTGATGTTCATCGTGAGCTCTTGCTGGGACCACAGAGCTGAAACCGCCGCATTCCTGTGTGTTGGTCATGGCAGCTCGGATGATGGTTCAGGCAGCTCCCGCGAGGCCTTCATTGTCAGCGGCCGGCGTGGCCGCTAAGAGGGGGCGCAGCGCCTGCGGCTGACGGAGATTCTGATGTCCATTCAAATGGTTTTGCTGCCGGTCTTCATCCAGATTGGATTGACCTTCGCGCTCTCGTGATGTGGCTGTATTTCGCGCTCCGGATCCTGCTTGTGATCTGACCCGTCCAACCGAAAGAGACCAATGACTCCCGCTGCCCGGCTCTCCGCCGCCATCGACCTGATCGCCACCATCGACGCCCAGCGCGTTCCCGCCGCAAAGGCGCTGAAGGAATGGGGGACCGCACACCGCTATGCCGGGTCCGGCGATCGTGCCGCGATCTCCGGACTGATCTGGGACGTGCTGCGCCGGCAATCCTCCGCGGCCTATCTGATGGATGACGACAGCGCCCGCGCCCGCGTGCTCGGCATGCTCAGGCTCGAGCGCGGCATGGACCTCGCGACGATCGCCGCGTTCTTCGACGGTAGCCGTTTCGCGCCGGAGCCGCTGACCGCGGCCGAGCAGGCGGCGCTGACCTCGCGCTCGCTCAGCGATGCGCCGGCGCCGGTCGCGGGCGATTATCCGGAATGGCTCGATCCATATTTGGCGAAGGTGTTCGGCGAGGAGCGCGCGGCGGAGGCGACCGCGATGGCGAGCCGCGCGCCGCTGGATCTGCGCGTCAACACGCTCCGAGGCAAGCGCGAGAAGATCCTGCCCCGGCTGGCGCATCTCGGCGCCCGGGAGACGCCGTGGTCGCCGATCGGCCTGCGCATCGAGCTGTCCGCCGACGCGCGCAATCCCGGCATCCATTCGGAGGAGGACTTCATCAAGGGCGCGATCGAGGTGCAGGACGAGGGCTCGCAGCTCGCCGCGCTGTTCTCGGCGGCGAAGCCCGGCGAGCAGGTGATCGATCTCTGCGCCGGCGCCGGCGGCAAGACGCTGGCGCTGGCAGCTCAGATGGGCGGCAAGGGCCGGTTGATCGCGACCGACCACGACAAGCGCCAGCTCGCGCCGATCCACGAGCGGCTGTCGCGCGCCGGCGTGCACAATTGCGAGGTGCGCACGCCGCGCGGCGAGGCGGATGTGATGTCGGATATCAAGGCGTCAGCCGACCTCGTGCTGATCGATGCGCCCTGCACCGGCACCGGCACCTGGCGCCGCAACCCCGACGCCAAATGGCGGATGCGCCCCGGCGCGCTCGAGGTGCGGCTGAAGGACCAGGCCGAGGTGCTCGATCGCGCTGCGCCGATGGTCAAGCCGGGCGGCCGCATCGCCTATATCACCTGCTCGGTGCTTTCTGAGGAGAACGGTGAGCAGGTGCGGGCCTTCATCGCGCGCCATCCGGAATTTTCGGTGCAGCCGCCGGAGCAGACCGCCAGCGCGCTCTGGGAGAAGGCCGAGGATTTTGCCGAGGCCGCGCTAAAATCGGACGAAGGCTGGCTGATGACGCCGCGCCGGACCGGCACGGACGGGTTCTTCGTATCGGTGCTGAAGAAGGCGTGAGAAGGGCTTCGTCGTTCCGGGGGCACAAATTAGGTCAACAATACTGCCATATATCGATTTGTCCATGCCCAAAGAAGAATGTGGGGCGCGCCGCTCCGCGCGGTTGCGGGGGCGGGCGGCGTCGCGTATCTGCTTGCCATGACAGCCCAGCAAACAGCCCGCGACTCGTCGACGCCCTCGGTGGCCTCGGCGCATGACAAGATTCTGATTGTCGATTTCGGCAGTCAGGTGACGCAACTGATCGCCCGCCGCGTCCGCGAGATGGGCGTCTATTCCGAGATCGTCCCGTTCCAGAAGGCCGAGGCCGCCTTTAAGGAGATGAAGCCGAAGGCGGTGATCCTCTCCGGCGGGCCGGCCTCCGTGCTCGACGACAACGCGCCGGCGGCGCCGATGTCGGTGCTCACGGCGGGCGTCCCGGTGCTCGGCATCTGCTACGGCGAGCAGACCATGGCCCAGCAGCTCGGCGGCATCGTCGAGGGCGGGCACCATCGCGAATTCGGCCGCGCCACCATCGAGGTCACCGACGATTGCGCGCTGTTCGACGGCGTTTGGCAGAAGGGCGGCCAGTACGACGTCTGGATGAGCCATGGCGACCGCGTCACCAGGCTGCCCGACGGTTTTCGCGCTGTGGCCCGCGCGCCGGGCTCGCCGATCTCTGTGATCGCCGACGACAAGCGCAAGTTCTACGCGATGCAGTTCCACCCCGAGGTGGCGCATACGCCTGACGGCGCCAAGCTGCTGCGCAATTTCGTGCGCAAGGTTGCGGGCTTCACCGGCGACTGGACCATGCGCGCGTTCCGCGAGGAGGCGATCGAGAAGATCCGCGCCCAGGTGGGCAAAGGCAAGGTGATCTGCGGCCTGTCCGGCGGCGTCGATTCCGCGGTCGCCGCGGTCTTGATCCACGAGGCGATCGGCGACCAGCTCACTTGCGTGTTCGTCGATCACGGCCTGCTCAGGCTCGACGAGGCCAAGACCGTCGTCGACCTGTTCCGCCACCACTACAACATCCCGCTGGTGCATGTGGACGCGTCGAAGCAGTTCCTCGGCGAGCTTGCCGGCGTCACCGATCCGGAAAAGAAGCGCAAGACCATCGGGCGGCTCTTCATCGACGTGTTCGAGGCGGAGGCCAAGAAGATTGGCGGCGCTGAATTCCTGGCGCAGGGCACGCTCTATCCTGATGTGATCGAGAGCGTCTCCTTCACCGGCGGACCGTCGGTGACGATCAAGTCGCACCACAATGTCGGCGGTCTGCCCGAGCGCATGAACATGAAGCTCGTCGAGCCCTTGCGCGAGCTGTTCAAGGACGAGGTGCGCGTGCTCGGCCGCGAGCTCGGCCTGCCCGAGATCTTCGTCGGCCGTCACCCGTTCCCGGGCCCGGGCCTTGCGATCCGTTGCCCCGGCGACATCACAAAAGAAAAACTCGACATCCTCCGCAACGCGGATGCCGTCTACATCGACCAGATCCGCAAGCATGGCCTCTACGACGCGATCTGGCAGGCCTTCGCGGTGCTGCTGCCGGTCAAGACCGTCGGCGTGATGGGCGACGGCCGCACCTACGACTACGTCGTGGGCTTGCGCGCCGTCACCTCGACCGACGGCATGACCGCGGACTTCTACCCGTTCGAGATGAAGTTCTTGGGGGAAACCGCGACGCGCATCATCAACGAGGTGAAGGGCGTGAACAGGGTGGTGTATGACGTGACGTCCAAGCCGCCGGGGACGATTGAGTGGGAGTAGTGCTGCCGGTTGGCATCGCGCAGTTTAGCGTAGTTTGGTCGACTCGTTCTTGCTTCCTTCGCGTCGAGAATTCTGACCGGAGTAATGAGCTTGGCTTATCCCAGCAGGGGTCCAAGATCCATTGCGTCTTCACTGATGCGGTATCGCAGCGCGCCCGATCGTACAGAAGGGTGGGGCGCTTAAAGCCTAGCTCGGAGCACCGATATTTTTGCCGCAAAACGGACCACTCATGGTCCGGCTCGATCTGGGTTGGCCGGAGTTAGCTCAAATTGCCCATGACGGATCGGAGCGCGAGTTCAAGCCTTCCGTTTGGTTAGAAGGTGGTGTGTTGCCCAACCTGTGCATCGGGGATCAGGAAACATATTATCACAGCCAGCGTGAGGAGGCTTGGTTGCTCAGCCTGCAGGCCTGGATTCTGAGGGAGGGAGAGGCGAGCTGACCAACAGTATCAGCCTTGGGGCTGAAGTCGTTTCCACCGCAATGCAGTCGGGCGACTTCGTGGCGCTCCCTCGCTATGACGATGCAGTCGCTAGTCCAGGGAGCTGAGAAGCACCCAACGCGTTGGTCTGAATAGTCACTACCTCGGGCTTTACCGGCTTGTTCGTTGTTTCTTGCGGCCTCTCTGCGGCTCGATGCGGTACGCTTCGTTATTTTGCGACGTGAGCGTCGCCCGAACGTGCTCGGCGAGCTTCAGCGCGCTGTCGGCGTTTGACGCGAGACGAGAAAGCATTTGCGAGAGCACTTTGAACTCCTCGCGCGTCAGCATGCCAAACAGCGCGTCATTGACCGGGCGCTGCAAGGCGGCGAGACGGATCAACAGGTTTATCCCGTGCTCGGTCAGTGTGAGTTGCACGCGGCGTCCGTCGCCAGGGTGCGGGCTTTTCCCGATCAGGCCGTCAGAGACCAGCTTGTTGATCTCGTTGGTGACGAAGGCGCCACTCAAGTACAGCCGCTCGGCGACCTGGTTGACACCCATCGGTTTTTCCGCCGTCGAATTCTTGATCGCGATCAGGATCAGATACTGGGTAGGCGACAGGCCGACAAAACTCGCGAATGTCTCGCGCGCAGCTTCCAGGCTTCGTCCGAAGGCAAAATAGTCGTAGAGGACGCCGCGAAGCGTGCGATCTCCATCCTTGTCGAGCAACTCGGGCCTCGACGCCGTCAACAGTGCATCAGACACGGGCATTCTCTCCGCAAAATCATAGCGTTGGACGCTGCCTAAAGAGCATGCATGCGCCCGGTCAGCAAGAGTGTTGACATTTCAAAATAGCTTTGTCAGAAAGCTAGTTGAGAATTATAAATCAGGACCAGGCGGCGAGGCAGTGTCCATGGAGGATCGTGCATTCAGGCGTGCTCTGGGCGAATTCGCCACCGGCGTTGCGGTGGTGACCGCGCGCGGGAAGGGCGAAGAGCTCATCGGCATGACCATGAGCTCCTTCAACTCCGTTTCGGTCGATCCGCCGCTCGTTCTCTTCAGTGTCGACCGCAAGGCGTGCAGCCTGCCAGCAATGCTCGAAGCCAAGGGCTTCGCCGTCAACATTCTCGCGCGCGATCAGGAGCAGATATCCAACCAGTTCGCGCGCGCTCTTTCCGACAAATGGGACCAGGTGAAGACGTCGGTCGGCCATGCCGAGGCGCCGCTGATCTCGGGCGCGATGGCTCATTTCGAGTGCGCGCCCTACGCGGTCTACGAGGGTGGCGACCACGTCATCTTCGTCGTCCGTGTCATCAGGCATGCGAGCCGCGCCGAGGCCGCCGCTCCCCTGATCTTCTTCCGCGGCCGCTACCGCGATCTCGTCGATGAAACCGAGCGCGAGCCGACCTGGCCGCTTCCCATTCACTACTAGCTTTGAACCGGAGACCTGCGATGCGTAGCGCAAAGGAATATCTGTCAGGCCTGAAGGACGGCCGGACCATCTACATCAACGGCGCCTCGGTCGGCGATGTCACGACGCACCATGCCTTCCGCAACCTCGCCAACTCCATGGCGGGCCTGTTCGACTTCGCGAGCGCGCGGGAGAACGCGGAGCTGATGACCTTCGATACGGGCGCAGGTCGCGCCAACCGGATCTGGCAGCTTCCGACCTCCTATGCCGAGCTCGTCACGCGGCGAAAGGCGCTCGAGGCGTGGGCCTCGCTGCATGCCGGCTTCATGGGCCGCGCCCCGGACCACGTGGCGTCCTGCATTTCCGGGCTCTACATGGGGCTTGACGTGTTCAAAGCCTATGATCCCGCCCGCTCTGGCGCGCTCGAAAGCTACTACCGCTACGCCCGCGACAAGGATCTCTATCTCACTTACGTCATCATCAATCCGCAGGCCGATCGTTCCAAGGGCGCAGCCGAACAGGCTGATCCGTTCCTCACCGCCGGCGTCGTCGATCGCGACGCGGAAGGGATCACGATCCGCGGCGCCAAGATGCTCGCCACCGGCGGCGTGGTTACCGACGAGGTCTTCGTCACGACCATCCAGCCGATGCGTGCCGGCGAAGAGCGTTATGCGATGTCCTTCGCGATTCCGATGAGCATGAAGGGTCTCAAGATGCTGTCGCGCAAATCTTACGAGGACGCCGCCGGCGCGGTGTTCGACAATCCCTTATCCAGCCGTTTCGACGAGAACGACTCGGTCCTCTATTTCGACGACGTGAAGGTGCCGTGGGACCGCGTCTTCATCGAAGGCAATGTCGAAATGTGCCAGAAGCAGTTTCACGCGACGCCCTGCCACGTCTACCAGAACTACCAGGCGATGGTGCGCCTGAGTGTGAAGCTCAAATTCCTGACCGGCCTTGCGCATCGGACCGCCGACATGAACGGCGTCACCCAGTTTCCGCAAGTGCGCGAAATGCTCGGCCAGCTCGCGGCCGAGACCGGCATGGTTGACGCGCTGGTGTCCGCGATGGAAGCCAAGGGCACGCAGGTCGGTCCCTATTTCATTCCGGACCGGCACACGCTCTATTCCGCGCAGGTGCTGACGCAGCAGCTCTACGGACACGTCACCAACACGCTTCGCGAGCTGGCCGGCGGCGGCATGATCATGCTGCCTTCGTCGGTTGCGGACTTCGACAATCCCGAGATTGCGGCCCTGATCGGCAAGACCCAGCAGTCGCCGAAGGCCAACTCGCATGACCGCGTGAAGTTCTACAAGCTCGCCTGGGACGCGGTGGGCTCCGAATTCGGCTCGCGTCACCAGCAATACGAGATGTTCTACGCCGGTGCGACCTTCGTCACCAAGGGCCACTCCTATCGCACCTACGACTGGGCCGGCGCCGACCGGTTGGTGCAGGCCATGCTCGATTCCTACGACCTGAACGGCGTCTCGACCGCCAGCAAAGCCGCTTGAACCAAGAGAGGTAACTCATGCCCGTCAACAAGAAGCACGACGAATTCCACACGCTCGACATGACCACCGGCTGGGAGGTTCCGGCAGGCTATCCGGCCGGTATCCAGCAGAAGATCATCGCGGGCGGGCTGGACGAGGAGAGCCGGCGCGGGACGCGGACGCGGCTGCTCCGCTTCGCGCCCGGCGTCTACACTACCGCGCCGTTCTCGCACGAGTATTGGGAAGAGGTTTATCTGGTCTCGGGCGATTTGATTGTCGGCAACGATGCGAATGGCGAGGGCGGCAAGAGCTTCCCCCCGAATACCTACGCCTGCCGCCCGCCGCACGCGCCGCATGGCCCGTTCAAATCCGTGAACGGCTGCCTGCTTCTGGAGATGCATTATTTCGATCCAATGTGATCCGGATCGCTGCCGCACAACATCATTCGACCAGCACAGGGGGAAGAGACATCATGGCGTCCAAAGGTATTTCCATCGTAATTGCGCGTTGCCTGTCGTCACTTGAACGGCTCTTCAGCCTGGATCGCGGCCTGCCGCACGGCAATGTCCGATGGGTCATGGATGGACTTGTCGGCGCACTCGCGCTCGGTGTCGTAGCTGCCACGCCGGCCGCCGCACAGGAGAAACCAGGCGCCGTGGGGCTGGGCATCTTCACGTTCACATCCGGTCCTGCCGCAGCCTACGGCATGCCGGGTAAGAATGCCGCCGACCTCATGATCGACGAGATCAATGCAAAGGGCGGCATCGGAGGCGTGCCGGTCAGCGCGACCTATGTCGACGAGGCGCAGGGCGCGCAAGGCGTGATCGCGGAATACCGCCGGCTCGCCGGGGACACGAAGAACCAGGTAATGATCGCGGCCTTGTCGAGCGCGAACTGCCTGGCGCTGGCGCCGCTTGCCGAGCAGCTCGAGGTCCCCACCGTGGGCTGGAACTGCGACACCCATCAGTTGCTGATGGACGGCAAGAGCAAATATGTGTTCCGCCCCAACGGCAACACCGTGCCCGAATTCATCGCCTACGCGATCTACCTGCTGGACCGCAAACCCGACGTGAAGACGGTTGCGATCATCAACCCGGATTATGCGTTCGGTCATGACGCGGCCAAGATCTTCACCGCGGCCTTGAAAGCCCTGAAGCCGGACGTCGAGATCGTTGCAGAACTTTATCCGAAGCTCGGCTCGCCGAACTATCAGACCGAAATCTCGCGCCTCACCACTGCGCGCCCGGATGTCGTCTTCTCAAATCTTTGGGGTGCCGACCTCGAGAACTTCGTTCGCCAGGCCGCGCCGCGTGGGATCTTTACCTCCAGTCAGGTCATCCTGGCTCTCGGCGAGACCGTGCTCCAGCGCGTGCCGCTGCCTGATGGCGTGATCGTCGGCGTTCTCGGCGACGGCTGGTGGATGTCCCCGGACGCCAAGGCGAAGCCGGAGACGGTGAAGTTTGCCGAGGCCTACAAGGCGCGCTTCGGGGAGTATCCGGTGTTCCCGTCGATCAAGATGGCCAACGCGCTGATCTACGTGAAAGCCGCCTACGACGTCGCGATGCAGAAGAACGGCGGCAAATGGCCAACACGTGCCGAGCTCGCCGCCGCCATGAAGGGCAGTAAGGTCGAGACCCTGACCGGCACCGCGCAGACGCGCGCCGACAATGACGGCGTCGTCGACCAGATCGTCGGCGTTACCGTGAAGACACCGGCGCAGCAGTTTCCCGTGATCGGCGACATGGTCCGCTACAAGGGCGACAGTCTGATGCCGCAGGTCGGCCACGATCCGCTGGCCTGGATTGCAACCCTCAAGCCCGAGTTCGCCAAGAGCCTGCCGAAGCCGGGCAGCTACAAATAGAGCGGGACGACGTTCACCTTGACTCCAGTCACGGAAGGCGGAAGCCGATGTTGAATGCAATCATCCCCCTGCTGCTGGACAGTCTGGCGAGCGCCGCGTTGATCTTCTTCGCGGCGGTCGGCCTGACGCTGGTGTTCAGCGTGCTGCGCGTCCTCAACGTCGCCCATGGTAGCCTCTATTCGATCGGCGGCTATGTCGCGGCCTCGATCTGTCTGTTCATCGCGAGCCGTCAGCTCAACCCGTATTTGTCGTTCCTGGCGCTCTTGTTCAGCGCCGTGTGCGTTGCGGCGATATTCGGTCCGTTGATCGAGCGCGGCCTGGTCCGCTGGACCTACGGCAAATCGGAAGCCGTGCAGATCCTGATCACGTTCGGACTGTTCCTCATTCTCGAAGACCTTCAGCGCGTGATCTTCGGCGTCCAGTCCTTCTATGAGGACGCGCCGATGCGATTGCTCGGCACCACGAGCATCGGTGGCGTCGTCTATCTCAACTACCAGATCCTCCTGATCGCCATGGCGCTCCTCGTCGTCGTCGGCCTGCGGCTCCTGATCAACCATACCCGGCTGGGGCGCCTGATCACGGCTGTCGTCACCGACCGCGAGATGGCGCAGTCGATCGGCATCGACACCAACCGGATCTTCATCCTGGCGTTTTCGCTTGGCGTGTTCCTCGCCGCATTGGGCGGCGCGCTGGCGACGCCGACGTCAGGCATCGCGCCAGGTCTCGGCGCCGACACCATGGTGCTCGCTTTTGCGGTTGCGGCGATCGGAGGGCTCGGACAGATCGAGGGGGCCGCATTGGCCTCGCTGATTGTCGGCCTGGCGCGCGTGCTCGCGATCTATCTGGCGCCGTCACTGGATGCCGTCGCGCCCTATGCAGCCATGCTTATCGTTCTCCTGATCCGTCCCTACGGCCTGTTCGGATCGGTGACGGCGAGGAGGATATGATGCGAACGATCATTGCCGCTGCGGCGGTCCTCGTCCTCGCGCTGCTGCCTCTGGCCGCCCCCTGGCTCCAATTCGTCCTGACCCTTGCGATCGCCAAGGGCTTTGCGGCACTGGGTGTCGCCGTGCTGCTCCGGGCCGGGCTGATCTCGATTGGCCATGCCATGTTTTTTGCCGCGAGCGCCTATGCGGTCGCGTTCCTGGCGCGCGCCGGCATCAACGACCTTGGCCTGCTCTTGATCCTGTCGGTGCTGAGCGGGGCGCTCGTTGGCGCCATCGCCGGATCGTTTCTCGTCCGCTATCGCGCGATCTTCTTCGCGATGTTGAACCTCGCTGTCTCCATGGTGTTCTACGCGCTGTGCGCCAAGCTCTACGGTGTCACCGGCGGGACCGACGGCATGCCGGTGCCGGTCCCGGCGGTTTTCGGGATCGTGCTTGGCGAGCCGGCCTTCGCGAGCGTGCTGTTCTATCTCAGCCTGGTGCTGATGGTGCTCGTCGGTCTGGCCGTGCAGCGCTACCTGAACAGCCCGCTCGGTCACGCGCTCTCGGCCGTCCACACCAACGAGATCCGGCTCGAATATCTCGGCATTCCGGTCTGGGCGGTTCTGCTGATCGCCTATGTCGTCTCGGCGGCGCTCGCCGGTCTTGGCGGCGCGATCGCCAGCTTTGCGATCGGTCGCGTGGTCCCAGATTTCGCGTTCTGGACTGCATCCGGCCACCTCGTGCTGATCGCTGTGCTCGGCGGCATCGGTGGCGTGCCGGGCGCGTTCATCGGTGCCCTGTTTTTGGAATTGCTGCACAGCGCGGCAGTCACCGTCACCGATTCCTGGAATTTGATCGTGGGCATGACACTGATCATCGTGATCATGTTCATGCCGCAAGGCGTCTATGGCTTGTTCGCGCGCAAGGAGGCGACGGGCCTATGACGCCTCCCATCCTGGAAGCAAAAGGCCTCCACGTCGCATTCAACGGCGTCAAGGCCGCCGACGATGTCAGCATCGCGATCCATGGCGGCGAGTTCCTCGCGATCATCGGTCCGAACGGGTCGGGCAAGACAACGCTGCTCAACATCTGCACGGGGTACATCCGCCCCAAATCGGGCAGCGTGGTGCTGGACGGTCACGACATCACCCATCTGTCGCCACGCGCCATCGCGCGCCGCGGCGTCGCCCGCGCATTCCAGATCCCGCAGCTATTCTCCGCTCAACGCGTGATCGACAACATGATGCTGGCGCTGGCGGCAACGGACGGTCTGTGGAGCGCGGTCCAGCCGCTCGAAACGGCGAAGCGACGCGACGAAGCAAGGGCGTTGCTCGATCTGGTCGGGCTCGCCGGCGATGCCGATCGTATCAGCAGCACGCTGCCCGAAGGACATCGCAAGCTGCTGGACATCGCGGTTGCGCTGGCCCTGAAGCCGCGGCTCCTGCTGCTCGATGAGCCAACCAGCGGCGTGAGCGCCCTCGAACGCTTTCCGCTGATGGAGGCACTGATAGCAGCGCTGCGCCAGCGCCGCATTACCGCACTGTTCGTCGAGCACGACATGGACGTGGTCGCGCGTTACGCGAGCCGCGTCCTGGTGTGGAACGCCGGCAATATCATGGCCGAGGGCCGGCCCGACGAGGTGTTCAGCAATGCGCAAGTCCGCCAACGTGTCGTAGGGGTGGCCTGATGCTCAGGCTCGACAAGGTCAGCGTCTCGATCGAGGGCGTTCGTGTGCTGCGCGGCGTCAGTTGCGAGATCATCGCGCGCAAGACGACGGTGTTGATCGGGCGCAACGGCGCCGGCAAGACCACGACATTGCGTGCAATCATGGGCCTCATCGCGCTTGACGAGGGCTCGGTCCGCCTCGATGCCGACGATCTCGGCAGCAGGCCTGCCCACACCCGCGCCCGCGCCGGCATTGGCTATGCGCCGGAGGACCGGCGCCTGATTCCGGAGCTGAGCGTGGAGGAGAACATCCGCCTCCCGGCTCTGGCGCTGAAGCTCGACCGTGCCGAGATCGCGCGCAGGCTCGACGAGATCTACCACTTGCTGCCCGAATTGCACGTGATGCGGTCACGGCCGGCCGGCGGCGTTTCGGGAGGGCAGGGCAAGATGGTCGCGCTGGGGCGCGCGCTGACGGTGGCACGTAAGGTGCTGCTGCTCGACGAACCCTTCCAGGGTCTGGCGCCGGCCCTCGCGCTCGACTATGCGCGGACGCTCGGCGAATTGCGCAAGCACCGGCCCGAGCTTGCCATGCTGGTCACCGAATCTTCGCCCGCGCTGCTCGACCGCATCGCCGACCGGACGCTGCAGATCGAGCGCGGCGAAATCCTGACCACATCGACCACGAATAGGGAATTCCATGTTGCTGCAATTTGACCGCCTCGCAAAGGACCGGACCGACCGTGTCGGGATCGAGATCGACTCCCTTGTCATCGCTGGCTGGGCGGGCAGGGACGCGGCGGCGATCGAGCACCATATCGAGGAGCTGGCCGCGCTCGGCATTCCGCGTCCGTCGACGACGCCGCTCTATTACCGGGTCGCGGCCCAAACCTTGATCCAGGACAGTCGCCTGACCGTCCTTGGGCCCGACAGTTCCGGCGAGGTCGAGCCTGTCATCGTCGCCACGGCCGACGGGCTCTGGGTCGGCATCGGATCCGATCATACTGATCGCAAGGCCGAAGCGTCGGGCATCGCACTCTCGAAGCAGCTGTGCGGCAAGCCGGTCGGCCCACAGCTCTGGTCCTATGCCGATGTTGAGGGGCATTGGGATGAACTGGTCCTTCGTTCGTGGGCGACGATCGACGGGGAACGGGTCCTTTACCAGCAGAGCCCGGTCTCCGCGCTCAGGACGCCGCGCGATCTCATTCGTCGCTACACCGGCACGGACATGCTATCGGCCGGCACGCTGATGTTCTGCGGTACGCCGGGCGCGATCGGCGGCATTCGGCCGGGGTCGCGTTTCGAGATGGAGCTGAACGATCCGGTCCTTAACCGGTCCCTGACCCATGGCTACGACGTCGACGTCCTGCCAGTCGTCACCTGATCCTTCTCTCCCAGCCGCGCGTGTCATGACAGCAACACAGGATCCATCGCACCCTTCGGCCGTCGCACGGCTGGAGGTGGCACTCGCGCAGATCCATTCGCCGGAAGCAAAGAACGTCTTCACGGCCGTCTTTGCGGACAGCGCCCGCTGGGAGGCTGAAGCTGCGGATCGTCGCGCCGGTGCCGGAGCACTTCGTGGTCCGCTCGATGGCCGCATCGTTTCGGTGAAGGCGTTGTTCGACGTCGCCGGGACCGTCACCAGCTCCGGCTCGGCTGTCCTGCGCCGGCGGCCGCCGGCCGCTAAAGACGCCGAGGTCGTGAAACGGTTGCGGGCTGCGGGTGCCATGGTCATCGGCAAGACGCAGATGACCGAGTTCGCCTTCTCCGCGCTCGGTACAAACCCGCACGACGGGATGCCGGCCAATCCTCGAGATCGCGCCCGCGTTCCGGGAGGCTCTTCATCGGGGGCTGTCGTGTCCGTGATTGGCGGTATGGCCGATATCGCCATTGGCAGCGATACCGGAGGTTCGATCCGAATCCCCGCCGCACTGTCGGGCGCGGTCGGTTTCAAGCCAACTAGCGGTTTCGTGCCGACCACAGGCGTGTTCTCCCTCTCGTCGAGTCTCGACACGATCGGTCCGATCGCCGCGAACGTCGAGGATTGTTTCTTGGCCGATCAGGTGCTTTCAGGTGAAGTCGCGCCGTCGCGGTTGCGGCCAGCATCTCCCGGCACGTTCCGCCTGAACATTGCGCGTGGGCGCTTGTTTGATCGTTGCGAGCCCGAGGTGCTCGCTGCGTTTGAGAACGCCATGGAGCGGCTGCGATCAGGTGGTTTGCAGATCAAGGACGGATCCATTGAGGCTGCTCTGGATGATCTCGCACACATCGACAAGATCGGCACATTCCCATCGGTCGAGCTCGGCGCAACCTTGCGCAGTTTGGGGCTCTCGGAGCTGGACGGGATCGATCCTCGGACGCGCGCACGCATCGAAGCCGGGGCCGGCATTCTCGGCACGGATTATGTGCGCATGGTGCGGCTCCGGCAAGCCGCGATCCGGTCCTTCGAGCAGTCCTTCGGCAACAATGAGGTGTTCGTCGTGCCGACGACACCAATCCGTGCGCCGTCGACCTCTTCCGTTGCGGAGGATACGGCATTCCATGAACTCAATGGCCTCGTACTGCGCAATCCACGCGTCGCTAACGTGCTCGATTGTCCAGCCGTCTCCTTGCCGCTGCCCGTCGACGGCCTTCCAGTAGGGCTGATGCTTATTGGTCGCAGGAATGGGGATAGGCGTTTGCTCGAGATTGCATCCTGCATCGAAGGAACCCTGCGTCCGGCGTAATGGCTCCAACGCTTCTCGGACATTCGAGCCCTTGGATCGGCAAACCGGCGATCTCTGACGGTATCTGAAGCTACGCGCGTCAATGCGAGCAATGGCGATCCTAGTTGAAGAGCCCGCTCATTTCAGTCGATTGACTCCGATAGTTGGCGGAAGCGCCAGCATGTTCAACGGCGCAAATTTTCCTGTGAATTCAAGAGTAAAAAATTGAGGCGGGTATACCGTCGGCATTTGTCCGTCAGATTTGAAAAATTGTGCCTGTAAATCAACGACGAAACGTCGTTCGAAATGATAGAGTGGGAGTAGCGCGGCCGGCTGCTATCGCGCAGTTTAGCGTAGGTTCTGGTGAGGTTTTCTACATCCTTTCCTATCCATTGAGGGACCAGAATCACGGACCTCCACTTAGACTGGTTGAGCTCGGCAATCCATCCAACTTGATTGGCGGGAGTACCGGAGCGCATTGGAGCGTGCAGAAAGGTGGCGCAAGCGGACTAGGAGGCTCGTCGGCTCGGCGAAATGACCAGCCCTTGTGTACGCTACGGAGCAGGACCAAATCGTTTAAGCCGCGAGGTTGAAGGATGTCGGTGTCGGTGAGCGAAAACCGCACCTCTGCGACAGCGGGCACGCTTCTATGTGCCCATCTACGATCTTCAACGACAACTTGCGCTCCACGTAGCAGTTTTCGCGACTGTCCCCGGCGCGCGATCTGGCCTTCTGGAATTGCTTCCGCGGATCGATCAGACTACTCCCTGAGGTGAATTTGGACGAACCACGCACCCGCCGCAGCGACAAGGCCAAGCGCGGCGGCAAAGATAGCTGCGCCGGTGGCGAGCCCTGCAAAGTCGATCAGATAGCCCATCAGCACGGGAAGTAGTCCGGCTAGGATGTATCCGCCAAAGTTCATGACCGCATTGGCTTCTGCGCGGCGCTCCGCCGGAACGTGCAGACCGATCAACGAAAGTCCGCCGAGCTGGCCAAGACCCTGGCCCGCGCCAGCGAGCAAGGCGGCGAGGATCAACAGACCCGCCAGCGATGCGTCGACCGCAATCGCGATGCTGATCATGGACATGACGGTGGCGGCCGCACCGATCAGCATGATCGTTCGAATGGGAAGCCGCCTGAGCGCGAACTGAACGCCTGTTGCCGTCAAGAACATGGCGCAGGCCGTTCCTCCCGCGACAAGAGGGCTGGTGACATGGAGCAGCTTTGAAAGCAGCGATGGTCCGAGCGACAATACGAAGGAAGTAGCTGTGATGCCGGGGCCGAAGATCGCAACGCCGAATGCGACCTGCCGGCGATTAGCATGCGGAACGCTCGGCACGCGCAGCCGCCAGCCATCGCCGGGGTTGCGATCGAGCCGCTTTTGCGGCAGTGCAAGCACCAGAAGGCCGGTGCACGCCAGCACGATTAGCTCGGTGGTAAAGATCAATACGACAGGCTCCGCAAGCTGAACTGCAACCGAACCCGCAAACAAAGGACCAAGCCCGGCGCCGAGCACCATGGCGACTGACGCGATCAGTGATGCCAGCCGGCGACGGTTAGGGCCGCCCTGATCTACGACGGAGGCCATGCCTGCCGACACCACGGCGCCGACCGCGACGCCCGACAGGAAGCGGGCGACGAGCAGGGCGCCGACCGTCGTCGCGGTCGCGAACAGCACACATGCGAGCATCGCGGCAGCCAAGCCGGGCATCAAAACGGGCCGTCGGCCGTAGCGGTCAGAGAGCTGGCCGGCGAGCGACAGTGTCGCCAGCAGGCCCAGGATGTATGCCGCAAAGATCACGGACAGTGTGCCGGAAGAGAACCCGATCGTCCTCTGCCAATAGACGTAGAGCGGCGTTGCTGGATTCGACAGTACGAACACCGCTGTGACGACCCAGGCCGCGCTCCACATGCGCCAGGGGCGTGGTTCGCTGCGTGATGTGTCTGAAGGACGCCCGATATCGCATGTAGTCATGCTGTTCTCCTGTACGAATTTTATCGTACTTAACACAGTTCGACAAATCTCGTACAGGGGTGTAAGACACCGCTCATATCGGTTCGTCAAAACTGCATAGGAATGCGCAGCCGTGGATGATCTTCCCGAGCCTTTGCCGGAGCCGGCCGCCAAGGAGATGCGGCTGGAGGCAATCATGGGCGCGCTCTCCGATCCGATCCGTCTGACGATCGTGCGCAAGCTTCTGCTGGAATCGGAGGCATATGATCACACGTGCGGCTGGTTCGGCTTCGACAGGCCAAAGTCCTCGCTGACACATCATTTCAAGGCGCTGCGCGAAGCCGGCCTGATCCGGCAGCGTCAATACGGTCTCGAACGGCGCAGCCGTCTGCGCATGGAAGAGCTGAACCGGTGTTTTCCCGGCCTTCTTGATCTGGTTCGAAACTGGGATGAGCGGAAGCCCGGCGGGGCCAGTCAGAAGGCCAGCGCGAAGAAAAGTGGCGGGACAAAGCGGTCCTAGCCGAGGATCGGCATGCTCGCTCGGTCGGTTACGAACCCACCGAGAGAGTCTGTTTAGTATCCCGGCACGAAACGCGGAACGTACTTCCCATCGAGGTAGCCAAGGAGGACGTCGGCAGCGGCGTCCGCAAACTGCCCGTACATTTCATCCGTCGGCCAGCCGAGATGCGACGTGAGGATAACATTGGAAAGCCGCCGCAGCGGGTGAGCCGCGGGCAGGGGTTCCTCGTCGAACACGTCGAGAGCGGCACCGGCAATGCGGCCGTCGGCAAGCGCGCGGTATAGAGCCCTCTCGTCGACGATGGGTCCGCGCGCCGTGTTGACCAGATAGGCTGTCGGCCTCATCAGTGCGAGCCTTGCCGCATCGATCAGGCCGCGCGAGTCCGGGCTGAGGGTTGCGTGGACCGAGATGATGTCCGAACAGCGCATGAGGTCGTCGAGCTCGCGACGCTCCGCGCCGTGTTGCGCTGCGGCTTCAGCTGTCAGCCGGCTGCCCCAGGCCAGAACCTTCATGTTAAATGCGCCCGCGACCCGCGCCACGTATTTGCCGATGTTTCCCAGCCCCACGATTCCTAGCGTCTTGCCGCGCAGAACCCGCGTCATCGGCGTGGGCCATCCTCCCGCCTTCACGGCATGATCCACGGAAGGGATCTGACGCATGATCGAGATCATCAATCCGATGGCGAGCTCGCCGGCAGCGGTGCAGAAACCTCCCGTCGCCTTGCCGATAACAATGCCGCGTCGCTCCGCCGCTGCGAGATCGATGTGATAGGCATGATTGCCCGTCTGGGCGATGATCTTCACATCCGGCAATTGTTCGAAAAGCTCCTTCGTGAATCGCGTCCGTTCGCGGGTCGCGACCAGCGCATCGAATCCGCGGAGCGCGGACGCTTCGCCAAAGGGTTGGGTCAGAATCTCGACGTCGGCTCGTTCGCGCAAACGCCGAACGCCTGCCGTCTCATGATAGGCGGAATGAAAATCATCCAGGAAGGCAACACGCATCAAACTTTCTCCCGTCTCCTTCTGGCGATCGCGGCAGCCCAACGCTCGCAGCTGCTCCCTCGGGCCTAGCATTACAGTTGTAATTTTTGCTTGAGATGCGCTTTGCGCGCGTTGGCTTGATGAGCCCTGCGCCAGGATGACCATGCGAGGATGTGGGCATGCGGGATGCGCCGCTGGGCGAGCTTCATGGCGATGCGGCGGATTTCCTGGATCGACCAGCGGATCAAGAACGATGCTTCGGTCGGGGCCGCGGTCGCGTTTTTTTAAGCAATGCTCCGGTGTTGGCCCGATGACGGATGACGGCCATCGTGGCGAAGGCAAGCATGACCAGTGAGACATGGCGATGCCAGCCATGCCAGGAGCGGGTTTCGTTGTGATCAAGACCGAGCTCGTTCTTGGCGGTTTCGAAGCTGTCTTCGATGGCCCAGCGATGGCCTTCCACGGATACCAGCTTCTGCATGGACGTGCCCTTGGGGCACCATGTGGAGAAGAAGGCTAAGCTGTTGTCGGCAATATTGCGGCGGATCAGAAGACCTCGGGTCCATTCCCCGGCAAGGTCGTCGTTGTATTCGCCGGCGTCGAGATCGGCCAGCTCAAGATAGGCCCAGTCGTGCCAGCGCGGACCTTTGGTTCCTTCGCCGGACGGCAGGCGGCGCCAGGCCTTCTTGGGAAGGCTCTGCGCGATCGTAGAGGCAGTGCCGGCGACAGGCTGCTGCTTGCCCCAGGAATAGAACACGTGATTGGAAGCAACCCCCAGAACAAGCCTTTGCCCGCCTTGCGCAGCAGGGTTTCGATCGCTCCCGTGCCATACACGCTGTCCGCTGCTACGAACGAGAACGGCACCTTTGCGGCGATCGCGCGAGCGATCATTTGATGCGCGATCCGGGGCTTCGTCGCAAAGCTCACATCGCTCGGGACATGTGCGGCCTTCAGGCGAGCGGGTTCGTCCGTCCATTCCTTTGGCAGGTAGAGCGCCCGATCGATGAAGGCATGGCCATGCCGCGACACATAGGAGGCAAACACTCCGATCTGGCAATTGGTGATCTTGCCCGCCGAGCCAGTGTACTGGCGCGCGACCCCACACGAGGCCTTGCCCTGTTTCAAAAAGCCGGTCTCATCGATGACCAGAACCGCGTCCTCGTCACCCAGCGTTTCCAGCGCGTACTCACGTACAATATCGCGCAGCGCGTCGGCATCCCACTGCCCCCGACCCAGAATCGCCTGCTGGCGCCACGGGCCTGGATCGCCAGCCGCTTCCGCCCGCATCCAACCCGTCTTGCGCGGCTCGTTGCCCAACAGTCCGTCGAGAAATTGCCCCGCCGAGGCCGCGACCCGCTCTTGCGTAAACAGCGGACGGATGCGTTGCTTGGCATCTCGCAACGACGAAGCCCACAGCGTCAGCGTATCCTCAACCGACGCGCCACCAATCATCAGATCCCGAATCATGGTCGCCCATAGATTCAGAACCTTCAGGAAGATGCAACTGTAATGCTAGGCCAGATACAATGAACCAGACAACCGAGTTTTTCTCCGGGATTGTTGCCTTTGGGTCAACAACGCGCGGTCGCTGAGGCAGGATGTCTCCGTTCGATTATCCGATCCAGTCCCTTGGATCGTTGCTCTTTAGTCAACAAGGACCTCCCAATTTCTCGTGCTGCCCGATCCGTCGACCTGCCTAAGGTCGCCGCGTGCCATGCCAGTCCGCTTGGGCAGAGCCAATTCAATGAAAAATCGGACAGGAGGAGACCACATGCAAACAGTCAAGAACTACGATTTCGTCGTCGTCGGCTGCGGGGCCGCGGGCCTCTCGGCCGCCGTCACTTACGCCGAGGCCACGGCCGGACGAGCGGTCCAGATCGCCGTGCTTGAACGCACAAAGAAGGAGGCGCGCGGCGGAGCGACCCAATGGACCGGAGCTTTCTTGCGGATCAACGAAAGTCGCAAGCTCGACGCTGACTGGCCTGATCGGGTTCGTCGCGTTTCCGGCGGGCGTTCGGACTTCGAATACTGCCGCAAGCTCGAACAGGAGACGCCGGCAACCCTCCGTTTCATTGAGGAGAGGGGTGTCGAGCTCGTCTTCCCGGAGTTTCCGTTCGCGCATACCTTCAATGGCGAGGCCGGTGTCACTCCGCCCGGCCTTCCAGTCGGCGGCGGCGCGGCGATCGTCTCAGCGTTGTTCAACGCGCTTGAGAAGCACGCCAATGTCGACATCCTCTATGAAACCGAAGCCGTACGCCTGTCTGTGTCGGATGCGGGCGCCGTCGACGGTCTGATCGTGCGCGGCAATGATGGCAAGCTTAAACGTATCGGAGCGGATGCGGTCATACTGGCGTCCGGCGGCTTCGAAGGCAATGTCGAGATGCTGACGCGGTATATCGGCGCGCGCGCGTGCGACCTGCCGCTCATCGCGCCGGGAATTGCGAGCAATCGGGGTGACGGGCTGAGAATGGCGCTCGAGCTGGGCGCCGATACCGCGGGTCAGTTCGACATGATTCACGCCGAACCCATCGACACGCGCACCAGCAGGGCCGATGCCGTCATCTACACCTACACTGGCGGTATTTTCGTCAACGGCGAGGCAGACCGGTTCTACGACGAGGGGAGAGATACCTGGGACAACACCTTCGAACACATCGGCTACGAGATCTGGCGCAACCAGAACCAGAAGGCCTTCTGGATCGCGGACGCCAAGACGATGCAGATACCCGGCGTCGAGATGGGCATGCTCAGCGATGTTCCCCCCGAGAAGGCCGATACGATCGAAGTGCTGGCCGGCAAGCTGGGGCTCGATCCGGCCAGGCTCGGGAAGACGGTAGCCACGTTTAACGCCGCAGCCGTCCCCGGGAAGTTTGAACCCGGAAGACTGGACGGCCGAAGCACGACCGGTCTTACTCCGCCCAAATCGAACTGGGCGGTGCCGCTCGACACGCCGCCGTTTTACGGCATCCCGCTGACCGCCGCGATCTGCTTCACGTATGGCGGTGTTCGCACTGATCTTCACGCGCGTGTCGTGACCCCGTCGGGCAACCCAATCCCGAATCTCTATGCTGCCGGAGAAGTCACGGGCCTCTTCTACCACGAGTATCCACCGGCGACGTCCGTGCTTCGCTCGTTGACCTTTGGTCGCATCGCCGGCGCTCATGCAGCGGCGCAAGCGGCGGAATCGAAGGTCGCCGTCTTCGCCTGACCGGTCGCCGATTTCACATTTTCAAGTGTCCGGGCCCGGAACGAGCCGGGCCCGGACGCCATGATTGATAGAGGGTGAGGGATTTATGGATATTACGGCAGCCATCGCGGCCAACGATGCGACAACCATGACGCGGAACGAAAGGCGCGTCATCTTCGCTGCATCGCTCGGAAGCGTGTTCGAGATCTACGATTTCTTTCTGATCGGCTTGCTCGCCACGGAAATCACCAAGGCGTTCTTCTCCGGCGTCAATCCGACCGCCGGCTTCATTTTCACCTTGCTCGGCTTTGCCGCAGGCTTCCTTCTCAGGCCTTTCGGCGCGCTCGTGTTCGGACGTGCCGGCGATCTGATCGGACGAAAGTACACGTTTCTCGTGACGATCGTCTTGATGGGGCTGTCGACCCTTTCCATCGGCCTGTTGCCGACCTACGCCAATATCGGCATTGCGGCACCCGTTCTCTTCATCACGATGCGCATGCTTCAGGGGCTTGCGCTGGGCGGCGAGTTCGGCGGCGCAATGATCTATGTCGCGGAGCACGCTCCCGCCGATCGGCGCGGCGCGTGGACCGCGTGGATCATTCTGACCGCGGCACTCGGCTTTCTGCTCGCGGTCGGCGTCATCATTCCGCTCCGCTTCGTCCTGAGCGAACCTGATTTTGCCGCGTGGGGCTGGCGCATTCCATTCCTCGTTTCGGTGTTGTTGCTCGCGGTCTCCCTCTGGATCCGCCTGAAGCTCGATGAGACGCCGGAATTCCGGCGGATGAAGGAGGAGGGCCGCGCGTCCAAGGCGCCGATCGGCGAGACGTTTGGTGAGTGGCGGTACCTGAAGCTCGTGCTGATCGCGCTCTTTGGCATCGTCCCGGGCCAGGCCGTCATCTGGTACACCGGCCAGTTCTATTCGCTGTTCTTCCTGACGAAAGTCCTGAAGATCGACGGGACCACAGCCAATCAGCTCGTCATTGCCGCAACCGTGGTGACGGCGCCGCTCTACATCCTCTTCGGTGCCCTGTCGGATCGCATCGGTCGCAAGCCGGTCTATCTGACCGGCTATCTGCTCGGCGCCGTTCTCATCATTCCGTTGTTTCACGGGCTTGCGCATTTCGGCAATCCGGATCTCGACAAGGCTCAGCGCGAGAATCCGATCGTCGTCGTCGCGGACCCAGCGCGATGTTCGGTGCAATTCAACCCGAGCGGGGCCGCACGCTTCACGTCATCTTGCGACGTCGTCAGAGCAGCCGTTGCCAGGCTCGGCCTCAACTATCAGAGCAGCCCTGCATCGCCTGGCGCGGTAGCCCTGGTCAAAATCGGGGACGACGTCGTCCAGGGCTTCGACGCTTTGGGTGATCAGGCCGCAAGCAGGGAGAAGGAATTCAATGCAGCCTTGGCGGCGACCCTGAAGAAGCGGGGATACGTGCTGGATCAGGTCGATCCGGCCTCGATCAACAAGCCCGGCATCATCCTCGTTCTCGTCCTTCTGCTCAGCCTTGGAACGATGACCTTTGCGCCGAGCTGCACGGCGCTCATCGAGTTGTTTCCGTCACGCATCCGCTACACGGCGATGTCGTTTCCTTATCATCTCGGGGCCGCATGGTTCGGCGGATTCTTGCCCGCGACCACCTTCGCCATCAATGCGGCGACGGGAGATATCTATGCCGGGCTGCTCTATCCCAGCATCGTGGCCGGCGTCGCCTTCGTCATTGCGCTCGTGCTCGCCAAGGAGACGAAGGGGATCGACATCTCCGGGGCGTGATGCGCGGCGGAACGGTGCGAGAGACATGGATTGGTTGGGCGGTGCGTCGCACCGTCGCTCCTATGAAAGGTTCGGATATGCAGGAATTCTTGATGCGGATCGGCAACGAATGGCGCCGGGCCGAAGACGGCGAATGGTTCACGAGCATGGACCCGTATACCGGCCGCGACTGGGCGCGCATGCCACGGGGCAAGGCCGCAGATGCCGACGCGGCGGTCCAGGCCGCGTCCAAGGCCTTCCGGAGCGGCCCCTGGCCGTCGATGACCGCCAGCGCAAGGGGACTGCTGCTGCACCGGCTCGGCGACCTCATTGCTCGTCACGCCGAGGAATTGGCCGAGCTCGAGGTGAACGACAACGGCAAGCTCAAGGCCGAGATGCTCGGCCAGATGCGATATCTGCCGCAATGGTTCTATTATTATGCCGGATTGGCGGACAAGGTCGAAGGCCGCGTCACGCCGATCGACAAGCCGGGCGTCTTTCATTACACGCTGCACGAGCCGCTGGGCGTCGTCGCGGCGATCGCGCCCTGGAATTCTCCGCTGCTGCTCGCCGCGTGGAAGATCGCTCCCGCGCTCGCCGCCGGCAATACGATCGTGATCAAGCCGTCCGAGTTTTCGTCGGCCTCCACGATTGCGTTCGCCCGGCTGTGCGAAGAGGCAGGCTTCCCGCCGGGGGTGGTCAACGTCATCACCGGATTTGGACCGGAGGTCGGCGAACCCATGGTCAAGCATCCGCTCGTGGCGCGCATTGCGTTCACCGGAAGCGAGAACGGCGGCCGGCATGTCTACGCGGCGGCCGCTGAAAACATCAAGCGCGTCTCGCTCGAACTCGGCGGCAAGTCGGCCAACATCGTGTTCAGCGATGCGGATCTCGATGACGCGGTCAAGGGCGTCGTATCGGGCATCTTTGCGGCGACGGGGCAGACCTGCATGGCCGGCTCGCGCCTTCTGGTGCATTCCTCGATCCACGACGAATTCGTCGCGCGTCTGGTGAAGTTCATGCAGACGGCACGTCTCGGAGACCCGCGAAAGCCCGAGACGAATATCGCCCCGGTGTCCACGCAGCCGCAATTCGAGAAGGTTCTCGCCTATTTCGACATTGCCAGAAAGGAAGGGGCCGAATGTGTGCTTGGCGGCGAGCGTTCGCGTCGGCCGGGCTGCGAGAAGGGGCTTTTCGTCGAGCCGACGATCTTCACCGGCGTATCCAACAACATGCGCATCGCTCGCGAAGAGGTGTTCGGGCCGGTCCTTGCCGTGCTGAAATTCGAGACCGATGACGAAGCGGTCGCGATCGCCAATGACAGCCCCTATGGGCTGGCAGCCGGCGTTTGGTCGCGCGATCTCCAGCGGGCCATGCTGCTGCCGAAACGGCTCGAGGCGGGCACGGTCTGGGTTAACGCCTATCGGCTGGTGAGCTATCTCGCTCCCTTCGGCGGCGTCAAGGCGTCGGGGCTCGGCCGGGAGAACGGCCTGAACGCGATCTACGAATACCTCGAGGAAAAGAGCGTGTTCATCAATCCGAAGCCCGGCATCGCAAACCCGTTCGTGCTCAGTTGAGAGCCGTCATCCACAAGCCGCGCCAAACCTGCTGAGATCCGTCAGCCCGGAGCCACCAATCGTGTCCAATGTCTATCATATGCCGACCCGCATCATCTCCGGGATCGGCGCACTCGAATCGCTCGCAGCAACGGTCAAGGGCTTCGCGGTCAAATCCGTGATGCTCGTCTCCGACCCGATCATCTCCCGGCAATCCTGCTATCAACGCGCGTTCGAGCAGCTCGTTGCCGCGGGACTGTCGGTGCTGCGGTTTGAGGAATGCGAGATCGACGCGCGCGTCAGACAGATCGACGCGCAGGGCAAACGGGCGCGCGAGCAGTCGGTCGGTGCCGTGATCAGCATTGGGGGCGGGTCGGTGATGTGCGCCGGCAAGGGAATCGCGATCGTCGGCGCTAACGGGAAGTCGCTCCGCGACTGCACAGGCGTCGGCAATTTCGAACGCCGCGCATTGCCGATGGTGATGGTCCCGACCACGGCCGGGTCTGGCTCAGAGGTGTCGCAATGGACCGTGGTCAAGGATGACGAGAACCATGCCAAGCTGGTGTGCGGAGGGCCGCTCAGCTTTCCCGATGTCGCCATTCTGGATCCGGCCGTGCTTGAGTCGCTGCCGCTGCGCATTGCCGCGGCGACTGGCGTGGACGCAATGACCCATGCCCTGGAGGCCTACACCAGCAGTCTCGCATCCCCGCTCACCGATGCGATCGCGCTCGAGGCGATCAGGTTGCAGGCGTCCTCGCTCCGCGCATCGGTTTGCGGCCTCCACGACGTCAATGCGCGTGCGGACAATCTTCTGGCTTCATCGATGGCCAACATCGCGTGCGGCAACGCGCGCCTGGGGCATGCGCACACCCTGTCGCTGCCGCTCGAAGGTCTCGTCGACATGCCGCATACGCTCGGCGTGGGCGTGTTGATGCCCCACGTTCTGGCGTTCAATCTGATGGTGCTGCCGGCCAAAGCGCCACATGTGGCCCGGGCGCTCGGCGTCCGCCTGCATGACGACTGCTCGCCCCAATAGGCCACCGACCTGGCTGTTTCCGCGTTGCGGCAGCTCTACGAAGACATCGGTTTCCCCATGCACTGGGCCAGGGATGCCCTGCCGAAGCAGCAGGTTCGGGAAATGGCCGAACGCGCCGCGCCTGGACTTTACGCCGGCACGGCCGGGATCGAGCGGTTCAAGTCGATGAAGATCACCGACGACACGGTGATCGAGAGCCTTGCGCCGAGGAAGATGACGGTCAGCCAGGCCGAAGCGATTCTCACAGCCTGCATCGCCTGAACAATACACGCTTGGTGCCGACCGGATGAGTGTAACCAAGCCTGCTAAGCCCCCGCCTATGGCGGGGCGAAAACCGGCAGTTCTACAGCTGCGGGAATGAAGTCATGGAGTCTCCTTGGGGAACCGCCAAGAACCCTCAAGGAGACCATGATGGAAGCAGAGTACAATCATCTTAATCACGCGACTTGGGAGTGCAAGTACCACGTCGTGTTTACGCCGAAGTACCGCAAGAAGCTGCTGTTCGGGAAGATCAAGCGACATCTGGGCCAGGTATTTCACGATCTGGCACGACGGAAGGAGTGCCGGATCGAGGAAGGTCACCTGATGCCGGATCATGTCCACATGCTGATATCGATACCTCCGAAATATTCGGTGGCGCAGATCATCGGGTATATGAAGGGGAAGAGTTCGATCTGGATCGCGCAGAACGTCGAACGGAAGATGCGAAATTTCCTGGGCCACAAATTCTGGGCACGCGGATATTTTGTCACGACCGTCGGCCGCGATGAGGAAATGATCCGGGCCTACATCAAGAATCAGGAAATGGCCGACCAGCAACTGGATCAGTTTGAGCTAAAGATTTCAGCTGCCCCAAAATCCAAGCAATCGTCCTAACATCCCTTAAAACCGCCTTTGGCGGTTCCCAATCAAACCTCCAGCTTTGCTGGAGGTTATTGGCTCCGGTCAGGCCATCGCCTTGCGCAATTTGCGACCCGCCGGCGACGCCGGCGGCTCGTCTTCAGCCTGGGTCTGCTCGACCAGCCAGCTTCGAAATTGCCGGAATGCCGGCTTGCGCAGGCTCTTCTGAGGATAGATCAGGTAATAGGTGAATCCCTCGCGATCGAGCGTCGGGCCGAAGGGCTGAACCAGGCGCCTTGCGCGCAGGTCATCGGCCACGAGCACGCGCTGCGCGATCGCGACGCCCTGGCTGTCGAGCGCAGCCTGGTAGGCGAGGACGGAGCTCGTGAATTTCGGTCCCGCATAGGGATCGATGTCGGTGAGCTGCGCCGCCTTGAGCCACAACATCCAGTCGTCCGGCCGCGCCAGCGAGTGCAGCAGCGGCACGCGGCGAAGATCGCCTTTCTGCTTCAGCTCGAACTCCCGCCGATATTTGGGGCTGCAAACGGGAATCAGATGGTTTGCCACGAGCCTGTCCACGCCCAGTCCAGGCCAGTTTCCGTCGCCAAGGCGCACCGCGCAGTCGACATCCTCGTTCCGGAAATCGACCTCTTCCAATGAGGTCGTGAGGCGAACCTCGTTCAGTCGGTTCATCGCCTGATAGGACGACAGGCGCGGCACCAGCCATTTCATCGCGAAGGTAGTGTAGGCCCTGATCTTCAGGGCATTGCCCGAGCGTTCTCCCGTCAGCTTGCGGGTCGCGTCACGGATCCCGTCGAGATGGTGCGCGATGGCTTCGAGATACTGCTCTCCCTCGGCGGTCAACGCCACCGCGCGCGGCTCGCGGCGAAACAGCTTCACGCCGAGATGAGATTCGAGAATCTGCACCTGCCGGCTCACGGCGCCGGGCGTCACGGACAGAAGCTCCGCCGCACCGCGGATGCTGCGTAACTTTGCGGCGGCCTCGAAGGCGCGCAGCGGATTGAGCGGAGGCAATCGGTCCATCGTGCCGCGACTATGCGCCGATCGTTGCCTTTTAGTCAACAATGGCCCCCGCGTTTCTCGTTCTGAGCCCGCGCGATATCCGCCTAAACCTCTCGGCCAATGGCTTGCTCGGCACGCCTTCGGTTTCCCGGGAGGATCAATGAACCAGCTTTCGAACGTCGAGACGGTCTCGGCAGATCGCGACGCCATCGGCTCGCAAGCGTCCGGGAGGCTGTTTGCATCCCGCGACCGCGCAACCGGCCAGTGTGTCTTCCCTCCCGTTCCGGCACGATCGCCGAGTGCGCACGGCTATGAGACGGTGACCCTGTCGCGAATTGCACGGCTCTACAGCTTTTCGGTAATCCACCCGAATCCGAAAACCAGCGAACAGCCTTTCGTCGTCATCTACGCGGACTTTCCGGAAGGCGCGCGCGTTTTCGGACGACTGCTCCTGCCGCAGGAGCAGCGCCCGCTGGTCGGCATGCCGGTCGAAGCGCGGATCGCCGAGCAGGGCGCCGCGACCACCTACGCATTCGTTCCCGCCGAGGAGGCCCGATCATGACAACGACCGTC
This sequence comes from Bradyrhizobium sp. ISRA464, assembly GCF_029910095.1. Classification (NCBI taxonomy): domain Bacteria; kingdom Pseudomonadati; phylum Pseudomonadota; class Alphaproteobacteria; order Hyphomicrobiales; family Nitrobacteraceae; genus Bradyrhizobium; species Bradyrhizobium sp. ISRA464. The sequence continues at coordinate 4,800,910 of NZ_CP094526.1, read as the reverse complement.
TATATCGCCGGTGCGGCGATGACCGCCTTCGGCCGCCACAACGACCTCTCCATGCAGGATCTCGCGCAGTCCGCGGTGCTCGGTGCGCTTACCGACGCCGAAATTGCGGCCGACCGCATTCAAGCGATGTACAACGCCAATGTGTACGGCGGCATGGTGCTGGGCCAGGTGCTCATGCGGGATCTCGGCATCACGGGGCCGGCCCTCTACAATGTGGAGAACGCCTGCGCGAGCGGGGCAACAGCGGTGCACCTCGCCTGCCATGCGCTTCGGCTCGGCATCTACGACACTGTTCTCGTCTGGGGCGTCGAGAAGCTGACGTCGCTCGGCGGCGGGACGATCCCGCTGCAACGGAACGACTACAAGACCGAGCTGTACGCTGCGCAGGGCATGACGCTGCCGACCGTCTACGCGATGCGCGGGACTCGCTATCTGCACGAGCGCAATGAAAAGCCCGAGATACTGGCCGGCGTCGCCGTCAAGAACCGGGCCCATGGCGAGCTCAATCCGCTGGCGCAGCAGCGCAAGGCCGTGTCGATCGACGAAGTGCTCCAGTCCCGGCCCGTCGCGGAGCCGCTGACATTGCTGCAGTGCTGTCCGTCCATGGTCGACGGCGCCGCGGCAGTGGTGCTGACGACGGTTCGTCCGTCGTCTGCGCGCCCTGCCGTGCGCGTCCTCGGTTCGGCCGTGCAATCCGGCCTGCTGGAGGAAGGTTGCGACGATATTCTCGACGCCGAGATCACCGCACGGACCGCGCGGCTGGCTTACGAAAATGCGGGTCTGGGTCCGCGCGACGTCAACGTCGTCGAGCTGCACGATGCTTTCACGATCGCCGAGCTCCTGTACTACGAGGCGCTGGGTCTCGCGGAGCCGGGCGAGGGGGCTGCGCTGCTCCGCAGCGGCGGCACGGCTCTCGGCGGACGCGTGCCCGTCAATCCGAGCGGCGGGTTGCTCGCCAAGGGGCATCCGCTCGGCGCCACCGGCGTCGCGCAAATGGTCGAGATCGCCTGGCAGCTCCAGAGCCGGGCCGGCAAGCGGCAAGTCGAGGGGGCACGGATCGGATTGACCCAGTGTACGGGCGGCGGCATCGCCGGCGTCGATCATGCCGCGTCGGCCGTCCACGTGCTCGGAGTGTAGTCATGAGGAAGCAAGACAGCGTGATCGTCACCGGCGCCGCCCGAGGTATCGGGCTCGGTATTGCGCGGAGCCTTTGCCGTGGCGGGTATAACGTCGCTCTCTTCGATCGCGACGCCGCGGCATTGGAGTCGGCGGTGAAGGAAGTGCGGCAGTCCGAAACCGGGCAGCAATTGCTGCCGGTGCCTGTGGACGTCACCGACCGTGGCGAGATCGAAGCCGCGGTTCGCCTGACGCAGCAGACCTTCGGCGGCATCGAAATCCTCGTCAACAATGCGGGCGTCGTTCGCGATCGACGCTTCCTCGACTTGTCCGACGACGATTGGGATCTCGTCGTATCGACCAACCTCAGATCGCAGTTCCTGATGTCACGGGCCGTGCTCCCGGGGATGGTCGCGCGAGGTTACGGCCGCATCGTCAACATCTCGTCGCGGGCATGGCTCGGAGGCTTCGGTCAGGCGAACTATTCGGCCGCCAAAGGCGGCGTCGTGAGCCTCACCCGAAGCCTTGCCATCGAGTTTGCGGCCAAGGGCATCACGGTCAACGCGATCGCTCCGGGGATCGTCGACACACCGTTGTTCCGCGATTTCAAGGCGGAGGTCCAGGAGCGGCTCAAAAAGAGCGTTCCGATGCAACGCATCGGGCTGCCGGAGGATATTGCCCAGGCCGTGCAGTTCTTCGCGGCGCGGGCAAGCTCCTACATCACGGGACAGCTGATCTATGTTTGCGGCGGCCGCAGCCTCTCCAGCGTGAGCGTCTGACATGGCTGTCCACCAAATGCGCGACAGGGCCGTCGCCACGATCACCATCGATCGGCAGGATGCCCTGAATGCACTGGATGTCGAGACCCAGAGGCGATTGTGCGACGAGCTGATTGTTGCCCGGGACGACGATGCGGTTCGCGTGATCGTACTGACCGGCGCCGGCGAACGCGCCTTCTCGGTCGGGGCCGACCTGAAGCGGACAGCGCCCGCGGAGCATCCCTACGTCGCAGCCTGGACGGCTCGCGACGACGTCGCAACCGAGCGGGGCGCCTATGTCCGCTTCATGAATATCGATCGGTTGGAGATCTGGAAGCCGATCATCGCTTCGATCAATGGCTATTGCCTCGGCGGCGGGCTCGAGCTCGCGCTGCAATGCGATTTGCGTGTCGCGGCGGATACCGCGAGCTTCGCGTTGCCGGAGGTCAAGGTGGGCAGTGTTGCCGGGGTGTGCGGACCGCTGCTGCTGCGCGCGATTCCCGCCGCATCAGCCTCGAAGATGCTGCTGACCGGGGCGCGCATCGATGCCGCGGAGGCCCTTCGTATCGGGCTGGTGAGCGACGTCTGGTCGTCCGCGTCGCTGGCCGAGCGCACCAGCGAACTGGCGCAAGCTGTGGCCAGGAATGCCCCCTTGTCGCTCTACGCGACCAAGCGCCTGGCCCGGGAGACCGAGACCTCGTCGCGCTCGATGCTTCTCAACATGACCGAGATGGTCTTCGGCATGATTAAGAACACGGCGGATCGGATCGAAGGCCGCAATGCCTTCGCCGAAAAGCGCCCGCCACGCTTTCAGGGACGATGACGATGACCAGTGCCCGAACGTCTGCTCCGACGGTCCCGCATCCGCTCGAAGGGGCTTTGTCCGGCGTTCGCGTGGTCGATTTCTCGCAGATCGCTGCCGGTCCGCTCTGCACCATGCTGCTGGCCGACATGGGGGCGGATGTCGTGAAGATCGAGCCGCCCGGCGGCGACATCAGCCGAATGTTGGGACCGAATTTCGCCGGCGGCGAGAGCACCACATTTCTTTCGCTCAATCGCAACAAGCGCAGCGTCGTCCTGGATCTCAAGACCGAGCAGGGGCTGATGGATGCCCGCAAGCTCATCGCAACTGCCGACGTTCTCGTGGAGAGCTTCCGTCCTGGCGTCGCGGACAGGCTGGGCATCGGTTACGCGCAGGCGAGGGCGCTCAATCCCAAGCTGATCTATTGCTCCGTGTCTGCGTATGGTCAATCCGAGCCTGGAAAGCCGGGCGTCGACGGTGTCCTTCAGGCTGTCTCCGGGCTGATGAGCATCACAGGATTTGACGGCCAGCCGCCGGCCAAGCTCCAGGCTCCGGTGGTGGACATGGTCACCGGATACCAGGCGGCGATTGCAATTCTCGGAGCTCTGCTCACGCGCGGCCTCCGCGAGGCTCCGTGCCATCTGGACATCAGTCTGTTCGCTTCGGCTCTTCTTCTGCAGCAAGTCCCGCTGACCGATTTCCTGATCTCCGGCGAGCTGCCCAAGCGCTGCGGAAGTGGCGCGCCCTATTCGACGCCGAACGAGGCTTACGAGACGGCCGACGGCTACATCATGGTCGCGGCCTACCAGCAGGAACATTGGCGCAAGCTCTGCCGCGTGATCGATCGCCCTCAGCTTGCGGATGATCAACGCTTCGCGTCGCTTCCCAAACGAATGGACAATCGAGAGGAGCTGACCAGGGAGCTCGGTCTGATCTTCCGCACGAATGACAGCGCGACCTGGCTTCGCGCTCTCGAGGCCGCCGACATCGTCTGCGGGCCGATCGCGGACTATGCGCACCTGCAAACGTCGCAGCGCTTCGCAACGGCGGGAATCGTCGCCTTGGTGAATCATCCACGCGCAGGCAAGGTCGAGATGCCGGGATTTGCGATCGGCGGCCGGGCCCTGGCCGTTCGCATGCCACCGCCAACCCTGGGCCAGCACAACCATCTGCTGGTCAGAGATGACGCAGTTCGCGTGAGTGCCGAGAGCGAGTGATGGATCTTCAGAACCCGCTGCTGGCGTATTTGGGAGTTGGCCTGTCGGAATGGACGGCAGGACACTGCAAGTTTCATCTCGATGTCGAGCCGCGTCACCTCAATCGCCAGGCTAGCCTTCAAGGTGGTGTCATCGCCACCCTGCTCGACGCTGCATGCGGCTATGCCGGGCTAACTCCCGATGGCGAGGAAGCTCAGGACCATGCGGTGACGGTCATGTTGACGATCAGCTATCTTGCCAAGGTCGACAGCGGCCGGTTATTTGCGACCGGGCGCTTAACCCATATGGGCAGGCGGCTATATTTCGCTTCGGGCGAGGTGGCTACTTCCGAGAATAAGATTATAGCGAGCACACAGGGAACTTTTCGGCGAAGCCAATAAGGCGGGGTGGCTTTCGCCCGACCTGCAGTCCGAAGTCTCTCAACATTCCACTGTGTTGCGCAAGCTACGCTGCTCCCCCACGACCTATGCCTAAGATTGGTTGAGGTAGCATGTCTTGAGTGATGTGGGACAGGCGGTACGGATCCCACGCTCCGGAAGGTTGTCGTTGAACCCAAGGCCTCATGCATTGGTGGGGCGAACTTGATTTCCGGGAATTGACGGTATCGGGAACGAGGCCGCGGTGGGGTGAAGGCTGCACACCACCGGCGCATATATCGTGGCATGGCCAATCGACTTCGATAGTCGCTGGAACGATGGTTTGTCGGAGGAGCCCAAATTTTCCTGTGAATTCAAGATCAAACAATTTGGGCGGATATACCGTCGGGGTTTGACCGTCAGCCTTGAGAAATTGTGCTTGCAAGTCAATGCGGCAAGGTCGTCGTGAATGATCGAGTGGGAGTAGAGGGCAATCGGCGGCAATAGCGTAGTTTTGGCGGAGAATGTTCGCCGTCGTGCAACTGCCGTGCCCGTCTGCTCACAACACACTCAAATAGATTGATTCACGCACATTGCTTCTTTTTGTTTTTCTTCGAGGTAAATGCAACTAAGTACTCAATCCAGAACTATGTCAAGAATTCCTATTGGAAGTCAGATCGTTTTTGGTCTCGTAGAACTTCATGAGCCTTCTTTCTTTCCGCATAGCCCGGCGGCAGAGGTCTGGATTCGCGTCAATTAGGTTGTCTAATGCGGCGCGTACAACGTCGGGCTTCGACGCGCGGACTTCAGCGCATGACCCCACCACACGAGATTGTCGAACAGGGCCTTACGGGCTTGTACGAGGTATGGGTAATCGTCAAGCGACTTGCCGTCCCTGACGACGCCTAGGTATGGCTCCATCGCTATGTTGATTTCATGCTTGATTGGCGCCATTTGCAGTTCGATCGCTGTGCCGCGTAGATGCTCGATTGCGCGGGCGGCGCCCACGCCACCGTAGCCGACAAACGCAATGGGCTTTCTGTTCCATTCGAAACAGGCGCTGTCGAGCGCGTTCTTTAAAACGGCGGCAGGCCCGTGGTTGTACTCGGCGACGGTGGCGATAAAGGCGTCATAACCACCGATCCGAAGCCGCCAAGCCTCCGCAGCCGGCTGCGAATATTGGCCTTGGGTGTAGATCGGTGCGACCGGCTCGTTAAAGAATGGCAGATTGTGGTCACGCATATCCAGGACATCCAATTTGAAATCGTCCCGCTTGGCTGCGCCCGCGGCGATCCATTTTGCCGGTGTGTCGGCGAACCTGTTGGGGCGCGTGCTGCCGACAATCAGAGCCACTCTCAACATGGAAGCGACGTCTAGCATTATCGAATTCCAACATTATAGGAGCAACAGTCCAGTTTGCGCCGGCGCGATAAACGTTTGCCCTAAAGCACGTGCTCGATGCGGATCGGCAATTCCCGAATACGCCTACCGGTGGCGTGATAGACTGCATTGGCGACAGCAGGCGCCATCCCCACGAGCGCGATCTCGCCGAGGCCTTTGACGCCGAGTGGGTTCACATGAAGATCATCCTCTCGGACAAAATGCACTTCGACGCGACTTACGTCGAGGTTCACAGGTACGAGATAGTCGCCCATGTGGGCATTGACCGGGCGGCCATCTCGCGCGTCCAGAACGGTGCGCTCCATGAGCGCCATGCCGATGCCCCCAATCATGCCGCCCGTGCACTGGCTCGCCGCGAGGCGCGGATTGACAATACGGCCCGCGCCATAGGCGCCCAGTGCGCGCCGCACCCGGATCGTTCCAACATCGGGATCGACGGAAACCTCGGCGAATATGGCGCCAAACGCGTGCATGGAATAGCGCTTCGCAATGTCCGGATCGCGCTGGCTGGAAGCTGTCGCCTCAATGGGGCGATCGTTGCTCGCCTTCGCTTTCTCTTGAACTGCGATGCAGGCGGCGCGGATGGCCGAACCGACTGAAGCCATCGTCCATGAACCGCCATGCGAAGGCGCAGCCGGAAAGGTCGTGTCGCCAATGTTGACGCGGACTTTTTCGACGGGCAGCCCGAGTGCCTCGGCCGCTACCTGCGTCATTGACGTGTAGGTGCCGGGGCCCATGTCGGAGGCCGAGACCTCGATCTCGGCGCTGCCGTCGGGCATCAGGCGAGCGCGCGCATCTGACGGCGCGTGATAGGCAGGATAGGTTGCAGAGGCCATGCCCATGCCGGTCAGCAGCCGCCCATCGCGCATCGAGCGCGGCTCAGGATTGCGAGCCGACCAGCCGAACGCGCGCGCGGCGAGATCGTAACACTGCAGCAGCGAGCGGCTTGAGAAGGGCTTACCTTCATGCTCGTCGAGCTTGGGCTCGTTGCGGCGCCGCAGTTCAATCGGATCGATGCCGAGCTTATAGCTCAGCTCGTCCATTGCACACTCAAGCGCGAAAATTCCGGAAGCCTCACCAGGCCCGCGCATAAACGTGGGCGTTCCTGTATCGAGTGGGGACAGCCGATAGCTCGTCCGCACGTTTGGGCAGGAGTAGAGATAGCACGAGACGTTGGTGAGAGCTTCCACGAACTCCTCGTGACGGCTGGTTTCGCCGGTGCCCTCATGAATAAGACCGGTAAGCCGGCCTTCGGCGTCGGCGCCAACAGCGATGCGTTGCTGGGTCCGCGGCCGGTGACCCGTATTGAAGAACATCTGCTAGACTGTATGTCCCCTCCACAAAATGAGGCGACTCACCTTCGATGTTGCGACGAGGGTTGCCTGGATGGACCGGGCAGAGCCTCAAACAAGGAGGGCGAGTCGTGGGTCATCATACCGAGGTCTTTGTCGGAATCGATACGTCAAAATCGCGCAATGCAATAGCCATTGCCGAAGGCGGCCGTGGCGGCGAGGTACGATATCTCGGGGAGTTTTCTGCCACGGAGGCAACGATCCGAAAGCTGGTGGCAAAGCTTGCAGCGAAATGCTGTCATCTGACATTTTGCTACGAAGCAGGGCCGACAGGATATGGCCTCTACAGACTGCTCAAGAGCCTCGGCCATGACTGCCTGGTGGTGGCTCCCTCGCTCGTTCCGAAGAAGGCCGGCGATCGAGTGAAGACGAACCGGCGCGATGCGGTAAGCCTCGCCAAGCTGTTGCGCGCGGGCGAGCTCACCGCGGTGTGGGTGCCGGACGAGCGCCATGAGGCTATGCGCGATCTCTCGCGCGCCCGTCAGGCAGTAAAGAAGGACCTCCAGGGCAAGCGTCAACAGATCTCGTCATTGATGCTGCGGCTGGGACGCATCTATCCGGGCAAGACAACGTGGGGACCAGCCCACATGAGATGGCTGATGTCGCAGAAGCTCGAGCATCGCGAGCAGCGCATCGCATTCGAAGAGTTACTTGAGGGGATACGCCAGGAAAGTGAGCGGATGGAGCGTTTGGAGGATGCCATCCGCGAGGTGGTGGCCGAGTGGTCGCTTGCCGAGGTTGTCGCGGCCCTGCAGGCGATGCGGGGGATTGATCTCATTGCGGCTGTGGGGGTGCTGGCCGAGATCGGTGATCTCTCCCGCTTTCAAAATCCGCGCGAGCTGATGGGCTATCTGGGTCTGGTGCCCACGGAAAACTCGACTGGTGACAAGGTCAAGCGAGGCGGCATCACCAAAGCCGGTAATGGGCGGGCGCGACGTATTCTTGTGGAGGCGGCCTGGAGCTATCGATATCCGCCGCGCGTGAGCCGAGACAAGCAGCCAAAGGTGGAGGCCGCACCGAGACGCGCGCGAGAGATTGCGTGGAAAGCGCAAACCAGATTGTGCGGACGCTTCCGCTCACTCGAGCGGAAGGGCAAGCGGCGAACCGTAATCGTCACGGCGATTGCCCGAGAGCTATCCGCCTTCATTTGGGCAATCAATCGCGAGCTCATGCCACCTCGACAGGCGTAACGTCGTTGGGGGCTGTGGACCGCTCGAGTCGTGAGGTGCGCTCGACCGGCCCACAGCCCCCTTTTGTTGCAATCAGGATCAGGGGTAGTCGCAGACATCAATCGTGCAGAGGTGAAGGTGGGACCACGGCAGGGGAAATCCTGAAACCCATTATGTGGCCGATCATCCGATCGACGCCCGACGCTAGACCAGGACAGCCCCAGACGAAAAAACGGAAATGCGGTATCCAACCCGCGCATCAGAGCCTGTTCACCGACGTCTTTGGGTCCCGCCTTCTCCTCTGCACGATCCATCGGCGCAAGAACTTCACGATGAGTCCTCGTGGAGATGAGAAAACCGTGCGCTGTGTGCTTGACTGGGGACATCAGAATGGAATGGTCCGGCCGTGCTCCGGCCCCGCCAGTGCGAGAAGCTGGCAAGGGGCGCTCAGGTCAAGGAGCACGCCATGTCTCGGAACCTCAACACAGCGGTCGCCGTGATCGGCATCGATATCGGCAAGAACTCGTTCCACCTCGTAGGTCATGATCACCGCGGTGCCATCGTGCTGCGGCAGAAGTGGTCACGCAGCCAGGTGGAAAGACGGCTCGCCAACTTCCCGCCCTGCTTGATCGGGATGGAGGCTTGCGTCGGCGCGCATCACCTCAGTCGCAAGCTCCAAATGCTCGGCCACGACGCTCGCTTGATGCCGGCGAAAGACGTGCGCCCGTATTCGAAAGGACAGAAGAATGACTTCCGAGATGCGGAAGCCATCGCCGAGGCTGTCCAACGCCCGACCATGAAATTCGTCGCAACCAAGACAGCCGATCAGCTCGACCTTCAGGCGCTGCACCGCGTCCGCGATCGATTGGTCAGTCAGCGTACCGGCGTCATCAATCAGATCCGTGCGTTTCTGCTGGAGCGGGGCATCGCCGTACGCCAAGGCCTGCATTCCCTGCGATCCGAGTTGCCGGGTATCCTCGCGACGCGCACCGATGTGCTCTCGCCTCGCATGTTACGCATCATCGAGGATCTGGCGGGCGACTGGCGCCGGCTGGATGCGCGTATCGAGGGGCTGTCTAGCGAGATCGAAACGCTGGCTCGTCAAGATAAGGCTTGCGAGCGACTGATGACAGTGCCCGGCATTGGACCGCTTATCTCGAGTGCAATGGTCGCCGCGATTGGCAGTGGAGACGTGTTCTCGAAAGGCCGCGACTTCGGCGCCTGGCTTGGACTGGTGCCGAAGCAGATATCGACCGGCGACCGCACGATCCTGGGCAAGATATCAAGGCGCGGCAATCGCTACCTACGCGCGCTGTTCGTCCAAGCCGCATGGGTAGTGCTGGTCAGGGTGAAGTGCTGGGAGCGCTACGGCCTCAAATCTTGGATCGAAGCTGCCAAGAAGCGATTGCATCACAACGTGCTGGCGATTGCGCTCGCCAACAAGCTCGCCCGGATCGCCTGGGCGGTTCTCAACAAAGGACGTGCCTTCGAGTGCGTCAAGGCTGAGGAGACGGCGTCCTGACCTGGCCGATCCTCGCGCCGTGCTCGGGGCCGTCAAGGCGCAGCCTGGCAGCGTAGAGCAAGACGTCAGGACAGCACGACGGCCGGCCTTGACGGCCCCTTGCGCGCGGCGCGTCTGCGCGCGCAGGCCGGGACGAAGGAACGACCGCCAGGCACGAACAAAGGAACAGCGCGAAGTGAGGAGCTATCGAGATGATGTAACCAACATCCCTTACCCGCCGAGGTCTGCGAGAGGATGCGACGACGATGGAAGATCGGTCTTCCCGGCGCATGCGAACACTGGTGACCCGAATGGCCCGTTCGAGGCCTGTCCGCTAATCAGCTCGAATGCGTGCTGATATCCATGATGGCCCGGAGCACAGCACGCTCCAATCAGAGGCCGGATACATTGATGCAAGACCGCATCTGACAGGTTGCCGAAACCTCTTGCAACGCGCGGCCGGACCATACATTGCGGGTCAGCACCAGCTTCACCGGGCGTTCGGTCATCTTTGCCGCCATGGCAGCCAGGGTGACATGCGGCCAAGTCCTGAGTGATGTGCCGAAAGCGCCTCCGACGAACGGGCAGATGACGCGCACTTTTCCCGGAGGCAATCCGAAAATTGCGGCGATCTCGGCTTGCTCGTTGGCGACGTATTGGCTTTTGCTCCAGAGCGTTAGCTGATCACCATCCCAATGAGCCAGGGTCGCATGCGGCTCCATCGGATTGTGGTTCTCGCGGGCGATCTCGTAGACCGCATCTACGGTCTGTATCGCCGCGGCCAGCCCTGCATCGGCATCGCCCCGAGCGGTGTCGGCGGCGCCCGACTGCGGCACTATGGTGCGTGCCTGCGGGTTGGTCTGATCTACCAGCGGCCGGACGGCCTCGTAGTCGATCCGAAGTGCTTTGGCTGCCTGCTCGGCAGCATCAAGCGTTTCCGCCAGTACTAGTGCCACAGCCTGACCGTAGAAGTGGACACGATCGTCCTGCAGCATGTGGACTCGCTCACCGATCGCAGGGTCGATCGAGCCCTTATGGGATCGATAAGCAAGGCGGGGGGCGTTCTTATGGCTGATAACCGCCACAACGCCAGGAAGCGCGAGTACTGGCTCCTCGTGGATCGCGGTGATACGTCCGAGACCAGCTGTGGCATTCACCGGAACGGCATGGAGCTGGCCGGGCAGGCTGAACTCCGCAGCGTAGCGCGCAGCGCCAGTGACTTTAGCGTGACCATCGATGCGAGGAAGCGGGATTCCAATGCTCATGCGAGTTCTCCGGCCATCTCGAGGGCGCGCGTGATCGTACGGGGCAGGAGCGCGACCTTGTATGCGTTGTGGGCAAGCGGGCGCGCGCCTTCGGTTGATAGAGCCGCTGCGGCCGCGAACGCTTCGCGCTGCGGAGGTATGCCGATGAGTGCTGCTTCACAGGAGCGCATTCGCCAAGGCTTCGTCCCGACCCCGCCGCAGGCGATGCGCACATCGCGGATTACTCCGCTTTCGACGTGGAGAGCCGCGGCAGCGGAAACGAGAGCAAATTCGTAGGACTGCCGGTCGCGCACCTTCAGGTAGCGCGCAGCCCGTGCATGCGGGCCGCCCGGTACGCGGATCTCCGTGATCAGCTCACCCGGTCGCAGGGCGTGTTCCAGATGCGGCGTTGTGCCAGGTAGCAGGAACAGGTCCTCGACCGCAAAGCTCCGCTCGCCATCGGGACCGAGTACGGTCATCATGGCGTCGAGCGCGATGAATGCGACGGCGACATCGGAAGGATGGGTTGCCGCGCAGCTATCCGAGATGCCAAGGATCGCGTGGCCCGCATTGAGACCATCCACCGCAGCGCAGCCGGCCCCGGGATCGCGCTTGTTGCAGGCGGCGTCGAGCATTCGAAAGTAGGGGCAGCGGCAGCGCTGCAAAAGATTGCCGCCCATCGATGCCATGTTGCGAAGCTGCGGCGATGCGCCCTCGATCAGGCTCTCGGCGATCATCGGTTGGAGCCGTTGAACGTCCGGGTGCGCGGCGACATCTGACATTCGGGCCAATGCGCCGATCACGAGGTCGTCACCGTCCGCGCGAATGCCCGTCAAGGCCAGGGCGTTGATGTCGATCAGGTGTTCCGGCCGCTCAACTTCCTCGTGCATCAGATCGACCAGGGTCGTGCCGCCCGCGATGTATCGTCCGCCAAGGAGGGCAGACCGGATCGCATCTGCGGGAGTGGTGGCAGCCTCAAGCGTGAAGGGGATCATGTTTCACATCTCCTTCGCGACTTGGGTCACGGCAGCGACGATCCCGGGATAGGCGGCACACCGGCAGATGTTTCCGCTCATCCAGAAACGGGTCTCCTCGGGCGATCCGGCATGTCCCTCGGCGATGCAAGCGATGCCGGAGAGGATCTGCCCCGGTGTGCAATAGCCACATTGTAGGCCATCATGCTCGATGAAGGCCGCCTGCAGCGGGTGCAACTGGTCCCCGTTTGCGAGTCCCTCGATCGTAGTGATTTCCGAGCCGTCGAGCATCGCGGCGAGCGTGAGGCAGGCATTGATGCGGCGACCGTTGACGAGGACCGTGCAGGCGCCGCAGGCCCCCTGGTTGCATCCCTTTTTGGTCCCCGTCAGGTTCAAGCGCTCGCGGAGCAGGTCCAAGAGTGACTGTCGCGTGTCCAGAGTGAGGTCATGCGCCTGCCCATTGATCGTCAACGTTATCCCTTGTTCATGAGGGCTGTTGAGGCGGGGTTGCGCTTCTGCGCTGGTAACAGGCATTAAGGACGTGGCTGCTGCACATGCTGACATCTCGAGAAACTCCTTTCGTGTCAGGGTCCCGAACCTGGCCACCCGATCGAAGGTCGGTCCACGGCAAAATTTGCCGTCTTCGATACCTCGCGCGATCACCACGGCTCCTTTGGTATCGGAGGGCGATGTGCTTGGGAAAACCTCGCTCCTTCCGTCAGGATACGGACCGATCCTCAGGAAAACTCGAGGGTTAGGCAATTTCTATAAGTGCTGTTTTATGTCCGAGAGTGCTGTTTTTCGCGGGTGCCTAAAAAGTGGGGCGCTTGGGCGTCTCATCGCTTTCGCTGACGGCGCCACTCCCGGGCGCCACTCCAACATGCCTGGCGAACGCACGTGAGAAGTGGCTCTGGTCGGCAAACCCACACGCATAAGCAATTTCGGACAGCGAAAGAGGAGATTCCGCCAACAATTCTCGCGCCCGAATCAGTCGTTGGCTCACAAGCCATGCCATGGGCGATTTTCCCGTCGTCATCTTGAAGCTGCGCGCAAAGTGAGCGCGCGAAAGTCCGCACTCCTTTGCCAGCGTCTCGAGGTTTACGTCGCCACGCAGATTTGCAAGCAGAAGAGATTTGGTGCGGCGCTCCTGCCAAGGCGCCAAGCCTCCCTTTACCGGCCTGAAGCTCACGTCACGCTCTCCGTAGACGTGGGTCAGGTGAGACATCATCGCGAGAGCTAGTTGGTCGAGGAACAGGGGAGAGACCGTGTCGGGTTTCTCGAAGGCTGGAGTAACGCACTCCATCAGGTTTCGGATGGTGGGATCGAAGTAGCCTAGCCCATCGGTGATGCGCAGAGTGGAAAAGGAAGGGAGGTCATGCTCCAGATGGAGCTGCACCATGGCATTGTGTGATGCGAACAGAGAAATGCAGTCGATGTTTCCGCGGTTGACGGCGCTGTGGCTCTGCCTGAGGTCGAGCAGCAGGAACTGACCGGGATCGAGCGCTTCTGCCTCTATCGCCTTGCCGTCCACCCACCGACTTGGAGCGGGAAGGTGGTTGCGCTGGTAGCACACCATGTATCCATCGCTTTGCTCCATCTGCACGGGAGTGCCGCGATCGTCGTCCTGCCACCGCAGGCGGCTGAGAGCGGCATCCTTGAGCATGATCTGATTGAGCTCAAGCGACGTTGGCTGCTCCAGTCCCTCGAACCTGTCCAGACTTTGGGCTTCCTTTTTTGGCATGCATTCCTGACCCACTGCTTCAAAGATTACACCGGAGGTTAGCGCCCATCTACGCCAAATAGACGACGCCGGCCGCACTCGCCGCTCCGAAACTGGGTCCACCGTAGAGCCTGACGGTATTTTTCCAAGTGACGCGTGTCCGCTGCTTGCTCGATGGAATTCAAAAAATCGACCAATCGATGCCGATAGTCCCCTAAATCAAGCAGTTTCCGAACCGCCGAAATTGCCCTTTGAATTCAAGAGCGCAAATTTCTGACGGATCGCGGAGACGGCTCTTTGTCGCAGATGGGACATTTGAATCGATGGATCAATGGGCTATCATGCCTCAGAACGATCGAGTGGGAGTAGTGGTACCGGTTGCTATCGAGTGGTTTGGCGTAGGCTTGGTGGGACTGTTCTCAACTTCCCCCACATCCGGGGTGACTAGGGTTGTGGGCCTCGACTTAACCTAATCGAGGTCGTCATTCTGCGGCGCTCTCGCGTACAGAGTACCGCAGCGAATTGCAGCGTGCAGAAGGGCCGAATCCCAAGCCAAGCGATGGGTATTAATCACCCCCCGTCTTCCTTGACGAAGCGGCCGATACGCGGATTGGGCAGCAGGTCCAAGACTGCTTCCGAGGGACGGCACAGCTTGACCCCTTTGGGCGTCACTACGATTGGACGGCTGATCAGGATCGGATGGGCTAGCATCTGATCGATTAGCTTGTCGTCGGGCCATTTCGGGTCGGCGAGACCAAGCTCATGGAACGGCGTGCCCTTCTCGCGCAGAAGCGCACGAACGTGCCTTCAGATATTCGATGATCGTAGGTTCGATCCTGCTCTGCCGTATCCTCGCCAGCGTGTTACGCGAGGTACCGCAATCCGAGTTGTGATAGATCGTTACGCTCATCGGGTTGACTCCGCGATTAGGACGGGGCCGCACGCCTTCGGGGGCCGAGCAGCCACTTCATCAGCAGCATGCCGGCAAACGCTCAGCAGAGCTCCGCAAGGATAAATCCGGGCAGGTCTGTGGGGCGAATGCCCGAGAAAGTGTTTGTCAGGGACCGCGCGATCGCGACGGCAGGATTGGCAAACGACGTCGAGGCGGTGAACCTGTAGGCCGCCGTGATGTACAAGCCGACCAGCCAGGGCACAGCCCCTCGCTGAAAGCGGATGCCCGCAAGAATCGTCGCGACCAGGCCGAAGTAGCAACGGCCTCGGCAATCCATTGCGGCTTTTCCGTTCGAACCTTCGTCGAGAGATCGAGCAGGGGCAGTCCGACCCTGCATAATATTGCATGTTTTTGATGACCGTGCATTATGATGCATGTGGCGCGGACAGTTTCGTGGTACACGGACCAAGAGCATTCAAAGCGAGCAGTCCATGGACAGACGCATGCCGGAGCCGAAGCTCGTCAGTCTTCGGGTAGATCCTCAAAAGAATATGCCCCTTCACAAGCAACTCTGCGTCCGCATCAAACGAGCGATCGCGACGGGGTCTCTGCCACCGGGAACACAGCTGCCATCCTCACGCAGCTTGGCGTCCCAGCTCTCGGTTTCTCGCACGACGGTCGAGCTTGCATACAGCATCCTCGCCGGCGAGGGGTTTGTGATCCGCCGAGGAGCCGCAGGCACGCGTATTGGATCCTGTCCTGTCGGCGAAACTCCGCGGCGGCCGGCTCGGTCGCCGCGCCCGTTGCTGCCCGGGCTAGCTTCGGAAGCTGCCCGAGCTCCGCGGCTTTTCCAGATGGGCCTGCCGGCACTCGATGCATTTCCACGCAAGCTGTGGTCACGGCTGGCGGCGAGTCATGCGCGATCTCTCTCGTTTTCAAAAATGGTCTACCAGGGTGCAAGCGGCTATGCGCCCTTGCGGCAGGCAATAGCGAATCGCTTGACCATCTCTCGCGGTATCTCATGCAGCGAAATCCAGGTGTTTATTACCGCGGGATTCCTGGGCGCCTTGACATTGATCGGGCGGACTTTGCTTGCGGCCGGCGATAGGATGTGGGTCGAAGACCCGGGATTTCCGCCGGCGCGTCATGCATTAGAACTAGCCGGCGTCGATCTCATCCCGGTTCCTGTTGACGGCGATGGGATTGATGTTTCGGCCGGGATCGCACTTGCTCCGGCAGCTCGCCTCGCTCTTGTCACGCCCGCAGCCCAGTTTCCGCTCGGAATTGCACTATCGGCCGATCGATGGTCACAGTTGGTCTCTTGGGCCACCGCAGCGAAGGCCTGGATTGTCAACGACGACTATGACGGCGACTTCAATCATTCGGATCGCTCGCTGCCCGTGCTCAAGCACCACGATCGAGCCGAGCGGGTGCTGCATGTCGGTTCGTTCAGCAACCTTCTATTTCCCGGACTGCGGTTGGGCTACCTGGTTGCGCCGATTTCGCTGATCGACGAGTTCGAGAGTGCATCAGCACTGTTGCCTACGCAGCAGTCGCTACTCGATCAGATGGTCGTCTCCGATTTCATCACTCAGGGCCACTTGGGCCGCCACCTGGCGCGGATGCGAAGATTGTATAGCGAGCGGAAGCTTGCCCTCGTCGAAGCGTTGAAAGACGTCCTGGGCGATTCAATTCACGTAGCGGAAACGGGAAGCACTCACCTGGTGTTGCATCTGCCTGCAGATACTGATGACGTTGCTTTAGCCAATCGGGCCCAAGCGCTGGGATTGGCGATAAACGCGCTATCCCCAATGGGTTTACGCACCAGGACTGGCCCGGGCTTGCTGTTGGGGTTCACAAATGTCCCCGCGGACACAGCCCAAGAAGCGACGCAACGATTGAAACGCGCCCTTTTCAAGTCGGGCGTGCGGAGGCCGCCTCAAGGCCACGCGGCCCTCTCCAATCGCATAGCAGCGCCTATTGCGTCTCCTTATCCGACATAAGTTAGCCAGGCTCGACCGCCGACGCGATCACAGTTCGCTGGTCTTGCAAATAGATTCAACCTGCTGTCGCGGCGCCCGTTGAAATGTTGTTTGCGTGGACTGAACCATTGTTGGTCTGCGCCGCCGTGTACCAATCGAGCCAGCGAGCGAGCACTTGGTCTGGTTCTTTTGGCCATTCTTGGCCATGGCCTGCGTTGCAGGCAGTACTAAACCTCAGACGTCCATGAGGTTCTCGCAAAATGCGTTCAGCTTGCTCCTCGCATCGTGCTGAGAATCGAATCTACCGGTCAAGCCGCAACGATCTGCGCCTAGCGAGCGGCGTTACATCCTGTTTGAGAGAAAGCCGATCACGATGTTATCCTTTTCTTTCCGTAGGAAGACTCACCTTGCCGGTCTTACGACCGTAATCGTTCTCGCGGCAACCGCCGCGTTGTCGCAAAACGCGAACACGCCAGCTCGGGGGCGCTCGGTCACGCAGGTGCGCACCGAAAAGCTGCCAGACATTAAAAACAAGGTTCTGACCGCGGTCGTCGTCAATTACCCGCCCGGCGGCGCTTCCAAAGCGCATCACCATGACGCGGATGTCTTCGCCTACGTACTCTCCGGTGAAATCCGGTCGCAAGTCGAAGGGGAAGACGCAAAGATCTACCACGTCGGCGAAAGCGTGTTCGAGCCTCCAGGCGAACACCACGTGATTAGCGAGAACGCAAGCAAGACCGAACCAGCGAGCATGTAGGTTGTTTTCGTGGCGAATGACGGCGCCGAGCTAACAACATTCGACAAATAACGAGCGCGGATCAGGTCTTTCGAATTGCCTTCGACCGCAGGACGCCAGAGGTCCAGCAGCTTTTGGGAAGGAGCACGTTCGCTAGTCTCGGCGGTGCGACGTATCGCCAACGGCCGAGAACTCAGAAAGATAAAGCAGAGCTACATAGGGGGAAAGGGATGACTTATGGCACTCTTGCGGCCAGGCTGGTGGCGCACGCGGCACCAATGCTAATCGTTGTAGGACTCGCGTCGTCTGGTGCTGCCGCGCAGAGCGCCGAGTCGATCACGCAGCCCGGCGATGCTACAGCGTCCGCGGCGCGTTCAACCGGCGGTGCAGCGATAAGGCTTCCCGGGACAGCTGATACGACTCAGTTCGGATGGTACGACAACGCCCAGCGTCCAGTGCTCCGCATCCGATCGGGCGATACGGTAGCAATGGAGACGTTGATCCACGGGCATCAACAAGTCATGCTGGACCTTTCGATCGAGCAAATGACGCAGCGCGCGAAATCGGAACAGGCGGAATCGCCGGGTCGAGGCCCTCACTCAATTACCGGGCCGATTTATGTCGAAGGCGCCAAACCCGGCGATACCCTGAAGGTCCATATCGGTCGAATAGTGCCGACGTCATACGCCTTGAATTTCAGTTATCCAGGCTTTGGAGGCGAGTTTCCCAGCCGATTTTCTCAAGGTCAGGTAAAATATTTCTATTTGGATCTCGCCAAGCAGCAACTGGAATTCGCGCCCGGCATCTTCGTTCCGTTGCGACCATTTCCCGGCATCATCGCCGTTGCTCGTGCGTCACCCGGTGCCTACAGCACTGTGCCTCCGGGCCCCTTTGGTGGGAATCTCGATATCAACGAGATGGTGTCAGGTACGACGCTCTACCTCCCGGTATTCGTCGATGGAGCGTTGCTTTGGTCGGGGGATTCTCACGCGGGGCAGGGCAACGGCGAGATCAATCTGACCGCCATCGAGACCGCGTTCAAGGAGCTCGATCTCACGATTTCGGTGCTCAAAGACATCAAACTGACTTGGCCTCGGATTGAGACGCCCACGCATTGGATCGCTATCGGATATGACCGGGATCTCAACGTCGCGTTCAATTTGCTGCAGGAGCAAACGACCGAACTTATCGCTGAACAGAACAAAGTGCCGTCCGAGGTTGCGCGAAAGCTCATGCTAGTAAATTGGGACTGTCGCATTTCCGAAGTTATCAATGTTCTCAAAGGAACATACTGCATGGTTCCAAAGGTGACGAACGTACCGCCGCCACAGCTGCCCCGCGACGACAGCCCGGACTACCTTGTCACGTATGCAAAAGATACTGATTTGAACAAAGCGATGGATACTGCTTCAATGGCCATGGTCGACAAGCTGGCAAACGAGAAGCATCTAACACCACTTGACGCCTATTCGCTCGCGAGCATAGCCATGGACTGCCGGCTTGGTTCTCCTAGAGGTGCCGATCGTGAAGTGCACTGTCTGATGCCAAAAGGCTTGTGGGCGAAGCACTAGCGAGCGCGCTATGGTTATGGCGAGCCGAGCACGACTAATCGCAATCGTGGCGCTGTGCGTTATGACCGCATCGATGCATGCAGCTTTTGCCTCCGCGCCGATAGTCGTGGTGGCTACAACAAGCGATATTGCGAGCCTCGTTTCAGCAGTCGGTGGTGAGGTCGTCCAGGTCAAGACCATTGTGCCACCGGGGACCGATCCGGAGGCATTCGAACCTCGGGTGAGCGATCTCTCGATGCTAAGCGATGCCGATCTCATTGTTCGTGTCGGCTTGGGCTATGATCTCTGGATTGACAAGCTGATAATTCAACTGCATCGCCCGGAATTCCAAGCGGGGGGCGGGCGCTCGGTGGATGCGTCGGTCGGAGTCCCGCTGTTGGAAGCGAGAGGCCGAACCACCGTCACTGAGGATGGTCACGCGCACGGTTTAGGCAATCCGCACTACTGGCTTGATCCTGCCAATGCGGAGACCGTGACGGCGATCATAGCGGAGGGAATCATTCGGCTCATGCCCGCCGCTCGTGACACCATCGTGGCCAACCGGAATCGATTTCTCGCGACACTGCACGACCGCATTGCGGCCTGGATGCAACAGCTGGCGCCCTACCGCGGCGCGGCCGTGGTCGCCTATCATAACAGCTGGCCATATTTCGCGCGCCGCTTTCACTTAAACCTCATCGGCTTCATTGAAACAAAGGAAGGGGTCGCGCCGAGCGTCGCGCATCTCTCCTCGTTAATTGCAGAAATGCGGCAAAGCGGTGCGCGTGCCATTCTGCAAGAGGCATATGAGCCGAAGAACTTCTCCCAAATGTTGTCGGCGCGCACGGGCGCACCTCTTGTCGTGCTCGCGCCAACAGTAGGCAGCGTTCCGGAGGCGAGAGACTACCTAAGTCTCATGGACTTCAACGTCGCTGCCCTCGCGCGCACGCTTGCGGCGACAGGCAAGTGATCAGGCCCGGGCGATGTCACACGATGTAATCATGCTGCTTGCCGCGCCCTTCGCGGCGAGCACGTTGTTCGTAGCCATCCACACCAACTTCGGCCTGCACGTTCTGAGGCGTGGCATCATTTTCGCTGATCTTGCTCTGGCGCAGATGTCAGCGCTTGGAGCTACCATCGCATTTGCGGCTGGGTACGCTCCGACGAGTGCTGCGGGAATCGCCTATACCTTTCTTTTCGCCGCCATCGGCGCCGCCCTGCTTACGGTCTCCCGTGTCTTACCCAAAGAGATTCAAGCCGAAGCTTACATCGGCATCATCTACGTTGTGGCTACTGCAACGACCATCGTTGTCGTCGACCGCTCGCCGCAAGGAGCGGAGCATGTGAAACAAATACTCGTCGGCAGCATCCTTGCCGTCTCTGCAAGCGACCTGCCTAAGTTCGCGGTCGTCTATGCGTTGGTCGGGGCCGTTCATTGGCTGGCCCGTCGCCCGCTCTTGGCCGCTAGCGAGGCGGTACATAGCAAGGCGCGTCGCTCGCTGCTCTGGGATTTTGTGTTCTATTTGTCCTTCAGCGTGGTCGTCACGAGCTCGGTAGCCTCTGCAGGAGTGCTTCTAGTCTTCTGCTTCTTGATTATCCCGGCAATCATTGGATCGTTGTTCACGCGCAGCATCGCCTACGCGCTTGGAATCGGTTGGCTTGGAGGCGTCGCGGCCAGCGCCGTCGGTCTGGCCGCGTCATTCGAATTCGAACTGCCGACGGGCGCTGCAATGGCCCTTGCTTTCACGCTGATGCTCGTGATCGGCGCCGCGCTGCGTGGGCTTATATTCGCCCCCGCAGCCGGCCGACGGATCTGCATTCGCATTTTCCTTCGCGCGGCTTCTGCAATGAGTCTCGTGACTGTGTTGGTATCCGCTATTTGGCTCATGATCATGCCGCGTGCTGATCAGCCGATGTTTGATCTGCTACAGTCCGCTACCGGCATCGGTCCAGCGACATTCCTGGCGGTGCAGGAGCGAGCGGTCTACGCTGATGCGCTAAAAGAAGCGGGCTACGGGCGCTCGCAGGAAGCGCAGCTGACCGCATTGGAACGGCAGTCCCGATGGCGGGGGGACGGCCTTTCCGATACGGAGGTGCGCCGCATCGGCTCCTTCCAGCAGACCTTCAACGAGATGGCGCGTGGCGATGATTTCGTGATCAAGTCGTTGTCCGGCCGTGCTCGCGAGCGCGAGCGCTGGTACGTCGGGCTACCTTTGCTGATGACTAGCCTGCTCGGACTCCTGATCCTGCTGCCTAGCAAATGGCGTGCCAATCCCGCTCGTTCGCGGACCGCATGCCTGAGGTTCCTGCGAGCTTTCCTGCACCCTTGCTGATTTTGTTCGGCATCTACGTGGAGAGAATACCGAGTCGGCAGGAGAGGTGATGATCGGTCGGAGCATCGACGGCGGCACTGTTGTCTGCCGGCCCTAAGGCTCTGACGGGCCTGTCAGAAAACGACGTACGGCTGTCCTGATCCGTAGGATCGTGTTCGTTGTCCAGGACAGCCTCCATTGCGAATACTGACAAGCACATTCGCTGAACCGCCTTGGAGAATAAGCCTAACGAATGGTCGAAGAAGAACTGAGCGCAAGGAGTATGAGATGACCCCCAGCAGCATCGTTCCTCAGGTTAATGAAGAGCGAACTCGTTCAACCATGATGGCCTGGCGCGTGCACCAGTTTGGGTCACCAGAGGTCATGAAGTTTGAGCGCGTGCCGCGACCTGAGCCAGGTCCTGGAGAGGTCTTGGTCAAAGTTGCGGCCGCCGGAGTTGGCCCATGGGATGGCTGGATCAGGTCCGGCAAGAGCGCTTTGCCGCAACCGCTTCCCCTCACTCTCGGCTCGGATATTTCGGGTGAAATCGTCGCGATGGGACCCGGAGACAGCGAACTACGTACCGGAGATCAGGTTTTTGGTGTTACGAACTCGCGGTTTATCGGGGCCTATGCCGAGTACGCTGTGGCGTCCGCAGGGATGGTTTCGAACAAGCCAACCTCGCTAAGCCACGTTGAAGCTGCGTCCGTCCCCGTCATTGCCGTGACGGCATGGCAGGCGTTGTTTGATCACGCCCAGCTCAAGGCAGGTCAAACGGTGGTCATTCACGGAGCGGCCGGCAACGTTGGATCCTATGCGGTTCAATTGGCCCATCACGCAGGTGTGCAAACTATCGCAACCGTATCGACGGGCGATATTTCCGTCGCGCGTAACCTCGGCGCAAACACGGTGATCGATTATCGGACTCATCGCTTTGAGGAAGAAGTTCGGAACGCGGACGCTGTCATTGATCTTGTCGGCGGCGAAACCCAAGACCGCTCATTCCAGATCCTCCGTCGTGGCGGCAAGCTGATTTCGGCAGTATCCCGTCCGGATCAGGATCTTGCAAAGCGCTACGGTGTTGAAGCCGCCTTCTTTCTGGTCAACGTCACGAGCCAATATCTGACAGAGATCGCTCGCTTCATCGATGGTGGAAAACTACGAACAAACGTAGGGGCAATCTTACCCCTCACGGATGCGCGCGAGGCTCATTTGATGCTGGAACGCGTGCGGCCTCAGCCGAAAGGAAAGATCGTGCTCGACGTCGGAGCGAGTTGATCAGCATAATTTCGTAGTTGCGCGCGCAACGCGCAACCAAGCCTCACAGTAAGTCTTGAAAGGACGCAACCATGACAACGCCAAATCTCTCCAATGCTCTCGTCATTCCCGATTCCTTGCTCGCGAAAGAGGCGACAGACATCCTGCGCGAACATTCCACCGATCTGCTCTTCAATCACTCGATCCGCGTCTACCTGTTCGCTGCTGAGCAGGGTCGTCAGAGGAATCTGCGCTTCGACCGTGAGCTCCTTTATGTCGCCGCCGCATTTCACGATCTCGGCCTGATCAAGAAGTTCTCGAGCCCAGACGAACGCTTCGAGGTCGATGGCGCAAATGCAGCCAGACAGTTTCTTAGCACCCACAACATCGCTGAAGATCAGGTACAGACCGTCTGGGAAGCAATTGCGCTGCATACCACCCCCGGCATCCCGAAGCATATGGGGCCCGAAGTGGCGCTTCTCAACTCCGGTGTGCTTCTCGATGTAATCGGGGTGGGATTCGATCAGTTTCCCGCGGAGCTGCGCGAGGAAATCGTCGCCAAGTACCCGCGCACGAACTTCAAAGAAGGCTTCATTCAGGAGTATTTCGCCGGTTTTGCGCACAAGCCAGCGACGACGTATGGCACCGTCAACGCCGCCGTCTGCGAACGTTTCATCCCGGGGTTCAAGAGCCCCAACGCCTGCGACTTGATCGCTGCTTCGCCCTTCCCGGATTCCCAGCACAAGGCTCAACATCATGACTAGGACGTATCCTGTGCTCCAGGAGCTGAATCCCGAGCGCGCGCAAGCTACCGGCGCCGACTCGCTGGCCTCTCTCATCTGGCTAACTCTCGGCGCTTTTGCCATCGGCAGCGAGGGGTTCATGATCGCCGGGCTGCTCCCGGCCCTGGCGCGAGACCTGAACGTCGGTCTGCCAGCTGCCGGTCATTTGGTCACCGCCTTCTCCCTCGCTTATGCGATCGGCGCGCCGGTCATGGCCGTGTTGACGGCCGGGCTGGAGCGGCGTCGGCTGCTGGTCGTCGCCATGGGCAGCTTCGCCCTGGGCAACCTGCTCGCCGCGCTGGCGCCAGACTATGCCGGGCTGTTGGCCGCGCGGCTGCTGTTGGCCCTGTCGGCAGCAAGCTTCATGCCGGCGGCCAGCGGATCTGCCGCCGCACTGGGCGGTCCGGAGCGGCGCGGCCGTGCCCTGTCCACTATCACCACCGGGTTGACCCTGGCCATCATCGCCGGCGTGCCGCTGGGGGTACTGGTGGGGCAGGGCTTCGGCTGGCGCGCCACCTTTTTCGGTGTGGCGGGGCTGGCGGTGTTCTCGCTGTTAGGGATTCTCATCCGGCTGCCGCGCCAACGGCCTGGCGTCACGGCCGGCCTGGGTGAGCGTCTGGCGCTGGCCAAGCGTCGCGATATCTTGGGCGTGCTGGTGACCAGCGTGCTGACCGTGGCCGGCACCTTTACGGTCTACACTTATCTCGGTGTCTTCATAGCCGGCGTCGCCGGCCTTGGCCCGCAGGCGCTGGCGCCGGTCCTGCTGGGCTTTGGCTTGGCCAGTGCAGTCGGCGCCCAGCTCAGCGGCAGCGCGGCGGACCGTTGGGGCGCCCGCAGTATCGTGATCGTTGGTGGGGGGCTTGCCCTGCTGGCCTATCTTGCCTTCTCGCTCAGCGCGGCCCTCGAGCCGGCGCGGGCAATGCCCGTCCTGCTGCCGGCCATCCTGATTTGGGGGTTCGCCAGTTGGGGGCTGATAACGGCGCAGCAAGCGCGGCTGGTGACGTTGGCTCCGGCGCTGGCGCCGATCAGTCTCTCGATGAATTCATCGGCGATCTACCTCGGCAGCGCGATGGGTGCCGCGGCGGGCGCTGTGGTCATTGCCAATGGCGCGATGGAGCGGCTCGGCTGGGTAGCTGCGGGATTCGCTCTGGCCGCGCTGTTGTCGGTGCTGCTCAGCGGCAGCAGCACATCAGGCCGAAGGTGATGGTGGCGGCAATGGCTTCTCATCGGAAGCTTCACCATGACCATCAGTTCGGCCCTGCGTCCTGGTTTCAAGCAGTTGCGTGACCTCGTTAGAAGAGGAGGTACGATGATGTCGATCAGTGGATTTGCCTATCGGATTGGTGCTGTATCAAATCCTCGAGGTTTGACGGCAAAACCAGCGCGAAGAGCAATGCGAACGGCCGCCGTCCCGCTGATAGCAGCAGCGATCGCCGTGGGAGCCTCGCCGGCGATCGCGCAGGACCGGGAGCAGGTGAAAGTCGCCTTCGAGCACGCACTCCGAATGTCGAAGGAAAGAGGATGGTTGCTGTGACGGTGACTTATCCTCCCGGAGCCAAATCGCTGGCTCATCACCACGCAGCGTCAGCATTTATCTACGCCTATGTGCTGTCCGGCGCCCTTCGCAGCCAAGTCGGCGACGACCCCGCGAAGGTCTATCACGCAGGCGAAAGTTTTTACGAAATGCCCGGTTCACATCACAGAGTCAGTGAGAACGCGAGTGACAAGGAGTCCGCCAGCTTACTGGCGGTCTTCGTTGTGGATTCCAAGGACGAGCCCTTGACGACGCCAGACAAGGCGCCGGGATCACAATAATGGCGCGACAAATTCGCCTGTTGCTGTGACGATCTTTTTTGGACCTGCATGGGCCGCTTGGAGAGCAAAATCGACCAATAGAAGTCCATAGCCCCTGGTTGATCCCGGATGCACGGATGTTCGTTCTGTTGCCTCCCGGATCGCACCAGGCCTTTTGCAGGGGCCGGACTACCTGCATAATAAGGCTCCAGAGTGGAGAGGCAGTAACAGGTGCCGGTACAAGCAGTCGCGATCGTCGTCTGTGAGGGGGTCCAGGCCCTGGACGTGGCGGGGCCGATGGATGTGTTCAGCGAGGCGAACACGTTTCTCGGCAGCGCGGATCGCTACGAAACCGTATTGGTTGCTGCTCACCGCAATCCGCTGCGCGCCTCGAATGGCATACGCATGGTCGCCGACCTGACCTTCGATGAGGCGGCGGGCGGCTTCGACATCGTTCTGGTGGCCGGCACTCCGACGCCACCGGAAGCGGAGCCCGAACCGTGCCTGCTTCAGTGGGTCAAGGAGCTGCCGTGGCGCTCGAGCGTCTATGGATCGATCTGCACAGGGGCTTTTGTGCTCGGCTATGCCGGACTCCTCGACGATCGGCGAGTCACGACCCATTGGCAGGATGCACAGGCGCTGGCGGCGAGATTCCCGAAGGCGAAAGTCGAACCGGATCTGATCTATGTGCGCGATGGACGGCTGATCACCGCGGCGGGTGTGACGGCGGGGATAGATCTGGGCTTGGCGCTCGTCGGGCAGCGGCACGGCGCGGAAACCGCGCTCAAGGTCGCCAAGCGTTTGGTCGTGGTTGCGCAGCGCCAGGGCGGACAATCGCAGTTTAGTCCCTATCTCACGGCACCTGCCGATCCCGAATCGCCGATCGCGCGCATCCAGGACCATGTCATGGCCAATATTGGGAATCGCCACACGCTGGACTCGCTTGCCGCTGTCGTCGGCATGAGCGCCCGGAATCTGGCCCGACATTTCGTGCAGGTGACCGGGACCACACCGCACGACTTCATCGAGCGCGCCCGCGTCGATGCGGCGCGCATGATGCTGGAAGCAAGCGACCGGCCGCTGAAGGCGGTCGCCTTCGATTGCGGCTTCGGGTCGGCGGACCGGATGAGGATCGTCTTCAGCACCCGTCTCGGCGTGACCCCTGTCCAATATCGCGCCAGTTTTCGGCGAGCGGAAACGGAATAGATCGCAAGTTAAAGACGAAAGGGCTGTCTCCTGCTGGCGCGAAGGCGCCGACGGGCCCTTTGTCAGGAAACGACGTACGGCTGTCCTGATCCACAGCATCCCGTTCGTTGTCCGGAGCAGGGCGCTATTGCCTAATACCGACAAGTAACCAGCCCATTACTCAACTGAGGAAATTGCTCCATGTCTGAGATCATCGCCGGCATCCGCGTCCCTGACAGTGCAATCGCACGCGCCGCCACGCAGCTGGTGCGCGATAGCGAAGACGACCTGCTCTACAACCACAGTCGCCGCGTCTTCCTTTGGGGCGCGCTCACTGGCGAGCGGCGCGGGCTGAAATACGACCCGGAACTGCTTTACCTCGGCGCCATGTTCCACGACATGGGTCTCACCGAGAAATATTCGAGCCCCGATCTGCGCTTCGAGGTCGATGGCGCCAATGCCGCCCGCAAATTCATGAAAAGCTACGGCGTGCCCGAGCGCGACATCGAGGACGTCTGGACTGCCATCGCGCTCCACACCACGCCCGGTATCCCAGAGCATATGCGCCCGACCATCGCGTTGGTGATCGCCGGCGTGGAAATGGATGTGCTTGGCATCGCCTATCACGATTTCTCGCGTGAACAGCGTGACCATGTCTGCGTCCATCATCCGCGCGAGACAAACTTCAAGGAGAATATCATCGATCACTTCGCCAACGGCATCATCAAGAAGCCGCTGACGACGTTCGGAAACGTGAAGGCCGATGTCCTCGCACTGAAGGACGTGAACTACGTCCGTCAGAACTTCTGCTCGATCATCCTTGGCTCAGCCTGGCCGTACTGAGCCCTCGTTGCTCCAAGCCGAGGAGGCCGACATGGATACCAGCCGTACGAGGATATCCGGTCCTGAAGGAGCCGCCATCGGCACGGGTGAGAGAGATGTCGTTGCGCAGAGCCCGATCGATCAGATCTTGGCCGGCCGGTTTGCGTGCCGCGAGTTTTGCAACGCTCCGGTCCCGCGACGGACGATCGAGCAGATCCTCCGTGTCGCTCGGTTCGCGCCCAGCGGTGCGAACATCCAGCCCTGGCACGTCTACGTGCTGGCTGGCGCGACCAAGGACAGAGTCTCGACGGCGCTGCTGGATGCGCACCAAAACTCCCGCGACGAGCACATATCGGAATACAAATACTACGCCAGCGACTTACCCAATCCGTACCTCAAGCGGCGACAAGAATTCGGACGACTGTTCTATGGTTCGCTCGGAATTGCTCAAATCGATCTCGAGGCGAGGAGCAGACAAACCGCCAAGAACTACACATTCTTCGGCGCACCGGTGGGATTGATCGTGACCATCGATCGTCGCCTGGAAGTCGGAAGCTGGCTCGACCTCGGAATGTTCGTGCAGAACGTGATGCTCGCGGCGGCGGGACGCGGGCTTCAGTCCTGTCCGCAGGAAACGTTCGCGAAATATCACCGGATCTTGCGCCGCCTGCTATCGATCCCGGAGGAGCAGATGGTCGTGTGCGGCATCTCCGTCGGGAAGGCCAAGGTCGAGGGACAGGAAACATTGATGCCACGGGCGGATATTGATGAGTTCGCCACGTTTCAGGGATTCGAAGTGTAAGACTTAGTCGAAGAGGAGACCACCATGGGAAGCCGTGAAGAACTCATCCAGCGCAGCATTCCGTTTCTCCGGGAAGTCAAGGACACGACACCCGGAGCCAAGATGGAACGCTGGCTTAACGAGACATATGGCGAAAACAGCGCGCTCTACCGGGATCTGGCTCGCCTGATCATGATCGGGGTCGAGGAGGGATGGGCGGCAAACCAGGAGGTGGATGGTCCGAACTACCGGCGCAGCCGCATCCTGGAGCCGACTGCCGAATCGTTCCAGTTCAGCATCACCGCTGTTTACATGAACAGCGCCGATCCGCGCCGCTTCAAGGACGACGACGATCACGACGTGTTGCGCGGGCAGTATCACGGCCATCCTTATGGCGAGCTCAACCTCGTGGTGCCCTTGAACAAGGGCGCGGAGCTGAAGGGATTGCAGGGCTGGCAGGGACCCGGCTGGACGGCGCCCGATCCGGGCAGCAGGCACTATCCTGAGGTCAGGGGCGGCGCGGTCATCGCGCTGTTCTACCTGCCGGCTGGACGCATCTCTTACGATTTCAAGGCTCCCGTCTGATCAGTGTCCTACCTCCGAGGTGGCGCGATACGATGGCTCCTCGCTTTGGCGCCAAGGACATGGCGCCAGCCTATCCGTAGGCGGTCAATGCGAATGACCCGGTGCCGACCCAGCTGTCCGGCCAGAAGGCGGTGCAACTCTCATCACCGCACGAACCTCGGGCTCCGGTATTGTCGTCTACACCCTCGACGTCGATCCGCAGGGCGACTGGCTAATGACGGTGTCTGGCGGAAATTGGCGACAGGCGCAGAAGAGCCGTGCCATTACCATGCGTCTACCGCGCCGAACGATCTCGAGGGAGTTCAAGCAGCTTGAACATCGAGAGGGCAAGTTGCTACCGTTGGGAACGAACCCGGTCGTCGTGCAGCGCGCCATCGGACCTCCTGTACGTGTCCTGAGCACCCATATCCAAAGTGGATATTGATGATGACTGAACTCACGGCCGATAGGAGACAATCAGCATGTAAGCGTCCCTGGCCTTCATCGTCGCGATCAATGAGGACGGAACGCCGAGCGTTTCACCGAAGGCGTCGCTAAATTGATATGCTGCGTTGGCGATTCACGTTCCCGAGGTCTCATGTCTCAAGTCGACTGGTTGAGTCATCTCCTGCAGATCATCACAGTCACTGGTCAACTCGAGGTCCGCTGCGCCTACGGTGCACCATGGCGTGTTATCTGGCCCAGGGCGGCAGCGAACGAGATCCCCTACCATGTCATCGTCAAGGGCCGGGCCATTTTCGAGGACCCTGATGCGAGAACGGTGCAGGAGCTTGGGAGCGGGGATATCGTGCTGCTCCCTCACGGTTCGGCGCATGTGCTGCACGACGGCAGCGGTGAAACGCCAGTCCGCACGCACGAAAGCAGGGGCTCCGCAGGATGGATGTTGAGCGAGAACGATAGAGGGGGTGAGCAACTCGATCTGCTGTGCGGACGGTTTTTCGTCGTGCCACCCCATGATCGACTGGTCCGCAACTACCTGCCAGCAAATCTGGTGGTGCGGGCCATGGAAAACTATGGAGAAGAGAACATTGGGCCGGCATCGAGTCAACTTTCCGGACTGGTCGGCCTGATGCGAATGGAGTCCTCAGGTGACAGAGCGGGAGGACGCGCTATTCTCAACGCGCTTTCTTCGGTCTTATTCACTCTCGTTCTGCGCGCCGCGAGCGAAGCCGGAAAGTCCACTGAAGGCCTATTGGCCCTTGCTGGTCATCCGAGATTGGCACCGGCCATTGCGGCGATGTTCGCTGATCCGACGCGACCTTGGAAGCTTCCCGAGCTGGCCGATTTATGCGGCATGTCACGCGCTACATTCATGCGCCAGTTTCAAGACAAGCTAGGTCGCTCCGCCCTCGACCTGTTGACCGATCTTCGCATGAGTATGGCCGCCAACGAGCTCAAGAAGCCAAGGATCAGCACGGAGGCCGTGGCTGAGACGGTCGGGTATCAATCGGTTTCGGCATTCCGGCGTGTATTTGCCGAGCGGATGGGGATGACACCCGGGGAATGGCGCCGACTGGCGCAGGACGGCGATAAGTCCGGACCCTCGCCAGAATGATCCTTTTGAGCACGATTTTGATCATATGCAGGCTCGAAATTATCAATGCTATCCGTAAGTTGGGTCTCCGTAATCACTTGATGAGGGAGTTACCCAATGAACAACACCGCTATGACCGCAGCCGATCCCTACACCTCCCGTTCGCTCGCGGGGCCGCTGCCGACAAACGCTGTGATCGAAACCATTCTGAGCCGCAGTGCTGCCAAGTACTATGACTCGACTGCCGCCCTGAGCGATGATCAGATCCGCGACCTGGTGCGGATCGGTACTTCAGCGCCGACATCCTTCCATCTGCAGAACTGGCGCTTCGTCGCCGTGCGCTCACCCGAAGCAAAGGCGCGGCTGCGTCCGATCGCCTGGAATCAGCCCGCAATCAGCGAAGCAGCCGTCACCTTCGTGATCATCGGCCAGTTGGCCGATGCCAGCACCGTCCCTGACCGCCTGGCGCCAGTCGTGGAAGCCGGAATCATGCCGGCACACGTGGTGCCGGAATGGGAGGGGCCTGCTCGCGGTCTTTACGACGATCATCCGCAGCGCCAGCGCGACGAGGCCGTACGCTCCGCTACCTTCGGCGCCGCAGCTATTATCTATGCGGCCCGCTCGCTAGGTCTGGGGTCGACACCGATGATCGGTTTCGATGCAGAGGCCGTGCACAGAGAGTTCAGCCTGGCCGAAGACGAAATCCCGGTCATGCTGCTGACCGTCGGGCCGGAGCGGCCCGGCAACTGGCCGCAGAAGCCGCGCCTGCCCGTGGCCGATGTGCTGCACTTCGCATAACCAACCCCGAAGCCAATCATTCAAGGAGAAATATCATGGCCAGAGCTGCTGCTCTGAAGCCGGAACACGTTCCGGCTGGTTCGAAACCGACCCTCGATATGTTCACCAAGAACATCGGGTTCACGCCAAACATGATGGCGACCTTCGCGCAAAGCCCGATCGCGTTCAACGCATGGGCCACTCTGCTCGGCTCCTTGAGCAAGGCGCTCGACGTCAAGACGCGCGACAGCATCGGCCTTGCGGTCTCCGAAGTGAACGGCTGCGACTACTGCCTGACGGTGCACAGCTTCACGGCGGAGCATATGGCCAAGCTGCCGACCGAGGACATTGTTCTCGCCCGAAAGGGTCGTGCCAGGGACCCGAAGCGGGATGCCGCCGTTCAGTTTGCACGCAAGATCATCAAGAGCCGTGGCCACGTCACAGACGACGATCTGCAAGCCGTCCGCAATGCGGGCTACACGGATGCGAACATCATGGAGATCGTCGCGCTTGTGGCCATGTACTCGCTGACGAACTTCTTCAACAACGTGTTCCATCCCGACAAGGACTTCCCCGCGGTGGCACCGGCCGGCTCGATCTGAGTGCGGTCGGGAAGTTCGGAATCTGAAAAACACCACACATAAAGGAGTCGAAGATGAAAGCGATTATTGTGACGAACCAGGCTGCCGGGTTTGCCGGGATGAAGCTGGTGGAACGGCCCGAACCTCAACCAGCGATAAACGACGTTATCGTAGAGGTTCACGCATCGGGATTCGTTCCGACGGAATTGGAATGGCCCTCGACGTGGACCGATCGTCGCGAACAGGACAGAACTCCGTCGCTCCCAGGGCACGAATCGTCCGGCATAGTCACGGCTCTTGGCTACGGCACGACGGGACTATCGGTGGGGCAGCGCGTATTCGGCCTTGCCGACTGGTATCGCGATGGCACGCTCGCTGAATATATTGCCATCGAGGCGCGCAATCTGGCGCCATTACCGGGTGACGTCGATTTCAAGGTGGGTGCGAGTCTGCCGATCTCGGGCTTGACCGCGTGGCAGGGGCTTTTCCAGCACGGCCGTCTTCAGGCAGGCCAGAGCGTGCTTGCGCATGGTGCGGCCGGCGCGGTCGGTTCCATGGTGGTTCAACTCGCACGAGAGGCTGGCGCCTATGTCATCGGAACAGGACGCGCAGCCGACCGACAGAAAGCGCTCGACTTCGGTGCGAATGAATTCGTCGACCTGGAGAACGACGCCCTCAAAGATGTCGGCAGTGTCGATCTTGCGTTCGACGTCATCGGCGGCGACATCCAGAAGCAGTCTGCAGCCCTTGTTAGAGTCGGAGGGACGCTGGTGACTGTCATCGGCCCGGCGCAGGTTCGCCCGCTGGACGGTTTGGCCATCGACTTCGTTGTGGAAGCCGATCGCGGTCAGTTGAGTGAGATCGTCCAGAGGGTGCGGGACGGAAGACTGCGGACAAACATCGGAAAGGTCTCCTCTCTCGACGACGCGGTCGCCACCTTCAACTCGGCCCAGCGACGCCAGGGCAAGACGATTATTCAGGTCCGCTCGTAAGAGCTTGGGCGGGACGAGGGCTCTCCCCAGCGAGCTCTCGTTCCGCTTCTGGATCGTGGCGAGTGTCTTGGCACGATCCAAGCGAAGTATGAATTGTGCGGTAGTCAGTCCGCTCCAGGTCAAATCGCGACTTGGCGGAAAGGCCAGGCTCTGGCGCAAAGAGGACCATTCTGACTCGCGCACGGGCGAGCGAACGGGAAGTACCAGCGTGTTGCTGTCTGACGGTATTGAAGCGACACCGCACCGGAGCGGGTGTAGCAGTCTTGTCTACGCACGCAACGGTGATCAGTCGATTGACTCCGATAGTTAGCGGGATCGCCGACATTCCCGGCAGTTCAGATTTTCCTGTGAATTCAAGACCGACAAAATGCGGCGGGCATACCGTCGGGATTTGTCCGTCAGACGTGGAGATTTGTACTTGAAAATCAACGACGAAACGTCGTTCGAAATGATTGAGTGGGAGTAGTGCAGCAGGCTGGCATTGCGCAGTTTAGCGTAGTTTGGTGAAGTTGTTCTCACTTCGTTTCGGATCGAAGTCGCTGACCGAAGTCGTGAGCTTGGCTTATCCCGATCGAGGTCGGCATTCCACCGCGTTTTCGCTAGCGGTGTGTTGCAGCGCGGTTAATCGCAAAGAAGGCGATGGTCCAAGCCTGGCGCAAAGCGACTACTCACGCTCCATCCTGAGAGTGAACAACTCATGTAGTGTGGATTGGTTGCGCTCCCCCGCTACCAATCGTACGATTTTGCACGCCAAGCTACGATCCTGCGCGATTTGTGGCACCGAAGCTTGTCCAACAGATCGGCGGATTTATCGACTGAAGAAACATGTCGGAATTAAAATGCGCCGGGATAGGCTCCGCCGTCGATCAAAATGTTCTGTCCAGTGATGTAGCTCGCCTGAGCTGAGCACAGGAAGGCACAAGTCGCGCCGAACTCGTCCGGATGGCCGAAGCGCTTGCTTGGGTTGCTGGCACGAACTTCCTCGGTGACCTCTGCCACGCTACGTGACGAGTTTCGGGCGAGTGCCGCGAGATTGGATCTCAGCCGGTCCGTGTCGAACGTCCCCGGCAACAGGTTGTTGACGGTCACGTTGTGCTCGGCGGCAGAGCGCGCCAGGCCCGCGACGAAGCCCGTCAATCCACTTCGAGCACCGTTCGATAGCGCAAGCATTGCGACCGGCGCCTTGACGGCGTGCGACGTGATGTTGACGATGCGGCCGAATTTGCGCGCGATCATCCCGTCGATGGTGGATTTGATGAGCGCGATGGGCGCCAGCATGTTGCCATCAAGCGCCTTGATCCAGTCGTCACGCTCGAAGTTTCTGAAATCCCCCGGCGGTGGTCCGCCGGCATTGTTGATGAGAATATCGGGCTCAGGGCAGGTGGACAGGATGGCCTCGCGTCCCTCGCGGCTCGTTACATCCGCAACGATTGTTTGAGGTCGGTTGCCCGCGGCCAACTCGATCTCTCGAGAAGCACTGTCGAGGACCTCGCGCCGCCGGGCGACAATCACGACTTCGACACCCTCGCGGGCCAGCGCCATGGCGCTGGCTTTTCCAAGGCCCTGGCTCGCCGCGCAGACGATGGCCTTTCGGCCGCGCAATCCCAGATCCATGTGTCCTCGTCGGATGTTGCCGCGACTGCAGCGTGACTTGTCACGTATTGGGAAGTGTCATGCCGGCTGGCTTGGAGCCCCACATGCAAAAGCTCGTTGGCTCAAAGCCGAATTGTCGGGGCCGGTGCGTTGTCTCGTCCTCGATTTCATCAACACCCACCGAATATTCGAAGATCATCCCGTCCGGTCCTTTGAAGTAGAGGAAGCGGGCCCCCGACGTCGGATGGCGACCCGGACCGAACACGATCGGCACGCGCTGTTCGTTCAGGAAATAGTAGGAGCGCAGCACGTCGTCGCTGCTCTCGACCTGGTGATTGATGTGCTGGATGCCGGCCTGTGGCGCGCGGACGAGCGCGATGGTGTGATGGATTGCATTGACGCGCATCAGCGGGATGTCGCCGATTCGATCGCTTACGCGGGCGTTGCAGACCTCTGTCCAGAACCGCTCATCGCGTGCGGGATCGGTTGAGTTGAGCCCGACGTGACTGAAACCCGCGATGCCGGCGTCGCGGCTCGCGAAGTAGCGGCACCCGCTCCGCTCCGGCCGTACCACCAGTTCGATGTGGTTGCCGGTCGGGTCATGGAAGCCGATGAAAGCCTTCACCTTGCGCTGCTCTGATTCCCGTGCTGTGCCGGCGTGGACAGCGTGGCCAAGCGACTCGAGCGTGGCTGCCGCGTCCTCCAGGTTTGCTTCGTCCTCGACTTCGAAGCCGACCGTCTGCCTTTTTGGATCACCTTCGGAGTAGCACAGCGTATGCGAGCGTTCGTCCGATCGGAGGTAAAGATCAGCCTTGCCGCGTTCGGCGATTTGCAAGCCGAGGCAAGCAGTCGCGAATCGCTCGGCCTGCTCGAGATCCGGTGACCCCAGGCGGACATAGCTCACATCCTTCAATTGGATCATGCCTCTCTCCTGTTCGACTAGCTCTGCGCGCTCAGCTCGGGAACGCCCTTGCTTTCGCTACCCCAATTGCAGAGCGAGGTGGCGGAGGGTGGAAATTGCCGGGGAGGGCGTGGCCTGTCGCCGATCTCGGCTGTGCCAGTGACGTAAGACAGAATCAGGCCCTCGGGCCCTTCGACATGAAGGAATATCTGTTGCGAGACGGGCTGTCGGCCGGGGCCTTGTACGATCTTCACCTGGTTTTCCTGCATGAAGTAGCTGTTCTGCATGATCTGATCGAGCGCCTCGACCTCGAAGGCGGCGTAGAGCAGGCCGGGCCGCAGCGACGGGTAGAGCGCGATGCGATGGTGCAGGTGGTCGATGCGCAAGTACGCGATGTCGCCAACCCAATCGGTCACTTCGGCGCCGAGCAGGCGCCAGAAGGCGAGATCGCGGGCGTGGTCGATGCTGCGCAGGCCGATGCCCTGGAATTGCACGATGCCGGCATCGCGCGGCGGAAAATAGCGCCGGCCGCTCCGTGTCGGGCGGGTCACAAGATCGATGCGATTTCCGGAGGCGTCGTCGGCAAGCAGGGCTGATTGCACATATCGCCGCTGGCATTCATCCGGGCTTGCCCATCTCGCGGTGAAGCCGTGCGCACGCAGCTGCTCGCCGATCTCCTGCAGCGCTGCGTCGTCCCAGACCTCGATGCCGAGGCTGGTGCCGTCGCCTCGATCGTCGCTGAGGCTCACGGTGCGGAAGCGATCGTCCGAGCGGAAGGCGAACTCACCGTCCCGGCTCGCGACTTGCTGCAGGCCAAAGATATCTGAGATAAACCGCGCACAGGCCTGCGGCTCGTTGACCGTATGGCGGACGTAGCAGACCGACGTGATCAGTGGCGTCGTCCCGTTCAAGGGAGCTCTCATCGTAACCGTCCCCGTTTCTGTTCAGCTTCGATGAAGACCTTGATCATCTGGCGCCACAGTCCGAAGAGGTGGTCGAACCATTTTGGATCGTTGTCCCAGAGCGTTCGCACCGCCATGCCGCGGACGACGCCGAGGGTGAGTGCGACAATATCGGCCGCAACGGCTGCCGGAACGCCGCCCGCCACCAGCGCTTCGGCCCAGGCCGCTTCGACCGGACGGCGCGCCTTGCGTGAGATCTCCAGAATTTGCCTGCGCACCGCCTGGTCGGTGGACGTCGAAAGCACGATGTCGATCGCCACCATGAAATGCTCACTGAAGAAGAATTCCCTCGCGTCTGCGATGACAGCCTCGATGAGATCTCGTGGCCGGTTCACCGTGGCGGCGCGGCGGCGGCTGAGGATCTGCGCCTGCTCGAACACATATTCGAGCGTGGCGACGACGAGGGAATCCTTGGTCGGGAAGTGATGGAGCTGGGCGCCACGGGAGACGCCGGCTTCGGCAGCAACCTCGGCGGTCCGAAATCGCGCATAGCCGCGACGCCGGACCAGATTGGCGGCCGCCTTCAGGATCCGCAGCCGCGTTTCGGCCGTCCTCTCGGCCTGAGTCCGGCGGCGCGGCGGCGCCAGCGATCGCCGTGCTGTCTTGAGCGAAGCGGGTGCGCGATTGGGGCGGGGCGGCATGTCAGACCTCGATCTGGACCTTCCCGTCCACGACGGTGACGGGATATGTCTTCAGCGGAATCTCGCAGGGCATGCCGGTCGGCTCGCCCGTGGTGACGTCGAATGTCCCGAAGTGGAAGGTGCATTCCACGATCTTGCCGTTGATGATGCCTTCCTCCGACAACGACGCCTCGCCATGGGTGCACATGTCGGCGGTAGCGTAGATTGTGCCCGCCACGCGATACAGAGCGACGTTGGTGCCATCGGGCAGGGGAGCCTGCTTGATCTCACCTTCGACAACCTCATCGGCTGTGCAGAGAAAGACTGTTTCGGCCATGGCGAGAGCCTAAAGCATGGTGCTGCCGCCATTGACGCTGATGACCTGGCCGGTCACGAACGACGCTTCGGCGGATGCGAGATAGGAGACCATTGAGGCGACTTCCTCCATTTCGGCCGGACGCCCCATCGGGATAACGCTGACGAGTTTTGCGGCAAGCGCCGGGTTGGTCCTGGCGATAGCGACCATCTGCGGCGTATTCACCGCGCAGGGGGCCACCGTGTTCACAGTGATGCCGTCCTTGGCGAACTCGCGTGCCATGCCGGTAGTTAGGCCGTGGACGCCGCCCTTGGCCGCATTGTACGCGGCGTGATCCCAAAGGCCATTGCGAACGGAATCGGCGCCGAGATTGATGATCCGGCCGTACGCCTGCTGGCGCATCGTCGGGACCGCGTACCAGGAGCACCACAGCACGGTCCAGAGGTTGCGATCGATAGTCGTTTTCAGCGTCTCCGGTGTATGCTCCGCAAACGGCTTGATGATGCCACCTCCGGCATTGTTGACCAGGATGTCGAGGCGGCCGAATCGTTCGGAAGCAAGCCGGATGGTCTTCTCGGCGACGCCTTGCTCCGTGAGATCGCCCGCCTCGGTTGCGACCTCCACGTCGAACTGGCTGGCGAGACGGGCCGAGGCCTCCTTCAGCCCGGCCTCATCGAGATCGGCAAGGATCAACCTCGCGCCGTCCGTTGCGAGCCGCTCCGCGATTGCAAGGCCGATGCCCTTGGCGGCGCCGGTCACCACGGCAACATTGTTCCTGAGCTTTTTGTCCACGATCGATTGTCCCTAGAGGATGATGCTGACGCGCCCTTGCGTGCGCAGCCCCTCGCTGTCGAGCAGGCAGCGTTTCTCCTTGATGCGAAGGCGCCCGTTCTCGGCGACCAGCCGGTAACGGTTGCTGCCGAAATAGATGTCGGTGACGCCATCCTTGGTGCGATACGTGATGAAGGCGGCGGCGACCTCCACCTCGCTGTCGCTGCGGCTGCGGATCCGTACATTGCTCACCAGGTGCCGCGTGCGCGAATGCGGGAATTCGGCATGCGCGGTGCGCTTCATCAGGCGCTTGACGCGTTCGCTGAGGCGAAAGCGGTCGTCCGCAACATAAAAAAGGTTCTTGTCGGGCGAGGAGTCCGCGGGAACGTCGGTCGACGGTACGTAGTAGATCGCGTCGTCCGTGAACAGCTCGAGCCATTCCGGCAAGCGCCATTCGTCCAGCAGCTCGGCCTCGGCGAACAGGAAATCCTCGACGTCGGCTCGGGTGATGTTCTGCATCTGCGCCTCCTGCGTTAGGCCGATGGCGCGAAGACATGCTTGTTCCAGTTCGACCAGAACGCGCGCATCTGCAGCTCGTCATC
The DNA here is from genome assembly GCF_029910095.1 of Bradyrhizobium sp. ISRA464. Classification (NCBI taxonomy): domain Bacteria; kingdom Pseudomonadati; phylum Pseudomonadota; class Alphaproteobacteria; order Hyphomicrobiales; family Nitrobacteraceae; genus Bradyrhizobium; species Bradyrhizobium sp. ISRA464. The sequence goes on along the minus strand of NZ_CP094526.1, from coordinate 4,762,973 downwards.
ATAGGCGGGCGTTTCCTTGCCCATCCCCTTGGAAATGTCGTTCCATTGCGCTTCAGTGGAGTTGCGGAAGCCGCGCTGGCACTGCTCCAGCGCCTCGACATCGTCGGGTGTCGCGAAGCCGCCAGGGCCCAGGAATTCAAGGAAATTGAACAGGCGGTATTTGCGCGCCCAGTCGGTCTCTTCCTTTGGCGCGAGCGCCCATGCGCTGACAGTCATGAAATCGGGAGCGTACGGATAATAGGTGCGGATCGTCACGGCCATGATGTCGTTGACGACGAGGTTCGGGAACACGAACAGATTGCGATTGAAGAGCGCGATCCGCTTGGCGCGCTCCTCGCCGAAGCGCGTCACCAGTCCCTGGTAGAGCCGGTCGATCTCGCGCTTGCCCTCGTCACCCCACATGGGAATCCATTGTGCGACCGGGCGTCCCCACGGCGCCTTGTACTCCAGCACCGCATGTCCCTTGCCGAGATCGCGCGCGGCACCCTCCAGCGGCACCGGCACGAGGCCGCCATTGGTGGCCTTGAGGTAGTCGAAATAGGTCGCGTGCGTGGTGAGCGCATGATAGCCGTCGATCGAGTTCTCGGTAAGCAGCTTCCAGTTGGCGCGCATCGAGTATTCCTGTGTGCCGCCGACGATGGTCATACTGGCCTCGGCCTGGTCGCCGATGATGTCGAGATATTCCTTCACCGGGCCGAGATAGGAGTCGAGCGTCTCGGCATTCCGATCGAAGCACACGAAGCAGAAGTCGCGATAGGTTTCGAACCGCGGCACCTGCTGCATGTTGGACGTGCTGCGCTCCTTGAAATCGGGCGCATAGGAAGCCTCGCCTGGCTGGCTGCGCAGCGCGCCGTCCAGCCCGAACACCCAGCCATGATAGAAGCATTGGAAGGACTTTGCATTGCCATGCTTTTCGCGGCAAACCTGCGCGCCGCGATGCGGGCATGTGTTGAACATGGCGCGCAGAATACCCTTGGCGTCGCGCGCGAACAGAATATTGCGGCCGGCGACCTGACGGGTGACGAAGTCGCCGGGCTTGGGAAGCTCCGACGCGTGGCCAAGATAGAGCCAGCATTTGTCGAAGATGCGCGTGCGCTCGGCCTCGAGAATATCCGGATCGACGAAAGCCTGGCGGGAGACCTTGAAGATCTGCTTGGCCTCGTCGACCATCAGCGCGGTATTCATTCGCTGGAACGCATTCATTGCAGTCCCTCCCTCGGACTTGTCAGTGTGGTTTCAACACGGCTCGGAGGTCGTAACCCGGCGACTCCAGATCAGCGCGCTGCGGCTTTGCGTTGGCCGCAATGATCCGCCGCAGAATCGCCATGTCCTTGGTTGCATTCACCGAGAGAGCGCCGACAAGTTCGGCGCCACGCATGGCCATGATCGAAAACCGTCCGCTGCTTGGATCGCCGCGCGCGATGTGCTCGGCATTGCGCATGTCGCCGGCGACCTGGATGTTCAGGTCGTATTGGTCGGTCCAGAACCAGGGAGGATCGTTGTATTCCACGGCGTCGCCGATCATATTGGCGGCGACCGAGATCGCCTGGTTCTGGGCGTTCGCCCAGGTCTCGACGCGGATCGCGCGGCCGTGGCAACGGCTCCATTGCAGGGCCGCATCACCCGCACAGAAGATGTCGGGAACAGCGGTGCGACCGCAGGCATCGACAGCAATGCCTTCGGCGGCGGGCAGACCGAGCCGGATGGCGAGTTCGGCCGAAGGGGTAACGCCGATGCCGACCAACACCAGATCTGCTGGGATCCGCGCGCCGTTGCTCAGGCCGACGGAACCTGACGTGCTTCCGGTCACCGTCGCGCCGAAGACAAACTCGACACCGTGACTGCGGTGCCTGTCGGCAACGAGACCGCCGATCAGAGGCGGGAACGCGCGTGCGAGGAGATGCTCCTCACTTTCGATCACCGTCACACGGCAGCCGTTCCTGGCGGCAGCGCACGCAGCTTCCAGGCCGATGACACCGCCCCCGACGACCGCAATGCGCGATCCGGCCTGGATGTGACGACGAAATCGGAGCGCGTCCTCGACGCTGCGCAAATACTGGACCTCGATGTGTGCATCTTCCAGTGCAGGAAGCCGCCGCGGCCGAGTGCCGGTCGCAAGCAGCAGGCCGTCGAAATGGAAGCTGCGGCCGTCCGCGGTCGACACGATGCGGCGATCGGCGTCGCAATCAATCGCCGCGGCGCCAGTCTCGATGTTGATATCAAGCGTCTTGGTCCAGTCTGCGGCCTGCTTGATGTAGGCGACAGGCGCATCGCGGGATTGCAACAAGCTCTTTGAGAGCTGTGGCCGCTCGTAGGGCGGGTGGGTCTCCTCGCCGATCATGGTGATCGAACCCCTGAAGCCGCGCGCCCGCAGCGCTTCAGCGGCACGCGCTCCGGCTTGGCCGGCCCCTGCGATCACGATGTCGTTGATCGTTCGCGCCACGCTCGCTTCGCTCCCTGATGCGATCGCCGATCGCATTGTCTGTTAGATTGTTCACTAGCATACGAATATGGGATTGCATAGACAATAAAAACAGTCCAACCTGCTTGTAAATTGTCGACCCGCGCGTTCCAGGCCGTCTGGTAGCGGGCGCAGCGCATAAATCCGTCGGGGAAACGTCTTGGTCGAAGCGATCGACACCCATACCCATTTCGTCCCACGGCACATTCCGGCGGAATCGGCCCGCAATCCGCTGTGGCCCTCCGTCGAGCTCCGGGACGCATCGGCCGCCGTCATGGTGGGCGGCAAGGTGTTTCGAGTGATCGATTCTCGAAGTTGGGACGCGCGCCGCCGGCTCGACGACATGGCGATCGACGACATCCAGGTGCAGGTCGTCTCGCCCATGCCGGAATTGCTGTCGCATTGGTTTCCACCCGCCGACGCGGACGCGTTGTGCCGCCGTGTCAACGAGGGGATTGCTGCGCTACGCGCAGACCATCCGCGGCATTTCGTCGGCATTGGGATGGTCCCCATGCAGGATGTCGCACTCGCCGCACGACGCATGGAGGAGATCAGATCGCTTGGTCTGCGCGGCATCGAGATCGGCACGCATATCAATGGCATACCGCTCGGCGATGCACGCCTGAACGACGTCTATGCAGCGGCTGAGCATGCCGGGCTGATGGTGATGATCCATCCGCTGCATCCTCTTGGGCTTGACCGAATGGGCGGTCGCCCCGAGCTTGCGGCCGTGGCGGCGTTTCCGTTGGAGACGGCCTTCGCCGCGGTTTCGTTGATGACCAACGGCGTGCTCGAGCGCTTTCCCACCTTGCGCATCCTGCTGAGCCATGGCGGCGGCGCGCTGTCCTGGCTGTTACCGAGGCTGGGCCACGCTTATGGGATGGGACCACCGCTACAAAGCCTCTTCGCGGGGGCTCCGACGGAGATGGCCCGATCCTTCTACTACGACACGGTTCTCTACGACGGGCCGGCGTTGCAATACCTCGCTGACAAGGTCGGGACGGATCAGCTCGTTGTGGGATCGGACTATCCGTTCACGATCAAGCAGGACAGGCCTGCGCAATTCGCCGAGCGGGTCTTGTCAGTGTCACGGGCAGTGTTGTCTGCCAATGCAAGGCGGCTATTCGCGCTCCGGTAGGGGAGGAGACATTGGGACGCTGCTATTCCTATCGGCACTTCTGTTCGCTCGGCCCATTGCCGCCTCGGACGCCGGCGCGGCCGGATCCGCAGGTACCCAAGGATCACAAGCTCGGCCCGTGCGCGCACGGCAAGATTGGCGCGTTCTACTTCTACGCGGAAGGCTCGAAAGATGATCCCGCCTTTGGCTTCTGCGAGATTGAGCTGTCGGTCCAGCGCGTGGCCGAGAATATAATGCGGCTCGAACTTTACTGCATCGCCGACGGCTATCAGAGCGCGCGCGGCGTGGGGACGAGGCATCCGCTGAAAATTGCCGTGCTCGCCGGCGAAAAGGTGGTGGGGACCGCGAACTGGCACTTTCCGGATGTGATCTGCGGCCACGCCGATCCTATGCACTTTGCCGCGGACATCGGGCTCGACGATGGATTCTTTTCAAAGATCGATAGCATCGAACTAAGCCGGACGAGCGGCGAATCGGAACCGTGCAGCTAGCGGGGGTCTGGGGTCCGGGGCGATCATACGAGATATGCGACGCCAGAGACCGGATGTCCGGCCGATAGACGTACGTTCTCACATATCGTAAAGTAGAGTACGATCGGAACAAATCAGGGACTGCGGACCGTAGCTGCGCCGCAGCGTGGGAATGTCAAGCGCTTCACGCCTAGGGAGAGTCCATGCGAGTTCGGGTTGCGATCGTTGTATGCCTGGTCGCCGTGTCGATCGCGGCGTCCGGTTGGCGGCAGGCCTCGGCGGAATCATATCCGTCGCGACGCATCAACCTCATCGTGCCGTTCCCGGCAGGCAGTGCAACCGATGCTGTGACGCGGCGTCTCGCCGAAAGCATTCGCATCGAGACCGGTGCGACCGTGCTGATCGAAAACAAGCCGGGTGCTGACGGCAATCTGGCAGCGCTTGCGGTTCTGAAGGCTGAGGCTGACGGCTACACCGTGTTCGTCACCACGAACTCGACGCAAGCGGCCAATATCAGCCTGTTCAATGCGATGCCCTATGATCCCGCGGTGGACTTTACGCCTGTCGCGGGGATCATGACCATTCCGATGATGCTGGCCGTCAAGCCCGAGTTTCCGGCAAAGACCGTTGCAGAGTTCATCGCTTTGGCGAAGGTGCGCGAGAAGCCCCTCTCATTTGGAAGCGGCAACACGTCGAGCCGGGGTGCTGCGGAGTTGTTCCGGGCCAGGGCCGGGATCAACATGCAGCATGTTCCGTATCGCGGGATGCCACAGGCTCGGACTGATGTGCTGGCGGGTGAGATCGATTGCGTCTTCGCCGATCCGGCCAGTGCGCAGGGCTTGATCCAGGATGGTCGGTTGCGTGTCCTTGCAGTGACGAGCAGCGATCGGTTGGCGGGGATGCCCGATGTCCCGACGCTCGCGCAGGCCGGGCTATCCGGTGCTGAGCTGACCGCCTGGGTCGGTGTGTTCGTGCGGACAGGCACCGCGTCCGACATCGTGGCGAAGCTCAGCCAGGTCGTGCTGGCCTTCGTCAACAACAAGGATACCGCGGACTATCTCGAGTCCGTGGGCGCAAAACCGTTTCCGGCCGGAGCCGACCAGCTGAAGGCATTCGAGGAAGCCGACACGCGGCGCTGGGCCGAGATCGTTGCGATCGCGAAGATCGAGAAGAAGTAGGTCAATCGCGGACCACCGCTGTTCCTCGATCGAGCACCACGAGGTCGCGTTCGAGGACCCGTGAGCGAAAGCGGATTTGGCCGCCGACGGAGAGGAATTCCGTCCGGATTGTCTCTCCCGGAAAGACCGGACGGCTGAATCGGGCCGACAGTGAAAGGAAACGTTCGGGCCGGCCATCCGCGAGGGTGGCGAGGACCGCGCGCGTTGCAATTCCGAGCGTGCACAGGCCGTGGAGGATCGGGCGGTCGAAGCCGGCCTTTGCGGCGGCGTCGGGATCGGCGTGTATCGGATTGTAGTCGCCGCTCAGCCGATAGATCAGTGCACTTTGGGGCAGCGTCGCGATGTCCTTGGTCTGCGAGGGAGCTGTTCCGGGAGGGCAGTGGGCTCGGCAGGGACATTGCCAAAGCTGCCGTAGCCACCGTCGCCGCGCAGGAACAGCACACTGCGAACCGTCGCCAACTTCAGTCCGCTGACAGCGTCGTCGAGTGTCTTGACGAGGTGAAGGATCGCCCCCTTTTCGGCTCCTTTGTCAGCGACAGCGGCGGTTTCATAACTGGCTCTGACCGTGCCTTCGGCTGGTATCGGGCTGTGAATTTCAAAGCTCTGCTCTCCGTGCAGGAGCTTCAGCCAGTCGATGCCGAGCTCCGGCCGCTTTGCCCAGAAGCCGGGATGGGCGAGCACACAGCAGATCGAAGGCACCGCCCGGAGATTTGCCTCGTAGACGAAGTCAAGCTGCGCCGGGTCAAGTGGATCGGAACCAAAGCCGAGGCCGAGCGCGTACAGCATGGTGTCGCGACGGGTGTAGCTTTGAGTGACTGACTCAAAACGGAAATTTCGCACGGCTTCGAGGTTCAAGATGTCCTCCAATGCTTGCATGATCCCGATTCATCGAGATGCGGAATGGCAGTTGCTATCACATAGTACACAAGTGTACTAGTTGGGTTTGTTGAGGCAATGGGAGCCGGAAAGGGAGAGGCGCCGTGAAGTGGGATGCTGGCCATTCGAGTCGGGCGGCCCGTGTCGCGGTACTGTACAGGCGGCTGTTTGGCGGACACGGAGGTCGCGACGCTGTCAGGGCCGCGGCGGTGATCCTGGTTGGTCTGCACGCAAGTCAGGGCTCGGCTGGAGAGAAGCGATATGGCCCAGGTGTCACCGACACTGAGATCAAGATCGGCAACACGTCGCCCTATAGCGGCCCGGCATCCGCCTTCAGCATGGTCGCCAAGACCGAGGAGGCCTACTTCCGCAAGGTCAACGCGGAGGGTGGCATCAACGGACGGCGCATTGTCTTCCTGTCGTACGACGACGCGTACTCGCCGCCGAAGACGGTCGAACAGACGAGACGGCTGGTCGAGAGCGACGAGGTTCTGCTGGTCTTCAACGCGCTCGGCACAGCGGCCAACTCGGCCGTGCAAAAATATCTGAACGCCAGGAAGGTGCCGCAATTGTTCGTGTCGAGCGGAGCGGCCAAGTGGAATGATCCTCAAAACTTCCCCTGGACGATGGGATTTACCCCAAGCTACGAGACCGAGGGCTACATCGCAAGATATGTGCTTCGGGAGCGGCCCGCGGCGAAGATCGCGATCTTCTTCCAGAATGACGATTTCGGGAAAGACTATCTCAAGGGGATCAGGCGGGGGCTCGGCGACAAAGCTGCGTCAATGATTGTCGCGGAGGAAGGTTTCGATGTGTCGGAGCCGACGATCGATTCCCACCTCGTCAAGTTGAAGGCGACCGGCGCTGACGTGCTGTTCGACATCGCAACGCCGAAATTTGCAGCACAGGCGATCAAGAAGGTGTCAGAGCTCGGCTGGAAGCCGCTGCACGTTCTCAGCTATGTGTCGGCGTCGATCGGCAGCGTGATCAAGCCTGTGGGATTCGACAATGCGCAAGGCTTGATCTCCGCGGCCTATTTCAAGGATCCGAACGATCCCGCGTGGAAGGACGATTCCGGGCTCAAGGAGCTCAACCAGTTTCTTGACGGCTATTTTCCCGGCGCTGATCGCAGCGATACGCTGATCGTGAATGGCTAAAACACGGCGCAGGCGCTCGTCCATCTGCTGAAGCAATGTGGCGACGATATCACGCGCGAGAACGTGATGCGGCAGGCGGCCCACCTGAAAGAGGTCGAGCTGGGCATGCTGCTTCCCGGCATCCGCTTGAATACGTCACCGAGCGATTTCGCCCCGGTGAAGCAATGGCAATTGATGCGCTTCGAGGGATCGAACTGGCATCTGTTCGGCGACGTCATGAGCGGCGAGACGAAGAATTAGACAGGGAGACGACAAATGGGACGACTATGTGCCGGGCGGGTCGCGATCGTGACGGGCGGCGGCAGGGGGCTCGGGCGAGAATACGCGTTGATGCTGGCGGAGCAGGGCGCCAAGGTCGTGGTCAACGATCTCGGCAGCACGGCAGCGGGTGAGGGCGCCGATATGTCGCCTGCTCAGGAGGTTGTCGACGAGATCAGGCGGGCCGGCGGCGAAGCCATTGTGAACGGCAGCGATGTCAGCGATTGGGCCGGCGCCAAGGCTCTGATCGACGCCGCCATCGACGCTTTCGGCCGGCTCGACGTCCTCATCAACAACGCCGGTATCTTGCGGGATCGCATGATGGTCAACATGACCGAGGCGGAATGGGACGCCGTGATCAAGGTGCATCTCAAAGGCACCTTCGCCCCGTCTCATCATGCCGCGCAGTACTGGCGTCAGGAAACCAAGATGCGTGGAGCGCCGGTCAGCGCCCGCCTGATCAACACCTCGTCGGCCTCCGGATTGTTCGGCAATGTCGGCCAGAGCAACTATGGGGCTGCCAAGGCCGGTATCGCCGCCTTTACCATCATCAGCGCGATGGAGCTCCGCCAATACGGCATCACGGTGAATGCGATCGCGCCACGCGCGCAGACCCGCATGACCGAAGGATTGCGTGAGCGCACCGAGGAGGAGATCAAGCGCCGGAATCCGCGTTGGGTCGCGCCGATCGTGGTCTGGCTCGCGAGCGAAGAGTCCAGGGACGTGACCGGTCGCGTATTCGAGGCAGGCGATGGGATTCTCAAGGTCGCAGAGGGCTGGCACGCGGGCCCGGGAATTGACCCGGTCGAGGATCCCAACGAACTCGGCCCTCAGGTGGCGAAACTGATGCAGGAAGCGCGGCCCAACGCCGATATCTGGGGGCGCGACATCGTCTCGTGAGCTTCCCAAGAACTCCTCCCGGAGCACCTCGGGCGGGTGGCTGGCCTCAGGCCGCCGCCCGCCGTTTTTTCCGGGTTTTGGACCGCGGCGCGTCTTCCTCCTCGTCCTCTCCGCTCTGGGTCTCCGTGCCATCAGACATGGCCAGAAGGTTGTGCTTCATCGCAAGGAGGGCTTCCGAAGCGGCTTCCAGTTGCTTGCGGTCGATGCCGTTGACGATTCTTGCATTGAACTTGTCGGTTTCCTTCCGGAGCTTTTCGAGGAATCCGCGGGCCTGCTTGGTGACATAGACGCGCTTGATCCGCCGGTCGACCGGATCGGCCTGCCGTATCACGAACCCCGATGTCTCCAGCCGATCGATCAGGGCCCCGACGGCGACCTTGCCGACGTCGAGCTCGTTGGCGAGTTGCACCTGGGGAAGGCCATCCTTGCGCGAAATGAACGCTAGGACCCACCATTGCGAGCGGGTGATCCCGAGCGGCGCAAGCGCCCGATCGAACATCATCCTCCTGAGCCGCGACACGTCATGGATGAGATATCCAAGCCGAAGATCCCAATCGGGCTGATCAACCATCGATGTTTCCCTTGAGGCGAGTCGGAGGTAGAGGTTCAACTAATACCATACACCAGCGTATTTTAAAGGAAAGGTCGTGGGATCGGCCGAAAATTCCCCAATTAGCGGATTTACAAAAGAAGTACGCTAGTGTATTAGTTCATAAAGAGGCGCCCGCTCGTTGGATCGCGAAAGCGCCCGCTTCATAGGAATTCGATCGCAGGAAGGAAGTCGCCCATGTTCGACGCCGCCGTGCTCAAGGGAAAGCGCATCCTGGTAACGGGCGGAGGGACGGGACTCGGCAAGGAGATGTCGGTGGGGTTCGCCGCCCACGGTGCTCACGTCTACATCTGCGGGCGGAGGAAAGAGGTCCTCGACCAGGCCGTGCGGGAAATCGGCGAGCGGTCCGGGGGAACGGTCTCCGCGCTGCTTGCCAACGTGCGTGATCCCGACAGCATCGAAGCGATGATGTCGAGCATCTGGGCTGAGGGGCCGCTCACCGGGCTCGTCAACAACGCCGCGGCCAACTTCCTCGCCCCCACCGAAAGCCTGTCGCCGCGCGGCTACGAGGCCGTCCGCTCCACGGTGATGGATGGTTCGTTCTATGCCTCACTTGCCTGCGGCAAGCGGTGGATCGCCGCGGGCCTCCCAGGCAGCATCATCAGCAACCTGGTCACCTGGGTGTGGACCGGATCGGCGTATGTGGTGCCGTCGGCGATGGCAAAGGCCGCCGTGCACGCCATGACCATGTCGCTCGCGGTCGAGTGGGGACCCAAGGGTATCCGCGTCAATGCCATCGCGCCCGGCCCGTTCCCGACTGAGGGGGCGTGGGACAAGCTTAATCCGCTCGCCGAGACAGGTGTCGGAGCGACCCGGGCCGAGGAGGTGCCACTACGCCGTTTCGGCAAGATGGACGAGCTGCGCAATCTCCTGATCTTCCTGATGTCGGATGGCTCAAGTTACATCACGGGTGACACGATCAGTATCGATGGCGGGCATCATCTGGCCGCGCCGAGCACTTTCGCGGGGCTTTCAAAACTGTCGGCGGCCGACTGGCAGCGCGCGCGCGAAGCCATTCAAGCATCGGTCCAGAAAGAGAAGCAGGCGCGCTCCATCTGAGTTTCGGGGAAGCGGGTGCTTCGAGCGCGTTGTGAAGGGGAGAGCCGATGGGCCTGGCCATACCGACAAAGAGTTTCGAGTGCACCATCGACGCTGGTCTTGCCCACATTGTTCTGGACCAGCCTGACCGTGGCAATCCGATCGACGGCGACTTTTGTCGCGAGTTCGGCCTGGCGATTGCCGAACTGAGCGAGCGTGCCGACGTGAGGGCCGTGCTGCTATCCGCACGCGGGCGGTTGTTCAGTGTGGGCGGCGACCTCATGGCGTTGGTGAAGCAGGGCGACGCGCTGCCTGGAACGATCAAGGCCTGGACCGCCGATCTTCACGTAGCGCTCTCAAGGATGGTGCGCATGCGGGCGCCCGTCGTCGCGGCCGTTCACGGGAACGTCGCGGGCGGCAGCGTGTCGCTGATGGCGGCGGCGGACCTCGTGGTGATGGCGGAATCGGCGAAGATTTCGGCTGCCTTCTCCAGGATTGGCTTCAGCCCGGACAGTGGGTCGACCACGACCGTCACGCGGCGCGTCGGTATCGCGCGCGCAAGGCGTTTTTTCCTGCTCGGTGAGACGCTCGATGCTGCGACGGCGCTGTCGCTCGGATTGGTTGATTTCGTCGTTCCGGATGCTGCGGTGCAGTCCGAGGCCGCGCGGCTTGCAAAGGAGCTCGCGGTAGGCCCGACCGAGGCGTTTGGCGCGATCAAGCGTCTGTTTTCGCAAACGGCTGATCGATCGTTCGAGAGCCAGCTCGAGGAGGAGGCGCAGACGCTCGCCGCGATGTCGCGAACGGCCGACGCGCAGGAGGGCGTCAGGGCCTTCGTCGAGAAGCGCAAGCCGGTGTTTTCCGGAAAATGATCGCGCCGGAAGCGACAATATTGACCATTGGCAGAAAATCGTACGCTGCCATAACGTATATCAGTCAACGAAATAATCCGGCGCCAAAAGTCGGAAAGGACACGACAGAGGGAGAAATGACCGTGGCCGCCGCCATACGAGACACGTCTCATGCCAACTTTCGGCAAGCCGGCTATTGGCTGGACAAAACCGTCGACCAGCTTCTGACGGAAGCCGTTGCAAGAGCCCCCGACAAGGTCGCGATCGCTGCCGACCGCGCCGATCGCGACCAGGCCCCACGCTTCACCTACAGGGAGTTGGATGATCTCGCCAATCGGGCCGCGAGTTCGCTGCTGCGGCTCGGTGTCGGGCGCGGTGATGTCGTCACCGTGCAATTGCCCAATTGGTGGGAGTTTGTCGTCACAGCGTTCGCATGCAGCAAGATCGGCGCGGTCATGAATCCGGTGATGCCGATCCTGCGGGAGCGCGAGCTGCTCTACATCCTGAATTTCTGCCAGGCCAAGGTCTTCATCGTGCCGAAGACATATCGTGGCTTTGACTACGCCGCGATGGCGCAGGGCATGCGCGCCGAGCTGCCGCACCTGAAGCACGTGATCGTTGCCGACGGCAAGGGCGACACGGGTTTTGAGAGGATGCTGCTATCGTCCGAGGCGGACGAGCTCCAGCCCGGCTTGCGTCCGGATGACATGGCTGTGCTGATGTTCACGTCAGGCACGACCGGCGAGCCAAAAGGCGTCATGCACACGTCGAATTCGCTGATTGCATGCTGCAAGGCGTTGTCAGGTCGGTTCGGGCTCGATTCAAGCGACGTGCTGCTGGTGGCCTCTCCGGTGGGCCACATGACCGGCTATGCTGCGATCGTCCTGCTGTCCATCTATCTCGGCGGCACGATGATCCTTCAGGACATCTGGGAAGCCAAACGTGGTGTCAGCCTGATGGCTCGTGAAGGTGTCACCTATACCGCGGCCTCGACGCCGTTCCTGAGCGACATCTGCGATGCCGTGAAGGGTGGCTCGCCGCAGCCGAAGTGTCTGCGGTCCTTCCTGTGTGGCGGGGCGCCGATTCCGTCGGTTCTCATCGAGCGTGCGGCCGGTGAGCTCGGTCTCAAGGTCTGCTCGCTTTGGGGCATGACCGAAGTCCTGTCGGGTACGTTGACGGAGCCGTCGCGCGCAGCCGAGAAGTCGGCGAGCACGGACGGCCGATCGCTGGAGGGGATGGAAGTCAGGATCGTCGACACCGAGGGCAATCCGGTGCCTGCGGGCGAGCCGGGCCGATTGTTGGTCCGAGGCGCCCAGATGTTCAAGGGTTACTACAAGCGGCCGGAGCTGCCGACCTTCGACAGCGATGGCTGGTTCGACTCCGGCGATCTCGCTTACATGGACAAGGATGGGTACATCCGGATTTCCGGCCGAGTGAAGGACATCCTGATCCGCGGCGGCGAGAATGTCCCCGTCGTCGAGATCGAGAACCTGCTCTACAAGCATCCCGCAGTGTCCGCAGTCGCGGTCGTTGGATTTCCGGATGCCCGACTCGGCGAGCGCGGCTGCGCGTTCATCGTACCTCGCAGCGGCTGCACAATCGACCTGACGGCGGTGCAGGCCTATCTAGGCGAGGCGAGGATGGCGAAGCAGTTTTGGCCGGAACGTATTGAACTTGTGGCCGAGCTTCCGCGCACAGCCAGCGGCAAGATCCAGAAATTCAAGCTGCGCGAGCTTGCCGCGGCAATTGCCGAAGCAAAGTAGATCATTGGTCGGAGTAGGTCGGACTTCGTCGCTCGCGAAACGCGGCGACGGCTTCCGCGTGATCATTGGTTTCCAGGAGGATGACCTGTTGCCGGTCTTCCATCATCAGCGCCGCGTCGAGGCTCGGCGCGTCGATTAGTGTGTTGAGCGCCTGCTTCGTCATGCGCAGACCCATCGGAGACACGCGCAACATGTCTTCGGCGAGTTCGATGCCCTTTGTGAGAAGATCTTCTGCAGGCACGATGTCGCTGACCAGTCCAATTGCCTTCGCCCGTTCAGCCTTGAGGAAGTGACCCGTGAGGAGAAACTCGGAGGCCACGGAGAGGCCGACGAGACGTGGCAGCAGATAGCCCGAGCCCATATCACAGCCGCCGACACCGATGCGGATATAAGCCGCGTTCATACGAGCATCAGGCGCCGCGAAGCGAACGTCGCAGGCGAGCAGAAAGGAGAACCCGGCTCCACATGCCGCGCCATGAACGAGGCCGATGATCGGCTGCGGACATGACCGCATCAGGCGGATCACGCCGGAGTAGTTCTGCTGCATCTTGAGCTGGCGTTGAGGGCGACCCTTGCCGGGCGCGGCAAACGCATCCGATCCGAGTTCGGCGCCGGCGGAGAATTGAGACCCGTTGCCGCGCAACAGTACGACGCGTGTCGTCGGCCGGTCGTGCAGGCCGGAAAAATAGGCGGTCAGTTCCACGATCATGTCGGGGGAGACGGCGTTGAGCTGGGCCGGACGGTTCAACGTCAGGATATCGATCGCGCCGCGGCTCTCGACGGTGATGGTGCTCGGCTGCGTCATGGGCTCGCTCTCCATCGTCGATTGTCTTTGATGTCATATAGTAATAAAGTGTACGATCATGGAGCGCAATGCCATCGTCGCTTGCCGAAGAGAGAACGGCCGACGATACGACCTTCAAGGGAGACAGGAGATGCCATACCAGTCCGTTTTCAGGCCGGACCTGTTCGAGGGGCAGACCATCATCGTGACCGGTGGCGGGAGCGGGATTGGGCGCTGCACCGCCCATGAGCTTGCTGCGCTTGGTGCGAACGTCGCAATTCTCGGCCGGACGATGGAAAAGCTCGTCGAGGTACAGCGTGAGATCGAGGAAGATGGCGGAAAGGCGATGAGCCATGCCTGCGACATCCGCGATGAGGCCATAGTGGTGGGCGCGATTGATGCCGTGCTCGCGCGCTACGGCCGTATCGACGGCCTGGTCAACAATGCCGGGGGGCAATTTCGAGCGCCATTGAAGACGATCTCGACCAAGGGCTTCGAGGCTGTCGTGCGCAACAATTTGACCGGAGGCTTCATTTTCATGCGCGAGGTCTATAATCGCTGGATGGAGGCCAATGGCGGTTCGATCGTGAACATCATCGCCGACATCTGGCATGGTTGGCCGGAGTTCGGCCACTCCGCGGCGGCCCGCGGCGGCATGCTCACCTTGACCGAGACGGCTGCATGCGAATGGTCGTCCTCGGGCGTCCGCGTCAATGCGGTCGCCCCCGGCGGCATCGTCTCCAGCGGCTTTGACACCTACACGCCGGAGATGCAGAAGAAGCTCCACGACTTCACCGCAGGCGTGCCGCTTCAGCGCTTCGGCACGGAAGCCGAGATATCGGCTGCAATCACCTACCTGCTGTCGCCGGCGGCCGCCTATATCACCGGATCCTGCGTCCGCGTCGATGGCGGGACGCCGAATGCCCGCACGACGTGGAAGCTCGAGCCGCACAACCGCAGTCTGCCATTCGAGGGCTTCCACCGGGCGAAATTGCCCGAGGTGATGAAGCGGAAGGCCAGCGCCTAGGGAACGACAGCCTAGTCAACGGCGATGATAAGCTTGCCGTGGTTTTCACCGCGGTAAAGTCGTGCGATTGCGCCGGGGGCATGCTCCAGCCCCGGGAGGACCTCCTGGTCGTGGACGATCTGGCCGGCAAGCGCGAGGTCGGCGAGGCGCTTGGCGGCTGCGTCGAATTCGGCGAGATGATCGAAGATGATGAAGCCCGACCATCGCAGGCGGCGCGTGAGAACCTCGCGCTCGGGGCGCGGGCCGCTCGGGACGGGGGTCCAGGACGCGTTCGCGGCCGTGCCGCACTGGATGATGCGTCCGCGTAACCGCATGGTCCGAATGGCGGCATCGGCGATCGCGCCTCCGGTGTTGTCGAAGAAGATGTCATTTCCTTCCGGGCACGCCGCGCGAAGGGCCGCGCCGAGGTCGGCGGCCTCGCGGTAGTTGATCATGTCCTCATAGCCGTACCGGGCTTTGGCCTGTGCGATCTTGTCGGCGGAACTGGTGAGCCCAACGGCACGGCATCCCGCAATCCTCGCGAGCTGGCCGACAAAGCTGCCGACGCTGCCGGCAGCCGTCGACACCAGAACGTGCTCGCCGGGCTTGGGATCACCGAGGCCGTGAAAGGCAAGATAGGCGGTCAGGCCGTTCATGCCGAGCACGCTCAGGTTGGCGCTGAGCGGGAGGGCGGATGGAATGACGCGCCGCAGAACGGCGTCGGGTGCGGCGACGCAATAGCGCTGCCAGCCAAACCATCCGTAAACGAACTCGCCGGCTCGAAACGCCGGCACATTGCTTTCGACGATCTTGCCGACAGCAAGGGCGCGCATCGGCGCGTCCAGCGGCACCGGCGCACTATAGTTCCCCTCGTCATTGGCCCATCCGCGCTGCGCCGGATCGACCGAGAGATAGCGGTTTTCAATCAGAATCTCGCCGTTGCCGGGCCCGGCCACGGGCTCCGTCACGAGTGAAAAATGCTCGGCTTGCGGGATCCCACGGGGCCGGGTCGTCAGCCGTACCTGTCGATTTTCGCGCGGGGACATGAGCGATCCTCATAATTAGTACGCTTGTGTACGATATGAGTATACGGTAGAAGTTGATCGGGAGACAAGGACATCGCGGCGGCTGCGGCCGCCTCACCCTGCAAAATACAGTAAGAGGCAAGCAACATGGCGGGGCTCTATTTCGAGCAGTTCTCGGTTGGACAGACCTTCGTCCACGAGATCCGGCGCACAGTGACGGACATGGACAACATCCTGTTTTCGTCGCTGACCTATAATCCGGCGGCGGTCCATATCGACCACGAATATGCCAAGGGCACCGAGTTCGGGAAGCCCCTGATGAATTCGATCTTCACGCTCGGTCTGATCATCGGCTTGTCGGTTCAGGATACGACGTTGGGGACCACCGTCGGCAATCTCGGCATGGAGGACACCAAATTCCCGCGGCCGGTGTTTGCTGGTGATACGCTACGAGCCGAAACCAAAGTAGTTGCCATCAGGGAAAGCAAGTCGCGTCCGACGCAGGGCATCGTGACGTTCGAACACCGCGGCTTCAATCAGCGGGACGAGGAGGTGGTCTATTGCCGCAGGAGCGGGTTGATGATGCGGAGGCCCGCATGAAGCTCCGCTCGTTGCTCTTTGTGCCGGCCGACAGCGAACGTAAGTTCGCCAAGGCAGACGGAATCGGCGCCGATGCGCTGATCCTTGATCTCGAGGATTCCGTGGCCCCTGGGCGCAAGGCTTTTGCGCGAGGTGCTGTGAAGGATCTGTTGGGCGGCGAGCCGCGCAACTGGTCGTTCCTGGTCCGCATCAACCCGTTCGGTACGGGGCTCACGCTGGAAGATCTGGCGGCGGTGGTTCGTCCGGGCCTCGACGGCATCCTCATCCCGAAGGTCAACGGCATCGAGGACGTCGATCTCGTATCGCACTATGTCGACGTGCTGGAGGTCGCAACTGGCGTTCCGCCTGGGCACATCAAGCTGCTGGTTGTTGCGACCGAAACACCGGCCGCCATGATCGGGTTCAACGGCTACGCTCGCAAGAACGAGCGGCTGGTTGCGATGACATGGGGGGCGGAAGACCTGAGCGCGGCCTTGGGCGCGCTCACGAACAAGGAGGCGGATGGCAACTGGACCTTCCCCTACCAGGTGGCTCGCGCGCAATGCCTGTTCGCCGCAGGTGCGGCCGGTGTCGCTGCGCTGGATACGCTCTATGCGGATTTCAAGGATCAGGACGGGCTCGCCGAGAGCTGCCGCCTCGCACGCCGCGACGGCTTCGTCGGTCGGGTCGCGATCCACCCGGATCAAGTCGCGACCATCAATACCTGTTTCACGCCCTCGGATGCCGATCTTGCGCATGCACGCCGCGTCGTCGCGGCGTTCGCCGCGGCGCCGGATGTCGGCACTGTCGGGATCGACGGGAAGATGTACGACATTCCACATCTGGTCGCAGCGCGGCGAACCCTAGCATCGGTCGGGGAGGGACATTCGAATGGATAACAGGTCATTCTCCAATCAGCTCGACGTGCCCGAAGATCACGCCGCGATCCGTGAAGGCGTGCGTGCTGTCGTCACACGGTTTGATGATGAGTACTGGCTGGCGCGTGACGACGACGGCGAGTTCCCGCGCGAATTCCATCGTGCCATGGCGGACGCCGGTTGGCTCGGTATTACCATGCCCGAAGAGTATGGCGGCGCCGGGCTCGGCGTCACCGAGGCCGCAATCATGATGCATGAGGTCGCGAGCCACGGTGGCGGGATGACGTCGGCGTCGGCCGTGCATATCAACCTCTTCGGGCCGCACCCGATCGTTGTGAAGGGGACCGACGACCAGAAGCGCCGCTGGGTGCCACGTCTGGTTTCGGGTGAAGACCAATGCTGCTTCGGCTTCACCGAGCCGGATGCCGGGCTGAACACCACCCGCATCAAGACCTTTGCCGAGAAGGTCCCCGGTGGTTACCTCGTGCACGGACAAAAGGTCTGGACGTCGACCGCGCAGGTTGCCAACAAGATCATGCTGCTGACGCGGACGACGAGATACGAGGACTGCAAGCGGCCGACTGACGGCATCACCATCTTCTATACCGATCTCGATCGCTCCAAAATCGAGGTACGTCGCATCCCGAAGATGGGGCGCAAGGCTGTCGATTCCAACGCCATCTTCATCGATGGACTCTTCATCCCCGAGGCGGATCGAATTGGCGAGGAAGGCAAGGGCTTCTCCTATATCCTGCACAGCCTCAATCCCGAGCGCATCCTGATCGCGGTCGAGGCGATCGGAATCGGGCAGGACGCGCTGCGCCGCGCAACCCGCTATGCCAGGGAGCGGGTCGTGTTCGACCGTCCGATCGGTCAGAACCAGGGCATCCAACACCCGCTCGCCGAGAAATGGATGTACCTCGAGTCAGCGTGGCTGATGGCGATGCGCGCCGCTTGGCTCTACGATGCCGGAAAGCCGTGTGGGGCCGAGGCCAACAGTGCCAAATTCCTCGGTGCGCGCGCTGGGCATGATGCCGCCTGGCAAGCTATCATGACGCATGGCGGCTTCGGGTACGCCAAGGAGTATCACGTCGAGCGGCTGTTCCGCGAAGTCTCGATCACTCGGCTCGCACCGATCACCGAGCAGCTCATGCTGAGCTTCATCGCCGAGAAGGTGCTCGATCTGCCGAAAAGCTACTGACGCGCTTGAGGCGCGCGTCAGAGGTTGCGCGAGATCAACTCCCGCATGATCTCCGACGTGCCGCCATAGATCCGCAGCACACGTGCGTCTGCGAACAGACGGCAAATCTCATATTCGCGCATGAAACCATAGCCGCCGAAGAATTGCAGGCACTGATCGACCAGCCGTCCATGCATCTCGGTGACCCAGAGCTTTGCGGTCGATGCGGCGTAGGTCGTCAACTCTCCGCGAATATGTTGGCTGAGGCACTGATCGACGTAAGCCCAGCCAACCTGAAGGTCGGACTTGAGGTCCGCGAGCTGGAAGCGCGTGTTTTGATAGGAGCCGATCGCCTGTCCGAACGCCTTGCGTTCGAGGACGTAGGCCTTGGTGATGTCGAACGCCTTCTGCGCCGACGCAATCGAGTGGAGCGCGATCGTCAAGCGTTCCTGCGGCAGCTCGCTCATCAGCGCAGCCATCGCGCCGCCTTCCGAGCCCAGGAGGTTGCTGACGGGAACGCGGACCTGATCGAAGAACAGCTCGGACGTATCGGAAGAGAGATGGCCGAGCTTGTCGAGGTTGCGACCGTGGCGAAAGCCGGGCCGATCGGTTTCGACGAGGATCAGGCTCATGCCGCGAGATCCCCCGTCCGGATTGGTGCGCGTCACCGCGATGACGAGGTCGCACATCTGGCCGTTCGAAATAAAGGTCTTCTGCCCGGAGATGACATACTCGTCTCCCTCGCGCACGGCGCGGGTGCGAATGCCTTGGAGATCGCTGCCGGTCCCCGGCTCGGTCATGGCGATGGCGCAGACGGCCTCACCCGAGACCATGCGCGGCAGCCATTTTTTCTTCTGCTCTTCGGTGCCGTAGCTCAGGAGGTAACCGCAGCAGACGTCGTTGTGGACCGAGAAGTCGGTCGCCGGACCGGCAAAGCCCGAATAGGCGAGTTCTTCGATGACAACGGCATTGTGGCGGAAATCGCCGCCGATGCCGCCGTATTGCTCGGGCACCTGGGGGCAGAGTAGGCCGGCTTCGCCTGCCGCCGGCCACAATGCGCGATCAATGATCCCAGCCTTCTCCCATTGCTGGAAGTGCGGCGCGATCTTCGACGCGGCGAAGCGCCGGACGCTTTCGCGCAGAAGGGCGTGCTCTTCGTCGAATACGGGGCGATTGGGTAGCATGTTTGTCAGCCACGAGTTGAGAGTTAGAAGGCGACTTGGTCGCCGCCCCTGAGCTGAAGGATTTCACGTGCCTCGTCGGGAGTTGCGATCTCGAGCCCGAGGCCTTCGATGATCTTGCGCACCTGCGTTACCTGAGCTGCATTCGTCTCGGCGAGACGGCCGGAGCCGATCCAGAGGCTATCCTCGAGCCCCACGCGGACGTTGCCGCCCATCGCGGCGGCCATGGCCGCAACCTGCATCTGCGCGCGCCCGGCGCCAAGCACCGACCAGCGATAGTTGTTGCCGAACAGCCGATCGGCGGTTCGCTTCATGTGCATGACGTCGTCCGGATGCGAGCCGATGCCGCCAAGCAGCCCGAAACACGTCTGGACGAAGAGGGGCGCCTTCACCAACCCCTCCGTCCAGAAGTAGTGCAGATTATAGAGATGGCTCGTATCGTAACATTCGAACTCGTAGCGTGCGCCGGAGCTGTTCAACGTCTCCAGCGCGTAGCGGATGTCCTTGAACGAGTTGCGGAAGACAAGGTCGTGCGAGCCCTCCAGCATTTGCGGCTCCCAGTCGTGCTTGAACGACTTGTACCGCTTCAGCATCGGAAACAGGCCGAAGTTCATCGAGCCCATGTTGAGGCTCGCGACTTCCGGCTTCCAGGTCGCAGCCGGACGCACGCGCTCCTCGACCGTCATGTAGGGGGAGCCACCGGTTGTCAGGTTCACGACGACGTTGGAGCTCTGCTTGATGACGCGCAGGAAGGGCTCGAAAGCCTCCGGCGACTGATCCGGTCGTCCATCGACCGGATTTCGTGCATGCAGGTGCACAATTGCCGCCCCCGCCGCCGCAGCGCCGAGTGCGGACTCCGCGATCTCGACCGACGTCACCGGCAGGTGCGGTGACATCGAGGGCGTGTGAATCGATCCCGTGACCGCGCAGGAGATAATGACCTTGTGGGGCGCCATGATCGGCCTTTAGCGCGCAAATTTGTGAAAGTCCGGGTCGCGCTTCTCGTTGAAAGCCGCGACGCCTTCCTTCGATTCCGCCGTGTCGTAGAACAGTTTTACGGCGTGGAGCGCGAAGTTGCTGATGCCGCGGATATTGTCGGAATCTGCGTTGAAGGATCGCTTCGCGAGCGCGAGCGCGGTCGGCGAGCGCTGCGCGAGCTTGTCGGTCCAATCCTTTACGGCAGCGTCGAGCTGCGCCATGGGGACGACCTTGTTGACGAGACCCATCTCGCGCGCCTGCTCGGCGGTATAGCGCTCGTTCAGATACCAGATCTCCCGCGCCTTCTTGTCGCCGACATGACGGGCGAGGAAGGCCGTGCCCCAGCCGGCGTCCACCGAGCCGACCTTGGGGCCGACCTGGCCGAATTGGGCGTGGTCGGCGGCGATGGTCAAATCGCAGAGCGTTGCGAGCACGTTGCCGCCGCCGATGGCAAAGCCGTTGACCCGGGCGATCACCGGTTTCGGCACATCGCGGATCAGGCCCTGGATCTCGTCGATCGGCAATCCAACCACGCCGCGGCCATCATATTGGCCTTCATGGGCCGATTGATCGCCGCCAGTGCAGAACGCCTTCTCGCCAGCGCCGGTGAGCACGATGCTGGCGACATTGCGGTCGTTGCCGGCGAGCTGGAAAGCCTGGATAAGCTCATCCAGCGTCCGCGCGCGGAAGGCATTGTAGACCTTCGGCCGATTGATGATGATCCACGCGGCGCGGTCGCGGATTTCGTAGATGACGTCGGTGAATTGCTTGGGATCGGTCATGGCGTGTCCTCGCGCAAGTTAGATCATGTTCATTCCGCCGGAGACGGAGATGGTTTGTCCGGTGATGAATTTGCCGTCGTCGGACGCAAGCATCGCGACGATCCCGCCGTAGTCGTCAGGCTCGCCCATGCGGCGGAGCGGGATGCCTCTGAGCATGGCATCCTTCCATTTCACGGCGTGCTCGCCTTCGCCCAGCACCGCCGCCATCATCGGCGTATTGGTGGGGCCGGGGCAGACGGCATTGAGCAGGACGTTCTTGCGCGCCAGCTCGCGCGCCAGCGACTTGGTGAAGGAAATGAGTCCGCCCTTGCAGGCGGAGTAGACGGCCTCATCGCTGGTGCCAACGCGCGCCGCATCGGATGCGATATTGACGATCCGGCCCCCGCCGCGCTCCGCCATCAACGGTGCAATCGCCTTGTGGGTATTGAGCGGCCCATAGAGGTTGATGCGGATGATCTTGTCCCACAGCTCCCGGTCGGTCTTCAGGAACGGCATCGGCCGATCCCAGCCAGCATTGTTGACCAGGAGCCAGATCGGCCCGAGCTCGGTCTCGACCTTGGCGACCGCGGCGTTGACGGAATCCGCATCGCCCACATCGACGGCATAGGTCTTGATGACGGCCTGCGGTGCGAGCTTTGCGGTCTCTTCGCCGCCTTGCGGATTGATGTCGAAGATCGCGATCTTGCAGCCCTCTTCGGCCAACCGCAGCGTCAATCCTCGTCCGATGCCCTGTCCGCCGCCGGTCACGACGGCAACTTTTCCCGATAGGCCCTTCAACGTCGATCTCCCTTGTGTTTTGTCGTTTCTTTGGCGGCCTTCGATTGGTCGAAGGCGAGGGGGCTATGAGGCCGCCCCGTTCTTCTGGATGTCGTATCCGCGCTGCGAGTACATTTGGCGCGCGATGATCGTCTTCATGATCTCGATCGAGCCGCCGGCAATCTTCACCACGCGCGCGTCGGCATAAGCCTTGGCGATCGGATATTCCCACATATAGCCCCAGCCGCCGAAGAGCTGCAGGCACTCGTCGACGGTCTCGCAGTGCAGCTCGGACGTGAACATCTTGGCCATGGCGGCGTCGACGGGATCGAGCTTCCCTTCCATAAACAGCGCGATGCACTTGTCGGTGAAGACACGCGCGACGGCGGCCTTGGTCCTGAGCTCGGCCAGCTTGAACTGCGTGTTCTGGAAGTCGGCGAGCTTCTGGCCGAAGGCGCTCCTTTCTGAGGTATATTGCAGCGTCCAGTCGATCACGGTCTCGGCAACGGTCGCCGACCGGATGGCCTGTGCCAGACGCTCCTGCGATAGTTTTGTCATCATCTGCGCAAAGCCCCGGCCTTCCGCGCCGAGCATGTTGCTGGCGGGAATGCGGACATTGTCGAAGAACAGCTCGGAGGTATCTTGCGCCCTCATGCCGAGCTTTTCCAGATTTCGGCCGCGCTTGAAACCGGGCCGGTTGCTCTCGACGATGAACAGGGTCACGCCCTTCGCGCCGGCCTGGCCGTCGGTCTTGGTCGCGAGCACGATGAAGTCACAAAGCTGGCCGTTGGAGATGAAGACCTTCTGGCCGTTGATGACGAAGTCGTCGCCGTCGCGCGCAGCGCGGGTGCGGATCGCCTTGAGGTCACTGCCGGCGTGAGGTTCCGTCATGCCCAGCGAGCCGATGGCTTCGCCGGATACCATCTTGGGCAGCCATTTGCGCTTCTGAGCCTCGCTTCCGAAGGACAGAAGGTAGGTGGCGACCAGGTCGGTGTGGATGAGAAAGCCGGGACCGCTGGCGCCGGCCCGCCAGAGCTCTTCGAACACGACGACATCGAAAAGGTAGTCGAGGCCCATGCCGCCATATTCCTCGGGCACGGTGCAGCAAAGCAGGCCGGCCGCGCCGGCTTTCAACCATAAATCTCGCGGGACGATGCCGTCCTCTTCCCACTGGGCGTGAAAGGGCACGATTTCGCGCTCGACGAAGCGGCGGACCGTCTGCCGGAAAATCTCGTGTTCCTCGCGGAAGATCGTGCGTTCGATCATTGTCAAAGTGCTTCCTGTCTGATTTAGTTTGCTAGTGTACAGTATTTGGTTTGGGCATACAACCCGAAAAGACAAACATGCAAGTGCAATCGTACACCAATGAACGGTAACCGAAAGGGAGAGGGAACGATGACCGTCGGGCCGGAGCTGAAGCAGTTTCGCATCGAAGTGTCGGAGCAGCGCGTCCTGCACCTCATCTTCGACATGCCGGGACGATCGATGAACGTGTTCTCGAATGCGGCAATCGAGGAGCTTGGCCGGTTTGCGGACTGGCTCAGGCAAAGCGATGTGGCGGGCGTCGTCATCCGTTCCGGCAAATCGTCCGCCTTCTGCGCAGGTGCGGATCTGGCCGAGCTGGAAACGGCCTACGACATGATCATGGCGGCGCCGTCCGGCGAGCGCGATCGTCTTGCGTTCGATCATTTCTTTCGATTGAGCCATGGTCTGCGCAAGCTCGAGACGGCCGGCAAGCCGGTCGCGGTGGCAATCGCCGGCCTCGCCCTGGGCGGCGGCTGCGAATTTGCACTGGCGGCGCATCACCGGGTGATTGTCGACCACCCGCAAGCAACGTTCGGCTTGCCGGAATCACTCGTTGGATTGCTGCCAGGGGGCGGCGGAACCCAACGATTGCCGCGGCTGATCGGGATGGAGGCGGCGCTACCCGTGTTGCTCGAAGGTGCGCGGCTCGCCGGGCAGGCGGCCATCGCAGCCGGACTTGCGCATGATGTGGTAGCGCCAGGCGAGGAAGTCGCTGCCGCCGAGCGCTGGGTGCTGTCGCGACCGCAGGCCACGCAGCCCTGGGATCGGCCGAATTGGCGGGCCCCGGATGCGGAGCGCGTGAGCGCGACCATCGGAGAGAAACGAAGCAAGATGCTGGCCGAGACGCTCGGTCACTATCCGGCTCTCTCCGCCATTCTCGACTGCGTCGAGCACGGGCTCCCGCAGGACTTCGATACGGCCATCCGGACGGAGATGCAGATCTTCGCAAAGCTGATCCGGCGGCGGGAACCGCGCAACATGATTAGGACATTGTTCCTTGGCCGGCTCGATCATGAGCGGCTGAAGAAGAAGGGCATGAACCCCAAGATCACCGAAGCCGTGGCTTCCGTCTCGAACGTGCTCGGCGTCCTGTCGGAGCGTGGCAAGGAGCTGTCGGAGGCATTTGCGCGAGCAGGCTTCCGGGTCGAGCAGACGCGCAAGGTCGAGTTCGATGGACGTGTCGCGGGCGCCGTCTATTGGCATGACGACGAGCCGAGGACCTGGGGCAAGGAGCTGCTACGCGCGCGGCTGGCGGATGCCGAGGTCGCTGCCGCGGGCTGGCGATCCCAACTTGATGAGTCCGAGCGGCGCGCTGCGGACTATGTCCTGGTCACGCAGGCGGGCTTTCCCGCCTATCTCGGCGGCCTCTTTGCGGCGAAGCTGAACTAGTCGGCGCCTCAGGAAGGAGAAATAGTCGTGTCCAGACCTCTTGAAGGTATCAAGGTTCTCGATCTGTCGAAGGTGCTCGCAGGCCCGCTGTGCGCGCAATATCTTGGTGATCTCGGCGCCGAGGTGATCAAGGTCGAAGCTGTAGGGCAGGGGGATGAGACGCGGGGGTGGCCGCCGTTTCCTGCGCCCGGGCTAGGCACGGTGTTTCTGAGTGCCAATCGCAACAAGCGCAGCATGCGATCAACATGAAGTCCGACAAGGGGCGCAAGCTCGTGCACGAGCTCGCCAAGTCCGCCGATGTCGCGATCGAAAGCTTCGGTACGGGCGTTGCCGAGCGGTTGGGAATCGATGCCGCGAGCCTGTGCGCGCTGAACGATCGATTGGTCCATTGCAGCATCTCCGGCTTTGGCCGGACGGGTCCTCTCAGGAATTCGCCCGGCTATGATGTGATCTTGCAGGCGTTCAGCGGCATCATGTCCATGACTGGCGACGAGGGCGGCGGCTATATCCGCAGCCCGATTTCACCGATCGACCAGATGACCGGCGTTCATGCTTTCAGCGGCATACTTGCGAGCCTGTTTGCGCGAGAGAAGTCGGGCAGGGGAGCGGCGATCCAGGTGTCGCTGTTCGACACGGCTCTGGGGCTTCTCGGCTACAATCTCCAGACGTTCTGGGAGCGGGGAACGCAGCCGGCCAAGTGTGGCTCGAGCCATGAGTCCCTATGCCCGTATCAAGCCTTCGAGGCCGCGGACGGACCGATCATGATCGGCGTGGCCAACGACAACCTTTGGCGCAAGTTCTGCGCAGTCGCGGGCCTGAACGGGATCGTGGATGACCCGAAATTCAGAACCAACGCCGATCGGGTCAAGCACCGTGGCGAAACATTGCGCCACGTCCAGGCGGTGATCGCGACCAAGACCGTCGAGCATTGGAACGCAGCGCTGAACGAGGTCGGCATTCCCTGCTCGCCGATCAATACGCTGGCGCAACTTCTCGACCATCCGCATACAAAGGCCGACAAGCTCATCATGCAATATGATCATCCTGCAGCGGGGCGGCTGAATTGCGTCGGCCATCCCGTGACGTTTGTCGGAGAAGAGCGCAGCCCCGGCCTGCCGCCGCCGACTCTCGGGCAGCACACAGACGACGTGCTGAAGGACATGGGTCTTTCCGCCGCGAGCATCGCCGAGCTGCGCCGCGAGGAGATCGTGAGCTGATAACGGCGCGTGCCGGAAGCTACATCCGCGAGCGAAGATGCCGGTCGTTGTGCCCTCTCCCCTTGTGGGAGAGGGCAGCGAGAGCTGCGCAACAAGCTCCTTGGGTGAGGGGTTGGCTCCGCATCGAAAATCCCTACGCGGAGACAAACCCCTCATCCGGCGCTTCGCGCCACCTTCTCCCACAAGGGGAGAAGGGAAGAAGTCGGGCCGGCGTGAAGAACGGCAGCGGCGCGCCATCCGTCGGCTTGAACACCACCTTCACCTTCTGGCCGATCTTCAGCGTCGTGAGATCGCAATCGACGAAATTGGTCTGGAGCGACGGACCCTCCTTCAGCGTGACGTAGCCGATCGCATAAGGCCCGGTCGGCGACTTCCGCATCAGGCTGTAGGTGTTGTAGATCGTGCCCTCGCCCGAAGACTCCTCCCACACCGTCTTGTCGGAGAAGCAGAACGGACAGATCGCGCGCGGGAAGTAGTGCGCTTCGCCACAGGCGGTGCAGCGCTTGATCAGGAACCTTCCCGCCTTCGCGGCCTCCCAGAACGGCGTGGTCTCGGGATTGGTCGTCGGGGCCGGATATTTTTTCGCTTCACTCATCACACGCGCTCCAGAATGGCCGTCGAGGCGGCGTGGCGGACGCCAAGCAGGCCGCCGGTGCCGTGGGCGATGGCGAGATCGCAGTTCTTGACCTGCACCTTCGGATGCGCCTCGCCGCGCAACTGCCTGACGGCCTCGATGATCTTGGTCATGCCGCCGCGGTTGACGGGATGGTTGCTGCACAGGCCACCACCGTCGGTGTTGAACGGCAGCCTGCCGACACCGGAGATCAGGTTGCCATCGGCGACGAACTTGCCGCCCTCGCCCTTCTTGCAGAAGCCGAGGTCCTCGAGCTGCATCAACACCGTGATGGTGAAGCTGTCATAGATCGAGGCGTATTTGATGTCCTTCGGCGTGATGCCGGCCTCCTCGAAGGCGCGCGGGCCGGACCAGACGCCGGCGGAGTAAGTGAGATCGAGATCCTTACCGCCACGGGGACCCTTCATTGCCTCACCATGGCCGATCAGGCGCACTAAAGGCTTCTTCAGGCTCTTGGCGATCTCTGGCGTGGTCACGATCAGCGCGCCGCCGCCGTCCGTGACGACGCAGCAGTCGAGCCTGTGCAGCGGATCGGAAATCATTGGCGAGTTAACGACATCCTCGACGGTGACGACGTCTTTCAGCATCGCATGCGGATTGTATTGCGCGTGATGCGAGGCAGCGACCTTGATCCAGGCGAGCTGCTCGCTTGTGGTGCCATAGTCGTGCATGTGGCGCATGGCGCACATGCCGTAGGCGTTGTGGGTGGTTGCGCCATAGGCGGTCTCGAAATCGGCCTCGGCGCCCGGGGCACGCACCTGCGCGGGACCGGTGCGCGGCTTGCCCGCAAGCGTGATGAGCGCAATCGAACATTTTCCGGCCGCGATCGCCTCGGCCGCGTGCCCGAGATGGATGATGTAGGAGCAGCCGCCGGTATCCGTGCCGTCGACGTGACGTACCTTCAACCCGAGATAATCGACCATCGGCCAGGCGCCGCCCGGCGCATCGCCGGAGAAGAAGTAGCCGTCGATGTCGTCCTTGGTAAGCCCGGCATCCTCGATTGCGCCCTTGGCGACCTCGGCATGGAGTTGTGCGGTGGATTTGTCCGGCGCGTGCCGAGTTGGGTGCTCATAGATCCCGGCTATGTATGCCTTACCTTTGATGGTCAACGAAGGTCTCCGTTCGCTTTGTTCTGCCGTTTGCGTCTGCCCGGCGTACCCGGCAGGCCATCGCCACCGCTACTCGTCGAGCAGCTTCCAGGACGTCTTGTCGAAGATGGCCATGCGCAAGGAGCGGTAGGGGGCATAGTTCTCCTTGGAATTGGTGAGCTCGATTCCCGGAAGGAGCATGCCGACACGCTCCTTGTTGAAGCTTGTCGCCTGCGCGAGCAGGTTCTCGCGGGTCAGATTGTCACCGCATCGCTGCAGGCCTTTTGCGATGGCCTGCGCATTGATGTAGCCGGACAGCGCAATGAAGTCGTTCGGGCTGTCGTTCGGGGCCCATTTCTTCATGAAGGCGACGTAGTCCTTCACCTCTGCATCCTCAGCCCAGGCGGGATCGTTGGCCTGCTTGGCGAATTGGGTCGTATAGGCGCCCTGGACGTTGTCGAGCCCGGCAGGCGTCAGCACGCCCTGGATCGAGTTGACGGGGCTGGCCAGGAACTGCACCGGCTTCCAGTTTATCTCGCTCGCCTTCTTGATCCCCTGGGCCGCAAATTTCGGCGTCGTGAAATAGACCAGCGTATCGGCGCCCGCGGCCTTGAGCTTGAGGATCTCGGAATCGATCGTCGGATAGCTGAGCTCGTAGGAGGCTTCCGCCACGATCTTCGCCTGACCATCAGAGCCCAAGCCGGCCTTGAGGCCGGTAAGGTAGTCCTTGCCGTAGTCGTCGTTCTGGTAGAGCACGGCGATCCTGGCATTCGGCATCTTCTTGAGAATGAACTTGCCGAAGGTGGCGCCCTCCATCTCGAACGGCGGGTAGAACGGCACAGTCCATGGGAAGCTCCGCGGGTCGTTGAAGCGGCGGCCGCCGGCCGAGATGAAGACCTGGGGCACCTTGTTCTGGTTGAGATATTTTTGAACGGCCACGTTGGGCACGGTGCCCACGGTCCCGACCTCGGCCAGAACGCCGTCGTCATCGATCAGCTTGCGGGTCTGTTCGATGGCCTTGGGCGGGCTGAACGCGTTGTCGAGGGAGATCAGGTTGACTTTCCTGCCGTTGATTCCACCCGCCTCATTCAGCATCTGGAAATAGCCGGTCATCACGCGGCCATAGCTCGAGAAGGCCGATGCCGGCCCGCTATAGGGGACGGTCTGGCCGATCTTGATCTCGGTGTCGGTAACACCTGGGCCATATTGCTTTTCGGCGGCGCCGGCCTCGAATGCCGCGCCGGATAGGAACAGGATCGAAGCGCTGACCAAAATCGAAGTTCTCATGCCGGCTCCCATATCGCTTTCTTGTTTTACATGCGACGAGCAGTACACTATAGTACGATATCTTGGAAGTCGAAAATGCGGATTGTGCCAGTCGCTGCGCCCCTCGGAATGCATCGCGCTGCAACTAGGAGACCGCCGGCTGGCGATCCGCATTTCGGCGCGACCTTCGCCTTGACGTCACCGCGATTGTGGTTCAGATAGTACGTAAGCGTACGAAATGTCGGGCGCGCGTCGCAAGCTGTGCGACCGCTCGCCGGCGAAGGGAGGGAACATGGCTGCCTCGGGCGCAACGGCACTGGCCGCGCTGAAGATTGGCGGGCGCGTCGCCTTCGAACGTCTGATGCGGCCGAAGGCCCGCCGCGCGGAGGATGTTCCGTGCTCGCCCGGGGCCGTCACGCCGGAGTGGCTGACCGCCGTGCTCTGTCAAAGAAGTCCCGGCGCTGTCGTCACCGACGTCGTGGTGAAGCCTGCGAGCGCCGGGACGCACGAACGCCACCAGTTGATCGTCAGGTACAACGACGCGGGCCAGCGCGCAGGCTTGCCGCGGTCGATGTTCACGAAGTCGCTGCCGAGCGTCGTCACACGCATGATCGGCGGCTTCAATGGCACCGCGCGGGTCGAGGGCCGCTTCTACATGCAGCTGCGGCCGCAGCTTGAGATCGAGGCGCCGATCGGCTATCACGCGGCGTTCGATCGCCAGACCTACGCCTCGATTCTTCTCCTGGAGGACATGGTCGCAACCAAATCGGCGACCTTTTGCAACTACAAGACCTACGTTGACCGCGAGATGGCTGAGGACATGGTCGATGTTCTCGCCGCGCTGCATGCGCGCTTCTACGGCGTTAGCGAGCTTTCGGCACGGTATCCGTGGGTTGCCAGCTATCCGCGCTGGTTCACCATCGGCGCGGAAAAGATGAGCCTCGAGCACTACACCCGAAAGGCGTTCGATGCTGCCGCGCATGTCATCCCGAAGAGCGTGCTCGCGCAGCGTGACGCGGTCTGGCCGGCCGCTGTGCAAGCGCTTGCTGTCCACGACAACGAGCCGCAGGGACTGATCCATTCCGACGTGCATATCGGCAATTGGTACCGCACGGGGGCGGGGAAGATGGGCCTATGCGATTGGCAGTGCCTTGCCCGCGGTCACTGGTCGCGGGACTTTTCCTATGCCGTGACGGCGGCGCTGACACCGGACGACCGCCGCAACTGGGAGAAGGACCTGCTCCGTCGCTATCTCGACCGGTTCGCCGCATTGACGGGGACCAGGCCAGACTTCGACCGAAGTTTCCTCAACTATCGGCAGCAGATGGTGCATGCGCTCCTGATGTGGACGATTACGTTGTGCCATTCGCCTTTGTTGCCGGCCATGCAGTCGGAGGCGACGACGCTCGCGATGATCGAGCGAATCTCGACGGCGATGGCCGATCTGGATTCGTTGCGCAGCTGATCGGCGTCGACGAAAGGGGACCGGCGGCCCATCAGGCCGCCGTTAGCCGGCATTCGCCGCGATCGATCACCATAGTGTGCCGCTCCGGCGCCCACGCCCTGAACCTGATGACATCGCCTTCCTCAAACATGTCAATCCGGATCGTGTCGCCGGGAAATGCGGGCGCGACAAATCGTGCTGCCATCGCGTCAATCAGCTCGGGACGACCGGAAGCGTAACGCTTCAAGATGGCGCGGCAGGCGAGGCCCAGCGTGTTCAGGCCGTGCGAGATCGGGCGGTCAAAGCCGGCCTCGCGAGCCACCGCCGGGTCGGCGTGGATTGGCATGTAGTCGCGGCTGACAAGGCGATACAGCAAGGCGGCCTGGTGCGGCGTTCGATAGGCGATGCTGGCGCTGGGTTTCCCGTCGCTACCAATCGGCGCAATCGCGGCGGGCGGCAAACCGTAGTTGCCGCAGCCGCCGTCGCCGCGCAGGAATTCCGTCGCCCGAAGGGTTGCCAGTCGCTCGCCGCTGGCGGCGTCGAACAGCTCGGTATCGAAATAGAGGAGGGCGCCGCGCGTCCGTCCCTTGTCTTCGACCGCGCTGACACGGTGCTCGGCGCGAATGGATGCGCTGACCGGAAGCGGGCGATGCAGCGTGAGGCGCTGCTCGCCATGCAGGGCCTTGGTCCAGGCAATCCCCGTTTTGGGCTCGGCGATCCACAGCGGCGGCCAGCCGAGCGTCACGCTCATGCTGGGCACGGCGCGTTGATCGCGGCCTTCGTACACATAGGCCAATTCGTCCTCGTCCAGCGGATCGTCGCCCATGCCAAGGCCGAGCGCGTAGAGGGCGGAATCGCGCCAATCGTAGGTTTGGTGGATCGGCGCGAAGCGCCGGGCGACGACATGATCAAGGTCCATAGGGGGCTCCGGTAATGCTCGCGCGCCTCTGACGAGGCGCCGCTGTGCACGAGATGCCGCAGCGAGGGGTCCCGATTTGGATTTGCGGTGAACACTAGTATATGATAAACCAGTGTACTAATCGAGCGTCGAACTCGAGGTCGTCCGACAGGACGGGGAAATGCTGAAGGCTGGTGCCGGGCGCGATTGAAATCCGCTGCGGACACCGAGCAATGGCGGGAGGGCCCTTTGCGAGGTCAAGCGCGCAGACTGGCGGCGCATCGAACGGTCGCATGCCGTCGCGGAATGCACCCAGGCAGGAGATCGCTGCCGTGATCGCGCTGCTGATCGCGAATTCGCTGGCACTCGCCTCTCTGCTGATCATGCTGTCGAGCGGGCTCGCCTTGATCTACGGCCTGCGCGACGTCATCAATTTCGGCCACGGCGCGATCTACATGCTCGGCGCCTATCTCGGCTACACGATTGCCCTTGTCGGCGGATTCTGGCTGGCGCTGCTGCTCGTTCCGATCCTGCTGGCGCTTCTCGGAATAGCGTTCGAGTATCTGGCGCTGCGGCCGTTGCAGCGACGCTCGCACATCGAAGTGGCGCTGGTCACCTTGGGCCTGGGCATCATCCTCGGCCAGATCATCATCTACATCTACGGCGGCGAGGCGCGCAGCGTCGATGCGCCAAAAATCCTTTCCGGCTCCGTGACCATCCTGCACTTGTCCTATCCGGTCTATCGCCTCTTCCTGATCGTGATGGGGCTCGGCTCCTGCGCGCTGCTCGCCTTGTGGCTTCGGTGGACGTCGTCGGGACTGTATGTGCGCGCGGTCAGTCAGGATCCGTCGGTCGCGCGCATGATGGGTATCAATGCCGACCGCCTGAGTCTGCTCGTGACCAGCCTCAGCACGGCCTTCGCGGGCATCGCCGGCGTATTGGCCGGGCCTTATCTGTCGGTCGATCCGGGAATGGACGTCGTGATGATCGTGAACTGCCTGATCATCGTGGTGATCGGCGGCACCGGCAGCATCGGCGGCGCAATCATCGCGGCCCTGCTGTTCGGCTTCGTTCAGGTGGCGGGATCGGTGTTTCTGCCCAATCTCGCGGCGCTCGTGCCCTACATCCTGCTGATGGTTGTGCTGCTGATCGCGCCGGGCGGGATCGGACGCGGGAGGGTTATGAGTTGAGCAACGGCACGATGACTGACGACCTGCATGCATCTGCGACGGCGACGGTCGGCGGCCCGTTGTCGCGGCTCTCGCTCGCCATTGTCGTCGGACTGATCGGGCTTGGCGCAGGTGCGGTCGTTCCGACCTATCTCGCCAGCGATTTCGTGCTTCGGCTTGGCAGCGAAGGCCTCCTGCTGGGCTTGCTCGCGCTCAGCGTTGCCTTCCTGATGAACCAGGCCGGACTGGTGGCGCTCGGCTCGGCCAGTATCTATGGCGGCGCCGGATATCTGTTTGCGATCGGCATGAGCGATTGGGGCTTGACGCCGACAGCGGCGCTATGCGTCGCGTTCCTGATCCTTCTCGCCTATGCCGCCATGCTCGGCGCATTGATCGTCCGGACCAATCCGCTCGCCTTCATGATGCTGACGCTCGCCGCCGGCGAGATGATCAGTCATGCCGTTCTGCTTGAGGGATTGCGCGACTATACCGGAGGCGCAGACGGACTGGTTGTTCGGACCAACGGAACTGTCCTCGGCATCGACGCGGTTCGCTTTGCTGATCCGGCGCAATTCTGGTCGCTTGCCTGGGGTGTGACCGTCCTGGTCGGACTGGCATTCTGGGCCATCGCACGTTCCCGTCTCGGCGCGGTGCTTCGCGCCATCAGGGAGAACGAGGAGCGCATGCGCTTCTCGGGCTTCAATACCTTCCTGCCAAGGCTGATCGGATATGTGCTCGTCAATATCGTGGCTGCGATCGCCGGCTTCCTGCATGTGCTCAATGCCGGTTTCGTTTCGCCGGAGAGCCTAGGGCTGTTCGTCAGCACCAATACCCTGGTCGCCGCGCTGATCGGTGGCATCTCCGGTTCGCTCGGCCCGATTCTCGGCGGGCTGATCTTCTCCTTTGCGCAGGACGAGTTTGGCGCGCGCGGGCTCACGCAGCTTCTGACCGGTGTTGCGATCGTCGTATTCATTGTCGTGTTCCCGCGTGGTGTCGTCGGCGGGCTGTCGGGCCTGTCGAAGCGGCTCGGCTGGCGGCGGGAGGCATCCTGACATGCTCGCGATCGAAAAACTGTCGGTGAGCTATGGCTCGGTGCGGGCTTTGACCGATGTCGATCTCGAGATCCGCGGCGATGGCCTGCTTCACGGCATCATTGGTCCGAATGGCGCAGGCAAGTCCACGTTGCTTGATGCGATCTGCGGCCGCCGGCGTCCGACCTCCGGGCGAGTTCGGTATTGCGGCGAGGATATCACGCGGCGTTCGATCAGCTGGCGTCGTCGGCAAGGCATGGCGCGATCGTTCCAGCGCACCAGTATCTTCCAGGATCTGACCGTGCACGAGCAGCTTCAACTCGTTGCGCAACATCTCGGCGACGACAGGGTGGACGACGTCATCGAGGTCATGGATCTCGGCGGCTATCTCGACCAGAAAGCCGGGCGCATCGCCTATGGTGTGCAGCGGCGGGTCGACGTAGCGCTCGCCCTGATCGGGCGTCCGCGTCTTCTCTTGATGGACGAGCCGGGCGCCGGTCTGTCGGCCACGGAGACGTTGCGCCTGTTGGAGCATGTGCGCGATCTCGTCCGCGAGCGCAGGATCGCGGCCGTCGTGGTCGAGCACGACGTCGACGCGGTGTTCGCCTGCTGCGGCATGGTCACCGTGCTCGATCTCGGACGGCACCTTGCCACGGGGACGCCTGAAGCCATCCGTGCCGACCATCGCGTCATCGCGGCGTATCTGGGGACCGCGGCATGAGCGCGTTGCGGATCCAATCGCTGTTCGCCGGCTATGGCGCTTCGACCGTGCTGCGCGGCATCGACCTGACGGTCGAAGAGGGCGAGTCGGTGGCCCTGGTCGGTCGCAACGGCGCCGGCAAGTCGACGCTGCTGCTCTCCGTCTTTCGCGAGACGAATATCCTGTCCGGCGAGATCTGGGTCAGCGATCGCCGGATCGATGCCCTGCCAGGCTATACGGCTGCCAAGCTCGGTGTGGCGATCGCACCGCAAGGACGACGCGTCCTGCCGAACCTTACCGTCAAGGAGAACCTGCTGCTGGGTCGATCGACCGCCAGGGCAGGGTACTGGACGCTGAAGGCCATCTACGAGCTGTTCCCGGTGCTCGAGGAGCGCGCCGACCGGCTGGGCACGATGCTGAGCGGCGGCCAGCAACAGATGCTGGCGATCGGTCGTGCCTTGATGGCCAATCCGAGCCTCATTCTGCTCGATGAGCCCTCGGAAGGCCTTTCACCTGTTCTGATCGACGGGCTGGTCGACACGCTCAACAAAATCCGTGGCGCTGGAACCGGCGTGCTCGTGGTCGAGCAGCACCTCAGTCTCGTCAAGCGTGCCACCGATCGGTTCGTCATTCTAGCAAAGGGCGAGGTTGTCGGTTCGGGCGCGATCGGCGCCATTGGCAAGCCCGAGAACCAGGCGCTCATGGCGCTCTAGCGCAACATCGGGATAAACGGAGGAGGGAGGAAAATGAAAAAATCATCCATGCGGCTGGCTTTCGGCGCGCTGCGCGCGGCAACCATCGGCGCAACGATGGCTGTTGCCGTCGCGACCGCAGTCTTGGCCGAGGACACGGTCAAGATCGGCGTTCTCCTGATCGATAGCGGACCGCTCGCCGGCCTGAAGGACACCCAGGTCAAGGCCGTCAACCTCGCGATCGAGCAGATCAACGCCGCCGGTGGCGCGGCGGGCAGGAAACTCGAGGCGACCTTCATCTCCTATCCCGGCACGCCCGATACGGCAGTGGACGGCGCCACCCGAGCCGTCCAGAAGGACGGTGCAACGTTCATCACCGGCATGGACACATCCGCTGTGACGCCAGCGCTGCAGGCCAAGCTTCCGGCGCTGAAAGCTTTGATGCTGGAGGTGATGGCCAATGCCGATGGGCTGACAGGAAAGAACTGCTCGCCGAACTACTTTCGGGTCAATGCCAACGACTCCATGATCATGGGGACTTTCAGGGAATTCCTGAAAGATCAGGGCATCAAGAAATGGGACATCATCGCGGTCGACTATGCCGCCGGACGTGACTCCGCGGACAAGTTCAAGGCGCTGGTGACCTCGCAGGGCGGAACGATCGGAAAAACCCTGTTCTCGCCAAACGGGACGCCGGATTTCGGTGCCAAGATTTCGGAGTTGGGTGCGGACCCGGCCGACGGCCTGTTCGTGACGATCTTCGGCAGCGACGCGATCAACCTCGCCAAGCAGCAGCAGCAGTTCGGGCTATTCAAGAAGTACAAGATGGTGCTGGGCAACTCCTTCGTAATCCCGCAGACACTGCCGGCGCAGGGCGAGGCCGTGCTCGGCGTCTATCAGAATATCGGTTTCGTGGCCGGCTTCCCCGGCGCGCAGGCCGAAGCCTTCGTGAAGGCGTACAAGGAGAAATACAACGGCGAGCTTCCGCCCTACACCAGCGCCGATCAATACGCTGCCATTCAGCTGATTGCCGCCGGGCTTCAGAAAGCGAACTCGACCGACATCAACGCGGTTCGCGCTGCTCTGTCCGGCCTTAAAGCCGAAACGGTCCTCGGCGATGTCGAGATCCGTGCAGGTGACCATCAGACTGCGCGGCGGATGGCGATCAGCCAGATCGTGATGGGTCCGGAGGGGAAGCCGGCTTACCAGATCAAGAAGATCGAGCCGGGACTGGACATCATCCCGCCCGTCGATCCCGCCTGCAAGATGTGACGCACTGACGCTGTCGATCTCATGTCGCTCGTGGAGCCGAGACCTATGCCACGAGCGACACCTTGCCAAACTGTGCCCCGGAGGCGAGACGAGCAAGGGCCGCAGGAGCGTCTGCCATCCTGAACGATGAGTCGATCACCGGCCGGACCAGGCCGCGATTGAACACATCGAGCAACTGGCGGAACTCCGCGATGCTGCCACCCGTCGAGCCATAGATCTCGAGCTGGCGGATGAAGACCCGCTGCAGATCCGCCGGTGGGTTCGAGCCAGTCGTGGCACCGCAGGTGACCAGCCGGCCGCCACGGCGCAAGGAACGCAGCGATTCACCCCAGCTGGCTTCGCCGACGCTGTCGATCACCATGTCGACACCGCCGCCGCTGATCTGCTGGATGGCGGCCGACACCTTGTCACTCCGATAGTTGACGCCGCCATCCGCTCCCATCGCAACGGCCCTGGCGATCTTCGCGTCGCTGGAGGAGGTGACGAAGACGCGGGCGCCCACGAGCTTTGCAAGTTGAAGGCAGGCCACCGCGACGCCGCCACCGATGCCGACGATCATGACGCTTTCGCCGGGCTGCAAGGCGCGCTTGCCGAACAGCATCCGCCAGGCCGTGAGATGGCCGGTCATCAGGGCGCCCGCCGCCACCAGATCAGCATCATCGGGCAGGGGAAAGAAGCAACTGCTGGGCATCGCGATGTAGTCGGCGAAGCCGCCGTTGCGATGCTCGCCCATGATCTTGACGTTCTCGCATAGCGGCTGGTCGCCGGCCAGGCAGTATCGGCACTTGCCGCAAAACGCCTCGGAGAAGAGCACCGCCTTCATGCCCGGCTTCAAGCCGCTGCCGGGCGCGGCCTCGACGATCTCCCCAGCGGCCTCGACCCCCATCACCTGCGGCAACGTGTGGGTGATGCCGCCGCCATTGTCGCGCATGTAGAGATCGACGCGATTGACCGAGGACGCGGCGACCTTGAGCACGGACTCGCCCGCAGCCGGTGCCGGGTCGGGGAAATCGCGCCAGGCCACGCCGTCCAGTCCGCGTCGTTCCAGCACTGCCGCCTTCATGGTCGCCTCCCTGCTTCCGGTCGCACCGACAAACTAATGCACTAGCTCACGAAACATCGAGCGTCGTGCGCCGCGATCGACCGAGTTTGCCGCCTAATTTAGTGTTGCAGTTCACTTCAAATATAATACACTAGCGAACTAACATGCCGTCAAGTGCATCGATCAATCGTCATGGAGGCAACGTCATGAGCGAGAACCGGTTCGATCCCGTGGCGCATGCGCGCGCGATGCGTGCCAGCGGTTTCTGGGTCGACAAGAGTTTTGACGAGTTCCTGCAGCAGACGATCGCCGCCACGCCAAACAAGCTCGCGTTGATGGCGGATCGCGCCGATCGTGACGCGCCGAAGCGCCTGACTTACGCAGAGCTGGGTGACATGATTTCGCGTGCGGCGGCGGCGCTGCGTCGTCTTGGCATCGGCCCAGGGGATGTCGTGTCGGTCCAGTTGCCGAACTGGTGGGAATTCGCGGTGATTGCACTGGCGGCGTTCCGGGTCGGCGCGGTCGTCAATCCCCTGATGCCGATCTTTCGCGAGCACGAGCTCAGCTACATGCTCGGCTTTGCCGAGACAAAGCTGCTGGTCGTGCCAAAACTGTTCCGCGGTTTCGATCATGAAACGATGGCACGCTCGCTGCAGCCGGGCCTGCCGAAGCTTGCGCATGTCATCGTCGTCGACGGCGAGGGGCCTGATGGCTTCGAGCAGACCTTGCTGTCCGGCAGCGAGCGTCTCGGCCCGCCGACGGTCGGTGAGATCGGCGCGCTGCCGGCCGACCGGATGGCCGTGCTGATGTTCACGTCGGGAACGACCGGCTCGCCGAAGGGCGTCATGCATTGCCTCAACACGCTGATGGGTTGCTGCATCGGACTTGCCGGGCGCTTCGGCCTCGACGCCGGCGATACCATGCTGGTCTGCTCGCCGCTCGGCCACATGACCGGCTTTGCCGCCGGCATGCTGCTCGGCCTGAAGATCGGTGCGACCGTGATCTTCCAGGACGTCTGGGAGCCGAAGCGCGGCGTCTCGATCATGGCCAAGGAGGGCGTCACCTATTCTGCTGGCGCCGCGACGTTCCTGGCCGACATGTGCGAGGCTGTTGCGGCCGGCGCGGCGAAACCGGCCGAGCTGCGCAAGTTCCTTTGCGCGGGCGCGCCGATCCCGCCGGCGCTGATCGATCGCGCCTATCGGGAGCTCGATCTCAAGGTCTGCTCGCTCTGGGGCATGACCGAGTCGCTCGCGAGCACGCTGACCGAGCCGGAGCGCGCGCTGGAAAAATCCTCCAAGACCGACGGACGTCCGGTCGAAGGCGTCGCGGTGAAGGTCTTGCGCATGGACGGCTCTCCGGCCGCGGTCGGGGAACGCGGTCTCCTCAAGGTCCGCGGCGCGCAGATGTTCCTCGGCTACTACAAGCGGGAGGACATGGAACCGTTTGACGCCGACGGTTGGTTCGACACCGGCGACATGGCCTATATGGACGACGAGGGCTACATCCGCATCGACGGCCGCATCAAGGACATCATCATTCGCGGCGGGGAAAACGTCCCCGTCTTAGACATCGAAAATCTGATGTTCAAACTTCCCGCTGTGCTGTCCGTGGCGATCGTTGGCTATCCGGATCCACGGCTCGGAGAGCGGGCTTGCGCCTTCGTCGTACTGCGTCCCGGCACGGCGCTCGATCTGGCCGGCGTGCAGGCCCACATGGCCGAGCACAAGGTCGCCAAGCAGTATTGGCCCGAGCGTCTTGAAATCGTCGCCGACCTGCCGAAGACGCCGGCCGGCAAGGTGCAGAAATATCAGCTCCGCGAGATTGCCAAGGCGTTCGCCGAGCCGCCCCACAAGGCTAGCGCATGAGCTCGCGTCTCGAGGATCGCGTCTGCGTCGTCACGGGGGCAGCGCGCGGAATCGGCTTTTCCATTGCCGAGCGCTTCGGTCGCGAGGGTCGACGACTGGCCTGTGTCGATATCAGCGCAAAGCGGCTGGAGCCCGCGGTCAACAGGCTGAAGGACATGAGGTTCGAGGCCAAGGGATACGAGGTTGATGTCGGCCGTCGCGATGACGTTCATGCGCTGTTTGCCCGCGTCGAGCGCGAATTCGATGCGCCGGTCGCGGTGCTCGTCAACAATGCCGTGTTTGCGCGCTTCGAGCCGCTGGCGGAGATCGCGGTCGATACGGTGGAGCGGATGTTTGCCGTCGGCGTGCATGGCCTGATCTGGGCGACGCAAGCGGTGGTGCCGCAGATGGAGCGGCGCGGCGGCGGAGCGATCGTGAATGTGAGCTCGGTGTCGGCGTTTCATCCGGCCAAGGATTCCATCGCCTATTCCGCGCTGAAAGCCGGCGTCGTCGGCCTCTCGCGGGCTTCCGCTATCGAGCTCGCCGCTAAGAAGATCCGCGTCAACGTGATCGCGCCGGGCATGATCGGAACGCCGGCCTCGATCGCACAGTTCGACGAGGCAACGGTTGCGGCGCGTCAGGCGGAGATGCCCGCCGGGCGTTTTGGTCAACCCGAGGAGATCGCTTCGCTCGCTGCGTTCCTTGCGAGCGACGATGCCAGCTACATCCAGGGCGCGGTCGTCACCGCCGACGGCGGCTGGACCGTTCCTGCAAAATAGGAGAAGGCGCATGAAGCGGCTCGAAGGCAAGCGCGCGGTCGTCACCGGCGGCGGAGGCGGGATCGGCCGCGCCAGCGCGATTCGCTTCGCGCGCGAAGGTGCATCGGTCCTGGTGGTCGGCCGCGCCGGCAATGCCGAAGAGACCGCGTCGGCGATCCGGGGCGAGGGTGGCATCGCATCAGCCATGATCACGGATGCCGCGGTCGAGGAGAATGTGGCCGCGATCGTATCGCGCTGCGTCTCGGAGTTCGGTGGGCTGGAAATCTTCTTCGCCAATATCGGGGTTACCGGGACCAATACGCCGTTGCTAGAGCAAACGGTGGAGGAATGGTCGGAGGTCTACCGCATCAATACGATCAGCTGCTTCCTCGCCATCAAATATGCAGGGCGCCATATGACCGCGCAGGGCTATGGTTCGATTATCCTGACGTCGTCCGCCGCGTCGCTACGCGCCAATGCAGGCGCGATCTCCTATAGCGCAAGCAAGGCGGCGGTGAACAATCTGGCACAGACGGCGGCGAACGCCTTTTCCGGCACGGGCGTGCGCGTCAATGCGGTGCTGCCGGGGCTCGTCGAGACCCAGCTGACCCGCAAGGTTTTCGAGGACGCCCGCGCACGAGGCATCGAATCCAAGCTCGGCCACGTCACGCCGCTGAAGCGGCCGGGCCGCGCCGAGGAAATCGCGGCCGCCGCGGCGTTCCTGGCAAGTGACGACTCCTCATATGTCGACGGCCAGTTGCTGTCTGTCGACGGCGGTGTCAGCAGCACCCATCCCTACGGCCGGATCGCGCTCTAGCCGATCGGGCGGCCCAACAAGAACAGAGACAGGAGAGGCGCCGTGGATTTCGAACTCCCGAAGGAGATCACCGACAAGCTCGCCGAGCTTGACGCGTTTATCGAGGCGGAGATCAAGCCGCTCGAACGGGACAATATCAAGTTCTTCGATCACCGCCGTGAGAACGCGCGAACCGACTGGGACAATGACGGCCGACCCCGCGATGAATGGCGGGCGCTGATCGGCGAGATGGAGCGCCGCGCCGACAAGGCGGGGCATCTGCGCTACGGCCTGCCGAAATCATGCGGCGGGCAGGGCGCCTCGAATCTGGCGATCGCCTCGATCCGAGAGCATCTGGCGGCCAAGGGGCTGGGTCTGCACAACGACTTGCAGGATGAGTCGTCGATCGTCGGCAATTTTCCGATCATTCCGGCGCTGGCCGACTATGGGACCGAGGAGCAGAAGACCTATATCGAAGGCATCATCACGGGCAAGAAACATCTGTCGTTCGGCCTGACCGAGCCGGGGCACGGCAGCGACGCGACTTGGCTCGAGACCACCGGTGTGCGCGACGGAAACCATTGGGTCATCAATGGCCGCAAGCGATGGAACAGCCAGGTCGCGCGCGCGCATGCCAATCTGGTGTTCGCCCGCACCTCGGGCAAGCCGGGCGAGGCCAAGGGCATTACCGCCTTCGTCGTGCCGACCGACACGCCCGGCCATAACGTGCTCTACAACCACTGGACCTTCAACATGCCGAGCGATCACGCGGAAACGGAGCTCGTCAATGTGCGCGTGCCCGAAAGTGCGATCCTGCACAGGGAAGGCGAGGGGCTCGTCGTCGCGCAACGCTTTGTGCATGAGAACCGCATCCGTCAGGCCGCGGCCAGCGCCGGCGCGGCGCGCTATTGCATCCAGGAGGCGGTCAAATACGCCAAATCGCGCGTCGCGTTCGGCGAACCGCTCGCCAAGAAGCAGGCCGTTCAGTTTCCGCTCGTCGAGCTCTGGGCGGACTATCAGATGCTGCGCAACTTCATCTTCCGCACGGCGTGGCAGATGGATCGCCAGAACCCGCTGACAATCAGCGATATGGTCTCGATCTGTAACTTCCGTGCCAACCGGTTGTGCTGCGAGGCCGCGGACCGTGCGATGCAGGTGCATGGCGGCATGGGCTACAGCCGCGCCATGCCTTTCGAGCACATCTATCGGCACCACCGCCGTTACCGCATCACGGAGGGAACGGAGGAGGTGCAGATGCGGCGCGTGGCGCAGTATCTGTTCGGCTTCAGCGGCAAGAGCGCGAGCTGATTGCGATGACCGGGCAGACGAGCGCCGGCGACCTGGATTTCGACCTTTGTCGGCTCGATGCCT
The DNA here is from genome assembly GCF_029910095.1 of Bradyrhizobium sp. ISRA464. Taxonomy (NCBI): domain Bacteria; kingdom Pseudomonadati; phylum Pseudomonadota; class Alphaproteobacteria; order Hyphomicrobiales; family Nitrobacteraceae; genus Bradyrhizobium; species Bradyrhizobium sp. ISRA464. Next base: position 4,721,211 of record NZ_CP094526.1, on the reverse strand, counting down.
ATTTGAGGGATTGGCTGGGTGGAAGCGCCGCGACGCGCGTGACGCGAACCAGTGGGGGAATGTCGAACCCCACCTATTTCGTGACGCGCGGCGATTGGCGTGCGGTCCTGCGCAAGCAGCCGAACAATGTGCTGATGCCGTCGGCCCATGCCATTGATCGCGAATATCGCGTGTTGACGGCGCTTCAGGAGAATGCCGCGCCGACGCCGAAACCGTATCGTTACTGTGAGGATCGCGACGTCCTCGGGACGCCCTTCTATCTGATGGAATGGCTGGAGGGACGCGTGGTCCACGACTACGCGTTACCCGGTTTCACGCGCGACGAGCGGTTCGCATGCTATCGCTCAATGTGCGCCGCGCTGGCCGCGATCCACAAGCTCGACTTCCGGGCAGTCGGGCTCGCAGACTTCGGTAAGCCCGGAAACTATTTCGCGCGCCAGCTCAGCCGCTGGTCGAAGCTGTGGATCGAGTACCGCCGCGACGACGACGATAACCCGGCACTCGACAGGATGGTGCGCTGGCTCTCCGAGCGTGTGCCGGAAAGCGAAGGCCTGGCGCTGTGCCATGGCGATTTCCGCATGGGAAATCTGGTGTTTCATCCGACCGAGCCACATGTGGTCGGCGTCCTGGATTGGGAATTGTCAACCTTGGGCCATCCGCTTGTCGATCTCGCCTTCAACAGCCAGGCGTGGCGCATGGCGCCGGACGAGAACGGCGGACTGCTCGGCCTGCCGCTCGACGACATGGGCATCCCGAGCGAGCGGGATTACCTCGAACTTTATTACCAACTGTCTGGTGCGACCGAGCGCCTGACGGTCTTTCACCAGGTCTTTGCGATGTTCCGCGGTGCGGTCGGAAGTGCCGGCGTGGCGGCACGCGGCGATCTCGGCAACAACGTCCTGCCCGATGCCGCCAATGTGGGACGACGGCTCGCCCGCGCTTACGCGACGCGGGGGATGGCCCTGATCGAGAGCGAGTCATGAGCATGCTGGAACGACCGTCGATGAGCGTCGATGAAGCGATCCGCCGGCGGCGTTCCGTGCGCGGCTTCCTTCCGCGCGAGGTGCCCGAGGCGATCCTTCGCGAGGTCTTCGCGCTGGCGCAATGGTCGCCATCGAACTGCAACGTGCAGCCGTGGGTCCCTCACGTGGTGTCGGGAGACAGGCTCAAACGGCTTCGTGACGCGCTCGTTGCGGCGGGAATGCGCGACGAGCCGATCAAGCCGGATTGGCCGGCCGACGGCAAGTTCACGGGAGTCTATCGCGAACGGCAGGTCGGTGCCGCGCAGGCGCTTTATGGCGCTATGGGTGTCGCGCGAAGCGACGCGGTCGGGCGCAAGCTGGCCTATGTCCGCAACCAGGCCTTCTTCGATGCGCCCCACGCTGTCTTCATCTTCATGCCCGAGCCGTTCGATACGCGCGAGGCCACTGATATCGGCATGTACGCGCAAACCCTGATGCTCGCGTTCATCGCCCGCGGCATCGCCTCCTGCGCGCAGGGCGCGCTCGGATTGTTTCCTGACATCGTTCGCGAGCAGCTTGGAATTCCCGGCCATCAAAAACTGCTGTTCGGTATCTCGTTTGGCTATGAGGATATCGACGTCAAGGCCAATGCGGCGCGCGTCGACCGGGCCCCGATCGATGACGTCGTGCGCTTCCAGCGCTGAGAGTTCCCATCAGAGGAGATGTCGTCTTGACCGGACCGTTGCATGGCTTTCGCATCGTCGAGATGGGCGGGATCGGCCCGGCTCCCTTTGCCGGCGCGCTGCTTGGCGATCTCGGTGCGGACGTGCTGCGGATCGATCGCGTTCCTCGGCCGGGCGTCGAACCGGACCTGCCGGCGCGGTTCGACTTTTACAACCGCAATAAGCGTTCGGTCGCGTTGGATCTCAAGCAGCCGCAGGCCGTCGCAACGGTGCTGCAGCTCGTCGCGCAGGCCGATGCGCTGATCGAGGGCTTCAGGCCATCGGTGATGGAACGGCTTGGCCTTGGGCCCGACGCGTGCCATGCCGCCAACCCGCGTCTGGTCTATGCACGCATGACCGGCTGGGGGCAGCAAGGGCCGATGTCGCAGGAGGCTGGGCACGACATCAACTATCTTGCGCTGACCGGCGCACTGCATTGCCTCGGGGACGCGGATCGCCCGCCGCCGCCTCCGCTCAATCTCGTTGCGGACCTCGGGGGTGGCGCGCTCTATCTCACTGTCGGCCTGCTTGCAGCGGCCATGGAGGCGCGGCAATCGGGCAAAGGACAGACCATCGACGTCGCCATGATCGACGGCGTGACGCACCTGATGTCGGCGTTCCAGGCGTTCCGCCAGCATGGCAGCTGGACTGAGCGGCGCGCCGACAACATCGTCGACGGCGGCGCACCCTTCTACGGCAGCTACGCGACCAGGGACGGCAAGTTCATTGCCGTCGGCGCGATCGAGCCGCATTTTTATGCCAATCTGTTGAACGTGATGGGACTCAGGGCAGGGGAACCGCCCGACCAGAACGACCGCGCATTCTGGCCGCAGCTGCGCCAGCGCTTCGCAGAGATCTTCGCCGGGCGAACGCGTGACGAATGGGTCGCGGCTGCGATGGGGCACGACGCCTGTCTCGCGCCGATCTTAACCATCGACGAGGCGCCCGCGCATCCGCAGATGCAGGCGCGAAGCGCCTACGCCATGTTCGATGGGGTTCGGCACCCGAGCCCGGCGCCGCGGTTCTCGCGCACGCCGTCTGCGCTTCACACGCCGCCGCCGCCGCCGGGGCGCGATACCCGGCAGGCGCTCGCGGATTGGGGCGTTTCGCCGGAGCAGATCGCGGTGCTGGAGTCGGCCAGCGCCATCGCGGGATGACTCGGTGATACAAACTTCCGTCTAGTCCGCCGATACCGGATCACCCGAGAGTGTCCAGCTGAGGTGGTGGAGCGGTCTGATGGAATGCTCCAGGTGGGGACAAGTCCGAGATCCGGGGAAGTGGAGATAGTGTCGGCGGTTGGGCGTCACTTTCTGAGCTTTATCGAGGCTCATCGAGGCTTATATCCTGCGACCTATCTAGATGAACTCCTGATCGAAAACGTCGATCAGATAATGATCCGCTTCTTGACGATGATTAATGAGGATGATCGTGTCAAAGCCGCTGGCGACGATCCGACTGCCATAATCGAAGCCAAGCGGACGACGCTCGACGATTTCTTGTCGATCACTAGAACTTATCCGCTCACTCCACCTTTAACTGACGAAAACGTCGCCGCCATCCGTGCGAAGCATCTTGCAAAGTTGGAGCAAGAGGCTGAGGCAGATCTGAACTTGTTTTCGGAAGGGGCTCCTCTAGACAAGACTGCCCTTGTTGATCTCGGACTCAATGCGCTCTTCCGTAGGCCGGAGGTATTCTTATCGCAAACAGGCATTGTCATTGCGGGATTGCGCCGAAGCGTGACAATGGGAAGCTTGACTTCGAACGGCTTCTCAACAAGGCGCAGCGAACTAGCGACGACGTGACGTCAAAAGCGCTTCGAACGCGAAGCTAATGCGATTCCCGAAGCGTTGAGCAGGCAGGCACAGCAAGCGTAGCCCGGATGAGCGCAGCGATATCCCGGGCTCTTCCGTCAGGCCGTCGCAAGTTATTTCCGCACGTCGCTTCACTCATGCGGGCCACCTGAGCCGGTGAGTGGCTTTCCGGCATTAACCGCCAGCTGTGCCTCGAACGCCCTCTTGTACGCAGGCCGCGCTTCGCTGCGGGCGACGTAGGCGGCGAGGTTCGGAAATTCGTCCAGAATGCCCGATGGTCTCAGCCTGAGCAGCACCGACACCATCAGGAGATCGCCCGCGCTGAACGCGCCGTCGAGCCATTCGGCATCGCCAAGGCGCGCGGAGAGTTGCCTCAAGCGGTCGCGGATGCGATCCATCACCAGAGGCAGGCGCTCCTTGCTCCAGGGCTTGTCGCCCTCCAGCAGCTTGGCGGTTACGAGTTCGAGGATCGGTGGTTCAACCGTGTTCAGCGCTGCAAACATCCATGCGATCGCGCGCGCCCGGGCATTGGCATCATGAGGCAGCAGGCCCGCATGGCGCTCGGCAATGTGGAATACGATCGCGCCTGTCTCGAACAGCGCCAGATCGCCGTCCTCATAGGTCGGAATCTGGCCGAACGGATGCAGTGCCAGATGCGCGGGCTCCTTCATCGCGCGGAATGAAACAAGGCGGACCTCGTAAGGTTGGCCGGCTTCCTCAAGCGCCCAGCGAACGCGGGTATCGCGTGCCAGTCCCTTGCCGCCATCGGGCGATCGTTCAAAGGCGGTAATGGTGATGGTCATGGTTTCTCTCCGCGTCCCTGGCCTGGCGTCCCTAGGACGAACGATCGGCGCGCTGTCCGACAACCGATCCTGGATTCCTTCTGACCGGGGCATTTCGAGAGGCTGACCCGGCGCAAACACAGGATGTGCCGAATGCCGTCTCATGTTACGGCATGCGTATAACATTCCGGAGCCAGCCCTCATGTCCGTTGCGACCGCCGCTAGCCAGCAGCCCCAGACCGCCGCCGAGAGCGATCCGCAAACGCTGGGCTGGATGCAGGGCTTTCCGCCGCCGGCCGATCGCACCATCACGTTCCAGGACGGTTCGTTCCGCAGCTTTCCCGAGTTGCGGTGGGCCTGGAGCAATATGCGGCAACTGGTGCCGACCGTGAACGTCTGGCGCGGGCCTGGGCCCGCATCCGTGCTGCCGCGCGAAGATCACGACATCGGCGCGTCCGCGTCGGTCACCATGGACGGCCGTCCGATGACCTTTGCGCGCATGCTCGAGGAAACCTATGCCGACGGCATCGCGGTGCTGCACCGGGGCAAGCTGATCTACGAGCGCTATTTCGGCGCGCTGAAGCCGCACAAGCCGCACATCGCGATGTCGGCGACGAAATCGTTCACCGGCACGCTCGCCGGCATCCTGATCGCGGAGGGCAAGATCGATCCGTTAGCTCCGATCACCGACTATGTGCCGGAGCTGAAGGCGAGCCCGTTCGGCGACGCGCGCGTGCACGAGGCGATGGATATGACCACGGGTCTCGCCTACACCGAGGTCTACACCGACAGGAATTCCGACGTGTGGGGGCTGCGGCGCGCCAACGGCATGGCGCCGATCCCGGAGGGCTATCAAGGCGCGACCACGATTTTCGATTTCCTCTGCGCGCAGAAGAAGCAGGGCGAGCACGGCAAGGCCTTCGCCTACAAGACCGTCAATTCAGACGTGCTGGCCTGGATCTGCCGGCGCGCCAGCGGCATGACGCTGTCGGACCTTCTCTCCGAGCGAATCTGGACGCCGATGGGCGCGGAGGAGGATGCGCATTATCACGTCGACCGCATCGGCACCGAGAGCGGCGGTGGCGGGCTGTCGACGACGCTGCGCGATCTGGCCCGGTTCGGCGAAACGATCCGCAATCACGGCCGCTTCAACGGCCGCCAGATCGTGCCGGTTTCCGTGGTCGAGGACATCGCGCGCGGCGGCGATCCCGAGAAGTTCAAGCCGGCCGGCTACACCACGTTGCCCGGCGCCTCCTACCGGAACCAGTGGTGGGTGACGCACAATGCGCACGGCGCCTTCATGGCGCGCGGCGTGCATGGCCAGGGCATCTACATCGATCCGAAAGCCGAGATGGTGATCGCGCGCTACGCTTCGCATCCAGCCGCCGGCAATGCCGCCAACGACCCCGTGACGCTGCCGGCCTACATGGCGCTGGCGAAGGATTTGATGGCGGGCGGTTGAAGGGCGATAGATTTTGGTCCGATCAGCCTGTCGGCGCGATCCGCTTCGCCTCTCCCGCTTGCGGGGGAGGCCGACGCGCGTAGCGCGGCGGGTGGGGGCTCTCCCCACGATGGGATTCGCGGCAATACCCCCACCCCAACCCTCCCCCGCAAGCGGGAGAGGGAGCGCAGCGTCCTCGCGGCCGCCAGTTCAACCTAATCTCATCCTACAGCTTAGCTCCGCGACAGCTTCTCGAACCGCTTGATCAGCCGCTCGCGCTTGAGGCGGGACAGCCGCTTGATCCAGAACATGCCGTCGAGCTGATCGATCTCGTGCTGGTGGCAGACCGCGCGCAGGCCGTCGGACTCCTCGGTCTGCATGTTGCCGTCGAGGTCCTGATAGCGGATGCGGACGCGCGCATGGCGCTCCACCTCGTCGACGACGCCGGGCATCGAGACGCTGCCTTCGCGATGCAGGATCATCTCGGGCGAGGCCCGAATGATCTCGGGGTTCACGTAAGTCCGCGGTCCCTCGCTGGCGTCAAGCTCGAGCACCACGACCCGCAGCGACACGCCGATATGCGGCGCGGTGATCCCGATGCCGGGCGCGGCGCGCATGGTCTCGAGCAGGTCGTCCGCCAGTGCGCGCAGCGTGTCGTCGAACGTTGTCACCGGCTGCGCGGGCAGCGAAAGCCTGGGATCGGGATAGCGGACGATGGGGCGGATGGTCATGGGATCGCAGTAAAGCATGATGAGATTGGGTCGAACAGCATCCGCAAAGGAACCGCGCTCCCTCTCCCGCTTGCGGGGAGGGCTGGGGTGGGGGTCTCCCCGCGAGTCATATTGAGGAGACAGCCCCCACGGATCGCATCTGCGATGCGATCCGGCCTAAGAGCGAGCTTTGCTCGTCTCGACCCCGCAAGCGGGAGAGGCTGCAGCGCCCACGCGCGACTCAGAGACGCTTCTCGAAGAACAGATCGGGGTAGGGGTCGTCGTTGAAGCGCGGGATCTCGGTCCAGCCGCTCTTGCGGTAGAGCTGACCGGCTTCCGCCAGCGCGCTGTTGGTGTCGAGCCGCAACACCGCGATGCCGAGCTCGCGCGCGGCGCTCTCGGCTGCCTGCATCAGGCGCCGGCCGAGGCCCAGTCCGCGCGCGGCCGGCGCGACCCAGAGCCGCTTGATCTCCGCCAACTCGCCGCCGCTGCCTTTCAATCCGACGCAGCCGACCGGCAGGCCGTCCGACATCGCCACGATGAATGTGCCGCGCGGGCGCACCATGTCCTTCGCGTCGGGATCGCGCGACAGCTTGACGTCAAACCCCTGGCGGAAGCGTCGCGCGAGCTCGGCGTAATACGCGCCGAGACAGTAGCGTGCTTCGTCGCTGCGCGGGTCCGCCTCACGTAAAGTCATGCCGTCGCGCCCGAGCGCCGAAGCGATCATGTCCATCGCCGCCAGCAGTGCCTCGCGCTGAGTATGGCGGGCGAGGAAATCCCCGGCCTGCCGATTGGAGATCGCTTCATAGGCGTTGAACTCGCGCCGGCCGGCCGGCGTCAGCCGGGAGATGCGGCGGCGGGCGTCGCTGCCATGCGCCGTCGTCTCGATCAACCCTTCGTCTTCGAGGCTCCGCAACAGCCGGCTCATCAGGCCTGAATCGAGGCCGAGATAATCCCTGATGTCGCTGACCTCAGAGCATCCATGCCCGATCGCGTTCAGCACGCGCGCCGCCCCAAGCGGCCGGCCGCGCCCCAGAAACGACGTGTCGAGCGCGCCGACGGCTGATGTCACGGCACGGTTGAATCGACGGACGCGGGAAACAGGGTCGAGCATATATCTGACTTTAGTCAGATATTATCTCCTCGTCAATTAGCCGCCGGCGCGAGTCAAATCGGGCGGCGCCGCCTGCGACATATCAACCCGACGGGCAAAATTCTGCTTCCGTCGTCGGGCAACTCAGCACTACGACTCCGCCCGTCTCACCCGATGAGGGGCGGATCGCGATCGTCACGAACGCGGTGTGGGATGCGGTGGACGCTAAGTGCGCAACTGACGAGTGCGCATGAGGCGGACGGTGAAGTCGTGTGGTTCCGACGCCCCAGTGGCAGGTGTCTCCTCGCTAGGCACGCGAACGCGTGTTTGCGAAGACGGTGACAAAAAAGCCAAGTCTCGCCGGGGAGAGCACGAAGTAAGCCGTAAACCATCGCGCAGGGAAAGCCGGGATGTCTCCGGTTTCACCTGTGGTCCTACCCCCTGTGCTTTTTTCACTGCACAGGGCCCATGGGTGCGATCGGCACCCGGCTTTCCCTGCGCCCTCTGATTTCAGAGCGGCGAAGCGAGATGCAAGACTCGGGCAGATCGTGTCGCGAGATCGCGGTTCTGTGCCCTCACGCTGCGCAATGGCTCAATAGGAGATCTGATTGTCATCGCTACGAGAGCCGGATCGATGGCCAGCGACCTAAAGCGGAATTGGTTGAATCGATTCGCGGCTGCTTCGGTTCACCTCTCCCCGTCGGCCATCGACGCCTTGACGGCCTGCGGATCGACGAATCCGCCGAAGCCCACCGCGATCCGGTTCCAGCCGTTGATGATGTTGATCAGTAGTGTCACCTTGACCTGCTCCTCCGGCGTGAAATGCGCCTTCAAGGCATCGTAGGCAGCGACATGCGTGTGTGCTTCGCAAATTCGCGTCAACGCCTCGGTCCAGCCGAGCGCGGCGCGCTCACGGTCGGTGAAGCAGGGCGCCTCCTGCCAGGCCGACAGCAAATAGATGCGCTGCTCGGTTTCCCCCTTCTCGCGGGCAAATGTCGTGTGCAGGTTGATGCAGTTGGCGCAGCCGTTGATCTGGGAGGCGCGGATCTTCACGAGCTCGGCGAGCTTCGGATCGAGGCTCGAAGCGATCGCGACCGCTGCCTCGAACCAGATCTTCATCATCTTGGGCGCGGCGGCGAGAGGGTCAAGTCTGGCAGTCATGATGGGGTCCTCGATGGTGGATACATCCTGACGAGCGAGGAACGGCGAAAGTGACATGCCGGACAAATATTTCTTGCTGACGGCGAGCGGCTGGAGTGGCGGCACGGTCGATGCCACAGAAAGTTTCTGCTCGCGGAAACCTGCAATTGATGGCAGCAATAGCGCCGCGAAAGGAATCCCGACACACTTGTCACTCCCATCGTCCGCCGCCGCCGCGCCAGACTGAGCGCACGAACCAAGACGAGGGACGGGGAACAGCGTTTCGCCCCCGGCGTTCGTCCTTTCAGGAGGTTGAACATCATGAGCAAATCACCCGAAAACGCCCGCGCCGCCATGCAGACACCGCCGGTGGTATCGCCGGAGGCCTGGGAGGCCGCGCGGCTGCAGATGCTGGCCAAGGAGAAGGCGCAAGTGCGGGCGCGCGATGCGCTTGCCGCCGAGCGCCGGCGGATGCCGTGGATGGCCGTTGAGAAGGCGTATGTGTTCGAGGGACCGAACGGCAAGATGAGCCTGCTCGACCTGTTCGAGGGCCGCCGGCAGCTCATCGTCTATCGCGCCTTCTTCGAGCCCGGCGTGTTCGGCTGGCCGGATCATGCCTGCCGCGGCTGCTCGCTCGGCGCCGACCAGGTCGGCCATCTCGCGCATCTGAACCAGCGCGACACCACGCTGGTCTATGCCTCGCGTGCGCCACAGGCCGACATCGCGCGGCTGAAGGCGCGGATGGGCTGGGAGATGCCCTGGTACACGATCACGGACAGTTTTGACGCGGATTTCGGCGTCGGCGAATGGCACGGCCACAACGTGTTCTTCCGCGACGGCGACCGGATCTTCCGCACCTACTTCGTCAACAGCCGCGGCGACGAGGCGATGGGAACGGTGTGGAGCTATCTCGACATCACCCCGCTCGGCCGGCAGGAGCTCTGGGAGGACTCGCCGGCAGGATATCCGCAGGGCCCGACGTACAAATGGTGGAACTGGCACGACAATTACGAGGCCGAGACCGCGCCGAACGCGAAGTGGGCTGCGGTCACCGACGCCGGCGAAGCCGCGTTCCGCAAGATCGCCGAGGAGGAGCGCAAGGCCATATAGAGCATGATCCGGAAAAGTGTGAAGCGGTTTTCCGAAAAGATCATGCTCAAACAAGAGGCTAAAGCGCGATGACGATTCAACCCAATCTCATCGCGCTTTAGAAGCCAGATAGGGAGGACGTAGCGTCCTCCCTAGCGGTCGTTGTGCTTTGCCGGGATCGCCTTCAGCGCGGACAAGGTCTGTCGCAGTCCGCGATCCAGGCGCTTGTCGCGGCGGATCACGACGGCGAGCCGGCGGTAGAGCTTCGGCGACAGCGAGCGAACGGCCAGGTCGCGGTGCTTGCCCTTGGCCGAGACCGCCATGCCCGGCAGGATGGCGCAGCCGAGGCCGGCGCGCACCATCTCCTTGATGGCCTCGACGCTGCCGAGCGACATCAACGGTTTCAGCGAGACGCCGCCGCGCGCCAGCCATTCGTCGGCGGTGCGTCGCGTGTTGCCGCCGGGCTCGAACAGAACGACTGGCCGCGTCGCCAGCACCGCCGGCGTGATCCGCGCCGGCAACGGCATGTCGGGAGGTGCGATCAAAACGAACTCGTCGTTCAGCACCGGCGTGATTTCGAAGCTTCGCCCCGACACCGGCAGCGTGACGAGCCCGATGTCGATCGTGTTGTCCTCGACCGCCTTGGCGATCTCCGGGGTATTGCCCGTCGTGACCGTGATCTCAAGGCCCGGAAGCGTTGCCCGCAGCTCTTTCAGGATCGGCGGAAGCAGGAAGATGCACGCGGTCGCGCCGGTCCCGAGCCGCACGCGCCCGGCCGTGCCGACCGTCTGCTGCGCGACGGCGTCGACGGCCGATGTGACGGCTGCATTAATTTGCTCGGCATGCGTCAGCAACGCCGCTCCGGCCGCCGTCGGACGCGCCCTTCGCCCGACGCGCTCGATCAAGATCGCGCCGAGGCTCCGTTCGAGCTGACGCACCTGCAGGCTCACCGCGGGCTGCGTGAGCTGCAGCCGTTCGGCGGCGGCGGAGAAGCTGCCGCTCTCGATCACGACCCGGAAGCTCTCGAGATAGCTGAGGTTGAGGTCCTTCATCAAAGCATCTCTTATGCTTTGCATAAGCTGTCAAAGCTTCCCTTATATAGCGCCAAGGCGCATGCTCGGGCAACACGACAGCGTCCGGGTTCACCATGCGCCGACGTGCCGTCGCAGCGCAGGCGCGACGGCGCCGGACGAGAGGGGAAGGATGAGAGGAGACAGGGACACCGTGATCCGCGACGCGACAGAGGTCGACATGGCGGAGGTGCAGCGCATCTACGCGCACCACGTGCTGACGGGACTTGCGACCTTCGAGGAAGTGCCGCCGACGCTGGATGAGATGCTCAGGCGCCGCGACGCCGTGCTGGCTGCCGGGTTGCCGTATCTCGTGGCCGATGTCGACGGATGCGTAGCCGGCTACTCCTACGCGACGTCGTACCGACCCCGTCCGGCCTACCGCCACACCATCGAGGACTCGGTGTATGTGTCGGAAACCCTGCGCGGCCGCCGCGTCGGCGCGGCGCTGCTCCAGGCGCTGATCGAACGGACAGAGGCGGGGCCGTGGCGGCAAATGGTCGCCGTGATCGGCAACAGCGGCAACGCCGGTTCGATCGCGCTGCACCGTCGTATGGGATTCGAGATGATCGGGACGCTGAGATCGGTCGGCTTCAAGCTCGGGCAATGGGTCGACACCGTGCTGATGCAGCGGTCGCTTGGTCGCGGCGATGGTGCACCTCCATCAGGAATCACGGAGACGCCGCGGTGATCGCGCGCCGAGTCGTGGTCGCCCTCGGACTTGGCCAACTGATCTCCTGGGGCGCCACCTACTATCTGATCGGCGGTTTTGGCGAGCAGATCGGCGCCGACCTCGGCTGGAGCCGCGACATCGTTTACGGCGGCTTTGCCGTCGCGTTGCTGGTGATGGGGCTGACGTCGCCGCTGGCGGGAAGGCTGGTGGATCGCCGCGGCGGCCGCGACGTCATGGTCGCCGGCGCGGTGGTGAATGCCGCCGGATGCGCCGGTCTTGCCGTCTCGCATGCGGTCGCAACGTACTTCGCGGCGTGGATCGTCCTCGGCCTCGGGATGAGGCTGACGCTCTACGACGCTGCCTTCGCGGCATTGGCGCGGATCGGCGGACCGGAGGCGCGCCGGGCGATGTCCGGGATCACGCTGCTGGGTGGATTGGCGGCCACCGTGTTCTGGCCGCTCGGACACATCCTCTCGGAGCATTTCGGCTGGCGGATCGCGCTGCTCGTCTATGCAGGCTTCGCGCTTGTGACGATCCCGCTCTCTCTCGTGACCCCGAACCGGCGCTATGCCGGTCGGCCCGACTCCGGCGCGGCGGCGCCCAGGCAGCCGCTCGCGTCCAATCCCCGGCAGGTGTTGGTTGGAGGCGGGCTCTATGCCGTGATCACGACGGGCGCGAATTTCCTGAACGCGGGCATGTCGGCGCACATGATCGCCGTTCTCGCCGGCCTCGGGCTCAGCGCGACGGTCGCCGTCTGGATCGCGACATTGCGGGGAATCGGCCAGTCGGCGGCCCGTCTTTGCGAAGTCCTGTTCGGCGGACGGATCGATCCGCTCGTGCTCAACCTGTTGGCCTGCCTAGTCATGCCGCTCTCCTTCATCGCCGGGCTGTTCAGCGGGACCTCGAAGGAGATGGGGATCGTCTTCGCGCTGCTGTACGGCGCCTGCAACGGCATCCTGACCATCACCAGGGGGACCTTGCCGCTCATCCTGTTCGACCATCGCAGCTACGGGACGATCGTCGGCCGCCTGATCGTGCCAAGCTTCGTCCTGCCCGCGGCGGCGCCGTTAATCTACGCGATCGTCATTGACCACGTGGGCAATGCGGGCGCGCTGTATCTCTCGTTCGGCCTTGCCATGATGACGTTGCTCGCGGCGGTGCTGCTGAAGGTACTGTTTCCGAGACCGTCTTGACGTCGCGCCCAACGACATCTCTTCAAGAAAAACATGGGAGGCAGAAGAACATGACTCCGCCGATCAAGGGCTGTCTCGCGGCGCTGGTTCTCAAGCGGCCTGCTCGCGGGGCAGCCAGAGCGATAGCCAGCCGCCGAGCGCCAGCAGGGCCACGTTGCAGCCGAGCGCGATCGTGAAGGCGTGCGCGTAATCGTCGGCGTCGGGATGCGGCCCAAGCAGGCTGTAGAAGACGCCGCCGATGATCGCAACGCCGAGCGCGGCGCCGATCTGGAAGGTCGAGATCATCATCCCCGACGCCAGCCCGGCGTGACGCGGATCGATGCTGCCGATGACGGCCTTGATGACCGACGGCATCACGGTGCCGAAGCCGAGACCGCCGCACACCAGGCCGATCGCAAGGCTCTGCGACAGCACGCCGCCGACCGAGAGCATCACGACACCGAAGCCGACGACCTGGAGGGCGAAGCCCAGCGTCAGCGTACGCACGCCGAGCCACTGCATGACATAAGATGACACCAGCGAGGCCATAAAGAAGCCGACGGCGAAGGGCAGGGTGGCGAGCCCGGCGGTCAAAGGCGACTCGTGCAGGCCGTTTTGCAGATAGACCGCAAACGTCAGGTAGAACGACGACAGCATGTAGAAGGCGAGCGCCATCACGAGCCCGATCACGAAGTCGCTGTTGCGCAGGAGATGCAGGGCGACCAGCGGATCGCCGCCACGGGCCGACAGGTTCGCCTCGAAGCGGACGAAGACCGCGAGCATCAGCGGTGAGGCCAGCAGCATGGCGATGATCCATACCGGCCATCCCGTCTCGCGACCCTGGATCAGCGGATAGACCAGGAGACCGAGCGTGAGCGACAGCAGGATCACGCCGCCGATGTCGATCCGCTGGGCGTGCTCTGCACGCGAATCAGTCAGGAACAGCAGCCCGCCGATGAAGGCGGCAAGCCCGATCGGTACGTTGATCAGGAAGATCGCCTGCCAGGCAAGTCCGAACGGATGGGCCGACACCAGCACGCCGCCGAGCACCTGGCCGCAGATGTTGGCGAGGCCGAAGGTCGCCCCGTAGTAGCCGAGGGCGTGGCCTTGCTCGGCGGCCGGAAACAGCACGCGGATCGAGGCGAGCACTTGCGGCGCCATTGCGGTCGCGGTGAGGCCCTGGAGAATCCGCCCGGCGACAAGCACGGCAGGCGACCACGCGATGCCACACAGCACCGAGGCGATCGTGAAGCCGGCAACGCCGCCCAAGAACATGCGCCGCCGTCCACACAGGTCGCCGAGCCGGCCGCCCGTGATCAGGAACACTGCGTAAGTTGCGGCATAGGCGGAGATGACGAACTGCACCTCGCTTGCGGTTGCGCCTAGATCCTGGCGAATGGCCGGCAAAGCGAGGTTGACGACGTTGAAGTCGAGGATCGGCAGGAAGGCGCCGGTGAGCAGGACGGGCAAAGCGAGCCACCGCCGCGGATCTCCCATCGCGTGTCCGGTATGGTTGAAGCGCAGCGTATCGGCAGTTTCGGTCGTCACCTTCCAACTCCTCTGTATCGCCGGATGCCTTGGCGCGGCGCGCTCGGTCGATCGAACCATGCAGAGGAAGATGGCCTGTCCATCTGCGATATGATATTGTCCAGCACCGCCAATCGAGTTTGCAAAAATGCACAATGCGATCGACTGGAATGATCTTCGCCTCGTCCTGGCGGTCGCGCGCGAGGGCAGCCTCTCGGGAGCCGCACGCAGGCTGAGCGTCACGCATTCGACGGTGTTTCGCCGCCTTGGCGCGATCGAGGCCACGATCGGAACGCGCCTGTTCGAACGCTTCCGCGACGGGTATGCGCCGACCCCAGCCGGCGAGACGGCGGCTGCGTCTGCGGCCCGTCTCGAGGACGAGGTGCTCGCACTCGAACGCAAACTCTCCGGGCAGGATCTCAGGCCGTCAGGCCCGGTCAGGATCACGACGACGGATACGCTCGGCGCGATCCTGATGCGGCATTTGCCTGCGATGCGCGCCGCCCATCCGGAGATCGAACCCGAGATCACGATCTCGAACACGATGGCGAACCTGACGCGGCGAGAGGCCGAGATCGCGATCCGCCCGACGCCGGCGCCGTCCGAATTGCTGGTCGGGCGGCGCGTCGCCGAGATCGCGCACGCCATCTATGGATCGCGCGCCTATCTCGGCCGGCGCAGCGACAAGGATTTGTCCGCGCACGACTGGATCGGGCTCGACGATGTACTGGCGGGGACGGTGATTGCAGGCTGGATGCGCGAGAACCTGCACGCGGCGCGCGTTGTTTGTCGCGTCGATGCACTTCCTGCGCTGCGCGACGCGGCGGTTGCCGGATTGGGGCTTGCCCTGCTTCCTTGCTACGTCGGCGACCGCGCGCCCGGACTGCGCCGGGTCATGCCGAAGACGCTTGCCGAGCCCCGGTCGGCGCTGTGGCTGCTGACGCATGACGATCTCAAGCGCACCGCGCGCATCCGCGCCACGCTCGACTTTCTCGCCAAGGCCCTAGCGGCAGAGCGCGCATTGTTCGAGGGGAAGCGCGCGGATGCCGCGCGACGATAGACGACCGGCGCGTCATCGTAGATGGATCAGGCGCGCGATGCGCCGTTCAGGGTCTTCTGAGCGTGATGACCGGCGCGCCCGCGTCCGGCCGCGTTGCCGGCGATCCCGGGGGCACGATGCTCGCGAAAGGCACTCGTGAGGGTCTTCAGCGCGGCGCGCGACCGCGGATCCGAGAGCGTCGACAGCAGCATGATCTCTGACGGGGGCAGGGCGGGAAGGCCGAACCGCTCGCTAACCTCGATCGTGCCGGGCGGGGCGACCCGGCAAGAGAAGACCGAGATGGCGAGGCCCGCCGAGACGGCTTCGGCGACGGCGAATGCCCCGCACCCCAGGAATGTTTCGGTCCACGGCAGTCCCGCCGCGTCGAGCGCGCGGGTTGCAGTGTTGAGAATACCGCAGGACGGCGAGGACGCCGCCAGGCGGATCGGCTCTCCGGCGCGATGGACGAAGTCCGGCGTGGCAAACCAGCCGAAATGATCGGGGCCGAGCACCTCGCCGTCGCGGCGATCATCCTCGCGGAAGATGATCACCGCGTCGATGATGCCGCGATCGAACGCGTCGAGCAGGTCGCGGGCATCGTCGAGCCGCACTTCGATGGTGAGCGCCGGATCATGCGCATTCAGCCGCGCCAGCAATGTCGGAAGCTCGGGTGCGCCGACATGGGTGGCGATCCCCAGCGAGAAGCGGCGGCGAGCCGAAGACAGTTCGGCGACGGCGCGGTCGTGCGCGGCAAGGAAGGCGCGTGCGGAGTCGAGGAACACCGCGCCCTGGGCCGACAGGCGCACCAGCCGCGGCGTCCGTTCGACCAGTCTGTGGCCGAGCCGCGCTTCCAGCCGCTTCAGCTTGACGCTGATCGCGCCTTGCGTGGTGCCGAGCGCGTCGGCCGCGCGGGTGAAGCTCTGCAGATCGGCAATCGCAACGAATGCCTTGACTGCATCGACATCGAGTGTGGTCACGTCAATCATCCGAATTTGTTGTCTCTGAAATATCTAGTCATCCAGTTCCAAGATGTTCAAGCGCCGCCTAGCTTCGCGACAGGTCAAGCGCGGCGCACGGCCATTCCGTCGCCGCTTCAATTGATTGTGTGCCGACCGCGCGCGCCACTGCTGCCAGTACCCTGGCAGCAGTGTGGGCTATGGCGTTGGCGTCGCAATGTCGAAAGGCTGAACCATGTCCAATGAACTGAGCCGCCGAGGCGTCGTCGTCCTGTCCGCCGTATGTCTGTCCTGCCTGATGTTCGGCCTGGAGATTTCCAGCATTCCCTCGATCCTGCCGACGCTGGAGCAAGTGTTGCACGCCGACTTCAAGCAGCTGCAGTGGATCATGAACGCCTACACGATCGCCGTCACGACCGTGCTGATGGCGGTCGGAACGCTGGCGGACCGCTTTGGGCGCAAGCGTATGTTCGTCATCGCGATCGCCGGATTCGGCCTCACGTCATTGATGTGCGGGGTGGCAGACAACGTCGTGACGCTGATCGTCGCCCGCTTCCTGCAGGGCGCGAGCGGCGGCGCACTGCTGATCTGCCAGATCGCGGTCCTGTCGCATGAATTCCAGGGCGGACGGGAGCGCGCCATCGCCTGGGGCTGGTGGGGCGTGATCTTCGGCATCGGGCTTGGATTCGGACCGATCATCGGCGGTGCGGTCGCCGCGGTCCTGAGCTGGGAATGGGTGTTCCTCGTCCACGTGCTGTTCGCGGCAGTGGCGCTCGTGCTCACCATCGGCGGCGTGCACGAATCGAAGGACCCGAAGGCGAGCACGCTCGACCTTGCAGGCATCGTGACGCTCTCGCTCGCCGTGTTCTGCCTGGCCTTCTACATCACGCAGGGACCGGATCTCGGCTTCGCCAGCCCGGCCGCGCTTGCGATCCTCGGCGTCTTCGCGGCGAGCCTCATCGCCTTCCTCGTTGCCGAGAAGGTCAGCCGGCGGCCGATGTTCGACTTCTCGGTGTTCCGGATTCCCGCGTTCTCCGGCTCGATCGTCGGCTCGGCCGCGATGAACCTCAGCTATTGGCCTTTCATGATCTATCTGCCGATCTGGTTTCACGCCGGTCTCGGCTATGACAGCGTGTCGGCCGGTCTTGCGCTACTCGCCTACACGCTGCCGACGTTGGTGATGCCGCCGTTCGCGGAGCGGCTGTCGCTGCGTTACCAGCCTGGTCTGATCATTCCCGCGGGGTTGTTTACGATCGGCATGGGCTTCATGCTGATGAAGTTCGGCAGCGCCGCCGCACATCCGGATTGGTCGACGATGCTGCCAGGCTGCCTGATCGCCGGAATCGGCCTCGGCATCACCAATACGCCGGTCACCAACACGACGACGGGCTCGGTCTCGAGCGACCGCGCCGGCATGGCCTCCGGCATCGACATGAGCGCCCGGATGGTCTCGCTTGCGGTCAACATCGCACTGATGGGCTTCATCCTTGCGAGCGGCGCGCTGGCGCATCTCAAGTCCGTGCTGCTTGGGTTCGACGGAGCCCAATTGCGCGCGCTCGCCGAGACAATCGCCGCGGGCAACACTGTATCCATGCCCGAGCTGACGACTCCGGTCGTGCATGAGGCGCTGGAGAGCGGATTTGGCTGGGTGATGCTCTATGGCGGGATCGGCGTGTGGATCATGGCCGGCATCAGCTTCGTGATCTTCAACGCGCGGCCGGTTCGGCAGCCAAGGGTTCAGTGCCCGGAATGATCCGATCATGCAGGGAACGCCGCACCCGCTCGATGCCTGTGTGCAGATGCGGTCGCGATGCCGCCACGGCGCGCCGCGGCCGATCACTTCTGCAATGTGAGGAGCGGCTTGCCTTCTTCAACCGATGTAGGTCGCAAGCTCGCTCGCGGTCGCGCTGCCGACATTCTTCGCCGCATGGATCGTCGTGGCGGGAATGAACAGCACCGCGGTGATGCGTATTCAGCTTAAGCCCGAAACGGATTGGCGATCCGAAGGCTGCCGTCGAGCACGAGGCCGTGCTGCATGTCCTCAGACCATAACCTGTCGCAACCGGCGTGAAGTGCGGACCCCGCGATCATGGCGTCGAAGGTCGACAGGCTGTAGCGTTCAGCCAAGTCGAGGCCGGTGTCGTGGCTTTCCAGCGTAAGGGGATGAACGGTCAGCAGATTGCGCAAGATCGTCAGAAATGCGCGCGTCTCCGTCCATGACATCCGCATCTTGCGGCGCGCGACGTTGGTGACTTCGTTGAGCACCTGCACGCTAATCGCGCCGCCGCGGGCAATCACGGCTTCTGCACGATCGGCCTTCAAGGGATCGCCGGACGCGAGGTAGACGAGCACGTTGGTGTCGAAGAAGTCACCGGGCATTTGCCTCGTCCCGGTCGAATTTGAAATCCGCCGGCAGGCGTCCGCGAAAGGCGCGCAGTCGTGCCAGTAACTCCTCGCGCCCCGGTTTGCGCGCGACGCCGAAGTTCCGCTCGTCGGCGACGTGGATTTCGATCTCGTCGCCTTCCTTGAGTTTGAGCGCTTCGACCACAGACGCGGGAAGCCGGATCGCGAGGCTGTTGCCCCATTTGGCGACTTGCATTTTTGGTGCTCCGTGTAAGGATATACACATTTCGTAATGTATATCCGAGAGCGAACGGTTGCAAGTGAGCTTCGTGCCCACATTTGACGCGCGCCCCATCGGCCCGTCGCAGAATCGACTGGTTTCCTCCGTCGGCTGTCGGTTCCGGCACATCCCGATCGTCTTCCACCAGAACGAGGTGCACTGGGAGATCAGGAATGAGCAATTCGACCTATCGCTGGGTGATCGTCGCCGCCGGCGGCCTGTTGGGCTGTGTCGCGATCGGCGGCATGTTTTCGCTGCCGGTGTTCCTGCAGCCGATGGCGCGGGAGACCGGCTGGTCGGTGACCGGCATTTCCAGCGCGATGACGATCGGCTTCCTCGCGATGGCCTTCACCAGCATGATGTGGGGCACGCTGTCGGACCGCTTCGGTCCGCTTCCGGTGGTGCTGACCGGCTCGGTCGTGCTGGCCGCGAGCCTGGCGCTCGCGAGCCGGGCGCCGTCGCTGCTGGCGTTTCAGGTCCTGTTCGGGGTGCTGGTTGGCGTCGCGACCGCTGCGATCTTCGCGCCGATGATGGCCTGCGTCACCGGCTGGTTCGACACCCATCGCAGCCTGGCCGTCTCGCTGGTGTCGGCGGGCATGGGCATGGCGCCGATGACCATGTCGCCGTTCGCCGCATGGCTCGTCTCGCATCATGACTGGCGCACCTCGATGCTGATCGTGGCCAGCGTGGTCGGCGCGATCATGATCCCGGTCTCGCTCCTGGTGCGAAGGCCGCCCGCGCTGCAGAACCCGCAGGCGGCCGTGGCGGCCGACAATGGCGAGCCGGCGATGTCGATGGCGCAGGCGCTGCGCTCGCCGCAATTCATCATCCTGATCGCGACCAATTTCTTCTGCTGCGCCACCCATTCGGGCCCGATCATCCACACGGTCAGCTATGCAATCACCTGCGGCATTCCGATGATCGCCGCGGTCACGATCTACAGCGTGGAAGGACTGGCCGGCATGGGCGGCCGCATCGTGTTCGGCCTGCTCGGCGACCGCTTTGGCGCCAAGCGCGTCCTCGTGCTCGGCCTGCTCGCGCAGGCGTTCGGCGCGCTCGGCTACGTCTTCGTGCGCGAGCTCGCCGCGTTCTACGCGGTGGCGGCGGTGTTCGGCTTCATCTATGCGGGCACCATGCCGCTCTATTCCGTGCTTGTGCGCGAGAACTTCCCGCTGCGGATGATGGGCACCGTAATCGGCGGCACCGCGATGGCCGGTAGCCTCGGCATGGCGACCGGGCCGCTGGCCGGCGGCCTGATCTACGACACCTTCGCGAGCTACACGTGGCTCTATGTCGGGTCCTGGGCGGTCGGCCTCGGTGCGTTCCTGATCATGATGACCTTCAGGCCGTTCCCGGCGGTGAGGAGCGCGGCTCCGGTGCTGGCCTGAGACGTGAGTTGAGGCGTGGCGTGATCCGCTCAGGGTGGATCACGCCAGGCGCATCACGCACGGCGTCGCTTCGGCCGTGCAATCGCGCGCACCGTGTTCTTGGTGTGTCCGCCGCCGCAGAAGAAGCGGTCGCCGCCATCGGACTCCAGTCCGGAGACGTTCGTGCCCTTCGGCATCTCGAGCCGCTCCAGAACCTCACCGGTTTGCGGATCGATGTGCCGCACCTCGCTCGCGTCGTCTTCCCAGGTGCCGTGCCAGAGCTCGCCGTCGACCCAGGTGACGCCGGTGACGAAGCGGTTGCATTCGATGCTGCGAAGGATCACGCCGGTGTCCGGATCGATCTGGAGGATCTTGCGGTCGCGATATTGTCCGACCCAGAGCGTGCCTTCAGCCCAGGCGAGGCCGGAGTCGCGACCGCCGCCGGGCGATGGGATCGTCGACACCACGCGGCCGCTCTTCGGATCGATCTTCAGGATGCGGTCCTCTGCGATCTGATAGAGGTGCTTGCCGTCGAAGGCGGTGCCGGCATGAGCCGCGACCTCGATGGTGCGGGTGGTCTTTCCGCTGTCGGGATCGAAGGCGATCATCTGGTCGCCCGCGGCGAACCAGACCTGCTCGCCGTCGAAGCTGACGCCGCCCACGCTCTCGACGCCTTCGAAGGCGTATTCCCTGATGATCTGGGCCGGCGATGTCTTCATGCTTCGCTCCTGTCGTTTGATTGCGGCCTGATGCTAGCCATTCGGCAGCGGGGCAGGGAGTAACAAGGTCGTCGTGAATCCCGGCACCGGCGGCGTCATCCAGCGCCGTGCGCGGGCGCGGCCGACGGACCGCACCTTGCCTGCGGCGGCCAGCGCGTCGAGCGCGCGCTGCACGGTGCGCTGGCTGGCGCCGAGCGCAAGCGACAGCGCCGAGCTCGACCACGCCTCGCCGTCGGCGAGGAAGGCGAGCACGGCGGCGTGCTCCTCCTCGACCGGGCGCGCCAGCACGGCAACCTCGCGCCGGCCGTGTGGCTCCAGCACAAAGCCGTCGGGCGTCGCGCGCAGGTCGGCGAGCGGCCGCAGCGCGTGGCGCAGCCGCCCGATCTCGACCCGCAGTCGCGCACGGTGCGATTCATCGGCGTGCTTGCCGCGAAACGCCCGCGCGATCAGCGTGCCGCGCGACACGTCCCGCGGCCAGGCCTCGCCCAGCGCGCGGGCGAGCGCGAACAACACCGGCCGGCGCGTCAGCGAGACCGTTGTGCTGTTGTCGCGCACGACGTAGCGGCACGCATCGACGACAAGCGCCTTCGACACCATCAGGGCCTCGACCTCCTCGAGCCGCAGCGGCCGTTCGCTGCCCCGTGCGATCACACGCGCCGCGGGCGTGGCGAGCAGACGCGCGGTGCTCTCGACCTCGGCCGCAAGTTCCGCGATGCCGGCGCGGCGCGCGGCCTCCTTTGCCCGTGCCAGCGCGTCGCGTGCCGGTTTCGTCCGCAGCCGCCGCATAGCGATGCCGGCCACGACGAGCTCATGGCCGACCCGCAGCGCCGGCGGGAACGGCGCGGGGTCGAGGTCGGCCAGCATGCGCTCGGCCGCATCGAGGCTCCCGATCAGCAGCAGGCGGCGGATTTCGAGATAGCCGGCATGTGCGGCGTTGAGCGCATCACCATGCGCCGCAAGGGTCGTGCGCGCCGCGGCGAGGGCTCGCTTCGGAAAAGAAAGGTCGCGCGACACCAACGCGATCTCGGCCTCGGCCACGACGCAGCGCGCACGCGCAACGGCCTCTCGCGGGCCGAACGCGCGTCCCGCGCGCCGCAACAGCTCCTTGGCCCGGGCGAAATCGCCGAGGCGGGCCATCGCAATGCCACGCAACGCCAGCGCCGGCGCGTCGTCGCGCAGCGCCACCCGTTTCAGTGCGCCGAGGGGGTCACCCGCCGCGAGCGCGCGCGCCGCAGCCGTTATCAGCGAGTCCATCCGAATCCCGACACACTTGTCACTCTCTCCATCCGAGTCCCGAGCCTAATCTAGCACATGACGGCGGAACGCCATGGCCAAGGAGATCTATACGATGACCAGTCACCAAATAGGAACGCGCGAGCAATGGCTTGCGGCCCGGCTGGACCTGCTGCAGGCCGAGAAGGAGTTGACGCGGCGCAGTGACGCCGTAGCCCGGCAGCGGCAGGGCCTGCCGTGGGTCCGGATCGACAAGGACTACCGGTTCGATACGGACGACGGCAGCGCTTCGCTGGCAGACCTGTTCCGGGGCCGCTCGCAGCTCCTCATCTACCATTTCATGTTCGGCCCCGATTACGCCGCCGGCTGTCCGTCCTGCTCGATGATCGCCGACGGTTTCAACGGATTTGCGGTCCATCTCGCTCATCACGACGTGATGCTGTCAGCGGTCTCGCGGGCGCCGCTCGCAAAGCTGCAGGCCTACAAGCGGCGGATGGGCTGGACGTTTCCATGGGTGTCGTCGTCTCCGAGCGACTTCAACGCCGACTTCAATGTCTGGTTCACCGAGGATCAGCAGAACATTGGCATCGACTACAACTACCGGCGCGAACCGCCATTCGTGCGGCGCGACGAGCCGCAGGGCGGCGAGGCCCCGCGGTCCGTGTCCCACTCCGCGATGTGCGGGACCGACCGCGCAACCTTCCTTCGCGAGCGGCCGGGCATGAGTGCCTTCGTCCGCGAGGACGGCGCGATCTATCACACCTATTCGACCTACGCCCGCGGCCTCGACGGCATCTGGGGCATGTATCCCTGGCTCGATCGCGCGCCCAAAGGACGCAACGAGACCGGCCCTGCCTGGTGGCGTCGCCACGACGAGTACGACGCGGCCTGATCCATTCGGGGAGACGGGTGATGAGCGATCAGACCACATCAATCGTCGGCGCGCGGCCGCGCGGATACGGCCAGACAGCAGCGCGCTGGCTGTCGCTGGCGGCCGCGCCGACCTTCGCGATCATGGCGCTGATCGCGGTGGCCGCGCCGGCCGACATTCTGTGTGTCGCCACGCAAGGGCCGATTTCGCTTCAGGGCATGGTCCCGATGTATGCGCTGATGAGCGCGTTCCATCTGGCGCCATGGATGCGGCTGCTGCGATGACCGGTTCAATCTTCCGGCAGGGCGAACACCGCGCAGGGCCGCACGATGCCGCGCAGCTCATGCGTGCCGAGCGCGACCAGCGGCATCTCGGTCTCGGCGGCCAGCGCGCCCGACACCAGCACGGTTTTCTGCAGCGGCTTGCACAGCCCTTCGAGCCGGCTGACCAGATTGACCGCGGAGCCGATCGCGGTGAAGTCGAGACGATCGGCGGCGCCGATATTGCCCCAGAGCATGTCGCCGAGATGCAGCGCCGCGCCGAACGGCAGCGGCGGCAGACCCTGTTTGCGGCGCTCGGCATCGAGATGCGCCATGCCGAGGCGTGCGGCCGAGACCGCGCGCAGCGCGGCCTCGCAGGCGCTGCGCGGGCTGGTCGTGACCGGAAAGATCGCGAGCAGGCCGTCGCCGATGAATTTCAGCACTTCGCCGCCGAAGGCGTGGATCGCGCCGGCGATGCGATCGAACCAGGCGTCGAGCGCGGCGATCACCTCGGCGGGAGGATGGCTCTCGGAGAGTGCGGTGAAGCCGCGCAGGTCGGCAAACAACAGCGCGGCCTTGATGGTCTCGCCGGTATTGCGCCGCAACGGCGATGCCAACACGCGCGCCGCGCTGCGCCGGCCGAGATAGGCTTCCAGCGCCGCGGCCAGCGTGGCTCGCGTGGCGAGCGCGGCCAGCGGCGCCGCGGTGAAGCGCGCTGCATCGCGCAATTGATCCGCCTCGTCGGGCGTGAAGGGGCGGGTCCCGATCCAGCCGAGCGTCGGCCCATCCGGGCGCGGGCCGATGGTGTCTTCATGCACCGGGCCCGGCGCGAGCCCGCTGAGCCAGCGGCGGCCGGCATCGCCGGATGCGGCCGTGTCGAACATGCCAAAGGGCTGCTGCGGCGCGAAGCCGAGCGCCTCGATGACCTCACCGTTGTCGGCGCGCCACAGCCAGGTGCGCCTCGCGATCAGGGGATGCGGAACCTCGAGCGTGAGGGCGCCGCCGGCGAGCGGCAGGCCGTCCGCAAGCAGATGCGCACCGAGTTCCGCCAGCAGCCAGCTGGCGCCCGCGGTCTCGGCTGCGGCGTCGACCAGCCAGCTCAACGTCGAAGACAACTGCATCGCGGCATCATGGGGGTGACGCCTCACTCTTGTCACGCGTTATCCGTTAAGTTCATCGGTTAAGTTCGCGGCCATGGGAGGATCGATCGATGAGTGAACCCTTCGTCGTCAGGCGTGAAATCGAGATCGCAGCCCCGCCAGCTTCGGTGTTCGCCTTCCTGACCGATCCGCAGAAGATCGTGAGCTGGATGGGCCTCGAGGCAAAGACCGAGCTGCATCCGGGTGGCCTGTTCTTCCTCAAGGGCGTCGGCGACGATCATGAACGCGCCGCGCGCGGCGCGTTCCGCGAGGTCGTGCCGGTGCACCGGCTCGCCTACAGCTTCGGCTGGGAAGGAGGCGAGGAGGTGCCGCCGGGATCGAGCCTGATCGAGATCGATCTGATCGACAAGGACAGCGGCACCCTGTTGCGCATGACCCACAGCGGCCTGCCCAATGCGGCGCAGTGCGCCAGCCATGACAAGGGATGGGCGCACTATCTCGGCCGGCTCGCGCTGGTGGCCGCGGGCCAGGATCCTGGTCCGGATCACGGTCCACACCGCCGCGCCTGACACCGCGCATGCAAGGACGCGCGCGCCTCCGCTGGAATCCGCACGGCGCGCCGCCACTGTCGCCACGCCAGGCGGCAATGACGCGGAGCGTTACGCGAGCCCGAGCGCCTTGCGCGACTTTCGCGTCAGCCTCGCCGCAATCGGCGCGTGCGCCTGGTCGAGATAGGCTTTGAGCTCGGCGTCGGGCAGCGCGTTGTTGCCGACAAGCTGCACCCATTTGGCGCGCGCCAGATAGGGCGCCGGCCGCGCCAGGCCCTGCTCGATCAGGAGTTGGTAGGCCATGTTCGAGGTCTTGAACATGAAGCCGCCGCCGAGCCGTTCGACGAAGCCGCCACCCAGCGCAAACATCTTGCCGCCGACCTTGAACACCGACGTGCCTTCCCATTGCACCACCTTGGTGGTGGCGGGCAGGCTCAGGCAGTGCTTTTCGAAAGCCTTCGGGCTCATGGCATCGGCTAGCGGCGGAGAGACGTGCGCGCATGCTTAGTCTGGGTGCGTAAAGGTCGACAAGCCTTAAGTGGTGACCATTTGGGCGAATGCCGCTCAAGGGCAGCACGGTCTGTGCTTGAAGGTGGCGTGACGCGGCGCCTGTGGCGCCACCGGTCGGCAGCCTTTTGGTTGGCGATGATGGCTTCATCGCAAGGGTGCGGGCATTTCACCGCATCATTTTCGGCGGTCGCGGTGACCTGAACGGGGCCAGCGGCCGATCAGAAATGATGGATACCGAGCGCCGAGAAGGCCGCGTCGTGTGTCTCATGGCCGTCGGTCGTCGGCTGGCCGAGGAAGCCGAGGTGGAGCGGAAGCGGATGGAGCGGGGCCATTGGGATCGCGCCGGCGGTGTCAAGCAACGGAATGCTGGAGGGTGTGCTCGCAGGCGAATGCGCTGAGCTGTCCTGGGTCGAGCCGAGGATATCAGTCAGGACAGGTTCGACGACGGTCGTGACCGGCGAGTCATGAACAACGCTCGACACCATGCCGGTCAGGCCGTCGGTGAGATGGTTGATCGAATCAGACAGTGACGATGTCACCTGGCCGATCGTGGCGCTGACATCCGAGATCACGTGCGACACCGTCGCAAGGGAGCTGTCGACCAGGTTCTTGATGGTGTCGACGGGCTGCATGAGGGAAGCCGCAAGATCTGTGGTCGGCGGCGCGCTGACAATGACATGGCTTCCGGCGGCGTCGTGCGGCGATGCATGATCGGCCGATGTGCCGGGAGTCTCCGCTGGAATAGACGAGGTCGGGGCATGCGCGGCGGAGGCGGTGCCAGCCGATGCCGTCGTCGCCGTCGCATGGTCTGGCTCGGGCGAAGGGCCGGCATCAGCGTGATCCATCGCTGTGGGCTGCGCCGGCGGCGTATCGGCGCTGCCTGCGTGTTGCTCGTGGAGATGAGGATCGGGCGGCGCAGGCTCCTTCGCGGACGGATCGGCGGGCTGCGCGGGGTGCAAGGCGGGCTCCGGCGCGGGCCGCTCCGGGTCGTGGTGGATGACGCGCGGCGCGGCTTCGGCCTCGTTCAGGACGGCGAGCAACGTCGTGAAGAAGGCCGCGGTCTCACCGGACGCAATCTGGCGCGCGGTTTCGGCGGCATGTGCGCGTCGCGTGTTGTCCTTGTCTGACATAGCCATGGCAGCTCCTCAGCGTTCCCGGAACGTCAACGTTCCCGGAAACCGCGCGTAATCTCGTCGCGCAGCGGTCCGAGCAGATATTCGAACAGCGTGCGCTGGCGTGTCGGCACGATCACCTCGGCCGGCATGCCTGGCTGCAGCTCGATATGCGATTTCCTGACGTCATCAGGATCGAGCGCGACCTCGACCGCGTAGTAGCCGGGCGACGACTTGTCATCGGTCAACCGGTCCGCAGACACCGTCTTGACGGTACCGTAGAGGCGCGGCCGTTCGGCATAGTTCACGCCGATAAGCCTGACCTCGGCGCGACGGCCGGTGGTGACGTCGTTGATGTCGGAGAGCTTGAGCCTGGCGTCGGCGATCAGCGGATTGTCCGACGGCACGACGTCCATCAGCTTGGCGCCTGGCTGGATCACGCCGCCCTCGGTGAAGACGTCGAGGCCGACCACCGAACCGGTCGCAGGCGCGGTGATCCTGGTGCGCGCCACCACGTCGCTCGCGGCGTCGATCTTGGGGGCGAGCTCGGCGAGCTTGGTCTCGGTCGAGCGGAGCTGGTCGGTGATCTCGCTCATCCGCGCGCGCTCCGCCTTGGCGATCTCGAGCTCGTTCTGCGCGATCTGCTGCTGCATGCCGGCTATGTTGGCCTGTTGCGCGCCGATGTCGGCTTGCAGCTTGGCATCCTCGCGCTGCAGCGCCAGGATCCGGGTCTTCGGCGTATAGCCCTGTTCGTACAAATGCTGCGCGCCATTCATCTCGTCCGTCAGCAGCTCGCGCTGCTTCTGCGTGCCGGTCAGTTGCGCCTGCGTCCCGCCGATCTGCGCGGTGAGCTCCTTGATCTTGCCTCGCAGCACCGCGGTCTCGGCTTCGAACTGATGTTTCCGCGCGGCCATCATCGCGGTCTCGTTGGCCATCGCCTGGCGTACGGTGGCTTTGTCGCTCCGTGCGCGCAGGTCGTCGCCAAAGGCAGGCGCGTCCTGGCCGTCACGCTCGGCGACCAGCCGCGCCTCCGCGGCGAGGGCGGCGTCGCGATCGGCGACGAGGACGTCGAGCTTGGCGCGCGGGTCGCTGTCGTCGAGTGCGATCAGGAGCTGCCCCTTCTCGACATGGGCACCGTCGCGCACCAGGAGCTGGCGCACCACGCCGCCGTAGGGGTGCTGCACGCTCTGCCGCCGTCCCTCGACCTGGAGGTTGCCGTTGGCGATCGCCGCGCCGGAGATCGGTGCCAGCGTGCCCCACATCGTCATCGCGCCCGCAAAGGCTGCGACCACGCCGGCGCCGAGCCATGCCGGCCGCTCGGGCCGCGAGTACGAGGCGCGGTCGCGGATCGGGGCAAAATCCTCGCCGATCACCGTCATGTGGCACCTCGCGCGGCGGCCTGCTGCTGCAAGCTCTGATAGATTTCGCCGGGCGGCCCGAGCATGTCGAGCAGGCCGTTGCGCAGCACCATCATGACGTCGACGATGTCGAGGATGGTGGTGCGATGGGTGATGACGATGACGGTCGCACCCTCGGTCTTGGCCTGCAGCAACGCCGCCTTCAGCGCCTCCTCGCCGGGGCCGTCGAGATTGGCGTTAGGCTCGTCGAGCACGAGCAGAGGCGGGCGGCCGAGCAGCGCGCGTGCCAGCGCGAGGCGCTGGCGCTGTCCGCCGGAGAGGCCGACGCCGCCGGCGCCGAGCTGCGTGTCGTATTGCTTGGGCAGGTCGAGGATCATCTCGTGGATGCCGGCGCGCTTGGCCGCGTCGATGATCTCCTCGGTCGAGGCGTTGCCGAAGCGCGCGATGTTCTCGCGCACGCTGCCGACGAACAGGCCGACATCCTGCGGCAGGTACCCGACATGGCGGCCGAACTCGAGCGGATCCCAATGGCTGTAATCGAGCCCGCCGAAGCGCAGCCGTCCGCCGGCGGGCGCGATCGCGCCGACCAGCATGCGCGCCAACGTGCTCTTGCCCGAGCCGCTGGCGCCGACGATGCCGAGCGCCTGTCCGCCTGCGAGCTCGAACGACAGGCCCTTGATGACCGGCTCCTGCCGCGCCGGCAGGACGCAGCTGACATCGCGCACGTCGATTGTGTTGCGGGCGCGCGGCACGATGGTGCGGGGCGGCGTCAGGTCGACCTCGGCGAGCAGGTCGCGTACCTCGACATAGGCTTCGCGCGCGCCGATGAACTGCTTCCAGGTGCCGACCGCCTGCTCGACCGGCACCAGCGCGCGGCCCATCACGATGCTGGCGGCGAAGATCGTCGCGGGCGCAATCGCATGATCGATCGCAAGCCAGGCGCCGGTGCCGAGCATCAGGGATTGCAGCAGCAGGCGGAAGAAACGAATCGAGGAGGTCATGACCGCGTTCTTGTCGCTGGCATGAGCCTGCTGCACCAGCATCGAGGAGCGTTGGCTCTGCCAGTTGTGCTCGACCGCGGGCTGCATGCCCATGGCGCGGATGACATCGGCATGACGCAGCACGTTCTCGGTGAAGACATAGGACTGGTTGCCGGCGGCCTCCGCCCGCTTCATCGGCTCGCGCGTCATGACCTCGTTGAGCCCGGCAAGGCCGAGCAGCAGGATCGCGCCGAGGGTCGCGACGATGCCGAGCAGCGGATGGATGAAGAACAGCAGCATCAGGTAGATCGGGATCCACGGCAGGTCGAAGGCGAAGTAGATGCCGGGTCCGGTCACGAAGGTGCGGAACTGGTCGAGATTGCGCAGCTGCTGCGCACCGCGTGAGGCTCCGCGCTCCGCGGAGCGAACCACCAGCGCCTCGAACACGCGCCGCGACAGGTCCATGTCGAGGCGGATGCCGCAGCGGATCAGGATCCAGGCGCGCACCGCGTCGAGCAGCGCCATGGTAAGCAGCGCGATCGCGAGGATCAGGGTGAGAAGGACGAGGGTCGAGATGTTCTCGTTGAGCAGGACGCGGTTATAGACCTGCATCAGATAGAGCGGCGAACTCAGATAAAGCAGGTTGATGCCGCTCGAGAACAGGCCGGCCCACAGAAAGTGCGGCCATAGCGCGACGAGCGCCTGGCGGACACCATCGCTTCGACGCGAATGTGCGACAGTTTCGTCAAAAACTGCCAGCGAGTCCGAATGCATTCGGAGAAGTCCTCAAACTGCCATGCAGGGTCACGATGCAGGAACCGCCGGCTCCGGCGGCCAGCGGCATCAGGGACGATGGCGTGGGGAAGTCTCCCCACGCCACGTGTTGTGAGACTTTCCGGACTCAGGCGAGCCCGTGGAGCAGGCCACCCACATCAAGGTGACCGACATCGGCCGTGGCGCCGATCATGGTCGGAGCGGAAACTGAGGCGTCGATGCCGCCGGTTCCGGCCAGGCCGGATGCCGAAAGGTTGACGCTCGGATTGGTTTCGACCACCGCACCGAGATCAAGCGTGTGCGAGAGATCGACCGTTCCGCTGGCGCCCGCCGATGCACCGCCGCCTGCGCCGACACTGCCTGAGAGCGAGCCGGTTGCAGAACCGAGCAGTCCGTCGACAGTGTCGAGCAGGTTTCCGAGAAGTGCCATGTGAACTCCTTTGTTTGATTGGCTTGGCGCGACGCAAAGCGTCGCAGGCCACAAAGTCATTCGCGCGCAAAAGGTTGCGGACTCATATGCGACCATTTCGTGCTCATTTCATGAGCGAGGAACAGGAACCGTACGTATGTCCTCGACCGTCGTCGTGGAGCGCGCGAGCCACGCGCTCGCCTTGGCGAAGGCGGAGGCAATCCATGTCACTGCTTGCGGAGGTATGGATTGCTTCGTCGCTAACGCTCCGCGCAATGACGTTGTCGAAGGCGCCGGGGGCGCTTCAGTGGCCTTGATGCCTTGAGATGAAGAACCTGACATGAGGCGCATGTGGGTTGACGTCGCGGGCGCCGCGGTCGATGGATTGAAAGCCTTTCACGTCAACAATAACAGGAAGCTTTTATGACACGCGTGCGCTGCATCACCGAAATGGGCATGGGCGTCGACGTCCACGGACGCGACGCCACCAAGGCTGCCAAACGCGCGGTCTCCGACGCCATCCGCCACTCCAGCCTCGGCTTCTTCCGCATGCTCGGCAAGACCGCGAACGACATGTTCGTCGACGTCACGATCGCCGTGCCGAATCCGGAGGGCGTCGACACCGCTGAAGTCGCCAAGGAGCTGCCATATGGCACAAAAACAGTGAAGGCGATCGCAGGCGGGCTCGAAATCCCGTCAGACCAGGGCAATGACCCGATCCTCATTGCAAATGCGGCGGTCATCGTCAGCTTCGATGATGGGAAATGATGCGTCGGTCCGTGGCAAAGGCGCGAAGGGCGCCTTTGCCCGCCCCGCGGTTTCGCACGCAACGTGACAGCATCATTTGAAATAGTCCGGCTTGCCGGTGGTCCAGGTCTCGCCCCAATGCTGACCGCCGCCGTCGACGGTCAGCGTCTCGCCGGTGATGAATTTGCCGGAGGGGCCTGCGAGATAGGCGCTGGCCTCGGCGATGTCCCAGGGCGAGCCCGGGCGCATCATCGGATTGGAGCGCGGATAGGCGGCGCGCGCTTCCGCGGTGTAGACGTTCCAGCCCTCGGTTTCGATCGCACCAGGGGCGATGCAGTTGACGCGGATGTTCAGCGGCGCCCATTCGACCGCGAGCGCGCGCGACAGCCCGATCACGCCGGATCGCGCCGCGATCGTGTGCGCGATGCCGTAGAGGCCGTGGGTGGTGACCACGACGATGTTGACGATGCTGCCCGGGTGCTTGCGGTCACGCCAGAGCTGCGCCGCCGCCTGCATCATGTACCAGGTGCCGTTGAGGTTGGTATTGATGACCGCGTTCCAGCCCTTGACCGAAAAGTCGATCGCGGCCTGCGGGAACTGGCCGCCGGCGCTGTTGACCAGGATATCGACGCGGCCATGTGCGGCCCAGATCGCCTCGAACATCTTGTTGACGGCGTCGGGGTCCTTGATGTCGGCCACATGCGCGGAGGCCGTCAGGCCGCGCCGCCTGAGAGCGTCGACCAGCGCATTGAGCTTGTCGCTGTTGCGGCCGACCACGATGACATCAGCGCCGAGCCGTGCGAACAGCCACGCGATGGCGCGGCCGATGCCGCCGGCGCCTCCGGAGACGACCGCCACCTGACCGGCCAGCGCATCGGATGCAAACACGGTCGGATGGATCGCCAGTTCGTCGTCGGAGAGGCCGAGCCGTTCAGACTCCGCTTGATCTGTCATGGTCGGTCCGGCCCTTGCGGCTTGCATCGAGGTCCGTACATTAGCTAGCCAATCACAACGACGCAAAGACCATCAATATGGCCGATCTCTCCGCCTTTCCGATTACAAAACGCTGGCCCGTTCAGCATCCGGATCGCTTGCAGCTCTATTCGTTGCCGACGCCGAATGGGGTGAAGGTCTCGATCATGCTCGAGGAGATCGGGCTGCCTTACGAAGTGCATCTCGTCGACTTCAACAAGGACGACCAGAAGACAGCGGAGTTCCTCTCGCTGAACCCGAACGGCAAGATCCCGGCGATCCTCGATCCCGACGGCCCCGGCGGCAAGCCGCTGCCCTTGTTCGAATCCGGCGCCATCCTGCAATACCTGGCCGAGAAGACCGGCAAGCTGCTGCCGGCGGGTCCGGCGCGCCGTTACGAAACCATCCAGTGGGTTCATTTCCAGATGGGCGGCATCGGCCCGATGTTCGGCCAGGTCGGCTTCTTCAACAAATTCGCCGGCAAGGACTATGAAGACAAGCGGCCGCTGCAGCGCTACATCGCGGAATCCAAGCGTCTGCTCGGCGTGATGGAGACACACCTCGCAGGGCGGCAGTGGTTCATGGATGACGAGTACACCATCGCCGATATCTCGATGCTCGGCTGGGTGCGCAATCTGATCGGCTTCTACGATGCACGCGGGCTTGTCGAGTTCGACCAGTTCAAGGACGTTGCGGCCTGGCTGGAGCGCGGGCTCGCGCGTCCTGCCGTGCAGCGTGGACTGAATATTCCGAAGCGGCCCTAGGCCGCGCGATTGAGCAGTTCGTAAGCGAGAAAACCCGTTGTCGGCCGCGCTCTGCTTCGCCATGATCGTTCCGCCCGTCCTTCCATTCCTGCCTCGAGCCCGCCCATGACCACAGACGCGATCCGGCCTGCCGTTCACCGTCATCAGCCCTGGTACAAGGTTCTCTATGTCCAGGTGCTGATCGCGATCGCGCTCGGCATCCTGATCGGGCATTACAACCCCGGCCTCGGCAAGGCGCTGAAGCCGCTCGGCGACGGCTTCATTGCGCTGATCAAGATGATGATCGCGCCGGTGATCTTCTGCACGGTGGTGCACGGCATCTCCTCGATGGGCGACCTCAAGCGCGTCGGCCGGGTCGGGCTGAAGGCGCTGATCTATTTCGAGACCGTGTCGACGGTTGCGCTCGCGATCGGCCTTCTGGTCGGCGAATTGCTGCAGCCTGGCCACGGCTTCAACATAGATCCGACCACGATCGATCCGAAGTCGGTCGCGACCTACGTCAGCAAGGCGAAGGAGGAGGGCATCGTCGCCCACCTGATGGCGATCATTCCGGACAGCTATTTCGGGGCGCTTTCGCGCGGCGACCTCCTGCAGGTGCTGCTGATCTCGATCCTCTCCGGATTTGCCATCGCGTTCATGGGCAAGGCCGGCGAGCCGATCGCGGCGGCGATCGACAAGGCCGCCAAGGTGTTCTTCGGCATCATCCGCATCATCGTTCGCGTCGCGCCGCTTGGCGCGTTCGGCGCCATGGCCTTCACAGTCGGCGCCTACGGGCTCGGCTCGCTGTGGAACCTGGCCGCGCTGATCGGTACCTTCTATCTCACCAGTGTGCTGTTCGTGCTGATCGTGCTCGGCGCCATTGCGCGGCTCGCGGGCTTCTCGATCCTCCGCTTCATCGCCTATATCAAGGACGAGCTCCTGATCGTGCTCGGCACCTCGTCATCGGAGACCGTGCTGCCGCAGATGATCCAGAAGATGGAGCATCTCGGCGCCTCGCGCTCGGTGGTCGGCCTCGTTATCCCGACCGGCTACAGCTTCAACCTCGACGGCACCAACATCTACATGACGCTGGCGACGCTGTTCCTGGCACAGGCCACCAACACGCATCTGACGATGTGGCAGGAGCTCGGCATTCTCGGCATCGCCATGATCACCTCGAAGGGCGCCTCCGGCGTCACCGGCGCGGGCTTCATCACGCTCGCGGCGACGCTGTCGATCGTGCCCGACATTCCGATCCAGTCGATCGCGATCCTGGTCGGCATCGACAAGTTCATGAGCGAGTGCCGCGCGCTCACCAACCTGGTCGGCAACGGCGTCGCCTGCGTGGTGATCAGCCTTTCCGAAGGCGAGCTCGACAAGGATGCGCTGCATGAGACGATGGCGCATCCGCTCGAACTCGGCGAGGCGCTGGAGCCGGGCGGGACGGGGTAGGTCCGTCCGGAACGCTGGCCTGGAAGCGCAAGCCCGTCGCCGGCCTCGAGGGCGCCTTCGTCACGGGACCGGCGACACCGTCCAGGTCATGGTCAAGGACTCCGACAAATATGCCTCGACCGGCGGATGGGGCTTTGGCCGCTTCATTGACGGCAAGCCGGTCGATGCGGCCCAGCACGAGACCTGCTTTGCCTGCCATGAGGCACACGCCAAGGATCACGACTTCGTCTTCACGCATTACGCACGCTGAAGCGCGGCGAATATCGGTGTGGAGACAGACCCGGTCCGATCTGGCGCTGTAATTGCTGTGGGGATAATTTCCCGCAGCAATCGCATGCGGGGAACGGCATTGACCATCACCATCTACGGCATCAAGAACTGCGACACCATGAAGAAAGCCCGCGCCTGGCTCGACGATCACGGCGTGGCCTATGATTTTCACGACTACAAGATCGCCGGAATCGGCAAGGACAAGCTCGAGCAGTGGAGCGATGAAGTCGGCTGGGAGACGCTGCTCAATCGCGCCGGGACTACCTTCAAGAAGCTGCCGGACGCCGACAAGGACGGATTGAACGAGCGCAAGGCGCTGGCGCTGATGGCCGATCAGCCGTCGATGATCAAGCGGCCCGTGCTCGACCTCGGGGCCAAGCGCGTGGTCGGCTTCAAGCCGGATCTCTACGCCAAGGAAATGCCGGCGAAGGCGCGCAAGAGCTGAAGCGTTTTCGAGCGAAGTGGAGACCGGTTCGCTCGTCCATCCGCGGAACCGTCTGGCCGCTGCCACGGAGTCGCAGCCATGCGTTCAGGAACTCACGTTGCCTGTCGACTTGACGATCGAGGGATTTGCGCTCTCGAACTGCAAGGCCGTGGGCCCTCTGTGCACATCGGCAGGCTTCGGTCGGGGACGGAAATATTCTATGAAGGCGCCGATTCGCAGCAAAACACCGTTAACGGCCGCTTTCCGATGCGCAAAGCGCGAGCGAATGCCATTCGACTAAGGATGAACCGGAACCGGTGTTGGCGATGCCGCGCTGCACAGCTTTCCACCTTGCGTAACCGCCACGGATGACGGCATATTCCGGCCCGGAGGCGGCGGGCTCCGGACGGTTTCCAGGACGCATCGGACAACCTGTCGGACATCAAAAGAACTGGCCACGCGGGCGAGAGGCCTCGCAGCGATGGCGTATGGGGGATTCTATTTGGCCGATGAGTTCATTCTCGAAACCAGCGGATTGACCAAGGAATTCGCGGGTTTCTTCGCAGTTCGTGACGTCGCGCTGAAGGTGCGTCGCGGTCACATTCACGCGTTGATCGGGCCTAACGGCGCCGGCAAGACAACCTGTTTCAACCTGTTGACCAAATTCCTGAACCCTTCGGCGGGCGAGATCCGCTACAAGGGGCAGGATATCACCGCGATGCCGCCGGCCGACGTGGCGCGGCTCGGATTGGTCCGGTCGTTCCAGATTTCGGCGGTGTTTCCCCATCTGACAGCGCTCGAAAACGTCCGCGTGGCCTTGCAGCGCCAGCACGGTGCGTCGTTCGATTTCTGGCGCTCCAAGACCGTGCTCGACCACTTCAATCCGCGCGCCCATGAGCTGTTGAACGACGTCGGCTTGAGCGAATTCGCCAACACGCCGGCGGTCGAGATGCCCTATGGCCGCAAGCGCGCACTTGAAATTGCGACGACGCTCGCGCTCGACCCGGAGATGATGCTGCTCGACGAGCCGATGGCCGGCATGGGCCATGAGGACATCGACAAGATTGCGGCGCTGATCAAGCGGATTTCCGCCAAATACACCATCCTGATGGTCGAGCATAACCTCTCGGTCGTGGCCAATCTTTCCGACGTCATCACCGTGCTGACGCGCGGCCAGGTGCTGGCGGAGGGCAACTACGCCGACCTCTCCAAGGACGAGCGCGTGAAGGAAGCCTATCTGGGAGCGGGTCATGGCTGAGGCGAAACTGGCGGAAGCCCCCGCGACGGCTGCCAGCGCCGAGGTGCTGTCGGTCAAGGATCTGCAGGCCTGGTACGGTGAGTCCCACATCCTTCACGGCATCAATTTCAGCGTGAAGGCCGGCGAGGTCGTGACGCTGCTCGGCCGCAACGGCGCCGGCAAGACCACGACGCTGAAGTCGGTGATGGGTGTCATCGGCAAGCGCTCCGGCTCCATCCGGTTCAACAATCAGGAGATCATCCGCGCCACGTCCGACAGGATCGCGCGGATGGGAATTGCGTTCTGCCCTGAGGAGCGCGGCATCTTCTCGAGCCTCGACGTGCGCGAAAACCTGATGCTGCCGCCGGTGGTGCGGAGCGGGGGCCTGTCGCTCGACCAGATCTTCACGCTGTTTCCGAACCTGAAGGAGCGCCTCACCAGCCAGGGCACCAAGCTTTCGGGCGGCGAGCAGCAGATGCTGGCGATCGCGCGCATCCTGCGCACCGGCGCGCGCTTCCTGATGCTGGACGAGCCGACCGAAGGGCTGGCGCCGGTCATCATCCAGCAGATCGGCCGCACCATTTCGCGCCTGAAGTCGGAGGGATTCACCATCCTTCTGGTCGAACAGAATTTCCGCTTCGCCTCGACCGTTGCCGACCGCTACTACATCGTCGAGCACGGCAAGGTGATCGACGGATTCTCGAATTCGGAACTGTCGGCCAACATGGACAAGCTCCATACTTACCTTGGCGTCTGAGATCGCCTGAACCAGAAAATTTAGGACGAGGGAATACCGGATGAGGAATACGATTTCAGCGCTTCTGCTCGGCACCGCGATGGTGTTCAGCGCCGCGAGCGTCGCCTCCGCCCAGGACAAGATGGACAAGACGGTCAAGATCGGCGCACTGTCCGATCAGTCCGGCCTCTATGCCGACCTCGCAGGTCCCGGCTCGACGCTGGCGGCGCAGATGGCGATCGAGGATTCCGGCCTGAAGGCCAAGGGCTGGACCATCGATCTCATCTCCGGCGATCACCAGAACAAGCCCGACATTGGCACCACCATCGCCCGGCAGTGGTTCGACGTCGACAAGGTCGACGTGGTCGTCGACGTGCCGAATTCCGGCGTCGCGCTCGCGGTCAACAACGTCGTGAAGGAAAAGAACGGCGTCTACATCAACTCGGGCGCCGCGACCTCGGATCTGACCAACGCGCAGTGCTCGCCGAACACGGTGCACTGGACCTACGACACCTACATGCTCGCCCACGCCACCGGCCAGGCGTTGGTGAAGGCGGGCGGGGACACGTGGTTCTTCCTGACCGCGGACTATGCGTTCGGCGCGGCGCTGGAACGCGACACCACCGCCGTCGTCACCGCCAATGGCGGCAAGGTGGTCGGCGGCGTCAAGCATCCGCTCAACACCGCGGACTTCTCCTCCTTCCTTCTGCAGGCGCAAGCCTCCAAGGCCAAGATCATCGGTCTTGCCAATGCCGGCGGCGACACCACCAACTCGATCAAGCAGGCCGCCGAGTTCGGCATCGTCAAGGGCGGCCAGAAGCTCGCCGCGCTCCTGCTGTTCCTGACCGACGTCAAGGCGATCGGGCTCGAGACCGCGCAGGGCCTCAACTTCACCGAGACGTTCTACTGGGATCTGAACGACCAGACCCGTGCCTTCTCCAAGCGCTTCTCGGAGCGGATGAAGAACAGCGCTCCCCCGACCATGGTGCAGGCCGGCGTCTATGCGGGCCTGATGCATTATTTCAAGGCGCTGGAAGCGCTCGGCGGCAATCCGCATGACGGCGTCAAGGTGGTCGCCAAGATGAAGTCGATCCCGACCGACGATCCTCTGTTCGGCAAGGGCGAGATCCAGCCCAACGGCCGTGTCACCCACAGCGCCTATCTGTTCGAGGTGAAGAAGCCGTCGGAGTCCAAGGGGCCGTGGGATTTCTACAAGCTGGTCGGCACCGTGCCGGGCAACCAGGCTTTCACCCCGCTCGACAAAAGCACCTGCCCATTGCTGAAGAAGTAACGATCGTGCCCGCCGGTCACGGCGTGACCGGCGGGCTTTGTCTACCCAAGCGAAAGCTCATTCGATGCAGGCTTTATACGCACAGCTCCTGGTGGGACTGATCAACGGCTCGTTCTATGCGTTGCTCAGTCTGGGGCTCGCCGTGATCTTCGGCATGCTCAACATCATCAATTTCGCGCACGGCGCGGTCTACATGATGGGCGCCTTCGTGGCGTATTTCCTGCTCAACCTGGGCGGCATCAACTACTGGTGGGCGCTGATCATCGCGCCGATCGTGGTCGGCATCTTCGGCATGATCCTCGAACGCACCATGCTGCAATGGCTGACGGGGCTCGACCATCTCTACGGGCTGCTTCTGACCTTCGGCATTGCGCTGATCATTCAGGGTGTGTTCCAGAATTATTTCGGCTCGTCCGGTCTGCCTTATTCGATCCCGGATCAGCTCAGGGGCGGCATGAATCTCGGCTTCATGTTCCTGCCGATCTATCGTGGCTGGGTCGTCGTGTTCTCGCTTGTGGTTTGCCTGGCGACCTGGTTCCTGATCGAGAAGACGCAGCTCGGCGCTTACCTGCGCGCCGCCACCGAAAACCCGACGCTGGTGCGCGCCTTCGGCATCAACGTGCCGCGCATGATCACGCTGACCTACGGGCTCGGCGTCGGCCTCGCGGCGCTTGCCGGCGTGCTATCGGCGCCGATCAACCAGGTCCGGCCGCTGATGGGCGCCGATCTGATCATCGTGGTGTTCGCGGTGGTCGTGATCGGCGGCATGGGCTCGATCATGGGATCGATCATCACGGGCTTCGCGCTCGGCGTGATCGAGGGACTGACCAAGTATTTTTATCCCGAAGCCTCCAACACCGTGGTGTTTGTCCTGATGGTGCTGGTGCTGCTGGTGAAACCCACGGGACTGACGGGACGGGCGGCCTGATATGTCAGCATTGACCGACGATACGATTCCGGTGACGCCGCGCGCGATGCGCGACGAAATGATTGTGTTCGCCGTGATGGCGGTGCTGCTGGCGGTGGTGCCGTGGACGGGGGTCTATCCCTTCTTCGTCATGCAGGCGCTGTGCTTCGCGCTGCTCGCCTGCGCCTTCAACCTTCTGATCGGCTATGGCGGCCTGCTGTCGTTCGGCCACGCGATGTTCCTTGGCACCGCGGGCTACGTGTCGGCGCATGCGCTGAAGGTGTGGGGGCTGCCGCCCGCGCTCGGCATCGTGGTCGGCACGGCTGCTGCGGCCTTGCTCGGCCTCATCACCGGTTACATTTCGATCCGCCGGCAGGGCATCTATTTCTCGATGATCACGCTGGCGCTGTCGCAGCTGCTCTACTTCATCTATCTGCAGGCGCCGTTCACCCACGGCGAAGACGGCATCCAGGGCATTCCGCAGGGCCACCTGTTCGGGATCTTCGACCTCTCCAAGCCGATGGTGCTCTATTACGTCGTGCTGGTCGGATTCCTCGCCGGCTTCCTCCTGATCTACCGGACCATCAATTCGCCGTTCGGCGAGGTCCTGAAGTCGATCCGCGAGAACGAGCCACGCGCGATTTCGCTGGGCTACAAGACCGACCAGTACAAGCTGCTCGCCTTCATCCTGTCGGGCACGCTGGCGGGATTCGCCGGCTCGCTGAAGGTCTTCGTGGCGCAGAACGCCTCGCTCACCGACGTGCATTGGTCGATGTCCGGTGAAATCGTGCTGATGACGCTGGTCGGCGGTCTCGGCACGATTTTCGGACCCGTGGTCGGCGCCTTCGTGATCATCGCCATGCAGCAATATCTTGCCGGCTTCGGCCAGTGGGTGACGGTGATCCAGGGCGTCATCTTCGTGGCCTGCGTGCTGCTGTTCCGGCGCGGTCTCGTCGGCGAGCTCGCCCATTACCTCCGGCGCTCGCTGTAGGCGTTTTCCAGCGGAGTGGACCCCGGTTTCGCGCGAAGAAATCGCGTTAAACCAGAATTCAGGGCAGGGGCGAGCTGCCCTTTCGAGAGCCGACATAGCGGTGGATGACCGCCCATTCGGGCGGTCGCCCCCGGATGCTTTCCTCGCGAAATGTTCTATGACAGTTTTGTGACGGCTTCCGATGGCCGTCCAAAACGATGGAACTGAACAATGTTGCGCTGGTTTCGCTCCTTTCTGCCCAAGGAAGAGCGGTTTTTCGACCTGTTCGCCCGCCACGCCCAGACCTCCGTGCAGTGCGCGATGGCGCTGCAGGACATGCTGAAGGGCGGGGAGGAGACGCCCGTCTTCTGCCAACGTGTCAATCAGTTCGAGAACGACGCGGACAACATCACCCGTGAGGTCCTGACCGCCGTCCGCCGCACCTTCATCACACCGTTCGACCGCGGCGACATCAAAAGCCTGATCACGTCGATGGACGATGCCGTCGACCAGATGCAGCAGACCGCGAAGGCGGTCGTGCTGTTCGAGGTGCGATCGTTCGAACCGCCGATGCGCGAGATCGGCAGCCTGATCATCGAATGCGCCAATCTGGTCGGCCGCGCGCTGCCTCTGCTGCAATCGATCGGGCAGAATGTCGTGATGCTGACCCAGATCACCGAGGAGCTGACCAAGCTCGAGGGCCGGGTCGACGATCTCCACGATATCGGCCTGAAGGAATTGTTCCTGAAGCATCGCGACGCCAACACGATGGACTTCATCGTCGGTGCGGAGATCTACGATCATCTCGAGAAGGTGGCCGACCGCTTCGATGACGTCGCCAACGAGATCAACTCCATCGTGATCGAGCAGGTCTAGTCACGTGGACGCCACGTTGGGTCTTCCCGTTCTCGTCATCCTGATCGCGGTCGCGCTGCTGTTCGATTTCCTGAACGGCCTGCACGACGCCGCCAATTCGATCGCTACCATCGTCTCGACGCGCGTGCTGCGGCCGCAATATGCGGTGTTCTGGGCGGCGTTCTTCAATTTCGTCGCCTTCACGGTGTTTGGCCTGCACGTTGCCAACACCATCGGCACCGGGATCATCGAGCCGTCGGTCGTAGATGCCACCGTGATCTTCGCGGCGCTGGTTGGCGCGATCGTCTGGAACCTGTTCACCTGGGGACTCGGCATTCCATCGTCGAGCTCGCACGCACTGATCGGCGGCCTGGTCGGCGCCGGGATGGCGAAGGCGGGAATTTCGGCGGCGGTGTGGAGCGGGCTCTCCAAGACGCTGCTTGCGATCGTGCTGTCGCCTTTGGTCGGCTTCGTGCTGGCACTGGTGCTGGTCGCGATCGTGTCCTGGCTCTCGGTACGCTCGACGCCATTTGCGGTCGATCGCGCGTTCCGCATCCTGCAATTCGCCTCGGCCTCGCTCTATTCGCTCGGCCATGGCGGAAATGACGCGCAGAAGACCATGGGCATCATCGCCGTGCTGCTCTATTCGCAGGGGCACACCGGCGAAACGTTCCACATCCCTTTCTGGGTGGTGCTGGCCTGCCAGAGCGCGATGGCGCTGGGCACGTTGATGGGCGGCTGGCGGATCGTCCGCACCATGGGCCTGCGCATCACGAAGCTGACGCCGATGCAGGGCTTCTGCGCCGAGACCGGCGGCGCCGCGACCCTGTTCATGGCGACCTATCTCGGGGTTCCTGTCTCGACCACGCACACCATCACCGGCGCCATCGTCGGCGTCGGTGCGGCACGGCGGCTGTCCGCCGTGCGCTGGAACGTGGCGAGCTCGATCGTCTACGCCTGGGTGATCACGATTCCCGCATCCGCGGCGGTTGCCGCGCTGACCTATTGGGCGGTGCTGATCCTGCGGTGATCGATCAGGTCACGAGCTTGAGCCCGACGATGCCGGCGACGATCAACCCGATGCTGGCAAGCCGCATCGCAGTGGCCGGTTCGTCGAACAGGACGATACCGAGCGCCGCGGTTCCGACCGCGCCGATCCCGGTCCAGACCGCATAGGCGGTTCCGATCGG
Source organism: Bradyrhizobium sp. ISRA464 (assembly GCF_029910095.1). NCBI lineage: Bacteria > Pseudomonadati > Pseudomonadota > Alphaproteobacteria > Hyphomicrobiales > Nitrobacteraceae > Bradyrhizobium > Bradyrhizobium sp. ISRA464. The sequence goes on along the minus strand of NZ_CP094526.1, from coordinate 4,679,366 downwards.
CAAGCTCTTGAGCGCGACGCCGAGCAGGATGATGCTGCCGGCCATCGCCGCCAGCGTCAGCGCCGACGGTACGATCCGCGAGAAACCTTCGGTATATTTCAGCCCAATCGCCCAGCCGATCTCCAGCAGGCCAGCGGTGAAGAGAATGGTCCAGGCCATAACGAACCCTCCGGATAAGGCAGGGTCGTCCCCGCTGGTGGTGTGGTGAGGTGAAGGTCGTCCTTCCCATACCTATATGGCTTGCTGTGACCATTCCGCATTGCGACAAATCGCCCTTGATTGCGTCCGTTTTCCCTGCCAAACGCTCCCCGCTATGTCCGATACCGCCCTTACAGCCGAATCGCCGTTCCGGTCGTCGCTTGCCGATGAAGTTGCCCGACGTCGCACCTTTGCGATCATCTCGCACCCGGACGCCGGCAAGACCACGCTGACCGAAAAGCTGCTGCTGTTCGGTGGCGCCATCAACCTTGCCGGCCAGGTCAAGGCCAAGGGCGAGCGGCGCAACACGCGCTCGGACTGGATGAAGATCGAGCGCGAGCGCGGCATCTCGGTCGTCACCTCGGTGATGACCTTCGAGTTCAACGACCTCGTGTTCAACTTGCTGGACACGCCGGGCCACGAGGACTTTTCGGAAGACACCTATCGCACGCTGACCGCGGTCGATTCCGCGGTCATGGTGATCGACGCCGCCAAGGGCATCGAGGCGCGCACGCGCAAGCTGTTCGAGGTTTGTCGCCTGCGCGACATCCCGATCATCACCTTCATCAACAAGATGGACCGCGAGAGCCGCGACACCTTTGAGCTTTTGGACGAGATCGAGAAGACGCTGGCGCTCGACACCACGCCGATGACCTGGCCGGTCGGCCGCGGCCGCGACTTCCTCGGTACCTATGACGTCGTCAATGGCGGCGTGCGGTTGCTCGAAGGCGGCGGCGCCAAGACCGGGCAGGCCGAGCAGATCGACATCGCCGATCTCGGCGCGCGCAATCCCAATCTCGATGTCGCCGGGGTCAAGGACGAGCTCGAATTGGTGTCGGAGGCCTGCAAGCCGTTCGAGCTCGAGGCGTTTCGCGAGGGCCATCTGACGCCGGTGTATTTCGGCAGCGCGCTGCGCAATTTCGGCGTCGGCGACCTGCTGGAAGGCCTCGGCAAATTCGCGCCCGCGCCGAGGGCGCAGGATTCCGATCTGCGCAAGGTCGAGGCGGCGGAGCCGCGCATGAGCGCCTTCGTGTTCAAGATCCAGGCCAACATGGATCCGAACCATCGCGACCGCATCGCGTTCGCCCGGCTGTGCTCGGGCAAGCTCAGCCGGGGCATGAAGGCCAAGCTGGTGCGCACCGGCAAGAACATGAGCCTGTCGAGCCCGCAATTCTTCTTCGCCCAGGACCGCTCGGTGGCCGATGAGGCCTTTGCCGGCGACGTCGTCGGCATTCCCAATCACGGCACGCTGCGGATCGGCGACACCCTGACCGAGGGCGAGGAGCTGACCTTCGTCGGCGTGCCGAGCTTCGCGCCGGAAATCGTCCGCCGCGTCCGCCTGACGGATGCAATGAAGGCCAAGAAGCTGAAGGAAGCCCTGCAGCAGATGTCGGAGGAGGGCGTCGTCCAGGTGTTCCGCCCGCGCGACGGCGCGCCGGCGCTGGTCGGCGTGGTCGGCCCGCTGCAGCTCGACGTGCTCAAGGCGCGGCTCGATGCTGAATACTCGCTGCCGGTGGAGTTCGAGGTCAGCGAGTTCTCGCTGGCGCGCTGGATTTCCTCCGACGACCGCAAGAAGCTCGACGCCTTCATCGCTGCCAACAATTCCGGCATCGCTGACGATGTCGATGGCGATCCCGTGTTCATGGCCAAGAACGAGTTCTATCTCGGTTACACCCGCGAGCGCGCCGAGGGCATCACCTTCTCCAACGTCAAGGACGTAAAGAAGCGGGCGTAGTGGCCCATCGCGGTTGTCGTCCCCGCGGAGGCGGGGGACCCAGTACGCCGCGGCTCCTCCGTCACTCGCAGCCAACTCTGGAATACTGGATCGCCCGGTCCAGCCGGGCGATGACAGCGCAAATTACAGAGACTTTCCGCGTAAACGCGGGGACGTGAACGCGTTCCCGCTTGATGCGATCAGGTTGCGGTACCATTTTCTCCGGTAGGCGTTCAGGGTTCGCTCGCATGCTCCGGCGCGTTGCCATCTGTCTCGCTCTTGCACTGCTGGCCATCGGCCCTGCCGGCACCGTTGACGCGCGGCCGCGGCATCAGAGCAACCCGATTCCGTTCGCACATGAGCCGTGCAGCGTGCTCGACAACAGGCCCTGCACGCCGTCCTATTGCAGCGTGTTCAATCACGGGCCCTGTCTCCCCGAGATCGATTATCCGTACGGTGAAAATCTGCAGCTCACGGTCCTGACGGTGCCGCCGCACGATCAGACCGACAGGTACCGCAAGCCCAATCATGACCTCAATACCATCGGCGACCTGTTCGCCGCGCTGCGCGCCTGCTGGTCGCCGCCGCCGGCCGACAGCGCGCGCGAGGGCATGCAGATGTCGGTGCGGTTCAGCTTCAAGCGGTCGGGTGAAATGATCGGCGCTCCGCGGATGACATTCGCCACGTCGGGCGTTCCGGCCGATACGCGCTCTACCTATCTGAATGCGATCAATGCCTCGCTCGATGCGTGCCTGCCGCTGAAGTTCACCGGCGGGCTCGGTGGGGCCTTGGCCGGCCGCCCGATCATGATCCGCTATGTCGACAATCGCGAGCTTGCCAAGCCGGCCGACAAGCCGTGAGCTGGACGCGCGGGTGATGCATTGCGTTCGGCCGCCCGAAGGTGATACCCGAAGGCATCAACCAAGGACATCAGGGGAGGGACATCGTGGGACTGCTCGTCATGATCGTGGGTCTTGTGCTGTTCCTCGGCGTCCACGTGCTGACCAGCCTGCGCGGGATGCGCGCGGGCCTGGTCAAGGCGATGGGCGAGGGCGGCTATAAGATCGTCTATTCGCTCGTAGCGGCCGCAGGCCTCGTGCTGATCGTCCGAGGCTTTGGCGAATACCGCGCCACAGGTTGGATCGATGTCTGGACGCCGCCGACGGCGTTCAAGCACATCACGGTGGCGCTGATGCTGCCTGCCGTCATCCTGGTGGTGGCTTCCTATATCCGCGGCCGCATCTACACCACGCTGAAGCATCCGATGCTTGCCGGCGTGAAGCTGTGGGCGTTCGCGCATCTGCTCGCCAACGGCGATCTCGGCTCGATCATCCTGTTCGGCTCGTTCCTCGGCTGGGCGGTCTATGACCGCATCTCGCTGAAACGCCGTACGGATGCCGGCGCGCCGCCGATCCCGGTGGGCGGGACAACCAACGACCTGATCGCGATCGCGGTCGGTGTCATCGCTTATCTGGCGCTGGCGTTTGCGTTCCATCCGGTCGTGATCGGCGTGCCTGTGATGGGAGCCTGACGATGTCTGTTCAATCCGCCATCAAGCGCAAGACTGCGCCCGATCTCCGCGCCCGCAAGAACGGCGAGCCGATCGTGATGCTGACCTCGTACCACGCGCACACCGCGGCGCTGGTCGACAAGCATTGCGACGCCATCCTGGTCGGGGATTCCCTCGGCAATGTCATGCACGGCTTCGAAACCACTGTGCCTGTTACGCTCGACATGATGATCCTGCAGGGCCGCGCGGTGATGCGCGGCTCGCAGCAGGCGCTCGTCGTGGTCGACATGCCGTTCGGCTCCTACGAAGGCTCGAAGGAGCAGGCGTTCCAGTCCGCGGTGCGGATCATGAAGGAAACGCTGTGCGGCGCGGTCAAGCTGGAGGGCGGCGTGCGGATGGCGGAGACGGTGGCGTTCCTGTCGGAGCGCGGCATTCCGGTGATGGGCCATATCGGCCTGACGCCGCAGTCTATCAACACGCTCGGCTCGTTCCGCGCCCAGGGCCGCGAGGAGGCGAACTGGGCGCCGATCGAGAACGACGCCAGGGCGATCGCGGAGGCCGGCGCCTTCTCGATCGTGGTCGAGGCGGTGGCCGAGCCGCTGGCGCGCAAGATCACGCAGTCGATCGCCGTGCCGACCGTCGGCATCGGCGCCAGCGCGGCTTGCGACGGCCAGGTGCTGGTGCTGGAGGACATGCTCGGCCTGTCGCCGCGCGCGCCGAAATTCGTGCGCCGCTACGGCAATCTCGGACCGGCGATCGAGGAAGCGATCGCTGGCTATGCGCGGGACGTGAAGAGCCGCGCCTTCCCGGGGCCCGAGCATGTCTACGAGATGAAGAAGACCTGACGGAGCTGACATGGACTGGTCGCAGCACGCACTTCCGCCCATGCGGCTCGAGCCGCGCTTCGGTGACCGGGTCGTGCCGGCGTTCGTGGAGCGGCCGGGCAGCCTGTGGGCGATGATCGCGCAAGCCGTCGCACAGAATGGCGACGGCGAGGCATTGATCTGCGGAGATACCCGCCTGACCTGGCGCGAGCTCGCGCAGCGCTCGGCCAAGGTCGCGGCCGGCTTCGAAAAGCTCGGCCTTGTGCCCGGCGATCGCGTCGCGATCCTGCTCGGCAATCGCATCGAGTTCGTGTTGGCGATGTTCGCCGCCGCCCATGCCGGGCTGGTGACGGTGTTGCTCTCGACGCGGCAGCAGAAGCCCGAGATCGCCTTTGTGCTGAACGATTGCGGCGCGAAGCTTCTCGTCCACGAGGCCACGCTTGCCGACCGCGTGCCCGACGCGGCCGACATCCCCGATCTGCGGCACCGGATCTCCGTGAGCGAAGACAGCGCGTCGCAATTTGCACGCCTGCTCGACAATCCGCCGGCATCCGCGCCCGCGGAGGTGAGGGAAGAGGACACTGCGATGATCCTCTACACGTCGGGCACCACGGGCCGGCCGAAGGGCGCGATGCTCGCCCATTGCAACATCATCCATTCTTCGATGGTGTTCGTGTCCTGCCTGAAGCTGACCAAAGCGGATCGCTCGGTTGCCGCCGTGCCGCTCGCGCATGTCACCGGCGCCGTCGCCAATATCACAACCATGGTGTGCTGCGCCGGCGCGCTGATCGTCATGCCCGAGTTCAAGGCATCAGAATATCTGAAGCTCGCCGCGCGCGAACGCGTGACCTTCACGGTGATGGTGCCGGCGATGTACAATCTCTGTCTGCTGCAGCCGGATTTCGACAGCTACGATCTGTCGAGCTGGCGCATCGGCGGCTTCGGCGGCGCGCCGATGCCGGTCGCCACCATAGAGAAGCTCGACGCCAAGATTCCCGGGTTGAAGCTCGCGAACTGCTACGGCGCCACCGAGACCACGTCGCCGTCGACGTTGATGCCGGGCGAACTGACCGAGGCGCATATCGACAGCGTCGGCCTGCCATGCCCCGGCGCCGAGATCGTCGTGATGGGGCCTGATGGCCGCGAAGTGCCGCGCGGTGAGATCGGCGAGCTCTGGATCCGCAGCGCCTCCGTCATCCGGGGTTACTGGAACAATCCGAAGGCAACAGCCGAGAGCTTCACGGCCGGCTTCTGGCATTCCGGCGATCTCGGCTCGGTCGATACGCAGAACTTCGTCCGCGTATTCGATCGCCAGAAGGACATGATCAACCGCGGCGGCCTGAAGATCTATTCCGCCGAGGTTGAATCGGTGTTGGCCGGTCACCCTGCCGTCGTCGAGAGCGCGATCATTGCCAAGCCGTGCCCGGTCCTGGGCGAGCGGGTGCACGCCGTGATTGTGACGCGTGCCGAGGTGAATGCGGAGGCCTTGCGCGCCTGGTGCGCCGAGCGGCTGTCGGATTACAAGGTGCCCGAGACGATGGCGCTGACCGCAACCCCGCTGCCGCGCAACGCCAACGGCAAGGTGATCAAGCGCCAGTTGCGGGAGACGTTGGCGGCGGCCGCGACCTGATCGGCGAGGCAAACCTCCACGGTTAACACTTTGATCCCCCTCGCTTTGCCTTGCCACCGCCACACCATTAGGGTAACGCCGCGGCGGTGTGGGGATCGGGTGTGGGCTGGGCCCAGCCCGCAATTGCGGTCCCGAGGGGATGGGATAGCCTTAAGTGTCTGAATTATTTGATGAAGTAAACGAGGAAGTCCGTCGCGAACAGCTCAAGAGGCTGTGGGACAAGTACTCGCTGTTCATTATCGCGCTGGTGGTGCTGATCATCGCGGGCGTCGGTGGCTGGCGCGGCTACCAGTATCTGGAGGCGAAGAAGGCCGCCGAGGCGGGTGCGGCATTCGATCGCGCCGTCGAATTGTCCGAGCAGAACAAGCATGCCGAGGCGGAAGCGGCCTTTGCGGACCTCGCGGCCAAGGCGCCGTACGGCTATCGGACCCTGGCGCGGCTGCGCATGGCGGCCGAGGTCGCGACCCACGACCAGCAGGCCGCCGCCAAGCTGTATGACGAGATCGCGGCCGACGGCAGCGTCGGCCGGCCCGAGCAGGACCTGGCCCGGATCCGCGCAGCTCAGCTCCTGATGGAAACCACGACCTATCCGAACATGCTGCAGCGGCTCGAACCGGCGACCGCCCAGGATTCGACCTTCCGTCACACCGCGCGCGAACTGCTGGCGCTGTCGGCCTGGCGGGCCAACGACGCTACCGCCGCGCGCAAGTGGCTTGACCAGATTGCCAGTGACGGCGACTCGCCTCCGAGCCTGCGCTCGCGCGCCGAGGCGCTGCAGGCCCTGCTGCCGCCGGCCGCCAAGAGCTGAGAGGCATGATCCGGAAAAGTGGGAACCGGTTTTCCCTCGCGACAAACGCGAAGCGTTTGCGCGGAGATCATGCCCAGACAAACCTGAGTTGAATGAGAGATCGACCATGCGCCGCTCGCAACGCTTGATCGCAGCCGCAGTTCTCGTCTCGCTTTGCAGCGTGCTGGCGGGCTGCGGTGGCGGCGGCATGGCCAATTTCGATCCGTCCGATCTGCTCGACTTCCTCGACACCAAGAAGAAGCTGCCGGGCGAGCGCAAGCCGGTATTCCCCGAGGGCGTGCCGGGCCTCGAGCAGGGCGTGCCGAAGGAATTGTACAAGAACGAGGTGGAGCAGCAGCAGCGGGAGCAGCAGGCCGCCGAGGCTGCCGCCGCGGCGACGCCTCCGCCGGCCGAGCCGGCAAAACCAGCCAAGAAGCACGCCAGGGGCAAGCCGGCTCCTGCTGCGGGCCAGGCCGGCGCTCCCGACGCCGCGGCGTCCGAGGAGGGCGCTCCCGTCGCGCTGCCGCCGGAGCCGAAGAAGAAAAAGGTCGTTCGCCGCCGGACCACGGCGCCGCCTCCCGATGACCAGCAGGCGCAGCAGCCCGCCGCGCAGCCGGCGGCCCCGGCCCAGACCACGCAACAATCCGCCGCGCCGTTCCCCGCGCCGCTACCGAGCGGCTCGTTTAGCCACTAGCGCCGAACTACCTGGGCCCGGTGCACATCCCACGGCCTCATGGTTCGAGATGCGCGGCGCTGCCGCGCCCCTCACCATGAGGATCCAGCCCCTCATCCTGAGGAGGCGCGAAGCGCCGCCTCGAAGGATGAGGCCACCGATCGAGAACAGGCACGGGCTACCCGAAGCTCATTGACTCGCGCCTGATAAGTTGCGCTTGGATAGTTTCATGTCTTTCACCATCGCCATTATCGGCCGGCCCAATGTCGGCAAATCGACGCTGTTCAACCGGCTGGTCGGGCAGAAGCTCGCGCTGGTCGACGATGAGCCGGGTGTGACGCGCGACCGCCGCGAGGGCCAGGCGCGGCTCGGCGATCTCGACTTCACGATCATCGATACCGCAGGCCTCGACGAGGGTGCCAAGGGCTCGCTGACCGCCCGGATGCAGGAGCAGACCGAAACCGCGATCGAGCTTGCCGACGCCCTGATGTTCGTGATCGACGCCCGCGTCGGCCTGACGCCGACCGACCGCGCCTTTGCCGATTTCGCCCGCCGCGCCAACAAGCCGGTGGTGCTGGTCGCGAACAAGGCCGAGGGCAAGCATGGCGAGATCGGGGCGATGGAATCCTATGCGCTGGGTCTCGGCGATCCCGTGCAGATCTCGGCCGAGCATGGCGAGGGCATGGGCGAGCTCTACGAGGCGCTGAGTGCGCTGATGCCGGAAGGCGCCGACGCGGATGATGACGAGGTGGAGGACGATGACGAAGACGTCTCGGAGGAGGAGGCCGCGCAGCGCCCGATCCGGGTGGCGATCGTCGGCCGGCCCAATGCCGGCAAGTCGACGCTGATCAACCGTCTGCTCGGCGAGGAACGCCTGCTGACCAGCCCCGAGGCCGGCACCACGCGCGATTCCATCGCGGTCGAGATCACCTGGCAGGGCCGTCAATTCCGCATCTTCGACACCGCAGGCCTGCGCCGCCGCTCGCGAATCGAGGAGAAGCTGGAAAAGCTTTCGGTCGCCGACGCGCTGCGCGCGGTGCGCTTCGCCGAGGTGGTCGTGCTGATGATGGACGCGCAGAACAGGTTCGAGGAGCAGGACCTGCGCATCGCCGACTTGATCGAGCGCGAGGGCCGCGCGATCGTGCTCGCGGTCAACAAATGGGATCTCGTCGAGCGCAAGCCGAACCAGATCTCGGCGCTGCGCGCCGACGCCGATCACTGGCTGCCGCAGGTCAAGGGTGCGCCGATCGTGGCGGTGTCCGGCCTGATGGGCGAGGGCATCGACCGCCTGATGAGCGCGATCCAGGACGCCTATGCGGTCTGGAACCGGCGCGTGCCGACCTCGGCGCTCAACCGCTGGTTCGAGCAGGCGATCCAGGCCAATCCGCCGCCCGCGGTCTCGGGCCGCCGGCTGAAGCTGAACTACATCACCGAGACCAAGGCGCGCCCGCCGAGCTTTGTGCTGTTCTGCTCGCGCGCCGATGCGATCCCGAAATCCTATCTGCGCTATCTCACCAACGGGCTGCGCGAGGCGTTCGATCTGCCGGGCACACCTGTTCGGATCACGCTGCGCGAGAAGGCCAATCCGTTCGCCTACAAGCGCAAACGGCCGTCGTGAGCGGGGAGGCGGTGAACGGCACGACAGATGCACCGCCGGCGCGCAGTGGCGCGGTGATCTTCATCTTCATCACCCTTCTGCTCGACATGCTGGCGCTCGGGATCATCATCCCGATCCTGCCGAAGCTGATCGAGGGCTTCGTCAACAACGACACCGCGAACGCGGCGCGCATCTTCGGCCTGTTCGGCACGATCTGGGCGCTGATGCAGTTCGTCTTCTCGCCGGTGCTGGGTGCGCTGTCCGACCGCTTCGGCCGCCGGCCCGTGGTGCTCTTGTCGAATTTCGGCCTTGCCGCCGACTATGTCGTGATGGCGCTGGCGCCGACGCTGGTCTGGCTGTTCATCGGGCGGGTGATCTCAGGCATCACGTCGGCGAGCATCTCGACCGCGTTCGCCTATGTCGCCGACGTCACCGCGCCGGAGCAGCGGGCCGCGATGTTCGGCAAGGTCGGCGTCGCCTTCGGCGCGGGCTTCATCCTCGGGCCGGCGCTGGGCGGCCTGCTCGGCGAGATCGATCCGCGGCTGCCGTTCTGGGTTGCGGCGGGGTTGAGCTTCGTCAATGGTCTCTACGGCCTGTTCATCCTGCCGGAGTCGCTGCCGCGTGAGCGCCGTTCGCCGTTCCACTGGCGGCGCGCCCATCCGCTCGGCGCGCTGCGTCTCTTGCGTTCGCACCGGACGCTCGCCGGCCTGTCGCTGGCGAATTTCTTCGCGCAGCTCGCGCATGTCGTGCTGCCCTCGGTGTTCGTGCTTTACGCTACATATCGCTACGGCTGGGACACCGGCACGGTCGGCGCCACGCTGGCGCTGGTCGGCGTCTGCGCGATGATCGTGCAGGGCGCGGCGATCGGCCCGATCGTCCGGCGTTTGGGCGAGCGCAAGGCGCTGTTCCTCGGCCTCATGTGCGGCGCCGCCGGCTTCGCGATTTTCGGCGCGGCGCCGACCGGACACCTGTTCTGGGTCGGCATTCCCGTGATGGCGCTGTGGGGCGTCTCGGGCGCCGCGACCCAGGCGCTGACGACGCAGCTCGTGGCAGCAGACCAGCAGGGCCAGCTGCAGGGCGCCACCACCAGCGTGCAGAGCGTCTCGGAACTGATCGGGCCGTTCCTGTTCACGCTGACCTTCGCCTATTTCATCTGCGACAGCGTGCCGCTGAAAATGCCCGGCGCGCCGTTCTACCTTGCGGGTGCGCTGTTGCTGCTGGCGCTCGCGATCGCGTGGCGCGCGACGGCGGCGCGGAAGATAACATCGTAGCTTCGTGGGGTGGGTTAGCCGAAGGCGTAACCCACCGTTATCTGCGAGGTGAGCAGGTCGGTGGGTTACGCGGAGTTTATCATCGGGCCGCGCGTTGCGCGGACCCGTTGGCTAACCCACCCTACAATTCTACTCGGTCGCGGGCACCGAATGGTGCTCGTGCGTGATGCGCCAGGCACCGTCGACCTTGCGCAATCCGACCGTCAGCCTGAACTGGAACGTGGCGTCGGGAGGGCCGCAGCGCATCACTGCGACGGCGAAGGCGACGTCGTTGCCGGCGGTGATCGCGATGTCCTCGATGTCGAACGCGTACGAGGGTTTGTGATAGCGGAAGAACAGATCCCATGTCTTCCGGTATTCGTCCAAGCCGCGCGATTGGAGCGGCGGCGGAACGTCGAACATCACGATGTCTTGATCATGATGGGCGAGAACGCCCGCATAGTCGTGTCTGCGGACGGCGTCCGTCCACGCGTCGATCAGCGCTTTGATCTCGATTTCTGCCGATTGGCCCTGTTGCGTCATCGCTCTCGTGCTCCGAATGCTGGCTGATGGATGCTCCGAGGACGAAGGCGAGGGCGAATATCCGATAGGGGACATGTGTCGTTTTGCCGGCCGGGCAAGGCGGCCACGACGTGATGATGTGAATGCGACGCGCGAAACGGCGCGGGGCGGGTTAGCCGCGGGCCAACCCACCCCTGTCGCCGAGGTAAGCAAAATCGTTCCGCTTCCTACGCCGTCACTTCTTCACCAGCGGGCACTCGCTGGCCGAGAGCGGCTTGGCTGCGTCGTCCGGCGAGATCGTGGCGATCAGCTTGTAGTAGTCCCAGGGATATTTGGACTCTTCGGGCTTCTTCACCTCGAACAGATAGGCCGGAATGATGCGGCGGCCGTCGATCCGCAGCGGGCCCTTGCCGAACAAGGGATCGTCGGTCGGGATCTCCTTCATCTTGGCCACGACCTTGGCGCCGTCATGCGGATTCCCGCCGAGGGCCTCCAGCGCCTTCAGATAGTGCAGCACCATCGCGTAGTTCCCGGCCTGCGTCATCGACGGCATCGCGTTCTTGGCAGCCAGGGCGGCGAAGCGCTTCGACCATGCGCGGGTCTTGTCGTTCATGTCCCAGTAGAAGGATTCCGTGAACGTCAGGCCTTGCGCGGTCTTGAGCCCCAGCGAATGCACGTCGTTGATGAACAAGAGCAGCGCCGCCAGCTTCTGGCCGCCGGAGACGATGCCGAATTCCGCGGCCTGCTTGATCGCGTTGGTGGTGTCGCCGCCGGCATTGGCGAGGCCGATGACCTTGGCCTTCGAACTCTGCGCTTGCAGCAGGAAGGAGGAGAAGTCCGCTGTGTTGAGCGGATGCCTGACGCTGCCGAGCACCTTGCCGCCATTGGCGGTGACGACCGCGGAGGTGTCCCGCTCCAGTGCGTGGCCGAAGGCGTAGTCTGAGGTGAGGAAGAACCAGGTATCTCCGCCGGCTTTCGTCAACGCCTTGCCGGTGCCATTGGCCAGCATGTAGGTGTCGTAGGTGAACGAGACGGTGTTCGGCGTGCAGGCCTTGCCGGTCAGATCCGCGGTGGCCGCACCCGAATTGAGCAGGACGGAGTTCTTTTCCTTGACCAGGTTGTTGATCGCAAGCGCGACGCCGGAGTTCGGCGTATCGGCGATCGCGTCGACCTTGTCGTTGTCGATCCATTGCCTCGCGATATTGACGCCGACGTCGGGCTTGTTCTGGTGATCGCCGCTCACGACGTCGATCTTCCAGCCCTTCTTCAGTAGACCCGAATCCTCGACCGCCATCTTGACCGCGACGACCGAATTTGGGCCGCCGATGTCGGCATAAAGGCTCGACATGTCGTTCAGCACGCCGATCTTGACGGTCTTGTCCTGAGCGAACGCAGAAGTTGAAAGGCTGAGTGCGGCGCAAGCAAGAAGCGCGGCACAGCGCCGCGCGAACGTCGTTGTCATGAAATATTCCCTCCACTGTGAATTATCCGGACGGCCCTCTTGAGATGGAGCCTTCGTGCCGGTTGGGTTTCCCGCTTACCCTTTCTGAAGCCTAACGGCAATCAGCATAAAGCCGGACGAATCCGCACAGTCCGGAGCGCGGGCGGGGAGGCGTCGGCATCATGGTTGCTCCCGTTGAGCTGCGGCGACGTGCCCGAGGCCGCGGTGTCGCAGCGTCATCCAGCCCGTCGTTACTTCAGAGCGTCGGAAGTCAGCTTGAATTTCTGGATGCGCTTGCCGTCGACCTCGCCGATGTAGACGTTGCCGTTCTGGTCGACCGCCATGACGTGCAGCAGCGCGAACTGGCCGGCATTGCGGCCGCCGTGACCGAAGGTTCCGACCACGCTGCCGTCCTCGCGCTTGACCACACTGATCTCGTTGTTGGCGCCGTCGGCATTGAGGAGATAGGTCTGCTTGGGATCGGGCCATAGCGCGAGATCGAACACCGCGCCGTCGCCCAGCGTCTTCTTCTCGTAGAAGAACTCCTTCACGAAGATGCCGAACAAAGCTGTCATCGCCCGGCTTGCCGCCTCCGCAAAGATGCTTCGGCGCGCCTGAGAGCTGAGCCTCGTCGAAGCCTTTGGCGTAGACGGGACCGGGTGATCCAGCGATTCAATGACGATCGCTATTGGATACTGGATCCCCGCCTTCGCGGGGAGACGACGAGGGCGTGGCGCGCCTCGGATTACTACGCCGGCGGCTGAAAATTCCGCAGCGTGCGCGCCTTGTAGTCGTACAGCTTGCCGGTCTCGGTCCAGTCGGGCCCGCACATCGGCACGATGAACTCGGCGGCCATGTCGGGCGTGTCCAGCGTCATCGGGTCCTCGCCGGGAAATACCGCTGCGCGCATCCGGGTGCGGATCGGGCCGGGGCTGAACAGGTTGACGCGCAGCTTGGTGTTGGCGGTCTCGTTGGCCCAGGAGCGCACCAGCGCCTCGAGCGCGGCTTTCGATGCCGCATAGGGGCCGAGATAGGCATTGGCCTTGTAGGCCGCGCCCGAGGTGACGAACACCGCGCGGCCGGCATCGGATTGCTTCAGCAGCGGATCCATGCAGCGGATCAACTGGAAGTTCGCGGTGACGTTCACCGCCATCACGTCGTTCCACGGATTCAGTTCGATATGGCCGAGCGGCGAGGAGGGGCCGGCGACGCCGGCATTGCCGACGAGGATGTCGAGCTTGCCGTGGCGTTCGTGCAGCGCAAGCCCGAGCCGCGTGATGCCCTCGTAGTCGGTGAGGCTGAGCGGCACTAGCGTGGCGCTGCCGCCGTCCTTGCGGATCTCGTCGTCGAGCTCCTCCAGCCCTCCTTGCGTCCGCGCCACCGCCACGACATGCGCACCGGCCTTGGCGAGCGCGACCGCGGTGGCATAGCCGATGCCGCGCGAGGCGCCGGTCACGAGGGCGATACGGGAGGCGAGGGGTTTTGTCATGAGCCGCTCTCTTCGTCATGCCCGGCCGGTAGCGCGAAGCGCGTCTTCGCGCCAGACGCGCCGGGCATCCACGTCTTTGGGGCGGGTATTACAGACGTGGATGGCCGGGACAAGCCCGGCCATGACGGAAAACGGCGTGTTCCTGCGCGTCAGCTCGCCTCGGCGAGCAGCGAGAGCTGGCGCGGCGCGGGCTCGACGTCGCTCTGGTCGGTGAGGTGGGTCGGATAGGCGCCGGTGAAGCAGTGGTCAGCGAATTTCGGGTTGGCGGGATCGCGTCCCTGATAGCCCATCGCGCGGTACATGCCGTCGATCGACAGGAATGCCAGCGAGTCGGCGCCGATGATCTCGCGCATCTCCTCGACCGAATGGGTGGCCGCCAGCAGGCCGCCGCGGTCGGGCAGGTCGATGCCGTAATAGTCGGGATAGAGGATCGGCGGCGAGGCGAGGCGGAAGTGCACCTCGCGGGCGCCGGCGTCGCGCATCATGCGCACGATCTTCTTCGAGGTGGTGCCGCGCACCAGGCTGTCGTCGATCAGGATGATGCGCTTGCCCTCGATCGCGGCGCGATTGGCCGAATGCTTCATGCGCACGCCGAGCTCGCGCACGCTCTGGGTCGGCTGGATGAAGGTGCGGCCCACATAGTGGTTGCGGATAATGCCGAGCTCGAACGGCACGCCGGAATACTGGCTGTAGCCGACCGCGGCGGGCACGCCCGAGTCAGGCACCGGCACCACGACGTCGACATCGGGATGGCTCTCGCGCGCGAGCTGGGCACCGAATGCCTTGCGCACGTCATAGACCGAACGGCCGCCGACGATGGAATCCGGCCGGGCGAAATAGATGTATTCGAAGATGCAGGGCCGCGGCGGCTTCGGCGGGAACGGCTTGTGGCTGTGTGCGCCGCTCTCGTCGAACACGATGATCTCGCCGGGCTCGATGTCGCGGACATATTTGGCGCCGATCATGTCGAGCGCGCAGGTCTCCGAGGTCAGGATCGGGCGGCCGTCGAGATCGCCGAGCACCAGCGGCCGGATGCCGAGCGGGTCGCGCGCGCCGATCAGTTTCTTGTTGGTCAGCGCGACCAGCGCGTAGGCGCCCTCGATCGCGCGCAGCGCCTCGATGAAGCGGTCGATGAAGCGGGCGCGCTTGGACTGCGCCACCAGATGCAGGATCACTTCGGTGTCGGTGGTCGACTGCATCATCGCGCCGCCCTTCACGAGCTCGCGGCGCAGGGTGAGGGCGTTGGTGAGGTTGCCGTTGTGGCCGACCGCGAAGCCGCCGGCATTGAGCTCGGCGAACAGCGGCTGCACGTTGCGCAGGATGGTGGCGCCGGTCGTGGAGTAGCGGACATGGCCGACCGCGGCGCTGCCGGGCAGGCGCTCGATCACCTCGCGTCGGGAGAAGGTGTCGCCGACGAGGCCGAGACGGCGCTCGGAATGGAAACGGCTGCCGTCGAAGGAGACAATGCCGGCGGCCTCCTGGCCGCGATGCTGGAGGGCGTGCAGGCCGAGCGCGGTGATCGCGGCGGCTTCCGTGTGGCCGAAGATGCCGAACACGCCGCATTCCTCGCGGAGCGTGTCGCCATCGAGATCCGGATGTCGGAGATCGTCCTCTCGGAGATGGTCCTGCAATTCGATCGGGCCGAGGTCGAGATCCAGTTGGTCGGCGTGATCGGAAGGGGTCTGCATCTCGTTCATCGCCTCTCGTTGGGGCCCGTCAAAGTCAATGGCCTGCAGGTTTCTCGATCAGCTTTTTAAGGCTGTCGCGGGCAGGTTTACTATAGCCGTCGCCCGACGCAGGCGTGGTAGCCTGATCGGGATCGGCAGCAGAATCATCGTCCGGCTTATTCTTTTTGAACTTCTTTAAGATGGTGTTCTCGGGGTCGTCAGGCAAGAGCGACATCAGCCAATCCCCGGTTCCCTGCAGCACCACCCGCGACTTCGCCCCGGTCACCCAGTCCGGCCGCTGCTTGTCCGGGACCAGCCAGGTGAAGAACATGAACGCCACGACCACGATCAGGAGGCCGCGAGCCAGCCCGAACAGGAAGCCGAGGGTCCGGTCCAGCGCGCCGATCCGCGAATCCAGGATCATGTCGGAAATGCGCACCGTGATGATGGAGACCACGATCAGGGTGCCGATGAAGGTGCCGGCCACCACGACCACGGCCGCGACCGTGTCGTTGTTGAAATAGGTCTTGGCGGTCGGCAGCAGCTTCGAGAACGCATACAGCGTCACCAGCGCCGCGGCGCCCCAGGCCGCGATCGACAGGATCTCGCGCATGAAGCCACGCACCATGGCAAGCAGGCCCGAGATCAGCATCACCCCGAGCAGGACGAGATCAAGTATTGTTATGGGCATCGGCTGGTCAGGTCCGCTGGTACGTTTGGGTACGCTGTTAATGGCTCTCGCGAATCGGCATGTCGGTGCCGTCCTAACTGAGGCGCATCGGGTGCGTCCGGCAAGGCCGGAGAGCCACCTGTCCCGCGCGGCGGATGTATAGCGGCGGGGGGCGGGCGCGTCACGCCCGCTTTAGCCGATCTCGCGACGGAATCGGGCCGGTGGCATTTTTCTCAACCGGATCAGGGCTCCCAGAGTCGCCCTGGTCGCCCCTCGGCGCCCCCCGGTTGCCCCTCGGTGTTCCGCGCGCGGCGATTTCGGCGACCAGCGTGGTCAGATTGCCGACGCTGTTGAGCGACAGCCCGGCGTCGCCGCCGGTCTCGCCGCGGGCCGATTCGGGCAGGATGGCGCGGCCAAAGCCGAGCTTTAAGGCCTCCTTCAGCCGCGCCGGCGTCTGCGCCACCGGGCGGACCGCGCCGGACAGCGAAATCTCGCCAAAATAGACCGCGTCGGTCGGCAGCGGGGCGTTTACCAGCGAGGAGACCAACGCGGCGGCCGCGGCGAGGTCCGCCGCCGGTTCCTGGATGCGCAACCCGCCGGCGACGTTGAGATAGACGTCGTGGCCGGAGAGTTTCACCCCGCAATGGGCCTCCAGCACCGCCAGCACCATCGACAGCCGGCTCGGGTCCCAGCCGACCACGGCGCGGCGGGGCGTACCAAGCGAGGTCGGCGCCACCAGCGCCTGCAATTCGACCAGCACCGGCCGCGTGCCCTCGATGCCGGCGAATACCGCCGTGCCGGGGCTGCCGAGGTCGCGTTCAGAGAGGAATAGTTCGGACGGATTGGTGACCTCGCGCAGGCCGAGCCCCGTCATCTCGAACACGCCGATCTCATCGGTCGCGCCGAAGCGATTCTTCACCGAGCGCAGGATGCGGAACTGCTGCGAGCCTTCACCCTCGAATGACAGCACCGCGTCGACCATGTGCTCGACCACGCGGGGGCCTGCGATCTGGCCGTCCTTGGTGACGTGGCCGACCAGGATGATCGCAGCCCCGGTCTTCTTGGCAAATCTGATCAGCGCCTGCGCGGAGGCGCGGACCTGGGTGACGGTGCCGGGCGCCGATTCGACGGTGTCGGTCCACATGGTCTGGATCGAGTCGATCACGATCAGGCGGGGGACGGTGCCTTCCGACAGCGTCGAGACGATATCCTCGACCGAGGTCTCCGACGCCAGCTGCACCGGCGCATCGGCGAGCCCGAGCCGGTCCGCTCGCAGCCGCACCTGCGCCACCGCTTCTTCGCCCGAGATGTAGACCACGCGATGCCCGGCGCGCGCCATCATGCTGGTCGCCTGCGTCAGCAGCGTCGACTTGCCGATGCCGGGGTCGCCGCCGACCAGCAGCACCGAACCGCGCACGAAGCCGCCGCCGGTAACGCGATCGAGCTCGGCCATGCCAGAGGAGAGGCGCGGGGCGTCCTGGGTCTTGCCCGAGAGCGACTCCAGCGCGAACGTCCGGCCCTTGCGCTTGCTGCGGATCGAGACCGGCACCGAACCCGAGGTATCTTCCTCGGCCAGCGTGTTCCATTCGCCGCAGGCGTCGCACTTGCCCTGCCAGCGATTATACGCCACGCCGCAGTTCTGGCAGACGAAGGAGATTGTGTTCTTGGCCATGGGCAGGTGAGTCGCACTGTCGAGCACCGTGCATAACACGGTTCGACTGGCGAGCACGATCCATCAATGATTGGGCACCTGCCGGACGGCGGGGATCAGCGGGAGAATATCCGCGTTCCGGCCGACCATCGTGGCGTGTCGCCGACCGGGCTTGCGCCGATCTCCCATCCGACGCCGCCCCAGAGCACGTCGACCGCGCCGAGCTCTCCGGCCATATCGCGGACGTAAAAGACATTCGGCTTGGCGTTGGTTTCCAGGGGGCCGCTGCTCCCGTTGGGCTGCTGCTTCAACAGGCACCAGACATCGGCCAGCCGGCTCTCGTGATCCTGATCCAGCTTCGCCAGGATCTCCTTGTCGCTTGACGCGGCGCTCAGGACATAGGTCTGCAGCGAAGTGCCGCCGACATCGTCCTCGACCTTGGTCGCGAACCGGCGCGCGAAGGTCGCGCCGAGCCACGAGATCTTGACGGCGGCGCTTGACGAAAAGTCTTCGGCGAAATGTTCCCGCGCGACGAACTTTTCGGGGATTGCCGAGGTCGACGATGGATCGGCAGGTTCCTCAGCGTTCCGGTGCAGGGAACACGCAACACGGTTCGCCGCAACCGTCGAATCCGGCGCCGCCGGTTTGATGTCGTCGGCAGCGAGGCTGAGGCCCGGTGCAGCCAGAAGGAATGCCAGCGACAGGGTGAGGCTTGGCCGGGGCATATTGTTGTTGTCCTTGAGTTCGCTTGGTCCGCGAAGACAAGGTAAACCGCATCGAGCAGATGTAAATCAAAGATGCAATTTCTGGTTAAGGATAAAAAGTAACGACAACTACAATCCAGTTTGAATCAAATTCGCTCGATGCCGATTCGTGAGCGCTGAATTTTTTGCACGGCGACGCGTGTTGTGAAGACGTTGGTGCAGGCCATCCGGTGAGACGACCGCCGTCAATGTCCGGCCGTCTCCTTACTAGCTGCGCAGCGCGCGCGTCGACAGCAGCATCGGCGAGTGCTCGCGCGGCGTGAAGCCGGTCGGCAGGGCGCGGCAACATCTCGCTTCTGCGCGAAGCGGATCGCTCCAGCGCCAGTGCACGCGCCAGGACGGATTGTGCGCGTAAGCCGGAATGCGCCACACCCAGATGGTCTCGTAGACGCTGTCTCCGAAATGTTCGACGTCGGGTTTTGCCGTCGGCCAGAGAGCCGAGCCGACGAGGGCGACCGTCAAAGTCATTGCCGCTGCAATAATCATTTTGCGCATCACGCGCCTACCTTTCCTGCCTGTCGCGGACAAATAATCCGCGACGTCCAAATTCTGTTCGATACGTCGCGGGCCTTGGCTTCGGGCGGCATCGACAATAATTGCCGCTGAGTTTGCGGCGCCGCCGTTTGCGCACGATGCGTGTCGTCCTGGATCTTGGGTCTGCACCCAAGGCTACGATCGATCTCGCAATCCGCGCCTGAGCAAAGTCCTTTTTCCGCAACGATCGAACGCAAGTAATACGATTGTCATAATCGGAGTGATCAGGTGTAGGCAACCGGGAAAACAACCGGGAGTGAACGAGCGGCAAAACTCTTTCGAGTTAACCAGCATCGAACGGCAAAAGCCCGTAGAATTACGTTGTGGATTGCACGGTGCAGGCGTCGGCGACCGAACGCAAGTGACGATCGTCATGGCGAAATGTCCGCGTGTGTCGACCGCGAGCGGCCGCGCAACGCGGGACCTAGCGCAATACGGCCGACCACAGCAGTGATGCGCCGGCGATCAGCATGATGCCGTCCATCAGCAAGCGAAACGCCTCGGGCTTCAGGCGCAGCACGAAGCGCTTGGCGATGAAGGCGCCGGCCATCAGCGACGCGCCGGCGATCAGACCCTTCAGCGCCACAGTGGCGGTGAGTGCGCCGAAGCGCTCGAACGTCACCGACTTGCTCACATAGAGCCCGAGCGAGCTTGCCGCTTCGGTGGCGAGGAACGCGCCGCGCGAAAGGCCGTAGAACAGGAACAGCGGCACGCTGAGCGGCCCGGTCGAGACCACGATGCCGGTGAGGTAACCGATCACGGCGCCGCCGATCGCGAGATGCCAGAGCCTGGCCTTCAGTCTGTGCCGCGCCAGCCAGTGCCGCACCGGCACCATCGCGATCAGAAACACGCCGATCGCGACGTCGACCGCGCGCGAGGGCAGAGCGAGCAGCGTCCGCGCGCCGAGCGCTGCGGCCGGAATGCCGGTGACGGAATAGGCCACGCAGGGGCGCCAGTCGACCTCGCGCCACCAGGCCAGGATGCGCGAGAGATTGGCCATCACGGACGCGACCGCCATGATGGGCACGGCCTGCTTCGGCCCGAACTGATAGACCAGGATCGGCATCAGCATGATCGACGAGCCGGTGCCGACGATGCCGGAGATGGTGCCTGCGACCAGGCCGACGATGGGGACGAAGAGATAGCCCACGCGCGTACTCCGACCCGTTGATCGCCCCTAGCGCTGATTTGCCCGACGGCGCAAGACCCCGCATCAAAAATATTTCTGTTTTCCAGAAGTGCAACTTAGTGTATGAATTGCCCGTCTCACCCGCTTGAGGGGCGCTTCGCGATCGTCACGAGTGTTGGGTCGAGATGCGGTGGACGCCGAGCGTGTGACTGACGAGCATGCGTGAGGCGGACGGTGAAGTCGTGCAGGCCTGACGCCCTAGTGGCAGGTGTCTCCTTGCAAAGCGCGAAGCGCTTTTGCAAAGACGGTGACAACAAAGCCCAGTCTCGCCAGGGAGAGCACGTATAAGCCGTAGCCCATCGCGCAGGGAAAGCCGGGATTGCTCCGGTTTCACCTGTGGTCCTACCTCCCGAGCTTTCCATTTGCTCGGGACCCATGGGTGCGATCGGCACCCGGCTTTCTCTGCGCCCTCTGCTTGATGAGAGGGCGGAACGAAATGCAAACCTCGGACGATTCACGTCGCGAGAACGCGAAGCCATAT
Source organism: Bradyrhizobium sp. ISRA464 (assembly GCF_029910095.1). Lineage (NCBI taxonomy): Bacteria > Pseudomonadati > Pseudomonadota > Alphaproteobacteria > Hyphomicrobiales > Nitrobacteraceae > Bradyrhizobium > Bradyrhizobium sp. ISRA464. Next base: position 4,658,775 of record NZ_CP094526.1, on the reverse strand, counting down.
CTCCACGACTGTCATCGCCCGCGAAAGCGGGCGATCCAGTATTCCAGAGGCAGCAGTGATTGACCGAGAGGCCGCGGCGTACTGGATACCCCGCATGCGCGGGGTATGACGGCGGGGCGGAGCGATAATGCTCTCCCTGTCATTGCGAGCGACGCGACGCAATCCAGGGCTTTGCATATGCGGAACGATGGATTGCTTCCGCCTTCGCCGAGGCTTCGGCGGACAAGTTGTCGCTAACGCTTCTCGCAATGACGGTGGAAGCCCATCACTTCAACACCACCCACGCCGGCGCATGGTCGCTGGCGCCGTCCTCGCCGCGGATGTCGCGATCGACGCCGGCCTTTTCGAGCCGCGACGCCAGCGCGGGGCTGAGCAGGAGATGATCGAGCCGCAAGCCGGCATCGCGCGGCCAGCGGTTGCGCTTGTAGTCCCAGAAGGTGAACATCGGCGCGTCAGGATGCAGCGTGCGGATCGCATCGCACCAGCCCTGGTCGACCAGCGCCTTGAACGCGGCGCGGCTCTTCGGCTGGATCAGCGCGTCCTTGTCCCAGGAGCGGGTCGGATAGATGTCGAACGGCGTGGGCGCGACGTTGTAGTCGCCGGCGAGCACGACCGGAACGTCTTGCTTGAGCAGCTTGGCGGCATGCGTGCGCAGCCGCTTGAACCAGGCGAGCTTGTAGTCGAACTTCGGTCCGGGCTGCGGATTGCCGTTCGGCAGATAGAGGCTGGTGACCACGATGCCGCGCACGGCGGCCTCGATGTAGCGCGCCTCATGGTCGTCGCGGTCGCCGGGCAGGGCGGTGCGGATCAAGACCGGCGCGGCCTTGTGCGCGAGGATCGCGACGCCGTTCCACGTCTTCTGCCCCTGCCACACTGCGCCATAGCCGGCTTTCTCGATCGCTGCATGCGGAAACTCGGCGTCGCTCGCCTTGAGCTCCTGCAGGCTGACGACGTCGGGTTTCGCCGCGTGCAGCCAGCGCAACAGGTTCGGCAGGCGGCGATTGATGTTGTTGATGTTGAAGGTCGCGATCTTCATGCGTCCAAGCGATCGCGAACCCTTCCGCGGTCAGCTCGATGCCGCGACAGACGCAGCCGGCGGTGGCGCCACCGGCTCGGCAGCGGCACCGCCGCCCTTGTAGACCCGCGCGAAGCGGCGGCCGAGGCTAGTCAGCACCTCATAGCCGATCGTGCCGAAATGATGCGCGAGCTCGTCGACCGTGATGCCTTCGCCGATCAGCGTTACCATGTGGCCACGGCGCGCGGCGTTCTTGTCGAGATCGGTGATGTCGACCGCGATCAGGTCCATCGAGACACGGCCCGCGATCGGGCAGCGCTTGCCGGCGACTACCACTTCGGCGCCGCGGGTGCCGTCATTGGCGCTGGCGGCGCGGAAATAACCGTCGGCATAGCCGGCCGCGACGATCGCAAGGCGGGTCGGCCGTCGTGCGGTCCAGGTGCCGCCATAGCCGACGGTCTCGCCGCGATCGATGTTGCGGATCTGCACGATGCGCGCCTTGAGGTCGACCACCTGCTGCATCGGGTTGTCGGCCTCCGGCGTCGGATTGACGCCATAGAGCGCGCAGCCGGGACGAACGATGTCGAACTGGAAATGCGGGCCGAGGAAGACGCCGGACGAGTTCGCGAGCGAGGCCGGCACGCCCGTGAACAGGCTTGCGATTTCGCGGAAGGTCGCGAGCTGCCTGGCATTGGTGGGATTGTTGAGCAACTCGGCGGAGGCGAGGTGGCTCATCACCAGCGTGATGCCGTGGTCGCCGGCGTTGATGCGCGGGATGATGCCCTGCGCCTCGCTGACTGTAAGCCCGAGCCGGTTCATTCCGGTATCGATATGGATCGCCGCGCCGCCGGACCAGCCGGAGCGGCGGCAGAACACGTCCCATTCGGCGAGTTCGTTAAAGTCGCCGATCACAGGCTTGCAATCGATCTTGGCGTAGCGGTCGCCGGTGTTCTGGAAGAAGCCGCCGAGCGAATAGATGGTGGCCTGGGGAGCTGCCGCGCGCACGACGGCGGCCTCATCCACTGTGGCGACGAAGAAGGTCTTGCAACCGGCATTGGCGAGCGCGCGCGCAACCTGCTCGGCGCCGCAGCCATAGGCGTTGGCCTTGACCACGGCGGCGCATTCGGCCGGGACCGCGGTCTTCTCGAGCCTGCGCCAGTTGGCGACGATGGCGTCGAGGTCGACGGTGAGGATGCCGGTGGCGGCCGGATCGGCCGCCACCAGGCTGGCTTCGAGCGTCAGTTGCGATTTCGCATCGGTCACGATGTTCATGCAGCAGTTGTACGCGCGGGGCTTCCGGCGTTCAACCGCGTCACGTCGGTAAAGCCACTTCCGTTCCGATGGTATCGGCACAGGGCTCTCGATTCTTGCTTTGACGCGTTTTCTTTACGCGAACCGGTATCCACTTCGCTCGACAACGCTTTAGTAGCCGCGATCCGGAACCTGGCCGTCGGGCGCGAGATCGCCGAATCGGGTGACGCTGGCTTCGAAGTGCAGTTCGACGGTTCCGGTCGGGCCGTGGCGCTGCTTGCCGATGATGACTTCGGCCTTACCGTGGGCGAGGCCCATCTCGGTCTGCCACTTCTCGTGTTCGGGGGTGCCGGGGCGCGGCTCCTTGTTCGCGAGGTAGTATTCCTCGCGATAGACGAACATCACGACGTCGGCGTCCTGCTCGATCGAGCCCGATTCACGAAGGTCGGAGAGCTGCGGCCGCTTGTCGTCGCGGTTTTCGACCTGACGCGAGAGCTGCGAGAGAGCGATCACGGGAACGTTCAATTCCTTCGCCAACGCCTTCAGGCTGGTGGTGATCTCGGTAATTTCCTGCACGCGGTTGTCGTTGCCGCGCTTGCCCGAGCCTTGCAGCAGCTGGATGTAGTCGATCACGATCAGGTCGAGACCCTTCTGCCGCTTGAGACGGCGGGCGCGGGCGGTGAGCTGCGAGATCGACAGGCCGCCGGTCTCGTCGACGTAGAACGGCAGCGACTGCAGCTCGATCGAGCAGTCGCGGATCTTCTCGAAGTCCATTTCGGTGATGCCGCCACGGCGGATCAGGCTCGAGGGGATGCCGGTGCGCTCGGCCAGAATACGGGTGGCGAGCTGCTCGCCGCTCATTTCGCAGGAGAAGAAGCCGACGGCGCCGCCGTTGACGGCCTTGGTGGTGCCGTCCGCCTGCACCTCCGGCACGTAGGCCTTGGCGATGTTGTAGGCGATGTTGGTCGCCAGCGACGTCTTGCCCATGCCGGGGCGGCCGGCGAGAACGATGAGGTCGGACGGCTGCAAGCCGCCCATCCGGGCGTCGAGGTCGCGCAGGCCGGTCGAGATGCCCGACAGCTTGCCGTCGCGCTGGAACGCCTTCGCCGCCATGTCGACGGCAACCGTGAGGGCCTGCGAGAAGCGCTGGAAGCCGCCGTCATAGCGGCCGGTCTCGGCGAGCGAGTAGAGCTGCCGTTCGGCATCCTCGATCTGCGCGCGGGGAGCGAAATCCACCGGCGCGTCGTAGGCGACGTTGACGATCTCTTCGCCGATCCGGATCAGGTCGCGGCGCAGGCAGAGGTCATAGATCGTGCGGCCGTAATCCTGCGCGTTGATGATGGTGGTCGCCTCGGCGGCAAGCCGGGCGAGGTATTGGCTGACCGTCATGCCGCCGATGTCGAGATCGGCGGGCAGGAAAGTCTTCAGCGTGATGGGGGTCGCGACCTTACCCATCCGGATCAGACTTCCGGCAGTTTCGTAGATCTGCTGGTGGATGGTTTCGAAGAAGTGCTTCGGCTCCAGGAAGTCCGAGACCCGGTAGAAGGCGTCATTATTGACCAGGATCGCGCCCAGAAGGCTCTGCTCCGCTTCGATGTTGTGCGGTGCACTCCGGTACGCCGGTGTTCCGGCGTCAGGTGCGAGCGTGTGGACGTTCGAATCAATCAAGGCCATGGACGAGCTTATTCTTCTGATTTCGTCGTTACTGGGATTTTCGGATGTGGGGCCGCGATCAAGCGCCAGCCCGGCACGAAGCGAAAGGTGGGATGTGCCTTATGCACGATTCACACAACGCATGGTGTGAATCCCGGACGGCAGGACGCATTCGGCTTGACGGGGATTCGTCGAAAACCGGGGAGGGCGGGGCTGGGGAGCGGTGTCGTTGGTGAGAGTTGGACGCGGCCTGAACCTTTTGTCGGGCCGGCGCACCCATCAGAAGGCGAGGTGGCCGTTCGTTCAGATTCTTCAGACGAGGATGAGGAAGGCCAGTGCGATCAACGCTGCCGCCACGCCGGTTGCGATCAAGGCGTAGTCGGTCACGATATCGCGCTGCGGGTCCAACATCGATCGGTATGTTTCTCGGCTCATACCGGACCACTACGACGAACCGGACAGGGCCTCTGTGAAGCAGGTCACACCCGCCGCATTTTATTTGCGGCATGGTCGCGGGAACGACCTGGTGATTTCCGGGTTGTTGTCGCTCAGCGAAGATACGACGACGATGGCGCAGGAGTTTCAGACATCGCGGTGTGTGGTCGGCCGGGCGGAAAGCCTCGACCGGCGCTGGCTGGCGAGGCTGATCGAGGCCATGGAGCAGGCCGCCCGCCCGGAGACCCGCAGCGTTCCCTGCGATGCCAACCTGATTTCAGCCGTTTCGGCCCATCTGGCGCGCCCGGGATCGGCCTTCGCCCAATACGGGTCGGCCTACAACCTTCGCAATTAGCCGCTCTCGTCTTTTCGTCAGACTTACTCGCCGGCGAGCTGCAGCCGGGGCGTGGCGGCGTCCGCCTCCTTGAGCCGCAGCCGCGCTTCCTCGCGGCCGATATAGTCGCGCGTCATCGGCACGATGCCTTGCCGCTTGGTGAGTTGCAGCTGGAAGTTCATCATGTTCTGCACGCGGAACGACATCTCCGACGCCGCCAGATAGAACTCCCACATCCTGGCAAAGCGCTCGTCATAGAGGCGGACGGCCTCCTCGCGTCGCGCCATGAACCGGTCGCGCCACGCCTTCAGCGTCTCCGCGTAGTGCAGGCGCAGGATTTCCATGTCGCAGACCAGGAGGCCGGCCTTCTCGATTGCGGGCATGACCTCGGAGAGGGCCGGGATGTAGCCGCCGGGGAAGATGTATTTCCTGATCCAGGGGCTGGTGACGTCGGGACCGGTCGAGCGGCCGATCGAATGCAGCATCATGACGCCGTCGTCGCTCAGGAGCTCGGCGCAGCGCTCGAAGAAGGTCTCGTAGAAGGCCACCCCGACATGTTCGAACATGCCGACCGAGATGATGCGGTCGAACGGGCCGGGGATGTCGCGATAGTCCTGCAGCAGGAAACGCGCCGACTGGGCAAGGTTGCGCTCGGCGGCGCGGGCATTGGAAATCTGCAGCTGTTCGGTCGACAGCGTGACGCCGGTGACGTCGGCGCCGGTCATTTCGGCGAGATAAAGCCCAAGTCCGCCCCAGCCGGAGCCGATGTCGAGGACGCGGTCGCCGGGCCGCACCAGAAGCTTGGCGGTGAGGTGGCGCTTCTTGGCGAGCTGGGCATCGTCCAGCGTCGCATCGGGCGTCTCGAAGTAGGCGCAACTATATTGCTTGTCGGCGTCGAGAAAGAGCGAGTAGAGGCGCCCATCGAGATCGTAGTGGCGGGCGACGTTGTTCCTGGACCGGCCCCGGACATTGAGCTGCTGGATGCGCCGTCCGAGGAAGCGCAGGCCCGACTGCAGTCGGGCATAGTTCGGCAGTATTTTGGCTTGGCCCATCAGGACCGCCAGCGCATCCGCGATGGTGCCTTGTTCCACCACGAACGTGCCGTCCATGTAGGCTTCGCCGAGATAGAGCTCTGGATCGAGGAGAACGCGGGCTTCAGCCGCGGTGCTCGTGAAACGGACGGCAACCGGTATGCCGCTTCCGTCGCCGCAGGTGAATTTCATTCCGCTTGCGGTCGTGAACGTGATCGAACCGCGCCGAACGAAGTGCCCCAAGAAGTATCGCAACAATCGATCCATCGATACACCAACGGAACGGCAAGCTGCTTGCGCCCGACACAACCGGAGCGGTGTGCCCCGATGTGTCCCCATCGCTACAAACATAGGCAGGGAATTAGATCGCGCTATTGCATTGTGGTCAAAGCCGATATTCCGAAATGTGACAATACCGTGTGTGCATCATGGACGCGCTTCCATTCGCGCGATAATCGGATAAAAGGTGACCGTCGCCATGGACCCCGGCGGCGATTTTCCGGAATCTGGAGACTTAAGGGAATGTTGAGCCGAGCCCTCAGTCTGGCGGCGGTGACGCTTTTGATTGGCTGCCTTCCGGCAGCAACCGCGCAAGCGCAAAACCTCGAGGCCGGCAAGAGCCCCTCCCAAATCTTCTCGAGCACCTGCACGGCGTGCCACAAGAGCCCGCGCGGCCTGCTCAAGACCGTGCCGGCGTCCTCGCTGCCGGGCTTCCTGCGCCAGCACTACACGACGTCCAGCGACATGGCCGGGGTGCTCGCGTCCTATCTGATTTCGAACGGCGCCAACGACCCGCGCTACCAGGCGAAGGATCAGCCCAAGGGAGCCAAGGACGGTCGGCACGAGGCGAGGCAGTCGCCGGAGCAGGCGGAGCGTCCGGGCCCCCGGCAGCATCCCGGTGCAGCGCCGCAAGAGGCGGCCCGGCCGGACGCGGACGGCTTGACGCCGGGCGAGGGTCATCCTCACCGCAGGGGCAAGCGCATGGCGCGCCCGAGCGAGGCACCCGAGGGCGTTAGACCCGTCGAGGGCGAGCCGCCGGCCGCAGGCGAGGGCAAGCCCTCCCGCCATAAGCTCGGTCGTCGCGGCAAGCCTGTTGAGGAGAAACCCGGCGAGGCAGCAAAGGGCGAGACGCCGAACGACGAGCCCAGGGCCGCCAGGCGCCAGGAGAAGGGCGAGAGCGAGAAGCCGGCGAACGCCAAGCCTGTGTCGGACAAGTCCGACAGCGCCAAGGCCGATGCTCCCAAGGAAGCCACCGGCAGTGAATCGACCCCGCTGCGCTCTGACCCCGTGCCGCCGGTGACGCCCGCTCCGGCTGCCGCGCCATCGCCTTCGCCGGCTCCTGCGGCTGCCGCGCCGGCCCCGAGCCCGGCTGCGGCCGCTTCGCCAGCGCCGGCATCCGCAGCTCCGCCGGCCACGGCAGCTGCGCCCGCTCCAACGCCGGCCGGGTCGTCCGAAGCTCCGGTGTCGAAGTAATCCCCAAAGCCCGGCCCTCACAGGCCGGGCAAATTCTTGACTCCAATTAGAGTAATGCTCTAGAGTGTTGATCTAGTCAGGAGGAGAAGCGGGTGACCACAGCGCGCGAGGATCTGCTGGAAGCGGGGCTGGCGGTGTTCGATCGGGATGGCTTCGAAGGCGCGACGGTTGCCGCGATCCGGACCCGGGCGCGGGCCTCCAATGGCAGCTTCTTCCACTTCTTCGCCTCGAAGAAGGAGCTGGCCGGAACTCTCTTCCTGGAGATCCTGCAGCGCTACCACGCCGCGATCATGACCTCGGTCGATGCATCCTGCGGCGCGAGCGAGGGCGTTGCGCGGCTGATCCGCGCCCATCTCGATTGGGTCGTGAGCAACCGGCGCGAGGCGCGTTTCCTGTTCGAGATTTCGCGCAGCGAGTGGAGCGAGGAGGTGCGCGGCGCCCAGCGCAGCGAGAATGCGCGGCTCGCCGACGGGATCGAGCGCTGGCGCGCGCCGCTGCTTGCCCGCGGCGAATTGCTGCCGATGAGCGCGGTGCTGTTCTTCAGCCAGATCATCGGTCCGGCGCAGATCTTCTGCCGGGCCTATCTGTCGGGCCGCGACCGCAGCGACCCGCGGGAACAGGTCGAGACGCTGATCGCCTGCGCGATCCGCGCGGTGGTGGCGCCGGGAGCGGCGCACAGAGCAGGAGGGACTTCATGAGCGAAACCGATCCGGACTTTGCGCCGATTGCGACACGGATCCGCGACAATGTCGGCCGCCAGGGCTTCATGGGCCATGTCGGCGCGGAATTGGCGGAGCTGTCGCGCGGCGCCTGCACGCTCGCGGTCGACCGCCGGCCCGAACTGTTGCAGCAGCACGGCCTGTTTCACGGCGGGGTCACGGCGTTCCTGGTCGACAATGCCACGACGATCGCGGCCGCGACGTCGCGCGGCCAGCCCGCGCTGACGGCGGAGTACAAGCTGAACCTGCTGTCGCCGGCGTCGGGCGATCGCCTGATCTGCCGCGCGCGGGTGATCAAGCCGGGACGTCAGGTCGCGGTGGTCGCAGCCGACGTGTTCTGCGTGATCGATGGCAAGGAAAGGCATACCGCGACGGCGCTGGCGTCGATCGCGATGCTCGACGACGCGGCGGCGGCACGAATCCAAAGCCCGGCCTGATCAGGCCGGGCTTCAGTCGGTGGCACGTTGGAAACACGCTTACTTCTCTTCTTCGGCTGCCGGCGCCGGCTCGACCTCGTCGTGCTGCGCTTCCGGATCGAAGAATTCGCCGGCGGCGGCGAGCGCCTCGGCGGCAGCGTCCTGGTCTTCCTGGCGGGTCGAGATGTCCTCGCCGCGCTTGATCCGCTCGGCCTCGTCGGCGGAGCGGGCGACCGTCACGACGATGCTGGCCTCGACTTCCGGGTGGACGGCGATCGTGACCTTCTGCTGGCCGATCACCTTGATCGGCGTATCCAGCCAGACCTGCGGACGCGTCACGGTGACGCCGTCGGCGGCCAGCGCGGCGACGATGTCGCGCACCGAGACCGAGCCGAACAGCTGGCCGGATTCGGAGGCCTGGCGGATGATGACGATGTCGCGGCCGTCGATCTTCTCGGCGACCTGGGCGGCTTCGCCCTTGGCCTTGATGTTGTTGGCCTCGAGTTCGGCCTTCATGCCGTCATACTTGGCGCGGTTGTCGGCGGTGGCGCGCAGCGCCTTGCCGCGCTTCAGCAAGAAGTTGCGGGCATACCCGTCCTTGACGCGCACGATCTCGCCCATCTGGCCAAGCTTGGCCACGCGTTCCAGCAGAATGACTTCCATGTTCGTTCTCCTTTAGGTGCTAAGTATCGGATTGAGTGGTTGGGTCGAATCTCAGGATGCCGGCAGCGGCGGCGGCCTGCTGCGCAGGTAACGTTGCCGCAATCCGAACAGGGTATCGGCAATGCCGAGCGCCACCATCGCGGCGATCGGCCAGGTGAAGACGACGACGGCGGTGTAGGCGCAGCCCAGCCAGAAGCTGCGGTTGGTGAGCGACAGCGTTACCGTGTGCAGCACGGCGAAGCCGACGAGGGTGTAGACGATCACCAGCGCGGTCGTGACGATCTGTGCCAGGATGGCGAGAAGGCCGCCGACGAAACTCAGGCCGATCGCCACCAGCAGCGCGACCAGCGTCATCGGCGGCAGCGCGGTCGAGCGCAGCTCCGGCCAGGGCCGGTTCAAGCGTCCCGAGATCTGCGTGACCTTGCCGGCGAGCCACAGGTTCACCGTCAGCGTGACCATCGCTACGACCGTTGCTGCGATCGGCGCGACGACCACGAGCAGCTTGACGAGCTGCTCGATCTTGTCGCTGGACTGCGCGTTGCCGGCACTGAACACCTTGAGCAGCCCGCGCCGCAGCTCAGAGGTAATCGTCTGGGCGTCCCAGCCGAGCGTCAGCAGCGTGCCGGCCGTGGTGACAACGGCGAAGGCCGCGACCCAGAGCAGGATGCGGCCGACTGGATACCATTCGAGCTGTGGAGGGGCTGCTTCCGCGGCATCGCCAGCGGGGGCGCCGCTGATCGGCCGGCCGAGCAGCGCGAGATGGCCGAGCCACCAGCCGGGCAGGGCAACCATCGTGGCAAAGGCGATCCCGTAGGGAAGTCCGAGGATCGCACCGACGCTTGCGGCCGCGATGATGCCGCCGATCGCGGCAGCGAGCGGACCCCAGCCGAGCGCCGTCACCATCAGCGGCAACGGTGCGAGATAGAACAGCAGCAACGAGATCAGCGCGCCCGAAATGATCGAGGCGAACATCAGCGCCGACGCCGCGCCAGCCGCAAGTGCAACGATGAATATTCCGATCATCAGCTGTCCCGCTCCTTTCGAGCGGTTAGAGGCCGTCTTGCGAGAGCCCCAACCATCGGCGACCGGACGACCCGGAAGCCTTATGAAGATAAGCGGCCGGCGACGCGCGCCGCCGGCCGAAGGCGATTACCTGATAACGTAGGGCAAGAGGCCGAGGAAACGCGCGCGCTTGATGGCGCGGGCGAGTTCACGCTGCTTCTTGGCGGAGACGGCCGTGATGCGGCTCGGCACGATCTTGCCGCGCTCCGAGACGTAACGCATCAAAAGCTTGGAATCCTTGTAGTCGATCTTCGGCGCATTCGCGCCCGTGAACGGGCAGGACTTGCGGCGACGGAAAAACGGACGGCGGGCACCAGCGTCAGCCATGATTCTTTACTCCTCGGTCGCTGCGTCTTCTTCGCGCGGACGGCGCGGGCCACGGTCACCACGGAAACCGCCTTCGCGGTCACCACGGAAGCCACCGCCTTCGCGGTCGCCGCGGAAGCCGCCGCCGCGGTCATCGCGTTCGCGGTCACGGTCGGCCTTGCGCATCATCGCCGACGGGCCTTCCTCGTGCTCTTCGACGCGCACGGTCAGGTAGCGGATGACGTCTTCGTTGATCCGCTCCTGGCGCTCGATTTCGGTGACGACAGCCGACGGAGCGTCGATGTTCATCAGCACGAAGTGCGCCTTGCGGTTCTTGTTCATGCGGTAGGTGAGGGAGCGCACGCCCCAATTCTCGGTTTTGGTGACCTTGCCGCCGCCCTGTTCGACGATACCGGTCACCTGGGTGGTCAGTTCATCGACCTGCTGGGTGCTCGCGTCCTGACGCGCGAGGAAAACATGCTCGTAAAGAGGCATGGGTGTCCTTTCTGTGTTGGCGCGGTTCCCGGCGACAAGCCCTTCGAGACCTTCGGAAAGGACTCGATGCTGCTCAGAAGGCGGAAGCACGGGACGACGGGCCGACTGGCCCTGCCACATCAAAATCAACGAGTGAATTTGCTGAGACCGTCCGTTCAGCTCCCGGCCGGGGCCCACGGATGGCGCGCTTTATACGGATTTTGGCTGCGAAGGCAAGGGTTCTCGGCCCCGCCCAGATCTTATCGGCGAGGGCGACCTCGCGGGGGCGCTCTCGCGCCCGTCATGGCACGGTTCTCTCTGTTGATTTCTTTGTTTGTATGTCATACAAGTATTTACGGGAGGACGATGATGGGTTCGGAGACCGCTATCGGCATGCCTGCGCCCGATCCGAAGCACGCGGTCCGCGCGACACGGTCGGCGGGCCGCAAGATGCGCTCCCTGCTGCTCGATGGCGCCAGCCGCCTGTTCAAGGAACGGGGACTGTCCGGGACCTCGATCTCCGATATCGCCGCGGCGGCCGACGCCTTTCCCAGCCAGATCACCTATTACTTCCGCACCAAGGAGGCGCTGTTCGTGGAGGCCGCCTGCCGCGACATGCTCTATCTGGCGCGCGCGACCGAACAGGCCGCCCTCAAGGCCCACACGCCGCGCGACTACACGCATGTGCTGGCCGAGACCGTGACCACGACCGACACGGTCGCCTTCTTCGCCGAAGCCTTGACCCTGACGAGGCGCCGGCAGGACCTCGCGCCGCTGGTCGAACGCACCATCGAGCGGTTGCACAGCGAAGGCGCGCGCGCCTATGCGGGCCAGGTCGAGCGGCATGGCTGGCGAACGCTGCGCGCGCCCGAGGAGAGCTCGCGGCGATTCTGGGCGGTCGCGATTGGCGTGATCGTCGAAGGCTTTGCGATGGGCCGCGCGCCCGAAGAGATGTGCCGCGAGCTCCTGCGGGCGCTCGGCGAGCAGGCGACGGCGACATCGGCACATGAGGCCACGCGGCTCCGCCTGGTCGGCGATTCCAGCACTTCACCCTCATCGGACGGGGAGACAAGCACATGACCGCGCTTCGCATGCGTGCCCGCGAGTTCCTGACCGAGGACGAACTGGTTGCGGTCCGGCAGCGCGCGACATGGAAGGGTGTCGCCCTGATCGCGCATGCATGGGCGCTGATCCTGGGCGCGATCGCGCTCGTGGCGTGGTGGCCCAATCCGCTGACCTATCTGCTTGCCGTTGCGATCATCGGCTCGCGCCAGCTCGGGCTTGCGATCCTGATGCATGACGGTGCGCATGGCTGCCTGTCGGCGGACGAGAAGACCAACCTCGCGCTGAGCCAATGGTTCTGCGCTTATCCGATCTTCGCCGAGACCCGCGGATATCGCCGCTATCATCTGCAGCATCACGCGCGCACGCAGCAGGAGGACGATCCGGACCTCGTGTTGTCGGCGCCGTTTCCAATCACGCGGCTGAGCTATCGTCGCAAGTTCTTCCGCGATATCACCGGCCAGACCGGCTACCAGCAGCGCAAGGCGCAACTGCTCAACGCGCTTGGGCCGAAGGAATGGCCGTTGTCGCGGCGCGCCGCGAATTTCTGGGACAAGCTCGGGCCGCAATGCCTGACCAATGCGGTGCTGTTCGCGGGCCTCGCCGCTGCCGGCGTGTGGTGGGCCTATCCGCTGCTCTGGCTGGTGCCGCTCCTGACCTGGATGATGGTGATCACGCGCATCCGCAACATCGCCGAGCATGCCGTCGTGCCCGACAGCTCCGATCCCTTGCGCAATACCCGCACCACGCACGCGAATTTTCTCGAGCGTCTTTTTATCGCGCCCTATTACGTCAACTACCATCTCGAGCATCACCTGCTGTTCTACGTGCCCTGCTACAACCTGCCGCGCGTCCATCGCATCCTGAGCAGGAGCCGATATGCCGACCGGATGGAGGTGCAGCCGGGCTACGCCGCCGTGCTGCGGCTCGCGACCGGCAGGCCTGACCACGAGGATCGGCCGGGGCAACTGGTCAACAGCGCGCGCCGGGCAAGGGCGGGCGCGAAGGTTAATGCCGACCAGAACGCCGGCGGCTTCTAGCCCGAAGATCGTCCGGCATCCCCAGGGTTCCTTTGGCGCGGCTTGACACGGCGGCCTTCGGCAGTGTCTTACGGCCCGGTCCGAGGCATGGTTCATGGCATGGACCGGACCCGCCGAGGCATTTTTCGCGCGACGCGGATACCGTTCTCCCCGCAGCAGACGCAGGGCGTTTGCGGGGAAGTTCACGCTCAACGAGGTAGGGAGCGCCGATGACGGCAGCATTTACGTTTCCCGGGCAGGGCTCGCAGGCGGTCGGGATGGGCAAGGCCCTGGCCGAGGCCTTTCCGGTCGCCAAGGCGGTGTTCGACGAGGTCGATTCCGCGCTGGGCGAGAAGCTGACCGCGACGATCTGGGACGGCCCGGCCGAGACGCTGCAGCTCACCGAGAACGCGCAGCCGGCCCTGATGGCGGTCTCGATCGCGACCTTGCGCGTGCTGGAGAGCGAAGCCGGCTTTTCAGTCGGCCGTGACGCCGCCTTCGTCGCCGGGCACTCGCTCGGCGAGTATTCGGCGCTGGCCGCGGCCGGCAGTCTGACCGTCAGCGACACCGCGCGCCTGCTGCGCACCCGCGGTCTTGCGATGCAGAAGGCGGTACCGGTGGGCGCCGGCGCGATGGCCGCGCTGCTCGGGCTCGACTATGAGGCGGCCGTGGCGGTCGCCAACGAGGCGGCGCAGGGGCAGGTGTGCCAGGCCGCCAACGACAATGGCGGCGGACAGGTCGTGGTGTCCGGCGACAAGGCCGCCGTGGATCGCGCGGTCGAAATCGCCAAGACCAGGGGCGCCAAGCGCGCGATGCTGCTGCCGGTGTCGGCACCCTTCCACTGCAAGCTGATGCAGCCGGCGGCCGATGCGATGGCGCAGGCGCTGGCCGGCGTCACCATCAAGCCGCCCGCGGCGCCGCTCGTCTCCAACGTGCTGGCCTCCGCCATCACCGACCCCGACGAGATCCGCCGTCGCCTGGTCGAACAGGTCACCGGCACCGTGCGCTGGCGCGAGTCGGTTGCCTATATGGCAGGGCAGGGCGTGACGCGATTCTTCGAGATCGGCGCCGGCAAGGTGCTGAGCGGGCTGGTCAAGCGCATCGCCGACGGCGCAGTCGGCGTGTCCGTCGGCGGTCCGAACGATATTGCTGCGGCCAAGGACGCATTGGCAGCGTCGGCGTAAGCGGCCGAGAGGAGATTTCGATGTTTGATCTGACTGGCAGGACGGCGCTCGTCACGGGTGCGACCGGAGGCATCGGCGGCGCGATCGCGCAGGCGCTGCATGCACAGGGCGCAACGGTCGCGATCTCGGGCACGCGGCGCGAGGTGCTGGACGGCTTCGCCGCCAAGCTCGGCGACCGCGTTCACGTGTTGCCCTGCAATCTCTCCAGCAAGGACGAGGTCGAGGCATTGGTGCCGGCGGCGGAAGCGGCGATGGGGCAGGTCGACATTCTCGTCGCCAACGCCGGTATCACGCGCGACAACCTGTTCGTGCAGCTGCGCGACGAGGATTGGGATGACGTCATCGCGGTCAACCTGACGGCAACCTTCCGATTGGCGCGCGCCGCGACAAAGCTGATGATGCGCAAGCGCTTCGGCCGGATCATCGCGATCACCTCGATCGTCGGCGTTACCGGCAATCCGGGGCAGGGCAACTACACCGCGTCGAAGGCCGGCATCATCGGCCTGATCAAGACGCTGGGCGCCGAATATGCCAAGCGCGGCGTGACCGCCAACTGCATCGCGCCGGGCTTCATCAAGACGCCGATGACGGACGCGCTCAACGAGAAGCAGCGCGAAACCATCCTGGCGAAGGTTCCTGCGGCGCGACTCGGGACGCCCGAAGACATCGCTGCCGCGGCCGTCTACCTGGCCTCCAACGAAGCCGGTTACGTCACCGGACAGACCATTCACGTCAATGGCGGGATGGCCATGATTTGAGCTGCTACTGGCTCTCGCAATGCGGCGAAAGGCCGTTTTCGGGAGCCGGTTCAGGCGTGTAGTCAAGGCTTGGGAAGTATGATAGCTGAACCCCCCACGGATGGGCGAAGAACGCCATTGCAGGATTTTGAAACCCTGTATATTGGCGTGACGATGCCTGCCGTTCGCCGGGGCTTAGTCGGCTACGACCGGGCCGAATCAAGACTATGCGCGATTGAGTAATCGAGACGACCACGATGGCTCGTATCGTCTTGGGGTCGGGTCCAATGGAACAACGAGGTTGAACGATGAGTGAGATTGGCGAGCGGGTTAAGAAGATTGTGGTCGAACACCTCGGTGTCGAACCGGACAAGGTGGTCGATAGCGCAAGTTTCATCGATGACCTCGGCGCCGACAGCCTCGACACGGTCGAGCTCGTGATGGCTTTTGAAGAAGAGTTCGGTTGCGAGATTCCCGACGATGCCGCGGAAACGATTTTGACCGTCGGCGACGCGACCAAGTTTCTCGAGAAGAACGCGAAGAGCTGACGCTTTTAGCGAAGTTGACGGAGCCGGACGGACCGTTGTCGAACGGTCCCCCGGTTTCTTATTATTGGCCGCCCGTTGTGGGCCGGAGATTCTGAAATGAGACGTGTTGTCGTCACGGGGCTGGGCATGGTTACGCCGCTCGGCTGCGGCGTCGACGCAACCTGGACACGCATTCTCGCCGGACAGAGCGGCGCGAAGAAGATCGATACGTTCGACGTGTCCGACCTGCCGAGCCAGATTGCCTGTTCCATTCCGCGTGGCGATGGGGCCGATGGCACCTTCAATCCCGATCAGTGGATGGAGCCGAAGGACCAGCGCAAGGTCGACGACTTCATCATCTTCGCGATGTGCGCGGCCAAGCAGGCGCTCGACGATGCCAATTGGCATCCAACCTCCGAAGAAGACAAGTGCGCGACCGGCACGCTGATCGGCTCCGGCATCGGCGGCCTCTCGGGCATTGCCGATACCGCGATCCTGCTGAAGGAGCGCGGGCCGCGGAAAGTGTCGCCGTTCTTCATTCCCGGTCGTCTCATCAACCTGGCATCGGGCTACGTCTCGATCGAGCATGGCCTCAAGGGGCCGAACCATTCGGTCGTCACCGCATGTTCGACCGGCGCGCATGCGATCGGCGACGGCGCGCGGCTGATCGCGCTCGGCGATGCCGACGTGATGGTGGCGGGCGGCACCGAATCGCCAATCTGCCGCATCGGCATGGCCGGCTTCTGCGCGGCGCGCGCGCTCTCCACCGGCTTCAACGACACGCCGCAGAAGGCCTCGCGCCCCTACGACAAGGATCGCGACGGCTTCGTGATGGGCGAGGGCGCCGGCATCGTGATCCTCGAGGAATACGAGCACGCGAAGAAGCGCGGCGCAAAGATTTACGCCGAGGTGACCGGCTACGGCCTGTCGGGTGACGCCTATCACATCACCTCGCCCTCGCCGGACGGCGATGGTGGCTTCCGCAGCATGAGCGCGGCGCTGAAGCGCGCCGGTCTGACCGCCGCCGACATCGACTATATCAACGCGCACGGCACCTCGACGCTGGTCGGTGACGAGATCGAGCTCGGCGCGGTCGAGCGTTTGCTCGGCAATGCCGCCTCGAAGGTCTCGATGTCGTCGACCAAATCGGCGACCGGCCATCTGCTCGGCGCGGCGGGCGCGATCGAGGCGATCTTCGCGATCCTTGCGATTCGCGACAACGTGGTACCGCCGACCATCAATCTCGATAATCCGTCGGTTCAAACGGCGATCGATCTTGTGCCTCACACGTCGCGCAAGCGTGACGTCAATGTGGCATTGTCCAATTCATTCGGTTTCGGGGGGACCAACGCCTCTGTGATCGTGCAGCGCGTGACCTAATTGTAAGTCTTTAGAACTAGTCCACCGTTTTGCCGTATTCCGCGGTGACTCCTAAGAGCGGGCGTATGCTATTGGCAGGGCAGGGGTTTGTCCGGCCACGATTCAACCGGCAGGATTTGGTTTGCATCGATGAGTGAGAGGCCGCCCATTTCACCAAGGAGTCCGCGTGCTGCGCTGGAGCCTGAGCAGGTTCCCCCGCCGCCGAAGCGCTCGGATCGTGCCCGCAATCCGTTCGTGATTGTCGGCAATGCCATCTTCACCATCCTGATCATCCTGATGATCGGGGCTGGAGCGACCTACTACTACGGCAAGCAGACGCTGGAGGCGCCCGGGCCGCTGCAGGAAGACAAGGTCGTCAACATCCCGGCCCGCGCCGGCAAGCGTGACATCGCCGACGTGCTGTCGCGCGAGGGCGTGATCAACGTCAATCCCTGGATCTTCATCGGCAGCGTGTTCGCGCTGAAGGCAAGCTCGGACCTGAAGCCCGGCGAGTACTCGTTCCAGAAGAATGCGAGCCTGCGCGACGTCATCGCCACCATCGTCGAGGGCAAGGTGGTGCAGCATGCCGTCACCATCCCGGAAGGCCTGACCTCGGAGCAGATCGTGGCGCGGCTCTCCGACAACGACATCTTCACCGGCTCGGTGCGCGAGATCCCGCGCGAGGGAACGTTGCTGCCGGAGACCTACAAGTTCCCGCGCGGCACCACGCGCGATCAGGTGATCCAGCGCATGCAGCAGGCGCAGAAGCGCGTGCTCGCCGAGATCTGGGAACGCCGCAATCCGGATACGCCGTTGAAGTCGCCGGAGCAGCTGGTGACGCTGGCGTCGATCGTGGAGAAGGAAACCGGGCGCGCCGACGAGCGCAGCCGCGTGGCCGCGGTCTTCGTCAATCGCCTGCGCCAGAAGATGAAGCTGCAATCCGACCCGACTATCATCTACGGGCTGGTTGGCGGCAAGGGAACGCTGGGACGGCCGATCAAGCGCAGCGAGATCACGCAGCCGTCGCCCTACAACACCTATGTGATCGACGGCCTGCCGCCCGGGCCGATCGCCAATCCCGGCCGCGCCTCGCTGGAGGCAACCGCCAATCCCGCGCGCACGCGTGACCTGTTCTTCGTTGCCGACGGCACCGGTGGTCACACCTTCACCGAAACCTACGACCAGCACGCCAAGAATGTCGCCAAGCTGCGCTCGATGGAAAAGCAGATCCAGAACGACACCGTCGAGCCTGCGGATGATCCGCCGCCGCCGGCTGCCGCGGCGCCGGGAGCGGCCGATACCAATCCCACGGCGGCCACGCCGCCGAAGCCCACCAATCGGAGGAAGCCGCGCGGTCGTCAGGGCGCGGCCCAGCAGACCAATTCGCTGCCGGTGGTGCAGCGCTGAGCCCTGCTGTCCCGTGGGTGGAACGTAATTCCACTTTCACGGAATCCGTTTTAAGTTCGCTGGGACTCCGTGCGAGTCTCGTAGGCTCCAGGTGAGCCCCATATCCTTCTGCTGGAGAGTTTCACGCGATGGCGCTGTCGAGCATGACTGGCTTTGCCCGAAGCCATGGCGCAAGCGGTCCCTATACGTTCGAGTGGGAGCTGAAGTCGGTCAATGCCAAGGGCTATGACCTGCGGTTGCGGCTGCCGCCCGGATGGGACGAACTGGAGGCCTTCGCCAAGAAGCGCGCCGCCGAGTTGCTGTCGCGCGGTACGGTCTATGCCAATCTCAGCGTCAAGCGCACCGATGCAGCGCAGACCATCCGCATCAATGAGGAGGTGCTGGAAGCCGTCGTGAAGGTCGCCGGTACGCTCGCGCAGCGGATCGATGCGGTGGCGCCGAGCATCGACGGCCTGCTCGGCATCAAGGGCGTCATCGAGGTGGTCGAGCCTGAAAGGAACGAGGAAGAGGACAAGGCGGCGCGCGACGCAGCGGCCAAAGCCTTCGAGCAGGCGCTCACCAGTCTCGTGGAGATGCGCCGCCGCGAGGGCGATGCGCTCGGCCAGATCCTGATGCAGCGGATGGACGAGATCGAACGGCTGGCCAAGCGTGCCGAGGCCGCGCCGGGCCGCAAGCCCGAGGCGATCAAGGCGCGGCTCGCCGAACAGATCGCGGCGCTGCTGGAGACCTCGGATCGCTTCGACGCCGACCGGCTCAGCCAAGAGGCGATCCTGATCGCCACCAAGGCCGACATCCGCGAGGAGCTCGACCGCATCGCCTCGCATGTTGCCCAGGCGCGCGAGATGATCGTGAAGGGCGGGCCGGTCGGGCGGCGGCTCGACTTCCTCGCGCAGGAGTTCAATCGCGAGGTCAACACCTGTTGCTCGAAGTCGAACGATGTCGAGCTGACAAACACCGGGCTCGAGATGAAGAATGTGGTCGAGCAATTCCGTGAGCAGGTCCAGAATCTGGAGTGAGCGATGACGGCGCAGGGTTTTGATGGCGTGGACCGGCGCGGACTGATGTTCGTGTTGTCGTCGCCCTCGGGCGCCGGCAAGACGACGCTGTCGCGCATGCTGATCGACCGCATGCCCGGGCTGAAGATGTCGGTGTCGGCAACCACGCGGCCGATGCGGCCGGGCGAGGTCGAGGGCCGCGACTATTTCTTCGTCGACAAGGCGAAGTTCGAGGCGATGGCCAAGCAGGGCGAGCTGCTCGAATGGGCCACCGTGTTCGACAATTGCTACGGCACGCCGCGCCAGCCGGTCGAGGCCGCGCTGTCAGCCGGCCAGGACGTGCTGTTCGACATCGACTGGCAGGGCACGCAGCAATTGCGTGAGAAGGCGCGCGCCGATGTGGTCAGCGTCTTCATTCTGCCGCCGTCGGCCGCCGATCTCGAGAAGCGGCTGCACACCCGTGCGCAGGATTCGGAAGAAGTCATCCGCGGCCGGATGAACCGTGCCACGCACGAGCTGAGCCACTGGGCGGAATACGACTACATCGTCGTCAACCAGAACGTCGACGACGCCTTCGCCGAGGTGCAGTCGATCCTGAAGGCGGAGCGGCTCAAGCGCGAACGGCGCACGGGCCTCACCGAATTCGTGCGCGGCCTGCAGCGCCAGCTCGAGAAATAGCCGCCTCAGTTCGTAGCGCTGCGTGCCAGGCGCTGCAGCATCGCCGTGATCTGCCGGTTCTTCTCCTCGCTCTGGTCCAGATCGCGCGCAGACTCGCGGCGAGGCATCGGAGGTTCGGCCCGGCGCGGCGGCACGTCGGACAACCGAACCGGAGGCTCCAGGCGGATCGGCATGTCCGGTGACCGTTCGGTGCGAATCGAGTCCCATGGCGCGCGCCACTCGTCGCGGATTTCGTAAGGCGGCGTGCGGGTGCGGGTCAGCCGGAACACGAGCGCGCTGACCACGCCGGCCAGCGCCAGCGCGCCGACCATCACGATCAGCAACATCTGCGTGGAGGATGACGTCTTCTCGGTTGGCGTTTCGACTGCAGCGGGCGCGGCTGGCGCCGCGTCGTTCGCCGACGGCTGCGGCACATCCGCCTGCTCGGGCGCGGGTGGCTGAGGCGAGGCGTGCCGCGTGCCGTTGGATCCGGCCATGCTCGTCGCATCCAGCCACCGCGCCGATGTCTGCGCATTTGCGTCGGGGGGTGTCGCAGGCGCGGGTGCGCCGGTGTCCGGCACCGTGCCGCCTGCCTGACTGGCGTCCCCGGTTGCCGCCGGGGCGGCGGCCTGCGACGCAGCGAACTCGGCATGCGCATCGGCGACCGACGGACGCATCTCCGGCTGCGGCTGCGGTTGAGCCTGCGGCTGCGGTTGAGCCTGCGGCTGCGGTTGAGCCTGCGGCTGTGGTGGTGTGGCGTCTGCACTTGGATCCGGGGCGGGGGCAGGCTGTTGCTGCGCGGCGGCGGTCTTGGCGGCCTTGTTCTTGGCCTCACCGATGTACCAGCACTTGGTCTTGGTCGCGCGATCCGTGTGGTAATACCAGTGACTCCCGGCGGGCGCCGGTCCCTTGGGGGCAGACTGGCAGTTGGCTGCCGTCTTGGTGTCCGCCGTGTTGGTCGCATTCTGCGCCACGGCTGTGAAATTTGCGCCGGCCAGGATGCTCGCGACGAGCGCCGAAGCAAATTTTGCTGAACGATTTGACATTGACGTCCCCGGTAATTCTTTTGCGCAAACGCTTGCGATCCAATCTCGGTAAAGAGTTGGGTCGCAATGCGCCGCAAATCCGGAGCGGGTAGGGCTTAATTGGGGCTCGCAGCGTCTGACAATTGCGGCGCCGCGGTGGCGGGAGAACTTGGACCGCACGGTCGCTCGCTAGGTTCCGCTGTCGTACCGACTGGCGGTTCCCGTCGTGCGGCACCCTCGTTCCAAGCCGCGCTAGTTGCTCTCAAGCACGTCGCTGAACAGCACGTAGCGCTGGCCGTTGAACCGGACGAGACGCATCTGCTTGATCGGCCGCAGGTCGGTCGGCGAGGTCCGCAACCGGATGCCGGGCAGCAGCAGCGGCAACTCCATGTCGAGATGCGAGGCCTGCTTCATGATGTTCTCGCGCGTCAGGTCGTTGCCGCACTGCTTGAGGATTTGCACCACGGCATAGCCGATATTGTAGCCGTAGGGTGCGTAATAGTCGCTCTTGTCGACGTGCGGGTTGTACTTATCCATCCAGAGGTTCCAGGCCTTCATGGCCGGATCGTCCTTCCATTGCGGATCGGCGGGGTCTTTCTGATAGGCCGCCGAGATCACGCCCTTCGCAGCCTCGAATCCGGCCGGGCGGATCGCGCCTGCGATCGAGGAGCCGACGCTGGAGAGGAATTCCTGCGGGTGCCAGTCGATATCATAGGCCTTGCGGATGGCTTGCGCAGCGAACTTCGGCACCGAGGCAATGAACAGCACATTGGCGCCGGCGGCCCTGAGCGACACGATCTGCGAGTCCACCGTGGGATCGCTGGTGTTATAGGTTTGCTGCGACACGATCATCGTCGCGGCCTTGTCGCCGAGCCCGTGCTTGAAGCCCATCACGTAGTCGCGGCCGAGATCGTCGTTCTGCGCGAGGATGCCGATCTTCGCGTCGGGAAGCGTCGACAGGATATATTTGGCGTAAATCTCGCCCTCGGACGCGTAATGCGGCGTCCAGCTCATCGTCCACGGATAGTGCCCGGGATCGTTGAAGATGGTCGCGCCAGATCCGACGAACAGATGCGGCACCCGCTTCTGATTGATGTATTTGACCACGGCCATGTTGGGTGCGGTGCCGACCGGGTTGACGAGAAACAACACCTCGTCGCTCTCGATCAGGCGGCGGATCTGCTCGACCGTCTTGGGCGGGCTGTAGGCATCGTCAAGGCTGATGAAGTTGATCTTGCGGCCGTTCACGCCGCCCTGATCGTTGATCATCGCGAAATAGGCGGTGATCGAGATGGCACCGGCCGAATAGGCCGACGCCGGGCCGCTATAGGGCGTTGTGGTCCCGATCTTGATCTCGTGGCCGGTGGCGCCGGGCCCGTAATGCGATTGCGCCGTGGCCGGTGTAACGGCAAGGGCAAGCGCGAGCGCCGCCCATGCCGCGAACGTCGAACGTTTCCTCCTCATGTGCGTCCTCCCCAGTTGTCGGGTGAGGCCGGCGGGACGTCCGCTAAAGCGCGATCAGGCTTTAGTTCTTCAAGACGATGCGTCCCACGACTTTGCCGGCCCGCAATTCATCGATCCATTTCTGGACGTCGGCCATCGGCTCTTCCTTCATCGGCGTCGGCTTGATCTTGCCCGCGCGGGCGAGCGCCATCAATTCCTGCCCCTCGGCCAGCGTTCCCACCATGAAGCCTTCGATGGTCATGCGCTTGTAGACCCATTGCACCATCGGCAAGCTGAAATTGCCGCCCATCAGGCCGGACACCACGATCTTGCCGCCGCGCGCAACTGTCGACACCGCGAACGCCATCGACTTCTCGTTGCCGGCGAAGTCGACCACGCCGTCGAAGCCGCCGTCGCTCTCTTTCAGCATGCGCTTGACCACGTCCGGCTCCGCCGGGTCGTAAGCGGCGGCTGCGCCGTTCTTCAGCGCGGTCTCGCGTGCGGCGGGGCTGAGATCGGCAACCGTGATCGGCTGCTTGAACATCGCCTGCGCGAACGACAGGCCCATCATGCCGACGCCGCCAAGGCCGATCAGCAGCAGATTGCGCTGGCGCGGACGGTCGACCAGGCGCTTCAGCGCGCCGTAGGCGGTGACGCCCGAGCACATCAGGGTCGCGGCCTGATTGACCGGCAGCGGATCATAGTCGAGCAGGTATTTTACGTCGGGCACCAGGACGTGCGTGGCGAAGCCGCCGTCGATGGAGACGCCGAGGAAGCGCTGCTTGACGCAAAGGTTCTCGTCGCCGTTCTGGCAGTCGCGGCACTGGCCGCAGCCGATCCAGGGGAAGACGGCCTTCTTGGCTCCGATCAGGTCCTTCGACACGTCGGGCCCGACCTCGTCGACGACGCCGGCGATCTCGTGGCCGAGCGTGAAGGGCAGGGTCATGCCGCGGGTGGTGTCGAGCTTCTTGCCGCCGCCGAGATCGGCGTAGCCGTCCTGGATGTGGAGATCGGAATGGCACAGGCCGCAGCGCTCGATGCGCACGAGCACCTCGCGTCCCTCCGGCTTGGGCGTGTCCACGATGGTTTCGCACAGCGGTGCATCGAATTTGACGAGGGATTGGCGAACCATACGCGCCATTACGTTTTCTCCTGATGTTCTATTTTGTGGACCGTATATCGGCCAATTCACGTGCCATGGCAACAAAGCCGGTGACCGGGATGGTTTCGGCGCGGCGCGTGGCATCGATCTGGGCGGCCGCGGCGAGCCGCGCCGGATCGACGGACAGCGATTTCAGGCTCTGGCGCAACATCTTGCGGCGCTGGCCGAAGGCGGCCGCCGCCACCTGCTCGAGCATGCGGCGGTCACACGGTTCGGGCGCCGCGCGCGGCACCAATCGTACCACCGAGGATGTCACCTTCGGCTGGGGCACGAATGCGGCGGGCGAGATGTCGAACAGGATCTTGGTCTCGGCGCGCCAGTTCGCGAGCACCGCGAGCCGGCCATAGGCCTCTTCGTCCTGGCGGGCGACGATGCGCTCGGCGACCTCGCGCTGGAACATCAACACCATCATGTCGTACCAGGGCGGCCACGGCTCGATCGACAGCCAGTCGACCAGCAGCTGGGTCGCGATGTTGTACGGCAGATTGGCGACGATCTTGGCCTTGCCGCCATCGAGCAGCGGGCGCGGATCGAAGCGCTGCGCGTCGCCGTGCACGATCTCGACGCGGCCGGGGTAACGCTTGACGATGTAGCCGAGCGCGGCAAGCGCCCGCTCGTCGCGCTCGACTGCGATCACGCGTTTGGCGCCGAGCGCAAGCAGCGCGCGCGTCAATCCGCCCGGACCGGGTCCGACCTCGATCACAGTGGAGTCCTCCAGCGGACCGGCGGCGCGCGCGATCCGCGCGGTGAGATTGAGGTCGAGCAGGAAATTCTGACCGAGCGATTTGCGCGCCGACAGGGAATGTTCGCGAATGATGTCGCGCAGCGGCGGCAGGTCGTCGATGGCGCTCATCGAGGCGGCGCCGCGGCGGCCATGCGCGCGGCAAGCCGGAGGGCGGCGATCAGGCTCGCCGGATTGGCCTTGCCGGTGCCGGCGATGTCGAATGCGGTGCCGTGATCCGGAGAGGTCCGGATGAACGGCAGTCCCAGCGTGACGTTGACGGCGTCCTCGAACGCGATGGTCTTGATCGGGATCAGCGCCTGGTCGTGATACATGCAGATCGCGCAGTCATAGGTCTTGCGCGCGGCCTCGTGGAACATGGTGTCGGCCGGCAGCGGGCCTCTCGCGGCGATGCCCGCTCGCCGCAGGATCTCGACGGCCGGCGCGACGATCTCGATGTCCTCCCTGCCGAGCGTGCCGTCTTCTCCGGCATGCGGATTGAGGCCCGATATGGCAAGCCGCGGCGCCGCGAGGCCGAACCGCGCCTTCATGTCCGAGACGACGATCCGCGCGGTCGACACGATCAGATCGGTCGAGAGCTGCGCCAGCGCCTCGCGAACCGACAGGTGGATCGTCACCGGGACGACGGCGAGGGCCGGCGACCAGAGCATCATCACCGGATGCGGTGCCTGCCTCCCATTGGCCGCGAGCTCGGCGAGGAATTCCGTGTGCCCGGGATGGCGGAAGCCGGCGCGATACAGCACGTTCTTGGCGATCGGGTTGGTGACGACGGCGCCGGCTTTGCCGGAGACGACATCGGCGACCGCTTGACGGATCGAGGTCATCGCGGCCTCGGCGCTCGTCCCGTCGGGCTGCCCCGGCCGTGCGGTCGCCGCCTTGCCGGTCGCGACGACGGGTAGGGCGCGCGAAAATGCTGCCGATGCTTCCTCGGCGCTGACGTCGGCAAGCTCGACGGTAAGCCCGAGCGCCTTGGCGCGTTCGGCGAGGGAAGCGCGATCGCCGAGCAGATAGAACGGCGGGAGATCGAGTTCACGACGCCGCAGCCACGCGGCGAGGGTGATGTCGGGTCCGATGCCTGCAGGCTCGCCGGACGTCAGCGCGAGAGGTGTGGCCATTCGTCAACGATAGTCGATCATCGCCCGCCTGGGTACTCGATCATCGCAGCCTTGCGGACTTCCTGCAGATAGGACTTCGACTTCGCCTCGTACTTCTGGGCGTACATCTTCTCGCGGATCTCGCGCTTCTTCGGCGTATCCACGGTGGTTGCCTTCCGGCCGCAGAGCGCGACCATCTCGATGCCCTGCTTGGTGACTTCAGGGGCGGTCAGATGGCCGATCGGCGTCTTGTCCAGGATGTCGCGCAGCGACTGAGGCAGGTCTGCCGAAGTCTTCACGACGATTTCGCGGATCGCAGCGTTGCGCATCGACTTGAAGTAGGAGTTGGCCTCCTCGCAACTGGTCACGCGTTCGCGCAGGCTTTCCGCTTCCTTGCGCCGTCCCTCGAACTCGGACTGGGGCGCGCCGCGGGGTACGATCAGGACGACCGGCAGCATCCTGTATTCGAAGGCATCGGCGTCGCCCGACTCGCCAGCCGCCTTGACTGCAGTCGCCACGTCCTTCTCGCCGACCTGCAGGCTTTCCTTAAAGCGCCCGCGGACCAGGCTGGTCCAGACCATGTCGGCCCTGATGCGTTGCTTCAGCGTATCCGGCCTGATGCCCTTGTTCTCCAGCACCTTGGTGAGCTGGTCGCCCGACAGCCGCATCCGTTGCGCCATTCCGTTATAGGCTTGGTCGATGTCGCTCGAGGAGGGATCGACGCCGTATTTCTTGGCTTCCTTGATCTTCACCTTCTCGTCGATGAGATCGTTGAGAATGGCTTTACGATCGGGATGCTTGGCGCCCGTCAGGGCGTTCAGCTTGGCGCGCTGCTCGATGTCGAAATTGGTGATGGGGTCGCCATTGACCATGACGGCAATGGTCTGGGCGTGCAAACGAGCACTGCCTCCGAGCAGGATCACAAGAGCCAGAAGAGAACTCAGCAGGAACGAATGGCGGCGAGTTGGCAGGCTAGCTGTCGTCATAGTCATGTCAGCCGTTTAAACCCATTCAAGCTGGAGCCGCGGATCGCGGCCATCCAGTTCCATGCTACTGGACGCCGGCCGAGCTGCTCGTGGTCGACGATTGCGCGATGGTCCGCAGGCCGATCTGGAACATGAAAGCGTGGCTGAGGACAGGCGGCGTGCTGCCAGCTTGATATGTGTAGGACGTGACATAGTTGGCGGCCAGCACGAAGCAGTCGTCCACATAGCCTGCGCCGACCACATACTGGTTGATTTTGTTCGCTTCAAGGTCCCAGCGCGCCGCACCCTGGACCACCCAGTTCGATGCCACCTTGACCGACCCGCTGGCGAGAAGGCCTTCGCGGCGCGTCAGATATCCGAGTTCCGGCTGCGCTGCATAGTCGCCGTACGTCAGGCTGACCGACCAGCGGTCGAAGTTGGCGGTACCCTGGGCCTCAAACCGGTTGACGTTCCACGTCGCCTCGTCCATCCGCGAGCGGACGCTGAGCGTATAGGTCCGGTTCGGCGAATAGGCGACGCTCGCGACATAGTCCGATCGCGCATTCTGCAGGCCGGAGTCGACGCCCGTGTTGGTGACGTCGGCGACCGCGAACGAGTTCAGCCCGAACAGCTGGTAGGACTGGCCGAACATCGCCTTGACGCTGCCGCCGCGGTCGAACTGGGTGGTGGCCTGCACGCCGACATTGGCGCGGCTGCCGCCCTCGACGCGGTCATACCCGGAGAACTTGTCGACCGCGAACAGGTTGCTGGTGTCGAACACCAGGCTCTGGGCGTCCTCGTTCGGGAGCTTGCCGGCATTGGGCTCGTTGGGCCGGATGATGACCTGCGCGATCGGCTCGATCGTGGTCGTGCCCCACGGCTGCACGTTGATGAAGGGATAGCGGTACTCGAAGCCGACGGCCGGCATCAGGCGGACCGTCTGGGTGTCGCCGACCGGCAGGAAGTTGGAAACACCGGGCTGATTCGAGATGTCGGCGTTGATCGCATCGCCACGGACACTGACGAACGGCGTCCAGATCTGACCGAACGGGTCGGTGTAGGACTTGCGCCACTGCGCCTCGGCGGTGAAGCGGGTGTAAGTGCCGGGCATGCCGCGCATGAGGCACTGCTGCGGTATCACACGCGCTGGATCTGCAGACAGGCACAGGCTGTTGGTGTTGGCGAGCGTCGTGATCGGATCGAACACCGCGCTTTCGCGGGTCAGGTTGGTGAAGTTCATCTTGTAGCTGAATTCACCACCCAGGATCGGGCTGTTGATCACGTTATTGTAGTCGATGACAGGAGCAACGACCGGCACCTTGTTCTGGTTGCCGGAGAAGCTGAGGTAATAGATCGCCCGCGCGTCGAAGAAGCTGCGGTTGCCGACGCCGGTCAGATAGAGCTGCGAGATCGCCTCGGTCGGCAGCGACATGAACGAGCCGAACGGATCCTTGTACTGGGCCAGCCGGTAGTCGGACATGAAGTAGTAGTCGGACAGCAGCACGCCGTCCCAGCCAAAGGTCCACTTGTCGTTCAGTGCGAACTGACCCTTGGTCTCGACACCGCCGCGGAACTGGCGGTCGCCGGGCTGGCCGGCGAAGGCGCCGGGATCGAGCTGGTCGATGCCGTAGAGGCGGATCTGGTAGGCGCCGTTCGACAGGCGCTGGCGGAATTCACCCTGCAGCAGGACGCCTTGCTTCGACGTGAAGCGCGGATTGAACGTCACGTCGTAATCGGGCGCGAGCGCGAAGTAGTAGGGGACTTCGACGCCGACGCCGTAGGCCGAATAGGTGGTGAACGCCGGCATCAGGAAGCCGCTCTTGCGTTTCACCGTCGGATCGGGCGTCGAGAAATAGGGCAGATACGCCATCGGAACGCCGAAGAACTCGAGCTGGGCGTTCTCGAAATAGAGCATCTTCTCGGTCTGGTTATGGATGATGCGCGCGCCCTTGACCTGCCAGAGCGGCGGCTTCTTCGGATCGTCCTTACAGGGGGCGCAGGCGGTATAAACGCCGTTCTCGAACACGGTGTAGTTGCCGCTCGAGCGATCGGCGCGGGTCGCCGCCATCCGGGTCTGGTCTTCGGTATCGACGCGCAGCGAATCGACAAAACCGTCACGGTAGTCGTCGCTCAGATCCATGATGTTGGCGTAGGTAATCTTACCTTCCGCATCGGTCATGCGGATGTTGCCCTCGGCATGAAGACGCTTGGTCTTCTGGTCGTAGATGACCTTGTCGGCCTCGACGCTGGTGCCGTTGTAGAACATCTGCACGTTGCCGACCGCCGACACGCGCTGATTGTTGTAGTCGTAATCGACCTCGTTGGCCTGAACGAGCATCTGCCCGTCATTCTTGGCCGGCGGCCGCGGCGGCTTCGGCGGGCGCGGATTGTAGGTGAAGCTCTGCGCGGCGGCCGGCGTCGGCACGACAACGCCGGGCGCGCCGACCACGACAAACGCGGCGACAAGCGTGGAGAGTGAGACGCCAAGCGCGGCCATGCGGCTGCGAGGACGGCGCAGGGCACTGCGCCGCCTGAACACAGACGACCTCAACTGGCGGGCGGCGACAACGGCCACTACCCGTCCTCCTGATACAGCAAGGCCAAGAAACCGGTGAGGCCGCCGACAACAACAGGCAGCCACGCCGCAGCGATGGGATGCATCAACTCAGCCTTGCTCAAATCCTCAGTTACTTTCGACAGCACGTAGAGCAGAAAGCCCGCACCCACGCCACTCAAAACCATCTTCTGCACGCCGCCCATCCGGAAGAAGCGGAGGCTCACAGAAGCCGCCAACATCACCATTGCAGCCAGCAAAAATGGCTGTGCGATGAGCTTGTGATACTGCAAGCGATAGCCGGCGGTCGCGAACCCCGAGCTCTCCGACGAACGGATGTAGCTCGGTAGTTGCCAAAAGGACACAGTTTCGGGGGTGGAAAAACTGTTGCGGACCTGGGCCGGGGTGAGCGTCGTGGAGAGGTAGAAGGTGTCCTGGTCCACCGGAGGCTTGTCGAGGGTGTATCTGCGTACCCCTTTGAACACCCAGCGCCCCTCTTCGAGATTCGCTTCGCGCGCCTCGATTCGCTCCTTGAACTGCAACTCAGTATCGAATCGGAACACGGTCAGGCCGGTCAGCCGCACGCCCTGCTGCTCGCTGCGGACGGCGTTGATGATCGCCTGACCTTCATTGTTGATCTGATTCAGCCAGAAGCCGGATGCATCCTGAATGCCGCCGCCCGGCGCTGAGCCGAACAGCTCGGCCTCCATCCGTTTGGACAGCTCGCGCAGATTCGCTGAGATCGGGTTGTAGGCGGTGGTCGCGATGATCCCGAGCAGGATGGCGCTGGCAAGGGCAGGCGAGATGAATTGCCAAGCCGAGACGCCGGCCGCCCGCGCCACGACTAGCTCGAGCCGGCGCGACAATGCGAGGTAGCAGGTCATCGCGCCGATCAGCACGCAGAACGGCATCAGCTTCTCGAGCAGCTGCGGCACGCGGAACAGCGACGTCTCAGCAACGGTAATCGCTGAGACGTCGACGAGTCCCGACGTCTTGCGCACCATCTCGATATAGTCGACCAGCACAAGCAGCACGAAGATGCTCGCGAACACGCCAACCGCCGAGATCACGAAGCGGCCGGCGAAATAGCGCCCGAGGGTGTTTGTGACCATGCTCATGCGGTCACCGGCCGTCGGAAGAAGCGCGCGATGCGCTCGTTATTCCTGTTGATCGCCTCCATCAGGGCGGCCGGCGGCTCGACGATCACGCCGCCGATGATCATCCAGATACCGACGCCGATGCCGCCGAACAGCATCAGGTACTGGACGAGCGCCGCCCACGGCGTCTTCACAGTCATGACCGAGCACGCGAAGCCCACCATGCGCAGGCCGAATACCGCGAGCACCGAGCCGCCGATCGAGAAATTGCGGCTCTGGCGCGTGGTCCGCGGCGCGCCCAGGAACGCGAAGGTGAGCGCGGCGAAGGCGAACGGATAGATCGGCGCCATGAAGCGGTCATGCAGCTCGGCGCGGAATTGGCCGGGGATCTGCTTGTAGACGGGATCGTCCTCGGATGGGGAGATCAATTCCCAGAGGTAACGTTCGCGGATGCCGAGCGTGACGTCGCGGCCCTGGTTGGAGAATTTCGACATGTCGAACGCGTAGCGCTGGAACGCCACCAGCGCCGGATCGCGCTTGCCGACCTCGAATCGCTCCAGGTTGCCGTCCTCCAGCACGAGATACGAACCGTTCTCATTCTTCAGCACGGTGCCATGGTCGGCGATAATGGTGACGCGCTCCTGCGGATCACGGCGATCGTCGACGAAGATGCCGCCGAGCACGCCGCCCGGCAGACGTTCGCGGATGCGAATCGTGAGATTCTGGTCGAGCTGGGCGAAGCGCCCGGGCTGCAGGATGTTGGTCAGCACGTCGGCGGTGATCTCGGCATCCCATTGCTTGATGCGCCGCATGCCGTCGGGGGCGAGATAAGCGCCGATGAAGGCGACCATCGCCGCCACCACGCAGGTGGCATAGAAGAATGGGTAGAACAGCCGGAATGGCGAGAAGCCCGCCGCGTTCATCACGATGATTTCGGAGTCGGTCGCGAGCTTGTTCAGCGTGTGCGAGATCGCGATCATCAGCGCGATCGGGGCGATGATCAGGACGAGCGCCGGGATCACCAGCCCGGTGATGCCGAGGAAGGTGAGGATGGTTTGACCCTGGCTCGTCATCAGGTCGATGCCGCGCAACGCCTGCGTAATCCAGATCACGCCGGTGAGGCTGACCAGGACAAGCGCAAACGACGCCAGCGTCGTTTTGAAAATGTACTTGTCGATCGACCCCATATTGCTACCGCACGACCCCCCTGGCGCGCCCAAACGCTCGGCTTTCGACCAATCCCGTCAATCCGGGTTCCCCTATGGTCGAGCCGCGGATCCGTCCGGCTCACTCGCTCACTACCATCCCTTTGATCCGTCAACAAAATGGCCGCGCCAAGGCGCGCTTAATTTATGGTTAATTATTCGCTTTTGTGGCCTTCCGGCCACTCCGGCGCTTGGCAGCGCCGCAGCCGACAGGCCATAGTGTGGCCAACCCGGTCCGGATCAGTTTGGACCGCTCCCGTAACCTGTGTCCCAAGTGCTCAGGGGCCGCCTCACGCGCCCTAAGCAACACCCTGAATTCTGGAGGATTTTCCTATGTCCGACGCCGTCAAGGTCGGCTTTGTCCCATTCTCCGCGCCAGCTCGCGGCATTCTGGTCGCCTTTTGCGACGAGCAGTTGAAGCTGGGGACGGCGACCCGCAAGGCGCTGGGGGCTGCGGCCGAGACGGTGAAGCGCGCGGCCGCCGCCAACCAGTTCAAGGGCAAGAGCGGCGCGGCGCTCGACATTCTGGCGCCGGAGGGACTCAAGGCCGAGCGGCTGATCGTCATCGGCGCCGGCAAGCCGTCCGAGCTCAAGGAGAAGGACTTTCTCAAGTTCGGCGGTGTCGCGGCTGGCAAGCTCAACGCCGGCAGCCACGCGATGACCGTTCTCGCCGAATTGCCGGAGGAGGCGATGACGGCGGACCAGGCGGCCGCGATCGCGACCGGCATCCGCCTGCGCGCCTACAAGTTCGACCGCTACAAGACCAAGAAGAAGGACGGCGAGAGCGGCGCCATGCGTGCCGACGTCTCGATCGCCGTCGCCGACGCCGCGGCCACGAAAAAGACTTTTGCGCCGAGCGCATCGATCGTCGACGGCGTCAACTTGGCGCGTGAGCTCGTCAACGAGCCGCCGAACGTCCTCTATCCCGAAGAGTTCGCGCGCCGCGCCAGCCAGCTGCGCAAGCTCGGCGTCACCGTCGAGGTGCTCGACGTCAAGGCGATGACCAAGCTCGGCATGGGGGCGCTGCTCGGCGTCGCGCAGGGGTCGAATCGGCCGGGCCGCACCGTGATCATGCGCTGGAATGGCGGCAAGAAGAGCGATGCGCCGGTCGCGTTCGTCGGCAAGGGCGTCTGCTTCGATACCGGCGGCATCTCCATCAAGTCGGCTGGCGGCATGGAGGACATGAAAGGCGACATGGGCGGCGCAGCCTGCGTGGTCGGGCTGATGCATGCGCTCGCGGCGCGCAAGGCGCGCGTCAACGCGGTCGGCGCTATCGGCCTCGTCGAGAACATGCCCGACGGCAACGCGCAGCGCCCCGGCGATATCGTGACCTCAATGTCCGGCCAGACCATCGAGATCATCAACACCGACGCCGAGGGGCGCCTGGTGCTTGCCGACGTGCTCTGGTACGTCGCGAAGAAGTTCAAGCCGAAATTCATGGTCGATCTCGCAACGCTCACCGGCGCGATCATGGTCGCGCTCGGCACCGATCACGCCGGCATGTTCTCCAACAATGACGAGCTTGCCGAGCGCCTGACCAAGGTCGGACTCGAGACCGGCGAGAAGGTCTGGCGCATGCCGCTCGGTCCCGAATACGACAAGCAGATCGACTCGCAGTTTGCCGACATGAAGAACACCGGCGGACGCAACGGCGGCTCGATCACCGCCGCGCAATTCCTGCAGCGCTTCGTCGACGGTACGCCATGGGCCCACCTCGATATCGCGGGCACCGCGATGGGGGCGCCGAAGACGGAGATCAACCAGAGCTGGGGATCGGGCTATGGCGTTCGCCTGCTCGAACGGCTGGTCTCGGAATATTATGAATCGAGGAAGTGAGGCGACCGACCACGCATGACCGAGGTCCTGTTCTACCATCTGCAGAACATGACGCTGGAAAGCGTGTTGCCGCCGCTGCTCGAGAAGTCGCTCGAGCGCGGCTGGCGCGTGGTCGTGCAATCGACGTCGCCGGAGCGCGCGGAGACGCTCGATGCGCATTTGTGGACCTACAGCGACGATTCATTCCTGCCGCACGCGACCTGGCGGGCCGGCGACGCGCAGGACCAGCCGATCATCCTGTCGATCGAGGAGGGCAATCCGAATCGGGCCAATGTCCGCTTCCTGATCGACAATGCGGCGCTGCCGGCCGATTGCGACAGCTACGAGCGGGTGGTCCTCGTGTTCAACGGCGACGATCCCGATGCGGTGGCGGCTGCGCGGGAGAGCTGGACCGCTTGCAAAGCGCGCGGCTTCGAGGTCACTTACTGGCAGGCCGACGAACGGGGGCGTTGGCAGCGGCGCCAATAGCGATTCCAAGCAATTTAACGATAAATCGAGGTTTCTTGCGGCGAGCCATGGTCATGCCGCAAAGTGATGTTCGGACACCCCCCTTACGCGAAGGGGCGGGAGCTTTGTCGATCGTGCGGGACGGAACATTCAGTCGGAAATCGCTGCTGGCGCTGCTTATCCTCGCGCCTGGTCTAGCCGGCTGTTCGAGTGCCTCCGACTTGCTGTCGCGCGACGCGAACTGGTTCTCGCGTCCCGGCCGGCTGTTCATTCGCAACATCTCGATCGATGCGCCGCCGCTGACGCCGGACAAGCCGGTCACCAACGACGATCTCGTGAGTGCCGACGGCGGATGTCCGGGCATGGGACCGCCGCCCGGCGCTGCCGACGCCAACGCGCTTGCAAATGGCGCCGCTGCGGCGCCGCCGCCTCAGCAGCCGACAGGTGGCAGCGTTGCGCTCGGCCACACCGAGTGTGACGTCGTGCGCGGCATCGGCGCGCCCGACAGCGTGAACCTCTCAAGCAGTCCGAGCGGCGACCGTGTCGCGGTCGTGACCTGGTTGCGCGGGCCGCGCGCCGGCATCTACACCTTCACGGCAGGGCGGCTGACCTCGGTCGAGCGTGCCCCGGAGCCCGCGCCTGAGCCGAAGGTCGCGAAGCCGAAGAAGAAGCCGAAAAAGCACGCGGCAACCTCGAACGGTTGAGTCACGATGTCCGGGTTTCCGTCAAACCGAGCGCTGCGACCCTTCGTTGCGACCTAGAGCAAGACGAGTTTGGACCGAATCGATTCGCCCCACGGGCTCGCTTCACCTCTCCCAAGGGAGAGGTGAAGCTCTGTCGCCGCTCCAGCGCAACCCAATCTCATCGCGCTTTAGCTCGCCGCCTCGTCATGTTCGGCGCTGGCTTCGAGCCATTCTTCCTCGGCGCGCTGCAGCGCGCTCTCGGCGCCGGCGCGGGCCATGGCGAGCTGCGCCGCCTGCTTGGGATCGCGGGTGAAGATGTCGGGCAGCGCGAGCGCGGTGTCGAGCTTGGCGATGATGCCGGTGATGCGCTCGATCTCGGCTTCTGCCTGCGCGATCCGCTGCTTCGGCGGCACGCGCCTTTCAGTCCTGCTGCGCTCGGGCCTTGCGGCCTCCCTGACGCGCTCGCGTGACGTCGGCCGGCCGTTGTTGGCCGCCAGGATCATCTTTCGATATTCGTCGAGATCACCGTCATACGCCGTAACGGTCTGGTTGGCGACGATCCACAATCGGTCGGCACAAGCCTCGATGAGATAGCGGTCGTGCGAGACCATCATGACGGCGCCGGGGAAGTCGTTGATCGCCTCCGCGAGCGCCGCGCGGCTGTCGATGTCGAGGTGGTTGGTCGGTTCGTCCAGGATGATCATGTTCGGGCCGAAGAAGGTCGCGAGCCCGAGCAGCAGCCGCGCCTTTTCACCTCCCGACAGGCTCTTCACCAGCGTGTCTCCGGCCTTGCCGGAAAAGCCGATCGCACCGACGCGGCCGCGCACCTTGCTCTCGGGCGCATCGGGCATCAGCCTGCGGATGTGGTCATAGGGCGAGGCGTCGAGATTGAGCTCATCGACCTGATGCTGGGCGAAGTAGCCGATCGACAATTTGTCCGCCCGAACGATCTTTCCTGAGAACGGCGCGAGCTTGCCCGCGAGCAGCTTGACCAGCGTCGACTTGCCGTTGCCGTTGGCGCCGAGCAGCGCAATGCGGTCGTCGGTATCGATACGCAGCGTCACGCGACTGAGGACAGGCTTGCCTGGCTCGTAGCCGACCGAGACGTCATCGACCGCGATGATTGGCGGCGACAACAACTTCTCCGGCACGGGGAAGGAGATCTCGTGCACATCCTGGGTCACGAGTGCCGTGACCGGCTTCATCCGCTCCAGCATCTTGACGCGTGACTGCGCCTGACGCGCCTTGGAGGCCTTGGCCTTGAAGCGGTCGACGAAGGCCTGCAGGCGCTTGCGCTCGTCGGCCTGCCGCTTGGCATGCTTGGCGTCGAGCAATTCGCGGGCTGCGCGCTGTTCCTCGAACGATGAATAGGTGCCCTTGTAGAGCGTCAGCTTGCCGTGATCGAGGTGCAGGATCTGGTCGACCGACGTGTCCAGCAGGTCGCGGTCGTGGCTGATCACGATCACCGTACGCGGATAGTTGGCGAGGTGATTCTCGAGCCACAGCGTGCCCTCGAGATCGAGATAGTTGGTCGGTTCGTCGAGCAGCAGCAGATCGGGCGCCGCGAACAGCGTTGCTGCCAGCGCGACGCGCATGCGCCAGCCGCCGGAAAACTCCGCGCAGGGCCGCGCCTGATCGGCTGTCGAGAAGCCGAGGCCGCCGAGAATCGCGGCGGCGCGGGCGGGAGCCGAATGGGCGTCGATATCGACGAGCCGCGTCTGGATCTCGGCGATCCGATGCGAATCGTGCGCCGTCTCCGCCTCGCGCAGCAGCGCGTCGCGCTCGAGATCAGCCTTCAGCACGACGCTGATCAGGCTTTCGGGCCCGTCGGGCGCCTCCTGCGCGAGGCTACCGATCCGCCAGCGCGGCGGAAGCGTGATGCTGCCGCTTTCGGTCGGGATGTCGCCGCGGATGGCGTGGAACAGCGTCGACTTGCCGACGCCGTTGCGGCCGACGAATCCAACACGGGCGCCGGGCACAACCTGCACGGAACTGTGATCAATCAACAGCCGTCCGGCGACCCGGATCGAGATGTCGGTAATGGAGAGCATGCAGCGTTGTCACCGGACCCGCTGCCAAACGCAACCCGTCAATCTGTAAAATCTGTCTGGGTGCGCTTTGGAAAACCTATTTAGGGCGTTTTGTCCGCCAGTAACGTCTGTTTTGTCCGCCCACTAACGTCTAATGATGGTCGTTCTCCCGTCGACGCAGCTCATCCATGAGCTGCTGCAAGCGAGACGAAAGTGAAGGCTCGGGACGCATGCTCTGCTGGAGCCGCTCACCTACGGCATCGCAGATGTAGCGGCAGGTCTTGTGATCGATTTGGTCGAGATCGCTGTTGGTCTGAGTCGGCGTCATGGCTTGTCTCGTAGCGAGTTCCACCTCGCAAGGTTCGAGTGATTTCCGTGCCATTACAAGTCGCGACTCGGAATTTTGTTTCCGGTAGTCCAATCCTTCTCGTCTTCACCTTGAGGTAGAGTCGTGGAACGACAGGTTCCCGCGGGCAAGAAAGGCCCCGGCGCAAAAGGCCGGGGCTGAACAAGTCAGGGGGAGGGTAGGTGGAGGTAGGTCAGGTCAATAGCAACGGTTGACCAGGCGCCAGCGGGGGCCCCAGGGGGTCGGCACCACGCGCCGCACATAGCAGCCGCCATAGCCGTACCCGTAATAGGCGGGACCGCCGACGACGACGCGCGGGCCCCACCAACCGCGGTGCCAGCCATGCCATCCTCCGTGCCAGCCGCCATGCCAGCCACCCCAGGCAGAGGCGGAGGTTGGGGCGAGCGCGGCCGCACCCAGCGAAATCGCGGCAACTGCAGCAAGCGAGAGTTTGCGCAACATGATCGTCTCCTCGAGGTTTGGGCGCGCACGAGGCGCCCGCGGTGACATCGTTTCCCGAGACGTCTTGTGAGGCTTGCGGATAGGCCCAAGGCGTCCGATCGGTGAGGAGCCTAGCGAGCCGGAGCTGAACGGCAGCGGCACGGCCGTGACAGATTGGGTTCACCTTTGTGAAATCGTCGTAATTTGGCCGGGGCGAAAGGCCTTGCCGGTGACGGTTGCCGGGCCGGCTTCGGGCACGAGAACGCGTCAAAACTAAAGGCTAACGCGTCACAGGGTCGCTTGCCGTGACTGCATCGCGCCGATATAAGCCCCGGCAACTCCCAACCACCCTTTGCAAGGACGAAATCATGGCGATTGAACGCACCTTTTCGATCATCAAGCCCGACGCCACCGAGCGCAACCTGACCGGTGCGGTCAATGCGGTGATCGAGAAGGCGGGCCTGCGGATCGTGGCGCAGAAGCGCATTCGCATGACCCGCGGCCAGGCCGAGACCTTCTACGCGGTCCACAAGGAGCGCCCGTTCTTCGGCGAGTTGGTCGACTTCATGACCTCCGGCCCGGTGGTGGTCCAGGTGTTGGAAGGCGAGGGCGCCATCCTTAAATATCGCGACGTGATGGGCGCGACCGATCCGTCGAAGGCCGCCGAGGGTACGATCCGCAAGCTCTATGCGAAGTCGATCGGCGAGAATTCGGTGCACGGTTCTGACGCGCCGGAGACCGCGGTGGTCGAGATCGCGCAGTTCTTCTCCGGCAACGAAATCGTCGGCTAACGCCGATCCGAAGACCAGGGCTGCGGTCCGCCGAAGAGACCGGGCCCGATTAAACTAGGGGAGCGGCGAGCGTTCGCCGCCGGGGGCGGCCGTGAGGCCGAAAAGGACGCGCTGTGGACTGGCTGTGGCAGATCTTTGATCCCGCGCATCTTGGTGCGTTTTTCACCGAGTTCAAGAACGAGATGGCGACGGCGACCTTCTGGGTCGCGGTCGGCAAGATCATCTGGATCAATGTGCTGCTGTCGGGCGACAACGCGCTCGTGATCGCGCTCGCCTGCCGCGGCCTGGCGCCGCGCCAGCGCCTGTGGGGCATGATCCTCGGCGCCGCGGCCGCGGTGCTGTTGCGCGTCATCTTCACCGGCATCGTCACCAGCCTGATGGGGCTGCCCTATCTGAAGCTCGTCGGCGGGCTGGCGCTGATCGTGATCGCGGCCAAGCTCCTGGTGCCGGAGCGGCAGGACGAAGACAGCGTGGATGCGGCCTCCCATCTATGGGCGGCGGTGCAGATCGTCGTCGTCGCCGACATCGTGATGAGCCTCGACAACGTGATCGCGGTGGCCGCGGCGGCCAATGGCAGCGTGCCGCTGCTGGTGCTGGGACTTGCGATCAGCGTTCCCCTGATCGTCGCCGGCGCCGCGCTAATCATGGCGCTGCTCAACAAGCTGCCGATCCTGATCTGGGCCGGTGCTGCGCTGCTCGGCTGGATCGCGGGCGACGTCATCGCGACCGATCCGGCCGTGCATCCGAGGCTGGATGCACTGTTCGCCGGACCGCTCGGCGCCAAGCTTGATTCCTGGCTGACCTCGGTCGGGATGGCGCCGCAGTTCGCCCATGGCGGCAGCGGCGGCGAGATCCTGCTTGCCGTGCTCGGCATTATCGTGGTGCTGATCGCCGGATCGATCTGGCGCCGGCAGGCGCTGCGGAGGGCCAAGCGTTCCGCAGAAGCCGCGTGACGGCGGCGATCGTCTAGAGCATGATCCGGAAAAGTGCGAAGCGGTTTTCCGAAAGGATCATGCTCAAACAAGCGGCTAAAGCGCGATGACGATTCAACCCAATCTCATCGCGCTTTAGCGCCTGACGATCGAGCCGGACCGCCCGACCAGTCGCGCCAACTGCCTGAAGCGGCTGCCGACCCGGTCGGCGACCAGATCGACCATCCGGTGCTCGAACACCAGCATCAGCTTGCGCCCCTCGGTCCGGAAATGAGTCGCCGGCAACACGCCCGTCCGCGCCGCCGTGATCAGATGCGCGACACGGAACGCCGCGCCGAGCAGGCGGGCGCGCTCGTCCATGGCCGGTGTCACCAGCTCGCGGATCTGCAGCGGCGGTTCGTTTTCCTCGCTGAGCCCGGCGTAGCGATAGAACACCGAGAGCGCGACGAAGGCGCGTCCCTGATGCGTGATCGAGCCGAAATTGCCGTTCATGATCAGGCTGAGGGTTTCCTCGCCGCGATGATCGGGGTGCACGCGCCAGCCGATGTCGGAGAGCAGGCAGGCGACGTGACGCAGCCGGCGATCCTCCTCCATCTCACGCAACTTCACCACGCGCACCAGGCGGTCGGTCCAGGCGGTCAGCTCCCGGGCGTGACGGGCCGAGCGTGACAGCAATTCGTTGAGGTCCTGCGCGGCGCAGGCGAGGCCGTCCTTGGCGCGCTCGGCCGGCGGCAGCATTTCGTACAGCAGGCCCTCGCGCACGCCGAAGGTCGAGAACACGATGGTCTTCGGCTGCGCGACGCGGATGATGTATTCGAGCACGAGTGCGGCATAGGTCAGCAGCGGCCGGCGTGCGTCGGCGACCGCCTCGATATTGGCCAGCATGTTGGTGGCCGCGAGCCGCCGCAGCCGCTGCGCGAAATCGAGCGCGTCGGCCGCCGGAATCGAATAGCCGTGCATCACCTTGAGCGGATAGCCGCTCTGGATGATGTGGATGCGCGCCAGCGCACGCCAGGTGCCGCCGACCGCGTAGAAGGTGCGGCCGCGGCCGGCCTTGAGCTGCGCGACGCCGAGCAGCTCGTTCTTGACGATGCGCTCGGCACGCTTGAGCGATTTATGCGAGAGGTCCTGCAACGCGAGGCTGCCAAGCGGCAGCGTGACGCCGCTGCGCACGCGATTGCCCCTCACGTCGATCAGTTCGAGCGAACCGCCGCCGAGATCGCCGACGATGCCGTTTGGATTGTGCACGCCGGAGACGACGCCGAGCGCCGACAGCTTTGCTTCGCGCGGCCCGGACAGAATTTCGATCTTTGCGCCGCAGATGCGTTCGGCCTTGGCGATGAAGTCAGAGCCGTTCTTGGCATCGCGGCAGGCCGCGGTTGCGATCGCGTAGACGCGGCCGACCTGCTGGATCTTGCACAGCGCGCGAAAGCGGCGAAGCGCGGTGAGTGCCTTGTTGACCGCATCGGTCGCGAGCAGGCCGGTGCTCTGCACCTCGCGGCCTAGCCCGCACAGAGCCTTCTCGTTGAAGATGGTGACGAGGCTGCGCGCCATCGCCTCGTAGACCACGAGACGAACAGAGTTCGAACCAATATCGATGACAGCGACGCTGGAAGCGCGCTTCCGCGGCCGCTTCACCGTGAAGCCCCCTTATGACGATGCCTGCTGACGTTCGTTACGACGCGTGAGCCGGCGCGGCGAAGATTCCTTGAGAGACTTACCACGGCCGGACAGACTCGGATTTGTCATGAAGTAGTTGTGCAGGTTGAAGGGCTCCTCGCCTTTCGCGGCCTTCATACGCGTTGACGATCCATCCGGCAACAATTGCCAGCTCTGCTCGGTGTCCTTCAGGTTTGCAACCATGATCTGTTCGAGAACCTGCTGATGCACCGTGGGATTTTGCAGCGGACAGAGAACCTCGACGCGACGGTCGAGGTTGCGCGGCATCATGTCTGCGGACGAGATATACACAGCAGCTTTTGTGCTCGGCAGGCCTTGCCCCATGCCGAAGCAGTAGATTCGGCCGTGTTCCAGGAACCGGCCGATCACCGACTTGACGCGGATGTTCTCCGACAATCCGGGCAGGCCGGGGCGCAGGCAGCAGATGCCGCGCACCACAAGCTCGATCGAGACGCCGGCCTGCGAGGCTTCGTACAGCGCGTCGATGATATCAGGATCGACCAGCGCATTCATCTTCATCCAGATCGCGCCGGGCCGTCCGTGACGGACGTGGGCGATCTCGTCGTGGATGTGCTCAATGATGCGCTTGCGCAGTGTCAGCGGCGACACCGCCATCTTCTCGATGTCGCTCGGTTCGGCATAGCCGGTGATGTAGTTGAATACGCGCGCGACGTCGCGGCCGATGATCGGGTCGGAGGTGAAGTAGGAGAGGTCGGTGTAGATGCGCGCGGTGACCGGATGATAGTTGCCGGTGCCGGTGTGCACATAGGTGGTGAGGCTGCCGGCCTCGCGGCGCACCACCATCGACAGCTTGGCGTGCGTCTTCAGCTCGATGAAGCCGTACACGACCTGCACGCCGGCGCGCTCGAGGTCGCGGGCCCAGCGGATGTTGGCTTCCTCGTCGAAGCGCGCCTTCAATTCGATCAACGCCGTCACCGACTTGCCCGCTTCGGCGGCTTCCGCGAGCGCGCGTACGATCGGTGAATTG
This sequence comes from Bradyrhizobium sp. ISRA464, assembly GCF_029910095.1. Classification (NCBI taxonomy): domain Bacteria; kingdom Pseudomonadati; phylum Pseudomonadota; class Alphaproteobacteria; order Hyphomicrobiales; family Nitrobacteraceae; genus Bradyrhizobium; species Bradyrhizobium sp. ISRA464. The sequence continues at coordinate 4,617,535 of NZ_CP094526.1, read as the reverse complement.
TTCGAGGTGCGATAGAGCGTCTGCTTGATCGCGACGACGTCGGGATCGCGCGCTGCCTGCTGCAGGAACTGCACGACAACGTCGAACGATTCATAGGGGTGATGGACGATGAGGTCCTTCTGCCGGATGGCCGCGAAGATGTCGCCGCCATGATCGCGCACGCGCTCGGGATGGCGCGGGACGTAGGGCGGGAATTCAAGGTCGGGACGATCGAGGCGCGTGAGCTGCGAGAGCTCGTTCATCGCGAGCACGCCGTCGACCAGGAACACCTCGTCGTCGGACGCCGACAATGCGTGCTGCACGAAGCTGCGCAGCTCCTCCGGCATCTTGGCCTCGATCTCGAGCCGGATCACCGATCCGCGCCGGCGCCGCTTCAGCGCGGTCTCGAACACGCGGACCAGGTCTTCGGCCTCTTCCTCGATTTCCAGTTCTGAGTCGCGGATGATCCGGAACGCGCCCTGGCCCTTGACGGTGTAGCCGGGGAACAGACGGCCGATGAACAGGCCGGTGGCTTGTTCGAGCGTGATCAGGCGGGCCGGACCACCCTCCTTACTGGAGGGGAAGCGGATGAAGCGGTCGATCTTGCCCGGCATGCGGATCAGCGCATTCATCGGCTTGCCGTCGGAGATCCGCGACAGTTGCAGCGCGACGGTGAAACCGAGATTCGGAATGAACGGGAACGGGTGCGCCGGATCGATCGCCAACGGTGTCAGCAGCGGGAAGATGTTGTGGAGGAAGTGATCCTCGATCCAGGCCCGCTCGGACTTGGTGACGTCGCGCCCGTCGACGAGCTGGATGCCGACCTCGGACAGGATGGTGCGGAGGTCGCGCCAGATCGCCTGCTGGTCGGAGGCGAGCTGCGACACGTTCTTGTTGATCACAACGAGCTGCTCGGACGGGGTGAGGCCGTCAGGGCTGCGCTCCGGGATGCCTTCACGGACCTGCGCCTTGATGCCGGCGACGCGGACCATGAAGAACTCGTCAAGGTTATTGGCCGAAATCGACAGGAATCGAACCCGCTCCAGCACGGGATGACCTGTGTTGACCGACTCCTCGAGCACCCGGCGATTGAAATGCAGCCAGGAGAGCTCGCGATTGATGAATCGCTCGGGGCTGGTCGCAATCGCGGGGAGTGCGGCAACATCCGGCTCTTTGTCTTTGATTTCAATAGCTTGCGACGAGTCCATTAAATGTCGATCCAATCCGAAGCATCGGCCCTGAGCGGTCTAGCCGAGAGCCGCACCGACCATGTGATATTGCGATGACGTTTCGATGACATTGATGTTCCAGCCGCTTCCGCCGTCAAGCCGGGCGGCCCCGTTCAGGCATCGCGCAACAACTCCGCCGCCAGTGCCCGGGTGACCGGCCGGCCGAGCCGGAGCGCCTCGGTGTCCAACAGCTCGACCGCTTGCCGGACGGCGGCATAGGAGCGCTCGATCCGGGTGGTCAGGTAGCTCACGATCTGCTCGTCCACGGTCATCTGGCGGTCGGCGCAGAATTTCACGATCAGGCCGCGGAACAGCTGGTCGTCGGGCGGCAGCAGTGTCACCGTCGGCACCGCGCGGAGCCGCGAACGCAGGTCGCGCAGGTCGATCTCGAAGGCCGACGGCGGTACGCGGGCCGTCAGCAGCACGAAGGCATCATCCTGGCGCGCGAGATTCATCAGGTGGAACATCGCGCGCTCGTCGAAATCCGACGGCCTGAGGTCTTCAAGCACCAGCGCGCCGGTCACCAGCGCGCCGGGTACGGCATCCGCAGTGAGCGCGTGCGCCGAGGTCGAGCGTGCGCCGGCGTGCTCGGCCCAGATCGCGGCGAGGTGGCTCTTGCCGGAGCCCTCCGGCCCGACCAGCAGCATGATGCGGTTCGGCCAGTCCGGCCAGCGGTCGACGAGCGTCAACGCGGCTTCGTTGGCCGGCCCCTCAAGGAAGTCGTCACGCGTCAGTCTTTCCTCGTGCGGCAGCGCCAGGGCCAATTGACGAGGTTGAACGCTACCAGCCACACAAATCTCCAAACCAGGCTATCGGGCTTCGATCGTGCTCATGTGCCGCAGCCACTCCACGAGATAGAGGGACACCGAAACCAAAGTAAAGATCGTGACCAGCCCCATCAGGATCAGGTCGTAGGGGTGCGGCTGAAAGCCGAAGCCGAGCGAGGCCAGCACCAGCGCCGCGAACGCGACCTGCGCCACCGTGTTGAGCTTCGACACCATCAGCGGCTTCATCTCGACCGGCTTGTCGAACAACCATGACACAATCACGGCGGACACGATCATGATATCGCGCGACACGACGAGGATCACGAGCCAGCGCGGCACCGCGCCCCAGATTCCGAGCGAAACATAGATCGACACCAGCAACGCCTTGTCGGCGAGCGGATCGAGCAGGGCGCCAAGCTCGCTCGTCATGTTGAAGCGCTTGGCAAGAAACCCGTCGACCGCGTCCGAGACCCCGGCGATCACGAAGATCGCAAACGCGATCTCCATCTGGCTGGAGACGATGGCCCAGACGATCACCGGCACCAAGATGATGCGGCCGAGGGTAATGATGTTCGGAATGCTCAACTTGGTCGCTTCCCGGCTAGAAGCCTGATTTTACTCAATATCCGGCTCTTGGCAGCAACGGACCGATGTTATCTACATAGTATCGTGGCCGCATTGCCGCGAGCCATTGCACGGGGGCGGAATTCCTCGTAACCAGCCCCTGATCATCTGGAATTGGGCATGACCGAGCGCAAAAACGGGCTCACTTACGCGGATTCGGGCGTCGACATCGACGCCGGCAATCGTCTGGTCGATCTGATCAAGCCGATGGTGCGGGCGACCGCACGCCCAGGCGCGGATGCCGAGATCGGCGGCTTCGGCGGCTTGTTCGACCTCAAGGCCGCCGGCTTCAAGGATCCCGTCCTGGTGGCGGCGACCGACGGCGTCGGCACCAAGCTCAAGATCGCGATCGAAACCGGCATCCACGGCGGCATCGGCGTCGACCTGGTCGCGATGTCGGTGAACGACCTTGTCGTGCAGGGCGCGGAACCGCTGTTCTTTCTCGACTATTTCGCCTGCGGCAAGCTCGATCCGGAGGCCACCGCCGCGATCGTCGCCGGCATCGCCGAAGGCTGCCGGGAATCCGGCTGCGCCCTGATCGGCGGTGAGACCGCCGAGATGCCGGGCCTCTACAAGGACGGCGACTACGACCTCGGCGGCTTTGCCGTCGGCGCGGCCGAGCGCGGCACCTTGCTGCCGAGCGCCGATATCGCCGTGGGCGACGCGGTGATCGGCTTGGCCTCCTCGGGCGTGCACTCCAACGGCTATTCGCTGGTGCGCAAGATCGTCGAGCAATCCAGGGTTCCCTACGATGCGCCGGCGTCGTTCTCGCCGGTGATGACGCTGGGCGCGGCGCTGCTGACGCCGACGCGGCTTTACGTGAAATCCTGCCTGCGCGCGATCCGCGAGACCGGCGCGGTGAAGGGCCTCGCCCATATCACCGGCGGCGGCTTCACCGACAACATCCCGCGTGTGCTGCCCAAGCATCTCGGCGTTGGCATCGATCTGTCGCGGCTGCCGGTCCTGCCGGTGTTCAAATGGCTGGCGGAGCTGGGCGGCATCGCCGAGCTCGAGCTGCTGCGCACCTTCAACTGCGGCATCGGCATGATCGCGATCGTCAAGGCTGATGCGGTCGACCGGGTAACCGAGGTCTTCACCGCAAGCGGCGAGACCGTGGCTGTCCTCGGCGAGGTGATCGCGGCCAAGGACGAGCATCGCGTGGTCTACAGCGGTCATCTCGATCTCGCCCAATGAAGCGCCGCGTCGCCATTCTGATCTCCGGCCGCGGCTCCAACATGGCCGCGCTGATCGAGGCCGCCAGGGCACCGGACTTTCCGGCCGAGATCGTGGTCGTGATCTCCAACCGCGCCGACGCCGCCGGGCTTGAGAAGGCGTCCGCAGCCGGCATTCCGACCGCTATCGTCGAGAGCAAGCCGTTCGGCAAGGATCGCGCCGGCTTCGAGGCGGTGCTGCAACGGGCGCTCGACGAAAAGCAGGTCGAGCTGATCTGCCTCGGCGGCTTCATGCGGCTGTTTACTGCCGATTTCGCGCGGCGCTGGTATGGCCGGATGCTCAACATCCACCCCTCGCTGCTGCCGTGTTTCCCCGGCCTCGATCCGCACGGCCAGGCGTTGCGCGCGGGCGTCAAGCTTTCCGGTGCGACGGTGCATTTCGTGATCCCGGAGACCGACGCGGGTCCGATCGTGATGCAGGGCGCGGTCACCGTCGCCGATGACGATACGCCCGAGACGCTCGCCGCGCGCGTCATCACAATCGAGCATCGCATCTACCCCGAGGCGCTGCGGCTGTTGGCGAGCGGCCGGCTGGAGCTGGACGGGGACCGCTGCAAGACGCTGGGCAGCGCCGCGTCCGATCGCACGTTGATCGCGCCGATGGGGTGAGGCGCGTAAGCGCAAAAAAGAAATCCCCCGGGGTGATGCGGCCGGGGGAGGCATCAGGATTGGTTGCGCCGACGGCGCCGACGTTCAGTTGACCTTGAGATTTTCCGCCGACGTCTTGCCGCGGCTCTCCACCAGCTCGTACTCGATCGCCTGGTTCTCGTTGAGTGTGGTAAGGCCTGCGCGTTCGACCGCCGAGATGTGAACGAACACGTCCTTGTCTCCGACTGCCGGCTTGATGAACCCGTAACCCTTGGTCGGGTTGAACCACTTGACGGTACCCTTCGGCATCGCCTTTCTCCCAGTTTAGACATAAAAAAGACGCGGCCACGTTTCGCACGTGCCACGCCACAAACGGGCTTCCCGGTGTCTGTTCAATTCCCGAATCTTCAAGTCCGAAGTCTTGTCTCTCGAAGCCTTGGATCTCAACGTCGCGAAACGCACAGTCGAACGGCCGCAGTCCGATTGTGCAGGGATTGCAACATGAAAATCCTGAGTTAGCAAGCCTCCGGCGCGGGGCGACAGTTTCATGTGGCGCAACCGGAGCCTGTGGCCGCCGGAAACAATCTGTTGCATTCGGCCAATGGCCGACAGCCAGGGAACCGGACGACATCTCCGGGCACGGCGCGCGCTACCCCCGGTCGACCCGCACCACGCGGCCCTTGTCGATGGCGAGCGCGAGCTGGCCGTGCTTCAGCTTCAACGCGGCCTCGCCGAACAATTCGCGACGCCAGCCGTGCAGGGCGCCGACATCGGCATTGTCGCTGGCCGCGATCTGCTCGAGATCGTCGACGGTCGCGATCACCTTGCTCGCAACCGCGTGCCGCTCCGAGGTCATGCGCAGCAGCACCTTCAACAGCTCGACGGTGGCAGCGCCATTGGCATTGTTGCGCGGCTTTTCCAGCTTCGGCAGCGAGGCCTGGTCGCGCGCGAGCCCGCGCTGCACGGCGGCGATGATATCCGCGCCCCATTTCGAGCGCTCGAAGCCCTTCGGCAGCGAGCGCAGATTGGCGAGCTTCTCGAGCGACGTCGGCGCATGGGTTGCGATATCGCCGACCGCGTCGTCCTTCAGCACGCGCGAGCGCGGCACGTCGCGGCTCTGCGCTTCCTGTTCGCGCCAGGCCGCGACCTCGATCAGGACGGCGAGCTCGCGCGGCTTGCGCACGCGGGTCTTGAGCCGCTCCCAGGCACGCTCGGGGTGGAAGTCGTAGGTCTTCGGCGAGGTCAGAATCTCCATCTCCTCGCTGACCCAGTCGCTGCGGCCGCGCTTCTTCAGGTCGGCGTCGAGCGTCGCGAACACCTCGCGCAGATGGGTGACGTCGGAGACGGCATAGAGGACCTGCTCGTTGGTCAGCGGGCGGCGCGACCAGTCGGTGAAGCGGTGGGTCTTGTCGGGGCGGTGCCCGGTCACGCGGTCGACGAGCTGGTCGTAGGCGATGCTGTCGCCGTAGCCGAGCACCATGGCGGCAACCTGAGTGTCGAAGATCGGATGCGGAATGGTGCCGGAGAGGTGCCAGACGATCTCGATGTCCTGCCGCGCGGCGTGAAAGACCTTCAACACTGCCTCGTTCGACATCAGGTCGAAGAACGGTTTGAGGTCGATGCCCGGCGCCAGCGCGTCGATCACGACGGCTTCGTCCGCGCTCGCCATCTGCACGACGCAGAGCAGCGGGTAATAGGTGGTCTCTCGCAGGAACTCGGTATCGACGGTGATGACCTTGTGTTTGGCGAGGCGGTCGCAGACGGCCGCAAGTTCGGAGGTGGTGGTAATCAGATCCATGAAGTGTCCATGACGCTCAAGACACGCGTTCTGCCGAAAGGGCAGTCATGTCAAGGGTCTTGCTGGGACTTTGGCTCTGCATATGGGGCAGGACTGGGCCTTTTTCCATGCCTTTGCGGTCTCGCGGCACGGAATGCGCCCGAGGTTTGCTGTGTTTTCGCCCCCTCCGGGAGAGAGGGCGCAGGGAAAGCCGGGTGCCGATCGCACCCATGGGTCCCGTGCAAATGGAAAGCACGGGAGGTAGGACCACAGGTGAAACCGGAAACACTCCGGCTTTCCCTGCGCGATGGGCTACGGCTTATACGTGCTCTCCCCGGCGAGACTGGGCTTTGTTGTCACCGTCATCAGTGAGAGAGCTTGCTCTTGCTGATGAGACACCTGCCACTAGGGCGTCAGGCCTGCACGATTTCGCCGTCCGCCTCATGCGTGCTCGTCAGTCACGCGCTCGGCGTCCACCGCATCTCGACCCAACACTCGTGACGATCGCGAAGCGCCCCTCAGACAGGTGAGACGGGCTATTCATACACTGAGTTGCAATTCTGATAAACAGAAATATTTTTGCATGAGAGGCTTGCGCCGTCGAGACTGGGCAAGAATGGCAACTAAGGGGCTGGGGCGGCTCGGAAAGCACTGACGACGAGCGACAGCGAGATTTTGGCGCGGAAGGGCCGCAAAGCAAGCCGAATGGCGCGCAGAGTGGCCGCAAGGAGGTTTGCGCCGGCAATGCGCGTCTTTTCTGCAAGGTACGCGACGAAGCGGTCGAAGCCGAGAATGCTGAGCACGCGGGTGAAGTTGTAGCAAAGCGCCATCAGGCTCCATTCGCCGCGGACCTTGTCGAAGCCGCGCACGAGAAAGTGCTGATAGCCGGCGCGGCATTTGAGTGTTCCGAAAGGGTGCTCGACGATGGCGGAACGGCGGCGCATCAATGTGGCAGCCTCGGCGCTTTGCATCCTCATGCGGTGACGTTCGAGAACGTCCTCGTGTTCCCAGCGCGCGATGCTCCGGTAAGGCGCCTTCGGGGCAAGACACCGCGCGCTCAGGGGACATGCTGCGCAGGCCGCCTTGCGCGCCAGGTAGCGGATCTCGATGCGGCCGCTCGTGTTCGTCCAGCGCCCTTCCGTCGGGCGCAGCAGCTCGCCGGCCGGGCAACGGTAGGCATCGGCGTTCGCATCGTAACTGAAGTCCTTGCGGCTGAGGCGGCCTTCCTTGAGCTTGCCATTGCCCTCGTGCAGCGGCACATAGGCAACAATGCCGTCATCCTCGCAGGCCTTCAGGTCCTCGCTGGTGGAATAGCCGGCATCGGCCGCCACCTGCAGAGTCTCGACGTCGAGGGCCTCTTTTGCCGCCTTTGCCATCTCATGAAGATGGCCCGCGTCGTTGCGGTTGACGACCTCGCTGGCAACGATGAGCGTGTGCTTGTCGTCAACGACGCTCTGCACGTTGTAACCCGCAATGGTCTGGTCGCCCTTGCTCAGAAGCCTTGCGTCGGGATCGGTCTTCGAGAGTTGCCCCTTGTCGCTTGTCTCCAGGTTCTTGAGGTCGGCTTGCGCGCGCTCGCGCCGGGCCATCAGCTCCTTCACCTTCTCGCCGACATCGCCGCTGCCCTTGCTGCCATCTCCCGGACCGGCACATCGCTTGGCTTCCTCGGCATCGTTGGCTTCAAGGGCCTTGCCATAAGCCTCGATCTCCTTGTCCAACGCGGCGATCTGTTTGGCCAGCTTCCCTTGCGTGAAGATGCTGCCCTTGCTGGCGTTACCATGGAATAGCGCCCCGTCGATCGCAACGAAGGTCCCACCGATCAGGCCGAGGTCGCGCAGGAGCAGCACGAAACTGCGGTTCGCGGCCTTGAGCGCCGCCCAGTTCTCCTTGCGGAAGTTGGCGATCGTCCGATAGCCCGGCTTCATGTTCTTCAACAGCCAGATCAGCTCCAGATTGCGGCAGGCCTCCCGCTCCAACCGCCGCGACGACCTGATCTGGTTGATGTAGCCGTAAAGGTAGAGCTTCAGCAGATCGGCCGGATCGTAGGGCGGCTGCCCCACTTCGTCCGCGGCACGATCCGCATGGCGGAAGCCGAGCTTTGAAAGGTCGAGCGCGCCAACGAAACTGTCGATCGCCCGCACCGGATTCTGCTGTCCGACATAGTCCTCAATCCGGGGAGGAAGAAGACTGGGTTGCTCCCGGCTGTCGCCGGCCTTGAACGTCCGATTCGCCATGCGCCGAATCGTACATCAACTCCAAAAAATGCCGAGTTCTTGCCCAGCCTCGTCGGGCAAATCAGTGATTGGCGATCTGCATCGTCACCTCGCCACGGCGAGATAGAGGCTGAGCGTGACGACCGACACGATGGTGGACGCGAGGATGACGTTGGAAGTCATGCTCGCCTCGCGCCGGTAGAACTCCGCCAGCATGAAGGGACCCGTTCCCGTGGGAAGGGCGGCGAGAAGCACGGCGGTGTGCGTGAGCAGCGGCGACAGGCCGAACACCAGCGTCGCCATCACCCAGGTGACGGCCGGTTGCAGCACGAGCTTGAAGCCGACGAGCAGGGCCGCCGACCCGATGTCCTGTTCGGTCGCGTCGCGCTTCGCTGCGAGAAACAGTCCGAGCGCGACGAGCGCGCAGGGCGAGGCCGCGCCGCCGAGCAGCTTCAGGAAATTCTCCGCGGGGCCGGGGACGTTCAGGCCGGCGAGCGGAATGATCGCACCCAGCGCGGGCGCCACCAGCAGCGGATTGAGCAGCAGCGAACGGCCCACCTTGATGATGACGTGCCTGCGGCGCTTCTCGGTTTGCAGGCCGGTTTCGATCAGCACAATCGCGCTCGCAAACAGCATGCAGACCGTGATGATCGTGGCGATCAGGGTTGGAGCCAGCGCCTCGCGGCCAAGCGCCGCCACGGCCAGGGGAAAGCCGACAAACCCGGTGTTCGCGTAGCCCGCGTTGAGGCCGTCGATGGCGGCATCGACCAGTTGCCGGCGGCCGCGCCAGCGCACGGCAATCGTCAGGCAGAACACCAGCGCCGCCCCGATGCCGAAGGCTGCGATGAAGCTCGGCTGCCAGACGTCGGCCCATTGGGCATGGGCGATGACGTCGAAGAGCAACGTGGGCAGGGCGAGGTAGACCACGAACCGGTTCAATTCCCCCGACGCGTGGAGCCCGACCACGCCGGTGCGGCGGGCGACCCATCCGGCGAAAATCAGCGAGAAAATGGGGAGGATGGCGGTGAGGGTGGAGAACACGGGGAGAGCCTGACTGGAAGGATGCGCATTAGCTCTACGCGGCGGCTCTGTTATCATCCAATACTGATTGCTGTACCCGTTCATACCTTTTCGGTATCGATGATCGACATCAGGCAAATGCGCTACTTCGTGGCGCTCGCTGAAACCCTGCACTTCGGCCGGGCGGCGGAGCGGCTGCACATCAGCCAGCCGCCCCTGAGCCGCCAGATCGCCGCGCTGGAGAAGGAGCTCGGCGTTCGCCTGTTCGAGCGCCAGTCGCGGCGCGCGACGCTGACCCATGCCGGCCGTCGCTTCCTCGAAGACTCCCGCGCGGTGCTGATGAGCTTCGATCAGGCCTGCCGCAACGCGCGCCTCGCCGCAGGCGGCGAACTGGGCGAGCTTTCGATCGGGTTCATGATGCACGCCGCCTATACGAGCCTGCCGAACCTGGCGCGGCGCTACATGGCCGATTACCCCGAGGTGCACGTCGAATTGCGCGAGGTGGTGCCCGGCGCACTCGCCGACGCGGTGCTGACCGGGCGGTTCGACGCCGCCATCATGTTCAATCCCGGTCCCATCAAGGGCCTCGAGACGCATATCATCCATCGCGAGCGATTGTGCCTGGCGCTGCATCCGGATCATCCGCTCGCCGCTCGTGATCTGGTTCGCGCCCAACAGCTCAAGGGCGAGCCGTTGATTGCGACCCCGACCGCGGCGGCCCCGATGCTGCGCGAGGCGATCGTCCGCTACTGCCGTTCCGGCGGGTTCGAACCGAATGTCCGGCTCGAGGTAGAGCTGCAGCAGACCATCGTGAACCTGGTGGCCGAGAATCTCGGCATCGCGCTGGTGCCGGAATCGATGGGAAAGCTTGGCATCGCTAATTTGGTCCAGCGCGATCTGGACAACGCGCCCGCGATCGAGCACGTGATCGCCTGGCGGCCGGGCAATCTCAACCCGGCGCTTCGGCCATTCCTCGCGGCAGCGCGTGCCGCTCCGGAATAGCGGGCGAGACGGGCAAGGCTGAGGTGCCGAAACAGGGGTGCTGGCGTCGCGTGCGACGCGCCGGCCGTGCCACGCCGAAATAGAAATAAATGCGGGCGGGCCCTTCCGACGAGGATGCTAATGGCATGCGCTCACGCGAGCAGCCGTCGATGCGATCTCCGGTGGTGCAGCGACGGGCCGCTCACTCGTAGCGTATGTTCTTCGACGGCCGTCGTGCCGCGGGCATCGCCAGCACGACGAGGCAGAGCGCGATCATCGCCATTCCGATGAATTCAAAGGCAAACGCGTCCACGGCTCATTCTCCCCCATCACCAATCGTTAGACTTGTTGGGGGAGCGTTGACGACTTGTTAAACCGTATGGTTACCGCGCGTGGGTGCGAGGCATGGTAGAAGGTGAGTTAATGCATCACGAGATGCCTCTTCGCGGAATCTCGGAGGCACTTGCAAGTGCCTCCGATTGGAAGTCCCAGCCGAGGAGTGATCGATCATGCCGCCAGGGCGTCCTGGTTGATCTCGCCCTTGGCCAGCGTCGTCAGCAGTGCGTCGGCGTGGCGTTCTTCCTCAAGGCTGTCGTGCAGCAAGCGCTGGTCGTCCCGCAGGTCAAGCTGGCCCGCGAGCGCAGCCGCGCTGCCATAGGCCGCGATCTCGTAATGCTCGAGCCTCTGCGCCGACGCGATCAGCGCGGCATCGCGCAGATTGTCGTCGGGCAATATCGAGACCATCTTGGCGGTCTCACCGATCAGGGCCTGCATGGCCTGGTCGGTGTGCAGGTCAGGATCGGCGCCATGCGTCCTCAGAAGCGATTTCAGCCGCTCGCCCTGTACGATGGTTTCGCGGTGATGGCTGCCAAACGCATCCTTCAGCGACGGATGCGACGCAACCTCCGCCATACGCGGCAAGGCTGCGGCGAGCTGGCTCTCGACGCTGACCAGTTCCTGCAGTTCGGCGATGTACATGTCCTTGAAGGTCGTGATCTTCATGCTGGGCACCTTTCTCGTCTTGGCGCGAGAGCGTCAACTCGACGCGCCGTTCGCTGGATCAGGATCTATCGCTCGATCGTGCCGGTCCGGCGGATCTTCTTCTGCAACAGCATGATGCCGTAGAGCAGTGCCTCCGCGGTGGGCGGACAGCCAGGCACATAGATGTCCACCGGGACGATGCGGTCGCAGCCGCGCACGACCGAGTAGGAATAGTGATAGTAGCCGCCGCCATTGGCGCAGGAGCCCATCGAGATGACGTAGCGCGGCTCCGGCATCTGGTCGTAGACCCTGCGCAGGGCGGGGGCCATCTTGTTGCATAGTGTTCCCGAGACGATCATGACGTCCGACTGGCGCGGCGAGGCGCGCGGTGCCGCGCCGAAGCGTTCCACGTCGTAGCGCGGCATCGACACCTGCATCTGCTCGATCGCACAGCAGGCAAGTCCGAAGGTCATCCACATCAGGGATCCCGATCGCGCCCAGGTCACGAGGTCGTCGAACGGGGCGACGAAAAAGCCGCGGTCACCAAGCTCATTGCTCCGCTCGTCGAACCACGTCCGGGTCAACGTCATCGTCATTGCGGTTCCTCCATTCTCACGCGGTGTGACCGCCGGAACCGGAATCGATCGGCGTCTTCTTCGCCCGTTGTGGCGTCATCTTCGCCGGGTCCGGTTGTCCGGGCACGCCGCGCGGCCCGAGTTGCTGCCGCTGCAGGTCGTCCTCCGAGAGCGCCGGCTCGACACCGTTTGGATTGCTGCGCTCGATCGCGGCTTTGCGGCTCTGTTCGCGCTCGTCCATCCTGGCTCTCCGTCATCGAGGCGGGACGGAACCTCGCGGCCACGCGTCCCGCGATGTCCGGCCAACGATTAGCGCCGGAAATCGTTGCTAAAAATTCGAGGCCGCGCGGCTGACAGCGCCAATGCCCGCCGCTCCGGTGAAACTCACGCCACGAGCTTCGGCAGGGCCACGGTCCACCGCGATGCGAACCTTCAGTGCGTAGAACCTTCAGGAGAGGCGGCGGATCACGCTGACGCTAATCCTACTGCGTCACAAACGTCGCAACCCTCATGGTGAGGAGCGCGGAACGCGCGTCTCTGGACGATGCTCCGCATCGCCAGGCGAACCATGAGGCCCCATCTGTGGCCTACATCCTTCGAGACGCGCGCTTCGCGGTCTCCTCAGGATGAGGAGATACAACATTTATGACGCAGTAAGACTAATCCGCCCTGCGAAGCTGGAGCCTCACGTCCCGCAGAACGTCTGCGTCACGCGCTGCTCGGGCAGCGGTGGGTCGGCATAGGCCGCATACTGCGGCTGATCCTGATACGGCTTCGCCAGTACCGTCAGCAATTCCTCGAACGGCGCGTAATCATCCTCGTTGACCGCGGCCGCGATCGCTGCCTCGATGCGATGGTTGCGCGGGATGAAGGCGGGATTGACCGCGTGCATCGCGGCCTTGCGCTCGGCTGCGGTCTGCGGCTCCAGCGCCAGGCGCGCGCGCCAGCGCCCGGCCCATTCGTCGAAGGCGGCAGGATCGGTGAACTGCGCGCGGACGTCGTCGGCCGCGGCTTCGCCGAGCTGGCGGAAGGTCAGCGTGAAGTCGGCCTCGTTCTTCGCCATGGCGTCGAGCAGGTCCTGGATCAGCGCCTCGTCGCCGTCGCGCGCGGTGAAGAGGCCGACCTTCCGGCGCAGGCCGGAATTATAGGCCGCGGTGAACTTCTCCGGGAATTCGCCGAGGATCGCCTGCGCCTGTTCGATTGCCTTGTCCGTGTCGTCGGAGAATAGCGGCAGCAGGCATTCGGCGAGCCGGGTCAGATTCCACAAGCCGATCCGCGGCTGGTTGGCATAGGCGTAGCGGCCCATCTCGTCGATCGAGGAAAACACCTGCGCCGGGTTGTAGGCATCGAGGAAGGCGCAGGGGCCATAGTCGATGGTCTCGCCCGAGATCGAGGTGTTGTCGGTGTTCATCACGCCGTGGATGAAGCCGATCAGAAGCCAGCGCGCGACGAGGTCGGCCTGCCGCGCCATGACGCCGGCGAGCAGGTCGTGATAGGGGCGCTCGGCGCTCTTCAGCTCCGGATAGTGCCTGGCGATGACGTGGTCGGCGAGCGCGCGCACGCCGTCGGTATCGCCGCGGGCGGCGAAGAACTGGAAGGTGCCGACGCGGATATGGCTCGCCGCGATGCGGGTCAGCACCGCGCCCGGTAGCGCGGTCTCGCGCATGACAGGCTCGCCGGTGACGACGGCGGCGAGCGAGCGGGTGGTCGGGATGCCCAAAGCGAACATCGCCTCGCTGACGATGTATTCGCGCAGCACCGGACCGAGCGCGGCGCGGCCGTCGCCGCGGCGGGAGAACGGAGTCGGGCCAGATCCCTTGAGCTGGATGTCGCGGCGGACGCCGTCCCTGTCGATGACCTCGCCGAGCAGGATGGCGCGGCCGTCGCCGAGCTGGGGCACGAACTGCCCGAACTGGTGGCCGGCATAGGCCATCGCGATCGGATCCGCCCCGTCGGGCAGGCGCTTGCCTGCGAGGATTTCGGCGCCCTCGGGCGTCGATAGCAGGTCCGGATCCAGCCCGAGCTGGACGGCGAGCGGCCGGTTCAGCTTGATCAGGCGGGGGGCGGCGACCGGGGTCGGCGCGACCCGGGCGAAGAAGTTCGCCGGGAGCGCCGAATAGGTGTTCTGGAACGGGAAATGGACGGTCATGTCCAAAAGATAGGCCGGCTGGGCGAATAGGTAAACGCCTGCTGCCAGGCGGGGTCAAAATGTGCGGTTTCGGCCCGAAACCGGGCGTTCCCTTGGTTGCCGCACCCGGCCGCCTCAGGTAAACCCTGCGCAACTTCGGCACCGGCCCTCGAGGCCCTGCCGATTCGTTTCCTCCGACATCAGTTTTTGGGACTAAAATGCATCGCTACCGGTCACACACATGCGGCGCGCTCCGAGAGGGCGATATCGACCAGACGGTCCGGCTCTCGGGCTGGGTCCACCGGGTCCGCGACCATGGCGGCGTGCTGTTCGTCGACCTGCGCGACCATTACGGCATCACCCAGTGCGTGGCCGACCCGGACTCGCCGGCGTTCGCCGAGGTCGAGAAGTTCCGTTCCGAGTGGGTGGTGCGGATCGACGGCAAGGTGCGCCGCCGCCCGGCCGGTACCGACAATCCCGAACTGCCGACCGGCATGGTCGAGATCTACATCAGGGAGATCGAGGTGCTGGGTCCCGCGGCCGAGCTGCCTCTGCCGGTGTTCGGCGAGCAGGAATATCCCGAGGACATAAGGCTTAAGTACCGCTTCCTCGACCTGCGTCGCGAGAAGCTGCATCAGAACATCATGACCCGCGGCGCGATCGTCGATTCCATGCGCAAGCGAATGAAGGAGCAGGGCTTCTTCGAATTCCAGACCCCGATCCTGACGGCGTCGTCGCCGGAAGGCGCGCGCGACTTCCTGGTGCCGTCGCGCATCCATCCCGGCAAGTTCTATGCGCTGCCGCAGGCGCCGCAGCAGTACAAGCAGCTCTTGATGATGTCGGGCTTCGACCGCTACTTCCAGATCGCGCCGTGCTTCCGCGACGAGGACCCGCGCGCCGACCGCCTGCCGGGCGAGTTCTATCAGCTCGACGTCGAGATGAGCTTCGTCACCCAGGATGACGTGTTCGCGGCGATGGAGCCGGTGATAACAGGCGTGTTCGAGGATTTTGCCAAGGGCAAGCCGGTCACGAAGAACTGGCCGCGGATTCCGTTTGCGGAGGCCGTGCGCAAATACGGCTCCGACAAGCCCGACCTGCGCAACAAGATCATCATGCAGGAGGTCTCCGAGCACTTCCGCGGCTCCGGCTTCAAGGTGTTCGCGCGGATGCTGGAAGACCCGAAGAACCAGGTCTGGGCGATTCCGGGCGTGGGTGGCGGCAGCCGCGCGTTCTGCGACCGCATGAACTCGTGGGCGCAGGGCGAAGGCCAGCCTGGCCTCGGTTACATCATGTGGCGCGAGGGCGGCGAGGGTGCAGGCCCGCTTGCCAACAACATTGGTCCGGAGCGGACGGCCGCGATCCGCGAGCAGCTTGGGCTGAAGGAAGGCGATGCCGCGTTCTTCGTTGCCGGCGATCCCGAGAAGTTCTGGAAGTTCGCAGGGCTCGCCCGCACGAAGCTTGGCGAGGAGTTGAACCAGATCGACAAGGACCGCTTCGAGCTCGCCTGGATCGTCGACTTCCCGATGTACGAGTACGACGAGGAGAACAAGAAGATCGACTTCTCGCACAACCCGTTCTCGATGCCGCAGGGCGGCCTCGACGCGCTGAAGACGCAGGATCCGCTGACGATCAAGGCGTTCCAGTATGACATCGCCTGTAACGGCTACGAGATCGCCTCCGGCGGTATCCGCAACCACAAGCCGGAAGCGATGGTGAAGGCGTTTGAGATCGCGGGCTATGGCGAGCAGGAAGTGATCGACCGCTTCGGCGGAATGTACCGTGCCTTCCAGTACGGTGCGCCGCCGCATGGCGGCATGGCGGCCGGTCTCGACCGTATCGTGATGCTGTTGTGCGGCACCACGAACCTGCGCGAGATCTCGCTCTTCCCGATGAACCAGCAGGCCATGGACCTGCTGATGGGCGCGCCGTCGGAAGCCACGCCGAAGCAGTTGCGCGAGCTTCACATCCGCACCAATCTGCCGCAGAAATGACCGGCGCATATCCGAACCGTGCAAGCTGTCCGGACCATGCCTCGACCGTAATGACGGGATGACGCTTTCCAGGAAACGTCATCCCGCTTTTGCCTCAAGTCTTAAGTCCGGCCACCGAATTTCAGTGCGGGGCCGATGGGGGAGTGCATGTCGTCATCGTCTGAAGAACTCCACAACGCGGCGCTCGCCTACCACCGCCTGCCGCGGCCGGGCAAACTCGAGATCCAGGCGATCAAGCCGCTCGCCAACCAGCGCGACCTGGCGCTGGCCTATTCGCCCGGCGTCGCCGCCGCCTGCACCGAAATCGCCACGAACCCGGCCGAGGCCGCCACGCTGACCGCCCGCGCCAACCTCGTGGCAGTGGTCTCGAACGGTACCGCGGTGCTCGGCCTCGGCAATATCGGGCCGCTGGCCTCGAAGCCGGTGATGGAAGGGAAGGCGGTGCTGTTCAAGAAGTTCGCCGGCATCGACGTGTTCGACATCGAGATCAAGGCCGACACCATCGAGCGCGTGGTCGAGACGGTCGCGGCGCTGGAGCCGACCTTCGGCGGCATCAACCTGGAGGACATCCGCGGCCCTGAGTGCTTCGAGATCGAGGCGCAGCTCAAGGAGCGCATGAAGATCCCGGTATTCCACGACGACCAGCATGGCACCGCGATCATCGTCGCGGCCGCGATCGTCAATGGCTTGCTGCTGAACGGCAAGAAGCTTCCCGATGTGAAGATCGTCTGCTCGGGCGCGGGCGCGGCGGCGATCGCAACGCTCAACCTGCTGGTCTCGATGGGTGCGCAACGCAAGAACATCTGGGTCTGCGACATCGACGGCGTCGTCTACGAGGGCCGCAACACCACGATGGACCGCTGGAAGGCGGTCTATACGCAGAAGACCAGCGCGCGCGTGCTGGCGGACGTCATTCCGGGAGCCGACATCTTCATCGGCCTGTCCGCGCCGGGCGTGCTCAAGCCCGAGATGGTCAAGCAGATGGCGGACCAGCCGCTGGTCATGGCGCTCGCCAATCCGGTGCCGGAGATCATGCCGGACGAGGCGCGCCAGGCCCGGCCCGACGCCATGATCTGCACCGGCCGGTCGGACTTCCCGAACCAGGTCAACAATGTGCTGTGCTTCCCGTTCATCTTCCGCGGCGCGCTCGACGTCGGCGCCACCGCGATCAACGAGGCGATGAAGCACGCCGCGGTCGACGCGATCGCGCAGCTCGCGCGCGATCCGCCGTCGGATGCGGTGGCCCATGGCTTCGAGAGCACCGAGGCCCAGGGGTTCGGTCCGGGCTCGCTGATCCCGAGCCCGTTCGATCCGCGCCTGATCCTGCGCATCGCGCCGGCGGTGGCCAGGGCCGCGATCGAATCCGGCGTTGCGACCCGGCCGATCAAGAACTTCGACGAATATTGCGCCGAGCTGCAGCGGTACGCGTTCCGCTCCGGGCTGACCATGAAGCCGGTGTTCGCCAAGGCGAAGACCCAGCCGGTGCGGGTGATCTACGCCGAAGGCGAGGACGAGCGCGTGCTGCGCGCCACGCAGGTGGTGCTTGAGGAAAAGCTGGCCCGGCCGATCCTGGTCGGACGTCCGTCAGTGGTGGAGACCCGGATCAAGCGCTTCGGCCTGTCGATCAAGGCCGGCCGCGACTTCGACCTGATCAATCCCGAGGACGATCCGCGCTATCGCTCCTATGTGCAGTCCTACATCGACGTCGCCGGCCGGCGCGGTGTGACGCCCGACGCGGCGCGTACGGTGGTTCGCACCAACAACACGGTGATCGCCGCGCTGGCGGTGTCGCGCGGTGAGGCCGACGCGATGCTGTGCGGGGTCGAGGGCCGCTTCATGAGCCATCTGCGCCATGTCCGCGAGATCATCGGCTTCCTGCCGGGGATCAGCGACTACGCGGCGCTGTCGCTGATGATCACCACCAAAGGCGCCTATTTCCTCGCCGACACCCAGGTGCGGCCGAACCCCAGCGCGGAGGAACTCGCCGAGGTGGCGTCGCTGGCGGCTGTTCATGCCCAGCGCTTCGCCTTCAAGCCCAAGGTCGCCTTCGTGTCACATTCCGACTTCGGAAGTTATGATACGGACTCGGCGCGCAAGATGCGCCGCGCTACCCAGCTCCTGAAGGACAGGCATCCGGAGATCGAGGCCGACGGCGAGATGCAGGCGGATACCGCGCTCTCGGCGATCGCTCGCAAGGCCGTGCTGCCGCAGTCGCGGCTGGAGGGCGAGGCCAACATCCTGATCATGCCGACGCTGGACGCGGCCAACATCGCCTATCAGACCATCAAGGTGCTGGGAAATGCCTTGCCGGTCGGCCCGATCCTGATCGGTCCGGCGCGCCCGGCGCACATCCTCACCCCCGGCGTGACGGCGCGCGGCGTGCTCAACATGACCGCGGTTGCCGCCGTCGAAGCGCAGGAGCGCGCCGGCCGCGCGCAGCCAACGCTGTTCGGCTAGGGGGAGGAGGCGAGACGGATTCGATTTGATCGAAGCAGGCGGAGCGACCATAATCGCGTCGTCTGCTCCGTCCGACTCCCGCCATTCCGTGAGGCCGACCCATGCCAGCATTCATCGTCTTCGGGCGATTCCTGTTCGCCGTCCTGTTCATCTATTCGGGGGTGACCAAGCTGCTCGGCGTACAGACGACGGCGGATATGCTCACGGCCAAGGTGACCATTCCCGACGTCATCGCGCCCTATACTCAGCAGATCGAAACCTTCGCCGCGATGCCGTTCATGCAGCTCCTGGCGATCGCGATCGGCTCGTTCGAGATCCTCGCCGGCCTGATGATCGCGTTCAACCTGCTGGCGCGCTTCTTCGCGATCCTTCTGATCATCTTCATGTGCTTCGCGATATTCTATTTGCACGATTTCTGGAATCAGCCGGCGCCCGATAATGCCAAGACCCTGATCGATGCGCTGAAGGACCTCTCGCTGATTGGCGCGCTGTTCATCATCGCCGGCTACGGCCGCGGCCCCCGCAAGAACGACCCGACCTACGGGGATGTGTAGCACCGGGCGAAGCGAGCCCATTGGACGTCGGGGAGGCGGAGATCAATCGACCGTGCGCGGCGGTGCGATCTCTCGCATCCAGCGGGAGATCGTGCCGTTGTCCGTCCCGTCCGGGCTGGGCCGCATGCGCGCTCCGAGCAAAGCCGCCTCCCGTGCTGCGCGCGGCGTGATGCCATAGGCCGCCTTGAAGGTGCGCGTGAAATGCGCGTCGGTGCCGAGTTGCCAGCGCCGCGCGACCTCGCTGATCCTGAGACCGCGCGCGTCGGAACCAGCGAGGTCGAAGAACGCGCGATGGAGGCGGCGGCTGCGGATGTACTCGGCAATCCCGCCGACCGGGGCGAACAGCCGGTAGAGCGAGGCCCGGGACAGGCCGAAATGCACCGCGATCGAATTTGCCGATAGATCGTCATCGCCGAGCTTCGCCTCGATGTGTTGGCGAATTCGCATCAGCGATGCGCCCGCCGTCATGCTTTGGTCTGCATTGCGACGCTCCAGTTCGTTGCGGAGGCAGGCGACCATCAGCGCGATCGTGCCTTCGACCACCGACTGGCATTCGTCGAGCGTCATGCGCGGGGCGAATTCGAACAGCGCAGTGAGGTGCCCGGCCAGCAGCTGCGCGAGCACGCCGCTGCCCGGCAGGACGAGGCCATGCAGATCCTCCACCTGGATGAGGTGGCTGTCGAACAGCGGGCGCGGCACGACGAGTGTGACATTTTCGAACGGCGTCGCCTTGGTTTCCAGCGTCTGCGCGAGGTCGAACAGGCAAATGTCGCCGGCGCGTACACGGATCGGCACGTCGCTGGCGATGCCGTCAAAGCCGCCTTTCGCATACAGTTGCAGGATGATGTGATCGACGCCGCTCCGCGCGATGGTTTCGGTGGTGCGCCGGAACCGCTGGCCGCTGGCGCGGCTCAGCCCGATCAGCGCGGGCCCCATTGCATAGGAGCAGAGGTCAGCTCGGAATGGTTCCGGCTCGCCGTGCGCCAGTTCGTCGACGTCGAACAGCGTCGCGACAGCCTCACGCCAGGCTGCAATGTTCGCTTCGGCATCCATGCGCTCAGCAGCAAAACCAAACGTCGGGAGCAGGGATGATACGCGCGCGGCATCGCCCATCAGTCCGGACGTTTCGTTCCGGTCGCTTATCGTGAGGTCGTCGGTCATTCGCGGCTGACGTTCAGTTCTCCTGGAAGGCACGATCGTCACCATCAAGCAGGCTCGCTCGCAGCCTGTGCTCTTTTATCTCAATTCGGTTGATGGATTGTCTCCGACCGTCCGGGCCTCCGGGTGTAGGTCGATATTGTCCGAAGGAGAAGTGGCTGCGGCGAGGGCGCCGTCTCATCCACCGCGCGGGACGGATAGCCACATTCCTTCTCGATCGTGTTTGCCGCGATGGCGGAGATCACCCGCCGGGCCGGGCGCCATTTTGCGTTTTTGTCTCAGTCTATTGATCCGGTGTGTCTTGATCGTCGGCTCGTCTTGACGGTGAGCCCTCCACGCTGGCTATAGCTCCGCACGCGTCGAGCACCGACGCGCAGGGGCAACGCGGCGGTTAAATCAGCCGATGCGCGAGCCGCGGTGTCGGGGACCGCCGTCGAGGCCGATTGCCGGCTTTCGGCGTATACGCGAGCCGGTTTTGCGCTGGCCGGCGGCGGTACCAATTTAAGCGGCATGCCCTGGCTTTTCCGGGCACCGTTGTGCGTCGATCGAAACGGTACGTACGATCAAGCGACCCGCCGCCACGGCGTCACGCTGACGTCGTGCTCTGCGTCGATCAGTTGCGGCTCGCCGGCGTGCAGGCCATGGGCGGCCAGCACCTGTTGCGGCGAGCGGGCAGGGACGCCGGGGAAGCACGGCTCGCCGTCGGGGATGTGCACGTGCGGTGCGACCGACAGCCAGAACGTGTCGTAGCGGTCCATGAACATGCCGAACACACCGGGACCGCCGATGATCGCAGCGAGGCCCGACGTGACGCCGGCTGCGCGGCATGCCGCCTCGAACGAACAGCCGGCGGGATTCCACAACAACGCCTTTGGATTGGACGGGTCCTGCGCGGTGGCCTGCACCTTGTGCGTCAGGATGAGGCGCCGCCGCTTCGGCGAGTTCGGCTGTTCCTCCCCGGAGTTGCGGCCGTGCACGACGAGGTCGACGCGGTCGAGGGCTGCGGTGAAGAACCGCTTGTCGCCCTCGATCTTGAGATCGTCGGGCATCACGTTATGCGCGTTCGCCAGCCGGCCGTCGGCCGAGACGATGACAAAGCCCTCGATACGCAACCCCGGCACAGAAATCGTCGCCGATGCCGTTACTGGTTGACCGTGGTGACGACGCTGTTCACCGGGCGCGAGCTCACGGTCGGCAGCTTGACGTCCTTGGCGAGCTCCTGCTCGTACTGCGGCAGCACCGTCACCGGGAATTTGGCGCGCATCGCGACCACCTTGTAGCCGCCGGCCTTCAACTGCTGCAGCAGCGTGGGCAGCGCTTCGGCGGTGTGCTTCTGGAAGTCGTGCAGCAGGATGATGCCCTTGCCGAGCTTGTTCAGCTTCTTCATCACGGTGTCGATCACCTGCTGCGGGTTCTTCGACTTGAAGTCGAACGAGTCGAGGTCGCAGGAGAAGATCGCGATGTTGCGGGTGCCGAGATAGGTCACCATCTCCGGCGGATGCTGTAGCGCCGGGAAGCGGAAGAACGGCGCGGGTGAGGTCTCAAGCGCCCATTTGACCGCGGCGAAACCACGCTCGATCTCGTCCTTCCGCTGGTCCTCGGTCAGCTTCTTGTTGTTCAGATTGGCGTGCGACCAGGTGTGCGAGCCGATCGTATGGCCCGCCGCATAGACCTGCCGCAGGATTTCCGGATGGTAGGTCGCGTGCTTGCCGATCGGAAAGAAGATCCCCGTGGTGCATTCGTCCGCCAGCGCCTTCAGGACCGCCGGCGTGTTGACCGGCCACGGTCCGTCGTCGAAGGTCAGCACCACTTCGTGGTCGCGCAGGAAGTCGAGTTGCTTGAAATGCTCGAAGCCGAAACCTGGACCGCCGGTGGTGTCGACCTCGACGGTGCGGCCGACGCCAAGCGCATTCGGGTTGGTGCAGGCGGCGCGCGCCGGCTGGGGCGGTTGCTGCGGCGGGACCGGGGCCGGCATCGCCGCAAGGGCGGGGGCCGTAGCCGCCGGCGCGGGAGCTGCTGCCGGTGGCGCCGCCGCGGCGCCCTTGACGGGGGGAGTCTGGGACCAAGCCGCGCTCGACGCGAGCAGCGAGACCGTCCCTGCGAAAATCAGACCTGCCGCAATGCGCATGGCGTGTTCCTTGCCGATCCCGCTCCCGGCGCTGGCATTTGCCGTTGCCGGGCCGCTTCCACCCCCAACCTAATAGTACCCTAGTTGGATTGGGGCCGCCAAGGCAACGGACGTGGCAGCCTTGTGACCAAATCCTCGTTTGATGAGTTAATTCCGGGGATTACCGGCGCCATCACGCAGCCGCTAACGCCCGTGCGATCGCAGTTTTGACCCTGGTGTCCTCGGGGACGACCGACTCAGGGAAGACGTCGCCGATATAGCCGTCGCGGCCGATCAGGTATTTGTGGAAGTTCCAGCGCGGCACGTCTTTGGGGCGGACCTCCGCCGCCCATCGGTAGAAGGGATGCGCGTTCGCGCCCTTCACGACGGCCTTGGCTGCTATCGGGAAGGTGACGCCGTATTGATGCTGCGCCGTCTCGGCGATCTCGGTCGGACCGCCCGGCTCCTGGCCGCCGAAATCATTGGAGGGGACGCCGATGATAACGAAGCCGCGATCGCGGAATTCGGTCCATAGTTGCTGCAGGCCTGCATATTGTGGCGTGAAGCCACACAGCGAGGCCGTGTTCACGATCATCATCGGGTGACCGGTGTAGTCAGCGAGGCGGATATCGCCGCCGGCAAGTGCCGGGAACGAGAAGGCATAGGCGGTGATCCGGCTCATCGTCGGCGTCTGCGCGTGCAGGGCGCGCGATCCCGCCGCGGCGACCAGCGCCGCTACGATCATTGTCCTGCGATCGATCATGATCATGTCCCCAGACGGATTTGTGCCGATCATAATCCAGGGGAGCGGGACTTGAGGCTTCAAGAAGCCGTTATGACCTGCTCTTAGCGCAGCGGCACGATGAAGTCGGTGCCTTCGCCGGTCTCGCCTTGGTTCACGCCGAGGTCGGAGACGATGATCGATCCGCCGGTGCCGAGCGCTTCGTTGATCCGCGCGATCGCGTCGGCGGGAATCGTGATGCGGTCGAGCGCTTCGGCCGGGCTATCCGGCAGCGGCAGCGACTTGGCCTCGATCGCTGCGGCGCCGGCCATCTTGCGGCGGTGCGAGGTGCGATCCTGCGCCTCGATGCGGGCGGCGCTGCGCGTAGAGACCGGCAGCGAGACCACCGACCAGCGCAGCAGGTTCGGATCCTTCTTGTCGGCTTCTGCCGTGAAGACATGCGTGCCCAGGGGACGGTCGCTCGGCGCAATCGTCACCGGCACATCGAACAGCGGCGCGAAGTTCTGCCGCACATAGAGCTTGGAATCCTTGCGGCTGATGAAGACCGCGATCGGGCCGCCGCGCTTGGGCACGTCAAGGTTTGCGAGGCCCGGCAGCCGTGCCGGATCCTTCTTCGCGTCCGGCGCGTCTGCCGCCGCGGCCGGCTTGTCAGCCGCTGCTGCGGCACCTCCGACCGGTGCATCGTTCGCTGTCACCGTGTCGACCTTGGGCGCCTCGGCGCCGGCGAGGTTGGCCTTGGCGTCAGTCTTTGGCGCATCGGCCTTTACTTCGGCCTTCACGTGCTCGCTTGCGGAGACCTCGCTCTTGGCCTGGATACTGCCCGTTTCGCCGACTGTCGTGTCGTCGCTCGTGGCGTCGGCGGATCTGGTGTCGGCCGTCTTGTCGTCGGGAACGGCGGCCGCGGGCGCGTCGGACATCGTCACCGCCGCGCTCGCGGACGGCGTGGTGCCGCTGGCGTCGGCGGTGTGGGTGTTGTCGCGCAGTGACCCCGGCTGGTCGGCATGACCGACCGTCGAGCGCAGTTCGAGGCTGGTCTCCGGCTTGTCCGCGCCCTTGTCGCCCTTCACGCCGAGCGGAGCATCCTTCCTCAGGAGATCGTCGGCGACCGGCTGCTGCGGCGCGACCTTCTGCGTCACGAGCAACGGGTGCGAGAAATTCTCCGGCGTGATCGTGCCAGGGGTAATGACCACGCGCGCGCCCATCCGCGTCCAGTTGTACATCTTGACCGCGAACGCCGTCGGCATGCGGATGCAGCCGTGGGAGGCGGGATAGCCGGGCAGCACGCCGGCGTGCATGGCGATGCCCGACCAGGTGATGCGCTGCATATACGGCATCGGCGCGCCGCTATAGATGTTGGAGCGATGGTATTTCTGCTTCTGGATGACGCTGAAGACGCCCATCGGGGTCGAATGCCCCTTCATGCCCGTCGACACCGGGCTCTCGGCGTACAGACCGTTGGCGTCGTAGATGCGCACCTTCTGCTGCTCGATCGAGATCGCGATGATCAGCGGACCTTGCGGCTTGGCGACGGTTTCCTTCGCAACGAGGTCTTTCTTGACCGGGTTGTGCCGCACCTTCGGCCGGTGCGGCACGGGCAGCGGCTCGGGCTCGCCATAATAGGAGCTGTCGAGCCCGTTCCAATAGTACAGGGCGGCATCGGCTTGAGTGGAGGCGCCTACCGTGCCGGCGGCTGTCAAAATTGCAAACTGCCAAAAACGCTCATTCGCAAAATCAAGAATCGACGGCCGACTTCCGCTCGCGCGCATTTTCCGAATCCCAGTCCAAACTATCCATTGGTTGTCGCAAACGTGGAACGCGTTCACCAGCGCAAGCGATCTAACCCTTCCGTGATCCCCGGTTTTTCGGGAAAAAGCGTAACAAAAAAGCCTCACATAAGGTTAAAGCACCCCCTGCGATCACCAATCTGTCAGCCTTTCCGTGCGGCTGTTCCGCACTACATACGCGAAGCCCATCAGCGGAGACCTCAATGACGCCGAGAAGTGTGAGCCTGTGTGACAGCCGTGTCCTGAATCGCTGGGGGTGCGCGCTGCTGCTTCTCGTCGTCGCATTGGCGCAGGCCGGTCCCGCGGCAGCGGCCGACGAGCCGGATCTGATCTTTCGCCGCTCGACCGTGTTCAAATGGCTAAGTCCTAACGACAAGCTGGCCACCTATGGTGTCGACGACCCCGAGGTCGAGGGTGTGGCCTGTCACTTCACGGTGCCGGAGAGGGGAGGCTTCAAGGGCTGGCTTGGTCTCGCCGAGGAAGTGTCCGACATCTCGCTGGCTTGCCGGCAGATCGGGCCGATCCGCTTCAAGAATAAAATGAGCCAGGGCGACGATATGTTCCGTCAGCGGCGGTCGATGTTCTTCAAGAAGATGCAAATCGTGCGCGGCTGCGACGCCAAGCGCAATGTACTTGTCTACATGGTCTATTCGGACAAGCTGATCGAAGGCTCGCCAAAGAACTCGACCTCGTCGGTACCGATTATGCCATGGGGCGCCGGCGACACCAGCGTGCAGAAGTGCGGCGAATTCATTCAGTAGTCCGCGCAAGGGCTTGAGCCGCGAAGCTGAAGTATCTGATAATCTAGCGATTGGTCTGCCCGAACTGCTTCGCGCGAGACTTGAAGCCTGACCGTTCGGGGTTGACCTTCGAATCGCGGCAGCCGACGAGCCGGACCAGCTGCTGCGGCGCGCATTCGTTTTCGCCCATCACACGGGCGCCCTGCTGCGGCATCGCGCCTGCCATCTGCTGCTGACCCGCGGCGCGGGTCGCAGGTTCATTGCCAACGCCCATGTTGCCATTGCCCACGGCTGACATCCTTCGTTGGATCGGGATTGCGACAACGTGCCACCGCGAAGATGGTTGCACGGTGCGTGCATGAGTCGGGGAGGACCGCGGCCCGGTTCATTGTCGACCCTGCGAGGTTGGCGCCTGTCTCAACAGAGGACAGTTGAGAAAGCGCCGTGGGTCGTCGAATTCACAAGCGCGTAGCTGCCCGCCGTTACGCTAGGGCGATGGTCAATGACCGCTACTGAAAACATTGGCCTTTTTCGGCGATTGTTTCGTCAGGTGCCAGCCGACGAAACAATCCCCGGGTCCGACGAAACCATTTTTCGCTTGTGTTGCAGAACTCCGGAAACGCCGGTTGGTTATCAAATCGCCAACAGACGGCGCGGACGACGAGCGCAGCGGCGGAGATAGTCAAATGCGGACCATCAGCTTCATCCTCGCGTTCGCCTGCGTGATGGCGGGGCCGTCGGTGGCTGGCTCCGCGGACGGCAGTCTGCCCGGCATCGGCACCTTTTCCTACAACGGCTCTCCGATCGCCACCGCCGCGACGATGGTGGTGGCGGCCAACTGACCGCGACACAGCAAACGAGAAAATGGGCGGAAAAGGCTTCGCATGTTGCTCCGAATTTGCTCCGCGGTGATGTTGGCTTCACTCGTGATGGCTACGTCCGCACACGCCCAATCGCAGCTCCCGCTCGAGTCGATGCAGATCCGCTCACTTTTCAAGATGCCTGAGCCGCGCGATGAATTCGTGCGCCAGTGTGTGCCCCACATGGCGGGACGCTGGGCGCATCCCGAAGCCGTCTGCGGCTGCCTGCACGATCACGCTGTGGCGACGATCGAGGATAGCGATTTGCGGCAGGCGGTGCTGCGCGGCATCAGCGAGACCGGCGTGCCGACGATCGAGAACGACTGGCTGCCGCCGTCAAAGCAGGCCGAGATCGGCCCGACCTTCACCAAGATCGCCAAGCCGACGCTGCAATGCATGTTCGAGCCGCTGGCGGCGAATTGAACGGCGCATTTCCGACGCGACGATGAGGAAGCAGGCGACGAGGAAGCTCACTTCCTCGCAAGGCTTTACTTCCTCGCGAGGCGTGGCACGCAGGTGCGGGTGCGCACCACGCCGGTCTCTTTGAGCTGCGATCCGGTGACCTGCTTGATTTGCCCCGACGGGCAGGATCCGTCATCGACCAGCACGCGCTGACCGACCCGCAAATCCACGATGTCCTGCTCGCGCGAGACGGTCTGCGCGGAGACAGCTGCGGCCATCGCAACGAGTGCGGCGGCGAACATCGCGCTAAGTCCGATGCGACGCATCGCGATCTCCTTTATTCGTTCTGGATCTTGAGGCCGTCAGGCCGAGATTGAACGACCTTAGTCAGCCGGTCGCGATTCTGATAGGGGGCCGCGGTTTTGCCGACGCGCCGCGTTCGGCGCACAGCGCGGTGAGCGTGGCCCTCGCCAGCTGTTCCGCCGACGCGACGAGTTGCGGAACCGGATGACCGGAGAAGCCGAGCACGAATCCGGGTAGCGGCCGCGCGCGATGATAGGTCTCGGCGAGCAGCCAGCCGCCAACGCAGGCGGCCGCCTTCGCCTCGGCTGCGATGCGAGGATCTGTCGACGGATCGAGCCGCGCCACCAGATGCAGGCCTTGCGACGGCACGGGAACCGTGAGTTTGCCTTCGGAGGCCGCAGCGAGCGTCGAGGCCAGGATGTCGCGCGCCTCGCGGTAGAGCTTGCGCGCCTTGCGCAGATTGGCGGCGAAAGCGCCGGAGTTCAGCATGTCCGCAACCGCACCTTCCAGCAGCGTGCCGGGAAAGCGGTCGAGCGCGGCGCGCGCCGCCGTCACCGGGCCGATCAACTGCTCGGGGAGGGCGCAGTAGCCGATGCGCAATCCTGGAAATAGCGTCTTGGCGAAGGTGCCCATGTAGATCACGCGCCGCAAGTGATCGATGCCGGCGAGCGACAACAGCGGTGCGCCGTCATAGCGGAACTCGCTGTCGTAATCGTCCTCGAACACGAACGCATCGGCGTCCTTGGCCCAGTCGAGCAGCTCGAGCCGGCGCTGCATCGACATCTGGACGCCAAGCGGAAATTGGTGCGACGGCGTCACATAGGCGGCGCGCGCCGCCGGCGCCGACGTCCGTCCCTTGCCGACAACCATGCCCGATGCATCGACCGGCACCGACACCGGACGATAGCCGCAATGCTCGATTGCGCGCCGCGCCGCCGGATAGCCGGGATCCTCGCACCAGACCTTGTCGCCGGGCTTGAGGATCGCGCTCAGCACGATGCGCAGCGCGTGCAACGTCCCCGACGCCAGCATGATCTGGTCGGGATCGCAGCGCAGCCCGCGCGCCGACAACAGATGGTCTGCGATCGCCGCGCGCAGTTCACGATTGCCCCTGGGGTCGCCGTAGTGGAGATGCTCGGGCCCGAAGGCGCGCAGCCGGCGGCCGGCGAAGGCGCGGAAGCGCTGCAGCGCGCGCTCGTCGATACGGGTGCAGCCGAGCGACAACGCGCTGTGCTGCGGCGGCTCAATCGTGATCTTGGCGCGTCGCGGGCTACCGGCCTGCGCCGGGATGCGCGCGGCGACGAAGGTGCCGGAGCCGACGGTTGCGACCGCAAAGCCGTCGGCGATCAGCCGCTCGTAGGCGGTGGTGACGGCGTTGCGGCGGAAGCCGGTCTGCCTGGCAAGTGCGCGCGACGGCGGCAACGGTTCGCCGGACTTGACGATGCCGCCGACGATCGCGTGGCACAGCGCCTGATAGAGCCGGTGCTGCGAGGCCGCACCTTGCGTCACGTGCGGGCCTGCGAGGTCGAGCGGAAGCTCAGTCCGGCGCGGCGAGGGCTTCGATGAATTGGTCGGAATTTTTCGCATGGAATTGGCACTATCGCAGACCAAATGGGCCGCTACAACTGCCGTCAGATTCCAAATTTTCGCGAGGCATTGCCGTGACCGAAGGCGCATCCACTCCGTCCTACCCGCTGTCGTCCCGCAACCGGGTGAAGCGCCGCCATGATCGCGGCTTCTACGATCATGCAACCGTGCACAGGATCCTCGACGCCTCAATGCTGTGCCACGTGTCCTATGTGATCGACGGCCAGCCCTATTGCACGCCGACCTTCTTCTGGCGTGAGGGTACCCGGCTCTACTGGCACGGCTCCAGCGCGAGCCGGATGCTGGAGCATCAGGCGGAAGGGCAGAAGGTTTGCCTGACGGTCGCGCATCTCGACAGCCTGGTGCTGGCGCGCTGCGGCTTCAACCATTCGGCCGACTATCGCGCGGTGATGGCGTTCGGCACCGCCTATCTCGTCACCGATCCCGAGGAGAAGCAGCGCGCGATTGTCGCGATGGTCGACCGCTTCTTTCCCGACCGCACCGCGACCTTAAGGCCGAGCAGCACGCAGGAGATCAAGGCGACCTCGTTCATCGCGATGGAGATCGAGGAGGCGTCGGCCAAGGTCCGTGCGAAGGGCGTCGCCGATGACGACGAGGATTACGAATTGCCGATCTATGCCGAGCGCATCCCGGTGCGCGCTGTGCTCGGCGCGCCCGAGCCGTGCCCGCGGCTGCTCGACGGCGTGACGCGGCCTTCGACGCTCGACGGCTATTCGGAAGGCCGTCTGCTCGAAGATGCATTGCGGGATGCCTATTTTGCGGAATACCCGGCAGGCTGAAATCAGGCTACGGTGGCGCTCCCGCCTTTCAATATTCCCAGTGGAGCTGCTGCATGACTGCCGATACGCAACAACGAATCCTCGATGCCGTTGACGAAGGGTTCGATGAGCAGCTCGCGACGACCGAGGATTTCGTCTCGATCCCCTCTACGCGTGGCGCGGAGGGCCCGTGCCAGGACATGATTGGCGACCTCCTGCGCGAACGCGGCTATGAGGTCGACGACTGGCACATCAATCTCGACGATCTCAAGGATCTGCGCGGCTTCGGCCCGATCGAGCATGATTTCTCCAAGGCGCGCACCGTGGTCGGCACCTACCGTCCGGCCACCAATGCCGGCAAATCGCTGATCCTGCAGGGGCACTGCGACGTGGTGCCGACCGGCCCGCTCGACATGTGGGAGACGCCGCCGTTCTCGCCCGTCATTAGGGAGGGCCGGATGTACGGCCGCGGCGCCTGCGACATGAAGTCAGGCACGATCGCCGCGCTTTATGCGCTGGATGCGATCGCGAAGGCCGGACTCAGGCCGACGGCGCGGATCCATTTGCAGTCCGTGATCGAGGAGGAGAGCACCGGCGTTGGCGCGCTCTCGACCCTGCAGCGCGGCTATCGTGCCGACGCTTGCTTCATCCCGGAGCCGACCAGCGGCAAGATGATCCGCTCGCAGGTCGGCGTGATCTGGTTTCGGCTGAAGGTGCGCGGCTTTCCGGTGCATGTGTTCGAGGCGGGCGCGGGCTCGAACGCGATCATGGCGGCGTATCATCTGGTGCACGCGCTGGAGAAGCTCGAGATCGCCTGGAACGAACGCGCCAAGGCCGACCGCCACTTCAAGGACGTCAATCATCCCATCAACTTCAATCCCGGCATCATCAAGGGCGGCGACTGGGCCTCCAGCGTGCCGGCCTGGTGCGACGTGGATTGCCGCATCGCAGTGCTGCCGGGCTGGTCCATCACCGAGTGCCAGAAGGAGATCCTCGCCTGCGTCGCCGCCGCCGCGCGTGACCACCGCTTCCTCTCCAACAATCCGCCGCAGGTGGAATGGTCGGGCTTCCTGTCGGAAGGCTATGAGCTGGTGAATTCAGAAGCGCCGGAAGCCGCTTTCGCCAAGGCGCATCAGGCCGTCTACGGCGACGCGGTGGAAGATCGGGCCTTTACGGCGCTGACCGACACGCGCTTCTACGGGCTGAACTACAACATCCCGAGCCTCTGCTTCGGCGCCAGCGGCGAGGCGATGCACGGTTTCAACGAATATGTCGAGCTGGAGTCGCTGCGGAAGACGACCAAGGCCATCGCGCTGTTCGTCACGGAATGGTGCGGGGTGGAGAAGGCGTGGCCCTCCTAGTGAGGAGCGCGGGACGCGTCTCGTACCATGAGGCCCCGGTCTGTGGCCTCACCCTTCGAGAAGCCGCTGCGCGGCTCCTCAGGATGAGGGATTTACATTCGGCCACAACGCTCTGACGATCGCATCGAGTCCATCCGTCAGCGCGGCGGGACCGGGCTGCAGGATGATCGTCGACTTGATCTCGACGATGCGATTGTTGCGCACCGCCGCGATGTCGCCCCAGCCGGGACGTTTGCGGATGCGGTCGGGCACGACCTTCTTGCCGCACCAGGACGCCAGGATCACGTCGGGCATCGTCTCGCGCACGGTGTCCGGCGCGACGATGCGGTCGCGGGCCGCCTTGTGCATGCGCAGATGCGGCAGCACGTCCTCACCGCCGGCGATCTCGATCAGCTCGGATATCCAGCCGATGCCGCTGATCAGGGGATCGTCCCATTCCTCGAAATAAACCCTCGGCCGCGGCGCGGGGCGCGGCGTTGCCGCGATCGCCGCAAGCCGTCGCTCGAGGTCTGTCGCGAGCTGCTCGGCGCGATCGGCGGCACCGACCATCGCGCCCAGGGTGCGGATCATCGCAAAGATGCCGGCGAGGTCGCGCTGGTTGAAGACGTGGACGGCGACGCCAGCGCGGATGAGGTCAGCGACGATCTCAGCCTGCAGGTCGGAGAAGGCGAGCACCAGATCGGGCGCGAGCGCCAGGATCTTCGGAATGTCCGCTGAGATGAAGGCCGAAACGCGCGGCTTCTCGCGCCGGACCTGCGGTGGCCGCACCGCATAGCCGGAGACGCCGACGATCCGGTCCTGTTCGCCGAGCAAATACAGCGTCTCGACCGTCTCTTCGGTCAGGCAGACGATCCGGCTGGGAGGGAAATTGCGCATCGCTGACCTGCATAGCGCTTTCGAGTGAAGCGGGCACCGGTCCGCATCAAGGAATCGCGGCTTCGGGAATTGGCGGGAGCTGTCATGGGGTCCATTACCTCCAACGTCATTGCCTGATTTACCCGGCGCGTCCATGTTCGGCGGACATCATCAAAACGCGATGCCGGAGGACCTGATGACCCTGCTTGAAAAGATCCAGTCGATGAAGATGCCGTTCGCGGAACTAAAGGGCGTCACCTTCACCGAAGCCGACAACGATCGCGTGGTCGCCAGGATGGTCGTGCGGCCGGAGCTCTGCACCCTCAATCATACAATCCATGGCGGCGCGGTGATGGCGTTCGCGGATTCGGTCGGGGCAGCCGCGACCGTGATCAACCTGCCCGAGGACGCCAAGGGCACCACGACGCTGGAGAGCAAGACCAATTTCATCGGCGGCGCCAAGGAGGGAGCCACCGTGATCGCCACTGCAACACCGGTTCACCGGGGACGGCGGACTCAGGTCTGGCAGACCCGACTCGAAACCGAGGATGGCAAGCTGGTTGCCGTGGTCATACAAACGCAAATGGTATTATAGTAGAAGGTACGATCGATTTTTCTCTAGCGAATTCAATATGTAACGATTAAGTGAATCTTGCGTCTTGAATTATATTGTGCGTTGCACAATATTGGCGGTGCTAGGGACTCGACGCCTCCTCGAGGGCTACCAAGAGGAGTTATGAAATGAACCACCATTCCATCCGTTCGACGCTCGCCAAGGGCACCGTGCGGACATTGAGCCAGCAGGAGGAGCTCCCTC
The DNA here is from genome assembly GCF_029910095.1 of Bradyrhizobium sp. ISRA464. Taxonomy (NCBI): domain Bacteria; kingdom Pseudomonadati; phylum Pseudomonadota; class Alphaproteobacteria; order Hyphomicrobiales; family Nitrobacteraceae; genus Bradyrhizobium; species Bradyrhizobium sp. ISRA464. Next base: position 4,584,944 of record NZ_CP094526.1, on the reverse strand, counting down.
TGCTGCGCGATCATCTCTTGAGACTGGATCGAACCAGCCGTCATGATCGCTTTCATGGCTTCATCGACGACAACTTCATCCGTCGCTACGCCGAGCGGTGCGCCAACGACGGCACCGTCATCATCGCCTATTTCGAGGACGGCGTCGTTCGTGGCGCGGCCGAGCTGCATCCGCCGGAGCAATCGCCGGACGCGCAGCCGGAGATCGCCTTCAGCGTGGAGCGGTCGGTGCGGCGCAAGGGCGTCGGCAGCATCCTGTTTCGCAAGCTGATCGCCGAAGCGCACGCCAGAGGCTACACCAGCTTGCGCATCACCACCGGGGCGCAGAACGACGCGATGCGGGCGCTGGCCACCAAGTTCGGCGCGCAGCTGACCTTCCGTCACGGTGAGTCCGCCGGAAGCATCGACCTGAGCGAACACAGCCTGCCCGAGCCGGTGCCGGCACCAGCGATGGTGACCCCGGTCGAGGCCGCGCGCGCGATCGTCGACATGAACCGCGCCTACTGGCGGATGGTGATGCAGATGTCCGGCTGGGGCCGGGCGGCCTGATCCCGTAGTTGGAGCAACAGCGAAAGGGCAATTCGCTCAGCGAATTGCCCTTTTGTTTTCAGCAATCAGTTGTTGGTCTTCAGGTGCCGGTGCGCTTGTCGGTCGCGAAACGCCGGACGACGCGGCGCTCGACCACGACGGAGCGCTGCGCGCCCTGTTCGCCGGCGATGACACGGGTCGCGGTGCCGGTGCGCGCGCTGACGCGCGCGGTCTTCTTCACTTCGGCCAGCACGTCATCGTAGGGCAGGCCCATCAGGGCTGACGCGATCTCCGCCTGGGCTTCGAGATCGTCGGTAATACCGACAGCCGCGAAGATCGCTTCCTCCAGCGTCGGCGGGTCATGCCGCACGCGTCGGGTGCCATACTTGGTGTTCCAGTCTCCGCTCATCGCCGCCTCATATTTGAATCGCGGGAGATACGTAGGTGGCCTTATGTTGCATTGCAATATGAAAGTGAGATGGCAATCCAGCCATGCAACCAGAGTCTCTCAATCTTGTGAGCGCGAGAAAGTTCGATCGGGGTCGCAGTCGGATCTGTCAGCGCCATCACGACATCTCCATCTCCGCGTCCTAGGGCGCGGCTCCCGCCGCGTCTGAGAGATCGACCGGCCGCTGCGGCCAGTGCTTCAGTGCGGCGCGGCCGGCATCGGTGAGTACATAGATGCCGCGCTCGGCGCGATCGAACCAGCCATAGACATTGTGCAGCAGGATCTTACCGGCATCGGGAATGTCGATTCGCAGATCGCGCACGCGCCGCGGTCCGTCGGACAGCGCCGAGGCGCAGGCGAGCGCCTGCTGCCGATAGGCCGTCATGATCGGCGCGCGTGTCGAGCCGCCCATGACCGGATCGCCCTTGCGCTTCTGGTGCTCGGCGATCAGGCGCGAGCGCTTTTTCGGATTGCGGCGCGGGGCGGTGGTCGGCGGCTTCACCAGCACCTCCACGTCGCCGGTACTGGTGACGCCGAGCATGCCGAAGCCGAGCCGCCGGCACAGATTGCGATAGCGCGCATCGCTTTCGCGGCCCTTGCCGCGGGCCGATATATTCGCAGCGATCCAGACCTCATCCGCAGCGCCGGCGCGATCGACCGCCTGCAGGATCAATTCGAGATTGAAGGCGAGCTTGAGTTCCCCGATCACGACAACCGGCGGATCGTCGCCGCTCAGTGCCACGAGATCGCAGCCGCCGATCTCGCCCTTGACCGTGAAGCCGAGCTTTTCGAGGAAGCGTTTGACGGGCAGATAAAGCGCGGTTTCCAACGGACAGGCTCCGGCGGCGCTTTTCGCCGCGACTCATAGCGACAGCATAGCCCGGAATCGGGCCGGCCGACGCGAACGGGATTTGCCCATGATGGACCCGGGCGGCTATGGTTGCCGACGGGACAAGGCGCGACCAGTTCGATGATCCGGAACGGGCTTTATCACATCACCGTCGAATTCCTCGACGGCGTTCAAGGCGGCAATCAGGGCGTCATGGTGCTGCGTGACGGCCAGATGCGCGGCGGCGACTCGTTCTTCTACGCCTATGGCAGCTACACCGCGGCAAACGGCAAATGGAAGGGCGAGGTCACCAATCAGGAACACTCGCCGACCTATGGCGAGCGGCCGGTGTGGGAACGCAAGGTCGTGACGATCGGATTTACCGGCACGTATACCGACGAGACCGCCGAAGGCGATGGCATTGCGCTCGCCGGCAAGCAGAGCATCCGCTTCAAGTCGAAGCTGCGCCTCCTGATCCCGGACTGATCGAGGTGATGCAGACCGCGCCGTACGCCGGTGCGCGCTTCGCTCAACAGCGCTCTAGACCCGTCCGTTGACCGGCAGCAACGCGCCGGTGACGGCGCTCGCGGCGTCGCTGGCAAGGAACAGGATGACGTCGGCAAGCTCCTTTGGCGTCACCCATTTGGAGACATCGGCCTTCGGCATGGCGGCGCGATTGGCCGCGGTATCGATGATCGACGGCAGCACGGCGTTGACGGTGACTTTGCCCTTGAGCTCGGCGGCAAGCGACTCCGTCAGGCGGTGCACGCCGGCCTTCGAGGCGGCATAGGGGCCCATGCCGGACGCGGCCTGCAAGGCGCCCAGCGCGCCGATATTGATGATACGGCCGGCTCCCGCCTTGACGAGATGCGGGATCGCCGCGTGCGACGTGTTCAAGGCCGTCATCACGTTCATCGCATACATTCGCTGCCAGGTCTTGGGATCGCCTTCGGTGATCGTCTCGAAGGTGAAGCCTCCGGCAATGTTGATCAGTGCATCGAGCTGGCCGAAATGCGCGGCCGCCTTGTCGATCGCCGCCTTGGCGTCCGCGGCGTCGGTAAGATCGACGTTGCCGAGCTCGATGCGGTTGGGCGTCGCCGCAAGCTGCGAGGCTGCATGATCGATACCGGCGACGCGCGCGCCGCGCGCGAGGGCTTCTTCGGCGACCACCTTGCCAAGCGCACCAAGTGCACCGGTGATGACGATGGCTTTTGCGTTCATGACGGCCTCCGTACAGGCAAAAAGGCAGATGCCACCCACTATGATCAGGCGGATTTCATTTGCAATGCCACGATTTTCCCCTCCTATTGCGGGTATTTAGCTATTCATTCACGCAAAGGATGTTTGCGATGCCCGGGTCGAGGCCATGCGAAACCCATCCCGATATCGTCAAGTTGGATCACCGACTGCCGCATTTCGCCGATGCCTTGAAGCGCCAGCGCAAGGTCAAGGTGGTGGCGCTTGGATCGTCATCGACGGCCGGCGCTGGCGGCGTTTTGCCGTTCCCGCCGCGCCTCGAAATGCTGCTGCGGCAACGCTTCTTCGGCCGAATGATCGACGTGATCAACCGCGGGATCGGCGGGCAGGAGGCACCTGAGGAATTCTCCCGCATCGAGTCCGACGTCGTTGCCGAAACGCCGGTGCTGGTGATCTGGCAGGTCGGCACCAATGCCGTCTACAAGAGCTACAATCCAGCCGAGGTGAAAGCCTCGCTCGAAGCGGGACTCGATGTGCTCGCAGCGCTTCCGCTCGATGTCATGGTGATGGATTCACAGTACACTGAAGCGATCATCGGGACGCCCGACGCGCTCAAGCTCGCCAACACGATCATGCCGATGATCGCCGAGGTCACCGCAAGCAAGCAGATCAATTTGTTTCGTCGCTTCGTGCTGATGAAGCGGTGGGTCGACGACGGGATTCCGCTGGCCGAGCTCGACGACGGCGCTCAGGAACATCTGCACACCAGCGAATGGGCAACCAACTGCGTGACGCAGGGGCTGTTCGGTGCGATCGACCAGGCGCTGGCGCCAGAGGCGATTTCGTAAGGCTGGCGATTGCGTAAGACTACGGGGCAAGACCCGTTCGGTAAAATTTGCAGCAGTTCCGTAAGTCGATCGCAGAACCCTATCCGTAAAAGAGGAGTCCGACCAAGGAAGGGGATTAGCTATGGGATATCTTCCGGATCACGGTTTACCGCTTGTTCAGCTTAAGGAACAGCGGCGCGAACTCGTGGTTGCGTTGCAGAATCGCAAAGGTCCGGTGAGCAACTGGGAGCTCATGCAGATCGCGGCGATCCAGCAGGCGATCTCGGCTTTCGAGGACGTGATCGCCGATCTCGACGCCGAGCTCGAAGCCGCAGCCTGAGCACTTCGAACGATCAGGCCAGCAGATAGCGGCCTTCGAGTGCCTTGCGCTCGGCCTGTCCGAGCCCGAGGCCATCGCGGAAATAGCGATCGAGGCCGCCGTAGTCGGCATCGATCGCCTCGAACGCAGCATTCAGGAACGGCTGCTGCACGGTGCCAAGCACCTGCTTGACCTCCTCGGGAAGCTCGGTGCTCGCCGACGGATCGCGCTTGTAGAACCTGTTGGTCAGGAGATAGTCGTCCGCGATCACCTCGCCCGGCACGCCGAGCGCGTGCAGAATCAGCGCGCAGGCAAAGCCGGTGCGGTCCTTGCCAGCGGTGCAGTGGATCACGAGCGGGGCGCGATCCTCGAGCAGATGCGCAAACAGCGCGCGGTAGCGCGGCGTGTTGTCCTGCACATAGCTGCGGTAGGAGTCCCGCATCACCTCGAACGCGTCCGCGCTCGAAAGCTGTCGGCTTGCTGCGATCGCGCGCAGGGCCGCGACGACGGTCGGCTCGACAGGCAGCGAATGCACTGTGATGTCAGTCATGCCGCACAGCGCTTCGGAGCGCTCGGCGACGCCGCGAAAATCGAAGGCGCTTCTGACACCGAGGCTGCGCACCACAGCGATGTCCTGCTCGGTCAGGTGCGCAAGATGGTTGGAGCGGAAGATCTGCCGCCAACGCACCGTCCGCCCGTCACGTGTCTGGTAGCCGCCGAGATCGCGAAAATTGCTGGCGCCGGCGAGATTGAGATGACGGGCATGGGCTTCTGACATCGGCAGGCCTGTTGCAGCGATGGGTCTCGCGCTGGTCTATAGCCGCCCTATCAGGGGGAGAATATGACTTATGGCGGGACTGCATTCCCGCGGATGCAACTCGTCGCGGGGCGTTTGGCTGCCAAGACGCGCATACGTCGCGCATAGGTGACGCCTCGGTCGCGGTGCGGGCATGAAAAAAGGGCCGAAACACTTGGTTCCGACCCTTCTTTATCGCTCTGACGTTCTTCGACGCTTCGGCATCACGCCTCTCTGTCGTGCCGGCATTAGTGATCCCGACCCGGCTTGGCGTCGTCGATCGCCGCCTGATGATACCAGCTGTCGCTGCACATGGCGGTTTCGACCTGTGCGGCAAGTTCGAGCGACATCTGGACCTCGCCGTAGCGACGTCCACCGAGAGCCGCGCGGCCCCCGGCCGGGAACTGATAGATCTTGGCAGACCCCTGGTTTAAGTCCGAATTCATCATCGCAGACCTCCTTGGTCGGAACGCGAGCCTCCATGGTGCGCCCAACTCTTTCGCGCTGGTTACCTAGTTTCGATATTGGCCGAGCCCTGACCGGCTGCAAGATGACCAAGAAATAATCAGGTTCTGACCAATTCGTAGGCAGATTCCGGTTTGCACTCGGCAAGGCAGGATGCAGGTGATCAATGCTTGAGCCGAGGTGATGGTTGCCAGGGAAGCGGCGGCGGGACGCAAACTGTCATGCGGCGCTGCCGCTGCTTTAATCTGGAAGGGGGATCTTCGCCGGATTTGCTGGAGAATCAGGCGGTCACGGGCTCCAAAAAGCGGATTCTGGCCCATCGGGATGCATGGCAGCCGCGCTGCTATGTCGCAGCAAAAAATGCAATGAGCGTTGTGGACATCCGCAACAAGGACGGGTGCCGCAATGCAGCGACTGGCATTTTAATTGCTTGGCAGGAACCGGCCGATGGTGGCCGGGTACGCGTGCGGCGACCGACTGGCTTTCGGTTCCTCACGGTTTTGCATCATCAACAGAGAGGCTCAATGACCAAGTACAAGCTCGAGTATATCTGGCTAGACGGATATACGCCGACGCCGAACCTGCGCGGCAAGACGCAGATCAAGGAATTCGCGTCGTTCCCGACCCTCGAACAGCTCCCGCTCTGGGGCTTTGACGGTTCGTCCACCCAGCAGGCTGAAGGCCACAGCTCTGACTGCGTGCTGAAGCCGGTCGCATGCTATCCCGACGCCGCGCGCGAGAACGGCGTGCTGGTGATGTGCGAAGTGATGATGCCCGACGGCAAGACGCCGCATCCGTCCAACAAACGCGCCACCATCCTGGACGACGGCGGCGCCTGGTTCGGCTTCGAGCAGGAGTACTTCTTCTACAAGGACGGCCGCCCGCTCGGCTTCCCGGAGGCCGGCTATCCGGCGCCGCAGGGCCCGTACTACACCGGCGTCGGCTACAAGAACGTCGGCAGCGTTGCCCGCGAGATCGTGGAAGAGCATCTCGACCTCTGCCTTGCCGCCGGCATCAACCACGAAGGCATCAATGCCGAAGTGGCGAAGGGCCAGTGGGAATTCCAGATCTTCGGCAAGGGCTCAAAGACCGCCGCTGACCAGATGTGGATCGCCCGCTACCTGATGCTGCGCCTCACCGAGAGCTACGGCATCGACATCGAATTCCACTGCAAGCCGCTCGGCGACACCGACTGGAACGGCTCGGGCATGCACGCCAACTTCTCGACCAAGTACATGCGCGAAGTCGGCGGCAAGGAGTATTTCGAGAAGCTGATGGCGGCCTTTGAGAAGAACCTCATGGACCACATCGCCGTCTACGGGCCGGACAACGACAAGCGCCTGACCGGCAAGCACGAGACCGCGCCGTGGAACAAGTTCAGCTACGGCGTGGCTGATCGCGGCGCTTCGATCCGCGTGCCGCACTCCTTCGTCAACAATGGCTACAAGGGCTATCTGGAAGACCGCCGTCCGAACTCCCAGGGCGACCCCTACCAGATCGCGTCGCAGATCCTGAAGACCATCTCCGAGGTTCCGACCGGCGCGAAGGCTGCGGCCTAAGCCGATCTTCGATGCGGATGGAAGCATCCGGCCGGTATCGCAATCCGGTCCGCCAGGGACACCCTGGCGGACCTTTGCATTTGGCGACACCGCCTTTGCGCGGCTTCACCCCGAAAGCGGTTTCGCTACGTTATGAACCGCGCTAGACAACGGTTGCACTGTGACTGCCGGGGACGCGGCGCTTGTTCGAGGGCTTCTACAAGGTCCGGTTTCAGCTTGGCGATGCGGTCGGGCGGAGCGTCATGCATGCGCGCGACGGCAGGATGCTTGGCGGCAATTCCGCCTACGCCCATATCGGCACCTACAGGAAGTCCGGCGACGAGGTTGCTGTCGAGATCAATACCGTTCGTCATAATCACGATCCGAATTACCGCGCGATGGCCGGCACCGACGATGCGACCTTGCTCGCCACGGGTCGGCCCGACGGCGAGCTCTATCGTTTCAAGGGCGAACTGAAGGAGTTGCCCGGCGTGCCCTTCGAGGCGTTGCTGACGCCGATTACGGAAGAAGAAATCCCCATCGCCGGCGGCGTCGGCGAGGGCGGCATCGTCAACGGGCTCTATTCGATCCACATTCGTCTGCTCGACGGCGTCGATGGCGGCCTCACCGGCGTGATGCTGCTCAGCAATGGCCGCATCGTCGGCGTCGGCGCGTCATTCTACTATCTCGGCACCTACACCTCCGAGAACGGCCGCTGGAAAGGCCAGGTGCTGAACCAGGAGCATACGCCAGCGATGGGCGAGAACCCGATCTTCGGCGGCCACGACGTCGGTATCGGCTTTGCCGGCACCTGCGACGCAGAGGGCGCCCTGCTCGAAGCCACTGCGCTCGCCGGCAAGCGCAGCCTGCGCCTCACGGCGGTGCTCAAGCTGATGCGGCGGGCGTAAGTCACATGGACAATTCGGTTCGCGTGCTTTCGACACTGGCGCTGAAGGGTGTGGTCGCGCGGCTCGCCGACGCCTATCGGGCGGCGAGCCGGGTCCGGATCGATGCGGATTTCGCGCCGACGCTCGCGCTGCTCGACCGTCTGCGCGGCGGCGAGGGTGCCGATGTCGTGATCCTGACGCGCGAGGGGCTCGACGCGATGACCGGCGAGGGCCGCGTCGTCCCGGACAGCGCGGTCGATCTCGCGCGCTCCTATGTCGGCCTCGCGGTGAAGTCGGGGGGTGTGCATCCCGACATCGCAACCGAAGCCGCGCTGCGCGCGACTCTGTTGGGGGCGCGGGCCGTGGCGTATTCGCGGCTCGGCGCAAGTGGTATCCGTTCGCACAATTGATCGAGCGGCTCGGCATCGCGGAAGCGGTCAACGCGCGTGCGGTGATCATTCCGGTCGGATTCACGGCGGAGAAGCTCGTCACCGGCGAGGCCGATCTTGCGATCCAGCAAATCAGCGAGCTGAAGCAGATCGGCGGGATCGAGGTCGTCGGTCCGCTCCCGCCGAACTTGCAAACTCCGGCGGTGTTCTCCGCCGGGCGCATGACGGCCTCGCAGCGCGCCGATACCGCCGATCACTTGCTGCGCTATCTGTCATCCGCGGCGGTCGCGCCTGTGCTGCGCGAGACCGGGCTCGAACCTTGAATTGGCAGCGCGGTGACCAATCTCTGCTTCTAGCCGGATTGGAACGTTCGCCGCGACATCGTCGTTGACGTCAAGCAAATGCTGGCGAGGGCATGTCATGATCCGCAAGCTACGGTCCGGCGAGTACCGGCTCTATTCCCGCAAGATCAATCCGAAGACCGGCAAGCGCCGCAATCTCGGCACCTTCAAGTCGCGCGCGGCGGCGGAAAAGCACGAGCGCGACGTGCAGTATTTCAAGCGGCACTGACGTCGCCTCCGCACTCTCGTTGCCGGGCGGACAGTGGCGGCCTCAGTCCTTGATCAGCAGGACGCCGCCGATGACGAGCGCAATGCCGATCAGTCGTGACACCGACATGGGGTGGGATGGAAGCCCGAAGACGCCGAAATGATCCATCACGATGCCCGCGAGCATCTGACCGGCGACGACAAGGGCCAGCAAGGTCGCCGCTCCGAGCGAAGGCAGCAACAGGATCATCAGCAGGATGAACACGCCACCGAGGATGCCGCCGCTCCAGGCCCACCACGGCGTTGCTGTCACGAGCTTCAATGACGGCACCGGCTCGCGCAGCACCACCAGCACGACGACCATCGTCAGCAGGCCGCCGAGATAGGAGACGAGCCCGGCCCAGGCCGGCGAGTTCAAGGCAGAACGCAGATTGCCGTTCAGGACCTGCTGAACGGACACGCTGATGCCCGCGCTGAGCGCGAGCAGATAGAGAAGCCAGGCTTGCATGTGATGCCCCAAAACACCGATCGGTTCAGTATTCCCGGTCTCGTTTGATTGGCAAATGATCGGCATGCGCACGGGCATTGCGCGAAACGCACGGAACACCCTTCCACCCATGCCCCAGATCGACTAAGAGGCCGCAAACTCCCGTTTCCCCCAAAGTTTGCATGATCCGCCTCGATAACGTCTCAAAGCAAGTCGGCCACCAGATCCTCTTCATTGAAGCCTCTGCCGCGCTCCAGAAGGGCGAGAAGATCGGCCTCGTCGGCCCGAACGGCGCCGGCAAGACCACGCTGTTCCGGATGATCTCGGGGCAGGAGCTGCCCGATGAGGGCCAGATCTCAGTCGATCGGGGCATCTCGATCGGCTATTTCAGCCAGGACGTCGGCGAGATGTCCGGCCGCAGCGCCGTCGCGGAGGTGATGGACGGGGCAGGGCCGGTCAGCGTGGTCGCGGCCGAGCTCAGGGACCTCGAGGCGGCGATGGCCGATCCCGACAAGGCCGACGAGATGGACGACATCATCGCGCGCTATGGCGAGGTGCAGCATCGTTTTGAGGAGCTGGACGGCTATGCGCTCGACGGCCGCGCGCGCGAGGCGCTGGCGGGCCTCGGCTTCAGCCAGGAGATGATGGACGGCGACGTCGGAAATCTCTCCGGCGGCTGGAAGATGCGGGTGGCGCTGGCGCGCATCCTCTTGATGCGGCCCGACGTGATGCTGCTCGACGAGCCGAGCAACCATCTCGATCTCGAAAGCCTGATCTGGCTCGAGCAGTTCCTGAAGGGCTACGAAGGCGCGCTGCTGATGACCTCGCACGACCGCGAGTTCATCAACCGCATCATCAACAAGGTGGTCGAGATCGACGGCGGCCAGCTCACGACTTATTCCGGCAACTACGAGTTCTACGAGCAGCAGCGGGCGCTGGCCGACAAGCAGCAGCAGGCGCAGTTCGAGCGGCAGCAGGCGATGCTGGCCAAGGAGATCAAGTTCATCGAGCGCTTCAAGGCGCGCGCGTCGCACGCCGCCCAGGTGCAGAGCCGGGTGAAAAAGCTCGACAAGATCGAGCGCGTCGAGCCGCCGCGACGGCGGCAGACGGTGGCGTTCGAGTTCCAGCCGGCGCCGCGCTCGGGCGAGGATGTCGCGAGCCTGAAGAACGTCTACAAGGGCTACGGCAGCAAGCGCATCTATGACGGGCTCGACTTCATGATCCGCCGCAAGGAGCGCTGGTGCGTGATGGGCGTCAACGGCGCCGGCAAGTCGACGCTGCTCAAGCTGGTGGCTGGCTCGACCGAGCCCGATGACGGCGCGGTGACGATCGGCGGCAGCGTCAAGATGGGCTATTTTGCCCAACACGCGATGGACCTGCTCGACGGCGAGCGCACCGTGTTTCAGTCGCTGGAAGACGCATTTCCTCAGGCCGGCCAGGGCTCCTTGCGCGCGCTCGCCGGCTGCTTCGGCTTTTCCGGTGATGACGTCGAGAAGAGGTGCCGGGTGCTCTCGGGCGGCGAGAAGGCGCGGCTTGTCATGGCGAAGATGCTGTTCGACCCGCCGAACTTCCTGGTGCTGGACGAGCCGACCAACCATCTCGATCTCGCCACCAAGGAGATGCTGATCAACGCGCTCAGCGAGTTCGAGGGCACCATGCTGTTCGTCTCGCACGACCGGCACTTCCTCGCCGCGCTCTCCAACCGCGTGCTGGAATTGACGCCGGACGGCATCCACCAATATGGCGGCGGCTACACCGAATATGTCGCGCGCACCGGACAGGAGGCGCCGGGGCTGCGGAGTTAGCGTCGCCTAACTTGTAGCGCTTGTAGCCCGGATGCAGCGAAGCGAAATCCGGGTCACTCCTCCCTCTCACCGAAATCGCCTTTGTCCACGGTTCCGCTGCCACCCCAGTCGAATGGCAGTATCCCGTCCCGGATATATCGATGGAGAGACGTGTGCTGCCAATCTGCCGGCGACGAAACGAGGCGATGCTTGGTCGGATTGTAGTGGATATAATCGACGCAACGCTCGAGATCACGTTCGTTGCGGATGGTATGCTCCCAAAAGCGCCTCTGCCAGAGCGCATACTCGCCGCGGCGGTTGGCTGAGAGCGACACGCCTGTGGCGGCGACTGCACGCGTAAAGTGGCTCTTGATCTGTCGCCATCGATCCGAGAAATCGGCGTCGCCGGACGGCAGCGTCATCACTGTATGCAGGTGATCTGGCAGGATCACGATGGCATCCACGGTAAATGGCTTCTTGTCGCGCGTTGCGTGAAATGCGGCGCGTAACAGTCCGATATGCTCGACAAGTAGCGACGATGTCCGATCTTCCAATGTGACCGTGAAGAAGAACGTGCCGCCGGGCATGAAGTTGCGTCGATATCGGACCATGCGGAATAGCTTACCCCGGATTTCGCTTCGCTTCATCCGGGCTACGGTTTTCATCTCCGACCCGCCAGCGCGCGCAGAACGCTTCGACATCGCCCGACTGGAATTCCGGCAGCCGCTCCCAGATGGTTTCGGGCGGCCAATTCCACCACGCAATCCGTGATAGCTCGGCTGCGATCCTGCGGTTGAACCGTTCCTTGATCTGTCGGGCCGGAACGCCGCCGACGATCGTGTAGGGCGCGACGTCGCGCGAGACGACCGCGCCGGCCGCGAGCACGGCGCCGTCGCCCACGGTCACGCCGGGCAATACGATGACGCCGTGGCCGATCCAGACGTCGTTGCCGATCACGACGCGATCGGCGCGGCGATCCCGGAAGAAGCCTTGGTCCCGCTCGGCGGTGGCCGTGTAGTATTCTGGGCAATAGGTGAAGCGATGCTGGGATGGACGCTCGACCGGATGATTGGGCGCACCGATCCGGACCTGCGCTGCAATCGCGCAGAACCGGCCGATCTGCGCGTCGGCGACGATGCAGCCGCGGTCGAGATAGGAGAAGTCGCCGAGCTCGGTGTATTCGAGCGAGGTGTCGCCAAGGACTTCGCAGCAGCGGCCGATCGTCACCTCCCGCAATTTGACCGTAGGCTCGACAACGGTCTCGGCAAGCTTGGGACTTAGCGGTTTCGATTGCGGCATGGCATTGTCCTTGATGCGGCGGGGCTGTTGTAGCCCCGCGGTATCTATCACGGCGAACCGGCAAGGGGAGGCCGTAGCTATCGGCCGGTGAGGCGGGCGATCGTCTCGATCTCGTTGGTCCAGATGCCGCTGGAATAGTTGTCGGGCAGACGCCTGAACATGGCTGCGTCGTCGATTCCGGTCGAGAATTCGCCGCCATGATCGCGCCCGAGCACTGCCGCGTATTTCAGTTTCCTGCCCAATCGACTCGATTCCTTGCTGGATCGTCGGTTGGGTAGGGGCCGTTTCGATTTGCGGCGAGCTAATCCTTCAAGCCATCGACGGCCGCGATCGCCTTGGCCGTCGCGTCCTTGAGCGCCGCGCTGTTGGCGGGGTTCGACTGACGGCGATGGTCGGGATTATCGAAGTCGTGGGTCGCGCCGGGATAGAACACGACGTCGATCTTGCTGCCCGCGGCGATCGAGCGGCGGGCGACATCCTGGCACCGCTCGGGGGATACTTCCTCATCGTCAGAGCCGAGCAGCATGGTGATCGGTGCAGCCGACCTCAGCGTCTGCGCCAGCAGGGCCGCCGGTCCGCATCCTGGATAGAATGCCAGCGCGGCGCGATAGCCTGACGTCGCCGCGCCCTGACGCTGCATCACGTTCAGGGCGGTGCTGCCGCCGTTCGACCATCCCTGCAGGAAGATGCGATCGCTGCGCACGTCCTTCTGGCGGCGCAGCCAGCTCAGCGCGCCCTCGGCATCGAGCGGCCGCACGGTCAACTCGTTGACGTCGGCGCGGTCGGGATCGTCATGGGTGAAGCGGCCGAAGCCATGCGCCTTGCCGCGCGGCCCAAAGCTGTCCGGCAGCAGCGCGATGTAGCCGCGGTCGGCCCAATACTGCCCCCACATCACGTGGCGCTTGCTGAGGCCGCCCGCGTTGCAGGCTGCGGATTGACTTGTGCGCGACACCAGCGTGCAGTCCTTGTTGACGTTGATCGAATAGGGGCCGCCGCGGCCATGCAGCAGCACGATCGCGGGATGCGGGCCCGGCGTTTGCGGCTTGAACAGATAGGCGACGATCTCGGTCTTGCCGTCGGCGCTCGGGAAGAAAACGGTGTCGGGCGCGGCCACGGCCGCCGCAGTCGGCAATGTCGCGAGCTTCAGGAAGCCGAGCTGAATCGCGCGGTTGATCATCTCCACAGTATGGGCATCATTTCGGACGAATTGCGGCAATGCCGCCTGCGCCAGCAATGCAAAGGCGCATGGCAAGCTGCTTGGCGCTTGGCTTGTGGGGACCTGCAGCGCCCACTACGCTTCCCAAAAAAAGCGGGAGCGGAAGGGCCATGAAGCAGATCAGGATCGGCGACATCACGATCGACGCGGTGATCGAGCGCGAGGGGCAATGGCGGCGGCCGCAGGACTTCTTCCCGGCCTATGACGACGCCGTCTTCAAGCATCATCTCAAGACGATGGAGCCCGAGGTGTTCGACGCCGCGCGCGGCATGATGATGATCACCTATCAGACCTTCGTGGTCCGAACGCCGCGCTACACGATTCTGGTCGACACCTGCACCGGCGAGGACAAGGGGCATCCGCCGCCGTTCGACTTTCCAGGCAAGGAGCGCTGGCGCAACGAACTGTTCGCGCTCGGCATCTCCTACGAGCAGATCGACTACGTGTTCTGCACCCATCTGCATATCGACCACACCGGCTGGAACACGACCCTGCGCGACGGGCGCTGGGTGCCGACCTTCCCGAATGCGAAGTATGTCTTCCACAAGCGCGAATATGCGGCCTGGGAGGCCGAGCATGCCAAGGGTGCCAATCCGCCGGGCACCGTGTTTCGCGACAACTGCCTGCCGATCGTCGAGGCCGGGCAGGCGCTGCTGGTCGACGACGACTATGCACTCGACGACACCGTGACACTGACACCGACGCCGGGCCATTCGCCCTGTCATTGCTGCGTCAACATCTTCTCCAGGGGGCAGCGTGCCGTCGTCGCCGGCGATCTGATGCACCACGCGATCCAGTGCCGTGAGCCGGACTGGTCGGCGAAACCGGATTGGGACCCGAAGCAGTCGGCGGTCTCGCGGCGGAAATTCTTCGCGTCGGTGGCCGAGACTGACACGCTGATCCTGCCGATCCATTTCCCGACTCCGACGGTCGGGTTGATCAAGGCGGACGGCGATCGCTTCGACTATCGGTTCAAGCGCGAATAGATCTGACGCAGGGCGGTGCATTTCGCGGTCCGATGTGCACCGTAACCATGCGTTGGAACGGATTCTTAACGGCCGCCGACGAGCCTGTGGTTCGATCCACCAGAGGCAAAGGTGATGCATCCCCGGCGGTTTGCGCGTGTTCGTCCGACAGGTCGCGTGCCCAGTACGGTCAAGCTTCTGCTCGAACCGAAGGCGCCGCTGATCGAGTGCAGGCTGGTGGACTATTCAGCCGGCGGCGCGTGCATTGAATTGCCGAAAGCGCTTCAATTGCCGGAACGTTTCGAAATGTTTCATGGCAACATCAGGAAACGTTGCCGGCGCGTCTGGAGCAAGGGGTTGCGCGTCGGCGTTTCGTTCTGACTTGCGCGCTTGCGTAGATGGCGCCGACTGCTTCAAATGAACGCGACCGCATATTGATGGCGGCCGAGTTACGTTCCCGCGGGCCGCGTTGCGGCGGCCCGAAGGTTGATCTCGATCGACGATACCGGAGAGCAGGCGACGGAGGGCTCAGGCGCCGCCTTCGCACTTCTTCATGAACGAGGTCTTGGCCGCGCCGGCGAGCTTCTTGCCGTCGGAGCCGACCGCCTTCGTCTCGCAGGCGTCATGCGTGCACTTCTTCATGAAGGAGGTCTTTGCCGCGCCGGCCAGCGGTTTGCCGTCCTTGCCGACGGCCTTGGTTTCGCAGGAGGCGTCCTGCGCAAACGCCGCGCCGGCCGCGAAGGTCGCAATCACGGCGGCCAAGAAAATCCGCTTCATCTGGGTTTCTCCCTAAACCGAACCAGTGGCCGGATTGGATATCGGATTTCTTGGGCCGATCAAGTTCCTCCGGCGGATTTCGACGATAAAATACCTAGCCGATGGGAGAAAATTCTCGCCTCTGGCGGGGAACAAATTGGAGGAAGCCGGGAATGGAGTTCGAGACGCTGGTACAGACACGCAAAAGCGTGCGCGGGTTCAAGAAGCAGCCGGTCTCTCGGGCGACCGTTGAGGAGATCATCGAGGTGGCCAAGCGTGCGCCGTCCTCCATGAATACCCAGCCCTGGCATGTCCATGTCCTGACCGGGGAGCCCCTGGATGAGGTTCGGCGCCGCAACATGGAGGAGATGAGCGCAGGCGCCAGGCCGAAGCGCGATATCGTCAGCCATGGCGAGTACCAGGGCGTTCACCGCAATCGCCAAGTCGATATCGCCAAAAAGCTGTTCGGCGCCATGGGGATCGCTCGCGACGACAAGCCGATGCGGCAGGATTGGGTGCTGCGCGGCTTCCGCCAGTTCGACGCGCCGGTCTCGCTGGTGCTGACCTATGACCGGATCCTGGATCCCGGTGCGGTCTGCCATTTCGACCTCGGCGCGCTCTGCTACGGGATCGTGCTGGCGGCCTGGGACCGCGGGCTCGGCAGCGTAATCAACGGCCAGGGCATCATGCGCTCCGATATCGTGCGCGAGGTGGCCAACATCCCGGAAGACCAGGTGATCATGACCTGCGTCGCGATGGGATATCCCGACGACGGCTTTGCCGCCAACGCGGTGCGATCCGAACGCGAGGCCAACAGCAGCTTCGTCCGCTATGTCGGCTTTGCCGACTGAGCAGGGCCCCAACCAACAATCACATTGTCTTCGGCCGACAACCGGTGACGAGATTGTCGAACGCTTTCGCGAAGGCCGGCGGCAATCTCACGCTGGTTCGGACGCACTTGTTCGGCAGCGATGGGCACATGCTGTTCGGCGGGAAACGCACGGCGATCTCGGAGCTGATCGTCGATCGCTTCCTCAAGGCGAACAATCACGTGCTGCGCGTTCATTTGCTCGATGCGCCTGCGCGACGAGAGCAATTGCGCTATCGTTGACCGCGCTGCGGGATATTGAATTCCGCATTGTGAAACCAGCAGCCTGTATCGCGGCCGACGCGCACTTTCCGCTGTTTGCGCCGCTTCAAAATGCGCTACTGGTGTCGCTTGAAACACAACAGCACAGGCGAGGATGTCAGATGAGCGATGATGAACAAACAGCCATGATCCGCGAGACCGTCGCGAAATTCGTCGATCGCGAACTCATCCCGCTTGAGCCGCAATATCTGAAATCACGGCTGCCGGGCAGCGATCATCCCGAACTGACGGCAGCGCAGCGCAAGCGGCTGCGCGATGTCTCGAAGGAGCTGGGATTGTGGGGCCTCGATGCGCCGGAGGATCTCGGCGGCCACGACCTGCCGACGCGCACGATGGCAGCGGTGAACGAGGAACTCGGCCGCAGCTGCGTGCCGTTCGGGCTGCCGCCGGATACGCCGAACCTGCGCATGCTGCAGGCGGTCGGCACCGACGCGCAGAAGAAGAAATACATGCAGCCTTACATCGAGGGCCGGATGAGCTCGGCGATCGCGATCTCCGAGCCCGGCGCCGGCGGCGATCCCGCAGGCATGAAGACGCGCGCGGTGCTCGAGGGCGAGCAGTGGGTGATCGACGGCCGCAAGATCTGGATCAGCAACGCGCGCACCGCCGACTTCATCATCGTGATGGCGCGCGTCGGCAGCGACCAGCGGCAGGGTGGCATCACCTCGTTCATCGTCGAGAAGGGCACGCCGGGCTTCATCATCGAGCGCGAAATCCCGATGCTGGGTGGCGGCGCGACCTACGAGATCGTGTTCGAGAACTGCCGCATCCCGAAGGACTCCGTGCTCGGCGAGGTCGGCAAGGGTTACGCGCCGATGCAGCTGCGCTTGCGCACGCGGCGGCTGGAGATGGGATCGACCTGTATCGGCATCACCAGGCGCGCGCTCGACATGTTATGCGAGCATGCCAAGCAGCGCGAGACGTTCGGCGTCAAGCTCGCGGAACGCCAGGCGATCCAGTGGTGGATCGCCGACATCTCAACACGGATGCATGCCTGCCGGCTGATGGTGCGCGAGGCGGCCGACAAGACCGACCGCGGCGAGGACATCCGGCACGAAGCCTCGATGATCAAGGTGTTCGCGACCGAGATGGCCTATGAGGCCTGCGACCACGCCATGCAGACGCTCGGTGCGCTCGGCATGACGCTGGAGCTGCCGCTCAATGCGCTCTGGCAGAAGGCCCGCCTGATGCGCATGTACGAGGGCCCGAGCGAGGTTCATCGCCAGTCGATCGCGCGCCGCGTGCTCGGGTTGCGCGGCGGCTAGAGGGCCGCCAAGCTCTCGAACCCGTCATTGCGAGGAGCAAAGCGACGACTTGTCCGCCGAAGCCTTAGCGACGGCGGAAGCAATCCATTCCCCACTTGCGGCGCGATGGATCGCTTCGCTTGCGCTCGCAATGACTCGGACAGAACCTGTGCCGCTGCATGATCGCGCCATGCCGTCGATCACGCGGCCCGCACGTCGGAGAGGAAGCGGTTGACCTGGCCGGCGAGGTCCTTCGACTGCGTCGAGAGCTGTTCGGCCGCCCCAAGCACTTGCGTGGCCGCGGCGCCGGTGTCGTCGGCGGCGCGCTGGACGCCGGAGATGTTGGAGTTGACCTCCTGCGTGCCGCGCGCGGCCTCCTGGACGCTGCGCGCGATCTCCTTGGTCGCCGAGCCCTGTTCCTCGATCGCGGCGGCGATGGCGGTGCCGATCTGGTCGATCTCGGTGATGACGTCGACGACATTCCTGATCGCCGTGACAGTCTCGTCGCTCGCGGTCTGGATCGCGGTGATCTGCTCGGAAATCTCGGTGGTTGCCTTGGCGGTCTGACCGGCGAGCGATTTCACCTCGGAGGCAACGACGGCAAAGCCGCGGCCGGCGTCGCCGGCGCGCGCCGCCTCGATGGTGGCGTTGAGCGCGAGCAGGTTGGTCTGCGCCGCGATGTTCTGGATCAGCGTCACGACATCGCCGATCTTCTGCGCGCCCTCGGCGAGCGAGCGGGCGGTGTCGCCGGTGCGGCGGGCATGATCGACCGCGCGTGCGGCGATCTCGGTCGAGGTCGCGACCTGTCGCGCGATCTCCGAGATCGAGGAGGTCAGTTCCTCGGTCGCGCTCGCCACCGTCTGCACGTTGGTCGAGGTCTGCTCCGACGCCGCGGCGACCACGGCAGCCTGGCGGTTGGTCGTTGTCGCGGTCGAGGACATTGAACGCGCGGTGTCCTCCATCACGCCGGAAGCCGAGGACAGCCCGCCGACCAGTTCCGTGACCTTGATTTCGAATCCACGGGTGAGATCGTCAAGCACGCGCACGCGACGCATCTTGATGTCGTTCTCGGCTTCCTTCTCGGCGGCGAGGCGATCGGCATCGATCTTGTTGTCCTTGAACACCTGCACCGCGGCGGCCATCGCGCCGATCTCGTCGTTGCGTGCGGCGCCCGGAATGTCCGCGGCGACGTCACCCGCGGCGAGGCTCGACATGCGGCCGGTGAGGGCGGCGATCGGGGTGAGGATACGGCGGCGGACCATCACGATCAGGCCGGCGCTCATGGCGGCGACCGCGATCAATCCGGCCAGCGCCACCACGAAGCTGAAGCGCGCCGACGAGTACGCGGCGGCGAGGCCTTGCTCGGCATTGTCATAGAAGGCGTCACGCACGCCGACCACGGAGGCGAGCCCAACCTGCGACTCGGCGTAGTAGGTGTCGACATCCTGCTCATACTTGCCCGACAGCGCGCCCTCCTTGGCGAGCTTCAGCGCCCTGCCGAAGCGCTCGACATAGTCGGCCTGCATCTTGCCCAGCGCGGTCATGACGTTTGCGGGGGTGGCGGGATTGTTGCGCAGCTCCTGCAGCGTCGAGAGGATCTGCTGGGTCCTGCCGCTGCTGCGGAACAGCTCCATCTTCTCGGGCTCGGTGGCGGGGCGGCGGGCACCGACCATAGCCTTGTGCAGGCTGGCATCGAGGCCACCAATGTCGCGCAGCGTCCAGGCGACGTTGGCGTAGTTGGCCTGGCGATAGGCATTGCCGTCGAGGCCGGCGAGCCGTCGCACCTGCTCATCGAGCAGCGTGGTCACGCCGGCGTTGAACACGGAGTTGTCGGCGACGATCTTGGTGGCTGCGGCACGGCGGGCGTCGACGGGGCCCGCGATCGCGCTCTGGATCGAGTCGCGGAGCGCGGCAAACTTCGCTTTCAACGCATCGATCGCGGTTGCGACGGCCTCGCCGTCGTCGAGCGAGCCGGGCAGGGTGGCACGCACCTGATTGACCTTGGCGAGCGCGCCGTCGGTCAGATGACGCAGCTTATCGAGGCCGGCGATCTGCTTCTGGTTGATCGCACCGGTGCTGAACAGCAGATTGGTGGAGTAGCCGCGCTCGGAGTTCATGTACCGCGGAATGTCGCCGACGGCGCGGACGATTTCGAGCCGGCTTTGCGCGATCGAAGCCTTGTCCATCGTCTGGTACTTCGTCACTGCGACATAGGCCGCAAGGCCGCCACCGACCGCGGAGAGGGAGACGATTGCGGCCGTCAGGAGAGTACCGATTTTCATGTGCTGTGCGCCGTTCTGGACGAGAGTGAGGTGGGAGCCTCAACCGTACCGGGTGCACATTAAGCTTGGGTTGACGATCCGGCGCGGCGCCTCGGCCATGTCAGGGATAGGCCGAAAGTCGAATCCGGTCGGCCGCGGGCTCACCGGCCTGCGCGGCGTTTCGGTCAGTGTTCGTCCTCGTCCGCGCCTTTGGTCCCTGTACGATGCTGGGTTGCGCCGCTCGAACCGGCCTCGCCGCAGGGAAGCTGCGTCCAGCTACCGTCAGCGGCCTGCTGATAGGCTTGGCAGCCCACGGATGTGGTGGTCTTTTCGTCGGCTTTCTGGTGCTCGGAACTCTTCGCCAGCACAGGCGCGCCGATAGCAGCGATGGCTGCGAGCGAACCTGCGAAAACCAGCTTTGCAATCCGCATGTCGGGTTCTCCTTCTCGAAGCAAATGCATATCCAGAAAACGAATCTGGCGATTTTGGGCCGCGCCGGGCAACCGGTGGGGGATTGCTTAATGGCCGGAAAACGGGCGGGATTGGCCGTTAACGCCTGCACATGGCACCGCAAGACGGTATCGCCATACAATGATAGGATTGGCCGTCATGTCCTTTCGCATTCTCGTTCTCTACGGCTCCTATCGCTCCGACCGCATGGGCATCCGGCTGGCTCATTTCGTCGTCGACGGCTTTCGTGCCCGCCGCGACGATGTCGAACTGATCGATGCCAAGGCGATCGGCCTGCCGATGTTGGACCGGATGTACAAGGAATATCCCAAGGGCCAGGCGCCTGCCGCGCTCGAGACGCTCGCCGGGAAGATCCGCGCGGCCGACGGCTTCCTGTTCGTTACCGGCGAGTACAATTGGGGCATCCAGCCGGGGCTGAAGAACCTCACCGATCATTTCCTCGAAGAATGGTTCTGGCGCCCGGTCGCGATCGCGAGCTATTCGGCCGGGCGTTTTGCCGGGGCGCGCGCCGCGACGGCCTGGCACGGCACGCTTTCGGAGATGGGCATGGTCGTGGTGTCGAGCACGATCGCTGCCGGTCCGATCGGCCAGTCCTTGTCGGCCGAAGGCAAGCCGATCGGCGAGGGCGGCAAGGCGCTGGAGCGCGCCTTCCCGCGCTTTGCCGATGACCTCGCCTGGTGGATGGAAGCGGCCAAGGCTCAGCGGGCGCGCAAGGCACCGCCGTACTGACGGCGGCGCGCGGCGATTTTTCGGAGGTCGGAGATCATGAGCCTCTTCAGTTCACCGTTCGATCCGGTGCGCGAGGTCGCACTGGTGACGGGCGCAGGCAACGGCATCGGCCGGGCCATCGCGCAGGCGCTGGTCGGCGAGGGCGTGCGTACCGTGTTTGCCGATCTGCATGAAGACCGGATCACAGCCGCGATCAAGGCCGCACCGCGTCCCGAGCTCGCGATGCCGTGGGTTGGCGATCTCGCTAGCCGAGAGGCGTGCGACGCTCTGCTAGCGCACGCGCAAGCCACGGTCGGGCAGGTGACGCACTTCGTCCACAGCGCTTCGCCGCCGCGGCGCGAGGCCGACCATGCGATGGCGGTCGACGAGGAGACCTGGCGGCAGATGCATGCGGTCAATCTCGACGCCGGCTTTCATCTGTCGCGCGAGCTGGCGCGCACGCTCATTGCGGCGAAGACGCCCGGCTCGTTCCTGCTGCTCACCTCGCTCCATGCCGGCACGCCGCGCAATCTGCCGCACTACTCGACCGCGAAGGCCGGCATGGCCATGCTGGTGAAGGAGCTTGCCAAGAGCTGGGGCCGCTACGGCATCCGCGTCAATGCGCTTGTGCCCGGCGCAATCGCGGCCGGCGGCTTCGTCGCCGATCCCGCGCTCGCGAAGCACATCCCGCTTGGGCGGCTCGGCAATGCGGAGGATCTCGCGCCGATGGCGCTCGCGGTATTGTCGAACAGGCTCTCCGGCTACGTCACCGGCGCATCGATCGTGGTCGACGGCGGCCTGTCGCTGACCAACTGGTTTGCGCCGCCCGAGTTGGAGTGAGGCTTAGCGCCTACTCCTTGGTCCTGATGTAACCCGCGAGCCGCGACTTCTGCTCGTGGCACCAGGTCGTCATGCCGAGGCGGCGCTGGTCGAGATCGGTGGTTTGCGTTGCGATCGCGACTTCGGTCATCAGCGCATCGGACTGCTTCTCGCCCATCTTGCCGCCGGTGTGCAGATAGGCGATCGCCTTGCGCACCTGTTCGGTGGTGCCGTCGGGCAGGTGCATCTCCTGCGCCTTCTGCACGAGGTCCTGGTAGACGAGATCGGTGCCGGGGCATTCGACCTTTGCGGCAAAGGCCTGCAGCACCATCGTGACATAGGCCTCGCGCGGGTCGGCGGCTTGGGCCGGCGTTGCAGCCACGATCAGGCCCGCGAACATCAGTGCATATCGCATCAAATCCTCCCGATTTTTCCACAAGGCTAGCGTCCGCGGGAACTCACTGCAACCGCCAGGACACACTTGCGGAAAGAACCGATCAAACGGATGTGTTCCAGGCAGCGTTGCCACGATTTCAGCACGATTTCGGCCGCATGTGGCACAAGTTGTCGCAGGGGAGAATGATCGTGTCAAAGTTGGGGCTTGCTGTGGTGCTTGGAGGATCGCTCGCGCTCGGCGGTTGCATGCAAGCAACGCTTGCGCCCGTATCGGACGCCGCGATGACGCCGCGTGATCGGCAGTTGCTGGCGCATCCGCCTTATGCGCGGGCCAGCATCCCCGAGCAGTTCCAGCGGCACATCGTCCAGTATACGCGCCGCGAGCAACCGGGCACGATCCTGGTCGATACTGACGCGCGCTACCTCTACTACGTGCTGCCCGGAGGCAAGGCGATCCGTTACGGCGTCGCCGTCGGCGAGGAGGCGATGGCCTTCTCCGGGGTCGCCACCGTCGGCCGCATGGCGGAATGGCCGGACTGGGTTCCGACCAAGGAGATCCAGGCGCGGCTCGGGCCGTATCCGGCGCGCGTCCCCGGCGGACCGGCCAATCCGCTCGGCGCACGCGGCATCTATCTCTACCAGGACAACAAGGACACGCTCTATCGCATCCACGGCACCAACCAGCCCGAATATATCGGGCAGGCGATTTCGTCCGGCTGCATTCGCATGACCAATGCGGACGTGATTGATCTCTACCAGCGGGTCAAGCCGGGCGCGACCGTGGTCGTGCTGCCGCCGGGACAGAGCGTCTAGTTCGCAGTCAACGGGCGAGGGGCAGGCGGAATCAGCCCTCATTTGCGGAAGGTGGCGGGCGACGCTTACGTCGTCCGCCATATGTTTTTGCGGACGCTTGTCCGCTTTTCTGTCTGCCTCAACGCACCGGCATCGGCGGCCGAACCACCGGACCACCGTCGTCGGCGTCGACGACGGCGGGCTGCTGCGCCGACTGCATCGGCCGCGGCGCCATAGTCTGCGGCGCGGGTGCGGTGGGCGGCGGCAGCGGCGCAGGTGGCGGCGGCGGAATGTAAGCCTGCGCCGGCCGGCGGACCGGTGGTGGTGCGACGGCCGCGTGCGGCTGTGTCGCGCCGCGCCCGCGCGCCGCGGGCCGCGGCTCAACCGCCCTGGTCCGCGCTAGCCGCTGGGACAGTTGATCCTGGCTCGCCTTGAGCTGGTCGATGCTCGCCTTGAGTTGCTCGATCTGCTGCCCCATCGACGCGAGATCGTGCGCCATCGACTGCAGCAACTGGGTTTGGTCCGGCGCAGCCGCGACTGCGGCTGGCGCTGCCGGCGCAGCGGGTGCGGCCGCCGGCGCGGCGGGGGCCGGTGCCGCGGCAGGCGCGGGAGCCGCCGTTGCAGCGACGTCTTGCTGCGGAGCGGCCGGTTGCTGTTGCGGAGCAGCCGGCGCTGCCTGGGCCGCCTGCTGATCGGCGGCGGCCGTTTGGGTGGTGGCCGGTGCGCCCGCCTGGTCGGGCGCGGGCGCCGCCTTGCCAGGAAGCAGCGACGTCAGCATCTCGACCTGCGGGGCCCACTCCGCGACCATCTGCTTGGCGCGATCACCATAGTGTTGCCAGGCCGCGGCGCCGGTCGCGGTGGCGATGGCAAACAGGAACCAGAAAAGGCGGATCGCCCATTTGTTGCTGGATGGCGGCGTGTAATCGAATGGGGCGTGGTTGAGCCTGATGTCGCCTGTTCCGGCGGCGTGATACATCGGCGTCACATGCGGCGCCGGCGCGGCTGGCGGCACCGATGGGTGCGCTGCGGCGCTCGGACCGAAATGCGGCTCGCGATGCTCCGGCGATCCCGTGCCTGCCGGGGCGAGCGCGGGCGCAGTCCTCTCCGAGCGCGGCGTGAAGTCAGGTTCGATCGCGAAAATGTCGTGCGGATCAGCGTCTTTCGAAAGTATCGGTTGCATTGGCGGTCCCCGCTATCAGTCCAAGGTCAAACCGCAAATGGGCGGCCGGCGAATTCACGTCCTGTGTCGACCCCTGGCCCTGTCCGCACCACTCCAGTCCGGTTTGACCAAACCAAGGCGAGAGAGTGGAGAGGTTGGGGTGTTTCGGGAACCCGAATTGGGGCGAGCAGCATCGCCGATGCCGGCGTTTCCGGGCGAATGATGTCCGGGCAGGCATCTAGCGCCTCGCGTCCCCACACTGTGTCCGGCCCATCGCCTCGGGAATTGCCGGCGCCAATAACCAGCACAGGTTGTGGCCCAATCAGCACACCCAATCGGAAATCGCTCTCCGCAAGGCGCGTCGCGTCGCGTCCGCCTCCGTTCCGCCCCGATTGGATTCGGCTGATAGACCCATGTTGGATTTTCGGCTTGGGCTGGGGGGCGCGAGTTGGGGATGCAATATGTCACGCGACGGGGCTGTGATTTCGAACGTCGACGTCAACTGCGGCGCATTTGGCGCTGCGCCTTGGGTCTCATCTGCTCATCCGCGAAAGGCAGTCCGCTTGTTCGCCGTCGTGATCGGCGCCGCGTCGCTCGCGGCCTGCGCGCAATCTTCTGTTGTCAGCGAACGTTCGCAGGCGCTCGCGAGCCGGACCGCGTCGACCGAGCCGACACGGAGCGCGCCATCTTCGGCGCGGACGCGGGTCGCGCGCACGCACGCGCCCTATGCACCGCGCAAGAAGGCCGGCGATAGCAAGGTTGCATCGCGAGGGCTTGCCAGCTTCTACAGCGAGGCGCAGCAGACCGCGAACGGGGAAAAGTTCGACGGGAGCGAGTTGACCGCTGCGCATCCGACATTGCCGTTCGGCACCAAGCTGCGCGTCACCGACGTCAACAGCGGCCGCTCGGTGACCGTGCGCGTCAATGACCGCGGACCCTATGTGCCTGGGCGCATCGTCGACGTGTCCTACTCGGCCGCGCAATCGCTCGGCATGGTCGGCAAGGGCCTCGCGAATGTCAGGCTTGACGTGGTGGAATGAGCGCCGGCATGCGGGCGTGTGAGCGTCAACCTGAGCGCGCTTGCGGTCCGGGATTTTTGCCCGCGTGACCGGGAAAAAGTCCCGGGATCGGGCGCGCTTTAATCCTGTTGTCCGCACGACCGGCACAAATAAAATTGTCGCCGCTACTTCCCGCCTCTGATTTCACAGACGCGCGGATTTCTACCCAATGAACCTTATCCCCGCCTTCTCAGCCGAAGGCGGGGTTTTTCTTTGCGTGCATCGCGCATTCGAAGGCCCGCAGATGCGGCGCTTGCGCAGCGTGAATGTCGACTTCGCGCGCTCAGGATGCCGACCTTGATGGGAAAGATCGCGTAGGCGCGACCCCACGTTGCGACCTCGGCCCGTGCTGCGCGCGGCGTCCCCCAAATTGTCACGCTCCGGGCGAATTGCGGCCCCAAGGCGCTGCCAACTGGTGGTCGATATCGCGCGCGCGTCATGAGGGGATTCAGCGTTGGCCTACAAGATGATCGCAGAACGCGACAACGAGACGGTGAGGGTTGAACGGGAAAGCACCTTGCTCATCGTCGCCAAGGCGCGGATCTGGGCGAGCGAGGGATGGCGGGTCGTGATCACCGACAAGGACGGGAAGTCGTACGCGCCGGACGAGTTCGACAAGCTGCTGGCCGCGTGAACCGGCGCAGGCATCGCAGCGCCGGTTAGCGATAACACTGCTCTAGCGCTGCACCGAGATCAGCAGCATCATCGGGCGCTCGAGCTCTTCAGCAAGTTCAGGCACTGCCGCGATCTGCTCCGGCGTCGGGCAGAACTCCTCGACATGGCGGAGAGCGAAGCCGGCGCCGATCAGCGTACTGAGCGTCGTGCCGATCGTACGATGATATTTCAGCACGTCCTTGGTGTACCAATCGGTGCGGCGTTCGCCTTCGATGAAGTAGCGGTTGACTGGCCAAGTCTTGCGGCCGTCGTCGTCGAGCAACCAGCGCGGATGGGCGGCCGCCATGTAGGCAGGATGTTCGATGGTAAAGACCAGCGACGCCTCCGGCGTCAGGGCGCGGTGCAGCATGCGCATCAGGCGATCGAAATCCTTGATGTAATGGAAGGCGAGGGCGCTGTAGGCGAGATCGAAGGACGCGTGCGGCAGCTCGAGCGTCTCAAGGTCGGCGATCTCGTAAGTGATCGCCGGATCGTCGGTCATGGTCCTCGCGCGCGCGATCATGTTCTGCGAGAGATCGAGGCCGAGCACAGCGGATGCGCCTTGCTCGCGCATCCAGCGCGCCGCCCAGCCGAAGCCGCAACCGAGGTCGACGACGCGCTTGCCCGAGACATCAGGTAGCATGGCACGGATGGTGGGCCATTCAGGCGCGCCGACAAGACCGCGAACCTGTCGCGGCAATTGGCTGTAGCCGGCGAAGAAACCGGGATCGTCATAAATATTCTGCGCCATGATTGCTGCAGCTCGTGGAAACGAAGTCATCTCTCTGTAACTGCCGAACCGGGGCGTGGGAACTGATGATTGCTCGGCACCGGGCTCGCGTCCTGTGGAACCAGACCTCGCGTTCGGCGGTTTTGATGTCAGTGCCGCGGGATATTCGGCCAAATCTGCGCTGCGGCATCGGACAATCGAGGAGAGCGTTATGATAGCCCAAACGCAAATCCACACCATCGCGCGGCAGATGCTCCAGAAGCACGGTTTGCAGGCGATCGCCCAGGCCGCGCAGAATGCTGTGGCGTGTGAGAGCAAGGGCGAGATGGAAGAGGCCCGGGAGTGGCGTAACGTCGAGGACGCAATGAAGATGATGCGCGGGCCGCATCAAAGCTGACGACCAGACAAGACGACGATCAATCATATGATCCAGCGGCGCGTCCGCTGGATCATTCGTCTTTGACTTCCCCAGCACTGCTGCGCGCGACCGCGGCGCACGACGTCTTCCGCGATAGCGCACTCCACCGAACAACGCGACTTCACAGCACGCCTAGACCTAGAAACGAGGCCCGGCGCCGCCGCAAACGCTGACCACGCGCAACGGTCAGTTCAACTTCATCAAGAACAATCCGAAAGGGTCGAGTTCACGGCATCGGGTGCCTGACGGCAAGGTGCCCGGCATGCTCTCGAACCGGACGCTCGAGACCTACATCCAGAACTACACACAGCCAGCGATCCAAGCCTGCCGGGCCGGGCTCCTGCGTGAGCTGTCACAACTTCGCGACGCTGGTCGACAACAAGACGTCGGCCAACTTCAGCTTCCTGCCCGGCCTAGTCGATCCGGTCGCCGCGCGCAGCAAGATCAAGACCGCGCGGTGACGGGCGCGATCACCTGAGACCTGGAGCCGTCGACGCTAGCTCGCCCTACGCCATTGCGGCACGGGATCGAGCGGCGTGCGATAGAGCTCGCGGTGGTCGACATCGGTGACGCGGACGGCACAGCCGCGCGCCTTCAACTCTGGCTTGACCTGCGCCAGCTCGGTCGCAAGCTGATCGGCGCGATCGGAGGCAACGCCCAGATCTTCGAGGATGATGGTTCCCTGGTTGCGGAACTCTTCTCCTACCACGAGATCGAATGTGTAGTATGGCATGCCGAAGTTCCCCGTTTCGGTATGCACCACAGGATAACACTGAGTCGAGTGGTTCCCTAAGATGCATCACGCACAATCGTCGAGCGATCGGCCAAAAACGATGTGCAACACATCACGCGCGATGACCAAATGTGCACGCGATGCGCAGCACGGCGATGGAGTCCGTAGTTGCCCGGAGAGGTGGCGCGCGATGCTCGGTCGATCCATCGTGTGTCACGTCGCCGGCGCGGCGTGATCCAGCTCACCGCGGGGCTGTTAAGATTTGATTAAATCTGTAGGCGCAGGCTCGTCCTCAAGCGGAATCGCAGCGGAACCGGACTCCGGGAGCCGGCAGCTGCAGGAGGAGGCCGGCGGCGTAACGCCCGTCGGCCTTTTCTCGTGTGGCGATGCACGCGATGCGCGGACTAGTCATGCAGCACCTGATGCCGGGCGCGCCATTTCGGGCCGGGTCCGCGCATGTAGTGCAGCTCGGGGCGATAGGGATGGCAGACGTTGTCGATCAGTTCCTGGCAGCGCGCCACGAGCACGGCGAGGCAGCGGCGCAGCGGCATCGCGTCCTCCTTCAGTGCAGTTCGCCGAGCACGGCGGTGAACGGCAGCTCGAACAGCTCGTCGCCGAGATCGTCGGTGACGTGCAGGACCCAGTTGCGCCAATCCTCCGCACTCGGCGTCATGACGTAGCTGCGCACGATGCGCTCCGCATGGTCGCGCGCCTCCGCAAGGTCCATGGCGGCGCCGTTGCGATCGAGCAGGACGTATTGGTCGTCGGAGCAGTGGAAAAAGACGGCTGACATGTTCTGCTTCCCGTGGCAGCGTTTCTCACACGCTGAGATAGCAGCGCGCATCGCTGCGGAGAATCCGGATGATCCCCCATCGGGGAATTACGGGGAAAACAGACGATTTGAATCAACCGGCCGTGATCGTTGCGTGATGTCAGAAGATCGGCTCACCGATTGCGACCTCGCTGCGCGGACCGAGCACGATCACCTGGCCCGCGGCGTCCTTCGCGCCGAGGATCAGGAGCTCCGAGGTGAAGCCCGCGATGTTCTTCGGCCCGAAATTGCAGACGCAGACGACGAGCGAGCCGACCAGCGCCGCGGGCGTGTAATTGGTGATCTGCGCGCTCGACCACATGATCCGCTCGGCGCCGACATCGACGCCGACCTTGTAGGACGGGTTGCGCGCGCGCGGAAACGGCTGCACCTCGACGACCTTGCCGATGCGGATATCGAGGCGGGCGAAGTCATCATAGGTGGCTTGTGGCTTCAGGGGAGACATGCGGTCCTCATGGCTTGCCCGAGCGGCCGCCGAAGCCGTCCGCATCGAACTCTATTGCGCGGTGACGGCGGTGGCCGCGAAGCGGCGCGCCGGATGAAGCATCAGCTCGGCGCTCTCGACGATGCGCATTTCCTCGGTCTTTCTGAGCGCCGTGCGCTCCAGCACGGCGTAGATCGCGGATGCGGCGTGGCCGAGCGCGTCAGGCATCGCCGATCCGCGCACGCGCGCGGCCGCGAGCAGCGCGGCGAACAGATCGCCAGTGCCGGACGGGCTGATCGGCAGTCGCGGCGTGCGCACCCGCCAGGCGCCGGCGCGCTCGATCGCCAGCGTCTCGATCTCGCCGCCGGGCGTGTCGGCGAGCTCGGCGCTGGTGATGACGATGGTCGACGGGCCGCGTGCGATGAGATTGCGGGCCTGCGTAATCACCGCGTCGGTCGTGCCGACCTTCGTGCCGCACAGAAATTCGAACTCGAAATGGTTGGGCGTGATGATGTCGGCCAGCGGGCAGAGCTCGTCGCGCACCAGCGGCGGAATATCGGTGCGCACGAACATGCCGCGGTCGCGATCGCCGAGCACGGGATCGCAGCAATAGCGTAACGCCGGGTTCTTCTCCTTGGCGCGTGCGACGAAATCAGCGACCTCCAGCGCAATGTCGGCCGAGCCGAGATAGCCCGACAGAATCATCTGCGCGCCGTCGATGGCGCCGCGCTCCTCGATCCCGCGCAGGAGATCGGCGACCAGTTGTACGTCGAGCACCCGGCCGCGGATGGTCGGATAACCCGGCCGGTTGCTGAGCAGCGTGGTCGGCACCGCGATCACGTCTATGCCGTGGAGCTGGATGGGGAAGGCGGCCGCGCTGTTGCCGACATGGCCCCACGCGACCTGGGACTGGATGGAGATCACTGTCATGCGGTCTTCACAAGATTGTGCGATGCACTATAAAGCTATTGCGGTGCAGCAAAGCATGACTAGCTCCGTATTTCGATCCTAGAGGAGAATTGCCGTGAAGAACAAGAAAATGTCTCTGTCCGCTGCCGTGGCCGCCGTGCTCGCGATGACGGCTGCCACCGCCGCCACCGCGGCAGAACTGCCGACCTATGAAAAGGCGGGCCTGCCGATCTCGGCCGTCCAGCTTCAGGTGCTGGGCGCCGCAGATGTCCAGGAACAGCCGTCCGTCGCAAATTCGCTCACGCCGCATCAGCTTGGTGTCCTGGCGCCGCGACACCAAATCAGGGCCGCGGCAGGCCGGAGCGAAACCATCGGTCGCACGGTCCGCTGAGCGGCACTGCAATCGCTGGTCGAGCGTCGCGCGCTGCGCCAGCCGCACCGCGCCCGGAACCGGGAATGCGTGTCTCGCTCCAGTTCGCAAGGAGCCTGCGACATCGTCGCAGGCTTTTTGTCGTTCAGGCCGGCTCACTTGAACAGGGCCACGTAGATGACGTAGAGCCAGCCCAGGATGCCGTGGATGATCGCCCACAGGATTGAGTGGTTGTTGGTGTAGGAGATTGCGATCGCCAGCGCCGAGCCGAACCCTACGCCGTATTTGGCGCCCTCGACGCGAACGCCGTAATACCGGTTGCCGTTCATGCTGGCATTCCTGTGCTTGGCATGGCTACAGCGTAACCCGTGATATCTCGGGACGCGAGTCCGCATTCTCGCGGCACCACGTGCCCGAGCTTTGTCGCAATTTCGCCCGCCTAGATGAGAAGAGGGCGCAGGGAAAGCCGGGTGCCGATCGCACCCATGGGCCCTGTGCAATGAGAAAGCACAGGGGTAGGACCACAGGTGAAACCGGAAACACTCCGGCTTTCCCTGCGCGATGGTTTACGGCTTATACGTGCTCTCCCCGGCGAGACTGGGCTTTGTTGTCACCGTCTTCAGCAGAGGCATAACCTCTTGCTGACGAGACACCTGCCACTAGGGCGTCAGGCCTGCACGACTTCACCGTCCGCCTCATGCGTGCTCGTCAGTCGCGCAATCGGCGTCCACCGCATCTCGACCCGACACTCGTGACGATCGCGAAGCGCCCCTCAAGCGGGTGAGATGGGCCATTCATACACCGAGTTGCGATTCTGAAAAACAGAAATACTTCTGCCGCGAGGGCTTGACGCGATTCTAGCGAGTTGCCCGTCGGGTTGATTTGTCGCAGGTGATGCGCCTGAATTTGACTTGCGCGGCGCATCGGCCGCGCTTCACAGCGAGCGCGAACCGTGACCCGCAAATAAGAATAGGCTAGCCTTGCGGACGCCGACCATCCGCCAGCCGATCGAGTTCACGCCATGCACATCCTGCGTCCCCAATTCCGCATCGAGGAGCAGCGCGCGCTGGCATTCGCGGCAGAACGCGGCTTCGGCGTCATCGTCGCCGCCGACGGGCGCGGGCCGCGCGGCTCGCATGTGCCATTCGTGATCGAACAGCGCGACGGCCGCGCGATCGTGCAGATCCATCTCACGGCGAAGAATCCGCTGGTCGAGCTCGCCGACGGCAGGCGGCGATTCCTCCTGATCGTCGCGGGCGACGATGCCTATGTCTCCAATGACTGGTATGCCTCGCGCGACAATGTCTCGACCTGGCTCTATGAAGCGGTGCATCTCTCCGGCGTCGCACATCTGCGCGGGCCCGGCGAAAACCGCGGCCATGGGGACGCGCTGCTTGCGGTCTCCGAGGCGCGGCTGCCGAAGCAGCCCTGGGACCTCGCGCAGATGGAGCCGAACAAGCGCGAGACGATGCTGTCGGCGATCAGGGTGATCGATCTCGTCGTCGACGAGATCGAGGGCCAGTCGAAGCTTAATCAGCACAAGAGCGATGAGGACCACGTCGCGGTCGCCAACCAGCTGGCGCGCGCGGAGGAGAGCGGGAGCCGGCGGCTCGCCGGCAAGATGCGAGCGCTGCGGCCGGAGCTCGAATACGAGATTGCGGAGCAGCGCGTAGGGCGGGTTAGCGAAGCGTAACCCGCCGACGTCATGCGGTGGAGAGATGGCGGATTACGCTCGCGCTAATCCTACTGCGTCACAAACGTCGCAACCCTCATGGTGAGGAGCGCGGAACGCGCGTCTCTGGACGATGCTCCGCATCGCGAGGCGAACCATGAGGCCCCATCTGTGGCCTACATCCTTCGAGACGCCCGCTTCGCGGTCTCCTCAGGATGAGGAGATACAGCATTTATGACGCAGTAAGACTGATCCGCCCTGCAATGTGCATCAGCATCGAGCTTTGCGCGAACTTGTTGTTAAGGATTGCTTCGCGCCGATTTGCACGATTCTGATTCGTTCTTTGCGAACAAAGTGGAGTCGGATCGCGAACAAAGCTGCGATGTGTCGAGTAGCGTAGCTGGATCTTCTGAATGAGCCGAACGACAACATGCTTCACGACGTCCATAACGCCTCATGAATTGCATTGATGCCGGACGACATGCGCGCCGCAACAAACCTCTTGTTAAGAGTTGCTCCGCGCTGATTTGTGGGATTCCGATTCGTTCCTTGCGAACAAAATGGAGTCGGATCGGGAACAAAACGGCGGCATCGATTACGCACGGAACTGCCGTCAAATCGCCGGAACATCGCAAGGTTCGTGCGGTTTCGTGATCTCCATAATCGGAACTGATCGCATCGCCGCCCGTTCTATGCGGCGCAACCATTCGAGAGGAGAAAGAGCCATGCGAAACGTCATCCTTCCCATTGTCGCAGCACTGGCGCTTGGCGCAGCGACGCCTGCGATGGCCTATGATTCCGGTGACCAGATGTCGATGGAGGCCGCGCTCGACGTCGCAACCGGTGTCGGCATCATGACGGTGTCCAACACCGAGTTCCTCGGCGACGAGTGGCAGGTCCAAGGCCGCGACCGTCTCGGCCACTGGATGGAGGTCTATGTCGACTCGCGAACCGGCGCGATACGCAACGTGGAACGTGGCTGGTAATCGGCGTCGGCACCTTCACAGCGCCGAATGATCTGATCCGGCCTAGACGGAACATCGGCGCTCTATTTGCCGTGTCGGGGGAGCGCATCCGTGACGTGCTCCCCCTGGCGGCGTTAATCCATTCATGGCGAAGACAACCGCAAAGCGGACATCGCGGCCGACGGTTCTGGCGATCGACATCGGCGGATCGCACGTCAAGGTCATGACCGACAAGGAGCGCATCAAGCGCGAGTTCAAGTCGGGTCCCGATCTGTCCGCCAAGGCGATGGTGCGCCAGGTCAAGGCGCTGACGAAGGATTGGTCCTACGATGTCATCTCGATCGGATATCCCGGGCCTGTCGTCCACGACCGGGCGCTGGCGGAGCCGCACAATCTCGGCCGCGGATGGGCCGGCTTCAACTTCCGCAAGGCGTTCGGCCATCCGACCAAGGTCGTCAACGATGCGCTGATGCAGGCGATCGGCAGCTACCGCGGCGGCCGCATGCTGTTCCTCGGCCTCGGCTCCGGCCTCGGCTCCGCGATGATCGTCGACGGCGTTCTGGAGCCGATGGAGATCGGTCACCTGCCGTATCGCAAGGGGAAGACATTCGAAGACTACGTCGGCGCCGCGGGCCTGAAACGTCGCGGCAAGAGGAAGTGGCGCAAGGCGGTCGACGACGTGCTGGAGCGACTGTTTGCCGCGCTGCAGCCCGACTATGTCGTGCTCGGCGGCGGCAACGCTGACAAGATCGACAACCTGCCGCGAAAGGTGCGGTTCGGCGACAATGCCAATGCGTTCGAAGGCGGTTTTCGGCTGTGGGGCAAGGACTCAGCCAAATCTGGAATCAGGCGCGCCAAGCTTAGATTAACTGCGCATTAGGGCTGGCGTACCCATCATGAGGCGGCTGTGATCACCGCGCCCGCCCCAAGCGGGCCGCTTTCAACCTCGACAAGCTGCCGAAACTGCCGAAGCGCTCGCGCTGACGTCGTTCGCCACCGTCCCTGAGCACAGGCGTGGTGTGGAACGCAGACGCCACGACCCTGCACCGAAAGCACCTAGTAGTGACTGAAGGCGTCGTCCGGCTTTGCCCGAACGGGCCCAAGCTGGAGTATGCTTCGGCAAAATCTTGGAGTCGCCGCCAGTTCGACGCCCCCTCAAGGACAAGGAGACAGGCCGTGGTGAAACCGTTTCCGTCGAAGACCCATATTGGCAATCACGTGCTGCATCCGGAAACCCAGATGCTGAACTACGGCTACGATCCGCAACTGTCGGAGGGCGCGGTCAAGCCGCCGGTGTTCCTGACCTCGACCTTCGTGTTCAGGACCGCCGAGGACGGCAAGGACTTCTTCGACTTCGTCGCCGGCCGGCGCGAGCCGCCGGAAGGGATGGGAGCGGGACTGGTCTATTCGCGCTTCAATCACCCGAACAGCGAGATCGTCGAGGACCGGCTCGCGATCTATGAGCGCACCGAGAGCTGCGCGCTGTTCTCGTCTGGCATGTCGGCGATCTCCACCACCGTGCTCGCCTTCGCGCGGCCGGGCGACGTGATCCTGCATTCGCAGCCGCTCTATGGCGGCACGGAGACGCTGTTCGCCAAAACGCTCGCGGGACTCTCGATTGCCGCGGTGGGCTTTGCCGACGGCATCGACGAGAGCGTCGTGCGCGCGGCGGCGGAGGAGGCGATGCAAAAGGGACGCGTCGCGATGATCTTCATCGAGACGCCGGCCAATCCGACCAACGGTCTGGTCGATATCGCGCTCACCAGGCGCGTGGCTGATATGATCGGCAAGACGCAGGGGCATACGCCTGTGATCGCCTGCGACAACACGCTGCTCGGGCCGGTGTTCCAGCGGCCGATCGAGCATGGCGCCGATCTGTCGCTGTACTCGCTCACCAAGTATGTCGGCGGCCATTCCGACCTGATCGCGGGCGCGGCACTCGGCTCGAAGAAGCTGATGAAGGACGTCAAGGCGCTGCGCGGCGCGATCGGTACGCAGCTCGATCCGCATACCTGCTGGATGATCAGCCGTTCGCTGGAAACGCTCGTCTTGCGGATGGAAAAGGCCGACCGCAATGCGCATATCGTCGCCGATTATCTGCGCGACCATCCGAGAGTGGCGAAGGTGCATTATCTCGGCCACCACGACGCGGCGTCGCCTGCGGGCCGCGTGTTCGCCAGCCAATGCAGCGGCGCCGGCTCGACCTTCTCCTTCGACATCGTCGGGGGCCAGGCCGCCGCGGAAAAATTCCTTAACTCACTGCAGATCTTCAAGCTCGCGGTGAGCCTCGGCGGCACCGAGTCGCTTGCGAGCCTGCCGGCCACGATGACCCACTCCGGCGTGCCTGCTGATATCCGCAAGCGGATCGGGGTGCTGGACTCCACGATCCGCCTGTCGATCGGGATCGAGCATCCGTCGGATCTGGTGGCCGACATGGCGCAGGCGTTGGGTGGGGTGTGAGCGACAGGAGAATTCCTTCACCTCGCCCCACCTGCGGGAAGAGGCATAGGCCGCCTCCGGCGGCCGTCACGAAGGGACGCCGAAGCAAAGCTTCGGCTATGTCGCATCGCAGGATGCGATCCGGGTGAGGCGGAGTTTCCGCAGGCGCATCTATCGCCGTTTACGTGGAGACAGCCCTCACCCCAACCCTCTCCCCGTAAGAAACGGGAGAGGGGGAGTAGTCCCTTCGCCGTTGCTATACGACCTGATTTCGTCTCACTCTACCGAGTAGCCCGCATGAGCGGAGCGATATGCGGGGGCTAGATCAGAGTTGGCACGACCCGCATATCGCTCCGCTCATGCGGGCTACGCGTAATCTGTCGCCGACGGGCACAAATAATAACCTGCTCCGGAAAGGCTTCGTCGCAGGACATCCATTCTCGGATTCATGTGACGCGGAGCGATTCCAGACCAAAGTGATCGGCGATTTCAGAACAAATCCATCGAGGCAGGGAACGGCTCGAAGCGAGCGCGCGCCCGGAGAACATTGACGGAGAGGCGCTGCGCCATTATTGGCGGCGCGGAAAATTCCGACGCAACGATACGGGATGGCCTCGATGCAAGTGACTTTGATGAAGGGCAAGATTCATCGCGCGCATGTCACCGAAGCGGACTTGCATTACGAAGGATCGATTTCGATCGACCGCAATTTGATCGAGGCCGCCGGCTTCCTCATCAACGAACGCGTCGACATCTACAACATCGACACCGGTGCGCGCTTCTCGACCTACGTGATCGAGGCGCCCGCGGGATCCGGCACCATCGGCCTCAACGGCGCGGCCGCGCGGCTCGCAATGACAGGCGACAAGGTTATCATCGTCGCCTACGCCAGCTTCGACGCCGACGAGGCGCGCAAATTTCAGCCGCGGATCGTGATGGTCGATGAGAAGAACCGGCATGTCGCGAAGGCTGCTGCGTCATCCGCGAAAGCTTTGGCGGACGCGTAAGCCAAGTAGGGCGGTTGTACGACTGCGTCCGCAGTAGCTTAGCGCGCATGCTGGGCATCCGAATGGAAAACGGATTGTTAGGATTTCTCTCGCACCGATTTGCGTGATTCCGATTCGTTCTTTGCGAACAAAATGGAGTCGGATGGAGAACAGAGCCGTGACGGGTAGCCCGCATGAGCGGAGCGATATGCGGGGGCCGGATATCGCTGCTCCCATCCGGGCTACGTGTCCGGCCAAAATGGTTAGGGCATGATCCCGGCGGCTTTGGCGATCAGCTCGAAGGATCGCAGCCGTTTTGCGTGATCGTAGACGTCGGACACGATCATCAGCTCGTCGGCGCCGGTCTCCGCAACGAGCGCATCGATGCCGGCACGAACCGTGTCGGGCGAGCCAATGATGGAGCGTTCGAGCATCCGCATCGCCTGGACTTTCTCCGACGGCGACCAGTAGGTCTCGATGTCGTCGATCGGCGGCTGGCTGAGGCCGCGCGCGCCGCGGAAGATGTTCGTGAACGACATCTGCTGCGTCGTTGCCAGGCGGCGCGCTTCGGCGTCCGTCTCGGCGGCGATGATGTTGACGCCGACCATGGTGGTGGGGCGGTCGAGCTGCTCGGACGGCTTGAAGCGGGTGCGGTAGATATGCAGCGCCTGGAGCAGGAGTTCAGGCGCGAAATGCGAGGCGAAGGCGTAGGGAAGCCCGAGCTCGGCAGCCAGCATCGCGCCAAAATTGCTCGATCCGAGAATCCACAGCGGCACGTTCGTCCCTGCGGCCGGCACGGCCTGGATGCGCTGGTTTGGGCCGGCTTCAGCCAGGAAGGCCTGCACCTCGAGCACGTCCTGCGGAAAATTCTCGGCGGCTTCAGGCGTGCGGCGCAGGGCGCGCAGCGTGAGCTGATCCGTGCCCGGCGCGCGGCCGAGGCCAAGGTCGATACGATCAGGAAACAGTCGCGCCAGCGTGCCGAACTGCTCGGCAATGACGTAAGGCGCGTGGTTGGGCAGCATGATGCCGCCGGCGCCGACGCGGATGGTCTTCGTTCCCGCCGCGATATGACCGATCACGACCGACGTCGCGGCGCTCGCGATGCCGGCCATGTTGTGATGCTCCGCCACCCAGATGCGGCGATAGCCCCAGGCCTCGGCATGGACAGCGACATCGCGCGCATTGTAGAGCGCGCCCCGCGCATCGGTATCCTGGGTGACGCGGACGAGATCAAGAATAGACAGTGCCGCCACGGGAGCTCCTGAACGAAAGAAGGTGCGTGAAGGAGGCGGCCAGCGGTACTCGGCTGCGTCCAGGTTGGTGCGAAACGGCGGGCTTCAGCCGGATCGCTTGCCCCATATGGATATTGTCGCCATGCGGGTCAATCTGCCGAACCGCACAAGCGAGTAGGCCGCGTTAGCGAAGCGTACCCGCCAACTGAGGCGAAGAATGGCGGATGAGCCTTTCAGCCGGTCTTCGGCATTACGTTTGCTCGAGAAGGGCGTCACACATAGATTGCAATTATAGATGGTTTTGGCGATGGAGAGCTCGATGTTTGATTGATTGGGTGGGTCTTAAGTAAGGCGACTCATCCCCCGCTCCGCGTGTTACAATCGCTGCAGTGCCAAGCGGACGCTGCGGAGGCATTGTTGAGCGGAACTCACGCAGCAACGTTTTGATAAAAGCATCTCGTGCAGAGCTATCCCGCAACGCAGCAGCCGATTAAGCTGGAAACGAATAGAAATCGGGCTAAAATCTTCGTGGTTCCAGACTAGGCGTCGCCCGAGAGACGGCCGCGTGAAGGTTGTCCGCCAAAAAGGGTAGGAGGCGCGGTTCTTGGCCAATGTCTCGCTGCGCAATCTCGCTAAACGCTTCGGCGCGACGCCGCTGTTCGACGGGTTCAGCCTCGACGTGACCGACGGCGAATTGCTCTGTCTGCTCGGGCCGTCGGGCAGCGGCAAGACCACTCTATTGCGCATGATCGCGGGGCTGGAAGAGTTGGACGACGGCGACATTTTCATAGGCAGCCGCGAAGTCTCCCGTCTGTCGCCGCGCGATCGGCATATCGGCATGATGTTCCAGGGCTACGCCCTCTACCCGCACCTGTCGGTGCGCGAAAATCTCGCTTATCCGCTGCGCGTGCGCCATGTCGGCAAGGACGAAGTTGCCGCGCGCGTAGACGAGGTCACTCGCCTGTTGCGCGTCGAGCATCTGCTCGACCGCCGCATTCAGCAGATCAGCGGCGGCGAGCAGCAACGCGTGGCGATCGGTCGCGCCATCGTTCAGAAGCCAAGCCTCTATCTGCTCGACGAGCCGATCAGCAATCTCGACGCCAGCTTGCGGGAGTCGGTGCGAACTGAACTGCGCCGGTTGCAGCGTGAGCTCGGCGCAACCATGATCATGGTCACCCACGATCAGCTTGACGCGCTGGCGATCGCAGACCGCATCGCCGTTTTGCACAAGGGCGTGTTGCAGCAATTGGGCAGGCCTGAAGAGCTCTATCTCAATCCGGCCAATTCCTTCGTGGCGGGCTTCATCGGCCAATTGCGCATGAATTTGCTGCCCTGCCGACACAGGAACGGCGCGCTCGAGGGCGACGGCTTTTCATTGCCCGCGCGCCCCGATGCAATCGAAGCGCTGAGCGCCCAAAGCGGCGAAATAACTGTGGGCTTCAGGCCGGAAGCAGTGACGGTTCATCGTCGTGCCGTCGCAGACGCGTGTTTGGCGAAGGTAGAGACCACCCAGTTTCAAGGCGAAAGGGCCATCTCGGTGCTGCGCCTCGGCGGCACCCCAATTCACGTCTCGCTCGACTCTCGCGTCCGGCTCGAGGTCGGGCGGTCGGTGTGGCTCGCCGTTCCACCCGACCAATTGCATGTGTTTGGCCCCGACGGCGAGCGGATTTCTGGTCCAGCGGCAGCTGCAAAACCGGAAGCGGCGGTCGCGGGCTGATCGGCCACATCGTCCGCCGATTTCAAGAACCTGAACTCAGAGGGAGGAAACGGACATGATCGGCAATTCCAGCCAAGTCTCGTTCCGGCGCGGATGGCTTAGCCGCCGCGGAATTCTGGGCGGCGGTGCAGCGCTGCTCGGCGGCGCAATGCTGCCGCGCG
Organism: Bradyrhizobium sp. ISRA464; assembly: GCF_029910095.1. NCBI lineage: Bacteria > Pseudomonadati > Pseudomonadota > Alphaproteobacteria > Hyphomicrobiales > Nitrobacteraceae > Bradyrhizobium > Bradyrhizobium sp. ISRA464. Next base: position 4,545,367 of record NZ_CP094526.1, on the reverse strand, counting down.
TCGCGATGGCCGCCACGACGGTCAATGTCGAGATTGACGCCGGGCAAAACCAGAATCCGTTCCGGTGGCAGGCCGACGCCATCAAGAGACAGTTCGGCCTCGATCTGAAGTTGATTGGCCTTCCCTTCGTCGGTCAATACGAAAAGCTGGTCTCCGAACTGACGGCGCGATCCGCGGCCTACGACCTCCTGGTCTTTCCACCGTATTTTCTCGGCGATTTCGTCGCGCTCGGCTTCCTGCGCGACCTCGATCAATATACGAAAATCATCGATCCGCAGCTTGACGACTATCTACCGGTCTATCGCGATCCCGTGATCAAGCGGAACGGCAAGCTCTACGCCCTGATGTACGACGGCGACATGCTGCAGGTGACCTACCGCACCGATCTGTTCGACAATGCCGAGGAAAAGAAGAACTTCAAGGCGAAATACGGCTGGGACCTCGCGCCGGCGAAGAACTGGGATCAGTTCATGCAGATCGCCGAATTCTTCACCCGGCCGCCGAAACTGTACGGGACCGCGTTCTACGCGCAACGCGGCTTCTGCTATGCCTGGTTCATCAACATATTCGCCGGCCTCGGCGGTCATTGGTTCACCGATGACATGAAGCCCGGCATCAACAGCGACGTTGGCGTCAAGGCTTTGGAGATGCTGGTCAAGCAGAAGCAATATGCACCGCCCAACATTCTTCAGATCGACTACCCGGGGCTCAACGAAGCCTTCCTCAACGGCTCGACCGCCATGGTGGTGCAATGGGACGATCTTGCGCTGAAGGTCGGCGATCCGAAGATGAGCAAGGTTGTAGGGAAGGGAGGCTACGCTGCCTGCCCATCGCGCACCTACATGCCGTACAGCCGCGTGATGGCGGTTTCGGCCTTCTCCAAGAATCCCGAGAACGCCTACAAGGTCGCGGCTCATATGCAGCTTCCCGACGTGGGTGTGACCTATATCTACGATTCGGAATGCGGCGAGGATCCCTATCGCAAATCCTCTCTGAAGCCCGAAGCTGCGATGAAGAACCACGAGGGCAAGCCGGCACTCGACGCCGCTTCCGCCAAATCTTATGTCGAGGCGATGGGCGAGGGGCTAAAGGACGGCTATCCCGAACTCAGCATCCCCGGCGCGCCGCGCTATCTCGACATCCTCGACCTCTATGTCAGTCAAGCGCTGGCCGGCTCGCTTGCTCCCAAGGCCGCGCTCGACGCGGCGGCAAACGAGTGGAAGAGCATCACCCAGGCCGAGGATCCTGACGCGCAGAAGGCCGCTTATGCGGCCTGGGTGAAGTCGTTTAAGGAAGTGGGCTTGAACTATTAGCAGGATGGCTTCGGACCGACGATCGTCAATTGCCAGGGCGGCGAAGCAATCCGTGAGGCGATCTACTTGCCGGATTGCTTCGCTCCACTCGCAATGACGGTGGGCGCTTCAACCGAATGCCATCTGCAGACCGATCGATGCATCAGGAGGCCGGCAAGCTCATACTTTTGTGCCGCACGCCCGTCGCTACAGTGCCATGAACAGACCAGCTCCCATCGCCCTCTTGTCGAAGCCTCGCCACAGCGCCGACAGCGCACAGCGTCTCGGCTGGTTGATGCTGGCGCCGACCCTGGCGATGCTGGCGGCAAACAGCATCTTTCCGCTGTTCTATGCGCTCTCCGTGTCGCTGAGGAATTACCAGATGCTGATTCCGGGCGCGCATCGCTGGATCGGGCTCAGTAATTATCTTCGCATCTTTGGCGATCCGCTGTTTTGGAGCAGTCTGCACGTCACACTCTGGTTCCTGGCAGGCGTGATCTTTCTGCAATTCCCCGTCGGCATGGCGCTCGCGCTTCTGGTCAATCGCTTGCGGCGCTATCAAAATATGATCGCGACGTTGCTGCTCATCCCGACGATCATCTCGAGCTCCGTCGCCGCGTTCCAATGGACGCAACTGTTCAACTATCAGTTCGGACCAGTCAATTACGTGCTTGGCCTGCTGCATCTCGGCCAGCCGACCTGGACGGCCGATCCTTCGCTTGCCTTGCCGGCCCTAATCTTCGTTGATTTCTGGCAATGGACGCCGTTTATGACGCTGCTGCTGTTCGCGGGACTCCGTTCTCTGCCGGACGCTTTGGTCGAAGCGGCGCGCATGGACGGATCGACCGGCTGGCAAATCGTCTGGCGCATCTATCTGCCGCTGCTGCGCCCGGTGATCGGCATCGCGTTGATCCTGCGTATTCTGATGACCTTCAAACTCTTCGACATCATCTACGTGCTGACCGCCGGCGGGCCAGGCACGGTCACTGAGAACCTCGCCTTCTTCACCTACATTCAGGGCTTTCGCTATTTCAATCTCGGTTACGCCTCGGCTCTGGCTATCCTGCAGCTGATCATCGTCAGCATCCTGGCCAAGGCTCTCATCGCGCTCACGCGGCGCTCGAGCCTTGGAGGTCGGGAGGCTGCGGCATGAAGCGCCAGGGCCTCAAGCTGTCGGACTTTCTCTGCGGCCTTGCGCTTGCGGCCGCACTTTTCATCTTTCTCGCGCCGGTCGCCTGGATGCTGATCACCGCAATCAAGCCACCGGGCGAATGGCTTAATTCGCCACCGATCTTTATCCCGTCCGAGCTGCACTGGGCGAATTTCACCGACGCCTTGTTCAAATGGGGCGGGTTGAAAGGCCTGAGCGATAGCCTGATCGTCGCGTCGCTGTCCACCGTCCTGTCGCTCTTATTGGGCGTGCCGGCTGCCTACGCGATCGGTCGCTACCGAACGGGCGGCGATAATCTCTCCTTCATGGTGCTCAGCATTCTCTTCATGCCGCCCGTGGCGGTGGCGATTCCGATGTACCTTTTCTGGTCGGCCCTTGGCCTGCTTGACAGCTATACCGCGCTGATCCTGCAATATACAGTCTTCAACATCCCCTTCATCTCATGGGTGCTCAGGAGCTTTTTCGAAGAGATTCCGCGCGACATGGAGGAGTCGGCTCTGGTCAACGGCGCGACGCGCTGGCGTGCCTTCTGGGAAATTTGCGTGCCGCTGGCGCGCCCGGCGATCCTCGCGGTCGCCATGCTCGCCTTCATCTTTTCCTGGAATGAATTCTTCTTCGCGGTCATCCTGACCCGCGCGGACGTGACGACCTTGCCGTTCATTCTGCCGGTGCTGATGGAGGGGCACGACGTCCTGTGGGGCGACATCGCCGCGATTGCAATGCTCGGTGCGTTGCCGGTCGTAGCCCTCGCTTTCGCGTTGCAGAAATACCTTGTGCGTGGCCTGTCCTTTGGCACACTCCGATAAGCATGCCAATAGACGCGACCATTGAACCGGCTTTGAGGCTCGCGCTCGTCAAGCCGCGCTTTCGGCGGTTACGATTCACGCAATCCAGCACGCCGCTGCAGTTCCGAGCGCTACCTCAACGCGCGCCGAAGGTGAGGCCGGCGCGCTCCTTCAGACGCTTGCGCAACGCCGGACCCATCAGCGCGCCCGGCGTCCAGGTGCCGCCTTCGCCCTGCACGTCGCGCACGAGGCAGAGAGCGCTCTCGGCGATCATCTTGCTGGTCGAGCCGTAGCCCGGATCGCGGTCGCCCGTGACTACCGCCTCGACCCGTCGGCCATCCGGCAGCTCGCCCAGGAAGAGAATGTCGTAGAAGCCCTTCTCGCGCTCTTCCCGAGTCGGGCCTGCGCCAGGTTTGAGACCGCCAGTCCCGAACAAGGACACCATCGTGGCGAACGTCTCCGTCGTCACGCGAGCGATTTCCCCAAATCCCGGCGCCACCATCATCTCGTCGTAAACGAAGTCCGTGCCATAGGGATGACCCAACAGGAAATTCGTGCGGTGCACGTTCTTGGTGTTGATCGGCGCCATTGGGAACGGCACGAGCCACGCGTTCATGCTCGGGTCGTATTCGGGGAGGAGGCCCGACGGCTGAGACGGCCCGGTGAACCCCGGCGTCAACGCGAAGGGATCGGTCAGCAGCCGGATCAGGGCCGGGTCGCGCGCGGCGGCGGCCAACGTCGCCTGGGCGCTCGCCGCGGTGCCGCCAGACATGCCGCCTTTCACCTTGCGCAGCCGGGCCCTGACCCGGCGTGCCGGGCGTCCGAATTTCTCACGCGCCTTCTCCTGCAACGTGAGCACACCGAGATCGAACGGGATGGAATCGAAGCCGCAGGAAAAGACGATGCGCGCGCCAGTCCGTTTCGCCTCTTCGTGATGGGCGTCGATGATGCGCCGCATCCAGGCCGGTTCGCCGCACAGATCAACATAGGCCGTGCCAGTGGCCGCGCAGGCCGCCACAAGCTCGGCACCGTGGAGCTGATAAGGCCCGACCGTCGTGATGATCACGGTCGCGCGCTCGCACATCGAACGCAGGCTGGCCGGCTCGGCCGCATCCGCCTTAACCAAAGGCAAATCGTCTGGTGCGCCGATGTCAACTTGCACCTTCCGGAGCTTATCGGTCGAGCGTCCCGCGATCGCCCAGGACGGAGCATCGTCGCCGCGATAGGACGTCGCCAGGTATTCGGCGATGAGACGGCCGGTGTAACCCGTCGCGCCATAGATGATGAGGTCGAAGTCCCGCTTCACGACGTTGGTCCTCCTTGAGACCCGGGAGAGCTATCTTCGGATCCGTGTGCAATCGCACTGTACGCTTCGCGGCCACTTTCGCCAGAGGTGTCCGGCTGTCCGGCAGGTGATTGGGGGAGTACGATGCGAAGGGCCAGAGCACGAGCGAAAGGGAGATGAGCCCATCGGCCCAGACGAGTACGACATCCTTGCCTGACCCCGGCGCGCCTCCGCCAGCTCGACCTGGCGGCCCGCGGCGACGGATGCTCAGCGCCTCGGCCCGGCGACATCCACAGGAGATCGGAGCAAAGGAGGAACAGATGGCAACGATCGTAGAAAGCATTGAGATATCCCGTCGCCCCGACGACGTCTTTCTATACGCGACGGACTTTTCGCATTTCCCCGAATGGCAGGGGGGCGTCGTGTCGGCGCGCCGGGAAGGTGACGCCCCATTGAAAGCCGTGGTGACCCGGCGGGTCGGTCCGCGGAAGTTGCAGAGGACGGAGGAGATAACCGAACTTAATCCTCCGAGGACGTGGACGGTGCGCGGTGTTGGCGGCCCGCTCACAGCGATTGCCAAAGGCACAGTTGAGCCACTCGATGACGGCGAGCGGTCGCGCGTAACGATCGCCCTCGAAATAGAAGCCCACGGGATCGCCAGGGTGCTGGCTCCGTTCATCGTTCGGCAAGTGCGAAGGCAGCTGCCGAGAAACGAGCAAAAGCTGAAGGAGTTGCTCGAGCGGGGCGCGTAACCGTAAAACGGGACGTCGTGTTTCGAACCGACCGTGGTGCCGTGCCTCTATGGGCGTGGATACACAGCCTCACCCTGACATTTCTTTCAACAAGTCACGTGAAAGAGCCCGATTCTCTTTGCGCGCGACCGGTTGAACACCCCGATCGCCTCGGGTGTCGGCTTCAGCAGGACCTCGCAACCCTTTCTTTCGAAAAAGGCCTCAGCTTCCGGTGACAGGTGCACGTTGCCCATCTGACCCGAGCCGATGACGAGCTGGTCGCATCCCTTCTCGAAGACAAATTTGGCCTCGTCTTCCGAAAGCACGTGCGAGGTACCGTAGAGCTTCTTTGATAGCTTCTTTTTCCGCTTCACAATTTCGCCGGAAAGGCGAACGACCACATCGTGTTCATACGTTTTTCCGTCAATTGTAATCGCGCCAAATGTGGTGCTCTCAATCCTCATCGCTACCTCCCTATAGTCAGAGCCTGCTTAAACACGCAGCGGAGAGGCGCCTCGACGCCAGCATCATCCTCGCTGAAGAGCGAGCCAGTTACTTCCATCTCGGGATATAGGACCAACTCATGGTGATCCCCGCTGCTTTAGCGTTCGGCGCTGCTTGGCTTCAGGAGCAGCGCGGGCCTGCGAAATGCAAATGCTGGTAGCGCGAGCAAAGGAACGGCGCCGGAGTGCTGGCAAAATGCCTGCCGACGGTCGCTGCCCGTTGCGCCACAAAGATTTCGGCATATCCCGCTTCAAGGGCAACCGTCGATATTGTACAATTTTTGCTGCCCGTTTGAAGGCGCCTCGTTGTCCTCGATGGCCCTGTGAGGTCTTCAGCGTGTCGAGGGTAACGCCATCGGCGGCGGAGTTCCACTTGAGGAACTTGCTCGGCATGGCCCGCGAGAGCGGTCGTAACGGGTGGGCAGTTGCTGCAACTGGCTGGGCGTGCGCGGGTGCGCCGCCCATTTCGCCCATGCGCAACGCCGATGTGATCCGCGGCCAACGGCCGGAACATCAGTTAGGGCAAAGCATTCCAATTGCGTGCCCATGAAGGTTGCCAATGCGAGCAGAAAACCTTGAGCCCCTGCGTAAACACATGCTCGCCGTCATCGCCGCCAGCGTCTTTGACCTGCGCGACGCAATCGGCAAGAATGCGCTAGACGAACGCGTCATGACTGCCATGGGCAAGGTGCCGCGGCATGAGTTTGTGCCAATCGAACTTCAGCCCTACGCGTATCACAATATTCCACTTCCAATCGGCTTCGCAAAGACGATCTCGCAGCCGTTTGTCGTCGCCTTAATGACCGATCTGCTCGACATCAAGGCCGACGACAGCGTTCTCGAAATCGGCACCGGTCTTGGCTATCAGGCCGCTATCCTCGCGCAGCTGGCGCGCAAAGTATACTCCGTTGAAATCATCGAAGAGCTTGGCCAAGCGGCGAAACAACGACTCCGACGGCAGGGCTGCAGCAATGTCGAACTCAAAATTGCCAATGGCTATCACGGTTGGTCAGCGCACGCCCCATTTGACAAGGTGATTGTGACGGCCGCTCCCGATCTCATTCCTCCTCCGCTGATCCACCAATTGAAAGCGGGTGGGAAAATGGTGATACCGGCCGGCCTGCCCAATACGCAGCAGCTCATTCTGGCCGAGAAGCTTGCCAACGGCAGAATGACGATGAAAGAGATTCTGGCGGTCCGGTTCTCTCAACTCGAGGGGACCGGATCCGGCTCATAATGAGGCCGGTGGCGCATCCGGAACGGAGCATGGCCACAATGATCCGGAGCGGCAACGCCTCCAGCCTCACGACCCGCACGTCGTGCGCCGTCCACCAAGCGCCGGCATAACAGCTGCAATGAGGCTCCACTGTCGAGTACCGCTCGCGCAGGCGAGCTGCTTATACCACCGTCATCTCGCGCCTCAGATCGGGAGCGAAGATGGCCTTCGGGATCAGGGCGTGAACGCCGCGCACGATATCCACCACCTGTCACGCGGAAGCTCACGGCGATGCTGCATAGGGCGTAGGCGTCCAGCTCGCTGATCTTCGCCCGCGTCGCCAGAAACTTGATCGCATTGCGCGCGGCAAGCGTCATCGCCGCGTTCAGGTCCTTGTCGAGCCCGATGACGATCTAAGGTGTGTCGGTCTCCGCCACCGGCCAGGCCAGGTTCTTCTGCTGGTGGAGGATGACTTGGATGCGCAGCTCTTTCAGCCGCGTCTTCGGCTCTGAAAATGATCGGATGAAAGAATGATGCCGCGTTGGGACAGTGTGACTGTCGCATTACATCGCTTGCGCCAATAAAAGTTTAAGCATTGAATCAGCGATGATACGCCACTACCGCAGGTAGTTTTTTCGAGTATGCCCGCGCTCTCGCAGCGATGAAGAGAGCAAGTCCGGGCGTAGGGCGTGTGATGGATTCATGCGCGGCTGAACAGGAGAGGTCGCCTAGTCGGTCCATCTAACTGATTGGGAGTGGTCAACGCGCACCTCATGCGCGCACCGATCAGCACTGGCTAACAAACGGGAGGAGAACAATGAGCACTTGGCTTAGTGAGCGAGAACAGCGTCTCGTCACGGGCGCGGAGGCGGCATCGGCTGCGACGCCTATACCGACACAGATTGTTTCCAACGGCGAGTATCTCCCGCCCCCGCAGAGCGCCACGCAGAAGAAGGTCGAGGCGCGGATCAACGAGCTCGCCGACGTGAACGGCAAGCACCTCGGCTTGAGCCGCAGGCAGTTCCTGCACACGAGCTGCGGCATGGCGGCGGCGTTCCTCGCCATGAACGACATCTACGGCAATGTTTTCCAGGTCACGCCCGCCGAGGCCCGCGAGCCCGAGCTCATGCTGGCGCGCGCGCAAAGCCTCGCCGACCAGTTCATCTTCGATGTCCAGACCCATTTCGTGCGCGACGATTTCAATCACGCGGAGCTGTTGGACCTCGGCAAGTTCGCGAGCGAGCACTGGAACCCGAAGATGAAGGAGGAGGGCGTTTCCTCGCTCGCCCGCTACAAGTTCGAGAATTACGTGAAAGAGATCTACTACGACAGTGACACCAACATGGCGCTCCTGAGCGGCGCGCCGTTCGACGACCCGAGCTGGTGGCTCCTGTCCAACGAGCAGATCGTCAAGGCGCGCGAGCTGATCAACGACCTCGCCGGCTCCCGGCGTCTGCTGGCACACTCCGTCATCACCCCCAAGCAACCCGGCTGGATGGACGAGGTCGACAAGGCGATCGAGGTCTATAAGCCGGATTCCTGGAAGTCCTACACGATCGGCGACCCGCTGGCGCCCTCGAAGTTTCCATGGCGGCTCGACGACGAACAGGTGATGTATCCGTTCTACGAGAAAGCGGTGAAGGCGGGCATCAACACGCTCTGTATCCACAAGGGGCTGCTGCCGCCCGATTACGAGAAGTCGTTCGCCGGCGTGTGGGAATACGCAACGGCGTGGGACATCGGAAAGGCCGCCAAGGATTGGCCGCAGATGAACTTCGTGATCTATCACTCGGCGCTGCGGCCATTCCTCGAATTGCCGGACAAGGCGTGGGCGGAGTTCGAGCAGACCGGTCGCATCCAGTGGGCCTCGGATCTCGCGGAAATCCCGCAGAAGTTCGGCGTCACCAATGTCTATGCCGAGCTCGGTACGTCGTTTGCCAACTCGGCAGTGGCGCATCCCAAGTTCTGCGCCGCGCTGGTGGGCACGCTGATCAAGGGGATGGGCGTTGACCACGTCATGTGGGGCACCGACTCGGTCTGGTACGGCTCACCGCAGTGGCAGATCGAGGCGCTCCGCCGGCTCGAAATCCCGGAGGATATGCAGAAGAAGTACGGCTTTGCCGCGCTCGGCGACGCCAACAGCGCTACCAAGCAGCTGATCTTCGCGGGCAACGCAACCAGGTTCTACAAGATCAAGTTGAAGGCGGCTGAGAACACCAGGATGCCGGCCTTTTCCGAGGACCGCCTCGCGGCGCTCAAGAACGAGTACATACAAGCCGCGACGCAGCCATCGAACCTGCGCTACGGCTACGTTCGCGCCAGCTAAGTGAACGGCGCCAGCGGCGCGGGCAAGCTCCGCTGGCGCAATGGACGCGCGGCTGCCGCAAATCCGACTTCGGAATGGTCCGGCCGTGCTCCGGCCCCGCCAGTGCGAGAAGCTGGCAAGGGGCGCTCAGGTCAAGGAGCACGCCATGTCTCGGAACCTCAACACAGCGGTCGCCGTGATCGGCATCGATATCGGCAAGAACTCGTTCCACCTCGTAGGTCATGATCACCGCGGTGCCATCGTGCTGCGGCAGAAGTGGTCACGCAGCCAGGTGGAAAGACGGCTCGCCAACTTCCCGCCCTGCTTGATCGGGATGGAGGCTTGCGTCGGCGCGCATCACCTCAGTCGCAAGCTCCAAATGCTCGGCCACGACGCTCGCTTGATGCCGGCGAAAGACGTGCGCCCGTATTCGAAAGGACAGAAGAATGACTTCCGAGATGCGGAAGCCATCGCCGAGGCTGTCCAACGCCCGACCATGAAATTCGTCGCAACCAAGACAGCCGATCAGCTCGACCTTCAGGCGCTGCACCGCGTCCGCGATCGATTGGTCAGTCAGCGTACCGGCGTCATCAATCAGATCCGTGCGTTTCTGCTGGAGCGGGGCATCGCCGTACGCCAAGGCCTGCATTCCCTGCGATCCGAGTTGCCGGGTATCCTCGCGACGCGCACCGATGTGCTCTCGCCTCGCATGTTACGCATCATCGAGGATCTGGCGGGCGACTGGCGCCGGCTGGATGCGCGTATCGAGGGGCTGTCTAGCGAGATCGAAACGCTGGCTCGTCAAGATAAGGCTTGCGAGCGACTGATGACAGTGCCCGGCATTGGACCGCTTATCTCGAGTGCAATGGTCGCCGCGATTGGCAGTGGAGACGTGTTCTCGAAAGGCCGCGACTTCGGCGCCTGGCTTGGACTGGTGCCGAAGCAGATATCGACCGGCGACCGCACGATCCTGGGCAAGATATCAAGGCGCGGCAATCGCTACCTACGCGCGCTGTTCGTCCAAGCCGCATGGGTAGTGCTGGTCAGGGTGAAGTGCTGGGAGCGCTACGGCCTCAAATCTTGGATCGAAGCTGCCAAGAAGCGATTGCATCACAACGTGCTGGCGATTGCGCTCGCCAACAAGCTCGCCCGGATCGCCTGGGCGGTTCTCAACAAAGGACGTGCCTTCGAGTGCGTCAAGGCTGAGGAGACGGCGTCCTGACCTGGCCGATCCTCGCGCCGTGCTCGGGGCCGTCAAGGCGCAGCCTGGCAGCGTAGAGCAAGACGTCAGGACAGCACGACGGCCGGCCTTGACGGCCCCTTGCGCGCGGCGCGTCTGCGCGCGCAGGCCGGGACGAAGGAACGACCGCCAGGCACGAACAAAGGAACAGCGCGAAGTGAGGAGCTATCGAGATGATGTAACCAACATCCCTTACCCGCCGAGGTCTGCGAGAGGATGCGACGACGATGGAAGATCGGTCTTCCCGGCGCATGCGAACACTGGTGACCCGAATGGCCCGTTCGAGGCCTGTCCGCTAATCAGCTCGAATGCGTGCTGATATCCATGATGGCCCGGAGCACAGCACGCTCCAATCAGAGGCCGGATACATTGATGCAAGACCGCATCTGACAGGTTGCCGAAACCTCTTGCAACGCGCGGCCGGACCATACATTAGGGTCAATCGCGTCGCTTTTGGCCCGCTTGCCGCATGTCTGCTGATCCCCCTGACAGCGGCGGAATGGCTGATATTCCCAACCGCTGCTTGGACCAACTGGCGACATGGGTCGAAGCCCTTGCGCCCAAGCGTCACAGGCTTATGTGAGGAGCGGCGAGCACTCGCTCATTGCGACTGCCAATCCAGCAATAATCACAAAAGCCAAGGAGGATCGCATGAAATTCCGTCCGCTTCACGACCGCGTCGTGGTCAAGCGCATCGAGGCCGAAGAGAAGACTGCTGGCGGCATCATCATTCCCGACACTGCCAAGGAAAAGCCCTCCCAGGGCGAAGTCATCGCCGTTGGTCCCGGCGGCCGCGACGAGAGCGGCAAGCTGATTCCGATCGATATCCAGGTCGGCGACCGCGTGCTGTTCGGCAAGTGGTCGGGCACTGAGGTCAAGATCGACGGCCAGGAGCTGTTGATCATGAAGGAAAGCGACATCATGGGCGTTCTTACCGACGTCGCCGGCTCCAAGAAGGCGGCCTAACGCTGACCGCCGCAAACGCTCACCCCTGAGGAGGGCCTGCCGCTGCTGCCTCGCAGGTGAGAGACGAATTTCAATTCAGGGAGGACAAATATGTCAGCTAAAGAAGTCAAATTAGGCGTCGATGCCCGCGACCGCATGCTGCGCGGTGTCGACATCCTCGCCAATGCCGTGAAGGTCACGCTCGGCCCGAAGGGCCGCAACGTCGTCCTCGACAAGTCGTTCGGCGCGCCCCGCATCACCAAGGACGGCGTTGCCGTCGCCAAGGAGATCGAGCTCGAGGACAAGTTCGAGAACATGGGCGCGCAGATGGTGCGGGAAGTGGCGTCGAAGGCGGCGGATGCCGCCGGCGACGGCACCACCACCGCGACCGTGCTGGCCGCCGCGATCGTCCGTGAAGGCGCCAAATCGGTTGCCGCCGGCATGAACCCGATGGATCTGAAGCGCGGTATCGATCTCGCCGTCGACGCCGTAGTCGCGGATCTGGAAAAGAACTCCAAGAAGGTCACCTCGAACGAGGAGATCGCCCAGGTCGGCACCATCTCGGCCAATGGCGACGCCGAAATCGGCAAGTTCCTCGCCGACGCCATGAAGAAGGTCGGCAACGAGGGCGTCATCACGGTTGAAGAGGCCAAGTCACTCGAGACCGAGCTCGACGTCGTCGAGGGCATGCAGTTCGACCGCGGCTATATCTCGCCCTACTTCGTCACCAACGCCGACAAGATGCGCGCTGAGATGGAAGACGCCTACATCCTGATCAACGAGAAGAAGCTCTCCTCGCTGAACGAGCTGCTGCCGCTGCTCGAGGCCGTGGTGCAGACCGGCAAGCCGCTGGTCATCGTCGCTGAGGACGTCGAAGGCGAAGCGCTCGCCACCCTCGTCGTCAACCGCCTGCGTGGCGGCCTGAAGGTCGCGGCCGTCAAGGCTCCGGGCTTCGGCGATCGCCGCAAGGCCATGCTGCAGGACATCGCGATCCTGACCGGCGGCCAGGCCATCTCGGAAGACCTCGGCATCAAGCTCGAGAACGTCACGCTGCAGATGCTCGGCCGCGCCAAGAAGGTGATGATCGACAAGGAGAACACCACGATCGTCAACGGCGCCGGCAAGAAGGCCGACATCGACGCCCGCATTGCCCAGATCAAGGCGCAGATCGAGGAGACCACCTCGGACTACGACCGTGAGAAGCTGCAGGAGCGTCTCGCCAAGCTCGCGGGCGGCGTCGCGGTGATCCGCGTCGGCGGCGCGACCGAGGTCGAGGTGAAGGAGCGCAAGGATCGCGTTGATGACGCGATGCACGCGACCCGTGCGGCGGTCGAGGAAGGCATCGTTCCGGGCGGCGGCGTCGCCCTGCTTCGTGCCTCCGAGCATCTCAAGGGTCTGCGCACCAGGAACGACGACCAGAAGACCGGCGTCGAGATCGTGCGCAAGGCGCTGTCGGCTCCCGCTCGCCAGATCGCGATCAACGCCGGTGAAGACGGCTCGGTGATCGTCGGCAAGATCCTGGAGAACAAGACCTACAATTACGGCTTCGACTCCCAGACCGGCGACTACGCCGACCTCGTCAAGAAGGGCATCATCGACCCGACCAAGGTCGTGCGCACCGCGATCCAGAACGCTGCCTCGGTTGCAGCGCTGCTGATCACCACGGAAGCGATGGTCGCCGAGCTGCCGAAGAAGGCCGCCGGCGGCCCCGCAATGCCTCCGGGCGGCGGCATGGGCGGCATGGACTTCTGAGTCCAACCATTCAGCGCTCAAGAGAAAAAAGGCCCAGCAGCAATGCCGGGCCTTTCCGCATTAGCTACCGGTCCAACTCGACGGCAACAGCTGGATGGAGGTGATCGATGGTGGCCTCTCGACGAGATAGGGCCCGCAGGTCTTTTAGTATCGACATATAGTCCGCCACGATTTGATCGTGGTGCCGATGGTTGCGTGGTCGCTGGGCTTTGCCGAAAATCTCTAAGCGGGCCTGTCTCCCTAGGGGGATGATGTTTTCATAGTTTGTGCGCGCTGGTCAGCGGGAGAAATTGCCTACCTTCAGCCAGTGGTCTCCGCTCGTATCGACCTTGAGCTTAAGCTTTTTGCGCAGGCGCCCCGCGAGATCTTTGCGGCTGGTTGGATCGTCGGTGAGGCGAGGGATGTGCATCCCTGCGATGTCACTGATATTTCGAACGGTATCCAACCTGCTCGAATTCAGGATGTCGCAAGTCGCTGCGTCGCGCCAATGTGATCAAAATTTGGGTTATTGAAATCAATCGGTGGCGCCCCTGGAACATCGTAGGATTGGAGCGTGGTCGGGTCTATTAGATCGTCCCAACCGTATATTGCGTGGATGACCTCATGAATTACGGCATCTTGAAGTACATCAGACTGTATCTTCCCGTTGCTCCCCATGAATTGGGTGCGTGTGGTTTGATCGATATTAAACCCGACTATTCCCTTGGAAGTGAACGCTCCAGACCCGCCGGTTGTGGCGAAAAACCACAATTCTTGCGCTGCGGAAATCTCATCAAGGACCCCCCGCGCAGATGGCGAATTTTCATAAAGGTCCGCGAGCGCATCTACTATTTGCTTCTTTACGTCCGCGTCTTTGAACTCCCCGAACCCGTCGGTCGGTTCGCCATTTATCGTAGCTGGAGTACCATCCGGTCCAAAAAACTTGATATGCGCGACTATGTCTGCCCAGGGTGGCAACGTCGACGAAGACATGTCTCCAGGCTCATTCGACAAAAAGTAGGTCAACGACGGATCAGGCTCGCCCAACTGAGCTAACACTGTCGAGTAGGGGTTTCCGATCCGAGGAGGAATGCCAACCGCATTGAACGCCGGAGCAGTTGCGTCTAGCGGGTGCGCCAGCGGTCCTGCTTCAACATTGCTAATCGCGCCAGGATAAGCTAGCAGCCATAAGATTCCGATTGCGAGAGCCCGAGTCGCAATCGCAAGCTCCCCGGAGTTTCCACGGCACGACCCAAGCACTCTTTGCGCTCCAGTTGAAATCAGATTTCGTGCCAAGGGCGTTCCGACCGTTGCCAGCAGCTTGGCACTTGATCGCTACATGCACGATTTCCCTGGTCATCTTTTATGCCTCGAGGGTCGCACGCCCCAGTAGAGCGATTAGATCTGAATATTTCTGTTTCGGAGCGCGATGTTCAAAGTGCGACACTTCGCGTTGCCACTCGTTGCATCGTGTCGGCAGGAAGGCTCGCGCGACGCACACCCGATCGGTCCGGCGACATCGCGACAAAATATTCTCCCTTAATCGGCCGTTCTTTGCAGCGATCATCAATGGAGTCATGCCTGTAGAGTCTGGCAGATCAATATTTGTTCCTGCCAGGTAGAGCATATTAAGAATCTCGACTGACTGATCAGCTGCTTTGTGGACAGCATTTTGCGCGTAGCCGAGATCGACCAGATTTGGATCGGCGCCGAATTGGAGAAGTAGTCGCAGGCACTCAACGTCTCCGACCAAGGCCGCCCAGTGTATGGGAGCGCTCCCGTCGCAGATGTAGTTCAGCTCCATGCCCGTTTGGAGTAGCCGGTGTACGACCTCTCGTTTCTTTTCTATTATCGCACCAACAAGGTCATCCATAAATCACTCCTGCTTCACGGAACCACAATCACGCCACCTCTTAGCCAAACTGGAGGAATGGGCGTATAGGGGCCCGACGGCCCAGCCGCTCCTCCCGAACTGGAAAGATCATCGAGAGGCGCCGGGTCGTCGAGAGTCACTGGCGGAGCGACAGGACGGTTTGCAGCTTCATCGATGTTCTTCGGTATCCGCGGGCATCCTGGTTCATCGGGATCATCAAAGTTACGGCATTTCCGATTGTACTCGTTGCGGCGCCGGGCAAAATACGTCCCCTATCTCTTCCGTAAATCATCGATATCACATGCGCGAAATTCCGCACAGCGACGCGTTAGCTTACGGCTGCGGAGCAAAGTACGTCCCCATGACGCTCTAGTCATGGCTCGCGGATGCTCTCGTCGAGGCCGCGAAGGAGCGGGTAGAGGAAATACGAGATGACGCTGCGCTCGCCCGCCTTGATTTCCGCGGTGACCGCCATCCCAGGGATCAGGCGAAAATGGTCCGGTACGTTGCGCAACTCGCTTGAGGTGAGCTTCACGCGAGCCTTGTAGTGGGGCCGTGCTTCTCCGTCTTTCTTGGGATCCGGATTAAACGCGTCCTCGGAGAGCGTTCTGACCCGGCCCTCCAGCGTACCGTGCTTCTGAAACGGCCACGCTTCCAGTTTCACGCGCGTGAGAGACGCCGCTTTGACGTGTCCCACGTCGCGTCCCTCGACCAGAACCTCGGCCTCGAGCGGCGAATTCAGGGGAACGAGCGTGTAGAGCGGCTCCGCCTCCTTCATAACGGACCCCACCGAGCGTTGCGCCACATCGAGCACGATGGCATCCGCCGGCGCTTCCAGTACGGTGACCTCGGTCCGTCGCGCCGCCTTCTCGAGCTGCTTGGCCGCGGCATCGCGGTCGCGGCGGGCCTGAACGAGGTCTTCGCCCAGCTGCTGGCGGAACTCGGCCGCATAGGCGGCCTTATCGGCATGGAGGCGATTGAGCGTCTGTTGAAGCTCCAGACGCTCGTTGGCCGCCAGCTGCATGTCCCGCTCGATCTGCATGCGCTGGGCCTCGGCATCGAGATAAGCGATCTTGGTACCGACCTCCTTTTTGAACAGCTCGCGTCGCATGTTCTCAAGCTCGCGCGCGATCGCGAGTCGAGGCGTCAGGGCATCATGGTCGGCGGTCTTGGTGGTAATCTTCGCCTCGGTCTCGCTGATCTGCTTATCGAAGGACTCAAGCTTGGCCCTGTACTTCCCGGCGCGCTGCGTCCAGATGGCAAACTGCAGGCGCGCCTCGTCGTCGACGAGCTCCGGTGCGTACGGCTGGTCGGCGATTTCGGCATTCAGCCGGGCGATCTGCGCGTCGAGGCTCGCCATCTTGCCGCGGAGCTGGGCTGCATCAGCCATGCTGAAGGTGGGGTCGAGAGTGGCCAGATGATCGCCCTTTTGCACGATGTCGCCGACCTTGGCATCGAGGCTGCGGACGACAGAGGTCTCAAGCGGTTGCACGACGATGGTGGCCGCGGTCGTGACGAGCTTGCCTTGGGCGACCACGATCCGGTCGACTTTCGCGACCGATGCCCACGCGATTGCGCAGCCGATCAGGGCGACGAGCACATACAGCACGGCCCGTTCGCTCGCGGGCGGCCGCCGCTCGTCGATTTGGCGGGCGTCGCTTTGGAATTCGCGGGCGGTCGGCAGTAGTTTGTTCATGCGGCGAGATGGCGATGTTGCTGGTTCCAAAGGTGACGGTAGGTCGTGCAGCGGGACATGAGTTCGGCATGCGAACCCTGATCGACGAGCCGGCCGCGATCGACGACGACGATCTTGTCCGCAGTAACCAGTGAAGACAGCCGATGCGATACAATGATGACGGTGCGCCCCTTTGCGATCTCGGCAAGGTTCGCCTGTAAAATTGCTTCGCTCTCGGGATCGAGGGCCGACGTTGCCTCGTCAAGGATGAGAATCCTCGGCTGACGGAGCAGCGCGCGGGCGATCGCGATGCGCTGCTGCTGTCCGCCGGAGAGATTGGTGCCGCCTTCCTCCAGGAGCGTGTCATACCCCTGGGCGAGATTCCTGACGAACTCGTCGGCGCCGGAGGCGGTGGCGGCGGCGATGATCTCTTCGAGGGTGGCGTCGGGCTTGGTCGACCCGATGTTTTCACGGACCGTGCCCCGGAAAAGGAAGCACTGCTGCAGCACGACGCCGACCTGGCTGCGCAGATGTGGCAGATCGATCTCGCGGACGTCGTGGCCGTCGATCCGCACCGACCCGAGCTGGAGCGGGTACATGGCGCGGATGAGCCGGGTCAGGGTGGTCTTTCCCAGCCGCTGCGACCGACGATCCCGAAGACCTCGCCTGACCGAATGGTCAGCGAGACGTCGTCGAGGGCCGGTGGCGCGCTCTCGGTATAGCGGAAGGTGACGTGATCGAACTCGACCTGTCCGGCGATCGGCGCCCGAAGCCCGCGGACACTCGAACTCCGTTCCGGCCGCCGGTTCATGATCTCGCCGAGCATGCGCACCGACAGGCCTGCCTCTTGATACGAATGCACCAGCGAGACGATCTGCCCAAGCGGTCCGGTCACCCGGCCGGACAGCATGTTGAACGCGATCAGCGCGCCCACGGTGATATGGCCGTCGAACACGAGTTGGGCGCCGAACCCGATGACTGCAACCGTCAGCAGCTTTTCGAGAAGCCCGATGACCGCTTGCGCTCCCGTGGAGATCCGGCCGACCCGGAAATGCGACTGCGCGGCCTGGGCGCAGCGGGTGTCCCACTCGCGACGCCGCAACGGCTCGGTCGCGAGCGCCTTCACGGTTTCCATGCCGTGGATGGTCTCGACGAGATAGGCCTGGCGTTGTCCCTCCGCCTCGTACAAGGCGCGCAGTCGGCGGCGATAGATCGGCACGAGGCCGGCGATGACGCCGGCCGTGAAGGCCGAGAAGCCGAGCACAAGCGTCGCCAGCGCCTTGCTGTACATGAACAGGAGCGGGACGATAACCAGCAGCGAGGTCGCATCGAGCAGCGTTAGCAGAAGTCGCCCGGTCAGAAATTCGCGAATCTTCTCGACCTGTTGCATGTGCTTGGTAATGACGCCGGCCGAGACCCGCTCGAAGAAATCGATGGAGAGCGAAAGCAGGCGCTCGAAGGTGCGGGTCGACGTCCGGACATCGATGCGCGCCGACGTATAAACCAGCAGGGAGCGGCGAAGGTAGTTGAACGCGGCGTCGAAGACGACGGCGAGACTGACGCCGGCCGCCAAGACGTAGAGCGTCGTGTAGGCCTGGTGGACCAGAACTTTGTCGATGGTGATCTGGATGAAGATCGGCAATGCGAGCGCCAGAACCTGGAGCATGATCGCCGCGATCACGATGTCGCGGAAGCTCCCGGCGTTCCGCAGTATCTCCGGGAGGAACCAGGCGAAGCCGAAGGGGCGTGTCTCATCGGCGAAGGCGTAATTGCGGCGGAGCAGCAGGGCCTCGCCCTTCCAGTTTCGACAGAACATCTCTTTGTCGAAAGGGATCACCTCCGGCTGTTTGGACGTCGGATCGACGATGCCAAGCTTTTCGTCCCGCATGCCGACGGCGATCACGCGCTTGCCGTCGGCGAGGCGAACGATGATGGGGTAGGCTTCGCCGAGACGACCCAAATCCCGCCATTTGAGCTTGAGTGCTTTTGCCCGAAAGCCGATGTTTCGGGCAATGGAAGGCAGCAGGCGTTCGATCGGGTCGTTCTCGGCGAGGGCGAAGTCGTGCTTGAGGCGATCGACGGACATATCGACGCCATGATATCGGGCGACCGCGACCAAGCACTCGAGCGCCGAGTCCATCACGCCCGCCCCGTTATCCCTGATGCAAAGCCAAAAACGCCCTTTGCTCTTCCGCTGCCAGTGAACTGGGTAAGAGTCCCGTTGTGCCGCCGCTCACGAATGGAGCACCCACGAAGCGCTCGGTAAGGGCTGCAATGTCGGGGATTGGGCCACCCCTGTGCATAAGAGAACCTACGCTGGTGCCGCTCAAATGATTTGGTGCGCCGGTGGCGTCATGGCCGCCGAACTGAGACATTAGATCGGAGAGAGTGCGGGCAATGGCGGGTCGTCCAGACGCGCCGGATGCAGGCGGGTCCGTCACGGTGATGGTTTTCGCCGCCGAGGTTCCCATCTCGCCGCCCGTTTGATGCGTCAACATGTCTGAATGATGCGTCGGCGTTGACGCCCCAATGAGCGGTATGCTCTCGATTGCGCCGAACAGGCCATGCGTCTCGCCGTCGATGCCGTCGGTGAAGTAGAGGGTGTTCGGGCTGCCGTTGTTGGTGCCGCCGTCCCCGAAAGTCAGGGCCCAGAGACCGCCCGGCGTGTGTCCCGAACCAGGGGAGATCGGGATGGTGCCTTCGAACTGGTGGGTCTGGAGATCGAAAGCGTTGATTTCACTGTGTTGGAAGCTGAAATTGCCCACCAGAAGGTCGCCGCTGAACTGGCCGAAATCGTTCGGAGCGATAGCGACGCCCCACGGAGCGGCGAGAGGGGTGTGAGGCCCGCCAAGCAGCACTCCATGCGGCTCGAGTTTGCCGCTCTCGCTGAAAATGGCCACCGCCCCGTCGCCTAGGCCGGCCGTTGTCTGCGCCGCACGACCGGAAGGCGCATAGGTCACATACACTTCGCCGCCGATCTCCGTCGCATTGAAGGGGACGAGCCCCCGGGCCGCGATCTGGCCCGGGGTCTGAAACACATGATCGCCTAGGTCTACCGGGGCGAAACTACTGTCGAAGACGTCGATGGTCCCGGCGCTGGTGTTGGCAGCGTAGAGCATCGTATGAGCCTCGTTGACTGCCAATCCGGTATAGACGGCGCCCGGCGTCGTCACTTCCACCTCCGCTTTTGTCAGGCCCGGGTGCCAGGCGGAGATCGTCCCGTTGAGATCGGCGAAGATGAAGCGGGCGCTCATGTCGTCGTTCAGGTGGAAAGACGAGGCGTTCGTATTGGAAACCTGTCCCGTGGGGCCCTGGGGTCCGGTCTCGGTGGTCGGGATGCTCACTGTGAGAACCGGGCCAGAGACGTTGGTGCTGTCGGTCACCGGGTAGACAGTGGCCACGTTTGAGCCTTGGTCCGAGATCCAGAAGGGGGTGCCGGGGCTGCCGGGGACAAACGAAACGCCCCAAGGGTTATTCAAATTCGGGTCGAACACCGTGGCGAGTGTGGCGATGTCCGAGACCAGATTGGTCTGAACATAGGTGGCCGCATCGGCGGCGTCGGCGGAGGTCAGGTCAGATTGGAACAGCGCTGAATGGTTAGACATGACTGTTTCCTCCATGAGGCTTGAACGAAACTGAGAGGGTCGAGCAGCTGTCTTTCACGCTTTGCCCTTCTGGTGGCAATCGGCCACCCTGCGCGCTTCGATTATTTCCCTGGTCGCTATTCCTCCAATCCGCCCCTCATTGATCTCCGTGTAATCGCTATCGCTTTTTATATCGATGGTGGTTTTGATCGGCGCACCGCCTCCGCAGACCTTCTGGAACTCGTAATTGTCGTCTCTCTTACGAAGATCCCTGATCTTGCAGAGCCCCAGCGCGGTTTCCGCCTGAAGCGCTCTAGTCGGGTTGACACAACGGGTGATTTGCCGGGCGTACAGCAATCCGCTGGTCAGCACCCGATCCGTCGCCTTACCGTCGGTCTCAAGCATCCGCTCGAATTTCCACAACCCTGCACGAACGGCCGGGTGGTCATCGGCCGAGCTTGCGGACTTGGCTGCAAGCAGTGCGCAAACTGCACCGGTTGCCAGTACGGCCGAGCGAAGGATCAGGGCAGGCTTGTCTTCCTGGGAAACTATTCGGTGCATCGCACTGCTCCCAAGAAAAGTAAATGCACACCATCATTGACCAAGCGGGGCGTACTGGAGCGGTCTCTGAGGCTGGCGGTTCTGATTGAGGGGCGGTCCGCCGATAACCGGCACAGCACCAGAGCGCTCGTTGGTCAGGGGCATCCCAGCTGCGACGAGCGGCACGAGAAATTGTACTCGATGCCGCCACCGCCAACGCTGGGTCTAATGGGGTACTCCCTAGCATTACAGTTGTAATTTTTGCTTGAGATGCGCTTTGCGCGCGTTGGCTTGATGAGCCCTGCGCCAGGATGACCATGCGAGGATGTGGGCATGCGGGATGCGCCGCTGGGCGAGCTTCATGGCGATGCGGCGGATTTCCTGGATCGACCAGCGGATCAAGAACGATGCTTCGGTCGGGGCCGCGGTCGCGTTTTTTTAAGCAATGCTCCGGTGTTGGCCCGATGACGGATGACGGCCATCGTGGCGAAGGCAAGCATGACCAGTGAGACATGGCGATGCCAGCCATGCCAGGAGCGGGTTTCGTTGTGATCAAGACCGAGCTCGTTCTTGGCGGTTTCGAAGCTGTCTTCGATGGCCCAGCGATGGCCTTCCACGGATACCAGCTTCTGCATGGACGTGCCCTTGGGGCACCATGTGGAGAAGAAGGCTAAGCTGTTGTCGGCAATATTGCGGCGGATCAGAAGACCTCGGGTCCATTCCCCGGCAAGGTCGTCGTTGTATTCGCCGGCGTCGAGATCGGCCAGCTCAAGATAGGCCCAGTCGTGCCAGCGCGGACCTTTGGTTCCTTCGCCGGACGGCAGGCGGCGCCAGGCCTTCTTGGGAAGGCTCTGCGCGATCGTAGAGGCAGTGCCGGCGACAGGCTGCTGCTTGCCCCAGGAATAGAACACGTGATTGGAAGCAACCCCCAGAACATAGCCTTTGCCCGCCTTGCGCAGCAGGGTTTCGATCGCTCCCGTGCCATACACGCTGTCCGCTGCTACGAACGAGAACGGCACCTTTGCGGCGATCGCGCGAGCGATCATTTGATGCGCGATCCGGGGCTTCGTCGCAAAGCTCACATCGCTCGGGACATGTGCGGCCTTCAGGCGAGCGGGTTCGTCCGTCCATTCCTTTGGCAGGTAGAGCGCCCGATCGATGAAGGCATGGCCATGCCGCGACACATAGGAGGCAAACACTCCGATCTGGCAATTGGTGATCTTGCCCGCCGAGCCAGTGTACTGGCGCGCGACCCCACACGAGGCCTTGCCCTGTTTCAAAAAGCCGGTCTCATCGATGACCAGAACCGCGTCCTCGTCACCCAGCGTTTCCAGCGCGTACTCACGTACAATATCGCGCAGCGCGTCGGCATCCCACTGCCCCCGACCCAGAATCGCCTGCTGGCGCCACGGGCCTGGATCGCCAGCCGCTTCCGCCCGCATCCAACCCGTCTTGCGCGGCTCGTTGCCCAACAGTCCGTCGAGAAATTGCCCCGCCGAGGCCGCGACCCGCTCTTGCGTAAACAGCGGACGGATGCGTTGCTTGGCATCTCGCAACGACGAAGCCCACAGCGTCAGCGTATCCTCAACCGACGCGCCACCAATCATCAGATCCCGAATCATGGTCGCCCATAGATTCAGAACCTTCAGGAAGATGCAACTGTAATGCTAGGTGCCCATGCGTTTGGAACCTGTTTTTTGGCGGCCGCATACTTGTGCCCCGCAGCTGCTTGCCCGCGCCGACGAGGTGAACTGCTCGACGAACTCCTGCGTGAGCCGCTTCCGCGTACTTTCGTGTCGTTCGGCGTTCTCGCGGATTCCGGACCGGCCCTCGCGACCGTCGTCGTGAAACGTCCCGCCGTCGTCAGGGGACGCGACCCGCTGACCGCGGGCTTCCGTCCCTCGATCGTGCCGGAGCACGTCGCGCGAAGCCGCTTCTTCGGCGGCGAGCAGTGCGACCGTCACTCGATCGAGCGGGTCGACCCGGCCTGGATCCACGGCCGCGACCGGGACGCGCGCGTGCCTCGGCTGCGAGGCTGTGTCGTCGCCCTGCTCGGCTGCGGATCGGTCGGCGCACCCGTCGCGCATGCGCTCGCCCGGTCCGGCGTCGGAAAGCTGATCCTTGTCGACAAGCAGATGCTGAAAAGCGCGAACGTCGGCAGACACACCCTGGGCGTGGAATCCATCGACGACCGTAGGGGTCGAACGCGGCACCGCATGCCGGTTCGTACCGGCGCGGATCCTGCGTCCACCGCGCGGCGACCAGATGAGGGGTGCCGTAGGCGTCGAGGCCGGCGCGCAGGCTGTCGCCGGGAGCCGAGATCGCGATCGCATGGCCGGCCGCCGCGTAGGGCTCGGTCCAACCGTAGACGATGGGCACGCGGCGTCCCTGGGCAGCGTGCCATTCGTCGAGTAGGGACTCAGCGGGCCAATCGCCCAGCGCCGACACGATCAGGTCTACCCCGGCGAGAGGGTCGTCGTCGCGCAGCAGCAGTTCTTGCACCTCCGCGACATGGTGGACGACGTCGACGTGAGGCAGAGCGGCCCGGATCTGCTTCGCGAGTGCCGGAGCCTTCGGATCGACGGCGCCGTTGCGCTCGGCCAGCGCGTAGACGTCGCCGGCGGAAGACGGATACTCCACGGGCGTCGGCACGCGATCGAGCCATATGAACGCGCCGGCCCGCGGCTTGATTTTGGAGGAGGCCACTTTCGGCGCCGCATTCCGAAACCAGGCGCGAAGTTCCTCGTCGTTCTCGGCGATGATGGTCTGGTTCACGCCCTCCCAGACCCGTACGCTGCGCGAGGGCGGGCCCGGATCGAGCAACGACAGCACAGTGCCACCGCCGCCGCGCTGCGCGTGATTCCAATAAGTCAGGAATTCGGTGCGGAAATCGCCTTCAAGCTTGCCGGCGATCGCGTCTTCCACCATGGCGAACGCTTCCTTCAGCAGTGCAGCGACGCCGTCGTAGGGTTCGTCAACCGACATGGTGGTCGTGTCGGGAAAGAGGCATAGGACGCCGTCCTTCTCGACGTGGGGCCATGTCAGGAAATGCGGCCTGTCGACGAGGGCGATGCGGGCCGGCACAAACGGAAAGCCGTCGGTGACGATCACGTCGAGCCGGCGGAGGCCGCCCGGAAAATCGGCGGCGAAGCGCCAGCCTTTCACGGCGCCGCGTCCCGGATAGGCCGCGAGTTCTCTCCGATCCAGTCTGCGCGGATGTAGGCCGAGCTCCTCCCACCAGGCCTCGACCGCGGCGACGGCCGCGTCGAAGCGCGCGACGAGAGGATGGCTCGCGTCAGGCATTCCGGCGGTCTCCCTCGATGCGGGGCGGAGCGCGTCGCGCTTCGGCTTCGTTGCGGACGAGACCGGAGGTGAGCACTGCCGGTGCGCCGAGACGGGCGGCGGACCGTTTTTTCACCCGGTCGGCGACGCCGCGACCCACCGACTTGGCGAGGGTCTCGGTGATGAGTTGCTTGTTCGAAAGTTCGGCGGCGTAGGCGAAGTCGTGCCGGGCCTGCTCGAGCCACTCGAAGAAGGCCGCTGCCCGCTCCGGATGTTTGCGCCACTTGTCGGCGAAGTTTTCGCTGGGGTCGCTCGGATTGGCGACCACGAAATGGCCGTCGAGAGTCCGGCCGATGAACCGCTGCATGCCGTTGAGGATCGAGAACAGCGCGTCCGAGATCTTGTCCTCGCCGTTGTAGGCGTGGGCGGCGAGCGTGGTGAGGATGATCGAGATCGGCCGCTCGTCGGACCGGGCTACGAACATGATGTCGCGGTGACGCTTGAGGATCATGACGGCAGACTGCAACGGTGTGCGCACCGCGTAGACCGGGATCGGCTCGGTGCCGGCGCGGATGCCTTTGCGGATCAGTTCGCGCTTCCGCAGCTCGAAGATCACCTCCACTCGACCCACGAACCATTTGAGGTATCCGCGCGGATTCGACCGCGGCCAGTCCGCGGAGAGGATCCGGTAGGCGTGATGGTCGATGTCGGTGATCGCGATCGCAGTGTCGGCGAACCTGTCGTCGAACCCCTGCGCCTTGAGAAGCATTCGCTGTTCGGCGCCGTTCAGCAGGCCCGGCGTCACGTCCATGTGGAACTGTGCCCCGTCGGCGTAGTCGAGACGCCAGCATCGCCGATGCTCGGCGACCGGGTTGTTCATGTTGTGCTCCCGGGCGTACGCGGCCATCTCGAACCCGAGCATGTGCTTGAGTTTCTGCTGCGTCGTCTCGGACTTGGTCAGTTTCCGGAATTCGCAAACGGCATCGACGTCGTAGTCCTCGGCGTCGCTGACGGGCGGGACGACCGTGCCGAGACCGAACGACCCCTGGACGTGCACCTGGGGGTCGAACTGGCGGATTGTCGAGTTGGGCCTGTTCAGGAAATCGCCCAGCGACTTGTAGCTGCCTGCGGCCTTTTCGTAGGTGCTTTCGGGGATCGCGAGCGAGTCGGCCAGGTCTTCCAGCGTTTCTTCGGCCTGGGGCGTGACGGTCGGTTTGGCGAGGATGTTCATGAGGTTTCCTTGCTGTCAGCAGGCGTGTTCGAGCCGGAGGGCGAGGGCGAAGCCGCCCAGCTTCCAGTTCTGGTCGTAGATGGTGAGCGACGGATGGGCCTTCGGTTGCCATGACCGGCCCGCCTCGACCGCAATCGAGACCGGGACGGCGGGAAAGATATTCACGGCGACGTCCTCTCCATGGGCGAGCTTGATGTCGTCCAGCGTCTTGCGGAAGAGCTTGGCGAAGGCGGCGATGTCTTCGGGGCGGCGCACGATGTCGTTGTGCGCGCCGTCGGCCGCGATCGACCAGATCGCGGTGTCGGGCCCGAGCACGTTCGTGACGCGACCGTCGGCGACGGGCGCGCTGATCTCGAGCTTGAGCGCGACGGGCCCGCCGATCCGCGTCGGACGAATAGCTTCGTACCGGACCGGCGCCGACGCGGTGTCCCATTTCCACCCCTTCGGGTCGCGCAGCAGCTGCCGGACGTCGGCGGTCGGGATGTCGCTGATCAGGCGACCGAGTTCGAACAGCAGCGGGATCGGTGCCAGGCCGAATACGGCGAGGCGCTTGATCTCCTGGCGCTCCATGCGCCCCCGGACCTTCTCGTTGAAGACTGTTCGGAGGTTTTTGACGTGCGTGGGCCAGAAGTCAGGATCGTCGTCGCGGAGCTCGAGGGTGACGAGGTCGAGGTCGATCCAGCCGCCGTCGAGCGGGTAGCGGTCCGGGATCATGGACCACTTGACCGCGCCCTTTTCGACCGGCGACTCGTTGGCGCCGATCTTAGCGGCGTAGCGGATGACGTGGCTGCCGAGGTCCTCGTCGATGCCGCCCACGATGCGGATGCGCGTCTCATGTCGCGATTTCATCTCGCGGAGCACATCGACGGAATGCGCGTCGACCATTTCGCGATCGATGACGCGGTGATGCTCGTCGCAGACAAGCATCAGGTTGTCCGGATCGTGGGCGAGCTTGGGCGAAAGGATCGGATCGCCGCGCGGACCTTCCGGTGAATCTCCCACGACGTGTGCGATGTAGGAATTGTTGGCGTTGCGGGCACCGGAGATCTGCTCTCCGATCAGCAGCTTGTTGCAACCTGCGTACTGGCACCGACCCGCGGCCCGACCCCACACCACGTTCTGGACCTTGGGCGGGATGGCCTTGCGGGCCGGCTTCCTGTTCGTCGCCGCGGAGCCGCGCCGCCCGGTGCGGCGCGGCTCCGGCGGTTGGTTTTCCTCGATCTCTGCGACCTCGCTCATGACCTACATCCCGAAGCGATTCACGATTCGTTCGTTGCGCCATTTTCGCGGCGAGCCGAAGCGCGCCGCGAACCTGGTCTCGAAGGACGCGGCGCCTGCGGCGCCGGGTCCAGTAGCTTCACCGAACGAAGCGGACTTCGGTTCGGCATAACGGAGAGAGAGGGGTGCTATTTCGGCACGTCCGCCCCGACTCCGTCAGTCGGCATAATCAGGAGCACCCGGTTGTACTTCCGCACGTATCGCACTTCATGCACGTCCCGTTCCGCACCAGCGTGAAGTTGCCGCACTCCGAGCACATCTCGCCTTCGTAGCCCTTGGCTTTCGCTTCGGCGCGACGCTCGGCCTTGGACGGGGCGACGGCGGCGGCTGAGCCGGCCTTGCTCCAGTTCAGGGCCTCGAGCTTCTCGGTCGGCGAGAGGTCGTGGCTGGTTTCCTGCTTCAAGGCGACCGCGCCTTCGACGGTGTCGGAGGCGCCGCGGGGGGAGAGCGCGGTGACGCGGTTGCCGCCGGCGGGGGCGTTGTCGGCGTTCTGGCTCACCGCGGTCGAGCCGCCGCGCATGATCACGAGATTGTCGGTGCGCGAGCGGGTGAGGCCGCGCGACAGATACTTGGTGGCCTGCTGGGCGGGCGCCTCATCCGGCTCCTTGCCTTCCTCGACGCCCTTGCCGAGTGCGTCGAAGCCGGACTCGTTCGGATCGACATGGGCGAGGTCGAAGCGGCCCATGTAGCTCACCGCGAGCTCGCGGAAGACATAGTCGAGGATCGAGGTCGCGTACTTGATCGAGTCGTTGCCTTGCACCGGGCCCGCCGGCTCGAAGCGGGTGAAGGTGAAGGCGTCGACATATTCCTCCAGCGGCACGCCGTATTGCAGGCCGAGGGAGACCGCGATCGCGAAGTTGTTGATGAAGGAGCGCAGCGCCGCGCCTTCCTTGTGCATGTCGATGAAGATCTCGCCGAGACGGCCGTCGTCATACTCACCGGTGCGGAGATAGACCTTGTGGCCGCCGACCACAGCCTTCTGGGTGTAGCCCTTGCGGCGGTCCGGCATCTTCTCGCGCTCGCGCATCACGACGATGCGCTCGACCAGCTTCTCGACGATCTTCTCCGAGACCTGGGCGGCACGCGCCGCCATCGGCTTCTCGTAGAGCGCCTCCACCGCATCGTCCTCGTCGTCATCGTCGGCGATGAGCTGCGAGTTGAGCGGCTGTGACAGCTTGGAGCCGTCGCGGTAGAGCGCGTTGGCCTTCAGCGCGAGCTTCCACGACAAGAGGTAGGCGGACTTGCAGTCCTCCACCGTGGCGTCGTTCGGCATGTTGATGGTCTTGGAGATCGCGCCCGAGATGAACGGCTGGGAGGCCGCCATCATGCGGATGTGGCTCTCGACCGAGAGGTAGCGCTTGCCGATCTTGCCGCAGGGATTGGCGCAGTCGAACACCGCATAGTGCTCCGCCTTCAGATGCGGGGCGCCTTCCACCGTCATCGCGCCGCAGATGTGCACGTTGGCGGCCTCGATCTCGCGCCTGGTGAATCCAACCGCCGCGAGCAGGTCGAAGCCCGGCGCTGCGATGGCCTCGGCGTCAATGCCGAGGGTGTCGCGGATAAAGTCCTCGCCGAAGGTCCACTTGTTGAAGGCGAACTTGATGTCGAACGCGGTCGGCAGCGCCTTCTCGACCTTGGCAATGGCTTCGTCGGTGAAGCCCTTGGCCTTCAGCGTCGAGGCGTTGATGCCGGGCGCATTGGAGAGCGAGCCGTGGCCGACGGCGTAGGCCTCGATCTCCGCGATCTCGCTCTCGCGATAGCCGAGCGCGCGCAGCGCCTGCGGCACTGCCTGGTTGATGATCTTGAAGTAGCCGCCGCCGGCGAGCTTCTTGAACTTCACCAGCGCGAAGTCGGGCTCGATGCCGGTGGTGTCGCAATCCATCACCAGGCCGATGGTGCCGGTCGGCGCCACCACGGTGGTCTGGGCGTTGCGATAGCCGTGCTGCTCGCCGAGCGCGAGCGCGTCATCCCAGGCGTGCACGGCATGGGTGACGAGGTCTGCTTGCGGGCAGGAGGCATGATCGAGCGGCACCGGGTTGACCGAGAGCGCCTCGTAACCGGACGCGTTGCCATGCGCGGCGCGGCGGTGGTTGCGGATCACGCGCAGCATGTGCGCCGCGTTCTTCTTGTAGCCGGGGAAGGTGCCGAGCTCAGCCGCCATCTCGGCCGAGGTCTTGTAGGCGATACCGGTCATCACAGCGGTCAGCGCGCCGCACAGCGAGCGGCCTTCCTTGGAGTCGTAGGGCAGGCCCATGGTCATCAAGAGGCCGCCGATATTGGCGAAGCCGAGGCCGAGGGTACGGAATTCGTAGGACAGTTCGGCAATGGCCTTCGACGGGAATTGGGCCATCATGACGGAGATTTCCAGCACGATGGTCCAGAGCCGGCAGAGGTGCTCGTAGGACTCGACGTCGAAGCGCTTGGTGGTGGTGTTGTAGAACGTCAAGAGGTTGGCGGAGGCGAGGTTGCACGCCGTGTCGTCCAGGAACATGTATTCCGAGCACGGATTGGACGCGCGGATGTCGCCGGACGCCTTGCAGGTGTGCCAGTCGTTCATCGTGGTGTTGAAGTGGAGGCCCGGATCGGCGCTGGCCCAAGCGGCGTAGCCGATCTTGTCCCAGAGGTCGCGCGCCTTCAGCGTCTTCGTCACCTTCTTGGTGGTGCGTCCCACCAGATTCCACTCGCCGTCGGTCTCCACCGCGCGGAGGAAGTCGTCCTTCAGCGACACCGAATTGTTGGAGTTCTGGCCGGAGACGGTGAGATAGGCCTCCGAATCCCAGTCGGTGTCGTAGGTGTCGAACTGGATCTCCTTGTAGCCCTGCTTGGCGAACTGGATCACCCGCTTGATGTAGTTGTCGGGCACCAGGTTGCGGCGGGCGAGCTTGATCTCGCGGCGCAGGGCAGGGTTCTTCTCGGGATCGAAGCAGTCGTCGCCCGAACCTTCGCAGTTCACGCAGGCCTTCATCACGGCCTTGAGGTGCTTCTGGTTGATCTTGGAGCCGGTGACGAGGGCTGCGACCTTCTGCTCCTCCTTCACCTTCCAGTCGATATAGGTCTCGATGTCGGGGTGATCGACGTCGACCACGACCATCTTGGCCGCGCGGCGCGTGGTGCCGCCGGACTTGATCGCGCCGGCGGCGCGGTCGCCGATCTTGAGGAAGCTCATCAGGCCGCTCGAGCGGCCGCCGCCGGAGAGGCGCTCGCCTTCGCCGCGCAGGCGCGAGAAGTTGGAGCCGGTGCCGGAGCCGTATTTGAACAGGCGCGCCTCGCGCACCCAGAGGTCCATGATGCCGCCCTCGTTGACGAGGTCGTCCTCGATGCCCTGGATGAAGCAGGCATGCGGCTGCGGATGCTCGTAGGCCGACTTCGACTTGGTCAGCTTGCCGGTCTTCCAGTCGACGTAATAGTGGCCCTGGCCGGGGCCGTCGATGCCGTAGGCCCAGTGCAGGCCGGTGTTGAACCATTGCGGCGAGTTCGGCGCGACCATCTGCTTGGCGAGCTGGAAGCGGAGCTCGTCGAAGAAGGCCTGCGCATCGTCTTCCGAGGAGAAGTAGCCGCCCTTCCAGCCCCAATAGGTCCAGCAGCCGGCGAGGCGATCGAACACCTGCTTGGCGGAGGTCTCGCCGACATAGCGCTCCTGCTCGGGCAGCGCCGCCAGCGCCTCGGTGTCGGGCACCGAGCGCCACAGCCAGGACGGCACGGTCTCTTCCTCGACCTTCTTCAGGCGCGCGGCGACGCCGGCTTTGCGGAAATACTTCTGCGCCAACACGTCGGAGGCGACCTGCGACCAGAACTCCGGCACTTCGACGTTCTCGGCCCGGAACACGACCGAGCCGTCGGGATTGCGGATCTCCGATGTGGTCAGCCTGAAATTGATCCCGGCATAGGGTGTTTGTCCGCTGGTGGTGTTGCGCCGATCGATTCGCATTGGTCGAGCCCCGTCTCTTCTGCCGGCCCCACGTTTCTCGCGGGTTGCCGGTAATGTTATCTTTGAGCGAACTTCGGAACACGCACGAGCACGCCTCCCGTCATTCGCAGCTCAGCCGGTGGACCCGGCCTGTTCTCTCATCCGCGGGAAGCCGGTTTGGCACCGGTCCTGCGGCGGCACGTTCCGGGCGGGTCCCGACGGAATCGGGCCTTCCAGACATGCATTCAACGCCCCAACGCTTTCCACGCGACACGTCACGCGCACGCTATTTTGCGGGCCGGTTCCGGCCTCTCGTTTCCGGGCCTTGTTGGCCCGTTTGGCGCTCCGGAAGTGGTCCAAAATTCAGGGCAGACAAGCCCTTCGCCCGTGGCCCTAAGGCCCGGCGGAGTGGTCATTTTGGAACCCTTGTGGGAGCGACCGGCGGGGACCCAAACACACTCGCGCCGAACAGGTTGAAAGCTAGGCCAACTCCGTCACGCCCGTCAAGGACTAGTACGAGTTTCTGAATCAAACACTAAATATGGTGGAAAGGTTGGGATAACAGGGGTCGATGCCGCGCCTGTGATCGAGCCAACTATCGGTGAGTCCTGAAGGATTCCCAAGCCAAAAAAATCTCATCCGGCTGTGGATCGGAACTTCGCCCGCTGTTCACAGGCGAACTATTTATTCGCGTCTCCAGATTGAAATTTGGGGACTCACCTAAGCCTACGGGCAAAGTACGGATCAGGCATGTCAGAGGCGTGATGGTGGGGCGACAAAATCGCAGGCAAGGTGCGGCTGATTCACATCCCTCCCGGGTCCCATGACAGATTCGAAGCCTCGCGCGCGGGCGCGCCTTGCGCCCGCTGGCCTGATGTTCCTCGCCATCACCTCGGTGGGCTGGGGGTTCAACTGGCCCGTGACCAAGTTCCTGCTCGGCGAACTGCCGCCGCTGACGCTGCGCGGCTCGACCGGGGTCATCGGCGCCGCGCTGCTTGCGGTGCTGGCGCTGATCCGCCGGCAATCTCTCGCCGTCGATACACGGCTTTGGCCGCGCCTCGTGCTGTATGCCGTGCTCAACGTCACCGGCTGGATGGTGCTGATGGGGCTTGCGCTATTGTGGCTGCCGGCGAGCGAGACCGCGCTGATCGCCTACACGATGCCGGTCTGGGCTTCGCTGCTCGCCTGGCCCGTGCTCGGCGAACGACCGACGCTCCTGCGCACCATCGCGCTGGCGATGGCGTTTGCCGGGCTGGCCGCGATCATGGGCGGCAACGGCCTCGGCACGAGCAAGGAGCAACTGCCCGGCATCGTCATGGCGCTCGGCGGCGCCATCGGCTTTGCGCTCGGCACCGTGCTGGCGAAGAAATATCCGATCCTGATGCCGCCAATTCCGGCGGCGGCCTGGCAGATCGGTCTCGGCTGCCTGCCGATCACGGTCGTCGGCCTGTTGATCGAGACCACGAATCTCGAGCGGCTCACGACGGTCGGCTGGTGGCTCCTGGTCTATTCGACCGTGATCCAGTTCTGCGTTGCCTATGTCAGCTGGTTTGCTGCGCTGGCGCGCCTGCCGGCCTCGGTGGCGGCGATTGGCACCATGGCCGTGCCAGTCATCGGCGTGGTGGCATCTGCGATCGCGCTGCACGAGCCGCTGGGGATGACCCAGATCGCGGCGTTGCTGTTCACGCTGATCGGCGTCGTGCTGGCAACGCGCTAATCACTTCTCCCTCTCCCCATGCTTACGGGGAGAGGGTAGGGGTGCCGCAGGCGGCGAGAGATAAGCGGGAGGTGCCCGCATCATTCGCCGAGCGCCTGTTGCAGCATGCTGGCGAGCTGCGCCTTGCGATAGGGCTTTGGCAGCAGCAGCACGCCCTCGTCGAGGCGGCCGTGATGCACGATCGCGTTCTCGGTATAGCCCGAAGTGTAGAGCACCTTGATGCCGGGCCGGCGTTTCGCGACCTCGTCGGCGAGCTGCCGGCCGTTCAAGCCGCCGGGCATGATGACATCGGTGAACAGCAGATCGAATTTCTCGCCCTTGTCGACCAGCGCGAGCGCAGCGCGGCCGTCGGCGACGGCGATGGTCTTGTAGCCGAGGCTTGCGAGCTGCGCGCAGACGTAATTGCGCACCAGCGCGTCATCTTCGACGACCAGGATGGTCTCGCTGCCGTGCGGTGTCGCCGTCGGGGCAGGGGCTTCGACCTCGACCTGGCCGCGCGCCGGCGGCAAATAGAGCTTGATCGTGGTGCCGTGGCCTTGCTCGCTGTAGATCTTGATATGGCCGCCGGATTGCTTGACGAAGCCGTAGACCATGCTCATGCCGAGCCCCGAGCCCTTGCCGACCTCCTTGGTGGTGAAGAACGGCTCGAACACCTTGTCCTGCACCATCTGCGACATGCCGCTGCCGGTGTCGCTGACCGCAAGCAAAACGTAGCGACCGGGCGCGATGTCGGGATTGGTGGCCGCATAGGCCTCGTCCAGCACGATATTGCTGGTCTCGAACAGGAGCTTGCCGCCATTAGGCATCGCGTCGCGGGCGTTGATCGCCATGTTGAGCAGCGAGTTCGATAGCTGCGACGGATCGATGTGGACGCTGGCGACGTCGGGCGCGAGCACCGAGTCGATCTCGATCTGCTCGCCAAGGGTGGGCCGCAGCAGCTTGGCGATGTCGACGACGGTGGCGTTGACGTCGACAGTGCGCGGCTCCAGCGGCTGGCGGCGGGCGAAGGCGAGCAGATGCTGGATCAGCTCGCGGCACCGCTCGGCGGCACGGTCGATCAGCTCGGCGGTCCTCGCCAGCTGCGGCTGGCTGCGCAGGCTCTCGACCAGCGTCTCCGTGGTGCCGGTGATGATGGTCAGCATGTTGTTGAAGTCGTGCGCGACGCCGCCGGTCAGCTTGCCGATGGCGTCGAGCTTCTGCGCCTGCTGCAGCTTGTGCTCGGTTTCGCGCGAGGCGGTGATGTCGTGATAGATCAGCGCAGCGCCGGTGATGGCGCCATCGCCATCGCGCAGCGGGCGGCCCGACACCACGAGGTGCATCTGCGGGTCGCCGCGCACCGGCCGGGCGATGAATTCCAGCTCATCGAATTCCTCGCCGCGCAGCGCCTTGGCCGACGGCATGTCGTCGGCCTGCATCGGCGTGCCGCCGTCAGCCTGGAACACGTTGCTGAGGGCGCGCAGCTGCACGACCGTCATGCCGGGCTTGTAGCGCAGCATCTTCTCGGCAGCCGGATTGGAGAGCAGCACGGTGCCGGCCGTGTCGATCACCAGCACCGCCTCCGCCATGCTGCGGAAGGCGGTCTCCATCACCGAGGTGGAGCGCCGGACCTCCTCAAGGGCTGCGGCGAGATCCTGGGTGCGTTCGGCCACCTTGGCCTCCAGCGAGAGGTTGGTCGCTTGCGTCGCACTCAGCGAGTCCTGCAGTTGCCGGCGGGACCGTCGCGTCGTCAGCGTCAGCGCGGTCGCAAGCAGCAGGATCAGCGCGACGCCGGCGAGGTCGATCGCCAGCAGCCGGCGTCCATTGGCCTTCGACTGCGCGTTGCGGACCGTGAGCAGCCGGCGCTCCTCGGCGACGATCCGCTCGAGCGCTGCACCGACCTTGTCCATCAGCACGCGGTTCTCGCCGCCGGAGGTCAGCGCCGCGGCGCCGGCCGTGTCGCCGGCGTTGCGCAAGCGGATCAGCTCCGCGCAGAGTGCGATACCGCGGTCGACCTGTGCCTTCGCGTCCGCCAGCATATGCGCCTCGTCCGAATCGTCTTTCACCGTCGCGATCAGGTTGTCGAAGGCGGAGGTGAGGGCTGCGCTGGACTCGCGGTATTCGTCGGCGAACGAGGGATCGCCCGTCAGCGCGAAGCCGCGCGCTGCGCTCTCGGCGCCGCGCAGCAACGGGCGCATGTCGGAGATCTGCTTGAGGATGCCGAGCGTGCGCTCGACCGATTCGAGCTGGTCGTGCGACTTGACGTCCAGCCCGATCGACGCCGCGCTGATCGCAAGGAGGATCGCAAGGCCGCTGGCGAGTATGAGACGCTGGGAAGCCATTGGCGCTTGGTACGAACGATTAATTTGAAAGGCGCGCGGAAGGAGCGGACTTGGCAAGACAATCGTTGACGGCGGCGATCAGCGCCTGTGGCGTGAACGGCTTGCGCAGGCAAGCGGAGGCTCCGAGTTCGATCGTCATACGCAGGAAATCCGGCGCGCGGTCCGCATTCGCGAAAGCATAGCCTGACATCGCGATGACCGGGATATCGGGGGCGCGCTCATGGAAGATGCGGATTGCTTCGAAGCCGCGCATGTGCGGCATGAAGACGTCGACCAGCATCACGTCGAAGGTTGCATTTTCCAGCGCGCGCATGCCGGCCTCACCGCCGTCGGCGACGGTGACCTCGAAGCCCTGGCGTTGCAGACAAACCTCGATGGCAACACACGCCATCGGGTCGTCGTCGACCACGAGAACGCGCGGCACTATGCATCCTCTCTGATGGGCTCTCGCGTGCCGACGGCTCGCTTGGCCCGTTTGGCGATTAAGGCGGAACGGAGACAGATAGTCTGTATCATAGAGGGCATATGCTGTTGCCTGACAAGCAGATTTCCGATCGGTCGCGCCACATCACCTGCATTTGTCCTACGGCGGATTGCAGGCATATGACTGCAATTTCAAGTATGCGTCGAACTGCGGCGCCCTGGTTCGCAAAACGTCGCAACCGCTGGGCCGAGTTCCGCTGCCGTTTAAAACACTGGTCGCACCGCGGCGGTCGGTCGGCTTGTGCGCATGAAAAAAGGCGGCCCGACGGCCGCCTTTTGACGATTGGAACGTGAGGTCAGGCTTACGGGCAGGGATGCCGCCGGCCGTCATAGCCGAGATAAGTGCCCGACGCCGGATCGTAGGACCTGTAGCGCTGCGCGCAGTAGCTGGCGTCGCCACCCGGCGCCACCGCGACCGGCACGCTGTCGTCGTAATAGCCGTCGTCATAGTAGCCGTAGCCGGGGCCGTAATAGTAGTCCGAGTCGTAATAGGCGTTCGAGGCGATCGCGCCGCCGATTACCGCTCCGGCAACCGCTCCGGGCCAGAAACCACCGCCATGGCGGTGATGCCAGCCTCCGCCGCCGTGCCAGCCGCCGCCCCAATTGCCGCCGCCTCCGACCCGCGGACCCGGTCCGAGGCCCGCTCCTGCGCCATCGACGCGCGGGCCTACCCCGCCACCCGCAAGGCGCTGGCCGATCGCCGGGCTACCGCCACCGCCCCCACGCATCCCGCCGCCGCCAGCGGCGACATGTCCGCCACCGCCACCGCCGCCGCTCCGAACCAGCCCTTGCGCTGATGACGCCGTCGGTGCCGCCAGGGGCAGCGCAAGCGCCAGCGCCGCTGCGGCGCTCAGAACCTTCAGATTGATCATTTTGGACTCCATGAAAACGGGACGATGTGTAACCTTTTCTGGGTTCAGACGTTCCCGTATCCCGCATTGATTGTGCGTCGATTGTGCGTCACCTTTGCTTGTCAGGCGGTACATGTATGGCGCCTGAACACGAGCGCCGCCCGTCGCGTCATTTGGTCGCCGATAGGCGGTATCCGGGCCCTGATGGGGCCTGGTGGTGGGGCGCCGCCCGATGGCTGGACATTTGCAGATTCAGGTGGCATCAGAGCCCGACTGCCTCGAACCGACGACCGGCCGCGCATGAAACAATTCCTGCTGAAATTCTTCACCTGGTGGAACGGCCAGACCTTTGGCACGCAATTGTGGACCGCGCGCTTCGGCGAGCTGGTCGGCCAGGAC
Organism: Bradyrhizobium sp. ISRA464; assembly: GCF_029910095.1. NCBI lineage: Bacteria > Pseudomonadati > Pseudomonadota > Alphaproteobacteria > Hyphomicrobiales > Nitrobacteraceae > Bradyrhizobium > Bradyrhizobium sp. ISRA464. The sequence continues at coordinate 4,509,025 of NZ_CP094526.1, read as the reverse complement.
GAGCAGGGCAACCGCTACTATCGCACCAAGGGCGGCGAGATCGACCCGACGCTGCATTTCGAGCGCCGCTGGGTGGTCTACAACGGCTATGCCGAGGCCTCGCGCATCCCGGCGGGCTGGCACGGCTGGTTGCACCACACCGTCGACGTCCCCCCGACCGAGCAGAACTATACGGCGTGGGAGTGGGAGAAGCCGCATGTGCCGAACATGACGGGCACCTCGCAGGCCTACCGCCCGTCCGGCTCGACCATGGCGAGCGGCCGTCGCCCCAAGGCGACCGGCGACTACAACGCCTGGACCCCCGGGAACTGACTATCCGGCATTGCTGGTTCGAACCCACACGCGAGAGCATCTCGCGTGCGACGCACGCGTGCCTGTGGACAATGGTAACAGCGGGGACAGGCCGGCGCGTCCTGATTTCTGCGCTTGCGCCGATCGGGGGATCGCGGCTCAATAGGGTCATCTTACGGAGATGGGAAACCATCGCGTCGGATCGGGCTCCAGAATCGCGACTGTCCCGATGCAGCAGCGGCCTCCGAGTAGGATGCGGCCGGGAAATAGGCCCCCGGTGCAGACATCCTGAAATCGCCCGCTAATGTGAGGCCACCGTGAGACAGGAAGGGCCGCTCGGGAAACCGGGCGGCCTTTTTCTTTGTCGGCGATGTCCTTTTGAGCGATCCGCGGATCAGGACAGTCGCGCGGCGGCGCGGCCCATCAATTCGCCGCGGCGTGCCTGCGATGGGCCAATTCGTTCTTTCATGAATGCGAGGACCTCGGCGGGCGCAGTGTCGGGCGAGCCGGCATTGAATGGCGGCGCGGGATTGTATTCGAGCCGGAGCTGGATCGCTTCCGCGGTCTTGCGGTCGACAAGTTCAGATACCAGCGTCAGCGCAAAGTCTATCCCGGCGGTGACGCCGCCGCCGGTGAAGCGGTTGCGGTCGACGCAGACCCGCGTCCTGGTCGGGATCGCACCGAAGCCCGACAGAAAATCGATCGCGCTCCAATGCGTGGTGGCACGATAGCCCCTGAGCAAACCGGCCGCGCCGAGCACCAGCGAACCCGTGCAGACCGAGGTGACATATTTCGCGCCGCCGGCCTGCCGGCGCAGGAAGGCGAGCATCTCCTCGTCACCCACCATGTCATCGGTGCCGAGGCCGCCCGGCACGCAGATCACGTCGAGCTGCGGGCAATCGGCAAAGGTCGTGGTCGGCGTCACGACCATGACCGAATCCGTCGCAACCGGCTCGATGCGTTTCCAGATCAGATGCACCTTGGCGCCGGGCACTGAGGAGAACACCTGCAGCGGGCCGGTGAGGTCGAGCTGGGTCACCTTCGGGAAAACGAGCAGTCCAATCTGCAAGGGGGCGGACATCGGAAGTCTCCAAATCGTGCTTGACGGCGCTACAATGTCATGGTGCCCTTCTGTCCAAAATGGCATATTTCCCTCATTTTAGGACGCGGCCCCATTTGCGAGGATCTGGCGATGATCGGCATCCTGATCTTTCCCGACTTCCAGTTGCTTGATGCCGCGGGCCCGATTGCGGCGTTCGAGATCGCCGCGCGCTTCGCCAGTAATGCGCCGCAGATCAGGACGTTGGCGGTGAAGGCCGGACCGGTACGCAGCTCGTCTGGTGTCGAGATGCTTGCGCGCGCCCTGAAGCCGTCAACCGCGATCACGACGCTGATCATCGCGGGCGGCAACGGCGTGCGTACGCCGGCAACCTGTCCGACCACGCTGGCCTTCGTGCGGCGCATGGCCGGGCGCGGCGTCCGTGTCGCCAGCGTCTGTTCAGGCGCTTATGTGCTTGCCGAGGCGGGCCTGCTCGACGGCCGCCGCGCCACTACGCATTGGCAGCGCACGCCGCATTTCGTGAAGACCTATCCCAAGATCAAGCTCGAGCCCGACCAGATATTCGTCCGCGACGGCAATATCTGGAGCTCGGCCGGCATCACCGCCGGCATCGACCTGGCGCTGGCGATGATCACCGAAGACTATGGCGACGAGGTCGCGCAGAACACGGCGCGCCAGCTCGTGCTGTATCATCGGCGCAGCGGCGGGCAGTCGCAGTTTTCCTCGCTGCTGGAATTGAAGGCGCCGAACGGCCGTTTCGGGCCGCTGCTCGCCTGGGCGCGCGAGAATCTCGATGCGCCGCTGACGGTCGAGGACCTCGCGGAGAAAGCCGGCATGAGCTCACGACATTTCACCCGCGCCTTCATCGCGGAGACCGGCACCACGCCGTCGAAGGCGGTGGAGCGGCTGCGGATCGAGGTGGCACGGCAGCGCGTGCAGTCGTCAGGCGAAGCCATCGAGCGCGTCGCCGAGATCACGGGTTTCCGCGATCCCGAGCGGATGCGTCGCGCTTTCATCCGCGCGTTCGGCCAGCCGCCGCAGTCGCTGCGCCGCGCAGCGAGAGCGGGGTAGGTCGTGGACGCAAAGATTCCGAAAGCGCATTCGATAGGCTTGCCGCGCGCAGCGATTGCTCGCTGATGGCACAAAAAGCCCCGCCGAAGCGGGGCAAGATGTTGAACGGCTTGGTATTGAATAGAACTAAACAGCACCGCCGTGCCGGAATGGCGCAACCGTTCACCTCACATAAGTTCAGCCCCACCGTCACGGAAATCACCACGATTTGCTGATCACGAGACGGCGGCCGAAATATCACTGGGTCAATGTGTCGGTGGCGATTTTTTTCTTAAGTACTTCGCAGGTGTTCCTGACCTCCGTGGTCATCAACGAGACGGCTTCGATCTGCAGGAAGAACCGCTTGCCCTGATCGCGATAACCTGCAGCGAACTCCTTGATTTCTGCGATCACGTCATGGACGCCTGCCACCATCGTCTCGCACTTCTTGGCGGCCAACTGCAGTTCTGTGCCAAGGGCCTCGATCTCTTTCACGGCCGCTTCATATTCGCGCACAACCGCCTCGGCCGACAGCTTGCCAACCTCGTTGACGCCGTTGCGGTGCTCAACGTAGTCCGGCATCGGTGAGAGGGGCCGAATATTGCTGCGTGGTCGATGAGGGCTCACCGTGTTGATTTCGCCATCCATCTGTTCCAACTCCGACGGGGCGCGGGTGAGGACTTCTGCACTGACACTCATGCGAACGCTCCATAAGTTGTTGCGGCAAACGAGGTTTAGCAATGTCAACGGATTTGTCTCATTTTTCAACAAGTTTGAAGTAAGGCAATTGTGCGTTGCAGCACGGCAAATGCAGATACGCCGGAGCAGGTTAAGGTGAACCGCCTGCCTCGAACCTGCGCGACGGCGTCAAACGATCGGACGTTTGTCGGCGGTCATTAGAGCGTTTTCGAGCGAAGTGGACGCCGGTTTCGCGTGAAGAAAACGCGTGAAAACAAGAATCTAGGTTCTGATTCAATCGGAATTAAAAAATGCTCCAGTGCGGGGCGTCGGGATGCAAGCCGAGCAGGGCGAGCATCACCAAGAAGCCGACGACATAGGCCAGGATGACCGGCCAGCCATGGGGTGATCCATCTCGTCACGGACTTGGCATCCGGGTACATGTTGGACAGCGCGACGCCCGCGGATGAGCCGAATCAGATTATCGATCCGCCAAATCCGACGGCGTAGGCGAGGAAGCCCCAATCATGGCCGCCCTGCTTGAGCGCCAGCGCGGTCAGCGGAATGTTGTCAAACACCGCCGAGACAAAGCCGAGCCCGAGCGCGGTCTGCCACGCCGCGGCCGGCAGATTTTCCACGGGCATCATCGAGGCGGCCTTGACCAGCGCGAGCAGAAATACGGTGCCCTTGAAGGTCTCAGGCATGATCGACCAGTCGGGCCGCCGCAGCCGTGACGTGACCAGGATTGCGAGCCAGACCGTCACACCGAGCACCGGGAACGCGTCGAGCTGGGCCGGGAATCTGACGTTCGCCGCCACGTTGGCCGTCATCGCGGCGAGCGACCTCCAGCCGCTCGCCGGACGCGATGTGTTGAGCGATCTCAGTTCAAGCTCTTCAGCCAGGCACCGATTTCGGTGACCGCGACGTTGGCCTCGTTGAGCAGCTTGCCCATGGTGAAGAAGCCGTGGAATTGGCCGGGGAAATGCCGGTAGGTCACAGGCACGCCGGCGTCCTTCAGGAATTTGGCGTATTCGTCGCCTTCGTCGCGCAGCGGATCGGCGCCCGCGGTCAGCACATAGGCCGGCGGCAGTCCGGCAAAGCTCTTGGCGCGCGCGGGCGAGGCGCGCCAGTCGCTGCTGTCGGCATCGCCCAGATAATGATTGGCGAACCAACCGATCACCGAATGCGTCAGCAGGATGCTGGTCTCCAACTCGCGATGCGAGGGATGCTTCCGCGAAAAATCCGTCGCGGGATAGATCAGCACCTGGCCGGCGAGCTTCGGTCCGCCGTCACGGGCGGTGAGCGCGACGACGGCTGCGAGGTTGCCGCCGGCGCTGTCGCCACCGACGATCAGGCGCGAGGCATCGACGCCGAGGTCTTTTGCGTTGGCGGCGACCCATCGGGTCGCGGTGACGGCGTCATCGACCGCGGCGGGGAAGCGGTGCTCGGGCGCCAGACGATAGTCGATCGAGATCACGATCAACTCGCCCTCGTGCGCGAGCTTCTGGCAGACAACCTCGTGGGTATCGAGGTCGCCGATCACCCAGCCGCCGCCATGGAAGAACACCAGGCACGGCGCGAGACCGGCTGCCTTGCGCAGCGTCTTCGGCGTGTAGATGCGCGCCGGGATCGTGCCGTGCGGCGCCGGGATCGCGAGCGGCTTGCTCGACTCGAGCGCGGGCGGCTCGGGATTGCTGACGACGCGGGCGGCTCGATAGTAGTCGCGTGCTTCCGGCGCCGTGAGCGTCTCATAAGCGGGACGGCCGGCCTCCTGGAACGCCTTGTAGACGGCGGCTGCATCGGGATCGAGAACGACGGGCATTAGCGACAACCTTCTTGTGATGCTTGATGATGTGATTTCCGGGTTCGACGCTGCGCATCGCCCCGGAATGACAGTGGATGTTAGGCGGCGGTGCGGCCGCCATCGACGGTGTAGGCGGAGCCCGACACGTAGCTTGCTTCGTCGGAGGCGAGGAAGGCGACGATCGAGGCGACCTCGCTTGCCAGGCCGAGCCGGCGCGCCGGGATGCGGTCGACGATCTTCTCGGTGGGAGGCGGCGCGCTGCCGCCGCTGCGGCCCTGCAGGATCGTGCTCAGCATCCGGCTGTCGATCAAGCCGGGGCAGACGCAATTGACACGCACGCCGGTGCCGGTGCATTCCCAGGCCGCGCTCTTGGTCAGCCCGATCACCGCGTGCTTGCTGGCGCTGTAGACCGCGATCATCGGCGAGCCCATCAGGCCGGCGATCGAGGCGGTGTTGATGATGCTGCCCTTGTTCTGCTTCAGCATGACGGGCAGCACGTACTTCATGCCGAGGAAGACGCCGACCACGTTGACGTCGAGCACACGGCGAAAGCTTTCCAGCGAGTATTCGGGGATCGGCTTGATGTCGCCCTCGATGCCGGCGTTGTTGTAGAAGACGTCGATGGTGCCGAACCTGTCGACCGCGGCGCGGACATAGTCCTTCACCTCGTCTTCCTGGGTGACGTCCGCGGCTACCGCCAGCGCTTCCGCCGAGGCCGGCAGGTCCTTGATGGCGGCCTTCGGGTCGGTCTCCTTGCGATCGACTGCCACAATCCGCGCACCCCGTTCGGCGAGCAGATGGAGCGTGGCCGTTCCGATGACGCCGGCAGCGCCGGTGACGACGGCGACCCGGCCATCGAGCCTGATACGATCGGGCATGTTGGTTTCCTCTGGCTGGTCCGGTTCAGTGCCGGATTTTCCTCGTTTTCGCGCTGGGGCGGCGCGGGTTTCGCACACGGACTATTCCACGTGTTCCAGAGGCTGACCAGAGGCCGGGAAGGGCGGCAAACCGCCCTTTCCCCGCCGTATTCGGCGTGTTAACCGGTGGTCCTGCGAGCGGCCGATATCAAGGTAAACTGTCGCGAGCCCGATTCGCCTCTTTAAGCCGCGCGAGATGTCTCGAACCATTGCCCTGATTGGCTTTGCGGCCTTGATCGCCGCCTCAACCGTCTCGCTTGCGCCGCCCGCGTGCGCGCAGATCGGAACGATTTTCTCCGATCCGCCGCCGCGTCCGCCCGGTGCGATTCCGCGCGGCCAGATGCCGCCGCCCGGCGATGACGACGAGGAAGTGCCGGAATTGCCGCGCGGCAGGGTGCTGCCGACGCCGAACCGGCCGCTGCCGCCGGCGCAGGCCGTGCCGCCGCCCGGGAGCGTGCAGTCGCAGCCCTTGGCGCCTCCGCCCGGCACCGCTGTCGCGCCGCCGAACGGCCAGCCTGGCGTTGCCGTGCAGCCGCCGCAGCCCGGCGCGCCGAATGTCGCCAACGCGCCTCCGGGGCAGCGTCCGCCCGCCAAAGGCACGCCGCAGGCACCTGGGGCGCTGCAGCCCGGCGACGAGGTCGTGCAGGAGCCGCCGTCGACCAAGATCACCAACAAGAAGGCGAGCTTCTCCGGGCTCGACAAGATCACCGGGCGCATCATCAATTTCGACGAGGATATCGGCGAGACCGTGCAGTTCGGCGCGCTGCGCGTGAAGACTGATGCCTGCTACACCAGGCCGTCGACCGAAGCCGCCAACACCGATGCCTTTGTCGAGGTGGACGAGATCACGCTGCAGGGCGAGGTGAAGCGGATCTTCTCGGGCTGGATGTTCGCCGCCAGCCCGGGCCTGCACGGCGTCGAGCATCCGATTTACGACATCTGGCTGACCGACTGCAAAGGGCCGGACCAGACCATCGTGACCGCCGCGCCCGATCCGCCGAAGCAGCCGACGCCGCCACCGCCGCCTCCGGCGCAGAAGCGTCCGGCGAAGCAGGCCGCGCCGCGTCCCGCGCCACCGCCGCCGCAGTATCAGCAGCAGCCACCGCCACCACCTCCGCCGCAACAGCAGCGGCCGGGCGGATTGTTCGGCGGCTTGTTCGGGAATTAGTAGAGATGGAGCAGCCCGGATGAAGCGACAGCGAAATCCAGGGCTCTCACTCTGCGGCTACATCTATCCCGGATTGCGCGGAGCCTGTCATCGGGCGCGCGGTCGCGCGACCTGTCGGCTCCATCCGGGGGCTACCTGATCAATTGCGCTGGGCGATGATGGCGAGGGCGTCCGCGCCTCTGATCGGCTGCGTGACGTCGAGCTTGCGGAAATCTCCGCGCGCACCTGTGATCGCCTTGTCGAGCAGCGCGCGATAGCGGCGGCGTGGAATCTCGATCGCACCGAACGTCTTCAGGTGCTCGGTCACATACTGCGTGTCGAGCAGTTCGAACCCCCCGACGATCAGACGCGCCACCAGATGCACCAGCGCGACCTTCGATGCGTCGCGCGCGGTGTGGAACATGCTTTCCCCGAAGAAGGCGCGGCCGAGGCTCACGCCATAGAGCCCGCCGACCAGATTGTCGTCCTGCCACACCTCGACGCTGTGGCAATGGCCAAGCGTGTTCAGGCCGACATAGAGATCGCGGATACGCTTGTTGATCCAGGTGTCGTCACGGCCGGGATGCGGCGCCGCGCAGCCTGCGATCACGGCCTTGAACGCGGTGTCGACCGTGACCGTGAACGCATCCGAGCGCACGGTGCGCGCCAGCCGCGAGGCGACGCGGAAGCCATCGAGCGGAATCACGCCGCGCAGTTCGGGCTCGACCCAGAACAGGGTCGGGTCGTCGGCGCTCTCCGCCATCGGAAAGATGCCGCAGGCGTAGGCGCGCAGCAGCACTTCGGGCGTGATTTCGGAAGAGGCGGAGTCGCGCGACGTCATGAGCGCAGGATAGCAAACACCGGGCGGCGACGCGATGGCCCACATCGATGTTTGTGCAGTGTTGACCGGATGCGGTTCCTTTCAGGCCGTGCCGCCAGGTCGGGCGCTGCGGCGCGACGCCAAATTGCGACCAAAATTGGCGGTGCCGCTTTGCGACATGGCGGTTGCGTTTCCGACCTTCCAGGCAGGCGAGGGGCTGCTGCACGAAATTGTCATCACCTTTGCACGGTGTGTGGCATGGCCGGCTGTCCGTGGATTGTGACGCCAACGAGTTGCAGCCAGTCGAAGAGCGTGACGCGCTGACACACAGATCGCTGGCAGTCGCGCCGGTTCGCCGCTCACGATAGAGTCGCCATCGCGCCATGAATGATCATGATCGCGCGTACCACTGACAAAGCTCTCGCGAATTGGCGGCTTCAGCGCGATCACGTTTGAACACTTTCAGGCGTTCGGCTGCCTTTGATGTGACCTACTTTGTCGGATTGTTGCTGATTGTGTTGCCCCGCTTGCAGACCATCAGGTAAACTGGCAAACGGCGCAGCGTGAAAGGCGAGATCGATGGGCGGTGGAGTAGACACCTCCTTTCCGATTATTAATGCGCTTTGTCTTCCGGAAGCGTTCAAAATGCTTTCTCGAGCGTGGCGCGCGCGGGTTCAGGGGACGCATAGAATCGCGCGAGCTCGTTCGAGTTTCTTCGTGAGCACCTCATGGACCAGCAGATAAAAGATCGGACCATCGTTCCATCAACTGACACGCCCAAGCGGACCGGGCGGACATCGCGTGGCCGGGTCGTGCTGACGACGTTGATCGTGTTGCTGTTGCTTGCCGGCATCGTCTGGTGGACGCGGCACCAGAGCGCGCCGCAACAGGCCGGCGGTGGACGCAACAGCGCGCCGATGTCGATCGTGCCGGAGACCGTCGCCAAGGGCGACATCGGCGTCAGCCTCAATGCGCTCGGGACCGTGACGTCGCTCGCCACGGTGACGATCAGGAGCCAGATCAGCGGCTACCTGATGAAGGTCGATTTCAAGGAAGGCGATGAGGTCAAGAGGGGCGATCTGATCGCCGAGATCGATTCTCGTCCCTATGAGGCAACACTGGCACAGGCCAAAGGTCAGCTCGCGCGCGACGAAGCGCAACTCAAGGGCGCCCAGGTCGACCTGACCCGCTACCAGGGCCTCGCCGCGCAGAATGCGGTGCCGCACCAGCAGCTCGACACCCAGATCGCGCTGGTCGCGCAGTATCAGGGCACTGTGGAAGCCGACCGCGCCTCGGTGAAATCGGCCGAGGTCAATTTGGCGTACTGCCACATCGTGTCGCCGATCAACGGCCGCGTCGGTCTGCGCCAGGTGGATCTCGGCAACTACGTGACCCCGGGAGACACCAGCGGCATCGTCGTGATCACGCAGCTCGAACCGGTCAGCGTGCTGTTCACCTTGCCGGAGGACAATCTGCAGGCGGTCGCGAAGCGGCTGCGTGAGGGCGCTGTGTTGCCGACCGCGGCCTACGACCGCAGCGGCACCAATAAGCTCGCCGAGGGAACGCTGCAGACCTTCGACAGCCAGATCGATCCGACCACAGGCACGATCAAGCTGCGCGCCAAGTTCGAGAACGACCAGCGCACGCTGTATCCGAACCAGTTCGTCAACGTCCGCCTGCTGCTCGACACGCACAAGGATGTCACGACGATGTCGAGCGCCGGAATCCAGCGCGGCGTGCCCGGCACCTTCGTCTATCTCGTGAATGCCGACAGCACCGTGTCGGTCAAGCCCGTGAAGCTCGGCGTCACCGACGGCGACCGCGTCGAAGTGCTCTCGGGGCTTTCGCCCGGCGATCGCGTCGTGATCGACGGCGCCGACAAGCTGCGCGAGGGCGCGAAGGTGATCGTTCGCTCGGCGGCCGACGTCGCCAATCCCGCCGCCGCGGCCAAGGGCGGCGCCAAGGGAGATACCAAGGCGGGCGCCAAAGGGGCTGATCCTGAGAAGACAGGTGGTGGCAAGAGCAAGCGCTCCGAGGACGGACGGAAGCAATGAACCCGTCGCGTCCATTCATCCTGCGGCCGGTGGCGACGACCCTGCTAATGATCGCCATCATGCTGTCGGGCATGCTGGCGTTCAGATTCCTCCCCGTGGCGGCGCTGCCTGAGGTCGACTACCCGACCATCCAGGTGCAAACCTTCTATCCCGGCGCCAGCCCCGACGTGATGACGTCGTCGGTGACGGCGCCGCTCGAGGTGCAGTTCGGCCAGATGCCGAACCTGAACCAGATGAGCTCGGTCAGTTCGGCCGGCGCTTCCGTCATCACCTTGCAGTTCGGCCTGTCGATCTCGCTCGATGTCGCCGAGCAGGAGGTGCAGGCCGCGATCAACGCCGCGGGCAATCTCCTGCCGTCGGACCTGCCGGCGCCGCCGATCTATGCCAAGGTCAATCCAGCCGACGCCCCGATCCTGACGCTCGGCCTGACCTCGAAGACCATGCCGCTGACCAAGGTCGAGGATTTCGTCGACACGCGGCTGGCGCAGAAAATCTCGCAGCTTGCCGGCGTCGGCCTCGTCAGCATCAGCGGTGGCCAGCGGCCCGCGGTGCGCATCCAGGCCGACATCCGCAAGCTCGCTGCCTACGGCCTCAATATCGACGATCTCCGCACCACGCTCGGCAATGCCAACGTCAATACGCCGAAGGGCAATTTCGACGGCGCGATGCGCGCCCATACGATCAACGCCAACGACCAGATCCGCAATGCGGCCGACTACAGGTCGCTGATCGTTGCCTACAAGAACGGCTCGCCGGTCCGGCTCAGCGACGTCGGCGATGTCGTCGAGGGGGCGCAGAACGACAAGCTCGGCGCCTGGATGAACGAGACGCCGGCGATCATCCTCAACATCCAGCGCCAGCCCGGCGCCAACGTCATCTCGGTTGTGCAAGGGATCAAGGCGCTGCTGCCGCAACTGCAGGCGACGCTGCCGGCCGCGATCGACCTCAACATCCTGACCGACCGCACCGTGACGATCCGGGCCTCGGTCCGCGACGTCGAATATGAACTGTCGCTTGCGGTGATCCTGGTCGTGCTGGTGATCTTCGTATTCCTGCGCTCGACCCGCGCCACCCTGATCCCGAGCCTGTCGGTGCCGCTGTCGCTGGTCGGTACGCTGGGGGCGATGTATCTGTTCGGCTTCAGCCTGAACAATTTGTCGCTGATGGCCCTCACCATCGCGACCGGATTCGTGGTCGACGACGCCATCGTCGTGATCGAGAACATCTCGCGCTACATCGAGGAAGGTGAATCGCCGTTGCAGGCGGCGTTGCGTGGCTCCGAGCAGATCGGCTTCACCATCATCTCGCTGACGGTGTCGCTGATCGCGGTGCTGATCCCGCTCTTGTTCATGGGCGACGTCGTCGGCCGCCTGTTCCGCGAATTCGCCATCACGCTGTCGGTGACGATCCTCATCTCCGCGGTGGTGTCGCTCACGCTGGTGCCGATGGCCTGCGCCAAGCTTTTGAAGGCGGAGGATGCGGCGCAGGAAAACACCTTCCAGCGGCTCAGCCGGGAAGGGTTCGACTTCGTCATCGCGATCTATGGCCGGATGCTCAACTGGGTGCTGGATCGCCAGACCCTGGTGCTGCTGATCGCGCTCGCCACCTTCGGCCTGACCGCGTGGCTCTACGTCATCATCCCCAAGGGCTTCTTTCCGCTGCAGGACACCGGCGTGATCCAGGCGATCTCGGAGGCGCCGCAATCGGTCTCCTATGCGGCGATGGCCCAGCGCCAGCAGCAGCTCGCCAGCGTGATCCTGAAGGACCCGGACGTGGACAGCCTGTCGTCCTTCATCGGCGTCGACGGCACCAACACCACGCTCAATAGCGGCCGCATCCTGATCAACCTGAAGCCGCATGAGCAGCGGAAGTCCGGCATCGCGACGGTCATGGAGCGGATCAAGGCGAGCACCGCGTCGCTGACCGGAATCTCGCTCTACATGCAGCCGGTCCAGGATCTCACGATCGAAGGCACGGTGAGCCGGACGCAATACCAGTTCATCCTGCAGGATGCCGATCCGGCCCAGCTCGCCGAATGGACACCGAAGCTGGTCGACAAGCTGCGCGAATTGCCGCAGCTTAGCGACGTCACCAGCGATATCTCGGCGCAGGGCCTTTCGGTGTTCGTCGAGATCGACCGCGACCAGGCGGCGCGGTTCGGGATCACACCGGCGACGATCGACAACGCGCTCTACGACTCCTACGGCCAGCGCATCGTCTCCACCGTCTTCACCAATTCGAACCAGTACCGCGTGATCCTGGAGGCCGATCCGACCCTGCAGAACTCGCTGCAATCGCTGTCGTCGATCTACCTGCCGTCCTCGGTGGGGTCTACGCCGGTGCCATTGTCGGTGATGGCGAAGATGCGCGAGGAGACCGCGCCGCTACAGGTCTCGCATCTCGGCCAGTTCCCGTCGGCGACGGTGTCGTTCAACCTCGCGCCCGGTGCCTCGCTGGGCGAGGCGGTGGCGGCGATCAAGCAGGCCCAGATCGACATCGGCCAGCCGCTCGGCGTCATCACCAGCTTCCAGGGCGCTGCGCTGGCGTTCCAGTCGTCGCTGTCCAACCAGCTCTTCCTGATCCTCGCGGCGATCATCACGGTCTACATCGTGCTCGGCGTGCTCTATGAGAGCTTCATCCATCCGGTCACGATCCTGTCGACCCTGCCTTCTGCCGGCATCGGCGCGCTGCTGGCGCTGATGATGGCGAAGCAGGACCTCACCATCGTCGCGATTATCGGCATCATCCTGTTGATCGGTATCGTGAAGAAGAACGCGATCATGATGATCGACTTCGCGCTGGATGCCGAGCGCAACGAGGGCAAGCCGCCGCGCGAGGCGATCTACCAGGCGTGCCTGTTGCGCTTCCGGCCGATCATCATGACGACGATGGCCGCGGTGCTCGGCGCGCTGCCGTTGATGATCGGAACCGGCGCGGGCTCCGAGTTGCGGCATCCGCTCGGCATCTCGATCGTCGGCGGCCTGCTGGTGAGCCAGCTGCTCACCCTGTTCACGACGCCGGTCATCTATCTCTGGTTCGATCGTCTCGCGATCCGGTTTTCGGGGCGATCGGGGGAGGTCGGCGAGGCAAGCGGGTCGCACTGAGATGGATCCGTCAACACCCTTCATCCGGCGGCCGGTGGCCACGACGCTGCTGACTCTCGGGCTCGCAGCGGCCGGGGTGGTGGCGTTCTTCAAGCTGCCGGTGTCGCCGCTGCCGCAGGTGGATTTCCCGACCATCTCTGTACGGGCGACGCTGCCCGGAGCCAGCCCGCAGGATGTGGCGACAACGGTCGCAAGCCCTCTGGAGCGGCATCTCGGCCAGATCGCAGACGTCACCGAGATGACGTCGTCCAGTTCCGTCGGCGCGACCCGCATCACGCTGCAGTTCGGGCTCAACCGCGACATCAACGGCGCGGCGCGCGACGTGCAGGCTGCGATCAACGCGGCGCGGGCCGACCTGCCGACCAGCCTGCGCTCCAATCCGACCTACCGGAAGGTCAATCCGGCCGACGCGCCGATCCTGATTCTGACTCTGACGTCCGATACCCTGACGCGCGGCGATCTCTACGACGCGGCGTCCACCGTGCTGGCGCAAAAGCTGTCGCAGGTCGAGGGGATCGGCGAGGTGGTGGTCGGCGGCAGCTCGCTGCCGGCCGTCCGGGTAGAGCTCATCCCGCAAGCGCTCTACAAATATGGCATCGGGCTTGAGGACGTTCGCGCCGCGCTGTCGAACGCCAATGCCCACAGTCCGAAGGGCGGGATCGATGTCGGCGACCAACGCTACCAGATCTACGCCAATGACCAAGCCAAAAAGGCGGACGACTACAAGTCGCTGATCGTGGCCTACCGCAATGGAGCTGCGGTTCATCTCACCGACGTCGGCGAGGTGGTCGACGGCGTGGAGAACCTGCGCAACTCGGGCCTTGCCAACGGCAAGCCGGCGGTGCTGATCATCCTCTACCGGCAGCCGAACGCGAACATCATCAGCACCGTCGATCTGGTGAAGGGGTTGATGCCGCAGCTCAAGGCCTCGGTGTCGCCGGCGATCGACATCGGCCTGGCGGTCGACCGCTCAGTGACCATCCGCACCTCGCTGCACGACGTGGAGCGAACGCTGGTCCTCGCCGTGCTCCTGGTCGTCATCGTGGTGTTCGCGTTCCTGCGCAATGCGCGAGCCACCTTCATCCCGGTGGTCGCGGTCTCGGTGTCGCTGGTCGCGACCTTCGGGGCGATGTATCTGATTGGCTACAGCCTGGACAATCTGTCCCTGATGGCGTTGACGGTCGCGACCGGCTTCGTCGTCGACGACGCCATCGTCGTCCTGGAAAACGTCACCCGCTACATCGAGGAGGGGATGAGCCCGCTCCAGGCGGCACTCAAGGGGGCCAACGAGGTCGGGTTCACCGTGTTGTCGATGAGCATCTCGCTGATCGCGGTGTTCATCCCGATCCTGCTGATGGCGGGGATCGTCGGCCGGCTGTTCCGCGAATTCGCGATGACGATCTCGATCTCGATCCTGATCTCGCTCGCGATTTCGCTCGCGACCACGCCGATGATGTGCGCCGTCCTGCTGAAGCCCGAAAGCGGCCGGAGCCACGGGCGGCTCTATTGGGCGAGCGAGCGCTTCTTCGAGGGCATGCTGAACTTCTACCGCAGGACGCTCACTGCCGCGTTGCAGCACCCGCTGTCGGTGATGCTGGTTCTGGCGGCCGTGTTCGGCCTGAATTTCTATCTCTACGATGTAATCCCGAAGGGCTTCTTCCCGCAGCAGGACACGGGGCGGCTGGTCGGCTCGATCCAGGCCGACCAGAGCGTGTCGTTCCAGTTGATGCAGCAGAAGCTCGCGCAGTACGTCAACATCATCAAGAGCGATCCGGCGGTGGAGACGGCGGTCGGCTTCACGGGTGGCGGACAGACGAACTCCGGGTTCGTGTTCGTCTCCCTGCGTCCGCTCGATCAGCGCAAGATCAGCGCCGATGGTGTGATCAGGCGGCTGCGGCGCGAGATGTCGGTCGTCCCGGGCGCGAGCCTGTTCCTGCAGGCGGTGCAGGATATCCGCGTCGGCGGCAGGGCCTCCAACGCGCAGTACCAGTACACGCTGCAGGGGTCGACGCTACAGGAGCTCAATGAATGGACGCCGAAGATCGCGGCGGCCCTGCAACATGATCCGAACCTGGCCGACGTCAACAGCGACCAGCAGAGCAAGGGCCTGGAATCCGACCTCGTGATCGACCGCGACGCGGCGGCCCGGCTCGGAATTACCGTGAGCCAGGTCGACAACACTCTCTATGATGCATTCGGCCAGCGGCAGGTTTCGACGATCTATGTCGCGCGCAACCAGTATCACGTCATCATGGAGGTGGCGCCGCGCTATTGGCAGAACCCGGAGACGCTCAAGGACGTCTACATCAGTAAGTCGGGCGGGTCGGTCGGCGGCTCACAGTCGACCAATGCTGTGGCGGGGACGGTGGCGGCGCCCGGAAGCTCGAGCGCGACTAGTGCGGCCAACGCCCAGGCCGCGCGCAATCAGGCCACCAACTCGATCGGTGCGACGGGGAAGGGCGTCGCCTCGACCGGATCGGCGGTCAGCACCAGCAGCGAGACGATGATCCCGCTTTCGGCGGTGGCCAGCTTCAAGCAAGGCGCGACCCCGCTGGCGGTCAATCACCAGGGCCTGCTGGTCGCCAACACCATCTCGTTCAACCTGCCGCCCAACGTCTCGCTGAGCACCGCGGTCGCCAGCATCGAGGCCACCATGAACCGGATCGGCGTCCCGGCCACGATCCGCGGCACATTTCAGGGCACGGCCAAGGCGTTCCAGGATTCCCTCAACAACCAGCCGTTCCTGATCCTGGCGGCGCTGGTGACGATCTACATCGTGCTGGGGGTGCTTTACGAAAGCTATGTCCACCCGCTGACGATTCTATCCACACTGCCCTCCGCAGGTGTGGGCGCCTTGCTGGCGCTGATGGCATTCAAGACCGAGTTCAGTATCATGGCGCTGATCGGCGTCATCCTGCTGATCGGCATTGTGAAGAAAAACGCCATCATGATGATCGATTTTGCCCTGGAGGCGGAGCGCAAGCGTGGGCTGGAGCCGCTCGAGGCCATTCGTGAGGCGTGCCTGCTGCGCTTCCGTCCGATCATGATGACGACCATGGCTGCGCTGCTGGGCGCCATGCCGCTGGCGGTGGGCATGGGCGAAGGAGGCGAGCTGCGTCAGCCGCTCGGCATCGCCATCGTCGGCGGGCTGATCCTGAGCCAGGTCCTGACACTCTATACGACGCCGGTCATCTATCTCTATCTCGATCGGTTCCGCCTGTGGGCCCAACGCGTACGGCGTGGCGGCAATGCAACACGGCTTCCAGGGTCTCTCCAAGCGGGCGAGTAAATGCCGATAGTCACAGCGTTGCGAAATTTTCAGATGGCGCGAAGGTCTGCCCGTTCTTCGCGCGGGCGGACGTTCCGTCCTGGCAAGCGGCCCGCGCTGGTGATGCTGGTGGGGGTCGGCCTCGGCCTGTCGGGCTGCATCCCGGGGTCGGAGCGCCCCGAACTCAATCTCGAAGTGCCGGCAAGCTATAAGACCGCCGGCAAAGGTGACGCCGATGCCGCCGTTCCGGCGCTCGGCTGGTGGCGCGGTTTCCGCTCCGCCGAACTGACCAAGCTGATGGAATCGGCGCAGGAGTACAATCTCGATATCGCGGTCGCGATCGCCCAGATCGTACAGGCCGACGCGCAGGTTGGCGTCTCCGGCGCCGCGCTGCTGCCGTCCGTCACCGGCTCGGCCACCGCCGAGCGCGAGCATCTGGCAAGGGGATCGAGCTCGTCGAGCGGCGCCAGCGGGACGTTCTCACAGTTCAATGTCGGGCTGAGTGCGAGCTACATTGTCGATTTCTGGGGCAAGAACCGCGCGACGCTGGCCTCGTCGGAGGAGAGCGCCACGGCTGCCCGCTACAATCGCGAGGTGGTGGCGTTGACCACCATGGCGACCGTCGCCAACACCTATTTCCAGCTGCTTGCGGCACAGGACCAGATCAAGGTGACGCGCCGCAACCTGGCCGCGGCCGAGCGCATCCTTGGGCTGATCAAGCAGCAATTCGCCGGCGGCACCGCCTCACAGCTCGACGTGTCGCAGCAGGAGGCGCTGGTCGCGACCCAGCGCGCGGCGATCCCGCCGCTCGAGGTGACGGTGGCGCAGAACACGGCCGCGCTCGCCCTGCTGGTGGCGCGTGCGCCGGCCAATTTCACCGTGCGCGGCGGCAGCACCACGCAGATCGCGGTCCCGCGCGTCACACCCGGGTTGCCGTCGGAGTTGCTCTACCAGCGGCCCGATATCCGCCATGCCGAGGCGCAGCTCGCCGCATCCAATTTCAGTGTCGAGGCCGCGCGCGCAGCCTTCTTCCCGCAGATCCAGCTGACCGGCACCACCGGCTTCCAGAGCGCGGCGCTCGCCTCGTTGTTCGCTCCGGGCGCGTGGTACTACACGCTCGCTGCCAGTCTGACCCAGCCGCTGTTCGACGGCTTCCTGCTGGAGAGCCAGCTCAAGCTCGCCAAGGGCCAGCAGCTGCAAGAATTGCAGGCCTATCGCAAGGCCGTGCTGTCGGCCTTCGCCGACGTCGAGAAAGCGCTGATCGCGCTGCAGAAGTACACGCTGCAGGAGCGCCTGCAGTCCGACGTGGTGGCCAGTTCGCGCAAGGCGTTCGAGGTCGCCGAGGTGCAGTTGCGCGGCGGCACTGTCAACCTCATCACCGTGCTGCAGGCGCAGCAGACGCTGTTCACGGCTGAAAACAATCTGGTCACGGTCAGGCTCAACAAGCTGCTGGCGGCCAGCAGCCTGTTCCAGGCGCTCGGCGGCGGCTGGACGCCGACCGGCACGCTGGCGGCGCTGCAATGAGGACGGCCATGCAACGGTTGATTGGACTTGTGGTCGTTGGCCTTGGTATCGCGCTGGCCGTTCCGTCAGGCACGTCCCGCGCGCAACAGCGACTTGGGCCCAACAGCGTCCCGCTCACCTTCGGCATGACGGTCGATCAGGCCAGCCGGGCGCTTGGCGCGCCGCTGAACTACGTCCGCGGCCGCCCCGGCAACGAACTCTTCGTCGCGCTGCCCAATGTCAAGGGGAGCATATTCGCGAACCGCAGCGACGGGCTCTATCTGCAGTTTGGCAGAGGGCATCTGATTGCCTGGAAGGGTGACTGGGGGACCATTCGGCCATGAGGAGCGCAGCCGTGACCGCAATGAAAGGGCTCGTTGCCTGTGCCGCCATCGCGCTATGCGTCGGCGCAGCATCCGCGCAGCATCCGCGACCGCTGCGCTTTGGCAATACCAGCGGCTGGTCTTTCGACGGCAGGGACGACGATCGCGACTTCCGGACCAATGGCTATTTCCCGGGCAATTTTGCCGCGGATCCCTTTAGTGCCGGCTTCGGCGCGGCGGGCCTGTTCGGAGCGACGCCATGGCGCTCGGCGCGGCCATATCCGTCGCAGGTGGTCTTTGCCGCGCCGTGCCGGAATTGCGGCCCGCACAGGAAGCGGCGGCACCGGTCTCACCACGACTGAGCGAAGGCGAGGGCGGCCTATTTTACCGCCGCGGTTTGCGGCGTCGCGACGACGCGGCGGAATCGGACCAGCACCTTCGTGCCATTGTGGGCGGGGTCGCGCTCGACGCTGGCGTCGAGCTTGGCGGCCATTGCGGTGACGATGCGCTGGCCCATGCCGGTGCCGCGCGGATCGACCTTGTCGTCGAAGCCCACGCCCTCGTCGCTGATCGACAGCAGGAGATCGTCGCCCTCCGGCTTGAGCTCGACATCGATCGGGCCGGCGCCGTCGGGATAGGCGTATTTCACCGCGTTCATCACGAGCTCGTTGACGATGATGCCGATCGCGACCGCGCGATCCGGGTCGATCTCGATCGGGCCGGCGTTCAGCGTCAGCCGCGACATCTTGTTGCCTTCGGTCGATCGCCTGAGATCCTCGAGCAGCGCTTCGAGATACTGGTTCAGCATCACCGTCTTGAAGTCCTGCGAGGTGTAGAGGCGGCGGTGCACCTGCGCGACCGCGGCAACACGGCCCATGGCGTTGGTCAGGGCGGCCTTCACGTCGTCCTGGGTCGCGGAGTTGGCCTGCAAATGCAGCAGCGAGGCGATGATCTGCAGTGAATTGCCGACGCGGTGGTTGACTTCGCGCAGCAGGACCTCGCGTTCGGCGGCGAGCGCCGCGTAGCGATCCCGCGAGGCGTGCACCTCCGCCTCAGCCTCGTCGCGCGCCTTCTGGATCGCAGCGCGTCGGATCGCGCCGTTCACTGCGACCTGGAGCAGGGGGATGAATTCGCCCCTGACGTCCTTGACCAGGTAGTCTGCGGCGCCGGCCTTCAGCGCGGTGACGGCGATTGCGGAGTCCTGCGAGGCGGTGACGAACACCACCGGCGGCGCATCCGGAATCTTCAGGATCTGCTCCAGCGTCTCCAGTCCATCGGCGCCGGGCATGTACTGGTCGAGCGCGATGACGTCGATGCCGCCCTGAGCAAGACGAACGAGGCCTTCCTGGCCGTCGGCGGCGTGCACGACCTTGAAGCCCGCGCGCGTCAGCCCGCGTTCGACCAGCCGCGCAAGGGTCGCATCGTCATCGATATAGAGCAGTGTCGGCGTCGCGCTGGTCATGTTGAAGCGGGCGGAACCTGAATCACGGAGAAGAACAGCCCGAGCTGGCGAATGGCGTTGGCAAAGCTTTCGTAATTCACCGGCTTGGTGATATAGACATTGCAACCGAGCTCATAGCAGCGCTTGATTTCCTGGGAATCATCTGTCGTGGTCAGCACCACGACCGGCGTCGACTTGAGAAACTTGTTCTCCTTGACCCGCTTCAGGATATCGATGCCGGTCATGTCGGGCAGATTGAGATCGAGCAGGATCAGCAGCGCCTGGCCCATGCGTTCGGCTGCGGTGCCGTCCTTGCCGAAGAGATAGTTGACAGCCGCCGTGCCATTCGCGAACGGAATGATCTCGTTGTTGACCCCCGATCGCCGGATGTTGCGTTCGATCAGGCGAGCATGGCCCTCATCGTCCTCGATCATGATGATGGTGACTGGATTGCTCATGAAGCTCTGTCCCGGTTCTTGCCTGTCCAATTGATAGGCAGTGTTATCGTGAAGGTGCTGCCGCTGTGAAGCTCCGATGCTACCGACATGGTGCCTCCTAGTCTGCGCACAAGTGCGCGGACATGGGCGAGACCGATACCCTGGCCGGGCTTGTCCTGGGTTCCGGCGCGGCGGAACAGTTCGAAGATGCGCTGATGGTCCTTCGGATCGATGCCGCGGCCATTGTCCGCGATCTCGTAGATCGCAAAGCCGAGCTTGGTGCGGCCCTCGATCGTAATCTCGCCGGGGACGCCGTCCCTGAGGTATTTCAGCGCGTTGTCGATCAGGTTGGAGAAGATCTGCTCGATCGCCAGCCGGTCGCTGACGATATCAGGCAGTGAACCGATTTCGACGGTGGTGTTGCTCTCTGCGGCCTGGTGGGCAACCGTCTTGACGATGCCGTCGATCAGCTCACGGACGTCGATCGGCTCCGGTTTGAACTCGCGCCGACCTTCGCGGGTGAGATTGAGGATCGCGGTGATCAGCCGGTCCATCTTGGCGATCGAGGATTTGATGAAGCCGAGCGACTCGCTGAAATCGTCGGACAGTTGCTTGTCGGAGCCTTCCAGTTCGGGCTCGGCGGTATCGGTAGCATCATCCGGCATCGCCGACGCGAGCGACGCGGAGCGGTTGAGCGTCGCGATGCGCCGGAAGATGTCGCCGCGGAGTTCTTCCAGCTCGCTGGTGAAGCCCATGATGTTGACCAGCGGTGACCGCAGATCGTGGCTGACGATATAGGCGAAACGCTGGATCTCCTCGTTGGCCTCGCGCAGGTCGGCAGTGCGCTCGTCGACGGTCGCTTCGAGGTTGACGTTGATGTCGCGCAGCTTCGCCTCTGCCTCGTCGCGGGCCCGTGAGGATTGCCGCAGCAGCACGATCGAGAAGCCGGCGAGCGCCAGCACCATGCAGGAGCCTGCGATGGTGACCGAGGACGCCAGGACCTGGGTCTTGTCCGCGGTCTCGGTGCGCATCGCGAACAGGCGGTTCTCCTCGGTGCGCATGTCGCTGCCGATCCGCGCGATCGCCGCCACCGCATCCGTTGACGCGGTGCTGCGCAGGTCGGCGATGCTGTCGGTAATGTCGTTGTTTTTGGCGTGGTCGATGTCGCGGGCGAGCTCGGACAGGCGCCGATCGATCGCGATCTTGAGTTTTTCGCTGTTGGCGACCTGCGTCGGATTGTCGGCGGTGATCTTTGTGAGATGGTCGAGCGCAGCCGGGATGCCTGTCGCGGCAGACTGATATTCCGCCAGATGTTGCGGCGCGGATGTCAGCAGATACGCCCGGGTGGCGCTTTCGGCACGGCGGATCTCAACCAGCAGGGTCGCGATCTGGCTCTCGACCTCGACGGTATGGACCACCGAGGCGTTGTCCTCGCGCGCCTTGTTCACCAGCAGCACCGAGGCCACGCTGACCGCGACCAGCACCAGAAAGCCCGCCGAGAGGAGCAGGATTTGCAGGGCACTGCGCCGCCGTGAAGCCCCCAGCGTCACGATCGTCTCGTCAAATCAATGGAGTTCAATTGAGCCCCGGGGCAAGCCATTAACTCAATGATACGCTTGAGCAAGGCTCGGGTTCCACGGGGCCGCCGGATTATTTCGGCGGCTCGGCAGGTTGACCCGCGAGATACTGTTCCAGCCAGTGGATGTGGTAGTCGCCCTCGATGATGTCGGGCTCGCGGACCAGGGCGCGGAACAACGGCAACGTCGTTTCGATCCCGTCGACCACCATCTCGTCCAAGGCCCGGCGCAGCCGCATCAGGCATTCGCCGCGGGTCTTGCCGTGCACGATCAGCTTGCCGACCAGCGAATCGTAATAGGGCGGGATCATGTAGCCTTGATAGACGGCGGAATCGATCCGCACGCCGAGGCCGCCCGGCGGATGGAATTGCGTGATCCGTCCGGGCGAAGGGCGGAAGGTCTGCGGGTTCTCCGCATTGATGCGGCACTCGATGGCGTGGCCGATGATGGCGATGTCATCCTGTCTCGCCGGGAGGTCGCCGCCGGCGGCGATCCTGATCTGCTCCAGCACCAGATCGATGTCGGTGATGCTTTCGGTTACGGGGTGCTCGACCTGGATGCGCGTGTTCATTTCGATGAAATAGAATTCGCCGTCCTCGTAGAGGAATTCGATAGTGCCGACGCCGAGATACTTCATGTCCCGCATCGCCTTGGCGCAGGTCTCGCCGATCTTGGCGCGCGCGGCGGCAGCGAGCACCGGCGAGGGGCCTTCCTCCCAGACCTTCTGGTGACGGCGCTGCAACGAGCAGTCGCGCTCGCCGAGATGGATGGCGCCGCCGCGGCCGTCGCCGAGAATCTGGATCTCGATGTGGCGCGGCTTCTGCAGGTATTTTTCCAGATAGACCGAGGCGTCGCCGAACGCCGACTTGGCCTCGTTGGCCGCGGTCGACAGCGCGAGCGCCAGGTCAGCCTCGGTGTGGGCGACCTTCATGCCGCGGCCGCCGCCGCCGGCGGCCGCCTTCACCAGCACCGGGAAGCCGATCGACTTCGCGATCGCCATCGCATCGTCTTCCGACGTCACCGCGCCGTCCGAGCCAGGCACCACGGGAATGCCGAGGCGCTTGGCGGTCTTCTTGGCCTCGATCTTGTCGCCCATCAGGCGGATGTGCTCGGCCTTGGGGCCGATGAAGTGCAGATTGTGATCGGCGAGGATCTCGGCGAAGCGCGCGTTCTCGGACAGGAAGCCGTAGCCGGGATGCACGGCATCCGCCCCGGTGATCTCGCAGGCCGCGAGCAGCGCTGGCACGTTGAGGTAGGAATCCTTCGAGGGCGGCGGCCCGATGCAGACGCTCTCGTCGGCGAGCCGCACATGCATGGCGTCGGCGTCCGCGGTGGAGTGCACCGCGACGGTGGAGATGCCGAGCTCCTTGCAGGCGCGCAGCACGCGGAGCGCAATCTCGCCGCGATTGGCTATGAGGATCTTGTCGAACATGGCGTCCCAAGGGGCGAGTAGCCGGTCGCGAGTAGCGAATGGAGCATTATTTCATCAACCATTCGCTATTCGCCACCCACCATTCGCTATTCAATGATGACGAGCGGCTCGCCGAATTCGACGGGCTGGCCGTCCTCGACGAGGATCTGCGTCACGGTGCCGGCGCGCGGCGACGGAATCTGGTTCATCGTCTTCATCGCCTCAATGATCAGGAGCGTCTGGCCGGCAGACACTTTCGTGCCGACTTCAACGAATGGCTTGGCGCCGGGCTCCGGCGCCCAATAGGCGGTGCCGACCATCGGCGAGGGGACGACGCCCGGGTGCTTTGCGAGATCGTTGGCCGTCGCCGCGGCCGGGACCGCGACCGGCGCTGCGACGGCCGCCTGAACCGGGATGCTCGGCACGGAGGCGGCGATGCTGACGTTGCGTGCGACGCGCACGCGCAGTCCGGCGCGCTCGATCTCGATTTCGGTCAGGTTGGTCTCGGCAAGCAGATGCGCGAGCTCGCGAATGAGGGCGCTGTCGTCGCTCGTGGATTTTGCCGCTGATTTGTCGTCTGGCTGGCGCGCCATGATCTTGATCCGGAATCTCTGTCTGGTGACGGGGAACGTCAGGATTGACGCTTAAGTCTTTGCCTTGGCGCCGATCTTGGTGGCGAGCCCGAGGATCGCGAGCCGGTAGCCGTCGATGCCAAAGCCGCAAAGCGACGCGAACGCCGCTTTAGCAGTGAACGAACGATGCCGGTAGCTCTCGCGGGCATGGATGTTGCTCACATGCACCTCGACGGCTGGGATTTTCACCGCAATCAGCGCGTCGTGTAGCGCGATGGAGGTATGGGAATAGCCGCCGGCGTTGATGATGATTCCGACCGCCTTCTTGGCATGGGCCTCGTGGATGAAGTCGATCAGTTCGCCCTCGCGGTTGGACTGTCGACAATCGGCGGCAAGGCCGAACTGCCGGGCGGTGTCCGCGCACAGCTTTTCGACATCGGCGAGGGTGGCATGGCCATAGGTCTCGGGCTCGCGCGTCCCCAACAGATTGAGGTTCGGGCCGTTCAGCACATAGATCGTTCCGGCAGCAGCCATTCCGAGGTTCCGACGAAGGGGTGGAGTGAGGCGGGTTATAGGTAACAACCGGCCGCAGGGGAAGCCTTTAGGTGGAATCCGAAGGTCTTCAACAGGTTCGTCTTGGCTGTCAGACGGCAGCGATAACCCCCTGAAAATGCTGGTTAACCAAATCCCGCGGAAGGCGCCCGCGGCGGGAGTCCCGCCCGCCATCCACTGCCCATTCCGGGGGGCGCCCGATAGCAAGACCCCGCCCAGAAGGGCGGGGTCGAAAGTAGGCGAGGGCCCGTCACGGCACCCTCGCGCCGAGGCCCGGGTTCAGCCCTCGATGATGTAGACGATCTCGTGGGTCTCCGGTTGCACGATCAGGTAGCGTCCGTGCACCAGGATGAAGTCATAACCACGCCATTGCGGATAGATCGTCACGACTCGCTCCGGCAGCGGATAGAAGCGGACGCTGGCCGGAACGCGGGTGCCGACCGCCACGTTGAAGTTCACATTGGTGACCTCGCTCACGCGCTCCGACTTGATCGCGGTCGAAATCTGGCTGCGCTTCTCCGCCGGAGGAGCCGCAGTCGCCGAGGTCGCCGCGTTGCCGGTTGTGGTCTGCGAACGGCCCTCGTTCCTTTGCGCGCGGTTGGTGTCGGTCGGATTCCGGGTCTGCGCATTCTGGTCCGTCGTTGCGCCGCTCTTGTCGCGTCCCTCAGCCTTCATGCCCTTGGAGCCCTTTGTCGTCTCGTTCTCCGGGTTCATGCCCTTCGGCTTCTGCATATTCTCTTGTGCGCCCTTGGTGGCAGGGCCGCCCTTCTCGGACTCCGCACCCCTCGGGGATTGAGCGCTCGGAGATTGACCAGTCGTGGAATGCTCGGAGCCCTTCATGCCGCCCTTATCGTGCTGCATGGTGCCCGATGACGCGCCACTGGACGGTGCATTGTGCTGCATGGTCACGCCGCCGCCGGCTCCAGGCGATTCCTTGCCGGTGCCGCCTGCGCCCTGCGCATTCGCGAGACCCGTGCCAGCGATCAGGGCCGCCGCAGCGACCGAAATCAGAAAGCGGTTAGTCATCATATTCCTCCTCGTTTCGGCATTGCCCGCGCCGACAACGAGAGAGCATCTGCGATGTTCCTAGCGATCCGAGGTTCCACGCGGCCGGTTTCGTGAATGCGCGATGAACGCGCAGAGCGCTTCAGTCGCAGGCCCAATCGAACTCCATGGTAGCGAGATCGAGCTGCGCATTCCCTCCGCCGAAGTTGAACCCGCCGAAATACTCCTCGATCTCGAGATAGGTCGCGGTGAAACTCGGCGTCCGCTGGTTCGGAAACATCGTGCCGCCGAGATGGTTGCGGCCGAGGAATCGATCGAGGTTTCGCGCAATGCCTTCTTGGGTGCAGGGCGCTATGTAGTCGCCGAGCTCATCCTTGTGCAGCAGATGATCGCGCGGCGGTTTACCGGCATTGGGATCGCGGTCGCGTGTCGCCAGCGCAATGCCGTACGCGTGGTGTCCGATGTCGGTGATGTGGCGTGAGATCGTAGGCGATGGCTGGCGCGGCCAGGGTCATGAGGTGCGTCTTCCGTGGTTGGCGACGGCCGTTAGTTGCGGCCTGCGCCGAACTGGTTCGGAGGGGACGTGCCCAAAAAAAATCCGGCTGCGCCGCAGCCGGATTTGCAGTCGACGGGATTGCTTGATCGCAGCCGGTCAGCAGGTCGCCTTGCCGCAGCGCGCGATGCCGATCTTTTCCTTGAGATTGTCGAGGCCGACCGCGCCGACCACGACCTGCTTGCCGATCACGTAGCTCGGCGTGCCGTTCATGCCCATGGCTTCGGCGAGGCGGAAGTTCTCCTCGATGGTCGCCTTTACCTCAGGGCTCGTCATATCCTTCTCGAGCTTCGCCATGTCGAGGCCGACATCCTTGGCAACCGCGAGCGCGCGCGCCTTGTCGGCGGCACCGCGGCCGCCCAGCAGCTTCTGGTGAAACTCGAGATATTTCTTTCCGGTCGGATCCTGCATGCGCACGGCAACCGCGACCTGCGCGGCCTCGACCGAGCCCTGGCTCAGCACCGGGAATTCCTTCAGCACGACCTTCAGCTTCGAATCCGATTTCATCAGGTCGAGCATGTCGGCCATCGCGCGCTTGCAGTAGCCGCAATTGTAATCGAAGAACTCGACGAAGGTGACGTCGCCGTCCTTGTTGCCGAGCGTGACGCCGCGCGGCGAGTTGAAGATGGTGTCGGCGTTCTTGGCGACATTTTGCTCATGCTTCTCGGCTTCCGCGGCCGCCTGCCGTTTGCTGAGCTCGTTCATCGCTTCCTCGAGCACCTCGGGATGCGAGACCAGGTAGTTGCGCACGATGCTCTCGATGTCGCTGCGCTGGGTGTCGGTGAAGCTCTGGGCCGACGCCGGCAGCGGCGCGGCGCAAACGCCGAGCGCGAGGAGGGCAGGAGCAAGAAAGCGGAGCGCTGGCATGGACAAATCCTTGTTGGACGTGGCTCTAAATATAGCAGGACCATGAGCCGGTTTCGGTGATCGTTGTATGGAACTACGGTTTATTTCTAGTTGTTTTTCTGGCCCGGCATGGGCTTGGCGCTCACAATGTCGTCAGCTTTGACCCAGCCGGGAGTGCCGATCGCAAACCGGGTCTTTGCGCGCGACGCTAGCTCGCGGGCGGTCTTGGTGTCGCCGCGAAGATAGGCGGCCTGCGCGGACGCAAGGTCCGCCTCCGCGTAGTCGCCCTTGCGGCCATAGGCCATGGCAAGCTGGGTATAGCCGAGTGGCGCCTCAGGCTCGCGGGCGACTGCGGCGCGCAGCATGTTGATCGCCTCGTCCGTATACGCCTTGTTGTCCGAGGCGACCAGCGCCTGGCCGAGCAGCATCTCGATCAGCGGTGCGCGGTTCGAGAGCTGCACCGCCCTGCGCAGCGGCGCGATCGCGTCCGCCGGCTTGCCGCCCTCGAGCAGCGCCTGGCCGCGCAGCTCATAGAAATAGGGATTGTTGGGCTGTGCCTGGATCAGGCTGTCGATCTGTGAGATCGCGGAGCGCAGGTCGCCGTGCAGATAGGTGGTGATGGCGCGCGCGTAACGCGCGGGCAGGCTGTTGTTGGTGAGCGGATAGCGGCGGTAGACCGTGTCCTGCCGCTCCATGAAGCCTGAGATCTTGGCGCGCATCATGTCGTGGCGAAGCTGCAGCGCAGGATCGTCCTTCTTGTCCCAGTAGGGGCTGGAGCGCGCGAGCCCCTCCAGCGCCTCGACACGGTCGACCGGCATCGGGTGTGACTGCAGATAGGGATCCGCGCCGCGCGAGGCGAACAGGCTCTCATCGGTGAAGCGCTTGAATGTCTCGTACATGCCCTTGGCGGATTGACCGGTCGCGGTCAGGAACTTCACGCCGGCGCGGTCGGCGTTCTCCTCCTGTTGGCGCTGGTAGGACAACAGCGAGCGCTGGATCATCGACTGTGGCGCCGAGAACGCGGCGGCGCCGGCATTGGTCAGGCCATTGTTGGAACCGCCACGCGCGCCCGCGGCCATGGCGCCGGCGCCGAGCAACATGGCGATGATCATCTGTGTTTGCGCCCGCGCAAGCTGCTCGTGCAGCTTGGCGAGGTGGCCGCCGGCGAGATGGCCGGTTTCGTGTGCGAGCACGCCGATGATCTGGTTCGGCGTTTCCGACTGCAGCAGCGCGCCGTAATTCACGAAGATACGGCGGCCGTCGGCGACGAAGGCGTTGAACGCACTGTCGTTGATGATCACGACTTGGATGTTCTGCTTCTCCAGGCCCGCGGCGCGCAGGATCGGCCGCGTATACTCGCGCAGAAGCTGCTCGGTCTCGGTATCGCGCAGCACGGGCGGGCCCTTGGACTGCTGCGCTTGCGCGGTGGCGACGGGGCCGACCGCGAGCGCGACCGCCGTCAGCAGCGCGGTCAGCTTGAACGTCCTGGTGCGAAGGGCGAGGCGGAACAGCATGAGGCGATCTATCGGCGATGGCCGGCCGCGAAAAGGCAAAGCCTGATTCCCGCCCTGATTGGACCAGGAGCGTGGCACAGTCTGTTGTTTTTGCAGTTTTTCTTCACGCGATCCGGTATTCAGTTCGACTGAAAACGTTATAAGGAGCCACCGAATGCGGCCAGTCTGGGGCGGTAGCCGGTGCGGGAACCTGAATTCGGCTGCGGCCGCCCAAATAGCAGAAATCCATGCTTGATGCGACACTGAGAGACCGTGCGAACAGCTTGTTGACCGCGTCCCGGCGGAGCGACGTTCCGCCCTTCATGGTGATGGACGTGATGGCTGCGGCCGCGCGAATCGAGGCGGCCGGCGGCCACGTCATCCACATGGAGGTGGGGCAGCCTGCCGCACCCGCGCCGAAACCGGCGATCGCGGCTGCGCAGGCCGCGCTTCAAGACGGGCGGATCGACTACACGTCGGCGCTCGGCATCCCGTCCTTGCGCGAGCGCATCGCGCGTCACTATCGCGACACATATGGCTGCTCGGTCGATGCGCAGCGCATCATCGTCACCACGGGCTCGTCGGGTGGATTCATCCTGGCGTTTCTGTCGATGTTCGAGCCGGGCGACCGGGTAGCGGTCACAGTGCCGGGATATCCGCCGTACCGCCACATCCTGACGGCGCTCGGCTGCGAACCGGTGCTGATCGAAACCACCGGCGACACCCGCCATGCGCTGACCGGCGAGGCGCTGCTCGCCGCCCATCGCAAGTCGCCGCTGAAAGGCGTGCTGGTCGGCAGCCCCGCCAACCCGACGGGCACCATGATGTCGCGCGAGGCGCTGTCGAACCTGATGGCCGCTGCCGACAGCGCGGGCATCCGTTTCATCTCCGACGAGATCTATCACGGACTTGATTACGCGTTTCCGGCGGTGACCGCGGCCGAGCTGTCGCCGAACGCGCTCGTCATCAACTCGTTCTCGAAATACTTCTGCATGACCGGCTGGCGCGTCGGCTGGATGGTGGTGCCGGATGTGCTGGTGCGGCCGATCGAGCGGCTGCAGCAGAACCTCTCGATCTCGGTGCCGACGCTGTCGCAGGTCGCGGCCGAGGCGGCATTCGAGGGGCGCGAGGAGATGGAAGCGATCAAGCGCGGCTATCAGGAGAACCGCCGCATCCTGATCGAGGGCCTGCCGAAGGCGGGTCTCACGAAATTCCT
The DNA here is from genome assembly GCF_029910095.1 of Bradyrhizobium sp. ISRA464. Taxonomy (NCBI): domain Bacteria; kingdom Pseudomonadati; phylum Pseudomonadota; class Alphaproteobacteria; order Hyphomicrobiales; family Nitrobacteraceae; genus Bradyrhizobium; species Bradyrhizobium sp. ISRA464. The sequence goes on along the minus strand of NZ_CP094526.1, from coordinate 4,479,903 downwards.
GCCGGCCGACGGCGCATTCTATCTTTACGCCGACGTCTCCGATTTCACCTCGGACAGCTTCGCCTTCGCAAGCGAGATGCTGGATAAGGCGCATGTCGCGGCGACCCCGGGCGTCGATTTCGATCCGATCCACGGCCGGGCCTTCATCCGTTTCTCCTATGCGCGTTCCGCGGCGGAGATGCAGGAAGCGGTCGCGCGCATCGCGCGCTGGCTCAAGTAACTCGCGCTGACGGCGGACAGATTGCGCGCGAGATCAGAACCGATCCGGCCGATACGGCGTGGCGTCCACGGGGGATGCCTCGCCGTTCATCATTTCGGCGAGCAGCCGGGCCGTGGCAGGGCCGAGCGTGAAGCCTTGATGGCCGTGGCCGAAATTTGTCCAGAGGCCGCGATGGCGCGGCGCGCGGCCGAGCACCGGTAGCATGTCGGTCGTGCAGGGACGTGTGCCGTACCAGGGCTCGGGTTCGACGCGCTTCCCGATATCGAGCAGGCCGCGCGCGGCGGCTTCCGCATGGCCGAGTTGGACCGGCGTGGCCGGAGCGTCAGGGCCGGTCAGCTCTGCGCCCGTGGTGATGCGGATTCCCCTGGCCATCGGCGCCATCGCGTAACCCATCGCGGTATCGACCAGCGGCAGGTCGAGCGAGTGGCCGCCGTGGTAGTGCATGTGGTAGCCGCGCTTGCGCACCAGCGGGATCCGGAAGCCGAACCGGTGCAGCAATTGGGGAGACCAGGGCCCGAGCGCGATCACCGCGTTGGCTGCATCGATGCGGCCCGCAGCGGTGTCGAGCGACCACCCGGATGAGGTCTCCGTCAGCGTCTGTGCATCGCCGCGCAGGACGGTGCCGCCGAGGCGTTCGAACAATGCGGCGTAGGCCGAGACGAGGCCGCCGGGATCGGACACGGTCCAGGGATCGAGCCAGTGAATGGCGCCGGGAAGGTCATCGCGCAGGATCGGTTCGGCCTTGGCAAGCTCGCTGCCGCTCAGAATGCGAAACTTGACGCCGTAGTCGCGCTCGTTCTCTTCCGCGGTGGCAATCGCACGCTCGAGCGCCGCCGGGTCGCGGTGAAGCAGGCGATAGCCTGCGCGGCGGATCAGGTTGTCGGCATGGGCCTCGCGGATCAGCGTGTCGTGCTCCGCGGTGGCATAGGCGATCAGGCGCGCCCAGGCCGCGGTGGCTTCGCGGTGCCGCTCGGGCGTGGAGTGCCACCAATAGCGCAGCAGCGGGCCGGCGTGCCGGGGCAGCGAGGCCAGGCGATAGTGCACGTCGTTGGTGCGGCCAGTCGCGATCTTCGCGAGCGTGACGAGATCGCGCGGCATCGGATAGGGACGAACGGCCTCGCTCTGGATGATCCCGGCATTGCCGTAGCTGGTTTCACGGCCCGGCTCCTTGCGGTCGACAAGCGTGACCGACCAGCCGCGACGTTGCAGGTGCAGCGCCGTGCTGACACCCACCATGCCGCCGCCAAGAACGATCGCACTTTGCATTGAAGCCTGTCTCCGTGGGGTGGGCCTGCGCTGCACCCGCCAGATAAAAAACGCCCGGGTTGAGCCGGGCGTTTTCGTTCGCGAGGGGGATTAGTTGCCGCCGCCGAAGCGCCGCGACCACCAGCCCTTGCGGGCCGGGGCTTCGGTTGTGACCGCCGGTGCCGGCTCTGCCGTCGCAGGCGCAGGCTCCGGTTCGGGGGCAGGGGCCGGCGACGGCTCCAGCGGGCCTTCGGCCAGCTCGGGCGCTGGCGTCTCCGACTGCGGGCTCGACAGGAAGTTGACCTTTTCGCGCACAGTGGAGCGGCGCCGCACTGCGCGCTCGCTTTCGGCCAGCGTTTCCTCTGTCTCCGCGGTGGCCTCGGGCGCTGCGGCCGTTGCTTCGACAGGAGCCGGCGCGACGGGCTGCGATTCCGGTGCCGACGGTTGCGCGTCAGCCTCGGGCTGGGCCAGCGACGGGGCCGGTTCCGAACGGCTGTCGAAGTCGGCGACCGCGCCGGTGGCTTCCGGCGTTGGTGCCGGGCTCAACTCGTCGGAAATCGATCCCGCGAGACCCTCGTCCTGCGGACCACTGCCGCGCCGGCGGCGGCCACCACGACGTCCGCGGCGGCGCGGGCGACGTTCGCCATCGCGCTGATCGGTGCCGGCAAACGTCTGTTGCTCCTCGTCCTCGTCGCCTTCCGCATCCTCGGCCGTGGCCGCATCGGTGCTCTCAGGCATCACATGCATCAGGTCGCCGTCCTCGCGGGGCTGGGCGCTCTCGCGCGCTTCGCTGCCACCGCCGCGGCCGCGCCGCCGGCGACGGCGCCTGCGGCGTTGACCGTCGCCTTCAGCCTCGGCGCTGGCTTCCTCGCCGGCGGCCTGGTCATCGGTGAGGCCTTCGGTTTCCTCGGTTTCGACCTCGGCCTCGTATTCGAACAGTTCCGACTCGTCGTCGGCTTCGTCGGCGTGCGCCGGTGCCGAGGCGGCCTGCGCCGCGAGCAGGGCCTTGGCCGCCTCGAGCGTGTGTACCTGCTCGCCGCGGTCGATGACGTAGGACTGCTGGCCGCTCACGGTGGCGTCGGCGACGATCGACAGCGACACCTTGAAGGATTCTTCAAGGTCGCGCAGATGGCCGCGCTTGTGGTTGAGGACATAGAGCGCGACGTCGGTGCGGGTACGCACGACCAGATTGTGGGTCGCGCCCTTCATCAGGATTTCCTCGATGCCGCGCAGCAGCTGCAGCGCGACTGACGAGACCGAGCGGACGTGACCGGAGCCGCCGCATTGCGAGCAGGGCTCGGTCGAGCTCTCCAGCACGCTGGCGCGGATGCGCTGACGCGACATTTCCAGCAGGCCGAAATGCGAGATGCGGCCGACCTGGATCCGCGCGCGGTCCTGGCGCAGGCAGTCGGACAGCTTGCGTTCGACTGCGCGGTTGTTGCGCTTCTCGTCCATGTCGATGAAGTCGATGACGATCAGGCCGGCGAGGTCGCGCAAGCGGAGCTGGCGGGCGACTTCCTCCGCCGCCTCCAGATTGGTCTTGAGCGCCGTGTCTTCGATGTGGTGCTCGCGCGTCGCTCGTCCCGAGTTGACGTCGATCGAAACGAGCGCCTCGGTCTGGTTGATGACGACGTAGCCGCCGGAGCGCAACTGCACGGTCGGCGAGAACATCGCATCGAGTTGGCTCTCGACGCCCATGCGCGAGAACAGCGGCTGGCCGTCGCGATACAGCTTCACCGCGCGCACGTTCGCGGGCATCAGCATTTTCATGAAATCGCGCGCTTCGCGGTAGCCGGCTTCGCCCGCCACCTGGATCTCGTCGATCTCCTTGTTGTAGAGGTCGCGCAGCGAACGCTTGATCAGCGAGCCTTCCTCATAGACCAGGCTCGGGGCCTGCGACCTCAGCGTCAGGTCGCGCACGGTTTCCCACATGCGGATCAGATATTCGAAGTCGCGCTTGATTTCGGGCTTGCTGCGCGAGGCGCCTGCGGTGCGCAGGATGATGCCCATGCCCTCGGGCACGTCGAGATCCTGAACCACTTCCTTCAGCCGCGAGCGGTCCTGGGCCGAGGTGATCTTGCGGCTGATGCCGCCGCCGCGCGCGGTGTTGGGCATCAGCACGGCATAGCGGCCGGCCAGTGAGAGATAGGTGGTGAGGGCGGCGCCCTTGTTGCCGCGCTCTTCCTTCACGACCTGCACCAGCATCACCTGGCGGCGCTTGATGACTTCCTGGATCTTGTACTGGCGGCGCGGCCGGAACGGGCGTTCCGGAACTTCCTCGAGCACGTCGTCTCCGCCGACGGATTCGACGACGTCTTCTTCCTCGCCTTCTTCACCGTCGTCCTCATCCTCGTCGTCGCCGGCGTCATCGCCAGGTTCGCCCTGGGACACCGCGGCGTCCTCCGACACGGCGTCCTCGGACACGGCGTGCTCAGGGGCGGCGTGGTGATCGGCCGTCGCATGCACCTCGTCCGCTGCATGCGGCGCATCGTCCGCGTGCGCGGTATTCTCCTCGACCTGTTCCTCGTGGGCCCGTTCGGGCTCATGGTTGAGCGCGACGGCCTCGGTCGGGTCGGGCGCTACCGCCGCAACCGATGCCTCGACCACCGCTGCAACGGGATCGGGCTGCGCGTCGGCATCCGGCGCGACGTTCACGTCGTGAGCGTGCTCATGCTCATGATGGTCGTCATCATGACGGTCGTGATGTTCATGATCGTCATGATGTTCGTGATCATCGTGGTGATCGTGATCATGGGCATGTTCGTGATCATGGGCGTGCTCGTGCGCCTCATGTTCGTGACTGTCGTGGGCCACCGCGTCATGGTCGTGGTGCTCGGCATCGACGGGGTGCTCGTAACCCTCGTGAGCCTGCTGCGGCTGCGCGTCGCTTGCACCCTCGACCACCTCGCTCTGCACGCGGTCGCCGTGGCCGCGGCGGCGGGCATTGCGATGGCGCGACCGGCGGCGGTGGCCGCGGTTCTCGTGTTCTTCCTCGGCCTCGCGATGGGCGCGCTCATCGGCTTCGATCAGCGCCTGACGGTCGGCGACCGGAATCTGGTAGTAGTCGGGATGGATTTCGCTGAAGGCGAGGAAGCCGTGGCGATTGCCGCCATACTCGATGAAGGCGGCCTGCAGCGACGGCTCTACGCGCGTAACTTTTGCGAGATAGATATTGCCGCGCAGTTGCTTGCGCTGGGCGGTCTCGAAATCAAACTCTTCGACTCGATTGCCACGGACCACAACGACCCGGGTCTCTTCCGGGTGGGTGGCATCGATCAACATCTTGTTGGGCATTTGGGAGCTCTTGACGGCGGCGGGCGCGATGCATGGCGCGCGCAAATAGCGCCGCCTGGTGACGCGACGGTCCACCTGATTCGGGGGTGAGGGGAAGGCCAAAACGCGTCTCGCGGCGCAGCGCCGAGCGGGAACTCGCCGGGATGATGCGGCGGGCGAGGCATTCACCTCGCGTCAACGCGATCGTCTCCGGAATCCTGGTCGGCAATGCAGTCTGGCGCATTAAGCGTCGGCCCGTCTAAACATGTTGGCGGCGAGAAGTGCCGCCGTGTCTTTTGCTGAAAGCCCGGCGCGGCACCGAAGCGCCTGCCGGCCATCGCATATCGAGACCCCAAGGGGCCGGATAATCAGCTATGCCGTGTCTCAAACCGTCCCTCTGGCGAGAGAGTGTGCCTGGGACTGGACGCCGCTCGGGCTCGAAACCGCCACTCCTTGTCAGCCGCGCGCGGCGCTGGCTGCGGAGGGACCGGAAAAACACGGCGGGATCTCCGACATCGAAGGTTCCACCGCTGCACCGGGAGGCTGAACGCGACACAACCGGGAGTACTAGCCATCAGCATCCCGTACATACGTGGATTGACCGCCGGGTGCAAGGGAAGCGTCGCGGCGAGGCAACACTCAAACCTTTTCGTCCCTGCGTCATTAAGGTGCGATTAACTGTGTGGTTCTAATGCGGTAAAGGGCTGCTTGGAGGCACCGAGTCGGTGGAAAACCGCGCAAATCACCGTATTTTGCTGGGGTGCGGGCTGTTGTGCGCCGCGGCATTGGTGTTTGCCGAAATGAGCGGCCCGAGCGCTGCCGAGAGTCCGCAGAAGGACCAGGCCGCCCCGATCTCCGCCACCTCAAAGTTCCCGGTCGCTTCCGGCGCACGACTGGCCGGCGATGACAAGCAGACCCGATTCATCCTCGATCTCGACCGCAAGATCGAGTTCCGCGCCTTTCCGCTGGCCGACCCCTACCGCGTCGTGGTCGACATCCCACAGGTCGACTTCCATCTCGCCGCCGGGACCGGCTCGACGGGACGGGGGCTGGTGAAGGCCTTCCGCTACGGCCTCGTTATGCCTGGTGGTTCCCGGATCGTGTTCGATCTGACCGGGCCGGCGAAGATCGCCAATTCCTACGTGCTCGACGCCGCCAACGGCCAGCCGCCGCGGCTGGTGCTCGACCTCGAAGAGGTCGACCATACCAGTTTTGTGCAGTCGCTCGCCTCGGAGAACCGCCCCGCACTTAAGCCGGCGGTCGCTGACGCCAATGCCGCGGTTGCTCCGCCCCAAACCACGACGGCGGCGCTGCCACCGGCGCCATCGACGGATACCCGGCCGCTGATCGTGATCGACCCCGGTCACGGCGGCATCGACAACGGCACCCAGTCCGGCGAGCAGTTGGAAAAGACCCTGGTGCTGGCGTTCGGTCTGGCGCTGCGCGACCGGATCGAGCAATCCGGCAAATACCGAGTGGTCATGACCAGGACCGACGACACCTTCATCCCGCTCAACGACCGGGTGAAGGTCGCGCGCACCCAGGGCGCGGCCCTCTTCGTGTCTATCCATGCCGACGCCTTGCCGCGGCGTGAGGGCGACGCCCAGGGCGCGACGATCTACACATTGTCCGACAAGGCCTCCGACGCCGAGGCGCAGCGGCTGGCTGACGCTGAGAACAAGGCCGACGCCATCGGCGGGGTGAACCTCACGGACGAGCCGACCGAGGTCGCCGACATCCTGATCGACCTTGCGCAGCGGGAAACCAAGACCTTCTCCAACCGCTTCGCCCGTCTCTTGATGAACGAGATGAAGACCACGGTCAGGATGCACAAGAATCCGCTCAAATCGGCGGGTTTCCGGGTGCTCAAGGCCCCCGACGTCCCCTCCGTCCTGGTCGAACTCGGCTATGTCTCCAACAAGGGCGACCTCGAGCACCTGGTCTCCGAGAGCTGGCGAAACAAGACGGTCGGTTCGATGGCTCAGGCGATCGACGCGTTTTTTGCCAAGCGGATGGCAACGGCCGGATCGGCCAACTGAAACTGGCCGCTTGAACGGGCCGAACCCACAGGGGGCCCTAGTTTGGCCACAGCGGCAACGGTATAGACAACCCACCGGAGAGGCCCCCGGAATCAGCCATATTGTCTGGCGGCTCGAGCAGCGTGAGTATAGCTCTCTGGAACCCGGAATTCGCGTGAGAGGCTTTCGTACGTTGGACGGGCGCTTTCGATGATTGAGCGCCGAAGGGGTGAAACGGAACTTCGATAATGCGCCTGCTCGTGCGGTTCATGGGTTTCTTGTTCGCTGCCGGAACCGTGGTGTTCCTGGTTGGCGTCGCTGCGGTCGCAGGCGCGATTTGGCATTTTTCCAAGGATCTGCCGGACTATTCGCAGCTGCAGGACTATGAGCCGCCGGTAATGACGCGCGTGCACGCGGCCGACGGCGCGCTGCTCGCCGAATATTCCAAGGAGCGCCGGCTCTATCTGCCCATTCAGGCGGTGCCGAAGCTCGTGATCAACGCGTTCCTCGCGGCCGAGGACAAGAATTTCTACGAGCACGGCGGCATCGACTACCAGGGCATGCTTCGCGCCGCGATCCTCTACGCGCAGAACTACGGCTCCAACCGCCGCCCGCAGGGCGCCTCGACCATCACCCAGCAGGTGGCGAAGAACTTCCTGCTGAACAATGAGGTCTCCTTCTCGCGCAAGATCAAGGAAGCCTTGCTCGCGATGCGCATCGAGCGCGCGTACTCCAAGGACCGCATCCTCGAGCTCTACCTCAACGAAATCTATCTGGGTCTCAGCGCCTACGGCATCGCCGCCGCGTCGCTGGTCTACTTCGACAAGTCGGTCAACGAGCTGACGGTCGCGGAAGCCGCCTATCTCGCCTCGCTGCCGAAGGCCCCCGCAGCACTGCATCCGGTGCGCAATCGTGACCGCGCGATCGAGCGCCGCAACTATGTGATCGACCGCCTGCTGGAAAACGGCTGGATCAAGCAGGCCGAGGCCGACCAGGCGCGCAAGGATCCGCTCATCGTCACCAACCGCTCGAACGGTGCGCATATCTTCGCGGGCGAGTATTTCGCGGAGGAGGTCCGCCGCGACATCTTCGAGCGCTACGGCGAAAAGAAGCTCTATGAGGGCGGGCTGTCGGTCCGCACCACGCTGGATCCGAAGATCCAGGTGATGGCGCGCAAGACCATGGCCGCCGGTCTCGTCAACTATGACGAGGCGCAGGGCTGGCGCGGGCCGCTGCAGAAGCTCGACATCTCCGGTGACTGGGGCGTCAAGCTTGCCGACGTCAAATCGCTCTCCGACATCTCGCCGTGGCGGATGGCGGTGGTGCTGGAGGCCAGCGACCAATCGGCACGGATCGGCTTCCAGCCCAGCCGCGAATTCGGCGGCGCCGTCAGCAAGGAGCGGCAGACCGGCATCATCACGATGGATGGCGTGCGCTGGGCGAAGACCAAGGGCAAGGCGCCAACGGCTGTGGCGCAGGTGCTGCATCCGGGTGACGTGATCTACGCCGACCCGTTGGTGACCAAAGAGGGCGCTGCGGTCGAGGGCCAGTACCGGCTGCGGCAATTGCCTGAAGTCTCCGGCGCGATGGTGGTGATGGATCCGTTGACCGGCCGCGTGCTCGCGATGGTCGGCGGCTTCTCCTTCGACCAGAGCCAGTTCAACCGCGCGACGCAGGGTTACCGGCAGCCCGGCTCGTCGTTCAAGCCGATCGTCTACGCTTCGGCGCTGGACAATGGCTACACGCCGTCGACCACCGTGATCGACGCGCCCATCGAGATCGATCAGGGGCAGGGGGCCGGCGTGTGGCGTCCCGAGAACTACTCGACCGGCAAGTATTACGGGCCGACCACGCTGCGCAACGCGCTGCAGCGCTCGCTGAACACCGTGACGGTGCGGCTCGCGCAGGACGTCGGCATGCCCTTGATCGGCGAGTACGCCAAGCGCTTCGGCGTCTACGACGAATTGCCGAACTATTTGTCCTATGCGCTCGGCGCCGGCGAGACCACGGTCATGCGCATGGTGACGGCTTACTCGATGTTCGCCAATGGCGGCCGCCGCGTGAAGCCGACGCTGATCGACCGCATCCAGGATCGCTACGGCCATACGATCTTCAAGCACGACCAGCGTGAATGCCGCGGCTGCGATGCGCCGGAGGGATGGAAGAACCAACCCGAGCCGCAGCTGATCGATCGCCGCGAGCAGGTGCTCGATGCCATGACCGCCTACCAGATCACCGAGATGATGGAAGGCGTGGTCCAGCGCGGTACGGCAACTGTCGTGAGGGAGGTCGGCAAGCCGATCGCCGGCAAGACCGGCACCACCAACGACGAGAAGGACGTGTGGTTCGTCGGCTTCTCGCCGGATCTCGCTGTCGGCGTCTACATGGGCTACGACAAGCCGCGCAATCTCGGCCGGACCGCCACTGGCGGCCACGTCGCCGCTCCGATCGCGCGCGACTTCCTCAAGCTCGCGTTGGCCGACAAGCCGCCGACCCCGTTCAAGGTGCCGGCCGGCATCAAGCTGATCCGCGTCGACGCCAAGACCGGCATGCGCGCCCGCCCGGGCGACAGCGGCAATACCATCCTGGAAGCCTTCAAGCCGGGCACTGCGCCGCCGGAGAATTATTCGGTGATCGGCGTCGCCGATGTGGACGGTCGCGGTCCTCCGCCGGGTCCTCAGCCGTCGCAGGGTGGGCAGCAGCCTGATGGCGGCTTCTTCATGCGTCCGGGAACCGGCGGGCTGTACTAGCGGTTCTTCGTTCCAAATCGTCGGGATAGCGCGACCAAGCCGATTGCGCTTTGCCGCGCCGGTCGTTACATCCCTCGCAAGTTTTTTTCCAACTCCTGAAAGACCATGCGCGCGGAAATCGAACGCCTTGTTGAAGAGATCAAGCAGTCAGTCGGGCTGCTGAGGAGGCATCTTTGACGTCGAACAATCGACAGCACGCCTCGCTGAGCTGAACAAGCTCGCAGAAGACTCCAATCTCTGGAACGATCCCCAGAAGGCCCAGAAGCTGATGCAGGAGCGCACCTCATTGGAGGACGCGCTCTCGGGCATCGGCAAGGTCGAGCGCGAGCTCGAGGACAATATCGGCATGATCGAGCTCGGCGAGGCCGAGAACGACGAGTCCGTGGTCGTCGACGCCGAAAAGGCGCTCAAGGAGCTGAAGAAGGAGGTCGCCCGGCGCGAGCTCGAGGCGCTGCTCTCGGGTGAGGCCGACAAGTTCGACTCCTATCTCGAGGTCCATGCCGGCGCCGGCGGCACCGAGAGCCAGGACTGGGCGCAGATGCTGCTGCGCATGTACACGCGCTGGGCGGAGAAGCACGGCTTCAAGATCGAGTACCTCGAAGAATCCCAGGGTGAAGAGGCCGGCATCAAGTCCGCCACCATCCAGATCAGCGGCCACAACGCCTATGGCTGGCTGAAGACGGAAGCCGGCGTGCATCGCCTGGTGCGGATTTCGCCGTTCGATTCCAACGCGCGGCGGCACACCTCGTTCTCGTCGGTGCAGATCTTCCCCGTGATCGACGACAGCATCAAGATCGAGATCAAGGAGTCCGACGTCCGCACCGACACCATGCGGTCTGGCGGCGCGGGCGGGCAGCACGTCAACAAGACGGAATCGGCGGTGCGGCTGACTCACATTCCGACCGGTATTGCGGTGGTCTGCCAGGCCGGCCGCTCCCAGCACAAGAACCGGGCGCAGGCCTGGGACATGCTGCGCGCGCGGCTGTATGAGATCGAGCTGAAGAAGCGCGAGGAGCAGGCCGCAGCCGACCAGGCCGCAAAGACGGATATCGGCTGGGGTCACCAGATCCGCTCTTACGTGCTGCAGCCCTACCAGATGGTGAAGGACCTGCGCACGGGAGTGCAGACCTCGGACACCGCGGGTGTGCTCGACGGCGATCTCGACGAGTTCATGGCCGCGACGCTGGCGCAGCGTGCCTTCGGCACCGCGCCCGGCGCGGTCGAGGATGTGGACTGATCCATGGCGCGGGTCACCTTCATCGGATTGGGGCGTATGGGCCATGGCATGGCCGGCCGCTATCTCGATGCCGGCTTCACGGTTGCGGTGTGGAATCGCAGCAAGGCAAAGGCCGAGGACCTGATCGCGCGAGGAGCGCAGTGGGCGACCTCGCCGGAGGATGCCGCGATCGACGCCGACGCCGTCATCACCATGGTCGCCGATGACGAAGCCTCGCGCGCCGTCTGGCTGACGAAGGATGGCGCGGCCGCGACGATGAAGGCGGGCACGCTGGCGATCGAATGCTCCACGGTGTCGTATCAGCACACGCTCGACATGGCGCGCGAATTGCGCAATCGCGGGCTGATCTACATCGATTGTCCGGTCACCGGCCTCCCGTCCGCGGCGGCCGCGGGCAAGCTCACGCTTCTGGTCGGGGCTGATCCGGCCGACCTCGAGCGAGCGCAACCGTTCCTCGCGCCGATCGGCGAGACGATCCGCCATTTCGGCGGGGTCGGCAGCGGAACGATATTCAAGCTGATCAACAATCTGATGGGCGCCGTGCAGATCGCGAGCCTGGCCGAGGGCATCGCGATGGCCGAGCAGGCCGGCCTCGACATGCAGGTCGTGGCCGAAGCGCTTGCCGCCGGCGCGGTCGCGAGCCCGCAGGTGATCCGTCATTCCAGGCGGATGATCGACCGTGACTTCTCGGGCGCCTCGTTCACCGCGGCGCTGCGCCACAAGGACGCCGCCTATGCGGTGCGGCTGGCCGAGACGCTGTTGCCCGGCGTGCCGGTCAGTCGGGCGGCGCTCGCCGCCTACGAGGAGGCAAAGTCGCACGCGCCCGACGATGACGAAGGCCGGATGATCGAGATCGTGTCGCGGCCGAAATAGGGCGGCCGGCGGATCGCAGAAATCGGGTGGCAATGGCCGCTGCGGCCGACTACTCATCTGCGCCTGCGCAGAAGAGTGCCCGATATGACTTCCAGTGACAACAGGATCGATCCCCGCGATTGGGCGCTGCTTGGCCTGCTGTCGGTGTTGTGGGGCGGCTCGTTCTTCTTCAACGGCGTGATCCTGCGCGAATTGCCGCCATTGACCCTGGTGCTGCTGCGCGTGGCGCTCGGCGGTGTCATCCTGCTGCCGCTGCTGCGGACCGCGAAGATCGCGCTCCCCAAGGGCTGGGCGGAATGGGCGCCGTTCTTCGCGATGGGCCTGTTCAACAACGTCCTGCCGTTCTCCCTGATCGTGTTCGGGCAGACCTACATCGCGAGCGGGTTGGCCTCGATCCTCAACGCGACCACGCCGCTGTTTGCCGTGATGGTGATGACTGCCGCCGGCGAGGAGAAGGTGCAGCCGCGCCGGATCGCCGGTGTCGTCGCGGGCGTTATCGGTGTCGCGATCCTTCATGGCGATGCGCTCGGGGTCGAGAGCAGGCAGGGCATCGGCATCCTGCTGTGTCTGGCGGGTCAGCTACGCTGGTGTCGCGGCGATTGCCGTCGCGCGTGCCGCCGCTCGGCACGGCGACGTTCCAGATGATGGCGTCGTCCGCGATGATGGCAGTCGTCGCCGGCGTCGTCGAGCAACCGTGGCTGCTGCCGATGCCGCATCCGACGACGTGGCTCGCGGTGCTCGGCCTTGCGGCACTGTCGACCGCATTGGCCTATATCGTGTTCTTCCAGATCCTGCAGCGCTCCGGGGCGACCAACGTAATGCTGGTGACGCTGCTGATTCCGGTGACGGCGATCCTGCTCGGCTATCTCGTGCTCGGCGAGCCGATCTCACCGCGCGAGGTGATCGGGGCACTGGTGATCGCGAGCGCGCTGCTCCTGATCGACGGGCGCGTGCTGACATGGTTTCGGCGATAGCTAGCTGGCCACCTTCGTCCACGCCGCATACCATCCGGTGAAGCGTCCGCTGTCGCGCTCGCCGCCATGCCAGGCGGCGTAGGCGGTGCCGTCGTCGGCGACCAGCACCACCGCATCGAGCCCCTTGGAGCGGCGCAGCGTCTCCATCGCCTGCGCCGGCGTCTGCGCGATCGGTCCCGCCACGTTGAACGAGGTATTGACCGACATCTCGACGCCGATGCGGCGGCCGAGCGCCTTTAGATAGGCATAGGTAAGGGGATCGTCCGCCTCGCGCACGATCTGGATGCGCCCGGTGCCGTCGGCATGCACCACGGCCGGAATCTTCTCACGCGCCTGCGGCTTCGAGTGGGCAGTGATCACCATGTAGTTGTAGGCGTTGTAATCGGCGTCGGACGCGCCGTCTTCCAGCTCGAAATAGTCGTGCGCGGCCTGAAGCGTCGCCATCGGCGCCAGCGGGCGGATCGCCTCGCGGTATTTGACGCGTTCGTTCAGCCGTTCGCGCACGTTGGGATCGCACGGATTGGCCAGGATCGAGCGATGCCCGAGCGCGCGTGGTCCGGTTTCGGCGGCGCCCTGGTAGATCGCGATCACGCCGCCCTGCGCCACGATGAAGGCCATCATGTCGGCAATCGCGTCCCGTCCCTCCGGTGTCGCGATACTGCCGATCTGGGTCGAGGCGATGTCGTCGGCCTTGAGCGCGGTCGTGATATCGGCAGCCGACGGCGGCAGGCCGCAATAGAACGCGTGCGACAGCGGCGCGCCGCGCGGGGCGCCCGCCATATGCGCGAACAGCCACGCAGCGCCGATCGGCACGCCGGGATCGCCAGGCACCGGCGGCACCCACATGTGCAGCCGCGTCTTGCGCTGCTGCGCTTTCGCGAACCACGCCTCGTTGAAGTGCTCGAGCAGACGCATGTTGCCGAGCGCATTCAGCGCCACGCCGCCTGTCAGGACCAGGCGGTCGGTGCCGGTGCGGCGCAGCAGGTGATCGACGACATGGATCATCGCGTCCTCGAACACCATCTGCGTTGCCGCGGCCTTGTCGAGCCGGTCCTTGGTGTCGGGGCGGTGATGGATATCCTCGACCCGTAATACCGCGTCCGGATTCCAGAGCTGGTCGGGCCGCAGCGGCGGGCCGAGGATATCGATCAGCGGTGCCTTGTAAGGATTGTCGACGGGGTCGCTGTGCCAGTTGGCCATCGCGCGATTGAGATGCACCGTGCCGTTTGGACCAAGCTGCAGCACAGCCTTGAGCCGCTGATAATACGGATTGGTCGCGCGGTTCATGTCACCCCAGGCGGCCGCGCCCATGTAGCGGCCCTCGCTGGAGAGCCAGGTCCAGCCGCCCTGGCTGGAGGAGACCACGGTGTAGAAGGCGCCGAGCGAGTCAAACAGACTCTCGTTGCAGTAGAGCTGCTTCATCTCGCCGTTCTCGGCGACATAAAGCGAGATCGAGCCAACATCTCCGGTGCCGTCGAGGACAGCGATCGCGACGGGCTCGCGCGAGTCGGCGAAGGGAGAGGCGGTGAACGAGTACCATGCGTGATTGTCGTGGTGCGGCATGCAGATCAGCGGCAGCTGCTCGCCAAGCCCGTACATCCGCCCGAGCTTGCGCGACAGGCGCCGCACCTGATCCATCTGGCGCAGGTTGATCGCCGGTGCGATCGGCGCGCGCAAGAGCTTGAAGCTGCCCGGCGCCTCCTCGAACGAGGTGCGGATCAGCATCGCCATCAGCGCCGGATAGTCCCACGTCGTGACGAAGGCCGCGATGTCGCCGATGTCGCGACCCATCCGCCGCAGCAGCTGGCGCATGTCGTCCAGCGCATATTGCGGAAACTCGTTGGTGTGCTTTTTTCCGGAAAAGCGCTCTTCCTCGTTGTTGACGATCAGGCGCGGTCCGCCGCTCTGGGTGACTTCGACCAGCGCCACGCCGGTATTGTGAGTGCCGGGGCAGGCCAGGCCCGCGATGTAGACGGTCTCGCCGCGTTGCAGCCGCTCTCGGATCGACGCAATCGTGCGCTTTGCGAAATCGCCGTTCGCCTTGTGCAAGCCGAGACGCGCCATCGCGGGCTCGCTGAGCCGGCGCGTGAGCTCGTAGCCCGCGGCCGCGAATCGCGGATGCCGCGGGCCGATACGGATGTCCGGTTTAAGCAATCAAAGCGCCTCGACTTGTGAGCCCCCGACGGACCATCAATCACAAATAGCGCCAGGCAACAATGCCATTTCGCCCAACGGAAAAACCCAGCGCTTGCCAGCACTTCCGTGACTTGCGAAAGTTGCCGCCAAAACCAACGACAAAAATCGGGAGAAAACAAATGCCGGCTCGTTCTCGATATATTGGCGCGGTTGTGGCGTTCGCAAGTGCCGCACTGATCGCGACCGCGGCTTACGCGCAGAAGAAATACGATCCGGGCGCGAGCGATACCGAAATCAAGATCGGCAATATCATGCCCTACAGCGGTCCGGCATCGTCCTACGGCGTGATCGGCAAGACCGAGGCGGCGTTCTTCAAGATGATCAACGATCAGGGCGGTATCAACGGCCGCAAGATCAACTTCATCAGCTACGACGACGCCTATTCGCCGCCGAAGGCGATCGAGCAGGCGCGCAAGCTTGTCGAGAGCGACGAGGTGCTGCTGATTTTTCAGGCGTTGGGTACGCCGTCCAACTCGGCGATCATGAAATACATGAATGCAAAAAAGGTGCCGCAGCTCTTCGTCGCCTCCGGCGGTACCAAGTTCGGAGACCCCAAGAATTTTCCCTGGACGATGGGCTTCCAGCCCAACTACCAGAGCGAGGGGCGCATCTACGCCAAATACATTCGCGACAAATTCCCCAACAGCAAGATTGCGGTGTTCTGGCAGAACGACGATGCCGGCAAGGATCAGTTCAAGGGGCTGAAGGACGGGCTCGGCGACAAGGTCAGCATGATCATCGCCGACAAGTCCTACGAGGTCAGCGATCCCTCGATCGATTCGCAGATCGTTGCGCTGCATGATTCGGGCGCGGACATCTTCTTCTCCTGGGCTGCGCCGAAGGGATCGGCGCAGGCGATCCGCAAGGTCGGCGAACTCGGCTGGAAGCCGAAGTTCTTCCTCGCCAACACCGCGACCTCGGTCGCCTCGGTGTTGAAGCCGGCGGGCCTTGAATTTTCCAAGGGCATCATCTCGACGGCCTATCTGAAGGACCCGACCGATCCGACCTGGGACAAGGATCCCGCCGTGCAGAGCTGGCGCGCCTTCATGGACAAGTACTATCCCGACGGCGACAAGGCCAACGCCAACAACATCTACGGCTATGTGCAGGCCGAGGCGATGGTGCAGGTGCTGAAGCAGTGCGGCGACAATCTCACCCGTGAAAACGTGATGAAGCAGGCCGCGAACCTGAAGAACTTTCACTCCGACCTGATGCTGCCCGGCATCATGGTCAACACCGCGCCCGACGACTACTTTCCGATCGAGCAGATGCAGCTCATGAAGTTCAACGGCGAGGCGTGGGAGTTGTTCGGCGACGTCATCACAGGCGAGGTCGGGCACGACGCAACACGATAGGGAGGGCGCATTTGCCGTCATTGCGAGCCAACGGGTCGCGCGATAAGTGCGCCCGATGACAGGCTCCGCGAAGCAATCCATCCCGCCGCATATGCGGAAGCATGGATTGCTTCGTCGCTTCAGCGCAAAATTGCTTTGCAATTTTGTCGCGAGCTCCTCGCAATGACGGGCGCGTTTCTGATTCAACTGTCAAAGAGCTTGCTCGTTGTCATCACTCGCGCATGCCGGTGATCCAGTATTCCAGTGCCGCCGGTGCTTGAGCCGAGGGGCCGCGGCGTACTGGATGCCCCGCATGCGCAGGGCATGACGACTAAGAGGATGTGAGGCCGCATTCTCGCGACACGATGTGCCCGAGCTTTGCATCTTCGTTTCGCCACTCTGTGATCAGAGGGCGCAGGGAAAGCCGGGTGCCGATCGCACCCATGGGTCCCGTGCAAATGGAAAGCACGGGAGGTAGGACCACAGGTGAAACCGGATCAATCCCGGCTTTCCCTGCGCGATGGTTTACGGCTTACTTCGTGCTCTCCCCGGCGAGACTTGGCTTTTTTGTCACCGTCTTCGCAAAGATGCGTTCCGCATCTTGCGAGGAGACACCTGCCACTGGGGCGTCGGAACCACACGACTTCACCGTCCGCTTCATGCGCACTCGTCAGTTGCGCACTCCGCGTCCACCGCATCTCGACCCAACACTCGTGACGATCGCGAAGCGCCCCTCAGGCGGGTGAGACGGGCCATTCATACACTGAGTTGCGCTTCTGGAAAACAGAAATATTTTCTCGCCGGGGTCTTGCGCCGTCGGGCAACTCAATGGCATGGGGGCGTTCCTCTATGATCGAGCCTGCCAATAGGTCGGCCATTGCGCAGTCGGGGCGATACCGGACAAATCGTGCGCGCGATGCTCGATGGTAACGTCCGCGATGCGCTGGCGCAGATAGGGTGATATGGTCCAGATTAGCGCGCTCGCCGCGGCAACACAGGCGAACAATATCCGCGTGGCGCGCCTGCTGAGATGCAGCCAAGCAAACAGGATCAGCAGCACGGGCATGAAGATCAGCGCCGTCCGCGCGGAGGCGACGTAGAGCATGTTGACGACGAACAGCAGGATCAGCGCGATGAAACCGGTTGCGGCAGTCGCCGGGCTCGCAGTGCCGTCAAGGGCGGGGAGCGCCAGCGCGAATTCCTGGGGCTGGTTGATATAGTTTTTGACGGGCACGCAAACGGCAACGGCGCAAGCGGGAGCCGCTTGCACCGCGTTCAGAGGATCGCTGTGTAAACGTATGACGCGGGGTTCTCAGCCGGCGTTGAGCCGCACGCCCGCGCGCAGGAATCGCTGTGGGTCGACCGCTTCGCCATCGATGCGGGTTTCATAGTGCAGATGTGGGCCGGTGGAGCGGCCGGTCGAGCCGACTTCGCCGATCACCTGGCCGATCTTCACATATTCGCCGACCTTGACCTTGATCTCAGAGAGATGGCCGTAGCGTGTCGAGAGCCCGTTGCCGTGGTCGACCTCGACCATGCGGCCGTAGCCGCCGGCCCAGCCCGCCGACACCACCTTGCCGTTGGCGGTGACGCGCACCGGATCGCCCTGCGAGGCACGGAAGTCGAGGCCGGTATGCATCGCCGGCCGGCCGAGGAAGGGGTCGGTGCGGACGCCGAAGCCACTGGTGAACTCGACCTCGCCGACGACGGGCTTGCGATAGGGCACTAGTGCCAATGTCTGGTTCAGCCGCTGCATCTGCGCGCGGTTGATGTTGATGCGATAGAGCTGGCGCTCGAACGGGCCGGCGTTGGGGGCGAGCTTTACCGGCACGAACGGGCCGCCCATGCCGCTACGCGGCGTTGCCGCTTCGAGCTGCGCCGTGTTGAGGCCGAGATCGCTGATCACGCCGCGCATGCGGCGCAGCTTCGATTCGATGTTGTCCTCGGCCGAGGAGAGCGCCGCCATCTGGCGCCGCTCGACCTGGTCGAGCGAGGTCTGCAGACGGACCAGCGCATTGTCGACGCCCTGGGCCTTGGCGAGCTGGCTCGGCTGCGTCTTGGCGGCCAATGGCGCACGCGATTCCAGCCGCGCCTCACGGTCAGGCGGCGCCACGAAGATCACGGTGTCGCTGATCGGGGAGGGTTTGGGTGTTCCCGAGGAGGGCGTCGCATCGGCGCGGCCCTGTGGCTTGATCGATCCGGTGCTGCCGAGGTCGGGAAGCGCGCCGAGCGCGGTGGCGCGCGATTCCAGTGTGGCCTGGCGCCGCATGATTTGGTCGAGCTTCTGGTCGAACTGCTCCTGGTCGAGGAGCTGGCGGCTGGTAGTGCGGTCGACCTTGGCGCGCAGCTCCGCGATCCGATCTTCGTAGGCGTACTGCATCTCGGCCTGGCGCGCGATCAACCGGGTCAGGACGTCGTCGCGGAACGCGAAATAGGTGGCGGTCGCCGCCGACCACATGCCGAGCAGGACGATGGTGCCGACGATGATCCAGAACACCACCGGCCCAAAGCGGACCTGCTTACCGGCGTGGACGATGGCGTAGCCCGCGCCCGCCGACGCCGGACCGGCCGCCGCCGGTATCGGCGCGGCATGGGCGGCCGCGCGACGCGGCTGGGTCCGGCCATGGTCCTGAGGATGATGGTGTCTGTGGTGGTCGTGATGGTGACCGGACCGGTTTGACATCGGTACTCCCGCGGCCGGTCGGACCAAGTTCCGTACGGCTAATTTGCGGGGCCGATTTTGAGCCTCCTATGGTTAATTTTCGGGAAACGGAGCCCCGGCCATCAGAGCGCCCTTGCGGCCTCCAGCACCTGATCGGCATGGCCGTCGACCTTCACATTGCGCCAGATCCGGGCGACCTTTCCGTTCGAATCGACCAGAACTGTCGTGCGAATAATTCCCATGAAGGTCCTGCCGTACATGGATTTTTCGCCCCAGGCGCCATAGGCCTCCAGCATCTGGTGCTGCTCGTCGGAGACGAGCGGGACGGATAGCTGGTGTTTGTTTCGAAATGACTCCTGGGCCTTAACGGTGTCGGCGGAAATGCCGAGCACGACGGTACCCGCGTCTGCGAAGGCGCCGCTTAGCCGGGTGAAGTCGATCGCCTCCCGGGTGCAGCCGGGGGTGTCGGCGCGGGGGTAGAAGAACAGCACCAGCTTCTTGCCGGTGAAATCCTTCAGCGCGACGCTGCCGCCGCCATCGCGCGGCAGCTTGAAGGCCGGCGCTTTGGCGCCTTCGGCAAGAATCGCCCCGGGAGTTGTCACCCCGGGAGCTTTTGTCGCGGCGGCGACCGGCTTCGACTTTAACGGTTTCGAGTCGGCCTTGTGCGAGGCTTTGCTCCGAACCGCCGCGGCAGTCTTGCCCTTGGTCTTGGCATCCGCCGTGCAGGTTTTCGCAGCAGACGTCCCCGTACTTGTGCGTGCGGCGCGGGCAACCTTGGTTGCTGCCCGCCTTCCGGTTGTGTTGGAGGATTTCTTGCGCGTTTTCTTGGACATACGCCTTCCTTTCGTCGCTTTCCGCGGCTCAACCATTGGGGTATTGCGGGTCTCATTCGCAGCGACCGGATTCGCAGCCCGTCGCTGGGCAAGTTTGATGGCCTCGGAGTATGGTTACAAGGAAATCGACGCATCACCCGTCCGCTCGTCGAATCGGCTTTTGATTGGGTTCTTAGGTCCGTCAGCGAGCAACTTTATTAGTCGAGGATAGGCAGCGATGCCGGCACAGGAGCGCTCGATACGAATTGACGGGCGCTGCGATGACGGCGATCGACATCACCGCCAGCACCGAGAGGCAATGGCAAGGAATACGTCGCCGCAGGGGCCAAATCCGCGCGCCGAGGCTGAGTTCTCGCAATGGGAAGATCAGGTCGCGTGGGACGAGCAGGATGAGGCGGCGGGCCACCGTGCGCGGCAATTGCTGGCGCGTTCCAACACCAATCTGCACCGCTTCACCGACTCCTGCACACGCCTGCAGCGCTGGCTGAACAGCGAGCGTTGGGTGCGGCGCATCGGGCTGGTGCTCGGCGTGCTCGTGGTGATTTTCGCGACCTGTTTCGGCGCGCTGTGGTGGCGGCTCGGCGCCGGGCCGATCAACCTCGACATCGCGACGCCTTGGCTCGCCGCCGCGATCGAAGAGAATATCGGCCACGGCAACACCGTCGAGGTCGGCGGAACGCAGATCGAGCGCGCCGGTCGGGTCAGGATCGCGGTGCGCATCCGCGACATCATCGTCCGCGATCGCGACCACGCCATCGTGGCGAGCGCGCCGAAGGCCGAGGTGCGGCTGTCGGGCACGGCGCTGCTGCTCGGGCAATTGCGCGCGGAAAGCCTCAACCTGGTCGATGCCGAACTGTCGGTGCGCATCACCCCGGACGGCTATGTGACGGTCTCGGCCGGCGACACCGCAAAGCCGCTCGCCACCGGCGTCGCCTCCAAGAAGGAGGCGGGGATCCCGCCGACATTCCCGCGTCCGACACCCGCGGTACCTGCGGTACCCCCGCCGCCGGCAGCGCCCGATACCGCGGCGGCCTCGTCCGATTCGCCGTCATCCGCGCAGAGCGGCCTGCTCGCCGGTCTCGATTGGCTCGACAGCCTCAGCCTGACCGGCCTCGACGGCCAGAACCTCAACGAGATCGGCCTGAAGAACGGGAATTTGGTCGTCGACGACCAGCAGCGCGGCAACAAATTCAGCTTTGAGAACATCAGTCTGAGCCTGCGACGCCCGAGCGAGGGAGGCGTGGCGCTGAGATTCGGGGAGGAGGGCGCGAAGCCTTGGGCGATGCGCGTGGTGGTCGGGCCGCAGGTCGACGGTGTGCGCTCGGTCGACATCAAAGCTGACAATGTCTCGGCCGCTAATATCCTGCTGGCGCTCAGGACCAAGGACCTCACCTATACCGCCGACCTGCCGATATCGGGTGAATTGAAGGGCGAGCTCGGCCGCGACGGTCTGCCGACCTATTTCCGCGGCAGGATCAACGTCGGCGCCGGCAACATCATCGACACCGACACGCCCGACTACCCGATGGCGATCGATTCGGCCGACATGAGCGTCGAATGGGATTCGGGACGGCGCGTGCTGCTGGCGCCGATCAAGATCATCTCGGGTGCCAACCGGATCACGCTGCTCGGTCACCTGGAACCGCCGAACGACAACGTCACCGACTGGCAGGCGGGGCTGTCGGGCGGCACCATCGTGCTGGCCGGCATCGACCCCAATGAGCCGCCGCTGATCTTCAACCGTATCAACATCGGCTTCCGGTTCGACACCGACAGGAAGCGCGTGCTGCTGACCCAGGCCGAC
This sequence comes from Bradyrhizobium sp. ISRA464, assembly GCF_029910095.1. Lineage (NCBI taxonomy): Bacteria > Pseudomonadati > Pseudomonadota > Alphaproteobacteria > Hyphomicrobiales > Nitrobacteraceae > Bradyrhizobium > Bradyrhizobium sp. ISRA464. Next base: position 4,458,484 of record NZ_CP094526.1, on the reverse strand, counting down.
ATCTCCAATGGCGAGATCGGGGTGGCCGGCACCGGCAGCATCGACTATTCCGGCGAGCCGCGGCTGCAACTCGGTTTTGCCGGTACGCCGATGTCGGCGATCGCCTTGAAGCGGGTGTGGCCGACCATCATCGTGCCCGAGGTGCGCCAATGGGTGATCGAGCGCATCGAGCGCGGCACGCTCCAGCGCATCGATGTCGGCGTCAACTCGCCGGTGCACAACCTGTCCCGCAAGGGGCCGCCGATCCCGGATGACGGTCTCTCGGTGAACATTGTCGCCTCGGGCGTCGCGGTGCACCCGGTCGATGGGATGCCCTCGGTGCACGACGCGGATCTGAAGGCAAGGGTGACCGGCCGCACCGCGACGGTGTGGATCGGCCAGGGCATCGCCGACACGCCGGCGGGCCGCAAGATCACGCTGTCGGATTTCACCTTCGAGGTGCCCGACATGGCGCCGAAACCCTCGCCGTCGAAGGTCAAGTTCCGGGTTGATTGTCCGGTGCCGGCCGCCGCCGAAATCCTCGCCTCCGACCGGCTCAGCGATCTGTCCGGTCCGCCGATCGATCCCAACGCCAGCAAGGGCAACGTCACGGCCACGATCAACCTCGGCATGCCCGTGAAGGGCGAGCTGACCAAGGCCGACACGGTCTATTCGGTCACCGCCGACGTCACCGGCGTTGCGGTCGACAAGCTGGTGATGAACCAGAAGCTCGAGGCCAACGCGCTGAAGGTGATCGCCAGCAACGCCGGCTACCAGGTCAAGGGCGACGTCAAGATCAACGGGCAGGCGGCGTCGCTCGACTATCGCAAGCCGGCCGAAGGCGATGCCGACGTCAAGCTGCAGGCGTCGCTGGATGACGCCAGCCGTGCGCGGCTCGGGTTGGATCTCGGTACGGCGGTCTCGGGTGCGATCCCGATCAAGCTGACCGGCAAGATCGGCAGCGGCGACAACAGCACCAAGTTGGGCGTCGAGGCCGACCTGACCCAGCTGAAGCTCGACAACGTCCTGCCGGGCTGGGTCAAGGCATCGGGCAGAGCGGGCAAGGCGACTTTCAACGTGGTGCCGAAAGGGCAGTCGACGCGGTTCGAGGATATCGTGGTTGAGGGCAGCGGCGTCTCGATCAAGGGCTCGCTCGAGGTCGACCAGAACGGCGACCTCATGAACGCGAACTTCCCGACCTACGCGCCCTCCGAAGGCGACAAGACGTCGCTCAGGGCTGATCGCGGGCCCGACGGCGTGCTGAAGGTGACGATGCGCGGCGACGTGTTCGACGGACGCGGCTTCCTGAGGTCGGCGATTTCTGGTCGCGAGTCCGATGCCAAGAGCAGGACCAAGAACATCGATTTCGACTTCGACGTGAAGCTCGGCGCCGTGGCGGGCTTCAACGGCGAGGCGGTGCGCAGCGTCGACGCCAAGATGTCGCGCCGCAACGGCTTCATCAGGGCGTTCACGCTGAGCGGCAAGGTCGGGCGTGACACGCCTGTGAGCGTCGATATGCGCGGCCGTCAGCAGGGGCGTGAGGTGATCTATCTGCAGACCAGCGACGCCGGCGCGTTCCTGCGCTTCATCGACACCTATTCGAAGGTGGTCGGCGGGCGGCTGACGCTGGCGATGGAGCCGCCGACGCCCGAGCCAGGCCCTCGGGAAGGTCTGCTCAATATCCGCGACTTCGCCGTGAAGGGCGAGGCCCAGCTCGACCGGGCGGTCGCGGGCGGACCGGTCAGCACTCAGAACGGCATCGCGTTCTCCGCGCTGCGCGCCGAGTTCACGCGCCAGAGCGGCCAGCTCACGATCCGCGACGGCGTGGTCAAGGGACCGAGCATCGGCGCAACCATCGAAGGCAGCATCGACTATGTCGGCAATCAGGTGCGGATGAACGGCACCTTCATTCCGATGTACGGGTTGAACAACATGTTCGGCCAGATCCCGTTCTTCGGGATCTTCCTCGGTGCCGGCAGCAATGAAGGCCTGATCGGCGTCACCTACGAGGTGGTCGGCACGCCCAGTGCACCGGTGCTGCGCGTCAATCCGATCTCGGCGCTGGCGCCGGGATTGACGCGCAAGATTTTCGAGTTCAAGCAATACAACAACCCGAACGACCTGCCGCCGACCAACAACTAATTTGCGTGGGATCAATTCGGATTGAATCGGTTCGCCCCCGGATTCGGTTCACCTCTTCCCATTGGGGAGAGGTGAACTTCCGCCGCCGCTGCGGCTCAACCTGATTTCTTCATGCTCTTGGGCGCGACTCGCGAGACGCTCACCAGAACTAATCATCGCTCAACAGTTCGCCTGTCGACGAGTTGACGAAGTGCAGCCGCAAACATGAAGGACAGGCGACGGCCTGATAGAGCGCGGCTTCGCCCTGTTCCCCTTGACCTTCGCAGTCAATGCACCGGATTTCTTTTCGAGTGATCGGACAGTGAAATCGAAGTACCTGCATTGCAGGAGACCTCCAGGAAGCTAACTCCAAGTGCAAATGAACGACACATGAGCGGCATTCTCAGCCGCTCATGTGCCAGCGTCGCAGATTGTAAAGCTAGGCTGCACGCTCCATGCGTTCGATGGTCTGGCTTATATGCTTGCCAGCTTCGTCGGCGACCTTGAGCGATACGTCCGCCATCCGACGACTGCTCTCAAGTGCACTGCTGATCGTATCGCGCACTAGATCACTGTGCACGGCTGCGACGTCATGAGGCGTGCGGCAGCGCATGAGTTCGGTCATGCGATCCATGTTCCTTTCAACCTGCTGGCGAAGAAAGTCACGATACTCTCGAGCGACTCCATCCAGTCCTTTGGTGACAGCCGTGGCAGAGTACAGGATGGTCTCAGCATTGCGCGCCGATCGTTCGGTTGCCTGCTGCGCCTCGTCTCCCGTCAGACCGAAAGCCCGACCAAGTTGGTCAGTGGAGCGCCCCAATATCGCCGTTGTCATCTCCATGCCGAAGCGCCAGCCATTCTGCAGCATCTCGGCGTTCTGTTGCAGCAGACCGGCGCTGGCTTTGGCGACTTCCTCGCTGGCCTGGGCCGCAGCTAATCCGATGCGCCTCGTTTGCTCACTGGTTCTCTCGCCGGTACGCTGGATCGTTTGCTCAACGTTTGGGATAGACTTCTCCTCTTGGCGCGGATTGGCCATTTTGGTTGCTCCATCGATGTTGGTTGTTGGCGATCGATGCGATTCTTTTAGCAAGCAACGTGCTCGCTTTAGCCCGTTCCTTAACAATTCGCCTTTAACGAATGCTTCGGGTTCTCGAGCAGGAACGAGTGCTGAAGTGCCATCGTTTAGCGGTCGCGGTGGTTCCAAAGTGAGAACCGCAACTCAAGATATTCTAGCAAACACCCCGCTGAGATACGAGGCAGCGGACCTGTCCCATATGACCATTTGTGCCGATGTTCACGTAGGGACGTGGAAGCGCATAGTCGCCTTTGGGTCTTTTCGACGAGTTCAGCGGAGGCCGTCAGCTGGTTGATGTCCCCTTCTGCCCTGTAAGCGCCGAACCGGGCCTAGCCAGGGGCGCTGCGTTTCGCCGGGACGCTCATGATTCAAACTTCCAAACTGGAGGCTCAAATCTGCGCTATGCCATAAACCCGATGCTGCCCAACAAGCTGCGTGGCGTCCCTCGGTTAAACGACCGTCGTGTCCAGCCAACATAGTGAATCAGAAACACGGTGATTTGGGGATCCCAAATCGATTCAACCTAACCCCATCCCGCTTGAGAATTCAGCGCCGCAGCGCCGGCACTACCAGGAATGGGATCAAGCCGAGCACCACGTTGACCAGCGCAAATACGATCAGCGGGTTGTAACTGTGGGTCCAGTCATGGATCAGGCCGCCGCTCCATGAGCCGAGTCCCGAGCCGAGGCCGCTGCCGATCATGATCGTGCCGTAGATCGTGCCGACGCGCTCGCCGCGGAAGATCTTCAGCGCGGTCGCGGTGATCAGGGGGCCGCGCGAGCCGATCATGCTGCCGAAGCAGATTACGAAGCCGGTCAACAGCCAGTAGTTTGGATACCACTGCAATAGCCAGAGCAGGATGATGCCGACGATCGAGACGCCGTAGCTGAACAGGACCGACGGCCGGCGGCCGATGATGCCGTCGAGCGTTGAGACGCCGAGCATGCCGACGAACAGCGCAACGCCGCTGAAGCCCCAAGCGGTTGCTGCCTGCAGCGGCGGAAAGCCGACATCGATCAGGTAGGCGACGATCTGCGCCGTGAGCGCGTACATCGCGACCGCGGTGAAGAAGAAGGTGGAGAACAACGCCCAGAAAGCATGGTAACGCATCGCGCTGAGCAGCGTCCAGCCCTCGTCGGCCAAGCCTGACTGGGCTTTCCTGACGACATGCGGCGAACCGCGCGCCAGCCGCCGCCATGGCAGCAGCAATAGCGGTATGAGCAGGCAAAGCGCTGTGGTGCCGAACACGTCATAGGCGCTGCGCCAGCCGATCCGGTCGATCAGGACCTGCGAGAGCGGGAGCAGCACCAGCAAGCCGGCGCCGGTCGCCGAGTACATCACCGCCATCGCGGTCGGAAGCCGAGGCCCGAACCAACGGCCGAGCAGGATCGAGTTCGACACGTTGCCGATCAACGCGGTGCCGAATCCGACGCAGAGGCCGACGCTGAGCTGGAATTGCCAGAGGGCTTGCGCATGCGCCGCAACCAGGAACGCGCAACCGAGCAGCAACATCCCGAGCGAATAAACCACGCGGGGACCCGAGCGATCGAACAGGCGGCCGACCAGCGGTGCGGTCAAACCGCTGGCGAGCCAGGTCAGCGAATAGACCGAGACGACTTGCGCGCGATCCCAGCCGAAGTTTTCCGAGATCGGTTTCAGGAACACGGTGAAGCTGTCGCTCAGGCCGCGGCCGAGCACCGACAGCACGAAACAGAGCGCCAGCACGTTCAACGCGACGCGTGGCTGTTTCGGCGGCGCTGCGAGTGTGCCGTTCGGGTTCGTGGTCTGGTCCATCGGAAAGCAGGGAGCGCGCTTTCGGTGCTCCCTACAACCGACAAATGCGAATGCGCCTATGCAGGCTTGAGCAGGACGTGCCGCTTCTTGCCGAGCGAGAGCTTGACGACGCCCTCCGGCGTGAGGCTTCCGCTCGTCAGCAGCATCTTCTCGTCGGTGACGGCAACATCATTGACGCGCAATCCGCCGCCCTTGATCTGGCGCCGTGCTTCCCCGTTCGACGTGACAAGCTCGGCCTTCACGAACGCCGCGAGAACGCCGAACCCGGCGGCAAATTCGCTGTGCGGAATTTCCACCGTCGGCAGCGTCTCGGCGAGCGCGCCTTCTTCGAAGGTACGCCGCGCGGTCTCGGCGGCCTCGTTCGCCGCGTCGCGGCCGTGGAGCAGGGCGGTGGCTTCCGTTGCCAGCACCTTCTTCGCCTCGTTGATCTCGCCGCCTTGCAACGCCGCAAGCTTGTTGATCTCGCTCATCGGCAGGATCGTGAACAGCTTGAGGAACTTGATGACGTCGGCGTCCTCGACATTGCGCCAGTATTGCCAGAAGTCGTAAGGCGAGAACTGATCGGCATTCAGCCACACCGCGCCCTTGGCCGTCTTGCCCATCTTGTCGCCGGAGGCGGTGGTGAGCAGCGGCGTGGTCAGCGCGAACAGTTGCGGCGTGCCCATGCGGCGGCCGAGATCGACGCCGTTGACGATGTTGCCCCACTGGTCGGAGCCGCCCATCTGCAGCCGGCAACCGACGCGGCGCGACAGTTCGACAAAATCGTAGGCCTGGCAGACCATGTAGTTGAATTCGATGAAGCTCATCTCCTGCTCGCGCTCGAGCCGGAGCCGCACCGAGTCCATGGTCAGCATGCGGTTGACCGAGAAGTGACGGCCGATGTCGCGCAGCATCTCGATCCAATTCAGCTTGGTCAGCCACTCGGCGTTGTCGAGCATGATCGCGTCCGATTGCCCGTCGCCGTAGCGCAGCACCTTGGCGAACACGCCGCGGATCGACGCCTTGTTGGCTTCGATCTCCGCGATCGTCCGCATTGCGCGCGTCTCGTCCTTGCCGGAGGGGTCGCCGACCATGGTAGTGCCGCCGCCCATCAGGGTGATCGGCTTGTTGCCGCTCTGCTGCAGCCAGTACAGCATCATCATGGTGAGGAAGTTGCCGATGTGCAGCGACGGCGCGGTGCAGTCATAGCCGACATAGGCGGTCGCCTGGCCCTTCGCGGCAAGCGCGTCCAGGCCCTCGAAATCGGAGCATTGGTGGATGAAGCCGCGTTCCTGTAAAGTATTCAGGAAATCCGATTTAAATGCAGTCATTTGTCTGCGACTCAGAGCATTCGTGTTTTACGGTTTTTGCATCAATTTGCGGAACCTTGGTGCTCAAGCTGCCGCAGGCGGATGCGCTGTGGCATTATAGGATGTACTTGTTTGAGACAAGCCGGGGTTCCGGCTAGGGCGCGACCAAGATGATGCTGACGGCACTCGGTCTGATGAGCGGTACCTCGCTCGACGGCGTTGATGTGGCGTTGATCGAGACCGACGGCCGGCAGGTCCGGGCCTTCGGTCCTTCAGGCTATCGGCCCTATACGGAGAGCGAGCGCAGCCTGCTCCGGCAGGCGCTGACGGAAGCCGTTCATCTGCCGCAGCGCGACGCCCGGCCGGGGGTCCTGCGGCAGGCCGAACAGGCCGTCACCATTGCCCATGCCGAGGCGGTTGCGACCTTCTCCGCGCAGCACCGGATCTCCTGCCAGGACATCGATATCGTCGGGTTCCACGGGCAGACCGTGCTGCACCGCCCTGAGCGGAAGCTGACGGTGCAGATCGGCGACGCCGCGGCGCTGGCCAAGGCGATCCATATCCCGGTGATGCATGATTTCCGCGCCGCCGACGTCGAGGCCGGCGGGCAGGGCGCACCGTTCGTGCCGGTCTATCACCGCGCGCTGGCGCAATCGCTGAACCGCGAAGGGCCGGTCGTGGTGGTCAATATCGGTGGCGTGTCGAACATCACCTATATCGACGGCACGGATACGCTGATCGCCTGCGACACCGGCCCGGGCAATGCGTTGCTCGACGACTTCATGTACCGCGAGATGCATCAGCCGTTCGATACCGAAGGCCGGCTGGCCGCGCAGGGCAGGCCGGATGAGGCTTGGATCGCCCAGGCGCTGAAGCTGCCGTTCTTCTCAGCTCCGCCGCCGAAGTCGCTCGATCGCAACGACTTCGCCCAGCTCAAGCTGAGCGCGATGGCGCCTGCCGACGGCGCCGCGACGCTGACCGCCTTCACCGCGGCGGCCATCGCCCGCGTCGTGCCGCTGCTGCCGAAGCCGCCGAAGAGCTGGATTGTATCGGGCGGGGGCGCCTCCAACCACACGATGCTGCGGATGCTGCGGGAGCGGCTGGCGCCGGCGACCGTCGACGCCGCCCAGACGGTCGGCTGGGCATCCGACGCGATCGAGGCCCAGGCCTTCGGCTTCCTCGCCGCCCGCGGCCTCAAAGGCCTGCCGCTCAGCTATCCCGCCACCACTGGCGTGCCGATCCCGATGACCGGGGGCATAATCGCACGGCCGTGATTTAGATGCAGGTGCATCGACCTTGACGATTTAATGCAGGTGCATGTAATTAGTAGATGCAGCTGCATTGAACGTGAGGTATCGCCATGGCCGCCCTGAAGCTGATCAGCCACAAGCTCTGTCCCTATGTGCAACGCGCGGTGATCGCGCTGCTCGAGAAGGGCGTGCCGTTCGAGCGGATCGACATCGATCTCGCGCATAAGCCGGACTGGTTCCTGAAGATCTCGCCGCTCGGCAAGGTGCCGGTGCTGGTCGTCCACCGGCGACGACGGTAAGGAGGTCGCGCTGTTCGAGAGCAACGTGATCTGCGAATACATCGAGGAGACGCAGGCCGGCGCCAAGCTGCATCCGCAGGATCCGCTGGTTCGCGCCGAGCATCGCGCCTGGATGGAGTTCGGTTCGGCCATTCTGAGCGATCTCTGGGGACTCGAGACCGCCACCGGTGCCGCGACGTTCGAGAGCAAGCGGCAAACGGTTGCGGCGAAGTTCGCGCGCGTCGAGGCGGCCCTTGGCGCGGGCCCGTTCTTCGCCGGTCCGAACTTCAGCCTGGTGGATACAGTGTTCGCGCCGATCTTCCGTTACTTCGACGTGTTCGACCGACTGACCGATCTCGCTGTGTTCGCCGATACGCCGAAAGTGCGGGCGTGGCGTGCGGCGCTGGCGCAGCGGCCGAGCGTGCAGAGCGCCGTTTCGCCTGACTATCCGAACCTGCTGCGCGCGTTCCTGGTGCGCCACGATGCGCACATGTTGAAGCTTGCCGCGTAACACGCCATGTCGCAGTCCGTTGCGTGGATCGCGCTAGTCGCGGCGGGTCTGCTCGATGTCGGCTGGGCGATCTCGATGAAATATGCCGAGGGCTACACGCGGCTCGGCTGGAGCCTGGTCTCGCTGGTGTTGCTCGCGGCGTTCGTGTTCCTGCTCGGGCGCGCGTTGCAGGTGCTCGGGGTCGGTGTTGCCTACACGGTGTGGACCGGGATTGGCGCAGTCGGCACGCTGAGCATGGGCGTGCTGCTGTTCAACGAGGCCCTGAACCCGATGAAGATCGCGGGAATCGCGCTTGTGCTGGTCGGCATTGCCGCACTGAAATTTGCGGCTGAATAAGCCACATCCGTAGCCTGGATGAAATCCGGGGACCTCTATCCGCGGCAGCAGACCCGGATTTCGCTGCGCTCCATCCGGGCTACAAGGTCAGCGGTCTTGGCTTAGCGTACGTTGGCGAGACGCATGTCGAGATAGCCGGTCACCGTCTCCATCAGCGGCTCGAGTTTGCCGTCGAAGAAATGGTTGGCGCCGGGGATGATCTGCTGATCGATCACGATGCCCTTTTGCGTCTTCAGTTTCTCGACCAGCGTGTTGACGTCCTTGGCGGGCACCACGGCATCCTTGTCGCCGTGCACGATCAGGCCCGACGACGGGCAGGGCGCCAGGAACGAGAAGTCGTAGAGATTGGCCGGCGGCGCGATCGAGATGAAGCCCTCGACCTCCGGGCGCCGCATCAGGAGCTGCATGCCGATCCAGGCGCCGAACGAGAAGCCCGCGACCCAGCAGGCGCGCGCTTCCGGATTGATCGCCTGCGCCCAATCGAGCGCGCTTGCGGCATCAGACAATTCGCCGGTGCCGTGATCGAACGAGCCCTGGCTGCGGCCGACGCCGCGAAAGTTGAAACGCAGCACCGAGAAGCCGCGATGCGCGAACGCGTAGTAGCACTGGTAGACGATCTGGTGGTTCATCGTGCCGTGGAACTGCGGATGCGGATGCAGGATCATCGCAATCGGCGCGTTCTTCTGCTTGGCCGGATGGTAGCGGCCTTCAAGGCGGCCAGCAGGGCCGGTGAAAATGACTTCAGGCATCGTGATCTCTTGCTTGATCCCTCGATTGATCCGTGCGCATCAACCGAATATGGGCTGACTCCATCGGCTTCTGCCGGATAAAGCAGCTCATCGAAGGGTGATCGGCGTCGCTGGCGTTCGCGCGGCGGACGGCGCTCGGTTAACTTTCGAGGCAGCTTCTAGCATGAGGCGTAGGGCAAAAAGCAAGCATCTTGAGCATCCGGAAGCCGGCCCACGCGTTGGGATGGTGATTGTACGGGACGCTGTCCGTCCCCACCTGCGCTAAGAAGGGTGCAACCGGGTGGCGACTCACGGCGGACACGGCCCCGCTCGCCATTCAAGGTAATCTCGTAAGTCGATGTTCGAGCGCGTATATTTCGACTGGAATGCCACCACGCCGCTTCGCCCCGAGGCGAAGGCGGCGATGGCTGCGGCATGGGAGTTGAGCGGCAACCCGTCGTCGGTGCACAGCGAGGGCCGCAAGGCACGCCGGCTTGTCGAGGATGCCCGCGCCGCCGTGGCAAAGGCCGTCGGCGGCCGGCCACAGGACGTCGTGTTTTCATCAGGCGGAACGGAAGCCAACGCGCTGGCGCTGATGCCGGGGCTTCGGCGCGGAACGAGCGCGCCGGTGACGCGGCTGCTCGCCTCGGCTGTCGAGCACGCCTCGGTGCTTGCGGGCGGACGATTCGCGCCCAATGCAATCGGATCGATCGGCGTCACGCGCTCCGGCGTCGTCGATCTCGACCGCCTGCGTAGCCTGCTCAATGAGGGTCCGACCGCGTTGGTGTCGGTGATGCTCGCGAACAACGAGACCGGCGCGATTCAGCCTGTGGCTGAGGTTGCCGAGATCGTCCATCGGGCCGGTGGTCTCCTCCATGTCGACGCCATCCAGGCATTCGGAAAGATTCCGTTCGACCTTGCCTCGACGCAGGCGGACCTGCTGTCGCTGTCGGCGCACAAGATCGGCGGACCGAAGGGCGTCGGCGCGCTGGTCCTTGCCGAGGGCGTGGAGGGGCTGGAAGCGCTGCTTCGCGGCGGTGGCCAGGAACTGGGGCGCCGGGCAGGAACGGAGAACGTCGCGGGCATTTCCGGTTTCGGCGCTGCCGCGAAGACGGCGATGGCGGCGTTGAAGGCCGATGCCGCACGGGTGCGAGGGCTGCGCGATCGCCTGGAGCACGGACTACGGCAAACTCCGGGTCTGGTGGTCTTCTCTGACGATGTGAAGCGGTTACCAAATACCGTTCTGTTCACTGCGCCGGGGATGAGGGCCGAGACCGCAGTTATCGGGTTCGATCTCTCGGGCGTGGCCGTATCGTCGGGTTCCGCGTGCTCGTCGGGCAAGGTCCAGCCGTCCCATGTCTTGGCGGCAATGGGATACCGTCAAGGGCTCACGCAGGGAGCGGTGCGGCTCAGTCTTGGCTGGTCTACCAACGAGACAGACGTGGATTTGACGCTCAAGGCTTGGCGAAAGCTCGCCGATACCCTAGTTAAGGGGGAGCGACGAAACACAGCTTGAACTGTTCTAAGCAGGTGATTTCGTCTCCAAAGCATCGTAATAGACTTTCGGAACTGAGATCCACCGCGGTCCTTGAAACCGCGAGCGGAGGATTAAATGCCTGCTGTACAAGAGACGGTCGAGCGCGTCCGGCGCATCGACGTCGATCAGTATCGATATGGGTTCGAGACACTGATCGAGTCCGACAAGGCCCCCAAGGGGCTGTCGGAAGACACCGTCCGATTTATCTCCGCAAAAAAGGGCGAGCCGGCCTGGATGCTGGAATGGCGCCTGGAGGCGTTCCGCCGCTGGCTGACCATGACCGAGCCGACTTGGGCGCGTGTCGACTATCCGAAGATCGACTACCAGGACATCTACTATTACGCGGCGCCGAAGCCGAAGAAGGCGCTGTCATCGATCGACGAGATCGATCCGGAAATCCTCAAGACCTACGAGAAGCTGGGCATCCCGCTTCGTGAGGTCGCGATTCTCGAAGGCGTCGAGCCCGCCCCCGGCGGCGAGCCGTCGGCCAACCGCAAGATCGCGGTCGACGCCGTGTTCGATTCGGTCTCGGTTGCCACCACGTTCAAGGTGGAGCTGAAGAAGGCTGGCGTGATCTTCATGCCGATCTCGGAGGCGATCCGCGAGCACCCCGAGTTGGTGCAGAAGTATCTCGGCAGCGTGGTGCCGACCTCCGACAATTTCTTCGCGACGCTGAACTCGGCGGTGTTCTCCGACGGCTCGTTCGTCTACGTGCCGCCGGGCGTGCGCTGCCCGATGGAGCTGTCGACCTATTTCCGCATCAACGAGCGCAATACCGGCCAGTTCGAGCGCACGCTGATCATCGCGGACAAGGGCTCCTACGTCTCCTATCTGGAAGGCTGCACCGCGCCGCAGCGCGACGAGAACCAGCTTCACGCCGCCGTGGTCGAGCTCGTCGCGCTTGACGACGCCGAGATCAAGTATTCGACGGTGCAGAACTGGTACCCCGGCAATTCGGAAGGCAAGGGCGGCATCTACAATTTCGTCACCAAGCGTGGCGACTGCCGCGGCAAGCATTCGAAGATCTCCTGGACCCAGGTGGAGACCGGTTCGGCGATCACCTGGAAATATCCGAGCTGCATCCTGCGCGGCGACAATTCGAGCGGCGAGTTCTACTCGATCGCGATCTCGAACGGCTTCCAGCAGGTCGACTCTGGCACCAAGATGATTCATCTCGGCAAGAACACGTCGAGCCGGATCATCTCCAAGGGCATCGCCGCCGGCAAGTCGCAGAACACCTATCGCGGCCTGGTCAGCGCCCACCGGAAAGCCACCGGCGCGCGCAACTACACCGCCTGCGACTCGCTCCTGATCGGCGACAAGTGCGGCGCGCACACCGTGCCATATGTCGAGGCCAAGAACTCCTCCGCGACGTTCGAGCACGAGGCCACCACCTCGAAGATTTCCGAGGACGTGCTGTTCTACTGCATCCAGCGCGGACTCTCGCAGGAGGAGGCCGTCGGCCTCGTGGTCAACGGTTTCGTGAAGGACGTTCTGCAGCAACTGCCGATGGAGTTCGCGGTGGAAGCGCAGAAGCTGATCTCGATCTCGCTCGAGGGCAGCGTCGGATAAGCCAATGATTCAGACGGTCCGGAACATCCTCCTGGGCTTTCAGATTTGGCCGTTTGCGATAACTGCGTTTATTGCGATCACCGGAGCGTTCGTTGCTTTGATCGGCGTGTTTTTGGGGTCGCATGACGTCATGGAATTCGGCAAATCTGCCGCCGGGTTCGGAGCTATGGGATTTTTTGGCTGGCTCCTCTTTATGATCGCCTTGCGGTCGGCTTAGGCCAGAAGGGATGAAAATGACTGCGTTGCTTGAAGTGAAAGATCTGAAGGTCCGTGTCGAGGAGCGTGAGATTCTCCATGGGCTTTCGCTCACGGTGAATCCGGGCGAGGTGCACGCGATCATGGGGCCGAACGGCTCCGGCAAGTCGACGCTGAGCCACGTCATCGCCGGCAAGCCGGGTTACGAGGTCACCGACGGACAAATCCTGTTCAGGGGCGAGGACCTGCTGGAGATGGAGCCGAACGAGCGTGCCGCGAAGGGCGTGTTCCTGGCGTTCCAGTATCCGGTCGAGATTCCCGGCGTGACCACCTGGAATTTCCTGCATGCCGCGCTGAACGCGCAGCGCAAGGCGCGCGGCGAGGAGGAGATATCGTCGCCGGCCTTCCTCAAGAAAGTCCGCGAGGTCGCCAAGTCCTTGAACGTCCCGCAGGACATGCTCAAGCGCGGCGTCAATGTCGGCTATTCCGGCGGCGAGAAGAAGCGCAATGAGATCCTGCAGATGGCGCTGTTCGAGCCGGCCGTCTGCATCCTCGACGAAATGGATTCCGGCCTCGACATCGACGCGCTGCGGATCGCGGCTGACGGCGTCAACGCCCTGCGTTCGCCGGAGCGCGCGATGGTGGTGATCACCCACTATCAGCGGCTGCTCAACTACATCGTGCCCGACTTCGTGCACGTGATGTCGAAGGGCCGGGTCGTCAAGAGCGGCGGCAAGGAGCTGGCGCTGGAGCTGGAAGAGTCCGGCTACACGCAATTCGAGGATGCCGCCTGACAGGGACGGGTTTTCAGATGAACGTTGTTGCAAAGACCGAGACCGGGCGCGCGCTGGGCGATGCTTTCGCCGTCGTGCGCGACCGTCTGCCGGGCAAGGGCAAGATCGCCGATCAGCGGCGCCAGGCGTTCGAGGCCTATGAGCGCCTGGGCCTGCCGCACCGCCGCATCGAGGACTGGAAATACACCGATCTGCGCGCGCTGATGCGCGAGGTGCTGCCGCTCGCGGCGGCGCCGGATGCCACCGCGGTCGATCGCGCCGCCGCGACCGCGAAGTCGCGGGCGATCGATGGCGTGTGCCGTCTGGTGCTGGTCGACGGCGCCTTCGCGCCGACGCTGTCCGATCTGGGCAATCTCGAAAAGGGGCTCAGCGTCCGCCCGCTGCGCGAAGTGCTCGACGCCGGCGACGGCGCGCTCTCGGCGCAGGCGTTTGCCTCGGACAATTCCAATCCGATGATCGCGCTGAACGGCGCCATGGCGACCGATGGTGTCGTCATCGACGTCGCCGATGGCACGGTGCTGTCGCAGCCACTGCACATTGTCCACGTGGCGACCGGCGCCACCCCGGCCGCGATGTTCACGCGGTCGCTGCTCCGGCTCGGCCGCGATACCGGTGCGACGTTGGTGGAGAGCTATCTCGCCGCTGATGGCGTCAAGGCCTACCAGACCTACGACGCGCTGGTCGTCGCGATCGGCGACAACACGCGGCTCGATCACATCCGCCTGGTCGAAGACGCCATCGAGGCCTTCAACATCTCCTCGGCGACCGTGTCGCTCGGCGCGCACGCGCATTTCAACACATTCGGCATGACCAGCGGCGGCCATGTCAGCCGCTACCAGCTCACGATCGCGTTCGCCGGCGAGGGCTCGAGGGTCGAGACCAACGGCGTCAACCTGATCAAGGGCACTCAGCACGCCGACACCACGCTATTCCTGGACCATGCGGTGCCGAACTGTGCGAGCCGCGAGGTCTTCCGCGCCGTCGTCGACGGCCGTGCGCACTCCGTATTTCAGGGCCGCATCGTCGTTCGCCCCGATGCCCAGAAGACCGACGCCAAGATGATGACCCGCGCGCTGCTGCTGTCCGACGAGGCGGAGGCCGACAACAAGCCGGAGCTCGAGATCTTCGCCGATGACGTCACCTGCGGCCATGGCGCGACCGCCGGCGCGCTCGACGAGAGCCTGCTGTTCTACATGCGCGCCCGCGGCCTGCCGGAGAAGGAAGCGCAGGCGCTGCTGATCCAGGCGTTCGTCGGCGAGGCGATCGAGACGATTGCCAACGATGACTTGCGCGAGATCGCGATCGCGACCGCGCGGCGTTGGCTCGAGGCGAGGGCGTGAGGATGCATCCGGCAGTGGCCAACGGCGCTTACGACGTCGCCCGCGTGCGGCAGGATTTTCCGGCGCTGGCCATGCAGGTCTATGGCAAGCCGCTGGTCTATCTCGACAACGCCGCCTCGGCGCAGAAGCCGAATGCGGTGCTCGACCGCATGACCGAGGCTTACAAGACTGAGTATGCCAACGTGCATCGCGGTCTGCACTACCTCGCCAACGCCGCGACAGAAGCCTATGAGGGCGCCCGCGGCAAGGTCGCGAAGTTCGTCAACGCACGCCGCAACGAGGAGATCGTCTTCACCCGCAACGTCACCGAGGCGATTAACCTCGTGGCGTCGTCCTGGGGCGAGCCGAATATTGGGGAAGGCGACGAGATCGTCGTCTCGATCATGGAGCACCACTCCAACATTGTGCCTTGGCACTTCCTGCGGGAACGCCATGGCGCTGTCATCAAGTGGGCGCCGGTCGACGATGAGGGCAATTTCCTGATCGAGGAGTTCGAGAAGCTCCTGACCCCGCGCACCAGGATCGTCGCAATCACCCAAATGTCGAACGCGCTCGGCACCTTGGTGCCAGTGAAAGAGGTCGTCCGGCTGGCCCATGCCCGCGGCATTCCGGTGCTGGTCGACGGCGCCCAGGGCGCGGTGCACCTGCCGGTTGACGTGCAGGACCTCGATTGCGATTTCTATGCGTTCACCGGCCACAAGGTCTACGGGCCGACCGGCATCGGCGTGCTCTACGCCAAGCATGAGCACTTGGTGGCGATGCGGCCGTTCAACGGCGGCGGCGAGATGATCCGCGAAGTCGCCAGGGACTGGATCACCTATGGCGATCCGCCGCACAAGTTCGAGGCCGGAACGCCACCGATAGTCGAGGCGATCGGGCTTGGCGCTGCGATCGACTACGTCAATTCGATCGGCAAGGAGCGGATCGCCGCGCATGAGCACGGCCTGCTCACCTACGCGCAGGAGCGCCTGCGCGAGATCAACTCGCTGCGCCTGATCGGCACCGCCCGCAACAAGGGCCCGGTGATCTCGTTCGAGATGAAAGGCGCACATCCCCACGATGTGGCGACCGTGATCGACCGGCAGGGCATTGCCGTCCGCGCCGGCACGCATTGCGTGATGCCGCTTTTAGAGCGGTTCAACGTCACGGCCACCTGCCGCGCGTCGTTCGGGATGTATAATACGCGTGAAGAAGTCGACCATCTGGCGCAAGCGCTGATCAAGGCGCGGGAATTGTTCGCATGACCGACACAGCCGAAGTCAAGCCGGCCACCATCGAGACCAGCTCCGCGCTGCCCGCGGAGGAGACTGAGCGCCTGAGCGCCGAGATCATCGCCGCGCTGAAGACGGTGTTCGACCCGGAAATCCCGGCCGACATCTACGAGCTCGGCCTGATCTACAAGGTCGACCTCAAGGACGATCGCTCCGTCGACATCGTGATGACCCTGACCACGCCGAATTGCCCGGCTGCCGGCGAGCTGCCGACGATGGTGGAGAACGCGGTCGCGAGCGTCCCCGGCGTCGGCGTCGTCAACGTCAATCTGGTGTGGGACCCGGCCTGGACGCCGGATCGGATGTCGGACGAGGCGCGCCTCGTTCTCAATATGTGGTGATGCGCTACATTGCCAAAATTATCCGGTGTCATCGAAACAGCACTTTACGTCGATGATCTCGACCGCGCGGGCGCATTCTACGCGGATGTGCTCGGTCTTGAGCCGCTGACGAGCGATTCGCGGTTTCTCGCGTTCGATGTGGGCGGCCGCAACGTTCTTCTGCTGTTTCGTCGTGGCGCGACGCTGGAGGCGATCCATCTTCCTGGCGGCACCATACCGCCGCATGACGGAAGCGGGCCGATTCACGCGGCGTTTGCAATTGCCGCGGACGAGCTGCCGGCTTGGGAGAAGCGGCTTGGCGAGCACGATGTCGCGATCGAAGCTAGGACTGATTGGCCGCGCGGGGGGAAAAGCATCTACTTCCGCGATCCGGACAATCACCTGCTCGAACTGGTCACGCCGGGCGTATGGGCGATCTACTAAGTTCTAGCCAATTCTAGGATATGAGGCCTTCACAGCCGGAATTTCGTTGTTACTTTTGAGTTGGAGGATGTCGCCGCCCTGCGGCGAAGGAGAGTCGCTAGAATGGATACCACCGCACCAGTCGCCAAGCCGAAGCCGCGGCCGCGCCCGCAGGTCATGAAGCTGACCGATGCCGCGGCCGAACGGATCACGGAACTTGCCAAGCGCGCCGATTCCGAGATCGTCGGTCTTCGCGTCGGCATCAAGAACGGTGGCTGCGCCGGGCAGTCCTACACCGTCGAATACGCCCACGAGATCCGCCCGACCGACGAAGTGGTCGAGGACAAGGGTGTGAAGATCCTGGTCGATCCGAAGGCTGTGTTGTTCCTGCTCGGCACCGAGATGGACTACGTGGCCGACAAGATGCAGGCTCAATTCGTCTTCAACAACCCGAACCAGGTCTCGGCCTGCGGCTGCGGCGAGTCGGTGCAGCTCAAGCCAGCCAAGGTCTAGTTTTCCGCGCCTCCGGCCTTAGCCTGAGGAGCCATGCCTTGCGCGGCGTCGGAGGATGATCGGGCAAGGGGTAAGGGCGCCGGCATATGGACCGCGAATTCCTGATTGACCTGTTCACAGATTTCGGCCCGGTCACGCTGCGCCGAATGTTCTCGGGCTATGGCATCTCCGCCGACGGCACCAATTTCGCGCTGGCGCTGCGCGCCGGGCTCTACTTCCGCGCTGACGACGAAACCATTCCGCAATTCGAGGCGGAAGGGTCGAAGCCGTTTTCGTACCAGACGCGGTCCAAGACCGTCACGGTCAATTCGTATTGGCAGTTGCCGGCGCGGCTGTTCGACGATTCCGAGGAGCTTGCAGTGTGGGCGCGGTTGGCACTCGCCGCCGCCCAGCGCGCCGCGCTCCGCAAGCGGCCACGGACACGGAAGGCGCCTGTAAAGAAGGCCGCCGCCAAAAAGGGTGCGGTGAAGAGGGCGGCCGCGAGGCGGTCTTCGGCCAAGAAGAAGCGCGCGCCAACGAACGCGCGCCAACGAAAAGGTCCTCATCCTGAGAGGCCGTATGCATCCCCGTCATTGCGAGGAGCTCGCGACAAAATTGCAAAGCAATTTTGCGCTGAAGCGACGAAGCAATCGATTGTTCCGCATATGCGGCTGGATGGATTGCTTCGCTTCGCTCGCATGACGTGGAGAAACGCAGGGTGGGCAACGCGAAGCGTGCCCACCAACTCGGTCGCGCTAGAGCAAGATGAGTTTGGATCGAATCGGTTCGGCCACGTATTCGCTTCACCTCTCCCCGACGGGGAGAGGTCGATTTGCGCAGCAAATCGGGTGAGGGGCCGTGGCTCTAGCGAGAGACCGTAACCTCTCACCCGGCGCTACGCCATAGCCGAAGCAGCGCTTCGGCGTTCTCTTAAGGACGGCCGCCGAAGGCGGCCTATGCCTCTCCCAAGGGAGAGGTGAACCTCCGTTGCTGCTCCAGCTCAACCTAATCTCATCACGCGCTAGAGATCGTGGGCGCGGCGCTGCGCGCCTTTGCCCACCCTGCAAAGGCGACTACGCCACGCGGTTCTGCGTCTCGGCGCTGTATTCCGGATCGGCTTCGCAGACCACGCGGTTGCGGCCGGCGCGCTTGGCGGCATAGAGGCATGCATCGGCACGCTCGATCAGGGAATCCGTGTCGTCGCCCGGCTTCAGCATGGAGACGCCGACCGAAATGGTGACGCGGCCAAGGATCTCGCCGGTGGACTTCTTCTTCAATTCCTTGGCCATCACCGCGCGCCGGATATGGTCGGCGACCGTCAGCGCCTGGCGCAGCGCGGTATTGGGCAGCACCACCGCGAATTCTTCGCCGCCGTAGCGGGCTGTGATGTCCTGGCCCTTGATGGTCTGCCTCAGCGATTGCGCGACCAGCCGCAGCACCTGGTCGCCGGTGAGGTGACCATAGGAGTCGTTGAACGACTTGAAGTGGTCGATGTCGAACATCAGGAGCGACAACGGTTCGCTGCTGGCGAGCGCGGCCTGCACCGCCATGTCGATCGAGCGGTCGAAATACTTCCGGTTACCGAGGCCGGTCAGCGGATCGGTCAGGCTCTCGGCGCGGATCGCTTCGAGACTGTGCTGCAGATCGCTGATCTCGGACCTGGAGAGAGCAAGCCGCGCTTCCAGCGCCAAATTGGTCTCGCGCATCTCTCGAGTCGATTTCACCAGCCCCTCGACGATGGCCTTGATCTGGTCGCGCGTCGTTGCGGTCGCGAGCCTGTCGCTGGCGCCGGCCAGGCTTGCGTCGTAGGCCGCCGATACGCCCAGCGCATCGGTGATCAGCTTCATAACGTCGTCGATCTCGCCGATGACGCGGGCGCCGACCTTGTCGATGCGGTCGGATGTCTTGATGTGCGAAAGGTAGGTTTCGTAGATTTGTTCAAGATCGGCTTCGCTGAGCGTTCCACTGCGCGCCAGCGTCTCGTTGATGATCTTGTTGAGGGGGGCGTTGTATCCGGTCGCGTAGACGTACCAGATTTCATAGTTGCGGGGGACTGCGGTCTGACGAAGGGAGCGGATCTGGCCAAGCGCGACTTCGGCGAATGCCAATGTGCGTTCGTGTTCGTCCAGCAGTTTGACCACTGTTACGTCCTCAATAGCGAGTGGCGCCGGTTATTTTCCAGCAGCAATGACTAAATTATCGAGCCGACGGTACGGGATGAGAGTGAAGGCGAGGTAAACAGTAGAATTACGGGAAACCGGGCATGGAATCTGCGCTGATTTGTTTCAAACGCAAGCACGCTGTCGGCGAGGCAGGCCGTTCGAGAGCGCGCCTCGCTTGGAAACCAATCAGACCAAAGTTTGAGCCCTAGACCCGCGCACGCACCGGGCGCAGCAGGAAGGCTGGCAGATGTGAATGGTCGGCGGGCTCGTGATCGGCCTCGCGCTGCGGTCGTCGCGGCTCGCTGCGACCAATCGAGGGGACGTGTTGCGCTGCCGCTTGCGGCTGGGCGCCGTTGCGGCCGCCCTGACGCGGCTCGCGTTCATGGCGGGGTTCGCGCTCGCGGCGCGGCTTGCGACCACTGCGGGCGCCGTCGCGTGAACCATCGCGGCTGCGCGACCGGCGCGGCGCTTCAGCCTCGTCGGACGCCTCGCTGTGAACGGTATAGTCACCCTCGGCGCGCGGGATTTGCTGGCCGATCAGCTTTTCGATCGCGGCGATCGACTTGCTGTCGAGCGGGGTGACGATGGAGATTGCGGTGCCGGTCCGTCCGGCGCGACCGGTGCGGCCGATGCGGTGGACATAGTCATCGGGATGATGCGGCACGTCGAAGTTGAAGACGTGGCTGACGGCCGGAATATCGAGGCCGCGGGCGGCGACATCGGAAGCCACGAGCAGAGGCAGTTCGCCCTTGCGGAATTGATCGAGCGCGGCCATTCGAGCGGTCTGGTCCATGTCGCCGTGCAGGGCACCGACGCTGAAGCCGTGCTTCTGAAGCGACTTGTGAAGAATGGCGACCTCGCGCTTGCGATTGCAGAAGATAATCGCGTTGTTGAGATCCTTGGCCTCGCGCAGCAGACGGCGGAGGATTTCGCGTTTCTCGTGGGGCTCACGGCCCGCGGGCACCTGCGACTGGCTCACTGTCACCGCTGTCGTCGCGGGCCTGGAAACTTCCACTTTGGCCGGATTGTGCAGGAAGGCCTCGGTGACGCGGCTGATCTCCGGCGGCATGGTCGCGGTGAAGAACAGGGTCTGCCGCGTGAAGGGGACGAGCTTGCAGATGCGTTCGATGTCGGGGATGAAGCCCATGTCGAGCATCCGGTCGGCCTCGTCGATCACCAGCAGCTCGACGCCGGTGAGCAGCAGGCCGCCGCGTTCCGTGTGGTCGAGCAGGCGGCCGGGCGTTGCGATCAGGACGTCGACGCCGCGCATCAACTTGGAGTCCTGGTCGCCGAACGAGACGCCGCCGATCAGGAGCGCCACGTTGAGCTTTTGGCCGGCGCCATATTTGTCGAAATTCTCCTTCACCTGGGCGGCGAGCTCGCGGGTCGGCTCGAGGATCAGGGTGCGCGGCATTCGCGCCCGGGCGCGGCCCTTTTCGAGAATCGTGAGCATCGGGAGAACGAAGGCGGCGGTCTTGCCGGTGCCGGTCTGGGCGATGCCGAGGACGTCGCGGCGGGCGAGAACGTGGGGGATCGCCTGTTCCTGGATGGGGGTGGGGGTGGTGTAACCTGCGGCCGCAACTGCGGTTTGGACCTTGTTGGACAGGCCTAGATTGGAAAAGGACATTGAGCCTCTGGTCGATACCGCCGTTCGGAATCGAAGGTAAAAGGCTGTCGCGTTCGGCCCCGAAACGGCTCGCTTCTCAAAAAAGCTCGGGGGCTCTGTGTGACGCTGACGGGCGGCAAACCTGACGAATCGCGCTTCGATCCGAGGGCCGCGTTAAGCTGGAACATAGGGTCCAAACCGGCAAAGTCAATCTTGGAACCTGCCCCATGGCCGAAAAAGCTTAATGTTTTCGCACAAATAAGCGTCCTATCCGTCATTTTCCGGTCAAATGACTGGCGGAGTCGCAAGGGCGGGGCTGCAGCGGCACCTGGCGCGTGGCGGCTCCTGAACTCGCCGGGGCGTTCCGCAGGATCGCGGCGCTCATCGATCGACGGGCAAGGCCGTGTTGGGCTCGGCGCGCGGGATCGCCCGATAAATCGCCCGGCGACATGCCCTCGACCGCGTTGAAGGCCCGATAGAACGTCGCAAGGCTCTCGAAGCCGCTGGCAAAGGCAATCTCTGCGATCGGCCGCCCGGGCGTCTCTCGCAGCAGACGGCGGCTCCGATCGATCCGCAGCGTAGCGACGGTCTGGGAGAAGCTCATCGCGGTCGCTTCGAACAGGACGTGCATGTGCCGCACCGAAATGCCGAGCATGTCGGCAATCAGCGTCGGCGACAGCGCTGCCCGCGACAGATTCTGCTCGATCAGGCGGCGGGCCAGCGACAGGCGGCCGGTTCGAAGCGCCTGTTGCGCGAGCCGGCTGCCCGGGCGCAGGACGCCGCGCTCCATCAGCGCGAAATGGGCCAGCGCCTCCACCAGTGCTGTGGAGTTGGCGGGAGGTGCGGCATCGCTGCTTTCGACGAGGTCTCGGAAGCAGGATTCCAGCAGCGGCAGGAGCGTCGTCCGCGGCTGCACCGGTTGGGGGACGAGCGTCTCGAGGCCGGTGCGCGGCCGGCGAATATCCGCAACCGGGACCTTGAGGATACGCAGATGGAATCCGTCCTCGCCGAGCGGCGCGGTGCGGGCTCGCGCCGATGACGCAACTGCCCGAGGGCGTGTTCTCGGTGTTTTCGGCGGGACCGCGGCAAACCGCGCTCGATCGACTCTCGAATGACGACACCAATCCCAACTCGGTGTTCACCCGGACCTTTGCCAGCGAGCTGCTGCAGCCCGGCGAAAACCTGGTGCAGGTCGCGCAGCGCGCGCGGCGTCTGGTGAGCGAGATGGCCGAGACGGTGAGGCACAAGCAGATCCCGGTGTATTTCGATCAGATGGTCGACGACGTCTTCCTCAACGGAGCGCCGAAGGGGGCGGGTGATGCGGTCAAGCAAGCAACGCCGCCGCAGCAGGTGGCGGCGCTGCCGCCGGTGTCGGTGCCGAGAGTGCCGAAGGAGGAGACCGTCAATGCGCCGATCGCGAGCTTCTCGCGGCACAATGGCGGCTGGACCGTGGTGTTCTCGATCGCCGACGCGGCGCTCGGCATTTCGTGGCGGATAGGCGAAAGCGGCGATTTCCGCGAGACCGGCTTCATGGATACGCTCGACCCGCGCACCCGCAAGCGGATGCCCAACCCGATCGAACTGCCGCCCGATGCGCCGGCCGGCACCATCGAGCTCCGCTATGTCGATACGCAGGGCGAGATGCAGGGGCCGTTCCCGATCAAGTTCGATCCCGAAGCCGCGCTGATCCGGGACCAGCGCAAGATCCTCGACATGACCGCGACGAGTTGGATGTCGTTCCGCGAGTTCAACGGCCTGCTGGTCTACTACACGCACCTGATGTCGTATCGTTGCGCGATCCGTGAGGTGCGCATCGGCATCGATACCGCGGTGCTCGACAAGGTGCTGAAGATGCCGGCCTGCGATTCGCGCGATCCCGGGGCCATTCCCTCCAACGCGCAGCCCTATCTGAAGCTCGCACCGCAGACCAAGTTGGTGTCGGTCGAGCTGACCTATCGCGACGGCAGCGTGTCGGAGATCAAGACGTTCCGGCGGTAGCTTTGCATCCTTTCCGTCCGATTGGCGTTACAATCCGGATCTAGGGTCTGTGAGCAATGAGGATGGCGGCATGGATGCAGGCAATCGGGAGCAGCCGAAAGCGCGCTCGATGAAAGTGCGCTGTTGCGTGGTCGGGGGCGGCCCCGCCGGCATGATGCTCGGCTACCTGCTCGGACGCGCCGGGATCGAGGTCGTGGTGCTGGAGAAGCACGCCGACTTCTTCCGCGACTTCCGCGGCGACACCGTGCATCCCTCGACCTTGCAGGTGATGGACGAACTCGGGCTGATCGACGGCTTCCTGAAACTTCCGCACCAGCAATTGCAGAAGCTCGAGGGCATGTTCGGCGGCACGCCGGTGCGTATTGCCGACCTCAGTCGCGTCAACATCAAATATCCCTTCATCGCGTTCATGCCGCAGTGGGACTTCCTGAATTTCCTGCGCGACAGCGGCAAGCGCTTCGCGTCGCTGAATGTGTTGATGAGCACGGAGGCGACCGATCTGATCCGGCGCGGCGACACCGTCGCGGGCGTTCGCGCAAAGACGCCGGACGGGACGATCGACATCGAGGCGGATCTCACGATCGCCTGTGATGGTCGCCATTCCACGGTGCGCGCGTGTGCCGGACTCGCGGTCGAGGAGATCGGCGCGCCGATGGACGTGCTGTGGTTTCGCGTCGGGCGGCGGCCGGACGAAACGGAGAATCTGTTCGCGCGCGTCGAGCCCGGCAGGATGCTGGTGACGTTCGATCGTGGCGGCTATTGGCAATGCGCCTATGTGATCGCCAAGGGACAGTATGACGCCGTGAAGGCGAGGGGCTTGCCGGCGCTGCTCGACGATGTCGTACGGATCGCACCGGTCCTTAAATCAGGCATCGCCGAGGTGAAGAGTTTCGACGACGTCAAGCTGCTCACGGTGGCGATCAACCGACTGAGCCGCTGGGCCCGTCCCGGCCTGCTGTGCATCGGCGATGCCGCGCACGCGATGTCGCCGGTCGGCGGCGTCGGCGTCAACCTCGCGGTGCAGGACGCGGTCGCGACCGCCAATATCCTGGCGGCGAAGCTCGCGCGCGGCTGTCCGTCGGAGGACGAACTCGATGCCGTCAGGCGGCGGCGCGAATTTCCCGTGCGCGTGACGCAGCGCATGCAGGTGATCGCGCAAAGCAACATCATCACCGTGGCGCTGAAATCGGGCGGTCAGCCGCTGGAAGTACCGCTCGCCGTGCGGGTGGTCACGGCGGTGCCATGGCTGCAGGGGCTGCTCGCGCGCCTTGTCGGCGTGGGCGTGCGGCCCGAGCACGTGCATTCGCCGGCGCAGAGCTGAGGACTGGCCATGCGTTCGCGAAAGCCCCGACGTTGGCCGGGGCTTTCATGTCCGCGGCTTAGGCCATGATCGAATAGCCGCCGTCGACGGGGATGGCGGTGCCGGTGACGAAGTCTGACGCTGGTGAGGCCAGAAACACGGCGATGCCTGCGAAGTCATCGATCGCGCCCCAGCGTGCCGCCGGGGTCCGCGCCAGCACGCGGTCGTGAAGGCCGGCGACTTGCTGGCGCGCGCCCCGCGTCAGGTCGGTGTCGATCCAGCCGGGGAGGATGGCATTGACTTGGATGTTGTCCGGCGCCCAGGCCGTGGCGCAGGCGCGGGTAAACTGCACGATGCCGCCTTTGCTCGCGGCATAGGCCGGGGCGAAGCTCGCGCCGAAGATCGACATCATCGAGCCGATATTGATGACCTTGCCGCGGCCGGATGCCTTCAGCGCCGGATAGGCCGCCTTCGAGCACACGAAGGCGCTGGTGAGGTTGGTGTCGATGACCTTGCTCCACTCATCGAGCTCCAGCTCGTGCGGCGGCTTGCGGATGCTCATGCCGGCGTTGTTGATGAGAATGTCGATCCGGCCGAGCTCCTTGACGACACGCTCGACCATTGCAGCGACCGCCGACTTGTCGGTGACGTCGGTTGCCACCGCGATCGCCTTGACGCCGCGTTGGCTGAAATCCTCGACGGCCGCTCGCGACTTCTCCTCGTTGCGGCCGACGACGGCAATCGCAGCACCCGCGTCGGCGAGGCCGCGCGCCATGCCGAGCCCGATGCCGCCATTGCCGCCGGTGACGACAGCGACCTTGCCGGAGAGATCGAACAGTTCTTTCTTCATTGTTGTTGTCCGCCTTGTTTTGGAACCGATGCGCAGAGTGCCCGATCATCGCGGGCTCGACCAGATCGGGATCCGACCGACGGCCCTGCGCGAGGGACGATGTTCCTGCGAAGTTCCATCGTCTCCGGCGCGCTGCGGGGCGCGCGCGACAACAAAAAAGCCCCGGACAATGCCGGGGCTTTTGAGCTGCGATTGCGCAGGATCAGTACTTGATCAGTACTTGGCGACCACCGGGCCGCTCCAGTTGAAGCGGTAGACCAGCGACGTGCTGATGGTCTGCACGAAGGGCTTGAAGGTGATGTCGCGGCCGTTTGACAGGTTGGTGCCATCGGCCAGCTCGGAGATGGCCTTGCTGTCGTAGTAGGCAGCGCGATATTCGGTCTTCATGAACCAGCCCGGCGCGGTGATGCCGAAGAAGTTCAGGTTGTTCTCGACGCCGCCGCCGACGAACCAGCCGCTGCGATCGAAGCCGTTGGTGTGCAGACCGGCGGGCAGAGCGCTAGCCGTGTCGAACAGCGTCGTGCCCTTCCAGTGCGAGTTGGAATAGCCGGCGTTCACGTACGACAGGACGTTCGGCGCAATCAGGTAGCCGAGGCGGACGCCGGCAGCCCAGTTGTAGTCGTTCTTGATGTTGCCGGCGAGGAACCCGACCTGATCCTGAATGGTGCCCTTGAGGCTGCCGAACTGGCCGTCAGCGAACACACCGAAGACCCAGCTCGGGCTGACCTGCCAGTCGTAACCGGCGCCAACCGTGCCGAACCAGCCGTCGCCGCCCTGCCGCTGATTGAAGCCCAGGATGCTCGCACCCGTGGTGGTCGACTGGATGCCGGTGTCAGCGTCCCAGAGACCGCCGCCGCCGCCGCCGAAAATGTAGAAGCCGGTCCAGCTCGGCGCCACCGGGAGCGGGGCAGGAGCCTTGGTGTAGGGGCGGGCGGCAAGGTCAGCCGCCGACGCCGATGCCGTCATCGCAGCAACCGCGGTCAGAGCGAGCAGAAACTTCTTCATTATTAGATCCTCGGCTTTTGCGTTCGGTCGGGTCGCTGGGGACTGGCGCTGGCGCCGATTCCCGTAACTCATGGCACTATACGTGGTCGCGCCAGAAATGCTGTTGCGGGTGGGACACAACCCGCCGAAAACGGAACAGGCTCTTGGCCCAAAGCGGCCTCCGCCGCCCTTAAAAGGCAAATGGCCGCTCCCCATGGGAAGCGGCCAAAAAAGACATCCGAAATCAATAGGTTGAGGTTTAGACGTCGAGCATGTCGTCGCTCGCGAATTCGGCCTTGTCGGAGATGAAGGCAAAGCGAGCTTCCGCTTTCGTGCCCATCAGCCGCTCGACCGAGTCCGCGGTGCCCTCGCGATCGTCGGCCAGCAGCACCACCCGCAGCAGCGTGCGCTTGGCCGGATCCATGGTGGTTTCCTTGAGCTGCGTGGGCATCATCTCGCCGAGGCCTTTGAAGCGGCTGATGTCGACCTTCGCATTGGCGTTGAATTGGCTCTTCAGCAACGCATCTTTGTGGGCGTCATCGCGGGCGTAGACCGATTTGGTGCCGTGGGTCAGTTTGTAGAGTGGTGGCACGGCGAGATAGAGGTGCCCCTCATCGATCAGCCGCGGCATCTGCCGGTAGAAGAAGGTGATCAGCAGCGAAGCGATATGCGCGCCGTCGACGTCGGCGTCGGTCATGATAATGATGCGCTGATAGCGCAGATCCTCTTCGCGGTAATGCGCGAGCGTGCCGCAGCCGATCGCCTGCACGAGGTCGGAGAGCTGGGCGTTGGCCATCAACTTGTCCTTGCCGGCGGAGGCGACGTTGAGAATCTTTCCGCGCAGCGGCAGCACGGCCTGGGTCTTGCGATCGCGCGCCTGCTTGGCGCTGCCGCCTGCCGAGTCGCCTTCCACGATAAAGAGCTCTGAGCCTTCGGTCCCGGCGTCGGTGCAATCGGCGAGCTTGCCGGGGAGGCGGAGCTTCTTGCCCGCGGTCTTGCGCGCGGTCTCCTTCTCCTGGCGGCGGCGCAGCCGCTCCTCGGCGCGATCAATCACGAAATCCAGCAGCCTGTTGGCCTGGTTCGGATTGGCCGACAGCCAGTGGTCGAACGGATCCTTCATCGCCTGTTCGACGATGCGCTGTGCTTCGGCGGTGGCGAGGCGATCCTTGGTCTGGCCCTGGAATTCAGGCTCGCGCACGAACACCGAGAGCATGACGGCTGCGCCCACCATCACGTCTTCCGAGGTGACGGAGGCCGCGCGCTTGCCTTGGCCGACGCGCTCAGCGTGGTCCTTCAGACCACGCAGCAGCGCGCTGCGCAGACCGCTTTCGTGGGTGCCGCCATCGGGGGTCGGCACGGTGTTGGTGTAGGACGACAGGAAGCCGTCGGCGTCCGCGGTCCAGGCCACCGCCCATTCACAGGCGCCGTGCGCGCCGCTGCGGCCGGACTTGCCAGAGAAGATATCCTGATGCACCAGCGTGTCGGCGTGGATCGCCGCGGCGAGATAGTCCTTCAGGCCGCCGGGGAAATGGAAGCTCGCCTCGGCCGGGACGTCCTCGATGCCCCTCAACAGCTCCTGGTCGCAGTGCCAGCGAATTTCGACGCCGCCGAACAGGTAGGCCTTCGAGCGCGTCATCTTGAACAGGCGCTGCGGCTTGAAGGTCGCCTTGGCGCCGAAGATGTCGGTGTCCGGCTTGAAGCGGATGCGGGTGCCGCGGCGGTTGTTGACCTTGCCGAGGTCTTCGAGCTTGCCCTTGGGATGGCCGCGCTCGAAGGTCATGCGATAGAGCTTCTGGCTGCGCGCGACCTCGACCTCGAGCCGTGAGGAGAGGGCATTGACGACGGAGACGCCGACGCCGTGCAGGCCGCCCGAAGTCTCATAGACCTTGGAGTCGAACTTGCCGCCCGAATGCAGCGTGCACATGATGACTTCGAGCGCCGACTTCTTCGGGAATTTCGGGTGCGGGTCGACCGGAATGCCGCGGCCGTTGTCGGTCACCGTCAGAAAGCCATCAGCGGTCAGCTCCACCTCGATGAAGGTGGCGTGGCCCGCCAAGGCCTCGTCCATCGAGTTGTCGATCACCTCGGCGAACAGGTGATGCAGCGCCTTCTCGTCGGTGCCGCCGATATACATGCCAGGCCGCCGACGGACCGGCTCCAGACCCTCCAGCACCTCGATGTCAGCCGCCGTGTAGCCGGCTTCAGCCCCCCCAGAGGACCGGGCGGCGACCTTCAACGGCGCGCGCCCCTTCGGTTCAGGGGCTTCGAACAAGTCGTCGGCTGATTTGCTTTTAGCGTTTTGTTTTAGAGACTTAGCCATGGATCTTCATATGGCGCGCGAGTATTGGCGCGGCGAATCGGTTGCTCTGACTATGCCACGGATGGGCTGCCTATGGGGACGGCCAAGCCGGATCGGAGCCGGACCTGGCCATCCCCTAGATAGGAATCCGCGATTACGCCCGCGAGGTCCGGAATACAATGACCGCGAACAGGGCCATGGCGAGCGTGACCAGCAGCGACCCCACAACGGGCGCCGCCAGGAACGCGTGTCCTCTCAGGACCACCAGCGCAATGCCGGCCGGGAAGAGGATCGCACCCACGATATGCAGCCAGCCCTGGAGCTTCGCCAGCAGGGTCGCGCCAGCCGCTGGAAAGACACGATAGTAGAGGCCGAACAAGAACAGGAGCACGCCGCCGACGAGATTGAGATGCGCATGCGCCGGCGCCAACGTGAAGTCCTGCTGGATGCCCATGGCGATGCCCGCGAGCATTCCGAACGAGAGAACAACAACGCTCACGCACATCATCAGTGATCCGATCATCCCGTCCATCCTTGGTTCTTGTAGGGAAATGCGAGCCTGCCCGGGCGGCAGCAGCCCGTGTGAAATCACGTTCGATCCCCGCCATTGTGACTTGATGTCACGCAACGGGCTGGCTTACCTCTTCTTAGGCTGGGAGCCGGTAGAAAGGTTCATTCAAGGCCACAACGGAGCAGGAAGGCACTCGATCAGATGGAGGATTTTGCGCGCGCCCTGGCCGAGTTCGTGCGCCATCACCAGGCCTGGGCCGCTCCGATCGTCCTGCTGCTGGCGTTCGCCGAGTCGCTTGCCTTCATCTCGCTGCTTGTCCCTGCCTGGGGGGCGCTCGTTGCGATCGGCGCGTTGATCGGCGCCAGCGGAATCCATTTCTGGCCGGTATGGATCGCCGGCGGCGTCGGCGCTGCGCTCGGGGATTGGGTCTCCTACTGGTTCGGCTACCGCTACAAGGAGCACGTCGCGAAGATGTGGCCGCTGTCGCGCTATCCGGAGATCCTGCCGCGCGGCGAGGCGTTCGTCAGCAGGTGGGGCGTGCCCAGCATCTTCATCGGGCGCTTCTTCGGTCCGCTGCGGGCCTCGGTGCCGCTCGCCGCCGGCATTTTCGAGATGTCGTACTGGCCGTTTCAGATCGCCAATTTCGTTTCTGCGCTGGTCTGGTCCGCGGCACTGCTGCTGTTCGGCGACGTGATCGCGCAGGCCATCGAATGGATATGGCGGGCCGTGTGAGGCCTGCGGAATATGACGGCGAGACAGGGGTTAGCGCGGAAAGCACCGGCCCGCCGCACAAGCGGGGAGGAACTGCCGGCCGCGGGTCACGGTCTTACTGGAGGTACCACATGGAACTGACACGACGTCACGCTCTCGCCGGCGCCGCTGGGATTGCAGCCGCGCCGCTGTTGCCCGAGGTCTCGGCCATCGCTGCGGCGCCGATCGCCGACAGGCAGGCGCCGAGCTTCTATCGCTACAAGGTTGGGGACATCCTTGTCACGGTGGTGTCGGACGGCAAGAACGTCTTCAAGCTGGAGGATTCGTTCATTCCCAACGCCAAGCGGGATGATGTGAACGCGGCGCTGGACAGGGCGTACATGCCACGCGACATGATGACGATCTATTTCGCGCCACTGGTGATCAACACCGGCGGCAAGCTTGTCGTGATCGACACCGGAAACGGCGCGCTGGCGAAGGCCGGCAGCAAGGGGACCAACGGCCTGTTCGCCGACAATTTCGTCGCGGCCGGCTTCGACCCCAAGAATGTCGACATGGTCGTGATCTCGCACTTCCACGGCGACCACGTGAATGGCCTGCTGACGGCCGAAGGCACGCCGGTGTTCCCGAACGCCGAGGTGCTGGTGCCCGCGGCCGAATGGAAATTCTGGATGGACGACGGCGAGATGAGCCGCGCGCCGGCCGGCCGCATGCAGGGCCTGTTCAAGAACAACCGCAACATCTTCGAGGCCGGTCTCAAGAGGGAGGTCACGCCGTATGAATGGGGCAAGGAGATCGCGCCGGGCCTGACCTCGGTCGAGACAATCGGGCACACGCCGGGCCACACCTCCTATGTCCTGGCGTCCGGCTCGGGCAAGGTCTTCATCCAATCTGACGTGACCAACAACCCGAATCCGTTCGCGACCCATCCCGGCTGGCACGCCTTTTTCGACCAGGATGGCGACCTGGCCGAGAAGACCCGGCGCCGCATCTACGACATGGTCGTGGCGGAGCGGCTCCAGGTGCAGGGCTTTCATTATCCGTTCCCGGGCCTCGGCCATGTCGAGAAGGACGGCAACGGCTACCGGGTGATCCCGGCGCCGTGGAATCCCGTGATCTGACCGGTTTTCCTTGACGCGATATGGGCGCGGCCCTATAGCGCCGCCCATGATCAACGCCGCGACCATCATCATCGCTCGCCGCCGCCGTATCTCCGCGGTACAGGCGATCGTTCGCGTTTAAGATCATCGCCTCTGCCGCTGGATCCCTCCCGCGGCGCTCTCCTCGAAAAAGACACGCGGTTCGATCTGGCGGCTCCTACGTCACGCAGGAGTTACGACCATGTATACGCCACCGGTATTCAAGCCCGACCGCGCCGCAAGCCTCGCCTTCGCGGGAGCGCGCGGTTTCGGCATCGCCTGCGCGTGGGACGGCGCAAAGCCGATCGCCTCCGCGCTGCCGTTCTATCTGACCTACGCGGATGATGGCACGCCGCGGGCGCTGTTTCATGTCGGCCGTCACAATCCGTTGGTAAAGCTGGCAGCCAGCACGTCCTGGCTGCTGGCCATCAACGGCGCTGACGCCTATGTATCGGCCGACTGGTACGTGTCTCCGGACCAGGTGCCGACCTGGCTCTATCAGACCGTCCATCTGACCGGACCGGTGCGGGCATTGTCGGGTCACGAACTCGCCGTTCACATCGATACGTTGAGCGCCAAGTTCGAGAACCGGCTGTTGCCCAAGAAGCCGTGGACGTCGGGCAAGATGACAGCCGCGCGGCTGGATGCCATGAAGAAGGTGATCGTGGGTCTTGAGATGACGGTGGAAGAGGTGGAGGGCAGCTTCAAGCTGAACCAGCACAAATCCGAGACCGACTTTGCAGCGGTCGCGGGCGCGCTTGCTGTGCAAGTGGACGCCGACGCGAAGGAGATCGCGCAGCTGATGCGGCAGGCGCGGCCTGATGTCTTTGCAAACGAAACGAACGAGCTCGAAAGGAGCGTGCCATGAGCCTCACCGACACCGATAAGCCGACCGTCAGCGGGGCGACCAAGCCCACTGTGTTCGTCGATGGCGCGTCCGGCACGACCGGCCTCGGCATTCAGGAACGGCTGCGCGAGCAGGGCGACGTGGCCGTGAAGAATATCGCCGAGGACAAGCGCAAGGATCCTGCGGCGAAGCGCGCGCTGATGGAGGAGGTGGATCTCGTGATCCTGTGCCTCCCGGACGATGCCGCGAAGGAGACCGTCGCGTTGATCGACACGATGGGGAACGCTGCTCCGAAGGTGCTCGACGCCTCGACGGCCTATCGGGTCGCGCCCGACTGGGCTTACGGCTTCCCGGAACTGGCGCCCGACCAGGCCGACAAGATCCGGACCGCGCAGAAGGTCTCGAACCCGGGCTGCTATCCGACCGGCGCGATCGCGCTGCTGCGGCCGGTGGTCGATGCCGGCCTGCTGCCACAGGATTATCCGGTCACGGTCAACGCCGTGAGTGGCTATTCGGGCGGCGGCAAGTCGATGATCGCGAGCTACGAGGACGGCACCGCGCCGGCATTCGAACTCTACGGGCTTGGCTTCGAGCACAAGCACGTGCCGGAGATGCAGCTCTACTCGCGGCTGACGCGGCGGCCGATCTTCATCCCGTCGGTCGGCAACTACCGGCAGGGCATGCTGGTCTCGGTGCCGTTGCAGCTCGACGTGTTGCCGGGCAAGCCGACCGGCGCCGACTTGCAGGCTGCGCTGGCGAAGCGCTACGCGGGAAGCCGCTACGTCTCTGTGATGCCGCTGCAGAATGAAGCCGCGAAGAGCGGCCGGCTCGAGCCGGAGGCGCTGAACGAGACCAACAAGCTCGAGCTCTACGTCTTCGCCAGCGACAAGCACCGCCAGGCCGTGATGGTCGCGCGGCTAGATAATCTGGGCAAGGGTGCCTCGGGCGCAGCCGTGCAGAACATGCGGCTCATGCTGGGGCTGGCCGACAGCTGACGGCAGGCCTCATCGTGGACGAGGACCCAAACCGACAACAATGCCGGTTAGAAATCCGCCAGTCCAAGAACATGCTCGCCCGCAAATTCGCTTGCGGGCGAAAATCCGCCAAATTTAGACTGCACTCAACTTTGCGTGAGCAAAATTGACTCTGCTCACTCCCGCCGAATTGCAGGAACCCCTCTTCATGAACATTCTGAAAACCGCTGCCATTGGCATCGTGGCTCTTAGCACCTGTCTGGCCGGCTGTGCACAAACAGCGCAGCAACAGCGCACCGCCACAGGTGCGGCCTTGGGCGCCGCCAGCGGCGCGCTGATCGGCCAGGCTATTGGTAGAAACGCCGGAAGCACCCTTATCGGCGCTGGTGCCGGCGCGCTGCTTGGGGCGGCCGTGGCCGACTCGACGAATCCGCCGAATCCGGGTGGGCCGCAAATGTGCAGGTACCGCGATCCCTATGGCAGAATTTATGTCGCCGAGTGCGACGAGCGCTACTACAGCGGGCGATACTGACACGACGAGGGCCGTACCCACTTGGGCAGCCTCGGCAGAGGACGCCTGGGCGGCGCTGCGGTTCTTACGGCCTTTGCCAGCGCAACAGCCGTTTTTCCGCCGCGCAAGTAGAGCGCTTGCGAAAAAGCCGACCGGGTCGAGCATGATGATGGCGGCGAAGAGTTCCTGCGCGAGAAACGAGCGCAGGCCGCCATCAGCAGCGTCTGGCCGAGGCCGGCTTCATCGGGTTTGCCGCCCGGCCATCAGCTCGGTGACATCCAGGCGACCGCCAATCACCGCATCATCACCAAGCGGACGGCGGCGATGATCGCGACATCGTGGGCTTGCGCCTCCAGCGCCCCGCCGCGCTCAATTCATCCAAGTCGCTGTGTAAGTGAGGGGGAGGCCGAACAGGCGCATCGATCTGATCCGATAATTGGTGACGCCCGCCGTCTGCAGCACGGATTCCAGCTCGTTGCGTGACAACAGATTCATGTAATCGCCCGCCGCCCAGCCCTTGCCGACGAATTCGCAGCAGCGATCGAACTGCTGCTTGGACAACATGAGATGCAGCAACAAGAGCTTCGATGATGCACCGGAGACCATGCTGCACATCGTCGTGCGCAAGCATGCGGGCTAGCTGCTGCCGGTGCGGCATGTGCCGCGACCGGCGCGATGATGCCGCTCAGACGATCCTGAAGATCGCGAGCGCGAGCACGGCCTGGGCGAGGAAGCCGACCGTAAATGCCAGCGTGCGGAACACGGGCAGGCCAAGCGTGTAGACGATCAGGTGCGCGACGCGAGCCCAGAAATACACAGCGCAGGCGAGCACGGTCCATTTGGACGAATAATCGGCCGCGTTGAGGATCAGCACCAACGGCGCGAAGATCACGAGGTTCTCGACCGCGTTATCGTGAGCGAACATGAGCCGGGTCGCCCATTCCGCATGCGGCTTGTCGGTGCGCGAGGGATTGGCCATCGCGCCGGAGAGGCCACGGACCTGGCAGCGGTTGATGATGTAGGGAATCCAGAGCAGTCCGGTCAGGATCACCGTCAGCGCCAGCCAGAACAGTTCACGAGTCATCATCTCCCCCTCAACTGAGTTCGATTCCCGAGCGCCGGGACAATCTGCTTATAGCTGAGAGGCAGGCCCGGCGCTACGCGCGGACGCGGACGTAACTCCCCGGAGCGTCCTCGAGCGGCGGCATCTCCGGCGAGCCCACCGCGCGTGCCGGCACCTTCTCGGAATCGAGATTCTCCAGCCATTCGCGCCAGTCGGGCCACCACGAGCCCTTGTGCTCCTGGGCGTTCTTCAGCCAGTCGGAGAGTTTGACGTCCTTGATCTTGTCGTTGGTCCAGTATTGGTACTTCTTCGCTGTCGGCGGATTGACCACGCCGGCGATATGGCCCGAGCCGGAAAGGACATACTTCACCGGGCCGCCGAAGAACTGCGAGCCGTACAGCACCGATTCCGCCGGCGCGATGTGATCCTCACGCGTGGCGAGGTTGTAGACTGGAACCTTCACCTTCGACAGATCGAGCAGCGTGTTGTCGAGCACCATCGTGCCGGTCGACAGCCGGTTCTCGAGGTAGCAGTTGCGCAGGTAGTAGGAGTGGTTCGACGCCGGCATCCGGGTCGCGTCGGAATTCCAGTGCAGCAAGTCGAACGAGGAGGGCGGCTGTCCCTTGAGATAGTTGTTCACGACATAGGACCAGATCAGGTCGTTCGAGCGCAGCATGTTGAAGGCCATCGCCATCTTGCTGCCTTCGAGCACGCCGGATTCCTGCATGTCGCGTTCCAGCGCCGAGATCTGGTCCTCGTCGACAAACACGAGCAGGTCGCCGGCATGGGTGAAATCGACCTGCGCCGCAAAGAACGTTGCCGAAGTCACGCGCTGGCGGCGCTTCTCGGCGAGATAGGCGAGTGTGGAGGCCAGCAGGGTGCCGCCGACGCAATACCCGGCGGTGTGAACCTTCATCTCGCCGGTGACTTTTTCGATCACGTCCATCGCCGTGAGCGGGCCTTCAGTCATGTAGTCGGCCCAGGTCTTCTTGCCGAGCTCCTTGTCCGGATTGACCCAGGAGATCACGAACACCGTGATGCCCTGATCGACGCACCATTTGATGTAGGATTTTTCCGGGCGCAGATCGAGGATGTAGAACTTGTTGATCCAGGGCGGAACGATCAGCAGCGGCGTGCGCAGCACGTTCTCCGTTGTCGGCGAATACTGGATCAGCTGCATCAGCTCGTTCTGGTAGATCACCTTGCCCGGCGTCGTCGCCATATTGACGCCGACCTCGAGATTGGTCGGATCGGACTGGCGAATTCGGAGCGTGCCGTGGCCGGTTTCGATATCTTCCGCCAGCATCTTCATGCCGCGCGCAAGGTTGTCGCCGTTGGATTCGACGGTGGCGCGCAGCACTTCAGGATTGGTCAGGACGAAATTCGACGGCGCGAGCGCATTGGTGATCTGCTGGACGTAGAACTCGGCCTTCTGGCGGGTATGCGGATCGATTCCCTCGGCGTTGCGGACCAGCTCCCGCGCCCATTTCGACGTCAGCAGATAAAGCTGAAGGATGAAGTCGAAGAATTGGTTCGACTTCCATTCGGGATCCTGGAAGCGCTTGTCGCGAGGGGACGGCTCGATCGCCGGCTTGGCGTCTGCCTCGCCGGCCATGCGGCGCGCCGCTGCGCCCCAGAGATCGAGGTAGTCCTTCCCGAGCTTGATCTGCAGGTCGGAGGCGCGCTCCTTGTCGGACAGCCAGTATTCGGCGATCACGCTGAAGGTCTTGATGACCTCGCCGAGTTCATTGGGGGTCTTGTCGCGGACTTCGCCGGTCTGGCGCGGCTTGAGATAGGCGGCAAGTGCCTGACCGCTGCTTTCCATCGCCCGCGCGATATTCATGGCGAAGGCTTCGGCGTTGAATTTGGGGGCGGCTTGGGTTTCGGTACTGACGTTGCTCATCTCAAGGACATTATCGCTTCGTTTCGTGGGCGTCATCGCGCGGTGCGGTAACGGCAATCAGGCAAAATCCAATGTTTCGCGCTGTTGCGCTGCGACAAAAAATCTTTCTTCTGACATATTGAAGCCTCACAGGTCGCCTTTGCTGTTCACGCCTTAATCGTTTCGGGCGACAATGGTTTGAACGGCTGAAGCCAAAATTAACGCAGCGGGGATGCTGCAAGGCTCGTACCAGTGCGACCCGTGTCGGCGAACGTGCGACCTGCGCGCCAGCTTGTTGGGGACTTTTCGGCGCATGCCGATCGATCGGATGATGAGGGGGCTCAGGGCCGCAGTGCTGCTCGCGTCGATGGCGGCGCTGGGGGGCTGTTCGAGCACGGTTGCGGATCTGCCCGGGATCGGGGTGCCGGCCGACGCGCCGGCGCGGCCAAAGGACGCCAGCGGCTACCTTCCTGTCCATGATCTCCCGCCGGATCGCAACGAGGAGACAATGAAGCCGGCCGACCAGGCCAAGCTTGAGGCGGAGCTAAAGGCTGCGCGGGACCGCCAGGCGACCGCTGCGGCCCAGAATGCCGCCGCTGCGAGCGACGTGGCTGCGGCGAACATCGCGGCCGGGAAGTAGTGCGTGAAGGGGCCGATCTGCGCTGGCGCGGCTGGGTGTCCGTGCTAAAAGAGCTTCAATTCAACCGCATATCCGGCCGCTTGTCCCAGCCCATGCGCCTGAATTCGCCATAAGTTATTGATTCTGTGCGATTTCTGGATGAAGCCGAGTCCGGCTTCGAGAGCTGGCCAAAGGTCGTCGATTCTGGTGTGCCGGTTGTCGGAGCAAGGGTCCCATGGAAGAATTTTATCGCATTCGCCGTCTGCCGCCTTACGTCTTTGAAAAGGTCAACCAGGCCAAGGCGGCCGCGCGCAATGCCGGGGCCGATATCATCGACATGGGTATGGGGAACCCGGACCTGCCGACCCCGCCGCATGTGATCGAAAAGCTCAAGGAAACCCTCGGCAAGCCGCGGACCGACCGCTATTCGGCCTCGCGCGGCATCAACGGCCTGCGCAAGGCCCAGGCTGCCTATTACGCGCGCCGCTTCGGCGTGAAGCTCAATCCGGATACGCAGGTGGTCGCGACCCTCGGCTCGAAGGAGGGCTTCGCCAACGTGGCACAGGCGATCACGGCGCCGGGGGACGTCGTGCTGTGTCCCAATCCGAGCTACCCGATCCATGCCTTCGGCTTCCTGATGGCAGGGGGCGTGATCCGCTCGGTACCTTCGGAGCCGACCCCGCAATTCTTCGAAGCCGTCGAGCGGGCGATCGTCCATTCGATCCCGAAGCCGATCGCGCTGATCGTTTGCTATCCGTCGAATCCGACCGCCTATGTCGCTGATCTCGACTTCTACAAGGACCTTGTCGCCTTCGCGAAGAAGCACGACATCTTCATCCTGTCCGATCTCGCCTACGCAGAGGTCTATTTCGACGAGAACAAGCCGCCCCCGTCGGTGCTGCAGGTGCCGGGCGCAATCGACGTCACCGTCGAATTCACCTCGATGTCGAAGACGTTCTCGATGGCCGGCTGGCGCATGGGCTTTGCGGTCGGCAACGAGCGCATCATCGCCGCGCTCGCGCGCGTGAAGTCATATCTGGACTATGGCGCCTTCACGCCGATCCAGGTGGCAGCGACTGCCGCGCTCAACGGGCCCGATGACTGCATTCGCGAGATGCGCGATACCTATCGCAAGCGCCGCGACGCGCTGGTTGAGTCATTTGGTCGCGCCGGCTGGGACATTCCGCCGCCGCAAGCCTCGATGTTCGCCTGGGCGCCGTTGCCGAAGGCGTTCGAGGCGGTCGGCAGCATGCAGTTCGCGACCCTGATGGTGGAGAAGTCCGGCGTCGTGGTGTCGCCCGGCGTCGCCTTCGGCGAGCATGGCGAAGGCTATGTCCGCATCGCGATGGTGGAGAACGAGCAGCGGATCCGGCAGGCCGCGCGTGGCGTGCGCCGCTTCCTTGAAAGCGGCATCGAAACGTTGCACAACGTGGTTCCTCTCGCCAATCGACGCTAATCTTCCCAGGTTCCTTACTCACATGGTCGCACCCCTCAAAGTGGGCATAGCGGGGCTCGGCACCGTCGGTGCCGACGTCGTCCGCCTGATCGAAGCGCAGGGACGCATGCTGTCCGAACGCAGCGGCCGCGGCGTGCGCGTCGTCGCCGTCACGGCGCGGTCGAAGGCCAAGAAACG
Organism: Bradyrhizobium sp. ISRA464; assembly: GCF_029910095.1. NCBI lineage: Bacteria > Pseudomonadati > Pseudomonadota > Alphaproteobacteria > Hyphomicrobiales > Nitrobacteraceae > Bradyrhizobium > Bradyrhizobium sp. ISRA464. Next base: position 4,420,090 of record NZ_CP094526.1, on the reverse strand, counting down.
CAGCCTCGACCTGCGCGGCATTGAATGGGCCAAGAGCCCGCAGGCGCTGGCCGAGGATCCCAACATCGACTGCTTTGTCGAATTGATGGGCGGCGCCGGCGATCCCGCATTCTCCGCAATCGAGACGGCCCTGAAGACCGGCAAGTCCGTGGTCACTGCCAACAAGGCACTGATCGCCAAGCACGGGCTGCGGCTGGCCGCGGCTGCCGAGAAGCACGGCGGCGCTCTCAACTTCGAAGCGGCGGTCGGTGCGGCGATCCCGGTCATCAAGACGCTGCGCGAGGGACTCGCCGGCACCGGCGTCAATCGCGTCTACGGTATCCTCAACGGCACCTGCAATTACATCCTGACGCGGATGGAGCACGAGGGGCTATCGTTCGCCGAGTGCCTGAAGGATGCCCAGCGCCTCGGCTATGCCGAAGCCAACCCGTCCTTCGACGTCGACGGCCACGACACCGCGCAGAAGTTGGCGATCCTGGCGAGCCTCGCCTTCGGAACCAAGGTCGCGCAAAGCGCCGTCTATGTCGAAGGTATCTCCTCGATCACGCCTGAAGACCTGCGCGCAGCCGAAGAACTCGGCTATCGCGTCAAGCTGCTCGGGGTTGCCGTGCGCACCGCCAAGGGCATCGAGCAGCGCGTGCATCCGACCATGGTGCCGAAATCGTCGTCGATCGCCCAGGTGATGGGCGTTACCAATGCGGTGACGATCGACGGCGAGGGGATTCCGCCGATCACGCTGGTCGGCCCCGGGGCCGGCGGCGCGGCGACGGCCTCTGCGGTGGTCGCCGACATCGCCGACGTCGCGCGTGGAATCAGGGCCAAGCCGTTCGGCCGCCCGGTGGAGCGGTTGCGCGGCACCACCAAGGCGCCGATGGAACGCCACGAGGGTGGGTATTATATTCGCCTGATGGCGCGCGATCTTGCAGGCACTGCCGCAACAATCGCCACCCGGCTCGCGGAACAGAAGATATCACTGGAATCGATCGTGCAACGGCATCCGGATGGCGTTGATCTGAATGGTGCGGCCAAAAAACCTTCACCGGTTCCTGTCATTCTGATTACCTATGCCACCAGTGAGGATGCGGTGCATCGCGCTTTGGCCGCAGTGCAGCGCGATAAGGTCATCAGCGGCCGGCCGCAGGTGATCCGGATCGAGAAAAACTAGCGCGCGACCTGAACGGGACGGGCGCAAGACGATTGATGCGGGCAGCGTGGCCCGTGAGGCTTTAAGGAGTACGCCGATGTCGACCCATATTTCCGTTCCGCCGCAGATGCTGCTTGAGCGCATCCTGACGCTCGAAATCGTGCGGGTGACGGAGCGCGCGGCGGTGTCGGCCGCGCGGCTGCGCGGCCACGGGCAGGAGAAGGCCGCGGACAAGGCCGCGGTCGACGCGATGCGCCGCGAGCTCAACAAGCTGCCGATCGAAGGCACCATCGTGATCGGCGAGGGCGAGCGCGACGAGGCGCCGATGCTGTTCATCGGCGAGAAGGTCGGGCTCAACGCCGGTCCCAAGGTCGACATCGCGGTCGACCCGCTCGAGGGCACCACGCTTTGCGCCAAGAACATGCCCGGCTCGATCGCCACGATGGCGATGGCCGATGGCGGCACGCTGCTGCACGCGCCCGACGTCTACATGCAGAAGATCGCAATCGGTCCGGGCTTCGCCAAGAACGTGATCGAGCTCGACGCGCCGCCGGCCGACAACGTGCGCCGGCTCGCCAAGGCCAAGGGTGTGGATCCCTCCGCCATCACCGTTCTGGTGCTCGACCGTCCGCGTCATGCCGAGATCATCAACAGCGTGCGCTCGACGGGCGCTGCCGTGCAGCTGATTACCGACGGCGACGTCGCCGGCGTCATTCACTGTGCCAAGCCCGATGAGACCGGCGTCGACATGTATATCGGCACCGGCGGCGCGCCCGAGGGCGTGCTGGCGGCGGTTGCGCTGCGCTGCATCGGCGGTCAGATGCAGTGCCGCCTGATCCTCGACAGCGAGGAGAAGCGCGAGCGCGCGCACAAGATGGGCGTCACCGATCCGAAGATGATCTACGGCATCGAGGACATGGCCAAGGGCGACTGCCTGTTCGCCGCAACCGGCGTCACTACCGGCTCGCTGCTGACCGGCGTGAAGTTCAAGAAGGACGTGATCGAGACCGAGACGGTCGTGATGCGCTCCGTCACCGGCACCGTACGCTACATCAAGGCCGAGCACCGGCAGTTCGACAAGTTCCACCTCGATTGATGCACTGTCGTTCCGGGGCATCCGCAGGATGAACACAGATGCGCAATTGCGCATCGGGAAACCTCGAGATTCCGGGTTCGCGCTGACGCGCGCCCCGGAATGACGAACCAAGAACGAATAATAACAAGGGAGGCGAACATGTCCGATCTTTCCGCGGTCAAGGCGCTGGTGTTCGACGTGTTCGGGACGGTGGTCGACTGGCGCACCAGCCTGATCAACGACTTTACCAAATGGTCGGAGACGCGGGGTATCAAGGCCGACTGGACCGCGCTGGTCGATGGCTGGCGCGTGGTCTATGCCGCCTCGATGGACGAGGTGCGCAAGAATCCGCAGAACGGCTACGTCATCCTCGACGTGCTGCACCGCCGCTCTTTGGAGAAGCTGGTCGCGCAGTTCGATATCAAGGGGCTGACGGACGCCGATCTGCACCATCTGACGATGGGCTGGCATCGCCTGCACCCGTGGGCCGACAGCGTCGCCGGGCTGACGCGGCTGAAAACGAAATACATCATCTCGCCGCTCTCGAACGGCAACGTCGCGCTGCTGACCAACATGGCGAAGTTCGCAGGGCTCCCGTGGGACCTGATCATGTCGGCCGAGCTGTTCGAGCATTACAAACCCGATCCGGAGACCTATCTCGGTGCGGCGAAGCTGCTCTGCCTGCCGCCGGAGCAGGTGATGATGGTCGCTGCGCACAATTATGATCTGAAGCACGCGCAGAAGCTCGGCCTGAAGACGGCGTTTGTGGCGCGTCCGGCCGAATACGGTCCGCTGCAGAAATACGATTTCGAGGCCACCGGCGACTGGGACATCGTTGCCAAGGATTTCGGTGGGATAGCCGACCGGATGGGTTGCTAGCACTGGCTTGCGAATCATTGTCGCGTTACGATTCCTGCTTGGAGCATCGGTTCTGATTGCATCAGAACCGATGCTCCAGATCTTGTCTTGACGCGTTTTCTTCACGCGAACCGGTCTCCACTTCGCTTGAAAACGCTCTGGCTCGGAAGGGATCATGACGCTCCACGCATCCGCACTGCCCGTCGAGGCGCCGCCGGCGTTCCTCGGCGTGACGCGGTCCTTGACTGGAAAATTCTGGCGCGACCGGCTGGATGCACGCGGAGCGGCGCGGGCGCTCGCGATCGTCCAGCGCCACAATCTGCCGGAAATGCTGGCGCGCGTGCTGGCGGGGCGCGATGTCGGGATCGATGCGGTCCCCGACTTCCTCGATCCGACCATTCGCAAGCTGATGCCCGATCCTCATACCGTGACCGACATGGAGACGGCGGCCAAGCGCATTGCGGACGCGGCACAGCACGGCGAGAAGGTCGCGATCTTCGGCGACTATGACGTCGACGGCGCGACCTCGGCGGCGCTGCTCGCCTGGCATCTGCGCCATTGCGGACTGGACCCGCTGATCCACATTCCCGACCGCCTGTTCGAAGGCTATGGGCCAAACTCCGAGGCCGTCCGCGCGCTGGCGGCGAAGGGCGCGACACTGCTCGTCACGGTCGACTGCGGCACCACCAGCATCGAGCCGCTGGCCGAAGCGAAGAAGCTCGGAATGTCGGTCGTCGTGATCGACCACCACCAGACCGGCGATCAGTTGCCCGAGGTCGATGCGCTGGTGAATCCGAACCGGCCCGACGATCTCTCGGGCCTCGGTCATCTCGCGGCTGTCGGTCTCGTGCTGGTGACGCTGGTGGCGGTGAACCGCGAACTGCGGCAGCGCGGGTTCTGGACCAGCGAGATGCCGGAGCCCGATCTGCTCGGCATGCTGCACCATGTTGCGCTCGGCACAGTCGCCGACGTCGCGCCGCTGATCGGGCTCAACCGCGCCTTTGTGGCCAAGGGCCTGATCGCGATGCGCCGCCGTGATCACCTCGGCCACACCGCGCTGATGGATGTGTCGCGGCTGAACGGCCCGCCGGAAGCCTGGCATCTCGGCTTCATGCTGGGACCGCGCATCAATGCCGGCGGCCGCATCGGGCGCGCCGATCTCGGCGTGCGCCTGCTGCTGGAAGGCGACGTGTCGGAGGCGGCGCGGATTGCCGCCGAGCTCGATCGTCTCAACACCGAGCGCCGCGTGATCGAGCAGGCGGCCGAGGCGCAGGCCGAAGCCGAGGCGCTGGCGTCGCTCGGGCTCGAGGACAAGGGCGCGGTGATCGTCACCGCGGCGGAAGGCTGGCACCCCGGCGTGGTCGGACTGGTGGCCGCGCGGCTGAAGGAGAAATTCGCGCGCCCCGCCTTTGCGATCGCGCTCGAACCGGGCGGCATCGGCACGGGATCGGGCCGCTCGATCGGCGGCGTCGATCTCGGCAAGGCGGTGCGGCAGGCGGTGCACGACGGTCTCCTCATGAAGGGCGGCGGTCACGCGATGGCCGCCGGCGTGACGCTGCGCAAGGAGAAGCTCGCCGAATTCCGCGCCTACCTCGAGAACGCGCTCGCTGCCGACGTCGCCAACTCGCGCCACGAGAACGAGCTCTTCATCGACGGCGCGGTGACCGCGCGCGCCGTGACGCCCGAGTTCGCCGCAACACTGAACCGCGCGGGTCCGTTCGGCAGCGCCAATCCGGAGCCGGTGATCGCGCTGCCGTCGCATCAGCTCGTCTATGCCGACGAGGTCGGTCAGGCGCATCTGAGGCTGCGCTTCAAGTCGGGCGACGGCTCCATCGTGAATGGTATCGCATTCCGCTCCGTCGGACAGACGCTCGGCAGCGCCTTGACGCAAAATCGCGGCCAGCAACTGCACGTGGCGGGCTCCCTTGCAGTCGACCGTTGGCAGGGTACCGAACGTGTGCAATTCCGTGTGCTCGACGTCGCGGTGCCGGATCAGGGCCCGGCGGTGATCAGATAAGAAACGTTGGGAGTGGACATGTCAGGACAGGTTGAAGGCAAGGTCGCGCTGGTGACCGGCGGCGCGTCGGGCATCGGCGCGGCGATCGTGGAGTTGCTGGCGCAGGAGGGCGCGACCGTCGTCGCGACCGACATCGACGAGTTGAACGGGCCTGAGCTTGCCGCGCGCCTCAGGAACGCCGGTCGCGACGTGAGCTTCCTGGCGCAGGACGTCACCAGCGAGGAGCGCTGGATCGAAGTCGTCGCCGAGATCGGCAAGCGGCATGGCCGGCTCGACGTGATGGTGTCCAACGCGGGAATCGGCATCGGCGTGCCTTCGATCGTCGAGATGTCGCTGCAGGATTGGCGCCGGCAGACTGCGATCAATCTCGACGGCGTCTTCCTGTCGGTGAAGCATTCCTTGCCGCTGATGCGCAAGCATGGCGGCGGCTCGATCATCATGATGTCGTCGCTCGCCGGCCTCCGCGGTTCGGCAAACCTCGCCGGCTACTGCGCGACCAAGGGCGGCGTGCGGCTGTTTGCCAAGGCGATCGCGATGGAGTGCGCGCAAGTTGGCGACGGCATCCGCGTCAACTCCGTGCATCCGGGTATCATCGACACGCCGATCTGGGGCAAGATCCCGACCGGTGCGGCTGGCGCCGGCCAGAATGCGCCGATCGATCCCGAGGAGCGCGCCAGATTTGCGGCGCCGCTTGGCCGTGCCGGGCAGGCGATCGAGATCGCGCAGGGCGTGCTCTATCTGGCCTCGGACGCGTCGCGCTATGTGACCGGCACCGAGCTCGTCATCGACGGCGGGATGAACGCCGGCGGAGTCGTGCGGCAGCAGTGAGTCTCCGGCGTTGCGAGCGAAGCGATTGCTTGCATTAGTTCCGTCATCCTGAGCGCGGAACGCGCGTCTCGAAGGATGCGCGGCCCGGCCGGTGGCCGTCGTGCTTCGAGACGGCCGCTGAGCGGCCTCCTCCAGCGACAACGGCAATGCCGTTGCGCGGGCATGACGGTGATGGAGTTCTCTCCGCGTCATTGCGGGCGAAGCGACTTGTCCGCCGAAGCCTCGGCGGAGGCGGAAGCAATCCATCTCTCCGCCGTCATACCCCGCGCATGCGGGGTATCCAGTACGCTGCGGCCTCTCGGATCAATCACTGCTGCCTCTGGAATACTGGATCGCCCGCTTTCGCGGGCGATGACAGTCGTGGAGATATGGCTTCGCGTTCTCGCGGCGCAAATCGTCCGAGCTTTGCATTTCGTTCCGCCCTCTCCTTGAGCAGAGGGCGCAGGGAAAGCCGGGTGCCGATCGCACCCATGGGTCCCGAGCAAATGGAAAGCTCGGGAGGTAGGACCACAGGTGAAACCGGAAACACTCCGGCTTTCCCTGCGCGATGGCTTTACGGCTTATACGTGCTCTCCCCGGCGAGACTGGGCTTTGTTGTCACCGTCTTTGCAAAAGCGCTTCGCGCTTTGCAAGGAGACACCTGCCACTAGGGCGTCAGGCCTGCACGACTTCACCGTCCGCCGCATGCGCACTCGTCAGTTGCACGTGAGGCGTCCACCGCATCTCGACCCAACACTCGTGACGATCGCGAAGCGCCCCTCAAGCGGGTGAGACGGGCCATTCATACACTGAGTTGCATTTCTGGAAAACAGAAATATTTCTCGCCCAAGGGCTTGACGGGTTTTGTTGAGTTGCCCGTCGAGACCGTTTGTCGCAGCGGTGCTAGCCACCCTGGCGTAGCCGCGCCAGCACCTTCAGCCCGCCATAGCCGTCGGCGGGCTGAAGGCCGGTCCTGATCTGATAGTCCTTGATAGCCTTCATGGTGTCATTGCCGACGCGGCCGTCGGTGCCGCCCGTGTCGAAGCCGGCCTTGGTCAGGCGCGTCTGCATCTCCTGCACTTCCGCCAGCGTCAGCGCGCGCTCCGAGCCGGGGAACGGCTGGATGAAGGGCGGTCCGCCGAGGCAGCGATCGCCGAGATGGCAGATCGCCAGCGCGTAGTTCATCGAGGGGTTGTAGCTCTTGACCGAATAGAAGTTCGGTCCGAGCAGGAACGCCGGTCCGCCCTGGACCGGAATCCAGAGTTGTGCCGATGCATTCGGCTGCGGGAACGGATGTCCGTCGGCGCGCGTCACGCCGGCGTTCGCCCAGGCCGCATAGCTGCGGCTGCCGCCGGCACCGCCGCCGGGCGCACGGACCTCGTAGCCCCAATGCTCGCCGCGGCGCCACTTGCCGCGATTGACGAGGTATTTCGCGGTCGATCCCAGCGCGTCGTCGGGCCGGCCGAACGGCGAGACCTTGCCGTCGCCGTCATAGTCGAAGCCGACATTGAGCCAGACTTCCGGCATCCACTGCGAATGGCCCATCGCGCCGGCCCAGGAGCCGCGCATCTCTTCCGGCGTGCTCCAGCCACGCTGGACGATCTTCATCGCGTTGATCAGCTCGGTCTCCCAATAAGCCTTGCGGCGCGGCTCGTTCCAGGCGAGCGCGGCAAGGGAGGGAAAGACCGGCGTCATGTGGTTCTGCTGCACCAGCGGATCGCCATAGGCGGACTCGACACCCCATAGCGCCAGCAATGTGCCGCGCTCGACGCCGAAGTCGCGTTCGATCCGGGCGAACAGCGCCTCATGTTTCCGGAGCGCCTCGCGGCCATGGATGATGCGCCAATCGGAGACGCGGCGGTTGATGTACTGCCAGATCTGCTCGTGGAATTCAGGCTGATTGCGCATCTGCCTGAACACGCTCATGTCGGGCTCGACCCGCGCCATGCAGCGGTTCCAGGTCGCGTCCGAGATGCCCTTCGCCAGCGCGCGGCCGCGAAAATTGTCGCGCCACTGGTCAAAGCCCGGAGGAGCGGCCGCAAACGCGCGCAGCGGATTGACGAACACCGCGCCCGCGGCAAGACCCGCCTTCAGGACGGCACGGCGGGCAGGGGAGTTCGGAGAATCAAGCTGTTTCATACGGCCAGTGTAGCGGCGGGGCGCGAATGGACCAAAAGCCACGCCGCCGCAGTGGCTAGCTATCCTGCAAATCTGTGGCGATTTTTGACAGCCAGCGCCGGACCACCTGTTCCGCCTGGGCGGAAAGGCCTGCGGACAGCCGCCGCTCCAATGCCTGGGCGTGGCGGCGGCATTGCGCGAGCAGGATGGTTCCACGGCGGGTCAGCGTCCATTGCAGCACCCGGCCGTGAACGGGGTGCGGCGTCTTGCGGATTGCGCCGTCGCGCTCGAGGTTGCGGATGATCACGTTGACGGTCTGAGGCGTCAGGATCGCGACCCGCGCGAGGTCCGCGCCGGAGAGGCCCGGATAGGCTTTCAGCATGGTGAGGACGACGAATTGCGGCGTGGTGACGCCGAGGCGGGCGAGCGCGCGCTCCATCGACAGCCGCGACGCCGCCTGGGCCTGGCGAAGCAGATAGCCGAGATAGCCCTGCTCGCCGCGTTTGCCCTGGCCGGGTGGTGGGGGGACGGCGAGGGCCGGCGCTGCCGCAGGCGCTTTTCGGTCTCCCGCATGCCTTCTTCCGGTCCGGCCTCTCGCGGGCCGCTTTCCGGCGGCGGCGGATTTTCCGCGTTTTCGCATCTCGGCCATGCCAACCGATCGTGCCTTCGTCGACGTCGATGTCTTGCTCATATTATCAGTGCTCTTATAAGATATCATGACTCTGATAACACGAGGCAAAGCTGATGTCACATGGTCGTAAGGAATACACTGATTTCGAGAAGCTCGCGCCCGATGTGTTCGCCGTCGTGCGTTCACTCGGGCAGTTTGCGGCAAAGGCCGGACTCGACAAGCAGCTGCTCGAGCTCGTCAAGCTTCGCGCCTCGCAGATCAACGGCTGCGCCTTTTGCGTACAGTATCACATCCTGCAGGGCGAGAACCTCGGCATTCCCGCCGACAAGCTGAACCTTGTCGTGGTGTGGCGCGAGGCGCCGCAATTCTCGGCGCGCGAGCGCGCCGCGCTGGCCTGGACCGAAGCGTTGACGACGCTGCCGAACGGCGTGAGCGACGAGGTTTATGCGCAGGCGACCGCGGAGTTCCCTGAGCCGGAGCTGACTTATCTCACCTCGGCGATCGCATCGATCAACGTCTGGAACCGGTTCGGCGCGGCCTATCGCTGGACGCCGCCGGCGCGGAAGCAGACGGCGAACGATGCTGCATCGTAACGCCCTTTCGTTGGAGCAGATTGGACGACAACAGAACAGGGAGAAGAACCGATGACGTCGATGGTAGCGACACTGTCTCTTCCATTCGTCCGACCGCCGCGGCCGGTTTCGCTCGCAATCGTCGCGGGACTGGCCTGCGCCATGGCGATCGGCAAGGCCGTGCCGATTTCGATGGACGCGATCTCCTCGGCGGTGACGCCGCTGTGCGCAGCCGCGAACGCAGCGTCTCCGCTCGACAAGGTCGAGGTCATCAGCTCGCATGCATTGCCGGATGTCCCGGGCAAGCGCGTCACGGTGGTGCGCGTGTTCTACGGTCCCGGCGGATTTACGCCTCCGCATCGCCACGCCGGCTCGGTGACGGCCTACATCACCAAGGGCGAAATCCGCTCTCAACTCGGCGGCGGGCCGGTTGAGACGTTCAAGGTCGGCCAGTCCTTCTTCGAGCCGCCGGGCTCCACCCACGTCGTCTCGGCCAATGCGAGCACGACGGAGCCGGCGGAATTGATCGCGGTGTTCGTGGCCGACGAGGGCGCACAACTGACCACGATGCTCGAATAACCATGGACGCGGCAGGCCGCGTCTCGACGGCTGAGCGTCGCCGGAAGCATCGATAGGAACTGGATGGCGCTGCCAGCCAATGCCGCTCCATGCCTATTGGCGGCAAGCGCGATGGAGGTCGCTGGTCCATCTCGGAGCCGAGATCGATCGCAATTGGATCATCCCTCATCCAGTCGACCGGTATTTGTGGTTCGTCCAACGATGTGGCGCTGGTCGGGCTTCCTATGCCGGGGCGCCCGATCAAGCGACGGCTACTGAAGAGGAATAGACCGATGATCGATCTGAAGGGACTTTCCGCCTTTCCAATCACGCCATCAGCTCGAGACGGGCGGGTCGACGTCGGTGCTCTCGGAGCCTTGGTAGAACCCCTGATTGCCGCGAAGGTGGATTCGGTTGGGCTGCTCGGGAGCACGGGCTCATATCCGTATCTTGGGCGCGACGAGCGGCGACGTGCCGTCCAGGCGGCGGTCCGCCTGGCAGAAGGGCGGACGCCGATATTGGTCGGGATCGGCGCGCTCCGGACCGACGAGACTGTGAGATTGGCCCAGGATGCACGCGATGCCGGCGCGGGGGCAGGGCTTTTGGCGCCCGTTTCCTATACGCCACTGACGGATGACGAAGTTTTCGAGCATTTCCAAACGGTAGTGCGTGAGAGCCGGTTGCCGATTTGCATCTACGACAATCCCGGCACGACGCATTTCCGCTTCACGCCGGCCCTGATCGGTCGTTTGAGCCGCGTCGATGGAATCGTCGCGGTGAAGAGTCCTGCGCCGGACCCTGCTGCCGTATCGGGCCATGTCGCGGAATTGCGAGCCGTCGTCCCGAGTGGCTTCTCCTTGGGTTACAGCGCCGACTGGAATTGCACTGAGGCGCTGCTGGCCGGCGGCGAGACCTGGTACAGCGTTCTCGCAGGAATTTTCCCGAAGATCTGCCTCGACATCGTCCGCGCTGCGACGAGCGGCAACGCCGCAGAGGCGCGACGGCTCAACCAGCGCCTGCAACCGATCTGGGACCTGTTCAAGACGTTCTCGAGCCTGCGTGTGGTTTACGCAATCGCCAATCTCAGAGGAATCTGTGCAGCGGAGCCTCCGCGCCCGATCATGCCGCTGCCTGCGGAAGGGCAGAAGAGAGTCGAGGAGACAATGGCCGGAATGCAGATCGATTTTGGTTGAATCGGCTTCGTCGCTTTCGGGGGCGAGCGGACATCAACCAGCCGACAGCCCCACTGAATCCGTCGAAAATGACCCGATGTATGGTCCGGCCGCGCGTTGCAAGAGGTTTCGGCAACCTGTCAGATGCGGTCTTGCATCAATGTATCCGGCCTCTGATTGGAGCGTGCTGTGCTCCGGGCCATCATGGATATCAGCACGCATTCGAGCTGATTAGCGGACAGGCCTCGAACGGGCCATTCGGGTCACCAGTGTTCGCATGCGCCGGGAAGACCGATCTTCCATCGTCGTCGCATCCTCTCGCAGACCTCGGCGGGTAAGGGATGTTGGTTACATCATCTCGATAGCTCCTCACTTCGCGCTGTTCCTTTGTTCGTGCCTGGCGGTCGTTCCTTCGTCCCGGCCTGCGCGCGCAGACGCGCCGCGCGCAAGGGGCCGTCAAGGCCGGCCGTCGTGCTGTCCTGACGTCTTGCTCTACGCTGCCAGGCTGCGCCTTGACGGCCCCGAGCACGGCGCGAGGATCGGCCAGGTCAGGACGCCGTCTCCTCAGCCTTGACGCACTCGAAGGCACGTCCTTTGTTGAGAACCGCCCAGGCGATCCGGGCGAGCTTGTTGGCGAGCGCAATCGCCAGCACGTTGTGATGCAATCGCTTCTTGGCAGCTTCGATCCAAGATTTGAGGCCGTAGCGCTCCCAGCACTTCACCCTGACCAGCACCACCCATGCGGCTTGGACGAACAGCGCGCGTAGGTAGCGATTGCCGCGCCTTGATATCTTGCCGAGGATCGTGCGGTCGCCGGTCGATATCTGCTTCGGCACCAGTCCAAGCCAGGCGCCGAAGTCGCGGCCTTTCGAGAACACGTCTCCACTGCCAATCGCGGCGACCATTGCACTCGAGATAAGCGGTCCAATGCCGGGCACTGTCATCAGTCGCTCGCAAGCCTTATCTTGACGAGCCAGCGTTTCGATCTCGCTAGACAGCCCCTCGATACGCGCATCCAGCCGGCGCCAGTCGCCCGCCAGATCCTCGATGATGCGTAACATGCGAGGCGAGAGCACATCGGTGCGCGTCGCGAGGATACCCGGCAACTCGGATCGCAGGGAATGCAGGCCTTGGCGTACGGCGATGCCCCGCTCCAGCAGAAACGCACGGATCTGATTGATGACGCCGGTACGCTGACTGACCAATCGATCGCGGACGCGGTGCAGCGCCTGAAGGTCGAGCTGATCGGCTGTCTTGGTTGCGACGAATTTCATGGTCGGGCGTTGGACAGCCTCGGCGATGGCTTCCGCATCTCGGAAGTCATTCTTCTGTCCTTTCGAATACGGGCGCACGTCTTTCGCCGGCATCAAGCGAGCGTCGTGGCCGAGCATTTGGAGCTTGCGACTGAGGTGATGCGCGCCGACGCAAGCCTCCATCCCGATCAAGCAGGGCGGGAAGTTGGCGAGCCGTCTTTCCACCTGGCTGCGTGACCACTTCTGCCGCAGCACGATGGCACCGCGGTGATCATGACCTACGAGGTGGAACGAGTTCTTGCCGATATCGATGCCGATCACGGCGACCGCTGTGTTGAGGTTCCGAGACATGGCGTGCTCCTTGACCTGAGCGCCCCTTGCCAGCTTCTCGCACTGGCGGGGCCGGAGCACGGCCGGACCATTCCATTCTGATGTCCCCAGTCAAGCACACAGCGCACGGTTTTCTCATCTCCACGAGGACTCATCGTGAAGTTCTTGCGCCGATGGATCGTGCAGAGGAGAAGGCGGGACCCAAAGACGTCGGTGAACAGGCTCTGATGCGCGGGTTGGATACCGCATTTCCGTTTTTTCGTCTGGGGCTGTCCTGGTCTAGCGTCGGGCGTCGATCGGATGATCGGCCACATAATGGGTTTCAGGATTTCCCCTGCCGTGGTCCCACCTTCACCTCTGCACGATTGATGTCTGCGACTACCCCTGATCCTGATTGCAACAAAAGGGGGCTGTGGGCCGGTCGAGCGCACCTCACGACTCGAGCGGTCCACAGCCCCCAACGACGTTACGCCTGTCGAGGTGGCATGAGCTCGCGATTGATTGCCCAAATGAAGGCGGATAGCTCTCGGGCAATCGCCGTGACGATTACGGTTCGCCGCTTGCCCTTCCGCTCGAGTGAGCGGAAGCGTCCGCACAATCTGGTTTGCGCTTTCCACGCAATCTCTCGCGCGCGTCTCGGTGCGGCCTCCACCTTTGGCTGCTTGTCTCGGCTCACGCGCGGCGGATATCGATAGCTCCAGGCCGCCTCCACAAGAATACGTCGCGCCCGCCCATTACCGGCTTTGGTGATGCCGCCTCGCTTGACCTTGTCACCAGTCGAGTTTTCCGTGGGCACCAGACCCAGATAGCCCATCAGCTCGCGCGGATTTTGAAAGCGGGAGAGATCACCGATCTCGGCCAGCACCCCCACAGCCGCAATGAGATCAATCCCCCGCATCGCCTGCAGGGCCGCGACAACCTCGGCAAGCGACCACTCGGCCACCACCTCGCGGATGGCATCCTCCAAACGCTCCATCCGCTCACTTTCCTGGCGTATCCCCTCAAGTAACTCTTCGAATGCGATGCGCTGCTCGCGATGCTCGAGCTTCTGCGACATCAGCCATCTCATGTGGGCTGGTCCCCACGTTGTCTTGCCCGGATAGATGCGTCCCAGCCGCAGCATCAATGACGAGATCTGTTGACGCTTGCCCTGGAGGTCCTTCTTTACTGCCTGACGGGCGCGCGAGAGATCGCGCATAGCCTCATGGCGCTCGTCCGGCACCCACACCGCGGTGAGCTCGCCCGCGCGCAACAGCTTGGCGAGGCTTACCGCATCGCGCCGGTTCGTCTTCACTCGATCGCCGGCCTTCTTCGGAACGAGCGAGGGAGCCACCACCAGGCAGTCATGGCCGAGGCTCTTGAGCAGTCTGTAGAGGCCATATCCTGTCGGCCCTGCTTCGTAGCAAAATGTCAGATGACAGCATTTCGCTGCAAGCTTTGCCACCAGCTTTCGGATCGTTGCCTCCGTGGCAGAAAACTCCCCGAGATATCGTACCTCGCCGCCACGGCCGCCTTCGGCAATGGCTATTGCATTGCGCGATTTTGACGTATCGATTCCGACAAAGACCTCGGTATGATGACCCACGACTCGCCCTCCTTGTTTGAGGCTCTGCCCGGTCCATCCAGGCAACCCTCGTCGCAACATCGAAGGTGAGTCGCCTCATTTTGTGGAGGGGACATACAGTCTAGCAGTCATCGGTATGTCGACGTTGCTGCGATGCGCAACCATCACTTCTCTGGCGCCGCGGAACGCGCGGCGGTGAGCATCAGCGTGGAATTCGCATAAGCGCCGGAGGCGCGTATCTCCGCTCGGTAGCGCGATTGCATCTCGGCTCAGTATTCCGATGATGCGTTGCTCGCATCAGGCGAAGCCAGAAGTGCCATCGCATGGATCAAATTTGAGTGACGGCGGGAACCCGCCCGCGAGAACGTCATCTCATTTTAGCGAGTCTCTTTATTTGGCAAGTGTCTTCGGCCTTCCATCGGCCGCGCCTTGTGCGCCGCGGGATCGCGCACGCGCCATATAGCACAGACAGCGGGAGCAAACGCATGCGTAGAATTCTTGGAGTTGTTGCAGTCTGCGGCATCCTGGTCCTGTCCGCACTACCGGCAGGTGCTCAGAAGGTCGAAAAAGCGCCGCCCGGTGGTCCCTACAAGAAAGTGAGCGAGCTCGTGAAGCTACCTGATTTCCTGCCGGGCATAGGCACGCTTTATGTCGACCCTAAGACTCTTCCCGAGGGGCCGTTCCTCGCCTATGACCACCAGGAAAAGCTTGTGAGCACGATCTTTATGATCCCGCTCAAAGACCTCGATGCGCAAAAAAAGTGGGATGATCTGGCGGCGCCAGGCGGGAAAGTCGATCACGTCAGCATCTACTACAATGCAGGCCACCCCGGCGTCCCTGAACCGCACTATCACATCGTGCTTTGGCACGTTCCGAAGGCGCAGGAGCAACTCGTCGCGAAGTAAAAGAAACCCGGAAAGTGTTCACCTGCCGGTGCCCATGAGGATCATCATAATGGAAAGCAGCGTCTCGCGTCGCGGGATGCTGCAACTAACTCTCGTCGCCGCTGCCTCGGTTGCAGAAGCTGTGGCCTCGCCTGCTCGCGCTCAGCCAGAACTGAGCGAAGCGCAAAAGATTTCGCATGCCGACGCCAAATATCAGACTACGCCAAACGACCAGCAGCGCTGCGAGATTTGTCTGCAATTTGAGCCGCCCAACCATTGCAAGATCGTGCAGAGCCCGATCACCCCTCATGGCTGGTGCCAGTATTTTGCGGCGCGAGAGAATGCCCATTAGTTTTTAATTGCGCCACTGCCACCATGCTGGCTACTCAAGTGCGTTCGGCCGCCGCGCCGCCCGCCTGATAGTCGAGATCGCTATTCTTGCCCAGCCTCTTCGCTAGTACGCCCTATGCGCTGCCATCGCGAACATGGATTTCATCGGCCCAATAGGCGTCAGCTTCGCCGCAACAGCTCGCGGCCGCACGCAATCGGATGACAGTTCAGAGCCCTCCTGCTTGCTAGATGTTGGCGTCCCAATGGGGCGGTCTCCCGAAACTGCGGGCGAGATGGTTGACGAACGCGCGGACCTTCATGGACATCAGGCGATTGCCGGGATAGACGGCGTAGATGGCGCTGGCTGGCAGCTCCCATCTGGGAAGTACGCGTCTGAGCGCGCCCGTGCGCAGCGGTTCGGCCGCAGCCCATGTTGGTAGCACCGAGATGCCGACGCCATCGAGAGCCGCCGCCCGCAGCATCTCGGCGCTGTTGCTTCGGAAACTCCCGCTCACCGCCATGCGCACCTTCCCGCGTGGGCCTATAAGCGACCATTCGCCGCCCCACGGGAGCAGGGCCGTGCAGATGCAGTTGTGCTGTGTCAAGTCCTCTGGCTTGCGAGGCATTCCGCGCGCATCGAGATAAGCCGGCGCAGCACAAAGAATAATGCGCGACGGCGCAAGCTTGCGCACCACGAGCCGAGAATCCTCGAGTACACCGATGCGAATGGCGAGATCGAGACCCTCGTCGACGAGGTTTACATGGGCCGGACTTAGCGTGATGTGGACGGCAAGCTCCGAATAGCGTCTCAAGAAGCCCGAAAGCGCCGGAGCGACATGCATCCATCCAAAGCTGTCCGGCGCCGAAATGCGCAGCGTACCGCGCGGTTGGTGTTGGAGCGCAGCAGCTGCCTGCTCAGCCGCTTCAGCCTCGGCGAGAATTCGGATGCAATGGCGATAATAGGCCGCGCCCGCCTCGGTTAGGGATACTCGACGGGTCGTCCGATTCAGAAGGCGAACGCCCAGGCGATTCTCGAGCCGTTGCACATGGGCACTGACCGCGGACTTGGAAATCTTCAAGCGAGCCGCCGCCGCCGAAAAGCTTCCGCTATCGACCACACGAACAAAGGCAGCGATTCCGTCGAGAGGATCCATCGCCGATTGTCCTGAAATCAGAACGGCAAGTCCAGAGAATACCGGCTAATCAGACTTCCCAAACGGAGCTAGTTATCTGGCGATCGCAATGATTGGGGCAGAGAACAGGAGATTGGAAATGACCAACAGTCTCGCTGCGGCTACGGCCCTTTCGCGTGAGCCTGAAGCCGGTTCGACACTGAACGTGTTGGGCGTCACCCACATTTACAAGGTAACGGGTGCTGAAACAGGCGGGTCCCTGTCGTTTTGGGAGGCCGTCATCCCGCCGGGAGCGGGGGCGCCACTACATACGCATAGCCGCGAGGACGAGGCCTTCTATGTCCTAAGTGGCGAGATCCTGATCGAGCGAGAAGGCGAGGCCGCGCCGCTTACCGTCGGTCCGGGTGATTTTTTCTTCGGTGCCCGCGGGCGCTACCATGCTTTCCGCAATGTCGGGGACGAGACCGCTCGCGTCCTCATGCTCAGTACGCCCAGCTGCGGCCTTGATCAAATGTTCGCGGACCTCGAAACCGCTACCCGTGGCGGCATGCCGGACCCCCCAAGGCTGGTGGCGATTGCTTCCAAGTACGGTGTAACTATCAAACCGCCGTCGGCGTGAAACTCTGAAGCCGCGGCGTCGGGGACGCTGCGGCTTCCTTGCACAAATCAGCAGCTCTCTGCCGAGCGGGTCGCGATTTCGGCAATTGGCCCTTCGCGACATATTGCGTCGCCGCGCGAGCTTGGTCGCTAACGGCGCAGAGCGGACGTGGCTTTCGTCGCGCCGGGGTTATGGTGACACGGCCTAGCTAATTGCTGCCGCCCTCCTGGATGTCGATGTGACGTGTGACGTCCTCGGGCAGGGCATGGGCGACGGCGGCTGCAAGCCCCGGCTCGGGGCCGATTTCGCGCCCGCGGCCGCGGATCAATCTCTCATAGGCCGACACGAGCGTGGTGTAGGGATTGACCCAGATCCAGCCGTCGCGCGTGAACACCTGCACATCGAAATGCAGATGCCGCGTCGTGCCGTTCGGATGATCGAGATAGTTCGAGACCACGCCGATCTTCTCGCCTTCGGTGACGCGGCGGCCGTTGAGCAGACCGTCGGCATCCATCACGGACGGGTTCATGTGCATGTAGCGCAAGCGGATATGTTCGGTGCGGGTATTGACCTGCAGCGTGACCGCCTGCTGCTGCGGTGAGCGGATCACGATGCTGTCGCGCACCGCAACAACCGCCTGCCGCTTGGGGTTGCATCCGTCCGCGCTCCCGGGCGGACATGCGCCGGGGCGAATGTCCTGGCCCTGATGGCCATAGCCGCCGGCGCATTGTCCGACCTCAAAGCTGCGCACCTCGCAGAAATTGTCCTGCCAGGGATATTCATCGACACGCCCGTGCTTGGGAAAGGACTGCGAATGGGCGAAGGCCGGCGCCTTCTCGAGCGGAAAGCGGATCTGAGAATAGACGGTGAAGTCGGCGCGGCCACCCCGATGGTGCCCGCCGCTGTTGACGATGATGTCGCCGCTCGGGCGATAGGTGAAGTCGGGCGATGGCACCGCCGGTCGTTCGGCGGGGGCGCTGGCGATATCGCTGCGCGGCTGCGACGGCTAGCCGCCGGCGATGCGCAAGGCCTTCAGGAAGCGTTCGGCGACGGGATAGGCTTCGCGGCAGGCCAGCCGCTTCGGACGCGGCGCGCTGTCGAGGCACTGGATCGACACGACGTAAGGAATTCCGAACCGGGTGAAGGCGTAACGGACATAGCCTTCCCGGATGAAGCGGCGCATGTCCGGGAACTGCGTGGCGAGCGCCTTGACCGGCTCGCCTTTGCCGATCAGCCGATCAGCTAGGTCGTAGACCAGGATTGAGCCCGAGATCTGGACCTCGACCGGCTTTGCGAAGGTCCGCTGCGGCATGCCGTCGGTCGCGCCGGGGTCGAGCGAGAACACGGCATCGTAGCCGGATGGGCCGGCATGGAAGAGATCGGCAGCACGGAAGTCGGCCTGATAGCGAGACACGGGGAGGCTGTCCGGCGCACCGCCTTGCCGCGCCTCGAGATAGCTTGCCGTATCGAACGGCAGCAGCACCGGGATGGGGCTGCGCGCGATGCCGGGGAAAATCGGCGATGTCACCGCGTTCAACTGCACCAATGCGGGCGTCGAGCGCGGGTCGTAGGCCGGGACCCGGCGCTGGCTCGCGAAGCTGAAGCTGGAGGCAATGGCCGGCCGGGCGTTGATTTCCTGCCGCAACTGGTCGAGCGCGGAACGCCATTCGACCCGCATGGCCGAGATTGACGGCGTCCTGAACTCGTCGGCTGACGCGCCGGTCAGGGGGAAGAGCAAAGCTGCCAGCCAGCAACCGGCGAAGCTGACGACCTTCCTGCCCAACGCGACCCCCCGGCTCATGTGCGACTGCCGGAGAGATTAATGCATATTGGGTTCCGATTGAATCGGAACCCAAGTTTTAGATTCTTGTTTTGAAGCGTTTTCTTAACGCGAACCTGCCCGCTCGCTTCGGAAAGCTCACAGCTAGCCGCTAATCCTTGGCGCGTTCGACGTAGGAACCGTCCTCGGTCATGACCACGATGCGGGTGCCGGTGGTGACGTGCGGGGGCACGCCGGTGCGCACGCCGTTGGAAAGCACCGCGGGCTTGTAGGACGAGGAGGCGGTCTGGCCCTTGGTCACCGGCTCGGTCTCGACGACTTCCAGCGTCACGCGCTGCGGCAGCTGGATCGCGACCGGATTGCCCTCATGCAGCGAGAGCTTCACGGTCATGTTCTCCTGCAGATACGGCGCAGAAGAGCCGACGATCTCCTTGGAGACCTGGACCTGGTCGTAATTCTCGGCGTTCATGAAGTGGAAGCCGTCGCCGTCTTCATAGAGGTAGTTGAAGTTGTGGTCCTCGACGGTGGCCTTCTCGACCTGGTCGGTGGTCTTGTAGCGCTCCGAGACCTTAACTCCGTCGCCGATGCGGCGCATTTCGATCTGGCTGACCGGGGTGCCCTTGCCGGGATGAATGTTCTCGGCTGATAGCACCACATAGAGCTTGCCGTCCTGTTCGATGACGTTGCCCTTGCGGATGGAACTGGCGATGACTTTCAAAGGTGTTTTCCTGAATTTGGGAGGCGGGGGCGCAAACCGGATCGGCAACCCCTCTGCCTTGGCGGCGATTTCGGGCTGCAACATACTGATTTGTCCCTGAGATGCCAGCCTTTTGCGGCTGATTTCGGCAGATTGCAGGTCTCCGATCTGGCCAATCGGGGCCGTCTTCCCATGTCATCTGAGATTTTGCGAGCCTTGGCGCGGGCTTCGACAGGGGTCAGCCACGTGGACAAGGCTGGTGTCTTTCGACAAGAAGGGACAAACGTCGCCGCACTCGCGTGAGACAAAGATCATGTCGGTTGGCAATCGTTTCAATATCAAGGGCTTATATTTGTCTCTTAAACAAATGATGGCGGTTGCTGATGGCGATTCGTCACATCGGGCGAGATCGAAATGACCGGACCAGACAACCCTTCGCCGTGGTGGACGCGGTCGCGCTACGCTGACCGCAAGCCGTTCCTGCTCGCGCGGAGCGCGGTGACGAAGGCGCTCAGGGCCTGGTTCGAGGAGCAGGGATTTACCGAGGTCGAGACCGGGATCCTGCAGATTTCTCCGGGCAACGAGACCCATATCCACGCGCCCCGCACCCGGCTGGCGCGGGCCGACGGCTCCCATGCGACACGCTATCTCCGCACCTCGCCGGAATTCGCCTGCAAGAAGCTGCTCGCGGCGGGCGAGCCGAAAATCTACGAGTTCGCGCGGGTGTTCCGCGATCGCGAGCGTGGTGATCTGCACTTGCCTGAATTCACGATGCTGGAATGGTACCGCGCCAATGCAGGCTATGATGCCATCATGGCCGATACGATCGTGGTGATCGCGCACGCCGCGCAGGCGACCGGGATCGGCCGGTTCTCGTTCCGTGGCAAGACCGCCGACCCCTTCGTCGAGCCGGAACTGCTGACCGTCGCGGCGGCCTTCGATCGCTTTGCCGGCATCGATCTGCTGGCGACAATTACAGGCGGCGAGGGCGATCGGGCAGCGCTGGCGGCGGCCGCGCGGGAACGGGTGCGGATTGCGGATGACGACACCTGGTCCGATATCTTCAGCAAGGTGCTGGTCGAGCATGTCGAGCCCAATCTGGGGCAGGGCCGCCTGACGGTGCTGTTCGAATATCCGTCGCCGGAAGCGGCGCTGGCACGCACCAAGGCCGGCGATTCGCGTGTCGCTGAGCGCTTCGAGATCTATGCCTGCGGCGTCGAGCTCGCCAACGGCTTCGGCGAGCTGACCGATGCCGTTGAGCAGCGCGATCGCTTCACCGCGGCAATGGACGAGAAGGCCAGGCGTTACGGTGAGCGCTATCCGCTTGACGAGGACTTCATTGCCGCGGTCGGCCAGATGCCCGAGGCGAGCGGCGTTGCGCTCGGCTTCGATCGGCTGGTGATGCTGGCGAGCGGCGCGCCGAGAATTGACCAGGTGGTCTGGACACCGCCTGCGGGAGAAACATGAACAGAATCGATCCCAAACTTGCTGCAACGCTGCGACAACCGCGCGAGCTGGTCGACGCCGGGCTCGCCCCGGTGGAGGCGTTGGCGGAGCTGGAAAAGGTCGCTGCGCGCTATGCCGTCGCGGTGACGCCGGAGCTTGCCGCGCTGATCGACCCGGCCGATCCCGACGATCCGATCGCGCGGCAATTCGTTCCGAGTGCCGAGGAGCTCGTGGAGCAGCCTGGCGAGAACGCCGATCCGATCGGCGACGACGCGCATTCGCCGGTCGCCGGGATCGTCCACCGCTATCCCGACCGGGTGCTGCTCAAGCTGGTCCACGTCTGCGCGGTCTATTGCCGGTTCTGTTTCCGTCGTGAAATGGTCGGGCCGGGCAAGTCCACCGCGTTGTCCGATGACGCCTATCGTGCGGCATTGGACTATATCCGCGCGCATCCGGAGATCTGGGAGGTCATCCTGACCGGCGGCGATCCGCTGATGCTGTCGTCGCGCCGGCTGACGGAGATCATGGCCGATCTCGCCCGGATCGATCACGTCAAGATCATCCGCATCCATACCCGCGTACCCGTTGCCGATCCCGGACGCGTCAACCCAGAGATGATCGCGGCGCTGCGGCTGGATGGCGCGACGACCTGGGTCGCGCTCCACGCCAATCATCCGCGCGAACTCACGGAGAACGCGCGTGCAGCCTGTGCGCGCCTCGCTGACGCCGGCATCCCCCTGGTCAGCCAGTCCGTGTTGCTGCGCGGGGTCAATGACGACGCCGCGACGCTCGAAGCGCTGATGCGCGCCTTCGTCGAGTGCCGGATCAAGCCCTATTACCTGCATCACGGCGATCTCGCGCCGGGCACCGGCCATCTGCGCACCACGATCGAGGCCGGGCAAAGCCTGATGCGCTCCTTGCGGGGGCGGGTCTCAGGCCTGTGCCAGCCCGACTACGTGCTCGACATTCCCGGCGGCCATGGCAAGGCGCCGATCGGGCCGGATTATTTGTCGCAGTCAGATTCCCGGGAACGTGAAGGTTCCACGGAACGGCAGTATCGTGTCGTCGATTATTGTGGTGACGTTCACCTGTACCCGCCGGAATCGTGAGCCAGCGCAGGGGAAGGACGGCAGGAGCCGCCCGAGGACGAGGGCCGCCGCGGGATCGAAAATGCTGTGATGCTCGGCTTGTTTGTGGTGCTGGTCGCCGCGGGAATCTGGCTACATGGCACCATGGCCGATATACGGAAGGTGCAGGATTGCGCAGCACAGGGGCGACGCAACTGCGCTATCATCGATGTCCCGGACCGGGCGCGAGAAATAAGGGCTAGAGGCGGAGACGCAAAATGCGAAAAACAGTTTTGTCGATGGCGTTGCTGGTTGCGATTGGAGCGCCCCAGGCCTTGGCGCAGCAGGGCGGGGTCACCACCATGCAGAAGGACAGGCCGCTGCCCCAGGCGCCGGTCGGGCACCGACAGCCGCGAGCCAGCGACGTTCCCAGCGAGAAGAATCTGAGCGATCCGAACAGCCAGACGAACAAGGAAGACGCGGCGCTCGACAAGAAAATCAAGAGCATCTGCCGCGGCTGCTAGGCCGCGCCGGAGGAGGGCGGAGCGCGATGGCGCGCGCTCCGCCGATTGCGCTCAATCCTCCGTACTTCGTCAGGCGGAGGCTTCCTTCAAGCCGTCACGCTGAGCGTTTCGCTTGGCGTCGACGGCCTCGGCCAGCCGGTTGAGGACATCAGCCGTCGTCTCCCAATCGATGCAGCCGTCGGTGATGCTCTGGCCGTAGGTCAGCGCTGTGCCCGGAACGACATCCTGACGGCCGGCAACCAGGTTGCTTTCGATCATCGCGCCGACGATGCGCTGTTCGCCGTCCGCAATTTGACGGGCGATGTCGGCGGCGACCGAGGGCTGGTTCTCCGGCTTCTTGCTGCTGTTGGCGTGGCTGGTGTCGATCATCAGCCGCGGTGCTACGCCGGCGCGGCCGAGCTCGACCGCGGCGGCATCGACGCTCGCGGCATCGTAGTTCGGCGCCCGGCCGCCGCGCAGGATGACGTGGCAGTCCTCGTTGCCGCGCGTTGCGGCGATCGCAGAACGGCCACCCTTGGTGACCGCCATGAAATGATGCGGGTGCGAGGCCGACTTCACGGCGTCCGCCGCAATCCGCACATTGCCGTCCGTGCCGTTCTTGAAGCCGACCGGGCAGGACAATCCGGACGCCAGCTCGCGATGGATCTGGCTCTCGGTGGTGCGCGCGCCGATCGCGGCCCACGAGACCAGGTCGGCGATGTATTGCGGTGTCGTCATGTCGAGGAATTCGGTGCCGGCCGGCAGGCCGAGATTGTTCACCGCCGACAGCACGCTGCGGGCAAGGCGCAGGCCCTTGTTGATGTCGAAGCTGCCGTCGAGGTGGGGATCGTTGATCAGCCCCTTCCAGCCGACCGTCGTGCGCGGCTTCTCGAAATAGACGCGCATCACGATCTCGAGGCGGTCGGCAAGCTGCTCGCGCAAGCCGGCGAGACGTTCGGCGTAATCGACGGCCGCCGCGGGATCGTGGATCGAGCAGGGGCCGACGACGACCAGCAGACGGTCGTCGGTCCCGTGCAGGATGGCGTGGATGGCGTTGCGGGCGCTCATCACGACCCGGGTTGCCGTCAGGGTGCGCGGAATTTCCCGCATCACCTCTTCGGGCGTACTCAGCTCTTTCAGCTCCTTGATGCGAAGATCGTCTGTCGTACTCAACACGGCTGGCTCCTTAGGATTGGGACCTGCCGGCACACAAAAAAGCCGCCAGGTCTGGCGGCTTGTTTCGGACGTTTGCTGCAATTCTTCAGATTGAGCGCGATCCTCCTGCCGCCAGCAAGCTGTCGTAGCTAAAGTACCAAAAATAGCTGGTGGCAACGGTGATCATGGGCGGCTCTATAGCCTATCGATTTTGGCTTGTCACCCCTTAATGCGACCGGTTTGCGGTCATGAGGAGCTGCGGGCCGCGAGCGCCATACCGATCAGGGTGGCCCCGCCGAACATCAGGTTGAGGCCGACCAGGAGACCAAGTGCCCACTGCGCCGAGCCCGGCAGGCCCGCGATGATGAAGAATGCGATCACGATGTCCATCAGGCCGGCGACCGCTAGCCACGACCAGCGCCCGGACAATTCGCGGCGGTGTTCCAGCGCGTACATGATGGTGGCGACGCCCTCGGCGACGAAATAGGCACCGACGACAATGGTCAGCGTCAGCACACCCTGAAGCGGACGCGCCAGCAGAACCAGGCCGGCGAGAACGGCGAGGGCGGCCGAGATCAGCGACCACCAGAAGCCCGGCATGTTGCGCGCCCAGTACGTCGCGATAAGTCCGCCGATGCCGCTGATCAGAAACATCCAGCCAAGAAAGATCGTGACGGCGAGGCTCGCCAGCGGCGGCACGATCAGAGCGGCGATGCCAAGGATCACCAGCAGGATGCCTTCGAACAGGAATGCCTTCCAGTGCCGCTTGACCGCAGCGCTCATCTCCGATCGCAGCTTGTCGAGATCATTGGGAAGGGTCATTCGCAGATCTCCCGGTGCGCGTGGATGTGATCCTAACTCGGACCGGATGCCGACGAAAAGCCCTCCGTCGCCGTCCGCATCCGGCTGCGGCCGAGGAAGTAGACCGCGCCGGTCGCGACCAGGAGCGCAAGGCCGATCAGGATCGACGTGAAGCCGATCGGGACCAGGATGAACGACGCGTTGCGCTCGGGATTGACATACCAGTGGTGGAGCGAGGTGAGCAGGAAGGCGACGCCGGCAAAGCCAGCACCGCCACCGATCAGCAGGAGCGCCCACATCCGCCGCAGCTGGCTAAGCCGCTCACGCGCAACCTCGGTGCGCGGTGCGTGATGCTTGCCGACGCGCCGTACCAGCCGAACCGCAAATCCGATCGAGGAGAAGCCGATCAGCACGCTCGCCGAGCCCAGCAGCAGGCGCACGGTCGGCGTGAGGTCGGGAATGCGTTGCAGCGACAGCAGCGGAAAATCGAACGCCGCATGCAATGCGATCGGCGCGACCAGCACGAGCGCCCAGCTCGTAATGCGCGCCCAGTCGCGGTTGCCACGATGCGCACCGAGCGCGCCGCCTGAACGCGCGATCGCCAGATAGGCCCCGGCGACGATGCCGAGCGAGCCGTGAAACGGCACGGTGAGGACACTGCGCAGGGCCGCCAGTGCGCGCCACATGTCCTTGTGCTGGACCAGATAGGCGAGGTTTTCGTAGGCGGCGAAGCCCAATCCGGCAGCGGCGCCGTAAACCACCGTGTCCATCGGATCGGCAAAGGCGCGGCGCCGCGAGGAGATGCCGACGATGACCAGAACCTTGACGATTTCCTCGGGCGCGGCGACGCCGAACAGCGAGCGGATCGCCTGCGTTATCCAGGGATCGCCGGGGATCGCGAGCAGCGCATTGAACGGCACCCGCGCCAGCCCAAGCAGCGAAATGCTGGCTGCGCCGAGCACGAAAGCAAGCCACACCTGCGCGGGCGGTCCGGGTCGCTCGTCGGCCGCGATGACAAGCCACAGCACCAGTAACGCAGGTGCGATGGCGGCGGCGCCGATCACAGTCGGAAGCGACTCAAGCAATAACATGAGCCCGATGGCCCCTTTGATGGCACCAAAGCGATGCGTGCGGAAGAAATGGCAGCAAGTTCACCGGATTGCAAATCGGCGGCGGCTATCAGGTCAGCCGGCCCGGCTCAGGCTCGATCCAGCGCCGTGACCGGTTTGCCACGGTGTCAATCGCCGGCTCCACCTTCCGCCCCGGTTCCACGAGCTTTATTCAGCGTGACGCCGTTTTCCAGTCTCGCCTTTCGTTACAGCTGCCGTATCAGGATGTGCCTAGCTTGAATTTTGCGCCGCAGACGAAAATGTTCCGTCACTTGATGACCGTGCGCGTTCGTGGCGCTCGGGGCCCCCGGCCAGCGCCGACAGCATCGCCACCATCCAGCTCTGGAACGGGACGCTTGGGTCCAGCCTTTTTGCGCTGAGCTTCATGAGCCGCATCGCGAGGCCAATCGCTGCGAGGCGGGTCTGCGCGCCGACAAAGTGGTTGCAATCGACAATAGCAGTCAGCCCAACTTGCTCGGAAAGGGGGCGACGCCGCGACGACATCACCGCTTCGCAGACTGTGGCGAGCCTCAACCCGCCACGGGCCCAAGTTTCGGCGCCGCGCTCCTTTCGTTGCGCTATAATGCCGCGGAAAAACCGACTGTCGTCGCCGATACGGTAAAAGCCAAAGATGCCTTCGATTGATGCCGCTGTGATCGTTCTTGCCGTGATCGCTCTGCTTGCGGCCTTCGTAAACGGTGCGCTTGGCTACGGGTTTTCGTCCCTTACCGTGCCGGTCGCGCTCGTCTTCTACACGAATCGTATCCTCAATCCTGCCGTCGTTGTTGTCGAGGTCTTCGTCAATCTGTACGTTCTGTGCATCAATCTGAGCGGCGTTCCGGCCGTTTGGAGGCGCGTGCTGCCCATTCTCATCGGCATGCTGCCCGGCATCGCAATCGGAGCCTTTGCTCTGACTTCGCTGCAACCCGGCTGGACCAAATTCGCCACCTACTCGATTATTCTGCCGCTTATCCTGCTGCAGGCAGCCGGTTGGCGGAGGCCGATTCAGTCGAAATGGCTCGTCGGTTTGCCCTTTGGAACGACGCTCGGGATCCTGTACTCGGTAACGACCATCTCGGGACCGCCGCTAGCAATTCTGTTCAACAACCAGGGCCTCGTCAAAGATGAGTTTCGCGCCGGACTCGCACTGGTCCGGGTGGCGGAGTCCAGCCTGACTGCGATCGCGTACTACAGGCTCGGTCTGTTCATCGAGGAAAGCCGGAGCATCCTGTTCGTGCTCGTGCCCTGCGTTCTCGTCGGCATACCGCTCGGTGCCTATCTCATTCGACGGCTGGATGCCGAGACGTTTCGCCGGATATGTATGAGCTTTGATGGGTGGGTCGTGGGATTCGGTTTGTCTCGTGTCTTGATCGAACTGAACCTGATGGAGAGCCCGTGGGCCTACAGCGTCATGGCGGGCACGATCCTGATCGACGCCTATTTATTGTACGTCTTCTTCACCGTGCGAAGAGGGACCGTGAAGGGTTCGCAAGTGTTGGCTTCGCTGAGATCTGGCAACCGAGGCGGTCCGACCTGAGGGCCACGACCGTCAGGTGGCTAACGTGCCAACAGGCGCCGGCAGGCTTCGACAAAGACCTGCGCACCCATCACGATGTCGGCGTCCTCGGTGTTTTCGCTCCAGTGATGGCTGATGCCGCCGATCGACGGCACGAATAGCATGGCGGCCGGCATGATCGTGGCGAGGATCTGGGCGTCGTGTCCGGCGCCGCTCGGCATCCGGATCGACTGGCCGGCGGCGAAGGTCGCGCTGGCAGCTTCGATCGCGTCCTGGAATGCGCCGCTCATCATCGCGGGGGCGCCGGTTCTGATGCGTTCAACCTCGACGCTGCAACGGCCCTGCGCGGTGACGTCGGCCGCCATGCGATGCAGATGCTCCTCCAGGCGCGCAATCACCGCGGGATCGTCATCGCGGATCTGAAACAGCATCTCGGCGCGCCCGGGAATGATGCTTGGCGCGCCGGGATCGAGCGCGATGCGGCCGGTGGTCCAGACCGTACGCGGTCCGCACAGGGCAGGGAAGTTGTCGTCGATTGCCACGCAGAACCGCGCGAGCGCAAGGCCGGCATCCCTGCGGATCGCCATCCGCGTGGTGCCGGCATGGTTCTGCTCGCCGGTGAACGTGATCCGGTACTGCCAGATCCCGACGATGGAGGTGACAACGCCGATCTTGAGGACGCCGCTCTCGAGCGTATCGCCTTGCTCGATATGCGCCTCAAGATAGCCGATATGGCGGCCAGGCTCTGCCTGCAGGCGCGGGCGACCGGCGAGCCCTGCATCACGCAATGCCTGACGCATCGTGCGATCGCTGCTGCGGTCGCGCGCGGCGTCGATCTCGGCTTCGGTCACCGCACCGACGTAGGATCGGCTGCCGAGGAAGTGACCAAAATGTCCTTCCTCGTCGCACCAGGCTGCCACCTCGACGGCGCCTTTGACGCCCGGATCGGCGTTGATCACGCGCGCTGCCTCGAGCGCGTAGATGACGCCGAGCGGGCCATCGAGCCAGCCCGCATGGTTCTGGCTTTCGAGATGCGAACCGGCCAGCAGCTTCGATCCAGTCTTCGCGCTTGTGCCGAGAACGTTGCCGATGCCGTCGATCGTCGCGGTGAGGCCAGCCTCGGGCAGCCGCTGCGCGAGCCAGTGGAGGGAATGAATATGGGGTTCCGAAAACGTCGGTTTGTGCACGCCGGTCTTGTAAGCGCCGATTGAGCGGAGCGCGTTGAGGTCGGCGAGCACGCGCCTGCCATCGAAGCGACTGGTTATTTCAGGCATGATCGGACTCCGGCTGTTCCTTGCCCGCCTCAATGCGGTCTTCGTTTGATGTGACGATCGATCAATACGGCAAACGATTTCTTAGCGGTTCTGCTTTTAGGTCACAGTACGAATAGCGTGAGAGTTCGATCATGTCTTCAATCCGGAACTGGGTCGGCAAGGCCGCAGTGTTGCTCCTGCCGATCGCGCTCGGTGCCTGCGCGCAATATGCTCAATACGGCATGACGACCACGACACCGTCAGGGTCGGGTCCGCTTGCCTGGGACGGCGCTGGACGGGATCCGAACCTGCCACCGCCGCAGCGGCATGCACGGAACGCTTCGCCTGCCGCTGCGCAATCAAGCGGTGACCAACAGACCGCGGCTGCGGATGACGACGATCGGCTCGCACGGAAGCTTGTGATCTGCAGCACATGCATCAAGCCGCCGGCGCCGCCACCGAACGACCGTCAGGACGTGGCCAGTATCGCCAATCAGCGATAGGTGGCGACGCATCAGCCGAAACGGCGGTGCGCCGCCTCGTCGTCGGCAAACACCGGTGATGTCGAATAGGCCTTAGTTAGGCCACGATGTCGTTTGATGCGCAGGCGCATGAAATTTGGAAGAGCTGTTGTTCCCGCAGTCGTCGTCGCGCTTGCCGTCGCCATTTTGGTTCACGCCGGCACGCGGGCGCACGCGCATGTGCCACCGCATTGCGGCTTCTGGACCTCGATCGAGGCCGGATTGTCCTGCAGGTGACCAAATCGGCCTGCGGTTCAGACCGCTCAGAAGGAAGCGGGTAGAGGACGTGCCAGGCCGCTCTCGGGAAAACATCGTCTAGGTGCTTGCCCGGCCGACCAATCGCCACTATACGTTCGCCCGTCGCAGCCGGTGACCGGCAACGACCGATCCGGCGCTTCTCACGTATAACGTATTGATTTGCCGGGAGTTTTGCTCCCTTCGTCTATCGGTCAGGACGCCACCCTTTCACGGTGGAGAGAGCGGTTCGATTCCGCTAGGGAGCGCCACGACCGTCGCCTCCAGCTGTCTCCAGGATCCCGTACGCTACCGCACGATGACCAAAGCCGCGGGGCGCTCTTCGACGCAAGGGCCGCTGCCGCCGGGCTCATCGGTGTCGACCAGCGGCCGAGTGCGAATCGGGTGCGCGCTTCGCGAGACGCGTCCGGATTTCGGCCTCGCCGGCCTCCTCCGGTTCGAATTTCGAACGCCGAGCCGCATAGCCGGCAAACCATAAGCTTAACTATCGCAAGCACTTAGAACAGCTCATCAGGGTTGGCACACAACCTGCGTTTCTCACTCGCATCTCACGCCTTCGGCGGGAGGAGGACAACAAGCGAGATTGGGAGGAATGCATGAGTGAGAACAAGACCAATGGCGCGCGTCAGCACGAGGGTCTCGACGCGGTGGTGATTGGCACGGGCGTTGCCGGTCTTTACCAGCTCTACAAGTTGCGCGACGAGCAGGGTCTCAAGGTCAAGGCGTTCGACACGGCCACGGGCGTCGGCGGAACGTGGTACTGGAATCGCTATCCGGGCGCGCGCTTCGATTCCGAGGCCTACATCTACCAGTATCTGTTCTCGGAAGAGCTCTACAAGGGCTGGAGCTGGAGCGAACGCTTCCCCGGCCAGCCCGAGATTGAACGCTGGCTCAACTACGTCGCCGACAAGCTCGATCTGCGCAAGGACATCCGCTTCTCAACGACGATCACCTCCGCCGTCTACAACGAGGCGACGCAGCGCTGGACCATCACGACCGACAAGGGCGATGTGATCGACGCGCAGTTCCTGATCACCTGCTGCGGCATGCTGTCGGCGCCGCTGACATCCGTGTTTCCCGGACAGGAGACGTTCAAGGGCAAGCTCGTCCACACCGGCCGCTGGCCGAAGCAGGATCTCGATCTTGCCGGCAAGCGCGTCGGCGTCGTCGGTAACGGAGCGACCGGCATTCAGGTGATCCAGACGATCGCCGGCGACGTCGGCAGCCTGAAGGTGTTCGTGCGAACGCCGCAATACATCATCCCGATGAAGAATCCGAAATACGGTCCGAAGGAGGTCGAAGCCTACAAGGCGCGCTTCAAGGAATTCTGCGAGACGCTTCCCTACAGCTTCACCGGGTTCGAGTACGACTTCACCAACGGCAACTGGAAGGACCTGACGACCGAGCAACGTCATGCGGTGCTTGAAAAGATCTGGGACGAAGGCTCGCTGCGGCTGTGGCTTGCCTCGTTCTCAGAGATGTTCTTCGAGGAGGAGGTCAGCGAGGAGATCTCCGAATTCGTCCGCAAGAAGATGCGCGCCCGCCTCAAGGACCCGAAGCTGTGCGAGACGCTGATTCCGACCGACTACGGCTTCGGCACGCATCGCGTTCCACTCGAGACCAACTATCTCGAGGCCTATCACCGGCCGAATGTCGAGCTGGTCAGCGTGAAGAACAATCCGATCGAGCGGCTCACGCCCGACGGCATCAAGCTCGCCGACGGAACCGTGTACAACTTCGACGTGATCATCCTTGCGACCGGCTTCGACGCCGGCTCAGGCGCGCTCACCCGCATCGATATCCGCGGCCGCGACGGCCGCTCGCTGAAGGACGAATGGAGCCGCGATATTCGCACCACCATGGGGCTGCAGGTCCATGGCTATCCGAACATGTTCACGACCGGTGCGCCGCTGGCGCCCTCGACGGCCCTCTGCAACATGACGACGTGCTTGCAGCAGCAGGTCGAGTGGATCAGCGACTGCATTCGCTATCTCCGCAAGAACGAGCTGCGCGTCATCGAGCCAACGCGGGACACTCAAGATGCCTGGGTCGCCCATCACGACGAGATCGCGAACACGACCCTCGTGACCAAGACTCACTCCTGGTACATGGGCTCCAACGTCGAGGGCAAGCCGCGCCGCCTCCTGTCCTACATCGGCGGCGTCGGGACCTATCGCAAGAAGTGCGATGAAGTCGCCGCCGCCGGCTATCAGGGCTTCGCGAAGCAATAAGCACCGCGAGGGGCCGTGCGATCGATCGCGCGAGCGCGGCCCTCCTTTTTCATATTTCTCAAAATCAAACGGAGGAAACACATGTCCAGAGAATTCGCTGTAGACGCCGATGCAATCCTCAATGAGACGGTCACGAAGGGGCCGGGTGTCCCGGGCGTTGTCGCCATGGTGACGGACCGCAACGGCAACATCTACGAAGGCGCGGCAGGCAAGCGTCGGACCGACAAGCCGGACGCGATGACGACAGATACGAGCTTTGCCATCTTCTCGACAACCAAGGCGATCACCGGCACCGCCGCCCTTCAACTGATCGAAGAGGGCCGGCTCGACCTCGATGCTCCTGCCAGGAGATATGCGCCCGACATCGGCAAGCTGCAGGTGATCGACGGCTTCGACGCCAAGGGCCAGCCCAAGCTCCGCGCGCCGAAACGCGAAGTGACCACGCGCATGCTGCTGCTGCATATCGGCGGCTTCGGCTACGACTTCTTCAACGAGAACTATTTGCGCCTGGCGACCGAGCACGGACAGCCGAGCGTGATCACCGCGTCCAAGGCCTCGATCATGACGCCGCTCCTGTTCGATCCCGGCTCAAAGTGGGAGTATGGAACGAACATCGATTGGGTCGGTCAGGTCGTCGAGGGCATCACCGGCAAGCGGCTCGGCGAAGTCTTCGCCGAGCGGATCTTCAAGCCGCTCGGAATGGCGAACACGACGTTCGAGATCAACGATGCCGTGCGCAGCAAGCTCGCCGGCATGCATGCCCGCAACGCCGATGGCTCGCTCACGCCGATGGACTTCGAATTGCCCTCGAATCCCGAGGTCCATATGGGCGGGCACGGCCTCTACAGCACGGTCGGCGACTACATGCGCTTCATTCGGATGTGGCTGAACGACGGCAATGGCCCGCACGGCCGGGTGCTCAAACCGGAGACCGTGAACATGGCAGAAAAGAACCACCTCGGGGATCTCAAGGTGACCGCGCTGCCGGGCGTGATCAAGTCGCTCTCCAACGATGCCGAGTTCTTCCCGGGCCAGTCGAAATCGTGGTCGTTCACGTTCATGGTCAATGACGAGGAGGCCCCGACGGGCCGGCCGGCCGGCGCGCTCGGCTGGGCGGGACTTGCGAACCTGTTCTACTGGATCGACCGGCAGAATGGCTTCGGCGGCTATTGGGCGACCCAGATTCTGCCATTTGGCGATCCGGCTTCG
Organism: Bradyrhizobium sp. ISRA464; assembly: GCF_029910095.1. Lineage (NCBI taxonomy): Bacteria > Pseudomonadati > Pseudomonadota > Alphaproteobacteria > Hyphomicrobiales > Nitrobacteraceae > Bradyrhizobium > Bradyrhizobium sp. ISRA464. The sequence continues at coordinate 4,387,503 of NZ_CP094526.1, read as the reverse complement.
TTCACCGGCTATATGCGTTTCGAGACGGCCTTCTACGACACGCTGCACCGACGCAAGGCCGCCTAAGCGCCTTGTCAGGCCAGGACAATCGGCGCGCCTTTGGGCTTCGCGGCTTTCGCAGTGCGGCCGGAGGCGCGCCAAAGTTGCGCCTTGATTCCGGTTGTCAGTTGCGCGGTGGCTTGGAATGGTTTCAAAATCAGGCGATAAAGCTCGGGGTCCCCTAACAACCAGAAGATCTTGGACCACTCAGCGCGTCAAAGGAGGAAGCGTGTTGGGTCAGACGCCAGAGGAAGCCTTTGCGAATCCAGATATTGAACGCGACGTCCTGACAAGCTGGGAACGCTTCATGTCCGGGACCGGTGCCGGCGGGCAGGTCGTTCGGCCCGCGATCAATGATTCCTGGCGGCGGAGCCAGCAATCGGCCGTGGACTACCGGCGCAGCCAGGCTCCGTTGCCGATGAATGACGAACGGCTACACCGCCTGCTCGACAAGCGTACCCGCCTGGTCCATGCCGGCGCTTCGACCATGGCGCTGGCGCGCGACTACATGCTCGAAACCGGCACAGTGATGGTGCTGACCGATGTCGATGGCATCGTGTTGCGCCTGGAGGGCGATACCAGGCTTGCCTTGCGTAACGCGGTGGAGAAGACCCACCTGTTGCCCGGCAGCAATTGGAGCGAGACGACCTGCGGCACCAACGCGATCGGCACGGCGCTGGAAACCGGCCAGGCCATCCAGGTGCATGCGACTGAACATTTCTGCTCTGGCATCCAGCGCTGGACCTGCTCGGCCTCGGTCATTCGCGACCCGATCGACGGCGCTGTCATCGGGGCCATCGATATTTCTGGGCTGTCCGATTCCTACGGACGACAGGCCCTCGCGCTGGCGATTTCGGCGGCGGCGCGGATCGAGGCCCAGTTGCTCCAGATGGAGATGGACGCGCGCTATCGGCTTCTCGACCAGTGCTTCTGGATGCTGCCTGCCACGGACCGGCACCACACCGTGTTGTTCGATAGCGCCGGGCGCCCCTTCAAGGCCAATGGCGAGATGGCGCAGATCATGCGCGATCTCGGCGCGCCGCGGTGCCAGCCCGACTTTCCTCAGCTCGGGACCAGCGATGATCGGCCTTGGGGGACCTCACGCCCGGCCTGGATCAAGGAGGAGTGGCTGCGGCCGGTGGTCTACCAGGGTGAACACCTTGGCACAGTCATGGTGGCGCCAAAGCCGGCGGCGAACAGGACCTGCCTGCCGCTCGCGCGCGAGGGGTCGAAGGCATTCGTCAACGTCGTTCACGGCAATGCGAAGATGCATGCGGTGGTCGAGACATGCCGTCGCGTCGCCGCGAGTTCCGCTCCCGTCCTGCTGCTTGGCGAGACCGGCGTCGGCAAGGAGATCTTTGCGCAAGGCATCCACGCGGCGTCGCCTCGACGCGACCGTCCCTTCGTCGTCGTCAATTGCGGCAGCGTCTCGCGCGAGCTGCTTGCCAGCGAGCTCTTCGGCTATGTGGACGGCGCTTTCACCGGCGCGCGTCGCGGCGGCTCCGCCGGGAAGATCGAAGCCGCTTCGGGCGGAAGTCTCTTCCTCGACGAAATTGGCGAATTGCCGCTCGACCTCCAGCCGATGTTGCTGCGGGCTTTGGAGAATGGCGAGATCAACCGCATCGGCGAAACCACGACGCGCAAGGTGGACTTCCGGCTTGTCGCCGCGACGAACCGCGACCTGCAAATCGAGGTCGACGAACGGCGTTTCCGCAAGGACCTTTACTACAGGCTGGCAGTGGTCCCGATCATCGTGCCTCCGCTGCGGGAGCGGGCGGATGATATTCCGATGCTGGTCGAACACTTCGTCGCTCAGGCCAGGACTCGCTATGGCATCAGTGATTGCCGTTTTGCACCGGAGAGCATCGCGCGTCTGCAAGGCCATGACTGGCCCGGCAACGTCCGAGAGCTGCGCAATCTCGTCGAGAGCCTGATGCTGACCGGGCGGGGCGAGGTGATCGAAGTTTCGGACCTGCCCGATCTCATCTGCCGGAGGGAATTGCGCACCGGAGGTGAACAGGGTCTGTCGTTGGCCGAGTCGTCTGAACGCGATCTCATCGCAGGCACGCTGCGATCGCTCAATGGCAATGTGGCAGCCACCGCATCCGCGCTCGGTCTCGCCAAGAGCACCGTGTACGCTAAGCTGCGCCGCTACGGCATTCGTCCCGATCTGGGCTCCGGGGCGCAGGCCCATGCATGCACGGAAAGTATACAGCAATCTCAATTACATAAGAATTCGTAGATTTGTTCTGGGTGGCGCGCCACGGCGCAATCGAAAATTCCTGCAAATTCAGAGGATTGTCGCGGACTCCTCCAACCGGCATCGATTGGCGAAAGCACTGGCGCGAGTCCCGATCCGTCGATCGCTGCAATTCGCCGCGATTTCGCAACCGTTTGTAAAGTGACCGGGGTTAGGGCTGAGGTTTGGGGATGACGTGATGGTGTTCGGAACAAAAAAGCGCGAAGTGCGCAAATCGCTGCGCCGAGCCGGTTGGATCACCCTCGATGGCGGGTTTGCCGCGCGACCCTGCGTCGTCGAGGATATGTCGTCCTCGGGCGCAAAGGTCACGGTCGACGACAACAACACGCTGCCGGCCAAGCTACGGCTGGCGTTTTCGCGCGACGCCCGCACCGGTCGGGCGTGCGAAGTGGTTTGGCAGGACGGCAAGACGTTCGGCGTCAAATTCGTCAGCTAGCCGCGATCGGCGACGCGCGGTAAAAGGCCGAATGCGGAAAACATGCTTCGTCATCATCGCCGTCCTGCTTCCGGCTGCCGCGCTCGCGCAGCAGAGCAACGGACGGAAACTTCAGACGCCGCCTGATGCCTGGAAGACTTTGCCGTCGAAAAGCACGACGCGGAGCAATCCCTGCGCATCGTTCGGACCGGGCTTCGTCAAGGTGGAAGGCAGCGACACCTGCGTGAAGCTCGGCGGCGGCATCAGCGTGGGCGGTGGAATGTCAACCGGGCGGTGAGCGGCCTTTGTCCTCGCTATGACATCGGTGGTGCGACGAAGCGGATGAAGCCGGGCCGTTGCCCGAGCTCGCCGAACCAGCGCTCGAGGTTGGGTAGCTTCGGCTTGACGACGCCTTCGACGCCCAGCCAGCGCCGCGCAAAAACGCTGAGCGCGATGTCGGCGATCGTGAACTGATCGCCTTCGATGAAGCGGCGGCTTGCGACCTGGGCCTCGACAACCCGCCACACCACGCCTTCTGCATCAACGTCTTTTTGGATCTGCACCATGTCGCGCTTTTCCGGCGGCGTGCGCACCAGCGCCCAGAACACCGGACGGTCGGCCGGCTGCATCGTCGACAGGCTCCAGTCGAGCCAGCGGTCGACGGCGGCGCGCGTCTTGGGCGCTTGCGGATAAATCGGCGAGCCCTGGCCGTAGGCCATGCAAAGATAGCGCATTACCGAATTGGATTCCCAGAGCACATAGTCGCCGTCGACCAGCGTCGGGATACGACCATTCGGATTCATCGCGAGATATTCGGGCTGATCGTTCTTGCCGAACTGCATGCCGGCGTCGATGCGCTGATAGGGCAGGTCGAGCTCGGCGAGGGACCACAGTACTTTCTGCACATTGACCGAATTGGCCCGGCCCCAGATCGTCAGTTGTGACTTGCTGTCGCTCACGCGCTCTCTCCCGCAGTTGTCCTCGGCCTGCGTTCTTAGCGCAGCCGCTTGCGAAATGCGCGGGATGAATTGTACCAGGAGCAATAAATCGAGGCGCTGGTGCCAGAGCGTGCGGATACGCGCATTTAGGATGTTGGAAGCTCTGAGAGTGAGAGTCCGATCCTGAACAGCGAGTAGCCGTCGCGATCGACGGCTTCGCGGACGGAAAGGGCGCGTCCGCCTTCACCACCAGGCGGTAGGCGGGATGGCGGACGTGCATGAGGAATTTGTACAAGGACCTACCAGTGGCCGGTATTCGGCATCGAGGTCCACGGCTCCGCCGGCGGCTTCGGATCGCCCTTCTGCAGCAGCTCAATCGAATGCAGGTCGGGCGAGCGCACGAACGCCATGTTGCCGTCGCGCGGCGGCCGGTTGATGGTGACACCCATCTTCATCAGCTTCTCGCAGGTCGCGTAGATATCGTCGACCTCATAGGCGAGGTGACCGAAATAGCGGTCCTCGCCGTATTTCTCCTCGTCCCAGTTGTAGGTGAGTTCGACCAGTGGCGCGCCGCGCGTCTGCGGCAGCGCCTTGAGCAAATGCTGGTCCTCGGGCGCGCAAAGGAACACCAGCGTGAAGCGCCCCTTGTCATTGTCGATGCGGCGCACTTCCTTGAGGCCCAGAGCGTCCTGATAGAATTTCAGCGCCGTATCGAGGTTGCGGACGCGCAGCATGGTGTGGAGATAGCGCATGGTTGGGCTCCCTGGAGTTTTCCGGAGATGGTTTTGGTTGAATGGTTCGTGCCCTCAATAGCAGCAAAACGCCCGCTGCGGCAGGGTGCTATCCAGCCGGTTCGGCATGTGTGGGGTCACGATTTGGATAGGCCGCGCTGCGACACAGACTGACGCGTGCCGGGTTGCGGCAGGTCACGCCTTGATATCAGGTCACGCCTTGATATCGAGGATGGTTTCCACGGCGTCGCGGTCGGCCTTGTTCTTGGCGGCGAACACGTCCAGCACGTCCTCGCTGACAATGCGAGGCTCGGCCTTCGCCGTCTGGTCGGCGACGAGTTGCACTCTGGCTCGTGTGACTTCGACAGGCACCGGATAGATGAGCATGGCTCTTCCTCCCGCCCGACCTTGCCTGCGCCTTCTTAACGAATTGTGAATAAATTCTGACGGGATACCTTGGTCTCCGGATCTGTCGGGTGAGCCAAATCGCGACATGAGGCCGCTCGCGGATCACCCCGGTTCGCGCAATAATGCTGCAGCGAGAGGCAAGCGGCGCGACGGATGAAGAACGGGCTTTACTCGGTTCACATGCATATGACCGACGGCGTAAGGGGGCGCGACAGCGGCATCCTGATCTTACGCGATGGCCTCCTCATCGGCGGCGGTCCTTATTTCTGGTCGATCGGCGCCTACACGGTCGGTGACGGGACCTGGAAGGGACATCTCAGCACCAGCCAGCACACGCCGTTGCCGGATCCGTTCGTGCGGCCGCTGGCCGGCGGGCGGGAGGTCCATAGCGGCTTCTCGGGCACGTTCGGGGAGGACGGCGCGGATGCATTCGGCACCGTGCTGGTGGGAACACGCAGCCTGAGTTTTCGGGCTACTCTGAAGTGGTTGGCGGAGGTCTGACGTCGGGGGCGTGGCGAATGCGGCGCGCGGGCGAATGGGGTGTGGATATGTGCGCAGCAAGATCACGCATTTGCTTGATAAATTCGATTATCACCCCTGTGGATTTGCTGCGGATAACCGCTGAGTAAGCGGTGGACGATTTTGGCATTTGCCAAAGTGCCGGCCTTGGCCAGCGGACCCCGTTCCGTACTGCTGCAGCTTGTGGCGGCGTTGTGCTGCTATGGCGGCCATGATGCCGACATCTCACATTGCGGATTGGTCAACCGACACGAGTTGGCGTCGGGCTAATGTTCCGCGCAATCGTCGTGGTGATCAGTTTCTGGCTTTGGCCGAGGCCGGAAGGTGACGCGTCTTAGTGACGGCGAGCAGGCTGGCGCATGCCCCGGCTGGGCCGCAGAAGCCCAATTAGCGCCGCCGCCGATCGCTCAATCAGGCAGCTTTCCATTCGGATGCTTGTGATACATCGCAATGCCGATGAAGCCGGCAAAGCCCATCACGTTGAGCAGAAGTTCCATCCACGCCGGCATGATGCCAACCCTGACTTATTCCCACCTTCTAACCCCAAGGTTGTCTTTTTGTTCATGCACTAACTGATGGTAGCCCTGCGCAATCGCATGGCTATGGAACCCGGTCGTTCGTGTCGACGCCCCGACCTGCAACCAACGCTGTCCGCTTGCGTTAATTTATCAGGCGTTAATTTGTCAGATCATGTGAGGAGGTTGCGCATGAAAAAGGCATTGGCTGTTCTGGCGACGGTCGCGACGGTTGGCGCGACCATGGTCAGCGCGCCAGCGCAGGCGCGCCATATCGGGATTGGGCCTGGCCTGGCCTTCGGCCTGGCTGCCGGCGCTATCGCTGCGGGCGTGGCGGGCGCTTACGGCCCCTACTACGGGCCGGCTTACTATCCCGGGTACTATTATGGGCCGCGCTATTACGGCTACTATGAGCCGGGACCCTACGCCTATTATGGCGGGTACTACGGCAGGCCGTACTATCGACACCATTATTGGCACCACTATTGGCACCACTATTGGTAACGGCCAAAGCCCGGAGCAGATCGCTCCGGGCTTTTTCAGCTCCGCATCGGCGCGCAATCCGCCGGGATGCGACATCGCGTTTCGGCGTCTCTTGTCAGCGTGATCTGCGCACTTAGGATGCGTCCATGTCGCGAGAGGACGCAGCGGCACACGACTTGGATATTGCGTGACGTCGCACGATATCACGCCGTCTCGCGTTGAAACCCGCTCCAGACATTGCCCAGCGTGTTGGCGTAGTATTCCTGACGATCGCGCTCGAACTTCTGCTGCGTCGCCCGGAAGCTGGCAACGCGTGCGGCAATCTCCTCGCGCTCACGCGCGATCGCGTCTTCCTTCTCGGTCATTGCCCATCCTCTCCGTGGTGCCGCCCCCGAGGCGCATAGGCATGGGCGATCTTGGCGTGAGTGCGGAGCGGGCGGTGCAGGATTATGATCAACCGATGGCGGTGGATAAGGCGCACGCCGCCATGTCGCTCGCCGGGCTTCCCGTTAGCCAAAAGGAAAACGGGAGGCCGCAATGACAAAGATCGATCTGGACGCACTGAGCATCGAAGAACTCGCAAGCCTGCGCGATCACGCCACCGAAAAGCTGTACGAAAAGGTTGCCGCACAGCAGGCCGAGCTCGAAGCCGAGCTTTCGCGGCTCTCGCAATATGCGAAGCCGGTGAAGAAGGCGCCGGCGGCCCCCGTTGCCAAAATCAGGAAGAGGGAGGAGGAGAGCGCTCCGAAGGAGCAGGCGGCCAAGGCCGCTTGAGCGAGGACTCCATCGCGTGCCGATCTCGCAACCGATCGGACCGTGCTATAGTGGAGTGACAAACCGGATCATTTCGCGTGATTGCAAAGGACCTGCGGAGCGGCGTCGAGCAACTCGGCAACATGATTGCCGAGGCATCCACCATCGTTCCGTTTACCGGCGCCGGCATCTCCACCGAGTGCGGCATTCCCGATTTCCGTTCGCCGGGCGGGATCTGGACCCGCAACCGGCCGATCCCGTTCGACGAATTCGTTGCGAGCCGGGACGCTCGCGATGAATCCTGGCGGCGCCGTTTTGCGATGGAACCGACCTTTGCGGCAGCCAGGCCCGGCCGAGGGCATCGGGCACTTGCTTCGCTCTATCGGGCTGGAAAGGTTCCTGGCGTCATCACCCAGAACATCGACAATCTGCATCAGGCGTCGGGCTTCAAGGCCGACGACGTCATCGAGTTGCACGGCAACACGACCTACGCTCGCTGCATTGGCTGCAGCAAGGCCTACGATCTCCCGTGGGTGAAACAGCTCTTCGACACGACCGGCAGCGCACCCGACTGCGCGGACTGCGGCGATCCCGTCAAGACCGCGACGATTTCGTTCGGACAGGCAATGCCCGAGGACGCGATGCTCCGCGCGACGGAACTCTCCCAGCATTGTGATCTGTTTCTCGCGGTCGGATCATCACTCGTGGTGTGGCCGGCCGCGGGCTTTCCGATGATGGCGAAGAACTGCGGCGCGAGGCTCGTGATCATCAACAATGAGCCGACCGATCAGGACGACATTGCCGATCTCGTGATCCGCCACGACATCGGCGAGACGCTCGGTCCGTTCGTGGGCAACTGATGGCCATTTGATTCGTGGCTGTGCAAGCCTGTTCATAGTTCCCGGCAAATTGGTTTTTTAGCTATGCGCGGCAGGCGGGAGTGTTATCTTTTGATTCGAGAGATTCGCGCAGCGCTCTCGTGAGTTGGTCATGGATAGCCGCGTGTTCAGGCGTCGCCGTAACGACGGCAAATTGCAATTGATGTGTGGGGTCCGGGGTCATGGGGTCGGACGGATTTGAGTCCAAGAAGCTCGGCGGACCGCCGGTGAGCGGAAGCGGGCAGAACAGACTTGGATCAGGCGAGTACGCAAGCGGCGCGCCGCGCGATCCGGCGATCGATGCATTCTCCGGTCTTGGCGACGCTGCCGCCAACCTCGTCGAAATCTCCGGCGTCATCAAATGGTTCGACGCCTCGAAGGGCTACGGCTTCATCGTTCCCGACAATGGCTGGCCCGACGTCCTGCTGCACGTGACGGTGCTGCGGCGCGACGGCTATCAGACCGCCTATGAAGGGGCGCGCCTCGTTGTCGAATGCGTGCAGCGCGCGAAGGGCTATCAGGCCTTCCGCATCGTCTCCATGGATGAGTCGACCGCGATCCATCCGGCGCAGATGCTGCCGCCGCGGACGCACGTGACCGTCACGCCGACCAGCGGGCTCGAACGCGCGCAGGTCAAGTGGTTCAACCGGCTGCGCGGCTTCGGCTTCCTGACCTGCGGGGAAGGGACGCCGGATATCTTCGTCCACATGGAAACGCTGCGTCGCTTCGGCATGACCGAGCTCCGCCCCGGCCAGTATGTGCTGGTGCGGTTCGGGCCCGGCTCCAAGGGCATGATGGCCGCCGAGATCCATCCCGAGAGCGGCCCGTCTGCGCTGTCGTCGCACTAGCCTTAACGCCACTCCGCGAGAGCGCCTGACGGAAACGTGAGCCGCCGGGCTGCCCCCAAGGCTCTGGCATTTGCCGCGATCGTCGGGTTAGGGTCCGCCCGGACAACCTCCCCGACGTGAGTATTTATCGATGAATTTTGCTTCGTTTGCCGGGCGGCTGCGCCCTTTGCTAGTGGCCGCACTCGTCATCCTGTTCGGCGCGCTGGCTGGCCCGAGGGCACAGGCCGCAACTTTCGAGCCGCTTGAGATCGTCACCAAGTCGGGTGTTCACGTCTTCTCGGTCGAACTGGCGACCACGGAGCGGGAGAAGGAAACCGGCCTGATGTACCGGAAGGAGCTGGCCGACGGCAAAGGCATGCTGTTCGACTTCTCGCCGGAGCAGGAGGTGTCGATGTGGATGAAGAACACCTATATCCCGCTTGACATGATCTTCATTCGCGCCGATGGCCGCATCCTGCGGATCGCCGAGAACACCGAGCCGCTGTCGACGAAGATCATTCCGTCGCGGGGGCTCGCGAAGGGCGTCCTGGAGGTGATCGCGGGGACCGCGCAGAAGTACGGCATCCAGCCGGGCGACCGGGTGGCGCATCCCCTGTTCAACGGCCGCTGAAAGACCCGACGCGGTGCCTTGCTGGCGCCGACTTATGCGTGTATCGACAGGTCTCTCGGAAATGTCGGGGTATAGCGCAGCCTGGTAGCGCGGCAGTTTTGGGTACTGCAGGTCGTTGGTTCGAATCCAGCTGCCCCGACCATTCACCCTATCTCATTGCGATCGCCCGGACCCTCCCGGAGCGGCCAGGGGTGCCCCCGTGCAGAGTTGCTGCCAGCCCTCGAGGAGAACCTCGCTCGGCGGGGCAGGACTTCGGCCGGCGGCAATCGGGACCGAAGGGCCAGCACAGCCGGCATGATCATAAGCCAGAGATTGCATCGTGGAATGCATCAGCGCCGCCTGGACGTAGTATGTTCGTCCAGGCGGGCGCCGCACGAAAGACTGGGCCCTCAAATCCCCAGCACTCATCAGTCGTGCCTGCCGCCCCGAAGGTTCAAGGGCAGGCAGCGGCGTTCGCAGCGGCTTGGCTTGCACGCTGACCTGCGGCGCGCGTTATCCGGGTCGAGCGGATGTGGCTTGCCGATCGCGCGAACGGGCTGGCAGGGTAGAGCGGCCCGACGAGAACAATCAGCGAGGACCGCCATGGCGCGCACACTGATCGATATCTCCGTTCCCCTGCAGAATGACGTTCCGGCCGATCCGCCCGGTAACCACCCGACTATTCAATACATCGACCACCAGCAGGGCCTGCCCCGCATGTTGCAGTTCTTCGAGGGATTGAAGGCCGAGGATCTGCCGGACGGGCAGGGCTGGGCCGTTGAGCAGGTCTCGCTCTCCACCCACAACGGCACGCATCTCGATGCACCCTGGCATTTCCATCCGACCATGAACCGCGGCGAGCGGTCCTGGACCATCGATGAGGTGCCGCTGGAATGGTGCTTCCAGCCGGGCGTGAAGCTCGACTTCCGGCACCTGCCGGATGGTTACGTCGCGACCGCGAAGGATGTTGAGACCGAGCTCAAGCGCATCGGCCACACGCTGTCGCCGCTGGAGATCGTCGTCGTCAACACCAGTGCCGGCGCCAAATACGGTCGCCCCGACTACGTCAATTCGGGCTGCGGCATGGGCTACGAGGCGACGATGTATCTGCTCGAGCGGGGTGTGCGGCTGACCGGCATCGACGGCTGGAGCTGGGATGCGCCGTTCGTTTACACCGCGAAGAAATACGCCGAGACGAAGGACGCCAGTCTGATCTGGGAAGGTCACAAGGCTGGGCGGCACATCGGCTACTGTCACATCGAGAAGCTGCACAATCTCGAGCAGCTTCCGTCCACCGGATTCATGGTGTCGTGCTTCCCTGTGAAGATCGAGCGCGCGTCGGCGGGATGGACGAGGGCGGTTGCGATCCTCGATGGCTAGGCTCGCTCGGTTCCAGTCGCATTGTCCCCGCGGAACCCTGGCGCGCCGATCATTCCAGCCGATTGTTGCCTCAGGGCTACAGCTTTAGACAGCTAGATGCGGCTTTAATACACGCAGTGGTCGTAAGCGCATTCGATGACGGAGCAGGCAGTTCGTCGTCGATTTCATCGCTTCCGCAGTTCTCTCCCGTGGACTGGAGCCCCGGTGTCCATCCGGGGCTCTTTCTTGCCCGGCAGCGGAAATCTCCTGGCACAAAAAATCAGGTGCGCCGGAACCGGCGCACCTGATGTCGTGTTGTGGGTTCGTTTGCGCGGGACCGGAGGTTGTTACCACCGGCAAACGCGAACGCCGCGCGGGGTCCACCAGCAACGGGGACCGGGCCGGTAGAAACCGTACCCGCGGGGATAGTAGCCACGGCCGCGATACCAGCCGCCGCGATAACCCCAGCCGCCGCGATAGCCCCAACCGCGTCCGCGCCATTGCGCCTGTGCCGGCGTGGTCGTCGCACCCAACAGAATGGCGGACGAACTCGCGACATAGACGAACAGCAAAGCGACCGCCGCAAGGCAGCGCGTCAGGACATTGTAGCGTTTCGTCATTCGAGAATCTCCGGATCACTTCCAGACATCAGCACCGATGCTGGCTGTCTTGCTTAGACGCGCGACACCGACATCGGTTCGGATGCGCTAAGACAATATCTTCACTAACGTTCTTACGAGCTTTGTGAGCCTATTGAGACGAACAGGTCGGGTCAAGTTACAGTGCTGTTTGCGATGGATGATCATGTTGCTGCGTTCATCATGTCGTTCATCTGCCGTTCATTCTGTTCATCTTGATCTGCATCGATTGGATTTGTGCGCCGCAGAATTGGAGACAAGGAATCCGCGCCGAGAACTTGAAGTCGACACGATCGTAATCTGTGAACATCGCGAGCCGCCCTCCGAAGAGTGTCCATGCCCAAACAACACACCTACGTCCTTGGTCTCAACAGCTACGACCATGATGTGAGCGCCTGCTTGCTGCGCGACGGCGCCATCGCATTCGCGATCTCCAAGGAACGGATCACGCGGGAGAAGCATGCATCCGGGTTCTACAAGGAGGTGATCGACTATTGCCTCGGGGCCGAGGGCATCACGCTCGACGATGTCGATCTCGTCGTGCGCAACAGCTACATCCTGCCGGTGCCGGAGATGGAAGAGCGGCTGGTCCATCAGGATATGTCGGGTTTCCTGCCGATCGCCGAGCGGAACGAGGCGATGAAGCACCCGCTGTTTCGCTCCGGATCCGACAAGGTGGTGTCGATCTCGCATCACCTCGCGCACGCTTACAGCGCGTTCGCGGTGTCGCCGTTCCGGGATGGTGCGGTGATGATCGTCGATGGTGTCGGCAGCTATCGCGCCGATGCGATGGAATCTTATCCTTCCGACGATGGCGGCAGCCCGCTGGCGCGCGAATCCGAGAGCTACTACAGGTTCGACGACGTCAGGCTGGAATGCCTGAAGAAGGTCTTCATGGAGCCGGCCCGTGGCCTGCTGAGCGACGAATTCTACAACATGCCGGGCCTCGGCGCGCTCTACAGTCGTGTCTCGACCTATGTGTTCGGCGACTGGAACAAGTGCGGCGAGTTGATGGGGCTTGCGCCCTACGGGCGCCGCGAGCAGGTCGGCCACTTGCTCGAGATGACGGATGGTAAGCTGAAAGTGCCGTTCTGGACTGCCGAGAACCAGCAGCCCTATGTGCTCGACAGCGGCAGCTGGGAGAAGAGCCCGGCGATGCGGCACTGGGAGGACATCGCCTGGCGTGTGCAGGATGATACCGAGAACGTGCTGCTGGCGCGTGCGCGCTGGCTGCGCGAGACCACGGGCGCCAAGAACCTCTGTATCGCCGGTGGCGTTGCGCTGAATTGCGTGGCGAACGGACGCATCGCGCGAGAGGCGGGCTTCGAGAACATCTGGATCCAGCCGGCCGCCGGCGACGATGGCATCGCCATCGGCTGCGCCTATTATGGCTGGCTCGAGATCCTCAAGCAGCGGCGCTGTTTCGTGATGGACCACGCCTATGTCGGCAGGCCCTACGGCGACAACGAGGTGGCCGCGGCGCTGCAGAACTTCCTGGTCCGCGTCCAGATCGATGCCAGGCGCAGCGACAACATCTGCCGCGACACCGCTAGGCTGCTCGCCGATCAGCGCGTGATCGGCTGGTTTCAGGGGCGGTCGGAGTTCGGTCCGCGCGCGCTCGGCAACCGCAGCCTGCTCGCCGATCCGCGCCGGGCCGAAATGAAGGACATCCTCAACAGCCGGGTCAAGCACCGGCAGGCGTTTCGTCCGTTCGCGCCGATCGTGCTCGCGGAGCGCATGAAGGAGGTTTTCGAGGGAGAGGAAGACTCGCCCTTCATGCTGATCGCAAAACCGGTGCGGCCGGAATGGCGCGACAGGATTCCAGGGGTCGTGCACGTCGACGGCTCGGCGCGAGTCCAGAGTGTGCGGGAGGCGACCAACCCGATGCTTTACCGCCTCTTGAAGGAGTTCGAGGCGCTGACCGGCGTGCCGGTGCTGATCAACACCTCCTTCAACGTCAAGGGCGAGCCGATCATCGAGACGCCTGAGGACGCCGTGAACTGCTTCCTCACCACAGGCATCGATCACCTCGTGCTGCACGATGCGTTGATTTCGAAGAACAAGATGCACAAGGTCGTTGCGCCGGTCATGAGGACGTTTGGCGACGTCACAACTATCGTCGCGACGACGGCCCCGCCGGAGGGCGGACGCGCCGGCTGATCACGCTCCGCGCGCATCACACGAGGGCGGAGAGCGAGGGCTATCCAGAAGCGCGCGGCTCCATGCCGCGCCCAGCGCGCAGCGATCGTGATCAGGAGCTGCGGCGAAGAAGCCGCGTCCATGGCAAATTCCGCGCCGTGCAACATGGCCTCGATTTGTTGCGCGGGTGAACATCGATGGCTGCCAGTGCGCCAGCCGTCGAATATAGCTGGACCGCCACCTGGGACGCGTTCTCGTCAAAAGGCAGGTGGCGGAGCGGCCAGCCGGGCGGCAAGGGGCGGCCGCCGGGCAAGTGACGACGACAGTCAACCCGCCTTGGCTGGCGCCGGCGGCTTGGCGGGGGCCGGCGGCTTGACCGGCTTGTCCTGCCGCTTCGACCAGGAGATGTAATAGGCGACGATCGTCATGATCGCGATGCCGGAGATGCTGACGAAGATCTGGGCGAACAGCGAGCCCGAGCTCATCGACAGCTCGAAATGGCCGACGAAGGACAGGAACACGCCGACGCAGAACACCGCGAGAGATTGCTGGCCGCACACGATCAGCGGGTCGAACATCTTCCACTCCAGCGCCTCCCAGTCCTTCGGAATGAAGCGGATTACCAGCACCACGATCACCGCGAAGTGCAGGAAGCGATAGGGCGCGAGGTTGGTTTTGTCGTTCGGGTTGAAGGCCGAATAGAGCCAGTCCGGGAACATCGCGCCGAACTCGGGGAATCGCCCGGCCATGGTCATGATCAGCCCGAAGATCAGATAGGCGATGCAGAACCAGAGCGTGTAGCGCGAGTTGATGATGTGCATGTTCCGGCGCGCGCCGCCGAGCGCGCACCACGATCCGAACACGAACAGCACCTGCCAGCAGAACGGATTGAAGTACCAGGTCCCGGCCGGGTAGGCCGGCAGGTTCCAGCCCATATGCCGCGACACCAGCCACAGCACCAGCGAGGCCAGCATGGTCCAGTTCGGCTGCCGCAGCATGAACCACAGCACCGGCGGGAACAGCCCCATCAGCACGATGTAGAGCGGCAGCACGTCGAGGTTAACCGGCTTGAACTTGAGGAACAGGCCCTGCCGCAACGTCTCGGTCGCGTTGTCGACGAGGCCCGCGACGTTGAACTCGTTGATCATCTCGGAATCGCCGAAACGCAGCGCGAGATAGCTGATCGAAGCGATGTAGATCACGAACAGGATGATGTGGGCGACATAAAGTTGCCAGACGCGCTTGGTCAGCCGCGTGGCGCCGACGATGAAGCCCCGCTCCAGCATCATGCGGGCATAGACGAAGGATGCTGTGTAGCCGGAGATGAAGACGAAGAGGTCAGCGGCGTCGCTGAACCCGTAATTCCGCGTCGTGATCCAGTTCACGACATTGTCGGGGATGTGGTCGAGATAGATCGCCCAGTTCGCGATTCCCCGGAACAGGTCGAGCCGGAGGTCACGTCCTTTTTCGGGCAGGGTGGCGTGGATTTCCATGGGCCGCTTCTTCGAGGTGACGCTTTCGAGAAGGCCGCGCTGCCGGCCGCGGGAAGCCCCGAGGCCCAGATTGTCACAGCGCGGTAGAATGACTATATCGGTCCGGCGAAGGTAACATCCGGGATGGGGAATCACCGATCACATCGCTGAGCGGTGTCTCTATACTATCCCGGCGGTTTCCTCCATTCGCTTCATGTTGCATATCCCACGAGGCCCGACCATCCATGACCGCACGCATTTTTAAGCCCGCCAAAAACGCGATGCAATCGGGACGCGCCACGGCCAAGGACTGGCAACTGGATTACGAGCCGGAGCAGCCGCGCACCGTGGAGCCGCTGATGGGCTGGACCTCGTCCACCGACATGAAGCAGCAGCTCTCGCTCCGGTTCGAGACCAAGGAAGAAGCGGTCGCCTATTGCGAGCGCAAGGGCATCGCCTACCAGGTGATCGAGCCGCAGGCATCGGCGCCTCGCCAGATCGCCTATGCCGACAATTTCGCGTTCCGCCGCTGGGAGCCCTGGACTCACTAGGGCCATTCCGGAGATTAGGTCGCCGGGCTTGGAGCGGCCAGGCTGCCGGGGATCGGCAACGGCGCGTCTTTCGAGACGCCGAGGACCGGAAAGCTTCTGATTTTGCGAACATTCGGCAGGCTTGCGAACTGCAGGAGCTGCTGACGCATGTCGTTGACATCAGGTGCGACGCATTTGAGCATGAAATCGGCGTCGCCCGAGATCCGCCAGCACTGCAGAAACCGCGGCACCGCCGCCACGGCGGCCTCAAACGCCTCGATCGCCGAAAGCGTCTGGCTCTCGAGCTGGATCAGGACGAAGGTCGTGACTTCATAGCCAAGCATCCGTTCGTCGAGGGTCGCGCGGACGGCCCGGATCACCCCGCGGCTGCGCAGCGCCCTGACCCGGCGGAGACAGGGTGGGGCGGTGATGCCGACGCGGGCTGCGAGTTCGTTGATCCTGATCCGGCCGTCGTTCTGCAGTTCGGACAGGATCCTGAGGTCGATGTCATCGAACTGTTGGCGTTCTGTCACGGGCGCTCACCCGCCACAGCGCTGCGGAGACCCTCGCTGCTCCTGCGCACTTCGCCCGCTTCAGCCGGCGCTGCGCCGACACCTGACAGCACGAGCTTCTCATGCGCTGCGACGATCGCCTCCTTCGTCAACCGGCCTCCGGGGCGATACCAGGTGCAAAGCCCGGTCAGGAGCGCGATGATCGCAAAGGTCGCGACCTGGATGTCGACGACCTCAAAGACGCCTTCGGACACCCCGTCGGTGAGGATCTGGGCCAGCCGCTGCTCGTAGGCGCCGCGCAGCGCCACAACGGCCTCATAGTTCTTCGGCTCGAGACTGCGCAGCTCGGAATTGGCGATGAAGACCTCGCGTTTCCGCGTCATGTGGTAGGTGACGTGGAAGGCGACGAAGGCACGCAGCTTTTCGACTGGATCGGCCTTTCCGTCGAGCGCATGATCGAGCTGGCGCAGGAGATCGTTGATATGGTCCTGCACCAGGTCGAACAACAGATCCTGCTTGGTGCTGATATGATTGTAGAGCGAGCCGGCCTGGATGCCGACCTCGGCGGCGAGCTGGCGCAGGCTCATCGCCTCATAGCCGTGCTCGTAGATCAGGCGCACGCCGGCCTTGCGGATCGCCTCCAGCGTCTTGGGACCGTGTGAGCCGATCGTGCGTGCCATCGAAGCCTCGGATGGGTGTTGGCTTGCAGCGGATATCTCGGAAACAAGCGAACGACCGTATGTTTATTGCACAAAATCCTAGCAGATTCAATGTGCTGCTGGGTTCGTTTGCAAACCATAGCACGATGGCTTGCGAAGCCAATAAAAAAACGTATGATCGTTTAATTGCAGAATGAATCTCTAAGGGAGGGATCATGGCCTCGAACCAGGCGGCAATGTTCAATTTCGACCTCGGCGAGACCGCGGATGCGATCCGCGAGACGGTGCATGATTTCGCGACCAACGAGATCGCGCCGCGGGCGGCCGAGATCGATCGCTCCAACCAGTTTCCGCGCGACCTTTGGCCGAAGCTCGGCGCGCTGGGCCTGCACGGCATTACGGTCGAGGAGGAGTATGGCGGCTCGGGCCTCGGCTATCTCGAGCATTGCGTCGCGCTGGAAGAGATCTCGCGGGCATCCGCGTCGGTTGGCCTGTCCTACGGCGCGCATTCCAACCTCTGCGTCAACCAGATCCGCCGCAATGGCAACGAGACGCAGAAGCGCAAGTATCTGCCGAAGCTGATCTCGGGCGAGCATGTCGGCTCACTCGCGATGTCGGAGCCCTCGGCCGGCTCGGACGTGGTCTCGATGAAGACCCGCGCCGAGAAGAAGGGCGACCGCTTCGTGCTGAACGGCAACAAGATGTGGATCACCAACGGGCCCGTCGCCGATACGCTTGTGGTCTATGCCAAGACCGATCCGAATGCCGGGCCGCGCGGCATCACCGCTTTCATCATCGAAAAGGGCATGAAGGGCTTTTCCACCGCGCAGAAGCTCGACAAGCTCGGCATGCGCGGCTCAGACACCTGCGAACTGGTGTTCGAGGATTGCGAGGTGCCGCAGGAGAACGTGCTTGGCGAGCTCGGCCGCGGCGTCAATGTGTTGATGTCCGGCCTCGACTATGAGCGCGCGGTGCTGGCTGCCGGTCCGATCGGTATCATGCAGGCCTGCATGGATGTGGTGCTGCCTTATGTTCACGAGCGCAAGCAGTTCGGCGAGCCGATCGGCGAGTTCCAGCTGGTGCAGGGCAAGATCGCCGACATGTACACCACGATGAACGCCTCGCGCGCCTACGTCTATGCGGTGGCCAAGGCCTGCGACCGCGGCGAGACCACGCGCGAGGATGCCGCCGGCGCGATCCTCTACGCCGCCGAGAAGGCCACCCAATGCGCACTGGATGCGATCCAGCTCCTGGGCGGCAACGGCTACATCAACGACTATCCGACCGGCCGCCTGTTGCGCGACGCCAAGCTCTATGAGATCGGCGCCGGCACCAGCGAGATCCGTCGCATGCTGATCGGCCGCGAGCTGTTCACCAAGACGGCGTGAAGATCCACAGTCTATCGCGCCGCCCGGCGCGATGATCTATTTTGCGCAAGTCCTGACGGTATCACCAACGAGACGTGCAACGCATATGCTGCTTCATTCGACGATCGATCCGACATCCCAAGAATTTGCGCATAACGCCGAGGTGATGCGTGGCCTGGTCGCGGAGCTCCGCGACAAGCTCGATCAAGTTGCCGGCGGCGGGGGCGAGACCTCGCGCAAGCGCCACACCTCGCGCGGCAAGATGTTGGCACGCGATCGCGTCGATCTTCTGATCGATCCCGGCACGGCATTCCTGGAACTGTCGCCGCTGGCCGCCAATGGTGTCTATGGCGGCGACGTGCATTCGGCGAGCATTGTCACCGGCATCGGACGCATTGCTGGGCGCGAATGCATCATCGTCGCCAACGACGCCACGATCAAGGGCGGGACCTACTACCCGATGACGGTGAAGAAGCATCTCCGCGCCCAGGACATCGCGCGGCAGAACAATCTGCCCTGCGTCTACATGGTGGATTCCGGCGGCGCGTTCCTGCCGCTGCAGGACGAGATCTTCCCCGATGAGCGGCATTTCGGGCGCATCTTCTACAATCAGGCCCAGATGTCTGCAGCCGGCATTCCGCAGATCGCGATCGTGATGGGCTCCTGCACCGCGGGCGGCGCCTATGTGCCGGCGATGTCGGACGAGAGCATCATCGTGCGCAACCAGGGCACCATCTTCCTCGGCGGTCCGCCGCTGGTGAAGGCTGCGACCGGCGAGGTCGTCACGGCCGAGGAACTGGGTGGCGCCGATGTTCATTCGCGGCACTCCGGCGTCACGGATCACTACGCGCAGAACGATGCCCATGCGATCGGGATCGCCCGGCGCATCGTGGGGACGCTGAAGCAGCCGACGAAGGCGCCGCTCAATATGCGCACCCCCCAGGAGCCGCTGTTTCCGGCTGAGGAAATCTACGGTGTTGTGTCTGCCGATGGGCGCAAGCCGTTCGACGTGCACGACATCATCGCGCGGATCGTCGACGGCTCCGAATTCGACGAGTTCAAGAGGCTCTACGGTACCACGCTGATTTGCGGTTTCGCCCATATCTGGGGCTATCCGGTCGGCATCATCGCCAACAACGGCATCCTGTTCAGCGAGAGTTCGCTGAAGGGCGCGCACTTCATCGAGCTGTGTTGCCAGCGCGGCATTCCGCTGGTGTTCCTGCAGAACATCACCGGCTTCATGGTCGGCAAGAAGTACGAGGCCGGCGGCATCGCCCGTGACGGCGCCAAGCTGGTGACCGCGGTAGCCACCGCCGGCGTGCCGAAATTCACCGTCGTGATCGGCGGCTCCTACGGGGCCGGCAATTACGGCATGTGCGGCCGCGCCTACAGCCCACGCTTCCTCTGGCTCTGGCCCAATGCCCGCATCTCCGTGATGGGCGGCGAGCAGGCCTCCATGGTGCTGAGCCAGGTCCGCCGCGACAATATCGAGGCCAAGGGCGAGACCTGGTCGGCGGAAGAGGAGGAGAAATTCCGCGCTCCCATTCGCGCCCAGTATGAGAGCCAGGGCAATCCCTATTACGCCACCGCGCGGCTGTGGGACGACGGCGTGATCGATCCCGCCGATACCCGCTTGGTGCTCGGGCTCGGGCTGTCGGCCGCCGTCAATGCGCCGATCGAGCCGACGAAGTTTGGCCTGTTCAGGATGTGACCATGGACCGCTCAAGACTCTACCGGCGCTTCCGCACGCTTCTGATCGCCAACCGCGGCGAAATCGCCTGCCGCGTCATCCGCTCCGCGCGCGCCATGGGGCTGCGCACGGTCGCCGTCTATTCCGAAGCCGACCGCGATGCGATGCATATCGCGCTGGCCGACGAGGCTGTGCTGCTGGGGCCGGCGCGGGCGCGCGACAGCTATCTCAACATCGAGCGCGTGATCGCGGCTACCCGCGAGACCGGCGCGGAGGCGGTCCATCCTGGTTATGGCTTCCTCTCGGAAAATGCCGAGTTCGCCCAGGCCTGTCTCGAGGCCGGATTGGTATTCGTCGGCCCGACCGCCGAGATGATGACGGCGATGGGCTCCAAGTCAGGCTCCAAGGCGCTGATGGAGAAGGCCGGTGTGCCGCTGGTGCCAGGCTATCATGGCGAAGCCCAGGACGAGGCCACTCTTGCCGACGCTGCCAACCGGATCGGCTTTCCGGTGTTGGTGAAGGCCTCCGCCGGCGGCGGCGGTCGCGGCATGCGTGTAGTCAATTCGGCGGCCGAGCTGTCGGCTGCGATCGTCAGCGCCAAGCGCGAGGCCAAGGCGGCGTTCGGCGACGACCGGATGCTGATCGAGAAATTCGTGCAGAACCCGCGCCATATCGAGGTGCAGATCGTTGGTGACAGCCATGGCAATCTGCTCTCGCTGTGGGAGCGCGAATGCACGCTGCAGCGGCGGCACCAGAAGGTGATCGAGGAGGCGCCGTCGCCGACCTTGAATGCCGCGCAGCGTGAGACGGTCTGCGAAGCCGCGCGCAAGGCGGCCGGTGCGGTCAACTACGTAGGCGCCGGTACGATCGAGTTCGTCTCCGACGGCAAGGACGTGTTCTTCATCGAGATGAACACCCGCTTGCAGGTCGAGCATCCCGTCACCGAGCTGATCACCGGCGTCGATCTCGTCGAATGGCAGCTCCGCGTCGCGTTCGGCGAGGCGCTGCCGCTGAAACAGGATGAGGTCAAGCTCAACGGCCACGCCATCGAGGCGCGTGTCTACGCGGAAAATCCGCAGAAGAACTTCATGCCGTCAGTTGGCCGCATCAAGACCTGGCGGACGCCGCCGCAACGCGACGGCCTGCGTATCGACGCCGGTTACCGCAGCGGCGACAGCGTGTCGCCATATTACGACGCCATGCTCGCCAAGGTGATCGCCTGGGCGCCGACCCGTCAGGCGGCGATCGAGAAGCTCAATCGCGGGCTGGAAGAGACCGATGTCCGCGGCATCGTCACCAACATCCCCTTCCTCTCGGCGCTGGTGACGCATCCGGCCACGCGCGCCAATACGATCGATACCGGCTTCATCGAGCGCGAGCTGAAGAACCTGACGGCCGAGAAAGGCGCGGCCGGAGAGTTCGAGCTTTGTGCAGCGGTGGCTGCGATCGTGAACGAGGAGCAGAAGGCCGCGCGGAGTGAGGCGAGCTCGCCCTGGCAGACCTTCGGCTGGATGCCGGTCGGCCGCCGCCAGCGTGTCTTCTCGTTGCGGCAAGGCCACGAGCCAGCGCAGACCATCACGCTGCACTACGGCAACGGGCCGTCGACGCTGTCCGTCGGCGGGCGTGAACTGACATTCACTATCTCGTCACCCGATGACGCCGGATTCGACCTGACGCTCAATGGCGTGAAATCGCGTGTGGCGTCGGTGATCGAGGGCCACGAGCTCTACCTGCGCACCCGCAACGGCCGTTTCGATCTGCATTGGGTCGACCCGTTTGGCGGCGAGAGCGAGGAGCAGGTCGGCGAGGACAAAATCGTCGCGCCCTTGCCGGGCACCGTGGTGGCGCTGCTTGCCGAGGAAGGCGCGACGCTCGAGAAGGGCGCGCCAATCCTCACGCTGGAAGTGATGAAGATGGAGCAGACCCTGCGCGCACCCTATGCGGGCGTGCTGAAGAAGCTCAAATGCAAGGTCGGCGACATTGTCGGCGAGGGCGTTGAGCTTGCCGAGGTGGAGCCGCTGGCTGAGTCATGAGCGATCGTATCAGCATCATCGAGGTTGGCCCGCGCGACGGGCTACAGAACGAGAAGACGCCGATCAGCGTCGCTGACCGCATCGCGTTCGTCGAGCGCCTGATCGACGCCGGCCTGCCGACGGTTGAGGTCGGCGCGTTCGTATCGCCAAAGGCGGTTCCGCAGATGATGGGATCCGCCGACGTGCTGCGTGGCGTCGGCCATCTCAAGGGTGAGTTCCACGTGCTGGTGCCGAACGAGAAGGGCTATGAGGCGTCGCAGGCCGCTGGCGCCAAGGTGATCGCGGTGTTCGCGTCCGCCTCCGAGGGCTTCTCGCGCGCCAACATCAACTGTTCGGTCACCGAGTCGATCGAGCGCTTCAAACCGGTGCTGGCGCGCGCCAAAGCCGACGGCATCAAGGTGCGCGGCTATATCTCCTGCGTGCTCGGCTGCCCGTTCGACGGCGAAGTGAAGCCGCAGGCGGTCGTCGATGTCGCCAGGACGCTGTTCGATCTCGGCTGCTACGAAATCTCGCTCGGCGACACCATCGGCGTCGGCACGCCGGTCAAGGCGCGGGAGCTGATGCGTGCGGTCGGCGGCAGCGTTCCCATGGCCAACCTCGCGATGCATTTTCACGACACTTACGGCCAGGCGCTCGCCAATATCTATGCCGGCATGGAGGAGGGCGTCCGTGTCATCGATTCCGCGGCCGGCGGCCTCGGCGGCTGCCCGTATGCCCCGGGCGCGACCGGGAATGTTGCAACGGAGGATGTGGTCTACATGCTCGAGGGCATGGGGATCAGAACCGGCGTCGACATGGAGAAGCTGCTGGCCGCGACGAACGAGGTCAGCAGACTGCTGGGACGGCCGCCAGTAAGCCGCGTCGCCTCCGCGCTCAATGCGAAGAAGCGTCGTGCTTCGTAGCGTGGTTAGACCGTAGCGAAACCCACGAACGTGATGGGTTTCGCTGCGCTCTACCCATCCTACAGAGGTTCTATCCCCCTCCCTCCGACCCCATGACGAGGTTCGGCAGCCAGGTGGAGATTTCCGGGAAGATGCAGAGCAGCAGCACCGCGAACATCATCAGGAGCACGAACGGCAACGTGCCCCAGATCACCTCGCTCAAGGAGATGTCGGGCGCGACGTTGCGGATGACGAAGATGTTCAGGCCGACCGGCGGATGGATCAAGCCCATCTCCATGACGATGGTCATGACGACGCCGAACCAGATGATGTCGAAATTGGCGGCGCGCAGCGGCGGCAGGATGATCGGCGCGGTCATCAGGATGATCGAGACCGGCGGCAGGAAGAAGCCGAGCACGATCACCATCACCAGGATCGCGAACAACAGCTCCCAGCGCGGCAGATGCATCGCCACAATCGATTCCGCCGCGGACTGCGAGATGTGCAAATAGCTCATCACGTAGGAATAGAGCAGCGACATGCCGATGATCAGCATCAGCATGGTGGACTCGCGGATCGTCGATCTCAGGATCGGCGACAGGTCGCTCGGCCGCCACACACTGTAGATCACCGCAATCAGCGCGAGCGCCAGCAGGCCGCCGAGCCCGGCCGTCTCCGACGGGGTCGCATAGCCTCCATAGAGCGCGATCATCACACCGGTCAGCAGCAGCACGAACGGGATCACGCGGGGCAGCACGCTGAAGCGCTCGGCCATGGTGAACTCGTCGTGCTGCAAGATCGCGGCGTCCTTGCCGGTGGCGTCATAGGTGGCACGGGCGGCAGCATATTCCTTCCGGAAGCGGAACACTGCGTAGAGGCCGAACAGCGTCACCAGCAGCAGGCCGGGACCGATGCCGGCGAGGAACAGCCGGCCCAGCGATTTCTCGGCGGCGACCGCGAACAGGATCATCGTGATCGAGGGCGGCAACAGGATGCCGAGCGTGCCGCCGGCGGCGATGATGCCCGCGGCAAAGCCGCCGGAATAGCCGCGCTTGCGCATCTCGGGAATGCCGGCCGAACCGATCGCCGAGCAGGTCGCGGGCGAGGAGCCGGCCATCGCCGCGAACAGCGCGCAGGCAAACACATTGGCGACGCCGAGGCCGCCGGGAATGCGGTGCAGCCAGGCATGCAGCGCCGAGTAGAGGTCCTGACCGGCGCGGGATTTGCCGATCGCGGCGCCCTTCAGGATGAACAGCGGGATCGACAGCAGCGTGATCGACGCCATTTCCTCGTAGACGTTCTGCGTTACCGTATCGAGCGAGGCGGCGGGCATGTAGATCGCCATGAAGACGACGGCGACGGCGCCCAGGGCGAATGCAATGGGCATGCCCGAGAACATCGCGAACAGGGTGGCAAGCCCGTAGGAGATGCCAATTCCGAACACGGTCATCGGCGGCCGCCACCGGTCAGCGGAACGAGGATCTGCAGCAGGATCTGCACACAGAGCAGGCTCATGCCAAGTGCCATCAGCCCATAGGGGATCGCGAGCGGCGGCGACCACATCGAGTTCGAGACCTGGCCATCGACATAGGCCTCGTGCGCCAGGGTCCACGACTTCCAGGCGAAGAAGGTGCAGAACGCAAGGCTCGCGGCATCGACCAGCCACAGCCGGACCCGATTGGCCCGTGGCGAGAGCAGGCCGACAAACGCCTCGATGCTGACGTGACCGCGCTGGCTCTGCACATAGGCCGAGGTCATGAAGGTAGCGCCGACCAGGAGGAACACTGCGGCCTCGTCCTGCCAGTAATTGGCCATGTGGAAGAGCGCACGCCCGAGCACGCTGTAGCTCAGGATGATGCAGGCCGCGACCAGGGCGATCGCGGCGAACACCACGATGATGTTGTTGCAGATACGAAGCGCGCGCTCGAGAACAGCCACGGGCGAGCTGCCCGTGGCCATATGTGCGGCTTCCGGTTGATCCGCGATCGGACCATGCATCATGCGGCGACGTCGCTTGCGAGCTTCAGGAGCTTGGCTGCCGTCGCCGTCTTGGCGCCGTAGTCCTTCCAGGCGGTATCGCGCGCGATGTCGCGCCACTTGCTAACGGTGGCGGCATCGAGTGCGCTGACCTTGGCGCCGGCCTTCTCGTAGACCTTGGCGACCTCGGCGTCGTCGTCCTGCGCGCCCTTGCGGCCGAAGGCCTCGAGCTCCGTGCCGACCGCCAGGATGATGTCCTGCTGGTTCTTCGGCAGCTTGTCGAAGATCGCCTTCGACATCATCAGCGGCTCCAGCATGAACCAGTAGGAGGCGCCGGCACCCGAAGTCAGCGATTTCGCGACCTCTTCGAGACGGAACGAGATCAGGCTGGTGGAGGAGGTGATGCCGGCATCGCAGGCGCCGGTCTGCATCGCCGCATAGATTTCGTTGGAGGGCACCGACAGCACCGCGGCGCCGGCGGTCTGCAGCACCATGTCCATCTCGCGCGAACCGCCGCGCACCTTCATGCCCTTGGCGTCTTCCGGCGCAACGATCGGCTTCGAGCGGCTGGCGACGCCGCCGGCCTGCCAGACCCATGTCAGCAGCAGGATGCCTTTGTCGGCGAGGAAATCGCTCAGTGCCTTGCCGACCGGCTCCTTCTTCCAGCGCAGCCCCTGATCGTAGGTCGTCACCAGCCCGGGCATCAGGCCGATATTGGTCTCGGGCAGCTCGCCGCCGGCATAGGGCATCGGATACAGGCTGATATCCAGCGCACCCTTGCGCATCGCCGAGAACTGCGCGTTGGTCTTGATCAGCGACGAGTTCGGATAGACCTCGGCCGCGATCTCGCCGCCCGAGCGCTTCGCAACCTCGGCCGCGAACATCCTGCACAGCCGGTCGCGGAAGTCGCCCTTGTCGATGGTGCCGCCGGGAAACTGGTGCGAGATCTTTAGCGTGGTCGCGGCGTGCGCGGTCCCGATGCCCATTCGCAGGATGGCGGGTGCGGCCAGAGCGGACGCGAGGACGTGGCGGCGTGTAAGCATGATGTCTCCCCCTGGTGAGCTTCTTGAGTGGCTGGCTAGGCCGGTGCCGGGCGCACCATAGCCGGTCTTCGCGCGAATCTTCTCTAGTCTGATAGTTCGAGGCGCCCTGATAGTGCGAGCGGATGCATGGCGGCAAGCTTTGACGTTGCTGCGGCGCACACTGCGGCGCGACGACGCAGCATCGCAGTTCAACCCATGCGGGTGGTGCTCATTCGCGCGGCACCGCGGTTCAAGAGTTTGTTATTGAGGTAACGTTTGATGGCCCGGGTGCGTCGAGCAGGGAGCGGCAGTCGTCGCTTTCACATTCGCTTCACACAAGGGATGACCCTCATGACCACCAAGACCTGCATCGGCCTCTCGGCCGCGATCCTCTCGTTCAGCCTCGCGCTCGCGCCGGCCGCGCTCGCTCAGGACAAGATGGGCAAGGACGACGCGATGAAGAAGGAGGACGCGATGTCCAAGGATCACATGAAGAAGGAAGGCGGCATGATGAAGAAGGACGACGCCATGAAGAAGGATGGCGGGATGATGAAGAAAGACGACGGCATGATGAAGAAGAACTGATCGCCGCCGTCACGCCATCGTCGCCAGGCCCGCCGCCGGGGCGGGCCTGTTGCGCGCTTACCGCTTCTTCTTGCCGCGTTCCTTGCGCGCGGCGTAGCGGGCGTCGCGTTTGGCCTTTTGTTCGGCGAGGAGGGCCTCCTGCCGGGCGGCTTCTTCTTCCTTCTCGCGCGCGATCCGGGCTGCCTCGGCGGCAGCGGCTTCGTCCTCGCGGCGCTTCTGTTCGGCCTTCTCGGCCTCGCGGGCTTCCTTGGCTTTGGCGCGGCGTTCCGCGATCGCCGCGCGCTCCTCGGCTCGCGCCTTCACCGCCGGATCGTCAGGCCCCGGCCGGGCGCGAAACTTGTTGAGGATGTCCTGCCGCGCCTGCTTGGCCGCTTTCTGGCGGTCGGCAAAACCCGGTTCCTTGAAGCCACTCATAGAGGAAGCCTTGCTGCTTTCTGTTCGGTGTTGGTGGGGATTCAGTTCGGCGTTTCAATAAGTGAACCCCGGCGAAAATGCCAGCGTCGAGGGAGGACAGCAAAGCAGGGGAGATATGAGTGAGCAGCAAATGGCACAAAACGATGCTGATCAGCGTGCTGACATCAGCGTTCCTGATCTACGAGATGGCGATCGCGATGGTCGCATCCGGCAAATGACCGGCGCCGGTGAGTGAACGATCACCGCGATTCGCCGAACATCCTAGCCGCGCTGGACCTGCGCGCGGCGGCCGCTGCTGCCCAGGACCTTGGCGACCGTCTCGGCGGTCATCGCGACCCGGTCGGACATGCGCTGGGCCTCCAGCCTGTCACGGGCCCTTTCCTTGATCAGCAGATCGATCAGCCGCAGCCGGCTGGTTTCGTCGACGGCTTCAGACAGCAACTGCCTGTAGCGATGGAAGTCGTAGGTCGTTTCCTGTTCGCTCATTGGCACGCCCCGCACACGCGCTTCATTGAGCGAGCAGTTTTTCGCAAGGGGTCACTGCGTGCAATGGAATTGCGGCGGCGATGCCCGGCCCGTCGATTTTAACTGACGACTGTTGCAGATTTGATCGCGCGCCAGCGGGCAAAGCGG
This sequence comes from Bradyrhizobium sp. ISRA464, assembly GCF_029910095.1. Taxonomy (NCBI): domain Bacteria; kingdom Pseudomonadati; phylum Pseudomonadota; class Alphaproteobacteria; order Hyphomicrobiales; family Nitrobacteraceae; genus Bradyrhizobium; species Bradyrhizobium sp. ISRA464. The sequence goes on along the minus strand of NZ_CP094526.1, from coordinate 4,360,216 downwards.
TCATGATGCGCCCGGCATGACTTGGAACCGAAGCAATCATGGGTGATCCGGACGAAGGTGGCGGCCGCCGCGGCGCGCTGGTGGGATTGCTGGTGGCGGCCGTGATGCTCGCGGTTGGGCTCTGGCTCGCCCATGCCCTGACCTCGGCGAGCAAGATACAGGACTGTGTGATGGCTGGCCGCACCAACTGCAATGTGATCGAGCCGTCGCGCTGACGGTTCTTGCGGCAGTGCAGTATCGACCCCAGATGGCGTAGCCACGGTACCCGAAATAACCGGCCTGGATTGTGATCCCGATCATAGGGGAAGCGGGTGCGCCGATCCAAGATGCCTGGGATCGACAGGAACCAAAGCGATGATCTTCAAGCTGTGGTCCAGAAAGGGTGCGGCGCTCGCCGCGGCGGTCGTAACATGCGCCGGCTTGGCGGCCCTCGTGGTGCTCGGCCTGCCGTCGCCGGAACCGGTCTCCAGCGCGGCGCTCGGTCCGCAGTGGCAATGCAGCCGGGTTGCCTTCATGTTCACCAGCTGCACCCGCACGGCCGAGGCCGGGAATAAGGCGATTCGCGTGCGGGCGAAGGAGGATTGCCCTCCTGCGGGGACCTAGCGGGCCGCCGGGTCGGCAACGGGTCCTTGCGGTTACTTCTTGGCGGCTCGCGGCTTGATCGACAGCCCGAGTCGCATCGCCATCTTCTTGATTCGCTCCGGTGAGCGACCGGTGACCTTGGCGACCTCCTCGAGCGACTTGGAGGAGCGAGCCAGTTCCATGAGGCGGCGGTCTTCCTTGAACGACCAGCGCGGCTTTCGAGCCATCCTGTTGATATCCTCGCATTACCGGAAAACAAAGCCGCCAAGCGAAAGCGCCTGACGGCTTTGCCGGTGTGGGCCCGGACCTTGGGGAATTGTCCGGTGGATAAGCAATACTGCTTCCGGATAAGGTCGCAATTGAAACCAGAACTTAACCTAACCGGTAAAGGTTACTTCGGTGGAACGTGGCAGGAGGCCTTATGCTCAAGGTCGCCGTTCTGGGTGCCGCAGCACTTTGCCTGTCCGGTTGCTGGTCTGATCCGGAGGTCACTGGATCGACCAACGCCTGCGCGGCCAATCTCTACAGCCAATACAATCCCAAGGTCATGGAGCAGTGTGTTAACGCCTGTATCAAGTGTGACCACGGCAACGTAACCACCTGTACAACGTCCTGTACGCTAAAGGGTGCACGGTAGTTGATATCCGTGCGTTCGCTGACGCAAGCGCCTTTTGCAGGCTGACGGTGCGCGGGCGGCACCGCGGGGATCCGATTCACATGTCAGACAGCGGGGAGGACGTGAGGCCGCGTTCTCGCGGCGTGAAACGCCCGAGTCTTGCCGTTCGTTTCGCTCTCCGAATTCGCAGAGGGCGCAGGGAAAGCCGGGTGCCGATCGCACCCATGGGTCCCGAGCAAATGGAAAGCTCGGGAGGTAGGACCACAGGTGAAACCGGAGCAATCCCGGCTTTCCCTGCGCGATGGGTTACGGCTTATACGTGCTCTCCCCGGCGAGACTGGGCTTTGTTGTCACCGTCATCAGTAGGAGAGCTTGTCCCTTGCTGATGAGACACCTGCCACCAGGGCGTCAGGCCTGCACGACTTCACCGTCCGCTATCTGCCACGCTCGTCAGCCGTGACTTCGGCGTCCACCGCATCTCGACCCAACACTCGTGACGATCGCGAAGCGCCCCTCAGGCGGGTGAGACGGGCCATTCATACACTGAGTTGCGCTTCTGAAAAACAGAAATATTTCTGCCGCGAGGGCTTGACGGGTTTTCGCTGAGTTGCCCGTCGTGTCCAATTGGCAACACCAGGCGGATGCCGCGGCGCCTAGTGAGGTCGCGCCCGCACTCACAATGCGGAAAGACCGACCGGCTCGGCTAGGTTCACACTGCCTGCAAATGCGGACTTTCGGGCTGGCGCTCAACACCTCTGCATCGGGGCCACCGGACCAAGTCACCCGCTTGTATCCCAGTCCGGTGAACGGATGGCGTCCGCTTTTGTCTTGATGTCGAAACTGAGCTTGGCCTCGCCTGTGCCGAACGAGACTCGCCACGCTGTCCAGCACAAGATAGCATGCCTCTGATCCTCGGTGTGCGGGCTGCCAGACGCTGGCGTGTTCGGCACCCCAACGCCTCCCACCCTGGAGCGCGTTTCCGCGTGACACCTTGCGGCAGCAAAGGACCACGCAAAAGGAGGATTTGACCATGTCAATTTGCCTGTGCAACGCAATTCATCGGCGCGATGTGGTCTGCGGTGGCGGTGCTGCCCTGTTCAGCGCCATTGTGGCCACGCTGATCGGGAGCGGGAAGCCGGTACGCGCAGAAGCGATCGTCGGTAAGGTTCCGGAGATCGACCGTGTGGCGGTGCGCGTGGTCGTGGACAGCTATCAATTCGCTGTCGCGCCGAGCCGGAAGATATCGGATGTCGAGATTGAACACTTCGGCTGGGGGATCGGCAGTGGCCATCCACCGGGCAGAACGTTGATCAGCGAGTTCGGCCTATCGATGCACGTCGAGTCGCGACGCGGCAGCGAAACACGAAATGTCCTGATGGATTTCGGATTCACGCCCGACGCGCTGGTCAACAACGCCAATCTCGTAGGCATCGATCCGGCCGCGCTTGATGCCCTTGTCCTGAGCCACGGTCACTACGATCATTTTGGCGGTCTCGCCGGATTCCTAAAGAAGAACAACGGCAAGCTGAAAGCCGAGCTGCCTATCTATATCGGTGGCGAGGAGGCATTCTGCTCGCGTGAATGGACGGCTCCGCCGGTGCGTGGCGATTTCGGAGCCCTGGATCGGAAAGCGCTGGAAGACGCGAACGTGGCGGTAACCTACGCCGAAGGACCGTCGTTGGTCGCCGATCACGGCTTTACCACGGGACACATCGGCCAGACGAGCTTCGAGAAACTGCTGTCCCCCAGTGCCATGAAGATCGGCGTGGACCACGGCATTGGGTGTTATGCCGACAAGCTTCCGGAAGACGAACGGACGAAGGCTGTCATCCCGGACCAGTTCCAGCACGAGATCGCCACCGCGTTCAATTTGAAGGGCCGTGGGTTGATTGTGTTGACCTCTTGCAGTCATCGGGGGGTAATCAATGCGATCAAACAGGCCCAAGCCGTTTCGGGTATCAACAAAGTTCATGCGGTGATCGGTGGCTTTCACCTCGCACCCTACAAGGAGGACTATGTCCGCGACACAATCGCCGCGCTGAAGGGTATGGAGATCGACTACGTAATTCCGCTTCACTGCACTGGTGAGCCGTTCAATGAGATTGCCAAGGCCGAGATTCCGAACAAGCTTCTGCGCTCCTACACGGGCACACGGTTCATCTTCGCTGCTTGAGCAAAGGGTGCAGTCAGCTATGGGCCCGTGGTCCTAGGCACACCGAGCCCGCTTTGCATCGAGAGATGAGAATGATCGCCGCGTTGAATGAGGCAATCGCACACTGCGAAGCCAACCTTCGCGATGCCAAGAAATCATTGCGCGGTGCATTCAGGGGTGGCATAGACTGAGGTGCGCTTCTGAAAAGCGGAAATGCTGGTCGCGCGAGGGCTGGACGTCCACCACGACGTGTGAGGCAAAAATTGAATTGCCTGTCGGGCAGATGGCACGGCTCTTGCGCCACGCGCCTTTGTGCTAACCATTGCCCTCGAATCCGTCCCAGCAAGAGCCCCGGAACCGAGCCGAAATGACTAGTGCCGCATATGTCGCCGTCGATTGGGGCACCAGCAGTTTCCGGCTGTGGCTGATGGATCGCTCCGGCCACGCCCTGGATCAACGCCGTAGCGACGAAGGCATGATGGCCGCGGCGAAGCCCGGCTTTGCGTCGGTGCTGCAATCGCATCTCGATGCACTCGGCGTGGCCGCCGGCCTGCCGGTCGTGATCTGCGGCATGGCCGGCGCGCGACAGGGCTGGGTCGAGGCCGGCTATATCGACACTCCCGCGCATCTGTCCGATATGCTCGATCACGCCGTCGTGGTCGGCGGCCAGGCGCGCGACATCCGGATCCTGCCGGGGATCGCGCAGCGCGATGCCGCGGCACCGGACGTGATGCGCGGCGAGGAGACCCAGCTGCTCGGGGCGCTCGGCTTCGACGCGGCCGGTGAGGCGGTCGTGTGCATGCCGGGAACGCATTCCAAATGGGTGCGCATGCGCGGCGAAACGGTCGAACGCTTTGCGACATTCATGACCGGAGAGCTGTTCAGCGCGGTCGCGCGCGAGACGATCCTGTCGCACGCCGTCGATGGTGCGGGGGAGGCCGTTGACCAAGATGCGTTCGGGATAGCCGTGACCGACGCCTTCAACGCGCCGGCGCTCGCGGCCAATCTGCTGTTTCGCGTGCGATCGCGACAGCTTCTGTTCGGTGGCAGTGCCTCGGCGGCGCGCGAGACGATCTCGGGCACATTGATCGGCCTCGAGCTGGCGGCCGGGCTTGCAGAACGTCCGCGTGAGACCCCGGTCACGCTGATTGCGTCGGGGCGGCTTCAGCGGCTCTATCAGATGGCGTTCGAAACCCTTTCGATTCCGCTCCGCTTTGTCGATGCGGAAGAGGCGGTCCGTCGCGGCCTGTCCAGGGCCGCGGCGGCAATATGGAAGAGCTGAAGGACAACGCAATGAGTATCCCGTTTCCGCCGATGAAGCGTCCGCTGGTCGCGATCCTGCGCGGCATCAAGCCGGACGAGGCCGATGGTATCGTGAGCGCGCTGATCGAGGCGGGCATGACAGCAATCGAGATTCCGCTGAATTCGCCGGAGCCGTTCCGCTCGATCGAGGTCGCCGCGAAGCGTGCGCCGGCCGATGTCCTGATCGGCGCGGGCACCGTGTTGACGGCCGCGGAGGTCGACCGTCTCCATGATGTCGGCGGCCGGCTGATCGTCTCTCCGAACGTCGATGTCGACGTGCTGGCGCGCGCTCGCGAGCGCGCAATGGTCACCATGCCCGGCGTGTTCTCGCCGACCGAGGCGCTGCTGGCGGCGAAGGCGGAAGCGTCGAGCCTGAAGTTCTTTCCGGCGAGCGTGCTCGGGGCAGCCGGCATCACCGCGATCCGCGCGGTGCTGCCGCCGAACCTGATGATCGCAGCGGTCGGCGGCGTCTCCGACCAGAATTTTGCTGACTATGTGAAGGCCGGCATCCGTGCCTTCGGTCTCGGCAGCAGTCTCTACAAGCCGGGCATGACGGCCACGGACATCGCAATCAGGGCGAAGGCAACGATCGAGGGGTATGACGCGGCGATTCGGCGCGCACCATAGAACTTCAAGATGGCTCTCGAAGTGGCTTTCAGGTCGCGCGCTGACGCTTACGCGGCCTCGCCGGACTGGTAGGTCGCAGTCCCAACCGGTCGCCCGCCGATCGAAAATTGAACTTTGTGAGCTCGCCAGTCGCCATCGCGCACGGTCTGGAGAATGATCCTCGCAATATCCGTGTAATCGTCGAATTCACAGGGGTCGAGGGTAAAGCCATAATTGGGAAGCAACTGGTTCAAGCTGTCTCGCACTTCCAAAACGACCGGCATAATTTGGGCTTCTCAACGAAAGGATTGTCCTTTCTGAAAAATCTGATGCACCACTTAAGGCCCGGTTAATTTTTGCCGTTTCGTCGCGCAGGATCGATGTCGACTTCGTGATCGTGCGGAAGCTAGAGCATTTTCGGTTCTAACTGAATCAGAACCGAAGCTCTAGATTCTTGTTTTGACGCGTTTTCTTCACGCGAACCGGTGTCCACTTCGCTCGAAAACGCTCTAGTCATCCCGCTTGCCGCCGTCGATCACCCTGAACAGGGGCGCCGCCTCGCGGGGATGCTCGAGCAGCTCATCGACCATGGCGATGGCGGCCGCAACGTACTTGCTCGTCGCGCTGTCGAGCGGCCGCTCGGCTTCATCGGCAAGCGCCAGCTTGGCGCCCTCCAACAGCTTGCGGGTGCGGGCGGCGGATTCATCTCCGGCCGTCAGCGAGGCTCTGGCGATCGACCGCAGGACGAACAGCTCGCCCTCCAGCCGCAGCAGTCGATCGTTCAGCTTGCTCAGGACGGTGTTCAGGTTCCGCATGGGGTTCTCTCGCGGTCGTTCGGGCGGCCGCGGCTCTGGCCGTCCAAGGCTTGCAACGGCATTATCCTTACACGGCCATTCCTGACGAAATTGTTGTGTCGGCCGCCGGCTGGCGGAGGGGCAGTCGGGCGCATTTTGTGGATCAGAGGGAAGGTCGTAGATTGGCCGCGGTTCCGGCGCACCGGCTGGGCAAATCCGCAAATCATGAGGACAGGCAAGTGACGATCGCCGTCGAAACGACCGTTGCCGCACCGATCGCCGAGGTCTGGCGGGCCTATACGACGCCTGACGACATCAAGCAGTGGAACGCTGCCTCCGACGATTGGCACACCACCGCGGCGACCGTCGACCTGCGCGTGGGCGGTGCCTTCTCATCGCGGATGGAGGCCAAGGACGGCAGCATGGGGTTTGATTTCGCCGGCACCTACACCAAGGTGGAGGCGCCCCGGCTGCTCGAATATTCTTTCGGCGACCGTACCGCGCAGATTGCATTCACGCCGGAGGGCAGCGGCGTCAAGGTGCAGGTTGCGTTCGACAGCGAGGACACCCATTCGCTCGAGCAGCAGCGCGGCGGCTGGCAGGCCATCCTGAACAATTTCAAGCGTTACGTCGAAGCGAGGTCGCGGTCCTGACGCGCGGCTGCGGGAGGACCACGTGATTGACGCGCTCAAGGTCTGCGGCTCCGGGGAAGGTGATAATCTCGCACGTCATCGTCACGGGTCGTCAGGAGCAAATGCGATGCGTTCCGTTCTGGCTCTTGGTCTGCTGCTCATCCTGTGCGCGTCCGCGAGCGCCGCACCGGTGCGTCACGCCCGCGCCCGCCAGCCTGTGTCTACGCATCCGCCCGCGGCCGCAGCCCCGACGACGCGCTTCGCGGTGCCTGGCTGGAGCGACGAGGCGACGCGCCAATGGCTTGACCGGGCTTCGTCCATGGTTGGGCGAGGAGGATAGTCAGTCGCCACGAGCCCGGCGGGCGGAAACGCTGTTTCCGTTCTTTCTGACTTCGCCGCGATCCTCCGCAGCGTCGGATGCGCCTGGCCCTCGTGTCTTCCCCCGAATGTTAGTGAACGACCGGCTCGCCATGAAAACGGCGGTGCAGCTTTCCGCTGACGCCGAAGCTGATTTCGAGGACGAGCCGCGGCACGCGTCCGAGCGCAAACATCGGCAGCCATCGCGGGTTCTCTCTGATGTCAGCAACATGTGTCGGCAAACGTTTGATCATTCGTCCGATTTTCGTAACCATTGCGATCCTTGGCCGCTGTGCACCAGGGCGGGAGCAGCCCCTTAAGCAGTTCGGTAGTCTGCGTTGTTGTTCTGAATTGGACATGACGGCTCGCGGCTCCCGGGCTGAGTGGACCTCCACGGCCGTCCATTCAAGCGTAGCCATCTCGTCGCGCCGCGGACCACGAAGATTTCCGCCATGAACCCGCCCGAACGGGGTATCCCGAAATCACATCTCCCATTGCCGCTTTTCCCAGTACAGTGCTTGCTGCTCGTACAGAGCGCCCATGGGATGGTGGACGGCTTCCGGTGCTCTTGACCGGGGTGTCCCGGTCACGTCGAGGCCGTTCGCTAGCCCCGCCGGAATGTTTACCGCCTTTCAGTCCAGCTCTGCGTTGCGTTGGGGAAAGTGATGAAAACAAGCGCTTGCGGCGATATGACTGATGAGAAATTGGCTCGGCAACGCGCGCACGAAAATAACATCGCGCGCTATCGCGGCTTGCTCCAGACCCGACTCTCGGACGTCGAACGCCACTTCATCGATCAGCGCCTTGCCGAAGAGCAGGCTGCCCTATCAATGCTTGCTCAGCCCAATGAAACAACGTTCGTCGCGCCTTGACCAATCCCTTGTTTGCCGGAGCATCATCGCCGCGATTGCTGGCGGCTTCTCGCCGCGCGCTATCGGAGCGATCATTGGGTATGAGGCGCCCTCAAAAGATCACCCTCGGCGAGATGCACACGGCAGGCGTGCGCGGAGTGCTGGTCTTCTGTTCGGATTACGCGTGCAGCCACTCGATCGCACTCATGGCGGACCGCTGGAGCAACGATCTGCGGCTCTCCGATATCGAGCCGCGGCTCGTCTGCTCTGTCTGCGGTAAGCGCTGCGCCGACGTGCGGCCGAACTTTAAACTGGGACATCAAGGGGCCTATTGACGGGATGGGTTACCGCATTCCCCAACCCTGAAAGCAATCGCCCGCGCGCCGGTCAGAATCTGGAACGCGAGCGGGGGGGGGGGGGCCCTCGCGGGCCACCCGCCTGTGCTTCCGAAGTAGGTGGCCCGCTTCCGAGGGCCGGATAAGCCGGGGAGGCTCACGCCAGCTTTGCTCGCCGCGCGATTAGACGGCCAGTCCAATGGGTCCGCAATTGGGGAAACGGGATTACCTCGCTCGGTCGAGTGCAAGGGCCCATCTTCTCTGAAGTATTCCCATCCGGAAGCGCTGAGACCAACCAGATCAAGCGCGATGCGATTGCTGCGCGCCCAAGCATCTCCAAGCTATACGCGACGGGAGCGCTCTTCGGACGCTCGGTGATGTCGGTCGCGGTACAGCGCGACAAGCCTGCGTTCGTCCGGTGGGTCGATTCCTCGCCCAACCGAGGGAACCGCGCGATAGGTTCGCGCCTTATCCCGCGTTCGGAAGTGTTGTGTCACGGACCAAGGGAGAAGGTCGATGCGCCAGCTAATGCTCGCCGCTGTTGCGTTGCTGATTGGGACGTCATCGTCCTGGGCTCAGGGGCACATGGGATCACCACAGGAGCAGCAGGCGTGCAGGCGAGATGCACAGCGATTTTGCCGCAAGGATCTCGCCGATGACAACGCGGTTCAACAGTGCTTGCAGCAACACCGAACGAGGTTGAGCAGAAGCTGCCGGAAGGTATTTGAGAGCCACGGAATGTAGAATAGTCGGCTCGTTGGCATAGCCGGCCGTGTTGGTGATGAAGCCGGCACGGGCCTCGCCTTTTGCCACGAGGCCGATAGCGCGGGGCGGCGATCAGGATCCTCGATCCATCGGTCGAATCTCCAGGTTTTCGATGTTCGCGGGCGGTGCTGAGGCTTCATTCCGCTCGGTCAACGGACGTAATGTGATCGTGGCATTTGCGCCGCCGACCAGAACATTGGAGCCGTCGCCGGCGTGCGTGTAAGTGCCGACGAGATCGTCGATCCCGAGCCATGGCACGGGTGCCATCACCTTCCAATTCAGTGCGACGTCCCTTTCGCCGATGAAGACTTCGAAATTCTGAATGGCTGCGACATAGCGACTATCCGGCGAGCTATCGACATGCAGCACGCAATTGAGATTGGTCACCGAGCCCAGAACGAACCCGGTGTCGGGGCCGCCACGACACTCAAGCGTTCCGGCCTGGACCTGCTGTGCAACGGCGATTCCCATCGGCGCAGCGAAGACGGCTGCGCCACACGCCGCAAGGACGACCAAATGACGCGCGGTACGCATGGTCCGGTACAATGCGAATGGGGAGCGATCGGTTCGCTATCTCGGGGGGAGTCCCCCATTCGTGGTTAAGAGAACCCTAGATCGCAAGATTGGCGGCGGCGAGAGACGACAAGCCGGAGCGCCTTCTCGTCGGTCAGACGGCTTGCGGCAAAGGCCAGGAAGCTGAGGCCGAACCGGCCGTCGCGTCGAAGCGGATCGCACAAAGCTGGCGATCCCGGCAGGATTCGAACCTGCAACCCGCGGAGTAGAAATCCGCTACTCTATCCAGTTGAGCTACGGGACCGTGGCCGTCTTCTAGCACCGCCAATATGAAAAATCCGCTTTTCCGCCAAGTCCGTCCGAACCGATTTTTGTGGTCGGGCGACAAAGGCGAGCAGGGGGGCCGCCCGGTCCGCGGGCCCAGCTCACCGTGGCGGCAGGATTCGGCCGCCCGATCTGGTCAAACGGCTGCAGTCTGTGATGTTTTTGTTCGGTCATTTCGGCGCCTTTACTCCGTCACCTTTTCGCGCACTTTTCAGCCCCATGCGGCGCTTGTCCGCGGGCCCTTCAGGAGCTCCATCATGATCGGTTTGGTTCGTGCCGCCGCAGTTTGCGCCGCGCTGGCGCTTGGCGTGAGCTTTGGTGTTGCCCAGGCCGCGGACAAGGCCTTCACGCGCGACGACCTGGCCGATTCCGCAATCAAGCTGGAGGCCCAGATCAAGAGCGAGGCGGGGCCGGTCAACAAGCCGTCCGCGAGCCTGCGGACCGACGCCGACGCCGCGTTCAGGCGGAATGATGTCCGCTCCGGCCTGCAGACCCTCGGCCAGATCGCCGCGACCACGCCGGAGGACGGCGCGAACTGGCTGCGGCTGGCCAAGACGATCTTCCAGATCCGCTCGGCGAGCTCGAGCGAGCAGACCTTCCTGATGGAGCGCGCCTCGACTGCGGCCTACATCGCCTATCAGCGCGCCGGCAATCCGGGCGAGGAGGCGGATGCGCTGGCCGTGCTCGGAAGAGCGCTGTCGGAGCGCAAGCTGTGGCGTCCGGCGCTGGATGCGCTCCGCCTGTCGCTCGACCTGCGCGAGGTCGCCGACGTCCGCGGCCAATATGAGAAGATGCGCGACGAGCACGGCTTCCGGCTGCTCGATTATACCGTCGATTCCGACTCGGCCTCACCGCGGGCCTGCTTCCAATTCTCCGAGGAACTGGCGAAACGGGTCGATTTCGCGCCGTTCCTGGCGCTGGCCGGCACGGATAAGCCGGCGCTGTCGGCGGAAGGCAAGCAGCTCTGCGTCGACGGGCTGAAGCACGGCGAGCGCTACAATATCAATCTGCGCGCCGGACTGCCGTCGACGGTCAAGGAGACGCTGCCGAAGTCGGCCGAGTTCAACATCTATGTCCGCGACCGCAAGCCGTTCGTGCGCTTTACCGGACGCGCCTATGTGCTGCCGCGGACAGGGCAGCGCGGTATCCCGGTGGTCAGCGTCAACACGCCGGCGGCCAAGATCGACGTGTTCCGGATCGGCGACCGCAATTTGATCAACACGGTGATCGATTCCGACTTCCAGAGCGCGCTGAGCCGCTACCAGCTCTCCGAGCTCGGCGACCAGCGCGGCGTCAAGGTGTGGTCCGGCGAGCTTGCGACCGCCACCACGCTGAACCAGGACGTGGTCACCGCATTTCCGGTCGACCAGGCACTCGGCGACCTGCAGCCGGGCGTCTATGTCATGACCGCCGCCGCGAAGGGGCCGGGAAGCGACGAGGACGGCACGCTGGCGACGCAATGGTTCATCGTCTCGGACATGGGCCTGTCGGCTTTCTCCGGCAATGACGGTATCCACGTCTTCGTCAACTCGCTGGCCTCGACCGATCCGGTCGCCAACGCCGAGGTGAAGCTGGTCGCCCGCAACAACGAGATCCTGGCGACCCGCAGGACCGATGCGGCCGGCCACGTGCTGTTCGAGTCCGGATTGGCCCGCGGCGAGGGCGGCCTGTCTCCAGCGCTGCTCACGGTCACCAACGACAAGGCGGACTATGCCTTCCTGAGTTTGAAGACCAATGCCTTCGACCTCACCGACCGCGGCGTCGCGGGCCGCGCGATTCCCGCTGGTGCCGACGCCTTCGTCTACGCCGAGCGTGGTGTCTACCGCTCCAACGAGACGGTCTATCTGACCGCGCTGCTGCGCGATGGGCAGGGCAATGCCCTGACCGGGACGCCGTTGACCATGGTGATCGAGCGGCCGGATGGCGTCGAGTTCCGCCGCGCCTTACTGCCCGACCAGGGCGCCGGCGGCCGGACACTGGCGGTCGCGCTAAATTCGGCGGTGTCGGCAGGAACCTGGCGGGTCCGCGTCTTCGCCGACCCCAAGGGCAATTCGGTCGGCGAAACCACCTTCATGGTCGAAGATTATATCGCCGAGCGGATCGAATTCGATCTCACGACCAAGGACAAAATGATCAGGGCTGAAGTTCCGGTAGAACTTCAAGTGAGCGGCCATTTCCTCTATGGCGCGCCGACCTCGGGCTTGCAGCTCGAAGGCGACATGCTGGTCGCGCCCGCAGCGTCCGGGCGGCCGGGCTATCCCGGCTACCAGTTCGGTGTCGAGGACGAGGAGACCGCGAGCAACGAGCGGACCCCGATCGAGGACCTTCCGGAGGCCGATGCCAATGGCGCGGCGACTTTCCCGGTGAAGCTCGACAAGGCGCCGACCTCGACCCGGCCGCAGGAGGCCCAGATCTTCATCCGCATGGCGGAGACCGGCGGCCGCGCGGTCGAGCGCAAGATCGTGCTGCCGGTGGCGCCCGCGACCTCGCTGATCGGCGTCAAGCCGCTGTTCGGCGACAAGAGCGTCGCGGAGGGCGACAAGGCCGAGTTCGACGTCGTGTTCGTCGCCCCCGACGGCAAGCGGTTGCCGCGCGACGGGCTGCGCTACGAGCTGTTGAAGCTGGAGTCGCGTTACCAGTGGTACCGGCAGAATTCGTCCTGGGAATACGAGCCGGTCAAGTCGACCCGCCGCGTCGCCGACGGGGACGTCAACCTTGCGGCCGACAAGCCGATGCGGCTGACGTTCCAGCCGCAGCCCGGCCGCTACCGGCTCGACGTCAAATCGACCGGCGCCGACGGCCCGCTCACCTCGGTGCAGTTCGACGTCGGCTGGTATTCCGACGGTAGCGCCGACACGCCGGATCTGCTGGAGACCTCGATCGACAAGCCGGAATACGCCTCCGGCGATACGATGACGGTGTCGGTGAATGCGCGCACCGCCGGCAAGCTGTCGGTCTATGTGCTGGGCGACCGCCTGCTGACCACGCAAAGCGTCGACGTCAAGGAAGGCACCCAGCAGGTCAAGATCCCGGTCGGCAAGGATTGGGGCACCGGGGCCTATGTGATGACGACGCTGCGCCGTCCGCTCGATGTCGCCGCCGGGCGCATGCCGGGCCGCGCCATCGGGCTGAAATGGTTCGGGATCGACAAGAAGGCCCGCACGCTGGCCGTCGAGCTGTCGCCGCCCGCGCTGGTGCGGCCGGGCTCGACGCTCAAGATCCCGGTCAAGCTCGGCGGACTCAGCCCGGGCGAGGACGCCAAGGTGGTGATCGCGGCGGTCGACGTCGGCATCCTCAACCTGACCAATTACAAGCCGCCGGCGCCGGACGATTACTATCTCGGCCAGCGCCGCCTGACCGCCGAGATCCGCGACCTCTACGGCCAGTTGATCGACGGCATGCAGGGCACCCGCGGCCAGATCAGGACCGGCGGCGATGCCGGCGGCGCCGAGCTGCAGGGCTCGCCGCCGACGCAGAAGCCGCTCGCGCTCTATTCCGGCATCGTCACGGTCGGGCCCGACGGCACCGCGGAGGTGAGCTTCGACATCCCCGACTTCGCCGGCACTGCGCGGGTGATGGCGGTGGCCTGGAGCGCGACCAAGCTCGGCCGTGCAACGACCGACGTGACCGTGCGCGACCCCGTGGTGCTGACCGCGACGCTGCCGCGCTTCCTGCTGACGGGTGACAAGGGCACCATGAGCATGGACATCGACAATGTCGAAGGCTCGGCCGGCGATTATGCCGTCAGCATCAAGGCGAGTGGCCCGGTCAAGGTTTCGGGCAACCCGACCACGACGGTGAAGCTCGCCGCCAGGCAGCGCGGCTCACTGTCGCTCGGGCTCGAGGCCGGCGGCGCCGGGCGCGCCGAATTCGATGTCGATATCTCCGGGCCGAACGGCCTGACGCTGGCGCGGCATTATGCGCTCGACGTCAAGCCGGCAACGCAAGTGCTGGCACGGCGCTCGATCCGGACACTGGCGAAAGGCGAGAGCCTGACGCTGACCTCGGACATGTTCTCCGATCTTGTCCCGGGCACCGGCAGCGTGTCGATCTCGGCGAGCCTCTCGACGGCGCTCGATGCCGCGACGATCCTGAAGGCGCTCGACCGCTATCCGTATGGCTGCTCTGAGCAGATCACGAGCCGCGCGCTGCCGCTGCTCTATGTCAACGATCTCGCCGCCGGCGCGCATCTCGCGATGGACATGGCCGTCGACCAGCGGATCCGCGACGCGATCGATCGGCTCCTGGCGCGTCAGGGCTCGAACGGCTCGTTCGGTCTGTGGTCGGCAGGCGGTGACGACGCCTGGCTCGATGCCTATGTCACTGATTTCCTGACGCGCGCCCGCGAAAAGGGTTTTGCGGTGCCGGACGTGCTGTTCAAGAGCGCGCTCGACCGTGTCAGGAACTCGGTGGTGAACGCCAACGAGCCCGAGAAGGACGGCGGCCGCGATCTCGCCTACGGCCTCTACGTGCTCGCCAGGAATGGCGCCGCGCCGATCGGCGACCTGCGCTATCTGGCCGACACCAAGCTGAACAATCTGGCGACACCGATCGCCAAGGCGCAGCTGGCCGCGGCGCTGGCGCTGGTCGGCGACAAGGCCCGCGCGGAGCGGGTGTATAGTGCCGCGCTCGACGCGCTGAATCCGAAGCCGGTGCTCGAGTTCGGCCGGGTCGACTACGGCTCGGCGCTGCGCGATGCGGCAGCACTGGTCTCGCTCGCCGGCGAAGGCAACGCGCCGCGCGCGACGCTGACGCAGGCTGTCCTGCGGGTGGAAGCGGCGCGGGGGCTGACGCCCTACACCTCCACGCAGGAGAATGCATGGATGGTGCTGGCGGCGCGCGCGCTCGCGAAGGAGACGCTGGCGCTCGACATCAACGGCCAGCCGGTCAAGACCGCGGTCTATCGCAGCTACAAGGCCGAGGAGATGACGGGCCAGCCGCTCAAGATTACCAACACCGGCGACGCCCCGGTGCAGGCAGTGATCTCGGTGTCGGGCTCGCCGGTCACGCCGGAGCCCGCGGCCTCCAACGGCTTCAAGATCGAGCGCGCGTACTACACGCTCGACGGCAAGCCGGCCGATGTCACCAAGGCCAGGCAGAACGATCGCTTCGCGGTTGTCCTGAAGGTCACAGAGGCCAAGCCGGAGTTCGGGCACATCATGGTGGCCGACTATCTCCCGGCCGGTCTCGAGATCGACAATCCGCATCTGGTGTCGTCGGGCGATTCCGGCACGCTTGACTGGATCGAGGATGGCGTCGAGGCCAAGAACACCGAGTTCCGCGATGACCGCTTCACCGCGGCGATCGATCGTGCCGCCAACGACAAGTCGGTGTTCACGGTGGCCTATGTCGTGCGCGCGGTGTCGCCGGGCAAATATGTGCTGCCGCAGGCCTACGTCGAGGACATGTACAATCCCTCGCGCTACGGCCGCAGCGCCACCGGAACGGTCGAGGTGACGTCGGCGAAATGAGCGATGGTGGGATGAGCGAAGACGCGTGCCCAGGACTCTTCTCGTCATCCCCGGGCTTGACCCGGGGATCCGCGGACTTGCCTAGCGGAACGAAAAACGCGGATGCCGGGGGCAAGCCCGGGCATGACGCTGGCAGAGGGTGGACGCTTCGCGTCATTGCAGCACTGGCCGCGGTGCTCGTCATCGTGACCGGCGCCTTCGCGGCCTGGGTCGTCTCGCTTGGGCCGCTGCCGATTGCGCAGGCCGAGCAGGTCTCGACCACCGTCGTCGACCGCAATGGCAAGCTGCTCCGTGCCTATGCGATGGCCGACGGACGCTGGCGCCTGCCGGTCGACGCGAAGACCGACGTCGACCCGGGCTACCTGAAGCTGCTGTTCGCCTATGAGGACAAGCGCTTCTACGAGCATCACGGCGTCGACCCGCTGGCGTTGTCGCGCGCTGCGTTGCAGCTCATCACGCGCGGTCAGATCATCTCCGGCGGTTCGACCATCACGATGCAGCTCGCGCGGCTGATGGAACCACGGCATCAACGCTCGGTCTACGCCAAGCTGCGGCAGATGGTGCGCGCGGTGGAGCTGGAGCGGCAGTTCTCCAAGGATCAGATTCTCAACCTTTACCTCGCGCTGGCGCCGTTCGGCGGCAATCTCGAAGGCGTGCGCGCGGCCTCGATCGCCTATTTCGGCAAGGAGCCGAAGCGGCTCTCGCTGGCCGAAGCCGCGCTGCTCGTAGCGCTGCCGCAGTCTCCCGAACGGCGGCGGCTCGACCGCTATCCGCAAGCGGCACACATTGCGCGCGACCGTGTGCTCGACCGCATGGTCGAGGAGGGCGCGGTGTCGAAGGAGGACGCCGCCCAGGCGAAGGCCGTGCCGGTGTTGAAGATGCGCAAGCAGATCCCGATCCTGGCGCCGCATTCGTCGGATCAGGCGATCGCGACGATGAAGGATACCCCCGTCATCAAGCTGACGCTGGATGCCCCCTTGCAGAAGAACCTCGAGGCGTTGGCGCGCGACCGCGCAATCGCGCTGGGACCTGACATCTCGGTCGCGATCATCGCGGTCGACAATGCGACCGGCGACGTGCTCGCGCGCGTCGGCTCGCCCGATTACTTCGACGAGCGGCGTGCAGGGCAGGTCGACATGACCCGCGCGGTGCGCTCGCCCGGCTCGACGCTGAAGCCGTTCATCTATGGCCTCGCTTTCGAGGACGGCTTCGTGCATCCGGACAGCCTGATCGAGGATCGCCCGATCCGCTTCGGGACCTATGCGCCGGAAAATTTCGACATGACGTTCCAGGGCACGGTGCCGGTGCGCAAGGCGCTGCAGTTTTCGCTGAACGTGCCGGCGATCGCGTTGCTCGACCGGGTCGGCGCCAGCCGGCTGTCGTCGCGGCTGAGGCAGGCCGGAACCAATCTGGTGCTGCCCAAGGACGAGGCGCCGGGTCTCGCAATGGGCCTCGGCGGCGTCGGCGTGACGCTGCAGGATCTCGCGCAGCTCTATTCCGGACTGGCGCGGCTCGGCGCGACGAAGCCGCTGCGCGAGATCATGCAGGCCAAGGACGAGCGCGATACGATGCGGCTGATGGATCGGGCTGCGGCCTGGCAGGTCGGCAATGTCCTGCTCGGTACGCCGCCGCCGGAGAATGGCGTGCACAACAGAATCGCGTTCAAGACCGGCACCAGCTACGGCTATCGTGACGCCTGGTCGGTCGGCTTCGACGGCCGCATCACGATCGGCGTCTGGGTCGGCCGCCCGGACGGCTCACCGGTGCCGGGCCTGGTCGGCCGCTCGGCCGCGGCGCCGGTCCTGTTCGACGCCTTCGCGCGCACGGGGAGGATTCCGGCAGCGCTGCCGAAGCCGCCGCGGGGCGTGCTGATTGCGAGCAATTCCAGGCTGCCGCCGCCGCTGCGACGTTTCCGTCCGCTCGGCGAACTCGTCCGCAGCGGCAACGACCAGGCGCCGCACATCCAGTTTCCGCTGAACGGCTCGCGCATCGACGTCGACCATTCCGAAGGCGGCCGTTACACGGCCATGCCGGTGAAGGTCGCCGGCGGCGTGCTGCCGCTGACGGTAATGGTCAATGGTGTCTCAGCCGGGGACATCGACAGCCGCCGCCAGCGCCTGATCGATCCGCCCGGACCGGGCTTCGCGCGCCTGACCGTGATCGATGCCACGGGGGCCGCGGATACCGTTGTGATTCGCGTGCAATGATGGCGCGGGAAAGCGGAACTGCACAGTTGTTTGCGCTGCGGTTTCATCGTATGCGAAATCCATGGTGGATGGCCTCCAACCCCGGCGCTTCGGAGCAGGGCAACAGTCTGTAAAACCTGCGCATTCGAGCCGCAGGTTGTTCATGGCGTTCGAGTTCGGCACGGCCAGCCATTGGCGTTCGGTCCTGTTCCTGACACTGACCTGTCTGGTGCTGTTCCTGCCGGGCTTCTTTACCATCCCGCCGATCGACCGCGACGAGGTGCGCTTTGCCCAGGCGACCAAGCAGATGGTCGAGAGCGGCGACTTCGTCGACATCCGCTTCCAGGACGACGTCCGTTACAAGAAACCCGTTGGCATCTACTGGATGCAGGCGGCGGCCCTGAAGACGATATCCGCGCTCGGGGTGCCGCGGGCCCAGGTGCGCATCTGGGTCTATCGCCTGCCATCCTTGATCGGCGCCATCGGCGCGGTGCTCCTGACCTACTGGACGGCGCTGGCCTTCGTGACCAGGCAGGGTGCGGTACTGGCCGCATTGATGATGGCAAGCTGCGTGCTGCTCGGGGTCGAGGCGCGGCTTGCCAAGACCGACGCGATGCTGCTGTTCACGGTCACAGCCGCGATGGGCGCGATGGCGCGGGTTTATCTGTCGTGGCAGCGCGGCGAGGACCCGGCGCACCCGTCGTGGGGGCCGCCTGCGATCTTCTGGACGGCGCTGGCGGGAGGCATCCTGCTCAAGGGGCCGCTGATCCTGATGTTTGTCGGGCTCGCGATGGTGGTGCTCGCCTTCCTCGACAGGTCGGTCGCCTGGTTCGGACGCATGCGCCCGGTCTGGGGGCTGATGTGGCTGCTGGTGCTGGTGCTGCCGTGGTTCGTGCTGATCTTCCTGCGCGCCGGCGAGACCTTCTTTGCCGACTCGGTCGGCGGCGACATGCTGAGCAAGCTCGGGGCGCAGGAATCCCACGGCGCGCCGCCGGGACTCTACCTTCTGCTGTTCTGGATCACGTTCTGGCCCGGCGCGCCGCTTGCCGCAATGGCCGCGCCTGCGGTCTGGCGTGCACGGCGGGAGCCTGGCGCGCAGTTTCTGCTGGCCTGGTTGATCCCGTCCTGGATCGTGTTCGAGGCTGTTCTGACCAAGCTGCCGCATTACGTGCTGCCGCTTTATCCGGCGATCGCGATCCTGACCGCGGGCGCGCTGGAGCGGCGCGTGCTGGCGCGCTCCTGGTTGTTGCGCGGCTCGGCCTGGTGGTTTGCGATCCCCGCAGCCGGCTCGGTGCTCGTGATCGTCGGGGCCATCAAGGCGATTCATCAGCCGGTGTTTCCCGCCTGGCCGTTGTTTGCGGTCGCAATGGTGTTCGGCCTCGTTGCCTGGCGGCTGTTCGAGGACAGCCGCGCCGAGCGCTCGCTGCTCAACGCCGTGGTCGCCGCGGCGCTGATGGCGGCCGGCACCTACGGCGTGGTGTTGCCGCGGCTCACGACGGTGTTCCCGAGTCAGGAGGTGGCACGCGCCCTTCGCACCGTCACGTGCGTAGGCCCGAAAGCCGCAGCAGCAGGTTTCCTCGAGCCGAGCCTCGTGTTCATGACGGAAACGTCGACACTTCTGACCGACGGATCGGGCGCCGCCGATTTCCTGTCGCAGGGCGCCTGCCGCTTCGCGCTGGTCGAACAGCGCTCCGAGCGCTCCTTCGTCCAGCGGGCCGAGGCGATCGGGCTGCGCTACAACGCGATGGTGCGGATCGAGGGCTACAACATCTCGCAGGGCAAGGCGGTCTCGATCGCGATCTTCCGCTCCGAAGGAACGGAATGAGATGGCGTTGCCGCCTGCGCCCCAGGACACCGGGAATTATTTCGGGCGACTGCTGACGCTGGTTTGGCTGTCGTTCGCACAGCTCGTGCGCGCCCCGTCGCATTCGCTGAGGGCGGAGGCCGCGCGCCGCTCTGCGCGTCACGTGCTCATGCTTGTCGTCGTCACCGGTGCCGCGATCGTCACGCTGATGTATCTCGTCGACACCGAGGAGATCAGCTTGATGCCGCCGCGCGGCACGCCGAGCCTGTGGTGGGTGCGGATCCTGACCGACTTCGGCAAGGATGTGCACGTGCTGTGGGCGCTCGGCATTCTGCTGATCGCGGTCGCGCTGGTGGCTCCCGCGTTGCGTGGTGTGTCTCGCGCGACCTTGCTGGGCCTTGGAACACGGCTGCAATATCTGTTCCTGTCGGTCGCGTTCTCGGTGGCCGTGGGCGAAGTGATCAAATGGATCGTCGGCCGCGGCCGGCCCTTTGTCGGCGGCAAGGCCAATGCCTTCAACTTCCATCATTTCGCCGGCATCGAGGCCTATTCGAGCTTCCCGTCGGGGCACGCGATCACCGCATTCGCGCTGGCGTTCGCCGTGTCGGCGGTATGGCCGCGGGCACGGATCGTGATGCTGGTCTACGCGCTGATGATCGCCGCGACGCGGCTGGTGCTGCTGGCGCATCATCCGAGCGACGTGGTCGCCGGAGCGCTCGTCGGCGTGATCGGCGCAATGGCCGTGCGGTACTGGTTCGCCGCCCGCCGCCTTGGTTTTGCCATCCATCGCGACGGCACTGTCGTTGCGTTGCCGGGACCGTCGGACGGGCGCCTCAAAAGGGTTGCGGGGAACGCCTTCGCCCCATAAAAGCGGTCGCCCGACGGCCGGATCGGGCCGGTTCCAAGCCGGAAACAACACCAACCTCGAGTGCCGATTTGCCGCTTCCCGACCAGACGCCGGTCGCCGTTTCCATCGTCGTGCCGGTGCGCAATGAGGCCGACAATATCGCGCCGCTGATCGCCGAGATCGCGGCCGCGCTGGATGGCCGCTGGGCCTACGAGATCATCTACGTCAACGACGGCTCGACCGACGACACCGGCGAACGGCTGGCTGCGATCATGGCGCAGCGGCCCAATCTCAGGCAGCTGCGGCACGCCGTATCGTCGGGCCAATCGGCGGCGGTGCGCAGCGGAGTACGGGCCGCGCGCGGCGCGATCGTGGCGACGCTCGACGGCGACGGGCAAAACAACCCGGCGTTCCTGCCGAACCTGATCTCGGCGGTCGAGAGCGGCAACGGCCGTGTCGGCCTCGCCGCCGGCCAGCGGGTGGGGCGCAAGGACACCGGATTCAAGAAGATGCAGTCGCGCATCGCCAACGCGGTGCGCGGCGCGATCCTGCGCGACGGCACCCGCGACACCGGCTGCGGGCTGAAGGCCTTTCCGCGCGACGTGTTCCTGTCGATGCCCTATTTCGACGGGCTGCACCGCTTCCTGCCGGCGCTGGTCCGCCGCGAGGGGTTCGCGATCGCCTATGTCGACGTGATCGACCGCCCGCGCCATTCCGGCGTGTCGAACTACGGATTCTTCGACCGGCTCTGGATCGGGATCATGGATCTCGCGGGCGTGTGGTGGCTGATCCGCCGCAAGAAGCCGACGCCGGTCGTCACTGAAGTGCCGGTCGTGACCGAGGTGAGGTGATGCTGATTCAATACGGCCAGGCGCTGCACGCCTATCTCTACGACGTGTTCGTCGCCAAGTTCGACTTCTGGCTGGCCTTCGGCCTCGTCGCACAACTGCTGTTCACCGCGCGCTTCCTCGTGCAATGGATCTCCAGCGAGCGCGCCGGCCAGAGCGTGGTGCCGATGGCGTTCTGGTTCTTCTCGATGGGCGGCGGCCTGATGACGCTGATCTACGGCCTCGCCAAGCGCGAACCGGTGATCATCCTTGGCCAGGGCCTCGCCACGCTGATCTACACGCGCAACATCATGCTGATCGTGAAGAACCGCGGCAAGGCGTCCAAGACGCTCGACCGCTGATCATCACGATCGGCCGGCCATGGGCGCCGAAAGATCATTCGCGGCCTCGACGGCGCTCTCGCGATAGGCCGCGGTCTCACCGGCTGCGTCGAGCACCGGGTAGGCGACCGAGCAGATATGCGAATGAATGCGGCGGAGGTCGCGCAGCACGTCCAGATGCAGCGACGTGGTCTCGATGGTCTCGGGACGGCCTTCACGCAGACGCTCGAGATGACGCTCGACGGCGGCGAGTTCGGCCGCGCGCAACGCAGCCTTCTCGGTCAGCAGCTTGCGCGCCTCGCCGGCGTCGCCCGACATGAAGACGCCGAACGCGATCCGCAGCGAGTCGATGGTCCGCTTGTGGAATGCCGACAATTCCTCGGCACCTTCGCTCGAGAATTGCAGGCGGCGCTTGATCTTCTTGGTCGCGAGCTCGCTGAGGTTCTTGTCGATGATGTCGCCGATATGCTCGAGATTGATCGCGAAGGCGACGATCTCCATGGCGCGCTGGCCCTCGCGCTCGTCGAGGCTGCCGCGGGTGAGCTTGGTCACGTAAAGCTTGATCGCCTCGTTCAGGCTGTCGACGCTGTTGTCCATCCGCGACACCTGGTCGACCAGCGCGCGGTCGCTGGTCATCATCGCGGCCATCACCTTGCGCAGCATCACCTCGACATGGTCGCCCATGTACAGCACCTCGCGCGCGGCGTCGGCCAGCGCGAGCGACGGCGTCTCCAGCGCGCTCTCGTCGAGATAACGCGGCCGTGACGGATCGGTCTCCTGCACCCGCTGGGGCAGCAGCCGATTAAGCAGCCGCGCCATGCCGTCGAGGGCGCCGATAAACAGGATCGCTGTCGCGACATTGAAGGCGATGTGGAACTGCGCCGTCGCCTTGGCGAGGTCCGGCTGGAAGGCCTGAATGTGCTCGGTGATCGGGCGCAGGAACGGCGCCACCAGCAGGATGCCGACGATGCGGTTGACGAGATTGCCGACCGGCAGGCGATAGCTCGCCGGATCGTCGCGGCGCGCGCCTTCCATCAGCGGGTTGATGGCGCTGCCGAGATTGGCGCCGAGCACCAGCGCAAACGCCGCGTAGGGTGAAATGAACTGGGCGTAGGCCAGCGACATCACCAGCAGCACGCTGGCGACGCTGGAATGGACCAGCCAGGTGACGACGGCGCCGATGAAGATGCAGAGCACGGGATCGCCGGTGATCGCGTTCATGAAGACGCGCACGCCCGGGGCGTTTTCGGCCGGCGCCAGCGTGTCGAGCAGGATGTGCAGCGCCAGCAGCATCAGGCCGAGGCCGATCGAAACGCGGCCGAGGTCCTTGATCCGGGAGCGCGGTCCCGTGCGGAAGGCGACCAGGCCGAGGATGAACAGCACGGGCGCAACCGCCGCGACGTTGAACGACAGCACCTGCACGATCAGGGTGGTGCCGACATTAGCCCCCAGCATGATGGCAAGCGCCGGCACCAGGCTGACCAGGCCTTCCGCGGTGAACGAACTGGTGATCAGGGCGGTCGCGGTCGAGCTCTGGAGCAGGGCGGTCAGGCCGAGGCCGGCGGCGAAGGCGCTGAACCGGTTGTTCAGTGCCTTGGCGAGCAGCAGGCGCAGGTCGGGGCCGAAGGCGCGCAGGATCCCGCTGTGGACCATGTGAAGGCCCCACAGCAGCAGCGCCACGCCACCCATCAGATCAAGTAAGACCATGCTTCCCATGCCTGTCCGCGCCCCGGCAAAATCGAGTCGAAAGGGTCACGCTATCGCCAATCGACCGTGGATCAACCCCTTTTTGTTCTCACGGGAACCCGGCAGCGGGGAGGAACCGCAACGAAAAAGGCCGCCAACCGCGGCGGCCGCTTCCAGACTGTCGGTGATGACCGTTCAGCTTTTCAGCCCGAGATTGGTGCAATACCAAGCGAGCGCGTTGTTGTCCCAACCGAGCGTCAGCATCTTCGCGTGACATTCCCCAACGCTGCTGAAGTTGTAGTAGTTCCTCCAGGGTACCGCCGCACCCATCCACCCGATACTGCCGTTGCATCCGATGCGGGCGTCGGACGTGATCATTCGGTCGTTCGTCCTTTGAAGGGGGCGGGCATTCGCAGGAGCGACTGGCGAGACAGCGGCGAGCAGGAGCAACGAGGCTTTCATTTCCGTTTCCCTCTCAGGTTTCCGGGACAACAAATCCTATCCCAGGGTGAACGATGGCACGCTTTGGTGGCTCGGATTAGGAAATTGCTAACCGTAGGGCGGAGGCAGTGCCGGAGCGCTGGCGCCGCTCGTGGTAAATGAAACTGAAAGACAACCGCTCAATTGCGAGCGGTTCCGCTAGTCAGTTTCCAATCTTTCCGCGCTACGACTGCGGCAATCAGAAACTCGTCCAGCCGTGTTTGGGGATCAGGATGTTTGTTAATCGCCGCAAGAGCGAACGTCGCGCCTGCAGAAGCGTCGCCAAGATCCAGATCGGAACCGGTTCACTGCCTCGGGATTGCATGATCACCGATATTTCGGCGGGCGGCGTCAAGGTGATCGCCGAATATCTGGAAGTTCCGCCGGAATTCACCATCATCTTTTCGAGCGGTAGCCCGCGCCAATGCCGTCTGGCCTGGCGGATCGGGCATGAATTTGGCGCCCAATTCATCGACTAATCCGGCTCGGTCCGTGCGCCCGACGTGCGCGGCGGGCGCTGGTATGACGGCGGCATGATACCGGCCTTAACCCGGCCTTAGGGTTAAGCTGTGAGCATCCGGGAACCTTCGCTCTCCCGAGTCCCGTTATGTTTCAGAAGTCATCCCGACAAATGAGCCGCGTGAACCGTCTCGCGAGCGCAGTATCGGCCGCGGTCCTGTTGGTCGGACTGTCGGCCTGCCAGACGTCGTCAGATCTCGCCGGAGACATCACTGGGTCATTGGGCGGTACGACGGAGCCGAGCCAGGCGTCCGCCGATCCGCGGCGCGACCTCGAAACATATAAGGAGCGCGTCCGCGCCAACCCCAAGGATACCGACGCCGCGCTGAAATACGCCACGGCGCTGCGCGCCACCGGCCAGCGCGAGCAGGCGGTCGCGGTCATGGAGCAGGCGGTGCTGGCCCAGCCCGGCGACAAGCGGCTGCTCGCAGGCTACGGGCGCGCGCTGGCCGACAACGGCAATTTCCAGCAAGCCTTCGACGTGCTCGGGCGCGCGCACAGCCCGGAAGATCCGGACTGGCGCATCCTGTCCGCGCAGGGTGCCGTGCTCGATCAGCTCGATCGCCATGACGAGGCGCGCCAGTATTACGCGAGCGCGCTGAAGATCCGGCCGGACGATCCCTCGGTGCTCTCCAATCTCGGATTGTCCTACCTGCTTTCGAAAGATCTGCCGAAGGCGGAGGAGACGTTGCGTCGCGCCCGGGAGCGCGCCCCCGGCGACATGCGTGTGCGAACCAATCTTGCCGTCGTGGTGGGGCTGCAGGGCCGCGAGGCCGAGGCCGAGGGCATCATGAAGGCGAATCTGCCGCCGGAGCAGGGCTCGGCCAATGTCGCTGCGTTGAAGCGGCTGTTGGCGCGGAAGGACGCGAGCCGGACCGATACGGGCCGGATTCCGGTCGCGGCCAACCATCGCGACTAGATCGCGATACGAGCACGTTTCGATTCCCGTGAGCGCGATCTCTGCGCACGAGTGCGCGTTGCTCATGCGCAAGAGGCGGCTTGCATTCGTCCGTCGCGGTCGAATCCGTCAGGCAACGCATTGAGTGCAATCAGCCCGCGGCCTTGCGCCTGCCGTCGCGGCTCCCCTGCAGCTTCCTGAGGATCGGCGACAACAGCGAATCGCGCTGCTCGGCGAGGTCGGGGCGGCCGGTCAGGCGGTGCGCGATCTGCAGGAAGGTCTTCGTGGTGCGGTGACGCGCGGACACTTCTGCGATCATCTGGCCGTTGTTGGCGGCCTCGCCGAACAGGCGGCTGTCGAACGGAATTGTCGCGATCGGCGCGGTTTCGATGGTCTTGGCGAACTCCTTGACCTCGATCTCGGGCCGCCTCGGCATGCCGACCTGGTTCAGGCAGTACAGCGGAGGCCGGTCGTTGGGACGCGCCGCCTTCAGCAGGTTCACCATGTTCTTGGTGTTGCGCATGTTGGCGAGATCTGGCTCGGCGACGATCAGAATATCGTCGGCGCCGACCAGCGTGCGCTTGGTCCAGGCCGTCCATTGATGCGGAACGTCAAGCACGATGCAGGAAGTGGTCATGCGCATCGTATCGAAGATCGCTTCAAACGCGTCGGCGCCGAAATCATAGACCTGATCGAGGGTGGCCGGCGCCGCCAGCAGGCTGAGATGGTCGCTGCATTTGGCGAGCAGGCGGTCCATATAGGCGGTATCGGGGCGCTCGGGCGAGAACACCGCGTTGGCGATGCCCTGCACCGGATCCTGATTGTAATCGAGGCCGGCGGTGCCGAAGGCAAGGTCGAGATCGACGACGACGGAATCGAGCCCGAGATCGCGCGCGATCGTCCAGGCGACGTTGTGCGCAACGGTCGATGCGCCGACGCCGCCCTTGGCGCCGGCGACCGCGATCAGGCGGCCGACCGAGACCGCTTCCGTCGCCGAGAACAGGCTGCAGATCGAGCGCACGATGTCGAGCACCTTGACGGGGCCGACCACGTAATCATTGACGCCGCGGCGGACCAGCTCGCGATAGGGCGCAACATCGCCGGCATTGCCGAGCATGACGACGCGGGTGCCGGGATCGCACACCGCGGCGAGCTCGTCGAGGCCGGCGAGGAAATCGGTGCCCGGCTCGGTTTCCAGGACAATCACGTTCGGCGTCGGCGCCTTGTGATAGGCCTCGATCGCAGCGGCGATGCCGCCCATGTGGACGGAGAGGTGAGCCTTGGCGAGGCGACGGTCCTCGGCGGCGGCGCGCGCGGTCGTGGCGGTTGCGACGCTGGCGCAGAAGGCCTGCACCGAAATGCGCGGTGCGGGCGCGATGTAATCGTCGATCTGCGGTTGTTCGTCTTGTTGTTGGGCGGTCATTGCCTTAGTCGCTCAGCTTGGCCTTTTCAGCTTCAGGATAGGCGGTCGCGGTGGACGTGCCCTTGCGGTACTTGTCGAACGCGATCGAACGGCGCGGCGTGTAGGCGGCGGTCTCAGTGCGCGGCTGTTCCAGGTCGGACGGATTGGCGACCATCGCCGCCAGGTTGCGCTGGGTGGCGCAGCCGAAATTGTAATAGTCCTTGTTCTGGATGTAGGCGGGGTTGTCGAGCGAGGGGCCGAGATCGGCCGGCCACAATCCGCAAGGGCCGGCAACCGCAGCCATCTTGGGATAGCTCACACGGATGGTAGCGAGCGCGCGCGGATCGTCGGGGTGGTAGAGCCGCTTGGTGATGGCGTGGCCGGGCACGCCCGTCGATGCGAGCAGGCCGCGGATCTCCTGATAGATCGCCTGTGCCGCGCGCGCATTTGGCGTATCAACCGGTACATCGACGGCGATCGCGCCGGTTCCCTCGCGGCGCCAGCCGCGGGCCATCCCCATGACGTCGTCGCGCTGGGTCTCGGTCAGGTTGCCGCGGGCATGCCCGACGAACACGACGATCGATTGCTCGCCTTCGGTCACCGCGATCGGATGGCGCTGGCGGTAGTCGTCCGGGACAGTGCCGGTCACGACCTCAGTGGTCGCCGTATTGCATCCGCCGAGTGCAAGCGCCGTGAGCAGGACGCCGAACAGCGGCAGCGTCCTCGCGCGTCCGCCGAGTGTGTTGCGTGTCATCGTTCGATCCCCAACCCTCAAGGCCCGTATCAGTCGATGATGAAGCCGAAATTGGCCGGCGTGGCGCCGATCGGCTCGGCACGCGCGGCGACGCCATAGATGCGGTTGATGCGCGCCAGCAGCGCCGACTCCGAGTCGGAGGCCGAAGCGAAGCCGTCGTCCGGACGGGACAGGTCCTTCTGCGCAACGGCGCGCACCACATAGGGCGTCACGATGACCATCAGCTCGGTCTCGGAATTGACGAAGTCCTGACTCCGGAAGAGCTGTCCGAGGACCGGGATCTGATCGACACCGGGCAAGCCGTTGATCGCCTGCTTGGTCTGCTCCTGGATCAGTCCGGCCATCGCGATCGAGCCGCCGGAGGGCACTTCCAGCGTGGTGTCCGCGCGCCGGGTCTTGATCGATGGAATCGTCGTTCCGCCCTGGCCACCGGTCAAGGCGTTCTCCATCGAGACCTCGGACACCTCGGTCATCACCTTCAGGCTGATCCGTCCCTCGGACAGCACCACCGGCGTGAAGTTGAGCGAGATGCCGAATTTCTTGAAGCTGACCGTCTGGACGCAGTTTCCGATCGTGCCAGTTGACGACGTCTGACAGGTCACGCCAGTCGGAATCGGAAATTCGCCGCCAGACACGAATGTCGCGGACTCGCCGGAAATGGCCGTGAGATTTGGCTCGGCCAGCGTCCGTACGACGCCCGCGCTCTCCATCGCACGCAGCGTCGCGGTGACCGATGGCACACCGGCCTTCGTCAGCGCAGCCCCAGTCAATCCGTTGCCGGAGACGAGCGGTCCGTTGTTCGCGGTGAAGGGGGTGCTGTTGTTGAACACCACCGCGGCGGTGCCGTAGTTCATGTTGGCGCTGAGATCGATGCCGAGTTGCTTGACTAGATCGCGCCGCACTTCGGCGACGGTGACCTTCAGCATCACCTGGTCGCGGCCGCGCACCACGATCGAGTTGACGACCTTGTCGGCGCCACCGACCAGCTTTGCGGCGACGTCGCCGGCCTGCTGGGCCTCGACCGGGCTCGACACCGAGCCGGTCAGCACGACGCTGTCGCCGACACCCTCGATGTTGACCCCCGGCAGCATTTGCCTGAGCGCGGCGCGCAGGCCGTTGAGATCGCGCTTGATGGCGATGTCGTAGGAGGCGACCTGCGCCCCGTCCGCATCGAAGAACACCACATTGGTCTGACCGACCGCGGCGCCGATGATGTAGGCGCGCTGGGCCGAGCGGATCACCGCGTTGGCGATCTTGGGATCGGCGACCAGCACGTCTTTGGCTTCGCGGGGCAGGTCGACCACGACAGACTTGCCGACGCCAAGCGCGAGGAAGCGTGTCTTGACCGGGATGCTGTTGGTCACGGCGACATCCGCATGCTTGTCGGGATCGGCCGCAACGGCCGGAGACAGGGCAGGGATGACGATCAGCGCCGCGGCCGCCGAAAATGACAGTGAGCGGACCAGTGCAGTCCGCGCCTTCAGTTGCCTTGCACCGGATATCATTTCGAAGCCCCCATCACTTCTGTGTCATCTGAGAGCTCAGGACGCCGTAGCGAACCACACTGATGCTCTCGCCCCGCTTCGGGGCCTGGTCGTTGGCCGAGGTCTCGACCGTTGTGTCATTGATGTCGGCGATGCTGCGCAGCGCGAGCGACAGCGTGCCGCTTTGCCTTGCGCGCGCGAGTGTCTCGGCCTGTTCGGGCTTCAACTCGAGCGTCGCGGTCTTGCCGACGAGCGAGTTGCTGCCGTCCTTCTCTTTCGGCGCCTGGTCGATCGCCAGCACGCGGACGTTGGACAGCAGGGTTTCGGTGACGATTACGTCAGAACCGACGCGATCGGGGGTCTTCTCGCGCTTCGACAGGATCACGTCGACGCGGTCGCCGGGCAGGATGAAACCGCCGGCGCCGGTCTCCGGCGTGATCTCCGTGGAGATTGCGCGCATGCCTGCCGGCAGGATCGCAGCCATGAAGCCGCTTCCGTTGGCTTTGACCAGCTTCTGCTCGCGGATCGGCTCGCCGACGATGAAGGGGGCGCGCGCGATCGAGCCGATGACGTCCTTCATCGCGTCGGCATTGGTGTCGCGGCGCATAAAGCCGCTGCTCGCGGTCTCGGCCGGCCAGCGCTGCCATTGCACGTCCTCGGGCTTGACGGACTGACCGAGCCCGATGTCGGACTTGGCCACCAGCACCTCGACGGTCGGCAACTGCACGACCGGCGCGACAGACGCCGGCTTGTTCTCGTTGCCACCGGTGCTTGCGAGATACGTGGCCGCAAGGCCTGCGACGCCGGCGATGGCCAGGACCATGATACGTGCCGTCTTCATGTGACCGACTGAATACCCTTACGCCAGGCGGTCAGCGGCCTTGCGGCGCGGACAGCCCTTCCCGGGGGCATGACTACGGCAGCAAAAGTGTAAGCGAACTTGCTAGCGGGCTTGGGCGATTAAGGGATTGGTGGGGATGGTGAACGGCTGGTTATCAGCGACGTCACAACCCTGCAAAATCCCGGAGGTCGCCGCTTGCGATCGGCGGGCGCAGCGTCGAGCACAGGTGGGAAAAGCCACGGCGCGCCGCTCGCGGTCAGCATCCGGTGCGCCGCGCGTCAGAGGATCACAGTGCCGCCTTCAGCGCCGCAAATCCGCGGTCGAGATCTGCCTTGAGGTCCTCGACATCTTCGAGCCCGATATGCAGCCGCAGCGTCGGTCCGCCCGGCGCCCATTTGGTCGCGGTGCGATACTCGCTGCAGTCGAACGGGATCGCGAGGCTCTCGAAGCCGCCCCAGGAAAAGCCCATGCCGAACAGCGTGAGCGTGTTGAGCATGGTATCGACCGCCTTTTGCGGCACCGGCTTCAGGACAACGCTGAACAGACCGGAGGCGCCGGTGAAGTCGCGCTTCCAGATCGCATGTCCCGGATCGGTTTCGAGGGCAGGGTGCAGGACACGAGCGACCTCGGGCCGCGCGGCGAGCCAGCGTGCCATCTCGAGGCCGGAGCGATGGTGTTGCGCGAGCCGGGCCGACAGCGTGCGTATTCCGCGCAGCGCGAGATAGACGTCATCCGGCCCGGCGCAGACGCCGAGCAGGCGGATCGCCTCGGAGACCAGCGGCCAGGCCTTCGCATTTGCCGAGATGGTGCCGAACATGATGTCGGAATGGCCGCCGATATATTTGGTCGCGGCCTGCATGCTGATATCGACGCCCTGGTCGAGCGACCGATGATAGAGCGGGGTCGCCCAGGTGTTGTCGTCGATGACAAGCGCGCCGTGGGCATGGGCCACGGTCGCGATCGCAGGGACGTCGGGCATCTCGAAGGATTGCGAGCCCGGCGCCTCGACCAGCACCGCTCGGGTGTTCGGCTTGAACAGAGCCTTGATACCGCCGCCGATCAGCGAATCGAAATAAGTGGTCTCCACGCCATAGCGCGCCAGTATGCCGTTGCAGAAATTGCGCGTCGGCCGGTAGGCGTTGTCGCAGACCAGCAGATGATCGCCCGCTTTCAGCACCGCGAGCAGGGTGGTCGAGATCGCGGCCAGTCCCGACGGCGCGAGCCCGACGCCGGCGCATTGCGGGCCTTCGAGCGCCATCAGCACATCTTGCAGCGCCCGCGTGGTCGGCGTGCCGTGGCGGCCATAGGTAAATTCGGCACGATGGGCGTGGAGGTCCTCTGCGCTCGGATAGAGCACGGTCGAACCGTGGAAGACTGGCGGGTTGACAAAGCCCTTTTGGGCCTTGGTGTCGCGGCCGGCGGTGACCAGCCGGGTCGCGGCGTGTTGCGGACGGGAGGGCGTGGAATTGTCGGAGGAGGTCATGGGTCGTCGCCGTTAGACTTTCTGCCGCAGCCGTAACCCGTCGGGAGGGCAGAGTTACGCTGGGGAGTGTTACTAACAGGACGCGGAAGACATGCGTCAACCCCTTGACCCGGCACGTCAGTCGCTATGTGATGCGCCGCAACTTCCAGTCGCCGCACGTTGAGGGGCCTGCCGCGACCTTCGATCCCGTTGCCTGACCGATTTGCAGTCAAACTGCCGGACAGATCAGCATTTTTTGCTGCAAAGCGGATCATCGGGTGGCCCCGTGAGCGTCAGGCGATCAAGAGCAACGTCCACGGACGACCCTGAAAGGCCCCTGCCCATGAAACGCGTTCCCCTGGTTCTAACCCTTGCCGCTGCCGCCGCCCTGTCGGTTCAGGCCGCCTCGGCGCAAACCCTGAAGGCGGTCAAGGACCGGGGTCAGCTGTCCTGCGGCGTCAGCAGCGGTCTGCCGGGCTTCTCGTCGCCGGACGACAAGGGCAACTGGACCGGGATCGACGTCGACGTCTGCCGCGGGATCGCCGCAGCGATCTTCGACGATCCGACCAAGGTCAAGTTCGTGCCGCTGTCGGCCAAGGACCGCTTCACCGCGCTGCAGTCCGGCGAGATCGACGTGCTGTCGCGGAACACTACCTGGACGCTGTCGCGCGACACCTCGCTCGGCGCCAACTTCACTGGTGTGACCTACTATGACGGGCAGGGGTTCATGGTGAAGAAGTCGCTCAAGGTGAACTCGGCGCTCGAATTGAACAGCGCCTCGGTCTGCGTGCAGACCGGCACCACGACCGAGCAGAACCTCGCCGACTACTTCAAGGGCAACAACATGAAGTACGAGGTGATCGCTTTTGCCTCGGCGGACGAGACCCTGAAGGCCTACGAGACCGGCCGCTGCGACGTGTTCACCTCGGACGTCTCCCAGCTCTACGCGATGCGGCTGAAGCTCGCCAACCCGGCCGATCACGTCGTGCTGCCGGAAATCATCTCCAAGGAGCCGCTCGGCCCGATGGTCCGTCACGGCGACGATCAGTGGTTTGACATCGTGAAGTGGGTGCTGTTCGCGCAGATCAACGCCGAGGAGATGGGCGTCACCCAGAAGAACGTCGACGAGATGGCCAAGTCGGACAAGCCCGACCTCAAGCGCGCCTTCGGCACCGACGGCAATCTCGGCGAACAGCTCGGCCTGACCAAGGACTGGTTCGCCCGGATCATCAAGGCCGTCGGCAATTACGGCGAAATGTACGATCGCAACGTCGGCGTCGGATCGAAGCTGCAGATCGCGCGCGGCCTCAACCAGCTTTGGAACAAGGGCGGCATCCAGTACGCGCCTCCGATCCGCTGATCGTCGACGAGGCGGCTGCGGCGATGACCACCGAGCCCCGAAATCCACCGCCGCAGTACGTCCTCCGCTTGAAGCGGGCGCTCGGCGGCAAGGCCGGCTGGACCGGTCTTGCCGTGCAGATAGTGTTCGCCGCGGTGCTGGCCTGGGTGGCTTACGAGATCGTGGCCAATGCCAGGACCAACCTGGAGACGCAGCGCATCGCCTCCGGGTTCGGCTTTCTCAGGAACACCGCCGGCTTCGACGTCAGCCAGAACCTGATCTCGTATACGGGATCGGACACTTATACGCGGGTGTTCCTGGTCGGGCTCCTGAACACGTTGCTGGTGTCGGTGATCGGCATCGTATTCGCCACCATCATCGGATTCGTCCTGGCGCTGTGCAGGCTGTCGCCGAACTGGCTGCTGTCGCGGCTTGGCGAGATCTATGTCGAGATCGTGCGTAACCTGCCGTTGCTGTTTCAGCTGCTGTTCTGGTACCTCGCCGTGCTGGCGGCGCTGCCCGCACCGCGGCAGAGCATCAACCTGTTCAACGCCGTCTTCCTCTCCAATCGCGGCCTGGTGATTCCGCGGCCGATCGGTCAGGCCGGTCTCGATCCGTTTCTTGCGGCGGTCGCCGTCGGCATCCTGGGCTCGCTGCTGCTGCGCGGCTACGCCCGGCGCGCGCTGTTCCAGCGCGGGCAGGCGATCCGGATCGGGCCTTACGTGCTCGGCCTGCTGGTCGGACTGCCGCTTTTGACGATGTTGATCTTCGGGCTGCCGCTGACCTTCGAATTGCCGCAACTCAGGGGCTTCAACTTCGCCGGCGGATCGCGGGTCATTCCTGAGCTGGTTGCACTGGTGGTAGCGCTGTCGACCTATACCGCGGCCTTCATCGCGGAGATCGTCCGGGCCGGCATCCAGTCGGTCCACAAGGGGCAGATGGAAGCTGGTTCCTCGCTCGGCCTCTCGCGCGGCGCCACCTCGCGGCTGATCGTCATGCCGCAGGCGATGCGCGTCATCGTTCCGCCGCTCACCAATCAATACCTCAACCTGACCAAGAACTCGTCGCTCGCGGTCGCGATCGGCTATCCCGACCTGGTCTCGGTCTTCGCCGGCACGACGCTGAGCCAGACCGGCCAGGCGATCGAGATCATCGCCATCACCATGGGCGTCTATCTCGTGCTCTCGCTCGTCACCAGCGCGATCATGAGCGTCTATGGCTGGCGCATCAACCGGAGCCTCGGGGCATGACCGATATCTCCGCGTCATCCTTTGTCCGGCAGCACCTTGTCCCCGAGCGCGCGGCGCCGGTGAAGACGACCGGCTTGTTCGGCTTCCTGCGCACTCGGCTGTTGAACTCGCCGACCAACATCCTGTTCACGATCCTGGCGCTGGCGCTGCTCTGGTACACGATCGTTCCTGCGCTCAAGTTCCTGCTGGTCGACGCGGTCTGGAGCGGCAAGGACCGCAACGCGTGCCTTGCCGACAATGCCGGCCACCAGGTCGGGGCCTGCTGGCCCTATATCCAGGCCAAGCTCACCCAGCTGATCTACGGCTTCTATCCGGCAGGGGAGCGCTGGCGCGTCAACCTGACCTTCGCTTTCGCAGCGGCGCTGCTGCTGCCGCTGCTCATTCCGCGCCTGCCGGCGAAGCGCCTGAATGCGAGCCTGTTCTTCTTTGCCTTTCCGGCGGTCGCATTCTTCCTGCTGCGCGGCGGCGGGTTGACCGGTTTCGGGGTGAGCTGGGTTGCCGGCCTGCTGCAGCTGTTCGACGACAGCATCGTCAATGCCGGTCAGATCCTGGTCAATCTCAGCCGGGGCTCGGCGATCGGCCCATTGCTCTGGGGAACCGGCAAGATCATCGTGCTGCTCGGCAGCCTGATCGGCTGGCTGATCCTTCCGCTGAGCTGGCTGCGCGACCGGCTCCAGGCGTCCGGCCAGCCGCTGTGGTTCGATTTCGTGCTGACTGCGGCGATCGTTTCGCTGATCTTCTTTGCCCTCAGCGGCGGCACGAGGACGGGGCAGCGTGCATTGGTCGGAAGCCTCGTGACCTTTTTCGGCATTGCCATCGTGATCAAGCTGATGGGGCTCGACCGCGGCGGGCTTCCGGTTGTCGACACACGGCTGTGGGGCGGCCTGCTGGTGACGCTGGTGGTCTCGGTCACCGGCATCGTGACCTCGATGCCGATCGGTATCGCGCTCGCGCTCGGCCGCCGCTCGACCATTCCCCTGATCCGGATCTTCTCGATCGCGTTCATTGAGTTCTGGCGCGGCGTGCCGCTGATCACGGTCCTGTTCTTCGCGACCTACATGCTGCCGCTGTTCCTGCCGGGCAACTTCAGTGTCGATGGCCTGGTCCGCGCGCTGATCGGTATTGCGCTGTTTGCGGGTGCCTACCAGGCCGAAGTCGTGCGCGGCGGCCTCGCGGCGATTCCGCGCGGGCAGGGCGAGGCGGCGAGTGCCCTCGGCCTGTCCTGGTGGAAGACCACGTCGCTGATCGTGATGCCGCAGGCGCTGCGCCACGTCATTCCGGGCCTCGTCAACAGCTTCATTGCGCTGTTCAAGGATACCTCGCTGGTCTCGATCGTGGCATTGTTCGACCTGCTCGGGTCGCTGCACGCCACGTTCTCCGACCCGACCTGGTCGACGCCGAGCACCGCCTTTACTGGCTTCGCCTTTGCCGGAATGATCTACTTCGTGTTCTGCTTTGGAATGTCGCGCTACTCGCTGTTCGTCGAAAGCCGCCTTAACGCTCACCACCGTCATTGAAGGTCATCATGTCCACAGATCCGATCGTCAGCATTTCCGGTCTCAACAAATGGTACGGCGACTTCCACGTACTGCGCGACATCAACCTCGAGGTCGGCAGGGGCGAGCGCATCGTGATCTGCGGGCCGTCCGGCTCGGGCAAGTCGACGCTGATCCGCTGCATCAACGCGCTCGAGGAGTTCCAGGAGGGTGAGATCGTGGTCGACGGCATCGACCTCGGGCCGAACCTGCGCCGTGTCGACGAGGTGCGCCGCGAGGTCGGCATGGTGTTCCAGAGCTTCAATCTATTCCCGCATCTCACCGTGCTCGACAATTGCACGCTGGCGCCGATCTGGGTCCGCAACATCCCGAAGAAGGATGCCGAGGCGGCCGCGATGAAGTTCCTCGAACGCGTCAAGATCCCGCATCAGGCCAACAAGTTCCCCGGCCAGATGTCGGGCGGACAGCAGCAGCGCGTCGCGATCGCCCGCGCATTGACGATGACTCCGAAGGTCATGTTGTTCGACGAGCCGACCTCGGCGCTCGATCCGGAAATGGTCAAGGAGGTGCTCGACACGATGGTCGATCTCGCCAAGGAGGGCATGACCATGCTCGTCGTGACTCACGAAATGGGCTTTGCCCGCGAGGTTGCCAATCGCGTCGTGTTCATGGATGCCGGTCAGATCATCGAGTCGAATACGCCGCAGGAATTCTTCGCCAACCCGCAGCACGCGCGGTCGAAGCTGTTCTTGAGTCAAATATTGAGGTGATTTCGCCTCTCATGGTGAGGAGCGCGCATTTGCGCGCGTCTCGAACCATGAGGCCCATGGCCCATGGCCCATCCTTCGAGACGCCGCTGCGCGGCATCCTCAGGATGAGGTCGGCAAGTGTGGCGGGCTCACGTCTTTACGAGCGGCAATTCGACCTTGGAGCGTGTCTCCAGCCATTGCGGGACCGGCAGGTTCTTCGAGCGCATGAAGTCCGGATTGAACAGCTTGGACTGATACCGATTGCCGGAATCGCAGAGGATCGTGACGATGGTCTTGCCGGGGCCGAGCTGCTTGGCAAGCTGGATCGCGCCCGCGATGTTGATGCCGGTTGAGCCGCCCAGGCACAGGCCTTCGTGCTGCAGAAGCTCATAAATGGTTGTCACCGCCTCCTCGTCGGAAACGAGGAACGCGTCGTCAACCTTGGCGGTCTCGACGACCGGCGTCTTGCGCCCAAGACCGATGCCTTCCGTGATCGAGTCGCCCGGCGTCGATTTGACCTGACCATTCTTGAATAGCTCGTACATTGCAAATCCGTGCGGATCGGCACATGCGATCACGATGTCCTTGTTCTTTTCCTTCAGGTAGCGGCTGACGCCGGCGAGCGTGCCGCCGGTGCCGATCGAGCAGATGAAGCCGTCCACCTTGCCGTTGGTCTGCTGCCAGATTTCCGGCCCCGTCGAGTCGTAATGCGCCTTGGGATTGTCGAGGTTGTTCCACTGGTCGGCGAACAGCACGCCATTCGGCTCCGTCTTGCGGAGCTGCTCGGCAAGACGCCGGCCGAGATGCTGATAGTTGTTCGGGTTGGAGAAGGGCAGCGCCGGCGCCTCGACCAGTTCGGCGCCGCATAGCCGCAGCATATCCTTCTTTTCCTGGCTTTGGGTTTCTGGAATGACAATCAGGGTGCGGTAGCCGCGCGCGCTGGCCACGACCGCGAGCCCAATTCCGGTGTTGCCTGCCGTCGACTCGACGACGAGGCCGCCCGGTTTCAGGTCGCCGCGTTTCTCCGCCTCCAGGATCATCCACTTGCCGGCCCGGTCCTTGACCGACTGGCCGGGATTCATGAACTCCGCCTTGCCCAGAATGGTGCAGCCGGTCAGTTCGGAGGCTCGCTGCAGCTTGATAAGGGGGGTATTGCCGATTGCTTCGACGACGTCTTTGTTGAATGCCATGTCAGGGACGATCTTCTACCGGTCGATGTTTTGCTTGCCGCGAACCTAGTGCGCTGATCGCAAAAGGGAAAGGTTTTTGCACTGCGGCGAAGGGGGCCGGATTTACCTCCATCGATCTAAGGCCACGCATGCCCCGGAAAGCGTAGAACGCGCTTTTGCGGCCGTCCCACCTGCTGGCAGAATCTTCTGCGGATCGCGCGTTCGTCATGAGTTTGCGTGCAACCGCATGGGTCATCACTTCGCGATGATCGTCGACCTCGACATCGGCGGGGCGCCGATCATGGCGGCGCTTCCATGGACAGGCGACGATAATCGCGCATTCGCCGACACGTAGATCGGTCACGGCGGCGTGGCGGTGCCGCTCACCCAGGCGCAGACCTCTTGCCGATATCGTCCAATTCAGTGCGTTGCGGATTCGCTGCAACAGGCGCGCAGAAATCCCATGAAATCTTTGTAAGAATCACGATGCCCGCGTGCCGGCACCGATTGCGTGGGAAGGCCGTAAACCCTGGGAAAAGTCGTGGTTTCGGTGGCTTGGAATCACGCCGGATGCGACATCGAGCGGCGGTGGGAGGGCTGTCCGCCCCATCTTCGCAAGGGTAGTATGGAAGCCCGGTTCCATTGAAAGCATCACCCCGTGAATACCCCGCAGACCATCCCTGATCGCGTCGATCGCGCGCCACGGGCGAGGTCTGCGTGGGGCGGAGAACGGGTGTGACCCAGCCTGCTTCCGTGACGGTGCCCGGAGGCCGGCTCGGCCTCGTCGTCCGTCTGCGACGACGGGTAGGGCGCTCATTCGTCGCGCTGGGCCTGGTCGCGAACTCTGCCGGCTGCATCCTGACCCAGGATATCCCCGATCCTCAGCTGGATATCCCGCAAGGCTACAAGGCCGCGCGGCATGGCCGGCCAGACGAAGCGTTGCCGGCGCTCGATTGGTGGCGGGCCTTCCGTTCACCCGAGCTGACGCAGCTGATGGAGGAGGCCCAGGCCGTCAACTTGGACATCGCTGCAGCCATCGCCCGGTTTCGTCTGGCCGACGCGCTGGCGCGACAGGCCGGCGCGGCGCTGCTGCCGACGCTCAACCTCAACGGATCGGAAACCTATTCACGCACCTCCGGCTCCAGTGCCAGCGGCCTCACCAATGGCGGGCGCGAGGTGGTCAACTACAATACCTCGCTGAGCGCGAGCTACCAGCTCGACTTCTGGGGGCAGAACCGCGACGCCGCGCAGGCGGCCGAGGAGACTGCCGTCGCCAACCGGTTCGATCGCGAGGTGACGGCGCTGACGACTCTGACGACCGTCGCCACCGCCTATTTCACGGTGCTGTCGACCCAGGACCGGCTGCGCACCGCCCAGCGCAATATCGCCAGCGCCGAGCGCATCCTGAATGCCATCAAAGAGCGCTTCAAGGCCGGCACCGGCACCGACCTCGACGTCGCGCAGCAGGAGAGCGTGCTCGCCAACCAGCGCGCGCTGGTACCGCCGCTGCGGCAGACGCTCGATCAGAACATCAACGCGCTGGCCGTGCTGGTGTCGCGGCCACCGGAGAGCGTGCGCGTCTCGGGCGGCACGCTCAACGCGGTCGCGATTCCCCGGGTCACGCCGGGGCTGCCGTCGGAATTGCTGACCCAGCGTCCCGACATCCGCAGGCAGGAGGCCCAGCTCGCCTCGGCGACGGCCAATGTCGGCAGCGCACGCGCGCAATTCTTCCCGAGCATCCAGCTGACCGGGCAGGGCGGCTACCAGAGCCAGGCGCTGGTCTCGCTATTCCAACCCCATGCCGCGTTCTTCAGCCTGGTCGGCAGCGCCACCCAGCCGATCTTCGATGGCGGCCGAATCCTCGGCAATTTCGAATACAGCAAGGCCAAGCAGGATGAACTGCTGCAGATCTACCGCAAGACGGTGGTCCAGGCTTTCACCGACGTCGACAACGCGCTGGTCGCGATCCGCGAGACCACACGGAAGCTGCAGCTGCAGCGCGCCGTGTTGTCAGCATCGCGGCGCGCGTTCGATCTGGCCGAGCAGCAGCTCAAGGCCGGGACCGCCGACATCGTAACCGTGCTAAACACACAGCTCACGCTGTTTCAGGCTGAAGATGTCTACTCCCAGGCCCAACTGGCCCGGCTGCTGGCGATCGTGAGCCTGTATCAGGCGCTGGGGGGCGGCTGGGAACCGAAGATGGAAAGACCGGTCGATGCTCTTTAAGCCCGACACGAAAGATGACGAGAAAAGCACGCCGCGCAAGCCAGGCCCGGTCTCGCGCCTGCTCAAGCGCATGGTGTCGCTGATCATCACGCTCGTGATCCTCGGCGGTCTCGGCTATCTCGGCTGGCTCGCCTTGCAGCAGAAGCAGGGCGGCGCCGGCGGCCGTCGTGCAGGCATGCGGCCGGACCTGCCGGTCCCGGTGCTAGCGGCCACGCCGCGTGTGCAGGATGTGCCCGTCTATCTCGACGGCGTCGGCTCGGTGAAGGCGTTGAACACGGTCACCGTGCGCTCGCAGGTCGACGGCAAGCTGATTGCGGTCAAGTTCGTCGAGGGGCAGGACGTCAAGCAGGGCGATGTGCTCGGCGAGATCGACCCCGTGATCTACCAGGCGCAGTACGACCAGGCGGTCGCCAAGAAGGCGCAGGACGAGGCGCTGCTCGCCAACCAGAAGATCGACCTCGCGCGCTATCAGCAGCTCGCCGCCACCAATGCCGGCTCGAAGCAACAGGCCGATACGCAGAAAGCCGTGGTGGCGCAGCAGGAGGCGCTGGTCAGGGCCGACCAGGCCGCGATCGACAACGCGGCGGCAACCCTGAGCTACACCAAGATCATCGCCCCCATTTCAGGCCGGGCCGGCCTGCGCCAGGTCGACCAGGGCAACATCATCCACGCCTCCGACACCACCGGGCTCGTCATCCTGACGCAGCTGCAGCCGATCGCGGTGTGGTTCAGCCTGCCGCAGCAACAGATCACGCGGGTGAACGCGGCAGCGGCCAAGGGCACACTCAGCGTCGATGTGTTCGGCAATGACGGTGTCACGGTGATCGATACCGGCAAGCTGACCGGTATAGACAACCAGGTCGATCCGACCACCGGCACGCTGAAGCTGAAGGCCGAATTCCCCAACGCCAATTACCAGCTCTGGCCCGGCCAGTTCGTCAATGTCCGCCTCAAGGTGGAGACGCTGGCGCAGGCGATCGTGGTGCCGACGTCGGCGGTGCAGCGCGGTCCGGCCGGTACGTTCAGCTATGTGATCGGCACGGATGACATCGTGACCGCGAAGCCGGTCACGGTGACGCAGCAGAACGAGCACGACGCCGTGATTGCGAGCGGCCTGACCACGTCCGACCGCGTCGTGACGACGGGGTTCGCCAATCTGGCCGACGGCTCGAAAGTCATGGTCGGCAAGGACACGCAAGCTCCAACCGCCGATCTGGCGCCACGCAAGCACAGCCGCCATCCCGACGGCAGGGGCGGCGGCCAAGGTCAGGGCAAGAGCGGCGAGCACCATGGCGGCCGGCGCCAGCATAGCGAGGGCGATCAGAAGGGGCAGACAGGGCCGGCTTCGGCGCCATCGTCAGCGGGGGCTGAACAGTCAGGCGGCGCGACGAAGACGCAGCCATGAGCGTCTCCGAACCGTTCATCCGCCGCCCGATCGCGACCTCGCTCCTCGGCATCGCACTGATGATCGGCGGCGCGCTCGGCTACTGGGCGCTGCCGGTCTCCGCGCTGCCGCAGGTCGATTTCCCGACCGTGCAGGTCACCACGCAGCTACCCGGCGCCAGCCCCGACGTCGTCGCCTCGCTGATCACGGCGCCGCTGGAGCGGCAGCTCGGCCAGATCCCGTCGCTGTCGTCGATGAACTCGACGAGCTCGTTCGGCGTCAGCCAGATCTCGCTGCAATTCGATCTCAACCGCGACATCGACGGCGCCACGCAGGACGTGCAGGCGGCGATCAATGCGGCGGCTGGCATTCTGCCGAAGACGCTCCCGTACCCGCCAGTCTACGCCAAGGTGAACCCGGCGGACGCGCCGGTCATGACGCTGGCGCTGACTTCGGACACGATCTCGCTACGGGCGATGAGCGATCTCGCCGACACTATCCTGGGGCAACGGCTGAGCCAGATTGCCGGCGTCGGCCGGGTCCCGATCCTCGGCGGCCTGAAGCCCGCGGTGCGCGTGCAAGCAGATTTGGCCCGGCTCGCGGCCTACGGCATTGCGATGGAGGACCTGCGCAATGCGATCGCGGGCGCCAACGTGTCAGGGCCGAAGGGATCGCTCGACGGCGCCCAGCAATCCTACACCATCGCCGCCAACGACCAGATCACCGCGGCCGATGCCTACAAGCCGATCATCATCGCCTATCGCAATGGATCGCCGGTCACGATCGGCGACGTCGCGCAGATCGTCGACGGGCTGGAGAACGACCGCACCGGCGGTTGGTACCAGGGCACGTCGGCCGTCATCATCGACATTCAGCGCCAGCCCGGCGCCAATGTGATCGAGGTGGTTCGCCAGATCCGCGCCGAGATTCCGCGGATGCAGCGGGCGATCCCGGCCGGCGTCAAATTGACCGTGGTCTCGGACCGTACCGTGACGATCCGCGCGTCAGTGCATGACGTGCAGTTCACGCTGATCCTGAGCGTGGTGCTGGTGACTTTGGTGGTGCTGCTGTTCCTGCGGTCGCTGCGCGCGACCTTGATCGCCGGCGTTGCGCTGCCGCTGTCGCTGATCACGAGCTTCGGCATCATGTATTTCGCCGGCTTCAGCCTCGACAATTTGTCGCTGATGGCGTTGACGATCGGAACCGGCTTCGTGGTCGACGACGCCATCGTCATGATCGAGAACATCGTCCGCCATATGGAAGAGGGCGAAACCGTGATGGAGGCGTCGCTGAAGGGCGCCAGCGAAATCGGCTTCACGGTGATCTCGCTGACGGTGTCGCTGATCGCGGTCTTCATCCCGCTGCTGTTCATGTCCGGCCTGGTCGGCCGCATGTTCCGCGAGTTCGCGCTGACGCTGACGATCGCGGTCGTGACTTCGGCGGTGGTCTCGCTGACGCTGACCCCGATGATGTGCTCGCGGCTGCTCAAGAACATCCACGAGGAGGTCGCGGTTCCGGGCCTTGCCGCGCTCAGCCGCTTCATCGACCGCATGGTGGCCTTCTACCATCGCACGCTGCTCTGGGTGCTGCAGCGCCAGCGCGCGACGCTCGTGGTGACGTTTGCGACGATTGCGCTGACGCTGGTCACGTATGTGCTCGCGCCGAAGGGCTTTCTGCCGCTGCAGGACACGTCCTCGATCACGGCGGTGACCGAGGCTGGCCCCGACGTCTCGTTCGCGGAGATGCAGCGCCGGCAGACCGCGGCCTCCGACATCATCAAGGCGGATCCGGATGTGACCGGCGTCGTCTCGGTGATCGGCGCGGGTTCGGTCAATCCGACCACCAATGTCGGGCGCCTGGTGATGACGCTGAAGCCGCGCGGCCAGCGGCGCGACGACGTGGCGGCGGTAATCGCGCGCCTCAAGCAGAAGGTCGCGACGATCCCCGGCA
Organism: Bradyrhizobium sp. ISRA464; assembly: GCF_029910095.1. Classification (NCBI taxonomy): domain Bacteria; kingdom Pseudomonadati; phylum Pseudomonadota; class Alphaproteobacteria; order Hyphomicrobiales; family Nitrobacteraceae; genus Bradyrhizobium; species Bradyrhizobium sp. ISRA464. The sequence continues at coordinate 4,317,822 of NZ_CP094526.1, read as the reverse complement.
TGACCATCTACTTCCAGCCGGTGCAGGACGTGCAGATCTCGACCCAGTCGAGCCGGTCGCAATATCAATACACGCTGACCGGAACGGACGCAGCAGAGGTATCGAAATGGGCACAACAGCTGGTCGCCGAAATGCGGCGCGATCCGATCTTCCGTGACGTCTCGTCGGAGGCGCAGGACGGCGGCCTGCGCGCGGCGCTCGACATCAACCGCCAGCGCGCCGGGCAGCTCGGCGTCAACCTGCAGGGGGTGACCGACACGCTGAACGACGCCTTCGCGCAGCGGCAGATCTCGACGATCTACGGCCAGGCCAACCAGTACCGCGTCGTGCTCGAGGCGCTGCCGATGTACCAGCGCGATCCGTCGATCCTGGACAAGCTCTATCTGCCCGGCGCCAACGGCGCGCAGGTGCCGCTGTCGGCGGTGGCGACGCTGACCCGGACCACGGCGCCGCTGGCGATCTCGCACCAGGCGCAATTCCCGTCGGTCTCGCTCAGCTTCAACCTGGCGCCGGGCGAGGCGCTGGGCGACGCAGTCACTGCGGTGAAGACGATCGAGACCCGCATCGGGATGCCCGGCAGCATCGTCGGCATCTATTCCGGCGACGCGGCCGAGTTCGCACGGTCGCTTGCCGGACAGCCCTGGCTGATCCTCGCCGCGATCATCACGATCTACATCGTGCTCGGCGTGCTTTACGAGAGCTACATCCACCCGATCACCATCCTGTCGACGCTGCCGTCGGCCGGCGTCGGCGCGATCCTCGCGCTGATGCTGTGCGGACAGGACCTCTCGGTGATCGGCCTGATCGGCATCATCCTGTTGATGGGCATCGTCAAGAAGAACGCGATCATGATGATCGACTTCGCGCTGGAAGCCGAGCGGCATCAGGGCATGTCGTCCTATGACGCGATCGTGCAGGCCTGCCTGTTGCGCTTCCGCCCGATCATGATGACGACGCTGGCCGCGCTGTTCGGCGCGCTGCCGCTCGCGATCGAAAGCGGCACGGGATCGGAGCTGCGCTTCCCGCTCGGCGTCTCGATCATCGGCGGCCTGCTGCTCAGCCAATTGCTGACGCTGTACACCACGCCGGTGATCTATCTCGCGCTCGACCGGCTCAATCGCCGGATCGAGAAGGCGGTGCCGGAGGCAGGTCCGCGCGGTCCGCCGATCGCGGGCGCGACCGAGGGCATGCAGTGATGTCGATCTCGGAGCCTTTCATCCGCAGGCCGGTAGGTACCACGCTGCTTGCGATCGGGCTGTTCCTGGTCGGCATCGTCGCCTACGAGTTCCTGCCGGTCTCCTCGGTTCCGAACGTCGGCTTCCCGATGATCCGGGTGCAGGCAAGCAGGCCCGGCGCCGATCCGTCGGTGATGGCCGCAACGGTGGCGGCGCCGCTTGAGCGCAAGCTCGGCGAGATCGCCGGCATCGATCAGATCACCTCGACAAGCTCGCTGGGCTCGACCAGCATCCAGGTGCAGTTCTCGATCGGCCGCGACATCGACCGCGCGGCGCGCGATGTCCAGGCCGCAATCAACGCGTCGCTGGCCGATTTGCCGAGCGACCTGCCGTCGCTGCCCCGGTTCCGCAAGGCCAATCCGGCGGCGGCGCCCGTCTTCGTGCTGGCGCTGACCTCGAAGACGATCTCGACCAGTGCGATGTACGACGTCGCCGACACGGTGCTGGCGCAGCGCATCTCGCAAGTCCCGGGGGTGGGCGAGGTCACCGTCAGCGGCGCCGACCAGCCGGCCGTTCGCATCTCGCTCAACCCGGTGTCGCTGGCGAACGCCGGGATCTCGACCGACAACGTCCGCACCGCGATCGTCAATGCCAATCCGCTCGGCCCGGTCGGCATCTTCAACGGTGACAGGCTGAGCGAGACGCTGTCGATCAACAAGCAGATGCGGACCGCCGCCGAGTTCCGCGACATCATAATCAAGAGCGCGAACGGCAATTTCGTGCGGCTCTCCGATGTCGCCGAAGTCAAGGACTCCGTCCGTAACGCCCGCTCGATCGCATGGTTCAACAAGCAGCCCGCCGTCCTGATCCAGATCACGAAGCAGGGCGACGCCAACGTGATCGACACCGTCGATCGTGTCCGTGCGCTGATCCCGGAGCTCAAGCAGTGGATCCCGGCCGGGGTCGACATTTCGACGCTGGTCGACCGGACCGGCACGATCCGGGCCAGCGTACTTGACATGCAGCTCACGCTGCTTGCGACCGTTGTGCTCGTGATGGTCGTGGTGTTCGTGTTCCTGCGCCGCGGCGTGCCGACGATCGCCGCCGGCGTCTCGGTCCCGCTGGCGCTGGCCGGCACCTGCGGCGGGATGTGGCTCGCGGGCTTCTCGATCGACAATCTGTCGCTGATGGCGCTGGCGATCTCGGTCGGCTTCGTGGTCGACGACGCCATCGTGATGATCGAGAACATGTACCGCAATCTCGAGCAGGGCATGGCGCCGTTTCCCGCCGCGCTGGAGGGCGCCAAGCAGATCGGATTCACGGTATTGTCGATCTCGCTGTCGCTGATCGCGGCGTTCACGCCGCTGATCTTCATGGATGGGATCGTCGGCCGGCTGCTCCGCGAGTTCTCGCTGACGCTGACCTTTGCGATCGTGGTCTCGACCGTGGTATCGCTGACGGTCACGCCGACGATCTGCGCGCACTACATCAGGGAAGCGACCTCCGACCATGCAACCTGGTACGACCGCGCCATCGAGGGCACACTGTCGCGGGTCGTGGCGTTCTACACCTGGACGCTGCGGATCGTGCTCGGCTACCCCTTGCTGACGATGCTGGTGTTCTGCGCCACCATAGCCTTGACGGTGACGCTCTATATCAAGACGCCGAAGGCCTATTTCCCCACCGACGACAGCGGCTTCGTGATCGGCTCGACCCGTGCGTCCGCCGATATCTCGTTCCAGTCGATGCTCGGTCTGCAGCAGCAGCTTGCGGACATCGTGATGGCCGATCCGGCGGTCGCCGGCATCGGATCGTCAGTCGGCGGCAGCACGTCAAACCGCGGCACCATGTTCATCAGCCTCAAGCCGCCGGAGCAGCGGGACGGCCTGACGACCGAGCAGGTGATCGACCGGCTGCGCCGCAATTTGTTCATGGTGCCGGGCATCCGCCTGTTCATGTTCGCGGCGCAGGACATTCGCACCGGCGGCCGGCAGAGCGATTCCAACTACCAGTACACGCTGTCCTCGACCGACCTCGAACTGCTGCAGAAATGGGCGCCAATCGTGGCCAAGCGTATGGAGACGGTCGAGGGCATCACCGATGTGTCCTCTGACCGTGATCCGGGCGGCCTGCAGCTCAATCTCGTGATCGACCGCAAGATCGCGTCGAGCCTCGGCGTCCGCGTGCAGGACATCGACAACGCGCTCAACAACGCCTTCTCGCAGCGGCAGATCTCGATCGTCTACACCCAGCGCAACCAGTACATGGTGGTGCTGGAGATCGATCCGAAATTCCAGAACGATCCCTCGAGCCTGGAGCGCATCTACGTCGCCGGCGCCAATGGCGTGCAGGTGCCGCTGTCGGCTGTGGTGCACTACCAGAGGGGATTGTCGCCGCTCGCGGTGTACCATTCGGGCGGGCTTCCCTCGACCACGGTGTCGTTCAACCTGCTGCCGGACGTGCCGCTGGAGGTCGCGACGTCAAACATCCAGCAGGCGGTCAACGAGCTGCACATGCCGGAAGGCATCCGCGGCAGCTTCGACGGCAATGCCGGCGATTTCAGAAAGACCAGCGGGCGGCAGCCGCTGCTGATCCTCGGGGCGCTGATCGCGATGTATATCGTACTCGGCGTGCTTTATGAGAGCCTGGCGCATCCGATCACGATCATCTCGACGTTGCCGTCGGCCGGCCTCGGCGCATTGCTGGCGCTGCAGGTCACGAATACGCCGCTGACCGTGATCGCCTTTGTCGGCATCATTCTGTTGATCGGCATTGTGAAGAAGAACGGCATCATGATGGTCGACTTTGCGCTGGAGGCCGAGCGGCATCAGGGGCTGTCGTCGCGGGACGCGATTTTCGAGGCCTGCCGGGCGCGCTTCCGGCCGATCTTGATGACGACGATGGCGGCGCTGTTCGCCGGCATTCCGCTGGTCATCGCCACCGGCCCCGGCACGGAGCTGCGGCGGCCGCTCGGCATCACCATCATCGGCGGCCTGTTCGTCTCCCAGATCCTGACGCTCTATACGACGCCGGTGATCTACCTGTTGATCGACCGGCTGCGCCAGCGCTCAGCACCGTCAGCGGTGCCCGCGCCGGCGGAATAGGTTGAATTGCGTCGTCCCTGGCGTATAGCGAACCCATGTCGGAACCGACCGAAACACACACCGATGTTGCCGCGGAGACGCTCGCGGAGTGCCCGCACTGCGGCAAGCCGCTGCCGCTGTGCATCTGCGACAGCGTCACGCCAATCGAGAGTCGGATCCAGCTCCTGATCCTGCAGCATCCGCAGGAGCAGGACAGGGCGCTCGGCACCGCGCGGCTGACCGCGCGACATTTCAAGAACGCGGTCGTCCGGATCGGGCTCTCCTGGCCGAGTCTGTCGAAGGCACTCGGCCGGCCCGTCGCCGACCCGTCGCGCTGGGCGGTGCTTTATCTCGGCTCTGCCAAGGCCGAGGACCTTGATACCGATGCCGAGATCGTCGCCATCAACCGCAAGGGGGAACTGGAGCAGGACCAGCGCGGCATTCTCGCCGATATCGAGGGCATCGTGCTGCTCGACGGCACCTGGAGCCAGGCCAAGGCGCTGTGGTGGCGGAATGCCTGGATGCTGAAATGCCAGCGGGTGATTCTCGGACCGAAGCGGCCTTCGCGCTATGGCCAACTGCGCCGGGAACCGCGACGGGACGGCCTATCCACCCTCGAGGCGGCGGCAATGCTGCTGGCCGGGCTGGAAAGGCGGCCGGACATTGCCGCGACCCTGATCGCCAGTTTCGAGCGAATGTTGGCGAGATTTCGCGAGGTACAGGCCAAAATGCCGGAATTGGCGCCAAAACCGAAGAAGCGCGACTTCCGCAGGCGGAGGCGAGGCTAGCGTTTTGCGCTCGTACGGACCGCCGCCATTTTGCGTGAAGGCGCGATTGCTGTCCGGCTCGGTTGCCTATCGGAGTGAGGCCGTATATGAGTGCGGCGCGTGGGGCCACGTGGCGGAGTGGTTACGCAACGGTCTGCAAAACCGTGTACACCAGTTCAATTCTGGTCGTGGCCTCCACCCATCTCATCAATAATTTGCGGTCGATAGATGAGACGCTGCCTTAGCTGGCGGCGTACCAGCCCTCGGGGAACGGAATCAGCGGCCAGGGCGCGCTGTTGTCGTTCGCAGCGCGCGGCGGCGGCTGGACGCGGGGCAGGAGCTGAGCCAAGAAATCCTCCTCGGAAACAGGCGCGACGGCCGTTCGCACGGCGTCCAACAACAGGTCAAATTCCACTTCGCTCATCGCGCTCTCCGGGGTTCGAGAGCGCCATGGTCGCAAAACTGTCTTGTGTCTGGATTGAGCCGATCGTTCGAATTTTAGCTAAAGAACGCCTGCGTCCGGCCCAGTTACTAGGTCGCTGCTGCCCCCGCCGGAACTTAGGTTCGGCTGTCCGGGCCTCGTGTGAAAGAAATCACATTTCGAGAAAAACTGTTCGTGTCGTCCCGACGGCCAGGTTGAGCTGGGCCTGCGCGGCCGCGTTCGAGCAATAAGACTGTCAGGCCAGCTTGGAGAGATCGTGCGGTAGCATGGTCTTGAACTGCGCCAACACGCGCTGTGCTTGTTTCGGCGGCAGCGTAATGGCGTGACGCACCGCGGCCGCGATCAGCGTCATGATCAGATTGGAAAAGGCAGAGAGCGTGGCCGGCGCGGTGTTGGCGGTGCTCGCTTGCCTGCGATGGCAGGAGCCCGGCGCGATCGCGATGATCTGCGGCGGGGGGCTCTACGCGGTCGGCATGTTCGCGGTCACGATCGTCTTCAACGTGCCGCTCAACGATCAGCTCGCCGCCGCCGATCCCGCAAGCAGCGCGGCCGCGCCGGTATGGGCGCGCTACCTGACCGAATGGACATTCTGGAATCACGTGCGGACGGCCGCGTCGATCGCGGCGACGGCGCTATTCATCGCGGCCATTGCCGCGCGATAGGTGGTGGGCTTCGCCTCGCGGCCGGGTCCCGCGCACCTGCCGGCGAATCCGGTCCGGCGGGATTTGGCGTTCCCAGAACCTCCCGGGCCCGTCACAACGGGGCAGGAGGGCGCTGAGCATCCCCTGAAGCGGGCCAAATCCTTGCCCCGCAGCGAGTTTACGCTGCTTGTTAAAGTTGGAACGGGAGTGTCATTTGGTGCTTTGCAAGGCCGAAAGGCTTTGTTATACGCTGCCCGCTCGCGAACAGACGTTCGCCTATTCCTCGGTAGCTCAGCGGTAGAGCATTCGACTGTTAATCGAATGGTCGCTGGTTCGAATCCAGCCCGGGGAGCCAGTTCTGGCCCCACCGACAAAGTCCGGATCATCGTTCACAAGCCTGTAGCTCGCTGCGGACAGGCTAAATTAGCCGTCAAATCGACTTAATGGCTGTCGATCGTTCCTCTCGCCGGGTTCTGAGAGGTGATTTTCCATGTCCGAGATCCTGATCGACCTGTCGATGTCCCAGCCGACGCTCGTTCCTGGCGACGTTCCCGACATCAGCGATGATGAGTGCCTGCGCCGATTAGCGAAGGCCATCGAAACGCATGATTCGGAGCATCTCGACGAGGTAGCCCGCCTGATTGGCCGGCTGGCCGTCACCATCGAATAGGCAAGCTCTACAACGCGCCCTGTGGCGCGTTGTGCGCGTCAAGGCGTGTTGCGTTTTGGCGGAGCTTGTTCCAAAAGGTGGCCCTGTTCTAGCTCCTCCAGCGGCAATGCCGCGCGATTTGCAGGGTTCCGCCAATGTCCGGTTTTTCGGCCGCGCGCCAGTATATGGTCGATGGTCAGGTGCGTCCGAGCGACGTCACCGATGAGCGAATCCTCGATGCCATGCTGACGGTGCCGCGCGAGGTCTTCGTTCCGGCCGACAAGCAGGCGCTGGCCTATCTGGACCTCGATCTGGACGTCGCCGAGAAGGGGGCGGTCAAGCGCTACCTGATCAAGCCGGCGCTGCTTGCCAAGATGCTGCAGGCGGCCGACATCAAGAATACCGATCGCGTGCTGATCGTTGGCTGCGCGACCGGGTATGCCGCCGCGGTGGTGGCGCGCTTTGCCGCCCAGGTGAGCGCGAGCGAGAGCGATTCGGCCCTTGCGGCGAAGGCGACTGCAGCACTGGTCCAACTCGGCATCCAGAATGCGACCGTGACCGCCGCGGCCGCGGCCGACGGTGATAGCGCCGGCGCGCCGTTCGACGTGATCGTTCTCAATGGCGCCACCGAGGTTGTCCCGACCGGCCTTTATGCCCAGCTCAAGGAAGGCGGCCGTCTGGTTGGGGTCTTCGCCCTGTCGCAGCCGCCCCGGGCCAGCCTCGTGACCCATTCCCACGGCGACTATGGACACCGCGAGCTGTTCGACGGCACGGCCCCCGTTTTGCCCGGATTTGAGCGGCTTCCCGCGTTTGTCTTCTGAGCGCCTCCATCCCTACCGCGCTGCAGCATCTGATAAATCCCATTCTGAATCAGAAGTGTGGCCCGTTTGCCCCACGTGAAGAGTTTCCGCCTCGTTTCGTTGCAGGGGAGTTCCGTTGCTCTTAGCAGCGGACTAAGGTGAGGCGGGACTCACTTCGTCTGAAGCGACGCTAGGCCCATGGGCATGATGGGGCGGCGATACATGAATGGAACTTGGGGATGCGAGGGGTGAAGGTTGCCACCGCGGCTGCGATTGCGGTCCTACTGTCGGCGGAGTTGGGCCCAGTGCCCGCCTTGGCCGATACAATCGAGGCCGCGCTGGTGCGAGCCTATCAGAACAATCCCCAGCTCAACGCCCAGCGCGCATTGGTGCGATCGACGGACGAAAACGTTCCACAGGCGCTCTCGGGCTACCGCCCGAAGGTCTCGCTAACCGCGAGCGCCGGGTATCAATACACGGACGAGCAGTTGTCGAAGGACACTCCCGCGATCCATGGCACGACCGTTCCGCGCAGCGTGGGTCTCACGGTCAACCAGTCGCTGTTCAACCCGCAGACCGCTCCCCGGGTGCGCGCGGCGGAAAGCCAGGTATCGTCGGCGCGCGAGGGCTTGCGCGTGCTGGAGCAGACCGTGATGCTGCAGGCGGCCACGATCTACATGGACTATCTTCGCGATTCCGCGATCGTGGAGGTCCAGCGCAGCAACACCCGCGTGCTCGAGCAGACGCTGAAGCAAACCCAGGACCGCTTCAACGTGGGTGAGGTGACGCGCACCGACGTCGCACAATCCGAGGCGCAGCTCGCCGCCGGCAGGACCCAGCAGCTCACCGCGGAATCGAACCTCACCACAACGCGATCGAACTTCCGCCGGATCATCGGCAACGAGCCGGAGAATCTCGCGCCGGGGTCGCCGGTTGATCGTTTCCTGCCTTCGACGTTGGCCGCGGCCGTTGAATTGAGCCTGACCCAGAACCCGAGCGTGACCGCAGCGATGTACGGGGTCGACGTTAACTTCCTGCAGGTCAAGATCAATGAGGGCGCGCTGTACCCGTCAGTCTCGCTGCAGGCCTCGGTGAACCAGGCCTTCGAGCAGCAGTTGACAATCAATCGTGTGTTCAACGCCGCGGCCAACGTCCAGTTGTCGGTGCCGATCTATCAGGGTGGCGCCGAGTATTCGCTGATCCGGCAGTCCAAGGAATCGCTTGCGCAGCAGCGTCAGGTTCTGGAGCAGACGCGGAACCAGGCGCGCGCCGACGTCGTCACCGCATGGGGCCAGCTGCTCGCCGGCAAGTCGCAGGTGGCGTCGGCACAGGCGCAGGTGACGGCATCGGAGATCGCGCTCAACGGCGTGCGCGAGGAGGCCAAGGCCGGCCAGCGCACCACGCTCGACGTGCTTAACGCGCAGCAGGCCCTCGTCAACGCCCGCAACGCGCTGGTGACGGCGCAGCACGATCGCGTCGTCGCCTCCTACAACGTGCTGAACGCGATCGGCCGGCTGTCCCCGCAAGTGATGGGCCTGAAGACCAACGTCTACGATCCCAGCGTGCACTACCAGCAGGTGCGTGACAGCTGGGCCGGCGTTCGCACGCCGGATGGCCGCTAACCGCCACATCAACGTCGCCTGACGCGCCTAGTTTGTGGTTCTGAATCAATCAGGACCACAAACGGGCGCGTTTGCTTGCAATCGATAAATGCCCTGACATACCGTTTTGTCGGGCAGCAGGGCGATTCGCGGCGAGGCTGGCGGCATGGGTGGCCGACGACGGTGTCTCGGCGAGTTGCGCCTTGCGCGACACGAGCCTGTGCGAAGCCTCGGGCGGGCTTGATCTGGGGACAAGTCGGGCGTGAGCGACGAAAATCTCGGCCTGCAAAATCGGAACCAGCGAATCCTCCGGGGCTGATGTAAAATGGTTTCGATGTGGAGTTGGCAATGACGCAACCTGCGAAGGTCCAAGAGCCCTCGATGGAGGAGATTCTGGCGTCGATCCGTCGCATCATTGCCGACGACGAGGCGAAGCCGGCCGCTGCCGAGAAACCTGTCGCTGTCGAGAAGCCGGCTGCCGCCGCGCCACCGCCCAAGGTCGAGCCGCCACCACAGGGCACCCCCGCAATGAAGAGCCCTCCGCCAGCGCCGCCTACCGCCGCGAAGGCGGCCGCGCCGACTCCAAAGCCGGCGCCAGCAGCGCCGCCACCGGCGGCCAGCAACAGTCAGGACGATATCGATTCCCTCTTGGCCAGCCTCGATGAGGCGACGCCGCCGTCGGAGATCAGGCCGCCTCAGCCGGATGCTGACGTGTTCGAGCTCACCGATGACATGGCGCTGCCCGATGCAGCACCCGCTCCGGAAGCGGCCCCGTCGTTCCACAAGGTCGAGCCGCAGGACGATGTCGAATTCGCGGAAGCCTCCGCGCGGAGGCGGCCGCCGGCCCAAGAACCGGTTCGAGAGCCGCCGCCGATCGACACCGCGTCGATGCAGCCGATTCTCTCCGGAACCACGATGCGGGCGGTCGAATCCGCCTTCAATTCGCTGGCCAATACCGTGCTCAGCAACAATGCACGTACACTCGAGGATCTGGTCAAGGAGATGCTGCGGCCGATGCTGAAGGCCTGGCTGGACGACAACCTGCCGGGGCTGGTCGAGCGCATCGTCAAGGCCGAGATCGAGCGGGTATCCCGCGGACGATAGCCCCCGGTCCGCCGCGGGGACTTGCGGCCCTCATTCAGCCACCCAAAGTTGGCCTAATCGCCGTTTCTGCACGCCGGCCCGGTTGACTTGGTGCGTTGGGGCGGCTTTCTAGCCGTTTCCATGGTCAAAATCGCATTGTCATGATCGAGAAAAACTACCAGCCCGCCGATATCGAGCGCCGGATGTCCCAGATCTGGGAGGGGAGCGGTGCGTTCAAGGCCGGACGGCCCGAGCGTAAGGACGCTACGCCTTTCACCATCGTGATCCCGCCGCCGAATGTGACCGGCTCACTGCACATGGGGCACGCCCTCAACAACACGCTGCAGGACATCCTGTGCCGTTTCGAGCGGATGCGCGGACGTGACGTGCTGTGGCAGCCCGGTACCGACCATGCGGGCATCGCCACCCAGATGGTGGTCGAGCGGCAATTGATGGAGCGGCAGGAGCCCGGCCGGCGTGAGATGGGCCGCGCCAAGTTCCTCGAGCGGGTCTGGCAGTGGAAGGCCGAAAGCGGCGGCACCATCGTCAACCAGCTGAAACGCCTGGGCGCGTCCTGCGACTGGTCGCGCGAGCGGTTCACGATGGACGAGGGCCTGTCGCGCGCCGTCGTCAAGGTGTTCGTCGAATTGCACCGCCAGGGGCTGATCTACAAGGACAAGCGTCTCGTCAATTGGGACCCGAAGCTGCTGACCGCGATCTCCGATCTCGAGGTGCAGCAGGTCGAGGTCAAGGGCAGCCTCTGGTACCTGCGTTATCCGATCGAGGGGCGGACGTTCAGCCCTGATGATCCCAAGTCGTTCATCGTGGTCGCGACCACGCGTCCCGAAACCATGCTCGGCGACACTGCGGTCGCGGTGCATCCGGACGATGAGCGCTACACTGATCTGGTCGGCCAGCACGTCATCCTGCCGCTGGTCGGGCGCAGGATTCCGATCGTCGCCGACGACTATTCCGACCCGGAGAAGGGCTCGGGTGCGGTCAAGGTGACGCCGGCGCACGACTTCAACGACTTCGAGATCGGCAAGCGTCACGGCCTGCCGCAGATCAGTGTGCTCGACCAGGAGGGCAGCCTCAACCTCGTCGGCAACGAGGACTATCTGCGCGGCCTGCCGGAGGGCGCCTCGGAATTCGCCGTGGAGTTTCATCAGATCGAGCGCTTCGCGGCGCGCAAGAAGATGGTGACGCGGCTGGACGAGTTCGGCTTCCTCGAACGGATCGAGCCGAACACCCACATGGTGCCGCACGGCGACCGCTCCGGCGTCGTGATCGAGCCTTATCTGACCGACCAGTGGTATGTCGACGCCAAGACGCTGGCGCAGCCGGCGATGGCGGCGGTGCGTTCGGGCGAAACCACTTTCGTGCCGAGGAACTGGGAAAAAACCTATTTCGAGTGGATGGAGAACATCCAGCCCTGGTGCATCTCGCGCCAGCTCTGGTGGGGTCACCAAATTCCCGCGTGGTATGGGCCCGACGGCAAGGCGTTCGTCGCCGAGACTGAGGAAGAGGCGGTCGGCAACGCGCTCGGCTACTATGTCGAGCAGGAGGTCATCACGGCGGAGCAGGGCCACGAGATGGCGCTCGACCCCGCCAAGCGCGAGGGCTTCATCACGCGCGACGAAGACGTGCTCGACACCTGGTTCTCGTCCGCGCTGTGGCCGTTCTCGACTTTGGGCTGGCCGGACGACACGGCGGAGGTGAAGCGCTATTACCCGACCAACGCGCTGGTCACTGGCTTCGACATCATCTTCTTCTGGGTCGCGCGGATGATGATGATGGGCCTCCACTTCATGAAGGAGGCGCCGTTCTCGACCGTCTACATCCACCGTCTCGTCCGCGACGAGAAGGGCGCGAAGATGTCGAAGTCGAAGGGTAACGTTATCGACCCGCTCGGCGTGATCGACGAATACGGCGCCGACGCGCTGCGCTTCGCGCTGACGCGCGAGGCCGCCCAGGGCCACGACATTCGCCTGTCGCCGCATCTCGTCGAGACCAACCGCAACTTCGCGACCAAGTTCTGGAACGCTTGCCGCTTCGCCGAGATGAACGAGTGCGCCAAGCCGGACGGCTTCGATCCGAAGGGCGCCAAGGAGACCCTGAACCGCTGGATCGCGCACGAGACCTCGCGCGTCACCCGCGAGGTGACCGAGGCGATCCAGGGCTATCGCTTCAACGACGCGGCGGGCGCGATCTACCGCTTCGTGTGGAACGTGTTCTGCGATTGGTATCTCGAATTGGCAAAGCCCGTGCTGATGGGCGAGGAGGGCGCGGCGAAGGCCGAGACCCGCGCCATGATCGCCTGGACGCGCGACGAGATCCTCAAGCTGCTGCATCCGTTCATGCCGTTCATCACCGAGGAGCTGTGGGCCGTGACAGCCAAGCGCGACGGCCTGCTGGTGCTGGAAGCCTGGCCGCGCAAGGCGACGGCGCTGAGCGGCGAAGAGCTGGCGGCGATGGCAATGGCCGGGCCGAATGGCGAGATCATTCCGCCCGTCATTGCAACGCTCGATGCCGACGACTTCAGCGATCCCGCGGCGGAGGCCGAGATCGGCTGGGTGGTCGACCTCGTCACCGCGATGCGTTCGGTGAAGGCGGAGATGAACATCCCGCCGTCGACGCTGACGCCGTTGGTGATAGCAGGAGCCTCCGACGAGACGCGCGATCGCGCGCAGCGCTGGAACGACACCATCAAGCGCCTGGCGCGGCTGTCCGATGTCTCCTTCGCGGATCGTCCGCCGGAAGGCGCGGTGCAGCTTCTCGTCCGCGGCGAAGTGGTGGCGCTGCCGCTGAAGGGCGTGATCGATTTCGTCGCTGAGCGGGCGCGGCTGGAGAAGGAACTCGGCAAGGCCGACGCCGACATCAAGCGCGTGGATGCAAAGCTCTCCAACGAGAAGTTCGTTGCCAACGCACCGGAGGAGCTTGTCGAGGAAGAGAAGGAAAAGCGCGAGGCTGCACTGGAGCGCAAGGCCAAGATCCTCGAAGCGCTGGAGCGGTTGAAGCGAGCCTCGTAAGCGCCACGCAAACTGTGGCGCTTAAAACGGCTTGCTGAGGAACTTCGATCCCTTCACCCCGTAGCGCCAGGGCAGGTCGACCGCCTTGGTGATGCCGATCCGCACCCCTGCGGCAATCTCAGGCGTGTCGGTGCGGGCATGGAGCGCGATCGGGGGCCGGTCGAGTGGCAATTCGCTGTGCGCGATGGTGATGCCGAGCGCCTCGCAGAGCTTGCCGGGTCCGGAGCACAGGGTGCGCACGTCATCCAGGCCGCGCCGGCGCCGCATCGCCGCGATCCCGTGGGTCGGCTCGAGTGCGCGGATCAACACGGCGCTGGCAGAGCCGGCCTCCTCGCAGACGAAGTTCACGCACCAGTGGATGCCATAGGAGCGGTAGACGTAAGAGAAGCCCGGTGGACCGAACATCACCTGGTTGCGCGGGGTCGGCCCCCGGTAAGAGTGCGCGGCGGGATCGGTGTGATGATAGGCCTCGACCTCGACAATGATGCCGCCGACGCCGTCGATCAGGAACGTGGCGCCGATCAGGTCGGGTGCGACCTCATGCACGCTGCGGTCAAAGAAAGCCCGTTTCAGCGGCTTGCCGAGGCGCGGCGCCGTCGCTCTGGTCGATCGGGGTTTTTGAGCCATTTTCAGGTGGGAATCGGGGCGGAACGGACCGGAAGACTGCCAATATATTGGGCGGTCTGCTAGGGTCGCGTGGGCCGGGTTGCGAGCCGCGCCGACACGGATTAGCTAAGTTTTTTTGAGTGAGCAGGATCTCCGGAAAGCCGGTCTCCACTTGTTCGGATCATGCGCTCTCGCGACTTGCAGGCATCTATGGTCACCATCGTCGACACAATTTCAGGCACTCCAGTCCGCCCGCGGCACCCCGAAAAGGTGAACCGGCCGGACGCCGTGTCGCCACCGAAGCCGGACTGGATCCGCGTCCGCGCGCCAAACACGCGCGGCTATGCCGATACGCGCCGGATCGTGAAGGAGAACGGCCTCGTCACGGTTTGCGAGGAGGCGGGCTGCCCGAATATCGGCGAGTGCTGGGACAAGAAGCACGCCACCTTCATGATCATGGGGGATACCTGCACGCGGGCGTGCGCGTTCTGTAACGTCAAGACCGGCATGCCCGTCGCGCTCGAGACGAATGAGCCCGAGTACGTTGCGGAAGCGACCTCCAAGCTCGGCCTGAGCCATGTCGTGGTCACCTCGGTCGACCGCGACGATCTCGCCGACGGCGGCGCCGAGCACTTTGCGAAGACCATCCGTGCGATCCGTGCGCGCTGCCCGACGACCACGATCGAGATCCTGACACCCGATTTTCTGCGCAAGGACGGCGCGCTGGAGAGCGTGGTCGCGGCTAAGCCCGACGTGTTCAATCACAATTTGGAAACGGTGCCGTCGCGCTACCTGACCGTTCGTCCGGGCGCGCGCTATTTCCATTCGATCCGGCTGCTGCAGCGGGTCAAGGAAATGGATCCGACCATTTTCACCAAGTCGGGCATCATGGTTGGGCTCGGCGAGGAGCGCCACGAAGTGCTGCAGGTGATGGACGATCTGCGCTCGGCTGACGTCGATTTCCTGACCATCGGCCAGTATCTGCAGCCGACCCGCAAGCATCATGCCGTGATGCGCTATGTAACGCCGGACGAATTCGCGGGCTATGAGCGCGTCGCCTACACCAAGGGGTTCCTGATGGTCTCGGCGAGCCCGCTGACCCGCTCGTCGCATCATGCCGGCGAGGATTTTGCGAAACTGCAGGCGGCGCGCGTGGCCCGCGGCCGCTAAATACTAGACAGCGCTGACATCGTCATCGCGTTCCATCGTTTCATCGAGCACGATCTTCCGGAAGGGCCGGCGCTGACCCTTCCGGATCGCGCTCCAGCCTCGGACTGACCAATGCAACGCGTTCTGGTGATGGGATCGTCAGGGTCCGGCAAGTCGACATTTGCGCGTCGGCTGTCGGATATCACCGGCATTCCGACAGTGTCGATCGACGCGCTGTTCTGGAAGCCGGGCTGGGTCGAGTCCGAGAAGGAGGAGTTCGAGAACCGCATGATTGAGGCCGCACAGCAACCGCGTTGGATCGTGGACGGGAACTACCTCGGGAGCGGCGCAGGCGAGCTCCGCCGGCAGCTTTCGGATACGGTCGTCTGGTTCGATCTGCCGCGGTCGACCTGCATGCTCGGAGTCTTCAAGCGGATCGCCGCAAGCTACGGCAAGGTCCGTCCCGAGATGGCCGCCGGCTGCCCGGAGAAAATCGATCTTGAGTTCTTTCGTTACGTCTGGGCTTATCGCCGGCAGCAGCGGCCGAAGCTCGTCGCGTATTTCCAGGGGCTGCGGCCGGATCAAACGCTGGTTTGCTTCACTGACCATGAGCAGGCGGACGACTATTTGGAAGGCCTCGCACTGAAGCAAAAGCGCGCGAGTATCCACTGATGCCGCGATTTTCCAGCAAGCGGCGGGCGCACCACGCCGCGCAGCAAATGTTCGATCTGGTCGCCGACGTCGAGCGCTATCCGGAATTCGTGCCGCTGTGCCAATCGTTGAAGATCCGCCAGCGCACGCCGAAGGACGATGGCACCGAGGTCGTGATCGCTGACATGACCGTGTCGTTCAAGCTGGTACGGGAATCCTTCACCAGCAAGGTGACGCTCGACCGGCCCAACCTGAAGATCCTGGTCGAATATCTTCGCGGCCCCTTCAGCAATCTCGAGAACCGCTGGACCTTCGAGCCGAAGTCCGAAACCGATTGCGATGTCGGCTTCTTCCTGTCCTATGAGTTCAAGAGCCGGATGCTGGCGATGCTGATGGGCTCGATGTTCGATGCCGCATTTTCACGCTTCGCGGCCGCGTTCGAGAAGCGGGCGGACCAGATCTACGGAAAGCGCCAGCTTTCGACCTAAAGCGCGATGAGATTGGGTTGAATCGTCATCGCGCTTTAGCTTCCTATTTGAGCATGATCTCCGCGCAAACGCGTTCCGCGTTTTGCGGTTGCGGCGTCACAAGCACAGTACGCAACTTCATTATCTCTTCTTCGTGCGCGAGGAATCAAAGGCCGAGGTGGACGAGTGATAACAGCCCATGAGGTCCCGTGTTCCGCGCCTCACGAGCGTCACGGGGTCGCAGCTGACGTGCGATAACCCAAGCGTCGTGCGGACGATTCATCTTGCTTCATCCGCGTGGCGGCCGCCGGCGTTTCGCGGCGTGACTTCGCGGCGAGCGAGCAATCCGCGGCCGCAACCGGCTCACGGCCTCGCGGCGGGGCTTGGCGGCCTGCGGCGGGCGAGCCAATTCCATCAGCATGCGCAAGGCTTCGACCACCGAGCGCTGGCGCACTGCGCTGCGACCAATCGCACCGAACCGCTGTTCGCGATGAATGATGCGGCCGTCGCGCGCGGCGACGGCGAAATGGACCAGCCCCACTGGTTTTCCCGGCGTCGCGCCGCCCGGGCCGGCGATGCCGGTGATGGAGACCGCGAGGTCGACGCCGGCCTTTTCCAGTGCGCCGATCGCCATCGCGGTCGCGGTTTCCTTGCTCACCGCGCCGAACGTCTCCAGCGTTGCCGCCTTGACGCCGAGCATCACGCGCTTGGCCTCGTTGGAATAGGTGACGAAGCCGCGGTCGATCACATCGGAGGAGCCGGGTATGTCGGTGAGCGCGCCGGCAACCAGACCGCCGGTGCAGGATTCGGCGGTCGCGATGGTCAGCTTGCGCATCCGGCACAGGTCGAGCAGCGAGCGGGAGAGGGCACGAGCGTCGCTGCCGCCCATGTTATACGCTCCGGCCTTTATCGTCCCAACCTTGATCGGTCCAGGGCAAGCGGATGGTGGCGCTCGCGGTGGCCGCGATCCCTTCCTCGCGCCCGGTGAAACCGAGACGCTCGCTGGTGGTCGCCTTGACCGCGACGCGCGAGATGTGGACGCCCGAGATCTCAGCGATCTTTGCCCGCATTGTATCGCGCAGCGGGCCGATCTTCGGCCGCTCGCAGATCAGCGTCACCTCGAGATTGGCGATCCGTCCGCCGCGCGCCGTGACACGTTCGACGGCATATTTCAGGAACTGGTCGGAGGAGGCGCCTTTCCACTTCGCGTCGCTCGGCGGGAAGTGCGAGCCGATGTCACCGTCGGCCAGCGCGCCGAGAATCGCGTCGACCAGCGCGTGCAGCCCGACGTCGCCATCGGAATGGGCGAGAAAGCCCTTGCTGTGCGGGACGCGCACGCCGCAGATCATGACGTGGTCGCCGTCGCCGAAGGCGTGCACGTCATAACCGGTACCGGTCCTGATATCGCCGAGCTGGCTCGCCAATCGCGCTTCCTCGCGGACGAAGTCTTCGGGCGTCGTGAGTTTCATGTTGGCAGGATCACCTTCAAATGTCGCAACCGTCAATCCCGCCCATTCCGCAAGCGCCGCGTCGTCCGTGAAATCGCTGCGCCCCTCGCGCGCAGCGCGACGATGCGCCTCCAATATCACGTCGAAACGAAAGGCCTGCGGCGTTTGCGCGATCCGCAAGCGTGCGCGCTCCGGCGTCGCCTCGACGTCGCCGGTATCGCCGGTGAGCTTGATCGTGTCGGTGACGGGGACCACCGGGATCGCAGCACCCGTGCGGCCCGCAGCCGCGATCGCGCGCGAAATCACGGCTGACGTGACGAAGGGGCGTGCGGCGTCGTGGATCAGGACGATGTCCGGCTTCTCGTGGGCGAGCGCCTCAAGTCCTGCATGCACGGAGGCCTGACGGGTGGCCCCGCCCGGGGTGGGTGGTTGATGGCGCAAGCCGGCAACAGCCTCTTGGAAAAGCGCGGCGTCGTCGGGATTCACCACGGGCTGGACGGCAAACACATCCGGATGCCTGGAGAATGCCTCCATCGCGCGATAGATCACGGTCTGTCCGCCGATCGTGCGGTATTGCTTAGGCCCGCCCGCGCCGGCGCGCAGTCCGCGTCCGGCTGCGACAAGGATGGCTGCGGTACGCTCGGACTTCGGCATTTTGAACCAATGAAGACGAATCAGGGATGAGGGAGAGGAGCGACGGGATCGCCGCGCACAGCCCTTAGCATGCCCGGTGCGCAAGAACAGCGCGTTTCCGGTTTGCTGTGGGAAAAGCAGATTATGTTGCAGTGCACTTGCGTAAATGATAGAAATGTCTAAAGTGTAGGCATAAAGCTTGACTGCACAAGATTTGTGCGCACAATAGGCACCATCGGCTGCAATGGCGTGGTCGACCAAACGACGAGACGGCCGTGACCGGCGTGCAAAGTGTTCCTCGTAACCCGTTGAAAATAGGCGACATTGCTGTCGCCAACCGGGTTCTCCTCGCGCCCATGTCTGGTGTCACCGATGCACCGTTCAGGCGACTCACGGCCGCGCTTGGCGCCGGACTGGTGGTGTCGGAGATGACCGCCAGCGACGACCTGGTGAACGGCAAGCCGATGTCGAAGCTGCGCTGCGAGGCAGCCGGGATCGGCCCGCATGTCGTCCAGCTCGCGGGCTGCGAGACCCACTGGATGGCTGAAGGCGCCCGCATCGCCGAGGGTGCCGGCGCCGACATCATCGACATCAACATGGGCTGTCCGGCCCGGCACGTGACCGGTGGTCAGTCCGGCTCGGCTCTGATGCGCAATCTCGACCACGCGGTCTCCCTGATCGAGGCGACGATTTCGGCAGTCAGGGTGACGGTGACGCTGAAGATGCGGCTCGGCTGGGACGAGCGCTCGCTCAACGCGCCGGACCTGGCGCGCCGCGCCGAGGCCGCCGGCGTGCAGATGATTACTGTGCACGGGCGCACCCGTTGCCAGTTCTACAAGGGCGATGCCGACTGGAAGGCGGTGCGTGCGGTCAAGGATGCCGTCGCGATCCCGGTCGTGGTCAACGGCGATATCACCTCGTTCGACAAGGCCGTCACCGCGCTCGAATTATCGGGCGCCGATGCCGTCATGATTGGCCGTGGCGCGCAGGGCCAGCCCTGGCTGCCGGGCCAGATCGGCCGCCGGCTGGAGACCGGCATCGCCGAAGCCGCACCGTCGCTCAGCGAGCAACTCAAGCATGTCCGTGCACTCTATGACGAAGTTTGCAGCCATTACGGCGTGCGCATAGGCCTCAAGCACGCGCGCAAACATCTCGGCTGGGCGCTTGAAACCGCGGCCGTGTGCAGCCGCGCGCCGGCCGCAACGTTGAAGGCCTGGCGGCAGAAGATCCTGACCTCGGACGAGCCGTCCAGCGTGCACCGGTCGCTCGAGGATGCCTATGACGATTTTGCCTGGAGTGCTGCCGCATGACGTCGGCCATGGAACAGCGCCGGCCCGTGCCCACCGACGGCGAGGCGATCCTCAATGCGCTGCCCAATCCGGTGCTGCTGGTTGCGCCGGACGGCCGGATCGTCGACGCCAACATTGCCGCCGAAGCCTTCTTCGAGATCTCGACCCAGTTCCTGCGCCGGCAGTCGCTGAAGGAGCTGGTGCCGTTTGGCAGCCCGCTGCTCGCGCTGATCGAGCAGGTGCGGACGAGTGGCTCGCCGGTGAATGAATACAAGGTCGATTTGGGCACACCGCGCATCGGCGGTGATCGCCAGGTCGATCTGCACGTCGCGCCGCTGACCGAACGGCCCGGCCACATCGTGGTGATGCTGCAGGAGCGCACCATCGCCGACAAGATGGACCGCCAGCTCACGCACCGCAGTGCCGCGCGCTCGGTGATCGCGCTCGCCGCGATGCTCGCGCACGAGATCAAGAATCCGCTGTCGGGTATCCGCGGCGCAGCGCAGCTGCTGGAGCAGCAGGCATCGTCCGAGGACCGGCTGCTGACGCGTCTGATCTGCGACGAGGCGGACCGCATCGTCACGCTGGTCGATCGCATGGAGGTATTCGGCGACGACCGCCCGGTGGCGCGCGGTCCTGTCAACATCCATTCCGTGCTCGACCATGTGAAGCGGCTGGCTCAGTCAGGCTTTGCGCGCAACGTCCGCTTCATCGAGGATTACGATCCATCTCTGCCGCCGGTGCTGGCCAATCAGGACCAGTTGATCCAGGTGTTCCTCAATCTGGTGAAGAACGCCGCCGAAGCGGTCGCCGATCTCGGCACCGATGCCGAGATTCAGCTCACCACAGCGTTCCGTCCGGGGGTGCGGCTGTCGGTGCCGGGCAAGAAATCGCGGGTCTCGCTGCCGCTCGAATTCTGCGTCAAGGACAACGGAAGCGGCGTGCCGGAAGACTTGCTGCCGAACCTGTTCGATCCGTTCGTCACCACCAAGCAGACCGGGAGCGGGCTGGGGCTCGCACTGGTCGCCAAGATCATCGGCGATCACGGCGGCATCATCGAATGCGAGTCGCAGCCGCGGAAGACCACATTCCGGGTGTTGATGCCGATGTACAGCGCCGCCAAACAACACGACCAAAGCAACCGCGACGACGTTCCGGGTACGCCGTCGCCTGCCTCTCAGGATGCACGATGAGGAACTCAAATGCCCGCAGGTAGCATACTTGTCGCTGACGACGACACCGCCATCCGGACCGTCCTGAACCAGGCGCTCTCGCGCGCCGGTTACGAGGTGCGCCTGACCGGCAATGCCGCCACGCTGTGGCGCTGGGTCAGCCAGGGCGAGGGCGACCTCGTCATCACCGACGTGGTGATGCCCGACGAGAACGCGTTCGACCTACTGCCGCGGATCAAGAAGATGCGGCCGAACCTGCCGGTCATCGTGATGAGCGCGCAGAACACCTTCATGACGGCGATCCGCGCCTCGGAGCGCGGCGCCTATGAATATCTGCCGAAGCCGTTCGATCTGAAGGAGTTGATCACGATCGTCGGCCGTGCGCTCGCCGAGCCGAAGGAGCGGGTGGCCAGCGCCGCCGACGATTCCGAATTCGACTCGATCCCGCTGGTCGGCCGCTCGCCGGCGATGCAGGAAATCTACCGCGTGCTGGCGCGGCTGATGCAGACCGACCTCACCGTGATGATTTCGGGCGAGTCCGGCACCGGCAAGGAGCTCGTTGCCCGCGCGCTGCACGACTACGGCCGACGCCGCAACGGGCCGTTCGTCGCGGTCAACATGGCGGCGATCCCGCGCGACCTGATCGAATCCGAATTGTTTGGCCACGAACGCGGCGCGTTCACCGGCGCGAACACCCGCGCGTCCGGCCGCTTCGAGCAGGCCGAAGGCGGCACCCTGTTCCTCGACGAAATCGGCGACATGCCGATGGAGGCGCAGACGCGTCTGCTGCGCGTCCTGCAGCAGGGCGAATACACGACGGTCGGCGGCCGCACCCCGATCAAGACCGACGTGCGCATCGTCGCCGCCTCGAACAAGGATTTGCGCATCCTGATCCAGCAGGGGCTTTTCCGGGAAGATTTGTTCTTCCGCCTCAATGTCGTGCCGCTGCGGCTGCCGCCGCTCCGCGAGCGGATCGAGGACTTGCCGGATCTGATCAGGCACTTCTTCTCGCTCGCCGAGAAGGACGGCCTGCCGCCGAAGAAGCTCGACGCCCAGGCCTTGGAGCGGCTCAAGCAGCACCGCTGGCCGGGCAACGTCCGGGAGCTGGAAAACCTCGCCCGGCGGCTCGCCGCGCTCTATCCGCAGGACGTCATCACCTCATCCGTTATCGACGGTGAGCTTGCGCCGCCGGCCGTCACCTCGGGTGGCAATGCCACCGTCGGCGTCGACAATCTCGGCGGCGCCGTCGAGGCCTATCTGTCGTCGCACTTCTCCGGCTTCCCCAACGGGGTACCGCCGCCGGGCCTCTATCACCGCATTCTCAAGGAGATCGAGGTGCCGCTCCTGACCGCAGCGCTGGCAGCCACCCGCGGCAACCAGATCCGGGCGGCCGACCTGCTCGGGCTGAACCGCAATACCTTGCGCAAGAAGATCCGCGACCTGGACATCCAGGTCTACCGCAGTGGGGGCTAACCTTCGCGGCTACGGAGCGCAGTGGATGGGCCGGACCCGATGCGGCGGCCCGGCCTTGGCCGGGAGCTAAGGTGCGCAGCCTCGTCGCCGATCTCGCTCCGTTTGCGACCGTTATGAACACTATTCTTCTATCGGTTGACGCCGCGGAAATGTCGCAATTCGGCAACAATGTGATATGATTGCATCAGTTCGCAATTCCTGCGGGCGAAAGCATTCAGCTCAATTGCCGGTATGACCAGCGAACAGACACCGCCTTCCACGTTAGACGCGTCCCGAGCCGAACCGAAGGGCTTCCCCCTGCGGAGATGGCTGGCGCCGTTTGCTGCGGTCACGGCGCTGCTGTCGGCATTCCTGACCTTCGTGGTGCTGAGCGGCCTGACCCCGATCGAGCCGACCAAGCACGTCGTCTACTCGTTCCTGCTGATCAACACGGCCATCATCCTGCTCCTGGTCGGGATCATCGTCCCCGAGGTCTGGAAGGTGCTCCAGGCCCGGCGGCGGGGCAGGGCGGCGGCCCGGTTGCATGTCCAGATCGTCAGCCTGTTCTCGGTGATCGCGGTGCTGCCGGCAGTGCTGGTCGCCATCATCGCCAACGTCACCCTCGACCGCGGTCTCGACCGGCTGTTTTCGGGGCCGACGCGGGAAGCGATCCAGAACTCGCTCAGCGTCGCCCGCGCCTATACCTACGAGCACGCGCAGCTGATCAACGGCGACATCCTCTCGATGGCCAACGATCTGTCCAATGCGCGGCCGCTCTACGACCAGGACCGGCGGACCTTTCAGGAGTTCCTGACCGTGGGCGCGGCGGGCCGCAACCTGACCGGGGCGATGCTGCTCGACAAGGACGGCAACATTCTCGCGAATGCCGACACCGGAATATCGCGATCCTTCGTGACGCCGCCGAAGGAATTGCTCGACAGCGTCACCGAGAACAAGCCGGAGATATCGGTCTTTCCGGAGGAGAATTACGTCGCGGCGGTGGTGCGCCTGCGCGGCTTTACCGACACCTTTCTCTTTGTCGCGCGCCTGCTCGATCCGCGCGTCATCAGCCAGCTGAAGCAGACCCAGGCCAGCGTCGCCGAATATGCCCAGACCGAATCGCGCCGGCTCGGCATCCAGGTCACGTTCGCGCTGATGTTCGCGGTGATCGCGCTGACCATTTTGATGGCCTCGGTGCTGATCGGACTTAATTTCGCCAACTGGCTGGTCGAGCCGATCCGCAACATCATGAGTGCGGCGAACCAAGTCTCGACCGGCGATCTGCATGTGCAGGTGCCGGTGGTCAAATCCGAGGGCGATCTGGCCCAGCTCGGGCAGACCTTCAACAACATGACGCAGGAGCTGCGCACCCAGCGCGACGAGCTGGTCAACGCCAGCGAGCTGATCGACAGTCGCCGCCGCTTCATCGAGGCGGTGCTGTCCTCGGCGAGCGCCGGTATCATCGGCGTCGACGCGTCCGGCAGCATCGGCATCCTCAACCGTTCGGCCGAGAAGCTGATCGGGCACGCCGAGTCCGAGACGCTGGATCATCCGCTGTCCGACGTGTTGCCCGAACTCGACGAGATGATGAAGACCGCGCGCGAGGGCACCCAGCGGCTCGTGCAGGGCCAGATCACCATCAACCGCGACGGTCACGAGCGGAACCTGTCGGTGCGGATCTCGGCGGAAAAGACCCACCAGGCGCGCGACAGCTACATCATCACGCTCGACGACATCACCGAGCTGGTGTCGGCACAACGCACCTCGGCCTGGGGCGATGTTGCTCGCCGCATCGCGCATGAGATCAAGAATCCGCTGACCCCGATCCAGCTCTCCGCCGAGCGCATCCGCCGCAAGTTCGGCAAGACCATCACCGAGGAAAAGGACAAGTCGATCTTCGATCAATGCACCGACACCATCGTCCGCCAGGTCGACGACATCAGGCGCATGGTCGACGAGTTCTCGCGCTTTGCACGGATGCCGAAGCCGGTGATGGAGGGCGAGGACGTCGCCGACGTGGTGCGTCAGGCGGTGTTCCTGATGAGGGTCGCACATCCCGACCTGGAGATCGAGGCCGACATCAAGCAGGACCCGCTGCCCGCGCAATTCGACCGCCGGCTGATCTCACAGGCGCTGACCAACATCATCAAGAACGCGACCGAAGCGATCGAGCAGGTGCCGCCCGAAGAGCTCGGCAAGGGCCGGATCAACGTCGTCGCCCAGCGCGAGAATGACGACATCGTCATCGACGTGGTCGACAACGGCATCGGGCTGCCGAAGGTCGCCCGCGCGCGCCTGCTGGAGCCTTATGTCACGACCCGGGCAAAGGGCACCGGCCTCGGGCTCGCGATCGTCGGCCGTGTCCTGGAAGACCATGGCGGCCGCATCGAGCTCAAGGACGCGTCTGATTTCCGCGAGGGCCAGCGCGGCGCCTGGATGCGCCTGCGCTTCGCCGTATCGGGCCAGGCGGCCAAGCCCGAACACAAGGAGCAGGGACCGGACGTGAAAGCGGAAGCGGCCGCGCCGGCCCCTGAAAAAAATCCGCCGGGGGAGCCGACCAGCGCCCCGGCACAAGCGACCAACAATGAACCAAAAATCAAAGCCGCGACGGGCGACTGACAAGGCAGGTGTAAACCCATGGCTAGCGACATTCTGATTGTCGATGACGAGGCTGATATTCGCGACCTTGTTGCGGGCATCCTGGATGACGAGGGCTTTTCCACGCGCACCGCGCGCGACAGCGATTCGGCCCTCGCCGAGATCACCAACCGCCGACCGCATCTGGTCTTCCTCGACATCTGGCTGCAGGGCTCCAAGCTCGACGGCCTGCAGCTGCTCGAGCAGATCAAGAAGGACAATGCCGATCTGCCCGTGGTGATGATCTCCGGCCACGGCAACATCGAAACCGCGGTCGCGGCGATCAAGCGCGGCGCCTACGACTTCATCGAAAAGCCCTTCAAGTCGGACCGGCTGATCCTGGTCGCGACACGGGCGCTGGAGACCTCGCGGCTCAGGCGGGAGGTGAAGGAACTCAAGCAGCTGGCTCCGGCGGCGAGCGTTTTGACCGGCCGCTCGGCCTGCATGAACCAGCTCCGTCAGACCATCGACCGCGCCGCCAAGGCCAACAGCCGTATCCTGATCGTCGGACCTGCGGGCTCGGGCAAGGAGCTCGCCGCGCGCACACTGCACAACGCATCCGGGCGCGCCGAGGGGCCGTTCGTGGTGATCAATGCGGCCGCGATCACACCCGAACGGATGGAGGTCGAGCTGTTCGGCGTCGAGGGATCGAACGGCGAGCAGCAGCGCAAGCCCGGCGCGCTCGAAGAGGCGCATGGCGGCACGCTGTTCATCGATGAGATCGCGGATATGCCGCGCGAGACCCAGAACAAGATCCTGCGCGTGCTGGTCGATCAGACCTTCCAGCGCCAGGGCGGCACCGGCAAGGTCCACGTCGACGTCCGCATCATCTCGTCGACCGCACGCAATCTCGAGGAAGAGATCGCGGCGGGCCGTTTCCGCGAGGACCTCTACCACCGCCTGTCCGTGGTGCCGATTCGCGTCCCGCCTCTATCCGAGCGGCGCGAGGACATCCCTGAACTGATCGACTATTTCATGGACCAGATCTCGGCCGCCACCGGCCTGCCGAAGCGGCAGATCGGGCAGGACGCGATGGCGGTGCTGCAATCGCATGTCTGGCCGGGCAACGTCCGCCAGCTCCGCAACAATGTCGAGCGCGTGATGATTCTCGCCGGCGGCGGACCGGAGGCGATCATCACCGCCGACATGCTGCCGCAGGACGTCGGCTCGATGGTGCCGGCGATGCCGACCTCCAACAATGGCGAGCACATCATGGGCCTGCCGCTGCGGGAGGCGCGGGAGGTGTTCGAGCGCGACTATCTGATCGCTCAGATCAGCCGCTTCTCCGGGAACATCTCGCGTACCGCGGAGTTCGTCGGGATGGAGCGCTCGGCGCTGCACCGCAAGCTAAAGGCGCTGGGGGTCGGCTGACCCCTGGCCCAGCGGGACCGGGTGGACTGCCGTCGCCCGTGGCCGACGCAATCGCAGCCATCCGGGATGCTCGGGGACAGTCCGGGGGCGGCTGCCAAGATGCTTCGAGTGGATGGCTAGCCGGGGTTGTCTCGGTCTGACTTATCCACTTACTTGAGAATATTTGTCTCTTTTTCCGCGCCTTCTTAGAATTGCCACCGTGTTCCTACGGACTGGCGCGTGAACCGGCTTGCCTAAAAAGCGCGCGTGGCCTCTAATCCTACCGCTATGCCTGCCGGAGGGGGATCTCAGGGCAGGTGAGTAGCCGGGGGAGGCTCCGTCAGAGAGCAACAACCGGTTCAATAAAAAGAAGCACAAGCTTGCGGGATAAAAACAATGGCGGCAGACCGCGCACAAAATCTACAAGACACCTTCCTTAATCACGTTCGTAAAACCAAAACGCCACTGACGATATTTCTGGTCAACGGAGTGAAGCTGCAGGGAATTGTCACCTGGTTCGACAATTTCTGCCTGCTGTTGCGGCGCGATGGTCATTCGCAACTGGTCTACAAGCACGCGATCTCGACCATCATGCCCGGCGCTCCGATCCAGTTGTTCGAAGGCGGTGAGGACGCACCGGCTTGAGAGTGATCTGATTGGAACCCTTCAATCGTGAAGGGGGCGCCGACCGTCCACGGTTGGCGGGAAATGGCAACACAGGGCGGGTGATCGTCATCGGCCCTTACCTGCGTGCGCGCCGCGGCGACGGCGACGCGCGAAGGGATGCTTCTGTCCGCGACTACGATGCGCGGATCGAGGAAGCCGCCGGTCTGGCGCGGGCCATCGACCTTGCCGTGGTGGAGTCGGTGGTCGCGCCGATCAGCCAGATCCGTCCTGCGACCTATCTCGGCAAGGGCAAGGTCGAGGAGTTCTCCGGCCTCGTCGCCAGCAACGCGATCGAACTCGTGGTGATGGATTGCGCGCTGTCGCCGATCCAGCAGCGCAACCTCGAGAAGGCGTGGAGCACCAAGGTGCTCGACCGCACCGGCCTGATCCTGGAAATCTTCGGCCGCCGCGCCAAGACCAAGGAAGGCGCACTGCAGGTCGAGCTCGCCCATCTCAATTACCAGCGCAGCCGCCTGGTGCGGTCCTGGACCCACCTTGAGCGCCAGCGCGGCGGCTTCGGTTTCATGGGTGGCCCCGGCGAAACCCAGATCGAGGCCGACCGCCGGCTGATCAGTGAGCGCATCACCAAGCTCGAAGACGAATTGAAGAAGGTGCAGGCGACTCGGCGGCTGCACCGCGCCGGCCGCCAGCGCGTGCCATACCGCGTGGTCGCGCTGGTCGGCTACACCAATGCCGGCAAGTCGACCCTGTTCAATCGCCTGACGCGGGCAGACGTACAGGCTGCCGACATGCTGTTCGCGACCCTGGACCCGACGCTGCGCGCGCTGAACCTGCCGCATGGCGGCAAAGCGATGCTGTCGGACACAGTCGGCTTCATCTCCAACCTGCCGACCCAACTCGTGGCCGCATTCCGCGCCACGCTGGAGGAGGTGCTGGAGGCCGACATTATCCTGCATGTGCGCGACATCTCTCACGAAGATGCCGAAGCGCAGGAACGGGACGTCGAGTCCGTGCTGCGCCAGCTCGGTATCGATCCGGATGCCGACGGCGGCCAGCGCATCATCGAGGTCTGGAATAAGATCGATCGCTTCGATCCCGAGGAGCGGGAAAACCTGCGCAACATCGCGGCGCGCCGGCCGCCGGAGCGGCCTTGCTTCCTGGTCTCCGCGACCTCAGGCGAGGGGATCGATGAGCTCCTTTCCGCAATCGAAGACCGGCTCGCGGCGAAGCGCATGACCCTGAACCTGTCGATCGACGCCTCCGATGGCGCGGGTATCAGCTGGCTGCATCGCAACGCCGAGGTGCTGAACAAGGAGCTGCATGGCGAGCGCTTCGACATGACGGTCCGTGTCGACGAGACCAAACGTGACATCGTGATGTCACGATTCGACGCAATCCCGAGCGGCGCGTAAGGCCCACCGGCACGTTCGACAGGGCCTCGGCCTCCTGGAAGCGGATTCCGACGATCCGCCGCACTTTCTGTTTGAATTTCCCGCCGCCTTGGTCCATTGCGCTGCAGAACGCACAGGCAAGGGCGATTGATGCAGAATTCCAGCGAAGCCGTGAGGAGCGAGACGCTCGTCAGCCCGAACGGGGATCTCGCCCACGAGCGGGCGCCCGAAATCGTCGAGGCACTCAACGCCCAGGACCCCGCGGATGCGGCCAGGACGCTGCAGTCTCTCCCGGCCGAGAAGGCGGTCGAGGTGCTGGATCTGCCCGGGCTCGACAACACCTGCGAGATCATCGCCGAGTTGCCGACGGACACGGCGGTTGCGCTGTTGTCCGGCGTCTCCGACGATCGGGCCGCCGACATCTTCAAGGAGCTTGTCGAACCGCTCCGGACCACACTGTTAAACCAGCTCAATCCGGACACCAGGACCACCATCTCGGCCCTGCTGGCCTATCCGGAACGCAGCGCCGGCAGCATCATGACCACCGAGTTCGTGAGCGTGCCGTCGACCTGGACCATCGCCGAGGTCCTGCATCACATCCGGATGGTCGAGCGCACCCGCGAGACCGTCTACTCGATTTTCGTGGTTGATCCGGTCAAGAAGACCTTGATCCAGGCGGTGTCGTTGCGCCGCCTGATCTCCGGAGATCCTCACGCCGACGTCCTGACCGCCGCGCCGGCGCGGCGTCCGCTGATGATCTCGCCGGAAGCCGACCGCATGGAGGCCGCGCGGCTGATCTCCCGCTACGATCTGCTGGCCGTCGCTGTCGTCGATGGTCCGGGCCATATCCTCGGCATCGTCACGGTAGACGACGTGATCGACGCCATCGTCGAGGAGTCGACGGAGGACGCCCAGAAGTTCGGCGGCATGGAGGCGCTCGACGAGCCCTATTTGCGTATCAGCTTCGGCGAAATGATCAGGAAACGCGGCGGCTGGCTGTGCGCGCTGTTCCTCTCGGAAATGCTCACCGCGAGCGCCATGCAGACGTTCCAGAGCGAGCTGGAGAAGGCGATCGTGCTGACCTTGTTCATCCCGTTGATCATGAGCTCGGGCGGTAATTCCGGATCGCAGGCGACCTCGCTTTTGATCCGTGCGCTGGCGCTGCATGAGCTGCGGCTGCGCGACTGGTGGCGCGTCGCCTTGCGCGAACTTCCGACCGGGATCGCGCTCGGCGCCATCCTCGGCGTGATCGGCATGGCGCGGATCACGCTATGGCAGACGCTCGGCTTCTTCGACTATGGCCCACACTGGGTCCTGGTGGCGGGGACTGTAGGTGCCGCTCTGGTCGGTATCGTCACATTCGGGTCGCTGGCGGGATCGATGCTGCCGTTTGTCCTCAAGCGCATCGGATTCGATCCGGCCAGCGCATCGGCACCGTTCGTCGCGACGCTGGTCGACGTCACCGGCCTCGTCATCTACTTCGGGGTTGCCGCCGTCATCCTCCGCGGTACGTTGCTCTGAACATGTGGCTTTGAAGGTGATGCACAGGCTCGGTGGCCCGCTGCCGCACCGCTTCAGCAACGGGTCGGCTCACGCGGCAAACAGCCGGCCGGCGGAGAAATCAATAAACGCGCTCGACTGAGCGTGCCTCCCCCGAGCGAGCCGCCATGAGGGATCATGCGCAAACAAGAAACCAGAGCGCGATGACGATCCGTGCTGATCGCATCGCGCTCCGGATTCTGCAGTAACTGGCCGTTGATTCAAAGCCGGGGCATGGAGCCCCGGCTTCCGGTCGGGCGTGATCTATTCAAGTCCCGGCAACGACTTCGTGTGCTCCTTGCGCACGGCTTCGAGCGCTTCGGGGTCGAGCCCCAACGCTCTGAGAATCGTAGGCGCGATCTGCGTGGTGGCGACCGGCTCGCTCACGATGGACCGGGGCAGATCGGGCTTCGACACCAAAAGCGCGACATGGACGTCATCGGGGTTGAAGCCGCCATGCTCGGCAATTTTCGAGCCGCCGGTATAGATCACGCCGACGCGCGTGATGCCGACGATATCAGGCGCACGCGAGTCCCTCGCCGGGTCCTGGAACATGTCGGCCAGGGCATCACCATAGAGGAAGCTCGCAATGCCGGTATCTCCGGCAAAGTTTTTCAGCGCGTTAACCGCTTCCACGGTCTTGTTCCCGCTGTTGTCCTTGAGCCAGATCAGAGCGCCGTCGTCCGCGATGTCAAAGGCGAAGTTCGATCCGATCGGAGCGGCGATGACCGCGGCGTCGTCGAGCGCAACCCGCTTGGTGCGGTCGACCGGAGACTGCCCGTGCTTGGCGCTGACGATGACGAGGGTGCGTTCCGTCAGGCCGCGGTTCTGCAGCGTGTTCATCATCAGCCCGATGGAACTGTCGACAAAGCCGATCGAGTTGGCAAGATTGTCGCTCGGCGTGCCGATCGCGTCCGTGTAACCACCGATTTTCAGCTTCTGGCCGACGCTGACGGACTGGAAGTTCATGCCGAGGATCGCCGGCGTACCCACCTCGACCGTCCCCATATGGTTGAAACCATTAAGTTCATTGAGGATGGCCGAGACCTTGATGCCGTCGTAGTACTCAATGCCATCGATTGACGACGTAAAATCGCTGCCGCAGTTCGGCCCGGGGCAATTCGGATCGGTGGCGGGCGCCGGCGCCGTCGAATGCAGCCCGAGCGAGTTGATCAGCTGCACGTTGGCGTTGCTCAGATCGGAATTGATTTCGGGCGCAAAGAAGTCATCGATATTGGTGCCGGGCCCGTCGGCCGGCTGGGAATCCGGATCGTTGCCGTTGATGATATCGTAGGCCGGATGCTTGTCGGACCACGCGGTCCTCAGGTGATGGTGATGAAGCACCTGGAAAATGGTGTTGGTGCGCACGAAATTGTGCGGCCAGACCGGCGCGCAGCGCTTGTGCGTGAGTTGACCCGGCAAATTGTTGGGATCAATCGCCATCGCGCTATTGGACCCGGTCAGGCTCGCCGGCACGCCGCCGTCGATCGAATGCTGGTCCTTGTCCAGGTTCTCGGCATTGTTGGTCTCCGCGCCCGGACCTGACGCGCAAGGCGCAGACGAGGCGCTGGCGGGCGCGAACAGCGTGCGATCGTAGCTGTCGTCGTAGTACACGCCGGTTGATTTCGGCGTGCCGCCGGTCACTTGCGCCAGCATGCCGGGAAACGAATCCGACGGCTTGGTGGTGGACGCATTGGCGTAAGTCGTGCCGTGCTGGGCAAGCTTTGCCAGGTTCGGACACAATTTGCTCGCGATGCAATTGGTGAGGTCGAAGCCATGGAAGCCGTCGATGCTCAAGAGCAGCACGTGTTCGATGCGCCGATCATGGTGATGCATGCCATCGTCGTCAGCGAAAGTCGTCGCCGCGAACAGGACCTGCGAGGAAAGTGCCACTCCGATTGCCGTCGTCCATCCGCGCGTCCGTCCGCGCTTTGGCATCCCCATGCGTGCCTCCTTTTGCTGGGTTTGGGTCGAGGAAGGGGATTTAGCGGGCCGGAAATGACAGCAGGGCGTCGCTTTGATGAAGATTTATATCGGGCCGCGAGATGACAGCCGAAAATAGCTGATGACGGCTAAAGGCCCCACCAAATTAGGCGTTATTGGCTCTGCCGTGAATTGGTTATTTCATTCGAGTTCACAGTTCGAACCGGAGCTGGATGAATTCGTTGAGTAATCTATTCGGGAAGAGATGAAGTTTCGATCGCAGCGGAAGACGCAAAGCATGTGATACCCAATAACCAGCCGGACTGCTCCATCAACATAGGAGTTGCCGGCTCAGCGCTTGCGAAGCTTGCTTATCCGGGACGACCGGATCACTTGCTGTTCGCGCGCTTTGCCTCGTTCCACAGCGCGTCCATCTCCTGCAGCGATGCATCCTCGAGCGAGCGGCCCTTCGCAGCAAGGGCCCTTTCGATGTAAGCGAACCGCCGCTCGAACTTGGCGTTCGTGCTGCGCAATGCGGTTTCCGGATCGGCGTCGACATGGCGGGCGAGGTTGACGAGCGCGAACATCAGATCGCCGGTCTCTTCCGCGAGCTCTTCCCTGTCGTTGCGGTCGAGCGCAGCCTCGATCTCGTCGGCTTCCTCGCGGATCTTGGCGAGCACGGCGCGCGGATCGTTCCAGTCGAAGCCGACAGTCGAGGCCTTGCGCTGCAGCTCCATCGCGCGCGTCAGCGCAGGGAGGCCGGCCTTGACGCTTGCAAGCAGCGAGCTGTGCGCGGTTTCCTCGGACTGCCGGCGCTCGGCGCGCTCGGCTTTCTCTTCGGCCTTGATCCGCTCCCACGCGCTCTTGACCCCGGCGGGCTGAATGTTGCCGTCCTTGTCGGCAAACACATGCGGGTGACGGCGGATCATCTTTTTCGTGATCGCCTCGACCACGTCGCCGAAGGCAAAGGCATTCTGCTCCTCAGCCATGCGGGCGTGATAGACGACCTGCAGCAGGAGATCGCCTAGCTCGTCGCGAAGGTCATCGAAATCGCCACGCGTGATCGCGTCGGCCACCTCATAGGCTTCCTCGATCGTGTAGGGCGCAATCGTCGCGAAATTCTGCTCAAGGTCCCACGGACAGCCGCCTTCGGGCGCCCGCAAAGCGGCCATGATCTCGATGAGGCGAGAGATATCTCGGGATGGTTTCATAAATCCAACTATTTGATCCGATATGGAAATTCAATCGCTCGGCATGTTCGGCAGATGATAAAATAATGCCTGTTCATGGCGATAGAAATCAACGAGTGCCTTGGGACGCCGTAATTCACCACAATTTAGGGAGGGGTATGGACGGACTGAAAGTTACTGGCTCGGGCGAAATGACGACCGAGCGCGTGCTGGACCCATGCTGCGGCAGTCGCATGTTCTGGTTCGACCGTCAGCATCCTGACGTGATCTACGGAGACAAGCGATGCGAAACAATTACAGTTACGGATCGGTCTAGTGCTGATGGTCAGCGGACGCTGCGCATCGAGCCGGATGTGCTTATGGACTTCCGTGCACTGCCTTACGCGGATGGAAACTTCAAACTAGTCGTATTCGATCCGCCGCACTTGACGAGCGCTGGCCCCAAAAGCTGGCTTGCCGCCAAGTATGGAAAGCTCGGCCCCGACTGGCGAGAAGATATTCGTCTCGGATTCTCGGAGTGCTTCCGAGTTCTAGCACCAGATGGCGTTCTCGTATTCAAATGGAACGAGACACAGGTGAGGGTGAAAGAAGTTTTGGCGCTGACCGACAAGAAGCCTCTGTTTGGTCATCCGAGTGGCCGCACTGGCCTTACTCATTGGCTGGTTTTCATGAAGGACTGATGCGTTTCCCAGTCTAGTCCGAGCCACCTCCGGGTGGCTTTTAAACGTCGGCTTAACACCTACAAGCGGTACAAGAGCGGTCATATGCCAGCCAAAGCGATGGGCCCGACCGGAAGCTTGGTAATCTCCCGCTTCTACGCCATCAATTGGCATCACTGAGCGCAATGCGGCATGTTCAGTCAGAATCCGTGACGTGCCCCCTAACGATCTCCGCAATCTGTGGCCGCGTATATCTGTCTACCGGATGAATTCTTTGGTCTTCGTCGTGATAGTACTCACCAGCGTCGAAGGCTAGGAAAACTCTCCAGAATAGATATGGCTCTTCTTCCTGCAAATTCAGGGCACCGTGAAGTTCGGTGACGACCCTGTCGCAGAAGTCGAAATCGAGTGCATTTTCGTCGAAGCCCAAGGCCAATTCGAGTGCGAAAGCATCCAGCAACTTGTTCCTTGCTAAGTTGCTCTGAGTGCCCCAATTCTCAAGATCGGCCTCTGCGACCAAGCGCGACAGCCAAGGACCATCAAGCTCAGCTACGTCCTCGGCCAACGGGTTGAGCAAGGCCACTTCACCTTCGTGCTTCACTTTGAGCGCGGCAATGATCTCTCTGATAGCCGTAGACATTGCGTTGTATTCCGTCGGCGTCCAGCTAGAGACCGCCAATAGCACGCAGGATTTGCAAGTGACCAGCGGATTTGCGTGCGAGGATAGTCCAGATGACAGCTGCCTCCGGGCGACTTTTTCTTTGGGGCGGGGGAAAATGTGTATACTGGACTTCCCAGGGTCAACCGGTCACCGGCGTGCGCAGCGCGGCCATGATTTCGATCAGGCGGGAAATGTCGCGGGAAGGGGTCATGGGGCACCGGAATAGAGGGGGCTAAATCGACGCTGCCGATCCCAGCAAAACGCGGCGAAATCACGGAACTGTCCACGGATTGGCCGGGCGGCCGAGGAGTGGTAAAGCCCGTTCCATGAGCGATCAGATCAATTCAGATACGGCGCTGGTGCTGTTTTCCGGCGGCCAGGATTCGACAACCTGCCTTGCCTGGGCCTTGTCGCGCTTTGCCCACGTTGAGATGCTCGGCTTTAGCTATGGCCAGCGCCATACCATCGAACTCGACTGCCGCGACCGCCTGCTGGACGGCATCCGGGCGCTGCGGCCGGATTGGGCCGCCAGGCTCGGCGACAGCCACACGCTCGCGATCCCGACGCTGTCGGAAATTTCCGACACCGCGCTGACCCGCGACGTCGCGATCGCGATGGGCGAAGACGGGCTGCCGAATACCTTCGTGCCGGGCCGCAACCTGGTGTTCCTCACCTTCGCGGCGGCGCTCGCCTACCGCCGCGGCATCCGCCACATCATCGGCGGCATGTGCGAGACCGATTACTCCGGCTACCCGGATTGCCGCAATGAGACCATCAAGGCGTTGCAGTCGGCGCTCAACCTCGGCATGGCGAAGAACTTCGAGCTGCACACGCCGCTGATGTGGCTCGACAAGGCGGCGACCTGGCAACTCGCGTATGAGCTCGGCGGGGCAGGGCTGGTCGACCTGATCCGCGAGCACTCGCACACCTGCTACCTCGGCGAACGCGGCGCGCAGCACGAATGGGGTTACGGCTGCGGCGAATGCCCGGCTTGCGCCCTGCGGGCGAAGGGCTGGCGGGAATACGTGGCGCGCAGGCCGTAGCGTCAATCACTGAGTTGCCCGACGGCGCAAGTCCCTCGGGCGAAAATATTTCTGTTTTCCGGAAGTGCAACTCAGTGTATGAATGGCCCGTCTCACCCGCCTGAGGGGCGCTTCGCGATCGTCACGAGTGTTGGGTCGAGATGCGGTGGACGCCTCATGTGCAACTGACGAGTGCGCATGCGGCGGACGGTGAAGTCGTGCAGGCCTGACGCCCTAGTGGCAGGTGTCTCCTTGCAAAGCGCGAAGCGCTTTTGCAAAGACGGTGACAACAAAGCCCAGTCTCGCCGGGGAGAGCACGTATAAGCCGTAAAGCCATCGCGCAGGGAAAGCCGGGATCGTTCCGGTTTCACCTGTGGTCCTACCTCCCGAGCTTTCCATTTGCTCGGGACCCATGGGTGCGATCGGCACCCGGCTTTCCCTGCGCCCTCTGATCTCAGAGGGCGGAACGAAGTGCAAGACTCGGACGTTTCACGTCGCGAGAACGAGAGCCTACATCTTCAACGCTGTTTGAAATGTGTATCCAGGCCCACATCGTCCCGGCACAGGCCGGGACAGCCGCAGTCAATAGCGTAACGGTCGGGGCAGGTCATGGGACGCGCACCGCTGTGACGACTGGGACTGCGCCAGTCGCGGTCGGCAGTCTTGGTGTCGAATGAATGGACGTCGTCGGCATCTGGCCATTACTCCAGCTCACTTTGACCACCGCGTAAGCCGCACAGACCTCCCGGTCCACGATAGCCACAAGGCTTTGTTAGTTAACTTGCGACAGACTCGATGGGTTTCGTAACCAGGGTCCATCAGACGTCCCATGCCTCCGTCCCGGATGTCCTATCTTGACGGCCTTCGCGGCGTCATGGCGCTCAATGTCGCGCTGTCGCATTTCATGACGGCCTTCGATTTCGCCATCTATACCGGGCGCCCGGAGCATGCGCATGGTTCGTGGGAGGTGGCACTTTCGGCCTATCCCTTTGTGTTCATCGCGGCAGGCGGCAACTACGCCGTCTGCGTCTTCCTCGCGCTCTCGGGATTTGTTCTCGCCAAGTCGTTCCACAAGAGCGACGTATCTGCGATCGCGCTCGTGGTGAAGCGTACCCTGCGCCTCGGACTTCCGGTGCTCGCGGCCAGCCTGTTCGGCTGGATCATCCTGTCTTCGGGATTCGCGTTCAATCGCGACGCTGCCGTGTTCACGCACTCGACCTGGCTGTCGAGCCAGTTCGCGCAGCAGCCTAGCCTCCCGGACGCGCTTCTTCAGGCGTGGAACAGCCTGTTGGGCATTCCAACCCGCGAGAACTCGTATAACTCCGTGCTTTGGACGATGCCGATCGAGTATATCGGCTCGCTGCTGCTGATCGGGGTCTTTGCGACGCGATTGCCGGCCTCGCGCCCACGCTGGGCGGCATTCATCATGCTCGCATTGGGCGTCATGCTCGGCCGCGCCTACATTTCGGTGATCTTGTTCGGGGCGGCCTTGTATCTTCTGGACGCTCCGCGCTTCACGGCGCGCCTGCGATGGCGCCCGGCCATTCTGGTGCTTGTTCTGCTGCTGGGGACGGTACCGCTCAGTATTGAGCGATGGCCGATTTGGGATGCGTTGCTCTCGATCACGGCGCTCGTCCCGTTCATTCCGATCACAGCGCCCGGGCTGACGGTTCAGGCCGACGCATCGATCTGCCACTCGATCTCAGCCGTAATGCTGGTCGCATTGGTCACGGGCTGGCCCGCCGCGCAAGGGCTATTGGCAAAGCCGGCGGTCCGGCGCCTTGGCGACATGTCCTTCCCGCTTTATCTGGCGCACATACCGGTGCTGTTCTCGGTTGGATGCTTTGTCTTCCTGGCCGCTCACGCTGCCGGGCTCTCCTACGGCACTTCGGTGCTGATCGCCTTCATTGCCTATCTCCCATCGGTCCTGCTCGCAGCCATGGCGTTCGAGAGGGCGGTGGACGAGCCGTCAATTCAACTGGCGGCCGGAGCAGCAAAGGCGCTTTCTCAGCCGGCCGCGAGGCCCGTGCTTCCCACCGGCCAGGGATTTTGATCGAACTCGGCGCCGCGACCGCGTGCTACTCGAAATCTGCCGGCGTCAGCTCGATCGGCTTGCCGTGCGGGGTGCGATCCGCGGCGCGATCCCAGGCGTTGCGATAGCGATGCAGCGTTTCGGATGTCGTCACGCCCTTCGCGGCCACCAGGTGCTCAAGCGTGGCCAGCCAATGCAGATAATAGGTCTCGCCGGTGTCGGGATCGCCGGCGGCCTGCGCGCGCTTGATCTGGTCGGCGAGGGCCGCGGCCCATTCGCCCCAGGTGAACACGCCACGGTCATGCAGCGTCAGCGCCATGGCGAAGGCCTGCGCTTCCCAGGGAGCGCGGAACACCGGACCGGCGTCGTCGCGGGGAATGCTGGAAATGGCGCTGGTGGCGCGTGCGGCCGCGGACGCATCCATCACACGGCCTCAAGGTAGGGCTCGAATGCATCGATCGATACCTTGATGGTCGGATCGGAGTCCGGCCCCCAGAGCTCGCGTCCGTCGAACACGACGGTGTAGAGCCATTGCGGGTTCTCGCCGGCATCGTTGGCAACGGTGTCGGGGAACACGTGGCAGCCGTGGTCGCGCTCAATGACCCCCACATGACCGCGCACATAACGCGGCAGCCGCGTGTGCGTGGCAGGGTGGATGTTCTTCGCCCGCACGCGATCACCCGCCTTGAACTTCGCGGGCGCAGGCGCTGCGCGGCCGAACTTGCCGCGCACCATCACGCGCTCGACATCGGCAACCGAGAACTTGCCGCGCTTGAGCGGACTTGCCGGCGTCACGGCATGTCCGGCCGCGATGTCCTCCTTCCCGATAAAGCCCTTGTCGAGCAGCAACGCTTCAAGCCCGAGCAGCCATTTCTTGTAATAGGAGCTCGACAGATAGACGTGCGGCGGGAGGGTCTCGCGATAGAAGCGCGATGCATCGATGTTGAACGCGCCGGCCGCGCCCATGGCGCGGACCATCGCCAGCACCCGCGATTCCCATTCCTGATGGAACATCGGCTCGTTCGGCTCGGGTTCGACCTTGCCGAACCCGTCCATGCCGCCCATGTCGTGGACGCCGTTCATGACGGAGCACCCGGCTTCTTCGGGAATCCGGTGCCGATCATGGAATCGCGCGTCACGAGCTCGGCGAGCTGCTCTTCGCTCCAGCCCTCGGTGCCCTCGGGCCGCATCGGCAGCACCAGGAAGCGGGTTTCCGCGGTCGAATCCCAGACGCGGATTTCCGTCTCCTTCGGCAGGCTCACGCCGAAGTCGGCAAGGACGCCGCGCGGATCCTTGACCGCGCGTGAGCGGTAGGGGGCGGCCTTGTACCAAACCGGCGGCAGCCCGAGCATCTCCCACGGATAGCAGGAGCAGAGGGTGCAAACGACCATGTTGTGACGGCCTGGCGTGTTCTCGACCGCCACGAGATGGTCGCCGACCCTGCTGACATGGCCGAGGGTGCCGACGGCCTTGGTGGCGTCTTCGAGCAGCGCCTTCTTGAAGGCGGGATCGGTCCAGGCCTTGGCGACGACCCGGGCTCCGTTATGCGGGCCGATTTTCGTCTCGTAGGCCTGCACAATGGCGTCCAGCGCGGCCGGCTCGAGATAACCCTTCTCGCTCAGGATCGATTCCAGCGCGCGCACGCGCAGCTCGGTCTCCGACAACTCGGAATGGTCGTGATCGTGGTGATGATGATCGTGATCGCTCATGCGGGCAGGATAGGCGAAGAGGCCATGCGATGTCGAGGCGGACGATTTGCCCGCATCTCACACAACGCGAGCGAGGGAGGTAGCAGTCGCCTCCGGCCCGCAGGCCGCATCGCGGTGGTGCGTTTCGACCGGGGCAAGGGCAGCGACGCGCTGTCGAATGGAGGCTGGTGGAGCAGGTGGTCGACCCAGGCTAGACCTATGAGGCCGGACGATCTCTGGACATCGATCAGTTTGCGCTGGTGACGACCGTAACGTCCTGGCGTGCGGCCGCCGGGCTCGGGCGAGAAGGAATCGGATTGCGGCTAAGCCGCCATCGCCTGCTGCAGCGCGATTGCCTGTTCCCGATTCTGGAACGCAATCGCGGTATGCGTGAAATCGCCAGAGATCTGCGTCTGAGCGATGTGGTTGAGGACTTCGGTTCCCTTGACCACATGAAGATCCATTCCAGCCGAGGAAGGGAAGATACCCAGCACGACATCGTAGGCGTTGACCACGGCCTTGAGGGCGCCCGCCTTGTCTTCGGAAGCTTCGATGAAGATGCGAACGTCTGCTGCGAGACTACGCAGCTCGTCAAAATCGATCACTGGTGCACTCCAACGCAACTCATTGGTGGACCCTCCCACGATCTGCTTACTGAAGTATAAATTACAGCAATGCCGCCCCTGAGAACGTAGACTTCCCGCGCGCCGGAGTCAGCGAGATCGGGCGTTTCCAAGGGACTCGAACAGCGTTTGTTGCCACCAATCGCTTTCAATTTCATCGAGCACGGCGAGATCGAGCGTCGGCCGCAGGGGGCTGCCTTTCGGCAAAACGATTGCATAGCTCTCGCTGCTGAAGCTGGTGTCGACGACACGGACCGAGTCCGAGAAGTTGTTCCGAACCATCCAGGTCAGCAGTGGCTTGTCGTGAACGAAGGCATCGATGGTGCCGTGCGCCAATGCGGAGAGGCCGCTTTGGACGTCCGGAAATGTTCGGAAGGAAAGCCGCTGACGAGTGAAGTAGTCAGTTGTCGGGGAGTTCGCGACCGCGCCGACACGTACGGACCGCAGGTCGTTGAAGCCATGAACGGAGCCCTCGAGCCCTCTCCGCGTCAGGGTGGAGGTGATACCGGCGGTGAACACCGCGATCGCGATCACGGATGCGATCATCCAACCCATTGCGACGATCCGCCCGGGGAGGGTTGTCGGAGCATTCTGGGCGGCCCCGGCCTGCGTCATGGCGACGGTCGACCACCAGAAGCTGGAGCCAAGCCCCTTGGCGCCACCGCCGAAATGCTCCGTCTTGCGCCGTTCCAGCACCCAAATCAGGAAACCGACTGCCATTGCGAAACCAAGCAGCACCCCAACGGCCTGGAAGAAGCCGAACGAAAGAAGCGCCCGTCCGATCGAAACCCAGGGATTTTCATTGACCGGTACCGCAATGCCGAGCCCGGTATTATAGAAAGGTTGAGTAAAACCGACCTTGCGCGCGCGCTCGGCCGTCACTGTGACCGCCGCGACGCCGGCGTCGAAGCGGCCGTTCGCGACGCCATCAAGCAGATCCGGCACGCTCTGGGTCTCGACCAGGCGAAAATGCAGATGCGCCCGATCGGCAACCCTTTTCCAGAGTGCGATGCTGATACCGCGCCAGTTCCCATCGGACTGTTTCAGCGCGAATGGGGGTGCCTCCTTGGTCGCCACGACCAATTCCTTGTCGGGACCTGCGACGTCTTGGGCGTGAAGCCGGGTGCAGCCGAGCGCAATCATCGACAGCGACACAAGGCATAACAAGGCCGGTCGAAGTGACGACAACGGCGGTTTGCGTCGAAACGCCGGTTTGCGTTGAGAAGTCGGAAGTGGCTGCTGGTCCTCCGTCGAATGGTGGCGGCGCGGGGCTGAGGGAGATGCCTCGAACAATCTCATTGCGAACCTGGTGCATAGCGACACCGCCGACCAAACCATCGCTATTTGGCGGCATTTCGTCACGAGCCGCCGCGCGCCGGGCGGGTGAGGTGAGATCGGATGAGAAAAGCGAGAGTTCCGGACGTGAGGTCGATCGGTGTGATCTTGTGCGGGCGGGGGCCCACAAGGCCTTCGGCGAGGCCTCCGAATTCAGGCCTCGAATGCCGATAACGCGCAAAGCCCGCCGAACAACGACGGGTTGTGGCGGACTTTGCGGATAGCGAGACGTTCAGCGGATGTTAATAGCCCGGGCCGATGCCGAAGCTGAATCCTGGGCCGTAAACACCAATGCCAGGCCGGTGATAGTAGCCGTAATCATCGTAATCGTAGTAGCGTCGCGGCCCGTAGTAGTAGGTCTCTCCGCGTATCACGCGATCATGCCGGGTATGCCAACATCGCCCGGCATCGTTACACACCAGCCGAGCCTGGTGAAGCAGAGGAGCGTTATCCCTGATCTGGAACTCGTTTGCTGCCGCGTAGGTGCCGGAGGCTATGAGGGCGCCGGCGCCGGCGAGCGCTGCCAATGTCAGGTTTCTCATATCTCGTCTCCGTTCAATCCAAGCCCCGCTGGAGGAACGCCTCACACTTGGCACCGTTCCTCCTGTTCAGGTGTGGTGAGGCAAGCGCAAATGCGCGGATTAGCCTGAATCCTAAGTGACTGTTTTCTCTGGGATATGACTGGTTCCAAGTCACCGGAATCCTGCATTCATCCGTCGAATCGTACCGCGGCTGCTGTGATTGGTGGGAACTGGCGCGCGGACCCCGGGCGCGGGTGCGCTTAGATCAACTCAATTCTGCATTGCGGCCATATCACCGGCCAATGCGGGGCGCTTCACGCGATTTGGCGGGGCAGATCGATGCCGTCCGTGTCCGCGAATCCTGCTTGCAAGACCTCTTCGCGCTTGTGGCGAAGATGGGCGCGCAAGACGTGGGAGAGGCCAACGCCGTCACGCCGCTGGAGCGCGTTGAGAATTGCTTCGTGCTCCTGGACCGCGCGCGCCCAGCGCTGGGGCGTCATCGGCGTAACGTAACGGGCGCGCCGAATGCGCGCCGTTACCGAAGCATAGAGGCCCGTGAGTA
Source organism: Bradyrhizobium sp. ISRA464 (assembly GCF_029910095.1). NCBI lineage: Bacteria > Pseudomonadati > Pseudomonadota > Alphaproteobacteria > Hyphomicrobiales > Nitrobacteraceae > Bradyrhizobium > Bradyrhizobium sp. ISRA464. The sequence continues at coordinate 4,275,925 of NZ_CP094526.1, read as the reverse complement.
CGGGATTTCCGGCTGCGGTGACGATGGCTTCATGAATCGCGCGGTTGCCGCGGTAGTACTGGATCAGGTCGTCCTCGCGATAATGCTGCACCATGGCCGCGTGCGTCGCGGCAATCTCATCGATCTCACCGTTCGTGATGCGTTCGCAGGCAAGTTCGCCGGCGAGCGCCTCGAGGCCCTGGCAGACCTCGAACAGGTCGCGCATGTCCCTGTCCGTCAGCTTTGCCGCGCGTGAGCCGCGATGGGGCAGCAACTGCACGAGGCCCTCGGCGGCGAGCACCTTGAGCGCTTCGCGCAGCGGCGTACGCGAAATCTCCAGCCGGTCGCACAATTCGCGCTCGGGGATCCGAGCGCCTGGAGGGATTTCGCCATCCAGCAGAATGGCGCGAATGCGTCCGACGACCTCCTCGTGAAGCATGGGATCAAGCCCTATTTTGCATGCAAAATTGATTTTTTAGGTGTAGAAGGAGGAATTATAGCTTGAATATCCCAAATTTTGCATTCAAAACTGTAAAAAACAAGAGGACCTGAGGAAATGGACCTAGAGGTCGCAGCGGCGGAAGATCTGGTTTTCGAGCACCATGACGGCATCGGCTGGATCACTTTCAACCGACCGCAGGCGCGCAATGCCTTCACCTTCGCCATGTACGAGCGGCTCGCCGCGATTTGCGAGCACGCCAACAGCGATCATTCAATCAAGGTGCTGGTGCTGCGCGGTGCAGGGGACAAGGCCTTCGCCTCGGGCACTGACATCAACCAGTTCCGCGAATTCAAGACGCCGCAGGACGCACTCGACTACGAGAATCGGATCGATCGGGTGCTGACCACGCTCGAGCGGTGTCGGGTGCCGACAATCGCGGCGATCAACGGATTTTGCACCGGTGGAGGAGCAGGCATTGCCGCGGCCTGCGACCTGCGGATCGGCACGAAAAGCGTCAGAATCGGATTTCCCATCGCCCGGACGCTCGGCAACTGCCTATCGATGTCCAATATTAGCCGTCTCACCGCGCTCATTGGCGCTGCGCGCGTCAAGGATCTGATCTTCACCGCGCGGCTTGTCGATGCCGCTGAGGCTGCAAGCGTCGGGCTGCTGGGCGAGGTCGTCGAAGATGTTGCGGCGCTCGACCGGCGCGCCGAAGAAGTCGCCCGGCTGCTGGCCGGTCACGCGCCGCTGACACTGAATGCGACCAAGCAGGCGGTAGCCCGCCTGCAAAAGCGGCTGACGCGGGATGAGGGGGAAGACCTCATCCTGATGTGCTACACGAGCCAGGATTTTCGCGAAGGGCTCGATGCTTTCCTCAACAAGCGCGCGCCGCAGTGGCGCGGTCAATAGGTTAGGCGCCGATGCAAAGCGATCGATCGCAACCCACCTCTCGCCGTCCGGGACCGCTTGCCGGCCTCAAGGTCATCGATCTCACCCATGTGATGGCGGGTCCGACCTGCACGCTGATGCTCGCCGACATGGGCGCAGATGTCATCAAGATCGAGAAATCGCCTTCTGGTGATGACACCCGCCATTCGGTGCCGCCGACGATCGGCGGCGAGGCGGCCTCGTTCCTGATGATGAACCGCAACAAGCGCGGCATCGTGCTGGATCTGAAGACCGACGGCGGCAAGCAGGTGCTGCGGCGGCTGCTCGCGAGCGCCGACGTGCTGGTCGAGAACTTCGCGCCGGGAGCAATGGAGCGCCTGGGCTTCGGCTACGAGGCGCTGCACAAGGAATATCCGGCGTTGATCTATTGCTCGCTGTCGGGCTTCGGCCGCACCGGCCCCTACAGGCACCGCAGGGGCTTCGATCTGGTGGCGCAGGCGATGAGCGGCATCATGAGCTTTACCGGCGAACGTCCCGACGGGCCGCCTGTGAAATGCGGGCCGCCATTGTCCGACATCACCGCCGGCCTGCTCGCGAGCATGGGAATCCTGGCCGCCTATACGCACCGTCTCAAGACTGGCGAGGGGCAGTGGGTCGAGACGTCGCTTTATGAAGCGGCTTTGGTGCAGACCTATTGGCAATCGACAATCGCGCTCGCCGCGGGCACCGCGCCGCGCGCGATGGGCTCGGCGCATCCGCTCAACGCGCCCTATCAGGCCTTTGAGGCCTCCGACGGCTGGCTCGTGGTCGGCGGCGCCAACAAGAAGCATTGGCTCCTGATGCTGGAGGCGCTCGGTGCCACCGAGCTTGCCGCCGATCCGCGCTTCGTCACCGGCGCCGACCGCATGGCGCATCTGAAGGAGCTCGAGGCTGTCTTGAGCGAACGCTTCCGCACCAGGCCGCGATCGCACTGGCTCGCGGCGCTTGACGACAAGGGCGTGCCGTGCGGACCCGTGCACGACATGCTGGAGGCGCTGAGCGATCCGCAGACGCTGGCACGCGAGATGGTCGTCGAGGTCGAGCATTCCACGCTCGGTCCCGTGAAGACGATCGGTCTTCCCGTCAAATTCTCGGAGACGCCGGGCAAGGTGCAGTCCGGCGCCCCCGTCTATGGCGAGCATACGCGCGAGGTGCTGGCCGAGCACGGGTTCGACACGGAGCAGATCGAAGCGCTCGAGAAAGAAGGCGCAATCGTTTCGGCGTCGGGGAAGGGCGAGCAGCGCGTCGCCTAGCGGACATCGATACGACAGATAAGAACAATAGAGAGTATCAGCTGGAGGAGATCATGCGTCTGACGTCAACACTTCTGCTTGCGGCGGCCGCTGCCGCGCTCACCGGCACAATGCCGGCACGTGCCGCCTGGCAACCGCAAAAGCCGATCGAGTTCGTGGCCACGGCCGGGCCGGGCGGTGGGACCGACAATCTCGCTCGCGCGGTGCAGAACATCATCACCAAGTACAAGCTGACGGATCAGCCGATCGTCGTCGTCAACAAGGGCGGCGGCAGCGGTGCAGAAGGCTATGTCTACGGCAAGGCGTCGGCGGGCGACCCCTACAAGCTGATCTTCGGCACGTCGAATGCCTGGCAGCAGCCGCTCGTATCCAAGGTCGCGTTCAACTATACCGATCTCACCCCGATCGCGGCGATGGCCCAGGACGAGTTCCTGCTCTGGGTCAAGCAGGACGCGCCCTACAAGACGGCGGGGGACTATCTGAAGGCGGCCGCATCGAGCGAATTCAAAATGGGGGGCGCGCAGTCGAAGGATACCGACGAGGTGCTGACCCGCATGATCGAGAAGGTGGGGCACGTCAAACTGACCTACATCCCCTTCAAGAGCGGCGCGGAAGCCGCCGTGCAGCTCGCCGGCGGGCACATCGACTCCCACGTCAACAATCCCAGCGAGAGCCTCGGGCAGTGGCGCGGTGGTACACAGCGGCCGCTCTGCGCTTTCAGCCCCAAGCGGCTGCCGCAGGGCCCCAAGGTCACCGCGACAGAAGGCTGGCGCGACGTGCCGACCTGTGTCGAGCAGGGCCTCGACATCAAGCAATATGAGCAGCCGCGTACGGTGTGGCTGCCCGGTAAGGTCACGCCGGACCAGGCCGCGTTCTATGTCGACCTCATGAAGAGAGTGCAAGCCACGCCGGAATGGAAGGACTACATCGAAAAAACTTCCCAGGTCGACACGTTCCTGACGGGTGCCGACTTCGACAAGTTCATCAAGAAGGATATCGAGCACGTCAAGCAGGTTGCGAGCGAGCAGGGCTGGCTCGTCAAGTAAGGCGTAATCACCGCGCCATGATGTCCTGTTGTCTCTCGCCACCAGGAGCCCTTGATGATATCGCGCCGCGCTCTTGAACTTGCGACCGCCGGCCTCACCGGTATCTTCGGTGTGGCAGTCGTCGTCTCCAGCCTCGACAACGGCATCGGCTGGTCGACCGCGGGCGTGGACGCCGGCACGTTCCCGTTCCTAACCGGCATCGTCATCGTGCTCGGGAGCCTCTACAACCTGGTGCGTGGCGTCCTGCCGGCCGCGACGCCCGCAAGCGTTCCTGTTGCTATCACGCCGATCGAGCTGCGCCGGCTTGCCGGCCTGTTCGTTCCGGCTGCAATTTTCGTTGCCGCGATCCCGCTGGCGGGGATGTATCTCGCCTCGGCCCTGTATGTCTTCGCGGTGCTTGCGATCCCCAGGCACCAATCCGTGCCGCGAGCGCTGGTCATGGCGGCGGCGACGTCGCTCGCGCTTTATGTCGTGTTTGAGCGCATGTTCCAAGTGACGCTGCCGCACGGCGCTCTCGCCGCCGCGTTCGGGTTCTGAAGGAGAGGGCCGATGGACAATCTCCAGGAACTCCTACACGGGTTTACGATCGCGGTCACCGTGCCGCATCTGATCCTGATGGCGGCCGGCGTGCTCCTCGGCATTCTGGTCGGCGTACTGCCGGGGCTGGGCGCGCCGAACGGCGTGTCGCTGCTCCTGCCACTGACCTTCGGCATGCAGCCGGTTTCGGCGATCATCCTGCTCTCCAGCATGTATTGGGGCGCGCTGTTCGGCGGCTCCGTGACGTCGATCTTGTTCAACATTCCGGGAGAGCCATCGTCGGTTGCGACCACCTTCGATGGCTATCCGATGGCGCGTGACGGCCGCCCGACGACGGCGCTGGCCACCGCCTTCGGCTCGGCGGCGTTCGGCGCGCTGGTCGGCGTCATTCTGATCACGTTCCTCGCCTCGTGGGTGGCGCAGGTCGCGCTCGCCTTTGGGCCGCCGGAATATTTTGCGGTGTATTTCCTCGCTTTCGCCAGCTTCGTCGGCATGGGCGGCGCGGCGCCGATCAAGACCGTCGTAGCGCTCGCAATCGGGTTTGCGATCGCCGCGATCGGCATTGACACCGTCTCCGGCAGCGTGCGTCTCACCATGGGCATCGACGAGCTGGTCAAGGGCGTGAGCTTCGTCGTCGCGGTGATGGGACTATTCGGCATCGGCGAGCTCCTGGTCGCGGTCGAGGAGGAGTTTCATGCCCGCGCCGTCTCATCGAAGATCGATTGGGGCGAGGTGTTTTGCGCGGTTGCCCGCCTGCCTCGGCACGGCGTGGCGCTGCTGCGGAGCGCTGCGATCGGGTGTTGGATGGGGATTACGCCGGGTGGCCCGACCGCGGCATCCTTCATGAGTTATGGCATCGCCCGCCGCTTCTCGCGCCGCGGCCGGCACTTTGGCACTGGGGAGGTTGAAGGCATCATCTCGCCAGAGACGGCCGATCATGCCGCCGGCACCAGCGCGTTGCTCCCAATGCTCTCGCTCGGCATTCCCGGCTCAGCCACCGCGGCCGTCATGATGGGCGGGCTGATGATCTGGGGCCTCAATCCCGGGCCGATGCTGTTCGTCGACCAGAAGGATTTCGTCTGGGGACTGATTGCCTCGATGTATGTCGGCAATATCGTCGCGGTCGCGCTGGTGCTGCTGACCGTTCCGATCTTTGCCGCCCTGATGCGGATTCCCTTCGTCGTCATCGCGCCGCTGATCGTGATCATCTGCGTCGTCGGCTCCTATTCGGTGTCGAACTCCTATCTCGACGTGGTCATGATGCTCGGCTTCGGGATGCTCGGCTATCTCTTCAAGAAGCTATTCTATCCGCTGGCACCGCTCGTGCTCGCGATCGTCATAGGCGACAAGGCCGAGGACGCTTTCCGGCAGTCGATGCTGATGTCCAAGGGGTCGCTTGGGATCTTCTTTGCAAATCGGCTGGTGACGTGCCTGATTGTGGCTGGCATCGCGCTGTTGCTGCTTCCGCTGGCGCTTGAGCTCGCACGCGTCTGGCGCAAGCCCGCACCTCACGGTGCCGATACGACAAGCCAGGAGAAGGTGATCATATGACCGCTAAGCCGCTCATTGCATTGGCAATGGGAGATCCCGCGGGCATCAGCCCGGAGCTGACGGCGAAGCTAGTGGTGCTGGATGACGTCCGCGCCCGCAGTCGGCTGGTCGTGATCGGTGACCGCCGCATCTTCGACGAAGGGGCGCGCGTCGCCGGCGTTACACCGGAGCTGAAGGCGGTGGAGCAGGGCACCGACTTTCGTGCGGCGAGGGGCGAGGCGCTCTTCGTCGATCTCGCCCATCTTGATCCGACCGAGGTCGAGCGGGGAACTGCAAGCCTTTCCGGCGGCAAATTCGCGCTGACGAATTACCGGCACGCACTGGAGCTCGGCCGGGACGGGCGTGTCGACGCCGTCTGCTTCACGCCGTTCAATAAGCAGGCGATGCGCCTTGCCCGTGCCGACTACGACGACGAGATCGCGTTCTCCGCCGAGGTGGCCGGGCTCAAGACGCCTGCAAGCGAATTCAACGTGCTCGGCCAGCTCTGGAATGCGCGTGTCACATCGCACATCCCGCTCAAGGACGTGGCCGCGCGGCTGTCCAGCGAGCGCATCCATCGTGCGCTGAGGCTAACCGACGCATGCATGCGCAACGCCAGGTTCGCGCGGCCGCGCATCGCGGTCGCGGCTCTCAATCCGCACGCCGGCGACGGCGGCAATTTTGGCCGCGAGGAGATCGACGTCATCGCGCCTGCGGTCGCGGCCGGCCGGCGCGAAGGCATTGCCGCCGAGGGGCCGTTTCCCGCCGACACGGTGTTTCTGCGTGCCAAGGGCGGCGCCTTCGATGCGGTGCTGACGATGTATCACGATCAGGGCCAGATCGCGATGAAGCTGATGGGCTTCGACCGCGGCGTGACCTTGCTCGGCGGTTTTCCGTTTCCCATCTGCACTCCCGCGCACGGCACCGCCTATGACATCGCAGGGCGAGGAATTGCGTCAGTCGGCGCGAGCCAGTCGGCACTTCGCCTCGCGGCGGATATGGCCCAACCATCGCTTGTCTGAGGTAACGGGCGGATCATTCGAGATGCATTCGAGAACAATCGTGCGTATTGCACGCCAATTCCATCTCGAATCCAAAAAAGATAGCAATTACAATGGCTTGAATTCGATGAATTCGAGTCTCGGCGAAGTCTGAATTCGAGTCCGATGTGGGTTTCAAACAACAGAATTCGAGTCTCGTTTATTCGCGTCTAGTCGGTGTTCTCGGAATCAAATGCCAACTAGAACTGCGAGGCGGTTTATAGCCGAGGTGGGCGATCTGCGCTCATTGGATGGAGGCGATCGACAAATTCGGCTAGCTCGTCTGAAGAGTAAGGCTTGAGCTTGATATGCGGAATGCTTCGATAGCCGTGAATTGCAAAGGCGTCTAGCCAATCCAAATCATTATCGGCAAGGAGCTTTACCGAAGCTCTTTGTAGCTTGGCGGGCGTGAGACCCAAATCACCGATCCCCGCCTTGTGTATAACTTTGCTAATAGCAAATCAGCCTGAAATAAATCGCGCCTTGCCGGACTCAGTCACAAATAGCAGAGCTGCATCGCGTCGCCCTTGGATTGCGGAAATTCGGACCGAGCGATAGTTTCGAAGGGCAATTGCAGCATCAGACGAAAGATAGAGCTTTCGCTTTCGAGAGCCGCGGCCAACGACAAGTCCGTCGGATGAAAGGTCGTCGCATCGAACTGCGGGCAGTTCCGACAGGAAAGCTCCCGACGATAATGCATAGACAAGTGCGAGCTTCAATAGGGTCCTAAATGCTTCCCGAGGTGAAGCGTGAAGTCGTAGAGCGCTCCAGCAATACGCGATCAACTCGTCAACTAATGATTGATCCATGGAATAATCTGGATGTGTTCGCTTGAACTTCGGCCGCGGTATGCTGGCCGCCGGATGGCCGACGTAACGAACAGCACGCGTCGGTCGATGCCGTTTCAACGTCACTGCGAAAAAGAAAGGTCTCGGTATGGGCCGGGTTCGGACATTGGGGCAGCCGCCTCACTGTGAGGACGGCCTGTAACGACGGCAATCTCGGCCGAAAAGAGTCTTGTATCGGTGCTCGGCAGGTTTCTCTGATTTCTCGATTTCGGCTAACGTCCTTGCGGACTGCAAAGGCCGATTCGGCTCCCCGGCCGACCAGGCTTCGACCAAACGATTTCGTGCGCGTTGGCTGCAGTGCAGCACGTTAGTGTTCAATCCTGTGCGGCGGAATGTCTCTTCGAGCGAGCCATTCTTTTTGTCGCCGTGCTGAAGAGAAAGTATGATAACTTACATTGCAGGTGACCCCCGTCCTACCGCCGTACAGGGGCTAATGAGCACTGTCGTGGTGGGATGGTGCTCAGTGGTGAAGCGCGCCGACTGACTTAGGCGGAATTGAGCAGCCGTCAGAGCCAGCCGCCCGTTACCGGTGGCCCCGTACGTGTTCTATGGGTGCCCGAACAGCTATCTTTGAATCAAGTCATGGCCGGACCAACCGGGAGTTCAGTTAGAGCACGCCTGCCAATCTGGGAGGCGAGGCTCTTACATCGGCGCCCATCACAGTCGAGGAAGCGGGCTAACGCGCTTTCAGTGCCAGCCTGAGAGGCCACAACGTCGCAATGTGGCTGGTCAAGGGAACGACTGTCAGGGGGAGCAAGGATGCGGTCAGGACGAGAAATTTCTACATCAGCCGTCACAGGACGCGGGTTCTTGAAGCGAGTGGGCGCAGCAGCTGGGGCCGCGGGCCTGGCGCCGGCGGTATCAATGCCGCTTGTATCTAGCGCTCTTGGACAGGCCAGTACGCTCAAGATCATCTAGTGGAGCAACGGCCCCGGTGCGCTAGATTCCGTTTCGTAGCATTCACCACAACGCCGATTCAAACGGCGTGGGCAAATAAATAACGGGAGGAAGTGGATGTTCAGAACAACAGCCGCGATAACCTGCATGGCGGCCCTGGGTGTCGGATTGTGGACGGCGCCGGGCTTCGCAAACAAGGCAAACGACACGCTCAGGGTCGCTTGGGACCAGCAGATCGACAATGCCGACGCTTACTTCAACACCAACCGCGAGGGCATCATCCTGGCGCGGATGGTTTGGGATCAGCTGATCGACCGCGATCCGGAAACCTTCCAATACAAACCCGCGTTGGCCACGGCCTGGCGCTGGGTCGATGATTTAACGCTCGAGTTCGACCTTCGCCAAGGCGTCAAGTTTCAGGACGGGCAGCCCTTCGACGCCGAAGACGTGGTCTACACGCTCAATTTCGTGTCGAACCCGGCCAACAAGGTGCTCAACACCACCAACGTGGGTTGGATCAAGAACGCCGAGAAGATCGACCAGTACAAGGTCCGTATCCATCTGAAGGCACCGTTCCCGGCGGCGCTTGAATATCTTGCCGGGCCAATCCCGATTTATCCGCACGTCTATTACGCCAAGGTCGGTCCCGACGGCATGGGGCGCCATCCTGTCGGCAGCGGACCTTACAAGGTCGAAAGCCTCGAGCCAGGCAAGTCGATCACGCTGGTCAAGAACACCGACTATTGGAACGACAGCCCCAAGGGCAAGCCCAAGATCGGCAAGATCGTGGTGACCTTCCCGCCGGAGAAGACGACCCAGTTGGCTGAATTGCTATCGGGCGGGCTTGACTGGATCTGGTATGTGCCGACCGACCAGGTGAAGAACCTGGAGAAGGTCAAGGGCCTCACCGTCACCTCGGGCGAGACGATGCGTGTCGGATACATCTATTTCGATGCGGCCGGCCGCTCGGGGAAATCGCCGCTCCAGGATGTCCGCGTGCGTCAGGCGATCGCGCATGCGATCAACCGGCCTGAGTTTACCAAGACCTTCTTCGCTTCGACCGCGAACGTGCTCAAGGGACCGTGTTTCCCGACCCAGTTCGGCTGCTATCAGGGCGCGAAGCAGTACGACTACAACCTGGCGAAGGCGAAGGAGTTGATGAAAGAAGCGGGCTACCCGGATGGGTTCAGTACGACGCTTTACGCATTCCGCCAGCCGCCGAGTTGGGAAGACGCCCTGGCCGGTTACATGCGCCAGATCGGCATACAGGCCTCGATCCAGCTCCTGCAATATCCCGCCTTCCGCAACAAGAACCATGAAGGCGTGACGCCGATCTCGTTTGGCGATTGGGGATCCTATTCGATCAACGATGCTTCGGCGATCCTGGGTAACTTCTTCACCGGTTCGGCTGACGATTTCTCCGGCGACAAGGAACTGCAGGGCTGGGTCCAAGACGCGGACACCAACTCTGATCCGAAGAAGCGCGAGGAGCTTTACAAGAAGGCCATCGATCGCATCATGGACCGCATGTACTGGCTTCCGATGAATTCGTACGCGGTGTACTACGCCCACACGAATGAATTGAACTTCACGCCTTACAAGGACGAGATCCCGCGCTATTATCTCTATAGTTGGAAGTAGGGCCGCCGCGCGGCTGAGGTTCCGCTGGGCCCGCAGCCGGCAAGCGCAGGGAAGGGCCTCCCGTTGTTCGTCTACTTTATCAAGCGAAGCCTTGTTGCTCTACTGGTGGCGATCACCGTCTCAATCGTCAGCTTCCTGCTGTTGCATCTGTCGGGCGACCTCGCCCAGTCGCTCGCCGGGCCGTCGGCGAGCGCTGCGGACGTCGCTCAAGTCCGCAAGGCCTATGGCCTCGATCGGCCGATAGCGATTCAGTATCTCGATTGGGCCGGCAAGGCGATCCGCGGTGATTTCGGCGATTCATTGTTCCTCAAGCAGCCGGTCTTTCCGATCATCGCCGAGCGTCTGCCCGTAACCATGATGCTCGGCATCTCGGCGCTGGTGATCGCGCTGTTCGTCTCGATCCCGCTCGGGATCGCTGCCGCACTGCGGCCGAATTCCTGGATCGACCGTCTGGCTCTGACCATCTCCGTGTTCGGGCAGGCGCTGCCCAGCTTCTGGTTCGGGCTGCTACTCATGATGTTGTTTGGAGTGACGCTGCGCTGGCTGCCGGTCTCCGGAACCGGAGGCTGGGAATATTACGTGATGCCGGCTATCACGCTCTCCTATTATTCGATTCCGACCTTCATGCGGTTGACCCGCGCCGGCATGATGGAAGTTCTGGCGTCCGATTACATCCGGACCGCGCGCGCCAAGGGCCTACGCTCGATGACGGTGCTGTTCAAGCACGCGCTGCGCAACGCGATTATCCCGTTGGTGGCGGTGGCGGCTGTCCAGTTGGGTTTCGCGCTGGGCGGTTCGATCGTGATCGAATCGGTGTTTTCGCTGCACGGCGTGGGCTATCTGGGCTGGGAGTCGATCAGCCGCGCCGACTTTCCGGTGGTGCAGGCAATTGTGCTCATCCTCGCCTGCTTCTACATCGTGCTGACGTTGCTTGCCGACATGCTCAACGCCTTGCTCGATCCGCGCATTCGTGTGCGTTGAGAAGCCCAAGCGATGACGATCGAGACCTACGTCGATTTCGCCAGTGTGCTCCCGTCATCGGCGGGCGCAGCATTCAGGCGCCGGGTGCTGGGCCACACCACCTTTCTGATCGGCGCCGGCATCCTCATTGTCATTCTGGGCGTAGCCCTGTTCGCACCCCTGCTTGCACCGCACGATCCCTACGCTCAGGACCTGAGCCAGCGCCTCGTCCCGCCCTTGTGGGATGAAAGCGGCAGCTGGACCCACCCGCTCGGGACCGATCAGATCGGGCGCGACTATCTAAGCCGACTGATCTACGGATCGCGCATTTCGCTATTGGTCGGCTTCAGCATCATGATCATGTCCGGGATCATCGGTACCAGCCTCGGTGTCATTGCCGGCTACTTCGGTGGACGGATTGACCTCGTCATCAATTTCATCGTGACGACAAGGCTTGCGATGCCGGTGATTCTCGTTGCGCTCACCGTCGCGGCTCTGGCCGGCAGTTCGCTGCGGAACGTCATCCTGGTGCTCGGTCTCCTGCTGTGGGACCGCTTCGCCGTGGTCACACGCAGCGTCACGCTTCAGATTCGCGCGCTTGACTACGTCGCCGCCGCCCAGGCCGTGGGCTGCTCGACCTGGCGGATCGTTGCAAGCGAGATACTGCCCAACGTCCTCAACGTCATCGTCATCATCGCGACCATCGAGATGGCCAACGGTATCCTCCTCGCCGCAGCGCTGTCCTTCCTCGGACTTGGCGTTCCGCCGCCGCTGCCGGACTGGGGCGCGATGATCGCGGACGGCAAGCAGTACATGTTCTTCAGCCCCTGGGTTATCACGATCCCTGGTGTGGCGCTGTTCATGCTCGTGCTCGGGATCAATCTGCTGGGCGACGGTGTCCGCGACCTGACCGCGCCGGAGAATCGAAGTTGAGTGCACTTCTCGAAATTGCGGGCCTCAATGTCAGAATTTCCTTGACTATCGGGACCCTCCACCCGGTTCGCGATGTCAGTTTTTCGGTCGCGCGCGGCGAGACGCTTTGCATTGTGGGTGAATCGGGTTGCGGCAAGTCGCTGACCTCCCTCGCAATAATGAATCTGCTGCCCAAACGGGCGCAGCGCACAGCGACTCGACTGACCTTCGACGGAATCGATTTGACCAAGTTGGCGGAGCGCGAAATGGCCGATGTCCGCGGCGACCGCATGGCGATGATTTTCCAGGAGCCGATGACTTCGCTGAATCCGGCCTACACCATCGGCAACCAGCTCGAGGAAGCGTTGTTCCGCCATCGCAAGGTCGCCCGCACGGCGGCCCGCGACCGCGCAGTCTATCTGCTTGAAAAGGTTGGCATCACCGCGGCCGGCCAGCGGCTTGCGCAATATCCGCATCAACTATCGGGCGGCCTTCGTCAGCGGGTGATGATTGCGATGGCGCTGATGTGCGGCCCCAAGCTAATCATCGCGGATGAGCCGACAACGGCGCTCGACGTGACGATACAGGCCGAGATTCTACGTCTGCTCGCCGCCCTTCAGCGCGAGTTCGACATGGCCGTGGTCCTCATCACCCACGATCTCGGGATCGTTGCACGGATCGCCGACCGGGTCGCCGTGATGTATGCGGGGCAAATCGTCGAGATCGGACCGGCGAAAGACATATTCACCCGCCCCCTTCATCCCTACACGCAGGGCCTGCTCCGCTGCATTCCGATCCCTGGCCGCACCAGACCGGGCGAGCATCTGGGCTCGATCCCGGGCATGGTGCCGAGCCTGATCGGGAAGATCGAAGGTTGCGCCTTCCGCAATCGTTGTCCGCACGCCTTCTCTTCTTGCGCGACCACGGAGGTGACGCTTGCTGAGGTAAGCGGCGCACACGCTTATCGTTGTCTTCTTTCGCCGCAGGCGAGCGCGGCTAATGCCGCCGAGGTGGCCGCCGTATGACACGCCCCATGCTGGAAACCCGCAATGTCGAGCGGCGCTTCGTGGTCGACGGCGGCTTGTTCAAGGCCCGCCGCGTGTTGCACGCGGTCAATGGCGTCTCGCTTACCGTCCGCAAGGGCGAGATCCTCGGACTGGTCGGCGAATCCGGCTGCGGCAAGTCCACGCTTGCCCGCATGATGCTGGGGCTCCTGCCGCCCACCAGCGGTGAAATTCTTTTTGACGGAGCGGCGGTCAAGGGGCTCGACCGCGGTGTCATGGCCCGGTGCGTGCAACCGGTCTTTCAGGACCCGTATTCGTCCCTCAATCCCCGCAAGTCGATCGGTGCCATCATCGGTTTGCCGCTTGAGGTTCATCGCATTGGCGGACCGGCGGAGCGCCGCGTCAAGGTCGAGGAGATGATGGAGCGGGTCGGTCTGGCGCGCCGGCTTCGCAGTGCCTATCCAAACCAGCTCTCGGGCGGCCAGCGCCAGCGCGTCGCGATCGCGCGCGCTCTCATCACGCGGCCGCAGGTGATGATCTGCGACGAGCCGACGTCGGCGCTCGATGTCTCGGTGCAATCGCAGATTCTCAATCTCCTGCAGGACCTGCAGAGGGAATTCGGACTGACGCTGCTGCTGATCAGCCACAACCTGGCCGTCGTCCAGCACATGGCAACCCGCGTTGCAGTCATGTACCTCGGACAGATCGTCGAAGAGAGCGACACGGTTTCGCTCTTCCGCGCAGCCCGGCATCCCTACACGCAGGCATTGCTTGCCTCGATCCTCACGCCGGAACCGGGCCTCGGCTTGCCAGACACCCACCTTGGCACCGCTTTTCCCAATCCACTGGAACCACCCGCGGGCTGCACCTTCCATCCGCGCTGCCCCCATGTCATGCCGGTTTGTGCGCAAGATGCGCCTTTGCCGCGAACGATCGCCGGCGGTTCGGTTCGCTGTCACCTCTACGATTCCGAAGCTAAGGAGGCGCTGGGCGCCACCTCGTGAGTTCGGCGCAGGTGGACACCGGTTCAATTGAGCGCGGTCCCGCGATGCTGATAGGATCTCGATATCCGCGAACAGGAGGCCCTTATGAGCTGGATGCCATCCGATGACGCCGTGCTCGGCGATCCCAAAACTTGCTGCGGAGAGAGAACAGATGTTCAAGCTAAACAGCGCATATTGCGACCATGCTGCTGGAAGCCGGACCTCTCCCATGGGGGGCGTGCCGTGCAGCGTGACGATAGCAGGCTTTAATCGCGCGCTCGCTCAGAAGACTGCCCGAAATTTGCGGCTGGCGCATCTGTCCTAATGACCGGTTCGGGTCAAACTGCGACCTGGCTCGGAGGGCAGCTCTCGGCGCGAAGCAGACGTTTGAGCTAGATTGGCGAAGATATCTGTCGCAGATCCTCCCGCAGCCTTGCGGCCAGAGTCAGGTCGTTTTCAAGTATTGGTTTATCGCGATCCTCCGGGCAATATGACCCATGCATTGGGGTGCGTGGGCCACAAGTCTAGTCTTGCTTACCCCGCAGCGAGGACAACGACACACCCAGGAGGCGCACAGCTTTCGGAAGGGGCCAGGCGCTCTCCAGCAGGCCGATCGACAGCCGTGGGAGATCGTCGCGGTTCGCGACGGACCCCGCAGTTTCGCGTTGGCGTTCCCGATGAAGCACTCGCTGTGTTGTGGGGGCGAGGCGACGAGCCCGAAGAAATCGCAGCGCGCTTCAAAATCACCTTGGCCGTGGTCGAAGAGGCTATCCGACTTGCACGGCCACAAATACCCGAAGCGACCAAGGCGTCGTCGCCGCCGTATCTAGCTTTCTTCAAAGCGGCGTGGGCGGTGGCAAAAATGGTAAAGCTGCCGCGTTCGCTGGGGGGATGCGCGCGCAGGAGGGCCGAGAACCTCAGGGCCGCACGGTTACCACGGAGCAAATGCGGCTATCAGATTCGGCGCGCGCTGGCAGTCGGCGATGTCGAGGGCGTCTGGGCTCTCGCGCTACCTCGCGATGATCGCAGGCCGCGAGCGCGACGTCATCGACGACCTCTTTGCGATTACCGCCGTTCCCGGCACGGAAGGTCGCGAATCCAAGCTTCACTCGCCGGCCATCAACGGCGGGTACGTCTTCAAGACCTGGAGCAGGTCATCGATATCTGGAACGAGGAAGTCGACAAACGCGGTCCCGAATTCGCGAGAACGCGCGTCTGTCCGCATTCGGACGCGACGTAGTTCCGCGCGAATTGTTGGCGCCGGCGGATGATGCGGCGCTGGCTGGGCTCGCCACCTGATCTCACGTACATAGACCTCACGCCCGGCGCGCTTCACTCTCGGGCGCATTGTTCAGCTTGAGGCGCTTGCCGGAATCATCGCTATCCGGCCCTTGCCGCCGCATCTCTTGCAAAGCGCCGGGTAGATCCGTCTACCTGGTTGACCGCTTGCACCGGCGGGCGTCCTTTACCGTCGCAGCCGTCGCACTTGGTCTCCAGCCGATGTGGCTCTCTCTTCTTCATGCCTTGCCCGATCGGTTGGACGACGACGCGTGCGGCACGCCCGTAGACCTCCGGAGTTCGGACGGTACTCTAAATCCTGCCGAATTCCTCCAACAAATCCTCGACCGTCTTGCCCTGCTTGACCCATTGGCGGGTTTTTTCTTCTCGCTCAGCTTGCTCCCTTGCAAGCTTCAGCACCGGCGCAAGGCGCTCACGCGGTACAACCGTGATGCCGATCTCGTCCGCCACGACCATATCGCCGGGATTGACCGGAACCCCGCCACAAACGATCGGCACATTCAAGGACAGATCCTCCTTGCGGCCTGAGAACATCGTATGCGTGCCACGGGCGGTCACGGCCCGGGTAAAGATCGGCCAGCCGATATCGCGCAGCTCATCGATGTCACGGCCCGCACCATCGACGATCATGCCAGCGATGCCTCGATTCTTGGCAAGGCCTCCCATGAGACCGCCGACCACGGATGTTTCGGTATCCGCGTTGGCATCAACGACGATCACATCGCCGCGCTTGCCGATCTCAAGTGCCTTCAATGGATCCTGCAGGTCGCCGGGCGCGAGCTTAACGGTGAGGGCAGGGCCGACGAGCTTGCAGGCGAAGATCGGTTTGATTGAGGAGTGCATCACCCCGGCGCGGCCTTGAACGTCTGCGAATACGCAGGATGCGCTCAAGCATCGGGCCACATCGACATATTCAGCGATAATGTTATCATCGGGTCGGGGCATCTCTCGGATTTCATAAAAGCTCATGGCTGAGTCTCCTTCGCGAACAGAATTGCGTTAGAGGACGACCGGATTTGGCGGCCTCTGTCCAAGCAGGACGGCCCGCGCATTCTCGGCGGCGACCCGGCGGCATTCGGCAAGCGACTCGTCGGAAACGTACGCGACGTGCGGGGTGACAATGCAGTTATCCAGCCGAAGCAGCGCGTTGTTCTCGGGCCTCCAATGCTCGAGCTTGGCCGGCTCTTCCTCGAGATCGTCGAGAGCGGCGCTGGCGAGCTGGCCCGGTGCAAGCGCGTCGAAGAGCGCCCGGTTGTCGACGATCTTGCCCCGCGTGCAGTTCACCAAGACGGCATCGGGGCGCATGCGGGCGAGGGCCGCGTGATCGATGAGGTGATGCGTTTCCGGCGTATAGGGGCACAAGACCTGCACAATCTGCGCATCAGCGAGCAACTGATCCAGCTCCACCTTGCGCACGCCGAAACTGCGCATATAGCTGTCCGACACGTAGGGATCGTAGGCGATCACCGAAAAGCCGAACGGCGCGAGCTTATGAACCATGTTCTGTGCGATCCGGCCGAAGCCAATCAGACCGCAAATCATGCCGCGAAGGCGGCGGATGGCACCGCCGCCCGCGCTCCAGTGCCAACGTCCATTGCGCGTAGCCGCCGCGTATTGGGGTAGCCGACGAAGCAGAGTGAACCCGAGCGCAATGGCGTGATCGGAAACCTCATCGAGACAATAATCGGGGACGTTGGTCACGATGATGCCGCGCTCGCGTGCAGCCTCGAGATCGACGATGTCGACGCCGATCCCATAACGACAGATCGCCCTGCAGCGAGTCAGGCGTGCAATGGTTTCGCGCGAGATCTTGGCATATTGCTGCAGGATCGCGTCGGCATCAGCCGCTTGCTCGGCGAGACCTTCGCCGGTGCGGCACTGCAAGCCTATGACTTCGGCGCCGATCGGCCCGAGCACGGCCTGCTCGATCGAAAGATCGGGATAGTCGTAGTCACTGACGTAGACCTTGAATTTGGCCATGCGATCTCCATCGCGAGTTGCACAGCGTGGGACAGACCTGAGGCGCCAGCCGGGCTAACTGCGCCGCGCCTCCGGGCGCATCAGCTATGCTTGAAGAGCTTCACGTTCTCGCGTGTGATCCGCATGATGCCGGTCTGGATCTTTTCGGGCAGCGGATCGATGCCGGCCGCCTTCCAGTCCGGAAGCACCTTCATGTCATTGGCATTGAGCCAATAGAGGAGGTGCGTGGCGATATAGGCCTCGGCATAGCTCTTCTGCGCAACCGATCCCCAGATCGTGCCATCCTCGATGAACGGGAGCATATCGTCATTGCGGTCCATCGCGACGATCTTGACTTTCCCGGTCCGGCCGGCGTCGCGAACCGCAATGGCGGCACCCTTGCCACTGTCGCCGTCGGTGCCGCCGATCCCGACCACGTCGGGATGGGCCTGCAACGCCTGCGCATAAGCGGTCGGCGCATAGGATGGATCGGCCTTGTCGTTCACCACGTCGGTGACGGTGATCTCGGGATATTTTTCCTTGAACATCGCTTTGTAACCTTCGACGCGATCAAGCACGTTCGGTGCCGGGAAGGTGCCGAGCAGCACCTTGCCCTTACCGCCGATGGCCTGCGCGAGCATCTCGCCGCCGGCACGTCCTGCGTCAAAGCCGTTGATGCCCAATGTGCAGAAGCGTTTGCTGTTGGGCACGTCGCCGATGATGGTGGCGACGGGAATGCCGGCTTCCACCGCACGGTCGATGCCGGGCGCCAAGGTGGCGGCATCTCCCGGGAAGAGAAGGATTCCGGCGGGCTTGCGGGCCACGATCTCATCAAGTTGCCGCGCCTGGCCGGCAGTATCGAAATCGAGCGGACCGGTGAATGTGGTGCTGACGCCGAGCTGTTTGCCGGCATCGGCAAGGCCGTGTTTGTGGTCCACCCAGAAAGGCACCTGCGTGACGATTGAAAGAAAGACGTACTCGCCCTTGGCTTCCGCAGCGTTCGCCGGGCGCACATCATTCAAACTCAGGACGCCGGCGCCGGCTGCCCCGGCAAGCATTCCCGCCATGTTGAACAGATGCCGTCTTGTCATGTCCATTTCGGTCATTTTGTCCTCCCTGATTTGTTGTTTATGAGCGTCTCCAATCCTGCCCTGCCGTGCACATCTTCGCGGCACAAGGAATGCGACCTAACGCGAACGACCGCGCACGAGCATGTCGAGCGCGACCGCGATCGTGAGCACCAAACCCGTGACAACCATCTGCCAATAGATCGACACCGCGAGCATGGTCATCGCGTTATTGATGAGCGCAACGAAGATCACGCCGAGAAAGGCGCCGAGCACCGTGCCTTCGCCCCCGCGCAGACTGGCGCCGCCGATAACCGCGGCAGCAAGCACCTGGAGCTCAAGCGCATTACCGGCCGTGGGCGTGCCGGCCATCAGGCGCGATGCGAGCAGCATGCCTGCCAGCGTGGCGAGCAGGCTCGAGGCCACGTAGGCCGAGATACGCACGCGGTCGACCGGAATGCCGGACAGTCGGGCCGCCGTTTCATTGGCGCCGACGAAATAGAGTTGTCGCAGCGCGCGCGTGTGGCGGAGCGCAAGATCGGCCACCAGAACGATCAGGCCCATGATCACGACCGTCAGCGGGACACCGGCGATGTCCGTGCCGCCGACAAAGCCGAAGGACGAAGGCAAACCGCTGACGGAAAAGCCGTCAGTCAGGACCAGGGCGATGCCGCGAGCGGCCGAGAGCGTACCGAGTGTTGCGACAAGCGGGTTAACGCCAACCCGGGTCACCAGAATCCCGTTGGTCGCGCCGACCGCTGCGCCGACCAACATGGTCGCCGCCAACGCGAGCGCGATCGGCAGGCCCTTGACCACAAGCAGCGCCAGCACCGTGCCCGTCAATGCCATGACCGAACCGACCGATAGGTCGAATCCGCCGGACACGAGCAAGAGGGTCATGCCTACTGCGATGATTGCGGTCGGCGCGAGTCCGATTGCCATTGCACGGAAGTTGGCGGCTGTCAGGAAGTACGGACTTGCGAATGACATCGCCGCGACGACGGCTGCGATCAAAACGACGAGCGTAATTTCCCGGGCCTCGACGATTCGTCTAAGCCTGAAGGCTTCATTTCCGTGCGGCCAGTGGATGGAATGCTGAAGGGCCTTCATGACACTCTTTCCGATGCTTGCGGCGCTGGCGCGATCCCCGATGCCAGGGCCATCACGCGCTCCTGGCTTGCCTCTAAGCGCGGAAGCTCGCCGGCGATGGCACCGTTGCGCATGACCAGCACGCGATCCGACAGACCGAGAAGCTCGGGCAAATCCGAAGAAATAACGAGGATTGCGGCGCCTTCCGATGCAAGCCGGCGCAACTCGGCGTGGATTTCGGCCTTGGCTGCCACGTCCACACCCTTGGTAGGCTCGTCGACAATCAGGATGCGCGGTTCGGTGACGAGCCACTTTCCAAGCAACGTCTTCTGCTGGTTGCCGCCGCTCAGATGACGCATCGCCTGATCGAGGCTCGCCGTGCGGATACGCAGCCGGTGCACGGTCGTGCGGGCCAGTGCGTCTCTTCGCCTGCGATCGAGGAGGCCAAAGCGCGATACGCCCGACAGGGATGCAGCGACGATGTTGTCGGCCAGCGATTTGTCGAGAAAGAGACCCTCGCTCTTCCGGTCGCCGGGTAGATAGGCGATTCCGTGCCGGATCGCTGCGCCCACGCTGTCGAGAGAGACGGGATGGCCGTCGATCAGAATGCGCCCGGCGTCGATCAGGCGCGCGCCGACCAGCGCCTTGCCGAGTTCGCTCCGTCCCGCGCCCATCAGTCCGGCAAGGCCAACGATCTCACCTTGACGCAGCGCCAATCCGACGTCGTGGAAATGCCCGGGAGCCGACAAGCGTTCCGCGCGCAGCAGCTCGGCGCCGGTGGTGGCCGCGCCGGAGACAGCAGCATCACCTGCGATTTCGTGGCCTACCATGTGACGGACGATCTCGTCCGCCGTGACTGCATCGGCAAGCCATGTCCCAATTTTGTGCCCGTCGCGCATGACGGTAATGCGATCGGCAATCGCCAGGATCTCGCTCATCTGATGGCTGATGTAGATGATCGCGATGCCGCGATCCCGCAGCCGGCGTAGAAGATCGAACAATGTGTGCACCTCGCGTGCCGTCAGTGACGACGTCGGCTCGTCGAGCAGCAGCAAGCGCGCCCGCAACGACAATGCCTTGGCGATTTCGACGAGCTGCCGTGTTGGCGTGTCGAGCGAAGCGACGGATCGGTTGACATCGACGTCTACGCCAAGTTCGGAGAGCAGTTGATGGGCACGTTCGTAAAGCCTGCTCCAGCGAATGATTCCACCCGGCAAGGTCGGCGGGTGATTGGCGTAGATGTTCTCGGCAATGCTGACCGCGGGAACGACGCTCAGCTCCTGAAACACCGTGGCGATCCCGAGATCCTGTGCCTGGCGAGGCGAAGCAAGATGGATCGGCGCGCCATCAATGCGGATTTCGCCTGCATCAGGCGCAAACACGCCGGAGAGCATGTTCATGACCGTCGTTTTGCCGGCGCCGTTCTCGCCCACGATGGCATGGATCTCGCCAGGCCAGACGTCGAGCGAGAGATTGATGACGGCGGGAATGCCGTTGAACGCCTTGCTGAGGCCGCGCAATTCCAGCCGTGCTGCGTGGTCGTCAGGAGAGAGATGGCTGGCCTCGGCGGGTGTCATGGAGTCGAGCCAAGCTTTGCGAGCGGCGGCGGGCCGCGCGAGGCGGAATCGGCCGCGGCGATGTCTTCGATGTTGCGCGTGTAGGCGGATCGTGTGCGTTCGATGTGGCGATCGAGAATCACCATCACGTCGTCCTCCTGCTCACGCCTGATTGCGTCGAGGATCTGCTTGTGTTCCTCGTAGGAAAGACGCGTGTGATCGGGGCGCGTCGCAAGATGGGTGCGCAGCGCGGCGACCTTCGGCACGATGCGATGATACGCATCGGCAAAGTAGCGGTTGCCGCAATTGGCGAAGAACTCTTCGTGGAAGGCGCTGTCGAGCCGAAGATAGGCGCGTTCGTCACCGCTGACGCGCGTCTCGTCCATCTGCCTGCAAACCTTGGCCAAGCCATCAACGAGTCGAGCCCGGTTGCGCGCGATCGCAAGATGGAGCGCGGCCGCTTCGAGGGTCTGCCGCAGTTCGCAGATCTCGATCACCTCCACCGCGCTCAATGTGAAAACGAACGTACCCGACTGCGGAACGATGGTGACGAGCCCCTCCATCCGCAGATGTGCCAGCGCCTCGCGGACTGGCGTCTTGCTGATCCCGAACGAGGCGGCGAGCTGGCTCTCGGACACGGCCGAACCGAGCGGCAGCGTGCCCTCGATGATGGCCGTGCGGATTTGCTGCAGAGCAATCGCTGCAAGGGAGGCGGGCCGTTCAATGACGGAAACCATGTGCGGAGACACCTCTGGCTTTGGCGCAATGGCTGGCGGTGAGCCGCTCAGAATCGTTGTTCATCTGAAAAACGATATTGCAGACCCAAGGTATCAGATCTAAGATATCAGTCAAGCACAGGGGCAGTGGTTGCAAATTGGCTGTGCAACTTCCTCAGTTCGGCCCCGTGGAGCGAAGTCCGATGAGTGAAGTGCGTCTCGTCGTAGACTGCCGAAATGTGCTCGGCGAGGGGCTGACGTGGGACCCGAGCGAGCGGCGTCTCTACTGGGTCGATATCGAGTCGTGCGAAATCTGGAGCCTCGATCCGGCTACGGGGCAAACTTCGTCGCAGAAGGCGTCAGAGCGGGTCGCTTGTCTCGCACCACGCCCGCGCGGCGGCTTGATCGTTGCGTTCGCCTCGGGCTTGGCGCTGTACGATCCTGCAACTCGAGAGCGCAAGAATCTGGCTGCGTTCGAGCCTGACAATCCGAACACGCGACTCAACGACGGCCGCACCGACCGCCAAGGGCGATTGGTTGCGGGTGGATTCGACGAGATGGAAGGGAAGTTCGTATCGAGCGTTGTTCGAATAGATCAGGACTATCGCGTTACAACGCTCTTAAGACGCATTGCGTGCGCGAACGGCATCTGCTTCAGCGCAGACGGCCGGACGATGTATTTCGCGGACTCGCCGGCGCGGACCATCTGGGCCTACGACTACGATGATCGAACGGGCGCCGTCAGCAATCGACGCGTGCTCAACCGTTTTGAAGACCAGCCGGGGCTACCGGACGGCTCCTGTATCGACGCCGAGGGCTTCATCTGGAACGCACAATGGAATGGGCGTCGCGTGGTGCGGTTCGCGCCAGACGGACGGATCGACCGCATTGTGCCTGTCCCAGTGCTTAACCCGACTTGCGTGACCTTCGGAGGCGAGGACCTAGACACGCTCTATATCACCACAGCGCGCTATCTGATGACACCTGAACAGATTGCGGCGGAGCCGCAATCTGGTGCGCTCTTTGCCATCAAGCCCGGCGTAAGGGGTGTCCCCGACAAACCGTTTCTTGGCTGATGCGCCGGATCCGAGCTTCCACACCAAAAACGATCGAACTCATAAGTGGAGCAAACACCAAAACGGGAGGATGTGAATGGCTCGAGGAAGCAAATTATTGGCGACCATCGCCGCCATGTTAGCGCTGGGGACAACGAGTGGTGCGCCAGCGGATGAATATCCCGCGCCGAAACCACTGAAGCCGGAAGCGCAAGCTCCGATCAAGGACTTCAAAGGTTCGAAGGGCGCGCGGATCGCCTACATGCCGCCGGCAACCGAGTTCAACTACTACATCGCGATCGGCGAGGGCATCAAGGACGTGGCGGCCGAGCACGGGATCCAAACCTTCATGCTGGCGCCACAGAGCGGGGCCGACATCAATGGCCAGATGGGCATGATCCAGGACGTCATCAATCAGGGCGTCGCCGCGATCATCCTGTCCACGCATGACGAGCATGCCGCCGCGCCATTGGTCAAGCGTGCGGTGGGGCAGGGCATCGCGGTCGTGATTGTCAATTCCGACATCGCGGATTTCCCGACCCCCATCCACGCGGTGGTCGGCTACTCGCAGCGAAATGGGACGCACGAGGAGGGCGAGTACGCGCTCAAGCTCGTCGGCGACAAGCCGATGATGGTCGGTATTCTTGAAGGCCAGCCCGGCTATCATTCGACGGAGCGCGTCGGGGGATTTCTCGATGCCATCAAGGGCTCCAAGCTGAAAGTTGTGGCAAGCCTCGATGGCAAGTGGAACGTCGAAGGCGGCAATGCCGCCGCAATGGACATGTTGCAGGCGCATCCGGACATTCAGATGATCTTTGCCGCCAATGACTATGAGATCCTTGGTGCCGCGCAGGCCGCAAAGGCGCTGGGTCGGAAGAACCTTCTGTTGTTTGGTAATGACGGCGATACGGGAGCCGGGCTCGAGCCGATCGCCGCGGGCACCGTGACCGCGACGGTGGATACGACCCCCTACGTGATGGGTCAGATCGCTTTACAAGTCACAGCGGATGTGCTCGACAACAAATATCGCGGCGGCTGGGTCGAGACGCCCACGCGTATTGTGGATAAGAGCAACGTACTCGACGTGCTGCGGCATCCCGAGGTGCTCTATCCCAAGCCTTCGAAGAAGTACTAAGCTGAACCCGGATCGCGCGTCTCCTTGACCGCGGTCCGGTGATGGGCCGCCGAACCAACACAGACAAACGCGCCGGGAGGTCCATGATCATGCCGGAATCCATGGCTTGGGAGCTGCGCCGCATCCGAAAAACGTTTGGGCCTGCCGTGGCCAATGACGACGTGTCGCTTCTGCTGCGCGCGGGCGAAATCCACGGCTTGGTGGGCGAGAACGGCTCGGGAAAATCCACGCTGATCAAGACGCTCAGCGGTGCACACCAACCGGATTCCGGTGAGGTGCGGTGTGCCGGCGAGCCGGTTCAGTTGGATAGTCCGCTTGCGGCGCGAGCGCTCGGCGTCGCCACCGTGTTCCAGGAATTCTCTCTCGTGCCGGATTTGACAGTTGCCGAAAACATCCTGCTTGGGCGCTGGCCGGGACGGGCTTACCGCCTGGACTGGCGTTCGATGCGGGAGACCGCGAAGACGGTGCTCGATGGGCTCGGAATCGCGATTGCAACCGATGCATTGGTGCGCGAACTTTCGAAGGCGCATCAGCAGATGATCGAAATCGCCAAGGCGATGGCCGCGCGCGCCAACCTGTTCGTGCTGGATGAGCCGACCACGGCACTTGGCGCGTCCGAGGCCGGTCATCTCCATGACCTGTTGCGGCGGATGCGGGAGGCTGGCGCCGCGGTTCTCTATGTCTCCCACCGACTCGACGAGGTGGTGCGTTTGGCTGACGTCGTCACCGTGATGCGCAATGGCCGTATCGTCAGCCCAGCCGATGCGACGCCGCTCGATGTCGCGGCGATCATCAAGCTGATGATCGGGGAGGAGGTTCGCGAGCACTATGGCAAAGTGTCTGCAAATGCCGGCGAGCCGCTCCTTGAGGTGGTGGATATTTCGACGGAGCGCGGCGTGCGCGGCGTGAGTTTCACACTTCGCCGTGGCGAAGTGCTGGGGCTCGGCGGCATGCTGGGGGCCGGCCGGAGCGAGATCGCGGAGGCGCTGTTCGGCGTCGATCGGCTAACATCCGGCGAGATCCGCCGCAATGGGCGATCGCTGCAGCTGCGCTCCCCTGCTGACGCGGTTGCCGCGGGAATCGCGCTGCTGGCCGAGGACCGCAAGGCCGACGGCCTGTTCTTCAACCTGACCGGCGCTCAGAACATGACCACCGCCACACTTGGGGCTTATGGCCGCGCTTTGTGGTTCGATCTGGAGCAGGAGCAACGGACGAGCCGGGCCTTGATCGAGCGATTAAGGATCGCACCTCAGGCGGAATATGAGCTGCCCGACCGCCTCTCGGGCGGCAATCAGCAAAAGCTGCTGCTTGGGCGCTGGCTTGGTGCTGGAGCGGACGTGTTCATTCTCGACGAACCGACGCAGGGGATCGACGTTGGAGCCAAGGTCGCGATCTACCATTTGATCAATGAACTGGTCCGCGCCGGAAAAGGCGTGATCCTGATCAGCTCCGACGACAAGGAACTATTCTCGATATCCGACCGGATCGCGATCGTACAGCGTGGACGCATCGCTCGCTTTGCAGAAGCTTCCGAGTTGCGCAAGGCGGATCTGCTGGAGACCACTGCAGGAGGGATGAACGGCTGATGCGGCGTTATTTGAACCATCCGCTGACCGGCCCCGCTGTCGCGACACTCATCGTCGCACTGATTGTGCTGTCCACGACGGACCGCTTCCTCACAGCCGGTAATCTCAGCAATCTTGCCCTGCAGGTCAGCATTGTTGCAATCGTCGCGATTGGTTCTACCCTCGTGATCTTTGTCGGGGGAATCGATCTCAGCCCGGGCTCGATGATTGCGCTGCTCACCATGCTGCTGGGCAGCATGCTCAAATTCTGGGGCGTGGAGTTTTGGGTTGCCGTCGTGTTGACGCTCATAATCGGTGCTGTTCTCGGCGGTATCAATGGATTCGTCACCGCATACTTGCGAATTCCTGCCTTTATCACGACTCTTGCCGGGCTCAGTGCCTATCGCGGCCTCGCTTTCATGTTCAACAACGGTTCACCGATCTTTGACGCTTCGGACCGCCTGGAGCCGTTGTTCTACGGCCATGTGCTCGGCATGCCGCTGCCGCTCGTTTATGTCGTTCTCTCGTTCACTGCTGCCCATTGGCTGATGCGTCACATGCGGCTCGGACGCGAGATCTATGCTGTCGGCGGAAATGCGAATGCCGCCTATCTTTCGGGCCTCAAGGTTCGCCGCACGCAGCTGCTCGCTTTCGCTATCGCGGGCTTCATGGCCGCGGTCGGGGCCGTCCTGATGGCCGCACGCCTGAACTCCGGTTCGCCCAACTACGGCACGGGGCTTGAGTTGCAAGCCATTGCCGCCGCAGTGATTGGCGGTGCCAGCCTCGCAGGCGGCCGCGGCGATGTCGTAGCGACGCTGTTTGGCGCTTTGACAATTACGATCGTTCAGAACGGCCTCAATCTCAACGCCATCCAGACCTCGACGCAGAATGTGGTGATCGGCGTGATCATCGTCCTTGCCGTCGGCATTGACATGTGGCGCGACGAGATCGGCCGCCTGCAGTTTCTCGCAAGGTTGCGCTGGCCGGCTCGCCGCGCCCCGAGCAAGGAGGAGGAATATCCATGACCTATCCGCGGGCTTTCAATCATATCGGTCTTTCGGTGCCCGATGTCGACGCGGCATTC
This sequence comes from Bradyrhizobium sp. ISRA464, assembly GCF_029910095.1. NCBI lineage: Bacteria > Pseudomonadati > Pseudomonadota > Alphaproteobacteria > Hyphomicrobiales > Nitrobacteraceae > Bradyrhizobium > Bradyrhizobium sp. ISRA464. The sequence goes on along the minus strand of NZ_CP094526.1, from coordinate 4,249,398 downwards.
AAATGGTACACGGAGGTGCTCGGACTTTATCCGATCATGAAGCCGACGACGATCACCAAAGACGACAGCGCAATCGGACAAATGTGCACGGATGTCTTCGGCCCTGACTGGACGAGTTTTCGCATCTGCCATCTCGCGACGGTCGACAAGATCGGCATCGAGTTGTTTGCCTTCCCGAGCAATGTCAAGCCTGACAATAACCTCGAATACTGGAAGACCGGTATCTTCCATTTCTGCATCACCGATCCGGATGTGGAAGGCTTGGCCAGCAAGATCGTTGTGAACGGTGGCAAGCAACGCATGCCGGTCCGGCACTATTATCCCGGAGAGAAGCCCTATCGCATGGTGTACTGTGAGGATCCCTGGGGCAACATCGTTGAGATCTATTCGCATTCTTATGAACTGACTTATTCCGCTGGCGCTTACCAGTAGGGCCGACGGAGCGGGACCGGGAATATCCGGCCATGCTCTGATGTTCGAGAGAGATGCGGTTTTGGCGCAACCGGACTCGCGAGGCGCTGGCCGAACGTCTTGAGCAATGCGGTCGATCCCGGTTGGGCGCGCACGAAGATGGGTGGTCCAGGAGCTCCGGTTGACCTCGACACCGGCCAACGCACGCAGAGCTGGCTGGCTGGCCGTCAGCGACGAGCCGGCCGCCTTGGTCAGCGGCCGCTATTGGCATCATCTCCGGCAGGAGCAGCCGGCCAGTGAAGCCAGCGATGCCACATTCCAGGACCAACTCATTGCCGAATTGGCCGAGCTGACCGGGGTTGCGATTTCCGAGGCTTGAACATCGTTTGTCCGAGATGGGCCAAATGCGATCTGGCCGGGGAGGGCAACTCCGGGCGCAAACCGGACATTCGGCGGGACCTGCACGTCTCAGAAGGGCCACAACCGGAAATTGACTTTCCAGCCACCTTCTGGGAGGAAACCGATTCTCTCCTCATATAGTGGAGACCGCTAAAGGGAGAGTGACATGAACGTGCCGGAGCTCATTCGACGAGCCATTGAAATTGGTGAACGGAACGGCAAGATTACCTTTGATGAATTGAACCAGCTATGTGGCAGTGAACTAGACCCCGAAGATATTGAACGCATCTTAAACGCTCTAAGCGAAGCAGGAATTTGGCTTGAGGCAGAGTGAAACAGAGTGGCCCTTGGTGCAGCGATGTAGTCTGCAATGGGTCAAACTGCGACCTGCATTTTACCTCCGCTGCTGGGGCCGGACCTGACGTTAATCGGTGGCGAGTGGGGTTGGCGCAGGTTCGCTGGACTCCGAATTGCATAAGACAAGGAAGGCGACCACTCGTATCTCTGGTGGACTCGTTATTGGCTTAAACCGACTCGTTTCTGCTCTTAGGGCCGTGGCGCCGTGCTCGTCACTGTCTAGGACGCCGCGCGCCGGCTCCGCCGGTGCCGCGGCATATCAGACCAAACAACCGCGAGGTCTGCGCGGGTCGCGACAGCCGAAGAAACGGATCGGCTGCGCGTGATGATTTCGAAGTCGGCGAACTTCACCTTGAGCGTAACCGTTCGCCCCCGACTCCTCACCGTCTCGCAGTGTCGCCAGACCTTGTCGATCAGGGGCTGAAGCTCTGCGACCATCGCGTCGAATTCTGTCAGGTCGCTGAAGAACGTGTTCTCGGCACCGACGGACTTGCGCACGCGGTTGGCCCGTACGGGGCGTTCGTCGATACCGCGCGAAATCCAGTAGTAGGTCCCGGACTTGCCCAAGTTCTCCTGCAGGAAGGCGAGGGACTGGTTGCGGATGTCGAGGCCGGTCCAGATCCCGAACGCGTTGAACTTGGCGGCGGCTGTCGGCCCGATGCCGCGAAACTTCCCGACCGGCAGCTTCTCGACGAAGTTCGGCCCCATCTCCGGCGCGATGACGTACTGACCGTTGGGTTTGCGGTGATCGGAGGCGAGTTTCGCCAGGAACTTGTTGTAGGAGATACCCGCAGGGGCGTTCAGGCCTGTCTCGGCCTTGATCTTCTCACGGATCCGCGATGTGACGTCTCTGGCCAGCGGGATGCCTTGCAAATTTTCGGTTACGTCAAGGTAGGCCTCGTCGAGCGACAGCGGCTCGATGATCACCGTGTGCTCGGCAAAGATTTCGCTGATCTGCAGGCTGATCGCCTTGTAAACCTCGAAGCGCGGCTTGACGAAGATTAGGCACTGGCTCCGCGGTGACCGACGGCATCGCAGAGCGGACGCCGAACTTCCGCGCTTCATAGCTCGCGGCCGCCACGACGCCTCGCTCGGCCGAACCGCTACCGCGACCGGCTTCCCGCGGAAGTTGGGATTGTCGCGCTGCTCGACCGACGCGTAGAAGGCGTCCATGTCGATGTGAATGATCTTGCGGTGCGACGCCCGCGCGAGGTCCGTTTCCTGTTCGGAAGAGAGCATGACCGGATACTACAAGAGCGTGAAGCCACTCGAGACTATTTTGGCCGAGACGAGTAGGGCCGCCAAGTCGTTGGATCCGCTGGCGGAAAGGGGGGCCTGTCAACCCTGCTGAAACGATTGATTTATCTGAGATAAAACCTTGAAAAGCTACGGTGGAGGCCACGGAGGACGCGTTCGAACAGCTCGCTGAACTGCGCGATGAGGCGAATGCCGCGCTTGCCGAAGGTATCAGTTCGACAACGCGAGCTTTCCAGTGAGGCTGTCCTCGCTGCGGCGCTTAGGTACCGCGCTCCATTTCACATATCCATCAGGGAAATTTGTCCCGAATGCTCCAACGGACTGATTGCGAGGCCGCGGTCGGTCCGCGGGCGCCGTCTTCCGCTCGCACGTTCTTCTCTTGAAAGTTGGTGAGGTCAGTTGGATACTGGATCGAGGTCCTTGGCTACCAGCTATCCGAGGAGAATGATCATGGCGATTCAGATCGTGATGGACCGCGCCGGCGACAGGCGGCACCGTTTCAGTCCGGATGATGCAGAAGAACTGGCGAAAGCGGAGCAGAGGTTTTACGAGCTTACCAATGCCGGCTTCACCGCAGCGGTTCGGACAGGTCCCGGTCAGACCTCGCACCTCCGATCATTTGACCCTACTGCGGAAGAAACCCTATTCTTCCCCAGGCTCGTCGGCGGTTAATCGGCCCGGCCATGTTCGGCTTTCGATCGTCGCCGCCAAGCAGCCGCTCCCGCATGAGAGCGGTGAGAGCCCTCTTCATCATCCACGGCGCCGAGCGCACACCGGAGGGGCGCTCGCTGCTGCTCTTGCTGAACTGGCTGTCACCGGCGCAGCGGGAGCAGTTCACCCAAATGGGCTACTTCGACGTCCTGGGAAGCGATAGCGGAAAGCGGTACAGGATCCATGCCGGGGCCTCGGTGAACGTATGCGAGATCGACCAAAGAGGCCGTCTGCAAGAAGGGTTGTGTTTCATGCCGATCGGCGCTCTGCCGATCGGAGACGTCATGCTCGCCCAAAAGGTCGCGCTGGAAACTTGCGAGGGCGCGGTGCGCTGCATAGCCAGAAGGTTCACTCCGAACCGCTTCCATTTCAGGCAAACCCGGCCTCTCGGGTGACGACCCGGACCGTGTCGTTGCTGCCGCTCAGCCGCTTTATGCCGACTTGCGCTGCTCCGGCTTCTTCGCCGACGCTTCCGTAGCTGGTGTGCAGCAGCAGTATCTCCTTCTGGTCGGTGGCCGCCTTCTTGTGAGTTCGGTTCTTTTCTATATCGTCCGACGACGGCACCGCCGTCGCAGTATGGGCAGATCGCGCGCTGCCTCCTCAGCAGTTGTACCTATGGTGCTCGTAGCAACTGGTGCTTGTGGCAGCGCCAGAGACAGAAGATGGCGACACTGCTGCTGCGAGCGTTAAGCGTGTGTTGCCATTTGCTACATGAAGCGCGAACCTATTGGTGATCCGCGCAGTAGTGAATTGCTGCGTACCGTGGAACCCAACCGTAGCTTTTCGGATGATCGCCGGAGAGTGCAACGAAATCAACGTCGTGCAGAGGAGGGGATGTCCGTCGACGAAGTAAAAGCGCCAGCGCCCCGTTCACTCGCGCCTGCTCGCGGAGGATGTTCGGGAAGTCCGAATCCGATACCCAGTCATGAGCAGTTGGGAGCTCCGAATATCGCTACGGAGTGGCTTCAACAAACGGTTTTGGAATGGGCAATAGCGGAGTGCGATAAATTTCTCCATTTACAACGTTGAGCACGCGCACATAGCAATGCTTGCCCTCTAAACCCGACCTCGCGAGCCGCAATTCCTCGGCAAGTGCGTCAGCGCGGTCCCGCGCTCCTTCTGTGTTTCCAGGATCATTCCTTCCCTGGCTCTCCGGATGATCCTCAACTAGGAGATCGAAGTAGAACCAGGGCATCGCTCGTCCTTTTAATGACGTCCCAACGCCGAGCTGGCCTGCAGGTTCCTAAAGCCATGGCGCCTCTGTTCGATGCCATGCGATAGGACAAGCCAGACTTGCCCGCACCGGGCGATGGAATCTTAAGCTTGCTTACCATCTCCTCGGTGTGACTTGGCAGCCGAAGGAACGATCTCAAGGCCTTCGAAGCCCCGACCTGACGCCAGCGTCCGGAGGCATATGTCGACCGATCTCGACCACGATCTACTGATCCAGCTCTATGATGTGGCGCGGCACATGCGCACCTACGCTGATCAGCTCGCGCGCCAGATGGGCATGACCCGAGCGCAGATGATCATCCTAGCTCGTCTCGAGCGCCAGCCGGACATCTCTCAAAATGAGCTCGCGGCTGCTGCGGAGGTTGCCCCGATGACGATCGGGCGTCTGATCGACCGTCTTGAGGAAGTGGGCCTCGTCAAGCGTTGCGGTGATCCTGGCGACCGCCGCGCCTGGCGCCTGCGATTGACGCCGGCGGTTATCCCGATCCTGCGCGAGATCGAGCGGGCGCGGGCTAAGCTGCACCTCGAAATTACCCAAGGCATCGAGCCCGCCGTGCTCGGCGCGATGTCGCAAGGTTTGAGGCAAATGAAGGGAAACCTGAGCGGACGTCGGCTTATGAAGGCCTCCGCATAAGGAGCTTGCATGCCAAAATTAGTTGAGCGTCCTTCGCAAGGCGGTGATGACCGCATGGCGGAGACGCAGCCGAATAGTGATGAGAGAGGGATGGATGGCGCGGTTGCCCGGAGCCCGAATCGAAGCGAGCCTGCGCGCCCCGAAGGGAAGCCCGCAACCGAGCGGCCGGAACGGCAGTCGGCGGCCGCTGACCGCCCAGCCTCGCGCAGTGCGCGTCGCCGGCTGTTGACGCGTTGGGGGCTTTTTGCAGTTTTGCCCGTCATCTTGCTCGCCGGCGCCTACTGGTATGTGACCGGCGGCGAGGTGATGTCGACCGACGACGCTTACGTTAACGCCGACAAGGTCGGTCTCTCGACCGACGTCTCCGGCATTGTGCAGAAGGTCGACGTTAGCGAAAACCAGCACGTCAATGCCGGACAGGTGCTCTATCAGCTCGATCCCCGGCAGTTCCAGATCGCTCTCGACAGCGCCAAGGCCAATCTTGCGCAAACCAGCCTGACGATCGAGTCGATGAAAAAGGATTATGGCCGGATGCAGAGCGACATCAACGCCGAGCAGGCGCAGGTTGATCTCGATCAGGTAAATTATAACCGCTACGCCGCGCTAGTGAAGACGGATGCAGTCACGAAGGCCAACTATGACCAGGCCCGTTTCACGTTGCAATCCGATCAGAGCAAGCTGTCGTCTCTCAAGGGCCAGGCGGAGGTGCAACTCGCAAAACTCGGCGGCAATGCTGACATCGCGGTCACCGATCATCCAGAATACCGGCAGGCCAAGGCGCAGGTAGATGAAACCCAACGCGAGCTGGACCACACCGTGGTGAAGGCTCCTTTCGCGGGAATCGTGACCGATGTGCCCGCGATTGCACCAGGAAAGTACCTGCAGGCCTCCACCACGGCATTCTATCTCGTCGCCACCGATCATGTTTGGGTCGATGCGAATCCAAAGGAAACCGAACTCACCTATGTGCGGCCTGGCCAGCCGGCGACGGTGACGGTCGACACCTATCCGGACAGGACGTGGCACGGCACGGTTGCGAGCATCAGCCCGGCGGCGGCCCAGGAGTTCCAGCTTCTGCCGGCGCAGAACACCAGCGGCAACTGGGTCAAGGTCGTGCAGCGCGTTCCCATGCGTGTGCGCGTTGACACCAGCGGCAGCCAGCAACCACCACTGCGGGCGGGCATGAGTGTGGAAGTCGCTGTTGACACCGGCCACGAGCGCGGCCTGCCGCACTTCCTCGCGTCCTTGTTTGGCGAGACGAATAGGAGCTCCTGATGGCAGATCCGCGCGCGGCCGTTGCCAATCGCGGGGCAATTACGCTCTGCGTCAGCATTGCCACGCTGATGCAGGCGCTCGACACCACGATCGCCAATGTCGCACTTCCGCACATCCAGGGCAGCGTCGCCGCAAGTCCGGATCAGATCGCGTGGGTGTTGACCTCCTACATCACGGCGGCTGCCATCATGACGCCTCCCACGGGGTACCTTGCCGGCCGCTTCGGGCTGAAGAGGCTGTTCCTGGTTGCGGTGGCTGGATTCACCATCGCTTCGATGCTCTGCGGTGTCGCTCAATCACTCACCCAGATCGTTCTGTTTCGTATCCTGCAAGGCGCGTTCGGCGCCGCCCTCGTCCCGTTGTCGCAGTCCGTGCTGATCAACATCTATCCCAGCGAACGCCAGGGGTCCGCAATGGCACTGTTCGGGCTCGGAGTGATGGCCGGGCCCATTCTGGGTCCAGTGATCGGCGGCTGGCTCACCGACAGTTACAGCTGGCGCTACGTGTTCTATATCAACCTGCCGATCGGCATTCTGTGTTTTCTTGGTCTGTCGGTATTTCTGCCTGATGCGCGACATCATTCCAACGCAAAGCTGGATTGGTTCGGTTTCGCCGCGCTGAGCGTCGCTGTCGGTGCGTTGCAGATCATGCTTGACCGCGGCGAGCAGAAGGATTGGTTCAGCTCCGGAGAAATCTGGATCGAGGCGATCGTAGCCGCCTCGGCGTTCTATCTTTTCCTCGTCCACACCTTCACCGCTGACAAACCCTTCGTCAGGCCCGCACTGTTCCGCGACCGCAATTTTGCCGCGGGTTCGCTCTTCATCGCGATCGTCGGTCTCACGTATTACGCCTCTCTGGCACTACAGCCGCCGTACCTGCAGGATCTGATGAATTACCCGGTCGTCACCTCGGGCCTGGTGATGGGGCCGCGAGGCATCGGCACCATGGCTGCCATGTTGGTCGTCGGAAGACTAACCGGAAGAATCGACACACGGTTACTACTGTTCATCGGGCTGGCGCTGACGGCTTATGCTTTCTACGTCATGAGCGGCTGGACGCCGGACGTCTCTGAGGGCGAGATCATCTGGGTTGGGGTGATCCAGGGAGCCGGTCTCGGCTTTCTTTTCCCGCCGCTCAGCGCGGTGGCATTGGCGACGCTGCCGCCGGACTGGCGTACCGAAGGCGCGGGCATCTACAATCTCGCGCGGAACATCGGCTCGAGCGTCGGCATCTCCATTGTAAATGCTCTGCTCGTCACCAACACGCAGGCCAATCACGCCGACATTTCAACCCACGTCACGGCGGTCAACCGCGCGTTTCAGAATCCGGCCGTTGCGCAGTTTTTGAGCCCATTCACCGCTGCCGGACGAGCTGCCCTCGATTCCGTTATTACCACGCAGGCGCAGATCATCGCCTATATCGACGATTACAAGCTCCTGATGATCGCAACGCTTATGGTGCTTCCACTGCTCATCGTGTTCCGCAAGCCACCTCCCAGGCAAAGCGGCGGCGAGACCGTGCTTGCTGACTGAGGATACAAGCCGTCCGAAAAGCGCTTGTGCAGCGTGAGGCCGTTAAATTCCTGTTAGACGGGAACGTCGATGACGAGGTGGCGTTTCGGGGGATAGCCGCGATTGAATCCGGGGGGCGAAAGCGAACCGTAGAGATAACGTAAGATGTCGCGCACGCTTATTGTCGTCGGAATTGTCCTGATGGTCGCCGGAATCTGCTGGCCATTAATCGGCAGACTGGGCCTGGGGCAGCTGCCAGGCGATATTCTGATCCAACGGCAGAAGTTTTCGTTCTACTTTCCGCTCACGACATCGCTCATCATCAGTATCCTGCTGAGCATGGTCTTTTGGCTGATCAATCGATAGGTGATGTCCTTGGCCGGATCGCACGATCTCGATATGACCGGCAAGAGGATCTATGCCGATCACGTGGCCGTTCGGTCCGACGAGGCCGGCGACGAATTCCGCGAGCCGTCCGGTGCCGGTTCCGATATCGAGAACATGCTCGCCTGATCCGGTGGCGAGCGGCCCGATCAGGCACTTGCCGTGGCGGAACTGAACCAGGCCGGCTTCATCATAGGAGCGGGCGAGCCCCGGCGTGTCGTGTTCGAGACTGATCGCGCCGTCGGATTGCGGCATGTCGATGGGTCCATTGCTCTTACGGCGTTGCGCCGACGTTCAGCGCGGCTTGCATCGAACTCTACGCCGGTCTTGGTGAAATGAATTTGCGTCGCCCGGCCGCCGAACAACTCGTTCGGAATGGCCATAAGGCGATCGCAATCCGGTGCGACGTCGTCGACGAGGCCACCGTGGCCGCAGCGGCCGACCGGATCGTTGCCGAGTTCGGGCAGCTGGACGCTGCAAAACAACGCCGGGGTGCACTCGCCGGCGACCGAGGCCGCGGACGTATCGGGCGAGGAATTCAACCGCGTGACCGTGATCAATTTCCGAGGCATCTGGACGTGCATGAAGCTCGAACCCCGCCACATGCGCGAGCAGGGCAGTTGCGCGATCGTCAATTGCTCGTCCATCGGGGGTCTCATCGGACTTCCCGGCAGATCCGCCTATCATGCGGCCAAGCATGGCGTGTTCGGCCTGACCAAGAGCTCCGCACTCGATACGCCTCCCGAGGAATCCGGATCAACGCAGTGTGTCCGGGCACGATCGATACTCCCATGGTTTCGGAAATGCTCCCCAAGGAACCAGAAGCGATGAAGGAGATCCTGCGGGATCAGCCCATCGGGAGGCTCGATCGGCCGGAGGAAATCGCTTCCGCGGTGCCTTGGCTCTGCAGTCCCGGCGCCAGCTTCGTGATGGGACACGCGCTCGCTGTGGATGGAGGTTTCACCGCTCACTGATCGCCAGCGATACTCGGCTACGGGCGGCCCAAGCGGCCGCGCGGCTCGGCACTCCGATCGTTGTGGTCAATCTGGAGCGGGACACGCGCGGACGAGCTGCTGACCGACCCTGACGGACCAAGACCATCGTGGCGCTGGTCAGTTTCTGGAATAGGACGGCCGCCGAGGCGAACGTGACCTTGCCTGCGCAGCATCGATCACGACCGAACCAGAGCCAGGCCGCGTAGCCGGGAGGGGCCGTAGCGACTAGGGCAGGGGCTCACTACTGCGCACGCCACGGCCTCCCACCCGCAGTGGTGCCATCCGGCACGGACACCCTATGTGCGATCCCATGCAAATCTAGAAATCTGCGGAAGTCGTCGCCGCTGAATTGAATGCCGCAATCGGTCTCAATCTCTCTAGGAACAACACCGACATCACGGGCGGTGAGCTCCGTCCGTGATCAAAGCTGCCACCTGGCACACTATTGGGTCCGCTTCACGCGCAACCCGATCTACGTCGCTATGTTCCTGGCTCTGATCGGTTTGGCCGTCGCGTTTGACAGCCTCTGGCTGTTCATTACGCTCGCGCTCGTCACCCGGCACGGCGGTAGCCCGCGAGGAAGCCCATCTCGAGCGCAAGTTCGGTGATGTCTAACGCGCTTATCGCTCGCGTATTCGACGCTGGGTATAGCGAACTCCGATGGGAGCGCATCCAGGGTTCGAGCCCCTCGCTGAGAGCGGTCATGTGAACCGAACACGCAACATCGACGCAATGACAGCCGTTGGCGGCTACTGTGAAAACTCGAGATCGACGCAGAATTTCTCGCCTCAGAGCTTCGACTGCAGTCTATCGGCAACTCGGCGAGCGATCTCTGCCGGTGCCTCATCGGGGATCGGGAAGACTGAACTGACGTTGATCTCGCCGAGCACGTAACTGTCGGTTCCGTCGGAACGGGTGGGACCGAGCATGAAGTCCGCGTCCCAGATCATTGGGAGATCGCTGCTCGGGATATCCAGCAAGGAGGTCAGCTGCGGCGTCCACTCATCTTCCATCAACCGGCGCAGGCCCTGGAAGCGCGGGTCGGCCTTGTTGGTATAGAGCCGCGGTCCAGCTTCGGCGCGCGCGGTCGGTTGGTCAACCAGGGCCTTGACCTTATGGTAGCCGAAGCCGGCGCAGCGATCGCCCGCCATATAACAGCGCACCACCCCTTCGCTCAGGCGCGGCTGGAACGGTTGATCGATCACAGAGCCGTCTTCGAAATACTCGATGCACCGCTCGAGAAACTCGTCCAGAGCGACGTCCTCCGATGCGTCGCTGGTGGCATCAAGCACGCGAACCATCGGCCGGGCGGGTGGACTTGCCAGGGCCTCGACCTTCCAGACGCCCTGACCGCCGTTGCCGCGGTTGCGCTTAATCACGCGCGGGCCAGCCGCCAGCCGCAAGGGCAATTCCACCCTCATCTGCTCGAGCGTTCGATAGAGGGCCGTGTCGCAGCCCCAGCTCATCATACGGGTGCGATGGAGTACCTCTTTGGTGCCCATTTTTAGGATGACATCGGGATGGGCGCTCACCCAGACGCCGCGCGCCGCGACGTCGCGCAGCAGCGCGTCGAGATTGGCGCGGTTGCGCCCCTCGTGAATCGGGTTAACCCAGACGAGCACGCCATCGAACGTGGCGAGCTGTGTGCGAACGGCGTCGAGGACATCGTCCTCATAGATTACGGGTTCCGCATCAACGCCGACATCGGCGAGCGCCGCGAACACGGCGCTGAACCGACTGGTCCCTGGCGAGGCACTGCGGCGCGCCGCTTCATCCCCGCGCCAAAGGATAGCGATGCGGCCGAGGCGAGCTGTGGGTTCAAACATGGAAGACGGCTCCTGATTCATTGATCCATATGGTTGTGTGCAGGTATGCACAGAAGGACCGGGCGGATCCGACGTAACGCTAGACGGTCAGGAGCGCGCCCGAAGCCAGAAGCAGCACCTGTACAGTCTGCGGAATGCAGTTTCGTTGAGACGGCCGAACAATTTGAGACCAAGCCAAGTGCCGGCGAACAGAGCGGGCAATCCGATCAGAAAAAGCTTGATCGTCTCCGCGCCCAACGCGCCTTTGGCGCCCATCCAAAGCGCACTCACCAGGAAGGTTGCCACCGCAACGGGCTGAAACACCGCCCGCTGCACATCCTTGGGCCAGCCGCGCAGTTCGCACCAGATCGTGACGAGGATGCAGGCGAGCCCCGTGATGCCGCCCAGTGCGCCGTTCAGGAATCCGACAACGGCATCGACTACGACGTCTGGTGAGTTCAGGGGGCCGACTGCTGGACGAAACAGTGCATAGAGGCTGTGGAGAACGAGAAATACACCGACACCCGCGCGCACGTGGCCAGGATCGCCCCAGGTCGATATCGTTACGCCAACCGGTACGCCGAGCGCCGCGCCAAATATGAACGGCCAGAGCCATCCCCAGTCTAGCGCACCATGCAGTTTCCATACTGAGTAGCCCTGCACGATCAGGCCAAAGGCGATGATCAAGCTGGCGGTCTGCAGGGGAGTAAGGATGTAGAGCCAGATCGAGGCGGCGACCAGGCCGAATGCGACCCCGGAAAGACCGGCAACAAGCACACCGGCGAAAGTCGCAACAATGAAAAGCGGAAGTTCAAAAGACATCCCATTCATGTGTTCGCTCCAAAACTAAGCGAACAGCTCTTGCATGGGATGACCCACTTGACGGGGAGACTGCTACGCCCCCAGCGGCACACTAGTACGAACGCCGAAAAAGCTCAATTGACGTTTCACGTGCGCGGTGAGCGACTTTTGTCCCTGGAAGGGGAACTGCTTGGTCTGCCTCCATAGCACCAAAGCCAAGCCTCTTGTGCGTGAGCACCAGTCGGACAATGTTGACGAACGTCCTGCGCGGCAACTCGTACACGACGGTTTCAGACATCGCTCTTCTTCCCGTTCATGAATTCAATCAGAATTGCTGCCATTTCCGGAATCCTTACCGGTATCCAAGACCTATTGGATCGTCTGCCCGAAGGTGACAGCGGCTCTGCCAAAGATCGCGACTTTTCGCGATTGGCTGCTGGCGGAGGCGGCGACGGACCAGCGGCAGCTCAAAAAGCTGGCGCCTCGGCCTGACGGTCGGAAGCCTGTGCGCGCCAATCGCTCAAACGGATTGAGGCGTCACCGGCCCAGGCCGGAATCCGTCGGCGGTGGTTGACGAAAATGAGGCGAACAGTGGCAATGCCGCTAACAATCATGGCTTGAACGATGCTTTGGCACGTTGAAGAGTAACCGATGTTTTGTATGGGCTACGAGGGTCGCTGCAGCGGGAGTGCTCTTGGGCCCAAGTAGTGCACGCAGTGCAGCATTGGAACGTGCGGGAAATCTCCGAACCGAAGGTCAAGCGAGTCGTTAGTGCTCATCCGAATGGAGGAGAACGCATGCGTAGTCTCGCGGTAACAACGGCAATACTACTGTCCTGTGGTCTCGTTCCTGCCCACGCCGAAGAGGCGGGAGGGATTGGTCAGGCGCAGACGGTTCCTGTGCAGCCGGACCAGACCCCTCAACAGGCGGAGCAATCACGCGCACAAGAGCGGGCGCGCGGAGAGGATGTGCAAATAGGCCGAGACTGGAAGGCCCACGAGAGCGACGCCAATCGCATGGGCCGCGGTGACAAGACGGACGAGGACCACCAGACAGTCGGTCGTGACTGGCGAGCGCATCCCGAGGAGAAGCATTGAGATTCTAGTTCCCCGCCCCGGCGGCTGAAGGGTCTGCAAGCGTGGGCGGCGGCAGGTACGGCCAGTGCGCTCCCGGCGTCAGTCATGAGCCGACAGAGTATGTTCGCGCATCACGCTTGGAGGGTGCCTCGCGCAGGCCTTCCTGATCAAACGGAAGTGAACGCATTGCGGAGTTAATGTGCGTCGGTTCCTGATTGACAAGCAATCCCCCTTTGGCAAGGTCGAGACGTTGGGGATCGCGGTCTCCCCATGAGGCGACATGCCCAAGTATCGCGTCCGTTTTCTATGCAAGGACGCAGCGTGTGCTCGCCAACCAGCCTAGACCTTATCTCTTCCTTTCGAAGTCTTGCGCACACAACAATCCAGGGCGCGGTTTGCGCTTGGCGAATCCGATCTCGAGTACGCGTAGGCGGAGCTGGCCTCCTTGCGAATCGGCTTCCGACGGAGGGGCGATATTTCTCCGTGCATTTCACGGACCTACACGGGCAGCAATTGAATGGAAGGCGCGCGGCCGCTGCTCGCTAGTCACGAGAAGAGGAGACGTGCGATGAACAGGAAATGGATATTGGCGGGCAGTGGCCTGCTGCTGTTGGGATTGGTCGGCGTAGCCATGGTGACGGCTGAGCCGGAGGGCGCCCAAGGTCCGGTATTCATAGCCGGAGACAAGCCGGTGAGCGAGGATCAGGTCCGTCAAAAGCTGCAGTCCGACGGTTGGTCGAACGTCCAGATCGTGCGCGACGGACAGTATTTTGAGGCGATGGGTTCGAAGGACGGCCAAGCCACGAGGGTTGCCGTCAATGCCCAGACCGGTCGGCTGCGTGCGGCCGATGACGAAGACGAGGATTGAGTAGATTTCCCTCATTGTGAGGTATCGGTGACATTACGGCCCACAACACGAGGTTCTGCCTCCAGAGGTTGGTGCTGGCTCTACGGAACCGGTAAGCTTTGACGGCGTTGACAAATCCGTCAGTCGCGCATTATCTGCGTGTACGGGGAAGCGATCTCCCCGTGAGGCGACATGCCCAAGAATCGCGTCCTGTATTCCGGAAAGGAAGGACGCTGCATGTCTGCTGTTTGGCTGCTCCCACCCGAAACGCATCTTATTTTCTCGCGCGCGCTGAGATTGCGTGGCGTGCGGTCGATCGGCTCCGCTGCCGAAGACCTGTTGCAGGCGGCCGAGCCTCGCGACAGGTCCGATCCGGAAATCAACAGTGATCTCAACGGAGGACAATCATGACCTACGTCATGAAGCCGCTGTCCTGCGACCCGAGCCGCATCCGCGGCATGTCGGAGCGAATGATCATCAGCCATTATGAGAACAACTACGGCGGTGCCGTCAAACGGCTGAATGTGATCGACGAAAAACTTGCCGAGCTCGATTTTGCGAACGCACCAGGCTTTCTGATCAACGGGCTGAAGCGCGAGCAACTCATCGCAACCAACTCGATGATCCTCCATGAAGTGTTCTTTGCCGGTCTTGGCGACGAGAGCGAGCCTGGCGCAAGTCTGAAGGAAGCGCTGGCGCGTGATTTCGGCTCGTACGATCGGTGGTGCGCTGAATTCATCGCCATGGGCAAGGCGCTCGGCGGCGGCTCCGGCTGGGTGCTGCTGACCTGGTCGCCGCGCGACCGCAAACTCGTCAATCAGTGGGCCTCGGATCACTGCCACACGCTGGCCGGTGGTACGCCGATCCTGGCGCTCGATATGTACGAGCATTCCTATCACATCGACTACGGCGCGAAGGCCGCGAGTTACGTCGATGTCTTCATGGCGGCGATCAATTGGCTGGCCGTGCAACGCGCTTATGACGAGGTGCTGAAGTGATACGAATGTTACGCCGTCCCCGTCACATCGACGACATGCGTGGCCGCACTGGCAGTCGGGTTTCCGACGCACGCGTGCCAGACAGGCTGGCTCTCGGGATGAGGTAGTCTCACGAAAGGAAGATCGAATGCGAAATATGGCTCTTACTTTGTCTGTACTGACTGGTCTCTTTGCTCTGAACGCTACCGCGCAGGCTCAGACATCCTGCAAGGTCTGCGCGGAGCAACGAAAAGCGTGCATGAAGAACTACGCCGGACCGGCCTGCAAGACTGAGTACCAAATGTGCCTTAAGGCCTGCAAGAAGTGAAAGAGGCTGAGTTGCGTAGCTTGCGCACAGGTAACTTCATCGCGGCACTTGCCGGCGTGGGGAGCTTCGTTGCTCTCGATGCCGGATTTGTCGCCGCGGAGGGTCTTAAGAAATTATCTGGTGCGCAAATACGAGCAAAGTTGTCGGGGAAGGAAGTGACCGACGAGGTCCACTATCGCGATGTCTATGAACGCGACGGAACTTTCCGAAGCTATGCGATGGGGAGCAAGAAGCGCGGCAAGTGGACCATTCAGGGAGATGACCTCTGCATTGATCTGCCGGAGCCCGACGGTGGCTGTTTCGAGCTGACCGCGGCGGGAAAGAACGTCGTCCTGACGCCGAAAGGACTTGGCTCGCCATATGACGGCATTGTCCAGGAGATTTCCGATCCGAACTAAGAGGCCAGAAATGTCATCGCAGACGATCGAAAGATGACCCAACCGAAGACGGAGTTCTCGAATCCCGTCATTCGCTGGATCGACCATCGGCTTCCGATTTTTACGTTCCTGGATCACGAGCTGAACTCCTATCCAACGCCTCGAAACCTGAATTACCTCTGGAATTTCGGATCGCTCGCGGGCATCGTGCTTCTGATCATGATCGCGACCGGCATCATACTTGCGATGCATTACGTGCCGAGGCTTTCAGGGAGTTGACCAGTGAAGGGTTTACAGCCGCAGTGCGCACCGCGGAAGGCGAAGCGTGCCGAGTTTTTGCGTTTGATCCGACCGCAAGAGAAACGCTGTTCTTCCGGCGGCTTAGGGGTGGATAGAAGGGGCGGTCGCCGTGTCTCTGATCAGCAGATGTGCAGCTCAAATTTCCCGACTTTGTGCGGTGCGGCATCACCCGTCGGGCAGATCGAGCTTGGCAGCGATGCAGACGACATCCGTATCGCGTCGAAAGCGGGGCAACCGTGCCATTGAAGCGCACCAAGAGCTTTTAGCTCGACGGAAATGCGGCTCTGATCGTCGTCAACGTGCCGAGTGCCGCCACGATCGACGTCATCGACCGCATCTCACGTCAGAAAATTGCATCGTGGTCCACGGAAAGCAGGAGCGCGAACTTCGCGATGGTGTTCGACGAACCCCGTCAGCATCTTCTTGTGGCGTTTCGGCGGCCGGCGGAGCTCGGAGTCATCTCTTTGAGCGATGGAGCTCTTGCCGGGACAGTGCCCACCTGCGGCGGCGTGGACGACCTGTTTCTCGACTCCAAGCGCGATCGGATCTACATAAGTTGCGGTGACGGCTCTATCGATGTGCTTGCCGTGGATGGCGGTTCCTCTCGGCGGATTGATCGGATCCCGACAGCCGCTGGTTGCGAGGACATCGCTCTTCGTGCCCGAGTTCGATCGCTTACTGCTGGCCGTTCCGGCGAAAGGCGACATTGCGGCCGCAACTTGGATCTTTCACCCGTCGCCTTGAGGTTCCAAGCTCCGAGGAGCGAACATGCTTGCTGGAACGTCGGTTTCTATGCGGTGCATCGCTGCTTCCGTCGTGGTTCTCGTCGGAGCGGCGCTCTCTGGCCCGGCGTTCGCATACCGTCCTTTCGACGGTACGGACGCAGCCGTCGCGGCACCGGGCGAACTTGAGGTCGAATTGCAACCCGCGGGCGTTCAGCACGAGCAAGGGACGCACACGCTCATCGCACCGTGGACCGTGCTGAACATAGGATTGGGAGAGGGCTGGGAGGCAGTGTTCGAGGGACGAGGTGAAACGACCCTGTCGCCCGCCGGTCCGACCGAGTTGATCGACGCCGGCGCGTTTCTCAAGCATGTCGTGGTGCCAGGCAGTCTCCAGGACAAGGTCGGGCCGAGTGTAGCGACTGAGTTCGGTGTGCTGTTGCCGGATAGCACGGGCAATAGCGGTGTTGGCGCAAGTTGGGCGGGTATCGTCTCCCAGCGCTGGGATTGGGGGACGGTGCACTTCAACGTGGAAACGCTGCTGACACGCGAGCATCGCGCCGATGTGCTCGTCGGAAGTATCATCGAGGGGCCGTCCAGTTGGAAGGTGCGGCCGGTCGCCGAGGTCTTTTACGAGAAGGAGTTCGGGCTGGAGGAGACCGTGTCTGGGTTGGTCGGACTGATCTGGCAGGTCAACGACAAGCTCTCCTTTGACGTCGCGTATCGCCATGCGCTGACCAACCGCCACGCCGTCAATGAAATCCGCGGCGGGTTAACCTTCGCCGTTCCGATTCGTTTCGAAGGGGCTCGCAATAGATGATGTTAGGATCGCAGGTGATGGAGCGGGGATTATCGCAAGATCGATTGAGGTCCGGAGGGGTGGTAACGCGAGAATGTCCAAATAGGGGCCGCGGTCGATCGATTGCCTGAGTGCTGGCAGCGCCACCGCAGTCCACTTCACGATGATGCAGCTTCTTGTGTCCCCCTGCGCAGTTCATGCGGCACCCGGCGATGCCCATCGGCCGCGGAAGAATCGTCCGCAGCCGGCAGCATGACCCGGAACAAGCTTCCATCCGTCCCTTCGCTTGCGAGTTCGATTTGCCCGCCATTCGCCTCGACCGCCCAGCGCGCGATTGCGAGCCCAAGTCCGACCCCGCCTTCTTCCCTCGATCGGCTCGCATCGACGCGATAGAAGCGATCGAAAATACGATCCCGATGCGCGATAGGAATCCCGGGTCCCGTGTCCCGTACCTCGATCACCGCCCGCTTGGCTGTCGCATTCACCTCGACGGTGATCGCGCCGCCATTTGGGGTGTATTTTATTGCATTGTGTATCAGATTCATGAGTGCATGCCGGATGAGGGCGGCGTCTGCCGTAGCATGGACCCTGATCGGAACGCGGAGCGTGAGCTCTTGCCGCTTTTCGTCGGCAAGCACGTGGAGCTGATCGATGACATTTCCTGCCAACCGTCCAAGGTCCAGGTCCTCTGGCACTAGGTGGATTTTTCCCGAGTCGGCTCGTGTGAGGATCAGGAGGCTTTCGACGAGCCGCGTCAGCCTGTCGACTTCCTCCAGCATGCTGCCGATGACGTCGCGGTACGCGACGGCATCAAGTGGACTCTGCAGCGCGACCTCCCCAACGCTGCGCATCGCGGTGAGGGGGGTGCGCAGCTCGTGCGAAGCATCAGCAGCGAAGCGGCGTAATCGTTCGAACGCATCTTGGAGACGGAATAGCGTGTCGTTGAACACCGTCGCGAGCTGCCCGAACTCATCCCGAGCGTTATCGACCGGGAGCCGTTTTGCGAGTGATTCTGCAGTGATTTCTCGGGCTTTTTGTGCCATCGCGCCGACCGGAGCGAGTACCCGGCCTGCAAGGAAGTAACCTCCGGCGACTGCCAAACCTGCGGCGAAGGGAATGCCCGTCGCGAGGATGACGGCGAGCGTCCAAAGTGTGTCCCGGAGGGAAGTTTCGTCAATCGCGGCGGCCACGCGATAGGACGATCCAGTTAAGCTATGGACGCGATAGCGACGACCGCTCGGGGCCGTCCAAGACAGCGGCGATGCCGAATCGCCTGGCTGCAGCGGGGACGAGAGTCCCTCCCGCGCCCATGCTTCGGTTTGCTGACGGATGCCGCCGGCGTCGTCCACCCGGAACAATGTTATGCCCCATTCGGACGCCAAATCCGCCAGTTCGTCAGGCTCCTCGCGATAGACCTTACCGATGGTCGCGATCTGCAGGCCGAGTTGCGCGTCCAAGGCAGCGTAGAGGCGAGTCTGGACGAAAAGCAGAATGGCTGCGGAAAAAATACATACGATCAGTGTCAGCACACCAGCGTGCCAGAGCGTAAGCCGCGTGCGCACGTTCGGCGGGCGGAATCTCATTCTTGTCTCCCGCTAAGAAGGTATCCAAGGCCGCGGACAGTGTGCAGCAACTTTCTGTCGTAGGGTTCGTCGATCTTGCGACGCAGCCGGGCAACCGTAACGTCGATGACGTTGTCGAGGGGGGTAGCCCTAGCCGTCGCGTGCCACACGTCGCGTGCGAGCATCTCCCGCGACACGATGCGGCCGCCGTGACGCAATAGGTATTCGAGCAGGTCGAATTCCTTCGCAGTCAGATCGAGAGACTGAGCTCCCCTGGAGACTTTGTGCATGACGAGATCCATCTCAAGGTCCTCGTGCTGTAGCCTGAGGATCTGGTCCATGCGTCCGCGGCGGAGCAGTGCCCGGATGCGCGCAAGCAGCTCGGAGAATGCGAAGGGCTTGGTGAGATAGTCGTCAGCGCCTTGATCGAGGCCAACCACCCGGTCCTCGACCGCATCCTTGGCCGTAACGACCAAGATCGGCGTCTGATTGCCGCACTTGCGCAGCGTCGCGAGAACATCGATGCCGTCGCGGCGCGGCAGCATAAGATCGAGCAACAAGAGATCGAAAGAGCACTGGCTCGCGAGGAAAAAGCCCTCTTCTCCGGTCGCTGCGATCGTGACTTCATAGTGCTCTGATTCAAGGCCCTCGCGCAGCGCGTTCGCGACCTTCTTTTCGTCCTCAATGACCAGAATACGCACGGTGTGCTCCACTCCGAGAGCTGCCCTCGCACGGGCATTATAGACCGGTTCCTTGCTGCCGCAGCGTTCCTGACAGGGATTTCAGGAATTCTTCAGTGGTGGAGGCGCCGAAAGGCGACCAAGATTTGGCCGAGGACCGAAACGTCGGCCGCATCTGGAACGCCTTCAGGTCGCCAGATCGGCGGCAGGCCGCAACCGGTTGGTGGTGGTGCAACAGCAGCTTTGACGGCGGGGCATCTCGATTAATGAAGGGAGGCACCTCATGACCAGACGACAAATGCTACTGGCGTCTGCCCGTAGCTTCGTGATCATTGCTTTGGCCGCATCATCTGTTGGCCTTCGATCAGCTTTCGCGATTGGTCCAGACCAGGAGCAGGCCGAATTGGCAAACGCGTTGAGCGGCGTGAAAGTCAGCCTGCAGCAGGGCTTCACGGCCAGCGAACGGGAAGGTCAGCCGATCTCTGGAAAATTCGAGATGGACGAGGGCAAGCTCCAGCTTTCGGTCTATACGGCGAAAGAAGGAAAGTTTTACGAGGTCATTGTCGATCACATGACGGGGACTGTCGCCAAGGTCGAGCCGATTACCGAGGGCGAGGACCTTGCCCACGCCAAATTGCAAAAGGCCGCAATGGACAGGGCGAAGGTTAAGCTGGCCGATGTTGCGACCAAGGCAAAAGGACAGGCTAAGGGAGAGGCCGCGGACGTGCTCGTCGTGAGCGCAGTGCCTGAGCTGAAAGACGGCCGTCCTGAGGCCACGATTGTTCTGCTGCAAGGAAAGAAGTTTTCGACTGCTTCGGAGCGGCTCGACTAAAGGTTGGAGCCTATCCGAGTCCACGATTTGCCGTCTCTGCGTTCGGCGAACGCGGTGAGAGGAGAGTGGGGAGTAAGAGAATCAGGCTGGAGGGCTCTGTCTGGCGGGCATCTTACAGGAGGATGCGATGAGAACTGCCCCAATGTGGATTAGCCTAATGCTGGCGGCCGGCGTGGTGACGATCGGCCTCGGAATTGACGGCGCAGGCTGGAGTGGCGCTGCAATCGCGCAGAAAAGGTCCCAAGGCGGGGGATCCGTGGATCGGATCGTGAGCCATTTGCGCGCGGTAGATACAGCCTACGCGTCAGGCAATGCGGCTGAAGCTCAAACCCGCTTCCGGCAGGCGCGTGCGGCCTGGAACAGCGTCTCGCCCCGGATTTCAGCGCGTGAGGCTCGCGAACAACAACTACTGTTCGATTCGCTGGGCAATCAGCTCAAGAGTGGGGCACCGGCGACTAAGGTGAAATCGACGATCTCCGGCATGGTTGAAGAACTTCACGAGGATATCGAACGGGAACTGAGGTAGAATTCGTCGTGGATCGCGGGCTTTTTTGGCTCGCCGTCGTCGATCTCAGAAGGGCGTGGCTGCGGTCACTGGCGACCGCGCTAGCGATCGCACTTGCATTAGTCGCAATCACGTTCTTTGCAGCACAAATAGGTCTTCGACGGGCGGAGCTCCTGACCAGCTACGAAGAGTCCGGAGCGACAACACTCATCGTCGATCTCAACAAGGTGCCGATGGGCGAGATCGCAGACCTCATTCGGGCGCTACGTTCGGCCGCCGGGGTACAGTCAATCGTGGCTCCCTATAATGGCACTCAGCTGGGCTTGGTGGCCGACACATCCTTTGTGGTTTTCGAGAACGAGAAGCAGCAGGAATCTCTCGGTGCTCGGACCACCGCGCTAGGTGTCGATCGGTCATTCGATCCAGTCCGGGATTATTATGTAAATTTCCATGATCTGAATCCGAACGCGTCCACAGCAACCCTCGGAGCCCCCCTGCTTGCTACATCTGGAACGGCGCGTCCACCGGACCGCAACGAGGTCGTTGTCCCCTCCGGGGTTGCTGATTACGTCGGCATTCGACCTGGCGCCGAAGCAACCGTCGATTTGACGTACGTGAACGCGGATCCTCCAATCGTTCGACGCTACGAGAAGCTACGCCTGATCGGGACATTTGATCTCGTCGGCCCGGATCAGGGTCGATTTGAGCCCTTTTGGCGCCTTGCTGCGCGCGGCAGTGAAGTCCTCACAGTACGTCGCCCGGATGCGCCAAAGGGCGTGGCAACCACGTTGCCAATCCTTTTGAATGACCAGGTGTTGAAGGACTTTTTCGGATTCGTCGGCGAGCAACTGGCTGCTCGCGGCATGCCACCCCCAAAGGAGACTGCAGCCAAAGAACTGATCGTGCGGGCGCACTCAGTTCGGGAAGTGCCAACAGTCGAAGGTGAAGCGATATCCCTGCTCGATGAGCGGAATCTCAAACAAGACTGCGGCGCTACAGGTGAATCTACCTTCTGCCTACGAGTGCCAGAGCGCAACAATTTCGAAGCGGCACTCCAAGAGCAAGGAAAACTGGAAGCGGGTGGGTCGTTCTTCATCTTTCTCCTACTTGTACTCGTGGCCGCCGGGGTAGCCGGTCTGCAGATCCAGTTGATCCTGGCGCGTTGGCGCGAGCTCGGAATTTTGCAGGCCGTGGGCTTTTCTCCGTTTAAAGTCCTGCTCTATTTCGCGATACGAATGTACACGGTCCTTGCCGCGGGCATGGTGATCGCCGCAGTGGCGGTGATCATTCTGCCGTTTGTTCGAAGCGCTTCAACGTTCGGTTTTGCCACCGGGGTTGCGCTTGTTGCCACAACCATTGCAGCTCTTCCGGTGCTGCTTTGGCCCCTTGCACAGGCGCCCGCCCAGCTCCTTCGGGTGTCTGCATGATATGGGTGAAGCTCACCTTCGGAGGCTACGGCCGCCGCTTCGTCGAAGCGCTTGCGGCGGCGATCGTTCTCGCTGCCACCAGCGCAACCGTCGCTGGGTCGCTGATGGTGGTCGAGGGCGCCCGAAACACTTTGAGCAGGGCCATTCGTCAGGATCGGCCCGACGTCGTTGAGGTCAAGAGCCGTTTCAATCGCGCTCTGTTTGAAACACCGCGGAGTGGAAATCTGCCGCCGCTCACAATTCCAGTCTATGAGCCGCTCATCGACCCTACCGATCTGGAAGTGGCTGCAGGCGAGAACCAGGTGGTCAAGCGGCAGTCGCTGTTTCGTAATGTCGTATCCGGCGACAGTTTTCTAAACATCTACATTTTCGGTATCGATCCTGACAGCGAGCCCGGTTTGAGCAGCTTCTCGATCGCGCGCGGTCGGTTTTTGCGGAGTGAGGATCGTGCGGTCGCGGTGCTCGATCAAGCGTCAGCTCAGGCGCTCGGCGTAGATATCGGCGGCACTTTCCCGGTTCGGAAGGCGGACGGCACGGACCTGCAGCTCACCGTCGTTGGCATTCTCGACAAACTAGAGCTACGGGGCGCCCCGCCAAGGTCGGCTGAAGCGCCCTCGTTGAGGCCGGAGTCGACCTTCGTCTCGAGCGGTGCGTTCGTGAATATCCAAACCAGCGAAGACATCTTCGGTCGCGAGAGCCTGACCGATGCCCTCGTCATTGCACGAAGCGCCTCTGAGGTGCCGGCTCTCGTCGCCAAGCTCCAGGAAGCCTTTCGGTTGGAGCCAGGCGTCTTCGTCACGGAACGATACAGCCAATACCAGCGTAAGGTCCACGATTTCGTTCTGACCCTGACTTTGTTTTCCGCCGTAAGCATTGCGACGCTGCTATTGGCCGGATCGTTCGCTGCAAACCTTCTGCACGACATATATGTCGAGCGACGGCGCCAATATGCCACGCTGATAGCCGTCGGATTTCGGCCTGCGACGGGAATCGCTCCTGCCGTCGTCTTCGGGCTGGTTCTTGGATTTGCTGCGGTTGCCTTCGGCGGCCTCGCTGCCCGTGCTTTCGTGCCGCGAACCTTCGCTATGCCTTCGCTCATGGCCGATCTTGGCCCGACGGAACCGACAATCGATTGGGTAGTGGCGGGCTCCCTCGTGGCGATCGCAATCGCAGCCGTCGGCATCGGCTCGGTCTCGACGGTGCTTCGACTTGTGCAGCAGCCCCTGGCAATAACTCTCTCGGAGGAGAACTTGTGACTCCGCTCGTCTCCGTGCGCTCGGTTTCAAAGACATATCGCCGCGAGCGCTCCGTCGTTGGCGCGTTGCGCGATGTATCACTTGAAATCGGAGAGGGCGAGTTCGTGCGGATCAGTGGTCCATCGGGCTCGGGCAAAACCACGCTTCTCAACCTCATCGCGCGACTTGATCATCCGGATCAAGGGCACGTCATCGTGGCGGGAACCGATCTGGCCCGCTTATCAGGGGCGCGAGCATCAAAATACCGCGCGGAGCAGGTCGGGATGGTCTTTCAGGCCTATAATCTGATCCCGCAACTGAGCGCTTTAGAAAATGTGCTGCTCCCGATGATTGCGTTGGGGCGAGCGAACCAAGGCCGTGCCCGCGAACTTCTCGATCTCGTCGGCCTAGCCGATCGCGCCGACCACAGCCCATCCCAGCTCAGTGGGGGAGAACAGCAGAGAGTGGCTATTGCCAGAGCATTCGCAAATGATCCTGCACTACTCTTGGCTGACGAGCCGACTGGGAATCTCGATGACCAAAGCGCACAACGTGTGATGGAATTGCTTACGAGCGCGGTTCGTCAGCGCGGCAGAACGTTACTGCTCGTAACACACGAGCGCGACTCGGTGCAGACGGCCGATAAGTGTCTCGAAATGCGGGCCGGGGTTGTCACTCGGGCCGGAGGGATCAACCTGAATTCCTCTGACAATCTGTGCTCACGAATTTGAGCGCCAATTTAACGGTCGGGAGATTACATTGAGAGCAGCACGAGTTATCCTGGCGGTTGCTATAGTGATGACGACGATCATCTCGCAGGCCTTAGCCGAGCGAACCGTTAGAGGAGTGGTCGTAAAGGTGGACGGGATGGCCGGCATCATTTCGGTCCGCGAAATGCATCCGGGTACGGCCGGGGCGACCTCCTACGGGATGGTCGAAGAATTCAAAGTGCAGGATGGGCTGCTGTTTGATGCGGTGCGACCTGGAGATGAAGTGGTCTTTTCCGCTTCGGAAATGGACGGAGCTATGACGATCACCAAGCTCAGCGAGCAGTGACTCGTGCGATCCGCCTTCAGTTGATTGCGCCGGACGTCACAATGCGACGAACATCTGTTGTGAAGTTCCAGTAAACAAAGTGCAGATCGATCGTCCCGTCGGACGATTGCAATCCCGACCGCCCCTCCGGGAACAGCGCACTGATCTGCTTACACTGACCTGCTCATGGCGACTTCATTTGCGGATCACGAGAGTTCCCGCCGGGGGGCACCCTGGAGACCTACGGTGTCCACACGGAAGCGATCAAGCATACAGCACGGAGGGATGTGGCAAATCCGCGGCCCAGCGCTGGAGACACGGGGGCTAGAAGTTGAGTGTCCGCTGGTTATGCGACTTGGCGCAGCGCTCGTGCGACCCTCGTGTATCTGATCAAGGGCCCCTCATCAGGATCATCACCATGAAAATGAACCGCCGCGCCAGTCGAGGTTCTGCGCGACTTTCCGTATTCCTTCACTGCCGTCGTCTCGACCACTTGTAGGCTGGAATCATCTGCGAATGCCGTCAGAGCAGCGAGCTCCGCAGTGCTCGCGCCACCAGAACGCCACGAAGCCTCAAATACTCCGGAGCGCCACTGCCCATTCCCATCCACGCCTTGTCCGACATCGTAATTTCGACGCGAAGCCAGGAAATCTGGGTATTTGGTCGCATTGCGGTCATACACTCGAGCTTGGCCGACGGCGAGCCTCGCATCTGCTTCCATGGGAAGTTCCTCAAGCGCTGACCAGCCGCCGCGAACGCATATGAGATGCGAACCCCCGTAGACGGAAAGTCCGTGATTGTTTGTAACGGTCCGCTGCGTGCCATGATAGGCGATCGCCGAGCTACCGATTGTCGTGCAACCGACGCTTCGCGTAATGACGTGACGCAGGTTGGTCTCGAGTACCAGACCATGAGACGCAAGCCTCTCAGCCGGGAAATTCTCTAGATAAGCCTCCAGTTCGGCAACGCGACCGATAGTGACTTGACCGTGGCCACCATCGCCCAGCGGCTCCTTCAAGCGAACCGCTCCGAGCACCAAGAGTCGTTTAGCTGCCAATTTTGCATCGTCGGCGCAAAACACTGTATAGCCCGGAAGAACAGCACTATGGACGTTATCGGCGAATGCAGATGACCAGCCAGACGGCCGAGACGCGTGCGCGCCAATGAGGTGATGCGTGATGGCTTTCGTCTTGACGAAGGGATAAGGCACGACCGCGCCATAGAGCTGCTGGGAAGAATGAATTCCTAAAGTCCGCGCCTCGTCGAAGATGAGGGTATCGCTGGGAACAAAGAAATGACGGGCGGGCGCATGCGCCTTTGGATCGAATTCACCCGCAAATCGATGCCCCTTAAGGCGCGCGATACTCTTCGCCACCACGGACAGCGTGACCTTCTCGTGAGTGTACATCGGACCGCCCAGACGAGAGAAATGCAAGACGACCGCGTCGATGCCACGCTCTTCGCGCTGAATGCCGCGAGCTGATGTCTGCCCTGCAGGGGTCGATCTTTCGTGGAAAAGGGGTTTGGGTCTGCCCATGCGCAACCATCTCATCTAGTGAGTATTGGTCAGTGCTTGGACGGAAACCCGTCTGACGGGGAGACTGGAAATCCCCGTGTGCATAAACTAGGCAGGGAACTAGGCCAACGCAAGCCGTTCCAGGGTCAGTTAATGCTTACGATCAATGCGCTAAGACGCCTGCATATCTCGGCTTCTTTTCAACTGGCCGATGGAGAATGCCTTGCGCTGCAGGGCCCCTCGGGCGTTGGCAAGACCCTGCTGCTTCGTGCCATCGCCGATCTTGATCCGAACGAAGGCTCTATCGAGTTGGATGGCAGGCCAAGAGAGTCGATGCCGGCTCCCATTTGGCGGAAGCAGGTGACCTATGTTGCTGCTGAACCAGGCTGGTGGGCGGACACAGTGCAGGAGCACTTTGTTGCATGGGGGCCGGCGGTCGCGCTGGCTCAGCGACTGGGGCTGCCATCGAGTTGCGCGACCTGGCCGATCCAAAGACTTTCCACTGGCGAAAAACAGCGGCTCGGGCTCATGCGGGCTCTTTTGCTGCATTCGCGCGTGCTCTTGCTGGACGAACCCACGTCGGCGCTCGATGCAGCCTCGACCGCTTCTGTCGAAGCCATTATCGCGGAGCGGTTGTCGCGCGGCACAAGTGTGATTTGGAGTACTCATAACAACGCCCAGGCGCGACGCATCGGATCGCGCTTGCTCATGATGGCGAGCGACGGGCGGCTTGAGGAGCACCCGCTTTGAGTTACATTCAGTTAAGTTACGGCGACCTGATCCTGCCTGCGTTACTCGTGGTCATGAACGGTGCGCTCTCGCTGGCGCTGCACCTCAAGCTTGAGCGGCAACTGGCCTTCGCGAGTGTGAGAATGGTGATTCAGCTTGTGCTGGTTGGTTACGTGCTGACGTTTCTGTTCGCGGCCGTTTCGCCGTTGTGGACGGCACTCGCTGCCTTCATCATGGTCTTGTTCGCATCACGCGAAATCGTCGCCCGTCAAAGAAGGCGGCTGGAGGGTCTTTGGACCTACGGCTTGGGTGCAGGATGCACGTTGCTCGCGGCCGGTATCGTTACGACGTTTTCGCTGCTCACGCAGCTACGTCCTGAACCCTGGTATCACCCCCGCTACGCTCTGCCGCTCCTGGGAATGATCCTGGGCAACACCATGACTGGTGTGAGCCTGGGCTTGGATGTGCTGGTGAGTGGGGTGGTTCGCGAACGAGCTGCGGTGGAATCCTGCCTCGCCTTGGGAGGTACGCGATATCAGGCGCTCCTGCCCGTGATCCGCGATGCGCTACGAACCGGCTTCATGCCGACGATCAACGGTATGGCGGCAATTGGCCTCGTCTCTCTACCGGGGATGATGACCGGACAGATCCTCGCGGGCGTCGAGCCGGTCGACGCTGTCAAATACCAGCTACTGATCATGTTTCTAATTGCGGGCGGAACGGGTCTGGGAACGCTTGCAGCGGTCATCGGTGGTGGACGTCTAGTCACTGACCATCGGCACCGATTGCGCCTGGATCGGATCGCCTCCGAAGACTGAGCTTGAGTCCTCTTAGATCGAGAAGATCGCGCGGCACGTTTGGGATGGATTGTTCGCGTTCGAAAAGATCAATTATGTCATCGGCAGGGATGCGGCCAATCTCGTAGCGCGCACTCTCTACAACAAATCCACGCGGCACCAGACTGGAGCGGTGGAGTGCTTGCTGCATGGCGCTGATGCTCCTCCAATCAATGCGCCAGACGCCCTCGAACTGCATCAAAAGTGAGACAGAGCCAATTTTGCATGCCGAATGACAACCAAGCAGTTCGCAGCGCTTCGCGTCCGACTCCCGCAACGCCGAATTGAGCGTTCTCGTTACGACACGACGCAACTGCGCTGGTAGCCGGTCCGCGGAGCTCGTCGGATCGAGCGTCCGCAGCGCACATTTACAAGCGTTAGTGTTGGAACCGGCCCGCAGGTGCAGTCTGGCATCCGCTGATGGCTGCTCAGGTGGACGTCAGCCAACCAACAGTACGCTGCCAGGGCCCCAGCTCCAACTCCTGAGCTGGGGCCTATTGCATCCCAGCGATGTAGCGCGCTCGCTCGACGAGCGGAGGGCGCGCTGACCGGACAACGGGACGGAGGCCAGACCAGCAAGGAGAGGAAGGAGGCGCCAACTGCGCCCGCGGTTGTGATGTGAAATCACGTTATTGCGAGCCCACCTTGGCACGACCAGCAATGAGGGCATCGTCAATCGTCGGATCGAGCTGATTGAATCCCAGGGAGTGACTTTCGTCGCCGGCGACATGCTCGTCGAGCAGCGTGGAAATGCCGTGCGCGCCGTTGATAAGCTTGTTGTTGAGCGCCCAGATGGCAGCCTGGGTACGATTGGTTGTGCCTATCTTCCGAAAGATCGCCTTGACGTGAGCCTTGACGGTCGGCTCGGCAATCTTGAAGTACCGCGCGACATGTTTGTTGGAATCACCTCGGACAATTCGTTCCAGGATCGCGATTTCCCGTGCGGACAGCAGCTTGGAGGCATGCAGCGCGCTCTCCGCCTCCCAAGGAGCACCATTTTGAGTTGGGGGCGACAATCGTTCGTCGATTTTTGGCAGGACGGTCGCTAATGGCCAAAGGCGACCATCGATAACGATGAGATGTTCGTCGGTAACGGCGTGCAGACAATTAATGAGAGCGTTCGGCGCGACGGAATTGAAAAGAGCCGCATTCACGCCGGCATCGAGTGCACTCGCCAGGCAATCGGGGCTGCGCTCGTCGCCAATCGCTACGATGAAGGACAGTGGATACAGCGCGCGAATGCGTTTGAAAATGAAATCATGCTTCTGTCCAACTCCGACTATAAATAAGCTGGGCTCGTCGCTGGGTATTGCGTTGAGCTCGTCGAGCGCAATACCCCAGCCTTGTGGAGAGAATCGCGTTCTCGATAGAATAAGCCGAAGGCCTTCGCGAAAGAATCCATCAATTTGGAGGATGAACGTTGGTACTATCGCGGCGTTCGACATGTCCTAATATCCTGACGCAACCACAAAGAGTCCGATCGGGTATTTCAGGGACGCGATATGAAACACGACATTTTGTTCAAGCTTAAAGTACATTAGAAATGTTGTCGAGAAGGAGGCGCCGAGGCCGATTTCTGGCTCAGGCGAAGTAGTCACGCCGTATCACGATTAGAAACGAAACGCGCTTGATTGAGTTAAGTTAAAGGGGAGTTGTGTCCGGAGCGGCCCAAGGTTCCAGCAACATCGTCGTCGCCGCACCCTCAGGCTGAGATGGTTGCGCGGAGCAATCTCTGGACTCCGAATTCTCCGAAGAGAGTGCTCGGGAGCTGCCTGAGCGGCTTCCGATATTCTACCGTTTCGGCTCTATGAGCTGCTTTCAATAGTCCCAGATCCGGATGCTGGAGGGTCAAGTCGCGTTCCCCGTGCGGGCTAGTTCGGGTTCACGATTGTCTCTGAGCGCGGCGCACGAATAATACTTGACGGAAAACCGCGCGCTCATTGTTGCGGCCAGATAGCCGTGGAAACTCGCGTGATCATCAGGCGGAAGCCGCTCATCACTGTCGTGACACCCTTGTACAACAAGGCAGACTGCGTTCTGCGAACGCTGTGGTCAGTAGCTCGTCAGACGGACATCGATTTTGAGCTTATAGTTGTCGACGACGGATCGACCGACCCCAGCGCGACTTTGGTGAAGGCGGCCGGCTTGCCGCATCTCCAGTTGATTGAGCAGCCGAACGCTGGAGTTTCGGCCGCGCGTAATCGTGGGATTCGAGCTGCGCAGGGAGAATGGGTTGCGTTCCTCGATGCAGATGATCTGTGGTCGCACGACCATCTCGCGAGTCTTTGGCGCGCCGCTGATGGCAGCGATGCAGTCGCAGTCTTCAGCAACCTGCGACTGGAAAGCAGAGCAGGCAGCCTTCTGATCGATCCGAACGTTTCGGCGCAAAGGATCGACGATTATTTCTCGTTTGCGCTCTCCAATGGCGGCTATCCAGTCAGCTCAAGTTCGATCATGGTCCGTCGGGACGAGTTGCTGGCTGCAGGGCCGTTTGCCGAGGGCATCTCGACAGGCGAAGATATCGACATGTGGTGCAGACTTGCCTGCCGGGGTTCCTTTATTTATAGCGCGGCACCATCTGCAACGTACAATGACGCGAGCTCGCCATCGCTCTGCGGGAGCCGCGACACGATATCGCGACCGCTCTTCGCAGAGCGCTTATCGGACTTGATGCGAGATCATGTCGTCCCGGCGCGTCTGCATGAGAGCAGCAGGCGCTATGCTAATTTCCTCATGTTGGAATATGCGCGCCAACTATTGGATGCGGGGCGCTACAAAGAGGCTCAGGCCGTTCTCCTTAGCGACTGCATTCCAGGATATGATCTGAGCCGCTTTCTCAAGCGATTGGCAAGGACAACGATTGTCGGACGAACACTGTTTGGGTTAAGGCAGGCGACCGCCAGTCGCGCTTGAGCGACCAACAAGCGCTTTCTGCGCAAAGCGCTAGTGTCGTGTGTGGCGCATGTGCCGGATGAATTGAGGGGTTGTCCGTGGCCGATCGGCTCGGACCCATTGCGTCCGATCTCCGCGAGCCAACGCCAGTGCGGTGCGCATCACCATGATCATGTGCCGCGGCACCTGCGCTACTTCCCTAAATCCGATCAAATCGCGACCGGAGACGTACCAAGCGCTCACCAGCGGGAATGCAAAAACGGCGAGCTCAAACGCGGAACATGCGAGTGGAGCGCGTATGCCTACAGCAGCCAGATAAAGTAAACTGACGGCCAGGAGCACCATGTCGGCTATGGCAAGCATGCCGAGTGGCGGGACCGCGAGATCCGCCGCCAACGCAAGCAAGCGTAGATCTCGTTTTTTCCAGGCCTGGAAGATGAGGCGGGGCAGGTGACTCCTGATCAGCCCAAGGTGCCCTTGGACCCAGCGATGCTTTTGCTGGACTTGGCCACTTTGCGTGTCTGGGAAATAGCTTGTCACGCGCGCACCACGGAAGAATCGCGCCGGATGTCCTTGGATCGCCAGCTCAAGTCCAAGGAAGATGTCCTCGGCCAGAAGCTCGGTCGCGAATAGGTCTGGATTGATTTGCGCCCATGGCACAGCCATGCCTGTTCCGCGGAGCTGGCAAGGCAAGCCAAGACGCGCGTAGCCGTTTGGACGAAAATCGTTCTTGATCCGCCAGGCGAATTCGGCCAAGCGAGGCGCTCCGGGACTATCGGGATGTGCGACCATGAGATCTAGACACTGGATCGGCGAGTCGGCGGTTGCGCAGGCGCGCGCTAACAAGTCGATCCCGTGCCGATTGATCTGACAGTCGGCGTCTATGAACACGACGACTTCGGGAGGCGTCGCGGTTAGATGCCGAAGGCCGGCCGCCAGGGCAAAGCCTTTGCCGCGCCGCTCCGGATTGCTCCGGACCAAAATTTCTGCTCCGGCTCGCGCTGCGAGAGGAGCAGTTCTGTCACTGCAATTGTCCGCCACAACCAGGAGCCGGTCGCCGGGCGCTAGGTCCTGCCTAATACGAAGGAGTGTCGCCTCGATGTTCTGTTCTTCGTCGTGCGCCGGCACCAATATCGCGACTGAGGGGCGGCGGGGCAGGAGCAAGAACGGACGATCATGCAGAAAGATCATGGCCGCTGCTTGCAGGGCGAAGCTCAGCGTGACCAGAGCCAGGGCTGTCGCGGCGAGGCCGAGCAGGATGTTCAGCGTCGAAAGCATCATGAGGGCCTCGGCCAAATCGATCTAAGGCGTGCCGCCAGAAGCGATCTTTCTCTCGCAAACTTTGCGAGAGCCAAGCGTCCCTGCGGCGTCGCATGGCTCAGAGGCCGCGACAGTGTCCGAACCGGGTTGACCGGCGAAAAGCAGATAGTCGCAACCGTGCAGGCGCAGCATTTTCCTGATTCGCCGTTCGGAAGCGCCAAGCAGGAATCCCCGGTGCATTCGGCGGCGATAGCCATATGCAAGCAGAAGCTGTCCCAGGAACGTGGCGTCGACGTAACTCACGCCGTCGACGTTAATGACAAGGTTGCCCCTGGCAAGGCACGCTGCGGCGAGGGCGTCGCGTACGGGCAAGATGTTCTGCCGCGTCCACGCGCCGAAGAATTCCAGGATCTCGTCATCGCCGCGCTGATAGTGCCGGATGCGTGCCGCAGCCAGTTGCGTTGCGGAAGGCCGGTGGACACTACGATAGACGACCCAGGGGAGGACCTGGCGAAGCAGGACGGAAATCAACGTTGCGAGATCGAGAGCATACCGCGTCCAGAGCGCTGGTTCCTCCTTGATGCGCCATAGCCATTCAATTCCGGAGCGACGAAAGAACACGGGAGCACGCTTGATGCTTCCCGCGACGAAATTGATGGTCGCTCCGAGATTGCAGATGACGGGAGCCGAAAGCTGGTGCTCATTCCGATTAAGCCACAACAGGCCTTTGCGCGCTCCGACCGAAACGATCAGAAGGTCGGGGTGCGCCTCATTGATGGTGTCGAGAACTTCCGGATCGCTCATCGATTCAACGGAGCCGAAGCCCGGAGAAAGGGTGCCCGCGCACTCGATGGCCGCCTCAGCTTCGCTGAGACGCTTCCGCACGCGGTAGCCGATGTCATCGGTCGCACCGAAAAAGAAGGTGCTCAGGTGTTCGCTGGTATCGGCCCAGAGAGCATCAAATAGGTCAGAGCCGCTGACACGCTGTCGAACAGGAATTCCGAGCAGGCGGGCGAGCCAAAGCAGTGGCATCCCGTCGATGACAGAGAGATCGGTTGCCAATGCGGCATCTCTGAAATCCGGGTCGGAGCGGATCAGGCGCAGGAAATTCGCATTCGGAGTGACCAGATTGCAGCGGCGCGTTTCTCTGATGGACGAGACAATCCGCTGCTTCGCCTCCTCAAACGTCACCGCGTCGCAGAGCAGTCCCTCAATGCAGACAACTTGCCGGGAGAAGTCGGGAAAGATCGGCGTCTGGATGTCGCGCCTGTGAGCGGCCGTTTGTGTTTGCAGGGCACGCATTGAGCCAAGTCCACTGACTGCACGCAAACTGAAAAGCGGCGCGTCCGTAGGCTTGAATGGATCGCCAATCGTGCGCGCAGCGCCCCCTCGCTTTCGCGGAGAAGGCGAAACGGAGTGTAGCCATGGGCCTGCACAGCAAGGTTGCTCTCACGAATGAGATGGTGAGTCATGCCGACTAGTCCGAGTCGGCGTGTAGCCAGCAGCCGATCGAACTACTGCTGCAGCGAGGTATCGGTACGGAGCGCCCCAAAGGGCGGCTCTGAGCTTTGCAGTGGACCGTTTGTTGGCACCCGACAGGACTAGTTACTTTGAAGGCGTTGCGGCCCCGCTGCAGATGCCGTCATGTTTCTGGATGGGCGATAGACGTGGAGCCGAACGGGAGGCGTTATCTCGACTGTGGATGCACGGAGAGGTTCCACTGAATTGAGCGGGAAAGCTCAGAATGCGCGGTCCCATCACGAGCCTTTGCTGTACTGCCGGTACGATGTTTCTTCTTGGTCTCGGGATCTGCGTCGGAACCGTAGCGGATAGTGCTCGTACGTCGCGACAATCAATCGATGCCAAGGATCGACCGTCGCTGATCATGGCGGCGGATCGAGAATTTTCCGGGACAAGCTACGTCCATGCCCAGTTGCCACCGGATACTCCGCGCGATCCACATTCCGACAGATGGGTAGCTGCGCTTCAGAATCAGATCAGAACTCATTACGGAATTGCGTCGGTCAATATCGATCGGTATTCGCCGCCCCTTTACGTTGTCTCAGGTGATCAGCCGACGGTCCGTGTGCGGGCGGAGCGAGCGGCGAGCCCGGACTGGCAATTCGAACCGCTGCAACAACAATGGGAGAGCGTTCCGCTGCCTGACGGGTTTCAGCCCTCGAGCGGCAGTGACGCGGAGGCCATCGTCTATCAGCCCTCGACGAAGCACTATTGGGAATTTTGGGGCATGGAAAAGAGTGGGCGCAAGACCATCAACTCGGTGGGCGACACTGTAGACGAATGGCGGGCTTCGTGGGGTGGCAAGATCGATAACCTTGCGACGAGTCCAGGGTATTTTCCGACGACTGAAGACGGGTACAAATTTGGCGCGACGGCGACTGGCCTTGTTCTGCTTGCGGGGCTGATCACCGTTGCGGAGCAGCGCCAAGGTGAGATCAATCACGCAATTCACATAGCCCTGCCGCAAGCGCGCCAATCCGTGTGGGCCTACCCCGCGCAACGCACCGATGGCGACGACAACGATCCCGAGGCGATTCCTGAGGGCGCGACGTTCCGGATTCCTAGCAATGTCGATCTCGATAGGATCGATATGGACCCCTATGCGGCTATGTTGGCGCACGCCGTGCAACTATACGGGATGATCGTGCGTGACACAGCGGGCGCCGTGGTGTTCTACGCCGAGAACCCACTCTCAAAGGGAACAAGTCACCCGTATTTTGGAATTGGCGGCATCTTGCGGTGCCCCAAGGGCTACGCGGAGGCGGCCTGCTATCCCGATGGCAACAACCGTCTTCGCGGCTTTCCTTGGCATCTTCTGGAAGCGGTCCAGTCGAGACTACAGCAGTGATGCCCACTTTTTTCGACGGACACAATAACCGGGAGACGCATTGATGCTCGACTCGTCAGCCAGGAAGCGGGTGTATGTCGACCGCACAGAGGACCGATCCCTTCCGGAAGTCTGGCGTGATGGGCTCGGCTTCAGGATTGCGCTCGCGAAGATTCGTCAGCACCGTCCAGCGCTTCTACGGTTGCTGCTCGTTGGGGTCACTATTGGAGGGATGGCAGGTCTTGTCTATGGCGCGATCAGGGTTCCAGTGTTCAGCGCGACCTCCGAACTACTCATTTCGAATACGACGCTGCAAATGTCCGGACCCGACGCTGTCGTTACTCAGGTTCTGGTCGAGAATTCGCTGATTCAGAGCGCAATTGAAATGCTCAGATCGAGCAGGGTTCTCGAACGGGTGGTCGACAAGATCGGGTTGGAAAAGACCGAAGAGATCCTGCCAAGATCGAGCCTCGAGCAGGCCATTGGCCGGATCGGGTGGCAACGTGTCCGCGATCTCTTGCAAAGGCGAATATCTGGTTCCGAAGAGCCGCTCTCGGACGAAAGAAGAAGGCAGAAAGTGCTGGCGCGAATGCGATCTGGCATGGCGGTCAGTCGCGTCGGTGCGAGCCTCATCATTTCGGTCCGAGCACGCGCGCGCAGCCCCGATGAAGCGGCGAGGCTGACGAATGAGCTGGCAGCATCATTCGTTCAAGAGCAAAACGACACAAGCGCGGTGGTCAGTACGAGTGCCTCGCTGCGGGAGCGGATCAAGGTGCTTGGTCCGACGGCGCGGATCATTAGTGAAGCCGTTCCGCCCACCTCAAGCGATGGGCCCCCAACGACGGTCATTATGCTGCTGGCGCCGGTGGTCGGTGGAATGCTGGCGTGCGGCATTGGAATCGGGCTCGCGCTGTTCGATAGGCGCTTGCGCAGCGCCGAACAGCTCGTTGCGTTGACTTCAGTCGAGTGCTTTGGGGCCCTGCCGCGGATGAAGATCCCTCAAGCGAACCGGTTGGGCCTGGCCTCAACGTTGAGGCGATCGGTCCTGCAGCGCGCGCGGTCGGCAGTGCTCGAAACATCGAACCAGGTCCCTCACGTGGTTGGAGTGACCTCTTATTGCCCCGGCGAAGGGAAGACAGTCGTGGCGGGCAGCTGGGCCAGGTTCCTCGCCGGCGAGGGTTCGCGCGTGCTCCTTGTCGATGCGGGCCAGAGCGACACGCTTCCCGCCCTCAGGCCGGTTGCACCGCAGGTGGCCGGTTTGCACGAGGTGCTGCGAGGGGAGGTCGCGCCCGGTGATGCCATTCAGCCGGAGATTAGTCCCAATCTCGACTTTCTCCCGGGTGGGGAAGTTCTGAGCAACCTCGATATGCTCTGGGGCAATCTTGCCTACGTGATCAATGCAGGGCGCGAGTGCGCTTACGAATGGGTCATCTTGGATCTACCTGCACTTGCGACTGCGGCCGACGTGCGATCTGCCGGTCAAATCATCGATAGCCTGCTGATCGTGGTGGAGTGGGGCCATACGTCGGAGACCGAGTTGGGCCGGGCGCTAAGTTCGTTGGGATCCGTGCGAGACAGGATTCTGGGGACGGTTCTCAACAAGGTTCCGCGGAGTGTGCTGCGGTCCGAGACTTTGGTCCGAACGCAAAGGCGCTCCGGGAGGCCCCAATCTCTAGATCTGACAGAGCCAGGGGATTTGTAGGATGAAGCGAACAGCTCTCAAGATCGCGATCGCCGTCAACATCGCCATGGCTCTTGTTGTCCCATCGGCCATCGCGGAAGATTACAAGCTCGGCGTGTCTGATCGATTAAAGGTCAAGGTGCAGGAATGGCCGGATCTGACCGGCGAATATACGGTCGCGGCGGACGGCGCGATTTCCCTGCCTCTGATCGGAAATATTGATGCCAGAGGTCTCCGTGTGAACGATCTGGCGGGAGAGATATCTGATCGTCTGCAACGGCGCTCGGACGGAGCGGAACGGCCGGTTGCGGCGGTGGAAATCCTTCAGTATCGACCGTTTTCCATCGTGGGAGACGTCCAGCACCCGGGCCAGTATCCATATCGGCCGGGTCTTACGGTCCTTGGGGCGATCAGCATCGCGGGCGGATACTATCGTCCTGAGTTCGGCTTGCTGCGCCTGGACCGCGACATGGCGCTGGCCAAGGGAGAAATGCGCGCCCTGTCGCTGAAGCGGTGCCGCCTGCTGGCGCGCGAGGCCCGGCTGACTGCGGCGCTCGCCGGTCGCGCCGATCTTCCGTTCCCACCGGAGCTTGCTGATCGCAAGGACGACCCGGACATCGT
Source organism: Bradyrhizobium sp. ISRA464 (assembly GCF_029910095.1). Lineage (NCBI taxonomy): Bacteria > Pseudomonadati > Pseudomonadota > Alphaproteobacteria > Hyphomicrobiales > Nitrobacteraceae > Bradyrhizobium > Bradyrhizobium sp. ISRA464. The sequence goes on along the minus strand of NZ_CP094526.1, from coordinate 4,212,540 downwards.
CGCGATCGTCGAAGGCGAGCGCTCCGTCCTTGACGTGGAAAACAACACAATTCGTTCAGAGCAGGCGGAGTTCGAAAAGATCAAGGCGCTCTATAACAGCGAGACTGGATCGCTTCGTGGTCAGGTCGGCGCACTGGCGCAGGAGAGGGATAGCACTCAGGAGCAGCTGAAGCAATTTCGCGCCCTTTCCGCGAAGGGGCTTGCGCTCGCACCGACGGTCTTCTCGATGGAGCGATCCCTCGCGCAAATCGTGAACGAGCAATTGAACATCGAAACGGCGATCGTAAAGGCGCAAGAGAGTATTGCCCTGGCCGAGCATCGGCTTCACGAACGCGCTCAGGAGAGAAGGAAAGCGGACGAGAGAGATCTGCAACAGACGAGGGATGACATCGCGGAAGTGCGGGCGCGGATCAAGACGCAGGGCGATTTGCTTATGGAGGCGCAGATCAGTGCGCCGGCCGAGGCGAGGGAGCGCTTGGCGGAGAAGGATCGACGATCTGGATTCACGCTAGTCAGAAAAAATGGCGAGACGACGCAGGAAATTGCGGCGGACGAGATGGCTCTTGTACAGCCTGATGATATTATTAAGGTTCCGGTGATCCGTTCCGAACCATACGAGGCGAGCGGTATGCTTAGCCTGTCTCAAGCCAAAGCCGAGAAGGCGGATCGGTAAATCAACAGCGTGTTGGATCGGCTGCTGTATTTTTGAACCGAAACGGACGGCCGCCCCGTTCATGATCATGGTCGCGAACTCACGTCGCTCCAGATGTGATCCGCTGCGATGGCCGGCTTCAAGGCGCGCCTTGCACTCAACCAGCGCCGTGCCGCTTGTATCCACATGCGCTCCCAATAAAACGTCGAGAGGTGGGCTGCGAGCAGCGTGAGAACCAGACCAATGGGTCGCTTGAGCAGATAGCGCTGGTAAACGCTGCCATCGTTCCACCATCCGTGCGCCGTGAGTGGATGAAAGATATAGAGCGCGTAGGAGGTTGCAGCAATGTACGATAGGCTTTTGCTGCCGAGCACGTCGAGCAGCGTGTTCGGCGGCTGCGAAAGCGTCGCCCACAGCAAGAGGCCTGTCGCGTAAGGCCGCAGATATTGCAGCCAGCCGGTATCGGGATGCGAGCTTGCTGCCCACGCGCCTGCCGCGAGCGCCCAAACGAGCGGGGAGGTTGAGGCGCGGAGTTGGCGCGCCGGCAGGGTGGCAACGCAGGCCCCGACGAGGATTTCGTCGATACGCAGATGAGTGGTCACCTCGATCGGCGTACTTGCCAGGATACGAAGAGCGGTGATTGCTGCGCAGCAGGGCCACACGGCGATCAGGCCCTTGCGTCCGGCCAGCGCGGCCAGCGCCATCACAAAGACGTAGAAGTGAACTTCCACGCACAGGGACCAAAGGTGCTCGGTCACCGGAATCATTTGATCGAGCCGGTAGTTTATGATGAAGCCAAGATGGTAAAGCAGTGCCGGCCCGCTCAGGCCGAAGACGATGAAAACGAGCGCGATGTAGAGGTATGCAAGCGGCAGGATTCGGACAATTCGCCTGACGACGAACTCGAAAATGGTCGCAGAACGCAGGCTGCGAATGATCAGGTATCCTGAGAGGGCAAAGAACAGGCTCATGCCCATGGGCCCGGCGGTGGAATTCAACTGCAGATATTTGGGCCCGAGCGGAAGCAGGTGGGCCGCCAGGACAAGGACGATGCTGATCGCTCGAAGCCCGTCGAGAGCTGGGCTGTTGTGCGTTGCGCTGCGGCCAACTCGAGTTGTCGAGCCGGTGCGCAAGTCGGCTGTCGGATGTGCAAGGCAGTGTTCAAGCCGCAGCCGAACTTTGCGATCACGACCAGGATCGCTGCCCACACGGTCTATCGTCACTGGCCCCTGGCGTTCCGAACTGTCTTGCAAGAGTCACCCTCGATCCGTTTCGGTTGGTTGGGGCAGGAATCGTGGATATGCGGAGACACCTATTGACCGTGAGAGATCCTCGATCAAACCGCGAACGTGAACGGAGAGCTCGTGTCGAATGAATGTGAGGGCCACAACCCAGATCGCCACCGAGATTGCGCTTGACGCTACAAACCCGAACAGAATTTCAGTGGGTCCCTGGGTCAAAACATGTCGAAAGGCGAGTGGGACGGGAAGCACCACCAGTGTGGCAGCCAGGCTTCTTGCCCAAGCCGTGAACAGCCTTCCAGGATCATACCCAATGACAGATCTAAGCACCGCCAAGTAGCAAGCTGCAAAGAAGATGCCGCTCACAGGCAGGGTCCAGATTGCAGCCTCAATCCCGAGTTTTAGGCCAGCCCCAAGCATCACGATCGTGAAAACACAAACTGCGGCTTCGCAGGCAAAGAGTAGCCGCTGACGTCGCTTGACGATCAAGATATCGTAGTATGGACCAGCCGTAAGCGTCACAGCGTGGGCAATTGCGATCGGTATCATCATCACGCCAGTGGCGCGCCACGCCTCTCCGTAGATTGTCCTCACGATCGGTTCGGCCCAAATTGCCAGCAGGGCGTAGACCGGCCAAGCCAGCCCTGTCATCGTTTCAACGAACGATCCGTAGATCGGCGCCAGGTCGACGCCGCGGCTTTCCCGTTCGCCAAGGTTTGGCAGCAGGGGTCTCGTCATACCGAGCACAAGGCCGTTTCTAACGAAAGAGACCAGGTTTTGAGCGCGTGAAAACAAAGCCGCGTTGGCAAGCCCGACGGCTCGGCCGATCATCAGTTCGGGGCCAGACAACGCTGCGCTGCCGACCAAGAGTGTCGCCGAAGTCCAGCCTCCAAAAGCAAGCAGACGCCGCGAGCCTGCAAGTGTCGGCGGAAGGCGCAAGGCGTCGGGCTTGCAGGCAATGGTCATCGCGGCCGTGATCACGGCCGAGGCGAAATACCCCCACGCCAGCGCGTCGGCTCCGTATCCCAGTGCCGCAAGCGTAATTGAGACTGCACTTTGGCAGCTTGCCGCAACTAGGCCGATGGCGAGCAGGGCGCCGAAGCGCATTGCGCGCATCAGCCGCATTGTCGCTGGAAAGGCGACCGCAGGACAGAGCTGCGCAAAGGCCAAAATCCGCAAAGAGTGGCCGAGAGCCGCGTCGCCGTAGAAGGCGGTAAGCACAAAGCTCAAGCCGAACAGCCCAACGGTGAGACAAACAGCTATCGTCAGGCTTAAGCCAAAGGCAGCACTCAGGAGCGAATTATCGAGCTTCGGGGAGCTGACCACATATGATCCAAGTGCCGTGTCCTTCAAATCCGCGACCGTACCGGCGGCAGCTATCGCAATGGAGTAGGACCCAGCCTGTCGCGGCGTAAGCAGGTGGGCGATCACAACGCCAGTTGCGAAGAACAACAGAAGCGTCGCGTTCTGCTGCACGGCGGAACTTAGAATTGCCTGCCGCAGGCGCATCACCCGGTCTCCCGCTTTGCACTGGAGATAAAAATCTTCATCGGCTCTCTTAGCCTGCGCCACAGGCCCGCCAACAAGGCGCTGCACGATGCTGTCGCTGTGGTGTGCGGAGTGGCGGGGCGTCTTTGGCCCCTTGGGAAGATAGTGCGAGCTGCCCGTCGCCTCCGCGCGGTAAACAGGGAGGTTGCGAGGGCCTCCGGTCGGAACCGACCATTGGGAGCGATCCGCCTTGCGTCGACATCAAGCCGCCCGACCCGCGAACTCGCCAGAAAGCCATGATCGAGGCTGCAAAGCTCCGGCTCGCCGGTAAACAGAAGCACGTAGCCCGCAGCAAGTGCCTGATCAGCAATCTCCAGCGTGTACGCTCCGTGTGGAAAGGAGAGTGCGTCAATCGAGCACTGGCCGTGAGGCGCGGCGATCTCATTCAGTACAGCGCGAGGTTCACAGAGCTCGGCTGAAATATCTGAAGAGAAAGGGAACGCTGTATGGGTCTTTCCGTGGGCACCGATAGAAATTCCGTTCAGAATCAAAATTGCAAATTCTTCGGGAGCCAGCATTTGGCGGGGACGCCTGACCCGTTGCAAATCGATCTCTAGCGCGGAGAGCGCGGCCTCGACCAGCTCCACCCCGAACTGGGGGGCGCGACGCACGATGTCCCAAACGAGATTGTCGTCGTCCGGATCGCTGGCTTCGCCGATCAGGAGTGTATGCAGACAGGCAAGTTGCCGCCGGCTGACCCGTCCACGCATAGCAGCCGACAGCAAATCCTCGGTCCAGAGCCGCTCCTCGCTTCCAATCCGGTCCGAGGTTACGAACATGGTCGCCGGCGCGCGGTGCTTCTGCAGCAGCGGGAGCGCGTAATCGAAATTATCGGCAAACCCATCGTCGAATGTGAGCAACAGGCTCCTCACCGGCAGAGGGCGCTCTCCCTTCAGGGACTGTTTGATGTCGTCGAGCCCGACGATTGCGTAGTGACGCTTGAAAAACGCGAGACATTGGTCGAATGTCGCTTCGTCGAGAGTCCATGGGGAAAGTGCTGTTTCCCAGCGTGCATCCCCGCGTCGCAGAACACGATGGAGTGTGACGACCGTCAGGGTACGCCGATTGCGGAGCCAATGATAGAAAGATAACGCGCCGATCCGGTAAAGGGTGCTTCGGACCAGCTCGCGCAGGAAGCGGATAGTCACCAATCGTGTCGCACATGAAGCGCCACGGCCGGCGTTACCGAATGTCGCTTGCGTCGTCGCCCTCACCACTGATCTCAACCACCGCACACCTGAGCTGCTTCGATTTGAGCGATAGTCGGCTGTGAGGCCGAACCGTCAATGATCAGTCGGGACTAGTACGCAATTCCGCCGGTCCTGGCCTGTCCACCGGGCATGCACGGCGTTACTGACTGTCAGATGCGGGACTGTGAGTGGTCTCGAGGGCCGCGCCACCAAATGGAACCGGCTGGGCGCGTCGGGCTTGGCCCCAGGCCATGGTTGCAGGGATCTCACATGCAGGCACTCGAAATGATCGAACGGATGGTTCCTGGGCGGCTACGCCAGAGCGCTCGCGAGTTGGTAGATGCGGTGTTCGTCGGGCGGAGTTCTCGACGCGGTGTCGCGATCGCGCCGCAGCGTCTCAACCGGGACTACGAGACGGGTCGATGGGACTATCTCAGCAATCTCGAGGAAATGACACGCTATGCGGTGATCGGCGGATATTGCAGATGCGACGGGAGTGTCTCGAGCGTGCTCGACCTCGGGTGCGGATCTGGCATTCTGCGTCGTTGGTTCAGCCCACTCGAGACCATCGAGTATGTCGGTGTCGATCTTTCCGACTGCGCCATCGATATTGCGAGCCGCGCGTGGACGGATTCGCGCACGAAGTTTGTCGCGATGGACGCCGCGACTTACACGCCGGAGCGCAAGTTTGACATGATCATCTTCAACGAGGTGCTCTATTACTTTGAGCGGCCGGAAGATATCTTGATGCGCTTTGCGGATTTCCTGGAACGAGACGGATCCTTTCTCATATCCTTGTGGGATTCTGCCGACTCGCGACGGGCCTGGCAGCGGTCGCAAGGCAGCGTGGACGTGATCGATAGCGTCCAGATCAAGCATCACTCTGGCGTGTCCTGGAAGATCCGGCTTTGTCGACCGCGGTGTCGGCAGCACGAGGTCATCCATGAAGCGGGATTGCCATATGCGTCCAGCAGCTTGCAGAACTAATCAGGTCTTGCAGAACCCGCTCAGGGTCGTAAATCGCGGCCCGATCGTCCTATACCTGGTCAATCAATATCCTGCTGTCACGCACACCTTCATCAAGAGGGAGGTGCAGGCGCTCGAGCGATTGGGCGTTGAGGTCGTCCGCGTCGCTGCGAGAGCCGGCAAGACGCTGGTGGATCCCGGCGACATTGAGGAAGAAAAGCAAACGACCTATCTGCTTCGACAGCCCTTTGGCTTGCTGCGCGCGGTAGCTCAGTCGCTACTGCTGCATCCGCACCGTTTTGCGAGGGCACTTGCAACGACGTTGCGGCTGATGCGCAGGAGCGATCGTGGGCCATTGCTGCACGCCCTCTACTTGGTCGAAGCGTGCGGGGTCGCGTCGCTCGTTCGAGTGACGGGCGCGGCACACATTCACGCCCATTTTGGAACGAACCCGGCCGAGCTTGCGCTGCTCGCCGCCCAACTTACTGGCGTGACGTATAGCTTCACGGTTCATGGCTACGATGAATACGACAAGCCCGAATTCATTGGCTTGCGGACCAAGATCCATGAGGCTGCGTTCGTGGCCGCTGTAAGCCACTACGGGCGATCCCAGCTCTACCGCTGGTGCGACGCTGCCGATCAGAGCAAAATCAAGCTTATCCGGTGCGGTCTGGATCGAAGGTTCCATGAAGCGGCCGAAGATGAACCGCGTGATGCAGCGCGGTTGGTATGCGTCGGGCGGCTGTGCAGAGAGAAAGGCCAGAGTATTCTCATCAGGGCTGCAGCGATGGTGGCCGCTGCAGGGCATCAATTCGAACTGGCGTTGATTGGGGACGGGGAGGCGCGACCTGAACTCGAAAGCCTGATTGCCGAGCTCGGACTTTCCGAGTCAGTCCGGCTGCTCGGCTGGCTGAGCAGCGCCGACGTTCGGCGTGAAATTTTGGGCGCTCAGGCGCTTGTCGTTGCGAGCGTGGCCGAAAACCTGCCTATCGTGATCATGGAAGCAATGGCACTTCGGCGCCCGGTGTTGGCAACGCAAATCGCCGGAATTCCAGAGCTGGTGCTCTCCCGCGAAACGGGTTGGCTTGTCCCCCCAGGATGCGTGGAGGAGCTTGCCGCAGCGATGACCGAATGTCTCCTTGCCCCGCGGGAGAAGCTGGATGCAATGGGGCGCAAGTCGCGCGAACGCGTGATGGCCCTGCATGACGTCGACCGTGAGGCGGCGGCTTTGGCCGCTATGTTTGCAGAACAGGTGTCGTGCCGGTGCAATCCCCTCGGGGCGGAGCGGCCACTCACGACGGCGATGCAATAGCGCAACGGTTTTCAAGAGAAGAGCGGTCGAGATTGCAATGCTGCTCCGGCAAAGCGCTTTGACGCGCACACGGTTCCCATCGTGAACCAGAAGAACCATTGGAATTGCAGGTAATCGAGAAGATTGTCCGAATAGAAGACCATGAGATAGCCGATCCACAACATCAGCATTGTGAAAGAGCCGGCGAAGTCCCGGTCGATCGTGGAGAAAAGCCTGAACGCAATCGCAGCCATCAAGACGGCGAAGCTGCACAGCCCGACGATACCCATTTCAAAGTAAATTTGCAGAACAGCATTATGCGGACCGATCCCCTCCTGCCCGTCGCCGCGCGGGAAGAATAGGGGAAAGTAGGATTGATAGGATCCTAACCCGTAGCCGAACAGGCCGGAGGGATTGGCCGCGAGCCATTCGAGCGTGTCATTCCACAGCACCTCGCGCCAAGCCATCGAGTTCAGGTGCTCGTAAGTGCCGTCGATGGCGCCCGATTCGAGATCCGCCAAGCGTTCGGAAACTCCGGGTATGAGGAGCGCCATCGGCAAAATGAGCACTGGAAGCAACCAGCGCCGGTCCACGACGATCGAGTAACCGGTTATGAGGAGCAGCGCTGCAAGCCACGCACTTCGGGTCTTTGTGAGCAGCAGCAGGAACAGAAGATAGAGCGCGTAGCAAAATGTCGCTCGGCGCAAGAAGGCGGAGATGCGGAAATTCGTGGAGCAGTGCATGTAGAGGATCAGGGCCAGAACGCCGACAATGTAGAACGCGTAGATATTTGGATGCGTGAAGGTGCTCTGCAGTCTTTGCGGTCCCGTCAGGGACGCGGGCTGCCTTGCGAGTTCCAGCAGTGCATAGACCGACGGTATCAGCGATGAGCCGAGTGCGACCGTGAGGCACTGCGCGGCCGTTGTTCGGCTCCTGACGACGAGATATGGAAGCGTGAAGGCGGCTCCATATGTGGCGAGATCCAGAACGTCACGTGTGCCCGCGCTCAGATCGGTCGTGTGAAAGAGGGATATCGCGGCCGCTAGAAGCAGGCTTGCCCATCCAAGCAGCGGCGCCGAGAGGACGGCGTTGGGAACCTGGGCGATAGCGATCATCGCCAAGACGATCACGAGCGCGTTGATCGCTGCGCCCGGTCCGGATTGCTGGCCGAGGCCGGCCTTTACCCAATCGAACGCGCGATCGCACGACGGGCGCAAGAGCATGACAGTCAGCATCATCTGGCGCACGCCGATGATGCGCGTCAGCAGGAGTAGCAAACCGACAACTGCCAGAATGATGGCGGACACGGCATTCCCGGGGCGGCGCTACTGGATGGTATTGCGCTCCAAACCGATCGCAGCGAGCTGAAGTCAGCAGAAGCCTCGTTCTTTAGGGCGATCGCACAATCTCCGCAAAAGCTCAAACGTATCGGCGGAGGCGCATCGGACCTAGCACTGACGAAATCTCGCCAGTCCAAAGCATCGAATGTATCGTCTTCAGCGCCACGACGCCTGTAGCGGGAGCAAGCGCTGGAGGCGTGGTCGGCGGAAGCATGCAGAAGCGTGCTGCGCCGGGATTTAGAATGTTTGCATAACCAGCTCGTGCGACGGCCTGAGAACAGCGGGTTCCCGGGGCGGGGATGATCGTCGCCTCTCACGCGGGAGTCAGGATGCAATGGCCGACTGTTCTTGGGGCGCCTGGCGTGTTCGCCAGGCAGCTTGGCCACGGTCGCCGTGGTCGGCGCGGTTTGATGCGCGGAGCGGCTCCGGTCGAGGCTGAACGGCCCGCTTGCGCCAAACTTGAGCATAGCGCGGTCGTCGATACGCGGCTTGAGGCGCGGGGTCCCCGTCTGAGATCGAAGAAGAGGGAGGTGCCCGGCGGACGGCGCGCACGTCAACGGAGGCAAAGCGGTCCAAATAGCAAGACCAAGAGGGTGTTCGATCTAGTGGTCGCCGGAATTGCGCTTGTCATCCTGTTTGTGCCGATCGTCCTCATCGCTATCGCGGTGATGGCAGAGACTCCGGGTCCGGTTCTGTTCCGACAGTGGCGCGGTGGGCGCGGCGGGCAACGCTTTCAAATTCTGAAGTTCCGCACCATGACCTGCATCGAAGATGGCGCCGACGTTTGCCAGGCCCGGCCGGGCGATGCCCGCGTGACCAAGATCGGACGGATCCTGCGCAGGACAAGCATGGACGAGTTGCCTCAGCTCTTGAATGTCCTCCGCGGCGACATGTCACTTGTCGGTCCCCGACCGCATGCGCTCGTCCACGACGCGATGTACTCCAGATTGATTACGAGGTATGCGTATCGTCACTCGGTACGGCCGGGAATGACCGGCTGGGCGCAGGTGAATGGATGTAGGGGCGAGACGCGCGACCTGACAGCCATGGAGAAGCGCGTCGCTCGTGATCTCGCATACATACGCCATTGGTCATTTCGGCTTGATCTCATCATCGTCGCGATGACAGTGAGGGAAGTGCTGCGTCCGCAGAATGCGTGCTGATCGTGCATGCTGTGTCAATCGGCGTTCAAAATTTGCATACGATGACGTAATTGCGGTCGGCGTCCGCGACACAAAAGGTCCGTTATCATAACGCCCTTACGCAATCATCCGAGTCGGAGGGGGCTATGAAGCAATACGTTGGGCTGGATGTCTCGCAAAAGGAGACCTCTGGTCTCGCCTGGGGCCATCCCAGGCCCCTATCGGTGGAGGACGAGTGGCAAGGCAGGCGCCTCCCGCCCGCCGACAGGAATCCACAATGCCGGCGACTCCTTTTCCTCTGCAATCGACTCGTTTCCGTTGCAATACGCAATACGCACGCATGATCCCGATAAGTGCGGTCGTTGCGCTGATCGTCAAGTGCGGGGTTCCCCCGCTTTCTGACGTAGATGACGTGATTTGCCTGCGTCGGATGCAGCGGACCGATTGCACCAAGCTGCCGGGAGCAGGGTGGTGATTGACCTCCACGGGCGACTGGACCTGGCCCACTGTCCTGCGGCGGCATTATAAATGCCGGATGTCGTTTTCCTTGGCGAACGCGCGGCAACGAAATCTGGCATCTCCACGACGCGCCTGCAGATTCCAATAGAGCACGAATGGCTCAGATCCAATCGCAGCCGACAACGCCACTCGGTGCAGGAATCGTGTGAACTCAGTGCAGGAAATCAAATGAGTGCTACAAAAACAATTGGCCGCGGCTGGACACCCACATCAATTATTCGCATAAGGTATATTATGGAATATTTTATATCCACAATTAGATCAGATATTTAGCGGAGCTTCTTCACAGGGCATCGGATATCCGCCACTGCAACGACCCTGATCGCGGCGGCGATCACTCCAAAGTCCGATGACCATCGTGCGCCAATCCTCAGCGATCTGATCCTCTCGTCTGAAAGCCGATATTGCCGCGGCGTACGGACGCTGCAATAAGCGCGGCCTGAGCCGAGATCGCTGGTGACCCCGCGGCATCAGGTCCGTATAGGATGGCATCTCAGAACAACAACAAGCCTCTCCGAGGGAGAAACCGATGAGCTTTTCACGACGCACGCTGCTGAAGGTCTCCGCCGCTTCCGCCGTCCTGGGCGGAATTGGCGCCCCATACGTTGCGCGCGCCCAGACCGCCGAGTTCAGCTACAAGTTCGCCAATAACCTGCCGGAGTCGCATCCGTTCGTGGCGCGCGCCCGGGAGATGGCTGCCGCGATCAAGACCGAGACCAACGGCCGGTTCGATCTGCAAGTGTTCCCGAACAGCCAGCTCGGTTCCGATACCGACATGCTGAGCCAGGTGCGCTCCGGCGGCGTCGAGTTTTTCACCTTGTCCGGCCTGATCCTGGCAACCCTAGTGCCGGCAGCCTCGATCAACGGCATCGGCTTCGCATTCCCTGACTATCGGACGGTCTGGAAGGCCATGGACGGCGAGCTCGGCGCTTACGTGCGCGGCGAGATCAACAAGGCCGGCCTCGAGGTCATGGAGAAGATTTGGGACAACGGCTTCCGCCAGACCACGTCGTCAACCAAACCGATCAACGGTCCCGACGACCTCAAGGGCTTCAAGATCCGCGTACCGGTGTCGCCGCTGTGGACTTCGATGTTCAAGGCGTTCGACGCCGCGCCCGCCTCGATCAATTTCAGCGAGGTCTATTCGGCGCTGCAGACCAAGATCGTCGAGGGCCAGGAGAACCCGCTGGCACTGATCTCGGCGGCGAAGCTGTATGAAGTGCAGAAATACTGCTCGCTGACCAACCATATGTGGGACGGCTTCTGGTTCCTGATGAACCGCCGCGCCTGGCAGGCGCTGCCGGAGGACATCCGCGCCATCGTCGCCAAGCATGTCAACGCGGCGGCGGTCAAGGAACGCGAAGACACCGAGAAGCTCAATGCGTCGGTCCAGCAGGAACTCGCAGGCAAGGGGCTCGTCTTCAACCAGCCCGCTGTCGCGCCGTTCCGCGAGAAGCTCCGCGCCGCCGGCTTCTATGCCGAATGGAAGGGCAAGTATGGCGAGAAGGCGTGGGAGCTGCTCGAGAAGTCGGTCGGCAAACTGTCCTGAGCAATAGAGCGGGAGACTTGCCATGGCTCAAGTCGAGATGACGCCGGCCGTGGCCGGCGAGGCGGCGTCGCAGTCCCCTCGCCGCCGCTCCGTCCTCGGCTCCATCGATGCCGCTCTCGGCCTTCTGGTGGAGATCCCGGCGGCGATCCTGGTCGTCGCCGAGGTCGTCCTCCTGTTCGCCGGCGTGATCGCACGCTACGTGCTCCATGCTCCGCTGATCTGGTCGGACGAGCTGGCGTCGATCCTGTTCCTGTGGCTCGCCATGCTGGGCTCGGCGGTGGCGCTCCGCCGCGGCGAGCACATGCGCATGACGGTGATGGTGGCGAACGCCAAGCCGGCGCTGCGGGCCTATCTCGACGTCGTCGCGACCTGCGCCGCGCTTGCGTTCCTGATCCTCATCGTGCGGCCGGCGTACGAGTATGCCTACGAGGAAAGCTTCATCACCACGCCGGCGCTGCAGATTTCCAACTCCTGGCGCGCGGCGGCGCTGCCGATCGGCACCGGCCTGATGGCTCTGTTCGCGCTGTTGCGGCTGGCACCACGGGTCGGTGACGTCAAAACCCTGCTGCTGGCCGTTCTCACGGTTGCCGTGCTGATTGCCCTGTTCTGGTTCGCGCAGCCCTTGTTGCGGCCGCTCGGCAATCTCAACCTGGTCATCTTCTTCGTGGGCGTGGTCGGCTTCTGCGTCTTCGCCGGCGTGCCGATCGGGTTTGCCTTCGGCATGGCGGTCTTGGGCTATCTGGCGCTGACCACGCGGACGCCGCTGATGGTGCTGGTCGGCCGGATGGACGAGGGCATGAGCCATCTCATCCTGCTCGCGGTGCCGCTGTTCGTCTTTCTCGGCCTCCTGATCGAGATGACCGGCATGGCGCGGGCCATGGTCGCGTTCCTGGCGAGCTTGCTCGGGCATGTGCGCGGCGGCCTGCACTACGTGCTGGTCGGCGCCATGTACCTGGTCTCGGGTATTTCCGGATCGAAGGCTGCCGACATGGCGGCGGTCGCACCGGTGCTGTTTCCGGAAATGAAGCAGCGCGGCGCCAAGCCGGGCGATCTCGTCGCCCTGCTCGCCGCTACCGGCGCGCAGACCGAAACCATTCCGCCGAGCCTCGTGCTGATCACCATCGGCTCGGTGACCGGCGTCTCGATCTCGGCGCTGTTCACCGGCGGCCTGCTGCCGGGCGTCGTGCTCGCGATTACGCTCTCGGCGCTGGTGTGGTGGCGCTACCGTGGCGAGGACCTCAGCCACGTTCAGCGCGCCAAGGCCGGCGAGATTAGACGGGCGTTCGTGTTCGCCCTGCCCGCACTGGCCCTGCCCTTCGTGATCCGCTACGCGGTGGTCGAGGGTATCGCGACCGCGACCGAGGTGTCGACCATCGGCATCGTCTATGCTTTCGTCATCGGCCTCCTGATCTACCGCCAGTTCAACTGGCGGCGGCTGTTGCCGATGCTGGTCGAGACGGCGTGCCTGTCGGGGGCGATCCTGTTCATCATCGGCGCGGCAACCGGCATGGCCTGGGGCCTGACCCAGTCAGGCTTCTCGCGCGCGCTGGCGGCGTCGATGACTGGCTTACCCGGTGGCTCGGCGACTTTCATCGCGGTTTCGATCCTCGCCTTCGTGATCCTCGGCAGCGTGCTCGAGGGCATTCCGGCGATCGTGTTGTTTGGGCCGCTGTTGTTCCCGATTGCCCACGCAGTCGGCGTCCACGAGGTGCACTACGCCATGATCATCATCCTGGCGATGGGCATTGGATTGTTCGCACCGCCGTTCGGCGTCGGCTATTATGCCGCCTGCGCCATCGGGCGCGTCGATCCGGCCGACGGCATCCGGCCGATCTGGGGTTACATGCTGGCGCTGTTGATCGGCCTGATCATCGTCGCCATCTTCCCGTGGATTTCGATCGGCTTCCTCTAAGTACCTTGCGGAGGAGATAGAGCCATGAGTGGAGCTCAAAATCAGTACTCAATCGGATTGGACAAGACGCCGGCCAATTACGTGCCGCTGACGCCGCTGAGCTTCCTGGCACGCTCGGCCGCGGTCTATCCCGACCATATCAGCGCGGTCTATGAAGGTCGCAGCTTCACCTGGAAGCAGACCTACGAGCGCTGCAAGCGGTTTGCGTCCTATCTGGCCGGACACGGCATAGGCCGTGGCGACACCGTCGCGGCGATGCTGCCGAACATCCCGGCAATGAACGAGCTGCATTTTGCCGTGGCGATGACCGGCGCGGTGCTGAACGCGCTGAACATCCGCCTGGATGCACCGTCGATCGCGTTCCAGCTCGACCATGGTGGCGCCAGGATCATCCTCGTCGACCCCGAATTCTCCCATGTGATCGCAGAAGCCCTGTCCCTGATGAAGGGCCCCAAGCCGTTCGTGATCGACGTCGACGACGCGGCATTCGCCGGCGGCAAGCGGATCGGCGAGATCGAGTACGAGGCAGCGGTTGCCGCCGGTGACCCTGCTTTCGTGGAGCGGCTGCCGGCCGATGAATGGGACGCGATCGCGCTGAGCTACACGTCGGGCACGACGGGCAATCCCAAGGGCGTGGTGACCCATCATCGCGGCGCCTATCTGAACGCCGTCAGCAACATCCTGGCCGGCAATCTCGGCCAGCATCCGGTCTATCTCTGGACGCTGCCGATGTTCCATTGCAACGGCTGGTGCTTCCCCTGGACCGTCGCGGCCGCAGCCGGCGTCAATGTCTGCCTGCGCAAGGTCGATCCGGCAAAGATCTTTGAATTGATCCTGAAGCTCGGCGTCACCCACATGTGCGGCGCGCCGATTGTCTACAACACGCTGATCAACGCGCCGAACGCGCCCGCGGGCAGCAAGGCAAGGCCGGTCGTCGGGCTGATCGCAGGCGCAGCGCCGCCGGTTGCCGTGCTCGAAGGCGCCGAGCGTATCGGCGTCAAACTGACCCATGTCTATGGCCTGACCGAGGTTTATGGCCCCGCCTCCGTCTGCGCTGAGCAGCCGGGCTGGGACCAACTCTCAGCCGATCAGCGCGCGCAGATGAAACGGCGCCAGGGCGTGTCGTATCCGTTGCAGGAAAGCGTCACGGTGCTCGATCCCGAGACGATGCGCGAGGTGCCGCGCGACGAGAAGACCATCGGCGAGGTCATGTTCCGCGGCAACATCGTGATGAAGGGCTACCTCAAGAACGAGAAGGCAACCCAGGAAGCCTTTGCCGGCGGCTGGTTCCACACCGGCGACCTCGGGGTGCTGGACGAGCACGGCTACGTCATCATCAAGGACCGCTCCAAGGACATCATCATCTCCGGCGGCGAGAACATCTCCTCCGTCGAGGTCGAGGACATCCTCTACAAGCATCCGGCCGTGCTGTTCGCGGCCGTCGTGGCCAAGCCCGACGCAAAATGGGGTGAAGTGCCCTGCGCCTTCGTCGAGCTGAAGGACGGCGCCAAGGCCACCGAGGCCGAGATCATCGCCTATTGCCGCGAGCACATGTCGGGATTCAAGACGCCCAAGTCGGTGGTCTTCGGCGTGATCCCGAAGACCTCGACCGGCAAGATCCAGAAATTCCTGCTGCGCAACCAGGTCGGGTCCACCAAGGCCATCTCGACCTAAGCGTCATGGCGAACCAACGGGTCGCGCGAATGCGCGCCCGATGACCGGCTCCGCGAAGCAATCCATGTCTCCACTTTCCCGAAGGATGGATTGCTTCGTCGCTATCGCTCCTCGCAATGACGCTTGAACGATCAGCTTACCCTTTCCAGCTCCAACTGCATGCCGTCATAGGCCGGCACGACATTTGCGGGTAGCGACTGCCGCAGCACCTCGTAGTCGAGGTCGGAATGCATGTTGGTGATGACGGCGCGTTTCGGCTTGAAGCGCTCGATCCACGACAGCGCGTCACCGACGCTGAAATGGCTGGGATGGGGCGCATAGCGCAACCCGTCGACGATCCAGAGATCGAGGTTTTGCAACGCCGGCCAGCTCTCCTTGGGAATGTCGTGGAGATCAGGCGTATAGGCGGCATTCGCGACACGAAAGCCGAGCGCGGGAATCTTGCCGTGGTGCACCAGGAAGGCCTCGAGCTTCACCGGGCCGCCCTTCCCTTCGGTCGAATGGCTTTCGCCGGCCTCGATCGCATGCCGCGTCAGGATCGGCGGGTAGTCGCTGCCCTCCGGAGAGATGAAGCAATACGAGAACCGCGCCATGATGTCCTTGGCGGTCGACTGGTTGAAATAGACCGGAATCCGCCGGCGCTGGTGCAGCACGACGGAACGGAGATCGTCGATCCCGTGGGTCTGGTCGGCGTGCTCGTGCGTCAGGAACACCGCGTCGATATGGTCGACATTGGCGTCGATCAACTGTTCGCGCAGGTCGGGCGACGTGTCGACCACGATCCGCGTGATCCCGTGTGCCCCCTCGCGTTCGACCAGCAGCGAGCAGCGGCGACGGCGATTTTTGGGATTGTTGGGATCGCAGGCGCCCCAACCCAACGCGGGCCGCGGCACGCCGGCCGAAGAGCCGCAGCCGAGGATCGTCAACGTAACGGTCATGCGGTCTCCTTCGGCGCCGGCACCTTGGAGAACAGCCGGAAGAAATTTTCGGTGGTCTGCCGCGAGATCTCCTCGAGCGAGACGCCGCGGGTGTCCGCCAGCACTTTCGCGACCTCGACAACATAAGCCGGTTCGTTGCGCTTGCCGCGGAATTTACCGGGCGCGAGATACGGCGCGTCGGTCTCCACCATGATGCGGTCGGCCGGCAGTTCGGCGGCCAGCGCGCGCAGAGCGTCCGACTTCTTGAAGGTCAGGATGCCCGTAAACGAGATAGACAGCCCGAGGGCGATCGCCTTCATCGCCAGTTCGCGCCCGCCGGTGTAGCAGTGCAGAACAGCCTTGAACGGCCCTTTCGCCACCTCGTCCTCAAGGATGCGGCCGCAATCCTCGTCGGCCTCGCGGGTATGGATGACGAGCGGCAGGCCCGTCGCGCGCGCCGCGGCGATATGGGCGCGGAAACCGCGCTCCTGCGCCTCGCGCGAACCGTGCTCGTAGAAATAATCGAGCCCGGCCTCGCCGAGAGCTACGACCTTCGGATGCTTGGTGAGCTCGACGAGCTCGCTTGCGGGAATGCCGTCCTCTTCATCGGCATGATGCGGATGCGTGCCGACGGAGCAGTAGACGTTTGGAAAGCGCTCGGTGATCGCCAGCAGCCCGCCGAGCCGCTTCACCCTGGTCGAGATGGTGACCATGCGGCCGATGCCGGCGGCGTCTGCGCGACCGACGATCCCGTCGAGATCATCGGTGAAATCAGGAAAATCCAGATGGCAATGACTGTCGACCAGCATGATTTCCGAACCGTTCACTCGGTCTTCGGTTCTACATAGCGCGGGAAGACGCCGACCGGCGCCGGCAAGAAAGTACCCGGCTTGATCCGCTCTGCGAGCGCCGCAAAGCTGCGGGCATCCGCGGCGATGCCGAGACTGTCGAGCATCTTCGCGCAGGACGCCGGCATCACGGCCTGCGCCATGATCGCGATCTGACGCACGACTTCAGCGGTCACGTACAGTACCGTCTTCTGACGCGCGGGATCGGTCTTCGCCAAAGCCCATGGTGCCTCGCCGGCAAAATAGCGGTTGGCTTCGGCGACCACGGCCCAGACCGTGTTGAGCCATTGATGGATCTGCTGCGTCGCCATCGCGGACCGCGACGCCTCCAGCATGGCGTCGGCCTGCGCTAGGATCGCCTTGTCGTTTTCGCTGAGCTCGCCGGGCTCCGGCAGCACGCCGCCGAGTTGCTTGGCGATCATGGACAACGAGCGCTGCGCCAAATTGCCGAAGTCGTTGGCAAGGTCGGCATTGATGCGCGCCACGATGGCCTCGTGGTTGTAGTTGCCGTCCTGGCCGAACGGCACCTCGCGCAGGAAGAAATAGCGCACCTGGTCGACGCCATACTGCTCGGCGAGATTGAAGGGGTCGACCACGTTACCGACCGACTTCGACATCTTCTCGCCTCTGCTGAACAGGAAGCCGTGCGCATAGACGCGCTTCTGCACGGGAATGCCCGCCGACATCAGGAAGGCTGGCCAGTACACCGCGTGGAAGCGGATGATGTCCTTGCCGATGACGTGCACGTCGGCCGGCCAATAGCGCCAGCGCGCGTCCGCTTCGTCGGGATAGCCGACGCCGGTGATGTAGTTGGTCAGCGCGTCGACCCAGACATACATCACATGCTCGGGATCATCCGGCACCTTGACGCCCCAGTCGAAAGTGGTGCGGGAGATCGAGAGGTCCTTCAGCCCGCCCCGCACAAAGCTCATCACCTCATTGCGGCGCGAGTCCGGGCCGATGAAATCGGGCTGGCTCTCATAGAGGTGCAGCAGCTTGTCCTGATAGGCCGAGAGACGGAAGAAGTAGCTCTTCTCCTCGACCCACTCGACCGGTGTGCCCTGCGGGCCGCGGCGGACATTGTCCTCGCCGACCACAGTCTCATCCTCGGCGTAATAAGCCTCGTCACGCACCGAGTACCAACCGGCATAGGTGTCGATATAGATGTCGCCGTTCTTCTGCATGCGGCGCCAGATCCCTTGCACCGACTTGTGGTGCGCAGGTTCGGAGGTGCGGATGAAGCGGTCGAACGAGACGTTGAGCCGCTCGTCCATCTCCTTGAAGCGCGCCGCGTTACGGGTCGCGAGATCGAACGGCGTCATCCCCTCGTTCTGCGCGGTCTGGATCATCTTCAGGCCGTGCTCGTCGGTGCCGGTAAGGAAGAACACGTCCTTGCCGTCGAGCCGTTGGAAGCGCGCCAGCGCGTCGGTCGCGATCGCCTCATAGGCGTGGCCGATATGCGGCTGGCCGTTCGGATACGCGATCGCCGTCGTGATGTAGTAAATGTTGCCGCGATCTGCTGGCGGCGACGATACGGGGGTGGACGCGGGAGCGACCGCCACCGGCTTGGGCTGCTTCGGCGCAGAAGCGGCCTTCGGCACCTTCCCGGCTGCCGGAGCCTTCGACATGGCAGGTTTTGCAAGCGCCGGCGCGGCGGCCGTTATCGTGTCCTGCTTCGGCGAGGCCTTCGCGGTTTTCCTGACGGTTTTCTTGACCGTTTTCTTGGCGACCTTCTTGGCAGCCTTCCCGGTCGCCTTTTTGGCAAGCTTCTTCGAGCCTGACTTCTTGACGACTTTCTTGGCCGCCTTCTTAGCCTTCTTCCCGACGCGCCCGCTCTTCTTGGCGACGCGCGACTTGGCTGCGCCCTTCTGCCTGATGGCGCGGGCGGGCGAAGTCGGCTTCGTCCTCTTCGCTTTCTTCTTGGACGATTTTTTCTTTGCGGTCGCCACCACGGAATCCTTTGTCGATCGAAACGAAATTGTCGGGAGTGTTGTCAGACGAAGCGTCTATCGGGTTGCGTCCGCAAGCATCGAAAACACCGAGAAAACCAGCGGCTTGCGCTCCAGATTGTAGGCCTCGGTGTCGCGCGCGGCGCGGACGATCTTTTCCCATACCTCTGCGAGCCGTGCAAGGCGCGGCAGATTGGCATTGGCGTCGCCGGTGCGCATGCGCTCGCTCATCCAGCGATCGATCCCGTCGATGAAGGCCGCGAGCGCGACGCGGTCGCTGGTGCCTAGCGCATCGCCGAGCGCGTGCAATTCCCGCGGATCGACCCGGGGGAGCGTCGCCAGCAATGCGGCGGTGCGCTGCTGCAGCTTGAGCGCGTCGCCGCCGAGCAGCGACAGCGCTCTGCCCACACTCCCCTCCGAGGCCGCCGCGGCCTCGACCAGTGCAGGATCGTCGGCGGCAATATCGGTTGCTGCCGCGGCCGCGCGCACGACGTCGCTCGTATCGATCGGCCGCAGCAGCAACTTCCGGCAGCGGGACAGGATGGTCGGCAGCACCCGTGACGGCGCGTGGCTGACCAGGAGGAACAGCGATTGCTGTGGCGGCTCCTCGAGAACCTTGAGCAGCGCGTTCGCGGCATTGGGATTGAGCTCGTCGACGGTGTCGACGATGCAGACGCGCCAGCCATCGACCGCGGCGGTCGAACCGAAGAACGAAATCGTCTCCCGCGTCTCGTCGACCGTGATCACCGTTCGCATCACGCCACGGTCGTTGAGGCCCCGCTCCAGCACCAAAAGTCCACCATGCGCGCCGGCCATGACCTGCCGCGCTACCGGGTCGGCGGGGTCGAGGCGAAGTGTCGGTGCCTGCTGCACTTGGGACGCCTTCGGATTGCGGAACGCCAGGACGAACCGCGCCATGCGATAGGCCAGGGTCGCCTTGCCGATGCCTTGGGCGCCGCCGATCAGCCAGGCGTGTGGAATCCGTCCGCTGCGATAGGCCTCGAGCAACGCAGTCTCGGCCTCACGATGCCCGAACAAGTCGGACGTCTCGCGCGGATGCCGGACCGCGATCTCCTGCTCGGTCTTGCGGGCGCTCATGTGGGACCGGCCGCCGTTGCCGCTGCGAACAGATGGTCGCGCAGCGCGGTCCATACCTTGGCCGCGACCGTATCAGGGTCGGCCGTGGCATCGATCAAGACGCAGCGTTGCGGGTCCTCGGCCGCGATCTGCCGGTAGGCCTCGCGCAGATTTTGGTGGAACTGAACGTCCTCCGCTTCGAAACGATCCGCCACGGCGTTGCCACGGCGGGCGGCGGCGCGTTGCAGGCCGATCTCGACCGGGACGTCGAGGATGATGGTCAGATCGGGCTTGAGATCGCCGATCGTGACTCGCTGCATGGCGTTGACGAGTCCGGGCAGCACCTGTCCGAGTTGGCCTTGATAGACGCGCGTCGAATCGAAGAAGCGGTCGCACAGCACCCAGATGCCCTGGTTCAGCGCCGGCAGGATCACGGTGCGGACATGGTCGTCACGGGCGGCTGCGAACAGCAGCGTCTCGGCCTCCGGCCCGAGCAGCTTGCCCATGCCTGACAGCACGAGGTGGCGGATGATCTCCGCCCCCGGCGAGCCGCCGGGCTCGCGGGTGACGATGGCGCGCAGCTTGGCGGCATCGAGACGTTCGGCGAGCCTGCGGATCTGGGTCGACTTTCCGGACCCCTCACCCCCTTCAAAGGTGATGAAGCGACCGCGCAAGCTGGGCCGTTTGAGCGCGACTTCAGCCATGTCAGAGCTTCTCGACGCCGGCGCGGAACATGCCGATGACGAGCTCCTGGGCACCATCGAGCGCGCGGCGCATGGTCGATCCCGTGCCGACCGCATCCGCCGCGAACACCGGCGATTCCACCGCGACATTGGCGCCACGCCAGACCCTGACCACGCCGATCTGCTGGCCGGCCTGGATCGGCGCCTTGACCGGGCCGCTATAGATGATGCGCGCCAGCAGTTTGTCATTGCCGTTCTTCGACACCATCACCTTGATCGGGTCCGGGCTGGTCAGCTTGACCGACCGGCTGTCGCCGCCGAATACCCTGGCGTAGCCGATGGTCTGGTTGGCTGCGATCAATGTTCGCGTCTCGAAGCTGCGGAAGCCCCATTCGAGCATCTTCTTGGCCTCGGTGGCGCGGTCTTCCGAATCCTCGAGACCATTGACCACCACGATCAGCCGCGTGTCGTTCTGCACCGCCGAGCCGACCATGCCGTAGCCGCCTTCCTTGGTGTAGCCGGTCTTCAGGCCGTCGGCACCGGGCAACGCGTTGAGCAGCGGGTTGCGGTTCTGCTGGCGGATCTTGTTCCAGGTGAATTCCTTCTCGCCGAACAGCTTGTACCTGTCGGGATAGGCCAGGATGATGTGGCGCGCCAGCATCGCAAGCTCCCGCACCGTCATCTTGTTGCCGGGGTCGGGCAGCCCGTTGGAATTGGCGAAGGTCGACTTGGTCAAGCCAAGCTCACGGGCGCGCTTGGTCATGAAGTCGGTGGCGAAGATGTGCTCGTTGCCGGCGATGCCTTCGGCCAGCGCGATGCAGGCGTCGTTGCCGCTCTGAATGATCGCGCCGTGCAGGAGATCGTCGACGGAGACCTTGCTGTTGATCGCGGCGAACATCGTGGAGGTACCCGATGGTGCTCCGCCATGCCGCCAGGCGTACTCGCTGATCCGGTACTCGTCGGTGAGCTTGACGTCGCCCTTCTCGATCGCGTTGAACACGACCTCGGCGGTCATCAGCTTCATCATGCTGGAAGGCGCGCGCAGTTCGTCGGCATTCTTTTCGAACAGGACGCTGCCGCTGGAGGCCTCGATCAGGATCGCGGTCGGCGCATCGCCATCGAAGCCGCCTTCCTCCTTCTTGGCGCCTTGCACGCTGTTATTTGCTGCATAGACCACCCCGCCGCAGCCGATACCGAGCGCGACAACGGCGGCCACCAGGGCGCGCCAGCCTCGCCTAGCGCGAGCGGCGAACGTGCGGGGAACTGCGGTCTCGGCTGCCATCGGCGATATCCTGAAAGCTGCGTTCTAACAATTGGAAGTACCGCAAACAACTGAGGTTTTTGCGCCTGTGCACGGCCGGTCAGATTGCCGGTTGCAGCTAACCTCCCTATCCTTGGAACCGGCTCATGACACCAGAACCGGCAAACAAGGCGGAAACGCGATGTCCTCCTCCCACACCATTTCCGCCAATGGCATCGACATGTTTGTGCGTGAAGCGGGGCGAGGCCCGCTCGTCGTGCTCTGCCACGGCTGGCCGGAACTATCCTATTCATGGCGGCATCAGCTTGAGGGTCTGGCGGCGGCCGGCTTCCGGGCCGTGGCCCCCGACATGCGTGGCTTCGGCCGGACCAGCGCGCCGGCCGACATCAGCGCCTATACGATCTTGGATACGGTCGGCGACATGGTCGCGCTGGTTGCGGCCCTCGGCGAGAAGCAGGCGATGATCGTCGGCCACGACTGGGGTGCACCGGTGGCCTGGCACGCGGCGCTGTTCCGGCCGGACATCTTCACCAAGGTCGCCGGCCTCAGCGTCCCGCCCCCGTTCCGGGGACGCGGGCGCCCGCTTGAGACCCTGCGCCAGAGTGGCATCACCAACTTCTATTGGCAGTACTTCCAGCCGCCCGGCGTGGCGGAGGCCGAATTCGAGCGCGACATAGCCAGCACCATGCGCCTGATCCTCGGGCGCGGCGTATCCGACCCCAGCTCGATGTTCGTGGATGAGGCCAAGGGCTTCCTCGGCAACCTGCCGTCCGGGACGCCGCTGCCGAACTGGCTCACCGAAGCCGACATCGCAGAGTTCGCGGCGGGCTACGCCGTGTCCGGCTTCCGCGGCGGCCTGAACTGGTACCGCAACCTCGACCGCAACTGGGAGCTGACCGCACCCTGGCAGGACGCGCAGATCCGTCAACCGTCGCTGTTCATCGCTGGCTCGAACGATTCGGTGATCACCGGGCTGATCGGTGCCAAGCGGGTCGCCGACATGGAACGCGTGCTGCCGAACCTGAAACTGAAGCTGATCATCGAGGGTGCCGGTCACTGGATCCAGCAGGAGCGGCCCGACGAGGTCAACCAGGCGCTGATCGCGTTTCTCAGATAATCCGACGAAGTGCTTGATTCAGTAGAGACCGCGTCCGCTCAGCACTTCGGCCGGCCCGCGCGCGTCGATCGGCACATAGGACGGGGCCGGATTCGCGGCATAGCGGGCGTCGGCCTCGTAGGACACTTCCCGCGGATTGTTCAGGACGCGGCCGCGCGAGCGGCTGGAGGCTGATATTTCGGAGGTGGCGCCAGTCGACGCGTAATCGGCCGAGGTGTTGCCCAGGCTGTAGGGCCGCCCTTCCGGCAGCGGGACGTCGCCGCGGACGCGACCGGCCGAGGACGACATGTCAGGCACGAACGATCGCGCGGAGGCGACCCGCACCAGCGACGGCGCCGGGGCCGGCGTGCCAGTGCGCAAGGTCGCCATGAGCTGGCGGTCGTCGGACCCTTCGAGTGGCGCCCGGCCGACATATTCGACGCGAACCCGGGCCGTACCGTTCCCTTTGAATTCAAGCAGTTCGGCAGCCTTGTTCGAGACGTCTATGAGGCGATTGCCGTGGTATGGGCCACGGTCATTGACGCGAACGATCAGCGATTTGCCGTTGCTCAGATTGGTGACGCGGGCATAGCACGGCATCGGCAGGGTCGGATGGGCGGCCGTCAGCGACCCCATATCGAACACCTCGCCATTGGCGGTCAGGCGGCCGTGGAAGTCGTCGCCATACCAGGAGGCGATGCCCTCGGCGCGGTAGTTGACGTCCTCCTCGGGCACATAGGTACGGCCGGCGACAACATAGGGCTTGCCGACCCGGTAGGTGCCGCCGCCCTTCGGCACGGGCTCACCGAACGCCACGACGCGCGGGCTCGAGGAAACGCCGTATTTGGGATCGACGCGGCTTGCGAACTTGTTCGACGAAGCGCAGTTGGCGAGGACGAGGCAGGTCGCCACGGCAATGGCGCCGCGCGCCGTCCGGATAATCGAATCTGGCCGTGTGATCCCCATCTGCCCCAAGTACCATTTGCCGGACCCGCACCTACTGCGAGGCGTCGGCGTCCCTTCCGTCACGATGCGGCCCACCTCCGCACCGGATGGTGAAGATATCGCAACCGGAACAAGGCGGAAATGGGGAGAGCCACCCCGTGGTGAACGATTGGTTGTGCGCCTCTCAGTGGATCTACGGACCTGCCGGCGCACCGAGCGCCCTCTCCTGTCTCGCAATCAGACACACTGTTGCAGCAAATCATCAGTCAGGCCCCATCTTCGATTCCAACAATTGAATCTTTTTGACTGTGCAAGGCTGCAATCGTTTTCTCTCGCGTGTGGGGCGCAAAGGAACGTTTGCGATGATCGAGACGGTTACGGCGGTTATGGGCCTGGTGAGTGCAGCCATCTTCTTGGCTCATGCCGTGGAAGGCTATCGGTACCGGGCCTGACGGTCCGTTGAAGCGGAAAGATGCATCACTTCTTTCCAGGAGCGACTGTTCGGAAAGCTTTAATCAGTTCGGATGAGCATCGGGTCAGGCAGGTGTGTCATGCGTAATCACGATTTGGTCTCCGACGGATTTCTCACTCTGACCGCAGCGAGCCTCGTGCTGCTGTGCTCGAGTCTCTTGGCTTTCGCGCTCAAATGAAAAGTCTAGCATGGGGCGCCCAAGCGCCCACCCAAGGGGACGCCTAGGCCCCCTTTCGCGATGCACACCTCTTTGCTATGCCGCTCGCATCCGCGAATGGAAGGGTGGCCGAGTGGTTTAAGGCACCGGTCTTGAAATTCAGAAACAGCCATACCGTTAGGTGACGAGCCGTTTGCAAGTATCCTTGTTAGTTGGTTTTTTTTGATCGGCGATTGCCGTCATATCCCTCTCCATCCTAGCCAGTTCTTTCTAGTTGGGTAGCAAAGTCGGTAGGAGTCCGACCGTCTGCATTGAGGGAAAGTGTATTTCGAGCCCGGCGGCATAATTCTTTTCCGTGAGACGGTCTCTAGTAGCCATACCCTGGCACAGCATAGGCGCCGCAGTTGTAGTATTCCCCGTAACCGGGCTCAGGGCAGCTCCGATACCCGTAGTATCCGTAGCCCGGCCCTGGGTAGTACGCCGGCGCATACCCACCGTAGTAATCGTAGTCTGGCCCCCAAGCATATGCGGACGATGCGAGACCTCCGATCACGGCTCCTGTGATAAGTCCGCCAGCGAAAGCAGGGCCAAATCCACGGTGCCAACCACCTCCCGCGAAGCCACCATGGAAACCGCCTCCATGAAAGCCGAATCCGCCGCGCGCAGAAGCCACCGTCGGCGCCCCGCCTATGGCTGCAATAGCGACTAGGGATAGAAGAACTTTTCTGAACATCGGAAACCCTCCCTGGGTTCAGGGAACACTTGAAGGGAAACGCCACATAATCCGCTTGGTTGCTCGCAATGTGCGCCATCTGCCTTTGGCACAGGCTGTGCAGTACGTTCGCTGCTGGGGATTTCAGCGTCCCAGTTCAGGAATAAGCGCCGCCGGCCCGTATCATTTCGAGACCGGCGGCGTAGTTTTGGGCGCCCTACGCAGCCTCAGTCCCGGTAATTCCGACGCCGGTGAGCGCCGAAACCAAGGCAGCGAGCGCGCTCGTTTCGATGTCATCGTACCTGCTTATTTCGCCCGCCCAGCAGCGATAGAGCACGGCACTGGCAAGTGCTCGGTAGCCCTCTATCGATTTCGGCTTGATGGCGAACATCCGCTCATAGACCTCATGCATTGAGCGGCCGATCGCCTCGCTCTTCTCCTCGGCCGGAAGGTATCCCGATTGCTCTTCCGCGGCCGTTTCCTCTGCGCGCCAACGCCGGTAGGCCGTGATGGGTTGGTCAGCGCGACGCTGCTTGTGCTTCTTCGGTCGAGACCTGAACAGGTGGCTGTACTGGATGACGTAACCGGCCGGATCGCCAAGCCTCCAAATCAGCTCGCGCGGCAGCGCGGGCCTCAAGCGATGATAGACGTCGTATGTTCGCATGCATTCGGCGGTCGCCTCCTGCTCCGCAGTCCGAAGCTCAAGCATCCTTTCCCGCAGCGTGAGCAATTCAGCATCAGCATGTCTCGAATGGTGCGCGCCGCCGCAGATCAAACCCGCGGGATTTCCGCCATGGATCCAGTCAAGATCCTGACCATGCGAGCTAAAAAACGCTTGATGGTATGCAGCCGTGTCCTCATCTTCATCCTTGAACGCAGGCCCAAAGACGTGCCGACGGAAGTAATTCAGGGCAGCGCGCTGCTCCGTCCTCGTCCATCTTCCAGCCCTCACAGATGTATCGCGTGCGGAGCAGGTCGACGATTTGCTCGACGCGAAGCCAAGATAGCTTGGTGATCGATCGCAAACGGCCCATCGGGAGCCGAGGTCAGAGCGACAGCGGGCGCAGCAGCAACCGCCGCGAACGAGACGAACATATTCATTAAGAGCCTTCTGCTCAGAGTTGGCCCTGCCCGCTTCGCAGAACTCGACTCAGCCGAGTTCGGTTCGCTCCCGTCGCCGACCGGCTGACATGCGCCAGCGTGGCTAGTTGGAATCAGAGAGCGAGGGGACAATTTAACGGCGCCGTGGGCGCCAATGCCCTCCTCTAGAATTGCGGACGAGCTTGTGGGTGGCGTGCTATACACGCGGGCACGCACGCAAGTTCGAACCCATCCAGGACGGCCGGATCTACATTGAGAAGATCAACGGGCCTTTTCTGTTCGAGGACAAAGGGACGACGGCCGAGTACCGCGCGGGTTTAGATCTGGCGATCGAGCGCGGATGGCTCGAGAAGGTCCACGAGAGCGGCACCTCCACCAGAATGACGCAGGCCGGCAGAGACCTGTTCCCCGAGGCGGGCTAAAGAAAAAGGGCCGCTCGAAACAACAAGCGGCCCCAAGTCTAGGGAGGAAACGCCCTCGAAGGAGGGCGGCGATAGCGCCAGGCGCTACCGCACGACACACATATGGGTTTGGGCGCCCGGCTCGGGAGACCCGGCCCGCGCAAGCCAGAGGCGCGATTACACGCCTTGAATCTGGCTTCGCGGCGCATAGCTCCCGACATCGCAACCAAACCGACCCGGACCTATTTACTGGGCATGCCTATCACCCGAAAGCTGATTGAGATCCCGCCGGAAGTCGCGCGCCAGTTCGTCGCCGACATGGAGGCTTATCACTCAGAGCGCGACTCCATGCGCCGCGATGAGATCGCTGGACGGACGCGACACACACTCCTCGGGTACATGCCGGCCGGCTCAGAGCTTCGGCTCCGCGAGGTCAAGGAGACCTCTTCGGTCGCTGGCATGACCGTCCAATGCATTCTCCGCGACGACACCGGCTGGGGTCTGTGAGAAGCATCCGGACCAGCCCTGGACCGGTAATCACGCCTGTAGGCGCGGCGGCGCTGGCGGGCCCTGCCCGAAGTGCAACGGGCCGAATCCGGATGATGGGATTCCACGGCTGCCACGAGGGTTTCGGAACATGTTCAGCAGGCGCGACTACAGACGCTGATGCCCGGCAACGCGCAGGCCTGCAGCTGATCCATGTGAACGGCTACTGAGGTCCGGCAATGTTTGGATCTGTCACGCCGCTGAGCACCAGGCTTTGCGGCAGCGAATATCGCGAAAAGGGGCGGTCGAGGAACTGCGCCGGTGGCGCGTGGTGCAGGTTCAGGAACTGCTCCGGCTGGGTGTCAGGGCAGACAACGATTGGCATGTGGTCACCCAGGCTGATGGCTCGCCTCTGCGGCCGCGAAGCCTGACCCATGCGGTCTCCGAGTTCCTGAAGGAGTGGCGCATCACCCTGCATGGGCTGCGCCATAGCCACGCCAGTCACATGCTTGCATCGAAGATCCATCCCAAGGTCGTCCAGGAACGGCTGGGCCACTCCTCGATCGCGATCACGATGGACATTTATAGCCATCTGATGCCGAACATGCAGGAAGAGGCCACCTCGGTTGACGGAGCCTTGCGCGCCGCAATAAACAAGCGCGCCGATGACGTTGGGTAGCAAAGCGGTAGCAGATGACTCGCTTTGTTCTCGAATTGATGATTAAAAGCCCAAATCGTTCAGAGGCTTGGAAGGGTGGCCGAGTGGTTTAAGGCACCGGTCTTGAAAACCGGCGTGCCCGCAAGGGTACCGTGGGTTCGAATCCCACCCCTTCCGCCATCACCGTTGTGTGTCCAGCCCGGAGACCTGGGTAACAGATCGTACCTAAGACATGGGTGACAACCTCGTGCCGAACGGGTTGTCGAGAGGTTGCAGGGTTTTCTGTTCCAGGTCGAAGTATCCCAAATCATAGTGCATGAAGGTCGCGAGCCAAATGCCCTCGTCGACCTCCTTGATGCCGAGTTTCTGGCCCGCCAGCACAGTTGAGATATTGATCCTCTTGCGGTGCAGGCAGAGCCGTCCGCAGGCGGTGACGAGCACGTCACGGTCGTGGAACGGACAGGTGAGATCCGGCAGCCCGTCGTAGCAATGTGGAGAAGCGACGTAGAGTTCGGCCGGGCACTTCATGCCGAGCGCCTCATGAGGCCGTTCGGTATTGAACTCACGAAGGAACGCATCGAAGCGGTCCTGCTGCTGCAGGCTGTTGAACCCGGGTGGACGGGTGGCCTCCTTCTTGAGCGTGAGGTGCATGCGCTCATGACGGCCATTCTGCTGTGGGTGGCCTGGCTTGATGCGCTCGATCGCAATCCCAAGTCGAAGCCACCACACCGAGAGCCTTGAGAGGTTGAACAAGGCATTGGGGCTGGCGAAGGGTACGCCGTTGTCGGATCGGATAGCCTGTGGCAGGCCGCGCTCGCGGAACAACCGCTCGAAGGCGCTAATTGCCGGCTCTTCGCGGGTTGAATCGAGCGCTTCGCACAGTAGCAGGAAGCGCGAGGCATGGTCAGTGACGGTGAGCGGGTAACAGTAGCGGCCATTGCCGAGTTTGAACTCACCCTTGAAGTCGGCGCACCATAGCTCATTAGGTCCGACGCCTGCGGAGAGCGGCGTGCCGCGCGCGCGGTGGCGCGGCCCGCCTGAGCGCTTGACCAGGTCATGGCGATCGAGCACCGCATGGATGGTGCTTTTGGCCGGAATACGGATATCGCCATCGAGCCGCCGGACCAGAAGCTCACGGATCTTGCGCGCACCCCAGTGCGGCTTCTCGGCCTTGAGACGGACAATCAGGCTCTCGATTTGCCCCGGCAGTTGATTGGCATAGCGCACCGGCCGCCGCGACCGATCGCTCAGGGCGACCAACCCTTCCTCCTTGTAGCGATCGAAAATCTTGTAGCCGGTCTTGCGGGAGACTCCGAACTCCCGGCAGACATCCGTCATGGCCTCGCCCTCCAGGAGGCGGGCAACAAAGCGAAGGCGTTCTTCCATCACCGAACTTGCTTTCCACGGCATCCACACCTCCCGCAGAACAAAAGCGGAAAGTGTAACCCATGTGTCCGGTACGTTTTGTCACCTATGTCTCGGGCCGCTCATTGAAATCATTAAAAAATTTTCAATCCTCGTGAAAAGGCCGCTCGCGCGCGGTCCCTCTTCGGTGTCAGTGTCAGCTCACCGCGCCTGCACCCGGGCGCTCGATCGGGATTGTGATTGCAGCCGCCCCATCGCAGGGCAATACTGTGTGCGCTCATTTTTAGACGTTCTTTTTCGACGTTCATTTTTTTGGAGCGAGAGATGATCGCTCGATTGTTGGCATTTGCCGAATTACTGCTATGGGCTGCCGCGGCCGCTATCTGGTTGATGCTTCTCCCCCGTTTCGTCCGTGAAGGTATGCAATCACTTTCGCGGGCGATTGATTGGCTGAAGACGAACCGACAGGCCCGCCGAAATCGGCTGACACGTTACCTTAGAACGGGCCCGCCTAGCGGCTGGCCTCGTCGGTGGTGGTGATGGTGTCGTGCGGCTAGAACGCCCGCAGCGGGTAATACTTGCGCGCCTTTTCCAGAAGCTAGCGACGAACCTCTCATCCGGCTTTAGCGCACCGTCGATCACGTGCTTCGGCGAATAGCCTCAACGTCGATGGCGGATCGAATTCCCTTACCAGTTAGGGTGTGTACTCATAAACTCGTCACGTCCACTCTACCTCAACAAATAGACACGCCGATCGTCAAACGGACCTTCAGCGAAGGGCCGTGAGCAGACGGACCAATCGCGATCGATCGGGCCTCTAAGGTGCCGGCGCTTGCAGCGCATCAAACGGTGGGCAAATCAGCGGGTCACAAATGGCACGCGCGCTTCAGGCGGTTCGCCGATCGTGGTAGCTTTGCTCTGGTCGACATTTGGCTATCGAACTAGGAATAGAGGGGAATGACTATGCAGTCCGGTTCTCACTCGCTCATATCTCGGCTCGACGAGGTCGCCACGAACAGTGCCAACGTTCTTATTCTGATCGGCCGGATCCTGCTTGCATGGGTCTTCGTGGGAAGCGCTTACGGAGCTATTACCAACTTGAGTGGCTCCGTGGGTTACTTCAGGTCACTGAACGTTCCAGCACCTGAGCTATTCACCGTAGCGGCTGTCGCACTGGAAATAATAATGTCGGCTGGTTTGATATTGGGCATTGGTACGCGCTACTGCGCAGTTCTGGTTTTTCTGTTTGTCTTGATAGCTACTGCGATTGCGCATCGGTACTGGGAATATCCCGCCGGTCCGCAGCAGGCCGGTCAGTATAATAATTTCTTGAAGAATATCTCGATCATGGGAGGCGCGTTGTTGATCTTCGTCACCGGAGGAGGCTGGTTCTCCGTTGATCGGAAGCTGGCAAGATAGCAGCTTTCCGTCGATCCAGAAAAAGGGAGCCCGCGCGTCAGTGGCCTTCGTCCCGTCCGCTAATTCCTAAGTACCGTTGTGCTGGTGGCGCGCTCTCCGAGATCATCCGCCATGTCTCCCTACCTGACGGACGAGACACCCCCCTCGGCCCCGGCTCGAAATTGCCGGGGGCCCTTTTTTGCAACGGCGGTCGGAATTAGTAGCAGCGGCGCTCCCTGCGCGTAACCCTACGGCCATCATCACGTTCCACCGTGACGGTCTCGGTGCGGCAGCGCCGTCGTGGGCCGACGGTGATGCCCCCCGGGCCGACACCAACTGTGGTGTCGCGATCGTAGCGGTCACGGTCCCGGTAGTAGCGGTCCTCGCGATCCCGTCCGACCTGGACATCAACACCTTGGGCCATCTTGAGGTTTTGGGCCTTGGCTGGAATGGCAAGCGGCGCAGTTGTCAGCGCCGTTGCGGTCGCCGCCAAGACAAGAGCGATTTTCAACATGTGGAACTCCGTCCTTGAGGTTGAACCGGTGTAACGAGAGCGAGCACTGACCGTTCCATGTCACAAAGGCCGGTGGCTCGCATTTGGCGTGAGAACCGCTGTGGCCTTACCCGATCGGCTTACGGCGTCTTGCCGGCATCGTTCATAGGCCGCTGGCTGCGCCAGTGGGCTCGCTCTTAAGCAAGTGCGTGTCCAGCTCTGCTCGGAAGGTTTGAGATCAGCCGGACGTGTCCGGCTATCGACGTTGAACGCAATTCTGAGCCGACGCAGTTTGCGGTCAAGCTCCTCGCGCTCTGGCCATGTGGCCCCGTTCACGAGTTGAGCTTCCAAACGGCGCCCACTGAGGAACGGCGCACGCCGGCCGAAAAGTGCCGGCGCGCGCGGCACGCGATGGCCGACGTTATTCGGCCCTGTCGTAGCTGAACTGAATGCCGGCGGTACCGCCCGTTTCGATGAACAGATTCATGAAGGCCGGAACCGTTTCGCTGCGCTTCCAGTCGCGCTGCAGTTCGCAGAACAACTGGACGGTGGAAATCAGCTTGCCTCCGGCCTGCTCGATCCGGCGCAGCGCCGCTTCGTGCGCAGCGAGCGACGTGCCGCCGACTGCGTCGACCGGAACATAGACCTCATAGCCCTCGGCGAGCGCATCGATCGCCGGGAAGGTGAGACACGCCTCCGTCCACAGCGCCGTCATGACAAGCTTCCTGCGTCCGCTCGCCTCGACGGCCTTGCGGAAGCCCACGTCCTCCCAGCTATTGATGGTGGTGCGGTCATAGGTGGGATAAGCGGCGAGAACCTTGCGGATGTGCGGCACCGGCGGCTTGTTGAGTCCCGTCTCGACGTTCACGGTCGAATGAATAATGGGCAGGCCGTAGGTAACCGCAGCCTTCGCGCAGCCGACGATGTTGTTCAGCAGTAGCTGCCGGTCCATCGAGGCGATCGAGTTCACCTGCACCGGCTGATAGTCGATGATGATGAAGGCTGCGTTTTGCGGGGTCAGAAGCCGGTCGGCCTTTGGGTCACGGATCGGTTCACTGGGCATGACTTTCTCCTTGGGTTTCAGTTGGTGTGGCCCACGCCGGTTTCACACGGATCATCTCCCGCGGCTGGGGCGGCGCGGGCCGGCGCCCCAACCACGAAGCTCTCGGCGCCTTCAGGCGCCCTCATCCCGTCTTCGCGAGGCCGCCGCTGTTGAGGTCGTCAATCGCCTGGCGGATCTCCGCCTCGCTGTTCATCACAAACGGACCGTAGCCGACGATCGGTTCGTTGATCGGCTCGCCGGTCAGCATCAGCAGCGTGGCGTCCCCATCGGCGTGCAGCGCGACGCTGTCGCCCTCGCGGCCCAGAAGCAGCATCTCCGCCTCGCCTAACGCGTGCTGGCCTTCGACGGTGACATGCCCGCCCAATCCGACGATCATCGCGGTATGGCCTTCCGGCAGGTCGAGGGTCAGGTCAGCGTCACGATTGAGCCGCACGTCCCAGACGTTGATTGGCGTGAAGGTCCGTGCAGGTCCGCGGCGCCCCAGGAGTTCGCCCGCGATGATCCGCGCCGTGCCGGCGTCGCTGGGCAGATTCACGACCGGAATATCGGCCGAGACGATGGCCTGATAACCGCCGGGTGCCGACTTGTCCTTGGCGGGCAAGTTCACCCATAGCTGCACCATGCGGAATTGGCCGCCGGTCTTCGCGAAGGCTGGCGAATGATATTCCTCGTGCAGGATGCCGCCGCCGGCCGTCATCCACTGCACATCGCCGGGGCCGATAACGCCGCCGTTGCCGGCGGAATCGCGGTGCTCGACCTCGCCGTCATAGACGATCGTGACCGTCTCGAACCCGCGATGCGGGTGTTGGCCGACTCCGCGCCGCTCCGTTGTGGGCGCGAAATGATGCGGCCCAGCATAGTCGAGCAACAGGAACGGGCTGATGTGCTGGCCTAGTGTATTGTAGGAGAAGAGCGAGCGGACCGGGAATCCGTCGCCGACCCAGTGGCCACGGTTGTTGCCGTAGCGGCCCAGAATTGCCTTGCTCATGGTCTGTCTCCGAACGGCCCACGCGGTGGTGGGCTCCTTGTCGACGCGACAATAATTTCGAACGACGGACCTTGAAGTCCGCAATATTTAGACGCATCGTCCCATCAATAGGACGATGCGAGACCTCAACGATCTCTTCTATTTCGTACAGATCGTCGATCACGGCGGGTTCGCCGCGGCCGGGCGTGCGCTCGGTATCCCCAAATCGAAGCTAAGCCGACGGATGCAATTGCTGGAGGAGCGGCTTGGCGTCCGGCTGGTCAACCGGTCGTCGCGGCGTTTCTCGATGACGGAAGTGGGACGCGAATATTACGAGCGTTGCGTCGCGATGCTGGTTGAGGCGGAGGCTGCCGAGCACGTGATTGCCGAACTGCGTGCAGAGCCACGCGGGATCGTCCGCATCAGTTGCCCGATCGCATTGCTCGGCTTCCAGTTCGGCGCATTGTTCGCCCGCTTCATGATGGAGAACCCCGCGGTTGAGCTGCACCTGGAAGCAACCAACCGTCGTGTCGACGTCATGGCGGAAGGGTTCGACATCGCGATCCGCGTACGCTTTCCGCCACTGCAACCTACAGACCTCGTGATGCGAAAGCTGGACACCAGCACGCAATGCCTCGTGGCGAGCCCAGCGCTGATCCCGCACACGCTGCGGTCACCCGCCGATCTCGCCGGCATGCCCAGTGTGGATCTCGGGCCGCCGCGACGCGATCATCAATGGCAGCTCGAGGGTCCCGATCGGCAGACAGCAGCCCTGCCGCACCGCCCGAGGCTGGTGACCGACGACATGGCGGCGCTTCGACAAGCGGCGCTGACAGGTGTAGGCGTCGCCCAGCTTCCCACCATGATGGTGTGGCAGGACATCGAGCAGGGCCGGCTGGTTCACGCCTTGCCGGATTGGCGTCCGCGCGCAGGCATCGTGCATGCGGTCTTTCCGTCGCGGCGTGGTTTGCTGCCATCGGTCCGCACATTGCTCGACTATCTGGCGAAAGAATGCGTGCGCCAGCGCAGCGCGGCCGCTTCGTCGCTGTCCGTCCACGAGAAGCGAACCTGACACAGCAAGACCGCAGCGCCGCGAGCGTTCGGCCGTCCCGCAACGGAACATTAACCCTCACTGCCGCAGCATTCGGTCGTGGAGGTTCGACCGATGCAGACATTCCGGATTTCGCTGAGCGATGGCACGCGGAAATTCCATACGGTGATTCAGGCGCCGGATCCCGCTTCCGCGCGCATCAGGGCGGCCTACTTCTTCGACATATCGAAGTGGCGGATTTTGAGTGTATCGCTGACCAGTGCGAGCGCCGCGGCGGCGTAATTGCTGGCGCCCTTGCGCCATTTGGTCCGGCTCGGCCGCGGCGAGTTTTGCGATCTGCAGGTCGGTCGCGGCAAGCGCATCACCGTCTCCCAGAAACCACGCAGCCGATTGCCCCGCGGCCAGCCATGGCGGGTTCCTGTGGCGGCATATCCCGATCCAAGATTCCCGCGGCTCGGACCATGATGGCTGATGACAGCACCCACCCGTTTTGCGTTAAAATGTCGCGCGCCGGTGCACGGAGGTGTGGCGATGCCGCGAAAGGGAATTACCGGACACGACGATTGGGTGGTTACCGAGGCCCTGGCCACGGCGCTTATCGCGCTTGAGCAGCTTCCGTCGAAACATCAGCCGCGCGCACACATGGAGGATGTTCGGAAGCTCCTGACCGCCAAGTGCGAACCTGGCGCGGTCACCCTGCATCTTGCGCAGGCCAAGTGCAGGCTGTTTCCCGACACCGATCCCCTGACGATCTATGAGGAGTTCGGCCTCAAGGACGGTCAAGGCTAGGCGCGCCGCCGCGCTCGCCGGCTAGTCGTGCGTGATCCGCCAGATTGTGCCGTTGCCGTCTTCCGAGACAAGCAGCGCGCCGTCGCGCGCCACGGTGACGCCGACCGGACGGCCCCAGACCTCCTTATCGCCGACGACAAAGCCGGTGACGAAATCCTCGTACTCGCCGGTCGGCACGCCGTCCTTCAGCCTGATGCGCACGACCTTGTAGCCGGTCCGCTTCGCCCGATTCCATGAGCCGTGTTCGGCTGCGAAGGCGTCACCGCGGTACTCAGGCGGGAAGTCGCTGCCGCTGTAGAACGTCATGCCGAGCGAGGCTGAGTGTGCCTGAAGCAGGACGTCGGGGATCGTCACCTTGTCCTTAAGGTCCGGACGTTGCCCGACATGTGCCGGATCTTCGTTGGCGCCGAGATAGAACCACGGCCATCCATAGAACGCGCCTTCGCGGATCCGCGTCACATAGTCGGGCACAAGGTTATCGCCGCGGCCGTCGCGCTCGTTGGTCGAACACCATGGCGTGCCTGTTCCGGGCTGGATCGCGAGGCCTACACAGTTGCGGAGACCGGCGGCGAACAGCTTCCTGTCCTTGCCGTCAGGATCGAAGGCGAGCACGGCGGCGCGATCGGTCTCTGAACCCCAGGCTGCACCGAGCGCGCGGTCGCGGCTCCAGGCTTCGATGCCTCCAGGCGGCTGACCGAGCCCCTCGCCCGCGTTACCGGCGGAGCCGACCGACACCAGCATCCGCTTGTCGTCGGGCGTAAACACGATGTCGCGCGTGGAGTGGCCGTAGCCGTGCGGAAGGCTGGCGACGATCGTCTCGGGCTCGTCTGAAGCCTTGAGGTCGCCATTCCGGTAAGCGAAGCGCACGACGCTGTCGGTGTTGGCGACATAGAGCCATTGCGGGGTGTCGCCGTTCGGGAAGAACGCGATGCCGAACGGCCTGTTCAGACCGCTCGCGTAAACTTCGTTGGTTGCAGGTTTCGCGGCGCCTGCATCGCTGCGCAGGATGCGGATACGGCCGGCTCTGGTCTCGACGACGAAGATATCGCCATTGGGCGCGGTCCGGATGATCCTCGGCCCACTCAAGCCGCTGGCGAACAGCTCGATCTTGAAGCCCGCCGGGACGCGGGGCACCGCGGATGCGGGGCGCTGCACGATGCGCGACACGTTGCTGGCCGACGCCGTCGCGCCCGGCTTGGGCAGATCCTGCGGCCTGATCAATCGGACGGTGCCTGGCTTGTCGCTCCGCCAGTCGCCAAACGCCTCGGCGCCCCTCAGCACAGTCGGCTCGGTCCACGCCACCATTGTCGTTGCAATCAGGCAGGTGGCGGAAAGGCCTGCAACGAGCGCATGCTGTTTGTTCAACATCGATTGTTCCTGCCGCACGATCATTGAATCGGACGCGATCGCACGCGCTGATATCTAGCTGAACAGCCGCGCCACCTCATCTCACAATCTCTTGGATGTTGGTTTAACCGACCTGAGACTGTATGGCCGATTTGTGCTCCTGCGCCGGCACTTCGCGAAAAGTCTGAGACTCGGACGAGAAGACCGATCGTAGCGGAACGGTCAGGCGACAGATCAGGCCCTCTGCCCGCCAGTCAAAATCAGCCCGTCCGCCAAGCTGGGTCTCGATACTGGCGATGACGCTGCGGGTCCCGAACCCCTTCTGCTTTGGCTTCGTCACTTTGGGCCCGCCGGATTCCACCCACGCCAGGATCAGCGTG
This sequence comes from Bradyrhizobium sp. ISRA464, assembly GCF_029910095.1. Classification (NCBI taxonomy): domain Bacteria; kingdom Pseudomonadati; phylum Pseudomonadota; class Alphaproteobacteria; order Hyphomicrobiales; family Nitrobacteraceae; genus Bradyrhizobium; species Bradyrhizobium sp. ISRA464. The sequence goes on along the minus strand of NZ_CP094526.1, from coordinate 4,175,900 downwards.
TCATCCTGCACTTCCCAGGTGATCGCGAGCCGGCCCGACAGCACCGACAGGCTGCCATATTTGGCCGAGTTGGTAACGAGTTCATGGAGCGCCAATGCCAGTGTCTGCGCGGTCGCAGGCTGCAACTGCACCTCGCTTCCTTCGATCTGGATCTGCCCGGCTTCGGAATAGGGCGCGATCTCCTCGGTCACCAGCCGCCGGATTTCAGCCCCCTGCCAGCTCGACAGCGACAGCACCGTATGGACCCGGGCGAGCGCGGTGATGCGCCCCTCGACCGCGCGCACATAGGCGCTCACATTCTGTGCGCGCGTCAGCCGTACGATCGATTGCGCCAGCGCGAGCGCGTTCTTGGCGCGGTGATCGACCTCACGGGTCAGGAGACTCTGGCGTTCCTCGGCTCGCTTGCGGTCGGTGATGTCGACGGTGACACCGCTGACCCGCACCACCCTGCCGTACCTGTCGCTGGTGGCTGCCGCAGTGCCGACGCACCAGCGCACTTCGCCGTCAGGCCGCAGGATCCGGAATTCGGCTTCATATGACGTCTGGCCCTTGCCGAAGCTGGCCCAGGCTTGCCGAAGTTCTTCGACGTCCTCGGGGTGAAAAAGTCCCTGGATATTCTCGGAGGTGAGCTCGAAGGATTTCGGATCGACGCCGAAGATCTTGTACTGTCCCTCGTCCCACATCCAGTCGCCGTTCACCCAATCCCAATCCCATGATCCCATCTTGCCCGCAGCGATTGCCATGCTGCGGCGCTGCTCGCTTTCGACCAGCCGCGCCGTCGACTGCTCCAGCTCCGCGGTACGTGCGCGCACGCGATCCTCGAGCTCGGCATTGAGGCGCTCGAGCTGCCGCGTCTTGCGGTAGAGCTCGGCGAACACGCGGATCTTTGCCCGCAGCACCTCGGGCACGACAGGCACCGGCACGTAGTCGACGGCGCCCATCTCGTAGCCGCGAAGCCGGTCGATATCGCTGACCTGGATCGCCGAGATGAAGATCATCGCGGTCTTCTGGAAGCGCGGATGCTCGCGGATCATCGCCGCGAGCTCGAAGCCGTCGAGCTCGGGCATGCAGACGTCGACCAGGATGACCGCGACCTCGTTCTTGAGCAGGAATTCAAGCGCCTCGCGGCCGGACGACACCGCGACGAGATTCTCGCCAAGCTCCCTCAGGATGACCTCGTAGGCCAGCAGCTTCGCCGGCTGATCATCGACCAGAAGAATGTTTATCTTTTCATGGTCCATCATTTCGAGCGCCGATCAGCGGTGCAACCACATGCGGATCGCGAGCAGCAGTTGTTCGGTGTTGACGGGCTTTGCCAGATAGTCGGACGCGCCTGCCTCCAGGCATTTCTCGCGGTCCCCCTTCATCGCCTTCGCCGTCAGCGCAATGATCGGCAGCCGCGCGAAGGCAGGGTCTTGTCTGATCGCACCGATGGTCTGGTAACCGTCCATCTGCGGCATCATGATGTCCATGAGCACGATCGCGATCTTCGGATTCGACTCAACCAGCGAGATCGCCTCGTGACCTGTTGTCGCAGTCAGCACCTTCATACCGCGCCGCTCGAGCACGCTCGAAAGCGCGAAGATGTTGCGGGCGTCGTCGTCGACCAGCAGCGCCGTCTTGCCAATAAGATCCTCATCGGAGCTATTGAGCTTTTCGAGCATCTTCTGTTTGGCGGCCGGCAATTCCGTGATCACACGGTGCAGGAACAGTGACGTTTCATCGAGCAGCCGTTCGGGCGATTCCACGCCCTTGACGACGATGCTTCGCGCCATCGTGTGAAGTTCCGCGTCCTCTTCGGCCGAGAGTTCCCGTCCCGTGAACACGACGATCGGAACGTTCGAGAGCCTGTCGTCCTTGCGGATCTGGTCGAGCACATCGAAGCCGCTCATATCGGGCAATCGCAGGTCGAGCACGACGCAGTCGCACGGATTTTCCCGCAGCGTCGACAACGCCCCTGCCCCGGTATCGCAGGTCACGATTTCGATATCTTCGTGCCCGAGCAACTCCGTGATGCTGAGCTGTTCGGCGGCATCGTCTTCGACGATCAGCAGGCGCTTGCGGCGCGGCTTGGCGTATTCCTTGATTTGCGAGAGTGCGGCGCTGACGCCTTCGGTCGTGGTCGGCTTGTTGACGAAGGAGAAAGCGCCACGGGCCAGCGCATGCTGCCGGTCCTCGTCGAGGGTGATGATCTGCACCGGAATGTGCCGGGTCAGCGGATTGTGCTTGAGCTGGGTCAGCACGGTCCAGCCGAGCATGTCCGGCAAGAACACATCGAGCGAGACCGCAGCCGGCTGGTATTGCTTGGCGAGCTCAAGCGCTTCGGCGCCGCGGCTTGCGACCAGGACCTTGAAGCCCTTGTCGCGTGCCAGGTCGATCAGCACGCGCGCGTAGTGCGGGTCGTCCTCGACGATCAGAAGGATCGTGTCCCCGGGTTCGAGATTGAGCCGATCGTCCGGCAACGGCTCGATCGTACGCTCCTGCGCGGACGAGACCTGCAGCGCCGGCGTCAGCGCGGGCGGCATCAGCGCGGCCTGCGCCCGCGGTCGAAGCGCCGTGCTTGGCCCCGAATATTTCAGCGGCAGATAGAGCGTGAAAGTCGAGCCCTTGCCGGGCGCGCTGCGCAGATGGATCTCGCCGCCGAGCAGGCTTGCGAGCTCGCGACTGATGGCAAGGCCTAGACCGGTGCCGCCGTATTTGCGGCTGGTGCCGGCATCGGCCTGCTGGAACGCCTCGAAGATCAGCTTCTGCTTGTCCTGAGGAATGCCGATGCCGGTATCCGACACTTCGAATGCGACCACGGCGGGCGCCGTGTTGAGGATTGGATGTTCGACGCTCCAGCCGCCGACGGCGGCCGACACGGTCAGGCTCACGCCGCCTTCCGCAGTGAACTTGAATGCGTTCGAGAGCAGGTTCTTGAGCACTTGCTGCAGCCGCTTGGAGTCGGTGACCATGCTGCGCGCGAGGTTGGCGTCCACGTCGATGCTGAAGGAGAGATGCCGGTTCTCCGCCTCGTGCCGGAACGGCCGGCCGACGGTCTCGAGCAGGCTCGACGTCAGAATCTCCTCGGCCTCGACTGTCACCGTGCCCGACTCGATCTTGGAGAGGTCGAGGATGTCGCTGATCAGGTTCAAGAGATCGGTGCCGGCGCCATGAATGGTGCGCGCGAATTCCACCTGCTTGCCGGTCAGATTGCCGTCGGGGTTTTCGGTGAGCTGCTGGCCAAGGATCAGGATCGAGTTCAGCGGCGTCCGCAACTCGTGCGACATGTTGGCAAGGAATTCGGACTTGTACTTAGAGGTCAGCGACAGTTCGGTCGCCTTCTCCTCCAGCGCGCGGCGCGCCTGCTCGATTTCCTGGTTCTTGCGCTCGACGTCGACGTTGCGCTCGGCGAGCTGCTGGGCCTTCTGCTCGAGCTGATCGTTGGTCTGCTGCAGTTCCTTTTGCTGGGTCTGGAGCTCGGCCGCGAGCTGCTGCGATTGCTTGAGCAGCGCCTCGGTCTGCATCGTCGCCTCGATGCTGTTGAGCACGATGCCGATGCTGTCGGTCAACTGCTCGAGGAAGGTGATCTGCGACGTGGTGAAGGACGAGATCGAGGACAGCTCGATCACGGCTTTGACCTGGTTCTCGAACAGCACCGGGAATACGACCAGGTTCCTCGGCATGATCCGCATCAGGGCGGAATTGACCGGCACCGCGTCGCCGGGAATGTCTGACACGAGGCGCTGGCGCTTGTCGAGCGCGCATTGGCCGATCAGTCCCTCGCCGAACTGGATGATCTGCGGATGCGGATTGGTGCTGTCGCTGGCGTAGGCCGACAAGAGCCGTAGCTGCGGGTTCTCGGGATTGTCGACCTGGTAGATCACGCCGATATGCGCGTTGATCAGCGGCGCCAGCTCGGTCAGCAGCAGGCGGCCGACGGTCGCGAGGTCGCGCTGGCCCTGCAGCATATTGGTGAAGCGCGCCAGGTTGGTCTTCAACCAGTCCTGCTCGGTGTTGCGCTCCGTCGTCAGACGGAGGTTGCCGATCATCGTGTTGATGTTGTCCTTCAGCTCGGCCACCTCGCCGCGGACGTCGACCTGGATCGAGCGCGTCAGGTCGCCCTTGGTCACCGCAGTCGCCACTTCCGCGATTGCACGCACCTGGGAGGTCAGATTGGCCGCGAGCAGGTTGACGTTGCCGGTCAGGTCCTTCCAGGTGCCGGCCGCGCCGGGCACGTTGGCCTGACCGCCCAGCCGTCCCTCGACGCCCACTTCGCGCGCCACGCTGGTGACCTGTTCGGCGAACGTCGCGAGCGTCTCCGTCATGTTGTTGATGGTGTCGGCGAGCGCCGCCACCTCACCCTTCGACTTCACCGTCAGGTTCTGCTTCAGGTCGCCGTCGGCGACCGCGGTCACCACCTTGACGATGCCGCGCACCTGCTCGGTCAGGTTCGCCGCCATGACGTTGACGGTGTCGGTCAGGTCCTTCCAGGTGCCGGCCACACCGCGCACCTCGGCCTGGCCACCGAGCTTGCCTTCGGTGCCGACCTCGCGCGCCACGCGCGTCACCTCGCCGGCGAAGGCGTTGAGCTGGTCCACCATCGTGTTGATGGTGTTCTTCAGCTCGAGGATTTCGCCCTTCACGTCGACGGTGATCTTGCGCGACAGGTCACCGCGCGCAACCGCCGTGGTCACTTCCGCGATGTTGCGGACCTGCGTGGTCAGGTTTGCCGCCAACAGGTTGACGTTGTCGGTCAGGTCCTTCCAGGTGCCGCCGACGCCAGGCACCACGGCCTGACCGCCCAGCCGCCCCTCGGTGCCGACCTCGCGCGCGACGCGCGTCACTTCGGCCGCGAACGAGCGCAGCTGCTCGACCATCGTGTTCAGGGTGTCCTTGAGCAGCAGGATCTCGCCGCGCACGTCCACGGTGATCTTCTTCGACAGGTCGCCGCCGGCGATCGCGGTCGCGACCTCGGCGATGTTGCGGACCTGCGCGGTCAGGTTCGACGCCATGAAGTTGACGTTGTCGGTGAGGTCTTTCCAGGTGCCGGCGACACCGGACACCTCGGCTTGGCCGCCGAGCTTGCCCTCGGTGCCGACCTCGCGCGCCACGCGCGTCACCTCGCCGGCGAAGGCGTTGAGCTGGTCCACCATCGTGTTGATGGTATTCTTCAGCTCGAGAATTTCTCCCTTCACGTCGACCGTGATCTTGCGCGACAGGTCACCGCGCGCAACCGCCGTGGTCACTTCCGCGATGTTGCGGACCTGCGCCGTGAGGTTGCCGGCCATCGAGTTGACGCTGTCGGTCAGATCCTTCCAGGTGCCGGCGACGCCGGGCACGTTGGCCTGGCCGCCCAGGCTGCCTTCGGTGCCGACCTCGCGCGCCACGCGCGTCACCTCGCCGGCGAAGCGGTTGAGCTGGTCGACCATGGTGTTCAGCGTTTCCTTCAGCTGAAGGATCTCGCCGCGCACGTCGACCGTGATCTTGCGTGACAGGTCGCCGCCGGCAATCGCGGTCGCCACCTCCGCGATGTTGCGGACCTGCGCCGTCAGGTTACCCGCCATCGAGTTGACGCTGTCCGTCAGATCCTTCCAGGTGCCGGCGACGCCGGGCACCTCGGCCTGGCCGCCGAGCTTGCCGTCGGTGCCGACCTCGCGCGCCACGCGCGTCACCTCGCCGGCGAAGGCGTTGAGCTGGTCCACCATCGTGTTGAGCGTTTCCTTCAGCTGGAGGATTTCGCCCGATACGTTCACCGTGATCTTCTTCGACAGGTCGCCCTTCGCCACCGCGGTCGCGACCTCCGCGATGTTGCGGACCTGGGCGGTCAGGTTCGACGCCATCGAGTTGACGCTGTCCGTCAGATCCTTCCAGGTGCCGGCCACGCCTCGCACCTCGGCCTGGCCGCCGAGCTTGCCTTCGGTGCCGACTTCGCGCGCCACACGCGTCACCTCGCCTGCGAAGGCGTTGAGCTGGTCCACCATCGTGTTGATGGTGTCCTTCAGCTCGAGGATTTCGCCGCGTACGTCGACCGTGATCTTCTTCGACAGATCGCCGCCGGCGACCGCAGTCGTCACCGCGGCGATGTTGCGGACCTGGGCGGTCAGATTCGACGCCATCGAGTTGACGCTTTCGGTCAGGTCCTTCCAGGTGCCGGCCACGCCGAGCACGTTGGCCTGGCCGCCGAGCTTGCCTTCGGTGCCGACCTCGCGCGCCACGCGCGTCACCTCGGAGGCGAAGGCATTGAGCTGGTCCACCATCGTGTTCAGCGTTTCCTTCAGCTGAAGGATTTCGCCCGACACGTTCACCGTGATCTTCTTCGAGAGGTCGCCGCCGGCGATCGCGGTCGCGACATCGGCGATGTTGCGAACCTGCGCGGTCAGGTTCGACGCCATGAAGTTGACGTTGTCGGTGAGGTCCTTCCACGTGCCGGCGACCCCGGGCACCTGGGCCTGGCCGCCGAGCTTGCCTTCGGTGCCGACCTCGCGGGCGACGCGCGTCACTTCGGAGGCGAACGAGTTGAGCTGGTCCACCATCGTGTTGATGGTGTCCTTCAGTTCAAGAATCTCGCCGCTGACGTCGACCGTGATCTTGCGCGACAGGTCGCCGCGCGCCACCGCCGTGGTCACGTTGGCGATGTTGCGCACCTGGGCAGTCAAGTTGCCGCACATCGCGTTCACGGAGTCGGTCAAGTCCTTCCAGGTTCCGGCGACGCCGGGCACGATCGCCTGGCCGCCGAGCTTGCCGTCGGTGCCGACCTCGCGCGCCACGCGCGTCACTTCGGAAGCGAAGGAGCGGAGCTGATCGACCATCGTGTTGATGGCCTCCTTCAACTGCAGGATCTCACCGCGAACGTCGACCGTGATCTTCTTGGACAGGTCGCCATTGGCGACCGCGATCGTCACTTCGGCGATGTTACGGACCTGGCCGGTCAGGTTGTTGGCCATCGAGTTGACGCTCTCGGTCAGGTCCTTCCAGACGCCGGTCACCTCAGGGACCTGGGCCTGGCCGCCGAGCTTGCCCTCGGTGCCGACCTCACGGGCCACGCGAGTGACCTCGGAGGTAAACACCGAGAGCTGCTTGATCATCGTATTGACGATGTTCGCCGATTGCAGGAATTCCCCGCGCAGCGGCCTGCCCTCGACGTCGAGTTGCACGGTCTGCAGCAGGTCGCCCTGCGCCACCGCGGCGACCGCGCGCGTGACCTCGCGGGTTGGCCACAAGAGATCGTCAATCAGGGTGTTGACTGAGCTCTCCATGTCGGCCCAGGAGCCGCTCGCAAGCCCGAAATTGACGCGCTGGCGGGTCTGTCCCTCACGACCGACGACCTGACCGACGCGCGCCAGCTGCTGCGCCATCCGCTCGTTCGCTGCAGCGATTTCGTTGAACGCGTCGGCGATCTTGCCTTCGATACCGAGATAGTCGCCGCGCATCCGAACCGAGAAATCGCCGGCACGCATCGCCTGCAGCGACTGCAGCAGATCCTGCGAGGAGGCGATCTCGTTTGTTGATTTGGTGCGGCGACCTTCGGTACGGGGACGTGATGCGGAACCGAGATCGGTCATGGAATTTCCCCTGAGCGCTGGATGCAAATCCGAAGACTCGCGCGAGCCAGCGAAACCATAAGAATGACTGCCTGTGGTCTAATCAAGCGAGAAGACTGTGATGACCGATCTTGCTAAAGAAATTGAGCCAAGCACTGTTAATCGCAATCGAAAAATAAAGTTCCTTAGACGGGGAACTTTTCCTGCTTGCGGTAGCGGTTAGTAGCGGGCTGGCCAGGTGCGCCGGATTAATCGAACCCGCTCGATCCTGCCGCATCTGCTGCAGCGATATTGGAGGATGTCCTTGCCTCGACTGTCGGGATAGCTGGTCTCGAGCCGCATTGTCTTGCTGCAGCTGATGCAGGAGATCAGCGTCAGGAGCGGACTGCGATCGTCATTCATCGATGCCCGCGGTGGCGCGGTCGGATCGGCGATCATTGCGCTGGACAATGCAACGGCATTTCTCGTCACCACGAGAAAATGCCTATCCCGCGCGTCGGTTCCCGGCCCGAAACCCCTTTCGGGCCGGCAGGGCGATGTAGCCCTCTCGGTATAGTCGCGCGGATCAGGCCCGGACGTTGAGATGGCCGGGTCTGGGTTTACCCTTGTCGAGCTTCGTCTTCACCGCAGGGCGATCCCCGTGGCTCCGGCTCAAACGCTCGCGAACCGTCGGCAGATGATCGCCGCCGCCGGCGGCTTTCCAACGGACGATCAACTCGGCCACCTCGGCCCGCATCGCCATCAGCCGATATGACGCCTCGCTGCAGTCGAGGTCACGATTGACCTGCTCCCGGATCGCGGCTTCGACCAGAGTCATTTCGGTCCGCAACGCGCTGATCTTGCGACGAATTTCATTAATCTTGTTGTCCATGGCTTGTTGGAACAAAAATAGAACATATTGTCAAGTCACGAGACGGCCAGCGAGGTGAAATATGGGCATGGCAGCACTGAGATTTGGTGGGGTTGCGGAGCGCGTCGGCGGACAGATGACACGCGCCCAGGCGGTCGGGCTGAGGAGCCTCGCGGAGGAGGCCTATCAGCCGAATCAGTACGCACGTGACCTGACGTTCGAGGAAGCCGAGCGGCGCATCAATGCCCTGAAGGCGGAAATCGCACTGGCGGACTCCTTCTGATTCTGAGCCGCCTGGCCCTTGGCGGCACCGGGCGGCGCAGCTAGAGCTGTTCCCGTCGTTATCGTCTGCCTGGAGAGCCTCGCGTGCTGGAACTTGAGAAGCGATCGCCGCTCGCGTTCCCAATCGCGTTGAAAGATGGCCGGATGCTCGAGACCGTCGGTGACGCTGCGGACTACCTGTCCAAGCTGAATTTGGATCAACGTGAACGCCCGCATTGGAGAATGGTGATCATGATGTTCAACAACGCGATGCGCGAACCGCGCTACCTGCGGACCGCGACCGTGAATCTCCGGTCGGCTCTGGTGTATGACCGCCTTGTCGAGGACACTGGTCACTGACTGTGGTGTTGCTGCTACAGCCGAATCAACTGCGGTTTCGTAATGGCATTTCCGTTATGGCCGCAAACAAGGTAACGGCGGTACACACCACGGCTTGACGCTGATCGCGCTTCAGCCGCCATCTGGGGCCGCCTCGGAGGGCGGCCCATTCTTTTGGGCACCCGCAGGACTGTCAGAGCATTTTGGCGCGGACAAACAGCGCGCGCAGCGCGTTGGTTGCCTGCACCGTGAGCATGGCATTGCCGGCCGCCTTCTCCAGCGCAACGACGGCATCATCGTGCAGCGAGCGGAATTCCATCCATTCGACGGAGTTGAGATTGGTGATGAAGCGATAGGCCTGGCCGACCGTCGCAAGCGTCACCGTCTCGCCGTTCAGCCTCACCTTGAATGTCGCCTTGAGCGGCGTATCGGATTTGGATGGATCACCCATGGCGCGGTTGTGCAATCTGCCGCGCCAATGTCAATCTAATTTCTTCGCTCCGGACTGCCACATTGGCCCCAATCGTCGCGATGTCTGTTAGCGTCGGGCGGGGAGTGATTCGTGCCTGATCTTGCCAACACAACCTATCTGGATGCGCTCAATCCCGAGCAGCGCCGCGCCGTCGAGCACGGCGTCGGGACTGATGGAACCATCGGGCCGCCGCTGCTGGTGATCGCTGGCGCCGGTTCGGGCAAAACCAACACCCTCGCCCACCGCGTGGCGCATCTGATCGTTGCCGGCGCCGACCCGCGCCGAATCCTGCTGATGACGTTCTCGCGGCGCGCCGCCGCCGAGATGGCCGGCCGCGTCGAGCGCATCGCGCGCCGTGTGCTCGGCGACCGGGCTTCCGTGATGACGGATGCGCTGAGCTGGGCCGGCACATTTCACGGCATCGGCGCACGCCTCCTGCGCGAGTTCTCCGAGCGCATCGGGCTCGATCCCGCATTCACGATCCACGACCGCGAGGATTCCGCCGACCTGATGAACCTGGTCCGCCACGACCTCGGCTTTTCCAGGACAGAGAGCCGGTTTCCCACCAAGGGCACCTGCCTCGCCATCTATTCGCGCTGCGTGAACGCGGAGATGCCGATCGAGGCGGTGCTCGGCCAGTTCTTCCCCTGGTGCTCAGGCTGGGCCGACGAACTGAAGCAACTGTTCGCGGCCTATGTCGAGACCAAGCAGCAGCAGAACGTGCTCGATTACGACGACCTCCTGCTCTACTGGGCGCAGATGGTCACCGAGCCAACCCTGGCGGACGAGATCGGCAACCGCTTCGACCACGTGATGGTCGACGAATATCAGGACACCAACCGCCTGCAGTCCTCGATCCTGCTGGCGCTCAAGCCGGCCGGCCGCGGATTGACCGTCGTTGGTGACGACGCGCAGTCGATCTATTCCTTCCGCGCCGCGACCGTGCGCAACATCCTCGATTTTCCGGGCCAGTTCAGCCCGGCAGCCGAGATCGTCACGCTCGACCGCAACTATCGCTCGACCCAGCGGATCCTCTCGGCGGCCAATGGCGTGATCTCGCTTGCGAAGGAACGCTTCACGAAGAACCTGTGGACCGACCGGACCTCGACGCGCAAGCCGCTGCTCGTCACGATCCGCGACGAGGCCGACCAGGCCCGCTACATCGTCGAGCAGGTGCTGGCGACCCGCGAGGAAGGCGCACTCTTGAAGCAACAAGCCGTGCTGTTTCGGACCTCCTCGCATAGTGGGCCGCTCGAGGTCGAACTCACTCGCCGCAACATTCCGTTCGTGAAATTCGGCGGCCTCAAATTCCTCGACGCCGCGCATGTCAAGGACATGCTGGCGCTATTGCGCTTCGTCGCGAACCCGCGTGACCGTGTTGCGGGCTTTCGCATCCTGCACCTGTTGCCCGGCGTCGGGCCAGCCTCGGCGCAGCGTGTGCTCGACCGCATGGCGGAGGCCGCGGATCCGATTGCCACGCTTGCCACACTGCCCTCGCCGCCACGGGCCGGCGCGGACTGGCGGCTGTTCGTCGAGGCGGTCGAGAACCTCCGCTACTCGGAATGGCCGGTCGACATCGAGCGTGCGCGCCTGTGGTACGAGCCACATCTTGACCGCATCCATGAGGACAGCGAGGTCCGCCGCGCCGACCTGATCCAGCTCGAGCAGATTGCGGCGGGTTATCCATCCCGCGAACGCTTCCTCACCGAGCTGACGCTCGACCCGCCGGATGCGACCAGCGACCAGGCCGGTGTGCCGCTGCTGGACGAGGATTACCTGATCCTGTCGACGATCCATTCGGCCAAGGGCCAGGAGTGGAAGTCCGTTTACGTGCTCAATGTCGTCGACGGCTGCATGCCGTCTGACCTCGGCGCCGGTACATCGGCGGAACTCGAGGAAGAACGCCGGCTGCTCTACGTCGCGATGACCCGCGCCAAGGATGATCTCCACCTCCTGGTGCCACAGCGCTTCTTCGTGCACGGCCAGGCCGCCAAGGGCGATCGCCACATGTACGCCTCGCGCACCCGGTTCATCCCGGAGAAGCTGCTGCCGATGTTCGAACGGATCACTTGGCCTCGCGCAGCCGCCGCGGAACCTTCTTCGGCAAACCGTGCCCCGGCGATCGATATCCGCTCCAGGATGCGCGGAATGTGGCGCTGAGCAACCCCAAAAGGAATTTTCAGGAGGGGCGGAACGAACCCGGCGCCATGGCTGTTGAATGATTCGTAATCGGCACACGACCATTCCCGATGGCTTCGACGCGTAGTCCTGAGGACGCGTCGAGGCCGTCGTTTTGTTGCTTCACGCCGGAAACAACGTCACCGGTTGATCAAAGCCCTTGAGGAGATGGTCCGAACCGTCGGCCGTGACCATCCCGCGGGTGCGGTCATGCACGGCCTTGGTGACGAGAATCTCGCCAGATCGTGCCACCGCCTGCGCGCGCGCCGCGCGATTGACGACGGTTCCAACGGCCGTCAGGTCGCGGTGGCTCTGGCCGAACTCCCCGAAGTTGGTCTCGCCGCTGTCGATCCCGATCCCTATTCCGATCTCGACATCGCCCGCACCGATGGAGCGAGCCAGTTCGGCGCGCCGGCGTCCAAAGCTTCGCTGGATTTCGCGGGCGGCCTGTAGCGCCTGCACCGGATGATCCTCCCGGCGAACCGGAAAATTGAAGATCGCAAACACGGCGTCGCCAATGGTCTTGTTGAGGATGCCGTCATAGCGCCAGATCGCGGCGGCACAATCGTCGTAGAATGCGTCCAGCAACTGCGTCAGCCCGTTCTGCGCGATGGTTTGCGTGAGCGCAGTGTAGCCGCGCAGATCGGCGAACATGATCGTGGCGTCGATGGTGACCGCGCGTGCCTTCATGATCTTCGAGAACGCCATCTCGCAGATCGTGCAGGTGTTCGGGTTCATGCGGCTCGGCTTGATGCCGAACAGCCGGAACGGTGCCGACAACGGTCCGCGCAGCGGGATCGGCATGTGCAGGTTCTGCCAGCAGCCGAGACACACTGATGCAGGCTCCGGAGTCATTGACGCACCTGCTCTTCCCGCCATAGGACCGGATCAGCTTAGCACCTTTATCGGCGTCCTGGCAGCCATTTGCCGATCGCCGTTCAGGCGATCGCCACGAAACTCACGCCGATCCGCGTTTTCTTGCTCCAGATCACCTGGCACTCGTAGACAACCGAGGCATCGTTGGCCAACACCAGCCGAAAGCGATGCGGGACGTAGGCCGGGTTCTCGACTTCGATGGCCGCTCCCTCAGGCGAGATGTTCACGATCACGCAATGCATGAGCGAACCGCCCGACGAAACATAGGCGGGCTCGTTGACTTCCGTTCGCGGATGTTTGCGCTTCTCGTCCATCCGGCTTGGCCTCGACCATCCACTCAGAGCCTTGGTGATCGGCACAGAATTAGTCAACGGCCCGCCCCATCACATCGGGCTTTCGCATCGCGATTTGTGCGCAGCAACACGCCGAATGCATATCGCTGGGCGCAGACGAGCCCCGCGCCAACTCCAGCTTGTCGTTCGCGACAGCGGAAGGATAGCCTCACACATCTGCGGTGCGACGGCGCGACGCCCGCCCTGAACAAGAACTGGCGCCAAGGGGAGACGCCATGTTCGAGATTCTCGATCGCCGGACGACTCTGACCGGCAACCAGATCAAGATCCTTGCCGCCGCTATCATCGGCGATGCCCTGGAATTCTTCGACTACTTTCTGATCGGCTTCGTGCTCGCCTTCCTGATCGGTCCGTGGAAACTCACCTTCGGCCAGTCCGCCACCGTGCTGATGAGTTCAGGCATCGGCGCCATTATCGGCGCCTTTCTCTGGGGCTGGCTCGCCGACCGGGTCGGCCGCCGCATCGTGTTCATCGGCACGGTGCTGAACTTCTCGATCGCGACCGGCCTGCTCTATTTCACTCCAGACAATGGCTGGATCTATCTGACGATCCTGCGTTTCTTCGTCGGCACCGGCGTCGGCGGGCTTTATTGTGTCGACCTGCCGCTGGTGCAGGAATTCATGCCCTCACACAAGCGCGGTTGGGTCGGCGGCCTTGTCACCTGTGTGATCCCGCTCGGCGTCGGAATTGGTGCTGTGCTGGGGGCGTTCGTGGGCACCGACCAGTGGCGGCTATTGTTCGCGATCGGTGTGTTGCCGTCGCTCCTGGTGCTGCTCGTGCGGCTCTGGGTTCCGGAATCGCCGCGCTGGCTGTGCCGGCAAGGACGCTATGACGAAGCCCGCAAGTCGCTTGCCTGGGCGTTGCAGGTACAACCATCGGAACTGCCATTGCCGACCGCGGCCGACGCCGGTCCGATCATCAAGACGGGTTGGCTCGACCTGTTCAAATATCCGCGCAGCCTGATCGTCTCCTGGCTCGGCAATGCCGGCGCGCAGACCGGCGTCTACGGTATTACGCTTTGGGCGCCCGCGCTGTTCGTGCTGCTCCTGAAGGTCACGCCGCAGGAAGCCGCCAAGATGATGGTCCTGCTCAGCATCTCCGGTTTCATCGGCCGCGTCGCGTTCTCCTATTTCTCTGAACTGTTGGGACGACGCATCGCGGGCGGCCTGCTCGGGTTCGGCGCCGGCGCGCTGACGATCATTGCCGGCTATCATTATGATGCGACGCTGTTCGGCATGTCGGCCTTCTGGCTGCTGCTGGCCGCCGCGTTCTTCTTCGCCGACGGCGGCTTTGCGATCGTCGGACCCTACGCAGCGGAGGTCTGGCCGTCGCACCTGCGCACCACGGGCATGGGCTCGGCCTACGGTTTCGGCGGCATCGGCAAGATCATCGGGCCGGTCGGCCTTGCCCTGATCGTCGGCTCGAACAACTACCTCAAGCCGGACGTGCCGCTGACCCAGATCCCGACCGCCTTCGTCTATCTCGGCTGCTGGTTCCTGATGGCGGGCGCCGTCTATTACGTCTTCGGCCTGGAGACCAGGGGCAAGTCGATCGAGCAGATTGACAAGGAGCTGAACGCAACGGCCGACGTCGCGGCCTCGGCGACGATCCGGCAAGCCTGATGAGGGAGGCGGACATGAGCGTGATATCGGCCGATCTTGTTGGCGATCGCGACGTGATCGCCTGTGCCGAGGCAATCCGGGCGGACGTAGCGGCTGCCTCCGATAACATCGAGATGACACGCCGGCTGCCGCCCGATTTGCTCGACCGACTGCATGAGGCACGGCTGTTCCGCCTGCTGCTGCCGCGCTCGTCGGACGGGATCGAGACCGATCCCGTCACCTTCTTTCACGTCATCGAGACCATCGCCAAGGCCGATGCCTCGACGGCATGGTGCCTGAGCCAGGCCGGCGGCTGCGCGATGTCCGCGGCCTATCTCGACCTGCCGGTCGCACAGGAGATCTTTGCCGATCCGCGCGCGGTGCTCGCCTGGGGCCCGGGGCCAAAGGTCAGAGCTGTCGAGTGCGAGGGCGGCTACCGCGTCACGGGCGTCTGGTCGTTCGCCTCCGGCGGCCGGCACGCCACCTGGCTCGGCGCCCACTGCCCGATCTACGCGGCCGACTGCTCGCCCAAACGGGATGCCAATGGTGAGCAGGTCGAGCGCACCATGCTGGTGCGGACTGAGGACGTCGAGTGGACCGACATTTGGAACACCGTCGGCCTGCGCGGCACCGCGAGCGACCAGTTCGCGCTGAATGATTTCTTCGTCCGCTCGGACCATTCGATCACCCGCGAGTTCGACCGCGAATGCCGCGAGGCCGGTCCGCTCTACCGGATGAGCGCGCACACCTGCTATCAGGTCGGCTTCGCCGGCGTCGCCTGCGGCATTGCCCGCAGCGCGCTCGACAATTTCGTCGACGTCGTCCGCAACAAGGTGCCGCGTGGCATGAAGAGCCCGATCCGCGACAATGCCGTGGTGCAGTCGGGCCTGGCGCAGGCCGAGGTCAATCTGCGCGCCGCCCGCGCTTTCCTGCTGCAATCGATGGCCGATATCTGGGAGGATCTGGTTGCCGGCCACAGCATCACGGTGGCGCAGCGCATGACCATCCGGATGGCGGCGACACATGCGATCCACAAGGCGCGGGAGGCGGTCGACTTCGCCTACAATGCCGCTGGCGCCACCGCGATCTTCGAGGGCCATCCACTCGAACGGCGCTTCCGCGACATCCATACCGTGACCCAGCAATTGCAGGGGCGGCTCAGCCATTTCGAGACCGTGGGCGCTTGGATGCTGGGCGCCGATGTGGACCTCGCCTTCGTCTAACCCGATTTCTCAAGGAGAAGAACCATGCCATTGGGCGGACTGCAGCATTACACCATCGAGCCGCAGGATCTCGAGAAGACCAAGGAGTTCTATTGCGACGTGCTGGGCCTGGAAAATGGTGATCGCCCGCCACTCGATTTCCCCGGCTACTGGCTCTATTCGGGCGGCCAGGCGACCGTGCACCTGATGGGCACCCGCAAGCCGCGCGAAGGCATCGTGGTGCGCGGCACCGAGAAGAAATACGAGGACACCGGCCGACTCGATCACATCGCCTTCGCCGCCACCGACGTCGACGGCGTCAGGAAGCGCCTGCAGGCCAGGCATGTCAAATTCCGCGAGCAGATCGTGCCGCGGACCGGCGACACCCAGATCTTCCTCTACGACCCCGACGGCATCGGCGTGGAGTTGAACTTCCCGAAGGCCTGAACAGACATCGTCGGACTACCTGCGCCTGATCGGCCGGCCCCGCTGTTTGCCGGTTTCGCGTCACCGGGAAGCCCCTGGTTCCCGACAAGACCCCAACTCGGCCACCAGTCGGGCGTGATCCGGTCCGCTTTTCTTCAAGATTGAATGACGAGGTGGCGGGGCCGCACCGCTGCGGCAGGATAGCCGGGAGTCGCGCCTTTAACCTACCCCAGGGCCTGGCGGCCCGGCTATTCGTCGCGGCCTGACCTGTTCGGCGTCAGTCGAGCCCGCGCTCGTGGCTGAGGCGCACCATTTCATTGATGAAGATTTGTTTCTGCTTCTCATCCAGGCTGGCGTAGAGCGGCTCGGCCGCATCGGCGACGTTGCGCTGATCGACGGCGCGATCGTTAAGGAACTGGGCCTCGTTGCGCATCTGCTCGATGATGTCGTCGGGCGGATCGCGTTGCGCCCGCGCGATGCGGAGATTGACGCGGTCGGCACCGTTGTGACCGAGATAGTGCATCGCGCTGCTGAATCCCAGCCAGTGCTTCTCCTGTTCCGGCGTGAGGTTCAGCTCCGTCTTGATCCGTTCGATGTTGGCGTCGCTGTTGGCGACGATCTGCTCGGCGGTGAGTTGCGGCACCCCCTCCTGGGTCGGGACGGCCGCTTGCTTCGCGCCCTTGTCTCGAGCAGTGTCTCTCGCAGTCTTGGCCGACTTCGGGCCCTTGGCGCCCTGCTTGTCTCTCGGCGCGCCCGACTGCGACTGCGCGCTCTTGCCGTTTGCCTTGTTGGGAGTGTCGGCGTTGTTGCCGGTGAATACCCCCGTGACCCCGGTCACCACCCCGACCACTCCTCCGATGGCGCCTCCCAGGACGCCGCCGACCGGTCCGGCGGCCTTTGAGCCTTCGCGCGCACCCTTTTCGACGCCCTGCACGATCTGCGCATCGACGATATGGGGGCCTGCAAACAGCGCAACGGTGGCCGCCGTGCCGACCGCGACGCACAGTTTCCACCACAGGCGCGGCTTCGCTACCGGGATGGGCATGATCGGGTCTCCGTGCTCGATGGTGGGATTGAAGGCTTCCAGTTCATGCAGGGGGACAATGCGGGTCGTCGACTGATCCCGACCTTATCGTTTCCAGCTTCGCCAAGTCTATTGGCGGCGACGCGCACGACGATGACGACATGCGGCGCCCGAACCGCCTTGCCGCTTGGCGAGGAACCTGCGGCTCAACCGCGCACCGCGCAAAGATGCGCGTGCCCCGGCTTCCGCGTGCGGCGCAGCATGATCGCAAAGGCCGCTGCAATCGAGCTACAATCGCAATCATGTGCGCTGCACTGCCTGCGATTTGACCACAACGTTAGTTCTATGCGTGCAACTCTGTGATTTCTCGACAGACGCCAGCAATTCTGTTCTGATCGGCAGCAACGAAATCTCTCGACGTCGCGCGAACGCGACGCACAATAACTAGCAATGAGATTTCCAAGGTCTTTTGTCCGTCGGCTCGCCAGGGAGGGAATGCCATGTCACGGAAGAAGCTTTCACGACGACAATTCGTTACTGCGACAGCGCTGTCATCGGCGGCGCTGATTACGGCCCCCTATGTCCGTGGCGCCTACGCTGCTGGGAAGCTCTCGATGGGTTTCTGGGACCACTGGGTACCGGGTGCCAACAAGGCCTCTACTGAGTTGGTCAACGAGTGGGCCGCGAAGGAGAAGGTCGAAGTCCAGCTCGACTACATCACGAGCCAGGGCAACAAGAACATCGTGACCATCGCCGCCGAGGCGCAAGCGAAATCCGGTCACGACATTTTCCAGATGCCGACATGGTGGCCGCAGTCCAACGCCGAGCTGCTCGAGCCCGTCAATGACATTATGGAGCCGCTGATCAAGCTGAACGGCGAGGTCAACGGCACCGTCAAGTATCTCGGCCAGGCCGACGGCAAGTGGCTTGGAGTTCCCGCCAGCGTCGGGAGCCAGATCAAAGGCCCCTGCTCGCGCATTGACCTGATGAAGAAGCTGGCCAACATTGACGTGCAGGCGATGTATCCGGCCGGAAGCCCGCCAAAAGCCGACAACTGGACGCTGGACACGTTCCTGAAGGCAGCGGAAGCTTGTCACAAGGGCGGCTACCCATTCGGCATCGGCCTCGGCGAGACCAGCGATAGCGTCGACACCGCAGGCGCGATCTTCCAGTCATTCGGCGCCCAGCTCGTCGATGCCAAGGGCAATCTGACGGTCAAGACCGATGCGGTGCGCCAGGCCCTCGACTTCTACAAGAAGCTGATCGCCTTCCTGCCGCCCGACGTCTCGGCCTGGGACGACGCTTCCAACAACAAATGGCTGGTGTCCGGCAAGGGCGCGATGATCATGAACCCGCCAAGCGCATGGGCGGTCGCCAAACGCGATGCGCCGCAGGTCGCGGCGCAATGCTGGACCCACGGCTTCCCAGCCGGCCCCAAGGGGCGCTTCGCCCCCTACCTGCCGTTCTTCTGGTCGATCTGGTCGTTCTCCAAGAACAAGGAGGCAGCCAAGAGCTTGCTGTCGTTCCTGTCGCAGCCGGCATCGATCGAGAAGATGGTGATCGCAAGCGGTGGCTATGATCTGCCGGCCTACGAGAAGCTCACGACCTTGAAGGTCTGGGCGGAGGAAGAGCCGCCGAAGGGCACGCTCTACCACTACCCGAACCCCTACCACCATCAGACGCTGTCGATTGCGGCCTCGCCCGCACCGCCCAAGGTCGCACAGCAAATCTACTTCCAGGCCACGCTGACCAAGATGTGCCTGAGATATTATCAGGGTGAGAGCATGGAGAGCACGCTCGCCTGGGCCGAAGGCGAGTGCGAAGGCTTCATGCGAAGCTGACGACAACCCGAGTCCTCGCGACGGCCTGCGACGTCGGCCGTACGAGGGCTCACCTTCGCATTCCGGCCGCCGCATCGGCGGCCGGTCCTACAACCGACCGCGCAAGGGACCTGCGTCATGGTTGATATCACTTTGCGATCGAACCGCGTTGCGACAGCTGCGCGCAGGCGCACCGGCTTACGCAACGCGCTGCGGCGCAAGTCGATGGTCGCGTTCCTGATGACGCTGCCTTTGATCCTCCTCGTTGGCGTACTGGTGCTTTATCCGGCCCTCTATTCCCTGCACCTGGCGACGCTGAACAAGGCGATGACGAAATTCGTCGGCTTTGGGAATTTCGAGTTCCTGTTCAAGCGCGACACCTTCTGGCTGGTGGTCAAGCAATCCTGCATTTTCGCCATCTCGGCGGTGATCTTCAAAGCGCTGATCGGCTTCATCGTCGCGCATTTCGTGCACAACGTGCCGGCCAAGAAGCAGCGGAAATGGCGCGGCATGCTGCTGGTGCCGTGGGTGATCCCGCCGGCGATGAGCACGCTGGCCTGGCTCTGGCTGTTCGATCCCTCTTACAGCGCGTTCAACTACACGCTCTCGTTCTTCGGCATCGGACCTATCCCGTGGACCGGTGACGCAATGTGGGCGCGCTTCTCCGTTATCCTGGTCAACGTCTGGTACGGCGCGCCGTTCTTCATGATCATGTATCTGGCGGCGCTGAAATCGGTGCCTGAGCAGCTCTATGAGGCGGCTGCCATCGACGGTGCCAATTGGTGGCAGCGTATCTGGTACGTAACGCTGCCGATGATGCGCAATATCATAGCGATCACGACTCTGTTCTCGCTGATCGTGACCTTCGCCAATTTCGACATCGTGCGCATCCTGACTGCCGGCGGTCCGCTCGACCACACCCACATCTTCGCGACCTGGGCGTTCCGCGTCGGCATCGAGGGCAGCGATATTCCGCTCGGCGCCAGCGTTTCGCTGTTCATGGTGCCGATCCTGGCGATCGCGGCGATCTTCATACTGCGCGACGTCACCAAACGCGGGAATGAAGCCTGATGAGCACGGTCACGATCGACAAGTCCGGTCCCCGACGGAAGGTCAAATACGGCAGCATGAGCCGCGATCGCGCCTGGGCGCTGCGCTGGTCCTATTTTTTCCTGGTGCTGTTTGCGATCTTCTCGCTGACGCCGCCGCTCTACATGCTGATCACCTCGCTGAAGAGCAGCGCCGAGATCTCGGCGGCGACCAATCCGTGGTGGGTCTTTCATCCGACGCTCTCGAACTATATCGAGCTCCTGAGCTCGAACCAGTTCCTGCGCTTCTTCTGGAATTCGGCATGGGTCTCGATCATCGTGGTGACCATCACCATGCTGATCAGCGTGCCGGCAGCCTTCGCGCTGGCGCGAATGAAGTTCTGGGGGTCGGCCACGCTCGCGACCGGCGTCTTCCTCACCTATCTCATTCCGGACAGCCTGTTGTTCATTCCGCTGTTCAAGATGTTCGCGCAGTTCGGCGACTGGACCGGCATCCAGCTCGTCAACCGCTGGTATGTTCTGCTGTTCATCTATCCGACGCTGACGGTGCCGTTCTGCACCTGGATCATGATTGGCTATTTCGCCTCGATCCCGAAGGAGCTCGATGAGGCTGCTATCATCGACGGCGCGAGCTGGTTCCAGACGCTGACGCGGATCTTCATCCCGGTCGCGCTGCCCGGCTTGATCGCGGCGACGATCTTCGCCTTCACCGTGTCCTGGGCGCAGTTCCTCTATCCGCTGGTGTTCACCACCTCGACCGACCAGCTCGTGCTGCCGGTGGGCATCATCACGACCCTGATCAAGGGCGACGTGTTCAACTGGGGTCAGATCATGACCGGCGCCCTGCTCGGCGCCGCGCCGCCACTGATCATCTACGCCTTCCTGATGGACTACTACATTGCCGGCCTGACCGCCGGTGCGACAAAGGGTTGAACTCATGGCTGACGTTACGTTGCGCAAGGTGGTGAAACGTTATGACGACGTCGAGGCGGTGCGCGGCATCGACCTCGACATCGCCGACCATGAGTTCGTGGTGCTGGTCGGACCGTCCGGCTGCGGCAAGTCGACCACGTTGAGGATGATCGCCGGCCTTGAGGACATTTCCGACGGCGACATCATGATCGGCGGCGACGTCGTCAACGACGTGCCGCCGAAGGACCGCGACATCGCGATGGTGTTCCAGAACTACGCGCTCTACCCGCATATGACGGTCGCCGAAAACATGTCGTTCGGGCTGCGGCTGAAGCACTATCCGAAGGCAGAGATCAAGACCCGGGTCGCCGAAGCCGCGCGCATGCTCGACATCACCGACCTGATCGACCGCAAGCCGAAGCAGCTCTCCGGCGGCCAGCGCCAGCGCGTCGCGATGGGGCGGGCGATCGTGCGCAATCCGAAGGTGTTCCTGTTCGACGAGCCGCTGTCCAACCTCGACGCCAAGCTGCGCGTGCAGATGCGGATCGAGATCAAGAAAGTGCACCAGAAGGTTCGCACCACGACCGTCTACGTCACCCACGACCAGGTCGAGGCGATGACGCTGGCCGACCGCGTGGTGGTGATGAACCACGGCCGCATCGAGCAGATCGGCACGCCCAACGAGCTCTATCACAAGCCGGCGACCCGGTTCGTTGCGAGCTTCATCGGCTCGCCGGCGATGAACTTCGTGCCGTGCCGACTCGAAGACGACGCAGGCAGGTTGCAGGTACGGCTGACCGACCGCCTCGCCTTCCCGCTGCCACCGCAACGTGCGGCCCGCTACCAGGCCGTGCCGCGAACCGACCAGTTGCTGCTGGGCATCCGGCCCGAGCATCTCGCCGAGTCCAGGCCGCATGCCGAGCCCGGCGTCGAGCCGTTCGACGCGATGCTCGACGTCACCGAGCCGATGGGCATGGAGACCCTGGTCTACTTCACGCTCGACGGCACCCAGATCTGCGGCCGGGTCAGCCCCAATGCCGGCGCGCAGGATGGCAGCCCGCTCCGATTGGCTGTGGACCTCAACAATATGCATTTGCTAAACGAGGTGACCGGCGCCGTCCTTTGACGGCGCAAAAGAAACCTCAAGGGCAGGAAATGGCCACCAACAAGAACAAGATTTTCGTCACCCAGACATTGTCGCCGGGGGCACGCGCTCTCCTCAACGAGCGGGACGACATCGAACTCGTCGAATTTCCGAACCTGATCTCCGCCAAGGATTTCCAGGCCATGCTGGAGCAGCACGCGCCCGTCCACGGCGTGGCGCTCGGCGCGACCCGCTTCGGCGAAGCTGAGCTCGAAGCATCCAAGGACATGAAGGTGGTGACGCGGATCGGCGTCGGTTATGACGCCGTCGACGTGCCCGCGCTGTCGCGCCGCAAGGTGCCGCTGATGGTCGCGGGCACCGCGAACTCCCCGTCGGTCGCCGAACACGCGCTGTTCATGATGCTGACGCTGGCCAAGCGCGCGCAGGAAATGCACGCCATGGTGAAGGAAGGCACCTGGGCGAGCCGCCTCGGCGTGCTGCCGTTCGATCTCTACGGCAAGACGGTCCTGATCGTGGGCTTCGGCCGCATCGGCACGCGCACCGCCAAGCGCTGCCTGGCAATGGAAATGAATGTGCTGGTGTACGATCCCTACAAGCCCGCCAGCGAGATCACGGCCGCCGGCTGCGAAGCGGTGCCGGACCTCGACGCGGCGCTGCCGCGCGCGGATTTCGTCACCATCCACTGCCCGAAGGCGCCGGAGACGGTCGGCATGTTCAACGCGGCCCGGCTCAGGCGCATGAAGCCGACCGCCTACCTCATCAACACCGCGCGCGGCGGCATTGTCGATGAAAAGGCGCTGCACGACGCGCTGGTGTCGGGCAAGCTCGCGGGCGCCGGCCTCGACGTGTTCGAAGTCGAGCCGCCGCCGGTTGGCCAGCCCCTGCACAGCCTGCCGAACGTGATCATGGCGCCGCATGTCGCCGGCGTCACGGTCGAGGCGGTCGATCGGATGAGCGAGCAGACGGCGCGCAATATCCTGAGCGTTCTGGACGGCAATCCGCTGCGCCAGAACGTGATCAATCAGGACGTCCTCGGCTGAGTTTCAGTCTCCCTTGTTCGCGCCGCGGCCGATCCGCTAGGTCGGCCCGGCAATGCGGAGCATCCATATGGGTTTCAAGGAATTCGGCAACTACGACGCGGTCGGTCTCGCAGGGCTCGTCAGCAAGAAGGAGGTGACCCCAGAGGAGCTGCTCGACGAGGCGATCGCCCGCACGGCGAAGGTCGATCCGCAGATCAACGCGGTCGTTGTCAAGCATTACGATTACGCCGAGCGCCAGATCGCCAAGGGTCTGCCTGACGGCCCCTTCACCGGCGTGCCGTTCCTCCTGAAGGATCTCGATCCGCTCGAAGGCACACGCACGACGTCGGGCGCCAGCGTGCTGAAAGACTTCGTCGCCGATCACAACAGCACGCTGGCCCAGCGCTTCCTGGAGGCCGGCGTCACGATTTTCGGCAAGAGTTCGAGCCCGGAATTCGGGCTGATGCCGACGACGGAAACCCGCCTGTTCGGACCGACCCGCAACCCATGGAATCTCGATCATTCCTCGGGCGGCTCGTCCGGCGGCGCGGGCGCGGCGGTCGCGGCGCGCATCCTGCCCGTGGCGCATGCCAGCGACGGCGGCGGCTCGATCCGAATTCCCGCCTCCGCCTCGGGCGTGTTCGGCATGAAGCCGACCCGGGCGCGCAACCCGGTCGGCCCCGACCGCGGCGAAGGCTGGGGCGGCTTCTCCGTCGGCCATGTGCTCAGCATCAGCGTCCGCGACAGCGCGGTCATGATGGACGCGGTACACGGTCCCGAACCGTCGAGCCCCTATGTCGCACCGCCGCCGGAGCGGCCGTTCTCGCAGGAGGTTGGCCGCGACCCCGGCCAGCTCCGCATCAGCTTCACCGACAAGTCGCCCTACGGCGATGCGATCGATCCCGAGATTGCCGCCGCAGTCCGCGATGTCGCCAAGCTCCTGGCGGGCCTCGGCCATCATGTCGAAGAGCGTGCGCCCGTGCTTGCCGCCGATCCGGCTCCGGTGATGACCGCGATCGTCGGCGGCAACACGGCGTTGACGGTGCGGCTGCTCGAGCAACGTCTCGGCCGCGCCCTGACCTCCGACGATGTCGAGCACCTCACGCTCGCCAGCGCGCAGAATTCACTCAAGCTGACACCGGCGGACTATGTCGCCGCGCAGCTTGCCGCGTTCCAGATTTCACGCGGGCTCGCAACCTTCTTCGAGGGCTGCGACGTCTTCCTCAGCCCGACGCTGTGCGCGCCGCCGCTCCGGCTCGGCGAGTTGAACACGATGTCCGAGGACTTGAGCCACATCGCGCCGATCCTGCGCCGCTACATGCCGGGCACCTCGATGTTCAACATGTCCGGCCAGCCTGCGATGTCGGTGCCATTGGCCTGGAACAAGGCCGGGCTCCCTCTCGGCATGATGTTCGCGGCCAGGCTCGGCGAGGAAGGACGGCTGTTCCGTCTGGCCGGCCAGCTCGAGCAAGTCCGCCCGTGGCGGGACAAGCGTCCGCCGGTTTGTGCGTAGGCTGACAAAGGGCAGCCAAGTCAGGTAGATAGAAGTCGCGCCGGCAAACCCGGCCAACGCCTTGCCTGGAGACCGAACCGTGCCTCACGACGACCCGACCGACAATGCGCTTGCGGCGATCGCGAGCATTCTCGATCAGACGACGACGCCTCCCGGACCGGCCAAGGCGGCGGACAATCCACCGGCCACAGTCGAGGAGCCACCGCCCGCAGTCGAGGAGCCGCCGGCGACCGTGACAGTGCCCCCGCCTCTGCCGCAGTCAGACGAGCCCTTGCCGAGCGAGCCCACGCAGAGCGAGCCGGAGCCGAGCGAAGCAGAGCAGATCCAACCGGAGCAGATCCAACCGATCGAGGCCAAGGTCCAGCCGATTGAGGCCAATGGCTATTCCAAAACCGGCCCTGGCCCGATGGCTGCGCTTCGCTTCCGCTGGACGGTGCGCGAGGACGGCGGCCGCTACTATGTCGACGAGACCTTTGGTGAGGGATCGACCCCGCTGGTCAGCGGTCCAATGGAGGCGGCCGCCGCGATCAAGTTCGTCGACGATCGCGAGGCCGATGCACGGCAGCGCTTCGAGCATTTCAAGCAAGAGATGATCAGCCGGGCGGCCCCCGCCAGCCTCGTACCCAGGGACGACAGCGAGGCCTAGGCTTATAGAGATCGGTGCCGGCCATTGACCGCTAGCGATGCCGGCGCGAGCCGGTCGCTGCGATGATCGGAATTGACGGAGAAGTTGATGTTTCGTGCATTGGTCGGCCTCGCGATGGCTATGCTCTTGTCTGTGGCTCACGCGCAGCAAGCGCCGTCTCGCCTCGACGACATCCTCAAGCGCGGCACGCTGCGCGTCGGCATGACCGGCGACTACCTGCCCTTCACCTATCTCGACAAGGAGACGAAGACGTTCCGCGGCTTCGACGTCGACATGGCGCAAGCGCTCGGCAAGGCGCTCGGCGTCAAGGTCGAATTCGTGCCGACGTCCTGGCCGCAGATGATGAAGGATTTCGAGGCCGACAATTTCGATGTTGCGATGGGCGGCGTCTCCATCACCTTCGACCGGCAGAAGAAGGGCCTGTTCTCGACCCCGATCATGCGCGAGGGCAAGACGCCGATTGCGCGCTGCGCCGACAAGGACAAGTACGAAACGCTCGCCGAGATCGACAAGCCGGGCACCCGCGTCATCGTCAACCCCGGCGGCACCAACGAGCGCTTCGCGCGCGCCAACGTGAAGAGCGCCGATATCCGCGTGTTCAACGACAACACGAAGATCTTCGACGAGATCGCCAAGGGCGACGCCGACCTGATGATGACCGACGCATCCGAGACGCGCTATCAGCAGAAGCTGCATCCGGGCGTGCTCTGCGCGGTGCATCCCGACAAGCCGTTCGACTTCGCGGAGAAGGCCTATTGGCTGCAGCGCGACGTGGCGCTGAAGGATTTCGTGGATCAGTGGCTGCACATCTCAAAGGAAGACGGCACCTACAGGAAGATCTACGCCGCATGGTTTGAATAGGCAGCCGAAGCGCACGGCTTCCGGCGGCCAGACCTGGACGTGGTCGAATGTCGTAGCCCGGATCGAGCGCCGCGCAATCCGGGCTACCGGTCGGCGGCTCAGCCGACCTTGCCGTTGTATTCCTCGTCGGTGACGTGCTCCATCCAGGTCGAGTAGACGCCGTCAAGCGCCTCCTGCATGGCGATATGGGTCATGCTGTTGCCAGGCGACGCGCCATGCCAGTGCTTCTCGTTCGGCGGAATCCAGACGACGTCGCCGGGGCGGATCTCCCTGATAGGCCCGCCCTTGGCCTGCACGCGGCCGATGCCTGATATCACGTAGAGCGTCTGGCCGAGCGGATGGGAATGCCAGGCGGTCCGCGCGCCGGGCTCGAACGACACGCGCGAGGCGTTGAGCCGCGCCGGCGCAGGCGCCATGTTGATGGGATCCTGCAGCACGGTGCCGGTGAAATTCTCCTTCGGCGCGCGGCGGGTCGGCCGCGAGCCGGCAACGTGGATATCCATGGGCTTACCTCGCTCTCCTGAAGTTATTTCTTGCTTGCGGCGTAGCGCGCCTTGGTCTCGGCGTTCATCGGATAGAGGCCGGGCAACTGGGCGCCGTTGTTCACCTCATTGACGATCCACGCCTCCATCCGTTCCTGCTCCGGCCCTTCGGCCAGCACGTGGTCGAGGAACGCCTGCGGGATCAGCACCGCGCCATCCTGGTCGGCGACCACGATGTCGTTCGGAAACACGGCAACGCCGCCGCAACCGATCGGTTCACCCCAGCCGACGAAGGTCAGGCCCGCCACCGAAGGCGGCGCCGCATAGCCGTCGCACCACACCGGAAGGCCCGTGCCGAGCACGCCCTCGACATCGCGCACGACGCCGTCGGTGATCAACGCGGTCACGCCGCGCTTGACCATGCGGGCACACAGAATGTCGCCGAAGATGCCGGCATCGGTGATGCCCATGGCGTCGACCACGGCGATGCAGCCTTCCGGCATGGCTTCGATCGCGGTCCGGGTCGAGATCGGCGACGACCAGGATTCCGGCGTCGCCAGATCCTCGCGAGCCGGGACGAAGCGCAGCGTGAAGGCGGGTCCGACCAGCCGCTTTGCGCCCGGCCGCAGCGGCTTGGTGCCGCGCATCCAGACGTTACGCAGGCCCTTCTTGAGCAGGACCGTGGTGATGGTGGCGGTGGAGACGTGCGACAGGGTCGCAATTGCTTCGGCAGACAGGGACATCGGGACTTGAGGCTCCGGTGGGAGGAAACAGTGGCCGCATCTTGCGGGGCAAAGTCCTTGCGTCAAGGGCCGTGCGGAAATCCTGCGATCATCCAAATTTATCGCCGGCATGCCGATTAATTTATTGAAGTTGCTGCATCATTTTGCACCCGGCGAATTCCGTTTCGCCCTAAAACACGCTAGCTTGATGCGCGACGAGTTTGCTTGACCTATGGCCGAACCTTTAAGCCCTCCCCGCCTTTTGCCGAGTGGCGACAGCGCCATCACGGTGGAATTCAGCCGCACCATCGACGATGCCGCCAACCGGCGGGTGCTGGCGCTCGACCGCATCATCGCCGCGGAGCCGATCGCGGGCATTACCGAGACCGTGCCGACCTACCGCTCGCTGCTGGTGCATTACGATCCGGTGCAGATCGGCTTCGACGCGCTCGGCGAGCAACTGCTCGCGCAGGCGGCCAAGGCGCTGCCGACCGCGGCCGGGAAGCGGCGCTGGCGCATCCCCGTCGCCTATGGCGGCGAGAACGGCATCGACCTCGAGGACGTGGCGAAGGCGCTCGACACCACGCCCGAGGACATCGTCGCGCGTCACACAGCCGGCGACTATCGCGTCGCGATGATCGGCTTTACACCCGGCTGGTCCTATCTGAGCGGCCTGGAAAAGTTCCTGCATATGCCGCGCCGGAAGGACCCGCGGCTGCTGACCCCGGCGGGCACGATCTCGATCGGCGGCATTCAGACCGGCGTGCAGTGCCTTGCCGGCCCCAGCGGCTGGCACCTGCTCGGCCGCACTGCGGTGAGAACCTACCAGCTGCATCGCGATCCGATCTTCCTGCTGGAGCCGGGGGACGCCATCACCTTCACGGCAGTGGACGCCAAGACATTCGCGGAACAGGACCGCGCCGCCGAGGCCGGCGAGTTCATCGCCGAACTGGTGACGCCATGAGCAAGCTCGTCGTCACCACGATCGGCCCCGCGAGCTCGGTGCAGGACGGTGGGCGCCCGGGATCGCAGCGCTACGGCCTGACGCCCAGCGGCGCGATCGACCGGCTGGCGCTGGCTGCCGCCAACGCGCTGGTCGGCAACGAGCCGTTCGCGGCTGCGGTCGAGATCGGGCCGTTCGGCGCCGCCTTCACCGCACGCGGCGGCGCGGTGCGGGTGGGACTTGCGGGTGCGCCACGCAGTGCCGAGATCGGCGGCCGCGCGATCGCCTTCAACAGTTCGGCGACGCTGGCGGACGGCGAAACCCTCACGCTTGGCTTTGCCCGCGGCGGATCGTTCAGCTATCTCGCGATCGAGCACGGCATCGAAGGTGAGCCGATGTTCGGCAGCCTCGCGGTCAATGCCCGTGCCGGGCTCGGAAGCCCCTACCCGCGGCCGCTGCAGAATGGCGACGAGCTGACGACACAAGCCGCGAGCCGCGCCGCCGAGCGCCGGATCGAGCTGCCGGCGATCAATGACGCGCCGATCCGCATCGTGTTCGGACCGCAGGACGACGAGTTCTCCGGGGAGAGCAAGAAGCTGTTCCTCGACAGCGAATGGAAGATATCGGCCACCAGCGACCGCATGGGCTATCGCCTCGAAGGTCCCGTCATCAAGCATCTCGACGGCCACAACATCGTGTCCGACGGCACGGTGAACGGCAGCATCCAGATCCCGGGCAATGGCCAACCGATCGTGCTGATGCCGGACCGCGGCACCAGCGGCGGCTATCCGAAGATCGCGACCGTGATATCGGCGGATTTTTGCCGCTTCGCGCAGATCTCCGCCGGCCGCCCGTTCCGCTTCAAGGCCGTGACGATGGCGGAGGCGCAGGCGGAAGCAAGAAAGTTCCACGAGCTGCTGCGCTCCCTGCCCGACCGGCTGCGCGGCAGCGAGGATTTCGGCCTCAACATCGAGGCGCTGAGAGATGCTAACGTCGCAGGTCAGGCGGTCAGCGCCGTCGACGCCACGACCTGGCAGGCTGCCGAACCCGCGTCCGGCTAGATCAACACCAACAACAACGGATCGATCGTCATGACCTCAACCATCGACCTCAATTGCGATCTCGGCGAAAGCTTCGGCCCGTGGGAAATGGGCAATGATGCCGCGATGATCGAGCTTGCAACCTCGGTCAACGTCGCCTGCGGCTACCATGCCGGCGACGCCGACATCATGCGCCACACGGTCGAGCTGGCGAAGGCGCGCGGCGTCAGCGTCGGCGCGCATCCCGGTTATCGCGACCTGCACGGCTTCGGCCGCCGCCCGGTGCCCGGGCTGAAGTCATCCGAAATCGAGAACCTCGTCGCCTATCAGATCGGCGCGTTGCAGGCGATCGCGACCGCCGCCGGCCACAAGGTCACCCATGTCAAGGCGCACGGCGCGCTCTCCAACGTTGCCTGCGAGGACGACATGACGGCGAAGGCGATCGCCAACGCGATCAAGGCGGTCGACCCCAGCCTGGTCTTCGTTGTGCTCGCGAATTCGAAGCTGGTGCGCGCCGGTGAAGCCGCCAATCTGCGGATGGCGCATGAGGTGTTCGCCGATCGCGCCTATGAGAACGACGGCAACCTGGTCTCGCGCAAGAAGCCCGGCGCGGTGCTGCACGATCCCAAGGCGATCGCCGACCGCGTGGTGCGGATGGTGCAGGACGGCGCTGTGGTGTCGGTCACCGGCAAGGTGATCAAGATGCAGACCGATACCGTCTGCATCCATGGCGACACGCGTGGGGCCGTCGAAATCGCGCGCGGCGTCCGCGAGGCGCTGAAGAATGCCGGCATCACGGTCGCGCCGTTCAAGACCGCGCATTGAATTGCCTGCAAGCAAAAAGGGGCCGGCGCTCCCGCCGGCCCTTTTAGATTCCGTGAAGAGTTTTCCCAAACCCAAACTTGCCGATTGGCTGGTAGGTGCAGCTTCCGAACCTTGATAGTCCTCTTGGGAAATTGGGTACGAAAGCATGTTCCGCACCACTCTCTCCTTTAGCCTTGCCGCGGTTGCCACGGCCGCTCTCACCAGCGCAGCGTCCGCCGGCTGCTACAGCTGCTATGCGCCGCCGCCGCAGCCCTGCACGACGTGCTATCAGGTGCAGACCGTGCCGCCGCAGTATCGCACGGTGCAGGAGACCGTGATGGTGGCGCCCGGGCGCGTTATCGCGCATCGCACGCCGGCGCAGTATCGCACCGTGATGGTGCCGAGGACGGTGATGGTCGCTCCCGAAGGCGTCGCCTATGAGCGTATCCCGCCGCAATATGCCACGCGTGAACGCGTTCAGATGGTCTCGCCGGGCTATTCCTACTACGCGCCGGTCACCCCGACCTGCGGCACCTGCGGCGGCGGATACAGCTACGGATACGGTTACGACTACAGCCACTAAAGCAAGATGAGTTTGGATCGAATCGGTTCGGCGACGGACTCGCTTTACCTCTCCCCGACGGGGAGAGGTGAATCTCCGTTGCCGTTCCAGCTCAACCTAGTCTCATCACGCCTTAATCATCGTCACACGCTCGAAAAACAAAACGCCGCCGCCCGAGCGCATCGGGCGGCGGCTTTTCAATATCTCGAAACCTTAGAACGGACGAACGGACAGCGTGCCGAACACGATCGCCGCGATCACTGCAAAGGCGCCGTAGAGCGCCGCAGTGTGAATGCTGATCCCCGTCTTCCGTGAAATGTTCCGCGCGTAGAGATGCAGGCGGGCTTCCGCCGATAGTTCGCGCATGGTGGATCTCCAACGCCCCATTTGGAAGCTTATCGAATATCGTTCACGCGTTGATTCAAGCGGGGCGCGAAAATAGCGATGCCGCCACCGTCATGGAGTCGGTCGCGAGCAGAAACTACTCCGCTATTGGCTCATGTGAGAATATTATTCGCCCGAATTCGAGGCGCCGGGAACCGGTCTCATACGCGTCCTGCTGGAACCGGCCCATCTTCCTCAGGTCGGCGACGATTCAAGGCTTCCAGCGCCCGATCTTGAAGGCGGCCAGATGACCGGGAACGTCGTTGGGATCGAATGGCGGACCGGCAAAGGCGCCGATGGGATTGGCGGCCCCCGCCTGGCGCCCCGATCCGGCGTCGTAAAGATCCGGCCTGAACACGGCCATGGCAGCCTTCAGCGCATCCTGCTTGAAGGGCGCCTGCCCCCAGCGGACCATCTGCGCATAGAGCCAAGCTGCCTGCGCCGGATCGGGCCGCGCCGCGGCCTCGCGGCCGACCAGCAGGTAGCGGCGGCTTTCGCGTATCGTGCCGTCAGGTGAAACCTTCAGCCGGCCGTCAAGTGTCCGCTGTATGACGCTGGCGTCAACGCCGATCCGCTCCGGCTGCGCAAGGATACTCGCCACCTCGGACCGGTTCTGCGGGTCCTCAATGAATTCGGCGGCACGCAGATGCGCACGCAGCAGCGCCGCCACCACGTCGGAATGCTTCTCCGACCAGTTCTGGCGCACTGCCAGCACCTTCTCCGCCGCGCTGAGCAGGATGTCGGCGGCGAAATGCAGGATGTGGCCGATGCCACGATCAACCGCGATCGAATTCCAGGGAGCGCCGACGCAGAACGCATCGACGTGTCCATTGGCAAGGCTGTCCACCATATAGGGTGGTGGCAGCACCACGAGTTGGACGTCCTCGTCGGGATCGACGCCGCCGGCAGCCATCCAGAACCGCAATTGATAATTGTGGGTCGAGAACGGAAAGGTCATGCCGAACGTCAACGGCTCGGCCCCACTCTTCCGCCGCTTCGCCACCAAGCGGGCGAGCGCGCGGGACGTGACCATCGGATCGACGCGATCGCCGTCGATCTCTTCCATCAAGGCGGCGTACAGCGCCGGCGATACGGTGATCGCATTGCCGTTGAGCCCGAGATTGAACGGGGCTGCAATCGGGACCTTGACGTGACCGAGCCCAAGGCTCGAGGCGATCGCGACCGGCGCCAGCAGATGCGCGGCATCGAACAGCCCGATATTGAGCTTGTCGCGGACATTCGACCAAGAGACCTCCCGCACTAGGGTCACGTCCAGCCCTTCGGCAGCCGTGAACCCCTTGTCGGCGGCGACAATCAGCGCGGCGGCGTCGACCAGCGGAATGAAGCCGATGCGCAATGGTGTGGTCATTTCAGCAGCTCCGACGCCGTCAGGATCGATTGCGCAATCTCCCCGATCTTCTTTTTCTCGCGCATGGCGGTCGAGCGCATCAGCACGTAGGCCTCCTCCTCGGTCAGCCCCTTCATCTTCATCAGGATGCCCTTGGCACGGTCGATCACCTTGCGCTCCTCCAGCGCATGCTTGGTGCGGTCGAGCTCGTCCTGCAGCTTGGCAAAGGCGTTGAAGCGGGAGACGCAGAGATCGAGGATCGGCTTGATGCGCTCCTTCTTCAGGCCGTCCACGATGTAGGCGGAGACGCCCGCATCCACCGACGCCTGGATCGAGGCGGAGTCGCTCTGGTCGACGAACATCGCGATCGGGCGGCGCACCGCGCGGCTGACCTGGAACATCTGTTCCAGCACGTCGCGGCTCGGGTTCTCGAGGTCGATAACGATGATCTCAGGGTCGAGCGCATAGATCCGCGCCAGCAGGCTCTGCATCTCGCTGATATGGACGACCTCCGAATAGCCCGCCTCCCGCAGCCCCTCCTCCAGGATGGCCGCACGGATCGGGCTTTCGTCGACTATGACGATCTTGGGAGACGTCTCAACGTTCATCGACCACCGAGCATGATGCGATCCGATTGGATCGTATCATGCTCTCATCCTCCTGTTTGGACGCGCTTTCTTCACGTGAACCGGTACCCACTTCGCTCGAAAACACCATCGCAAATCCCGGCAAGCCGCATCCATAACACGCCGATTGCGCCCGGAAAGGGTTGTAATTCTCGGCAATTGGGACTAGCTCCTGCCCATCAATCAGGCAGATTCAACCTATGCAGCAGGCCGCCGCGCCGAAAGTGAGCTTTGTTTCCTTGGGATGCCCCTGAGACAACGAATGTAAGCTTTGCGATCCGCCCACTCCCCGCAGTAGTCTACAATCTTCGGAATCGTGGAGAACACGATGCTTAGTGAACTTCGAACACTGGAGCAGATTGACGGGCAGGATTGGGGAGAGCCTGAAACGGCTCCGACGGGCATGGTGGCGAGATGCCTGCGTTTGCGTCGAACGCCGTTGAAGGACTTGACCGCGAGCGACTTGCGTTTGCTGGTTGGTCAGCAGATCGGCTTAAGAACACTGGTTCCGAAAGCACTCCAGTTGGTTTCAAACGAGCCGCTGCTGGAAGCGGACTTTTATCCCGGTGATCTACTGTGCGCCTTGTTACGTATCGACAAGGCCTATTGGTCAGACAGCTCAGTCGAACTCGGACAGCTCGTGTCGATTGCTCGGGCTGTCATGCCCCGTGGCGGCCGGATTGCCGATGAGTGCCAATCATTCTTGACGGAAGCCTGATGTACGCAGCGTCGAGTGGGCCACCGGTGAGGCCCATTTGTAGCCCATCGTGTTAGCTGACAGATGTCCGCTCTTGCGCCGCTTGGTGGGTGTTGAGCAGACGTTCAACCAGCATGGCCGGTAGCGAATCGTCATCGTTTCGCTAGCTCAACCAGCTACGAGCTCCATCAGGAAGCTTCAATCCGTCCAGACGCCCTCCGTAGCGGTTGAATTTTTCTATCGGATCAATTAGTTGGATCGCATATCCGAACAATTCAGATGCAGGTTCCAGGCGATTACATGGAAAGAGCGCCGCGTATTTCTTTTACCAGCCTAGGTTGCCCCAAGGCCTTGGTCGATTCCGAGCGCATCATCACGAGATTGCGCGCGGAAGGCTATGAGCTCGCGCGCAAGCATGACGGCGCCGACATCGTGATCGTCAATACCTGCGGATTCCTCGACAGCGCCAAGCAGGAATCGCTCTCGGCGATCGGCGAGGCCATGGCTGAGAACGGCAAGGTGATCGTCACCGGCTGCATGGGCGCCGAGCCCGAGCAGATCGAGACCGCCTATCCCGGGGTGCTCTCGATCACCGGCCCGCAGCAATATGAGAGCGTGCTGGAGGCCGTGCACCGGGCGCTGCCGCCGGTCCACAATCCGCATCTCGACCTGGTGCCGCCGCAGGGCGTGAAGCTGACGCCGCGGCACTACGCCTATTTGAAGATCTCCGAAGGCTGCAACAACCGCTGCAGCTTCTGCATCATCCCGAAGCTGCGCGGCGACCTGGTCTCCCGCCGGGCGGATGACGTGCTGCGCGAGGCCGAGCGGCTGGTGAAGGCCGGCGTCAAGGAGCTGCTGGTCATCTCGCAGGACACCTCGGCCTATGGTGTCGACCTGAAGTATGCCGAGAGCCCGTGGCAGGACCGCAGCGTCCGCGCCAAGTTCTTCGATCTCGCGAAAGAACTCGGCGAACTCAGCGCCTGGGTGCGGTTGCAATATGTCTATCCCTATCCGCATGTCGACGAGGTCATCGACCTGATGACCGAGGGCAAGGTGCTGCCCTATCTCGACATCCCCTTCCAGCATGCGAGTCCGGATGTGCTGCGTGCAATGAAGCGGCCGGCCGCGCAGGAGAAGACGCTGGCGCGGATTCAGAAATGGCGCGAGCAGTGCCCGGACCTGACGCTGCGTTCGACCTTCATCGTTGGCTTCCCCGGTGAGACCGATTCCGATTTCGCCTATCTGCTCGACTGGCTCGAGGAAGCCCAGATCGATCGTCTTGGTTGCTTCAAATACGAACCGGTCGCCGGCGCCGCCTCGAACGCGATTGCCAATGCCGTGCCCGACGAGGTCAAGCAGGAGCGCTGGAACGCGCTGATGGCGCGCCAGCAGAAGATTTCGGCAAGGCGCCTGAAACGCAAGGTCGGCACCCGCCAGCAGGTGATCGTCGACGAGATCGGCCCGACCGTCGCTAAGGGCCGGTCAAAGGCCGACGCGCCGGAGATCGACGGCGCCGTCTATCTCTCCAGCCGCCGCCCGCTCAAGGTCGGCGAAATCGTCACCGCAAAGATCGAACGCTCCGACGAATACGATCTGCACGGCAGCGTCGCCGGATTCTGACGCTTGACATCTGCCGGCGTTCGGCTGTATGGGCCTGCGCCATGAAGCTGAACCGGACCAACCGCCGCGCCATCTGCCGTCGTCGTACCAACGACGATGATGGGTCGCGCCGTGTCCGACGCCAGCGCTGATTAGCTAGACGATCAGCCAAGGTTTTCGAGAAGGCCGCGCCCCAAAGCGCGGCCTTCTCGCTTTTCGGCCCGCCCTTAATCCCCCCAGAACTGCCAGAGGAGATCGACATGACCAACGCCACCCATCCGTTCGACGCGCTGATGGACATCACCGCGCGCCCCGAGGTCGTGTTCGTGCGCGGCGCGGGCTGCTACCTCTGGGACGACAACCGCAATCGCTATCTCGATTTCGTGCAGGGCTGGGCCGTCAATCCGCTCGGCCATGCGCCGACCGCTGTTGCCGAGGCACTGGCCGCGCAGGCCAAGCGGCTACTGACACCGAGTCCTGCTTTCTACAATGGCCCCAGCCTTGAGTTGGCAAAGGCGCTCGTGGAGCAGAGCTGCTTCGACCAGGTGTTCTTCGCCAATTCAGGCGCAGAAGCCAATGAAGGCGCGATCAAGCTCGCGCGCAAATACGGCGCCAAGTACAAGAATGGCGCCCACGAGATCATCACCTTCGAGGGCGGCTTCCACGGCCGGACGCTCGCGACCATGTCCGCCTCGGGCAAGAAGGCGTTCGAGCCGCTGTTCGAGCCCAAGGTCCCGGGCTTCCGGAAGGCAAAGCTGAACGACATCGAATCGGTCCGCCGATTGATCTCGCCGTCAACGGTCGCCGTGATGCTGGAGCCGATCCAGGGTGAAGCCGGCGTGTGGCCCGCGACTGATCAATTCCTGCAAGAGTTGCGCGCGCTGACCCAGCAGCGCGGCCTGCTGCTGATCGTCGACGAGATCCAGACCGGCATGGGCCGGACCGGAAAGCTGTTCGCCTATGAGCATGCCGGGATCGCGCCCGACATCATGACGCTCGGCAAGGGCATCGGCGGCGGCGTCCCGCTCGCGGCGCTGCTCGCAACCGAGCATGCCTCCTGCTTCGATCACGGCGACCAGGGCGGCACGTTCAACGGCAATCCGTTGATGTGCGCCGCGGGCCTCGCGGTGCTGGAGCAAGTCGGCCGGCCCGATTTCCTCAAATCGGTGACCGATACCGGCCTGTTCCTCGAGAGCGAATTGCAGCGGCTGTCGTCGCGGCATGGACTCGGTGACATCAGAGGCCGAGGCCTTCTGCTCGCACTCGACCTCAAGATGCCGATCGGTGCCGCGGTCGTCGCACAGGCCTTCGCGGCCGGCGTGCTGATCAACTCGCCGCAGCCGGATACGCTGCGCTTCATGCCGGCACTCAACGTCACGCGCGAGGAAATCTCGGCGATGATCGATTGTCTCGATGTGGTGCTGACGAAGGTGGGTGCTGCAAGGCGGGTGGCGTAGCAGCCACGCCGAACGTCATTGCGAGCGAAGCGAAGCAATCCGCCTTTCCACTCGGGATAGAATGGATTGCTTCGTCGCTTCAGCGCAAAATTGCTTTGCAATTTTGTCGCGAGCTCCTCGCAATGACGGCGGACACTACGGCCTTAAGATCGCCGCTCCCGTGGTCGCCCGGCTCTCCAGGTCGATATGCGCCTTCGCCACGTCCTTCAGCGCATAGGCATGATTGATCGGCACGTGCAGCTTGCCGTTGATCACGGCCGCGAACAGCGTGTCGGCGCCCTCCAGCAGCTCCTTGCGGGTGCCGACATAGTCGTTGAGCTTCGGCCGCGTTGCAAACAGCGAGCCGTGGATGTTGAGCTCGGCGAGCGGAAATGGCGGCACCGGACCGGAGGCGTTGCCGAACGAGACGAACAGACCGCGCGGCCGCAGGCATGACAGCGATCCCGGGAACGTGGTCTTGCCGACGCCGTCATAGACGACGTCGCACAGCTCGCCGCGGCTGATCTGCTTGACGCGCTCGACGAAGTTTTCCTCGTTGTAGAGAATGACGTGGTCGCAGCCATTGGCGAGGGCAAGATCGGCCTTCGCCTTCGAGCCGACGGTGCCGATGACATGTGCGCCGAGCGCCCGCGCCCATTGGCAGGCAAGCAGCCCGATGCCGCCGGCCGCGGCGTGGATCAGCACGCGATGACCGGGCTCGACCTTGAAGGTCTTGTGCAGGAGGTACCAGACCGTCAGGCCCTTGAGCATCAGCACGGCGCCCTGCTCATAGGTGATGTGGTCGGGCAGCTTGACCAGCTTGTCGGCCAGGATGACGCGCTCGGACGTGTAGCCGCCGAGGTTGTGGTAATAGGCGACGCGATCGCCGGGATGGAAGTTGGTCACTCCGGAACCGACGGCCAGGACCTCGCCGGACGCCTCGTTGCCGGCGATGAACGGCAGGCTGGGCGCCTTGTAGAGGCCGGTGCGGAAATAGACGTCGATGAAGTTCAGGCCGACCGCGTGCTGCCGGATGCGCACCTCGCCAACCCCGGGAGCCGGCACCTCGACATCCTCATAGGTCAGGACTTCCGGGCCCCCTACTTTGTGCACCCGCACAGCCTTGGTCATGTCGATCGCTCCCTTGATCTCAAGTAACGCGAGCGAATGCCATCAGAGCCGTCTTGTCAACCGAGCCGGCCTATCCCGCCGCCCTCTTGCGGTTGCGTCGCGCCAGCACGTTGAACATCTCGACCGCGGCCGAGAACGCGATTGCGAAATAGATGTAGCCACGCGGGATGTGGAATTTGAATCCGTCGGCCACCAGCGCGACGCCGATCAGCACCAGGAATGCGAGCGCCAGCATCTTGGTGGTGGGATGCTCTGCGATAAATCGCGCCACCGGTCCCGACGAGACGTACATGATGACACAGGCGATCACGACTGCAGCGATCATGATCTCGAGATCCTGCGCCATGCCGATCGCGGTGATGATCGAATCCAGTGAGAACACCAGGTCGACGATGATGATCTGCACGATCACCCAGAAGAATGCGCTGGCAGTCGGCTGGGTCTGCTCGCCCGTGTCGCGCGCCTCGACCTCGCCGTGGATCTCGTGGGTCGCCTTGGCGATCAGGAACAGGCCGCCGCCGATCAGGATGAGGTCGCGCCAGGACAGCGCGACGCTCTTGATGGTGATCACCGGCTGCGTCAAGCCGATCAGCCACACCAGGATGCTGAGCAGGATGATGCGGAACACCAGCGCCAGCAGCAGGCCGATCTGCCGCGCACGCTTGGCCTGCGGCTGCGGAATCCTTGAGACGAGCACCGAGAGGAAGATCACGTTGTCGATGCCGAGGACGATCTCCAGGGCGGTCAATGTCAACAGCGCAGCCCAGGCCTCCGGGCTCGCGATCAATTCCATCATTCTCTGAATGCCCTCACGCGGCGGATCAGGGTATCGCTGCCGACGATGTAGGCGGCGATGGCGCAGAGTGCGACGGTGACTGACGTCCCGACCATGAAGTCTTTCGCCACGGTGTAGAGGGCGAGCAGCGCCCAGGCGGCGAGCAGCCCGAGGGTGAGCCAGCGCAGCCGCACCACGCGCAACGGATGCAGCACATGAAACGGCGCGAAGGTCAGCGCGATCAGGATCGCCACCACAAGCGTCGACAGCACCGGCGGCAGATGCAGCAGGAACAGATAGAACGCCGCCGCATTCCACAGCGCCGGGAAGCCGCGGAAATGGTTGTCCTCGGCCTTCATGCGGCGATCGGCAAAATAGAGCGCGCTCGAGACCACGATCCCGATGCCGAGAATCGGGGCGGCCAGCGGCAGCAGCATGCCGCTCGCGGTGATCGCATAGGCCGGCACGAACACATAGGTGACGAAATCGACCACCAGGTCGAGCACCTCGCCCGACCAGTTAGGCTGCAAGCGCACCACGTCAAACTTGCGCGCCAGCGGACCGTCGAGGCCGTCGATGATCAGCGCCACCCCGAGCCAGCCGAACATGCTGGCCCAGTGCTCGCGTACCGCCTCCAACATCGCCAGCAACGCGATGCCCGCTCCCAGCGCCGTGAAAATATGAACGGAAAATGCGGCGGTCCGCATCCGCTCCGGCAACGCACCCGGCTGGCTGGTCTGGTCCATATTGCTGCAGTGCTATCAGGAATCGACCCGCTTTGCATATGCGCTCTTGCGGCCTTCGGCCGCGCAAATTGTCGGAAACTTTTGCGGTTGCTGGCTGCTTGAAAATGGCGCGAACAGTGTCAATTGTTCCGGTATGACCGACAATTCTCAGGTTTATGACGTTATCGTAATCGGCGGTGGTCCTGCCGGGTTGACGGCCGCCGTCGCCCTGGCCGACGCCGGCGCGCGGACCGCGCTGTTGGCGCGCCGGGCGCCCTATGCCGACAACCGCACCACCGCCCTGCTGGGCGCTTCGACCGATCTCCTGGAGCGGCTGGACGTCTGGCGCCGCTGCCGCGACAGGGCGGCCGCCCTCAAGATCATGCGCCTCGTCGACGACACCGGCCGCCTGATCCGCGCGCCCGAGGTGCGCTTCTCCGCCGAGGAGATCGGCCGCGAGCAATTCGGGTTCAACATCGACAACCGCTCGCTGGTCGCAGCGCTCGAGGAGCGCGCCGGCGAATTGCTGGCGCTGACGCGGTTCGACGACGAGGCGGCTGCGATCCATCCTGACGATGCGGCGGTCTCCGTGCAGACGCAGCGGGGCCAGTCCTTGTCGGCGCGGCTTGTGGTCGGCGCCGACGGGCGCAATTCGGTGTCCCGCGAGACCGCCGGCATCGAGGTCGTCAGACGCGATCTCGGCCAGTCCGCCCTCACCTTCAACATCAGCCATTCCCGGCCGCACCGGAACATCTCGACCGAGTTCCACACCGAGCACGGCCCTTGCGTGTTCGTGCCGCTCTCCGGTAACCGGAGCAGCGTGGTCTGGGTTTGCGCACCCAAGGAGGCCGAGCGGCTCAAAGCGCTCGGCGACGATGAACTGTCCGCGGCCGCGGAGCGGCAATCCCATTCCATCCTCGGCCGCGTTCAGGTCGAACCTGGACGCAATGTGTTTCCGCTCGCCATCGAACGGCCCCGGCAATTCACCAAGAACCGCATCGCGCTGGTCGGCGAATCCGCGCATGTGCTGCCGCCGATCGGCGCGCAGGGTCTGAACATGGGGCTGCGCGACGCCGCCGACATCGCCGAGATCGCAGGCCAAGCGATTGCGCACGGCGAAGATCCGGGCGCGCCGCGCGTGCTGTCGCGCTACCAGGTGGCGCGGCGCCCCGACGTCGCCAGCCGGACCTGGGCGATCGACCTCGCCAACCGTTCCTTGCTCAGCGACTTCCTGCCGATGCAGACCGCGCGTGCCGCCGGCCTGCATCTGATCGGCGCGATCGGCCCGCTGCGCCGGCTCGCGATGCGCGAGGGGCTGGCACCGTCGTGGCGGCGGTGACTGGGGCGATCAAGGAAACGCGAGCCGCCCGGTCTGAATGAACCACATCACGCTGGTCAGCGTGACCACGGAGGCAAAGGTCCCGATCAGCACGGCGACCGAGGCTGGCTTGATCCAGGTGTCGTTCTGCCTCGCGATCACGAACACATTCAGCGCCGGCGGCAGTGAGGCCATCAACACCGCGGTGGCGGCCCAGGGCTGCGCGAACGGGCCGAACAGCAGCATCAGGCAGAACGCCACGAACGGATGGATCAAAAGCTTGATCGCGATCACGCCGGGGACCTCCCACGGCACCCGGTCGAACGGCCGCAGCGCGACCGTCACGCCGAGCACGAACAGCGCCGTCGGCGCGGCGGCGTTCTGCAGAAACTGGATGGTCCGGTCGAGCGCAACCGGCAGCGTAATGTGAAGCGCGCCCACCAGCGCGCCGAGTACCGCCGACATGATCAGCGGGTTCTGCAGGATCTGCCGCATCACCACACCGAGCGCATGCAGCAGCGAGGGATGGTCACGATCGGTGAGCTCGATCAGGAGCGGCACGATCGAGAACAGGAAGATGCTGTCGCAACAAAAGATCAGCGCGGTCGGCGCCGCTGCCTTGCTGCCGAGCACCGCCAGCGCCAGTCCCGGCCCCATATAGCCGATATTGCCGTAGGCGCCTGACAGGCCGGCGAGCGTCGCTTCGCGCAGCGAGAGCCCGCCGATTGCCTTGCCCGCGACCATCGCCAGGAAGAAGGCAATCATGGTTCCAAGCGTGGTCGCGATCAGAAACGGTGGGTTGTTCAGGTCGGAGAACGGGGTCCTGGACATGATCCCGAACAGCAACGCCGGCAGCGAAACATAGAGTAGGAAGAAATTCATCCAGGCGAGCCCGCTTTCGGGCAGCCGCTTGGCCTTGCCGCACGCGTAACCGATGAAGATCAGGCCGAAATACGGCAACGCCAGATTGAGGATATCGATCATTCTAAAAGTGGATTCTCGGCCGTTTTCCGGGTTGGTTGCCCCCGGCCAGAATCGGTAAACCAAGGGTCCAAATCACTCCCTTGCCCCTAGCATCAGCCACAATGATGGTCTATCGACGAGGCATGATCAAAGCGCGCACCGCCAAGTTTCAGATCGGGCAGATCGTCCGTCACCGGGTGTTCTCCTTCCGGGGCGTGATCTTCGACATCGACCCGGAGTTCAACAATACCGAGGAATGGTGGCTGTCGATCCCCGAGGACGTCCGTCCGCACAAGGATCAGCCGTTCTACCACCTGCTCGCCGAGAATTCGGAGACCGAGTATGTGGCCTATGTCTCCGAGCAGAACCTGTTGCCCGACGACTCCGGCGAGCCGATCCGGCATTCGCAGGTGGCCGAGATCTTCATCAAGGACAAGTCCGGCGGCTATCGCCCGCGCAACCCGTCGCTGAACTGACGATCTTCCGTTTTC
This sequence comes from Bradyrhizobium sp. ISRA464, assembly GCF_029910095.1. Lineage (NCBI taxonomy): Bacteria > Pseudomonadati > Pseudomonadota > Alphaproteobacteria > Hyphomicrobiales > Nitrobacteraceae > Bradyrhizobium > Bradyrhizobium sp. ISRA464. The sequence continues at coordinate 4,133,824 of NZ_CP094526.1, read as the reverse complement.
GCGCCAGTCGCGTGGCACCTGAGCGCCATCATGGCGGCAGCTTAGACCCGTTCACGCGCGGCCAGCGCCGCTTGCCCCAACGGGCGGTTGAGCGGTTCTTTCCGCCGCTGGCTTACTCGCTGGGACATTGACCGGATTTCCATGACTGCGTAGGCGGACTGGCTTGCGATCCGGGCGGCTCCAATCGCATCGAGCCATTACTTTTCCGCGCAGCGCGGCCAGGGTTCGCAGAACACACGCGTGCCTGCGGATCGAAGGCGCGTGTTGCGCGCTTTCGTCTGACCTCCCGGGTTGGTTCTGTGATTTTGCGTCGATGCCGGGGTCACCCGGGCTGGGCAGCGCACGACTCTCACACGGATCGGAACGTGCATTTGAACCATCGCACGCGACGGACAAGACGACCAACGCGGCAAGTTGAGATCAGCCAGACGCGATCGCGTGACGCCGCACCTTGAATGAAGCGAGTCTCAGCCTACGCAAACTAAAAAGGCGCCCGTTCGGGCGCCTTTTGTTATGCGACTGCTTGCGCGCTTACTTGGACGGCGGGTTGGCCGCAGCCGGCGCTCCGGGCTGGGCGGCAGCGCCTGCGCCCTCGAGCTTCTTGCGCTGCTCTTCGGCGCGCTTTTGCAGCTCTTCCTGCAGCTTCTTCTGGTTTTCCTCGAACTGCTTCGGATCGGTCGGCGGACCGTCATAGGCCTTGGCGAACTCGCCGTTCAGCGGCAGCGGCAGGGTCAGCGGCGCGCCGTTGGAGTTGATCGCCTGAACCACGAGGTTCTGGCCCTTCTTCAGGTTGTTGATCATCTCCGGCGTCGCTTCATAGTCCGACATACAGCCGTTCTGGAAGCAGATCACATAGGGCGCCTGCTGCGGCGGGTTGTTGTCGATGATGATGCGGGTGCCGTGAACGAGCTGCATGCCGAGCGGCAGCGTCACGCGCAGGATCTTCTTCGGCTCGCCCTCCGGCTCGATCACCACCGCGGCGATAACGGGCTGACCGGACTCGATGCGGCCGTCCTTGCCGGTGAAGCAGACCTGCTTGGCGTTGGCTTCCTGGCCCTTCAGGCAGAACTTGGTCCAGGGGGCGTAGATGAGCTGAATTTGCTGATCCTGCGGCGGCTGCGCGGCCGGCGGGGCGGCCTGCTGCGGGGCCGCGGGTGCCGCCGGCGCGCCCCTCGGGGCCGCCTTCGGTGCCGCCTTGGGCGCAGCCTTCGGTGCCTGCGGCTGCTGGGCCTGAGCGGCAGGAACCAGGAGCGCTGCGGACAGTGCCGTTGCCGCCATCAGAGCGACAATTCGCCCCCGCGGCCGGACCGGGGCGGCCAAGATACGGAAATTCATTGCGGAAAACCCTTTCTGAACGGCAGCGCCCGAAACCACTGCAGGCGCCGACAGTTAGCCGTTTGAGCGGCTGTCTCCTAGTCAATTGAGGCGGATACGTGACAGGCGTTGCTGCCCGGATCGATTGCACGCCTTCAATACAGCGGCGCGCGGAAAGATCAATGCCGACAAACGGATTTGCGCCGACGTCACGCCGAGTTGCGGCGGCGTGTGATAAAGCTCCCGCGTGACGTTTTGCGAATCAAATTCGGCGCCTCACCCACCTGTTCCCGGGCGGTTCGGGCACCGCATACTCGCCGGCCTGTTCCTTGCCTTGGCCGTCCTGGCAACCGGACTGGCTCCCGCGGCGGCGGCCGAGAGCTACGCGATCGCCATGCATGGCACTCCGGCCCTGCCGCCCGACTTTACGCACTTGCCCTATGCCAACCCTGACGCCCCCAAGGGCGGCCGGCTAGTGCAGGGCCTGATCGGCACCTTCGACAGCCTCAATCCATTGATCGTCAGGGGCGTTCCCGTGCAACAGCTCAGGGGCTACGCGTATGAGCGCGGCTATGTCTATGAAAGCCTGATGGCGCGGGGCAATGACGAGCCCTTCACGCTGTACGGACTGCTCGCCCGCAGCGTCGAGACCGACGACGCAAGAAGCTACGTCACCTTCCACATCGATCCGCGCGCCCGCTTCTCGGACGGACAGCCGGTGCTCGCCGATGACGTGCTGTTCTCGTTGGCACTGCTGCGCGACCACGGCCGCCCGCTGCATCACCAATACTACTCAAAAGTCGCAAAGGCCGTGGCGCTCGACCCGCTCACGGTGCGGTTCGATTTCGGCGGCGTCGCCGATCGCGAGTTGCCGCTGATCCTCGGTCTAATGCCGATCCTGCCGCGGCACGCGATCGACGTCTCGAAGTTCGAGCAGACCACATTGGCCGCGCCGATCGGCTCCGGCCCTTACCGGGTCACGGCGGTCAATCCAGGAACCAGCGTCACCTTCACCCGCAATCCCGATTACTGGGGGCGCGACTTGCCGATCAACCGCGGCCTCTGGAACTTCGACGAGATCAGGCTCGATTTCTACCGCGAGGCCAACGGCCTGTTCGAGGCCTTCAAGCGCGGTCTCTACGACTTCCGGGTCGAGAACGAGCCGCTGCGCTGGCACGAGGGCTATGACTTCCCCGCCGCGCGGAACGGCGAGGTGATCCGCGACACGAACAAGATCGGCATTCCGCATCCGTCCGAGTTCCTGGTGTTCAACAGCCGGCGGCCGCTGTTCGCCGATGTCAGGGTGCGTCAGGCGCTGACGATGCTGTTCGACTTCGAGTGGATCAACCGGAACTACTATTTCGGGCTGTATTCGCGCTCCGGCGGCTACTTCGCCGGATCGGAATTGTCGGCCTACGGCCGGCCCGCCAACGATCGCGAACGCGCTCTGCTGAAGCCGTATCTGTCGCACATCCCGCCGGATATTCTCGAGGGCCGCTACCGCCTCCCGGTCACCGACGGTTCGGGACGCGACCGCACGGTGCTGCGCAACGCGCTCGCACTGTTGTCCGAGGCCGGCTACGCGATCGACGGCACGATGTTGAAGCAGCGCTCGACGCACACGCCGCTCAGCTTCGAGATCCTGGTGACGACGCGCGAGCATGAGCGCATTGCGCTCGCCTATCAGCGCGACCTGAAGCGCGCAGGCATCAACGCCACGGTGCGGGTGGTCGACGCGGTGCAGTTCGAGCAACGCAGGCTCGCCTACGACTTCGACATGATTCCCAATCGCTGGGACCAGTCGCTGTCACCCGGCAACGAGCAGGCGTTCTATTGGGGCAGCCAGGCCGCCGATATCCCGGGAACCAGGAACTATATGGGCGCCAAGGATCCGGCCATCGACGCCATGATCGCGGCGCTGCTGGCTGCGCGGGAGCGACCGGCCTTCGTCTCGGCGGTGCGGGCGCTGGACCGGGCCCTGATGTCGGGCTTCTACGCTATCCCCCTCTTTGACCTCGGAGAGCAATGGATCGCACGCTGGAATCGGATAGAACGGCCTTCGACCACGGCCTTGTCGGGCTATTTGCCGGAGACCTGGTGGCAGAAGGCCGGCTCGCAGTCCAGGTGACGACCTCAAGCGATACGACCTCGATGCAACCCAGAGCTGATGCGATCCAGACCTGATGCAATCCAAGTGCGGCAACCGACGTTGAACCCGTGAACCAGCAGATCACCTCGCCAACGCTCGATACCCTGTTTAAGCGGCTCCTGGCACGGCAGCCTGAGGCGCTGGCGCTGGTCGACCCCCTCAACAAGCAACGCATCACCGGCCAGACCCGCAAGCGCCTGACTTACGCCCAGGCCGATCGCGCGATCTCGGCGATCGCGGCCCACTTCATCGAGAGCGGATTGCCGGCCAACACGGTGATCGCGGTCCAGCTCCCCTGCACGGTCGAGTTCGCCCTGACAGTGCTCGCCGCCCATCGCGTCGGGCTGGTAGTGGTGCCGCTGCCGCTGTTGTGGCGGCATGCCGAGCTGACGGCCGCACTCAATCGCACCGCGGCGCGGGCGATCGTCACTTCGAGCAGGATCGACGGCGTCTCCCACGCCGACCTCGCCATGAACGCCGCGGCGGAGGCGTTCTCGATCCGCCATGTCTGCGGCTTCGGCGACGATCTGCCCGAAGGCATGGCCTCGCTCGACCGGGCGATCCTGGAGGGCTCCCAGACTTCGCGCGCGGTGATCCAGGACGGCCGCAAGGCCGCGCTGATTTCCTTCGACGTCACCAGCCAAGGGCTGCGTCCGGTGCCGCGCGCGCATTACAGCCTGATCGCCGGCGGGCTCGCGATGTCGCTGGAGAGCGACCTGGCGCAGGGCGCCACCATCATGTCGGCTTTCGCGCCGATGTCGTTTGCCGGCCTCTGCGCGTCGCTGGTGGCCTGGCTGCTGTCGGGTGGAACGCTGGTGCTGCATCACCCCTTCGATGAAGAGGTGCTCGAGACGCAGTTCAATGACCATGCCTGCGACACGCTGATCGCCCCCGCCCAGCTCGCCCTCCGGCTCGACGAGCGGGGGCTGTCCGAGCGCTTCCCGAGCCTGCGCAACGTGATCGGCCTGTGGCGCGCGCCGGAACAGGTCGCCTCCGGCGCATGCTGGACCTCGCAGCGCGCGACCTTGACCGATGTCTATTTGTTCGGCGAGACCGGGCTGTTCGGCGCCCGTCGCACGGCCGAAGATGGATCGCCGGCCCCGATCAAACCGGGCCCGCATGGCGCGCCGCGCGAAGCGCCGGGTGCGTCGATCGCCGGCGAGATCTTGCTGACACCGAAGGGCACGCTGGCGCTCCGTGGCCCCATGGTGCCGGCCGCCGCTTACGCGCCGCCGCCTCCCCCCGGTGACCTCATGATCGCGCAGCCGTCGCGCGATTTCGTCGACACCGAATATGCCGCGCGGGTCGACCGCGCGACCGGCGCTATCAACATCACCGCGCCGCCGTCGGGTGTGATGACAGTTGGCGGCTACCGATTTCTGGCGCAGGAGCTCCAGGAATGGTCACGCCGCCTCGGCCAGGGCGGTCTCCTGACGGCACTGCCGGACCGGCTCAGCGGCCACAAGCTGGCCGGACGGGCGCAGGACAACGCGCGGGCCCGCGATGCATTGACCGAGCTCGGGCTTAACCCATTGATGGTCGAGGCATTTCGCGACCGCACGCCCGCCGCATAGATCGAACTCTCGCGGTTGTGTTGACGCCACATTAAGCGTGGCGATTTAGCATGCCGGCCATTGCGCATCCGCGCATAGGTCTCGAGCTTTCTCTTATGTCCCAACAAGGCCCGGTTCTCATCGTGTCGGCGACGGCAAAGCCGTCATTCGCCACCCTTCTCGATGAGACGAAACTGTTTCCGGTCGTGGTGACCGACTGGAACGAAGCCGGGCGCGCCATCGAACAGGTGAAGCCGGCGGCCATCATCGCCGCGACGCAGGGCATCGATTACTCGGTCCTTGCAACGCTCGCCAAGCGCGCCGCCGCCCGTGCGCCCTATCTGCCGCTGATCGCGGTCGATCCCGCGAGCGCGCTGCCTGATACCGCGATCGCGTTCTTCCAGAAGCGCGGCCTGCCCGACCGGCTGATCGCGCGGCTCAACGCCTGCCTGCGCGTGCGCGCCCTACATGCGACCGTGATGCGGCGCCTGGTGCCGCCGGCGCCGATTGCGATGACGGATATCGATCCCGTCGGCGAAGCCACCACGCTGCTGATCGGCCGCGGTGGTGCCTACCCGGCGCTGTCGGTTGCGCTCGGCGAACGCGCCGGCGTGGTCGGCGCACTGAGCATCGAGGCCGCGGCCAAGCATCTCAGCAGCCGCGACATCGACGGCATCGTGCTGGCCGAGGGATTTACGCCACGCGTGATGGATGCATTCCTGACGGTGCTGACCGAGGACGTCCGCTTCCGTCCGCTGCCCGCGATCGTCGTCTCGAACGAGCTCACGCCGCGCTACGATCTGCCCAATATCGAGATCGTCGCGGCCAGCCCGTCGCGCATTGCAGATATCGCCCTGCCGCTGATCCGACAGCATGCCTTCGAGGCGCGACTTGGCCGCATGCTCCGCGCCATCGATGCCAAGGGCCTGATCGATGCCCGCACCGGCCTGCTCACCAAGGCGGCGTTCGACCGCGACTTCGCCAGCACGGTCTACCAGACCGCCGAGCGTGGCGGCACCCTGTCGGTGGCGCGGTTCAGCTTCGACGACGCTCACCCCCGCGCGCAGTTCGACGGCGCCCGGATCATCAGCAAGCTGATGCGCCAGGCCGATTTTGGCGCCGTGCAGGATGACAAATCGATCATCGTGGTGTTCACCGGGACCGACCTGCGCAACGCCCTTGCGATAACACGCCGGCTGGCGAGCGTGATGCGGCATACCCACCATGGGCGCCGTGACACGCGCGCCGAACCCGTCATCAACGTCGCGACGTTGCTGTCGGGCGACAGTGCGGGATCGCTGCTGGCGCGTCTCAATCAGATGCCGGAGCGTGCGGCGTCGTAACGCGACGCCACACCAGGTTGCCGCACATCGTCACTGCGAGGAGCAAAGCGACGAAGCAATCCATAGCTCGACTTGCGCCGAGGAATGGATTGCCTCGCGGAGCCTGTCATCGGCGCGCATTCGCGCGACCCGTTGGCTCGCAATGACGTGGTTTAGAGAAACCTCACGCCGCTTTCTTGCTCTCGGCGAGGTTGGCAAGCTGGCGCAGGATATCGGTGGTGCCGGCGAGGCGCTCCTCCGGCGTCTCCCAATCCTGGAAGAATACGACCTTCATGTCCGGCCGGACCTTCGCGGCCTGGCCGTGCTGGCGGATGAACGCGACAAGCCGCTCGGGATGGGCGAAGGCGTTGTCGCGGAAGGTGATCACGGCTCCCTTCGGACCGGCGTCGACCTTCTCGACATTGGCTCTGCGGCAATACGCCTTGATCGCCGCGACCTTGAACAGATAGCGCACTTCGTCCGGCAGCACGCCGAAGCGATCGCGCATCTCGGCGGCGAAATTGTCGATCTCCTCGTCGGTCTCGAGATCGGCGAGACGCCGATAGAGCGACAGCCGCACGCTGAGATCGTTGACGTAGTCCTCGGGGATCAGCACGGGCATGCCGATCGTGATCTGCGGCGACCAGCGGTCGGCGGCGGGTTCGGCAACGCCAGCCTTGAGGTTGACGATCGCCTCCTCCAGCATCGACTGGTACAGCTCGAAGCCGACCTCCTTGATATGGCCGGACTGCTCCTCGCCCAAGAGATTGCCGGCACCGCGGATGTCGAGGTCGTGGGAGGCAAGCTGGAAGCCCGCGCCTAGCGTCTCCAGCGACTGCAGCACCTTGAGCCGCCGCTCCGCCTGTGCCGTGATCTTCTGTTGCGCCGGCAGCGTGAACAGCGCATAGGCGCGCAGCTTGGACCGACCGACACGGCCACGGAGCTGGTAGAGCTGCGCGAGGCCGAACATGTCGGCGTGGTGCACGATCAGCGTGTTGGCGTTCGGAATGTCGAGACCGGATTCCACGATCGTGGTCGACAGCAGGATGTCGTATTTGCCGTCGTAGAACGCGGACATGATGTCCTCGATCACGGTCGGCGGCATCTGGCCGTGGGCGACCGCAACCTTCATCTCCGGCACGTTCTTGTCGAGGAAGTCCTTGACGCTGGCGAGGTCCTCGATCCGCGGCACCACGTAGAACGCCTGCCCGCCGCGATAGCGTTCGCGTAAGAGCGCCTCGCGGATCATCAAGGGATCATGCGGCGCCACGAAGGTGCGGACCGCGAGACGGTCGACCGGCGGCGACGCGATGATCGAGAGCTCGCGGACGCCGGTCAGCGCCAATTGCAGCGTGCGCGGGATCGGGGTCGCCGACAGTGTCAGCACGTGCACCTGGGCGCGCAGCTGCTTCAGCCGCTCCTTATGGCTGACGCCGAAATGCTGCTCCTCGTCGACGATCAGTAGGCCGAGGTCCCTGAACTTGATGGTCTTGCCGAGCAGCGCGTGGGTGCCGACCACGATGTCGACGCTACCGTCGGCGAGTCCCTTCTTGACCTGGTTCAGCTCCTTGGTCGAGACCAGACGCGACGCCTGCGCGATATTGACCGGGAAGCCGCGGAACCGTTCCGCGAAGGTGCGCGAGTGCTGCCGCGCGAGCAGCGTGGTCGGCACCACGACGGCAACCTGCCTGCCCTCCAGCGCCACGGCAAAGGCCGCGCGCAGCGCCACCTCGGTCTTGCCGAAGCCGACGTCGCCGCAGATCAGCCGGTCCATCGGGCGGCCGATTTCGAGATCCTTCAACGTCGAGGTGATGGCCCCCAACTGGTCCTCGGTCTCCTCGTAGGGGAAGCGCGCGCAGAACTCATCATAGACATGCGGCTGCAGCGGGAATTTCGGCGCCTCGTGGAGTTGGCGTTCCGCCGCGATCTTGATCAGTTCGCCCGCGATCTCGCGGATGCGGTTCTTCAGCTTGGCCTTGCGGGCCTGCCAGCCGCCGCCACCGAGCCGGTCGAGCTCGACATTGGCGCTGTCGGAGCCGTAGCGCGACAGCAGCTCGATGTTTTCGACCGGCAGGAACAGCTTGGTGTCGGCGGCATAATGCAGCTCGAGGCAGTCATGCGGCGCGCCGGAGACTTCCAGCGTCTGCAGGCCGACGAAGCGGCCGATGCCGTGCTCGACGTGAACGACGAGATCGCCGGTCGAGAGGCTCGTCACCTCCGAGATGAAATTGTCGAGCTTGCGGCTCGCCTTGCGCGGCCGCACCAGGCGGTCGCCCAGGATGTCCTGCTCGCTGATGACGGCGAATTCATCGGTCTCGAAACCGGATTCCATGCCGAGCACGGCCAGCATGGTCTCGTTGCGCGGCGTCGCCTGCACGATGCGCCAGGTGTTGACGTTGGTGAGGTTCAACAGCTTGTGGTCGCGCAGCATCGCGCCCATGCGGTCACGCGAGCCCTCGCTCCACAGCGCGATCACCACCTTCTTGCGCTGCGATTGCAGCGCGCCGACATGGCCGACCACGGCCTCGAACACGTTGACGTTAGTATCGGCCCGCTCAGGTGCAAAGTTGCGGCCCAGCCGCGCGCCGGCATCGAACACCTCGCCCGCGCCTTCGGGCACGGCGAACGGCGTCAGCCGAACCAGCGGCGCGTCGCCGAGCAGCTTGGTCCATTCGTCTTCGGTCAGATAGAGCTTGTCCGGCGACAGCGGCTTGTAGATCGCGCCGCCGCCCGGATGCTCCAGCGCCTCGCGGCGCGCCTCGTAATAGTCGACGATCTGCTTGAAGCGTTCGCGGGCGGCGTCCTCACCCTGCGGCTCGATCGCGACCACGGCGCCGTCGAGATAGTCGAACAGCGTGTCCATCCGCTCCTGGAACAGCGGCAGCCAGTGCTCCATGCCGGGATGGCGGCGGCCCTCGGACACGGCTTCGTAGAGCTGGTCGTCACGTTCCGGCGCGCCGAAGGCGGCGACATAGCCCATGCGGAAGCGGCGGATGGTTTCGGTCGTAAGCTGGAATTCCGAGACCGGCACGAGGTCGAGCCCGCGCATGTCGAGCAGCGTGCGCTGGGTCTCGGCATCGAACGTGCGGATGGACTCCAGCGAGTCGCCGAAGAAGTCGAAGCGAACCGGCTGATCGAGGCCGGCCGGATACAGATCGAGGATACCGCCGCGCACGGCATATTCGCCGGGCTCACGCACCGTGGACGAGCGGGTGTAGCCGTTATGCTCGAGCCAGGCGACGATCGAATCCATCGGTACGACGTTGCCGGGCGCGACTGACAGCGCCTGCGCCGCGACCTGCTCGCGCGCCGGCACCCGCTGCACGGCCGCGTTCACCGTGGTCAGCACGATCAGCGGCTTGTCGCTTCCCACCAGCCGCGACAGCTTGGCGAGCGTGGTCAGGCGCTGCGCCAGAACGCCGGCATGCGGCGAGACGCGATCATACGGCTGGCAGTCCCAAGCCGGAATCTGCATCACACTGATGTCTGGCGCGAAGAATTCTAGCGCACGGGCGAGCTGCTGGACGCGCGCGCCGTCGCGGCACACCACGGCAAGGCTCACGGCCGATCGCTTCGGCTTCGCCGCGATCGCGCGCGCCAGATCCGAGATGACGAGCCCTTCGGCGCCCTCCGCGACATTCGCGATGGTCAGCACCCGGCCGGGCGCCAGCATCGCGGCCGGTGATTTGGCAGGCTGTTTCATGCGCCGTGATCCGCGACGCGAAACGACTTGACGCGATCGAACAGCGCCGTCGCATGTTCGGCCGACAGCACCCTGTCGCCGGTCAGCGCGGCATAGAGGTCGGGATCGGGCACCTCGATCAGGCGCTCGAGATCGCCGAGTTCCTGATCGGTGAGATCGGCAATCGTCGCGTCGGCGAAACGGCCAAGGATCAGGTCCATCTCCCTGATACCGCGATGCCAGCAGCGAAACAAAAGCCGCTTGCGGCGGTCATCAAGCCCGCCGCTCGATCGTGTCGATCCCGTCATGAGCCAAAATCCATCCAACGCCAAAAGCCCGGACGTGCCGGGCGAGGCTTGATATAGCGACCGAGATCGCCGATGTCAGCCCTCGTTCTCGTCATGGCGGGGCCGCGGCCGTCCGAAGGACGACGTTGCTTTCGCTCGCCTATGGTCCGGCCATCCACCTCTTCTCGCTGCACTTGGCAAAAAAGACGTGGATGCCCGGCGTAAAGCCGGGCATGACGAGCTGGAACGGTCTTGGATTCTCTGATGCGCCCCAGCCTGCTCAATCCGCTGTTTGCCCCGGTCACGACCCTGCAAGGCGTCGGCCCGAAGCAGGACAAGCTGTTGCGCTATCTGCTCGACCGCAACGAGACCCCGCGGCTGGTCGATCTGCTGCTGCATCTGCCCGCCAGCGTGATCGACCGCCGCGCGCGGCCCAAGATCCGCGACGCTGCGCCGGGAACCGTGGTGACGCTGGAGGTCACTGTCGACCGCCATCGCCCCCCGCCGCCACGCAACGCGCGCGCGCCCTACCTCGTCTATGCCAGCGACGACACCGGCGATGTCGTGTTGGCCTTCTTCCGTGCCCAGCCCGGCTATGTCGAGAAGCTGCTGCCGGTCGGCGCCAAGCGCTACGTGTCCGGCACACTGCAAATGTATGACGGCACCCCGCAGATCGTGCATCCCGACCGCGTGGTCGACGAGGCCGGATTTGCCAAACTCTCAGGGATCGATCCGGTCTATCCGCTGACCGAGGGGCTTGCACTCGGCTCGCTCCGCCGTGCGATCGCGCAAGCGCTCACGAAGCTGCCGGATCTGCCGGAATGGATCAGCCCCGAGGTGCTGCGCCGCTGCAACTTTCCGCCGCTCCGCGAGGCGCTGACCCGCGTGCATGTGCCGGTCGAGTTGACCGACATTTTGCCCGACGGCCCGTTCTGGTCGCGGCTGGCCTTCGATGAGCTGCTCGCGGGCCAGCTCGCGCTAGCCTTGATCCGCGCGCAGTTGCGCCGGCCGGCCGGCGACCGCAACGCCGGCGACGGTCACCTGCGCAACAAGATCATCGACGCCCTGCCCTATGCGCTGACCAAGTCGCAGCGCGATGCGATCGCGGCCATCACCGAGGACCTCCGCCAGCCGGTGCGGATGCTGCGCCTGGTGCAGGGCGACGTCGGATCCGGCAAGACGGTGGTGGCGCTGCTCGCAGCCGCCGCCGTGGCGGAGGCCGGCAAGCAGGCAGCGTTGATGGCGCCGACCGAAATCCTGGCGCGCCAGCACATCAAGACCATCGCGCCGCTCGCCGAGCGCGCCGGCCTAGGGGTCGCGATCCTCACCGGTCGCGAGAAGGGCAAGGAGCGCCGCGAGCTGCTGACGCGGCTCGAAGCCGGCGAGATCGATCTTTTGGTCGGCACACATGCGCTGATCCAGGACGACGTCGTCTATCGCGCCCTCGCGCTCGCCGTGGTCGACGAGCAGCATCGTTTCGGCGTGCGCGAGCGCCTCGCCCTGACCTCCAAGGGCGAGGCCGTCGACGTGCTGGTGCTCAGCGCGACCCCGATCCCGCGCACCCTGGTGCTCACTTACTTCGGCGACATGGACGTCTCGGAGCTGCGCGAAAAGCCCGCCGGCCGCCAGCCGATCGACACCCGCGCGGTGCCGATGAGCCGAATCGAGGACGTAATGGACGGCGTCGGCCGCGCGCTCGCCGCCGGCAAGCTGGTCTACTGGATCTGCCCGCTGGTGGATGAATCCGAGGCCGAGGGCACCGAGCATCTCACCAACGCGACGGAGCGGTTCGAGTCTCTGCAAAAGCGCTTCGGCGATCGCGTCGGTCTGGTGCACGGCCAGATGAAGGGCGCCGAGAAGGATCGCGTGATGGCGCAGTTCGCTGCGCACGAGATCGGCCTGCTCGTTGCCACCACCGTGGTCGAGGTCGGCGTCGACGTGCCGGCCGCAACCATCATGGTGATCGAGAACGCCGAACGCTTTGGGCTTGCGCAACTGCATCAGCTGCGCGGCCGCATCGGCCGCGGCTCGGAGGCCTCGACCTGCCTCCTGCTCTACAAGGAGCCGCTCGGCGAGATGTCGAAGGCGCGGCTCAAGGTGATCCGCGAAACGACCGATGGCTTCAGGATCGCCGAGGAGGACCTCAAGCTGCGCGGCGAAGGCGACGTGCTCGGCGTCAGGCAGAGCGGCCTGCCCGGCTACCGCATCGCGCGCTCCGACGTGCACGGCCAGCTCATCACACAGGCGCGCGACGAGGCACTGCGCATCATGAAGGACAATCCGAAGCTGAAAGGCGAGCGCGGCGAGGCGTTGCGCTGCCTGCTCTATCTCTACGAACGCGACGAAGCCGTGCCGCTGATCGGCGCGGGCTAGCACCCTCCACCGTCATTGCTCCGTCGCTTTCGCTCCTCGCAATGACGGTGTGGGACGGCGACAGGGAATGACCGCAGCCGGCCTACTCGACCTTGGCCGGCGCCACCGGCTGCAGCGAGGCCTGGTTGGCGATGCGCGCGGCATTAGCCATGCCGGCGAGCGCGGCGGCCCGCTTCTGATCGTTGGTGCCGGGCTGCACCACGCCGGCCGACATGATCAGCGTCGCGGCATCCTCTGCGCTCATCTCGACCTCGATGATCTTGCTCTTCGGCACGTAGAAGAAGAAGCCGGTGGTCGGGTTCGGCGAGCACGGCAGGAACACCGAGATATGCTCCTCATTGCCCGGCAGGCTCGCCGAGACGTCGGCACTCGGCGCCTGCGAGATCAGCACGATCGACCACATGCCGGGCGACGGAAACTCGACCAGCCCGACGCGGCGGAAGCTCGATCCGTTACTGGAGAACAGCGTCTCGAACACCTGCTTCAGGCCGCGATAGATCGCGCGCACGGCGGGAATCCGCCCGAGCAGCCTTTCGCCGAGATCGACCAGCGAGCGGCCGACCAGGTTGGCGGTCAGGAAGCCCAACAGCGTCAGCGCGACTACGGCGACGACCAGGCCCGCCCCGGGCAGCCCGAACGGCAGATAGGTCTCCGGGCGGTAGGCGATCGGCACGAACGGACGCACCAGGCCGTCGACCCAGGTGACGAACCACCAGGTCAGATACAGGGTGATCGCAACCGGCCCGGCCACGACCAGGCCGGTCAGGAAATAGTTGCGGAAGCGCGCCATCACTCCCCGAGGGGCGTCCGGCGGCGGGAGTTCACCCGGGGTAACAGGAGGCACTTGTTTGGACGTCATTGCGGTTCCAGGTGGTCGAAGCGGCCGTAGCCCACCATCCAGCTAAGCCATCCCGGCAGGTTTTTGAAGAGGTTCGTGACGGCGCCGCTTGCGACTATTCGACCGTGACCGATTTGGCCAGATTCCGCGGCTGGTCGACGTCGGTGCCCATCACCACGGCGGTATGATAGGCGAGCAGCTGCACCGGCACGGCATAGACGATCGGCGCGAAAGCCGCCCCCATGTCGGGCATCACGATCGTCAGCAGCGACTGGATCGTCGCCTCGGCCGCGCCCTTGGCGTCGGTCATCAGGATGATCTTGCCGCCGCGCGCGGCGACCTCCTGCATGTTGGAGACGGTCTTCTCGAACACCTTGTCGTAGGGCGCGATCACCACCACCGGCATGTGCTCGTCGATCAGCGCGATCGGCCCATGCTTGAGCTCGCCGGCGGCATAGCCCTCGGCATGGATATAGGAGATCTCCTTCAGCTTCAGCGCGCCTTCCAGCGCCAGCGGATAGCTGGTGCCACGGCCGAGATAGAGCACGTCGCGTGATTTCGAGATCTCACGCGCGAGCTTCTCGATCTGCGGCTCGATCGTGAGCGCCTCCGACATCAGGCGCGGGATCTCGACGAGGCCGTGCACCAGCTTGGCCTCGTCGGCGTCGGAGAGCTCGCCACGCGCCTTGCCGGCGGCGACGGCGAGCGCGGCGAGCACCATGAGCTGGCAGGTGAAGGCCTTGGTCGAGGCGACGCCGATCTCGGGACCAGCGACCGTCTGCAGCACGATCTCGCTTTCGCGCGCGATTGTCGAGGTCGGCACGTTGACGACCGACAGCGTATGCGCGCCCTGCGCTTTGGCGTAGCGCAGCGCCGCGAGCGTGTCGGCGGTCTCGCCGGACTGCGAGATGAAGATCGCGAGATCGCCCTTGCGCAGCGGTGCCTCGCGGTAGCGGAATTCGGAGGCGACATCGAGCTCGACCGGTAGCCGCGCCAGCCGCTCCAGCCAGTATTTTCCGATGAATCCGGCATAGCTCGCGGTGCCGCAGGCGGTGATCGAGACGCGCTGGATGTCACTGAAGTCGAACGGCAGCTTCACCGGCAGCGTGACGCGCTCGGTCGCCATGTCGACGTAGCGGGCGAGCGTGTGCCCGACCACTTCCGGCTGCTCGTGGATCTCCTTCGCCATGAAGTGGCGATAGTTGGCCTTGTCGACCAGCGCGGTCGCGGTGGTGTGCTTGATCGCCTCGCGCTGGACGATCGCGTTGTCCTTGTCGAAGATGGTCGCGCCGTTGCGCGTGAGCACCACCCAGTCGCCGTCCTCGAGATAGCTCACCGTGTCGGTGAACGGCCCGAGCGCGATCGCATCCGACCCCAAATACATCTCGCCGTCGCCATGGCCGATCGCGAGCGGCGGGCCGTTGCGGGCGCCGATCATCAGGTCGTCCTCGCCGGCGAAGATGAAGCCGAGCGCGAAGGCTCCGCGCAGCAGCGACAGCACCGCCCTCACCGCCTCGATCGGCTTGACGCCGCCCTTGAGCAGGTCGTCGACCAGATGCACCACGACCTCGGTGTCGGTCTCGGTCGTGAACACGGTGCCCTTGGCCTCGAGCTCCTCACGCAGCTCGCGGAAATTCTCGATGATGCCGTTGTGGACAACGGCGACGCGCTCGGTCGCGTGCGGATGCGCATTGTTCTCGGTCGGCCTGCCGTGGGTCGCCCAGCGGGTGTGGCCGATGCCGGTGTGGCCGCCGAGCGGCTTCGCCTCGAGCCGGCCCTCGAGATTCTTCAGCTTGCCCTCGGCGCGGCGGCGCGCCAGCCCGCCGTTCTCCAGCGTGGCCACGCCGGCCGAATCATAGCCGCGATACTCCAGCCGCTTGAGCGAATCCACCAATTGCTCCGCGACTGGAGCGCGTCCAAGAATGCCGACGATGCCGCACATGCGGTTCAATGTCCCCAAAAATCGCCGAAAATTTGCCAAGGCGGCGACACGGTCCCTTAACGGGAATCGCCGGCTGCAAGATACTCAATAATTATTGCGGATTGCGACAGTCTTAAACAGCAAGATTGGCGCGAAAGGCTGGTTAATGCGGATTAACCCCGCCCAGGGCGAGCAGTCCAATACGCCGGCGAAGAGCTATCCTCACTCAGGCCTCCGACTGTCGCCGCAGCGCGCGCCCGGCGTGATCGGCCGGCTCGGCGACGAGGAGTTAGGAATCAACTTCTGCGCATACCGTGCGTCGTGCTTTACCCCAGAGGTACGCCGGATGATCTCATCGATCGCGGCGGCGCAATATCCTGGATAAAATCCCTGAGCGCCTCGGTATCGAACGGCTTACGCAGTATTCTTAGGTTTGGGGGAGCTGCTTTTGCAGCATCGCTGTAACCGGTCGTAAGGGCTACGGGCAAATTGGGATACCGCGACCGAATTTCTCTCGCCAGCCCGACGCCATCGATGGTCCCTGGCATGACGATATCGCTGAAAACGAGATCGATCTTTGTGCCGGCTTCGAGCAGTTTCAATGCCGCTTCGGCCGAATCTCGATAAATGGTCTCATAGCCCAGATGCTCGAACAGCGAGGATGTCACATCCGCCACATCGGCGCTGTCGTCGACCACGAGAACCGTCTGCCGCTGCGGATGCCGTGCTCTTGTTCTGGCAGCGGCGAGCCCTTTGCCGGCGATTTGCTCGTCTGCACAAGACGGCAAAAAGATTGTAATCGTCGTTCCTTGTCCGACCTTGCTGTCTGCGGTCACCGTTCCGCCGGCCTGGTGCGCAAAACCATAAACCTGGGACAATCCGAGCCCGGTCCCTTTTCCGACCTCTTTGGTCGTGAAGAATGGATCGAACATCTTGGACAGAAGATTTGGCGGAATACCGGTGCCCGTATCGCTAAGCGCAATCGCAAAGAAGGCCTTGCCAGGGCGATCGCCGCCGGTTTTCTGGTCTACGGTCACGGCGTGGAGGGATAGCGTGAACGTGCCGCCGTTTGTCATTGCGTCGCGCGCATTGACGGCAATGTTGACAATTGCAAGTTCCAGCTCGGCGAGATCCACCTTAACCGGCGAAACGCCCTCGCCAATGTTTTCGTTGTACACAATGTTCCCGCGCAACGAGCTCTCGATCATGGTCCGCATGTTCTTGATCGACGCATTCAGATCAACAACCGTCGGGCTGAGATGCTGATGACGAGAGAATGTCAGCAATTGGCGTGTGAGACTTTCCCCGCGCTTGGCCGCGGTCTGTATGGCTTCGATCGCTCGTGGCAGTTTTGGATCAAGCAGGCGTGTAAAGATCTGCGCGCTACCACCGATGATCATCAATAGATTGTTGAAGTCGTGTGCAATCCCACCGGTCAGCTTGCCGATTGCCTCCATTTTCTGGGACATTGCGAGCTGTTCGCGCGCCTGGACCAGTTTCTCCTCCGCATCGCGTCGCTCGGTTGCGTCCCGGAGTATACTGATAAAACCGATCAGATTTCCTGAGGCATCACGGCTCGAAGAGACTGAGCCGGTGATGAAGAACGGCGTACCATTTTTTCTGATGCGCCACCCCTCGACGTCGTGCTTGCCTTCTTGGATTGCCGACTCCAATGCGTGGCTCGGTGAACCCGCGCGGCGTTCATCCGGCCGGTAAAATATCCCAAAATGCTTGCCTATGATTTCTTCCGGGGTGTAGCCGATGATTTTTTGAGCAGTGCTGTTCCAGCTCGTCACGTGTCCTTCTTTATCAAGGGCAAAGATTGCATAGTCGACAACGCCTTCGATAAGGGTTTGGAAGTGGCGTCTAACGCTGTCGAGCGCCAAGGTTTTCCGCTCAATCTGACGGTACAGTTGGTCCTGAACCGAGCGCAAATGGGCTTCGGTGGCCTGGTGGGTCGCAATCGCCGCAGCCAAGGCAAGCGGCGGCACCGATACGCCGATCGAAAGCACCAGCAACGATAACAGCGCTCCATTCAGGTCCGTTTTCGGAAATGGATCGTCGCCCGCCGAGAAGCCCCACACAGCCGTTCCGACGAAAACGAGCGCGGCCGTAGCGACGTTGCATCGATTGCCGCGCAGACCAGCCCACATCAACGGCAGTAAAACCAGAAAGCCCAGAAGGCTCCGATACGGCAGCAGCACGTTAAGGTCGTTGCCGATGAGGTCACTGCCGATGAGCGGGCTGTAAGCAACGATCCCTATGATGCTCACCACGGCAGAGACTGCAATCAATTCCAATAGATTCCGATCGAAAGAACTGCGTGAGGGCATCGTTGCCCAAAGCACGACGATCGGAACAATCACCAAAGTCCCAGCCGCGTCCGCAAGCCACCAGGTCAACCAGGTAACGACGGACACGGAAAGGCCTGGTCCGTTGGCGAGAATGAATCCGGCCAACACAATGGTTGAACTGATGATCGTGGTCGGCGCAAAGCAAATGACTGCAAACTTCGCAATACCGGAGGGGATAGAAAACGCCTGTTGACCGTTCGACCAGCGACTAATCAGCCATGTTCCGGCAAATGCAGCAAGGACAGTGCCGATCCCAACGGAGCCAAACTCCAGGATAGATCGATCGGCCATGAGGTAAGGAGAAACGGCCCCCACCAAGATCGCGGGCCAAATCCTGTAACCGCGTAGCATGACCAGCGCGAGCGCAAGCCCAGTTGGCGGCCACAACGGCGTCGCGGCCGGATTTATTGCGGGCAGGAAGCTCGCGCACTCGGCAAGGCCACCGTAAATCGCGGCGACTATGAGAAGCTCGACCAAGTAGGTCGCAGCACTCCGAGCGCTGCCAAGAGCGAAAGTATCTGCTTTATCAAGAGTTGCGCTTTCCATCACAGGCCTTTGCGGTCGGCGCGTCAAAGATGCGGTGGGGAACCGCTCCGCTGTCCAATGTTAGCCCAAAGCGGGCAGTTGCATTTCCAGCACGTCGCCCCCGCCAAATACTGCAGTTTTGACCAAAGCATGGCCGCACGATGGTCGCTTGAGGGACGCCTGGCAAGTTCGAAACCAGGGGCGCTCCGGCAGGACCATTGACCTAACGGCGGAGGCACAACAGGAGACGAAAGGGTGCACGTTGGCGCCAGGAACACAAGCAGGTCCGATTGCGACGCGTGCAGGACGTCCGCTCTCCCTCGAAGGCCAACGTTCGTGAGGACACGCCCTGGCGAGCAGCGCCGTCGTTCCCGTGCTCGCCAACGGGTCCGCGCAAGGCGCGGCCAGTTGCGCCGACTAGGATGGCATTCGGGCCAGACGATAAACCGACATGGCCCTGCTGACGCCCTTGAGTTCCGCCTGGCTCTTTGCCACCGGGTATGGCGCAATAATCTCCGCCACAGCCGGCGCGCCATAAACCTCCTCGGTGATGCAAATCTCGTCGCCATCGGCAAGGTTCTGCACCCGCGCTGCGATATTCACCGTCTGGCCAAAATAATCGAGCCGCTCGTTGAGCGTGACCGCGATCGAGGCCCCCCGATGCACGCCGATTTTCAGGATGAAATCACGCTGCGGGCGGTCCCGATTGAGCTGATCCACGGCCTCGCGCATATCAAGCGCCGCCTGCACCGCATCGGCCGAAGTCAAAAACGCCGCCATCACGGCGTCACCGATGGTCTTTGTGACGGCGCCATTGTGCCGAACAGTGGCGTCGAGAAGATGCTGGAAGTGCCGCTGCACCTGAATGTAGGCGTTCAGGTCGCCGATCCGCTCGTAGAGCGCCGTCGAGCCCTTGAGATCGGTGAATACGAGGGTCACGTCGAGAACCGCAATGCCCTCCGTCGCGCTGATCACCTCTGAGCGGAAGAAGTCGCGAAAGGTTTGTGTCATCAGCAGTCGCTTGCCGGATAAGGATGGCGTGAAGCGAAGCTTCGGGCGCTGAAACGTCGCCGTTGGAAGCTGCAGGATGCCGAATACCACTGGCAGCTTGCCAGCGTTGTGAACTTCGAACCCGACCTTGCCGGGCGCGATGCTCGCTGTGGCGGCCACGCATTTGCCACCGTCGAGCATGACCGACACATGCGGTGGCGCTACACCCGCCCCCCTTGCGACCGGGACAAGAAACTGGGCGTCGCTTTCGAAATCCTGGCCCAGAAGCGCGCCTTCGGCGGCATCGATCTCGAGATTGGCTGCAGAACCTGGCTCTATGCGGGTGAGCGCCCTCACCAGCCCTTTGGCAGTCTCGCTCCATGGCACGCCGTCCGGCATGACGCCGCCTGGCGTCATTTTGTAGTGGAAGACGTAATCCCAGGCCGAAAGCGCATCCGGTCTATGGAAACGGATGCTGCGTACCGCGGGCGAAACCGTAAACGTCACCGTGATGTAATCGTCGAGCGCGGCATCGTAATCGCTTTGACAGAGGTGGCAGTGGAAATGCGTGTGCAGCTTGCGCAGGCTTCGGAAGCTCTCGACAACGTCGGAGCACATCGGACAGACGAGCAGCCAGTCCATATCGAACAGCCCAGCCACACAGGCATGGAGGAAAAGGTCGATCGCTTCAGCCTCGGCAATCGATTTCTCAGTGGCGAACTGGATCGGGTTGATGCGGTAGAGTGCCTCGTCCGTGCCCGAGCGCAGCAGCATCTCCAGCCGCGAAACGACGCGCGGACTCCAGGATTTGGCCGCTTCGAGCGCGACCAGGCGCTCTTCGAGCTTTTTCTCGTCGATCATCGCATGATACCGCGATTAAACCTCGATCGGCCTCGGCGTTCCACTCAACCTAAATACACAATTCATGAGCTCGGGGCGAGCCCAACACTCTCTGCGAGAGTCCGGAGTAGCGATCGCCCATGGCACTGAGTTGCCCGACGGCGCAAGGCCCCGCATCAAAAATATTTCTGTTTTACAGAAATGTAACTCGGTGTATGAATGGCCCGTCTCACCCGATGAGGGGCGCTTCGCGATCGTCACGAGTGTTGGGTCGAGATGCGGTGGACGCCGATTGCGCAACTGACGAGTGCGCATGAGGCGGACGGTGAAGTCGTGCAGGCCTGACGCCCTAGTGGCAGGTGTCTCATCAGTGGGGGGCAAGCTCTCTCGCTGATGACGGTGACAACAAAGCCCAGTCTCGCCGGGGAGAGCACGTATAATACCAACGGCCCCCGGATTTGACTCACATTTGGGATTCCCAAATCAGTGAGTTTCTGAATCGATGTTGCTGCGTAGACAGGAGCAATATCGATGGGGGCAGCGGTAGCGATTACGCGGCTTGATTTGACCGCGGGCGAGCTTCGGAAGGCGGCGCGCAGAGAGAAGAATAGTACGGTAGCGCGGCGGATATTGGCGCTTGCGCTTGTGCTGGAGGGCGCGGACCGCAAGAAGGCAGCCGAAAGTTGCGGGATGGATCGTCAGACCCTGCGGGACTGGGTGCATCGTTATAACGCCGAAGGCTTGGCGGGACTGCGGTCGCGCAAACCGACGGGACCGCGGTCGCGGCTGACGACAGAGCAGCAGGCCGAATTGGCCGCGTTGGTCGAGGCCGGTCCCGATCCTGAGCAGCATGGGGTCGTACGTTGGCGGCGGGTGGATTTGCGCGACGCGCTTGAGCGGCGGTTTGGCGTCAAACTGCACGAACGTTCGGTCGGCAAGGTTCTGGCCAAGCTCGGGTACCGCCGGCTCTCGGTGCGGCCGCGCCATCCGCAAGCCGATGAAGCGGCTCAGGAAGCGTTCAAAAAAACTTTGCTACGACCCTCACGACAACGCTCCCCGCTCACGCCCAAGGCAAGCCGATCGAAATCTGGTTCCAGGACGAGGCGCGGATCGGCCAGCAGGGCACGCTGACACGCGTGTGGGCCAAGCGTGGCTCACGGCCTCGCGCGCCGCGCGATCGACGTTACGATTGGGCTTATCTCTTCGGTGCCGCCTGTCCTCAACGTGGCGTCGCCGCGGGTCTTGTCATGCCGACGGCAAATGCAGAGGCGATGTCACTGCATTTGGAGGCAATCAGCCGCAAAGTTGCACCCGACGCACATGCCGTTCTCGTCTTCGACGGCGCCGGCTATCACAGTGCCGGCACCGTCCGAGCTCCGGAAAATATCACTCTGTTACAGCTGCCGCCTTATGCGCCCGAGCTCAATCCGATTGAAAACGTCTGGCAGTACCTGCGCGCCAACAAGCTCGCCATCACCGTCTTCGACGACTACGACGATATCGTCGCCAAGACCTGCGAAGCCTGGAACTTCTTCGCAAATGATCCAGATCGCATCGCCTCAATCACAAGCCGCACTTGGGCAACAGTCAATCCTTAGGGCCATTGGTATAAGCCGTAAAACCATCGCGCAGGGAAGGCCGGGATTGCTCCGGTTTCACCTGTGGTCCTACCTCCCGTGCTTTCCATTCGCACGGGACCCATGGGTGCAATCGGCACCCGGCTTTCCCTGCGTCCTCTGATCAAGAGAGGGCGAAACGAAGAAGCAAAGCTCGGACAGATCGTGTCGCGAGAACGAGGAGGTATGGCTTACGTCATTGCGAGCGAAGCGAAGCAATCCATGCCTCCGCTTGCTGCAATATGGATTGCTTCCGCCTTCGCCGAGGCTTCGGCGGACAAGTCGTCGCTATCGCTCCTCGCAATGACCGGGTGAGAGCCATGTCAAACGCATCTCTCTCACTTCCCCTTCGCCGCCTTCTCCTTCAGCTTGATCTCGCGGTAGCGCGCGGCGCCGCCTTCGCGGATGGTCTGCTGGCTGCGCTCCACGGCCAGCGCGTCGTCCGGCACGTCCTTGGTGATGACCGAGCCCGAGCCGATATAGGCGCCCTTGCCGATCTTGACCGGCGCCACCAGCGACGAGTTGGTGCCGACGAAGGCGCCCTCGCCGATCAACGTCTTGTGCTTGAGGAAGCCGTCATAGTTGCAGGTGATGGTGCCGGCGCCGAGGTTGGAATTGGCGCCGACATGGGCATCGCCGACATAGGAGAGATGGTTGACCTTGACGCCGGCCTCGAGCGTCGCCGCCTTGGTCTCGACGAAATTGCCGATCCGCACGCCGTCGCCGAGCGAGGTGCCGGGCCGGATCCGCGCATAGGGACCGACCGAGACCTTCTTGCCGATGCTCGCCTCGACGATGTGGGAGAAGGAATGGATCACCGCGCCGTCGGCGATCGACACGCCGGGGCCGATCACCACGAACGGCTCGATCGTGACGTCCTTGCCGAACGTGGTGTCGGCAGCGAGATAGACGGTCTCGGGCGCGATCATCGTCACGCCGGCGTCGAGCGCCTGCTTGCGCAGCCGCGCCTGCATCACGGCCTCGGCCTCGGCGAGCTGCGCCTTGGTGTTGATGCCGCGCACTTCGTCTTCGCTGGTTTCGATCACGACGGCCTCCAGTCCCAGTTCCCTGACGATGCCGACGGCATCGGTCAGATAAAATTCGCCCTTGGCGTTAGCATTGCCGATCTTCTCGATGATCGCGAGCGCGCGGCTGCCGTCGAACGCCATCACGCCGGCATTGCACAGCGTGATCTTGCGTTCCTCGGCGCTGGCGTCGGCCTGCTCGCGGATCGCAACCAGCTTGCCGTTCTCGACCACGAGCCGGCCATAGCCGGTCGGATCGGCGGCACGGAAGCCGAGCACCGCCAGCGCCGCGCCCCGCTGCAGCGGCGCGCGCAAGCGCGCAAATGTCTCGGCCGAGATCAATGGCGTGTCGCCGAATGCGACCAGGAGGTCGTCGGCGCCGCGGACCAGCGCCTCGCGCGCGGCGAGCACCGCATGCGCGGTACCGAGCCGCTCGCGCTGGATGAAGGTCTGTGCGTCGGGCCGCACGCGGTGCACCTCGTCGGCGACGGCCTGGTGGTCCGGCCCGATCACGACGGCGAGCGAGGCCCCCTCGCCCGCAGCGGCGGCGTCAAGCACATGCGACAGCAGCGACTGGCCGGCCACGGGATGCAGCACCTTGGGCAGCGACGAGCGCATGCGCGTCCCCTCGCCGGCCGCAAGCACCACCGTCAGGCTCGATCGCGCAGTCATTCCGTATCCTCAGTGTCGCGCGCACTCGTCTGCGCCGGGCCGTCTTTAATTGTTTTCCCGCAGGGAGGAAACCGTTTCGCCTCCGTGCGCGTCCGGATTCAAGTTCCCCGGCCATTTCCTGTTAATCTTTACCCTGTGATTCGGCGGGCCTTGAGGAGGGCCGAACGGGCTTTGGCCAAAGATCCCGACAAGCTGGCGGCGGAGTTGCAGACTGACGACGGTCTGCTGGGTAGCGTTCTGGCCGAGGAGAACGAGTTCGATCGCGGCATGCTGTGGCGGCTCGGGTCGTGGGGTTTTGCCGCGGTCGGCGCGGTCACAGTCGCCGTGATGGCCAACCAGTCGTCGCTGATGCTCAAGCGCGACCAGCTTGCCGCCGCCGACCTCGCCCGCCAGGCGCAACAACTGCAGACGCTGACCAAGGAGAGCCACAACGAGACCCGGCGGCTCGCCCTGGCGATCGACACGCTCAACAGCGACCGCGACCGGCTCTATTCGCGCGTGACCACGCTTGAGCAGAGCCTGGATTCCGTCACCGGCGCCATCGCAAAGCAGGCCCAGATGCCCGTCGGGGCGACGTCGAACCCGGCGACGGCACCCGCCGCACCGGCCCAAGCCAATCCGCCGCCGACGCCGCCTGTTGCGGCGGCCCCCGCTGTGGCGCCGATCGCAACCGCCCCAGCCGACAGGCCGGCGGCTGCGGAGAAAGCGGCCGTGCCGGCCGAGAAGCCGTCGGCCGCGGCGGAGAAGCCAGTCGCCGCCGTTAAGCCGCAGGCCGTCTCTGAAAAGCCGCCAGCGCCGATTTTGGACAATGTCTCGGCGGTGGCTGCGTCCGCCGCGCCGGCTGCCGGCCCGCTCGTCGCGGTGGTGCCGGCTGGTGCCGATGACGGAAAACCCTCGAGGCCAAAGCCCGCCGAACCGCAGGTCGCCGACACGTCGATCATCGGACCACCGGCTCCCGCCTCCAGCATGCCGGTCGAACCGGCCAAGGGGGTGACGGCGGCGCCGATGCCCGACATCGCGACCGCGGCCCGGGCGAGCGATGCGGCGGCGGACGACGCCGGCGCCCCCCCGAAGGCGCAGATCCAACGCACCGAGTTCGGCGTCGATCTCGGCACAGCGAATTCGGTCAACGGCCTGCGTGCGCTATGGCACGGTCTCCTGAAGTCCAAGGAGAACGCGCCGCTCGCCACGTTGCGACCGATCATCGTCATCAAGGAAAGCGCCAACGGGCTCGGCATGCAGCTCCATTTGGTCGCCGGACCGCTGAACGATGCCGGCACCGCCGCCAGGATCTGCGCCGAGCTGAGCCTGAGCCACCGGGCCTGCGAGACCGCGATCTATGACGGCCAGCGGCTATCGCTCAAACCCGATGACACGCCGCCGGCAGGCAGGCCGGTCCACCGCCGCGTGGCCCCGAAACACGTCGCCGTGCCGCCGCCCCCGCCACCGCCGGTTGCCGAGGAAAAGAAGCCGGAGCCGACGTTCTCCTCGATCTTCCGGCGCAACAGCCAATGATCATGCCAAGCAAGGCATTGCGGCCGGATTTTCACCTGATTTCACTGCTCTAGCCGGGCCTTGTCCCGCCCTCCGTTCCCGACCATATTGCCGCGATGACAAAACCTCCGTTCCGCCTCTCCCCCTACCAGGTCCAGTTCCTGATGGTCGTGGGCTTCCTGACCGTCGGCTACGCGCTTTACCTGCGCTACCTGGCGATTGAATTCTCGACCGTTGCGCTCGCCTGCGATGCCGGCCTGCAAACGATGATCTGCAAGGCTCGCGCACTTTCGACGGTGCTGTTCAAGCACTGGGTGTTCGGGATCACCGCGCTCGTGATCGCGGTGCTGAACCTGATACGGCCGTCCATCGTGCTGCTGACCGGCGGGTTGATCGCCGCCGGCCTTGGGATCGTGCTTTACAACGTCGCGCTGTCGGGCATCGCGATCGGACTATTTATCCTGGGTTTTGCGCGGCCCGCGCCCGCCACAGCGTAGCGGCGAGCAAAAGGTACATCGCGCAGGTCCAGTCGGACTGCCAGTTGATCGTGCCCTCGTTGTAGAGCGTGTAGGCCGCAGCGATCGCGAGCAGGCCGGCAAACACCGATTCCGCGATCGGACGGGTACCCTCCTTCGGGCGGTTGAACAGGGTCAGCAGCGCGAACGGCACCACCGCCATGGTCAGCGAGGCATAGGGGAAATCGCGATAGCGGGGGTCGAAGGTGAAGCCGAGCGCAGTCTCGGTGGCGATGACAGTGGTCCCGGCCAGCACGATCGCGAGCAGCGCCGCGAGCGCGCCCTTGCCGCGGTAGTCGCGCGGCCCGAGCAATTCGAGGAAGGTCGGCAGCGGGCGGCCGGCGACCAGCGCATGCGCGGTCAGCAGCGGCGCGGCAATCCCGGCCGCCAGCAACGCGCCCCATATCAGCCAGCCACCGGCGCCATAGCTCTCATAGGTCATCTTGTCGACGCCGATCCCAAGCAGCGTGCCCGCGGTCGTCGCGGAGACACCGACCGCGAGCCAGGCCGAAGGCCGCGGCGTCCACGGCCGGCGCCGCAGCGTCAGCCACGCCGCAAGGAAGGTGAAGACGCTCAGCACCATGCCGCAGGCCATGTGCAGCTTCCACGCGGGATAGTTGCTGATCGCGACACCAGGCGGATACTTCACCTGCCGGTGCACGGAATCGAACAGGCCCCAATAGCCGCCGACGGTACCCTCGAGCTTGCGCTTCCAGGGCTGGTCATAGGCCTCGATCAGGTTGACGCGAAAACCCTCGCGCTTGGCGAGGTCCAGGATCTCGGAAACCACGCGCGCCTGGTTGGTGCGCGACGGCAGTGCGCCTTCCCGCATCCGCCCGGCGCTCGGCCAGCCGGTCTCGCCGATCAGGATCTCCTTGCCCGGGAACGCCACCGCCATCCGCTTGCGGATGTCGTCGACATGGGCGGCGGCGAACTTAGCCTTGACCGGCATGTCCTCCCAATACGGCAGGATGTGAATGGTGACGAAATCGACCGCGTCATAGATCTCGCGGTTCTTCAACCAGTATTCCCAGACGTCGGCATAGGTGACGGGAACGTTGGCCTGTGCCTTGACGGCGCGGATGTTGGCGGCGAGATCGGCGGTGGTCATCTCGCCGCGCAGGAGCACCTCGTTGCCGACGATCAGCGAGGTGATCACGTCTGGATATTGCTTGGCGAGCCGCACCGCGATCGCGATCTGCTGCAGGTTCTTGAAGCGGTTGCTGCCGAGCCAGATGCCCTGCATCACCTTGAGGCCAGCCTTGGCCGCGATGCCCGGCACCTGATCGAGACCGTTCTCGATCGAATAGGTGCGGACGCAATCGGTGACCTTGGCGAGCTCGGTCAGGTCTTGCTCAATCTGCTCGGCCGGAATCTGCGTCGACGGATCCAGCGGCGTCTGGGCACCGCGGAACGGCGTGTAGGACACGCATTGCAGCTTAGCGTTGGGATCGATCGGCGCGCGCACAAGCGTGATCGGTGTGGCAAGCCACCACCACACGGCTGCGATGACCGACAGTGAAATTAGGAGAAGCGCCAGCGGCGTACGAAGCGAAATCGGTTCCATCCTCCGGGGGACCGTCGAATTAGCCGGTCACAGCCCATCTGCCAAGAGCGGGAATCGGTCAATACCATGGTTGTCCTGCGACAGTTTTGCGCTGCTGCGATAAAGTTGTGACTTTGCTGGACAAAAATTGAAATTCCGGTCATCAGACTGCAGCAGAGTCTTCCGCCGCACTGGAGACCTATTTGGACGGCATCACGCGAGCCGTTAGGGTGTCCCGCAGGGTGGGAACATATCGGGGAATGCATGCGTCGACGGCTGCTTGAGTTGAAGAACACGGGTTTGCGCCACCTTGCCGTAACGGGCCTTGCGCTTCTAATGGGGGCCGGCGGCGCTTTCGCCCAGAGCGGCACGCCCAATCCGCCGGATCAGGCCAAGCAACAGTCCGGAAATCCGGCCGACGCCAACGCAAATGCCGCGAAGGAAAATAATCAGCGCAAGACCGACGAGTTCATCGAGGCCCAGCAGGCCATCAACGGCCCGGCCGGCAACCCGGAATGCGTCTGGCTCGGGCGCCGGGTCGTCCGCTTGATGTGGCTTGACGATCTCGACACCGCCTTCCGCCATCTTGATCTTTACGACCGGTTCGGCTGCCCCGGCGGACACGTCCAGGCGGCCTTCCGTTGCCTGACCCGGTTCGGCGCCCAGATCGACGATAAGGTGCCGCGCAGCCTCGACGGCCGGATCCACGCCTGCTGGGTCAACCCGGGCGCACAGCCGCAGCCAGCGGCAGCGGCCTCACCCAGCCCGGCGCCGTCGACCGCCGGCAATGCTTCGCCCCCGCCGGCGGCATCGCCCTCGCCTGCGCCGACGCCGTCGGCCTCACCGACGCCTGCGAAATAGCCGCGTCGAGCAAACCCGTTTCGGCCGACTTTATTTGCGTCCGGAACGGCTTACGCCCTTAAAACGCCATCGCGGCATACCAGTTGTTAAATCGGGTGGCGGAGATATCTTTGTCTCCACCACCGTGCCGGTCGAACCTAGGGGACGGGTTCGCTTAGTCCTCAATCTCAGGCCCCGTATGGTTTAACCGCGATGCGCGCCGTCGTCGCCGTCCTGTTGCTTGTCACCGCCGCTCACGCCGCATTGTGGGGCCTGTTCCAGGAGAAACAGTCGGCGCCGGATTTCCGCGGCACGCTGCCGAGCCTCTCCTATGCACCGTTCGAACCGGGCCACACCGTCGTTGACCTTGCGGCCGACACCGAGAAGGTGCGTGCGGACCTGAAGAAGTTGTCCGCCTTGACGCGGGCAGTCCGCCTCTATTCGTCGACCGAAGGCAATGAACTCGTGCCGCCGATCGCCGCCGAGTTTGGCATGAAGGTCACGGTCGGCGCCTGGGTCGACAAGGACGCCAACCGCAACAATCGCGAGATCGAGGCCGCGATCAACCTTGCCAAGCGGAACAGCAACGTCATCGGCATCGTGGTCGGCAACGAAACCGTGTTCCGTGGCGAGCAGATCCCGCTCGAGAATCTTGGTTCGGTCCCCGAGATCGGTATCTCGCCCGAGGAGTCCGAACGGATCCTCCGCGAGGAAGCCCAGCGGATTCGGGACGCGGAGGCGCAGCCCGAAGACAAGCGCGCTGAGGCATCGAAATGGGCGGTCGCGGAGAACAACGTCCATCGGCTGATCAAGCTGATTCAGCGCGTCAAGAAATCGGTCAGCGTTCCCGTGACGACCGGCGAAATCTGGAACATCTGGCGCGACCATCCCCAGCTCGCCAACTCCGCCGACTTCATCGCGGCGCACGTGCTGCCCTACTGGGAAAACTTCACCGACAAGCAGGCGGTGGATCAGGCGGTCGACCGCTTCAACCTGTTGCGCGACCTGTTCCCCGGCAAGCGCATCATGATCGCCGAATTCGGCTGGCCGAGTCAGGGCTACAATTTGCGCAACGCCGAGCCGGGCCCGTTCGAACAGGCCTCGGTGCTGCGGAACTTCGTCACCCGCGCCGATGCCATCGGCATGGACTACAACATCGTCGAAGCGATCGATCAGCCCTGGAAGTTCTTCGAAGGCGGCGTCGGGCCTTACTGGGGCATTCTCAACGCAGACCGCGAGGCGAAGTTCGCCTGGACCGGTCCGATCACGAATCTGAACTACTGGAAGATCGCTGCGGTCGCCGTGCTCGTCGGGCTGTTCATGTCGTTGCCGATCCTGCGGCTGGATTCACCGACCGTGATGCAGACGCTGCTGCTGTCGGCCGCGGCCAACGGCGTCGGAGCGTGGGTTGCGACGGTGTTCTCCTACTGGACCACGCACTATTTCGTCTGGGGCTCCGCCTTTGCGCTCAGCCTCGGCCTGGTCTTGCTCGTTCCGCTGGTGCTGATCGCGATGGCGCGGATCGAGGAGATCGCGGCCGTGGCGTTCGGTCACGGCCCGCGTCGCCTGATCGGCAAGAGCGCATCGCTTGCGCCGGCCACGATCGGCGAGAACGTGTCGTTCCCGAAGGTCTCGATCCACATCCCCGCCTATTACGAACCGGTCGAGATGCTGAAGCAGACGCTCGATGCGGTGTCGCGGCTCGACTACCCGAATTTCGAATGCATCTGCATCATCAACAACACGCCTGATCCGGAGTTCTGGCGGCCGATCCAGGATCATTGCAGGCTTCTGGGCGAGCGCTTCAAGTTCATCAACGCCGAGAAGGTGCAAGGCTTCAAGGCCGGCGCGCTGCGCATCGCGATGGACCGTACCGCGGCGGACGCCGAGATCATCGGCATCATCGATGCCGACTATGTCGTGCATCCGGACTGGCTGAAGGATCTGGTGCCGGCCTTTGCCGACCCGCGCGTCGGCCTCGTGCAGGCGCCGCAGGAGCATCGCGACGGCGATCGCTCGCTGATGCACTACATCATGAACGGCGAATATGCCGGCTTCTTCGACATCGGCATGGTCCAGCGCAACGAGTTCAACGCCATCATCGTGCACGGCACGATGTGCCTGATCCGCCGCGCCGCGATGGACAAGGCCGGCGGCTGGTCCAGCGATACGATCTGCGAGGACACCGATCTCGGGCTGACGATCCAGCAGCAGGGCTGGCTCACGCACTACACCAATGTGCGCTACGGCGAAGGCCTCCTCCCCGACACCTACGAGGCATTCAAGAAGCAGCGTCACCGGTGGGCCTATGGCGGCTTCCAGATCGTCAAGAAGCACTGGCGGCGCTTCCTGCCCGGTGCCAGCCGCCTGACACCCGATCAGCGCCGCGAGTTCTCGCTGGGCTGGCTCAATTGGCTGGGTGCCGAAAGCCTCGGCGTCGTGGTCGCGATTCTCAACCTGATCTGGGTGCCGATCGTTGCCTTTGCCGACATCGCAATTCCGGACAAGATCCTGACGCTGCCAATTATCGCCTCCTTCGTCGTCTCGCTGGTGCACTTCGTGGCGCTGTACCGGTTGCGGGTGAAGATCAAGGCTGGCCAGATGCTGGGGGCCATGATCGCGGCGATGAGCGTGCAGTGGACCGTGTCGCGCGCGGTGGCCCAGGGCCTGATCACCGAGCACCTCGCATTCGCACGCACCTCGAAGGGCGGCCTGTCGCGGATGTCGATCGAATTCCAGGCGTTCTGGGAAGCCGTGATCGGCGTTCTGCTCCTGATCGGCGCCGTCGTGCTGGTCGCCACCAACGGATACAAGCAGGTGCGTGAGATCTACATCTTCGCCGCCGTGCTGGTGCTGGAAAGCCTGCCGTTCCTGTCAGCGGTTGCCATCGCGATCCTGGAGAATTCGCGGATCAACGAGTTCTCGTTCTGGCGCAACAGCGCGATCCGCACGGCGGAACTAATCGGCCTGCGCCCGGTCAGCCTGCCTTCGGTTGCCGCCCCGTCCCAGCCGGTCGGCTCTGACATGCGCCGGGATAGCTGAACCGGAACCGCCGGAAAGCCGTGGACGAGCCACGGGCCGACTTCAAGAAGCGGTCGTAACCGCGGGTCCTGCAAAGGCAAATCCGGCGCATTCCGACCCACGATTGCGGCGCGCTCCGCTATTGACCCGATGAGCCCCGCCCCCTACACAGCGCGGGCTGGAGCATGATCCGGAGATGCGGGAAGCCGCCGACGTCCGGAGACGACGCTTTAGGTGAGTGAGCTCGTAGCTCAGGTGGTAGAGCACGTGACTTTTAATCATGGGGTCGAGGGTTCGAGTCCCTCCGAGCTCACCAAGCAAAATCAAATACTTGAGCCGCAAATTCCGACCGAACAATGCGGTGATGATCCAGCCATTGCACACACCGTCTGGAGAATTGGCCCGGATCTGCGCAGGGGCATACCTCGCGCTAGCGGTGGTCGCGAATATCATCGTCGCTTGGTGGAGCTAGGAGCGCCCGCGCCGATGGTGCTGCTCATTGGCGCTGCGACGGCCTTGATCGCCACGATCAACAGGTTCCGCGCGCGGCTAACATGGCGCGGTGATTCAATCGGCGGCGCCCAAGTTGGTATGCCTGACGATCGTGAGCGCATAGCGGCGCGCTATAAATATTTGACCATTAACAACTAGAAGGATTTTCGAAAATGATCGCCAAACCCCTTATCATCATCATTGCCGCTGTTGCCTTCGTTTACATTCAAGGCTGCACCCTGGGTCAGTAAAAAATCCATCCCCTCTTGGAGGTCACCCATGTGTCGACGGGCTTGCGACCCATGGTTGCGCTTAGTAGCTTGAGCGCTGGGGAGGCTTTTTGCTATGTTGGGCGGCTCTCGGACTATGAAGGATGAATTGCTCAAGGCGGAGCACACTGCGCTCGCGATGGCACACGTAGCCACCCCAGAGAGTCGAAAAATCCTAGAGACGATGGCGACGGATTTGAGAGCGCGGGCCGATGCGATCCCGGCTACGCCTTCGATCGGGATGAAACCGTTTCTGATCGGCATTACTGCACTCTTTGGAATTTATTTTGCCATGGCTTGGCAGCTCTCCCAGGCACCAATTCCTGCTATTCCGAAGGGCGAAGTAGTTGTTCAGCTCGTCCGACCGTTCTACAAGGAAGGTAACGCAGTCGTCGCTTCACCCGACACATCCAAACAAGTCGATGAATTCGGAGACGATCCTAAGAACATAGACGACCGGAGCTCGCCGCTCCTCGTCTACGAGGACGGCGTACCCCTCGGCCCTGCGCACAGCACTTTCGCCGACATCCACAACTTTGGCTCGGGCCGTTACGCCCACTGGAAAGGCCAAGGGATCGTCTTCTTCTCGAGCGACAACACCGATCCAAATACGAACAACCGCAGATATGTTGCCGTTATTCCGTAGCGGTCAACGTCCGGTAGTCCATTGCGTGCTCTTTTCGGTTGAAGTCCCGAGGTATGGGCAGAGCACCATATGCTTAGACGGCTAAAGCGATGGTCAGGAGCGGCTCCAGTTCTGGCGCTGCTCCTTTCCAGTGCATCGCTTTTTGTTTCAGGATGGTCACTTTATCTAGCCAACGACGCGTTGACGAAGCGGCCATGGCTGAGCCTGTCAGGCGGCGAACCTCTCGCATGCGCCGGGGAGCCGGAAAATGATGTGTCATCGGAAAATGAATTGTGGCAGCCCCGGGCACGAGCAGATAATACCAATCCTCAAATTGATCGACCGATGTAGGCCCAATCGCGGAGCGCGATTGACATGATCTTCCACGGCTGATCGATGAGAGTGTTCCAGGCGTAACAGCAGTGATCGACGATGTTGTCATAGGATTTGAAGACGCGGTTTGACAGCCAATTTTGGCGCATGAACTGCCAGATATTCTCCTGGCTGTTCAGCTCGGGCGAACGCGGCGGCAACGGCATCAGCGAGATGTTGTGCGGGATCTTCAGCTCCTTCGCTCCGTGCCACCCGGCCTGATCGAGGATGACGATGGCGTGGGCGCCAGGGCTGACCTTGCTTGCGATTTCGTTGAGATGAAGCTGCATGGCCTCGCTGTTGCAGAAGGGCAGAACCAGTGCCGCGCCGGTTCCGAGCTCCGGGCACACGGCACCGAACAGGTAGGTCGATTGCGTGCGCTGGTCGTGAGCGGCCCGCGGCCGCGATCCCTTTCTAGCCCAGCGATAGGTGAGCTTGTTCTTCTGCCCCACCCGCATCTCATCCTGAAACCACACCTCTACCGGCGTGTCCGGCGCAAGGCTGCTGCGGATTTCCTCCACGCGAGCGTGGAATTTTTTTTAAATGCCTCGATCGCCTCGGGATCCTGCTTGTACGCTCTCGGCCGCGCGCTGACGTGTGAGAAGCCGAGGTCCTTGAGGGCTCGATAGACCGTATCGTCTGACACCGAGATGCCGAACTCCTCATGCAGCCGCATGATCAGGTCACAGGCCCGCCAGCGCACCACGCCATGGATGGGCGGGGTCGGCCCTTCGTCCACGATCCGCGCCAGAAACGCCCGGTGCTCCGTGTTGAGCTTCGCCGGCGCGCCTGGCGCGGGAACATTGATCAGACCATCAGGCCCTTGCTCGTTGAATCGGATCACCCAGTCGCGAAGCGTCTGCCGGTCCATCCCGCCGACCTTGGCGGCCTCCGCCCGCGATGCGCCATCGAGCACCGCAGCGATCGCCAGAAGGCGCCGGACCTGATCGCTGTCCTTCGCCCGCCGCGCCAGCCGGCGCAGCTCAACCGCTGCAAAATCCGTTCGAACCGCAATCGGCTGGCCCATGGCAACTCCCTCCAGTTGCCATGTTGAATCATCGATCCTCTGATTTGGGAATGCCCGCCGTGAGTCAGCACCTCAGCGGATTGGTATAAGCCAATAACCTCCAGCAAAGCTGGAGGTTTGATTGGGAACCGCCAAAGGCGGTTTTAAGGGATGTTATATTAGGACGATTGCTTGGATTTTGGGGCAGCTGAAATCTTTAGCTCAAACTGATCCAGTTGCTGGTCGGCCATTTCCTGATTCTTGATGTAGGCCCGGATCATTTCCTCATCGCGGCCGACGGTCGTGACAAAATATCCGCGTGCCCAGAATTTGTGGCCCAGGAAATTTCGCATCTTCCGTTCGACGTTCTGCGCGATCCAGATCGAACTCTTCCCCTTCATATACCCGATGATCTGCGCCACCGAATATTTCGGAGG
Organism: Bradyrhizobium sp. ISRA464; assembly: GCF_029910095.1. Taxonomy (NCBI): domain Bacteria; kingdom Pseudomonadati; phylum Pseudomonadota; class Alphaproteobacteria; order Hyphomicrobiales; family Nitrobacteraceae; genus Bradyrhizobium; species Bradyrhizobium sp. ISRA464. The sequence continues at coordinate 4,099,746 of NZ_CP094526.1, read as the reverse complement.
TATCGATATCAGCATGTGGACATGATCCGGCATCAGGTGACCTTCCTCGATCCGGCACTCCTTCCGTCGTGCCAGATCGTGAAATACCTGGCCCAGATGTCGCTTGATCTTCCCGAACAGCAGCTTCTTGCGGTACTTCGGCGTAAACACGACGTGGTACTTGCACTCCCAAGTCGCGTGATTAAGATGATTGTACTCTGCTTCCATCATGGTCTCCTTGAGGGTTCTTGGCGGTTCCCCAAGGAGACTCCATGACTTCATTCCCGCAGCTGTAGAACTGCCGGTTTTCGCCCCGCCATAGGCGGGGGCTTAGCAGGCTTGGTTAGCGGTTGTTTTGTTCTTTTTGTTCGCCTTTTTTGGACCAGTGCAGTCCTTTCCAGTGCATCGCTTTTTGTTTCAGGATGGTCACTTTATCTAGCCAACGACGCGTTGACGAAGCGGCCATGGCTGAGCCTGTCAGGCGGCGAACCTCTCGCATGCGCCGGGGAGCCGGAAAATGATGTGTCATCGGAAAATGAATTGTGGCAGCCCCGGGCACGAGCAGATAAGTTAGCGGTTGTTTTGTTCTTTTTGTTCGCCTTTTTTGGACCAGTGCAGTGCGAACGTTGCTTATCCTTCTGGGAATCTGGCTGCTGCTGAACGTCCTCTTTGTGGTCGTGATGGTGCCGCCGCGAAAGCCGCGACGGTCGAGACCGGCGGCGCAGGCCGGCAGAGACCTCGCGCCTGCACCGATCGACAAGACCGCCTATCCACTCGAGGATGACGAGAAGGTCTCGCTGCGCCACATCATCGTCTCGGTCGGGATGGGCGCATTTTTCGCGCTGTCTCCGTTTCTGCTCGAGGCGATCGAGGCCACGAAGCGCTTCTTCAAAAGAAGCCGCGAGTAAGGCGGCGCTGGTGTGGACGTATTCGACCAGATGAAGAAACGTGATTGGGCTTTTCTGGCAGCCTGCCTCGCAACCGCGTTGCTGTTCGGTATCTGGAGCGTCCAGATGGGCATCGCGCATCATCGTGTCCGACGCGACCCGACCGATCTCAGCAGTGCGAACAAGCGTGGTGGCGACGGCGCTTCCGTGACAGCCCCGGCATCGCCGAGGACTGGCGATGCCAACGCGCAGACGAGGCACGCGCGCTAAGGATCGGACGACACCCGGCTTGCGTTGCTCTCGGACGAATCTGCTTGCGCGCTGCCGGCATCGGTCGACGGAAAGACGCGTTCGTAGTTTGCGCGGGCCTCGCGTATCAACCGCGCTCGCTCGAGTTCCGACTTCGATATGAACCGGACGACGTCGCTCATGTGCTCTCCAATGCAGAATATCTGATCAATACGACCTGCGACGCGAACGTCATGTCAATCGGCACCGCGGCCACCGTCCGTCACCGCAGCCATTTCCGCTGCCATCCCGCAGGCTGTTATTGATTGCTCACGCTTCGCAGACATCCGGTTCAGCGGTACGTCCGCTGCGATGTCCGTGACTGGCCGAACGCAAAGCGCGGATTGTATCCGCAATAGGCATTCCGGCCCGACGCAGTTGCCTCGCACTGCGCGTAGGTCTGGAAGCCGCAGTAGCCCGGATATCCCTCCTGCTTGCCCTGGATGCACCAGGGATAGTCACGGGCCGCCGCGGGCGATGCAGAGCCGACGAGCGATCCGGTCCCGAGCGCCGCGAACGCCAGAATTGCCCAAATCGTCCTGCGCATGGTCCCATTCCTTCTTCCGTCAGCCTTGTCGCGTTGATGTAAGGTACGGACCTGGGATCCGCGAGGTTTCCAGCCACGGCCTCAACAAGCTGTGAGGACAGTTCGCGCCGCACGCGCGTCTGGATGACCGACTCTGAATTCGTGGATCCCTGATCGGCGAACGTCCCTGTTCTGGTCTGCCGGAACCCGCTCGGTTAACCGGCGCATAATGCGATGGGGGCGGCGTGCAACTTAAACGTGCGGCAACGCGCTCACCCTGCAATTCTTCCACAGCGTGCCGATCGTTGCGAGCGAGATGGAGTGTCTCTACGAGGGAGCGGCAGCGGCCTGCTACGGCGTAAGGCCTCTTGAACGGGGGCAGCGCACGACGCGCAATGTCACGACCTGGGATCACGACAAGCAGCAATGGACCAATTCGGATCCGCTCGCACTCGCTGTCGATTCCGGCATTGGCGTCATCAGGCTGCGCCCGAACATAATGCGCTACGAAAAGGATCCGGTGCTGCTGCACGAATTCCTTCACGCCTATCACGCCCGGCTGATGCCGAACGGCTATGACAACAAGGGGATCAAGCAATTCCTCGGCGAAGCCAAGTCGAAGGAGCCGTTCGCCAAGGAAGCCTACGCGTTGAAGAACCAGCAGGAGTTCTTCGCAGTAACGGCGAGCATCTTCCTGGCCGGTGCGGACTCCGCGCACGAGCCCTATACACGCGCGCCAAGCTCAAGGAGAAGATGCCGGAATACTACAAATATCTGGTCGGCTTGTTCGGCTTCGACCCGGACGAGACCGGCGTTACCCCCGGTCGCGTCGGGGCAATGAGCATTCGCCACCGCTAGAAAAGCACGAGGCCCGGTCTGCCTAGGAGACCGGGCCTCGTATCTTGTGTCCCCCGCCTCACGTGGCGGATCAGATGTCTGATGGGCCGTGTGTTACGTCAGCTTCGCCGCGCGATCCATTCCGGATGACTACGGTACTCGACACGCGGCTCGAACCAGACCTCACTTGCTGTAGCTGTAGAACCCCTGCCCGGTCTTGCGGCCGAGATGACCGGCATCGACCATCTCCTTCAGGAGCGGCGCCGGCCGATATTTGGGATCGTTGAAGCCGGTGTAGAACACCTCCATCACTGACAACATGGTGTCGAGCCCAATCAAGTCAGCGAGCGCAAGCGGCCCGATCGGATGGTTGCAGCCGAGCTTCATGCCGGCATCGATCTCCTCGGCGCTCGCAATGCCTTCCTGCAGCGCGAAGATAGCCTCGTTGATCATCGGGCACAGGATGCGGTTGACGGCAAAGCCCGGGCTGTTCTTCGCGGTGATCGCAACCTTGCCGACGCGCTTGGCGAAGGCCTCCGCCTTGGCGACGGTGTCGGCGGAGGTCTGCAGCCCGCGAATCAGTTCGAGCAGTGCCATCACCGGAACAGGGTTGAAGAAGTGCATCCCGATGAAACGATCGGGACGATCGGTCGCGGCCGCAAGGCGGGTGATAGAGATCGACGAGGTGTTGGTTGCGACCAGCGCGCTCGGCTTCAGCGTCGCGCAGAGATCCTTCAGTATCTTGATCTTCAGGCCCTCGTTCTCGGTCGCAGCCTCGATGACGAGATCGCAGGCGGCGAGCTTCGCCTTGTCGGTGGTTGCGGTGATGCGCGCGAGCGTGGCATCGCGATCCGCCGCAGTCATCTTCTCCTTGCTGACCAAGCGATCGAGGCTCGAGCCCACCATCTTGAGGCCGCGTTGCACGGCAGCGTCGGAGATGTCGACCATCGTGACGCCGAGCCCCGCCGCTGCGCACACCTGGGCAATGCCATTGCCCATGGTTCCGGCCCCGATGATGCCAACCGTCTCAATCATTGCATTCGTCCTTGTCGCTCGCGCCGCCGTGCGGCTGCATCGTCAAACAATGCGGAGCTTCGCTCCGCGGATAGCGCATGCATAGCAGTCCGATCGGACGGCCGATACAGGGGAATCTGGTATTATGGTGGCGCTAGTTGGGGCGCGGCGGCGTTGGTTGCCGTGGCAGAACGGCTCTCCGCGGCGGCACATCGGGCCGCGTCGGCTCGGCGGCACGAGACGGCTCGAGCACGCGATTGAGCCTGACAATCCACCAAGCCTGCCGTCCGTAGCTGCTGCGAAGCGCCGCCACAACACCGTCATCGATGTCTTCGTCCCGGTCCATGGCCGCATCGCTAGCGTCCATCCTTGAAGGAATGGTGTGGCGGGCCGGTCCTGTGCAAGGTCGATGTTTAGCGATTCGCTAACTATCCCGACGCGTGCACACTTGCTCTCCGCCAGATGGTGTTGCGCCACACGAAATGGAACCGAAATGCAACCTCTCGCGACTTCCACGAGAGCCCAAACGTTGCTAGTTTGTTATAGTGTTGGCTATCTGAAACGCTGAGGGGTGCGGTGTTTCAACTGATTCATTGGTGGAAGACGAGCAAGCTGTCCTTGGCTTGCCCGCATTGCAAGGAGCCTGCCTCGTCCGAGGCGTTCCGACGTGGTCGATATTTGGTCGGCGGCGCGCCTTTGCGCTGCGAACATTGCGGAGTCACGGCGCCGATTACGCTTTGGCGCTTTGAAGGATTGTCGCAAGGCCCTGGCTCGGTTTCCTGCCGCGCGCAGTCACGGCAGTCGTTCCTGTCGGAGCCAAGTGCAAACTAGACCTCCGACGCGTCGCAAGGCGGATTGAAGTCGCGGTTGCCACCGGCAGGTGGCGACCGCGATTCGGCGTGGCCGGTAGTCTCCCGGATTGCACATTGACGCCTCGGCGCTGCAGCGCTGCGCTCTGCCTCGCGCTCCCGGTGGCGCTGGATCTCGTGCGCTCCCAGCCCGACAAGGTCGGCTGACGCCGCGCGGACGCCCGCATCATCCGCCTGCCGCATCCGCACGTCGCAAACATGCCGCACAACAATCTCGCTAGGTGAAACGACGCGAATCAGCGTTACTTCACACCTGATCACTCCTTGAGGTTTGGCGGCATGACCCAGCCCGAAGCCTTGGATCAGAATATTCGCGCCCTGCAGGAATGGCTGCGCAGTGCCTGGATGCAGCTCGGGGACCCCTCGCTTACCGCTTTCTCCCGCCGCGAATTGCGCAACCAGATGAAGCAATGCGGCGCCGATTTGCGCATGCACCTGCAGGCCGCATCCGAGCGGCCGCCGGAGCCGCCGGCCGCGCCTGCCAAGACGTTCGCGATGCCGGCGCTACGGCTCTTGGCCTGGAGCTAGCCTCGCGGGCTTTCGTCACCGGGGCGCTTGGCGCGCGCTGGCGACCGATCGGCGCGAGGCGCGCCAAAATGCCGCGACCTCCCGCGCATGCGGGTCATACGCGCTGACGGCTTGTTCGCGGCAGCCGCGCAAGGCACAGCAGAACCGCACCAGCATGCCTATATTCCGCGGTGGTGCCGCGGCCTACGCCGCCTATTCTCAGGGACTCTCGTGCTCTATCTGGAACTTGCGGTCGTGACGGTGTTGATCGTCGTCAACGGCCTTCTGTCGATGTCGGAACTCGCCATCGTCTCCTCACGCCCGGCGCGGCTTGCGGCGTTGGTCGAGAAGGGAATCGGTGGATCGCGCCTCGCGCTCGCACTGGCCTCCGATCCCGGAAAATTCCTCTCCACCGTGCAGATCGGCATCACGCTGATCGGCGTGCTGTCGGGTGCATTCTCGGGCGCGACGCTCGGCCAGCGCCTGACGCAATGGCTGCTCGACATCGGACTATCGCCGCGCATCGCTGACGCGGTCGGCGTCGGCCTCGTCGTCGGTGTGATCACCTACGCCTCGCTGATCGTCGGTGAGCTGGTGCCGAAGCAGATCGCGCTGCGCGATCCCGAGGTGATCGCGGTGAAGGTCGCCCCGGCGATGACGCTGATGGCGAAACTGTCGCTGCCGCTGGTTTGGCTGCTCGACCGCTCCGGCAAAGCACTGCTGTGGGTTCTCGGCCATCGCGAGGACCCGCAGGACCGGGTCAGCGAGGACGAGATCAAGACGCTGGTGGTGGAGGCCGAGAACGCCGGCGTGCTGGAGCCCGGCGAGAAGGAGATGATCGCAGGCGTCATGCGGCTCGGCGATCTTCCGGTCGGCGCCGTGATGACGCCGCGCCACGAGGTCAGCTTGGTCGACCTGTCCGACCCCGCATCCGACATCCTGGCGGCCCTGCAGCAGAGCACGCACTCGCGCTGTGTGGTGTTCGACGGCAATCGCGACCATGCGCTCGGCATCGTGCAGGCCAAGGAGGTGCTCGACGTCTATCTCGACGGCCGCTCGCCCGACATCCGCGCGCTGACGCGCGATGCTCCGATCATCCCGGAGACCGTCGACGCGCGCGACGTGGTCGCGATCCTGCGCGACTCCGCCGTGCATATCGGCCTCGTGCATGACGAGTACGGCACCTTCCAGGGTGTCGTCACCAGCTTCGATATTCTCGAGGCCATCGTCGGCGCCTTCCACACCGAGGAGGGCCCGGCCGAACCGGCCTTTGTCAGGCGCGGCGACGGCTCCTACCTGATTTCGGGCTGGATGCCCGCGCTCGAATTCGCCGAGCTGCTCGGCATCGCGCTGCCCTCGCCGCGGCCCTACCAGACGGCTGCAGGTTTCCTGCTGCATGCATTCGGAGCGATCCCCGAGGTCGGCGCCAGGGTCGCCGCGCAGGGCTGGGAGTTCGAGGTCATCGACCTCGACGGCCGGCGCATCGACAAGGTCTTGGCGAGCCGCCAGCGTCCGGCCTGACATTGCTCCCCGTCCGCCCTGTTGATAACCGGCAGGAAAGCGAAAAGGGCAGCCATGCTGTGCTATCGGCATAGCGGTCCGAGTGAACCCACGGAATTGATCCCATGCGCATTACCCTTGTCGGCTCCCGCCATTTCGGCGTGACGACCCTGAACATGCTGCGCGAACACGGCGTCACGATCGTCAGGGTTGTCGTCCATGACGGTGAGGACCGGCTGGCGGCCGCAGCCAGGGCGGCCGGCATCGACGTCGTCGTACAGGCCCATCCCAAGCTGGTGACCGCGTCCGAGATCGCACCCGGTACCGACCTGATCGTGACGGCCCATAGTCACGCTCGCGTCAGCAAGGAGGCACTGGCGGAAGCGAGGCTCGGCGGCATCGGTTACCACCCGTCGCTGCTGCCCCGGCACCGCGGTATTGCCGCCGTGGAATGGACCATCAAGGAAGGCGATCCGATTGCCGGCGGCAGCATCTATCACCTCGCCGACCGCATGGACGCCGGCGCGATCGCGGCTCAGGACTGGGTGTTCGTCAAGAAGGGCGAGACCGCACGCGAACTGTGGGAGCGCGCGCTTGTGCCGCTCGGCCTGCGGCTACTCGGCGAAGTCATCGATTATGCCAAGACCTACAAGGAGTTGCCTGCCAAGCCGCAGGACGAGCAGTTTGCAACCAAGGCGCCTAGCCTGCCCGGCAGCAAGCACTAAGGTATCAAAACACCTTGTGCCCCTGATCGTGTGGTCCGGATCGAACCGAATTCACCATCCCAGTTCACTATGATGTGTTTGAGTTCACAGGAACTTTCCGGGATGCTTGCGACGCAGCAAATTTTCGTCACATTATGCCCGGATAAGCCGCGCCATCTCATCAAATGACAGGGATTTGATACATGCGTTCGACCCGCATTCGGGACCTGCTTGTTGCGTCCGCCTTCGCCTCCGCAGCCATTGTCGCGGCGGCTCCCGTTTCCGCCCAGCAGCCCTATGACGGCCTTTGGAATGTCACAGTCGTGACCAAGACCGGCAGTTGCGAGCCGTCGACCAGTTCGACCCTGACCGTCACTGACGGAAAGATCTCGGCACCGGGGGCGGCGATCTCGGGAACCGTGGGCAGCGGGGGACTTGTGCGAGTCTCGATCAATGGTGCATATGCGAACGGTCAACTCAATGGCAACTCCGGATCGGGGAAGTGGAATGGGGCATCAGCCGGCGTACCGTGCAGCGGCCGATGGGAAGCGTCCCGTCAGTAAGATCGGCAGCGCGTCAGGATCTTTTGCCAAGGCGCGACGGCCTGCATTCGCAGCCGTCGCGTTTTTCGTGACGGCCATGGCGAGCTCGGCCGGGCATGCCCAGTCCAGCCCGTTCGCCGGCATGGCCGGCACTTGGTCCGGCAGCGGCTCCGTCACGCTGGACGACGGTTCCAGCGAGCGCATTCGCTGTCGCGCGACCTATCACGTCTCCGGCCCCCGGATGGCCATGAGCCTGACCTGCGCCAGCGATGCGTACAAGTTCAACCTGGCGGCCAATGTGCAGGCCGAGGGCAGCGCGGTCACCGGCACCTGGAACGAATCCAGCCGCAATGTCACCGGCAACTTGCAGGGTCGCGGCGGCGGTGGAAACTTCCAGGTCATTGCCAGTGCACCCGGCTTCAATGCCGACATCTCGATGCGCACGACCGGCAACCGCCAGGCGGTTGCGATCAGGGCAGACAACCAGTTCCGCGGCGCCAACATCGCGCTGGTACGGTAAAACGATACGCCGACAAAAAAGCCCTCGGGGTCATCCCCCGAGGGCTTTTTGCTGCGCCGAGGGTTATGCCGTGGGCGGCGTGGCGAGTTTCTCGGCGGTCTGCTGGATGGTGCGAGCGATCAGTAGCGCCTGCTCCTTGTTCACGGCGAAATCGTGCACGCCCTTGTCCGTCGTCATCGAGATCACCATGATGTCGGGCTGCTGTTCCGGCCAGCCGGTCGCGAACCCCGAGAGAAAGTCAGGTGCCTTTCTGAGATTGTTCATGGTGACAGATCCTATGCGGCGGGCACGAACGCGGTGACTTCGATCTCAACCTTGGCGCGCTGATCGACCAGCCCGTCGATGTAGAGCAGTGTCGAGGGCGGGAAATTGCGCCCGAGGGTCTCCCTCCACGCCGCGCCGATGCCCGCGCCAGCGGCCTCGTATTCGCTGCGGCTGGTCAGGTACCACGTCAGCCGGACGATGTGCTCGGGTCCGGCGCCCGCTTCGTTCAGGAGCTTGACGATACGCTTCAGCGCGGTGCCGACCTGGGCGGCCATGTCGGGCTGGTATTCGCCCTTTTCGTCGCCTCCGGTCTGGCCGGCCAGAACGATCCATTTGCCCGGGCTGTCGAAGGCGACGCCGTGCGAGAAGCCGCGGGGTTTCGACCATTCGGCCGGTTGCAAGACACGCATGAGCAGATCCTCCTGATTATTCCAGCCGTTGCTTAGCACCGATCGCATGGACGGCGCATCACTCGATCGGCAGAATTGCGCGTTGCAAATCCGGTTCATCTCGCCGATACCGGCGGACCGTCCCCGCCTCGTTTCCCCGCCATGGACCGCACACCCTCAAAGACCCGCGCCGCGCTGTGGATGTCCGGCTGGCTCGCGCTGATGCTGATTGTTGCAGTCGCCGGCCGCGAGGCGACGCGCGATGTGAGCGTATTTCAGCTGATGTGCGTGCGCGGCGTGCTCGGCTTCGTGATGCTCTATCCGCTGATCCGGATGAACGGCGGCTTCGCGATCGTGAAGACGGCGCGCCTCCACGTGCATATCGGACGCAACCTGATCCATTTCGGTGCGCAACTCGGCTGGTTCTATGCGCTGACCTTGATCCCGATCGGCCAGGTGGTCGCCATCGAGTTCACCATGCCGATCTGGACTGCGATCCTCGCGGCGAGTTTTCTCGGCGAGCGGATGACGGTCTGGAAGATGATCGCGATCGCGCTTGGCCTGATCGGCGTGTTCGTGATCGTGCGGCCGGCGACCGGCGAGATCAATCCGGGCCAGATGATCGCGCTCGCCGCGGCCGTCGGCTTCGGTGTCTCGGTCACGGTCGTGAAGTCGCTGACGCGAACCGAACAGACACTGGCGATCATCTTCTGGATGCTGGTGGTGCAGTCGGCCGCGAGCCTCCTGCCCGCGCTTTATGTCTGGACATGGCCGCCGCTCCACGCCTGGGGCTGGCTCGCCGTGATCGCGTTCGGCGGCACGTTCTCGCATTACTGCATGGCTCGCGCGCTGCTGCATGCCGACGCCACGGTCGTGATCCCGATGGATTTCCTGCGCGTGCCGCTTACGGCGATCCTTGGCTGGCTGCTCTACGCGGAGCGGCTCGATGCCTTCACGGTACTTGGCGCGGCCATGATCCTGGCCGGCAATCTCTTGAACCTGAAACCGAGCACGCCGGTTGCGGCGCGCGCCAGAGCGTGACTTCGTCCTCGGCGAGGTCTCGCTGAAGCGCTATTTCCCAGCGGCCTTGCGCAGCGCCGCATTGATGCGGTCCTGCCAGCCGGGGCCGCCCTCCTGGAAATACTGCAGCACGTCCTGGTCGATCCGCAGCGTGACCTGCTCCCGGACACCGGGGATAGCCGCAGCCTTCGGCGGCGCTTCCGCGACCTTGGTGGTGGCGCGCTTGAAGGCCGCCTCGGCCTCGCTGCGGGCGTCGCTCAGGGTTCGCGGTCTCCGGGGCTGATCGGCCATGTCTCAGATTCCTTCAACCAGCACAGTTGACAGATAGCGCTCCGAGAACGAGGGCACAATCGCCAGGATGGTCTTGCCCGCCGCCTCCGGCCGCTTGCCGATCTGCAAGGCTGCGGCAATCGCGGCGCCCGATGAAATGCCGCCGGGAATCCCTTCGTTGCGCGCCAGCGCCCGCGAGGTCTCGATGGCGGTCGCGCTGTTGACCTTGACGATCTCGTCGATCACCGAACGGTCGAGGATATCAGGGATGAAGCCCGCGCCGATGCCCTGGATCTTGTGCGGCGTGTGCTGGCCGCCAGACAGCACCGGGCTTTCCTCGGGCTCCACCGCGACGATCCGCAGCGACGGCTTGCGGGGCTTGAGCACCTGCCCGACCCCGGTGATGGTGCCGCCGGTGCCGACGCCGGCCACGAAGTAGTCGATGTTGCCGCCGGTGTCGTTCCAGATCTCCTCGGCGGTGGTGCGGCGATGGATTTCGGGATTGGCGAGGTTCTTGAACTGCTGTGGCATCACCGCGTTCGGCGTCGTGCGCACCAGCTCTTCCGCGGTCGCGATCGACCCCTTCATGCCCTGCGACGCCGGCGTGAGCACGATCTCGGCGCCAAGGAACGCCAGCATGCGCCGCCGCTCGATCGACATCGATTCCGGCATCACCAGCTTGAGCCGGTACCCGCGTGATGCCGCGACATAGGCCAGCGCAATTCCGGTGTTGCCCGACGTTGGCTCGATCAGCACGGTATCGGGATTGATGATGCCGGCCTTCTCCATCGCAACGATCATCGCGGCGCCGATGCGATCCTTCACGCTGGCCGCAGGGTTGAAGTATTCCAGCTTGGCGAGGATCGTCGCGTTGACACCGCTGGCCTGCGGCAACCTGCGCAGCCGGACGATCGGCGTATCGCCGATCGCGTCGACGATGGAGTCATAGACGCGGCCGCGTCCGGGTTGCACTGCACTCGTTGTCGACGATGCGTCCATCAAGCGGCTCCTGTGGCCAGATGCGCTGGGGAGATGCGGTCTTCATTTCATTAGATGCGGCGCGGTATGACGCGCAAGGCAGAAACCGGCTCATCGGGAATTCGTTGCATCGCAAAATCAGAGCCTGCTCAAATAAAATCAGAGCCTGCTCAAATAACGTAAAACCAACGCATTTGTGTTGCGACAAGGTCAAACAAATCGGGCTATATACTTTCGTCACCGAAGCTCAGAACGCAAAGGAGGTCACGATGCCAGCGCTTGCTGAAATCCTGTCGACCGTCGCGTCTAAGCCAGATCCGCGCGGCAACGATCTGCCAACCTGCCCGGTGTGCGCCGACTCCATGGTCGCGGCGGAAGCGTCCGCCTACCTCCATGAGAATCTGATCAGCTATCTCTGGACCTGCGACACCTGCGGTTACGGGTTCGTGACCAAACACTTGGTGAAGCCGATCGTCTGCAACTGACCAAGCTCACCTCGGTGTGATGTCCCCGCGCGCCCATCCGGCGCGCGTCTGGTTTCTGAACTGCTCGAACGTGCCGCTGGCGATCGCCTCGCGAATGCCCTGCATCAATTGCTGGTAATAGGCGACGTTGATTTCGGACAGTAGCATTGCCCCAAGCGTTTCGCCCGAGCGCACCAGATGATGCAGATAGGCGCGCGAACATTTGCGCGCCGCCGGCCACGGGCTCTCCTCGTCCAGCGGGCGTGGATCGTCGATGTGACGGGCGTTGCGCAGATTGATCTGGCCGAACCGAGTGAACGCCATGCCATGGCGTCCGTTCCGGGTCGGCATCACGCAATCGAACATGTCGACGCCGCGTGCTACCGCTTCCAGCATGTCCTCGGGCGTGCCGACGCCCATTAGATAGCGCGGCCGATGGGCCGGCAGGGCCGGCGCGGTCTCCTCGATCATCGACAGCATCACGTCCTGCGGCTCGCCGACCGCCAGCCCGCCGATCGCGTAACCGTGAAAGCCGACCTCGGCCAGCCCGCGCGCGCTGGCGTGGCGCAGCGCCGGGACGTCGCCGCCCTGGACGATGCCGAACAGCATGTAGCCGTCAGGCGCGGATTCAAAAGCGCGTTTGGAGCGCTCGGCCCAGCGCAGCGACAATTGCATCGCCCGCTCGATGTCGGCGCGCTCGGCCGGCAGCCGGACGCATTCGTCCATCTGCATCGCAATGTCGGACCCGAGCAATCGCTGCACCTCGATCGATCGCTCCGGCGACAGTTCGACCTTGGTGCCGTCGATATGTGAGCGGAACGTGACGGCGTTCTCGGTCACCTTGCGCAGCTCCGACAGCGACATGACCTGGAAGCCGCCGGAATCCGTCAGCATCGGGCCGCCCCAGCCGGTGAACCGCTGCAGGCCGCCGAGGACCGCGACCCGCTCGGCCCCCGGCCGCAGCATCAGATGATAGGTGTTGCCAAGCACGATGTCGGCGCCAGCCTCGCGTACCTCGCGCCAATGCATGCCCTTCATGGCGCCGGCGGTGCCGACCGGCATGAAGGCCGGCGTCCGCACACCCCCGTGAGGCGTGGTCAGGTGCCCGGTGCGGGCCGCGCCGTCGGTTGCGAGAAGCTCGAAATGATTGGGAAGACTCATGCGGCTGCTTATTGCCTGCCGCCGGGGCCCGATCAACCCGCCTTCGGGCGGTTCAGGTGCGGCCGATGCGTTCGGCGGGTGCGACTGAACGAGGCTTGCGGCCGTTATCGCCCTCATTTAAACAAAACGAAACCGTATCGTTTTACGGTGACAACGTGGCGATGAGATGCTCTCGGCGCCTGATGTGCTTCAGAGAGTGACAGGCGACCGATGGTCTCAGCCGGCAAAGCGCTAGCGTCCACCCGCATCGTTCGCCGGATGACGGTAGTTCCCGCGCGGACGATATCGCGGGCTGCCCTGCTGTGCGGTCTTGCGCTCGCGCTGGCGGGCTGCAGCACCCTGGCGCGTACGCCCTACACTGCCGCCGACGCCGCCAATGCGCGCGTGCTCGACCTCGACGGGCTGCGGCGCTACGCGGACGAACCGGCGGCGAAATTCCGCCTCGACAAGGAGACCCTCGCGCCGATCACGACGTATCTGGCGCTGTCCGGCGGCGGCGCGGACGGCGCTTACGGCGTCGGCGTCCTGAATGGCTGGACGGCGGCGGGCACCCGCCCGACCTTCTCGGTCGTATCGGGCGTCAGCACCGGCGGCCTGATCGCCCCCTTCGCCTTCCTCGGCTCGCGCTACGACGAGACGCTGAAGGACGTCTACACCAGCGGCATCGCCGAGAGCCTGCTCCAGGATCCAAGCCTGATGCGGGTGCTGTTCGGGTCCGGCCTGTTCGGCAACACGCGGCTGCGCGAGCTGGTGGCGCGCTATGTCGGGCCGGAGATCCTGAGCGAAGTGGCGCACGAGAACGCCAAGGGGAGAAAGCTCCTGATCGTCACCACGGATCTCGACACCCAGCGCTCGGTGATCTGGGACATGGGCCGGATCGCCGCCGTCGGAACCCCTGAAGCGTTGCAGCTGTTCCGCGACGTCATGGCCGCCTCGGCCAGCATCGCTGGTGTTTCCGCCAATTATGATCGACGCTGAGGGTCAGGGCCGGCGGTTCCAGGAGATGCATGTCGACGGCGGCGTCACGGCGCCGGTCCTGACGCTGCCGGACGCCTTGCTCTTCCAGGACAGCCGATGGCCAGCAAACCGCCGCTTCAACATCTACATCCTCGTCAACAAGAAGCTCGAACAGGGTTTTGAGCTCGTATCCAACTCCACGATCGACGTCGCCTCGCGAAGCATTTCCGCGATCACGCAGGCGCAAACGCGGTCCGTCATCCTGTCGACCTACGACTTCGCCCGGCGCAATCGGCTGGGTTTCCATCTGTCCTACATCGAGCGTGACTATCCGTCGCCGGAAGCGCCGGGATTCGACACGGCCTACATGCGTGCGTTGTATCACTATGGTTACGAGAAGGCCGCGTCGGGCCGCGCCTGGACCTCAACGCCTCCATGAGAGGCAGGCTCGAGCTGGCACCGCGAATGGACGAATCCGGTTGCCGCGGGTTATAGACCGGACACGCCGTCCGAAACGCAACCAGATGAACAGGAATGGGATTGACCGCCACCAGGGTCAGGGCAGCGAAACGCAATGTTCCGAAATCGCGCGGCGGCCGGCCGACCCGGGACGCCGCGATCGAGCGCGACCAGCGGCTGATCGAGGTCGCCACGCGTCTCTTCCTTGATCGCGGGTTCGACGCAACCTCGATCGACGCCGTCGCCGAGGCCGCGCGGGTCAGCAAGCCGACGGTCTATGCGCAATATGGCGACAAGCGCGGCCTGTTCGCTGCGGTGCTCAGGCGCGAAATTGCGCGCTGGCTCGCCCCGCTCGCTGCGGCGGCGGCTGAAATGCACGTCGATAGCGCCTCAGATAATTCGGTCGAGCAGCGACTGACCGATCTCGGACGCCAATTGCTGCAGCTGAACTGCGGCGATGATGCCATCGCCTTCAGCCGAATCCTGACCGCCCAGGCCATCAACTTTCCCGAGATTGCAAAGCTTGCGGTCGATGAGGGCTGGTCGAAGGCCGTCGCCACGACGGCGGAATTCTTCGATCATCTGGTCGGGAGCGGCGCCCTCGACCTCGAGGACACGACGATCGCGGCCGAGACATTCCTCAACATGGTGGTCGGCCATACCCATCGGATGGCGACCTTTGGGATCCCGATGGACATGAGAACCGCCGAGAAGCGCATGGAGGTCTCGATCCGGCTGTTTCTCGCCGGGGCCCTTGGACCGCCCGGTCGGGCTCCTATCTTGGCTAAGGCCAACCCGCGCCGCCGGCCGGCGCGCTGATCGTCCCGCAAAGCATCAGGTTGCGCATCGGGTTACCTCCGCGCTGCTGCAATTCTGCCCTTGACCAAAACAAAACGACACCGTATGGTTTTATTTATACAGAGATGCGGACCCACTGCAACGAGCCCCCCAAGGGTCTCGCGTCGCCTGATAAACTACGATCGCCGCAGCGGAGCCTGCGCCGTCACTCCGCTGGACGTTCGGCGGCCGACCGTCACGCAACAGGTCGGCCGCGCTTTCTCGATCTGCACGGCCGCGCAACGCGCAACAGCTTCAACGCAAAAAGTACGGATTCGACGATGACGACAGGACGACTGCGCAGGCTGGTGCGTCGGGTGTTCGGAACGCGGCTGCTTGCGATCGCGCTGCTGTCCCTGCCCTTCGCCTCGCCGGCCCACGCGATCGCCACAACGGACGCCGCGGCGGCGGCTCCGCTCCAGAGCGACGACAGCGCGCAGCTTGATGCGCAGGCGGTCCGCCGCGAGATCGACAGCTTCCGGGCGGCCCAGGTCTCGCTGCGTCAAGCCATGGCGATCGCCGAGGCGCAGCATGCTGGCTCCACCACGGCGGATGTCAGCTTCGACGGCGGCGCTGAGCCCGCTGTCTACCGGGTCAAGACGGTCCAGCGCGACCGCGTGTGGCAGCACGCCATCAATGCCGCGACCGGCGAAGTGATGGGCGGCGAAGCAGCCTCGCCGCTCGCGATGCTGGACGACGAAGACCGCACCAACCTGGTCGTGCTGCGGGGCCTTCGGCATCGTCTGTCGGATGCCGTGCGCGTGGCCGAGCACGCAACGTCGGGAAAGGCCATCAGCGGCGGCCTGACGCGCGAGCGCGGCCGGCTCAATTTCGTAATCGTCGTGGTCAGCGGCGCCGATCTGAAGGAGGTCATCCTCGAGCCGCCGGGGGCGCGCAGGCGATGATGCCTGAGCCGGCCGCCGCCTCTGTTTCGCCCAAAAGCCGTTGACGGACGCCGATCTCTCCCGCATAAGTCCGCCCCATGATCACCGCGACCAAACGCACGACCAAAACCACCAAGCCCTCCAGGGCCTCGGGAGGCGTGCGCGCGTAGTCGGTCGAACCGCATCATCTCAACCCGAAGCCCCGCCTGATGAAGGTCCGGGGCTTTTTTATTGCCTGCAGCACATCTTGAATGGAGGACAAAGTGAGTAACGATCCCGTCGTCGCGATTGTCGGCGTCACCGGTGCAGTCGGCGCCGAATTCATCGCCACCATGGACAAGCGCGGCTTCCGCGTCGGCAAGCTGAAGGCGCTGGCCAGCGCCCGCTCGGCCGGCAAGACCATCGACTTCCGCGACAAGCAGGTCGTGATCGAGGAGCTCACCGAGCGCGCCTTCGAGGGCGTCGATATCGCGCTGTTCTCGGCCGGCAGCGGCATCTCCAGGAAGTTCGCGCCGCTGGCAGTGAAGTCCGGGGCCGTCGTGGTCGACAACTCCTCCGCCTTCCGCATGGATCCGAACGTTCCGCTGGTGATCCCGGAGATCAACGCGAACCGCATCCGCGACCACAAGGGCATCATCGCCAACCCGAACTGCGCCGCCATCACCGCGCTGGTGCCGCTGTGGCCGATCCATCAGAAGAACCGCATCAAGCGCGTGATCATCTCGACCTATCAGGCTGCGAGCGGCGCCGGCGCCGCCGCGATGGAGGAGCTCGTCGAATCGACCCGCGCCAATCTCAACGGACAGGTCTACACGCCGAAGGTGATGCCGCACCCTTACGCCTTCAACCTGTTCAACCACAACACCGCGATCGATCCGGAGACCGGCTACAACGACGAGGAGACCAAGGTCATCAAGGAGACACGCAAGATCTTCGAGGACGAGAAGATCGCGATCGGCGTCACCTGCGTGCGCGTGCCGGTGCTGCGCGCCCATTGCGAGGCGATCACCTTCGAATGCGAGCGGCCGATCACCGAGGACCAGGTGCGCGCGATCATGGCGCAGGCGCCGGGCGTGAAGGTCGTCGACGACCGCGCCGGCAACTACTTCCCGATGCCGATCGACGCCTCGGGGCAGGACGACGTCCTCGTCGGCCGCATCCGCAAGGACCTCAGCGACCCCACGGGGCACTCGATCTCGATCTTCGTCGCGGCCGATCAGCTCCTGAAGGGTGCCGCGCTGAACGCGGTGCAGATCGCCGAGCTGTTGCCCGAGCGCGTGCCGGCGTAAGCGCGAGTTTGGAAAATGCCTGACCGGTCATCCCCGCGCGACGGCGTAGCCGTTGCGCGGGGGTGACGGTAACGGAGTTGCGTTCGACGACTTGATTGTCGCGTGGGCAACGCGCGAGCGTGCCCACCATTCCTCGTTCAGGACTTGATGGTGGGCCCGCCGCACGCCATTCCTCGCGCAGCGCTAACTAGCCGCAGATGTTGATAAACCGCGGTCCACGGGGCGTCCATACCCTGCGCAAGCAGCCATCATCGCCGGCGAACGCAAAGCGATGGAAACGATGATGGAAGAAGCGGTGATCGAAGAATCGGTGGGCGAAGAAGCGGTGGTGAAAGTCGTGTCGATCCGCGAACCTTGAGAACCGGGGCGAGAAGTCCCGATGCGCAAAGGACTCGCGAGCGAAACGTCCGTCGCCGAATTGCGTCCGTCCGCCAATGGCGCCGAAATGCGTGCCGCCTCCGGGGCTCTGCATTCCACCTGCCATCCCGCCGGGATGCATTCCAGCTCCGCCTCCGCCGCCACGGGACATGCCACCGGCCATTCCACCGCCGGACATGCCACCTCCACCGCCGGACATGCCGCCGCCAGACATGCCGCCGCCGGACATACCGCCACCGCCGCCGCCATGCTGGGCCAACGCCGGTGATGCAAGACCAAGCGCCGTTCCGAGTACAACCGCGGCGAGGCCATTAAGGATCTTGCAGTTCATGCGAATGTTCCTCCTTGCTTGTTTGCAGCGACGGCCGTCGCGCGAACAAAACGGTCGGAACTCCCAAATGATCCAGCATTTCTAATTACAAATGAATCAGAGTCTGACAGCCAAGTTAGTTTCATCAGCAACCGCCCAACTGATCGATGTCGCGTTACATTGCGCGATCAAGCCCGGCCCTGGACTCCGCAGGTGACGGCGATGGATCGGCACGTGGTGGGATGGGCAACGCGCAAGCGTACCCACCATTCCTCGCTGTGCACTTGATTTTCGGGCACGACGCTTGCGCGCCTTTGCCCCCTACAAATCCACGCGCGGCTCATGCGCCCGGAACAGCAAACAGGCGTCGCCATACGAATAGAACCGATAGCCGCTGGCAATCGCGTGCGCGTAGGCCTGCTTCATCGTCCCGAGCCCGGAGAAGGCGGAGACCAGCATGAACAACGTCGAGCGCGGCAAGTGGAAATTGGTCAGCAGAATATCCACCGCGCGGAAGCGATAGCCCGGCGTGATGAAGATCGAGGTCTCCGCCGAAAACGGCTGGATGGTGCCGTCGGCCGTCGTGGCGCTTTCGAGCAGCCGCAGCGACGTGGTCCCGACCGCGACGATGCGGCCGCCCTTGGCGCGCGCGGCGTTCAGGGCGGATGCGGTTGCGGCGCTGATGCGACCCCATTCGGCGTGCATCCTGTGCTCCGACGTCTCCTCCGCCTTCACCGGCAGGAAGGTCCCTGCCCCGACATGCAGCGTCAGCCGGTGCAGCTCGACGCCGCGCCCACGCAGCGCCGTCTCCAGCGCCGGCGTGAAATGCAGCCCCGCCGTCGGCGCCGCCACCGCGCCTTCGTTTGCCGCGAACATGGTCTGGTAGTCGGCCTCATCCTTGTCGTCGGGCGTGCGCTTCGATGCGATATAGGGCGGCAGCGGCGTCGCGCCGACGTCGGCGATCGCCTGGTCGAGCGTCGGGCCATGGAAAGAGAACGACAGCGTCACCTCGCCCTCCTGCCCCTTCGCCTCGACTTCAGCGTCGAGATGGCCGAGCAGGCAGACCTTGCCCTCATTGCCGAAGCGGACGATGTCGCCGACGGCGAGTTTCTTGGCCGGCTTGACCAGCGCCTGCCAGCGCGAGCCGTCGAGCCGCTTGATCAGCGTCGCCTCGATCCTGGGTTCGGTCTCGCGCCCGATGCGGCGGCCCTTGAGCTGAGCGGCGATTACCTTGGTGTCGTTGACCACGATCTGGTCGCCCGCTTCCAGCCAGTGGGGCAGGTCGGCGATCATGGCGTCGCGCAGCACGCCGTCGGGATGCACCACCAGCATCCGCGCGGAATCGCGCGGGCTCGCGGGCCTCAGCGCGATCCGTTCAGGAGGAAGTTCGAAGTCGAAGAGATCGGTGCGCATTTTAACCTGCACACTGCTGACCCTCATCCCGAGAGGCGCGACAGCGCGTCTCGAAGGATGAGGCCCAGTCCGTTCCAGCATTGTGGCCTCACGGTTCGAGACGCCTGCTTCGCAGGCTCCTCGCCATGAGGGGACAACAGTTACGCCGCGTCGGCGGCCATGCGCGCCTTGACGATCTTGTCCGGGTCCTTCACCGGCTCGCCGCGCTTGATCTTGTCGACGTTCTCCATGCCCTCGGTGACCTTGCCCCAGACCGTGTACTGGCCGTTGAGGAAGGATGCGTCGTCGAAGCAGATGAAGAACTGACTGTCGCCGGAATCCGGATTGGCCGCGCGGGCCATCGAGGCGGTGCCGCGGACATGCGGCTCCTTGTTGAATTCGGCCTTCAGTTTCTTGCCGGAACCGCCCATGCCGGTGCCCTGCGGACAGCCGGTCTGGGCCATGAAGCCGTCGATCACGCGGTGGAACACGATGCCGTCGTAGAAGCCTTCGCGCACCAGCTCCTTGATCCGCGCGACGTGGTTGGGCGCCAGATCGGGGCGCATCTCGATCGTGACGGGACCCTGGGTGGTTTCAAGGATCAGAGTATTCTCGGTAGCAGCCATGCTCGCTTCTCCTGGCTTCTGGGTGGATATTTCTTGTTTCTGAAAGGGATCGCGAACGGGCGGCCCGCCACCGCGCCGCCCAAGCTCTCCGTAAATGGCAGCGGCGTGCAGCGTTGCAACGCCTCCATCACGGCGATCCGGTATTGCAGCCGGTCATTATCGGTCGCCTGCTCCGATTCGTAGGAGATCCGGGGATGCCCGAGGATCGCGCCTTCGCGGTTGAAGCTGACGATGACCGTGATGTCGATCGGGTTGGCCTTGTCCAGCGGCGGCGGCCTCCAGCACCGGTGAATGCTCAGGACAACGTCCCGGATCGTGTTGAGTTGCTGAGGCTCGGCCGGCGCCGGCGCGGCCAGCGCAAGCCACACGAGCGGCGCGGCAAACCAGGAGAGTGGCTTGCTGCGCGCCGCACTCATGGGTCACTTGATGTCGGATGCGACCTGCACCTTCACCATCTTGTCGGGGTCGGTGACGGTGCCGCTCGCGGAGCCCGCCGGCGCCTTCTTCAGCTTGTCAACCACATCCATGCCCTGCACCACCTCGCCGATCACGGTGTACTGGCCGTTCAGGCTCGGACCATCGGCATACATGATGAAGAACTGCGAATTGGCGCTGTCGACCGAGTCGCCGCGCCGGGCCATGCCGACAATGCCGCGCTTGAACGGCACGTTGGAGAATTCCTGCTTCAGATTCGGATACTTCGAGCCACCGGTGCCGTTGAAGTTCTGCCCGTCGCCGGTCTGCGCCATGAAGCCGTCCATCACGCGGTGGAACGGCACGTTGTTGTAGAAGCCCTCGCGCGCCAGCTGCTTGATGCGCTCGGCGTGCTTCGGCGCGATGTCGCTGCGCAGCTTGATGACGATGCGGCCCTTGGTGGTGTCGATCACGATCGCATTGGCCTTGTCGAGGCCGGCGGGCAGCGGCTGCGCGATCGCGGGAACGACGCAGAACAGCGCGGCAACGAATGCAAGAATTCGGATCATGGAAACTCCGGATCAGGACGTTCGGGATGTGGCAGGCGCGGGTATCAGCCGGCGAATTTGGCCTTCAGGCTAGCGGCGACTGATGACGGCACGAATGCAGAGAAGTCGCCGCCCATCTGGGCGATTTGGCGCACCAGTGTGGCGGTGATCGGGCGGACCGCGACCGATGCCGGAACGAACACGGTGTGCACCTCGGGCGCCATGGCCTCGTTCATGCCCGCAAGCTGCATCTCATAGTCGAGATCGGTGCCGTCGCGCAGGCCGCGAATCATGATGTTCGCGCCGAGCTTCCGCGCCGCCGTCACGGTGAGATTGTCGTAGGTCGTGCAATCGAAGGCGCAGCCCGCCTTCTGGGCGATCGGGCCGCACTCCTCGCGCAGCATCTTGAGCCGCTCCTCGGTCGAGAACAGCGGCTTCTTGCCGGCGTGGACGGCCACGGCGACGACCAGGCGGTCGCAAAGTTTGACGGCCTGCCGGACCACATCCAGGTGGCCGTTGGTGACAGGATCGAAGGAGCCGGGATAAAGCGCGATGCGGGTCATGGTCCCCTCTAACCCGCCCTGCCTTGCCCGGCAAGCCGGCCCGGTTCCAGGGACCCCGGTCCCCCTTTATTTCGCCTCGGCCAGTGAACCAGCCCTGGCATCCCAGCCTTTATCAGGCCGAATGTTTCGTCAGCCGGTGGCGGACGAAACAAAACCGGCCGGTGACGAAACCATTTTCCCACGTGGCGAAGACACGAGGAAACGTGCGGCCGGTACAGCTTGGACAACGAAACGACGGGCCCGGGGGGGCCCGATCACAGGGACCGTCATGATCAAGGCACTTTCCGCTATCGCTGTTGCCGCGTTCATTGCCGCGGCGCTCACCGTTCTTCCCGGCTTTGCCCCGCAGGTCGCAGCCAGCACCCCGCAGCCGCTGGCCAAGGGCGACCGCCTCGACATCCATCCGGTCGGCAAGGACTGCTCGCAGCAGGCCTGGCCCAACTTCGAGGCATCCTGCCTGCGCACCGCCGGCAGCAAGCTGTCGGTTCGTGAAGCCCGCCTCGTCACCGCCCCGCGCTCGCCGTAGTCGGCCGGGCGTCCTCTGCTCTGTCACGCAAATCCCATGGAAATTTGCGACGTCTCGTCGCAGACTATCGTCTAACGCGCCCGCCGGATGTTCCGGTCGGGCGCGCGGCATCGGGGGATTTGCACGTGACCAGTACGCCCGCCATCGTTTCCTCCGACCGCCATCCGAGCCCGCTGCCGGTCGCGACAACGCTCGGCGCACTTGGCGTCGTCTACGGCGACATCGGTACCAGCCCCCTCTACGCCCTGAAGGAAGCGGCCAGGGCCGCCGCCCATGGCGGAGCCCTCACCCAGGACGCCGTCCTCGGCGTGGTCTCGCTGATCCTGTGGGCGTTGATTCTCATCATCTCGCTCAAATACGCGATGCTGATCCTGCGCGCGGACAACCGCGGCGAAGGGGGCATCGTCGCGCTGCTGGCCTTGCTGTCGGCGCGCAACGCCGCGCCCGGCACCTGGCGCGCCCAGCTCCTGATCGTCGGCCTGGTCGGCGCCGCCCTGCTCTATGGCGACGGCGCGATCACCCCGGCCATCTCGGTGCTATCGGCGATTGAAGGCCTGAAAGTCGATGCCCCGTCGCTGGCGCCCGCCGTGGTGCCGCTCACCGTCGTCATCCTGGTCGGCCTGTTCGTGATGCAGAAGCAAGGCACGGGCTTCATCGGCCGGATCTTCGGCCCGGTGATGCTCGGCTGGTTTGCGGTACTGGCCGCGCTCGGCATCCACGGCATCGTCAAGGCCCCGAGCGTGCTGGTTGCGCTCAGCCCGTTCTATGCGTTCGACTTCCTGATCCACCAGGACTTCCATATCAGCTTCGCCATTCTCGGCGCCGCCTTCCTCGCCGTCACCGGCGGCGAGGCGATGTATGCCGACATGGGGCATTTCGGCCGTTTCCCGATCCGCCTCGCCTGGTTCGCGGTCTGCCTGCCGGCGCTGGTGCTGAACTATTTCGGTCAGGCGGGCGAATTGATCAACGACCCGACCTCGGCCGACAACCCGTTCTTCCAGCTCGCTCCCGACTGGGCGCATTATCCGATGGTCCTGCTCGCCACCGTCGCCACCGTAATCGCCTCGCAGGCGATCATCTCGGGCGTGTTCTCGTTGACCCAGCAGTCGATCCAGCTCGGCTTCCTGCCGCGCATGCATATCGAGCACACCACGAGCGATGCGATCGGGCAGATCTACGTGCCGCTGGTGAACTGGCTGCTCGCCGCCGCAACGCTCGGCGCAGTGCTGGCTTTCGGCACGTCGGACGCGCTCGCCGGCGCCTACGGCATCGCCGTGTCGCTCCTGATGGCGATCACCACGCTGCTCGCGGCACTGGTCGCGATCCAGTGGGGGTATTCGCCGATCCTCGTGATCGCGGTGAACGGCTTTTTCTTCGTCATCGACACGATCTTCTTCGCGGCGAATTCGGCCAAGCTGTTCGAAGGCGGCTGGTTCCCGCTGCTGCTCGCCGCCGCCGTGGCGTTCCTGATGCTGACCTGGCGCGGCGGCGTGAAGCTGGTCGAAAAGGCGCGCGCCAAGCTGCGCCAGCCGGAAGAGGATTTGATCGAGACCGCGATCAACAAGTGCCAGAGCCGCCTGCCGGGCACCGCCGTATTCCTGGCGTCGGCGCCCAAGGGCGTGCCGCTGGCGCTGACGCAATTCGTCAAGCACAATCACGTGCTGCACCAGCGCGTGCTGCTGGTCACCGTGCAGATCGAGGAGCTGCCGCGGATCTCCGACGATGGTCGGGCCGAGGTGATCGAGATCATCCCGGGCATCACGCGGATCATCCTGCATTACGGCTTCATGCAGTATCCGACGATCTATGAGGGCCTGAAGCTCGCCTGCAGGCAGGGCAAGCTGCCCGGGATCGAGCTATCCGACGTGACCTACTACATCGGCCGCGAGACCATCATCCCGCGCGAGGACGTCCCGGGCATGTGGGTGTGGCGGGAAGGACTGTTCGCGTTCCTGCAGCGCAACGCCGAGCGCACCGCCGCGTTCTTCGGCGTGCCGACCGGACAGGTCGTGGAGTTCGGCACGGAAATCGAGATCTAACTCCAGGTGCTGTGTAGCCCGGGTGGAGCGAAGCGTAACCCGGGAAAGCTACGCCGTGTTGCCCCCCGGATTTCGCTTCGCGACATCCGGCTACCCGACTGCCCCCCGGAACGGAAGTGCATGTCCGACGACGCGCCGTTGTCGCTGAAACCGGCCTAGCACGCTGGAGCTCTGGTGCTGGATGGCCCAGACCGGCCAGCCCGACAGGCTGGCCGATCACACAAACGGACTGGAGCGCTCGCTGGACTAGGCGAACGGCGAACACGGGGTATCCTGAGGTTCCGCTGCGCTCGACGTGGGCGACCGGCACGCGGCTCCTGAATTGCCGCCAAATAGGAACAAGTCGAACTGCCCGGCGGTTGAACTCGGACTTTCCATCTCGGCTGTCACCGCCACATGAGTTCAGGCGTCAACGTTGCCTTCAGTAACTTGCGCGCTGTGGTCATCTTGATCGTGGTGGCCTTTCATTCGGCGCTTCCCTACCTTGCGTCGCAACCAGCGCACCCCTTCGCCTTCGATACCCCACCCTATCGCTGGATCGCATTTCCGATCATCGACCGCGAGCGCTGGTTCGGGTTCGACTTGTTTTGCGCGTGGCAGGACATCAGCCTGATGTCGCTGATGTTCTTCATGGCGGGCCTGTTCACACCGCAAAGCCTGATCCGCAAGGGGAGTGTTGCTTACCTCGCGGAGCGATGCTGGCGAATTGGAGTGCCCTTCGCCCTCGCTGCCGCCATTCTGAGCCCGCTCGCCTATTACGCATCCTATCGGGTAACCGCGGCGGACCCGTCGGTCGAGGCGT
Organism: Bradyrhizobium sp. ISRA464; assembly: GCF_029910095.1. Taxonomy (NCBI): domain Bacteria; kingdom Pseudomonadati; phylum Pseudomonadota; class Alphaproteobacteria; order Hyphomicrobiales; family Nitrobacteraceae; genus Bradyrhizobium; species Bradyrhizobium sp. ISRA464. The sequence goes on along the minus strand of NZ_CP094526.1, from coordinate 4,075,003 downwards.
TCTGGCAGCACTGGCGTGCATTGCCGATGTGGCCCACGGGCCCGCAATGGTTCCTGTGGCAGCTTCTGCTGCTCGGCATTCTTGCTGCCGCGCTGCAAGGGCTCGCGCCGTCGTGGCGACATGCCGCGAGTGGCCTCGTTGCGAGCTGCAACGACCGTCCGCTGTTGTTCTTTGCAGGCCTGACTGGCCTTTCTGTCGTGGCCTACGTTCCGTTGGCGATGATCTTCACGCCGTGGGAGTGGACCTTTCTCGGTCCGTTCTCGTTCCAACTCAGTCGCCCGCTGCACTATCTCATCTATTTCCTCACCGCATTTGCCATCGGCAGTCATGGCTGCGATCGCAGCGTGCTCCGCTGCGACGGACCCGTTGCTCGGCATTGGTTGGCCTGGCTTGCCGCAGCGATCGGCTGCTTTGCGCTTTGGGGCGGGCTTACATCATTGACCCTGCCTGACTGGAACGCCAGCCCGCTGCCGTATCGCCTGGCTGCGGCGCTCGCTTTCCCCTTTGCCTGCGCCACCGGCGTTCTCGCCTTTGTTGCGATCTCGCTGGCCTTGCTGCGCGCACGTGCAGGCGTCCTCGACAGTCTTTCGACCAACGCCTACGGCATCTACATCGTGCATTATGTCTTCGTGCTGTGGCTGCAATATTTGCTGCTTGCCGCAGACCTGAATGCCGTCGTCAAGGCGGGACTCGTCTTTGTCGCTGCGCTCGCGCTCAGTTGGGCCGCAAGCAGCATGGTCAAGGCGGGAGCGAAGCCGTTAGCCCGCCGGCACGCCGAACCGCCGGTCAAGAGTGCTATCGCAAATCAACCACGATGATGGTGCGCGCATGTCGCTGGTCCTAACGCTCGCGTCCCGCAATCTCTTCCACGACCGGCTGCGCTTTGTCGCAACGCTTGTCGGGATCGTGTTTTCGGTCGTGCTCGTGATGATCCAGATGGGGTTATTCCTGGGGTTCGGTCGCATGGTGACGACAATGATCGACCATGCTTCTGCCGATCTGTGGGTATTGCCGAAGGGCGCGAAATGTTTCGAGGATCCCTCGCTGCTGGATCCCAAGCTGCGCGACAAGGTCGCCCAAGTCGATGGCGTCGCGTCGGCGGTCCCGCTGGTCATCGGCTTCTCGGACTGGCGGCTCGATAGCGGCGAGATGACGCCCGTGTTTGTCGTGGGCGCCGATTTGCGTGATGGCGCCATGCAGCCGTGGAACGTGGTCGAGGGCGACGTCCGGGCGCTGTCGCAGCCGGGTACTGTCGTCGTCGATCGCTCATACCACGACCGGCTCGGTGACGTGAAAATCGGATCGACCGCACAAATCCGAGGCCGCCGCGTCAAGGCTGTGGCCTTGACCGATGGAATCCGCTCCTTCACCACGACTCCCTATGTATTCGTCGATCTGAAAAGCGCCCGCACCTACACCGGAACCCCTCCCGACCGCGCCAGTAATCTGCTCGTTCGCCTCGAGCCGGATGCAGATCGAGACAAGGTCTTGCGAGCCGTCCGCGCACAGGTCGGCGATGCCGAGGTGCTCACATCGGACGAATTCCGTGACCGCAGCCGTTCGTTCTGGCTGTTCGGGACCGGGGCCGGCGCAGCATTGTTTGCCGGCGCGCTGCTCGGCGTAATCGTCGGCACCGTGATCGTCGCGCAAACCCTCTATTCGAGCACAAAGGATCATCTGAGCGAGTTCGCCACGCTGCGTGCGATGGGTTCGTCGAACGGCTATATCTACAGGGTCATCATCTACCAGGCACTGCTCAATGCGGTGATTGGATTCGTCATCGCCGCCGCGATCGGCGCCGTGGTCGTTGAGGTGACTGCAAAGAGTGCACTGCCGATCGTCATCACGCCATGGCTGATCGCGGGATTGTTTACCCTGACGGTGGTCATGTGCGTGGCTTCCGCCGTGGCGGCGATCGTGCGCGTGATCCGCATAGATCCAGCAACGGTGTTCATGCGATGAGCAAAATCATCCTCGAAGCCAGGAGCATCAGGAAGACGCTTGGCCGCGGTGCCGGCAAGGTGCAGGCGCTCCGCGGCGTCGACCTGTCGCTGCGGCGCGATGAGCTCACATTGCTGATGGGACCGTCCGGCAGCGGCAAGACCACGCTGCTGCTCGTCTTGGGATGCATGCTGGCACCGACCGCAGGTACCCTCACCGTGTGCGGTACATCCACTTCCAATTCCGACAAGGAAGCCCTCGCCCGGATTCGGCGCAACCATATCGGCTTCGTCTTCCAGTCCTATCATCTGTTTCCGACGTTGACGGCGGCGCAGAACGTGCAGCTCGCGCTGGACATTCGCGGCGAGCATGGCAGGCGCGCGGCAAAAAAAGCACGGGAGGCGCTCAGCAAGGTCGGACTCGAACAGAAGGCGGATACTCTGCCGATGGAACTCAGCGGCGGCGAGCAACAGCGGGTCGCAATCGCGCGCGCCTTCGTCGCCAATCCCTCCATCATTCTCGCCGACGAACCGACAGCTGCGCTCGACGGCGACAACGGTCGAACGATCATGCGCATCCTCGCCGATGCCGCGCACGAGCGACAAAGAGCCGTGCTGGTGGTGACCCATGACCCGCGCATCGTTCCCTTCGCGGATCGGATCGTCGAGATCGAGGACGGCCGGCTCGTCAACGAAGAATCCGGCGGGCCGGAGCGCCTGCGCATGCCGAAGGCAGTCGCGTTCAGGCCGTGAGCCGATAGGCGCATCATGAGCCTGCGCGCCGAAATGCTGCGCTGGGGTCTCCGCATGTTGCTGAAGCGGGGAAGCGAGCCCTTCGATGTCGAAGTCTGGCGAAGCAACATGCGTCGTATGGAGCGATGGGTACCGCGCCCGCCCGGCAGCACGGAAACGGTTGAGGTTCAGGCCGGTCCAATCAGATTTCATCGGATCACGACACCAGCGTCGCGGCCGCAGCGCAACGTGCTCTATCTCCACGGCGGAGCCTACATTTCTGGCGCGCCAATCTATTATCGGCATTTCACCTGGCGGATTGCCAATGCGACCAAAGCCTGTGTCTGGGCGCTGGAATACCGCCTGGCGCCTGAACATCCGTTCCCCGCCGCGCTGGAGGATGCAGTTGCAGGCTTTCTCTGGCTCGCCGAGAGGAAGACCGACACGAGCGAGCTCTTTGTAATGGGGGACTCGGCAGGCGCAGGACTGTCGCTGTGCCTGCTGTTGAAGCTGCGCGATGAGGGTAAACCGCTTCCTCACGCGGCCGTCGCGATGTCGCCGTGGACCGATCTCGCCCTCACCGGACCTTCATTGATCGAGAATGCAGCCTCGGATCCGATGTTGAACGCCGACGATCTTCCGGAATTTGTGCGGCGTTATCTCGCCGGTGCCGATCCGCGCACCCCGTATGCGTCGCCGCTTTATGGCGATCCCTCCGCGCTGCCGCCGGTTTTAATCCAAGTCGGCAGCGATGAGATATTGAGGGACGACGCGGTGCGTATGGCCAGAGCGCTGAAACGGGAGAATCCATGCAGCCGACTGGCGATCTGGCCGCGAATGCCGCATGTGTTTCAGCTCTTTGTCCCGGTGCTGCCGGAAGCCCATGGCGCGATCGCGCAGATCGGAGATTTCATCTCGGATGTGCGGTGCGCGCCGGGAGTTCGTCGGCGCGCAGCCACCTAGCCTCCGTTCCCGTTTTCGCCGTTCTCTTCCTCCGGGATGTGCTCGACCGAAACGACATGCTCGTCCTCGGCGGTGTCGAACACGATCACGCCCTGGGTCGAACGGCCGGCGACGCGGATGTCGGCCACCGGGCAGCGGATCAATTGTCCCTTGTCGGTGACCAGCATGATCTGGTCGGCGTCCTCGACCGGGAACGAGGCAACCAGCTTGCCGTTGCGGTTGTTGACGCTCATCGCGACGATGCCTTTGCCGCCGCGGCCGGTGGTGCGGTACTCGTAGGACGAGGTCCGCTTGCCGTAACCGTTGACGGACACGGTGAGCACCACCTGCTCCTGCGCCGACATCTCGACATAGCGTTCCTGCGAGAGCTGGATCGCGTTCGACGTCTCCTCGCCCTCGGCCTCCGCCGGCTCCTCGGCAGCCGCCTCGCCGGCGACGGCGCGACGCATCTTCAGATAGGCCGAGCGCTCGTCGGACGTGGTCTCGACATGGCGCAGGATCGCCAGCGAGATCAGCTTGTCGCCCTCGCCGAGCGTAATGCCGCGCACGCCCATCGAGGTGCGGCCGGTGAAGACACGCACGTCGGTGACCGGGAAACGGATGCACTGGCCGCCTGCGGCGGTCAGCAGCACGTCGTCGCGCTCGGTGCAGATCTGCACGTCGACGATCGCCTCGCCGTCATCGAGCTTCATGGCGATGATGCCGGAGCGGCGGACATCGACGAAATCGGACAGCTTGTTGCGGCGGACGTTGCCGCCCGTCGTCGCGAACATCACGTCGAGATTGCCCCAGGAGGATTCATCCTCGGGCAAAGGCATGATGGTGGTGATGCGCTCGCCCTGCTCCAGCGGAAGGATGTTGATCAGCGCCTTGCCGCGCGCATTCGGCGCGGCCATCGGCAACCGCCAGACCTTTTCCTTGTAGACCTGGCCGCGCGAGGAGAAGAACAGCACCGGCGTGTGCGTAGAGGCCACGAAAAGGCGGCTGACGAAATCCTCATCGCGCGTCTGCATGCCGGCGCGGCCCTTGCCGCCGCGACGCTGCGCCCGATAGGTCGACAGCGGCACGCGCTTGACATAGCCGGCGTGCGACACCGTCACCACCATGTCCTCGCGCTGGATCAGGTCCTCGTCCTCGACCTCGCCTTCCTGCTCGACGATCTCGGTCCTACGCGGGGTGGCGAATTCGGCCTTCACCGCGGCGAGCTCGTCCTTGACGATACCCTGCACGCGAGCACGCGAGCGCAGGATGTCCAGATAGTCGGCGATTTCGACGGCGAGCTCGTCGAGCTCCTTGGAAATCTCCTCACGGCCGAGCGCGGTGAGACGCTGCAGGCGGAGGTCAAGGATATGCCTGGCCTGCTCGAGTGAAAGCCGGATGGTGCCGTCGGGGTTGATGCGGTGGCGCGGATCGTCGATCAGCGTAATCATCGCCTCGACATCCCTCGCCGGCCAATCGCGCGACATCAGGGCTTCGCGGGCCGTGTTCGGATCGGGCGAGTTCCGGATGACGCGGATCACCTCGTCGATATTGGCGACCGCGATCGCAAGACCGACCAAGAGATGGGCGCGGTCACGCGCCTTGCCGAGCCGGAATTTGGTGCGGCGTGTCACCACGTTTTCGCGGAAGGCGACGAAGATGCTGAGCAGATCCTTCAGCGTCATCTGCCGCGGACGGCCGGAATCCAGCGCCAATATGTTGGCCGGGAAATTGGTTTGTAGCGGCGTGAACCGATAGAGCTGGTTCAGCACGACATCCGGCATCGCTTCGCGCTTCAGTTCGATCACGACGCGGAAGCCATCGCGATCGGATTCGTCGCGGAGATCGGCAATGCCCTCGATCTTCTTCTCGCGGATCAGGTCACCGATCCGCTCGACCATGGTGGCCTTGTTCACCTGGTAGGGGATCTCCGTGATGATGATCGCCTCACGGTCCTTGCGCAGGGATTCAACCGAGACCTTGCCGCGCATTACGATCGAGCCGCGGCCGAGATGATAGGACGACCGGATGCCCTGGCGGCCGAGGATGATGCCGCCGGTCGGGAAATCCGGACCGGGAATGATGTTGATCAAGTCGTCGATTGTGAGCGCAGGGTTGTCAATCAGCGCCACGCAGGCGTCGACGACCTCGCCAAGGTTGTGCGGCGGGATGTTGGTGGCCATGCCCACCGCAATGCCACCCGCGCCGTTGACCAGCAGGTTCGGGAACCGCGTCGGCAGAACCGACGGTTCCTGCTCCGAATTATCGTAGTTCGGCTGGAAGTCGACGGTGTCCTCGTCGATATCCGCGAGCACGGCCTGCGCCGCTCGCGTCAACCGCGCTTCGGTATATCGATAGGCCGCCGGCGGATCGCCGTCGACCGAGCCAAAATTGCCCTGGCCGTCGACGAGGGGCACGCGCATGGAAAAGTCCTGCGCCATGCGCACCATCGCGTCGTAGATCGATTGGTCGCCATGTGGATGATATTTACCGATGACGTCGCCGACCACGCGCGCGGATTTGACGTACTTCTTGTCCGGCGTATGCCCCTGCTCGTGCATCGAGTACAGGATGCGCCGATGCACCGGCTTCAGTCCGTCGCGCGCATCGGGCAGCGCACGCGACACGATCACGCTCATCGCGTAATCGAGGTAGGACTTTTTCATCTCGTCGAGAATGGAAACGGGACGAATGTCTGAGGGCCCCGGCGGCTCGCCGGGCTTGTCATCTTCGGGTTCGGACAAAGGGGAAATCCGGTCAGTTCTACTGGAGAATCATATAGCGCATCGAAGACCTGAAAACCACCCTCGCCCGGCTTCGGAAAGCCGTTTTTCCCTTCGTTTTTTCATGGACTTACGGGGTGATCTCTGGATTCGAGGACACCCTGGTCCGAGACGCGTGCGGCGAGTGGCGAACAGCGAATGGAACCCAGTCCCCTACTCGCTATTCGCCATTCGCTATTCGCTTCTTTTGCTCACGGCCCAAGCACCACCGCGTGCATGATGCGTCCGGGCATCAAGGTAAACAGCCCGGCAATGACCAGCGCGCCGAAGAAGATGCCGATCATCGTGAACTTGTGACGGCGAACATCGCGCGTCCGCGCCGCTGCCACTCCCAACGCCAGCATCATCAGCGTGAAGATCGACAGCAGATGGATCGGGCTCCACGGCCCCATCAGACGGATCTGATGGATCCAGAACGAGCTCAGCGCCACGACCAGCATCAGGATCACCCAGATCCAGCCCAGGGTCCGGTGCGGCAACGTGCCCTTGGGCGCGGCGAGCTGAATGGAGCCAAGCACAAAGGCGGCCAGCGCTGCAAAGGCATGGAACGGGATCGCTGGAGCAGCGTCGAGCAGAGGCGCAAGGCTCATGGTGGCAGGCCTTCAATACCGGCCGCAACAACGTCGCTACCGCCGCGCCAATGTAAATATCATTAACATTGGCCTTTGTCAAAGCGCAGAATTCACCGCTCCGCTTCGTGAAATAGGTTCAATATATCAATAGATTATCCTAATATATTGCTATCTGACGTGAGGATACGAACGCGACACATCAAGCCACAGTTCCGCGAAGCGATCTTCACGGAACTGCGCCTGACAGGGTTGTTCGAAAGGTGACAATCCCGTTCAGAACGGGATGTCGTCGTCCATGTCGCTGTTGCGGCTGCCGGCGGCGACCGCGCGCCGCGGCGCCGAACTTGTCGGACCGGCCGATCCAAAATCGTTGCCGCCGTCGTCGGAGAAGCTGCCACCTCCGCCGCCGCCGCGCCCGTCGAGCATGGTCAGGTTGGAGTTGAAGCCCTGCAGCACGACCTCGGTCGAGTACTTCTCGACGCCGCTCTGGTCGGTCCATTTGCGGGTCTGCAACTGGCCCTCGATGTACACCTTGGCGCCTTTCTTGAGGTACTGCTCGGCGACCTTGCAGAGGCCCTCGTTGAAGATCACGACGCGGTGCCACTCGGTCTTTTCCTTGCGCTCGCCGGTGCCCTTGTCGCGCCAGGTTTCCGAAGTGGCGATGGAAAGGTTTGCGATCGGACGGCCGTCCTGCGTCCGCCGGATTTCCGGATCCTTGCCGAGGTTTCCGACCAGGATCACCTTGTTCACGCTTCCCGCCATCGCTTCATCTCCACTCAAAACCGGGCGGCCGGACATCGGCCGCCACTCTCAACCTTCGCCACTTACTGCAGGCGTCGAACGCCCCTATACGCCGACGCCGCCCCGCCGCCTCCGCCATTCGCACGGCCACTCAGCGGTTATCCCCACATATAGCATCGCCCGGCGAAATGTTCCAGCTTTGTTCCACGCAACCAGCCGTAGCAAGAATCTTGGTTACGGATCGCAGGCCGGCTCCGCCGCAAAAGCCGCTCCAACTGCCAGAGCCTCAGAAAAAATATAAACAAATCATAGTCTTGCCGAGACCGAACTTCTTCCGCGAGTGTGGCATTTGGGAGACGGCCTTTTCGGTTGAATCGGAGTATAGGTTTGATTGGATGGCGCGGGCGCTCGCGTCGCCGCTTCGGGACCAAGGGAAGCGGAAGGGGTGGGAGATCGATCATGAAGAAATATTTGCTGGCTACGGTCGCACTGATTGCATTTGCTGCGCCGGCCGCTGCGGCCGACCTGGCCGCGCGTCCTTACACCAAGGCGCCGCCGCCGATGGTTGCCGCGGTGTACGATTGGAGCGGTTTCTATATTGGTGCCAACGGCGGCTGGGGTTCGAGCCGCAACAGTTGGGACTCGGTCCCGCCGTTCCTGGTCGGCGCGGAAGGCAGTCATGATGCGACCGGCGGCGTGGCCGGTGGCCAGATCGGCTATCGCTGGCAGGCCGGCACCTGGGTGTTCGGCCTTGAGGCACAGGGCGACTGGGCCGACCTGAAGGGCAGCAACACCAGCCTGCTGTTCCCCGGCTTCGTCAACACCTCGAAGATCGATGCGTTCGGCCTGTTCACCGGTCAGATCGGTTACGCCGCCAACAACGTCCTGCTCTACCTGAAGGGCGGCGCCGCCGTGACCTCGAACAAATACCGCATCAACGATCTCACCGGCGCGCTGTTTGCGAGCAGCGGTGACGACACCCGCTGGGGCGGCACGGTTGGCGTGGGCCTCGAATTTGGCTTCGCGCCGAACTGGACGGCCGGCGTCGAGTACGATCACCTGTTCATGCAAGATCGCACCCTCGACTTCACCTCGCCGGCGACCGGCGTCATCGTCGGCAGCGATCGCATCCGTCAGGACGTCGATCTCGTCACCGTCCGCGTGAACTACAAGTGGGGTGGCCCCGTCGTCGCGAAGTACTGATCGCGCGATCGGATTTCTTGGGGACGAAAAGGCCGGCCTTGTGCCGGCCTTTTTGTTGGCCTGATGGTTGGGTCGGGCGCACCGCGCTCCCTCCAATTGGGGCGGTCCCCGTTGCCGCAAAACACTGATCGCGCGATCTGACGAGGCCGCGAAGGGCCGGCCCGATGCCGGTCTTTTTGTCCCGGGCCGCTTTCAGTTTCGGATCGGCCTGCGCGGCGCGCGCGTCTGCAGAACTCCTTCACACGTTAAGGAGTTGTGAAGACGGAACCAGCGCAACTTGTTGGCGACTGTGGCCGCTCAGCGACAGTCCTTCCGCGAAACACATGGTAATGTTTGTTCCCAAGTGCAGAGCTTTTCTCAGGAAGGGGGATCCCATGAAGAAGTTCCTGGTCGCAACGGTCAGCATCGCCGCTCTCGGCATTACCTCCGCGTCGGCAGCCGACCTGGCCGCGCGTCCTTACACCAAGGCGCCGCCGCCGATGGTTGCCGCGGTGTACGACTGGAGCGGTTTCTATATTGGTGCCAACGGCGGTTGGGGTTCGAGCCGCAACAGTTGGGACTCGGTCCCGCCGTTCCTGGTCGGCGCGGAAGGCAGTCATGATGCGACCGGCGGCGTGGCCGGTGGCCAGATCGGCTATCGCTGGCAGGCCGGCACCTGGGTGTTCGGCCTTGAGGCACAGGGCGACTGGGCCGACCTGAAGGGCAGCAACACCAGCCTGCTGTTCCCCGGCTTCGTCAACACCTCGAAGATCGATGCGTTCGGCCTGTTCACCGGTCAGATCGGTTACGCCGCCAACAACGTCCTGCTCTACCTGAAGGGCGGCGCCGCCGTGACCTCGAACAAATACCGCATCAACGATCTCACCGGCGCGCTGTTTGCGAGCAGCGGTGACGACACCCGCTGGGGCGGCACGGTTGGCGTGGGCCTCGAATTTGGCTTCGCGCCGAACTGGACGGCCGGCGTCGAGTACGATCACCTGTTCATGCAAGATCGCACCCTCAACTTCACCTCGCCGGCGACCGGCGTCATCGTCGGCAGCGATCGCATCCGTCAGGACGTCGATCTCGTCACCGTCCGTTTGAACTACAAGTTCGGTGGCCCGGTCGTCGCGCGCTACTGATCGTAGGAGTTGATGCTATTCAGCGAAAAGGCCGGCCTCGCGCCGGCCTTTTTGTTGCCCGGAGAGCACACGCCTGTGCCCAGCCGGCGTTCTGGGCTGCACGTTTCCCGTGCATTGTTGTTTTCCGGAGACACACGTCCCAGCTTATCCGTGTAGAAGCGCGCCAACGTCACGCAACACTGCCGTGACGCTCCCTTCGAGGGCTTGAAGGGACAACAAGAAGAATGGGACTGGGATTTTGAAAATGAAGACCGTTTTGCTGGCGTCGGCCGGCTTGCTTGTTTTGAGTGCGTTTGCTCCGGCCTCGGCCGCGGACATGGCGGCGCGTGCGCCCTACGTCAAGGCTCCGCCGCCCGCCGCGATCTACAACTGGACCGGCTTCTACATCGGCGGCTTCGGCGGCTATGCGAGCGAGAACACCGACGCTTCCCCGAAGATGAGCGGCGGCTTCGCCGGCGGCACCATCGGCTACAACTGGCAGGCCGGCAACATCGTCTACGGCCTCGAAGCTGACGGCGGCTGGGCTGACGTCGACGCCTCGGTCACGGCGCTCGGGATCACCACCAAGAGCCGCATCGACTCGCTCGGCACCGTGCGCGGCCGCATCGGCTTCGCGGTCGACAAGGTGCTGTTCTACGGCACCGGCGGCTACGCCTGGGTCGACAACAAGATCAGCGCCACCGCGCTCGGCGTGACGGTCTCGGAGAGCCACTTCCATTCCGGCTGGACCGTCGGTGCGGGCATCGAGGCGTTCTTCGCTCCGCAGTGGTCGGTCAAGGGCGAATACCTCTATCGCAGCCTCGGCAGCGAGAACTATTTTGGCGTTCCCTCCGGCGATCTCAACCTGCACAGCGTCCAGGTCGGTGTGAACTATCACTTCGGCGGCCCGATCGTCGCGCGCTACTGATCGAACTTCACGACCCTGTCGTGACCTTCACGACCGTGGTGACGAAAGGCCGGCCTCGCGCCGGCCTTTTTGCTGTGGCAGGACCGTGCTGCTGACGGCTGCTGCCATCCGGCAAACTATCCGTTGATGGACCCAACACGGCACTGGAAATCCGCTGCCGTTCTTCCTACGTTCCAGTCTTCACACAGCCATCGGCGCAAGGTCCCGGCATCACCGGTGACGCGCGCCCAAAAGGCGCAGCATCAGGCGCCCGGAATTGCCGCAATGGATGAAGTGCTGAAGTCGAAGCGCCAACAGACCGCGGGCTCCTCGTCGCGCGCCATCACGATCCGCGGCGCGCGCGAACACAACCTGAAGAACATCGACGTCGAGATTCCGCGCGACAAGCTCGTGGTGTTCACGGGCCTGTCCGGTTCGGGCAAATCCTCGCTCGCATTCGACACCATCTATGCCGAGGGCCAGCGCCGCTATGTCGAGTCGCTGTCGGCCTATGCGCGCCAGTTCCTGGAGATGATGCAGAAGCCCGACGTCGACCAGATCGACGGCCTGTCGCCGGCGATCTCGATCGAGCAGAAGACGACGTCGAAGAACCCGCGTTCGACGGTCGGCACCGTCACCGAGATCTATGACTACATGCGCCTGCTGTGGGCGCGCGTCGGCGTGCCGTATTCGCCGGCCACCGGCCTGCCGATCGAGAGCCAGATCGTCTCGCAGATGGTAGACCGAGTGCTGGCGCTACCCGAAGGCACCCGGCTCTATCTGCTCGCGCCGGTCGTGCGCGGCCGCAAGGGCGAATACAAGAAGGAGCTCGCCGAGTACCTGAAGAAGGGTTTTCAGCGCGTCAAGATCGACGGCACCTTCTACGAGCTCGCGGACGCGCCCGCGCTCGACAAGAAATTCCCGCACGACATCGACGTCGTGGTCGACCGCATCGTGGTGCGCCCAGACCTCGCCCAGCGCCTCGCGGAAAGTTTCGAGACCGCGCTGAAGCTCGCCGACGGACTGGCCGTGATCGAATATGCCGACGCACCGGCAGCTAGCGCGACCGAGGACAAGAAGAAGACCGCCAAGATCCACGACAAGAGCGGCCCCGAGCGCATCCTGTTCTCGGAGAAGTTCGCCTGCCCCGTCTCCGGCTTCACGATCCCCGAGATCGAGCCGAGGCTGTTCTCGTTCAACAACCCCTATGGCGCCTGCCCCGCCTGCGGCGGCCTCGGCGTCGAGCAGCATGTCGACGAGGATCTCGTGATCCCCGACAAGGAGCTGACCTTGCGCAAGGGCGCGATCGCGCCCTGGGCGAAGTCGTCCTCGCCCTATTACATCCAGACGCTGACCGCGCTCGGCAAGCACTACAAGTTCACGCTCGACACCAAGTGGAAGGACCTGCCGAAGAAGGTGCAGGCCGCGCTGCTGCACGGCTCCGGCGACGACGAGATCAAGTTCTCCTACGAGGATGGCGTCCGCTCCTACGACACCAAGAAGCCGTTCGAGGGCGTGGTCACCAACATCAACCGCCGCTACCGCGAGACCGAGAGCGAGTGGGCGCGCGAGGAACTCGGCAAATACTTCTCCGACATCCCCTGCGCGGGCTGCCACGGCTACCGGCTGAAGCCCGAGGCGCTGTGCGTCAAGATCGGCGGCAAGCATATCGGCGAGATCGCCGACCTCTCGGTCAAGCGCGCCGGCGAATGGTTCGAGACGGTGCCGGAGGCGCTGAACGCGCAGCAGAACGAGATCGCCGCGCGCATCCTGAAGGAGATCCGCGAGCGCCTGACCTTCCTGCTCGACGTCGGCCTGAACTACCTGACGCTGTCGCGCTCCTCCGGCACGCTGTCCGGCGGCGAGAGCCAGCGCATCCGGCTGGCGTCGCAGATCGGCTCGGGACTGACCGGCGTGCTCTACGTGCTCGACGAGCCGTCGATCGGCCTGCATCAGCGCGACAACGCCCGCCTGCTCGACACCCTCAAGCGACTCCGCGACCTCGGCAACACCGTGGTCGTGGTCGAGCATGACGAGGACGCGATCCGCCTCGCCGATTACGTGCTCGACATCGGCCCCGGCGCCGGCATGCACGGCGGCCATATCGTGGCGCAAGGCACGCCCGACCAGATCATGCGCAATCCGAAGTCGCTGACCGGCAAGTATCTCACCGGCGAACTCTCGGTGCCCGTGCCGGATCGGCGGCCGCCGAACCACCGGCGCACCATCAAGGTCGTCAACGCCCGCGGCAACAATCTGAAGAACGTCTCGGCCGAGATCCCGCTCGGCCTGTTCACCTGCGTCACCGGCGTCTCCGGCGGCGGCAAGTCGACGCTGCTGATCGACACGCTCTACCGCGCCATCGCCCGCAAGCTCAACAATGCGAGCGAAGGCGCCGCCCCGCACGACCGCATCGAGGGGCTGGAGCATATCGACAAGATCATCGACATCGACCAGTCGCCGATCGGCCGCACGCCGCGCTCCAACCCCGCGACCTATACCGGCGCCTTCACGCCGATCCGCGAATGGTTCGCCGGCCTGCCCGAGGCCAAGGCGCGCGGCTACGAGCCCGGGCGCTTCTCGTTCAACGTCAAGGGCGGCCGCTGCGAGGCCTGCCAGGGCGACGGCGTCATCAAGATCGAGATGCACTTCCTGCCCGACGTCTACGTCACCTGCGACACCTGCAAGGGCAAGCGCTACAACCGCGAGACGCTGGAGGTGCTGTTCAAGGGCAAGAGCATCGCCGACGTGCTCGATATGACCGTCGAGGAAGCCGCCGAGTTCTTCAAGGCGGTGCCGCGCGTGCGCGAGACCTTCAAGACCCTGCACCGCGTCGGCCTCGACTACATCCATGTCGGCCAGCAGGCCACCACGCTGTCGGGCGGCGAAGCCCAGCGCGTCAAGCTCGCCAAGGAGCTGTCAAAGCGCGCCACCGGCCGCACGCTCTACATCCTGGACGAGCCGACCACCGGCCTGCACTTCCACGACGTCGCAAAGCTGCTCGAGGTGCTGCACGAGCTGGTCGCGCAGGGCAACACGGTGGTGGTGATCGAGCACAATCTCGAGGTCATCAAGACGGCAGACTGGGTGATCGACCTCGGCCCCGAAGGCGGCGACGGCGGCGGCGAGATCGTCGCCTGGGGCCCGCCGGAAGACATCGTCAAGGCACCGCGCAGCTACACCGGCAAATTCCTTGCGCCAGTGCTGAAGAAGGCGAACAGCAAGCCGCGGAAGAGCAGCGCGAGCGAGGCGGCGGAGTAGCGTTGGCCGGGTGAGTGAGCTGCAAACATGCCTCGCGTTCGCGGATGACAACCTGCCACACGCTGCGGTGGCGCGCGCCGACATCCCCGAAAACGTGACGAGCAAAGCGGCACTCTTGGTTGCGCTCGCCACGCAGCTTGGATTTCCCGATTACTTTGGCAACAATTGGGATTCGTTCCAGGAATGTATTCGCGATCTCTCATGGTTGCCGCCGGGTCCCGTGTTTGTGACGCACGCTGACGTGCCGCTAATTAATGACGTGCCGAATGCGATGACGTACGTTGCGATACTGAATGACGCTGCTCGCAAAATGTCGCGATCGGAGGCCCATCCGCTTTCGGTCGCATTTCCCCTCAAGCATCGTGAGCAAGTCATCTGGCTGCTTCGAGCGGAGAAAGCCCGTAGCAAGCGTAGCGCGGATTAGCGAAGCGTAATCCGCCGATCTTGCGACCAACGTGGCGTGTTACGCCTACGACTAACCCGCCCTACCCATCAATCCGTCTTCGCTTCGACCAACCCATCTCAGCACCTACTCCGTCCGCCTGAGAAAAGCCCCGAACGCGCGCGGGCCGTCGCCGACCTTGACCTCGTCGACGACCTTCAGCTCGACGGCATCGATCACGCTGAGCGTGTTGCTCTCCCAGTTCGCCACCACGATCCGCTTGCCGTCGGCCGTCGCCTCGATGCCTTCGGGGTAGTCCCCGACATTGATCCGCTTCAGCGGCTGCAACGTCGCGAGATCGAACACGCTGACGGTGCCGTCATATTGGTCGGTGACGAAACCGCGGCCCTGCGCCAACGCGACCGCATAGGGGCGCAGGCCGACATGCACGCGGCCGATCTCGCTGTTGGTGGCGATGTCGATCACGGAGACGTCGTTCGAGCCGACATTGGCGGTGTAGGCGCGCTTGCCCTCGGCATCAACAGTCACGCCGAACGGATGGGTCCCGACCTTCACGATCGCTCTCCGCTCGCGCGCTGAGGTGTCGGTGACGGACACGCTGTCGTCGTCGCGATCCGCCGAGAGCAACAGTCGCCCGTCCGGCGTCACGGCGAGCCCGGACGGCGATGCGCCGACCGCAAGGCTGGCGACGACGCGCTGCTCCCGCGCGTCGATCACCCGCACCGCGGCGGCGTACCAGTCGGCGACATAGACCGTCGCGCCGTCGGGTGCGACGGCGATGCCGAGCGGACCGCCGCCGACATCGACCCGGGCAACGACCTTGCGCGCGGCGGCGTCGACCACGGCGAGCGACTTGGCATCGGGACTCGTCACATAGGCGAAGCGGCCGTCTGATGTCACGGCGACGCCCGCCGGCTTGCCGCCGATCGCGATCGTCGCGACCGCCCTCGATGTCGCGAGATCGACGACCGTGAGGTCATCGCTGAGCTGGTTGGTGACGAACGCCTCCTCGGCATGCGCGGCCGTGAGGCCGGCGAGCAGCGCCGCCAGTACGATCGCCCGCATGCTCTAGCTGCCGCTCTCGATCTTCTTCTTCAGCGCTTCGAGCCCGGCGCGATAAAGCCCGCTCACCGCCTTCATCGCGGCCTCGTCGTTCAGCTCCGGCGGCGGGTCGTTGTTCGGATAGCCGCGGTAGAACGCGCCGGCCCATTCCAGCTTCGCCTTGCCGTCGGGAGCAGGCGACACCGTCAGCGTCGAGGAATAATTGGTGACCGGCAGCACCTTCACATCGACCGCCGTGATCCGGTACGAATAGCTCATCATGTCGGCGTCGTACTTGTAGAGCTCCTCGTCGATGGTCGCGCCTTGCGTCAGCGTCAGCCGCCGCGTGGCGCCGATCTCGTTGCCCTTGTCGCCCTCGGTCTTGCTGACGCCCGCGAGCCAGCTCATGTCCTGGAAATTGCCGATCACCGCCCACACCTTGGCCTGTGGCGCGTCGATCTCGATCGATTCCTGCACCTTCCGGCGGGTCGGCCCGTGGGCCCAGGCGGCTCCCAGCACAGCCAACGCCGCCACCACGACGCAGGCCCTCGCGATCGTTCCCTTCATCCCGTCTCCTCCATTGGATCGGCCTGCGCGGCATTGCGCGTGCCGAAGCTTATGGCTCGCCATAGACCAGATGGGGGACCGGTTTCTTGCACGAGAGCGAAGTCGCGGCCGTCGTCTTCCCCGGGAGGCAAGCCTCCCGCACGACGGCCGCGCCTCGATGGTCGGTCTCACGCCGCCAGCAGCGGCTATCCCGGCTCCCGTTGAAGGCCTAATCTTGATAGCCAAACGCTCCTCGAGGTGAAGACGATGCCCCTCTCCGAAGCCGCCCGCCTGAAGCTGCTCGCGCCACCACCAGCCGGCAAGGTCCGCGTCGTGCTCGACACCGACACCTACAACGAGATCGACGACCAGTTCGCGATCGTCCAGATGCTGCTGTCGCGGGATCGCTTTGATGTGGAGGCGATCTACGCCGCGCCGTTCTTCAACAAGCGTTCGGACGGCCCGGGTCACGGCATGGAGCTCAGCTACCAGGAGATCCTGCGCCTGCTGGAGCGCCTGAACATCTCGCCCGACGGCCTGGTTCATCGCGGTGTCACCGACTATGTCGGCCCTACGAAGCAGGCGCGCGAGGCGACCGCGGTCGATGACTTGATCGCCCGGGCGCGGGCGGGATCGCCGGACAATCCACTCTACATCGTTGCCATCGCGGCCATCAGCAACGTCGCCTCGGCGCTGCTCATGGCGCCCGACATCATCGATCGCGTCGTCGTGGTGTGGCTCGGCGGCCATGCGCTGGAATGGCCTGATACGGCCGAGTTCAATCTCAGGCAGGATGTCGGCGGCGCGCAGGCGCTGCTCGACAGCGGCGTACCGCTGGTTCTGGTGCCCTGCCTCGGCGTCACCTCGCGCCTGCACAGTACCGTGCCGGAGATCGAGCGCTACGTCGAACCGCACGGCAGCATCGGCGCGTTCCTGGCGCAGCGCTTCAAGGACTATTCGTCAGATCATCTCGGCTGGGCCAAGGAGATCTGGGACATGGCGCCGGTCGGCTGGCTGCTCAACCCCGACTGGGCACCGAGCGTGATCGTCCCCGCTCCTGTTCTGACCGACCAGATGACCTGGAGCATCGATCGCCGGCGGCATCCGATCCGCTACGTGACCTTCATCGACCGCAACGCGATCCTGAAGGACTTCTTCCTGAAGCTGAAGGCGTTTGCCGAAAAACAAGCGTAGCGCGAATTGCCGAAGCGTCGCTGCGCGGCTGGCTCTCGGCATGTAGCCCGGATGAGCGAAGCGATATCCGGGACCGTCCTGTGAAATGCGATGTTCTGACCCGCATGTCGCTTCGCTGATGCGGGCTACGCGGTTGCGGACGCAACTAGGGCGAGTGATGAGCCGCAGTTCCGCCGTTCGCTCGTTGAGCCGCCCGACGCGGCCGGTCAGTCCGCCCCTTCGCTTCGCTATGTCTACACCGCCCAGTAGTTCGGGTGCGTATACGACTGCGAGCGATCACCCCAGTCGAATTCGTCACCGTCGATCTCGCACGGGCCCGTCTGCAGCTCTTCCAGTGTCGCCTCGGCCTCATAGGCCTGACGCTCCGGATCGTATCGAAGTGCGCTCCACTTCACCGGATAATGGTGGTGGGTGCTGAGAATCCCGCCGGTCTTGATCACGGCATAGGCCACCGTTCCGCTCAGCTTTTCGAGCATGAGCCGCTCGATCGATCCGAGTTTGGCGCCGTCGCGTCCGTAGACATGGACGTGCTCGACGCGGTCACTGGGTACCAAGGTGTGATGCATCGCATCCTCCCTGTTTCCGCTTGTACGGCCGCAATCTAGCACGAAATGACAGCGGTGGAGCAGGCCGGCGAAGCATCATCCGGCGCATCCTGCGACGATCCCGGCGGGTTCCGCCCGGCCGCGCTTGGCGCGGACCAAGCGCCACAAGCCCGTCCTCACTCCTCGGTCGCGGCTTCGACAAACCCCTGCGGGTCGTCGCAGAATTCGCGCATCACCCGGTGTGATCGGTCTGCTCCAGCGCCACCGGCTCGAGCGCGTATTTGGTCAGGCGCAACAGCGCCGCGCCGGGACAGGCCATCAGCATCGGCGCGTGGGTGGCCATGATGACCTGGCAGTGGCCGGTCTCGTCCATCCGGCGCAGCAGCTTCAGGAATTCGATCTGGCGCGAGGGCGACAGTGCGGATTCAGGCTCGTCGAAGATGAAGATGCCTTGCCTCTGGCAGCGCTCGTTGAAGAAGCGCAGAAAGCCTTCTCCGTGGGAATGAGACAGGAAGTCGGGCGGCGGCCCGCCCAAGGGATCGTCGAGCGCCGCCTCGTCTAGATATCGCGCCACCGAGAAGAAGCTCTCGGCGCGGAAGAACCAGCCATTCGTGATCTTCGGCAGCCAGCTTGCGCGCAGCGCGCTGGCCAGCGATCCACCCATCTCCTCCAGCGCTCTGGAATGGTCGACCGGCCGGTAGCCCTTGCCGCCGCCGGCATCGTCGTAGCCGGCCATCACGGCGATGCCTTCCAGCAGCGTCGACTTGCCGGTGCCGTTCTCGCCGACGATGATGGTGATCGCCTTGTCGAAGCTGAGCTCGAAACCGTCGCGCAGCAGCGGCAGCACGAACGGATAGACGTTACGGTTCGCAATGCGTGCGGGATCAAGCCAGATGCGCCTGAGATAGGGCGCAGGCATGTTGATGGGGCGATGTCGTCGTCTGGCCATTCGTCCTGCCTCCGGGGCTCGGCGCCTCGGAACGCACCATCCCAGACGCGCGCGAATCCGCCAAGAACGTAACAAGAACATCAACGCGTACCCCAACGTCTCGCGGCGCCTCATGCTACGTTTGGCGTGCGTCGCCTGCCGCGCGGAAACATCACGCTGCAAGCGTGTTCTCCTGAGATGACGCCCCGCCCCAGAGGGCTTCAGGCCCCGCCGAGCCGCATCGTGCTGTCGACGACCGCGACCACCTGTCACATCCCTGAGGCCCGAGCGGATGCCCAGTCGCGCCTATGACCTTTTCCGCAAGGCGATTCTCACCGAGCAACAGGTCGCGTGCAGCTATCAGGGGCGACGACGCGAGCTTTGCCCCCACATCATCGGGCACAACAGGAAAGGCGAAGAAGCGGTGCTGGCCTGGCAGTTCGCCGGTGAGAGTTCAGGCGACCTGCCGCAATGGCGCTGCCTGCGGCTTGCCGGCGTCGGCGAGGTCAGCCTGCGCAGGGGCCCCTGGCACGAAGGCAGTTCGCACAGCACCGAACAGACCTGCGTCAGCGAGATCGACCTCGACATCAACATCCATGTGCGGAAACGGCGGTGATGCGCCTTGGCACTGATTTGCCCGACGAGGCTGGGCAAGAACTCGGCATTTTTTGGAGTTGATGTACGATTCGGCGCATGGCGAATCGGACGTTCAAGGCCGGCGACAGCCGGGAGCAACCCAGTCTTCTTCCTCCCCGGATTGAGGACTATGTCGGACAGCAGAATCCGGTGCGGGCGATCGACAGTTTCGTTGGCGCGCTCGACCTTTCAAAGCTCGGCTTCCGCCATGCGGATCGTGCCGCGGACGAAGTGGGGCAGCCGCCCTACGATCCGGCCGATCTGCTGAAGCTCTACCTTTACGGCTACATCAACCAGATCAGGTCGTCGCGGCGGTTGGAGCGGGAGGCCTGCCGCAATCTGGAGCTGATCTGGCTGTTGAAGAACATGAAGCCGGGCTATCGGACGATCGCCAACTTCCGCAAGGAGAACTGGGCGGCGCTCAAGGCCGCGAACCGCAGTTTCGTGCTGCTCCTGCGCGACCTCGGCCTGATCGGTGGGACCTTCGTTGCGATCGACGGGGCGCTATTCCATGGTAACGCCAGCAAGGGCAGCATCTTCACGCAAGGGAAGCTGGCCAAACAGATCGCCGCGTTGGACAAGGAGATCGAGGCTTATGGCAAGGCCCTTGAAGCCAACGATGCCGAGGAAGCCAAGCGATGTGCCGGTCCGGGAGATGGCAGCAAGGGCAGCGGCGATGTCGGCGAGAAGGTGAAGGAGCTGATGGCCCGGCGCGAGCGCGCGCAAGCCGACCTCAAGAACCTGGAGACAAGCGACAAGGGGCAACTCTCGAAGACCGATCCCGACGCAAGGCTTCTGAGCAAGGGCGACCAGACCATTGCGGGTTACAACGTGCAGAGCGTCGTTGACGACAAGCACACGCTCATCGTTGCCAGCGAGGTCGTCAACCGCAACGACGCGGGCCATCTTCATGAGATGGCAAAGGCGGCAAAAGAGGCCCTCGACGTCGAGACTCTGCAGGTGGCGGCCGATGCCGGCTATTCCACCAGCGAGGACCTGAAGGCCTGCGAGGATGACGGCATTGTTGCCTATGTGCCGCTGCACGAGGGCAATGGCAAGCTCAAGGAAGGCCGCCTCAGCCGCAAGGACTTCAGTTACGATGCGAACGCCGATGCCTACCGTTGCCCGGCCGGCGAGCTGCTGCGCCCGACGGAAGGGCGCTGGACGAACACGAGCGGCCGCATCGAGATCCGCTACCTGGCGCGCAAGGCGGCCTGCGCAGCATGTCCCCTGAGCGCGCGGTGTCTTGCCCCGAAGGCGCCTTACCGGAGCATCGCGCGCTGGGAACACGAGGACGTTCTCGAACGTCACCGCATGAGGATGCAAAGCGCCGAGGCTGCCACATTGATGCGCCGCCGTTCCGCCATCGTCGAGCACCCTTTCGGAACACTCAAATGCCGCGCCGGCTATCAGCACTTTCTCGTGCGCGGCTTCGACAAGGTCCGCGGCGAATGGAGCCTGATGGCGCTTTGCTACAACTTCACCCGCGTGCTCAGCATTCTCGGCTTCGACCGCTTCGTCGCGTACCTTGCAGAAAAGACGCGCATTGCCGGCGCAAACCTCCTTGCGGCCACTCTGCGCGCCATTCGGCTTGCTTTGCGGCCCTTCCGCGCCAAAATCTCGCTGTCGCTCGTCGTCAGTGCTTTCCGAGCCGCCCCAGCCCCTTAGTTGCCATTCTTGCCCAGTCTCGACGGCACAAGACCTCGCATCAAAAATATTTCTGTTTTCAAGAAGTGCAACTCAGTGTATGAATAGCCCGTCTCACCCGCTTGAGGGGCGCTTCGCGATCGTCACGAGTGTTGGGTCGAGATGCGGTGGACGCCGATTGCGCAACTGACGAGTGCGCATGAGGCGGACGGTGAAGTCGTGCAGGCCTGACGCCCTAGTGGCAGGTGTCTCCTTGCAAAGCGCGAAGCGCTTTTGCAAAGACGGTGACAACAAAGCCCAGTCTCGCCGGGGAGAGCACGTATAAGCCGTAAAGCCATCGCGCAGGGAAAGCCGGGATCGTTCCGGTTTCACCTGTGGTCCTACCTCCCGAGCTTTCCATTTGCTCGGGACCCATGGGTGCGATCGGCACCCGGCTTTCCCTGCGCCCTCTGATCTTCAGAGCGGCGAGACTTGCTGCAAACCTCGGACGCATCGCGCCGCGAGAGTGCGAATGTATGACTCACAAGCCGTGCAACAAACTCGCTGTCGTCCCGGCGCAGGCCGGGACCCATTACCCCAAATGCTCATTGTTGCGCGACATTGGGGCCACGTTCCCGTTTACGATCAAATGCGGTGGTTATGGGTCCTAGCCTTCGCCAGGACGACAAATGACGAGCCCCCCGCCGACAACTCCCCCCGCAGAACACGGGCCCCTGCTTTGCGAACGCAGGGACGACGGTCGGAAGAGAGCGCGCCCCGTCCCTACGGCTGCTCCGCCTCCTCCAGCACCTCCAGCACGAGCTCCATCGTCATCAGCACCGGATTGTCGCCGCGCACCAGCCGCCCCTCGGCGATGCCGCCGAGATAGTCGACCAGCGCGACGTCGAGCTCGGCGTGCCACTGCCCATCGGGGTCGGTTGCGATGTCACCTGCCGTCACCGCAAGCTCGGTCGCGAACGGCACCACGCTGTGGCCGTCGGTGAAGATAGCGCCGATGGTCGAGCCGACGCCGCCGTGCAGCCGCGCGCGCAGGATGCCGTGCTGATGACAGAAGCTCTCCAGCGCACAGGCGAAATCCTGGTTCGGTCGCAGCCGCAGCGCGAAGGCGTGGCTGGTGGTCTTTGCGCCAAGCGGCGCGGTGGCGACCGGGCCGAACAGCTTGAAGTTGGTCTCGCTGTCGGGCTCGGCCAGGAACGTCGCGCCGTCAATGCCGAACGCGTTGACCTCGAAGGGTTCGGCGACAACGGTCTCGTCCGGCAGCATGTGGCCGCCGTTGAAACGGCCGTCCGCCTCGGTCCACAGGCCGTGGCAATGGAAGAACGGCACACCATCACGCGCGCCGAAGGTCAGCGCTGCGAGCTTGAGCCGGGTCACGCCGTCGGGGCGGAAGGTGTCGCTGTAGAACGCCGCGTTGGCGCCGTCCTTCGACAGCGCCGGCATCACATAGGCAAAGGGGCCGAGCGCCCCGCCCTTCGCGTTGAGCACGCCGCTCGAAAACCCCTCCGCTGCAAAGCCGCGGCGCACGGCCTCGAGCAACGGAATGCCGGCCTCGAGCGTGAATGAAAACGCGCGGCCGCGCGCGGCGACCCATTGGATGCGCTCTAGCGGCGGAGCGCCGGGCTGGGCGATGCTGCGCATCGCGCTAGCCGCCCGGCGATTTGGCGATCACCTCGAGCAGCCCGCGCGCCTCGAGTTCGTCGCGGATCAGCCGCTTCGGCACCTTGCCGTAGCCGGACTTCGGCAGCGCCTCCCAGAAGAAGAACCGCTTCGGCATCTTGTAGCGCGGCACCTTCGGCGCGAGATACGCCGAGAGTTCGGCCTCGCCGACCGCATCGGTGCCTTCGCGCGCGACGCAGACGGCAACGCCGACCTCGCCCCAGAACGGATCGGGCACGCCGAGGACTGCGACCTCACCCACCGCGGGATGGGTCAGGATCTTCTCCTCGATCTCGCGCGGATAGATGTTGGAGCCGCCGGAGATGTACATGTCGGAGGCGCGGCCGGTGATGTAGACGAAGCCCTCCTCGTCCATGTGGCCGAGGTCGCCGGTACGGAACCAGCCGTCGCGAAACGCCTTCGCATTGGCCTCGGGGTTGTCGTAGTAGCCGGCGAACACGCCCGGGCCGATCACGCAGATCTCGCCGGTCTCGAAGGCTTTCAGCTCGCGCCCGTCGTCGCCCTGGATCGAGACCTGCATGCCGGTGCGCTCGAAGCCGCAGGTGCCGATCCGCGCATGCGGCCCGTCCTCGGGATCGTGCAGGCCCGGCGGCAGCACGGTGATGTTGCCGGTGACCTCGCCGAGGCCGAAATACTGCACCAGCACGCCGCCGAGCTTGTTCAGCGCCGCCTTCTGGTCCTCGCGATACATCGGCGCGCCGGCATAGATGATGTAGCGCAGCGAGGAATGGTCGTGCTGATCGGCCGCGGGATGCTCGACCATCATCTTCAGGATGGTCGGCACCGTGAACATGTTGCTGACGCGATGCTTCGCAATCAGCCGGAACGCCTCCGCGATGTCGAACTTCTCCGACGGCAGCAGAATGGTCGGCACGCCGCGCGCGGTCTGCACCAGCTGATGGACGCCGGCGCCATGCGACAGCGGCGCCACCACCAGCGAAGCGTCCTGCTCGGTGGTGCCAGGCATCAGGTCGGCGAGATGATTGGTGATCACGAAGGCCATCTGGCCATGGGTGAGCACCGCGGCCTTGGAGCGGCCGGTGGTGCCGGAGGTGAAGAAGAACCAGCAGGGATCGTCGTACTCGACCGCGATGTTCTCGACCTCAGCGCCGGCATGCCTGGCGATGACGTCGCCGACGGTGGCTTCGCCGAACGTGCCCTGCTCGCCGATCCGCCAGACGAACTCGAGCGCCGGGTTGGCCGCCGCCCTGGCGTGCTCGGGAAAGTCGCCGTGGCAGAGAAATGCTTTCGCGCCGGAGGCCGCCGCGAGATAGGCGACCTCGTCCGGCATCAGGCGGAAATTGGTCGGCACCCAGACCGCGCCGAGCCGGAAGGCCGCGAACATCGACCAGAACATCTCGTCGCAGTTCTTGGAATGCACCAGGATGCGGTCGCCCTTGACGATGCCGCGCGCGGCGAGCGCTGCCGCCAGCGCCGAGACGTTCTGGTCGATGTGACGCCAGGACCAGACCTTCTCGTTCCAGATGAAGCCCGGACGATCGACATGGCGGCGGGCGTTCTGGGTCAGGATGTAGGCGAGGTTCATCACCCGGCGCGACACCCGTGCGATACCGCCGCGCGGCGCGGTAGTGGCCGTCCCGCTCATGGCCGCCCAGCCGATACGCGCAACATCAGGGGCATGGTCAGGACAATCATCGGATGTTTCCTCGGTCAGAACCGGGCGTCTTCAAGCGCCGCAAGGGAGATGGTGTGATCCGGTTTATCGCCAAGCCACAGGCTTCGGCAAGGCCCGCACGATGCGGCCTTTGTGCGAGACGACGATCGAGACGCAAAAGCGCCTCGACCGCGCCTTGCTGGCAGCCGAGGAGATATCAGACCGCCCTCGCCCGAACCGGCGCTACTGCGGATGCTTGGCCAGTTCCTGCTCGCTCAGGTTCCAGTCCTGCCAGAGCTGCCACGCGCCCACGATGGCGACGAGCACGCCAAGCACGATGTGCCAGAGCTGCAGCGCCTGGTCCGAGGCATAGCCGAACACGAAGGGCGACACGATCAGCCAGAGCCCGAGCAGGACGCTCGCCGCCTCCTCCCAGCGATGCAGCGCGACATATTCGAGCTGAGCCAGGCCCAGCACCAGCATGCCGACCACGAAACTGTTGAGGACCAGGTGGCTGCGTTCGAGATCGATAGTGTCACTCACCTGAATCGGAAACCAGGGCGACACCATGATCAGCACGCCGAGCAGCATGCCGAACCAATCCTCCCAGGCGTGGTGTGTCTTGAAGAAACGATTGTCCGACATGACGATCCTCCTCCCGAACAGAGGCATACGTCGGCGGCCGGCACTTCCGCTCCCTGCCAAACGATCATCCGACCGCAGCAGCGGCGTATGTCTGGCGTCAAACGTAACCGAACCGCATTTACCCGCAAGATGTTATCAGCGTGTGTGCACTGCGGTAGAAGCCACAGCAAATGCCAATCTGCGGCCTGGTCGCTCAGGCAGAGTGAATCAACCGGGATTTTGCGATGGCTGCCGTCCGCGACAACAAGGCCCAACAACGCTTCGAGCTCGACACCAAGGGCGGCATCGCCTTTGCGAATTACCGGCTGACGCCGTCAGCCGCGATCATCACCCATACCGAAACACCGCGCGCCCTGCGCGGCAACGGCATCGCATCGGAGCTGGTCAAGGGGGCGCTGGAGCTGATCCGTGCCGACGGCCACAAGGAGATCGCCGGCTGCGGCTTCGTGGTGGACTACCTGCGCAAGCATCCGGAATACGAGGATCTTGCGGGCTGACGCCCTGCTCCTCAGACGATCCGAATCGACATGTCGGGCGAGCCGTCGAGCTTGCAGAGCAGCACGTCGCCCTTGACCACGGGACCGACATTCTCCGGCGTGCCGGAATAGATGATGTCGCCGGCCTTGAGCTCGAACGCCTCGGAGAGTCTTGCGATCTGCTCGGCGACGCTCCAGATCATGTTCTTCAAGTCCGAGCTCTGCCGCACCGTGCCGTTGACCGCGAGCGAGATCGCGCCCTTGGTGAAATGGCCGGTCTTGCTGGCCGGATGAATCGGTCCAAGCACTGCAGCGTGGTCAAAGCTCTTGCCGATCTCCCACGGCTTCTTCTCGGCGGCCATGCCGTTCTGCAAATCGCGCCGCGTCATGTCGAGACCGAGCGCGTAACCATAGACGTGATCGAGCGCGTTCCCGGCCGAGATGTTGGTGCCGCCGGAGTTCAGCGCCGCCACCAGTTCGACCTCGTGGTGATAATTCTTGGTCAGCGACGGATAGGGATGATCGGCGACCGTGCCGATCGCGACGTTCTGGATCGCGTCCGTCGGCTTCTGGAAGAAGAATGGCGGCTCGCGGGTCGGATCGGAGCCGCGCTCGATTGCATGCGCCGCGTAGTTGCGGCCGATGCAATAGATGCGGCGCACCTGGAACACCTCGGTCTCGCCGACGATCGGGATCGTCACGGCCGGCACCGGAAACATCGCTTCGGCGCGGGTTGCGCTTCTGCCGGCACGGCGTGTGCGGCGGCGCCGACCAGCGCCAGGGCACCGGTCGTCAGCATCGCCCGGCGGTCGGGATCAGTCATGGGCGTTGTTGGCCGGTCTATAGATGTTTGCCGACCCATAAAAAAGAGCCCGCGCTGGCGCGGGCCCTGCTGATGTCCGGGATCACTATCCCGTCAGTGCTTGATATCCGGGGGCAGCTTGCCGCCGTTGGCCGCGAGCTTCGCCATCACCTGCTTGTGCAGCCAGATGTTCATGCTCGCGGAGTCGTTGGTGTCACCGGCGTAGCCAAGCTCCTTGGCGAGCTCCTTGCGCGCGCCGAGGCTGGAATCGATGTCGAGCGCCTTCATCAGGTCGACGATCGAGGTCCGCCACTCCAGCTTCTCCTTCTTCGCAGCGACCGCAGCGTCGAGGATCGGGGCCACGTCAACTGTCTGCGCGGGCGCAGCAGCAGGCGCCGCGGCTGGAGAAGAGGACGATGCGCTGGTGGAGGGCGATCCGCCGGCGGGAGCTGTGCTTGTGGCCGTTCCGCCAGCGGGCGCGGCGCTCGCGCTGCTGCCGAAGATCGCGCTCATGATTTTTCCGAAAATGCTCATCGTTCACTCCCACAGGACTTGAGATGGTTTGCAGGTCAGACGGCGCTAAAACGCCTGACCCCCGGTCGCACATAAAGTGTACCGCCCCCTCCATAGCTTGCCAATGCGACATTCACTTAAGCGTGAGTGCGTGCTTTCGATCCGGTTTGGGAGTACCTTGATTATACAGTTCGCGACACGGCCAGTTCCCTGCTCTGTCTTTCGCGTCTGGCCTGCTCGTGATCGCTTCGAGAGGCGGCACGTATGTGCCCGTGCGCCGGGCGCAGAATGCGGCCGTCCAGAGGGAGACAACGACCATGGCCACTCCATATCAAGGCAATGTCACATCGATGACGCAGAGCGGAAAAAGCACCGTGTCTGCGCCAGTTATCCGCACCATCGGCCTGTCCGATTTGCATCAAGCGCTGCGTCTCGGCTGGGAGGACTTCAAGGCGGTGCCAAGTCACGCCATCATCCTGTGCCTGATCTATCCCGTGCTCGGCCTCGTGCTCGCGCGCACGGTGCACGGCTATTCCGTGCTGCCCCTGTTGTTTCCGTTGGCCGCAGGCTTTGCCCTGCTCGGCCCATTTGCAGCGATCGGCCTCTACGAGATGAGCCGCCGCCGAGAGAACGGCGAGGAAGCCACCGGGTGGGACGCCTTCCAGGTGTTCCGCTCGCCGTCGTTTGGCGCGATGCTCGGGGTCGGCACGCTGCTGTTCGCACTGTTCGTGACCTGGATCGCGACCGCGCAGGCGATCTACACGGCCGCCTTCGGCTATGCAATTGCCGCCAACATTCCGGATTTTGCGGGGCGCGTGTTGACCACTTCGCAGGGCTGGTGGCTCATCGTGGTCGGCTGTGGCGTCGGCTTCCTGTTCGCGCTCGTCGCGCTCTGCATCAGCGTGATCGCATTTCCGATGATGCTCGATCGCCATGCGACCGCCGGCGAAGCGATGGTGACGTCGATGCGCGTCGCCGCGAGGAATCCGGTGCCGATAGCGGCCTGGGGCCTCATCGTCGCGGTGTTGCTGGTGCTCGGCACGATCCCGTTCTTCCTCGGCCTTGCGATCGTGGTCCCGTTGCTGGGTCATGCCACCTGGCATCTCTATCGGGAGGTGATCGTGAAGGATCCGAATGCGCGGCCGGTCATTCCCGAACCGCGCCAGCGCAAACCCGCCGCCGATTTTCCGGCCAACCTGTTTCCCTGGCGGCGGAGCGATCGTAGCTGAGTGCTGGCCGCAATCCTGCGCGACGCCGAATGCAACACCGACCGCCGGCCGATCTTCGGCCGGCGGTTTGCTGTCCGGCGCAGCGGGATCCGGCCGTCAACAGGACGTGATGCTGGCGCGGTAATTGCACCCCTGTCTGACATCGACAGGTTGCGGACCAGCCTTGTTTTGGCCGCTGTTGCCGAGAACATACGCGCCGGTTTTCAATACCAATGTCGATCAGATCGTCGCCTCCGGAGTGAACGGCCATATGAGCTCTCGTCTTTCCTATCGCGCGCTTGCCATCGGCGCGTGGCTGCTGGCATCGACCGCGTCGACGCTCGCCGCCCCTTGCGGCACCGGTTCGTTCGAGGCCTGGCTCGACGATTTCAAGAAGGAAGCCGCCGCCAAGGGCATTTCGCAGAATGCGATTCAGGCCGGTCTGAACGGCGTCACGCTCGACAAGACGATCCTGGCGCGCGATCACTCGCAGCAGGTCTTCAGCCAGACCTTCGAACAGTTCTCGGGGCGCATGGTCCCACCGCGCCTCATCCGCGGCTCCAACAAGATGAAGCAATACGGCTCGGTGCTGTCGCGAATCGAAGAGGCCTATGGCGTGCCGGGAGAGATTCTCGTCGCGATCTGGGGACTGGAGACCGATTTCGGCGCCAACACCGGCAAGTTTCCGACCATGCGGTCGCTGGCGACACTCGCCTACGACTGCCGCCGCTCCGACATGTTCAAGGGCGAGATGATGGATGCATTGCGCATCATCGAGCGCGGCGATCTCGCGCCGCAAGAGATGCGCGGCGCCTGGGCGGGCGAGATCGGCCAGACCCAGTTCATGCCGTCGTCCTACATCAAGTTCGCGGTGGACTTTGACGGCAACGGCAAGCGCGACCTGCTGCACAACGTGCCGGATGTGCTGGCATCGACGGCAAACTTCCTGAAGAGCTACGGCTGGAAGAAGGGCAAGGACTGGGAGCCCGGCAGCGAGAACTTTGCAGTGATCCAGCAGTGGAACAAGAGCGAGGTCTACGCCAAGACCATCGGTTACTTCGCCACGCAGCTCGCCCACGCCCCCTAATACGTCAAAAGGCCGGCTGCCCCAGGGCAACCGGCCCTTATCGCAATGTACAAAGGCTTACTTCGCCATGCTGGCGCGCGCAGCCTTGCCGAGGTGCGCACCGCAGGCGCCCATCTTGCCGTTCAGCATCGCGTCCTGAGCGAGCGAGATTTCCTTCTCCGCCATAAACTTGACTTCAGTGTCGGCCATAGCCTCCACCGCTGCTTCGGTCTTGCTCAGGTTCGGGCCGCTGCAGGCGGCGCCCATTCTGGCGGCGTGTGCGGGAGCGACAGCGTAAGCAACGACAGCCATTGCAGCTGCGCCGATCAATGTTTTGATCATGGGAATTATCCATCTTGTTCGTAGACAGACGTCCCGCGTGATTGCGGAATCTGCGGAACGATTATTCGCTGTTCCCCTCAGCGCTCAGAATGAACTTCGCGCGATACGAATGTGATCGACGCTGGGCGCAACTCCTGCATGCATTGCGCCGCATTTTCATTACAGGTTGGTAAGCGCGATCACGTTACCTGTGAAGCCGCTTCGATCGAACGGCAGAGTGGCGGCGGTTGCGATACCCAGCACTACATCCAGAGCGATAAGCCGACTCACTCTGGATTCGGGATTCGGCAACGACGACCGCTGGGCCTTCCCGGCGTCCTGCCAGTCGGCGCGCCCTCAAGAATCACGTTGCCTCTCAGGTAGCAACACCTGCCTGCGAAGCGAGACGAAAGGCCCTCCACTATCAGTGTCACCAATTGCCGCTTCGCGGCTTTAGCCCCACCGAGCACATAATGAATATAAATTCACACTATGAGCGAGATTCCATATGCGAATCACGCATAGAACCCAACGGAGGTCCTACCGTGTCCCGGGACACTTGGGATTGATTTTACGGTCCTAAATTACCAACTAGAGAGGACGGAAGATCCGTCGGAAGGCGGCACAAGCTGCTGAACTATAATGCATTTTGATTGATCGCCCCAACCACATGGAACTCCCGTAGGCGATCGCCTTCGGCATGCCCGGAACAGTTAATCGAAACTTACCGCCGTCATGCATTTTAGGCTTAGCTGCATCGCAACATCGGAACTACTGCACTGCAAAATCCCATCTATATTCATTTCAACGATGAGGCTTTTG
The DNA here is from genome assembly GCF_029910095.1 of Bradyrhizobium sp. ISRA464. Taxonomy (NCBI): domain Bacteria; kingdom Pseudomonadati; phylum Pseudomonadota; class Alphaproteobacteria; order Hyphomicrobiales; family Nitrobacteraceae; genus Bradyrhizobium; species Bradyrhizobium sp. ISRA464. Next base: position 4,044,737 of record NZ_CP094526.1, on the reverse strand, counting down.
AAAAGCTGAATCTGAACTACCAGGAGACTACCAATGCTACTCTCGCTCATCCGCATGATCCAGGCTTTCCGGGATTATCAGCGCAATGTCAGCGAATTGTCCCAGCTCAGCGACCGTGAACTCGCCGATATCGGCCTCGATCGCTCGGACATTCCGCGCGTTGCCGCCGGCACTTACAACGGCTGATCGCTCATCGGCCATCTGATGAACGGATAACGCCCGCTTCTGCAGCGGGCGTTATCGTTTCCGGCTCGGTTTCAGATGCATACGGGATCAAAACGCGCTAACGCTGCGCGATGACACCGCACCACTCTTCTTCCCAACCCGTGCACATCGTGGGCGCGGGTCTCGCCGGCTCGGAAGCCGCCTGGCAGGTCGCCAATTCCGGCGTCCGTGTCGTGCTGCACGAAATGCGCCCGACCCGGATGACCGAAGCCCACCGGACCGACGGCTGCGCCGAACTGGTCTGCTCGAACTCCTTCCGCTCTGACGACGCCGCCAACAACGCGGTCGGGCTGCTACACGCCGAGATGCGGCGCCTGGGCTCGCTCATCATGCGCGCGGCCGACGCCAACCAGGTGCCCGCGGGCGGCGCGCTGGCAGTCGATCGCGACGGCTTCTCCGCTGCCGTTACCAAGGCGCTGCACGAACATCCGCAGATCGAGATCAGCCGTGAGGAAGTAGCGGGCCTGCCGCCTCACGACTGGAGCAACGTGATCATCGCGACCGGCCCCCTCACCTCGGCTCCGCTCGCGGATGCGATCAGGCAGCTGACGGACGAGAGCGCGCTGGCGTTCTTCGACGCGATCGCGCCGATCGTGCACAAGGATTCCATCGACATGTCGATCGCGTGGTTCCAGTCACGCTACGACAAGCTCGGTCCCGGCGGCACCGGCGCCGACTACATCAACTGTCCGATGTCGAAGGAGCAGTATGACGCCTTCGTCGCGGCGCTTCTCGAGGGCGAAAAGGTCGACTTCAAGGATTGGGAGACCAACACGCCCTATTTCGACGGCTGCCTGCCGGTCGAGGTGATGGCCGAGCGCGGTCCCGAAACGCTGCGCCATGGGCCGATGAAGCCGGTGGGACTGACCAATCCGCACAATCCGACCGTGAAGCCGTATGCAATCGTGCAGCTGCGGCAGGACAACCAGCTCGGCACGCTGTACAACATCGTTGGCTTCCAGACCAAGCTGAAGCATGGCGCGCAGCAGCGCGTGTTCCGAACTATCCCGGGCCTTGAGAAGGCGGAATTTGCCCGCCTCGGCGGCCTGCATCGCAATACCTTCCTGAACTCGCCGAAGCTGCTCGACACACAATTGCGCCTGCGCGGGCAGCCACGGCTGCGCTTCGCGGGACAGCTGCGCTTCGCGGGACAAATGACGGGCTGCGAAGGTTACGTCGAGTCGGCAAGCGTCGGCTTGATCGCAGGGCTGTGTGCCGCCGCCGACGCGCGCGGCCGATCGCTGACACCGCCGCCGGCCACCACAGCAGTGGGCGCCCTGCTCGGCCACATCACCGGCGGCCATATCGAGACGATCGAATCCGGCCCACGCTCGTTCCAGCCAATGAACATCAATTTCGGCCTGTTCCCGCCGCTCGCCAATCCGCCGACGAAGAAGCCGGACGGTTCACGGCTGCGCGGCAATGAGAAGACCGTCGCAAAGAAGCAGGCGATCAGCGCGCGGGCGCTCGCCGACCTCGATCACTGGATCGCAGACCACCTGCGCGTAGCGGCGGCGGCCTAGGAACCATGAGCTTGCCGAAAGACGACGCTGCCACCCTGTCGCAGCGATGGAGCCAGGGTGTCCTGCTCAAGCGCGACGTGTTCTCCACGGTCGAACGCGGCCGATTCCGCGCTGATGACGGCGAGGTCGACGGCGTGCTGCGCCGGCTCGACCAGGTGCCGTTCTGGTCATTCGGCCTCGCCCTGCATCTGTTTTCGCGCGAGCGCCGCGCGCTGACACTGGCGCGTGATCTCGACGTCGGCCCAAAACTGCTGTGGGCCGGTAGGCGCGCGCTGGTGCGCGGCTTCATCGACGGCGTCGCACTGCATCTGGCGAAGCCGCATGGGGACGTCGCCTATTTCCGTTCCGCCAAGGCCACGTTGCGCAAGCTGCACCGCGCCGGCATCTGCCACAACGATCTTGCCAAGGAGCAAAACTGGTTGGTCGGCCGTGACGGCCGCGCCTACCTCACCGACTTCCAGCTCGCCGCCTGCTTCAGGACCCGTAACCGCTTGTTCCGGATCGCGGCCTATGAGGATCTGCGCCATCTGCTGAAGCACAAGCGCAGCTACGCGCCGGAGGCCCTGACGCCGATGGAGCGCAAGGTGCTCGCCAAGAAATCTGCGGTTGCCAGCATCTGGCTCAAGACCGGCAAGAAGGTTTATCAGGCGATCACGCGGGGCATCTTCAACTTCACCGACCGCGAAGGCGGCGGCCGGCGGCTGGTCAACGACGCCCCCGTGCTGGTCGACCTGATCCGCCGGAACCCCGAGGTGCGCGATACCGCGATCGTCGCCTTTGCCGATCGCCGCGTCGGCGTCGGGTTATACGCCTTCGTCGAAGCGGACCAGTCCGCCCTGGAGAAGACGCTGCGCAGCGAGCTCGCGACTGCCAAGGGCATCAAGCCGCCCGAGCACATCCAGATCGTGCACGCGCTGCCGCGCGATGCCGCCGGCAAGCCGCGCACCGAAATCCTGCAGCTCGTCGCCATGAACCAGATCGACCTGATCGAGCCGATGATGAACAGCGACGCCGATCGCGAATTCCTCAAGGACATCCTCGAACAGCGCAAGAACCTGCGCGACCGCTTCAATTTTGAAGTCGCCGAGATGGACCGGCTGTCCCGCTAGAACATCGCCCGCCGGCCCTCGACAAACGCGTCCCGAAGCCCCACTCTTGCAACGGGGCGCCACGCTCAAGGGACAGGTTTAATGCCACTCACTCGTGGCCGTATCGGAGGATATGATTCCGAACGGATGGCGTTCGGCTTCACGATGCTGGACGGCGACCAGACGGTCGAGTGCCAGATCAGCGACGCTGCGATGGACGAATTGGCCGACACCAAGGGAACACCGAGCATCGCGCGTCAGGCCCAATTCGTGGCGCTGCGCGACGCCATCGAGAGGATCGCATCCGACCTGTATGACGGCGGCCCAATGGTCAGGGGCGGGACGATCCGGATCTTCACGAAGCACATCCCGAAGCAGCGGAGCTAGCCGCGGAAGTCCTTCGCGCGCGCGGCACGCCACAGCGTCCACAGGACGCGCAATCGCGACGCCGGCTTCGGAACAAATGGATCGTTGTCCGCTCTCGTTGCCCGAACCAGGTCGCGGCGGACATGCGCGAGCGGCAGAAACACCGCCCTCACCGCGGGCGGAACGTCGGCAAGCAGCGAGAGCGCGGTCGTGAAGTGAGTTTGCGCCTCATGCGCGAGCCGGTCGATCGCCGCACGGATTTCCGGCGTCTGCTTGCGGGCAAAGACCGCTTCCATGCTGCTGCCACGCTCCTGAAGGAGTTGCAGCGGCAGGAAGAGCTGATGCCGCGCAGCATCCCGCGGCAACGCTGCGATCACCTGCGCCATCCCCTGCGCCAGACCCGCATGACGCGCGAGGTGGTCGATCTCTTCCGACGGTCGCGCGACCACGCGCGCAGCGAGCGAGAACAGCGCCGACGCGGTGTCCCCGAGATAGCCCTCGAGCGCTGCCATCGACGGCATCGGATCATTGTAGAGATCGAACTCGTGCGCCTCGACCAGGCGCGACAATGCCGAGACGGGCAAGCGGTGCTTGCGGATCGCCTGCAGCAACTCGGCTGCGACCGGATTGCCTTCGACACCGCCATGCTCTGTCCCGGCCAGCATGTCGGTCCACCATTGCAGCCGTATCTCGCCGGGCAGCGGCTGGCTCACGTGCTCATGGACACGGGAAACCTCGGCGTTGAAGGCATAGATTGCGAGCAGCGCCCGGCGCTCCGCAGCAGGCACAAACAGGGTCGAGGCATAGCGGACGAAATCATGAGTCCGCACCAGATCGGCGCAGAAGGCCGCGCCGTCCGCCGGCGCTTCTGCCTCGCTCATGGCACCGCGATCAGCGCTGCCGCCACGCGCCGCCGCTCGCCGAGCATGATGTTGTAGGTGCGGATCGCGGGACCGGTCTGCATCGGGTCGAGCACCACCTGCACCGCGCGCAAGGCCTCGCGCAGGCCCTTCGGCGGCACCCAGACTTCGTTGCCGCTGCCCACGATCAGCGTGTCGATCGCATTCGCCGCCGCGAACACCTGAGCCAGCGAGTATTGGTCAATCTCCTGCGGACTGGTCACCGGCCAGGCCCAGATCCCATCGGGCAGGCACAGCAGCGAGCCGCGGTGCGACATGTCGGCGAACGCGAAGCCACCCTTGCCGTAGGCTTCGATCGGCGCCGGCCTCGGAAGATGTGGAGCGTCCGAGGGGTTGGCCATGATCGGTTACTTCTTGGCTGCCGCGTCCGGCTTTTTGGCCGGCGCATCCTGCGCGTCGCCCCGCGTGGTGTGAACACCGAGATAGATCAGGATCGGCGCCGCGATGAAGATCGAGGTATAGGTGCCGACCAGCACGACGCCGAACATCATCACTGCGGTGAAGCTGTGGATCGCCTGGCCGCCGAACAATAGCAGCGCGAGCAGCGCGAGCGTCACTGTGACGTGGGTGACAATGGAGCGCGACAGCGTCGAATTGATCGATTCGTTCAGAAGCTGCGGCATCGGCATCTTCTTGTAGCGCCGCAGCATTTCACGGATACGGTCGTAGATCACGACGGTGTCGTTGAGCGAGTAGCCGAGAATCGTCAGCAACGCCGCGATACTGGTGAGGTCGAAGTCCACCTGCGAGATCGACATGAAGCCGATCGTCAGCACGATATCATGGACGTTGGCGATCATCGCGCCGAGCGCGAACTGCCATTCGAAGCGGAACCAGAGATAAATCAGGATGCCGAGAATGGCGAACATCAGACCGAGCATGCCGTAGGCCAGCAGCTCGCCGGACACGCGCGGCCCCACCACCTCGACGCGGCGGTAGTCGACGGAATCGCCGAGCGCGCCGCGGACCTTCTGGACGGCGGCCTGCTGCGCGGCGTCGCCGCCGGGCTGCTCGGCGACGCGGATCAGGACTTCGGCCGGACCGCCGAACTGTTGCAACTGGACCTCGCCGAGGCCGAGACCGTTCAATGTCGTGCGCATCGCGGCGATGTCGGCGGTGCCGGACTTGGCCCGCACTTCCAGGAGCGTGCCGCCCTTGAAGTCGATGCCGAAATTCAGGCCATGGGTGAAGAACAGCGTGATTGCGAGGATCGAAAGCACCGCCGAGATCGGGAAGCTGATGCGGCGGAAGCGCGTGAAGTCGAAATGCGTATCGTCGGGCACGATGCGCAGCGACGGCAACAGACCGAACACCGAAACCACGGTCAGCACGGCGATCAGGACACCAAGGCCGATGAGAACATAGTGGGTCACAATAGGCCTCTCAAATCGGCACGGTTTGCGGCCGCTTCCATCGCACCCACCCCGCGACGATCAGGCGCGTCAGGGTAAATGCGGTGAACACCGTGGTGATGATGCCGATGCCGAGCGTCACGGCGAAGCCGCGCACCGGTCCGGTACCGATATAGAACAGCACCGCAGCAGCGATGAATGTGGTGATGTTGGAGTCGAGGATCGTCGCCAGCGCCCGTTTGAAGCCGGCGTCGATCGCCGAGATCGCGGTGCGCCCGCCGCGCAGCTCCTCGCGGATACGCTCGTAGATCAGCACGTTGGAGTCGACCGCGATACCGACGGTCAGCACGATGCCCGCGATGCCGGGCAGCGTCAGCGTGGCGTTGAGCAGCGAGAGCAGGCCGAAGATCATGGCGACGTTGATTGCGACCGCGATGTTGGCGAACACGCCGAACAGCCGATACGTCACCAGCATGAACACGATGACCAGGATCGAGCCAACATACGCCGCAAGTTCGCCCTTCTCGATCGAGTCCTGGCCGAGGCCGGGACCGACCGTGCGCTCCTCGATCACGGTCAGCGGCGCCGGCAGCGCGCCGGCGCGCATCAGGATCGCCAGATCATTGGCGGACTGCACGGTGAAATTGCCGGAAATCTGGCCTGAGCCGCCGGTGATCGGCTCGCGGATGACCGGCGCGGAGATCACCTTGTTGTCGAGCACGATGGCAAAGGGCTGACCGACATTTTCGCTCGTCGCCTGGGCGAATTTGCGCGCGCCTGCCGAGTTGAAACGGAAACTGACGATCGGCTCGCCGGTGCGCTGGTCGAACCCAGGCTGCGCATCGGACAGTTCAGCGCCGGAGACCAGAACCTGCTTTTTCACGACATAGGGCACCGGCGGCGGCGACGCGCTCATCAGCAACTCGGACTCGGGCGGCACCCGGCCCTGCTGGGCCTGGTCCGGCGAGACCGACGTATCGACCATGCGGAATTCCATCTTCGCCGTCTTGCCGAGCAATTCCTTCAGCCGGGTCGGGTCCTGCAGACCCGGCACCTGTACCAGGATGCGGTCGGTGCCCTGGCGCTGGATCACCGGCTCGACGGTGCCGAGCTCGTTGACGCGGCGCTCGACGATCTGGATCGACTGCTCGATGGTCTGGCGGATGCGCTCGGTAATGGCTGCCTGCGGCACCGTAAGGCGGATCAGACCGCCGCCGGCATCCGAGACCTCGAGGCTGCGCTGGCCGCTAGACCCCATCAGGCCGCCGAGCGGTTGCGACAGCTCGCGGAGCTTCGAGAGCGCGGTCGCCTGCTCGTTGTCCCTGGAGATACGGACCTCGACCGCGTCGTTGCGCACGTTCAGGCCAGTGTAGCCGATCTTGGCTTCACGCAGCGCCCGCCGCGCATCGTCGCGGACCTGGTCGAGCTTCTCTTTCTTGACGTAGTTGGAATCGACCTCGAGCAGCAGGTACGAGCCACCCTGCAAGTCGAGGCCGAGCACGAGGCGACGCTGCGCCCATGCCGGCCAGCTCTTGACCTGCGCTTCCGGAAAGAAGTTCGGCACCGCGCACAGGCAGACCACCAGCGCTGTCAGGATGATCGCCAGCGCCTTCCACCGGGTGAAATACAACATCGAGTTGATCCGTCAGATTCCAAAAAAGGCGGCGCGGCAATCAGCTCGCGGACGCCTCGTCCTTGGCGTCGCCCTTCGCCGGCTCACCCTTGGCGCGCACGCCGGAGATCATTTGCCGCATCTGCCGCACGCGCACGCCATCCGAAATCTCGAATTCGATCTGGTCGTCGTCGACCACCTTGGTGACCTTGCCGACGAGGCCGCCCGAGGTCACCACCGTGTCGCCGCGGCGGATGTTCTTCACCAGATCGGCGTGGTCGCGGACCTTCTTCTGCTGCGGGCGCAGAATCAGGAAGTACATGATGACGAAGATCAGCGCGAATGGCAGCAGCGACATCAACATGCTGTTGGCATCACCACCGGCTCCGGCAGCCTGGGCAAAGGCAGGAGTAATCAGCATTCGGGCAATCCTCGGTAAGACGGAGAAGGACCGGCAACGCCCTCTGGTCCTTTGGGCGGTATGGCGGTCCGGGCAAATTCGCGCGGACTATAGCGGCCGCGGTCCCAATTGCAACGTTAACGGCCCTTCATTTAGGCGGCTTGCGGGAGGAGCGCCAGCCCGATAAGGCTGCGCCGTCAGGAACTGGAAAAATGCCGAAAAAAGCCAAGAAAACTGCCAGCAGAACTCCGTCCAAAACTGCCGCCAAAACACCGGCAAAAGCCGCGACAAATCGCCCGGCAAAGGCGCTCGATGGCGCAACCGCCGAGCGGATCGCGAGCGCTCTGGAGACCATTGCCAGCCGTCTCGCCGCGGCCTCTCCGGCCTCCGATCCGGCCGAGTCGCTCGGCGCCGCCGATGCCTTTGTCTGGCACCCCCACGGCCGCCTCGCCCCGGTCCCGCGCGTCAGCCGCGTCGAGATCGGCCTGCTCAAGGGCGTCGACCGGATGCGCGATATCCTGATGGAGAACACCGAGCGCTTCGCCAACGGACTGCCCGCCAACAACGCGCTGCTGTGGGGCGCGCGGGGCATGGGCAAGTCCTCGCTGGTGAAGGCCGCGCACGCGACCCTCAACCGCGACCGCAAGCCGGCCGACCGGCTGAAGCTGATCGAGATCCACCGCGAGGACATCGAGAGCCTGCCCGGCCTGATGGAGCTTTTGCGCAGCTCCCCATTCCGCTTCATCGTGTTCTGCGACGACCTCTCCTTCGACGGCAACGATGCTTCCTACAAGTCGCTGAAGGCGGTGCTGGAAGGCGGCATCGAGGGGCGCCCCGATAACGTCATCCTCTATGCCACATCGAACCGGCGGCATCTGCTCGCACGCGAGATGATCGAGAATGAGCGCTCGACCGCGATCAATCCGGGCGAAGCGGTTGAGGAAAAGGTGTCGCTGTCGGATCGCTTCGGGCTCTGGCTCGGCTTCCATCGCTGCAGCCAGGACGAGTATCTGGCGATGGTGAAGGGCTATTGCGACCATTTCGGCATCAAGATCGCCGACGACGAGCTTGAGCGCGAGGCGCTCGAATGGTCGACCACACGCGGCTCGCGCTCCGGCCGCGTCGCCTGGCAATTTACGCAGGAACTGGCCGGACGGCTCGGCGTTCGGCTGAGCGGGACCTAGCGGGGGCATTTCACGCGATCTCGCGCGGCCTTCTGATTCGGCTCGGCTTGAGTACACTGGAGTTATGCTGGTCGACCCAAATGCAACTGAGAGACGATGTGGCGAGTGCACCGCCTGCTGCGACGGCTGGCTGAAAATCCGGATCCAGGACCACGACGTCTATCCTGGGCATCCCTGCCCGTTCAGCGGCGCCGGCAAATGCGCGATCTATGACGCGCGCCCGGTCGACCCTTGCCGAAATTTCGTCTGCGGCTGGCTTGCTCCGACAAGTCCGCTGCCCGAGTGGATGCGGCCCGACAGGTCGCATCTGATCTTTCTTCCGGCCAGCTTCACATGGCGGACCATTCCCGTCGATGTCGCGGTCGCCATCGGCGCGCGCCCGAAGGCAAAAGCGCGCGCGTGGCTCGAAGCCTTCAGCCGCGACGCGCGGAGACCTCTGCTGCTGCAGGCGGACGGCGAATGGCAGGCCCATGGTCCGCCCGATTTCCTGCGCGACATGGTCGAGCGCCTCGCCGGCGGCGGCGATCCCTGGCGGTAATCCAAGGCCCCTCGCGGCGCCGGGATCGCGCATAAGCCAGACGCCACGTGGCATTCAACATGCCAAATGCATCGCTTGATCTTGCGTCGCACCTATAATTTGTCAACTTTGCTGTCACATTGCTGGGACAAGGAAATAATTCGTAACTTCAACAAGTTAAAAGAGCCATGAATTTTATTCCCGCATCATGCCTGCGACAATTTGATGCATCGCAATAGTAAAATAGTACCTTTTTTATCACAGACCATCTTTATCTTCGTGATCCACCGCGCATCGATGTATTTGGTATTTGGTATACATTACCGTTTTTCCCCGTTTGCGGCCCTCGGCACCCCGCCGAGGTGGTTTGGCAAACGGGGGGAACATCAGATGAAGAAGGGACTTCTCGCAGGAACCGCGTGCACGGCGATTTGCCTCGCGCTCACGCAACAGCCGATGCGGGCGGCAACACTCGACGACGTGATGGCACGTCTGGATGCACTCGAACGAAACAACGCGAAACTTGCCAAGGAGAACGCGCAGCTACGGGATCGCGTCAATCACATCACGAGCCGGCCGGCGCCGGCCACAGCAACCGCCTCGGCCCCAAAGGGCAACCCCGTGCAGCATGCGGCCGTCGCCCCCTCCCCGGCCCCGGCACCCGAGCACGCAATCGTCAGCATCGGCGGCGCGCCTATCTACAGCAAGGCGCCAGGCAGCAATCCCTTCATCGACAACACCACCGTCACCCTGTACGGGCACGTGGATCTGTCGGGCGACGTCTTCAACGCCGGCGTCTTCGATCAAGGCACCAAGTTCGGAGTCGCGAGCAACCTCTCCTATTTCGGCGTTCGCGCGCGACACAATCTCGCACCTTACGGCTTCCCGGGATGGGCCGCGATCGCGCAATTCGAATCTCTCGTCGAAGTCGCCGCGGTCCCGACCGAGCGCGCCGCGTTTGGTACGCGCGACAGCTTCATCGGCATGGAAACCCCGTGGGGTACCATCAAGGCCGGGAAGTCCGATACGCCTTACAAGAGATCGACTTCAAAATTCGATCCATTCTCGGCGACGCTCGGCGACTACAACTCGATCATGGGCAACACCGGCGGCGATCTGCGCGCCGAGTTCGATTGGCGCGCGGCCCACGCGGTCTGGTACGAGTCGCCGGTCTGGAACGGCTTCCAAGCAACCGTGATGGCGTCACCCGGGCAGAACACCGCTAGGGACAACAGTGACTTCGCGCTTGGCGACTTCAACTGCCCCGCCACGTCCTCGCGCGGCAGCGGCAGCGGCTTCCCGCTGACGTCAGCGCCCGAAGGCTGTACCGACGGCTCCTACGGCAACCTGTACAGCGCGTCGCTGACGTACAACCAGGGCCCGCTCACGGCGATCGCGGCCTATGAGCTGCACGAAGGGACCAACCGCACCGGCGACGAGGCGGTGACACCACTGAGCAATGGTGGCGTGTTGGTCGTTCCACCGGGCGCCGTCGGCATCGCTAACGAGTGGGCCGCCAAGCTCGGTGCCGGATACCGCTTCAACGACGGTATCGGCACGCTGCAGCTCTACGGCATCTACGAGGTAATACGGCGCGAGCACACCGTTGCCGACTTCAACGAGCGGTCACGCGACGGCTATTTCCTGAGCGCGACCCAGACGGTCGGCCACTGGGACGTCAGCGCGTCCTGGGCTCACGCCAATGCGTCGCCCGGCTCGCCAGGGACCGGCGTGTTCAATACCTACACCGTCACTCCGCCGGCGGGCTCGGCTGATTTTGCGCTCAACTCGGTCGACAGCAGCGCCGATCAGTACGCAGCCGGGGTGAAATATCACTTCAGCCCGTTCGCGAGCTGGTACCTCGTCGGCAGCTTCCTGCGCAACGGCCCCGGCGCACACTACTGCCTGGGTGCAAGCGGCCACGGCTACGCCGTCTGCGGACGCGATGCCAACAACAACGTGGTCGCCGGCAACAAGGCCAAGGCGGTCACGACTGGCCTGACGTTCGACTTCTAACTCAAAACAGGACGGGGAGGCTTCACGCCTCCCCGTCGCGCGCGTTCACAATGTGATGGTCTCAGGCTATGCGCCGTTGAGGAATTGCAGCGGATCGACCGGCGACGAGCCCTTGCGGATTTCGAAGTGGAGCTGCGGCGAGCCCACCTCACCCGACTGTCCCGACTTGGCGATTACCTGGCCGCGCTTGATGGTGTCTCCGCGCTTCACCAGCAGCTCGCTCGCATGGGCATAGGCCGTGACGTAGCCGTTCGGGTGGCGGATCAGCACTAGGTTGCCGTAGCCCTTCAACTCGTTGCCCGAATAGGCGACGACGCCGTCCTCGGCAGCCTTTACCGGCGTGCCCTCGGGCACCGCGACGTTGATGCCGTCATTGACCTTGCCGTTGGTCTTGGTGCCGTAAGCGGTGATGACCTTGCCGCGCACCGGCCAGCGGAACGTCGGCAATGCGCCGGTTGCTTCGCTCGATTTGACCGCCGGGGTCTCCGCGGCGGCCGCCGGCTGTTCGACGTTCGCGGTCGGCTGGACCAGCCGCGCGCTTTGCTGCGGCTGCGCGGTCGCAACGACCTTCGGGGCGGTCAGTGCGGGGACCGGAGCCGGCGCTACCGCCGCAACGGCCGGCGCGGCCGCGGCGGTTTTCGCGCCCGGCACCATCAGCTTCATGCCCAGGCTGAGCCTGGCCGACTGGTCGAGATTGTTGGCCCGAGCCAGCTCCACCACCGAGATGTGGTGCTGGCGCGCGATGCTGTGCAGCGTGTCACCGCGATTGACGTAGTAGACGCCGGCGGGAGCAGCCGCCACGGCAACCGGCTTGGTGGCCGGCGCGGCCATCGCGGTCGCGGTCGAGCGCGGGATGATCAGCTGCTGACCGGGCGACAGCGCGCGCGGTCCCTTGTAGCCGTTGGCGCGCAGGATCTCGGCGGTCGAGACATGATAGCGCTTTGCCAGCACCTCCAGCGTGTCGCTGGTGCCGACGATGATGGTGGTGCCGTTGTGCGCAGCCGCGACCGAATGCGGAACGGCGCCGGTGGCTTCGATCTGCGGGCGCGCCGGCGGCGGCGCATAGGACGCGAGCCCGCGCCCTCCTCCGGAGACGCCACTGAACACCGGATAGGACTGCGGCGCCGACACCGGCGGCGGCAATGGCTGCGACTGGTACTGCGGATATTGCGAGTGCGGCCGCGCATATTGCGGCAGCTCGCGCGGCGGCGCCTGCACTGCACCCGTCGGCTGCGGATCGAAGGCGAAGGGATTTTGCGAGTAAGAGCTTTGCGAGAAGCGCGACGACATATCGGCGCTGCAGCCGGCAAAGGCGACGGACATCAGCGCCAGCACCGCGACCTGCGGCGCGCGACGCGAGCGAAGCAACTCAACAACACTCGACATGGTTACTCACTCGTACGCAACTAACGACTGTTTTGAGTAAACACGTGCCGAGTAAATAACGGCTTAACCCTGGGAATAAGATCTTGGCGGCAAGCGGCAATCCGCGATTCTACAGCTCGCGCGCAATCCCAGGCAGCGCCGGCACGAAGCGCACGTCGACCAGTTCCTTGCGGTCGAATCCGGTCTCCGTGCGCACCACGCGGAGCAGGGTCTGGGTGCCGTGATGCGGTCCGACCGGGGCGATCAGGACACCGCTGGGCTCCAGCCGTTCCATCAGCTTGTCCGGGATCTGCTCCATCGCCGCGGTCACGATGATGCGGTCGAAATCGCCGGCGCCGGCCGGCACGTCGAAGCCGTCCCCGAGCAGCACCTCGACGTTGTAATAGCCGAGCTTTTCGAGCCGCTTGCGGGCGCTATCGGCCAGCGTCCGGTAGCGCTCGATGGTCAGCACCTGCCGGCACAGCCGGGACAGGATGGCCGCCTGGTAGCCGGACCCGGTGCCGATTTCGAGCACGCGATGGTCCTTCTTGAGCTGGAGTTGCTCGGTCATGTAGGCGACCACGAAGGGCTGGCTGATGGTCTGCCCGCAGGCGATCGCAAGCGCGCTGTCGCGATAGGCCTCGTCGCGGTCACGCGGCTCGACGAAGTCCTCGCGCGGCACCTCTTCCATGGCCCGCAGCACGGCCAGGTCGCTGATCCCGCGCCGCCGCAGGGTCAGCTGAAACTTCATTTTCTCGGGCGGATCTGGGTTCACGGCCATTACTCGTCAGCATCTGTGGGCAGCAATCCGGGGTATTTCAAACAACTTCATGCCATTGGAATTAGAAATGCCACGTTAAGGAAAAATTTCCTCTCATTGCTGTTCCCGATCCGGAACCATGGCCATTTTCTCATTTGCGAGCGCGGCGACTATCCCCATATGATCAGCAGCGCGATCGAACCTCGAACGCGAAGCGGATCCCGCGGGGCCTGCCGTGGATAAAGCAGGCTATCGGCCCCTCCGAGCTTGCCATGCTGGACAAGGCGGGCTTGGGCGACCGCACGATACGCTGCTGTACGCCGGAAAGGCAGCAATTCCCAAACGTTTGCGTTGCACCTTTTGATGTTATTTGCGAGCTTTGTTCTGGGACGGGCAAGGATTCCATCATGACAGCGACACGGCCGGCGGGCTGTTCAGTTTTCCTCGTAGAGGACGAGGTCATGATCCGGATGATGGTCGCCGACATGCTGGAGGAACTCGGCCATAGCGTCGCGGCCGAAGCCGGCGAAATCGGCGAAGCGGTCAAGCTTGCGCAATCCACCGAATTCGACCTCGCGATCCTCGACGTCAACGTCAACGGCAAGGTAATCACTCCCGTTGCCGAGCTGATCAACGCACGCAACCGCCCCTTTATTTTCGCGACCGGCTATGGGTCCTCGGGCCTGCCTCCGGAATATCGCGACCGCCCGGCGCTGCAGAAACCGTTCCAGCTCGAAACGCTGGCGCAGGTGATCTCCAGCGCGATGAAGGGCGCGCCGGTCTAAGTCTCAGCACAATACGTAGCCCGGATGAAGCGCAGCGCAATCCGGGAAGCCCGGCGAGCGGCGTGCAACACGGATTTCACGGAGCCTGTCATCGGACACGCGTTCGCGCGACCCGTTGGCTTCATCCGGGCCACACGGTACTACTTCAGCGTCGTCGTCAATGTTTCCGAGAACGCCTCGTCGGTGCGGTCGAGCCGCAGCGGCGTCACCGAGACATAGTGCGCGGCAAGCGCGGCGAGATCGGTGCCCTCCGCCGGCGTATCCATCATCGCGGCGCGCTCGAAGCCGATCCAGAAATACGGATTGCCGCGCCCGTCGTGGCGGCGATCGATCTTGAGGAAACCAAGATTGCGCTTGCCCTGCCGGGTAATGCGGATGCCCTTGACCTCGTCGGGCATGCAGGACGGGAAGTTGACGTTGACGACGGTGTTCTTCGGGATCCCCGCTGCGAGCACCTTGCGCACGATATCTGGTCCGAATTTTAGCGCGGTCTCCCATAGCGGCTTATCGCGCGTATCGAGGCTGAATTCCTGCGACAGCGCAAACGACGGCAATCCGAGAATGGTGCCTTCCAGCGCCCCGGCGATGGTTCCGGAATAGACCACATCCTCGGCGACGTTGCGGCCCTTGTTGACGCCGCTGAGCACGAGGTCGGGCAGCTTCTCGCCGAGAATATAGCGCGCGCCCATGATGACGCAGTCGGTCGGCGTGCCGCGCACCGCGAAGTGCCGCGGGCCGACCTCGCGCAGGCGCAGCGGATCGTTGAGCGACAGTGAATGCGAGACGCCTGACTGGTCGAGCTCGGGCGCGACGATCCAGACATCGTCCGACAAAGCCCGCGCGATCTGCTCGACGACCTTCAGGCCGGGAGCGTGGATGCCGTCATCATTGGTGCAGAGAATTCGCATCCGTCAAAGTGCCCTTTGTTCTGATTCGACGCGGTTTTCTTGAGCTGACGCGCCGTCTTAACCGGCTAGGGCCGCGGAGGCAAACCCGGCAAAATCCCGTGCCAGCGGGTCAATCGGGCGCGCCAGGGACGAACGAATCTGGCGCGGCCGGCGATCTTGCGCTTGAACACCGGCCACTCCGGCCTGGGCCGCGCGAAATCCGAGGGGCTAACCTCCAACGTGATGCGTCGCAAGGATGCCGGCTGCGGCAACTCCGGCGCGGCCTGTGCCACCTTCGATGCTTCGGGCTTGGGAGGTTCGTGTCTCGCAGGTTCGAGCTTGGGCGCGACTGCGGCCACATCGACCGGCTTGGCGGCGACCGATTTTGCGACGGGCCCAATCGCAGACATATCGACCGGTGTTGCGACAGGCGCAACCACGGGCTCGTCGACCGGTTTCGCTTCCGTTGGGACCGCTGGCTCTTCGACCGGTCTCGGGGCGGGCGCAACCGCCGCCGACCTCGCCTTCAACCTGGCCAGCAGTTCCTCAAGCGTCGGCCCCGAGGGCAGCTCGGCTTGAGGACGCATCGCAGGCGGCGCTGGCTGCGGCGGCGATGCGGCTGGCGTGGACGGCGGCGTGACGCCGGTGGGCGCCGCATGGGCGAACCGGGCTCGCGCGATCTCGAGCGCCTTGTCGAAGTCCGCGCGATTGATCCAGGCCTTTCCCTGCATCGCCTCGATCACGCCCGCTTCCCACAAGCGGGCGACCTCGATGTCGTAGTAGCCCATCTGCTTCTGATTGATCAGCTGCAGTCCGTGGCCCGTGACGGCCCATTGGCGACCAAGCCAGTGGATGTCACGGTGGAGTGGCATCACACTGGCTCCGCCTTACATGCCGTGCTCGATGACCTTGAGCCCGCCCATATAGGGTCGGAGCACATCGGGCACCGCGATTGAACCGTCCTGCTGCTGATAGGTCTCCATCACGGCGATCAGCGCGCGTCCGACCGCCGTGCCCGAGCCGTTCAGCGTGTGCACGAAGCGCGGCTTGCCGTCAGGGCCGCGATAGCGCGCATCCATGCGGCGCGCCTGGAAATCGCCGCACACCGAGCAGCTCGAGATCTCGCGATAGGCGCCGCCGTCCCCCTGCCCCGGCATCCACACCTCGATGTCGTAGGTTTTCTGCGCCGAGAAGCCCATGTCGCCGGCGCACAGCGTCATCACGCGGTAATGCAGGTCGAGGCGGCGCAGCACCTCCTCCGCGCAGGCCAGCATGCGTTCGAGCTCGTCCTTGCTGGCTTCCGGCGTGGTGATCGAGACCAGCTCGACCTTGGTGAACTGGTGCTGCCGGATCATGCCGCGGGTATCACGGCCTGCCGCGCCGGCCTCCGCGCGGAAGCACGGCGTCAGTGCCGTCAGCCGCATCGGCAACTCTTTCTCGTCGAGGATGGATTCGCGCGCGAGATTGGTCAGCGAGACCTCTGCGGTCGGAATGAGACCGAGGCGCTCGCTGCGCAGATCAGCGCCGGGCGCCGACAGCAACTCACCCTTGATCGCCCAGAACTGGTCGTCCTCGAATTTCGGCAATTGGCCGGTGCCGAACATCACGGCATCGCGCACCAGGAGCGGCGGATTGATCTCGGTATAGCCGTGCTCGCCGGTGTGCAGATCGAGCATGAACTGCCCGATCGCGCGCTCGAGCCGCGCCAGCCCCTTCTTCAGCACGACGAAGCGCGCGCCGGACAGCTTTGCCGCCGCCTCGAAATCCATGTAGCCGAGCGCACCGCCGAGATCGTCATGCGGCTTCGGTGCGAAGCCATAGTCGCGCTTCTTGCCGAACACATGGTGCTGCACGTTGCCGTGCTCGTCGGTGCCGTCGGGCACCTCGTCGAGCGGCAGATTGGGAATCGAGGACAGCTCCTTGGCGAGCTCCTCATCGGCCGTCTTCGCGGCGGCCTCGAGCTCGGGCATCGTGGTCTTGAGCTCGGCAACCTCGGCCATCAGCTTGGCGGCGCGCGCCTCGTCCTTCGCCTTCTTGGCGTCGCCGATCTCCTTCGAGGCCGCATTGCGCCGGGCCTGGGCCTGCTCCGACGCCAGGATCGCGGCACGGCGTTTCTCGTCGATCGCGAGCAGCGACGGCGACAAGGCCTTAAGTCCACGGCGCTTCAGGCCGGCGTCGAAGGCTGTCGGGTTGTCGCGGATCGCTTTGATGTCGTGCATGGTGGTCGGAGTCCTGACGTCTCATTTTCACGGAATGCCGAACGTCAACATTCCATGGAGCGCCACCCACTAGCACACCCGTCATCGCCCGCGAAGGCGGGCGATCCAGTATTCCAGAGACGTCCGGGATCGTTCGAGAGCCTGCGGCGTACTGGATACCCCGCTTTCGCGGGGTATGGACACCGAATGTGTGGCTTAAACCACCCCTATTCGGCCGGATTGGCCGCCGGCGGAGCTCCCGACGACGAAGACGAGGCTGCGGCGGCCGCCGCAGCCTTCTTCTCCACCATCCGTACGGCGATGATGGCGCCCTCGTAGAGCGCAAGCAGAGGGATCGCCAGCGACGACTGGCTCAGCACGTCCGGCGGCGTCAGCACGGCCGCGATGATGAAGGCGACGACAATGAAATAGCGCCGCTTCTCCTTCAGCATCTTCGAGGTGACGATGCCGACGCGCCCCAGCAGCGTCAGGATCACCGGAAGCTGGAAGGCGATGCCGAAGGCGAAGATCAGCGACATCATCAGCGAGAGATATTCGCCGACCTTCGGCAACAGCGCGATCTGCGCGGTCTCCGCTCCGCCAGCCTGCTGCATCCCGAGCGAGAAGCGGATCAGCATCGGCAGCACCACGAAATAGACCAGCATCGCGCCGAGCACGAAGAAGATCGGCGTCGCGATCAAATACGGCAGGAAGGCGTTGCGCTCGTGACGGTAGAGGCCAGGCGCGACGAATTTGTAGATCTGGGTCGCAACGATCGGGAACGAGATGAAGCCGGCGCCGAACAGCGCGAGCTTGAGCTGGGTGATGAAATATTCCAGCAGTGCCGTGTAGATAAACTTTGAATTCTCCGGCCCCGCCACCCACACGAACGGCCACACCAGAACGTTGTAGATCTGCTTGGCGAAGAAGAAGCAGAAGATGAAGGCCACGCCGAAACCCAGCAGCGCCTTGATCAGGCGCGCGCGCAGCTCGATCAGGTGATCCATCAAGGGGGCCTTGCTGGCCTCGATGTCTTCGGCACTCATGACGCTTTGGCGTCCTTTAAGAGGTCGGGTTTCGCCGCCGCCACGTCCTGCGGCACCGGTTGCGTCTGCACCTCGTTGGTGATCGCAAGCGGCTCACTGGTCGCGGCGTGCGTCTCGGCCTCGACAAAGGTCTCCGGCGTCGGCGCGGCCGGCGTTGTCGGCGTCACCGGCGCATCGCTCGTCGATGTCGCCGGCGCATCGATCGCGGACGCCACCTGCGCATCCACAGGCTTGTCGATCTGCAGGGCGTCGCTGACGTCCTTTTGCAGCGAGGTCATGATGTTGCCGCTGGTGAGCCCGGTCGCGGCTTCCCTGACCTCGTCAAAACTCTTCTTGAGGTCGGCCATTTCGGCCTCGCGCATGGCTTCCTGGAATTGACCCTGGAATTCGGCCGCCATCCTGCGGGCCTTGCCCATCCATTGCCCGACCATGCGCAGCACGCCCGGCAGTTCCTTCGGGCCGATGGCGATCAGCGCGACAACCGCGATGACGACCAGTTCACTCCACCCGATATCGAACATGAATTCTTCCGCCTAAGCGCGCCGCTACGGCCTCATCCACCCTAACAGGATTTGGGCCTGCCGGCGCCTGTTCTCAACCGGCGTCCATAGCGCGTTAGAGCGACGGCGTCACCGCCTCGCGCAAATAAAAACGTCGAAATATGCGTCAGTCCAAGGGCCTTAGACGGCCTTGCTGCCGACATCCGAGCGCGCGGCCGACGGCGCGGCATCGTGATCGATGGCCTTGGTGGGCTCCGGCTTGTCTGCAACCTTGTCGTCGTCCTGCATGCCCTTCTTGAAGGCCTTGATACCCTGAGCGACGTCACCCATCAGGTCCGAAATCTTGCCGCGTCCGAACAGCAGCAGGACCACTGCGATCACGAGGATCCAGTGCCAAATGCTAAGCGAACCCATCCTGCAACCCTCCAGAAATGGCCGGCGAGCCGGCCTGAGCTTTGCCGGAAGGTAGGCCCGCGCGGTGTCAAAAACAAGGACCTCAGCCGCGGCAAATCGCTGTCGCGGCTACGTAATATTGCTAGGCTTAACCGGGAATATTTCGGGCTATTCGCCCTTCTCCTCGGCGCCGTCGTCATCGCCTGCATCGCTGGCGCGAGAGTCCGGTTCGTCGGCGTCAGGTTCGACTGCTTCCGGTTGCGCGGCAACTTCAGCTTCGACTTCGGTTTCGGCCTCGGCTGTCGCTTCAAGCTCTGCTGTCGCTTCGGTCTCGGCCTTCGATTCCGCCGCTTCCGGCTCGGCGGCAGGCGCAAGCAGCAGTTCCAGCGTGTCGCCGGGCTCGAGCGGCTCCTCATCCTCGCGCAGCGCAGCATCGTCCGAGGGCGATGGAACACTGAAGCCGGTCGGCAGGCGAGAGTCGAGCAGACCCGTGCCCTTGAGCTCTTCGAGCCCCGGCAGGTCGCCCAGCGCTTCCAGGCTGAACTGCGACAAGAACCCGTCGGTGGTTCCGAAGGTCAGCGGACGGCCCGGCGTCTTGCGGCGGCCGCGCGGGCGAATCCACCCGGTCTCCAGCAGCACGTCGATGGTTCCCTTCGACGTGACCACGCCGCGGATCTCTTCGATCTCGGCGCGCGTCACCGGCTGGTGATAGGCGATGATCGCGAGCACCTCGATCGCGGCGCGCGACAGCTTGCGGGTCTCGGTGCTCTCCCGCGTCATTAGCCACGACAGATCGCCCGCAGTGCGGAACGTCCACTTGTTGGCGACGCGAACCAGATTGACGCCGCGCGGAGCATATTCCGCCTGCAGCTGCGCGAGCGCCGCCTTGACGTCGACGCCGTCAGGCATCCGCTTTGCCAGCGTCGCCTGATCGATCGGCTCGCTCGATGCAAACAGCAGGGCTTCCAGGAGCCGCAATTCTTCGGGACGCGCGATCGGATCCACAGGAGCAACCTCCTCCTCGACCTCTTCTATGCGCCGTTCTGCCAGGCTTGCCATGGCATGCTCTCCTTCTTCCACTTACTCGACCGACAGGTCCGGGGCCGCCATTGCGGCTTGCGGTGGACGCTTTCGGAAATAGATCGGCGCGAACGCCTGCTTCTGATTGATCTCCATCTCGCCTTCGCGAACCAGTTCGAGGGCCGCGGCGAAGCTCGACGCGAAGACCGTTGCTCGCTGCGTGGGATCGGCGACGTAGTTCATCAGATACTCGTCGAGACAGCTCCAGTCCTCGGCGATGCCGACGAGCCGCTCCAGCGAGGCACGCGCTTCCGCGAGCGACCACACGGTGCGCTTGGCCAGATGCACCGACGTCAGCACGCGCGACTGACGCTGCGTGGCATAGGCCGACAAGAGATCGTAGAGCGTCGCGGTGAACTTCGGATGCTTGATCTCCGCGATCGATTCCGGATTGCCGCGCGGAAAGATATCGCGCTGGAACTGCGGCCGGTTCATGAGCCGGTTGGCCGCCTCGCGGATCGCCTCCAGCCGGCGCAGCCGGTTGGCGAGCGCGGTCGCCATCTCCTCGGCGCTCGGCCCTTCGGCGCTCGGCGGCTCCGGCAGCAGCAGCCGCGACTTCAGGAACGCAAGCCAGGCCGCCATGACCAGATAGTCGGCCGCGAGCTCGAGCCGGATCTTGCGGGCCGCCTCGATGAACGAGAGGTACTGATCGGCGAGCGCGAGGATCGAGATCTTCGCGAGGTCGACCTTCTGCTGGCGGGCGAGCGTCAGCAACAGGTCGAGCGGGCCCTCATAGCCCTCGACGTCGACCACCAGCGCCGGCTCACCTTCCGCCACGTCGGCCGGCCGCCCCGTCTCAAACGATAGAATTTCAGCGGTCATGCCGTCCCTATCCGATTCAACAACGCGTCCAGTTCCGCCCATGCCGATCGCCTGTCAAACAGCTCCGGCGGCTTCCGTGCAGCCAGCGCCCGGTTGGCGCGCTCAAGTGCCTTGCCGGTCAGTTCCGGCGTCTCGCGTGCAACCTCGCGCATTTCGTCGATGTTGCCGTTGCAGTGCAGGACCATGTCGCAACCGGCGCTGACGATGGCCCGGGTCCTTTCCCCGATCGAGCCGGCCAGCGCATTCATCGACACGTCATCACTCATCAACAAACCCTGGAACCCGATCAGGCCGCGAATCACCTGTTCGATGATTGTCGCAGAAGTCGTCGCCGGATGGGCGGGGTCGAGCGCGCTAAACACAACATGTGCGGTCATGGCCATCGGCAAGTCCGCAAGCGGCTGGAACGCAGCGAAATCGGTCCGTTCCAGCTCGGATTTCGCGGTATCGACGGTCGGAAGCCGGAAATGGCTGTCCGCCGTGGCCCTGCCGTGACCCGGGATATGCTTGAGAACCGGCAGGACGCCGCCCTGTTCCAGTCCTTCGGTGACGGCACGGGCGATGGCGGCGACCTTTCCCGGTTCGGTTCCATAGGCGCGGTTGCCGATCACGGCATCCGCTCCGGCAACCGGCACGTCCGCCAAGGGCAGGCAGTCGATGGTAATTCCAAGGTCGGCCAGATCGGCCGCGATCAGGCGCGAACTGAGCCGGGCTGCCGCCAGCCCCAATTTCGGGTCGACGTCGTAGAGCGCGCCGAAGCTTGCACCGGGCGGATAGGCCCGCCAATTCGGTGGACCGAGCCGCTGCACCCGTCCGCCCTCCTGATCGATCAGGACCGGCGCATCGGCCGCGCCGACGGCTTCTCTAAGTTCCTCAACAAGAGCGGAGACTTGCGCGGGAGTCTCGATATTGTGCTTGAACAGGATGAAGCCCCATGGCCGCTCGGCGCGAATGAATTCGCGCTCGGCGTCATTGAGGACCGGTCCAGAGGTACCTGTGATGAATGCACGGTTCGCCATGCGGCCGATTAGGCCGCATGCGGTTCACGGGTCAAGGAAACGGCCGTTAATTCCTTTGGACGACGCACTGTCCG
Source organism: Bradyrhizobium sp. ISRA464 (assembly GCF_029910095.1). Lineage (NCBI taxonomy): Bacteria > Pseudomonadati > Pseudomonadota > Alphaproteobacteria > Hyphomicrobiales > Nitrobacteraceae > Bradyrhizobium > Bradyrhizobium sp. ISRA464. Next base: position 4,022,605 of record NZ_CP094526.1, on the reverse strand, counting down.
CCGGCGGATTTCAGGCTTCCGCAGAACTGCGACGCCTCCTCCGGCGAACCGAACGGCCCGACCATCGCGCGATAGTAGACACCCTTCCCGCCCAGGTCGGCCCGCTTGATCACCGGGGAATGCCCACCGAGCACGCCCGGGAACTTGTTCTGCAGTGCCCGGTACGATGCCTGGGCATCGGCCTCGTTCCTCTGCGACGACACCTGGACCAGATATCCGCCGCTGCTGATCGAGGCGGTCGGCGCCGTCGATGCCATCCGGGTCGGAGGCGCCTCGGGCTGGCTGCTCGGCGCCAGCGACATCGGCTGGTTCGCACTGGCATTGGCGGACGCCGGATTGCCGCGGGGCGCTTGCGCCCTGGCGGCTGCCGGAGGCTTGGTCGGCGCGGGTGCCTGGGCCTGAGCCTGGGACGGCGCGCCATCAGGGTTATCGCCCTTGACCGACAGGGTCCGGATCTTGCGCGGCTCGTTGTTCGGTAGCGTCCCGTTGGCCGTGATCGGCGGCGGCGGCGCGGTCGTCGTCCCCACGCTGGAGACCGGCGGCGGGTTCGCATTGGCGTTCAGCGGCGGAAACACGACACGCGGTCCGGCGGTGTTCGCGTTGACGTCCACCGGCGTCTCCTCGCGCGACACGATCTTCTCGGTGCCGTCGCCCGTGGCCATCCGGTCCGGCGTCTTGGCCGGCGCGTCGGCCTGGGCCGGGATCACCTTGGTCGGCGTGTTGTCAGCCTTGATGATCGGCGGCTCTCCGCTGCGAGGTGAACCAACATAGGTGCGATAGGCGAACGCCCCTCCGGTCCCGACCACCGCGAGCGCCAGCACCGCGGCGACCGTCATCAGGCCGCTGGTCCGCCGGCGCGGCTCGGGCTCTTCCTCATAGCCCTGATAGGCATAGGGATCGTCGTGATAGGCCGGCGCACGCTGCAGATCCTGCTCGCTCGCTTCCAGCTGCCCATACAGCGCGTCGTCGTAGCGCGACGGATCGTGGTCGGCGCCCTGGTACTGCTGGTCCTCGCCGTAGGTCTCGGCCTGCTGATAGGCAGGCTCCGGATCATGATCAAAGGCCTGAACCGGCTCGGGCGCCGGCTGCGCCTGCTGAGCCGCATAGCGGTGCAACGGATGCACCGGACGCGGCTGGTAGTCCTGTTCCGGTTCGTCGTAGCCCATCTGGGGCTGCTGCGGCGGCGCAGCTTCCTGACGCGCGCGTTGCATCCAGGGCGGCGGCCCCGCGGGCGGTGCATCGTCGTCTTCGACCGGCGGCTGATAGGGTTGCGGCCGCACATTGGCTCGCGACTGCAACGGATGCGGGGGCTGTGGCTTGCTGGCGTTGCCGAACGGATCGGTCTGCCCGATCAGCCGGGCCAGCTCGGCAAGCGGATCGCTCTCGGCCTTGTGGGCCGCTTCGGGATAGGCACCGCGATCGTGATCGTCGGCGGGAAAAGGTCGGTTCTGATATCGATCAGCCATTGTGATGATGCATCCCCTTCGGGACAGCGCCAAGATCGCCGGTACAGCCGGTACGAACGAGTTGGCCCCTGCCAGATGCCCTCACAAATCCCCACTCGTGAGGGCCAAATGCCCCTACCTACCGCATCTCGGTCGGAGCGTGGACGCCTAGAACAGCTAAGCCCGATGCTAGAACCGAGACGACGCCCTGAACCATTGCCAGTCGCGCCCTCGTGATCTCTGCATCATTATTGATAATGAAGCGTAAATAGGGCAAATCGCGCCCCTTGGTCCAGAGCGCATGAAATTCGCTGGCCAAATCATACAAATAAAAAGCGATTCGGTGAGGCTCATGGGCGACCGCGGCCGCCTCGATCATCCGCGGATAGAGCGCCAGCCGCTTTAAAAGATCGATCTCGGCCTGGTCGGTCAGCCGCTCGACGGCGGCGTTCCGCAGATAGGCCAGCCGGGCCGCCTCGGCCTCGGGGAGATCCGGCACCGCCTCCTCCCGCGCATTGCGGAAGATCGAATGCCCGCGCGCGTGGCCGTACTGCACGTAGAAGACGGCGTTGTCCTTCGACTGCTCGATCACCTTGGCGAGGTCGAAATCGAGCACGGCGTCGTTTTTGCGGAACAGCATCATGAACCGGACGGCGTCGGAGCCGACCTCGTCGACCACCTCGCGCAGCGTGACGAACTCGCCGGAGCGTTTCGACATCTTCACCGGCTCGCCGTCACGCAGCAGCTTCACGAGCTGCACGATCTTGACGTCGAGCGTCGCCTTGCCCGCGGTCACGGCCTTCACCGCCGCCTGCATGCGCTTGATGTAGCCGCCGTGATCGGCGCCGAACACGTCGATCAGATTGGCGAAGCCGCGATCGAACTTGCTCTTGTGGTTGGCGATGTCGGAGGCGAAGTACGTGTAGGAGCCGTCCGACTTGATCAGGGGACGATCGACATCGTCGCCATAGGCTGTGGCGAGGAATAGCGACTGCTCGCGGTCCTCATAGTCCTCGACCGGCTTGCCCTTCGGCGGCGGCAGGCGCCCTTGATAGATGTCGCCCTTGGCCCGCAGGAAATCGATGGTCTCGGCGACCTTGTTGTTGCCGTTCGCAATCAACGACCGCTCGGAGAAGAACACGTCATGATGGATGTTGAGGGCGGCGAGATCGCCCTTGATCATCTCCATCATCATCGCGATCGCCTTGTCGCGCACGATCGGCAGCCACTCGGCCTCGCTCACGCGCAACAGCTTGTCGCCATGCTCCCTGGCCAGCGCCTCGCCGACCGGCTTTAGATAGTCGCCCGGATAAAGCCCTTCCGGGATCGCGCCGATATCCTCACCCAGCGCCTCGCGATAGCGCAGGAAGGCCGAGCGCGCGAGCACGTCGACCTGTGCGCCGGCGTCGTTGATGTAATATTCGCGGCAGACGTCGAAGCCCGCGAACTGCAGCAGGCTGCACAGCGCGTCGCCGAACACGGCGCCGCGACAATGGCCGACATGCATCGGCCCGGTCGGGTTGGCCGAGACGTATTCGACGTTGACCTTCTCGGCCTTGCCGATGTCGCTCCGCCCATAGGCCGTGCCCGCCGCCAGCACCGCACGCAGCGCGTCGGTCCAAACTTGCGGCTTGAGCGTGAGATTGATGAAGCCTGGTCCCGCGACCTCGACCGAGGCCACCAGCGCATCCGCGCGCAGCCGTTCCGCGATCTTGTCGGCTAGCTCGCGCGGCTTGGCCTTGGCGTCCTTGGCGAGCACCATCGCGGCGTTGGTCGCCATGTCGCCGTGGCTGGCATCGCGCGGCGGTTCGACCACGACGCGGGACAGATCGACGCCGGCGGGCCAGTTGTCCTCGGCGGCAACAGCAGCACAGATGGCGTGTACGCGCGCCAGCAAGTCGGCGAAAAGATGCGATGAAACGGTGATGTCGGCCATGGCAGGCCGCCTAACGCAAATCCGGGGTCAAGTCAAAAAGCCTGTGGTGCTCGATCAGGGCGAAACGGTCGGTCATCCCGGCGATGAAATTGCCGATCCGCCTGTTGCGCGCGCCTTCAGTCTCCGCCTCGGTGCCCTCGATCCATTCCGCCGGCAGGTCGCCCGGCGAGCGCCGGTAGCGCTCGAACAGGTCCCGGACCACCTGTTCCGCGTCCCCCATGATCTGCATCACCCGGGGATGGCGATACATCCGCCGGTACAGGAACGCCTTGATCGCCGCCTCCTCGTCGGCCACGTCGGGCGGGAACGCGATCAGCGGCGCGTGGTGATGACGCACGTCGTGGGCGGATTGCGGCCGGGCGGCCGCAAGCCGCCTGTTCGCCTCGGCAACCACAGCGCCGATGAAATGCGAGATCAGCTCGCGCACCAGTTCGGCGCCCCGCCGAACCTGATCGAGATCGGGATAATGCCGGTCGATCTCGCCGATGATCTCCTTGGTCAACGGCATCTCCTTGAGGTCGTCGACGGCGAACAGCCCGGCTCGCAGCCCGTCGTCGATATCGTGCGCGTCATAGGCGATGTCGTCGGCGAAGGCCGCGACCTGCGCCTCGAGCGAGGCATAGCTCCAGAGCTCAAGGTCATAAGTCGCGTTGTAGTCGGCGATCCCGACCGGAATGCCGCTGTCGCGGTAGCGCCCGGCTGGCGCGCCGCCGCGCTCGGTCAAGGGACCGTTATGCTTCACGATCCCTTCCAGCGATTCCCAGGTGAGGTTCAGCCCGCCGAATTCGGGATAGCGATGCTCCAGCGAGGTCACGACCCGCAGTGTCTGCGCATTGTGGTCGAAGCCGCCATCGGCCTTCAGGCATTCGTCGAGCGCCCGCTCGCCGGCATGGCCGAACGGCGGGTGACCGAGATCGTGCGCCAGCGCCAGCGTCTCGGTGAGGTCCTCGTCGAGGCCGAGCTGGCGAGCCAGCGCGCGGGCGATCTGCGCCACCTCCAACGAATGGGTCAGCCGGGTGCGGTAGTGGTCGCCCTCGTGGAAGACAAAGACCTGGGTTTTGTGCTTGAGGCGACGGAACGCGGTGGAATGGATCACCCGGTCACAGTCGCGCCGGAACGGGCTGCGGGTCCGGCTCGGCGGCTCCAAGACCAGCCGGCCTCGGCTGCGATCGGGGTCGCAGGCATAAGGCGCGCGGGGGGCAGCCATTCCGACCGACACGGTATTTTAGTTCCTATCCATTTGATTCCACGGCACGACGCACTTAACTATGCGGGGTGCGCAATACCAAGTGAATTGGGTATGACGCACGAGCATGATCCGGAAAAGTGGCACCGGTTTTCCGATCAGATCATGCTCAAATAGGAGCTTCGGAGACCGACCAATGACTGCTGCCATCACCGTCAGCGAACGGGCCGCCCGCCGTATCGGGCAGATCCTCAGCAAGGAAGGCGAAGGCGCCAAGCTGCGCATTTCGGTCGAGGGCGGCGGCTGCTCCGGTTTCCAGTACAAGTTCGACGTCGAACGCACCCAGGCCGATGACGACCTCGTGATCGAGCGCGACAGTGCCGTAGTGCTAATCGATCCCGCCTCGGTCCCGTTCCTGGCGGGCTCCGAAGTCGACTTCGTCGACGATCTGATCGGCGCCTCGTTCCGCGTCGTCAATCCGAACGCCACCGCCTCCTGCGGCTGCGGCACCAGTTTCTCGATCTGACCCCTTTTGCTCTGACGCGTATTGCGCACGCAACCGCGTGCGCCTACTCCGCCGCGACCACCTGCGACCGCTCGGCGTCGCCGCCGGCATCAAGCTGCGGATCGAGCTTGCGCCGCAGCCTGCGGTCGATGCGGTCGAGATAGCCGTAGATCACCGGCGTGGTGAGCATGCACAGCAATGACGTGTTGTGAACCAGTCCACTTTGGGGGTATCGCTGTGGGTACGGGCTGACCGCTCACGCGGAAAATCCCATGCAATAAGGACTTCCGATGGCAGTGCGCGTAGCGACCTGGAACGTCAATTCGATCCGGCAACGGATCGAACATCTCATGAGCTGGCTGAAAGAGTGTGCTCCGGACATCGTCTGCCTGCAGGAAATCAAATGCGTCGATGAGGCGTTTCCCCGCCTCGAAATCGAGTCGCTCGGCTACAACGTCGTCACGCATGGCCAGAAGACCTTCAACGGCGTCGCGCTGCTGTCCAAATTACCGTTCGACGAGACCAAGTCGGGACTGGCCGGCGACGACGAGGACGCCCACGCGCGCTTCCTTGAGGGCGTCGTCACGCTGAAGCAGGGTGTGGTCCGGATCGCCTGCCTTTATCTGCCCAACGGCAACCCGCCGAATACCGACAAATATCCATACAAACTCAAATGGATGTCGCGGCTTCTTGAGTATTCGAAAGAGCGTCTTAAGACGGAGGAGCCGCTGATCCTGGCTGGCGACTTCAACGTCATTCCAGCGGCCCGGGACGTCTACAATCCTGCGGCGTGGATCGATGATGCCCTGTTCCGTCCTCAGACGCGGGAAGCCTTCCAGTCGTTGCTCGGCCTCGGCCTGACCGATGCCCTGCGCGCAGTCAACGACGGGCCGGGTCTATACACCTTCTGGGATTACCAGGCCGGAGCCTGGCAGAAGAACTGGGGCCTCCGGATCGACCACCTGCTGATGTCGCCACAAGCGAGCGACCGGCTGATCGATGTCGGCATCGACAGCTACGTCCGCGCCTGGGAGAAGCCGTCCGATCATGTCCCGGTCTGGGCCGATCTCGATCTCGAGACGACCTGACCCGCCGTCGCGCTAGAACGTCAACTGCACCTTCATTGAGCGTGAGCGGTCGCTGGCGAGCTCGAAGGCGTCGACCGCGGATTCGAACGGGACCGAGGCCGACACCAGCGGCTTCAGGTCGACCAGCCCCTCGCCCATCAGCCGCAGCGCCAGCTCGAACTCGGGATCAAAGCGAAAGGTGCCGCGGAGTTGCAGCTCCTTGGCGACAATGGTGTTGATCGGCAGCGTCATCTCGCCGCCGAGACCGACCTGCACGATGACGGCACCGGGCCGCAGCAGATCGAGCGCCGGCCGCAGCGCCGCCTGATTGCCGGAGGCCTCGAACAGCACGTCGAGCTGACCCTTGCCGGCCTTGTAGGGGTCGAGCGCGGTGGCATCCGTTGCGCTGTTGATCGCCCGCGTCGCACCAAGCTTGCGTGCGATCGCCAGCGGCGCCTCCGCGATGTCGGTGGCGACGATCTCCGCCGCACCACCATAGCGCGCGACCACCACCATCAGCGCCCCGATCGGCCCGCAGCCCGTGACCAGCACCCGCTTGCCGAGCAGGCTGCCGGCCTGGCGTCCCGCATGAAGACAGACGGCAAATGGCTCAGCCATCGCCGCCTCGGCGAACGACAGACGGTGCACGATCGGGATCGCCTGCGATGCGTCGACCGTCATGAATTCGCGAAAGCCGCCCTGCACATGCGGAAAGCGCATCGCGCTACCGAGGAAGCGCATGTCGGTGCACTGGTTGCGCATGCCCTCGCGGCAATAGGAACACTGCCCGCAGGGCAGGCTCGGATTGACCGCCACTCGCATCCCCGGACGCAGATGCGAGACGCCCGCGCCGACATCGGCGATCGTTCCGGAAATCTCGTGCCCCAGCGCCATCGGCTCTCGGATCCGCACCGTGCCGAAGCCACCATGATGATAGTAGTGCAGGTCCGAGCCGCAGATGCCGCCGGCCGCAATCTTGACGCGCACCTGATGCGGCGCCGGCACCGGATCCTCAAAGCTGTCGATCCGCAAATCGTGGGGAGCGTGGATGACGACGGCGCGCATGGGTTCAGTCCCTCTGTTGGTGGCCGATTGGATCGATGCGGCTACATCGCCGCCAGCATGCCGCCGTCGACATAGATGATTTGCCCGTTGACATAGTTGGACGCCTCCGAGGCCAGGAAGATCGTCGCGCCGACCAGTTCGTCCGGCTTGCCCCAGCGCTTCGAGGGAATCCGCGACATCAGCCAGTTGTTGAATTCGGGGTTGGACATCAGCGCCTCGTTCATGTCGGTCAGCATGTAGCCCGGCCCGATGGCGTTGGCCTGGATGCCGCTCTGGGCCCATTCGACGGCCATCGAGCGCGTCAAATTGCGGATGCCGCCCTTCGCCGCCGTGTAGGGCGCGATCGTTGGCCGCGCCAATTCGCTGCCGAGCGAGCCGATGTTGATGATCTTGCCGCGCTTGCGGGGGATCATCCGCTTGGCCGCCTCGCGCCCGGTGACGAAGGCGCTGGTGAGGTTGGTCTCGATCACCTTGCGCCATTCGTCGGTGGTGAATTCGACGAGCGGCTTGCGGCGCTGGATGCCGGCATTGTTGACGAGGATGTCGATCTCGATGCCCTCGCGGTCGAAGCGCTCGAAGGTCGCCACGATCGCGGCCTCATCGGTGACGTCGAAGGCTGCTCCCTCAGCTTGGTGGCCAGCGGCGCGGAACTCGGCGACCGCCGTCTCCACCCGTGCGGGGTCAACGCCGTTGATGATCAGCCGCGCGCCGGCCTTCGCCATCCCTTCGGCAATGGCGCGGCCGAGGCCGCGGGAGGAGCCGGTCACGAGCGCCGTGCGGCCGGAGAGATCGAACAAGGCTGTGCTCATGTGAGGTCCTCAAATGTTGGAACGGCGCACGGTCAGGTCGGACCGTTCGTAAACAGCAGGAAGCAGGTCGACACCGAGCCCCGGCCCTTCCATCGGATAGACAAAGCCGTCCTTGATCACGGGCATGGTGGTGACAAGCTCGTTGTACCAGCCTTTGTAGAATGCGCGCACGGATTCCTGGATCAGCGTGTTCGGCTGGCTGAACGACATGTGGATCGCGGCGATGAAGCCGACCGGCCCGATGCAATCGTGCGGCGCGAACGGACGGTGATAGGTCTCGGCCATCGCCGCGATCTTGCGGCCTTCGGTGAGCCCACCGGTCCAGCACAGATCGGCCATCACCACATGCATGGCATCGCGGTCGAGCATGTCCCTGTAGGGAAAGCGCGAGCCGAGCGTCTCGCTGGCGCAGACCCAGACGTCGGTCGAGCGCGCATATTCGGCGAGCGCCTGCGGCGAGTTCATACGGATCGGGTCCTCGTACCAGGTCGGCCTGTAGGGCTCGAGCGCACGCGCAATCTGCTTTGCGGTCGGCAGGTTCCACAACGAATGGAGTTCGACCATGATCTCCATCCTGTCGCCGACGGCTTTGCGGATCTTCTCGAACGGCTCGATCGCCAGCTTCATCTGCGCCGCGGTGATGTACAGCCCTTTGTTCTCCTGTGCGGCCGGATCGAACGGCCAGATCTTCATCGCCGAGATGCCGCTCTCCAGCAGGCTTTCGGCGAGCGCGTCGGCGCGGTTCATGAAGGCATCGAGGTCTTCGTAGGGGCCCTGCGCCTCGCCCAGGCTCCAGTTCGACACCGGGCTGATGTTGGTGGAGCGGACATATCTGGTGCCGGCGCAGGTGTTGTAGATGCGCTGCTTGTCGCGGCAAAGACCGCCGAGCATCTGGTGCACCGGCTGGCCGCAGACCTTTCCGAACAAATCCCACAGCGCGATGTCGATCGCGGACGCCGCACGATACTCGACACCGGTCGACGATTGCGCCATTGGCAGGTTGAGCATGTCGCGGTGGATCGCCTCGATATGCAGTGGATTGCGCCCGAGCAGCCGGCCGGCAAACGTGTCGTGGATCTGCGCCTCGACCGCGCCCGCGCCGTAAAAGGTTTCGCCGAGCCCGGTCAGTCCGGTGTCGGTGTGGACACGGACCCAGATCACATTGGCGAACTCTTCGGTCCGCAACGTCTCGATCGAGGTGATTTTCATCGCGATTTCCTCCCGGAACCCGCTTGCGCACGGGCCCTTATTCTTGATTGCGAATGCGCCCCTGTCGCGGAGGCCTTGAGGTCCGTTGATACGACCGCTTGTAATATTTCACAACATGTTTTAAGCAGGCGCCGATCAATCGGGCTCACGCAATGGACGCGGGCCGGCGGGAGGAAAGCAATGGTACGGCGCAAGCGCGCGCTTCAAATCGTACGTCCCGGCGATGGGGACGAGGCCCCTGGCCGGCGCAACCGCATCAACTTTTTCGAACTCGCCTATCAGCGGATCGAGGATCTGCTGGTCAATTGCGAGCTCAAGCCGGGCCAGTTCCTCACCGTGCAGGACCTGCAGACCCTCACCGGCTTCGGCCGGACGCCGGTGCACAACGCCGTCAGCACGCTGGCCGCCGACACACTGATCATCATCCGCCCGCGCCACGGGCTACAGATCGCGCCGATCGACCTGGCGCGCGAGCGCCTGCTGCTGGCGCTGCGGCGCGACCTCGAACGCTTCGTCATTCGGCTTGCCGCCGAGCGCGCCAGCCTCTCGCATCGCAATCAGGCCCTGCACATCGAGCGGGTGATGAAGGACAAGCGGGCGACGCTGACGCTCGACGAATTCAACAGCCTCGACCGCCGCATCGACGGCCTGATCCTGGCCGCCGCCGGCGAACCTTTCCTTGCTCACACACTGCGGCCGCTGCACACCATCTATCGCCGCATTGGCTTCATCCATCACAGCTACATGCCCGGACAGGCCGACCTGGCGGGCACCATCGACAGCCATCTCGCCATTCTCAACGCGGTGGCCAACCGCCGCGTTGACCGCGCGATGGCCGCGAGCGACGCGCTGATCGATCACATGGACACGATGTTCGAGGGCATGGAAGCCGGCATCGATCCGCGGCTGCTCGATTGCAGCATCGAGCCGCTGCTCGGCGCGTAACCCTTCAACGGACAACGGGAGGAATGGCAATGACCACGATGGCACTTCCGCAGCAAACGGCGATCGACAGCGCGGTCCGCCACCTCGTCACGAACTACAGCCCCAGGGGCAACAAGGTCGGCTGGCTGATGATGGCCTCGATCCTGGTCGAGGCCTGGGATCTCTACTCGATCGCCTTCGTGCTGATCTTCATCAAGGAGCAGTACAATCCCGATCCGCTGATGCTCGGGCTCGCCGCAGCCGGCACGCAGGGCGGCGCGCTGATCGGAGCGTTGATCGGCGGATGGCTGTCCGACAAGATCGGCCGCCGCGTGATGTTCATCGCGACCATGATCATGTTCATCGTGCTGGCGCTGGCGCAGGCCGTCGTGCCCAACGTGACCTGGCTGATCGTGATCCGCTTCCTGCTCGGCATTCCGCTCGGCAGCGACATCTCGACCGGCTACACCTACATCATGGAATCCATGGCCAAGGGCGACCGCGAGGTCATGGGCAACCGCTGGCAATTCATGTTCGCGGTCGGCGAGGTGCTGACGATCGGCGTCATCATCCTGTTCCTGCTCACCAACATGCAACACGAGACGTTGTGGCGCGTCACGCTCGGTCTTGGCGCCGTACCCGCGCTGATCATCCTGATCATGCGCCACGACGTGCCCGAAACCGCCGTGTGGCTGGTGCAGCGGGGCCGTTTCCGCGAGGCCAAGCAGGTCGCGCGACACATGTACAACGACGACCTGGCGATGCTGCCCGACCAGGACGTGGTGATGCCGAAGCCGAGCACGTCCGCATTCATCGCCGATCTCCGCAAGGATCCGATCCGCTGGCGCGCCACGCTGTACGGCTGGATCGCCTGCTTCGCCCAAGGCAGCGAGTTCTCCACCTTCGCCTTCTATTTGCCGGTGCTGTTCGCGATGGTCGGCGTCTCGACCGTCCTCGGCAACAATCTCGTTACCATGGCGCTGTTCACGTTCGCGGCAGTGTCAGGCTGGGTCGGACCGTTGCTAACACCGAAGATCGGCCATCGCGGCATCGCCATCGCAGGCTTCGGGATTGTGCTGGTCTCGCTGCTGGTCGCGGCGGCCGCGCTCTACACCGACCACAAATACATCCTGCCGTTCGCCGCCGCCGGCATGCTGTGGGGCCACTATTGGGACGCCTCGAACTGCATGACGATCCCGACCATGGTCGCCAAGCCGCAATATCGCGGCACCGCGTCGGGCTTCGCCTACATGTTCGTGAAGCTGCCGTCGTTCCTGGCGATCTTCCTGTTCCCGTCGCTGTTCGCGGCGATCGGCCAGGCCAATGCGACGCTGTTCGTCGCGATCTTCCCGCTGATCGGGCTGCTCTCCGCGATCTTCATCCTGCCGGAGGTGTATGGTTACGAGCACGACTGACGACCGCCAGCGGCCGTCGGGGAAGTCTTACAAGTCGGCGCGTGATCTACGCGCAAGCGCTTCGCGCTTGTCGCAGGGAAAACCGGTACCCATTTTTCCGGATCGCGCGCTAGTCCCGGCGGCCCTGCACCCAGTGCTCTAGCATCTGCAGCGCCATCGCGCGATCATCGTCGGAGGCCTTGGCGATCGCCCGGTTGTAGCTTTCCTTGATCCAGGTCTCGTCCGGCGTCGCGCTGTCGCGCGCGAGCGTCAGCCACATCAGGCCGCGCGCCCGCTGCGGCGGCAGGCGGTCGCCGTTGAACAGCATCTGGCCGAGCAGCGCCTGCGCCTGGTGCTGGCCCTTCTGCGCGGCGAGACCGAGCCAGCGGGCGCCGTAGCGGAAGTCGTCCCGCGAGGCGTCCGGCGTCTTCAGGTACAGCCTGGCGAGGTCGTACTGGGCATCGGCGTTCCCGAAATAAGACGCGGCGTAGGAGAACATCTCCCGCGCCCGCTCGGTATCCGGCTTGATCTTGGAATTGGGAATGCCACTCAGATAGTAGCGTCCGAGCGCCACGAAGGCGTTCGCCACGACCGACGCCTGCGGCGCCGACGGCGAATCCTCGGCATGCGCATTGGCAATCCGGCTGAAATATTCGAATGCCCGCAGATCGTCCTGCGCGACCCCATCCCCATCGGCGTACATTTTGCCGAGCTTCCACTGCGCGATCGGATGACCGCTCTCGGCCAGCGACATGACGGTGGAGTTCGGCAGGGTGTCGACCGAACCTGCCGGCGCCGCAGCCCGCTTCAGGGCAGCCGCCGTACCGGGCTGAGGCGAAACCACAGGGAGCGCTGTATCCTTCGGGTTGACCGGGGCTCCGTCGAATCCGAATCCGGGGCCCGCCACCGGAATGGCCCCTAACGCAAACGCCAATATCGTACGCCTAAACGTCCGCATAACACTGTTTCTCGTGCGCGCCACCCGGATGGGTGACGGCGCCATCCACCGCCGGCCCTACTTGCTCGGCGTACTTCCACAGCGCACCAGATGTATGGTTCGTCGCGCGAGGGGCCCATTTGGTCTTACGATTTGCGAGCTCGGCGTCGCTCAAATTTACGTTAAGAACACCGACGTCGGCATCGATCTCGATGACGTCGCCGTCCTGCAACAGGGCGATCGGCCCGCCGACGGCTGCTTCAGGCCCAATATGGCCGATGCAGAAGCCACGGGTGGCGCCGGAGAACCGGCCGTCCGTGATCAGCGCGACCTTGCCGCCCATGCCCTGCCCGGTCAGCGCGGCCGTGGTCGCCAGCATCTCCCGCATGCCGGGGCCGCCCTTGGGGCCCTCGTAGCGGATGACGATAACCTCGCCTTCCTTGTAGGTGCGTTTCTGGACGGCCTCGAAGGCATCTTCCTCGCGGTCGAAGCACCGGGCCGGGCCCGTAAACTTCAGATTGGACATACCCGCGACCTTCACGATCGCACCCTCCGGAGCGAGATTACCCTTCAGCCCGACAACGCCACCTGTCACGGTGATCGGCTTGTCAGCTGGCCGCACCACGTCCTGGTGCGGATTCCATTTCACGCTTTTGAGGTTTTCGGCGATCGTTCGGCCCGTGACGGTCAGGCAATCCCCGTGCAGGTGGCCATTATCGAGCAGCGTCTTCATCAGCAGCGGAATGCCGCCAGCTTCAAACATGTCTTTGGCAACATAACGGCCGCCCGGCTTCAAATCCGCGACGTAAGGAGTCTTTTTGAAGATTTCCGCAACATCGAACAAATTGAATTTGATTCCGCACTCGTGCGCGATCGCCGGCAGATGCAACGCAGCATTGGTCGAGCCGCCGGACGCCGCCACGACAGCCGCTGCATTTTCAAGGGATTTCCGGGTCACGATGTCGCGCGGCCGGATCTTTTTCTCGATCAGCTCCATCACCTTCTCGCCGGCGGCGGCGCAGAAGGAGTCGCGGATCTCGTAAGGCGCCGGAGCCCCGGCAGAATACGGGAGCGCCAGGCCGATCGCCTCGGAGACCGTCGCCATGGTGTTGGCGGTGAACTGGGCGCCACAGGCGCCGGCCGAGGGGCACGCCACCCGCTCTATTTCGTCCAAATCCTCGTCCGACATCGCGCCGACCGAGTGCTTGCCGACCGCCTCGAACATGTCCTGCACGGTAACCGGCTGCCCGCGGAAGTTGCCGGGCAGGATCGAGCCGCCGTAGATGAAGATCGAAGGCACGTTCAGCCGCACCATCGCCATCATCATGCCCGGCAACGACTTGTCGCAGCCGGCGAGCCCGACGAGCGCGTCATAGGCGTGGCCGCGGACCGTAAGCTCGACCGAGTCGGCGATGCATTCGCGCGACGGCAGCGACGAGCGCATGCCGTCATGGCCCATGGCGATACCGTCGGTGACGGTGATGGTGCAGAATTCGCGCGGCGTGCCGCCGGCCGATGCCACGCCCTTCTTCACTGCCTGGGCCTGGCGCATCAGCGAGATGTTGCACGGAGCAGCTTCATTCCAACATGAAGCGACGCCGACAAACGGTTGATGAATCTGGGCTGTCGTTAGCCCCATGGCGTAGAGGTAGGACCGGTGCGGCGCGCGTTCGGGCCCTTCCGTCACGTGACGGCTCGGCAGCCTGCCCTTGATGCTCGTCTTGGCGTTCATCGCGCGAACCTGTTTCCCAGCCTCCCCACACCCAAACGCCGGAAGGATCAAGAATGTCCCGTCGTCGTCGCGAGCGCTGGCGAAATCAACTTTATGAATAATGCTCTCACGGAGGGGTGTGGCCAAAAAGCGGCGAGCACAAGGGTCAGCTCGATGTAAGGTTAAATGTTCAGGAACTGTTGCGACAGCGACACAATCGTGGCTGCCGCGCAACCATGTATTATTGGTCCTTATGACGCCTCGCGGGAACCACTACTGTCATTGAACTACCCACGCCCACGTCCTCGCGCGTAGCGGGAGCTGTCCTACGGATAGCCGTCGCCTGGCGTCTCGACCTCGACGACATCGATCCGCGACGCCGATTTGCCCTTGCGCAGGTCCTCATACGAGGTCGCGGCACTCAGGCAGAACAACGTTCGCCGTTCGGCACCGCCGAGCGCGCAGGCCAGCGCGCGGCGGCCGGGTACGGCAATGCGCTCGCGCTCCACGCCGTCGCGATCGATCCGGACGAAGGCGTCCTCGGTGAAGGACGCGACCCAGACCGATCCGTCGCGATCGAGGCAGATGCCGTCGGGCTCGTTCACGCGGCCCAGCCGCCTGCGCAGCTGCAGGCTGCCGTCCGGCGCGATGTCGTAGTCGGCAAGGCACGCGCCATCCATTTCGGCGACGACGAGCCGGCGGTGATCCGACGAGACGGCAATGCCGTTCGGAAACTGCAAGCCGTCGGCGACGACACGCGCGCTACCATCCGGCATCACCAGGACGATGCGGCCGACCGCGCCGCGGCCATCCGGCGGCGGCAGGTCGAAACCGAGGTCGCCGACATAGGCCCGCCCCTGGCCGTTGACGACCATATCGTCGATCGTGCCGGCGGCGAGCTGCGAGAGGTCGGCGTAGAGCGAGAGCTTGCCACCGGCAAATCGCAGCAGCCGTTTCCTGAACATCGTGAGCACCACGACGTCGCCATTGGGCAGCACGCCGAGGCCGCACGGCGTATCGTCGGTCACGGCGGCATGCTCCTGCCGTTCGCCCGACGGGCTGATGCTGAGCAGCGTCCGCGCCATGCAGTCGACGAACCACAGCCGCCCGTTATGCCACCGCGGGCCCTCGAAATAGCGGCCGCCGTCGAGGATGGTTTTCAGCCGAACTTCTCGCGCCATGGATCCTCTCTCCAGCATCGCTCCGCTCTCATCTTCGCCGGCTCCAACGGCTGTCGCACAGCATGGAACTTCGGGTTCCCTGTGGGTTCCACACCCTCAATTCCACATTTCGCCGCGTTTTCCCTGTTGAGTTGCGGCAGTCTTAAGGGGTCGTGAATCGGGGTCTGATAATCTGCGGCCGATTGTGCCGCGTATGAAGCGTGTTTGTGCCTGATGGTTTCGCAGGGGGGACCAGGGAATGAACCATTGCCTACGCCCGCTGGCGTGCTTCGCCACCGTCGCCGTATTCGCCCTGCTTCCGGTCAAGGTTACCGCGAAGCCGCATCATCAACACCAGGCCAAGAGCTCGCCAGCCGCTGACAAGAAGGCGCATGGCGCCAAGACGGCGCACGACAAGGCGTCGCGCGAGAAAACATCCGGCAAGCGCCGGCACGCCAAGCGCGGTGACGACAAGCGCAAATCCGCCAAAGCCAAATCCACTCCGTCAAAATCCGCGGATAGCGACGAGGCCCCCGCCCCCGAGAAACCCGCGGCCCCACAACTCTCTGGCGATCTTGCCGCGATCAAGGACGCGATCCTCGCCGCACGCAAGGGCAGGACCAGCGACGCGACCGACATCCAGGCCAAGATCACCGACCCGGTCGGGCGCAAGCTCGTCGAATGGTACCTGCTGCGCCATTCCGAGTCGCAGGCGAATTTCAGCCGCTATGCGGCGTTCATTGCCGCCAATCCGGATTGGCCGAGTATGTCGCTGTTGCGCCGCCAGGCGGAAGCACGGCTATGGCAGGAACGCAGCGACGCTGCCACGGTCCATGGCTTCACCCTCGATCAGCCGATCAGCGCCAAGGGCAAGTTCGCGCTCGCACGCGTGCTGCTCGCCGAAGGCGACCGCGACAGCGCAGCGAGGCTGGTCCGCAAGGCTTGGCGGTCCGACGAACTGTCGGATCGCACCGAAAGCGACGCCTATGACGCCTTCCACGATCTGCTCACAAGCGCCGACCACCGGGCGCGGATGGACAAGCGGATCGGCGCCAAGGACCTCGCCGGCGCCAGGCGCGCCGCGAAACGGCTCGGTAGCGACGAGCTCGCGATCGTGAAGGCCTGCGGCGCGGTGCGGGAGCAATCGAAGAAGGCACAGGACGCGCTCGACGACGTGCCGGCCGATGCCCGCCGCGATCTCGGCTACACGCTCTGCCGCATCCAGTGGCTCATGGTGCAGAACAGGATCGACGACGCGGCCCGCGTAACGATCGCGGCCGCGCCGGAGACCATGGCCCAGCAGGATACGGATCAGTGGTGGCGCGAACGGCGCCTGCTCGCGCGCAAGCTGCTCGACCAGGGCAAGTTCCAGACCGCGTACGACGTGGTCCGCCCCGCGGCGCTGCCGGACAACCCGTATTACCGCGCCGACGTCCACTTCACGCGCGGCTGGATCGCGCTCCGCTATCTCGACGACGCCCGGACCGCCGCGGCGCATTTCGCGCGGATCGACGAAGGTCAGAGCAACCCGATCGTGCTGGCGCGCGCTGCCTATTGGCGTGGCCGGGCCGCCGAGGCGCTCGGCAACAGGGCGGCCATGCGCGCCGATTACGAGGCCGCGGCGCGCTACCCGACCGCCTATTACGGTCAGCTGGCGCTCGCGAAGCTCGGGCGTGAGAGCATCCACCTGCACGCACCCTCGCCGACCGCGCTGGCCGGCCGGGCGGCCGGCGACGAACGGGTCCGCGCGGCCGAGATGCTTTATGAGATCGGCGAACCCGATGTCGTGCTCTATTTCGTCGCCGACCTCGCCGAGCAAAGCTCCGACGTCGACATGCTCCAGGCGCTCGGCGAGCTGACCGGCCGCCGCAACGACGCCCGCGCCATGCTGCAGATCGGCAAGATCGCGCTCGGGCGCGGGCTCGCGTTCGACCACTACGCCTTCCCGATCATCGGCATTCCCAAGCACAGCCCGATCGCCCCCGATATCGGGCGCAGCATGACCTACTCGGTGGCGCGCACCGAGAGCGCGTTCGACCAGCGCGACAAGTCGTCGGCCAACGCGGTCGGGCTGATGCAGGTGACGCCGGAAGCCGGCCGCGATACCGCCAAGCGCTTTAAGGTCAGCTACGACTGGGACCGGATGGTCTCCGATCCCGTCTACAATACGCAGATGGGCGCCGCCGAGCTGAGCGCGCTGCTGTCGGAATATCGCGGCTGCCACATCATGACGTTTGCAGGCTACAACGCCGGCCGCGGCCGCGTCCGCGACTGGATCAAGGCCTATGGCGATCCGCGCGATCCCAATGTCGACGCGGTCGACTGGGTGGAGCGGATCCCGATCTCGGAAACGCGCAATTACGTGGAGCGGGTGATGGAGAACCTCGCCGTCTATCGCGCGCGGTTCGAAGACGCCGGCACGGCGATCGCGGCGAAGGGCGGCGATGGCGTCACGACGCAGGAGACGAATGCGGCGCCGGCGGCATCGGCAATCCCGTCGCAGTGAACCAATGGTGTCGTCCCGGCGAAATCCGGGACGACGCGTGGAAAGATCGCGCCGTCAATCCACCTTCACATTGGCGGCCTTGATCATCGGCCACCATTTGGCGATCTCCGCCTTCTGCCAGGCGCCGAGCGCCTCCGGCGTGAGCTGATCCTTCGGCGGCATCTGCAGGCCGAGATTTTCGAGCTGTTTCCTCACCGCCGGGTCGTTCATCGCCTCGACCGCCGCGGCGTTGAGCTTTGCGACGATCTCCTTCGGCGTACCCTTCGGCACCCACAGGCCCGACCACAGCGTCATGTGCAATCCGGGCAGTCCGGCCTCGTCGACGGTCGGGATGTCGGGCGCATTCTCGACCCGCTTGGAGTCGGTGACCGCATAGGCACGGATGGTGCCGGCGCGGACCTGATTGATCGAGTTCGAGGTTTGATCGATGATGATGTCGATCTGGCCGGAGACGAGATCATTCAGCGCGGGTCCGGTGCCGCGATACGGCACGTATTGCAGCTTGATGCCCGAAACATTCTCAAAATAGAGCCCGGCGATGTGGCTGCCGCTGCCAGCGCCTGCGGTGCCTGCGGTCGGCGGCGACGGCCGCGACTTCAGCCATTCCAGGAGCTCCTTCAGCGATTTCGCCGGCACGGCGTTCTTGCTGACGATGATCATCGGATTGCTCGGCAGCAGCACCACCGGCTCGAGATCGTCGACGAGGTCGTAGCCGAGCTTGTAGATCGCACCATTCGCCACGTGAGTGCCGAGATGGCCGAACGAGATGGTGTAGCCGTCCGGCGCCGCGCGCACCGCTCGCCCGACGCCGATCGAACCGCCCGCTCCCGTCACGTTCTCGATCAGGAACACCTCGCCAAGCGACTGCTTCATGCGCTCGCCGAGAATGCGCGCCATCGCATCCGACGGCCCACCGGCGGCAAACGGCACCACGATGGTGATCGGATGCGAGGGATATTTTTCCGCCGACGCGATGCCGGTGAATGCCAATATCGCCAGCGCAGCCAGAACCAGTCTCAGCATCGCGTTCTCCCTGATCTTCTTCGTTCCATCATTTTAGAAGGGCCACCTTTCGACAAGATGGCCCTTCGGATGATGCGTCAGAACTGCGAGAAGTCGATCGGCTTGTGCCGATCCAGCGTCCGGGTGACCGGCGGCAACGGATATTTCAGGCCGCTCGCGCAGTTGAACAGCATCACGCGATCATTCTTGGTCACGCGGCCATCGGCGAGGCTCTGCTTGTAGGCAGCGTAAGTCGCGGCCCCCTCGGGGCACAGCAGCAGGCCTTCCTCGCGCGCGACCTCGTTAAGCGCGGCGGAGATCTTGTCGTCGTCGACGGCAATCGCAAAACCCTTGCTCTCGCGCACCGCGCGGAGGATCAGGAAGTCGCCGATCGCCTGCGGCACGCGGATGCCGGAGGCGATGGTGTGCGCATCTTCCCAGCGCGCCGCATGTTCGGTACCCGCCTCATAGGCGCGCACCATCGGCGCGCAGCCGGACGCCTGCACCGCGACCATGCGCGGGCGCTTCGAGCCGATGAAGCCGATCTTCTCGAGCTCGTCGAACGCCTTCCACATACCGATCAGGCCAGTGCCGCCGCCGGTCGGATAGAAGATCACGTCCGGCACCTCCCAGCCGAGCTGCTCGGCGAGCTCGAGGCCCATCGTCTTCTTGCCTTCGATCCGGTAAGGCTCCTTCAACGTCGAGGTGTCGAACCAGCCGACCTTGGCCTTGCCCTCGCCGACGATCTTGCCGCAGTCGTCGATATAGCCGTTGACACGGTAGACGGTCGCGCCCTGCAGCTCGATCTCGCTGACATTCACTTCCGGCGTGTCGGCCGGGCAGAAGATCGTGGTCTTGATGCCGCAGGAGGTCGCATAGGCCGCAAGCGCCGCGCCGGCATTGCCGTTGGTCGGCATCGCCATGTGCTTGATGCCAAGCGCCTTGCCCATCGACACCGCCATCACCAGGCCGCGCGCCTTGAACGATCCGGTCGGCAGCCGCCCCTCGTCCTTGACGATGATCTCGCCGCCGCCAAGTTTCGCACCAAGCTTCGGCAGGCGGATCAGCGGCGTCGTGACCTCGCCGAGGCTGACGATGTCCTTGCATTTGCGCACCGGCAGCAACTCGCGATAGCGCCACATGTCGGCCGGACGCTGCGCCAGCGCGTCCTTGGTTAGCGCCTTCTTCACGCCAGCGAGGTCATAGCGCACCAAGAGCGGCTTGCCGGCCTTGGACAGGTTGTGCACCTGGTCCGCCGGATAGTGATCGCCCTCCATCGCGCATTCGAGATGGGTGACGAAGGTGGGGCGTTCGATGGTGAGGTTGTCGTTGTCTTTCACGAGATGCGCTCTTTCTTGCTCTTGTGGTCACCGCTGCCGGTCCCGTCACCCTTAGGAGGCCGCAAAGCGGCCGCCTCGAAGGGCGACGAGCCCCGCTGTTCGATCTGGGCCGTCCATCCTTCGAGGCTCGCTGCGCGAGCGCCTCAGGATGACGGGACTACGAGCGAACGGTTCGCGCTCGCCGCCCGTCAAATATTCAGCACCCGCCCGTAGGCGTCGAGCACCGCTTCCTTCATCATTTCGGACAATGTCGGATGCGGGAACACGGTGTGCATCAGTTCCTCTTCCGTGGTCTCCAGGTTCATCGCGACGACATAGCCCTGGATCAGTTCCGTGACCTCGGCGCCGATCATGTGGGCGCCGAGCAACTGTCCGGTCTTCTTGTCGAACACCACCTTGACGAGGCCTTGGTCCTCGCCGAGCGCGATCGCCTTGCCGTTGCCGACAAAGGGGAAGCGGCCGACGCGGATCTCGCGGCCACCCTCCTTCGCCTTGGCCTCGGTCAGGCCGACGGAGGCGACCTGCGGGTTGCAGTAGGTGCAACCCGGGATCATCAATTTGTCCATCGGGTGCGGATGCAGGCCCTTGATCGCCTCGACGCAGATCACGCCCTCATGCTCGGCCTTGTGCGCGAGCATCGGGGGCCCCGCGACGTCGCCGATCGCGTAGATGCCGGGGATGTTGGTCTTGCCGAGGCCGTCGATCACGATGGAGCCGCGGTCGGTCTTCACCCCGAGCTTCTCCAACCCAAGATTTTCGATATTGCCGACCACGCCGACCGCGGAAATCACCCGCTCGAACTCCTTGGTCTGCGGCTGGCCCTTGCCGTCGTCGATGGTCGCAACCACGCTGTCGGCCTTCTTCTCGAGCTTCGTGACCTTGGTCGAGGTCATGATCCTGATGCCCTGCTTCTCGAAGCGCTTGCGCGCGACGCCGGCGATCTCGGCGTCCTCGACGGGCAGGATCTGCGGCAGCACCTCGACCACGGTGACGTCGGCGCCCATGGTGTGGAAGAACGAGGCGAACTCGATGCCGATCGCGCCCGAGCCGACCACCAGCAGCGACTTCGGCATCCGCTCCGGCACCATCGCCTCGAAATAGGTCCAGACCAGCTTCTTGTCCGGCTCGAGCCCGGGCAGCACGCGCGGCCGCGCGCCGGTCGCAACAATGATGTGCTTGGCCTGATAAGTGCCCTCGCCGCTGGCGCCCTTCGGCGCCTCGACTGCCGACTTCTTCACCGTGATCTTGCCGGGCGCATCAATCGTGGCCTCGCCCCAGATCACCGTGACCTTGTTCTTCTTCATCAGGAAGCCGACGCCGTCATTGAGACGCTTTGAGACCCCGCGCGAGCGCTGCACCACGGCCTTCGGATCGTAGGAGATCTTCTCCGCCGACAGCCCGTAATCCTTGGCGTGCTGCATGTAGTGGAAGATTTCCGCCGAGCGCAGCAGCGCCTTGGTCGGGATGCAACCCCAGTTCAGGCAGATGCCGCCGAGATAAGACTTCTCGACGATCGCGGTCTTGAAACCGAGCTGCGCGGCGCGGATCGCCGTCACATAGCCGCCGGGGCCGGAGCCGATGATGATGACGTCGAAAGATGTGTCGGCCATTATCTATACTCCAGCCAAACTGCGCCCAGAAACGCGCTCCACACCAGCGCGAGCACGCCCGCGCCGATGATCATGATCCTGAATTGGGTCGTGGATACGAGGTCACGGTGAACGGAAACAATCGAAGCGATGGCGAGGACGGCGAGCATGACGTACGGACCGTAGATCACGTACATGGCCGCTGCTCATCACACCATCATCATCACGGGGTTCTCGATCAGCTGCTTGAAGGCGCCGATCAGCTCGGCGCCGAGCGCACCGTCGATCGCGCGGTGATCGCACGACAGCGTCACGCTCATCATATGCGCGATCTCGATCTTGCCGCCGCGCACCACCGGGCGCTCCTCTGACGTGCCGACCGCGAGGATCGTCGCGTGCGGCGGATTGATCACCGCGGTGAAGTGGTTGATGCCGTACATGCCGAGGTTAGATACCGCCGTGGTGCCGCCCTGGTATTCTTCCGGCTTTAGCTTGCGGCTGCGGGCGCGAGTGGCGAAATCCTTCATCTCGTTGGAGATGGTCGACAGCGTCTTGGTCTCCGCCTTGCGGATGATCGGCGTGATCAGGCCGCCCGGCATCGCAACTGCAACGCCGACGTCGGAATGCTTGTGCTTGAGCATGCCACTCTCGGTCCAACTCACATTGCAGTTTGGGATCTTCTGCAGTGCGACCGCCATCGCCTTGATGACGAAATCGTTGACCGAGAGCTTGTAGAGCGGCTTCTTCTCCTTGTCCTTCGGCGCTGATGCGTTGATCTCCTCGCGCGCGACGAGCAACTTGCCGATATCGCAGTCGATCGTGAGGTAGAAGTGCGGGACGTTCTGCACCGAGGCCGTCAGGCGCTGCGCGATGGTGCGGCGCATGCCGTCATGCGGCACCACGTCGTAGGAGCCCGGCTCGAACAGCGCGAGGATCTGCTTGTCCGACATCGACGGCGCGATGCTGGGTGCAGCACCAGGCGCAGCCGCCGGTGCCTTCAGACCCTTGCCGGACTTGGCCTCCTCGACGTCGCGCGCGATCACGCGGCCATGCGGGCCTGTCCCGGTGATGCGCGCGAGATCAATGCCGGCGTCCTTGGCGAGACGGCGCGCCAAGGGCGAGGAGAAGATACGGGCGTGACCATTGACCTGCGCGGCCGGAGCAGCGGCAGCCTGGGGCGCCGGCGCAGGCGCCGCTGCCGGCTTGGGTGAAGCCGCCGGCGCGGGAGCCGGCGCCGGCGCAGCCGCGGGCTTCGGAGCCTCGGCTGGCTTCGGTGCCGGCGCAGCACCCGCACCGGCGCTGGCCGCCGCCTTCACATCCTCGCCATCGCCGGCCAGCACGGCGATGACGTCGTTGACCGGCACGTCCTGCGTCCCCTCGGGCACCAGGATCTTCGCGATCGTGCCTTCGTCGACCGCCTCGACCTCCATCGTCGCCTTGTCGGTCTCGATCTCCGCGATCACGTCGCCGGACTTGACCTTGTCGCCCTCTTTCTTGAGCCACTTGGCGAGGTTGCCCTTTTCCATCGTGGGCGACAGCGCGGGCATGAGAATATTGATCGGCATTGTCAGTGACCTTGTTGCGACCGCGGTTTGGTTTGGCCCATGTCGGTCGGCCGGGCGATTTCGGCTTCGAACATCTCGACGATGCGCGCGAGCGCCTCGTCCTCGGTGTATCCGCTCTCGCGCGAATAGGCGCGCGCAGCGTGGCGGGCGATGTCGACGAGCATCAGCCCCCACATGTCCGGCTCCTCGAAGGCGCGCTGGAACGCGATCGACAAGCCGCCGTCGACGACGAAGGCGCGCAGCACCTCGACGGCGTCGTCGCGGTCCATCACGTCAGGCGGCAGCGGCTGCTCCTTGGGACCGGCCATGGGCTTGTTACCGATAGGACACGGCCTTGGCGGCCTCGACCACCTCGGCGACGGAGGGAAGAGCGAGCTTTTCCAAATTCGCCGCATAGGGCATCGGCACATCCTTGCCGGAGACGCGCGCAACCGGCGCATCCAGGTAGTCGAAGGCGTGCTCCATGATCCGCGCGGCAACCTCGGCACCGACGCCGCTCTGCTGCCAGCCCTCCTCCACCGTCACCGCGCGCCCGGTCTTCTTCACCGACGCGACGATGGTTTCGGTGTCCATCGGGCGGATGGTGCGGAGATCGACGACCTCGGCCTCAATGCCTTCCTTGGCGAGCTCATCGGCGGCCTTCAGCGCATACGACATGCCCATCGCCCAGGAGATGATGGTGACGTCCTTGCCGGCGCGCGCAATCCGCGCCTTGCCGATCGGCACCACGAAGTCGGGCAGCTTCGGCACCTCGCCGGTGTGACCGTACAGCACCTCGTTCTCGAGGAAGATCACAGGATTGGGATCGCGGATCGCGGCCTTGAGCAGGCCCTTGTAGTCAGCGGCCGAATACGGCGCGATCACCTTGAGGCCAGGGATCTGCGAATACCAGGCGGCGTAGTCCTGGCTGTGCTGGGCGGCGACGCGGGCAGCGGCGCCATTCGGGCCGCGGAACACGATCGAGCAGCCCATCTGTCCGCCGGACATATACAGCGTCTTGCCGGCGGAGTTGATGATCTGGTCCATCGCCTGCATGGCGAAATTCCAGGTCATGAATTCGACGATCGGCTTCAGCCCGGCCATCGCCGCGCCGATGCCGACGCCGGCAAAGCCGTGCTCGGTGATCGGCGTATCGATCACGCGCCGCGCGCCGAATTCCTGCAGCAGGCCCTGGGTCACCTTGTAGGCGCCCTGATATTCCGCGACCTCCTCGCCCATGATGAAGACGTCGCCGTCACGCCGCATCTCCTCGGCCATCGCATCGCGCAGCGCTTCACGGATGGTCTGCGTGATCATCTCGGTGCCTGCCGGGATCTCGAGATCGGGCGGCGCTTCGGTGGCGGGTGCGGCCGGCGCCTTCGCCTCGGGCTTGGGCTGCGGCGCTTCCGCCTTGGCTTCCGCCGGCGGAGCCGATTCAGCGGCCTTCTGCTGCGGCGCCGCCGCGGCCGGCGCCTTGGCAAGATCGGCGGCGCTTTCGCCGTCGGCCAGGATGGTGGCGATCGGCGTATTCACCGCGACGTCGGCGGTGCCTTCCGGGATCAGGATCTTGCCGAGCGTGCCCTCATCGGTGGCCTCGACCTCCATGGTCGCCTTGTCGGTCTCGATCTCGGCGATGACATCGCCGGACTTGATGGTCTCGCCTTCCTTTTTCAGCCATTTGGCAAGGTTGCCCTTCTCCATGGTGGGCGACAGCGCAGGCATCAGCACTTGAATGGGCATATCGGCTCCCGAAATCGGTCTTGAAGGTTCTTCTGCGCGGGTGGGATCAGCGGTACACGTCGGTGTAGAGCTCGGACGGGTCGGGCTCCGGATCGTGCTGCGCGAAGTCCGCGGCTTGGTTGACGATCTCGCGCACCTCGGCGTCGATCGCCTTGAGCTCCTGCTCGCCCGCACCACCGGCCAGCAGGCGGTTGCGCACCTGCTCGATCGGGTCCTGATCGTGGCGGACCTTCTCGACTTCCTCGCGCGTCCGGTACTTCGCCGGATCGGACATCGAGTGGCCGCGGTAGCGATAGGTCTGCATCTCCAGGATGATGGGGCCGTTGCCGCCGCGACACCACGCCACAGCCTCGTCGCCGGCAGCCTTCACCGCACGCACATCCATGCCGTCGATCTGCTTGCCGGGAATGTTGAAGGAGGCGCCGCGCTTGGAGAAATCCTGCTGCGCGGACGCACGTGACACCGAGGTGCCCATCGCGTAGCGGTTGTTTTCGACGACGTAGATCACCGGCAGCTTCCACAGCTCCGCCATGTTGAAGCTTTCGTAGACCTGGCCCTGGTTGGCCGCGCCATCGCCGAAATAGGTCACGCTGACGGCATCGTTGCCGCGATAGCGGTTGGCGAACGCCAGCCCGGTGCCGAGCGACACCTGCGCACCGACGATGCCGTGGCCGCCGTAGAAGTGCTTCTCCATGCTGAACATGTGCATGGAGCCGCCTTTGCCCTTGGAATAGCCGCCACGGCGTCCGGTCAGTTCGGCCATCACGCCCTTGGCCTCCATGCCGCAGGCCAGCATGTGACCGTGGTCCCGGTACCCAGTTATGACCTCGTCACCCAGCTTCAAGGCCATCTGCATGCCGACGACGACCGCCTCCTGGCCGATGTAGAGATGGCAGAAGCCTCCGATCGCACCCATGCCGTAGAGCTGACCGGCCTTCTCCTCGAAACGCCGGATCAGCAGCATGTCCCGCAGCGCCTTGAGTTCCTGCTCTTTGGTGAATTCCGGTGGAGAACCTGCCTTCTCCTGCCCTGATTCCTTTGCGACGCTTTTCTTGGGTGCGGCCATGGCAATTCCGGATGAGAGAAGTCGATGAACCCTCTCTAACCCAACTCAAATCGCCTTGGAAGGATTGCGTTCGCCCGATGGAATTTTGGCTATGCCGCACTGCAACGCACCACGACATTTTTGTGATGCTACGCGATCGAATTTGAAATTTGAGAACGCGTCAGTTCGGCTTGTTGATCCGAACGAGATCGTGCGGATTGACGTAGTCGAGCTGGAAGCGCGCGCGCTCATCCAGCATGTCGGGATCGACGCGGTCCGAGCGCAACAGCGACACCCGCTGCTCGCCCTCGGCGCGCTCCTTCTTCAGCCGCGCCAGCTCCGAGGTCAGCGCGATGATCTCCTGATCGAGCTCCTGCCGCGCGTTCAGGCCGTACTTGCCGGTATAGGCATTGACCCCGAAATAGCCAACCATCAGCGCCGCCAGCGTGTAAAGGGCGAGCCCGGTCAGGATCGATTTGAGTCGTGTGCGGGAAACCATGGCCGCCACCTTGCGGCGGCCATGTTAATGGACACTTAAGAGCAGGCTCTAAAGCAGCCTTGGCCGCTTATTACTGGCCGCTTACTTGTTGTGCGCTTCGACGTGGGCCGCGTACGCCGTGATGTACTGCTGCAACACGGTCTTCAGGGACTCCTTGACCAGTTCACCCTTCTCGCCGAAGCCGTCGCCGACACCGTTCAGGTAGATTTCCGGCTGCTGCAGGATCGGACCCGAGATGCCCGGCAGGATGTTCTGCAGGTGCTTGGCCGCGCTGACGCCGCCAAGCGGCCCCGGCGAGTTGGAGATGATGCCGGTCGGCTTGCCGTTGAACGAACTCTTGCCATAGGGGCGCGAGCCGACGTCGATGGCGTTCTTCAGCACGCCGGGAATCGAGCGGTTATACTCCGGGGTCACGAACAGCACGCCGTGCGATTTCTGCAGCTTTTCGCGGAAGGCAAGCCAGTCCGCCGGCGGCGCCGCCTCGAGATCCTGGTTGAAGAAGGAAATGCCGTGGAGCGTCGTGACGTCGAGCTGCAGTGAGGCGGGCGCGAGCTTGGCCAGCGCATTGGCGATCTTGAGCGACCAGCCCTCCTTGCGGAGGCTGCCGACGATGGTGACGATGTTATAGGCCATAGCATTTTCCTCGAATTGTGCGCGTGAAGCCGGACCGGCGGCCATCACCTACCGGCGCGGCGAGAAGGATGCAAGTGCATGGATCGTGCAATTCTGGAAACGCAGCGTTTTTGAATCTGCGCCGTCACGATCCCCCGGCTTGTCCCGATTTGGCAAGGCGCCATGGTCGTGGGCCTCATCGCTTTTGCGCCTCCGGCCCAGAGAAAACGCGGCTGCGTCTGCGGCAAATTATCGACATGTTCGTCTCGATAAATTGCGAGCAGATTGTCGCATCATTCGGCCTATCGACGAGGCGCGAGACATTGACAGAACACAAGACGCGGGTTGCGATCCTGTTCGGTGGACGCTCGGCCGAACATGACGTGTCGCGGGCCTCCGCGGCCAACGTGCTGCGCTTCCTCGATCCGGATCGGTATGACGCCACGGCGATCGGTATCACCCGGGATGGTCGCTGGATTGTCGCCGGCGTGGGGAACGGTGCCGGCGCCGGAGGCGGCGCGTTGACCATTCCGGACGATGGTCTCCAACTGACCCTGCTGCCGGGAGGACAAGGTCGCGCGCTCGCGCTCGACGGTCATGCGGCCGGGGTTATGGAATTGCCGGCCTTTGATGTCGTCTTCCCGGTCTTGCACGGCCCGAACGGCGAGGACGGCACGGTCCAGGGCGCGCTTGAACTGTCCGATGTGGCCTATGTCGGCTCGCGCGTGATGGGGTCGGCGGCCGCGATGGACAAGGACGTCGCAAAACGGCTGATGCGCGACGCGGGACTGCCGATCGTCCCATACGTCGCAATGTCGGCGGCAGACCCAATCACCTATGACGATGCGGTCGCCGCCGCTGGATCACCGGAGCTGTTCGTCAAGCCGGCCAACATGGGTTCATCGGTCGGCGTATCAAGAGCGCGAACCGCCGCCGAGTTCGACACCTGCTGCAAATTGGCCTTTCGCTTCGACAGCAAGATCCTGATCGAGCGATGCCTCGCACCGATACGTGAGATCGAGTGCTCCGTGCTCGAACATGCCGACGGCAGCATCCGCGCCTCCCAGCTCGGCGAGATCGTGCCGTCCGACAAGCACGGTTTCTATTCTTACGACGCGAAGTATCTCGACGCGGACGGCGCCCTGCTTCAGGTGCCGGCCGATGTGCCGTCGCCCGTCGCCGAACGCATCAGGGAGCTCGCAATCCGGACGTTTCGCGTGCTGGGCTGCGAGGGAATGGCGCGCATCGACTTCTTTCTGCACGGCGAGCAGGCGTTCGTGAACGAGGCGAACACCCTTCCCGGCTTCACCAATATCAGCATGTATCCACGGCTGTGGGAGGCCAGCGGACTGCCGCAGTCCGCGCTCATGGACGTCTTGATCGGCCACGCCCTGGAGCGTCACAGGCGCTCCAGGGCGCTCGCGTTCGAGCGCGAGTAACTTGCCGACTCACGCCGCCTTGTTCGGATTGATCAGGAATTTCTCGCCGGTGGCGCGCTTGCCGTAGACAGCGATGTTGTCGAGCTGCAAGGCTTCCTGCAGCGACACCACCTTGGTGTAGTGGCTGGCGAAGGTGGTCTTCAATTCCGCCAGCACGCGCTGGCGCAGCTTGTTGCCCGCCTCCGGCCCGATCTTCATCAGGAACGGGAACAGCAGCCAGCCGCCGACGCCCCAGGCCATGCCGAAGCCGCGCGGCAGTTCGATCGGCCGGGTATCGAGGCTGCCATAGACATAGACCTGCTTGTGCACGCTGGAGCCGTAGCGGCTGTAGGCCTTGGCGCTCTTGTTGATGGCGGCCTCCATCGCCACCAGGATCTGGCCCGCGAGCTTGCCGCCGCCGATCGCATCGAAGGCGATGGTCGCGCCGGTCTCCACCAGCGCGTTGGTGAGATCGTCCATGAAGCTCGGCACGGTGGAATCGACGACGTGCTTCGCACCGATCTTGTGCAGGATGTCGGCCTGCTCCTTGTTGCGCACGATGTTGACGAGACCAATCCCGTCCTTGAGGCAGATCTTGTTGAGCATTTGGCCGAGGTTGGACGCCGCCGCCGTATGCACCAGCGCCTTGTGACCCTCGCGCCGCATCGTTTCGGTCATGCCGAGCGCGGTCAGCGGATTGACGAAACAGGATGCGCCCTCCGCCGCCGTGGTGCCGTCAGGCAGCGGCAGGCATTCGTTGACTCGCAGCGTGCGGTATTGCGCATACATCGCGCCGCCGATCATCGCGACCGTGCGTCCCATCAGCGCCTTGGCGGCGTCCGAGGAGCCGGTCCGCATCACGACACCTGCGCCCTCATTGCCGACCGGCATGGAGTCATCGAGCCGCGCCGCCATGGCGGCCATCGCGGCCTCGGGGACCCGGGCGGTTACGACCGGCAACTCGCGCGTGCCGGAGACTTTCGCCGTCGACATGTCGGCCGGTCCGATCAGGAGACCGAGGTCGGACGGATTGATCGGCGTGGCCTCGACGCGGACCACGACCTCGTCAGGGCCCGGTTCGGGGGTCGGGACGTTCACGAGCGAAAGTTCGAGCTCGCCATTCCGCTTGAGCAGCGAGCGCAGTTGCAAACCGCTTTTGCCGTCACTCATCCCGACCTCCCTTTTTTGCGTTTTATTCAAGTCTCGATCAGTTGGGGCGCTAGGCGAGCGCCTTCAAGGCCGACCTTCCCGCATATTTCGCCTGCGGGCCGAGCTGCTGCTCGATGCGCAGCAACTGGTTGTACTTGGCGGTGCGGTCGGAGCGGGCCAGCGAGCCGGTCTTGATCTGCCCGCAATTGGTGGCGACCGCGAGGTCGGCGATGGTGGAGTCTTCCGTCTCGCCGGAGCGGTGCGACATCACCGACGTATAGCCGTATTTGTGGGCGAGCTCGACCGCGGCCAGCGTCTCGGTCAGCGTGCCAATCTGGTTGACCTTGATCAGGATAGAATTGCCGCGACCGTTCTTGATACCGTCGGCAAGGCGGGTCACGTTGGTCACGAACAGATCGTCGCCGACGAGCTGGCACTTCTTGCCGATGGCGTCGGTCAATTCCTTCCAGCCGTCCATGTCATCCTCGGACATGCCGTCCTCGATGGTGACGATCGGATAGCGGCCGACGAGATCGGCGAGATACTTGACCTGCTCGGAGCGCGAGCGGGTCTTGTTCTCGCCGCCATAGACATAAGCCCCCTCCTTGAAGAATTCGGTGGAAGCGCAGTCGAGGCCGAGCATGACGTCGTTGCCCGCCTTGTAGCCTGCCTTGCCGATCGCGTTCATGATGAAGTCGAGCGCGGCATCGGCGGTCGGCAGATTCGGCGCGAAACCACCCTCGTCGCCGACATTGGTGTTGTGGCCGGCCTTTTTCAGTTCGCCGCGCAGCGTGTGGAAGATTTCCGAGCCACAGCGCAGCGCTTCGGCGAAGGTGCTGGCGCCTACGGGAAGGATCATGAACTCCTGAAAGTCGATCGGATTGTCGGCGTGCACGCCGCCATTGATGATGTTCATCATCGGCACCGGCAGCGTCCGTGCCGAGGTGCCGCCGACGTAGCGGTAAAGCGGCATATCATGGGCTTCGGCCGCCGCCTTGGCGCAGGCAAGCGACACGCCCAGGATGGCATTGGCGCCCAACCGGCTCTTGTTCGGCGTGCCGTCGAGATCGATCATGATCTGGTCGATCGCAACCTGGTCCTCGACCGCGCAATCGCTGAGCGCCTCGAAGATCTCACCATTGACGGCCTCAACCGCCTTCTGCACGCCCTTGCCGAGATAGCGCGACTTGTCGCCATCGCGCAGTTCCACCGCCTCATGCGCACCGGTGGAGGCGCCGGACGGCACCGCCGCGCGGCCGATCGACCCATCCTCGAGCACGACGTCGACCTCGACCGTGGGATTGCCGCGGCTATCAAGGATTTCGCGGCCGATGATGTCGATGATGGCAGTCATGAGAACCTCTTATGGCAGTGGTCGGGTCGGATGGCGGTGCTTCTAGCGCAATGCATCGGACCCGAAAAGGCCGGGTGACGGCCCCGCCGGCATTGGCTAAGAGAACGCCACGGAGACCCACCCCAATGGCGAAAAAGTCCAGCAAATCGAAGCTCTCAGGCGACCTGCAACTGGGCCGCGCGGTGGAATGGCCCGACGCGCCCGAGAAGGCGAAGCTCGACCGCGTCCCCAATCCGCAGGCTGATACCGATTATCTGGTGCGGTTCACCGTGCCGGAATTCACCTCGATCTGCCCGGTGACGGGACAACCCGACTTCGCGCATCTGGTGATCGACTATGCGCCGGGCCGCTGGCTGCTCGAATCCAAGTCGCTGAAGCTCTACGCCGCAAGCTTCCGCAACCATGGCGCGTTCCATGAGGACTGCACGGTCATGATCGGCCGGCGGATATCGGACGAGATCAAGCCGAAATGGCTGCGCATCGGCGGCTACTGGTATCCGCGTGGCGGCATCCCGATCGACGTGTTCTTCCAGACCGGACGATTGCCGAAGGGCCTCTGGGTTCCAGATCAGGGTGTCGCGCCTTATCGCGGGCGGGGCTAAGCGTTCGCGCTCACGGTTCCACGTCAGGCCGCGCCGCCGCGTCGGCGGGCCGCCGCTGCTGCAGGAATTTGGCACAAACAAAGCCGAGCACGACCATCACTGTGGCGGCAGCGACCAACGTCGGTGTCTTGCCGGCGTGCTGGAGGCCAAAGCCGTAAGCGATCGGGCCGACAGTCTGCCCCATGAAAAAGAAGAACGAATGCAGCGACAGCGCCGTGGCGCGCGCCTCGACGGACAACTCGCTGGCGAATACCTGCAGGCAGCCGTGGATCATGTAGAAGCCCCACCCCATCACCAGGAGGCCGAGCATCTGCAACTTCCAGCTTGGTCCGAACGCGACGAAGCCGAGCTGCAGCCCGACCAGCGTGGCGCCGACGACCATCATCCCTCTGACACCGAGTCGCGGCAGCAGGCGCGACACCGTCAGCGTGTAGAACAGGCCGCCGATCGCGAAGCCGGCAATCACGATGCCGGCGATCGACAGCGAGGTTTCGCCGAGCTGGAACAGGAACGAGGCGATGAAGGGAAACAGCCCGAGCACGCAGCAGCCTTCAATAAAGACCGCCGAGTAGCAGAAGCGCGCGTTGGGGTTGGTGAAGATCGTGCGGTAGCCGTGGCGGAGCGTGGTGAGGCTCGTTCGCGGCGCATGGGTCAGCGCGGCACCGCGAAAGCCCGCGGCCACTGCAAGCGCGACGATGATCACGAGACCGCCGAGCACGGCGAGCACGCCGCGCCAGCCGAGTAAATCGCCGATCAGCCCCGAAGCCGTTGCACCGAGCAGGTTGCCCGTCATCGAGCCCGCAAGCGTCCGCCCGATCGCGATTTGCCGCTTGTCGGGCCCGACGAGATCGCTGGTCAGCGACAGCGCCACCGGAAACACGCCGCCCGAACCGATGCCGGCGAGCACACGGGTCACGAACAGGATCGGAAACGACGTCGAGAGCGCGCCGAGAACGTTGGCGAGGCCGAGCAGCATCAGGCAGATCGTCATCAGCCGCGCCTTGCCGAACAGGTCGGCGGCGGCGCCGATCGCCGGCTGGACGATCGCGAAGGTGAAGGCGAACACCGCGGCAAAGCTCGCAGCGGTCGCGATGCTGACGCCGAAATCCTCGGCGACGTGCGGCAGCACTGGATCGAGCGCACGCACCGACAGGCTCGCGGCGAACGTCGCCAACGTGATGACATTGAGGACCGGCGGCATGCCGCTCGTTGCGGTCACCTCTGCATCCGCCCTGTCAGGCTGTCGACTTCGCCAGCGCGTCGAAGGCCATCAATCGCCTGACGAGGGATTCGAAATCGCGCAGCGGCACCATGTTCGGGCCATCCGACGGCGCATGATCCGGATCCGGATGGGTCTCGATGAAGACGCCGGCGACGCCGACCGCAACCGCCGCGCGCGCCAGCACCGGCACGAATTCGCGCTCGCCGCCCGACGAGGTGCCCTTCCCGCCCGGCTGCTGCACCGAATGGGTGGCGTCGAAGATCACCGGCGCGCCGGTGGTGCGCGCAAGGATCGGCAGCGCGCGCATGTCGGAGACCAGCGTGTTGTAGCCGAACGACGCGCCGCGCTCGGTGACGAGCACATTGGCGTTGCCGGCGGCCGTGATCTTGGCGACCACGTTCGCCATGTCCCACGGCGCCAGGAACTGGCCCTTCTTTACGTTGACGACCTTGCCGGTCCCGGCCGCTGCCAGCAACAAGTCGGTCTGCCGGCACAGGAAGGCCGGGATTTGCAGCACGTCGACCGCCTGTGCCACTTCGGCGCACTGGCCCGGCTCATGCACATCGGTGAGCACGGGCAACCCGAGCGAAGCGCGGATCTCGGCGAAGATCGGCAGCGCCTGCGCCAGCCCGATGCCGCGCGCGGCGGACGCGCTGGTGCGATTGGCCTTGTCGAACGAGGTCTTGTAGACCAGCCCGATCTTGAGCCTCGCGGCAATCTCCTTCAGCGCAGCGGCGACTTCGAGCGCATGCGCCCGGCTCTCGAGCTGGCAGGGACCGGCGATGATCTGTAGCGGCAGCGCATTGCCAAACTGGACCGATCCGACGGCAACGACGCGCGCGGCGGCCTGCGCGGAAACCTGATTAGTCAAAATGCAGCATCCTTTTGATCGGCGACCATGCAATCTCGTTCGTGATGGATCAAGTCACCTCCCGCGATGAAGGGGTTGCGCCGACGCCGTGGGTTGTCCCTGCTATCACAATCCTGCCTCAACCGCCCCTATACGCTTGCTCTGGAACCGATACCATGAGGGAAGGATGCGCATATTGCTCCTGACGGCAGCTACAGTCGCCTTTTCCACGGTCTCAGGACTGGCCTTTGCGCAGAGCAGCAGCCAGCCCGGCGTGGTCACGAGCGGTGCCGCCGGCGTCACCATCAACGGCAAGCCGGCCGCACGCAGCGGCGACACCGCCAGCTATGGCGGTCCGCTCGTGGAAGGCGCGCCCAACGTCCTGATCAACGGCAAGCCGGCTGTCGTCATCGGGGACCGCACGCATTGCGGCGGCAAGGCCACCTCGGGCAGCCATGGCGTCTTCATCAACGGCAAGCCGATGGTCCGCGAAGGCGATCAGACATCGGGTTGCGCGAACTAGCGATTCTGTGGATTGGAGTGCGACGCGATCGGATCGCGTCGCACTCGTCCCTGAGCACCAGCTTACTTGACCGCAGAAAACGACGTCGGCACCAGGAGCTGGTTGACGATGTTGAGCACGATCTGGCCGTCCTCCTCGGTCTTGGCGCGCGCAGTGATCCATTCCGGATCGTTCTGGAACGCAGTCCACTTCTTCTCGCGCTCGGCAAGAGACTCCCAGGCGAGCAGATAGGTCAGCTCCTGGTTGGATTCGCCGACCAGCGTCGTGAAGAACCCGGCCTGCCTGATGCCGTGCTTGTCCCAGAGTTTGAGCGTGATCGTCTCGAAGCGCTTGAGCAGCGCCGGCAGCCGGCCCGGCAGGCAGCGATAGACGCGGGTCTCATAGATCATCGGCGATCCTCCCTGATGTGTTGCGCGGGCGGTTATAGCGAGCGGGTTCCCGGCTGTCTTGAGGGGTGGCAACATGGCACCCCTGCCCGCCGCAGCCGGACCATTTCCCGCAATGCTGCGGCAATGTTACTGGCCCTAGAACGGGCCGTTCGGGACATGCGGTTGAAGGTCTGGACCTTGAGGACATGCGGATATTGCTGGTTGAAGACGAGGCGGAGATGGCGGCGGCGCTGTCGCAGGCGCTGAAGGGCTACGACATGGTGGTCGACCATGTGCCGACCCTGGCCGAGGCCGAAGAGGCGATCTCCGCCGACGTACACGGCGCGGTGCTGCTCGACCGCCAGCTCCCCGACGGCGACGGGCTTGCGCTGATCCCGAAGCTGCGCGCCCGGGCCGACGGCGTGCTGACCGCGCGTGGCGATCTCGCCGATCGGGTCGCAGGTCTCGACAGCGGCGCCGACGACTATCTGGCCAAGCCCTTCGCGGTGGAGGAATTGCTGGCCCGGCTGCGCGCCGTGCTGCGCCGTCCCGCCAGCCTGCAGCTCGACGTCATCAGGGCCGGCCGCGTCGCCTTCGACACTAGCCATCGCGAGGTCAGCGTCGGCGGCCGCCCACTCGAGCTGCCGCGCCGCGAGCTGCTGGTGCTGGAGGCGCTGCTGCGGCGCATGGGCCGCACCGTGCTGCGCCCGGCACTGGAGGAAGCGGTCTACAATTTTGACGACGCGATCCAGTCGAACGCGCTCGATACCCATGTCTCGCGGCTGCGGCGAAAGCTTGCCGATGCCGATGCCGGCGTCGAGATCCACAGCATCCGCGGCGTCGGCTATCTGCTCAAACAGACCTCATGACCGAACAGCCGGATCATTATTGCCTCCGCTCGCAACTGAGCTGGCGGCTGGTCACGCTGCAGGCGGGGCTGCTTGCGGCGCTCGTCGTCGTCCTGATCGGCGCGCTGTGCGCCTCCGGCGTGCTGGTCGTTCCGCGCGACGAGGATCACGTCATCGCCATCGTGCAACGCGCGCTCGCACGTGACGCGCAAGGCAGCCTGCTGCTGCGCCCGACGGCGGAGCTGAAGGAGCTTCGCGAAAGCACGCCCGACCTCTGGTTTCTGGTGCGCGACCGGCAAGGCCATTCACTGTCCGAAGGCGCGGTGCCGAGCGAATTTGCCAGGATCGGTGACGCGCTCGACCAGATTAGCCAGGCCCGGCTCGGCTGGCAGATGTTCGAGGACGATCCACGCAAGCCGCCGGCGCGATTGAAGCGTGTCAATTCCGACGCCGGCCCGGTGCAGGTGCTCACGGCAACGCAGGGGCCGATGACGGGTGCGAGGACGGTGCTCGCCACCGCGCTGGCTTTCCTCGTCATCACCGGCCTGCTCCTGATGGCCGCCGCGACCTTCGTGGCGACGCCGATCGTGGTGCGGCGCGCCTTCGCCGGCCTCGACACGACGGCGGACCAGGCGCGCCAGATCGATTTCCGCCAGCGCGGCAGCCGGCTGTCGGCGGACCACTTGCCGCTCGAGGTCGCGCCGCTGGTCACCGCCATTAACGACGCGTTGAAGCGGCTCGATGACGGCTATTCGCGGCACCAGCGCTTCGTCGCCGACGCGGCGCACGAATTGCGCACGCCGATCGCGATCCTCAACACGCGCCTGGAGTCGCTCCCCTCGGGTCCCGAGAAGACGCGGCTCATCGAGGATGCGGCGCGTCTGGCCACGCTGGCCGAGCAGTTGCTCGACATCCAGCGCTTCGACCAGTGCCGCAATCCGTTTGTACACGTCGATCTCGTCGCGATCGCGCGCAACGTCGCAGCGGACCTCGCGCCGCTCGCAATCGCGGCCGGCTACGAGCTGTCGGTCGAGACCGACGGCGACCGCGTCGAGACGCTCGGCGACCGCGCCGCGCTGGAGCGTGCGCTGACCAATCTGGTGCAGAATGCGATCCAGCACGGCGGCCGGCGCGGCGCCATCACCGTTCGTGTCGGCCGGCCCGCGACGATCGACGTCACCGACGAGGGTAATGGCATTCCACCGGACCAGCGTACGCTAATCTTCGATCCGTTCTATCGCCTGGCGCCGCTCGATCGCGGCGCCGGCCTCGGGCTCAACATGGTGCGCGAGATCGCGCGGCTGCATGGCGGCGACGTTTCGGTGCTCGACGGCCCGACCGGCGGCGCGTGCTTTCGCCTGACATTGCCTCAGGCTCCGAACACGAAGTGACGTCCTACGCCCATCACGCAATGCTGTCGCAATGCAGACCCTGCAAAACGGATCACGCCTCGCGATCGAATCGAGGCGCGACGACACTTTGCCGGGAATGCCCATGTCACACGACTTCCTCTCCTTCTTCACGGCCTGGATGGCGGCGCCTGGCCGCGTCGGTGCGATCGCGCCGTCAGGTGCCGCACTCGCCGAG
The DNA here is from genome assembly GCF_029910095.1 of Bradyrhizobium sp. ISRA464. NCBI lineage: Bacteria > Pseudomonadati > Pseudomonadota > Alphaproteobacteria > Hyphomicrobiales > Nitrobacteraceae > Bradyrhizobium > Bradyrhizobium sp. ISRA464. Next base: position 3,985,459 of record NZ_CP094526.1, on the reverse strand, counting down.
CTGATCACCCGCGACATCACCGCCGACACCGGACCGATCCTGGAGCTTGGTCCGGGAACCGGCGCGTTCACCTATCAGTTGCTGAAGCGCGGCGTTCGCCAGCAGGATCTGACGCTGGTGGAGTACGGCTCGGATTTCATGCGGCTGCTGCAGCTTCGCTTTCCCGGTGCCCGCGTGCTCTGGATGGACGCATCACGGCTGGCCTCGGAGCGGCTGTACCGGGGTGCGCCGGTCGGCGCCGTCATCAGCGGGCTGCCGCTACTCAACATGTCGCCGCGCAAGGTGATCTCGATCGTCAGCGGCGCGTTCAGCTATCTCCGCCCCGGCGGCGCGTTCTATCAATTCACCTACGGCATGCGCTGCCCGGTGCCGCGGCCGATCCTCGACCGGCTCGGCCTGCGCGCCACGCTGGTCGATCGCGCGCTCCTCAACGTGCCGCCCGCCGCGGTCTACCGGCTGACGCGACGTCCGCAATCGCGGCTGATGGCCCGCGAGGTCACGCCGGCGGCGAACTCAGGTGCTACGCGGGATGAGGACAAACGTCAGGCCGATCGCGACTGCATCACGGCGGTCTGAGCGCAAACGCAAGTCGCGCACCGGCGAGCGGCTACATCAGCCGGCTCTGCACCAGTGCGGCCTGAATAAAGGATGCGAACAGCGGGTGCGGCTCGAACGGCCGCGACTTCAGTTCTGGATGGAACTGGACGCCGATGAACCACGGGTGGTCCTCGTACTCGACGATCTCCGGCAGCACGCCGTCAGGCGACATGCCTGAGAAGCGCAGGCCGTGCTGTTCGAGCCGGTTCTTGTAGGCGGTGTTGACCTCGTAGCGATGGCGATGCCGCTCGGAGATCTCGGTCGCGCCGCCATAGACCTGCGAGACGCGGCTGCCACGCGTCAGCGCCGCGGGATACGCGCCGAGCCGCATGGTGCCGCCGAGGTCGCCGCTCTGCGACCGCTTCTCGAGCTCGTTGCCGCGCAGCCATTCCGTCATCAGGCCGACCAGCGGCTCCTTGGTCGGGCCGAACTCGGTCGAGTTGGCTTCCTCGATGCCGACCAGATTGCGCGCCGCCTCGATCACGGCCATCTGCATGCCGAAGCAGATGCCGAAATACGGCACGTCGCGCTCACGCGCGAACTGCGCCGCGCGGATCTTGCCCTCAGCGCCGCGCTGGCCGAAGCCGCCGGGTACCAAAATGCCGTTGACGTGCTCAAGGAAAGGCGCCGGGTCTTCGTTCTCGAACACCTCGCTCTCGATCCAGTCGAGATTGACCTTCACCTTGTTGGCGATGCCGCCGTGCGAGAGCGCCTCGATCAGCGATTTGTAGGCGTCCTTCATGCCGGTGTACTTGCCGACCACGGCAATCGTCACCGCGCCTTCCGGGTTGCGGATGCGCTCGTTGATGACGTTCCAGCTCTGCAGCGCCGGCGGGACCTTGGCGGTGATGCCGAACGCGGCCAGCACCTCGTCGTCGAGGCCGGCGGCATGATAGGCCTCGGGCACCGCGTAGATGTTGTCGACGTCGCGCGCCTCGATCACGGCGCTCTCGCGCACGTTACAGAACAGGCCGAGCTTGCGCCGCTCTTCCTTCGGGATTTGTCGGTCGGTGCGGCACAGCAGGATGTCCGGCTGGATGCCGATCGAGCGCAGCTCCTTCACCGAGTGCTGCGTCGGTTTTGTCTTGAGTTCGCCGGCACTTGGAATGTACGGCAAAAGCGTCAGGTGAATGTAGACCGCATGGTCCCGCGGCAACTCGTTCTTGAGCTGGCGGATCGCCTCGAAGAACGGCAAGCCCTCGATGTCGCCGACCGTGCCGCCGATCTCGACGAGCACGAAGTCGTACCCGTCATTGCCGTCGAGCACGAATTCCTTGATCGCGTTGGTGACGTGCGGGACCACCTGGATGGTGGCGCCGAGATAGTCGCCGCGGCGTTCCTTGGAGATGATGTCCTGATAGATGCGCCCGGTGGTGATGTTGTCGGCCTTGGTGGCCGGCCGCCCGGTGAAGCGCTCATAATGGCCGAGATCGAGATCGGTCTCGGCGCCGTCATCGGTCACGAACACTTCGCCGTGCTGATACGGCGACATCGTTCCGGGATCGAGGTTGAGATAGGGGTCGAGCTTGCGGAGGCGGACCTTGTACCCGCGAGCCTGCAACAGTGCGCCGAGCGCCGCTGAAGCCAGACCCTTTCCGAGCGAAGAAACCACGCCGCCGGTGATGAAGATGTACCGCGCCATGGGACTTTACCTTTAATCCGACTCCTGCGATTCGCAAAACGAATCGCCTGCTCCCGGCAAACAATCTACCGGGTTGTGGGTGACGTTAAATTGAAAGCGATTTCAGAGCATTGATGGGGATTTTTGATGCAGGGTGCCAGAGCGTCATCCTGCATGGCCACCCTGCTTTATTGCGACCGCGGCGCCTGCGGACCAGCCGGGGCGTGCTGGCCCTGCTGCTCGTCCGCCTTCTTCAGCGAATCGAGGATGCCGCCGGAGGTCGGCGTGCTGATCGGAGCCGACGGCGTAGCCGGCTGCTGCGACTGCGCCGGCGCCCCGGTGCCGATGATCGAGCTCGGCTTGCGGTCATAGCCTGCGTACCAGGACAGGAACAGGCTGGTGACGAAGAAGCCGACCGCCAGCACCGCCGTGGTCCGGGTCAGCAGATTCGCGGTGCCGCGGCTCGACATGAAGCCGGCGCCGCCCCCCATGCCGAGGCCGCCACCTTCCGATTTTTGCAGCAGCACGGCGCCGATCAGCACGGCGACGATCATGAGGTGAATGACGATAGCAACAGTCTGCATTGCGAGCCTTCCGTCACAAGCCCGGAAGCGGCCGGGACAATCGGCGCTATCGGCTTTACGGGTTTTCGTGAAGTCGCGCCCTGTTACACGATTGCACCGGGCATTGTCACCCCCGAGATAGTCGCAGGATTGACGATCACAAGCGATCCGGACCGCTGCGCCCGAAGGCTTGATCGGGATCGGAAAATTCCATTATAATAGACATATGGATACTTTGGTAGACGACCTGAGCCAGCGCCTGGCGCAGCGCATCAGGCTCGAGCGCGACGGCCGCGGCTGGTCGCTGGCCGAGCTCGCCGAATGCTCCGGCGTCTCCAAGGCCACCATCAGCAAGATCGAGCGCGCTGAGGTCAGCCCGACCGCGGTGGTGCTGGTGCGGCTCGCTGCCGCCTTCGATCTCACGCTGGCAGGGCTGATGCTGCGGGCCGAGGGCCAGGGCGAGCGGCTGTCGCGCGCCACCACGCAAGCCGTCTGGCGCGACCCGGAAACCGGCTATCTGCGCCGCCAGGTGTTCAGCCGCCCCGACCATCCGGTCGAGCTCGTGCGGGTCGAGCTGCCGCCGAAGCAGGCCGTCACCCTGCCCGCCTCCTCCTACGCCCATATCCGCCAGCTGGTCTGGGTGCTGAGCGGCAGCCTCGTCATCACCGAAGGCGGCACCCGCCATGAGCTCGCCACCGGCGATTGCCTCGGCTTCGGTCCGCCGGCAGACACGACCTTTGCCAACGAGACCAACGCCGGGTGCACCTATGTCGTGGCCCTGGCCCGGAGCTGATACATGTCGACCTTTGCCATCAAGCCGCTCGATGATGCGCCGCCAATCCGAAGCGCGCTCGGCGAATTGCTTGTCGAAACCGTCGCCAGCGGCGGCTCGGTGAGCTTCATGCATCCGCTGCCGTTGGATGACGCCTGCGCGTTCTGGAGGGATTCGCTCGGCTCCGCCGCACGCGGCGAGCGCGTCGTGCTCGGCGCATTCGACGGCGAGGCGCTGATCGGCACCGTGACGCTACTATTGAAGCTGCCGCCCAACCAGCCGCATCGCGCGGAGATCGCCAAGATGATGACGCGCCTCAGCCATCGCCATCGCGGCGTGGCGACGGCCTTGATGCGCGCCGCCGAACAGCTTGCGGTCGCGCACGGGCGTACCCTGCTCGTGCTCGACACCGCCGTCGAGGACGGCGCTGCCCCGCTGTATGAGCGCCTCGGATTTCAGCTCAGCGGCATCATTCCGGATTACGCTCTGAAGCCGCATGGCGGCCTCACCGGCACGATGATCTATTGGAAGCGGATCGGCGACGCGCGCGATCCGCGCTCCTCCACCGACAAAGGCAAAGCCTTTGCGCGGGGTGACGGTAAGAGAGGTCAGTATCCGGCGCGTGCCGCCTAACAGCCTGCCGCGATCGCGAGGAAGTCGGACGCCTTCAGGCTGGCGCCGCCGACCAGCGCGCCGTTGACATTGGCGACGGCCATCAGCTCCGCGGCGTTCGACGGCTTGACCGAACCACCATAGAGAATCCGGATCTTCTCGCCCTCGCCCTTGAAGCGATCGGTGAGCACACCGCGAATAAACCTGTGAACGTCCTCGACATCCTTGGCGGTCGGAGTGAGGCCAGTCCCGATCGCCCAGACCGGCTCATAGGCCACCACCAAATTGGCCGAGGTCGATCCGTCAGGCAGCGAGCCCTTGAGCTGGGTGCCGCAGATATCGAGCGTCTTGCCGGCGTCGCGCTGCTCGCGCGTCTCGCCGATGCAGACGATCGCGGTCAGGCCCGCCCGCCACGCGGCCTCCGCCTTCTGGCGGACCAGTGCATCGGTCTCGCCGTGGTCGGCGCGGCGCTCGGAATGGCCGACAATGATCGCGACGGCGCCGAGATCTCCAAACATTTCCGCCGACAGGTCGCCGGTGTGGGCCCCGGACGGCTTGGGATGGCAATCCTGGGCACCGACGGCGACCTTTCCGCCACGCGCCTTGTCGGCAAAGGCCCCGACCAGCGTCGCGGGCGGGCAGACCAGGAGGTCGGCCTTTCCGGCGAGGTCGCCGGCCCCCGCCAGGACAGCCTCGAACTCGGCCATGGAGGATTTCAGGCCGTTCATTTTCCAGTTGCCGGCGATCAGCGGCCGGAGGGCATTGGTCATGTCAGGATTCCCATCGATCAAGCGTCCCCATGCGCTAGCAGAGGCCGTGGCGGACTTCCAGAGAGCGGCGTCGCCCCGGCTGCGCGGCGATTAACCGCTTCAATCCGGCCGCGAGCACAAGGTTGCGGGGGAATGGCCGCCACTTTATGATGGCTTTTCAATTCGGTGACGCCCTGCTGCGGGACATCAGCTTCGGCTAGAGCTCCCCCATTTGGGCACAACCCGGTTCCCCTCCTGCAAAACAAGTTGGACCCATGCTTCGAGGAATGCGGAAAGCCTCATCAAACTGGCTCGGCAAGACGATTATGGCCGTTGTGATGGGCGTTTTGATCGTCAGTTTCGGAATTTGGGGCATTGCCGACATTTTCAGGGGATTCGGACGGTCGACGCTGGCAAAGGTCGGGGGGACCGAGATTTCGACCGAGCAGTTCCGCCAGATCTATACCGACCGCCTGCAGCAGCTTGGCCGCCAGTTCGGCCGTCCGCTGACCCCGGAGCAGGCGCACGCCTTCGGAATCGACCGCCAGGTGCTGCAGCAGACGCTCGCGGAAGCCGCGATGGATGAGGAAGCGCGCCGCATGGGCCTCCACCAGTCCGATGCCGAGGTGCTGCGCACGATCTACAACGATCCGACCTTCAAGGGCCTCAACGGCCAGTTCGACCCGCAGCGCTTCCAGGCCGTGATCCGCAACTACGGCTATACCGAAGGCCGCTACATCGCCGAGCAGCGCCGCGTCGGCCTGCGGCGGCAGATCGCCGGCACCATCTCGGCTGGAGTCGAGCCGCCGAAGTCGATGGTCGAGGCGCTGACCCGCTTCCAGAACGAGCAGCGCTCGATCGACTACATCAGCCTCGGCGCCGCCCAGGCCGGGACCATCGATCCGCCCTCGCCCGAGGCGCTCGCCGCCTATTTCGACGAGCACAAGGCCCAGTTCCGCGCGCCCGAATACCGCAAGATTTCCTTCGTTGCGGTCACGCCCGAGGCGATCGGCAAGTGGGAAACCGTCTCCGACGACGACGCCAAGAAAATCTTCGAGCAGCGCCGCGACCAGCTCAGCACGCCGGAGAAGCGCGAGATCTCACAGATCGTGTTTCCGAACATGGAGGAAGCACAGGCTGCGCGCGCCCGCATCACCTCCGGCACGTCGTTCGACGACATCGCCAAGGAGCGCAAGCTCAACCTGTCCGACGTCAATCTCGGATTGGTCCCGAAGTCGGCGATCCTCGACCCGGCCGTCGCCAATGCCGCCTTCTCGCTGCCTTCGGGCGAGGTCAGCCAACCGGTGAAGGGTGAATTCGGCGTGGCGCTGGTCAAGGTCGGCAAGATCGAGCCCGGTGTGACGCCGAGCTATGAGAGCGTCGCGGCGCAGATCAAGAGCCAAATCGCCACCGAGCGCGCCCGCGCCAAGGTCTCCGAGCTGCGCGACAAGATGGAAGACGAGCGGGGTGGCGGCGCCAGCGTCGTCGAGGCCGCGCAGAAGCTCGGACTGACGGCCGTCACCGTCGACGCGGTCGACCGCTCGGGCCGCCTGCCGAACGGCCAGCTCGCACCCAACATTCCAAAGGGCCTCGACGTGGTGACGCAGGCCTTCAACAGCGACGTGGGCGTCGACAACGACCCGATCCAGTTCGAAGGCGGCTATGTCTGGTACGACGTTCTCGGCATCACGCCGTCGCGCGAGCGCAAGCTCGACGAGGTCCGCGAACAGGTCGAGGCGAAATGGCGCGAGGACCAGATCTCGAGCCGGCTGCGCGCCAAGGCGACCGATATCGTCCAAAAGCTCGACAGCGGCAGCAAGCTCGCCGACGAAGCCGCCGCTGCCGGTGTCAAGGTCGAGACGGCCGCAGACTTCCGCCGCGATGCGACGCCGCCCGGTGTGCCGGCCGCCGTGGTCACCGCGGCGTTTCGCACCGCCAAGGATGGCGACGGGCAGACGCCGACCGCCGGCGGCAGCCAGTGGATCGTCTTCCGCGTCACCAACGTGACCGACCCGCCGGTCGACTTCGCCTCCGACGCGGTCAAGCAGCTCACCGAGGCCGTGCGGCGCTCGATGAGCGACGAGCAGGTCGCGCAATACGTCACGAAAATCGAGTCCAATATCGGCATGAGCATCAACGAGGCCGCCTTCGCACAGGTGACAGGCGCGAATAATTGAGCATGATCCGGAAACGGGACGCCGGTTCTCCGCGCGACGCACACGACGCGCTTGCGTGGAGATCAAGCTCCAACGAGAGACCTGGGCCAGCGAATGGACGACCTGAAATCGATCATCGGAAAAGTCGCCACCGGCGCCACGCTGACGCGTGAGGAGGCGGCATCCGCCTTCGACAGCATGATGTCGGGCGAAGCCACGCCATCGCAGATGGGCGGCCTGTTGATGGCGCTGCGGGTGCGCGGCGAGACCGTCGAGGAGATCACCGGCGCTGTTACGGCGATGCGCGGCAAGATGCTGCGGGTCAACGCCCCGCCGGAGGCCGTCGATATCGTCGGCACCGGCGGCGACGGCTCCGGTTCGGTCAACGTCTCGACCTGCGCGGCATTCATCGTGGCGGGGGCTGGAATCCCCGTCGCCAAGCACGGCAACCGGGCGCTGTCGTCGCGTTCGGGCGCGGCCGACGTGCTGGCCTCGCTTGGGGTCAAGATCGACCTGACGCCCGATCAGGTCGGACGCTGCGTCAAAGAGGCCGGCATCGGATTCATGTTCGCGCCCTCGCATCATCCGGCGATGAAGAACGTCGGCCCGACCCGGGTCGAGCTCGCCACCCGCACCATCTTCAACCTGCTCGGGCCGCTGTCGAACCCGGCCGGCGTCAAGCGGCAGATGGTCGGCGTGTTCTCGCGGCAATGGGTGCAACCGCTGGCGCAGGTCTTGAAGAATCTCGGCGCGGACAAGGTCTGGGTCGTGCACGGCTCGGATGGACTCGACGAGATCACCCTCACCGGCCCGACCTTCGTCGCGAGCCTGGAGAATGGCGAGATCAGGACATTCGAGGTGACGCCTGATGATGCCGGCCTCGGCCGCGTCGGCGGCGAGGCGCTGAAGGGCGGCGACGCCGACGCCAATGCGATCGCGCTGTCGAACGTGCTTCAGGGCAAGCCGAGCGCCTATCGCGACGTCGCGCTGCTCAACGCCGCTGCCGCGTTGATCGTGGCCGGCCGCGCCAAGGACCTCAGGGAAGGTGTCGCGATCGGCGCGCAGTCGCTCGACAGCGGCGCAGCCGCCGCGCGGCTGAAACATCTGGTTGCGGTTTCCAACAGCTGACACATGATCCGACCAAGTGGGAACCGGTTTGTCGATAGGATCATGCTCTAAAGAGGGCCCGCGATGTCCGACATCCTGAGCAAGATCGAGACCTACAAGCGCGAGGAGATCGCCGCCGCCAAGCGTGCGCGTCCCCTCGCCGACGTCGAGGCGCAGGCGAAAGCGGCCTCAGCCCCACGCGGCTTCGTCCGCGCGATCCGCAACAAGCATGCCAGCGGCGACTACGCGCTGATCGCGGAGGTGAAGAAGGCCTCGCCCTCGAAGGGGCTGATCCGCGCCGACTTCGACCCGCCCGTACTCGCAGAAGCCTATGAAGCCGGCGGCGCGGCGTGCCTGTCTGTTCTCACCGATGCGCCGTCGTTCCAGGGCCATCTCGACTTCATGGTCGCGGCGCGCGCGGCAACCGGCCTGCCGGTGCTGCGCAAGGATTTCATGTTCGACACCTACCAGGTGGTGGAAGCCCGCGCCCACGGCGCCGACTGCATCCTGATCATCATGGCCGCGCTCGACGATGTGGCCGCCAAGGATATCGAGGACGCCGCGATCGCGCATGGCATGGACGTGCTGATCGAGATCCACGACCGCGCCGAGCTCGACCGCGCGCTGAAGCTCCGCTCGCCGATGATCGGCGTCAACAACCGCAATCTCCGCACCTTCGAGACCACGCTCGCGACCAGCGAAGCACTGGCGCCGCTGATCCCGCGCGACCGTCTGATGGTCGGCGAGAGCGGCATCTTCACGCCCGACGACCTCGCCCGGCTCGAGCGCGTCGGCATGTCGACCTTCCTGGTCGGTGAGAGCCTGATGCGGCAGCAGGACGTCACCGCGGCGACGCGCACGCTGCTGACGCGGCAGGCTGCATCGCGCGCAACCGGCACGCGCTGACGCGATGGCACGGAAGCCGTCCAAGGCCAGATCGTCAGGGTCCGGCCCCGCCCTCACCCATATCGACGCGAAGGGCGATGCCCGGATGGTCGACGTCTCGGCCAAGCCCGCGACCGAGCGCACCGCGGTCGCCGAAGGCCGTGTCGTGATGAGCAAGGCCACCCTCGACCTGATCGCATCAGGTCAGGCCAAGAAGGGCGACGTGCTGGCCACCGCGCGGATCGCCGGCATCATGGCGGCGAAGCGGACCTCGGAGCTGATCCCGCTCTGCCACCTGCTGGCGCTGACCAAGGTCACGATTGACATCGAGACCGACCGGAAACTGCCGGGCTGCATCGTCCGTGCGAGCGTGAAGGTGACCGGGCCGACCGGCGTCGAGATGGAGGCGCTGACCGCGGTGTCGGTCGCATGCCTGACGATCTACGACATGATCAAGGCCGTCGAGCGCGGCGTCCGCATCGAGGGCATCCATCTCGTCGAGAAGATCGGCGGCAAGTCCGGACACTATCGCGCAGACGAGTGATCGCCCGCACTGACGCGACCGTTCACCTCAGCGATGGGATTCGCGACTGATGCGCGGCCGAGGCTTGATCTGGCTCCTTCTGACCGCGGCGCTCGGCGACCGCTTTCCGCCCCGCGATAGCTGCGACGAAATCTCGCCGCCACCGGTAACCGTTCATTAACCAGTCTTGCTAACGGCGGCTCCATTTCGTTTGGGTACGACTTTTCGCGGGCCGGAGGTGCGCGAACCTACTTCCGGGTGAAATACCTGGAAGCGATTGGGTCCTATGCAGTCAGATGACGGCGCCACGTTCAACATCACGTCGATCCTGCGCAGCGGTCCGATCCGCTGGCTGATCGCCGGCGGCGCCCTCTTGATGGTCGCGATCGCGGTCGGCGCGACCTTGATGGCCGGCACTTTCCGCGAGCGCGCACTGCACAGCAGCGAGCGCGAGCTGGAAAACACCGTGCTGCTGCTCGCACGGCATTTCGACCAGCAGCTCGAGGATTTCGAGGCCGTGCAGAAGGACCTGATCGCGTTCATGCACGACAACGACATCGCGACGACACCGGAGACCTTCCGGCGCCGGATGTCTGGCCCCGACATCCATGCGATGCTCAAGTCAAAGATGGACGCGTTGTCCTATGCCGGCGGCCTGAACGTGTTCGACGCGGACGGCACGCTGATCAACAGCTCGAACGCCTGGCCGCTGCCGAAAGCCAACATCGGCGATCGCGACTACTTCCAGATCTTCAAGTCGAGCCCCTATTCACCCGACATGCTTGTTGCTCCCGTGTTCAGCCGGATCACCAGAGCCTGGACCACCGCCATCGTCCGCAAGGTCACCGGTCCGAACGGCGAGTTCCTCGGGGTGGTCGGTCGTGGCATCGATTCGGCCACCTTCGAGAAGTTCTTCGCCACGGTCGCGCTCGGCGAAGGCGCCGCAATATCGATGCATCATCGCGACGGCACCCTGCTCGCCCGCTATCCCCATGTCGAGGAGCTGATCGGGAAGAATTTCCGCTCCGGCCCGGCCAGCCAGCAGCAGGTGTTCGAACTGCCGCAGAGCACCTCGCGGCTGACCAGCCCGATCGACGGCAAGGACCGCCTGGTGTCGTCGCGGGCGCTCACCAAATTCCCGATCGTCATCGTTGCGACGACGACCACGGCCGCGGCGCTCGCCAATTGGCGCGAGCAGATCAACATCCTGATCGCGGTGACCGGCCTGTCGGTGCTGGCGCTCGCGACCCTGCTGGCGCTCGTAGTGCGCAAGCTGCTGCAGCAACATTGGGCGCAGCAGCAGCGCCTGACGCTGGAGAAACTCAGGCTCGACACCGCCGTCAACAACATGACCCAGGGGCTGTTGCTGTTCGACTCGTCGAAGCGCCTGGTGATCTGCAACAAACGGTACATCGAGATGTACGGGCTGTCGGCCGACGTCGTCAGGCCAGGCTGCAGCTTCCACGACGTCATCGCTCATCGTCACCAGACCGGCTCGTTCGAGGGCGACGTCGACCGTTACGTCAACCTCGTGCTGCGCGACGTCGCGGTCCGCAACATGATGGTGATCTCGACGCCCGACGGGCGCTCGATCCAGGTCGTCAACGAACCGCTCGCCGACGGCGGCTGGGTTGCGACCCATGAGGACATCACCGAGCGGCGCCGCGCCGAGGAACGCATCACCCACCTCGCCCATTACGATGCGCTGACCGACTTGCCGAACCGCGCGCTGTTCCACGAGCAGATCAAGCGCGAATTGCCGCATGTCACAGCGGACAGCCAGCTAGCGGTGCTCTACATCGACATCGACGAGTTCAAGGGCGTCAACGACTCGCTCGGCCACATGATCGGCGACGAGCTCCTGAAATCCGTCGCCCGAAGCCTGAGCGCCTGCGTGCGGGACACCGATTTCGTCGCCCGCCTCGGCGGCGACGAGTTTGCCATCGTGCAGACCGGAGTGAAGAGCTCCGACGAGGTCACCGGCCTCGTCGCTCGCATCTACGACACGATCCGCACGCCCTATCAATGTCTCGGTCATCAGGTCACCACGGACGCCAGCATCGGCATCGCGCTGGCCCCGAAGGACGGCACCGATCTCGACAAGATCCTCAAGAACGCCGACCTTGCGATGTACGCGGCGAAGTCCGCCGGCCGCCGCACCTGGCGCTTCTTCGAGCCGGCGATGGATGCCGACGCCCGCGCCCGCCGCGAGCTCGAAATGGATTTGCGGCGCGCGATCGCCGACAACCGCGAACTGGAAGTGTATTGCCAGCCCTGCCTCGACCTGCACACCAACGAGATCAACGGCTGCGAGGCGCTGGTGCGCTGGCGCCATCCGGAGCGCGGCATGATCTCGCCGGCCGATTTCGTGCCGATCGCCGAGGAAACCGGGCTGATCAACCAGCTCGGCGAATGGGTGCTGGCGACGGCCTGCAAGGAGGCCGTGAACTGGCCCGACCATGTCAGGCTAGCGGTCAACGTCTCGCCGGTGCAGTTCAGGAGCGGCACGCTGGCGCTCGAAGTGATCGCGGCGCTGGCGGCATCCGGCCTGTCCGCGGGCCGGCTCGAGCTCGAGATCACGGAAGCCGTGCTGATCCGCGACGACGAGGCGGCACTGGCAGCGCTGCATCAGCTCCGCGCCATCGGCGTGCGGATCGCGCTCGACGATTTCGGCACCGGCTACTCATCCCTGAGCTATTTGAAGCGCTTCCCGTTCGACAAGATCAAGATCGACCGCTGCTTCGTCACCGACATCGCAGACCCGCAAGGCTCGGCCGGCATCGTGGAGGCCGTCGTCAACATCGCCGCCGAACGCAGCATGACGACGACGGCGGAAGGCGTCGAGACCACGCAGCAGCAGCAATTGCTGCGCGAGCTCGGCTGCTCCGAAATGCAGGGCTATCTGTTCAGCGCACCGAAACCGGCCGCCGACATCAGGCAATTGCTGATCGCCCACCGAGAAGGCCGGCCCGCCGACGGCCAAGGCCGCGCCCGCCGGCGCAAACCGGTCGCCGGCTTGGCATAAAGGCAGCGGTACGCCCACGGGAGAGGCTGCTGTGCGTAGCCCGGATGGAGCGCAGCGCAATCCGGGAATGGCATCGCCACGGGAGAGACGGCCCCGGATTTCGCTCCATCCGGGCTACGGGAGTCCCCTCGCGAGCGCTAAGAGGGCTCAGAAGGGCTAACGTCGCCCCATAAACCCGTCATGCCGGGCCTGGACCCGGCCACGACGTGAGGAAACGCCGGGCCCCTCAGTTCGGCACCGCCCGCTTCTGTGCCGTCTTGGTCTCGGCGTTCTTGGCGTCGGCGTTCACTGTGACGCCGCGAAGCTGCTTCAAGGCCGCGTTCAGCGCCTTGTCGTTCTTCTCGTCCGGCGGGACATAGGACTGCGAGCCGCTTTGCTCGGTGCCCTCGGCCGCGAGATGACCGCGCATCGAGGCCTCGCCCTTGATCTCCGAGCGGGTCTTGAACTCGTCAGGCACGTCCTGCAGCACCTCGATGTCGGGCTTGATGCCCTGGGCCTGGATCGAGTGGCCCGACGGCGTGAAATAACGTGCCGTAGTCAGCGCCAGCGCGCCGTTGCCGGCGCCGAGCGGAATGATCGTCTGCACCGAGCCCTTGCCGAACGAGCGGGTGCCGATCAGCGTCGCGCGCTTGTGGTCGTGAAGCGCGCCGGCCACGATCTCGGAGGCCGACGCCGAGCCGCCGTTGATCAGCACGACGAGCGGCTTGCCCTTGGTCAGGTCGCCGCCATGCGCGGTGAAGCGCTGGGTCTCCTCTGGATTGCGGCCGCGGGTCGAGACCACCTCGCCGCGCTGCATCAGCATGCCGCTGACCGAAACCGCCTGGTCGAGCAGGCCGCCCGGATTGTTGCGGAGATCGATGACATAGCCATCGAGCTTGTCCTGCGAGATCTCCTTCTGGATGTCGGTGATCGCCTTGCGCAGGCCGTCGGCGGTCTGCTCGTTGAACGAGGTGATGCGGATATAGCCGATGTCGCCGCCTTCAGTGTGGTATTTGACCGGGCGGACACGGATGATCTCGCGGGTGATCGCGACCTCGATCGGCTTGTCGGCGTCCTTGCGGATGATCTTCAGCCGGATCGAGCTGTTGGGCGCGCCCTTCATCTTGTTGACGGCCTGGTCGAGCGTCATGCCCTGGATCGTCTCGTCGTCGATCGCGGTGATGATGTCGCCGGACATGATGCCGGCGCGCGAGGCCGGCGTATCGTCGATCGGCGCCACCACCTTGACGAAGCCGTCCTCCATCGTGACCTCGATGCCGAGCCCGCCGAACTCGCCATGCGTGGTCTCCTGCATCTCCGCCCAGCCCTTCTCGTTCATGTAGCGGGAGTGCGGGTCGAGCGAGGAGATCATGCCGTTGATCGCGCCTTCGACGAGTTTGCCGTCATCGGGCTTCTCGACGTAGTCGGTCCGGATTCGCTCGAACACGTCGCCGAACAGGTTGAGCTGCGAATAGGTGTTGTCGGAGCGTGCGGCGGCCTTGGCAACCGCGAACAGATGCGCGCCACCCTGCGGCGAGGTCACGAGAAGGGTGAGACACGCCCCCGCAACCGTCCCGAGGAAAAAGCCAACGTTCTTGCGCATCATCCGCGATCCCTTTTCGCTATGGCCGGCAATGTTTCGTAACATTCGACGGCCTCACCCCGACGGGGCACCACACAACGGCTTTTTGGTCGGATCAAGGCCGTAGCCTGACCGGACCACTACGGGCCTCGAAGCATGATCCGGACAAGCGAACGGCGGCTTTCCGGAAAAGATCGAGCTCAAACAAGTAGATGGGATGATGGTGCGAATCCCGGTGATCGCCTCATGATCCAGGACGCCCTTAATCTTGGGTGCCCCTATCTAGGGTGCCTTGCCAACCTCCTGCAACCCGTTCTGCCAGGTCGACGGCCTGGTCCCGCGCTTGGCCCGTGTGCCCAGCCAATAGCCAAACTGCGGAGGCACGCTTCGGAACGGCCCGTCTACCCCCAGCTTTAGCGCGGCGTCCATCGGCCAGTTCGGGTTATTCAGGATTTCCCGGCCGACGGCGATCAAATCTGCTTGTTCATCGCACAGGATCTGTTCGGCCTGGTCACCATGGATAATCGGGCCGACCGCCATGGTCACGATATCGGCGTGGCGCCTCACATATTCCGACAGCGGCACCTGGTAGCTGTATTTGATCTCCTTGCCCAGGATCGGCGCCATCTCGGTGATTCCGCCCGACGAGCAGTCGATCACGTCGACGCCCTTCCCCTTGAGGATTTTCGCCAGCCGCGCGCTCTGTTCGGGTCCCCAGCCCGCATTGTCCTCGACCGACAGCCGCACCAACAATGGCTTGTGATCGGGCCAATGGACCCGCACGCATGGTTCAAACCTCCGGGATGTCGGCGCGTCGGTGCAAGCGGCCGCACGCTAGGTTGCCGGCGCGAAAAACACCATCCGGAGCAGATGCGTGTAGTCGGACTCGAACACCATGATCCCGACAAAAACCAGCACCAGCACCGGCGGCAACAGGATGGCGTAGGCCAAGGCCAGCCGCTCCCAGGCCATGTGCATGAAGACGGCGACGATCAAGCCGGCCTTGAGCACCATGAACAGCAGGATCAACGACCATCTGAGGTAGCCGTGAAGGCCGAAATAGTCGACGAGAAACGAGCACGTGCTGAGGACGAACAACCATCCCCAGACGACGAGGTAGAGCTTGATCGGGTGCTGCTGCCCCTTGGCGTGCGCGGCTCCTGATGCGACGGCGTCATGCACATAGGTGTGCAGCGCATGTTGCGTGGCCTGCCTTTGCAAAGGTACCGCTGTGTTTGTCATGCGCCAACCTCACCAGAGATAGAAAAGAGCGAAGATGAAGACCCACACGAGGTCGACGAAGTGCCAATACAGGCCGGTGATTTCGACGATCTCGTAGTATCCCTTCCGGCTCGTGAAGAAGCCGCGCCTCTCGACGTCGAAGTCTCCCCGCAAAACTTTTCGCGCGATGGCGATCAGGAAGATGACGCCGATGGTCACGTGGGTGCCGTGGAAGCCGGTGATCATGAAGAAGGAGGCGCCGAATTGCGCCGCGCCCCACGGATTGCCCCAGGGCCGGACGCCTTCCATGATCAGCTTGGTCCACTCGAACGCCTGCATTCCGACGAAGGTTGCGCCAAATGCCGCGGTGGCCAGCATCAGGGCAGCGGTTTTGATGCGGTCGTGGCGATAGCCGAAATTGACGGCCATCGCCATCGTCCCGCTGCTGCTGATCAGGATGAAAGTCATGATGGCGATCAGGATCATCGGGATGTGTGTATCGCCGATATTGAGGGCGAAGACTTCGCTGGTATTGGGCCATGGCACCGTCGTCGACATCCGCGTCGTCATGTACGACAGCAGGAAGCAACTGAAGATGAAGGTGTCGCTGAGGAGGAAGATCCACATCATGGCCTTCCCCCAAGAAACGTTCTTGAAGGCGCGCTGATCCGAGGACCAGTCGGCGGCGATGCCGCGCCAGCCTGCCGGCCGCGCAGGCGGTTCGAGCGTACTTGTCAGCGCCGTCTCTGCCATCTGGTTTCCGTCCTTCCTAAGTGAGCAATTGACGACAGATGTTGACGAAGTTGTCGGTCCAGCCGGTCAGGAGACCAAGCAGGACCAGCCAGACCAGCAACAGGAAATGCCAATAGATGGCACAGAGCTCCACGCTCAGCCGAGCCCGAGACGCCTCGACACCACGCCATAGCTTGGTGGTCGTTCTGCCCAAGGCCACCAGACCGCCCATCAGATGCAGCCCGTGCATCGCAGTGAGCAGGTAGAAAAAGGAATTGGCCGGGTTGGACGCCACGAAGAACCCGGCGACGTTCAACTGCTGCCACACCAGCAATTGCCCCGCGAGGAACGTGACGGCGGATACTCCGCCGACGAGCAGGCCGGCGAGTGAGCCGTCAATGTCGTCGCGTCGCGCCCGAATGACCGCGCACTGCAACGCGACGCTGCTCATGGCCAGAACGCCGGTGTTGAACCACAACAATTTTGGCAGGGGCAGCTCGCGCCAGTCCACACTGGCGTTGCGCATGGAGTAGGCGCTGATCAGGAGCGCGAACAATGAGCCGACGACCGCGAGAAACACGCCCAATCCGAGCTTCGCCGCCGGCAACGACGGCCCCCTCTCCTCGCGGAGATCGACGACCATGCCCTCTTCCAGCCATGGCTTGGCAGCCAGCCGCTGGTGCGAGAGCCACCATCCCGCAATTGCGGCTATTCCAGCCATGAACAGGACAATGGCACTCACGAATGGGCCCCCTGCGCCTGCAATCCGGCTAGCGGCTCATTTTGCGGCACGAAATCCCTCGCGGCGCCAGGTACGCTGTAGTCGTAAGCCCAGCGATAGACGATCGGGAGCTCCTTGCCCCAATTGCCATGCCCTGGAGGAGTCTCAGGCGTTTGCCATTCCAGCGACGAGGCTCCCCAGGGATTGCCGCCGGCCTCTCTCCCTTTGAACAGGCTCCAGACCAGATTGAACAGGAACACGAGCTGGGCGAAACCGACTATCAGAGCCGCCACGCTCATGAATGCATTGAGGTCATGGGCGGACGCCGGGACGAAGGCCGTGTCGCCGATGTCGTGATAGCGGCGGGGCATGCCCAGGAGGCCCAGATAGTGCATGGGGAAGAAGATCGCATAGGCCCCGATGAACGAGACCCAGAAGTGGAATCGTCCGAGCACCTCGTTCAGCATCCGTCCCGTGATCTTCGGATACCAGTGATAAATCCCGCCGAACACGGCCATGATCGGCGCAATACCCATCACCATGTGGAAGTGTGCGACGACGAACATCGTATCGGACAGCGGAACGTCCACGACGACGTTGCCGAGAAACAGGCCGGTCAGTCCGCCGTTGACGAACGTGATGATGAACGCGAGCGCGAACAGCATCGGGATGGTGAGATGAATATCGCCGCGCCACAGGGTCAGCACCCAATTGTAAACCTTGATCGCGGTCGGGATGGCGATGATGAGCGTCGTGGTGGCGAAGAAGAACCCGAAATACGGGTTCATGCCGCTCACATACATGTGGTGCGCCCAAACGACGAAGCTGAGAGCGCCGATCGCCACGATGGCCCAGACCATCATCCGATAGCCGAAGATGTTCTTCCGCGCATGGACGCTGATCAGATCGGAGATGATGCCGAAGGCCGGCAAGGCGACGATGTAGACTTCGGGATGGCCGAAGAACCAGAACAGATGCTGGAACAGGATCGGGCTGCCGCCGCTATACTTCGACACCGCGCCCATCTCGACGAGCGTCGGCATGAAGAAGCTGGTCCCCAGCAGGCGGTCGAGCAGCAGCATCACCGAGGCGACGAACAGCGCCGGGAAGGCCAGGAGCGCCATGACGGTCGCCGTGAAAATGCCCCACACGGTCAACGGCAACCGCATCAAGGTCATGCCGCGCGTGCGCGCCTGCAGCACCGTCACCACATAGTTGAGCCCACCCATGGTGAAGCCGATGATGAACAGGATCAGGGAGGACAGCATGAGGATGATGCCCCAATCTTGCCCGCCAGGCGTGCCGGAGAGGATCGCCTGCGGCGGGTACAGCGTCCAGCCGGCGCCGGTGGGCCCTCCGGGCACGAAAAAGGTCGAGACCAGCACAAGGACCGCGAGCAGATAGACCCAGTAGCTCAGCATGTTCACATAGGGGAACACCATGTCCCGGGCACCGACCATAAGCGGGATCAGGTAGTTGCCGAAGCCTCCAAGGAACAACGCGGTCAGGAGGTAGATCACCATGATCATGCCATGCATGGTGATGAGCTGGAGATATTGGTTGGCGTCGATGAAGGAGAATGTGCCGGGAAATCCCAGTTGCAGCCGCATCAGCCACGACAGCACCAGCGCGACCATTCCGATCGACATCGCCGTGATCGAATACTGGATGGCGATGACCTTGGCGTCCTGCGAAAAGACGTACTTCGTCAACCAGCTCTTCGGATGATAGAGTTCGACGTCAGTCACTTCGGCAGGCGGAACGCCTGCGATTGCATCATACGGGACATCGACCATCGGAATATCCTCCTTGGTCTTCTGTTCAGCGAGGAATTCGCCTCACGACGGATGGCGCCGCCTCGTCGGTATCGTCATTCGCTGCCTGTCCTGTCGGTTGCCTTCGCGACGTTGTGCCGCTCCGACAGATCGGCAAACGTCCGCTGCTTCTCCAGCCACGCGTGATATTCTTTCTCGTCCTGAACCACGACATTGCTACGCATCTGCGCGTGCGCGACGCCGCAGAGTTCTGCGCAGAGAACCTCGAATGTCCCGGTGCGGGTCGGCGTGAACCAGTAATAGGTCACCGAGCCCGGGATCATGTCCATCTTCGCCCGGAACTCGGGCACGTAGAAATCATGCACGACGTCGATTGAGCGGAGCAGCACCTTCACCGGTTTTCCGACCAGCAGGTGCAGATCGTCGTTTTGAACAACGATATCGTCCTTTCCGTCTGGATCGTCGGGATTCAACCCCATCGGATTGTCTGGACTAATGAGGCGGGCATCGGAGGTCCCAAGCTTGCCGTCTTTTCCGGGAAGCCGATAGCTCCATTGCCACTGCTGCCCCATGACCTCGACCTCGGTCGCGCCGGCCGGAACGGTGACGAACTGGTGCCAGACGACCAATCCGGGAGCCAACATGGCCGCGACGCCGATTGCAGTGCCGACGCTGAGCCACCATTCGAGCCGCTTGTTCTCGGGGTTGTAGGCCGCCTGCCTTCCCTCCCTGTGGTGAAAGCGGAGCACGCAGTAGGCCATGAAGCCGACGACCGCGACGAAGACCGCCCCGGTGATCCAGAATGTCAGGGTAATGGTGGCGTCGATGTAGCCCCAGTTCGAGGCGAGCGGTGTCCACCACCACGGGCTGAAGAGGTGAAACAGCACCGAGGCGACGGCAACCAGAAGCAGTATGAGCGCTACAGCCATCCCTCATTCCTCCTTGCCATTCAAGGCTGCGGAGAGGAACGAAAGGGCGGAGCTCACGTCAGAGGGATGATGTCACATCCACCATCACCGCGCCTCTTGCCTCGCCCATTCTGCGGGTCGCGACGTCGGGACACCACCAAAGGCTCAATGTCACGACCGCAATCTCATCGGAGCTGGGGGCGTTCAACGATTTAAGATGGTCCCCGTCGAGCCCGGCGTCAATAGAGGAGTAGGTCCGGCGCGTGTTGGCCGGAATGCCTTTGCACGCCGAGGGAAGCCGATCGGCGTGACCATTCGATGGTGCGACGCAAAATCGTCCTGCGCAGAAGTACAACAACTCTCTCGACCGCGTTCGCTCTCTTGCTTCTACGCCGTATCGGACTAACTTCCCTGTACCGGATGTCGTCCGGCAAGCTTCTTCTCATTGAACCTGATTTGCCGGACTCAGTCGCGATTTTCGCGCATGAGGCGGATGCGCGTGCTTTGAGGCGCTCCGTTCCCTGCGGGCAAGAGCAAGGAGACCGGAGCCATGACCACAGTGTTCGCACGACCCAAACTGCACTTGTTTGGCGTCTCTACCGTCTATGACGTTCGCAAGATCAGCCTTTACGACCTCGGCAACGCGCTGCGCCTCGGCTGGGAAGATTTCAGTGCCATCCCGACCCACGCCATCGTCCTGTGCGTGATGTATCCTATCCTCGGACTTGCCCTGTTCAGGCTCGTCCTTGGCTATTCGGTGCTGCCGCTGCTCTTTCCACTCGCCGCCGGCTTTACCCTGATCGGTCCCTTCGCCGCGCTCGGCCTCTACGAGCTGAGCCGCCGCCGCGAGCGCGGAGAGGAACCGGGAGCCTGGGATGCAATGGAGGTGCTGCGCGCACCGTCGTTCGGCGCCATGATCGAGCTTGGCATCCTGCTGTTCGTTCTGTTCGGGGTGTGGATCGCCGCCGCCAACGCGATCTACATTGCAACCTTCGGCTATGCTCCGGCTGCGAGCATCCCCGATTTCGCATTGCGCGTGCTGACGACGCCCGAAGGCTGGACGCTCATTGTCGTCGGATGCGGCGTCGGTTTCCTGTTCGCGGTGGTGGCGCTGTGCATCAGCGTTGTCTCGTTTCCGCTGATGCTCGACCAGCACGCGACGGCGATCGATGCGATCCGCACCTCGGTGCGAGCCGTGATGAAGAATCCAGTGGAGATGGCCGTGTGGGGATTCGTCGTTGCGGTCTTGCTGGCAGTGGGCTCGCTGCCGTTCTTTGTCGGGCTGTGCGTCGTCCTGCCGGTGCTCGGTCACGCGAGCTGGCATCTTTACCGGAAGGTCGTGGAGCCTGACCGGAATCCTCCGCAGGAAACGCCTCGTCCGCCGATCGGTCACCGCTACGCGGCAGATTTCCCGGCCTCGCTTTTCCCGTGGAGCCGTGAGCGCTAGCCGAAGCGGCGGGTATGCTCAGCGTGCTTGGTTTCCGCGAGGGGGCGCACTCAGCCTCCCTCGCAGGCCAAGACTGTCGCATATGCGGCTTTCCGAAAAGGTCTCGCTCAAACAAGTAGATGGGATGATGGTGCGAATCCCGGTGATCGCCTCATAATCCAGGACGCCCTTAATCTTGGGTGCCCCTATCTAGGGTGCCTTGCCAACCTCCTGCAACCCGTTCTGCCAGGTCGACGGCCTGGTCCCAAATTCGCGCTTGGCCCGTGTGCCCAGCCAACAGCCAAACTGCGGAGGCACGCTTCGGAACGGCCCGTCTACCCCCAGCTTTAGCGCGGCGTCCATCGGCCAGTTCGGGTTATTCAGGATTTCCCGGCCGACGGCGATCAAATCTGCTTGTTCATCGCACAGGATTTGTTCAGCCTGGTCACCATGGATAATCAGGCCGACCGCCATGGTCATGATATCGGCGTGGCGGCGGACATATTCCGACAGCGGCACCTGGTAGCTGTATTTGATCTCCTTGCCCAGGATCGGCGCCATCTCGGTGATTCCGCCCGACGAGCAGTCGATCACGTCGACGCCTTCCCCTTGAGGATTTTCGTCAGCCGCGCGCTCTGTTCGGGTCCCCAGCCCGCATTGTCCTCGACCGACAGCCGCACCAACAATGGCTTGTGATCGGGCCAATGGACCCGCACGGCTTCCGTCACCTCGATCAGAAAGCGCATCCGGTTCGCTTCCGAGCCACCATACGCGCCGCCGCGCCGGTTGCGCGCTCGGAGAGGAATTCATGCACGAGATAGCCATGGGCGCCGTGCAGCTCGAGCACGGCGAACCCGGCCTCGTTGGCACGCCGCGCCGCCTGTCCCCAGGCCTGAACCAGATCCTTCACCTCGCGCGTCTCAGGCGCCCGCGGCACCGGCCAGCGCTCGCTATGCGCGATCGCGTCCGTGGGAGGGCGATCGTCCGCTCGAGCGCACGCCCGACATCGAGGACTGGGCGCGGACGTAGAACCCGACAAGGATGCATCTCGGGTTTGGGCCACTCCGGACATGGAGGCTTCGCCGCGCCCCTTCCACATCTCCGCCTTAAATGAGGCGGACCGTGCCAGTTGTGTTGGCCACCGTGAATGCACAGAGAAGCGGGGTATCCGAGTCGTTTCAGGAGGTGCATGTCTGGCACATGAAGGATGGGAAAGCGGTCGAGTTCCGTGAGTATCAAGGTGACGAGCACCGAGAGGATCGCTTCTGGTCCTGAGCCCTAAAATTTCGGTCCTTCATACTCAGCTTGCGCCATCCAGACTCGCACGGGCCCGATCTTGCCCAACAGACCGCCACGTATGTTGATCAGTGCGCACCGGCAATCCAGAGTGGCGCATGTTTCTTTCAGGTCAAAAAGGAATTGCCGAGCCGTCACCGGCGCAGCTCCCGATTGGCAGTCACCGTGCGTGAAGCGGGAAAAACGGCCGATGGATATGAGATGCTATTTCGTTTTTCGCCGTGCATGCGAAAAGCCGTTCCAAAGATAGACGGCTTTGCGCCGCGCTCTGCTCTCCGGGTGATTGCAGGTGGCCGATGTTGATGAGAAGGCGCGCGGGGACTGCTATTTGGCGTCGGCATACACATCAGGATCGAAGCTCGAGCTCGGATTGGCAAACGCATTGCGGAGCGCCGGCGACACCGGGACGTTGTAGTTGATCCCGTTCGGCGGGGTCGGCGATTCCAGCCACTTCTTGTACATGACCTCGATCTCCGGGCTCCGGTAAAGCTCCGCGGTGGCGCGGTCGGCGAGCGCCTTGAACGGCGCGTCTTCCCGACGCAGCATGATCCCGTAAGGCTCCGGCTTCGAGAACGTCTCCGTGCTGATCATGTAGGCCGCAGGCTCCTTCGATCGCGCGATCGCCACGGCCAGTTGCACGTCGTCGAGCACATAGGCCTCGACGCGACCGGTCTCCAGCAGCAGGAACGCCTCGGCCTGGTCCTTCGCCGGGAGGATGCTGACGCCCAGCTTGCGCTCGGCATTGACCTTGATGAGCTGCGCCAGGTTGACCGACCCTGCCACCGCCGTGACGGCCTTTCCTTTCAGATCGTCGATTGTGTTGATGTTATGCGACTTCTTGGCGGCAAATCGCGTCGCGCTCAGGAAATGCGTGTTGGTGAAGGTCACCTGCTTCTGGCGATCGGCGCTGTTGGTGGTCGCCGAGCAATGCAGGTCGATCGTGCCGTTGACCATGAGCGGAATACGATTGGACGAGGTCAGGGGCAGATAGTCGACCGCGATATCAGGCATGCCGAGGTCCTTCTTCACGGCATCGACGATCCTGAGACAGATATCGAGCGCAAACCCGACCGGTCGCTGATTGCCGTCGAGGTAGCTGAAGGGAACGGAGGCCTCTTGATAGCCGAGCGTGATCTTCTTCGTTTCCTTGATCTTCTGGAGCGTGCCGGACAGCTCTTCGGCTGTCGCGGGGCTCGCGGCGAGAGAGACAACGAAGAGGACGGCGGGCAAACGCATCGACTGCTCCTGTGCGATCATGGTTGCGGGCTCTACGTGCCCGAGCCATGCGAATGCCGAGCCGAGACACATTGATTGTGGTGATAGCCTATACGCCGGCCCCGAGGTAGACGAGGATGTATCTACCAGCTATCGCACTTTGCGATGCGGCGGGCTTTCGACGCAGGCGTGCGGGGTGCTGAACGCGATGGCCGCAACAGCATCGGCGGCGCGGCCGTACTCCAAGAAGGCGATGGGATTTCGCGCCTGGTGCCGCCAGGACCACGGTAATCTGACCGGCCAGCGTTCCGATCGCAACGATCGCGAGCGGATTTCCGATCCGCGGCCGTGGTCAGTACTTGCGCTTGACCCTGGAGCTAGGTCCAGGGGCTACCCTTGTGCTCAAGCCAAAAACAACGGCGGCAATCTTCAGAGGAACTTCAATGAAAACGACCATCTTCAAAATCGACGGCATGAACTGCGACGCATGCGCAAACACCATCAAGGACCGCGTCGAAAAGGAACCAGGCGTTCGCATGGCATCGGTCTCGTTCGCCGACCGGCAGGCGCGTGTCCTCTTTGATCCCCAAGCCGTTCAGGAAGACCGCCTTGTGAAAGTGATCCAGGGGGACCGATTTAGGGTCGTGTCCCGCGAGCCTGCCGACGGAAGTGCCCACTGACCCACGGCAAACGCAAGTGCGGGGCGAGCGCAAATGGAGGATGCAATGACCGTCGCGACTGGAACAGCTTCCACCTTCACGCCATGGAGCGACGAGCCTTCAACGAGACCAAGCCGACGGAAGATTCGCGCGCGGATTGGCGGACTGCACTGCTCCCTGTGCACCGGCACGATCGAGAAGGCGCTGGGCCACATGCCCGGTGTGGACAAGGTGGCCGTAAGCCTGACGCACGAGCAAGCGCTCGTCGAATACGATCCGGCCATCGCCCGCCCCGAGGAGTTCCTGCAGACGCTGCGTGACATCGGCTACACGATCTCCGATCCTCGCAAGCTCAGAGCCTTTGAGGAAGAAGAGCGGGACCTGGTACACGAGGCACGACGTTTTGTGCTGGCGGTGGTGCTGAGCGTCGCGTCGATCCCGATCATTGCCAATCAGTCCGTCGGCTGGATCGGCTTCCTTCCGGCACTGGTGTGCCTGAGCCTTGGCGCTTTTGTTTTCCTGGTCCTGAGGTCGACCGGCTTCTGGGTGGCAACAGCGAGCTTCATCGGCCTCGCGGTGATGGCGTTGACGCTGCTGTATCTCAACTTGCGCGGCTATCTGGTCAGCGCCGCTCCATGGTTGACCGGCGCCCTCGCTCTGGCGCTGGTCTTCGGGGTCGGGAGGCACATTCTTCACATGGCCGTTCAGGCGCTTCGCCGGGGCATTCTCAATCAGCATGTGCTGCTGGAGATCGGCGCGTTCGCGGGCATTGCGGGCGGCATCATCGGCCTCGTGCTCAAGCGGCCAGACTACCCGACGGCACCGTTCTTTGCCGTCTCGGTGATGGTCGGCACCTATCACATTTTTTCGGAATGGCTGTCGCTCATCGTGAAGACGCGCAGCTCCCAGGCCGTCAAGCGGCTCCTTGATTTGCAGCCGGAGACCGCTCGCGTCGTCCGCAACGGCAAGGAGGTCGAATTGCCGATCGAGGGGGTCCTCATCGGTGACCTCGTGCGTGTTCGGCCGGGCGAGCGCATCCCTGCTGACGGCACCGTTCAGAGCGGCCGTTCCGGCGTCGACCAATCGCTCGTCACCGGCGAGTCAATCCCGGTCGGAAAGGCCGAGGGCGATTCAGTCATCGGAGGCTCGATCAACGGAACCGGCACGCTGCTGGTGCGAGTGACCGCGATCGGCGAAGGTAGCTTTCTCAGCCAGGTTATCCGGCATGTCGAAGATGCGCGGGCGCTGAAGCCGGGGATCTTGCATCTCGTTGACCGGGTGCTGCGCGTCTATACGCCCACGGTCCTTGGGACTGCCGCACTTGCTGTAGTCGGCTGGCTGATCTGGTCTTGGCTCGCCGGCGGACATCTGGATATTGAGCGAGCGGTCTTCGCTGGTCTGAGCGTGCTGGTGATGGGCTACCCCTGCGCGGTCGGCATCTCCGCCCCGCTCTCGATCGTGCGTGGAGCAGGTCAGGCTGCGGAGCGTGGCATCCTGATGCGCACCGGCGAGGCGTTCCAAGGCTTCCGCCTTGTACAGCGGATCGTACTCGACAAGACCGGTACGTTGACGGAAGGGCGTCCAGTGTTGCGAGCGGCCACAGCCCTTGGCCTGGCCGAATCCGAACTGCTCGCCCTGGCGGCCGCCGCCGAGGCCTCTTCAGAGCATCCTCTCGCGCAGGCCGTCGTGACGGCTGCTTTTGAGCGCGGCGTGACACCCCCGGATGTCGAAAGCTTCGAGGCCTTGCCGGGCAAAGGCGTCGTTGCCCGGATCGGCGGTAGCGAGGTTACGGTCGGCAATCCGCGTTTCCTCGCCGATGAAGAGGTCGATCTCAGCCAGTTGCTGACACGCATCGCGGCTCTCGAGGCCACTGGGCTCACGGTGGTCGGCGTAGCGAGAGACGGACGAGCCCTGGGTATCATTGCGCTCGGTGACACGCTCCGAGCCGATGCCGTCGAGGCCATCCGCAGCTTGCATCGTGCGGGCCTCCGGACCGCGCTCGTGACCGGCGACAATGAGCGCGCGGCTCGATGGGTCGCTCGCGAGGTCGGCATCGATGAGGTTCATGCCGGCATATTGCCGCAGGACAAGGCCACGATCGTGCGCAAGCTTCAAGGTACAGGCCGGGTCGGCATGGTTGGCGATGGCGTCAATGATGCCCCTGCGCTCATGCAGGCCGATGTAGGTATCGCAATGGGCGGCGGAACCGACATTGCGATCGAAGCGGCCGACATCATCATCCTCTCGAATCGGTTGAGTGCGCTCGTGGAGGCCCGCGAAATCAGTGGCCGCAGCTACCGCAAGATGGTCCAGAACGTCACGCTCGCGTTCCTCTTCAATGGCATTGGGATCCCCATCGCGGCGACCGGCCTGATCAACCCGGTCTGGGCAATGATCGCGATGGCGGTTAGCGTCACGGCGATCTTCTGCAATTCCCTTTGGGGAACTCCGCGTCTGTTCTTCGATGCAATCCGTAGCGTCGGTCAGCCGATCGTGAATGTTCCGGTGCCGCAATCGCTCTAAAGCCGCGCCAATTGGCTTGACCCTGGAGTATACTCCAGGCTCCAAAACCAGCCTCCGGAGAGGCACGCGGCATGATTACGATCGGCAAATTGGCCGGCCTGACGAGCGTCAGTAACGACACCCTCCGCTACTACGAGGAGGAGGGCCTCATCAGCCCGGCCGGCAAAAGCCCTGCTGGATACCGGCTGTACGACCGAGATTCCGCCCGGCGCATCCACTTCATCAAGCACGCCCAGCAGTGCGGGTTCACGCTGGCCGAAATCCGGGATCTCCTCGACCTGCGCAGTCGCGACAAGGCCTGTTGCGGGGACGTTCGCACGCGAGCCATCGAGAAGAAGTTGCAGATCGA
This sequence comes from Bradyrhizobium sp. ISRA464, assembly GCF_029910095.1. Classification (NCBI taxonomy): domain Bacteria; kingdom Pseudomonadati; phylum Pseudomonadota; class Alphaproteobacteria; order Hyphomicrobiales; family Nitrobacteraceae; genus Bradyrhizobium; species Bradyrhizobium sp. ISRA464. The sequence continues at coordinate 3,958,463 of NZ_CP094526.1, read as the reverse complement.
AGGCAGGATCCGAGCGATGAAAGCGATGTCGAAGGCCCTCGATCAACTGATCTCTGAGTGTGCGAACGAGAAGCGGCCGGTCAAAGAATGCACGATCATCGCCGCGCTGGAGCAAGCCAACGGTTCGGAAAGGGTGCAGTGAAACATGAAGGTGGAGATGTTCCATAGCCCAGGCTGCGCCGCCTGCGGGGAGCGACCTTTGGACGATTGCCCAATATTGGCCGTGCTCAAAAATGAAGATCGAACTATTCTACGCACCCGGCTGCACGAAGTGCGCTGACGACAAGGATGCGCTAAGGGCGACGGCGATCGAGCTGGTTCCCGGTCTTGTTTGGCGCGAGCTAAATGTACTCGACCAATTGGACTATGCGGTTGAAGTCGGCGTGATCACGCTTCCATCGATTGTAATCGATGGCGATGTCGTCTTTGCCTCGTTGCCCACGTGCGGACAATTGCGCCGCGAACTGGTTAGACGAATCAACAAGAGAGCCTGACATGGACATGGATACGCTCAGCCAGGCCGTCGAACACGCGAGTTTGCTGGCGCTCGGCGTCGCCTTCATCGCTGGTCTTGTCTTCAGCTTCAATCCAGTAGCGCTCGCGTCAATTCCGGTTTCACTCGCCTATGTCACGCGAGCGCGGAGCGCACAACAGTCGGCGCTCTTCGCTGTTGCTTTCACAGCAGCCATGATCCTTGCCCAGGTCGCCCTCGGCTTTGTCGCCGGTCTTGGCGGAAGTTGGGCCGCACACTTGATCGGACGCCAATGGGGACTCTTGCTTGGGCCAGTTCTCATTGTCCTGGGTCTCATGTGGCCTGGGTGGGTTCGCTTGCGTTTGCCATGGTTTGCGCCGCGCGCGAAACGTCCGACGACTGCGTGGGGAGCGTTCGCGCTCGGGATTGTCTTTGCAGTCGCGGTCTGTCCGGTCTGCACGCCCGCACTGGTTATTTTGCTCGGTGCAGCGGCGGCAATCGCATCGCCGCTCTTCGGTGCGGCGCTGTTGCTCGCGTTCTCAGTTGGTCGCGCAATTCCGATTGCGTTGGGAGCATGGGCCGCTGGATGGTTGGAAAACCTCAGCGTACTCAGCAACTATCATAAGAGCTTTGAGATTGCGGGCGCCGTCACGCTGATCGCGTCCGGGCTCTACATGCTGAATGCGTACTACTTCTGGATCCCCTCCCTCGCGATCTAAGGACACGGCCACGACTCGTGTCTGCTTCTGAGGGTCGTGCGAACGTGACCGGCCTATCAGACTTTCCGCCCTTGCGAGCACAGGCGCTACTTCACCCGCGCTCGCGAGCGCCGCGTTCGCCTGGGAACGTGTTGCCGATTGGACACGACGGGCAACTCAGTAAAAACCGTCAAGTCCTTGGGCGAGAAATATTTCTGTTTTCCAGAAGCGCAACTCAATGTATGAATGGCCCGTCTCACCCGCTTGAGGGGCGCTTCGCGATCGTCACGAGTGTTGGGTCGAGATGCGGTGGACGCCGATTGCGCAACTGACGAGTGCGCATGAGGCGGACGGTGAAGTCGTGCAGGCCTGACGCCCTAGTGGCAGGTGTCTCCTTGCAAAGCGCGAAGCGCTTTTGCAAAGACGGTGACAACAAAGCCCAGTCTCGCCGGGGAGAGCACGTATAAGCCGTAACCCATCGCGCAGGGAAAGCCGGGATTGCTCCGGTTTCACCTGTGGTCCTACCTCCCGAGCTTTCCATTTGCTCGGGACCCATGGGTGCGATCGGCACCCGGCTTTCCCTGCGCCCTCTGATCAAGAGAGGGCGAAACGAAGAAGCAAAGCTCGGACAGATCGTGTCGCGAGAACGCAAAGCCATATCTCAACGACTGTCATCGCCCGCGAAAGCGGGCGATCCAGTATTCCAGAGGCAGCAGTGATTGACCCGAGAGGCCGCAGCGTACTGGATACCCCGCATGCGCGGGGTATGACGGCGGGGCGGAGCGATGGATTGCTTCCGCCTTCGCCGAGGCTTCGGCGGACAAGTCGTCGCTTCAGCGCAAAATTGCTTTGCAATTTTGTCGCGAGCTCCTCGCAATGACGTGAACTGAGGGAGCCATCATCGAGGACTCCCCAATCGAAGACATTGCCGCCTGCCCGCAATTTTCGTACACCGTTCATGCAATGACCACGCAACTCTCCCCCAATTCCGTCGACGTGCTGCTGTTCGATATCGGCCGCGTCGTGCTCGACATCAGCTTCGACAGGGTGATGGCGAACTGGGCGGGACACGCCGGCTGCGCGCCTGCCGATCTCGCACGGCGCTTCGTCGTCGACGACAGCTTCAAGCATCACGAGACCGGCAAGGTCGACGACGCGGCGTTCTTCGCGAACCTGCGCCGCTCGCTCGGCATCGACCTCACCGATGCGCAGTTCCTCGAGGGCTGGAACGCGATCTTCACCGGCGAGATGCCGGGTATCGCGCCGCTCCTGGCGACAGCCGCGAAGCGGATGCCGCTCTATGCCTTCTCGAACACCAACCCGGCCCACATCGCGCATTTCTCGGTCGCCTATGCCGATGTGCTCAGGCATTTTCGCAACGTGTTCCTGTCGTCGGCGATCGGCCTTCGAAAACCGGACGCCGAGGCCTATGATCATGTGGTAAGAGCGATCGGCGTGCCGGCGTCACGGATCCTGTTCTTCGACGACACAGCGGCCAATATCGAGGGTGCGCGGGCGCGCGGCCTACATGCCATCCATGTGACATCGACGGATGACGTGGCAAGGGCACTCACCGCACTTGGAATATGAAGACCTTGGGATTTGAGGAGCCCTGCCCGTGGCCCTGATGCCGGTTGCCGATGCCCTGTCAGCCATTCTCGCCGGCGCCGAACCGCTGCCGGAGGAGACGGTCGCGCTCGATGCCGCCTACCACCGCACGCTGGCGCGCGACGTCGCGGCGCGGCGCACGCAGCCGCCGCAGGCCATGTCGGCGATGGACGGCTATGCGGTGCGCGCGGCCGATGCGTCCGACCTGTCGGCCAGGCTGAAGGTGATTGGCGAAGTCGCCGCCGGCCGCCCGTTCGAGCGGACGGTCGGCGCGGGCGAAGCGGTGCGGATCTTCACCGGCGGCGTGATCCCTGACGGCGCGGACGCCGTCATTATCCAGGAAGACACCAAGGCTGACGGCGACCACATCACGATCACCGAGGCCGCCGCGAAGGGACGGCACATCCGCTCCGCTGGCGTCGACTTCCACGCGGGCGACGTGCTGCTTGCGGCCGGCAGCCGCCTCTCCGACCGCGCGCTCTCGCTCGCCGCGGCCATGAACTATCCGGAACTCGCCGTGCGCCGCCGTCCGAAGGTCGCGGTGCTGGCGACCGGCGACGAGCTGGTGATGCCGGGCTCCCGCCCCGGCCCCGGCCAGATTGTCTATTCCAACGGCTACGCGCTGCGGGCCCTGGCCCGCGCGGAGGGCGCGGAGACCGTCGACCTCGGCATCGCCGCCGATACGGTGGCGGCCACCACGGCCGGCATCCGCCAGGCGCGGGAGGCGGACGCCGACATCCTGATCACCACCGGCGGCGCCTCGGTCGGCGATCATGATCTCGTCAAGCAGTCGCTGGAGGCGGAGGGCGTCCGGATGGCGTTCTGGCGGATCGCGATGCGGCCGGGCAAGCCGATGATGCATGGCCGGCTGGGAACAATGCGGGTGATCGGCCTGCCCGGAAATCCGGTGTCGTCCTATGTCTGCGCCTTCCTGTTTCTGGTGCCGTTGATTCGCGCCCTGAGCGGCCGAAAAGTGATTCATCATGTCCGCGACAGCGCCCTGCTTGGCCGTGACCTCGCCGCCAACGATCAGCGCGAGGACTATCTCCGTGCGCGGCTCGAAGAGCGCGACGACGGCAAGCTGATCGCGACACCCGTCACCCAGCAGGACAGCTCGCTGTTGGGGAATCTTGCTGCGGCACGGGCACTTGTGATCCGTCCGCCGTTCGCGCCGGCGGCCGTCAAAGGCGAGGCGTGCGAGATCCTGACACTGCCTGAGTGAGGCTTTGCGACCGCACCGATCAGGCGCGAGCGGCTGCGTTCACCGGAAATTAAGTGGTTGCGGAACACATATCGAACATATAGTGTCCGTTCATGATTTGTTTCGAGTACTGGTGTCTACAAATGGGAGCGCACTGAGGAGTGTCGCAAGTCTCGCGCTCCCGAGGTCAGGCTCCCTGAAGGTCTCGGAATCGAACGACGCTATCAACCGGGGGAATACTCGAGATGCTCACGCGCAAACAGTACGAACTTCTGCGTTTCATCAATGAACGTCTGAAGGAGGCCGGCGTCCCGCCCTCTTTCGACGAGATGAAGGATGCGCTCGACCTGCGCTCGAAGTCCGGTATCCACCGCCTCATTACAGCACTGGAGGAGCGCGGCTTCATCCGCCGCCTGCCGAACCGCGCCCGCGCCATCGAGGTGATCAAGCTTCCCGAACTCTCGGCCGGCGGCGGCAACGGCCGCCGCGGCTTCACCCCCAGTGTTATCGAGGGCACGCTCGGCAAGCGCTCCAGCACGCCGCAGATCGCCGAGGATGACGGCAACCGGCCGGTCGCCGTCCCTGTCATGGGCCGGATCGCGGCCGGTACGCCGATCGAGGCGCTGCAGACCCGCAGCCACACCATCAGCGTGCCGCCGGACATGCTCGGCGCCGGCGAACATTATGCGCTGGAGGTGCGCGGCGACTCCATGGTCGACGCCGGCATCCTCGACGGCGACATGGCGCTGATCCAGCGCAACGACACCGCCAACACCGGCGACATCGTGGTGGCGCTGATCGACGAGGAGGAAGCGACGCTGAAGCGCTTCCGCCGCCGCGGCGCGTCGATCGCGCTCGAGCCTGCCAATACCGCCTATGAAGTGCGCATCCTGCCGCCAAACCGCGTACGGATCCAGGGCAAGCTGATCGGGCTCTATCGCAAATACTGACCGCGTCGCATGTCCAGCCGCGACCGCGTGCAGCGCGGCGTGCCTTCGTGCAGTTGAACACATGTTGTGAGGGAACGAGCGACGCGCAACGCCGTTGCCTATAGACTGCGCTGCGCGAGGGCCTCCGGCGCGTCCCGATACCACCGGAACGCTGTAGCGCGTTTGTGATCGGAGCCTTCCGCAGCCAGTCGTACAATCGCCCAGAAACGGGAAGAACCTCGTTTGCTGTCGTCCACTCTGGTAGAGGCCTGCGCCTCAGGAGAGGCACGGGTCGCTATCTCGAAATGAGGAGCCATCCGATGTGTGACTATAGTCTGCACGCCGTGGCATCGCGCCCCGCCGTTGTCGGAGAGACGCTGATCACCACGACATTCCGCGGCACGTCAACCCGCGGCTTTGCTTCGGAGAGCGATCCAAATGTCGCGGTCTGCATGCTTCCCGGCACCGAGCTCGCGTTCGTCGAGAACGTGCGCTACGACAGCCGCTGGATCTGGACCAAGACGATCGGCTTCCGCGTCGGCGTGTTCAACGAAGTCGAGCCCGACGTTCCCGATCGCCATCATGATGCGGTCGAATTCCCCGACGGCAGCCATGTGCTGGTGACCCAGCTCGTCGAAGGACAGCACGTCACCGTACTGCAGCTACCCGCTCTTCACCCGCCTGTCGTCGAGAAGCCGAAGGTGGTCGAGCGGCGGCCCTCTGCATTCGCGTCGCTGTTTTTGGGTTGAGCGCATCATGGCCGCAGGATGAGTTTGGACCTGCGGCATGTGACCTAACCGATTTCGAGCGACCCCGGACTTCGGGTTCCGGGGCGCGTCTGGGGATTTGCGTCGGACGGCGCCTTGGCGCATCATCGCTCACGGACAAGGACGTGCTCGGTGGTCGACAAGGTCACATGGCAAAAGGCTGGACGCGTCACGGAGCCGGGCCGCTACATGTTCCGGTTCGGCTGGCTGACCGTGACGGCTGACGACCTGAAGGTCTGGCAGCAATTCCCCGAAGCGACGTTTACCCTAGTCAAGAAGCCCGACGCCGATCCTGACTCGGACGAGTATCACCTCGGCGCCTTTGACCTGCCGACCCATCCCCTCCCCGATCAGCACTAATCGTCGCCCTGCAGATCGGCCTCCGCCGGGGTCGCATCCACCGCCGGGCGCGGCGCGCGGCCGGGCAGGCGCAGCGCGGTCTCGCTCTCGGTGTCGCCGGGAACCGCCGGCGTCCATGGCCGGTCGATCCCGCCGGGCCTGACCGCATCGACGGCAAAGCCATCGCGGGTGCGGCGCAGCACCAGCGCGCCGTGGCGCCGCCGCAGCCGTTCGGCATCGATCACCGAGGCCGCGCAGCCCTGCGGCGCCGGCCGTGCCGTCACGATCAGCGCCGCACGCTCGCAATCGTCGGCCAGCGCCGCGGGCCGCATCGCCAGCGAAACGAGCATGCCGCCCGCGCCCTGGGTCACGCAGCCGTTCTCGTCGCAGGAGACGCCGTCCGCGAGCGAGGCGTCGGCCGCCGTCCGCGCGTCGGCGTCCGCCGCCAGCCACTCCTTGATCAGGAAGGCGTCCTTGCCGCTCCGCATCAGATGCAGCCGCCCGTCGCCGCCGCGGACCGCCACATTGCGGCCGTCGGCCGCGACCAGCACGTCCGACTGCGGCACCCGCACCGCCCAGATCAGCGCCACCGCAAGCAGCGCCGCGCCCGACCAGCGCAACGGCGTGCGCAACAACCCGAGCAGGACGAGGCCGGCGCTCGCCACGATCAGCGGCCCGGTGCCGAACGCCGCCATGCGCCCGACCGCGCCCGGCGGGGCGGCGACCCATTGCGTCACCACGATCATCCAGTCGATGCCAACGCCCATGATCGCCCAGAACACGCCGTCGAACCCGAACGGCATCGCGGCGAGCCCCAGCAGGCCCGCCGGCATCACCACCGCCGACACCACCGGCATCGCCGCGAGATTGGCGAGCAGCCCGTAGGGCGTGACGCGGTGGAAGTGGAACGCGGCGTAGGGCGTCGTGGCGAGCCCCGCCACCAGCGAGGCCAACACCAGCATGGCGATCTCGCGCCCGCCCCACAGCGCCACCCGCGCCGTCACCGAGTGATCAGGCGAGGCCAACAGGCTCGGCATCCCGATCTGCACCAGCGCCACCAGCCCGAGGGTAGCCGCGAACGACATCTGGAAGCTCGGATGCACCAGCGCTTCCGGCGCGATCACGAGCACGATCAGCGCAGCCACCGCCAGCGTGCGGAACGTGATCGCGCGGCGATCGACGATCACAGCGATCAGCACCACCGCCGTCATGAAAAAGGATCGCTGGGTCGCAACCTCGGCCCCCGACAGCATGAGATAGAAGGCGGCGGCGACGAGGGCTGCGGCGGCCGCCCATTTCTTGATCGGATCCCCCGCCGTCAGCGCCGGGAACAGCGCGAGCAGCGCACGCACCGCGAAGAACACCACGCCCGCGACGACGGCCATGTGGTAGCCGGAGATCGACAGCAGGTGGCCAAGCCCCGAGATGAACATCGCATCGTTGACCGGCGTCGTGATCGCATCGCGCCGGCCGGTGAGCAGCGCAGTCGCGATCGCGCGCTGGTCGCCGTCGAGCGTGGTGCGGATCCGCGCATCGATGGCGTCGCGCAGGCCCTGCATGAAGGCGGCGTACCGCAGCGCGAACCCGCCGCTCGCCGGCGGCTCCGTCGTCTTGACGGCGCCCATCACGAAGCCGGAGGCGCCGATGCCCTGGAAATAGAGGTCACGGCCGAAATCATAGGAGCCCGGGCGCTGCGGCCCGAGCGGCGGCAGCAGCCGCGCCTTCAACGCGACGAAGCTGCCGACTTCGGGCGCGGTGCCCTTCTTGACCGAGAGCCGCACGCGATCGAGCCTGGTCGCGTCGCGCGGGCTCTCCATCGAGACGACGCGCAGCACGAAACGGTCGGTCTTCTCGCGGATGTCGCGGGTCTCGACGAAGCCGGTCAGCGCTACCGAGAACATCGGCCGGGCCAGCACGGTGTGCGCGACGTGCGCCGTCCTCCACGTCGCGGTGGCAAAGCCCGCAGCCACCGCCGCCACCATCACGATCGCGGGAAACAGCCGCTGTCGCCGCAGCAGGAACGCCAGAGCACACAGTGCGATCGCGACCGACGCCGCGACCCACAGCACCGGCTCGTGTTCGGCCGAGAAATACAGCGCGATGCCGGTGCCGAACGCCACAGGCACCCAGGGCAACAGCCGCCCGGCGCCGGCCTCGGCGCGGGCCCACTGCCGCAATGTCCCGACGAAAGGCGGCCAGATGCTGAAGCGCACCGGGATGTAACCGCCGGTCGGGACGGCCGCGCGCGGCGGCCACGTCCCCGCGTAGCCGCGTTTGCCGCCCGGCGTCGTGCCCTGCTCCGCCATCTCGCTTGCGATCCCTGCCGGGACGCAAGGCTAGCGGAAGCCGCGGTCAGCCGACTAGCGGAACGAATGCAGAATACGGACAGACCAGGCCGGCCACCAGGATCCAACGGCCGCCCGCGACTGCCCCATGATGCGCGTAATCCTCACCTCCTTCTTCGCGAGATAAGGTGTGGCAGCAGCGAAAGAAAAACATCTGTCCGACCTGCGTTGTCCTGCCGCTGCCGATCCGTAAGCCGACGACCTGCTGGCGGCCTTCAGCCCGGAGAGCGCTCTTGCAATCGCGCTGCAGCAAGATGCACACTGTCTGCGCTTGATGAGGTGTCAACGTCTGCGGTTCGCGGTCCGACCGGTGCTCACGGTTGCGCTCAGGACGAGAGGAGTATGACGCCATGCGAGAAATCGAAATCCACAACTATGCGCGGCAGTTGCTCGAGGCACATGGCGCCAAGGCCATTGCGGAAGCGGCCCAGAACGCCATCGAGCTCGAAGCAAAAGGCGAGGCCGAGCTGGCCAGAACATGGCGGCATATCGAAGACGCCATGAAGTTGATGCGCGGGCCGCACCAAAGCTGAGGCTGCCAGCGCGCGGCGCAAAACGTGGAGCAGGATCCGTCTCAAGCCGCCTTGTGACGGCTGAACGACAGCACAATCTCAACGACGCGGCTCTCCATGACAGGAGTTGAAGCCATGTTTCCGAAGTGTGCGACAGCCGAAGATCTCGTGAAGGCGATCACGGACGAGAAAGTGCAGATGATCGATCTGCGATTCACCGATTTGCCGGGGGTGTGGCAACATTTTTCTGTCCCGCCGAGCGCGGCGAGCTTCGACGCCCTCAGCGAAGGGATTGGATTCGACGGCTCATCAATCCGCGGCTTTCAGGAAATCCAGGAAAGCGACATGCTGGTCGTCCCGGACCCGACCACGGCTTTCCTCGACCCGTATTCCCCTGCATCCACCCTGGTCTTGATCTGCAACATCCGCGACCCCGTAACCGGTCAATCCTATAGCCGCGACGCCCGCTATATCGCCCAGAAGGCCGAAACCCACCTGAAGGCCACGGGCCACGCCGATACCAGCTACTTCGGTCCGGAGGCGGAGTTCTTTGTGTTCGACAGCGTGCGCTACGCACAGGGCATCAATTACGCCTTCCACGAAATCGATTCCAGTGAAGGCAGCTGGAACACGGGCACAGAGGAAGCGCCCAATCTGGGACACAAGCCGCGCCCGAAAGAGGGATACTTTCCGGTTCCCCCCACCGACAGCATGCAGGCACTCCGCACCGAAATGGTGTTGACCATGGAGCAGCTGGGCATCCAGATCGAAGCCCATCACCATGAAGTCGCGACCGGCGGGCAGAACGAAATCGACATGAGCTTCGCCACGCTCACGCGCATGGCGGACAGTCTGATGATCTACAAATACGTGGTGAAGAACACTGCCCGCCGGAACGGCATGACCGCGACATTCATGCCAAAGCCGCTGTTCGAGGACAACGCATCCGGAATGCATGTTCATCAGTCGCTGTGGAAGGGCGAGACCAACCTGTTCTACGACAGGGGCGACTATGCCGAACTGAGCCAGCTCGCCCGCCACTATATCGGCGGCCTGTTAACCCATGCCTGGGCATTGTGTGGGCTTTGCGCCCCAACCACCAACTCCTATCGACGTCTGGTGCCGGGCTATGAGGCTCCGATCAACCTGGTCTATTCCCAACGCAACCGATCGGCCTGCTGCCGCATTCCGATGTATTCACCGAACCCGAAGGCCAAGCGCGTCGAATTTCGCTCGCCGGATCCCTCCTGCAATCCCTATCTGGCCTTTGCCGCGATGCTGATGGCAGGCCTCGACGGCATCCACAACAAGATCGACCCGGGCAGCCCAATCGACAAGAACCTCTACGACCTGCCACCCGCCGAGGCCAAGGAGGTGAAGTCGACGCCGGGGTCACTGGACCAGGCGCTGGATGCGCTCGAACGGGATCACGCGTTCCTGCTGCGGAGCGATGTCTTCACCGCGGACGTGATCGAAACCTGGCTCGACTACAAACGGAAGAAGGAGGTCGATCCCATCAGATTGCGACCTCATCCCTACGAATTCCATTTGTATTACGATATCTAGCGGCGGCCGGCAGCACCGGCTCGTGCTCGGCCGCGAAATAGAACGCGACGCCGGTGCCGAACGCTACCGGCACCCAGGACAACAGCCGCCCGGCGCCGGCCTCGGCACGGGCCGATTGACGCAATGTCTCGACGAAGGCCGCCAGATGCTGACGCGCCGGGATGTAACCACCCGGTCGGGACGGCCGCGCGCGGCGGCCACGTTCTCGCCTAGCCGCGCTTGCCGCCCGGCGTCGTGCCCTGCTCCGCCATCTCGCTTGCGATCCCTGCCGAGCCGCAAGGCCAGCGGAAGCCGCAGTCAGCCGACTAGAGCAAGATGAGTTTGGATCGAATCGGTTCGGCCACGCATTCGCTTCACCTCTCCCCGACGGGGAGAGGTCGATTTGCGCAGCAAATCGGGTGAGGGGCCGTGGCTCTAGCGAGAGACCGTAACCCCTCACCCGGCGCTAGGCCATAGCCGAAGCCGCGCTTCGGCGTTCTCTTAAGGACGGCCGCCGAAGGCGGCCTATGCCTCTCCCAAGGGAGAGGTGACCCTCCGTTGCCGCCGCTCCAGCTCAACCTAATCTCATCACGCGCTAGCGGAACGAAGCGGCAGTTCCTGCGGATCGGAGCACCGGCGCCTGTCGAGACGCGAGGCTGAAAGGCCTAGCCCTTCCCGCCGACTTCCTTGGCAAAGGTGTCGCGCAGGCCGATCGTGCGGTTGAACACGAGCTTGTCCGGGGTGGAGTCCGGGTCGCGCACGAAATAGCCTTGCCGCTCGAACTGCATCGCGTCGGGCGAATTGCTTTCGGCGATCGCGGGCTCGACACGGGCGTCAGTCAGCACTTCGAGCGACTGCGGGTTGAGGTCGGCGGCGAAATCGGCGGCGTTCGGGTTCGGATTGGCGAACAGCTGGTTGTAGATGCGGATCTCCGCCGGCTTCGACTGCGCGGCCGGGAGCCAATGCATCGTCGCCTTCACCTTGCGGCCGTCGGGTGCATTGCCACCCTTGGTCGCGGGATCGTAGGTGCAGCGCAATTCGACGATCTCGCCGGCGGCGTTCTTCATTACGCCCGTGCACTTGATGAAGTAGGCATAGCGCAGCCGCACCTCATTGCCGGGCGACAGACGGAAGAACTTCTTCGGCGGGTTCTCCATGAAGTCGTCGCGCTCGATATAGAGCTCGCGACCGAACGCGATCTTGCGGGTGCCGGCCTCCGGATTGTCCGGATGGTTGATCGCCTCGATCTCCTCGACCTGCCCTTCCGGATAGTTCTCGATCACGACCTTGAGCGGCCGCAGCACCGCCATTCGGCGCAGCGCGGTGCGGTTGAGCTCCTCGCGGATGCAGAATTCGAGCATGCCGACGTCGACCAGGCTGTTGGCCTTGGCGACCCCGATGCGCTTGATGAATTCGCGCACCGCGGCCGGCGGCACGCCGCGCCGCTTCAGGCCGGCAATGGTCGGCATGCGCGGGTCGTCCCACCCCGAGACATGACCGTCGCGCACGAGCTGGGTCAGCACGCGCTTGGACAAGAGCGTGTAGGTCAGGTTCAGCCGCGCGAACTCATACTGATGCGGCTTCGACGGCACCGGCAGCTTGTCGAGCAGCCAATCGTAGAGCGGCCGGTGATCCTCGAACTCCAGTGTGCAGATCGAATGGGTGATGCCCTCGATCGCATCTGACTGGCCGTGGGCGTAGTCGTAGCTCGGATAGATCGACCATTTGTCGCCGGTGCGCGGATGGTGGGCGTGCAGGATGCGATACAGCACGGGGTCGCGCAGGTTGATGTTGCCGGCGGCCATGTCGATCTTGGCGCGCAACACCCGGGTGCCGTTGGGAAACTCGCCGGCCTTCATGCGGCGGAACAGGTCGAGGTTCTCCTCCACCGAGCGGTCGCGGAACGGCGAGTTCTTGCCCGGCTCGGTCAGCGAGCCGCGCGAGGCACGGATCTCCTCCTGCGACTGGTCGTCGACATAGGCATAGCCGGCCTTGATCAGACCCTCGGCCCACTCATACAGCCGCTCGAAATAGTCGGAGGCAAAGAAGAGGTTGGTCCCCCAGTCGTAGCCAAGCCAATGGACGTCGGCCTGGATGGAGTCGATGTATTCCTGTTCCTCCTTGGTCGGATTGGTGTCGTCGAAGCGCAGGTTGCACTGGCCCCCGAACTCCTGGGCGATGCCGAAGTTGAGGGCAATCGACTTGGCGTGGCCGATGTGCAGGTAGCCGTTCGGCTCCGGCGGGAAGCGCGTCACGATCCGGCTGTGTTTGTGGGAGGAGAGATCGGCCTGGACGATGTCGCGGATGAAGTCGCGCCCTGCCTCTGCCGTCGCCGTATCAGTCGTCATCTATGGGTTCCCTGGAGGAGTCTGGCGGACCTTCTGCCAAATTCGCGCCGCCGGGCCAAGCCTGGTTTGGGCGGCCGGAGGCCCAACCTAGGCTTTAGTTATGTCCGGTTCCTGCTATACACCACCGCCGTTCACGCATACGCCTCGTCCGACCATGACCGAATCCGTTGTTACCCGCTTCGCCCCCTCGCCCACCGGCTTCCTCCACATCGGGGGTGCCCGCACCGCGCTGTTCAACTGGCTCTATGCCAAGAAGCGCGGCGGCAAGATGCTGCTCCGAATCGAGGACACTGATCGCGAACGCTCGACCAAGGAGGCGATCGACGCCATCCTGGACGGCCTGAAGTGGCTCGGGCTCGATTGGGACGGCGACGTCATCTACCAGTTCAGCCGCGCCGCCCGCCACCGCGAGGTCGCCGAGAGCCTGCTTGCCTCGGGCCGGGCCTATCGCTGCTACGCCACCCCGGAGGAGCTGGCCGCGATGCGCGAGAAGGCGCGCGCCGAGGGCCGCACCCGCCTCTATGACGGCATGTGGCGCGACCGTGATCCCGCCACGGCGCCGGCAGACATCAAGCCGACCATCCGCCTGAAGGCGCCGCAGACCGGCGAGACCGTGATCGAGGACCAGGTGCAGGGCCGCGTGGTCTGGCAGAATGAAAACCTCGATGACCTCGTGCTGCTGCGCGGCGACGGCACCCCGACCTACATGCTTGCGGTCGTGGTTGACGACCACGACATGGGTGTCACCCACGTGATCCGCGGCGACGATCACCTGATCAATGCCGCGCGCCAGAAGCAGATCTACGACGCGCTCGAATGGAACATCCCGAGCATGTCCCATATTCCGCTGATCCACGGTCCCGACGGCTCGAAACTCTCGAAGCGCCACGGTGCGCTCGGTGTCGACGCCTATCGTGCCATGGGCTATCTGCCCACCGCGTTGCGCAACTATCTGGTCCGGCTCGGCTGGAGCCACGGCGATCAGGAGATCTTCTCGACCCAGGAGATGATCGACGCGTTTGACCTTTCCGGCATCGGCCGTTCCGCCGCGCGGTTCGACTTCGCCAAGCTCGAGAATCTCAACGGCCACTATATCCGCCACAGCGACGACCAATCCCTCGTGACCCAGTTCGAGAGCGTGCTGGACTACGTGCCCGAAGGAGCCGCGCTGAAGGCCAAGCTCAACGACACCACGCGCGCGCAATTGTTGCGTGCGATGCCGAGCCTGAAGGAGCGCGCCAAGACGCTGATCGAACTGATCAGCGGCGCCTACTTCATCTTCGCCGATCGCCCGCTCGCGATCGAACCGAAAGCGGCCGCGCTACTGACGCCGGAAACACGGGCGTTGATCGGCCGGCTGCGCGCGGCGCTGGAAGCGGTGAACGACTGGACGGCGCAGACGACCGAGACCGCCATGCGGAATTTCGCCGAGCAGAACAATCTGAAACTCGGTGCCGTCGCCCAGCCGCTGCGAGTGGCGCTGACGGGCCGTACAACGTCACCGGGCATATTCGACGTTCTGGCCGTCCTGGGCCGTCAGGAGTGCCTTGCCCGCCTCGCCGATCAGGCGGCGTAATCCTGCATGGACCCCCTCCAGGGTCCATCTTGCAGCGCACATTGCAATAAGCTACCCATCTTCGGACGCTTTCTAGCCAAGCCGTCCCGCACCGCCATGCGCCGCAAAATTGCGACGGGGCAAGGTCGGATTATTCAACGAATTCATCGGGGATATCACGATGGACGCAAAATCCAGCAAGACAGCCACACTCACCATCGGCAACAAGACTTATGATTTCCCGATACTGAGCGGCACCGTTGGGCCTGATGTCATCGACATCGCCAAGCTCTACGGCCAGGCCGGGGTGTTTACCTACGATCCTGGTTTCACGTCGACCGGCAGCTGCCAGTCCAAGATCACCTACATCGACGGCGACGCCGGTGTCCTTGAATACCGCGGCTACCCGATCGAGCAGCTCGCCGAACATGGCGACTTCCTCGAGACCTGCTACCTCTTGCTCTACGGGGAGCTTCCGACCCCCGAGCAGAAGAAGAAGTTCGATTACACCGTCACGCACCACACCATGGTGCATGAACAGATGGCCCGCTTCTTCCAGGGCTTCCGCCGCGACGCTCATCCGATGGCGATCATGGTCGCAGCGGTCGGCGCGCTCGCCGCGTTCTATCACGACTCCACCGACATCAACGATCCGCAGCAGCGGATGGTCGCCTCGATCCGGATGATCGCCAAGATCCCGACGCTGGCGGCGATGGCCTACAAGTACACCGTCGGTCAGCCCTTCGTGTATCCGAAGAACCCGCTCTCGTTTGCCGAGAACTTCCTCAATATGTGCTTCGCGGTGCCCTGCGAGGAGTACAAGATCAATCCTGTCCTCGCCGACGCGCTCGACAAGATCTTCATCCTGCATGCCGACCACGAGCAGAACGCGTCGACCTCGACCGTGCGCATCGCGGGCTCCTCGGGTGCCAACCCGTTCGCCTGCATCGCGGCCGGCATCGCCTGCCTGTGGGGTCCGGCGCATGGCGGCGCCAACGAAGCCGCGCTGAACATGCTCTACGGCATCGGCAAGGTCGAAAACATTCCGGACTTCATCGCCAAGGTGAAGGACAAGAACAGCGAAGTCCGCCTGATGGGCTTCGGCCACCGCGTCTACAAGAACTACGACCCTCGCGCCAAGATCATGCAGAAGATGTGTCACGCGGTGCTCAAGGAGACCGGGCACGGCGACGATCCGATGCTCAAGGTCGCGATGGAGCTCGAGAAGATCGCGCTCAACGACCAGTACTTTATCGACCGCAAGCTGTACCCGAACGTCGACTTCTATTCGGGCATCACGCTCAAGGCGATGGGCTTCCCGGTCTCGATGTTCACGGTGCTGTTCGCAGTCGCCCGCACGGTCGGCTGGATCAGCCAGTGGAGCGAGATGATCGAGGATCCGCAGCAGAAGATCGGCCGTCCGCGCCAGCTCTACACCGGTGTCGCCCGCCGCGACTACGTGCCGATCGACAAGCGCAAGTAAGCCTCCTCGCTCACGCTTCCAAGCGGCGCCATCATTCGCGATGGCGCCGTTTTCGTTTGCCCCGCGCCACTTCGGTCGCGAGCGCGTCGAGGCGCGGCAGCCAGAACGCCCTGAACCTGTCGAGCCAGTCGTCGACTTCGCGCAGCCGCGCGGGCTCGACCGCATAGATACGGCGCGTGCCGTCGGCGCGCACCGATGCAAAGCCGGCATCCCGAAGGATCCGCAGCTGCTGCGACACCGCCGACTGGGTGATGCCGAATTCGCGCTGTACGACGGCAACGATGTCACCCGAACTGTGCTCGCCGGTCGCGAGCAGCTCCAGAATGCGCCGGCGAACAGGATCGCCGAGGATGTCGAAAGCGTGCACCGATCGCTAGCCTCCACTGCCCGGTTCCGGCTCGCCGCAATAGAAAGCCGTCGTGTTGGCCGCGGCGCTCCGCGCGGCGGCTTCTTCCGTGCCCGCAGCGATCGAGGCCCTGCACCAGTCCATGCTACTGCGTCGGATGAAGTCCTTGCCGTCCTCCGAGGCGGGCCACGCCGCAGCCGCGTCGCGGTCGAATTCCTGCCCGTCACCCGTAGCGAGATAGAGGGCGAGCCCGATCAGAGCGAGATCCCAGCCAACGCCGACGGCACCCGGTCCATAACGATCCCAGAAGTCACCCTCGATAATCGAGAGATGCTCCAGTTCCAGGCGCGTTCCCCCGGAGTGATCATCGGCCAGCGTCACCGTAACCCAGCTCACGGTTCCCATGGCCTCCCAG
Source organism: Bradyrhizobium sp. ISRA464 (assembly GCF_029910095.1). Lineage (NCBI taxonomy): Bacteria > Pseudomonadati > Pseudomonadota > Alphaproteobacteria > Hyphomicrobiales > Nitrobacteraceae > Bradyrhizobium > Bradyrhizobium sp. ISRA464. Next base: position 3,941,900 of record NZ_CP094526.1, on the reverse strand, counting down.
GTCACCGCGAGCCGGCGCGGTGGCTCGCAGGCCGTGATTTCGCCGCCCGCCTGCCCCTCGAATTTGTAGCGGCCACCAAGTCTCAGATCGCCCAAGATCGGCAGGAACCAGCGTGGAATACGCTCGGGATTGGTCAGTGCGTCCCAAAGATCAGCGGTGTCGGTGTCGTAGCTGCGGGTCGCGATCACCGCCCGCGCCGGCTTGCCGTCGCGCTCCCTGACGGCGACTTCGCGAACGACGGCTCCGGCATAGGCGATTGGATCGATCTTCATGCGAAGGGCTCTATGAACATTAGCCGATACTAATATTAGTACAGCCTAATGATTTGGCCAAGCCGCTGCGGCCAGATGCCGCCCGCGAACAGCTTCAGGTGTTCCCTAGCCCGACTGCTGGCTCATCGTCGCCAGCACGATATCGGCGGCGCGGACGCTTGCCGGCTGGTTGCCGGTCGACATTTTCGCGTCCAGCGTCCCGAACGCCACGAGCTGCCGCAGCCGCTCGGGGGAATCCGCGAGCACGTCGCCGAGCGCTTGCGCGAGCTTCTCCGGAGTGCAGTTCTCCTGCAGGAATTCCGGGATGATCTCGCTGCCGATCACGAGATTGGCGAGGATCACCGACGACACCCGGATCGCGCGGCGCAGGATGAACGCCTCGGCGGCGCCGACGCGATAGGCGGTCACCATGGGAATGCCCGACAGTGCAAGCTCCAGCGTCACGGTGCCCGACTTCGCCAGCGCGGCGCGCGCGATGCGGAACGCCGCGCGCTTCTCCGTTTCACCGACCGCGATCCTCGGCACGATCGGCCACGACGCCACGCCCTCGCGCACCATCGTCTCGAGATGCGGCATGGTCGGAAGCACCAGCTCGAATTTCATTCGCTGGCCGAGCTGACCAAGCGCCGCGCCGAACAGCGCCAGATGATGCCTGATCTCACCGCGCCGGCTGCCCGGCAGAACCAGCAGGACCGGCGGCGGGGTCTCGCGCCGCTTTTGCTCCTCGGCGTTGGGCCGGAGCGAAGCCAATTGCTCGGTCAGGGGATGGCCGACATAGCTGCAGGATGGTCCTTCCAGCTTGCGATATTCCTCGGGCTCGAACGGCAGCAATGCCAGCACATGATCGACATAGCTGCGCATCGCGCGCGCCCTGCCGGGTCGCCAGGCCCAGACCGACGGCGAGACGTAATCGACAATCGGGATGTTCGGATTGCGCGCGCGGACGCGGCGGGCGACGCGATGGGTGAAATCGGGGCTGTCGATGATGACGAGCATGTCGGGCGCCTCATCGAGCACCGCATCCGCCGTGCGGCGGATCAATTGCAGGATCTTCGGCAATTGCTTCACGACCGCAGCAAAGCCCATGATCGACAGCTCTTCGATCGGGAACAACGGGGCGATCCCTTCGCTGCTCATCTGCCGGCCGCCGACGCCGGAGAACCGTACGGCGTCGCCGAGGCGCTGGCGCAGCACCTTCATCAGCGCGGCGCCGAGCCGATCGCCGGATTCCTCGGTCGCGATGAGGAAGATCTTCCGGGCAGTGGCGGGATTGCTCGCCTGCATTGTCAGCCGGCCAAACCAATGACGAAGAGCTGCTTGGCGTCGGCGGTCTCGATCAGGGCCTGTGGTTCGGCGGCAAGTGTATTGCCGGCGATCACGGCGATCCCTGCGATGCCCGCCGCCGCCGCGCCCTCGACCGTCCGCGGGCCAATGGTCGGCAGATCGAAGCGCAGATCCTGCCTGCTCTTGGGCGCTTTCACCAGCACGCCGCGCCCTGCCTTGGCGCGGATGCGGCCCTCGGCGCGCAGGCGCGCCACGCGCGCCAGCAGCCCGTCGGTGCCCTCGATATCCTCGACCGCAACCACGTGACCGTCGATCACGACAGCCGCCTGGCCGATATCGAACGGACCGAGCGCGTCAAGCACGCCGCGTCCCCGCGCAATGTCGGCAAGCGCTCTGCCGTCGGGAACCGCGCGCGTGATGGTGCCTTCCGGCATCAGCAGATCGGGCGCGACATCCTTGATTCCGACCATGCGAAATCCCTGCTGCTCGAGGATCCGGCCGACGCTCGACAACAGGTGATCGTCACCGCCGCGAAACGCGCGCACCACGTGGCCGAGCAGACGCAGCGTGCCCCAGTCGAGGCGGATCTCGGACAGCGCCGGCCGCACCAGGGTGCCGATGAAGATCAGGTCGCGGCAGCCCTCGTCGCGGAACAGCCTGGTCGCCCGCCCCAGCTGGCCGACCGAGATCCAGCGGTGACGAAACCGTTGCGCGCGCGCGGGGTCGCAGGCGCCACGCAGCGCGAACAGCACCGGCGTGATGCCGCGCGCGACCAGCGAGTCCGCCACCGCAAACGGCATGGCGCCGCCGCCGGCGATCACGCCGACCGGCGAGGTTAGTGAAGGCGCCGCTGACGTTGTGCTGGCGGCCATGCCGTGCTCAGTTCGTGTTGGCGGGAAGGCAAAGCGCGCGGTGCTTGCCGCCGTCGATGAAGGCCAGAATTTCGGCGATCGCGGGATCCTCGCTGGCCAGCGGCTGCACCGACGCCAGCCGCTCGGCAAAGATGCCGGGGCCGTGGAACAGCTTTTGATAGAACCCGCGCACCGTCGCCAGCCGTTGCTTGGTGAACTGGCGGCGCTTCATCCCGATGATGTTGAGCCCCTCGAGCACGGCATACTGACCGTTGGCGAGCCCGAATGGGATGATGTCGCCGCGCACGCCGCAGACGCCGCCGATCATCACCTGCGGACCGACGCGCGTGAACTGGTGCACCGCCGACAGACCGCCGATATAGACGAAGTCGCCGATCTCACAGTGGCCGCCGAGCGTCGCCGAGGTGGCGAAGATCACGTTGTTGCCGACGATGCAGTCGTGACCGACATGGCTGTTGTTCATGAAGAAGCCGCGATCGCCGACGCGCGTGAGCCCGCCGCCCTTGACGGTGCCGATGTTCATGGTCACGCCCTCACGGATCGTGCAGGCCTCGCCGATCTCGAGGCGGGTCGGCTCGCCGCGATAGCTCAGGTCCTGCGGCGCACCGCCGAGCGCGGCAAACGGCGAGATGACGCAGCCGGCGCCAATGGTCGTATGCCCGCTAACCGTGACATGCGCGATCAGCTTGCAGTCCGCGCCGATCACGACGTTGGGGCCGATGATGCAGTATGGACCGATCTCGGTGCCGGCTCCGATCACGGCGCCATCCGCAATGCGCGCAGTGGGATCGATCATGCTCATGGAGGTCTGGTCCGGAATTCGTTAACGGCGCCAAGGCGCTAAAGTCTCGGGCTTCGCGGTCGTTAGCGCGACTTTGCCCACTCTGTCCAGTGACGTATCATGACCGGCTGTTGCAAGCGACAGGAGCGCAGTCGATCCATGGACCGTGCCGCCGCGCTGATCTTCAGCCTGCTCTCGGCGCCGATCGGCCCCCTGACGATCGACACTGGCAATGGCGCTACTCTCGATCTGTCGACGTTCGACTGTCGCGAGATCGATCGCAGCACGATCGTCCAGCGCGTCTGCTACGACGCGGCACAGCTTGCGCTGCTGGTCGCCGTCAGGGGCAGTGACCAACACTATTGCGGCGTCCCGCCGCGACGTTCGACGCGCTGATGAACGCGCCGTCGATGGGCCTGTACCTGAATCGTGTGTCGCGGATCGCAGGAGTAGACGGCCGATACGCCTGCAGAACGTAGCGAGCGCGCCGGCTCAGTCCGTCAACATGGCGCCGACATCGGCCTCGGCAACGACCTGCCCGTCGACCTTGGCATCACCGTGAAACCACCACATCGCCTTGCGCCGCCCGATTGAGCGCATGTGGTACTCGATGGTATCGCCGGGCAGCACCGGCTTCCTGAACTTGCACTTGTCGATGGTGAGGAAGTAGACCGCGCGCGGCTTCTCGGTGCCCTCGACCGACTTGATGCCGATCACGCCCGCGGTCTGCGCCATCGCCTCGATCATCATCACGCCGGGATAGACGGGACGCTCGGGGAAATGCCCCTGGAAAGCCGGTTCGTTGAAGGTGACGTTCTTGATGCCGATACCGCTGTAGTCGGTGCGGATCTTGATGACCCGGTCGATCAGCAACATCGGAAAACGGTGCGGCAGCGTCTTCAGGATATCGTTGATATCCACGAGCTCGAACCTGACCGGTGCCTCCTCCATCACTCCTTCCCCTCACCCTTCGTTTCGCTGTCGCGCACCAGGCGTTCAACCGCGATGATTTCCCTGAACCATTGCTTGGTCGGCTTGGCAAAATGCCCGCCCCAGCGGCCGTTGGCCGGGATGTCGTCCTTCACCGCGCTCATCGCCGTAACCTGGGCGCCGTCGCCGATCTTGAGATGGTTGTTGATGCCCACCTTGGCGCCGAGCGCGACATTGTCGCCGATCGTCAGACTGCCTGCGAGCCCGATCTGGGCCGCCAGCAGGCAATCACGGCCGATTGTCACATTGTGGCCGATCTGGACCTGGTTGTCGATTTTGGTGCCCTCGCCGATCACGGTGTCGCGCAGGGAACCGCGATCGATGGTCGAACCGGCGCCGACCTCGACATTGTTCTGGATCAGCACGCGGCCGGTCTGCGGCACCTTCACATGGCCCGCCGGCCCGAAGAATATGAACCCGTAGCCGTCCTGGCCGATATTGCAGCCGGGGTGGATCAGGACATTGTTGCCGATCAGCGCGAACTGGATGGTGGTCTTGGCGCCCACATTGCAGTCCCGACCGATCTTGACGTCGGCTCCGATCACCGCGCCGGCTCCGATCACGGTGCCCGAGCCGATCTCGACCCGGGGGCCGATCACGACCAGCGGATCGACGACGACACCGTCTTCGAGCTGCGCGGTGGGATCGATGATGGCCGATGGCGCGATACCGTCGGTGCCGAACCAGGATTGCGGCCGCAGCGCGTCGGAATGCCATTCGCGCGCGATCTGGACGAAGGCATGGAACGGCTTGGCCGCACGCAGCACGGCGACCCCCTTGGGCACCTGCGCCTCGAAGCGCTGGCTCACCAGGCACGCACCGGCCTTGGTCGCGGCGAGCTGATCGACGTACTTCAGGTTGTCGAAGAAGGCGAGATGCATCGGACCGGCCTCGTCGAGCGAAGCCAGCCCCTTGATCTGCTGCGCGCCCCTCGCGGGGTCGACCAAATGCGCCTTCGTCAGCGCGGCTATCTCAGCCAGCGTTGACGAAGGGGGAGTCTTGAAGAAGATCGGCTGCGCCATTCCATCCGTCGCAGTCCGGCCGGCAAACGATCTTAGAACGTTGTACCGCCACCAAACCGGAATTCTTGCACGCGGTCAAACTGACCTTTGGTGAGCGGGACGGCGTAGTCGAAGCGCAGCGGACCGAACGGCGATTGCCAGATCAAGCCGACACCGACCGAGGTACGGACCACCTTGCTGTCGTCAAACTGCAGGCCAAGGCAGGTTCCCGGAGACGGCGGGTTCTGCGTCGGCTTGATACAGCCGGGCGTGTTGACTTCGCCAGTTGCCGCCCACGAAGTTGGTCCCTGGTAGTCGTACAGGCCGCCAGCATCGGCATAGACCGCGCCCTTGAGGCCAACTTCCTTCGGCAGGAACCAGAACGGCATCTGCAGTTCCGCCGACACGCCCCAGTACTTGGTGCCGCCGATGGCATCCTGGGTGCCGAAGGGATTGATGTCACGCGGACCGATGCCGTTCGGCGCAAAGCCGCGGACCAGGTTCGGGCCCATCTGGAAGTGATCGAGCATGCGCAGATCCTGGCTGCCCATCTTGTTCAGGATGCCGCCTTGGGCGTGGATCACGCCGACGATGTCTGCAACCAGCGGCGTGTAGTACTTCGCATCGATCGCCGTCTTGATGTAGCTGACGTCGCCGCCGACACCCGCGAAGTCCTGCTTGAAGTCGATCAGCAGGCCGTCGGTTGGGTTCTTGTTGTTGTCGAGGGTGTTGTGGTTCAGCGTGTAGCCGAGCGCCGAGGTCAGCGCCCTGCCACCCGCCAGTTCCTTGCGGACCGGCAGCGAAGCTTCACCGTCGCTAAAGCAGCCCAGGCCGTTCGTCGATACCAAGCTGATGCCGTTAAGCGCTGCGAACGCAGGGCTTGGATTGAACGCGGGATTGGGCGTTCCATCCGGCAAGAATTGCTGGTTGTTACAGTTGTCGAGCGTCGAGGGCAGCGTGATTTCCTGCTGATAGATCGAGTAGCGAAGCTGCAGCGACAGATCTTCGCGGAGGCTGAAGCCGAGCCGCGGGCTGAAGCCCAGCGTCTTGGTGCCGTACGCGATGTACCTGTTGGATAGCTGCTGGCGCTGATACAGGTCGAGGCCGAGCGCGACGCGGTAGTCGAGCAGATAGGGCTCGACGAAGGACAGCGAATAGCCGCGCGCGTACTGGCCGTAGGTCACCGACGCTTTCGCGAACAGGCCTCGCCCGAGCAGGTTGCGCTCGGAGACGCTGACTTCGGCCAGCGCACCGTCGGTGGTCGAGTAGCCGCCCGAGACCGAGAAGTCGCCGGTCGATTTTTCCTCGAGATCGACGACCAGGATGACGCGGTCGCTCGAGGATCCAGGTTCCGTGGTGATCTTCACGGTCTTGAAGAAGTCGAGGTTCTTCAGCCGGCGCTCGGCGCGGTCAACCAGCGCGCGGTTGTAGGCGTCGCCCTCGGAAATGTCGAACTCGCGGCGGATCACGTAGTCGCGCGTGCGGGTGTTGCCGCGGATATTGATGCGCTCGATATAGGTGCGCGGCCCTTCGTCGACCGCGAAGGTGATCGAGACCGTGTGATTCTCGAAATTGCGGTCACCGCGCGGCCGGACGATCGCAAAGGCGTAGCCGCGGCGCGACGCCTCGATCTGCATCTCCTCGACCGACTTCTCCAACGCCTCCGCGTTGTAGAGCGAGCCGACGCTGACGCGCGAGAACGAGCTCAGCGAATTCGGATTGAGGGTTGCGATCGACGACGTGTAGTTCACGGATGCGACGCGATACTGCTGGCCCTCCTCGATCTTGAAGGTAACCAGGAACCCTTTCTTCTCGGGGTCGTACTCGGTCAACGCCGCCACCACCTGGACGTCGGCATAGCCATTCTTGAGATAGAACCGGCGCAGCAGGTCACGGTCCGCCTCGACACGGTCAGGGTCGTAGACGTCGTTGCCGCCCAGGAAGCTAAGGATGTTCGATTCACGCGTCTTGATGACGTCGCGCAGGCGCGACGCCGAGTACGCGTTATTGCCGATGAACTCGATCGACCGGACGCCCGTCTTGACGCCTTCATTGATCTCGAAGACCAAGTCGACGCGGTTGTTCGGCTGCTCGATGATCTCCGGATTCACCCGCACGTCGTAGCGGCCCGAACGGCGGTAGATTTCAGCGATTCGCAACGCATCCGACTGAACCATCGGACGCGAGAACGTGCCGCGCGGCTTGGACTGGACTTCGGCGGCCAGCTGCTCGTCCTTGATCTTCTTGTTGCCCTCGAAGGCAACGCGGCCGATCACCGGGTTTTCGACCACGACCACGACCAGATGCCCACCGCGCTGGTCGATATGGACGTCCTGGAACAGACCGGTCTCGATCAGGGCTTTCAGGCCGTCGTCGATATCGGCCTGGCTCAGCCGGCCGCCCGGGCCGGCGTGGAAATAGGAGCGGATGGTCTCAACTTCGACGCGCCGGTTCCCCTCCACCGTGATCGAGTTGACATTCTGAGCGGCTGCAGGCGCAGACACAGCAACGGCCGCCAAGGTGGCAGCCACCGGCACGGCGAACATGACCAGGGCAGCGAACAAGCCCCCCCTCACTCGCATTCCAAACATCATGCGCGACGCGCCCTTATCCTTCCGATGCCGGGTCGTTCCCCAACGCCCCGACAGATTCCCAACCTTCCGCCCAGCTTGTAGCCAACTTTGCCATGGGGGCAAACTTACTACCGCAGTGCATTTCCATTTTCGTTCCAAGACGTTGCCCAATAGCAACGCCTCAAAAAAGCCTACTTCAGGACGCGGCCAGATGCAGGATGTCGTTGTAGGTAGCAAAGACCATCAGCATCAACACCAAACCCAGCCCGATTCGGAACCCCATTTCTTGAGCCCGCTCCGACAGCGGGCGGCCGCGGACGGCCTCGACGGAGTAAAACAAGAGGTGCCCGCCATCGAGGAGCGGAACCGGGAACAGGTTCAGAAGGCCGATGGAGATCGAAAGGACGGCTGCCAGGTGGATCAGGGCGGCCACGCCGATGGTGGCAACCTGCCCCGAGATCTGGGCGATTCGGAGCGGCCCGCCGACCTGATCAGCCGCCTCCCGCCCGGTGAAGATACCGCCGATATAGGCCAGGGTCCTGTCAATCACGAACCAGGTTTCCTTGATGCCCAGCCCAAGCGCGGTCACGGGATCGACCTTCTCGGTCACGGCATCGCCAGGTGCGGTCGCCCGTGTGATGCCCATCACACCCATCCGGTGGGTGTTGCCGAAGGGGTCCTTCACCTCGCGCAGTTCGGGGGTTCCGCGAAGCTGCACGGTTGAATTGCCCCGCTTGACCGTGAAGGTCAGCGCGTCGCCGGCATTGATGCTGACGATGCGCTGCATGTCCGAGAAGCTGTCGATCTTCGTGCCGTCGATTGCGGTGACGATGTCACCGATCTGGAACCCGGCGGCAGCGGCGGCGCTGTTGGCTTCCACCTTGTCGACCCGTGCCGACGTGCTCGGCTTGCCGAAAAAGGTGAACAGGCAGGTGAAGATCGCAATGGCCAGGATGAAATTGGCAAACGGACCGGCCGCGACGATCGCGGCGCGCCGTCCGACACTCTTGTGATGGAAGCTGCCCTGCCGCTCCTCCGCGGTCATCGCGGCAAGCGTCGCCGCAGCAGGCGTGGACGCCTCGGTGTCGTCGCCGAAGAATTTCACGTAGCCGCCGAGCGGAACCGCGGAAATCTTCCAGCGCGTGCCATGCCGGTCGTTGAAGCCCACGAGCTCCGGCCCGAACCCGAGCGAGAAGGTCAACACCTTCACGCCCGCCCAGCGCGCAACGAGGAAATGGCCCAGCTCGTGAAAGAAGACGACAATCGTCAGGACGAACAGGAAGGGAACGATATAACCCACGAGCCCATGGCTCAACGTATTGAAACTATGCAGAAAAAACTCGGGCATTCGTTTCCTCTCGACAAGAGCCAAAGGCTCCGTCCCCAACCCTCTAGGTTGCCTTTAGGGCAATTTGAGGCAATAGGGCGGCAGCTCTATTTCGCGCAGTATGGTCAACGGAAATCGTCTCATCCGCCGATGCCAGCGGTGCCCGATTCCCTGACCGCATCCAATCATTGATGGTCGCCTCAACCAGGCGCGCGATCGCGCCGAACTTGATCTTGCCCGCGATGAAGGCGGCCACCGCGACTTCATTGGCAGCGTTGAAGACGGTCGTCGCGCCCCGTCCGGTCCGCAGCGCCTCGTAGGCCAGCCGCAGCCCGGGGAAGCGCTCGAAATCCGGTGTCTCGAAGGTCAACTGTCCGATCCTGGCGAGATCGAGCTTCGCCGACGGGCCGACGATACGGTCGGGCCAACCCAGGCAATGCGCGATCGGGATACGCATGTCGGGCGTGCCGAGTTGCGCCACCACGGAGCGGTCCGAGAATTCAACCATGCCGTGGACGATCGATTGCGGATGCACCAGCACGTCGATCTCGTCGGGCGTCAGTCCGAACAGATAGGACGCTTCAATGACCTCGAGGCCCTTGTTCATCATCGACGCGGAATCGATGGTGATCTTCTGGCCCATGCTCCAATTGGGGTGCTTCAGCGCCTGCTCCAGCGTCGCCTGCTCGATATCGGCAGGAGCCCAGGTGCGGAACGGCCCACCGGACGCGGTGATGATCACCCGCACCAGCTCTTCGCGATTGCCGGAGCTGAGCGCCTGGAACAGCGCATTATGCTCGGAGTCCGCCGGTAGGATGCGGGCGCCCGCCCTGGCCGCGCGTTCCATGAAGAAATCGCCGGCGCAGACGAGGCACTCCTTGTTGGCAAGCGCAACGGTCGCGCCGCGATCGACCGCCGCGAGCGCGGGCTTCAGCCCGGCTGCGCCGCTGACCGCCGCCATCACCCAATCCGCCGGCCGCGCCGCCGCTTCTATGATCGCGCTCTCCCCGGCCCCGCATTCGATCCGTGTGCCGGCCAGCGCACCCTTCAGCTCGGACAAGCGGGCCGGGTCGGCAATCGCGGCAAAGCGCGCGCCGAATTCCTTCGCCAGCTTAGCGAGCGCCTGGACATTGCTGTTCGCGGTCAGCGCCTCGACTTGGTAACGGTCCCGTGCGCCGCGCAGGAGATCCATGGTGCTGTCGCCGATTGAGCCGGTGGCACCCAGAACGCTCACGGTCCGCACGGCTGATACCGCGGCCTTGTTGTTACGCAACGGAACTGCGCTCATCTCATCACCAAACCATAAGACCGCGTCCGACGCCATCTGCACCGCCGCGAAGAAAGCCGAAAATTGCCGCCACAATGACGGCTGCGACAAATCCGTCCAGGCGGTCCAGAAGGCCGCCATGGCCGGGAATAATGTGGCTCGAATCCTTCACTCCGAACCGCCGTTTCACCGCCGATTCAAAGAGATCACCGAGTTGTGAAACCACCGACAGCGCGGCGCCGAGCACCAGCAGCGGCCCGGTGGTGCCGATCTCGAAGGCGGCGAAACCGGCAGCGACAAGCAGGCTTGCCACAAAGCCGCCGATCGCACCGGCCCAAGTCTTCTTCGGGCTGACCCGCACCCAGAGCTTTGGCCCTCCGATGCTGCGGCCGGCAAAATAACCCCCGATGTCGGTGACCCAGACCACCAGCAGCACGAACATCAGCGCGGCAAAGCCCTTGGCCGGATCGAGGCGCACCAGGATCGCTGCGATCTCGGCGGCCCCCGCATAGATAAGGCCTGCGGTCGCCCAGTGGCGTCGCACGCCTGGTATCAGCGCGAGCGCGACGGCGCCGACGACGAGAACGACCAACGCCGCCTCGCTCCGGCCCACCATCAGACAAAGACCGACGAGGAGGAGAACGACGACGCCCGGCGCCACGACACGAAACTTGCGCGCAAGGCCCGTGACCATCAGCCATTCCACGAACAGCCCGATCGCCGCCACCGTCACCAGCAGGGACCACGCGATGCCGCCGGCATAGGCTAATGCGATTGCGACCGGCGCCAGCACCAAAGCCGCAACCACGCGCATCACCAGATTGCGCGACCCCTGCTCGCTTGGCGCCGCCGGCACGGCTTCGTCCTCAGTCACGAGCCGGTTTTCGCAGCGAGGCCGCCGAACCGGCGCTCGCGTCTGCCATACTCCGCGATCGCGCTCTCGAGCGCCGCCTTGTCGAAATCCGGCCAGTGAATCGGCACGAACACGAGTTCGCTGTAGGCGGCCTGCCACATCAGGAAATTCGACAGGCGTTGCTCGCCGCTGGTGCGGATGATCAGATCGGGATCGGGAATATCAGGTGCATCGAGATATTTGCCGAGCGTGTCGGCATCGATCGAGTCGGCGTCGCGCCTGCCCTCGGCGACCTCGCGCGCCAGGCGCCGCGCGGCCGATGCGATCTCCGCGCGCGAGCCGTAGTTGAAGGCGACGACGAGGTTGAGCTTGGTGTTGGCCCTGGTCAGATCCTCGGCCTCGTTGAGCAGTGCGCAGATGTCGGGTTCGAGCCCGTCACGCTCGCCGATCACGCGCACCCTCACCCCGTCGCGATGCAGCGTCGCCAGATCGTTGCGAATGAAACGGCGCAACAGGCCAAACAAATCCCCGATCTCGGTCGCGGGCCGCGACCAGTTCTCCGAGCTGAACGAGAAGATCGTCAAATAGAGGATGCCGAGTTCATGCGCCGCACGGACGACGCGGCGGAGCGCCTCGACGCCGCGACGATGGCCCTCGGCCCGCGGCAGGCCGCGCGCGGCGGCCCAGCGCCCGTTGCCATCCATGATAACAGCCACATGCAACGGACCGCCGGCGCGATCCGGTATCTCAGTTGCTGGGGCGGCGGCTTTGGACATCGGCTGTTTTCCGTAGCGTCTTCAGGCGAAATGGATGCCAGCTCGCATGAAGCCAACGCGTCAAATCAAGGATCGCGTCAGACCGTCAGGATTTCCTTCTCCTTGGCGGCAAGCAGCTGATCGATCTCGGCGATCACGCCGTCGGTCGCCTTCTGCACTTCGTTCGACAGACGCTCCTGATCGTCCTCGGAGATCTCGTGATTCTTCTCGAGCTTCTTGATGATATCGAGACCGTCGCGGCGCACGTGGCGCACGGCAACCTTCGCCTGCTCAGCGTATTTGTGCGCGACCTTGACGAGCTCCTTGCGGCGCTCCGCGTTGAGTTCGGGAATCCGCAGCCGCAGCACCTGCCCTTCGGTCGCCGGCGACAGGCCGAGGTTGGAATCGACGATCGCCTTCTCCACCGCCTTCACCATCGACTTGTCCCAGACCTGCACCGAGAGCAGACGCGGCTCGGGCACGCTGATGGTCGCAACCTGGTTTAGCGGCATATGCGAGCCATACGCCTCGACCTGGACCGGCTCCAGCATGGAGGCCGCGGCCCGACCGGTGCGCAGACCGCCGAGCTCGTGCTTGAGCGACTGCGTGGCGCCCTGCATACGGCGCTTCACTTCGTTGATGTCAAAACCTGGTGCGGCCATGACGTTCTCCCTTCTCAAGAAACCCGTTGTCGACGCCAAGAGGCGCTGCAATCAGCCGGCGACGACCGTGCCGTGTCCGGTACCGCGCAGAATCGCACCGATCGAACCGGGCTCTGCAATCGAGAACACGATGATAGGCAGCGACGTCTCGCGGGCAAGCGCGAAAGCGGTCGCGTCCATGACCTTGTAACCGCCCTCGATCGCCTGCGAATGGGTCAGGCGGTCGAAGCGCTTGGCTTTGGGATCCTTCTTCGGATCGGCGCTGTAGACGCCGTCGACATTGGTGGCCTTGAGCACCGCCTGCGCGCCGATCTCGGCCGCCCTCAGCACGGCGGTTGTATCGGTTGTGAAGAACGGATTGCCGGTTCCACCACCGAGCAGGACGATCCGTCCCTCGGAGAGGTATTTGTGCGCTGCACTGCGGGTGAACAGCTCTGAAATCTCCGGCATCACGAACGCCGACAGCGTCCGCGCCGGGGTACCCTTGCGCTCGATGGCAGCCTCCAGCGCGAGGCAGTTCATCATCGTGGCGAGCATGCCCATGGTATCGCCCGTCGGCCGGGACACGCCGCGTGAGGAGACCTCCACGCCGCGGACGATGTTGCCGCCGCCGATTACCACCGCGACCTCGACCCCGAGCTGGCGCGCCGCGATCAGGTCGTCGGCGACACGATCGACGGTCGGCTGATCGATACCGAAGGCGTGAGAACCGGCCAGGTATTCGCCGGACAGCTTGACCACCACGCGACGATAGACCGGCTCAGCCATGATGCGATCGCTTCCTTGTCCCGCGCAGGTGGGCTTCCGGCACACACCGGAAGCCTGATGTCAGCGGTTACTTCTTGCCGCTGGCGGCCGCGACTTCGGCAGCGAAATCGCTTTCCTGCTTCTCGATTCCCTCGCCGAGAGCATAGTTCACAAAGCCGGTGATTTTGACCGGCGCGCCAACCTTACCCTCAGCTTCCTTGACCGCCTGGGCAACGGACTTGCCGCTGTCGTGGATAAAGGCCTGATCCAACAGGCAGACTTCCTTGTAGTAGGTCTTCAGGCCGGAATCGACGATCTTCTCGATGACGTTCTCTGGCTTGCCCTGCTGGCGGTACTTGTCGGCCAGCACGTCCTTCTCGCGCTTGACGGTCTCCGGATCGAGCCCGGCCGCATCCAGCGCCAGCGGCTTGGCCGCCGCCACATGCATGGCGAGCTGGCGGCCGAGCACCGCGAGCTCGTCGGCCTTGCCGGCAGACTCGAGCGCCACGATCACGCCGATCTTGCCGGCGCCATCGACGACGGCGTTGTGGACGTAGCTCGACACCACGCCCTTGCTCACCTCGAGCGAAGCGGCGCGACGCAGCGTCATGTTCTCGCCGATGGTCGCGATCGCGTCCGAGATCGCGGTCTCGACGGTGACATCGCCAACCTTGGCGGCCTTGATCGTATCGACCTCGGCGCCGTTGTGGAGCGCGACCTGCGCGATCATCTTCACGAGGCCCTGGAACTGCTCGTTGCGCGCAACGAAGTCGGTCTCCGAATTGACCTCGACCAGCACGCCCTTGGTGCCCGACGTCAGCGCACCGATCAGACCTTCTGCCGCGACGCGACCGGCCTTCTTGGCGGCCTTGGACAGACCCTTCTTGCGCAGCCAATCCTGCGCAGCCTGCATGTCGCCGCCGGTCTCGGTCAGCGCCGCCTTGCAATCCATCATGCCCGCGCCGGTCGATTCGCGGAGATCCTTGACCATCGCTGCTGTGATCGTTGCCATGTTCAATGTCCTTCTTGCCTGTAGAGAAACCGCGGCGCCCGGTGGCGCCGCCGTCAGCGACAGGAAAATCGTTGTTCGTGGAGTACAGGCTGCGGCCGGGACCAGCCCGGCCGCGCCGCGTAACCGTTATTCCGCTTCGGCGAGCGCCTTGGCCTGGGCAACCCAGGCGTCGGCACGGCTCGGAAGACCGACCTCTTCGCCGATCTTGTGTGCGGTGCCGGGATCGAGCTCGGCAAGCTGCCAGTAATGGAAGATGCCGAGGTCGTTGAGCTTCTTCTCGATCGCACCGGACACGCCGGTGAGCTTCTTGAGATTGTCGGCGGTGCCACGCGGACCAGCAAGGCCCTGGAAGCCTGCGGGGGCCGCTGCCGACGGCAGCTCTTCCCGCACCGGCTCGGCCGACGCTCCGATATCGATCCCGGAATCGCCCTGCGCACGCGAGATGCCGTCGATGGCAGCACGCGCGACGAGGTCGCAGTACAGCGAGATGGCGCGACCCGCGTCATCATTGCCCGGCACCACATAGGTGATGCCCTTTGGGTCGGAATTGGTGTCGACGATCGCGGCGACCGGGATGTTGAGCCGCTGCGCCTCCTGGATCGCGATGTCTTCCTTGTTGGTGTCGATCACAAAGATCATGTCGGGCAGACCGCCCATGTCCTTGATGCCGCCGAGCGAACGGTCGAGCTTGTCGCGCTCGCGCTGCAGCGTCAGCCGCTCCTTCTTGGTGTAGGAGTTGGCTTCGCCTGACGACAGCACCTCATCGAGGTGACGCAGCCGCTTGATCGAGGCGGAGATCGTCTTCCAGTTGGTGAGCGTGCCACCGAGCCAGCGCGAATTGACGAAGTACTGCGCCGAACGCTTCGCCGCATCGGCGACGCCGTCCTGAGCCTGGCGCTTGGTGCCGACGAACAGGATGCGGCCGCCCTTGGCGACCGTGTCGCTCACCGCCTGAAGCGCGCGATGCAGCATCGGCACGGTCTGCGCGAGATCGATGATGTGGATGTTGTTGCGGGCGCCGAAGATGTAGTCGGCCATCTTCGGGTTCCAGCGGTGAGACTGGTGGCCAAAGTGAACGCCAGCTTCCAAGAGCTGACGCATATTGAATTCGGGCAGCGCCATAGGTCTAATTCTCCGGTTGGTTCCTCCGGAAACGTGTGAGCAAACGCGCCTGATTGGCCCGGTTGCCACCGGACGGCCTTGAGAGCCATGTTTCCGTGTGAGATGGCGCGCTATATAGCGCGATTTGCGCCAGAAGCAAGGAAATATGCCCGGCCAAGCCGCCCCGAAGGACCGGATTCGGCCAAAAAGGCCCCTATTCGACCGGTCCGGGATCCTTTTTACAGCGTTTGCACGTCGACGACGCCGGCGACGGCCTTGATCGCTCCGGCGATCTGCGGCGAGACCTTGTAGCGGCCGGGCAGCTTCATCTCCACCTCGGTTTCGAGGTCGAGCATCATCACCAGCGAGACGTCGCCATCGGCACCAGCCGCAGGCGGCGGTGCCGGCTCCGGCTTTGCCGCCGTCACCTTTCCGGCGCCGCCGGCGGGCGGAGCGGCTTCCGGCATGTTGAGCCGGCGGGCGATCGAGTCGAGCGGCTTGGTGTCGCGGACGAAGATGCGCAAGCCCTTTTGCGTCTTGGCCGCCGCGTGATCCAGCGGTTCGGCGTGCAGCACCCTGGCCCGCACATCTTCGCCCTGCAGTTCGGCGCCAAGCTGCAGCAGCACCGCCGCGCCCGGCTCGAGCACGTCACGATATTGCGCGAGCCCCTCGGAGAACAGCACCGCCTCGAAATGGCCGGTTGGGTCCGACAGGCCCATGATTCCCATCTTGTTGCCGGTCTTGGTGCGGCGCTCCATGCGCGACACCACCGTCGCCGCCACCTTCCCCGCGGTCGCGCCGGTTTTGACCGCGCGCGAGAACTCCGCCCAGGACTGCACGCGAAGCCGCTTCAGGGCGGTGGCGTAATCGTCCAGCGGATGGCCCGAGAGGAAGAATCCGATCGCATCATATTCGCGGCGCAGCCGGTCCGCCGGCAGCCACGGCTCGACCTGCGGCAGAATGATGCTCGGCGCATCCGCCGCGCCGCCGAACATGTCGTTCTGTCCCGACGTCGCGGCTTCATGGGCGCGCTGGCAGGCGGCGAGAATCGCGTCCGCGCCGGCGAACACCCTGGCGCGGTTGGGTTCGAGCGTGTCGAAGGCGCCCGCGGCCGCGAGGCTCTCGATGATGCGCTTGTTGACCGCGCGCGGGCTCACGCGCGCGGCGAAATCGGCGAGCGAGGTGAACGCGCCCTTCTTGCGCTCCTCCACGATCTGCTCGACCGCCTGCAGGCCGACGCCCTTCAGCGCGGCGAGCGCGTAGTAGATCGTGTTGCCGCCGACCTCGAAGGTCGCACCGGAGCGATTGATGTTGGGCGCCTCGACCTTGATGCCGAGGCGCTGCGCCTCGGAACGAAATTCGGAGAGCTTGTCCGTGTTATTGAGTTCGAGCGTCATCGACGCGGCGAGGAACTCGACCGGGTAATGCGCCTTCATGTAGGCGGTGTGGTACGACACCAGCGCATAGGCCGCCGCGTGGCTCTTGTTGAAGCCGTAGTCGGCGAACTTGGCGAGCAGCTCGAAGATCGTCTCCGCCTGCGCCTTCGGCACGTTGTTCTTGGTCGCGCCGGCGACGAAGACGTCGCGCTGCTTGTCCATTTCGGCGCGGATTTTCTTGCCCATCGCGCGGCGCAGCAGGTCGGCCTGGCCGAGCGAGTAGCCCGCCATCTGCTGCGCGATCTGCATCACCTGCTCCTGATAGATGATGACGCCGAACGTCTCCTTCAGGATCGGCTCCAGGATCGGATGCAGGTATTCCGGCTCCTCGTCGCCATGCTTGCGCGCGCAATAGGTCGGGATGTTCGCCATCGGACCCGGACGGTACAGCGCCACCAGCGCGATAATGTCCTCGAAGCGGTCCGGCCGCATGTCGATCAGCGCGCGCCGCATGCCCTGGCTTTCCACCTGGAACACGCCGACCACGTCGCCCCGCGCCAGCATCTGGTAGCTTGCCGCGTCGTCGATCGGCAGGGTCGCAAGATCGACATGGATGTCGCGTTGCTTGAGCAGCTTCACCGCGACATCGAGCACGGTCAGCGTCTTCAGCCCGAGGAAGTCGAATTTCACCAGCCCCGCCGGTTCGACCCATTTCATGTTGAACTGGGTGACCGGCATGTCGGATTTCGGATCGCGGTAGAGCGGCACCAGCTCGCTGAGCGGCCGATCGCCGATCACGATACCGGCCGCGTGAGTCGAGGCGTGGCGGGTCAGGCCCTCGAGACGCTGCGCGATGTCGAAGGCGCGCGCCACGACCGGATCCTCGTCGCGGAACGCCTGCAGCTTGGGCTCGCCTTCGATCGCCTGCGCCAGCGTGACTGGAGCTGCGGGATTCTGCGGCACCAGCTTGGTCAGCTTGTCGACCTGACCGTAGGGCATCTGCAGCACGCGCCCGACGTCGCGCAGGACGCCGCGCGCCTGCAGCGTACCGAAGGTGATGATCTGCGCCACCTGATCGCGGCCGTAGCGCTCCTGCACATACTGAATCACCTCACCGCGGCGGTCCTGGCAGAAGTCGATGTCGAAGTCCGGCATCGAGACGCGCTCGGGATTGAGGAAGCGCTCGAACAGAAGCGCGAAGCGCATCGGATCGAGGTCGGTGATGGTGAGCACCCACGCAACCAGCGAGCCTGCACCGGAGCCGCGGCCGGGTCCGACCGGGATGCCCTGAGCCTTGGCCCATTTGATGAAGTCGGACACGATCAGGAAGTAGCCCGCGTATTTCATGCGGGTGATGACGTCGAGCTCGAAAGCGAGCCGCTTGTTGTAGTCCTCCTCCGTCATCCCCGGCGACAGACCGTGCACCTTCAGGCGCTTTACAAGCCCCTCCTCCGCCTGCCGCTTCAGCTCGGCCGCCTCGTCGGCGGCGGCATCGGAACTCTGCGCGGCACCGACGGTGAAGAACGGCAGAATCGGCTTGCGCGTCTTCGGCCGGAACGAGCAGCGCTCGGCGATCTCCATTGTCGACGCCAGCGCTTCCGGAATGTCGGCGAACAGCACCGCCATCTCCGCACGGGTCTTGAAGCGGTGATCGGGGGTGAGCTGCACGCGATCGGTCTCGGCGATCAGATGACCGCCGGCGATGCACAGCAGCGCATCATGCGATTCGTAGTCGTCGGTGGTGGCGAAATACGGCTCGTTGGTCGCGACCAGCGGCAGGCCCTTGGCATAAGCGAGATCGATCAGGCCGCCCTCCGTCCGGCGCTCCCTGTCCACGCCGTGGCGCTGCAACTCGACATAGAGCCGGTCGCCAAACAGGCCGGCCAAACGGTCGCAGCGGGTGGCCGCCAACGCCGCCTGGTCGGCGCCGAGCGCGAGCGCAATCGGCCCGTCAGGGCCGCCGGTCAGCGCAATCAGGTCTTCGGCATCGTCCGCGAGCCAGTCGAACTTGATGTGCGGGGTCTGGTTGACGGGCGTCTCCAGAAACGCCCGCGAGTTCAGCCGCATCAGGCTGCGATAGCTGCGCTCACGCGCCGCGAGCAGGACGATTCGCGCGGGCCCCGCCGCCAGCACGCTGCGTGCAGTGGGATCGACGTCGCCGAAATCCACCGCGAGCTCGCAGCCCACGATCGGCTGGATGCCGTAGCCCGCCATCTTGTCGGAGAATTCCAGCGCCCCGAACATGTTGTCGGTGTCGGTGAGCGCCAGCGCCGGCTGGCGATCAGCCTTCGCAAGCTCGCCGAGCTTGGCGATCTTGATCGCGCCCTTCAGCAGCGAATAGGCCGAATGGACGTGAAGATGAACGAATCCGGCATTCGACATGGCTGCTCAGGGATCACTGCGCTGGGGATGACGCGAGCCAACGGCCCCAGCGCTTGGTTATGCTTTAGGCCCGACTCGCCGCGCCATCGTGACGCCTGCGTTCCGCCGAGTCCACGCGGAACGCCGCATGGCGGCCCATCCTCCCGCTTTTCCCCAGGGGGTGCTTATGCCGCTGGTCCCGCTCGCCCATTTTCAGAACTGGGTGAAGAGCTGGGCCCAGACCGCGATCATTCCGACGAACAGCGTGATCGATGCCAGTGCCGCCGCCTCTTCCACGAAAATCTTCAACATGGCCGCCTCCCGTGAACTGGAACGTATGCAGAACATTGTTCTTTTTTTGTTCTCAGAGTCAAGCCGGGGTAGTGGGTCAGTTTGAAAACTGACCCCGAAAGAATTCCCTTGGTTAATCGTGGCGGGAGGTGGCGGGCCTAGTTGGGATTTGAAGGTGGGCCGTCTTGTATTGAAGAACGATTGGACCTGATCAAATACACTATTGGCAGAGCAACCGTCAGAGCCAGTGCGGGCACACCAAGCATCAGCACAGCGAAAATCGCCGGGTTGACAGTACCGAACAGCCACATACCGCCTATTACCAACTCAACCACGGCCACGGCGATCAAACGGCCCCAAATTGATCTATTCATTTCGCCCCCTCAGGGCGCCTCAGGTGGCGCCCTTCTTGGTTTTATGCTCCAGCAACCATTCCTGCGACTTCTCCCGCACCCACTCCAGAGCTTCATGCTCGCTCTGGAAACCAAAGATACTATCTACTTCGCCGCCTCGCCACAGGGTGCGGATTCCGATGATCTCGCCCGGGTGTACCGATTTGATCTCGCCCAGGATTCCGAGATGATCTCGCCCACCATTCCGATTTGATATCGCCCGGGCGCGAGGCGTTCTGGCTGTTTGGTTTCTGGCATCGGCGAAGCCGCGTGGTCAATCTTGAATCGCGGCTCGAAGGACTTGTTTTTTTGCTGCTCCTGCTGTGGGCATGTGGGCAACGCCCTTCGCGTTGTCCACGCGCAGCGGCATGTCCACAGCGCCACTGGCTCAGGCCGTTCGGCCGGGCTTGCGGGTTCGCCGCAGGCTCTCGCCGTTGAGATCGATCCGGTGAGCATTGTGGACCAGGCGGTCGAGGACGGCATCGGCGTAGGTGGGGTCGCCGATCAGCGCGTGCCATTGATCGACGGGGAGCTGGCTGGTGACGATGGTGGAGCGGTGGCCGTAGCGGTCCTCGAGGATCTCCAGGAGGTCGTGCCGGGCCGCGGCGTCGAGCGGCTCGAGGCCCCAGTCGTCGAGGATGAGCAGATCGACACGGCCCAGTGCGCGCAGCAGACGCGGGTGGCGGCCGTCGCCGCGCGCCAAGGCGAGATCACTGAACAGTCGCGGGACGCGCTGATAGAGCACGGAGCGATTGTCGCGGCAGGCTTTGTTGCCGAGCGCCGAAGCGAGCCAGCTCTTGCCGACGCCGGACGGGCCACAGATCAAAAGATTGGTGTGGTCGTCGATCCATTGGCCTTCGACCAGCATCGTCAAGAGGCTGCGGTCGAGGCCGCGCGGGGTGCGATAGTCGATGTCCTCGACGCAGGCCTGCTGGCGCAGCTTGGCGTATTGCAGCCGCTTCGACAGTCGCTTGTCGCGCCGCAGCGACGCTTCACGTTCGAGCAGCAGCGCAAGCCATTCGGCGTGGCCGAGGCTGGCGGCCTCGCCGCCGGCTTCGATGTCGGCGAAAGCCTTGGCCATGCCATGAAGGCCGAGCGCGTGAAGCTGATCGAGGGTCGGATGGGTGAGCAAGGCGTGATCTCCCTAGTTGTAGTAGCGCGGCCCGCGGATGTTGGGATGAAGGATCGGCGCGTCGTCCGCGGAGCGCTTGGGTGAAGGACGCCGATCAAGGTTGTTGGCGAGGATCGATTTGACCGAACCGTAAGTGCGCGCGCCGATATCGATCGCCCGCATGGCGGCGGCATCGAGCCGCTGTTGCCCGTAGGATCGGGCGAGCCGGATGATGCCGAGGCAAGCGCGGAAGCCCTGTTCCGGATGCGAACGCTCATCGAGGATCAGATCGCACAGCGCCGCGGTGGCCGGTCCGATGATGGCGGCCTCCTTGCGGATGCGCTCGATGGTCCAGCCGGCGTAGCGCCGATGACTGGAGGCCATGTGCTCCGGCACGGTCGTGTGCTTGTGGTTGCCGCTCATGCGCTGATGCGCGGCGATCCGCTCACCCTTGTGGAAAATCTCGACGGTGCGGGCGGTGACGCGTACCTCAACTTCGGCGCGGACGAAGCGATGCGGGACGCTGTAGTAATGCGCCTCGACCTCGACGTGATAGTCGATGCTGACCCGGCAGATCCGCCACTCGGCAAACACGTAAGGGCTTTCCGGCAAGGCCTTGAGTGCCGGCCGGTCGATCTCCTCCAATAGCTTGCGGCGGGTCACGCCGAGCCGCCGGATCGGTCGCTCCTCGTTGAGCCGGGTCATTAACTCGGCGATCGCCGCGTTGACCTCGGCGAGGCTGTGGAAGGTCCGGTGGCGCAGCCGTCCAAGCAGCCAGCGCTCGACCATGAGGACCGCCTGCTCGACCTTCGCCTTGTCGCGTGGCCGCCGTGGCCTGGCCGGCAGAATGGCGGTGCCGTAATGCGCCGCCATGTCGGCGTAGCTGCGGTTGATCTGCGGATCGTAGAGGCAGGCTTTGATCACCGCGACCTTGGTGTTGTCCGGCACGCCATGTTGGTCAAGATTTACGGCGCTGACCCGCAGGCTGAGACCCGTTACAGCCCGGCTAAGTGCATTGGTGCAGAGAAGAAGCCCAAGATCGGCAACCCCGAGCAGAAGCACATCAGCACGTCCTATGCTGAGCGCAGCAATCTCACCATGCGTATGCACATGCGCCGGTTCACGCGATTGACGAATGCCTTCTCAAAGAAGGTCCAGAACCACGCGGCAGCGATTGCGCTGCATACGATGTATTACAACTTCGTTCGCATCCATCAGACCCTAAAGGTGACGCCGGCAATGGCTGCCAAGGTCACCGACAAGCTTTGGGAGATGGAAGACCTTGTTGCCATGCTGGAGCAGTGGGAGCTGGCGAACTTCAAGCCTGAGTATCAGTTCGTCGTGCGGCAGTACGCTATCGGCAAGGGCCACTCGGTCAGTGTCCTGTGGTGCTGATTCCGCTCGATGTCGCCCAGGATTCCGGAATGATCTCGCCCACCGTTCCGATTTGATGTCGCCCACCATTCCGAGATGATCTCGCCCACCATTCCGGGATGATGTCGCCCCGGGGTGACGAGGCCTCTTCTGGCTCCGCTACGGTCCTGCCTTTCGGCTTTGCGAAGGGGACCTGGATGCCGACGGAGAGGTTTGCGATGCGCCATGTGCGCGATGTGATCAGATTGAAGTCGGCCGGGATGCCGACCCGCGAGATTGCGCGGCGGGTCGGAACGGCACCTTCGACGGTGGCAAGTGAAGCGCAACAAGGGGGCGGCGGGCGTCGACGGGATGACCGTCGGCGAGCTGCCGACCCACCTGAAGGAGCACTGGCTCACGATCCGCGCCCAGTTGCTTGACGGCACCTACAAGCCACAGCCGGTGAGGCGGGTGGAGATACCGAAGGCATCGGGCGGCCTGCGGCCAGAAGGCGACAGCCGCCCCGGCGAACGCTGGCGACGTCTGGACCTGGACCGCCATTGATGCCGACCACCAAGCTAATCGTTAGCTGGTTGCTCGGCGCACGCGACATGGACGCCGCTCTTTCGTTTGTGAGCGATCTGCGGAGCAGGCTGACTAATCGCGTGCAGCTCACCAGCGACGGCCACAGGCCGTACCTGACGGCCGTGGATGCCGTGTTTGGCGATGATGTTGACTACCGCCAACGCTTTCTTCAGATTCTCACGCTCGACCACTGCTTCCATCGACGGCCCTGCGACCGCCGGGCGTTCAAGACTAGCCTTCGTCGCGCTTGCTTCGGTCTCTCGGGCGGCGGCGCTCGGGGCTTCACCCTCCGCTCCGGTGCCCGAGTTCAGCTCGATCTGATTCTTCTGCCGCATGGCTCGCGCGAGATGGACCGCTCTACTAACCACTTCCACCGTTCGGGCCTTCGGCGGCGCGCTGCCGCCTACTATGCCCTCGGCTGACTTCTGCGCTGCGGTCAGGCCACCTTGCGACGGCCTCAGTCCCGTTGCCGGGACACAGCGCAGACCTCCCGAGGTAAGACCAACCGCCTTCGCCGCACGCCCGCCGGATTTACCACCCCGACCCTTGATGACCATGGACTTCGCGATCACGTGCTCGCTCGTCCGGGCCGGGTAGGCCTCGTTATCCGGTTCTTGTCCATCAGGCCGCGGTTTTGCTCCACGCTTTCTTCAGACGCCTCCTCGCGGTCACGCCCTTGCGCTTCGCTAATCCTTCGCCGTCATCAGGCTGGATAGAGGACTTCCACCTCCAAGCTGTCGTTCATACTCGGCACACACAAAAAAGCCCCGGAGAATGCTCCGGGGCTTTCGATACCGCTTGAGTTTAAGCGAGCGATCAGTAGCGCGCGACGACCGGGCCGCCGAACTTGTAGTTCAGGCGAACGGTGACGAGGTCGACATCCTGCTTGATGTCGTCGGTGCGGCTGTTGATGCCGGTCGGGGTGACCAGCGTGTAGCTGTTCTTGCCCATGAACAGGTGGTCGTACTCGACAGCAGCCGACCAGCCCGGAGCGAAGGCGTATTCGAGACCGACACCGACGGTGCCGCCCCAACGGGTGTCGGACGCGCTGTCGACCAGCGCACCGGCCGTCAGACCTTCATACTTGCTGTCGGTCACCGCAGCACCGCCCTTCACGTAGAGCAGGGTGGTGTTCCAGGCGTAGCCGATCTGACCGGTGAACAGGCCGAACGCGTCGATCTTGGTGCGGTTGTCCAGGAGTGCGAAGGCCGCGCTGGCGTTCGAGCCGCTGAAGTCAGCCCAGTTGCCCTGCGCTTCGAGGCCGAACACCCAGCCGCCAGCCTGCCAGCGGTAGCCGATCTGACCACCGACCGTGCCGCCGGAAGCGTCATGGCTGCCTTCGCTAAGCGGTGCGAAGGGAACGCCACCAACCGCAGTGTTGGTCCAGCTGTTATGGCTGGTGCCCCAACCGCCGTTGATACCGATGTAGAAACCGGTCCAGTCATAGACGGCGGCGATCATCGGCGGCGCCTTGGTGTAAGGCCGAGCCGCGAGATCAGCCGCGGAGGCCGGCGCAACCGCGCCGAGCGCGATCAGGCTGGCCGTAACAAGCAAAACCTTTTTCATTTTTCCCGTTCCAACTTTTTCTACTGGCCCCCAAGGCCTCAGAACATGCTCATACCAGCCTCGTGCAGAATTGCTGTAACTTCGCTGCAACAGGCAGGCCGAAACGACTTCGCTCAAATTGTAAGTTAACGTTGCGTTACAGGCATTTCTTGAACATTTCGACACACGATTGCCGCACAATTTTCACAATTTAAATCTGCGTGCGCAATTGCGCGTGAGACCGTGTTGACGGGAACCCGCTTGTCCGGTTTGGATCATCGCAATTCTTCACGTCATCGCACCAAGGGAATACCCATGCGCAGACTGATTCTTGCGGCAGCGTCGGTCAGCGCGCTTGCAATCTTCACTGGAACTCCCGCGCATGCCGTCGGCGTCCGCTACCCCTTCTGCATTCAGGGCGATCGATATCCCGGCCTCAGCAACTGCGCTTACGAGTCGTATCAGCAGTGCCGGGCCACCGCGGATGGAATCGGACAGAACTGCGTCACCAATCCCTTCTATGCCGGCGACAACGACCCCCGCTCCTATCTCCACGTCCCGCCGCGCGAACGCCGCGAGGGCAATTTCTTCGAGCTTTTCATCCACTGACGCCGGTCCGCAATCGCGGCGCAGGAACGTGATTTGACGCCGGCCAGCACCGGAAGGCCTGCTTCCGCGCGAATTTGATCAGCGAGAATGGCGGACGCCTGATCGGCAGGAGATTTCTGATGCGCAGCCTCACTCTGGCGCTATTCGTCGCAGCCGTCGTCGCAGGCGCGCCCGCGAGCGCCCAAAAATACGATTCGACCTCGCCGGTCTGCAAAACCAACTACCGATGGGGTGGCGAAGATACCAACTGTGGCTACACATCGATGGAGCAGTGCCGGGCAGCGGCCTCCGGCCTTCCAGCGATGTGCTTCAACAACCCCTACTATGTCGGACTTTCCGCCGATCGTCCGAGAGAGCCCGCCAAACGGCGCCGGCCGGCCTATTAAGAGCTAATCGAGCTCGACGACCTGTCCGTTCGACAATGACACCCGGCGGTCCATCCGTGCGGCCAGATCCATGTTGTGGGTGGCGATAAGCATCGCGACCCGAGTCGCCTTCACGAGTTGCATCAGCGCGTTGAAGACGTGATCGGCGGTGCTCGGATCGAGATTGCCGGTCGGCTCGTCTGCAAGCA
Source organism: Bradyrhizobium sp. ISRA464 (assembly GCF_029910095.1). Lineage (NCBI taxonomy): Bacteria > Pseudomonadati > Pseudomonadota > Alphaproteobacteria > Hyphomicrobiales > Nitrobacteraceae > Bradyrhizobium > Bradyrhizobium sp. ISRA464. Next base: position 3,916,206 of record NZ_CP094526.1, on the reverse strand, counting down.
GCGCTCGCGGCGCATTCGCGACCGCGCGCGCGATCGCCACGCGCTGCTGCTCACCGCCGGACAGTTCAGCCGGCCGGTGCGTGATGCGGTCGCCGAGGCCGAGATAGCCCAGGATCTCGGTCGCCCGCTTCACGGTCTCGGAGCGTTTGAGGCCGCGGATCATTTGCGGCAACATGACGTTCTCAAGCGCCGAGAACTCTGGCAGCAGCCGGTGCGACTGATAGACGAAGCCGATGTCGGTGCGGCGAATCTGGGTGCGGTCGACATCGGATAATTGCGAGGTCGGCGTGCCCGCGACATAGACCTCACCGTCGTCAGGGCTCTCCAGCAGGCCTGCGATATGCAGCAAGGTCGATTTGCCCGATCCCGACGGCGCGACCAGCGCCACCGACTGGCCCGGCCACAGCGCGAGCTTCGCGCCGTTCAGGATCGTCAGCGTCGCTTCGCCCTGCTTGTACTCCCGCCTGATCTCGTGGAGATAGATGACCGGTACCTCTTCCGCCCCCTCCGTCATATGCGCCCTCACTCGTACCGGAGCGCATCGACCGGATCGAGGCGCGCGGCGCGCCACGACGGGTAGAGCGTCGCCAGGAAAGACAGCGTCAGCGCCATGATCACCACGGCCAGCGTTTCGCCGAAATCGACCTCGGCGGGCAGCTTGGAGAGGAAATAGAGCTCAGGCGAGAACAACTCGGTATTGGTGAGCCACGACAGGAACTGCCGGATCGTCTCGATGTTCAGGCAGATCACCATGCCGACGAGGAAGCCGGTCAGCGTACCGACCACGCCGATCGAGGCGCCGGTGATCAGGAAGATGCGCATGATCGAGCCTTGCGAGGCCCCCATGGTGCGCAGGATCGCGATGTCCTGCCCCTTGTCCTTCACAAGCATGATCAGGCCCGAGACGATGTTGAGCGCCGCGACCAGCACGATCATGGTCAGGATCAGGAACATCACGTTGCGCTCGACCTGCAGCGCGTTGAAGAAGGTCGAGTTGCGTTGCCGCCAGTCGACCAGGAACACCGGCCGTCCCGCGGCCTCGGTCACCAGCTTGCGGTAGGTGTCGATCTTGTCCGGGTTGGTGGTGAACACCTCGATCGACGACACGTCGTTGTTGCGGTTGAAATAGGCCTGCGCCTCGGCCAGCGGCATGAACACGAAGGTCGAATCGTATTCCGACATGCCGATCTCGAACACTGCGGTGATCTTGTAGGGCTTGATGCGCGGCGTGGTGCCCATCGGCGTCACCGCGCCCTTCGGCGAAACCAGCGTGATGCTGTCGCCGGCATGCAGCGACAGCTGGTCGGCGAGCCTGCGGCCGATCGCAACTCCCTGCCCCTCGTCAAAACCTTCGAGCGAGCCCTGCTTGATGTTCTTGGCGATCGAGGTGAGGTTGTTGAGATCGTCGGCGCGGATGCCACGGATGAAGACGCCGGCCGCGTTGAATGGCGATGAGCCGAGCCCCTGCCCGTCCACAACAGGCGCGGCCAGGCGGATACCCGGAACCTGGCTGATGCGGTCGGCGACGTCCTTCCAGTCGGTCAGCGGCGACTCCAGCGGCTGCACCAGAAGGTGCCCGTTGAGACCGAGAATCTTGTCCAGCAGTTCCTTGCGGAAGCCGTTCATGACCGCCATCACGACGATCAGCGTGGCGACGCCGAGCATGATGCCCAGAAACGAAAAGCCAGCGATGACTGAAATGAACCCTTCCTTGCGGCGTGCGCGCAGGTAGCGTCCGGACAGAAGCCATTCGAATGGCGCAAAAGGCCGGGTACGGACTGGCTCGTTCATGGTCTCATCCATCTGTCGATAATCCCATGATTCGGGGCAAATGTGGCCGGATTACCCTGCGGGATCGAGCGAGGTGAATAAACTTTAACCCGCGAGTTTTGCGACCACGTCGGCAGGGCTCATGTTCTCGCGCGAACCGTCGCTGCGACGCTTCACCTCGACCTTGCCGTCCGCGAGGCCCTTGGGGCCGACGAGGATCTGCCAGGGAATGCCGATCAGATCGGCCGCGGCGAATTTCGCGCCGGCGCGCTGATCGGTGTCGTCGTACAGCACGTCGACGCCGTTCGCCGTCAGATCGCGGTAGAGCTGCTCGCAGGCGCCATCGACAGCGGCATCGCCCTGCTTGAGGTTGAGGATCGCAGCGCGGAACGGCGCAACCGCTTCGGGCCATTTGATGCCGGCTTCATCGTGACAGGCCTCGATGATTGCACCGACCAGTCGCGACACGCCAACGCCGTAGGAGCCGCCGTGGATCGGCATGTCGACGCCATCGGGACCGGCCACCAGCGCCTTCATGGTGTCGGAATATTTGGTGCCGAAATAGAAGATCTGGCCGACCTCGATGCCGCGGGTGTTCAAGCGCTTCGCTTCGGGCACCTCCTGCTCGAAACGCGCGGCATCGTGCACGTCCTCCGTTGCCGCGTAGACTGAGGTCCATTGCTTGATGATCGGCGTCAGATCGCCATCATAATCGACGTCCGCTCCCGGCACCGGCAGGTCGAGCACGTCGCGATTGATGTAGACGCCGGACTCACCGGTCTCCGCGAGCACGATGAATTCATGACTGAGGTCACCGCCGATCGGACCAGTCTCGGCCCGCATCGGAATCGCCTTCAAGCCCATCCGCGCAAAGGTGCGCAAGTAGGCGACGAACATCTTGTTGTAGGAGCGGCGCGCGCCAGCCTCGTCGAGGTCGAACGAATACGCGTCCTTCATCAGGAACTCGCGGCCGCGCATCACGCCGAACCGCGGACGCTGCTCGTCGCGGAACTTCCACTGGATGTGATAGAGGTTGAGCGGCAGGTTCTTGTACGACTTGACGTAGGAGCGGAAGATCTCGGTGATCATCTCCTCGTTGGTCGGCCCGTACAGCAGCTCGCGCTTGTGGCGATCGACGATGCGCAGCATCTCCGGACCATAGGCGTCGTAGCGGCCGCTTTCCCGCCAGAGATCGGCAAGCTGCAGCGTCGGCATCAACAGCTCGAGCGCGCCGGCGCGATCCTGCTCCTCGCGGACGATCTGCTCGATCTTCTTCAGCACCCGGAAGCCGAGCGGCAGCCAGGCATAAATTCCGGCCGCCTCCTGCCGCATCATGCCCGCGCGCAGCATCAGCCGATGCGAGACGATCTCCGCCTCTTTCGGGTTCTCTTTCAGAATGGGCAGGAAAAACCGCGACAATCGCATGGGGTTACTCGGAGAATCAGGAAAGCGTGGGAAGAGCTGCAGTGAAACCGGATCGGATACGAAAACACAAGGCCAGCGATTGCGAAAAACCCGTCAAATCAGGCGATTTTCGGCCATTTGAGCGCATTGCGTCCTCCAAACGCAGTCCGTCATACCGAGGTCGCCTTTACCTCACCTCGAAATCGTCTTCCAGCGTCACTTTCTTGAAGTCGGTCACAAGAGCGTCGATCTGCATGTGCCAGCGGCCCGGGAACGGCAACGGCACCTTGCGGACGTGCCAATAGCCATCGGGTCCAAGAGCTGCGCTGCGTTCCATCGGCTCGATGCCGCGCTCGGGCAGACTCAGCGTCAGCGTCGCCTCCTTTGTGACAAGAGGGCTCGCATCGTCATTCATCAGCTGCAATACGAAGTCGTTCTGTCCGACCTTGCCGGGCCCGATCAGGACCTGGAACATGGCGGCATCGGCGTGGATATGGACCGCGAGCGGGACATCGGTCGACATCGCGAGCGCGCGCGGCGGCGGCGTGAAGCGCCAGCCCGCGACCAGCGCGAAAATCGCGAGAGCGAGCACGCACTCTCCGATGACCGATCGCAGCAGAGGCTTCGTCTTGCGGGGATCGTGCGCAACGGCCGGCGTGAACAGGAACCGGTTCAGCGCCGCCAGCACAAGCAGCAACAGAACCAGTCCGAGCTTGAGCGCAAGGATGTTGCCGTATCGCGTGTCGATCAGCGCGCCAAAACTCTCGAGCTGGACGATCGCGAGCGCGAGCCCCGACAGCGCGATCACCCCGACCACCGGCACCGCAACGTTGGAAAAGCGGCGGAGCGTCCACGGCAGCGTGCCGTCATTCCGCCGCCACACCATCGCCGCGATCGGCGCGAGGGCGCCGACCCAATAGGCCAGGCCGACGCCATGAACGAAGACCGCCGGCCGCGTCAGCCACTGCGGCGACGCTGTCGCCGCGTGACCGCTCGCAGCAAGTGTCAGGCCAACGCCAATCATCGCGACCACGGTTCCGATCCGCACCGCTCCGCTCGACGGACTTCGCCAGCCGATCGCGGCGATCAGCATCGCGGCGATCGCAACCAGCATCGAGGGACCAAAGGTGGTGGCGAGTGCGCTGGTCCACGGGCCGCGCGTCGCGAGCCCCGTGAGCGGCAGGTTCAACAGATCAAGGCCCTGAAGGCCGAGCGAGACGATCGCGCTGACAAGGCCGACGCCGAGCGATCCCAGGATCACCGCCCTGCCCGCACGCGCCTGCGCGATCCACGCGGCGAAGAACGCGCCGCCGACGCCGACGAACAGCCCGAGATAGACGCCGATCCGCGCCAGCCAGATCAGCGGATCGACCGCGCTCTCGCCTGACGGCGCGGCCGAGCCGGTCACGACACCGATCGAGAACAACAGCGAGCCGGCGACAGGATGACCATCCTGCGACACCACGCGATAGCTGACCACCTGCGTACCCTGCGGCAGGTCAGCCGGCAGCGTCACCAGCACGGATTGGTCGACGGCCTGGATCGCAACGTCGCGCGGCTTGCCTGTGGCGTCGAGCAGGCTGACCGCGGTCGGCGCCACCGCCTCATTGAAGCGGAGCACCACCGTCTTCGGCGCCGCCGCCAGCACGCTGCCATCCGCCGGCTCGGTGCCGACCAGCACCGCATGAGCATGGGCAGCGGTCGCAAGATACGCCGCCAGGAGCAGCGCAGCAAGCCTTGCGACCAGCCGCATGGCGTTACGATTTCGGCAGCAGCTTGACGCCGGGTGCCGGAGTCTTGCTGCCATAGTCGTGGTCGTTCCCCCGACCTTCTGCCGGGATGTCGATCCAGCGGCTGACACCCTGCTCGCATTCCTGGACGACGGGGAAATAAAGCGTGGTGTTCGGCTTCAAGGTGTCGGTGAGGAACGTCATCATCACGAACTCATCGTAGTTCTGGTCCGCGAGCTTGCCGCCGCTCCAGGCGACTTCCTTCACGCCCTCGGAGAACTTCCGTCCGTGATAATCATATTCGGTCGTATACTTGCCGCTGACGGACTCGACGTTCCAGCCGGGCTTCGGCATCGGCTTCACCGCGATCACGCCGTCCGGAATCTGGACGCGGATCTTGGTCGTCGCCGAGCCGGCGCAGCCGTGCGGCACTGCGAACACCGCCTTGTAGTACGAGCCGATCGCCGCCTGCTTTCCTTCGAGCGTGATATGGGCAAGGGCGGGCGACATCGCGAGCGCCGAGATGGCGCCCGCCAGAAGAGCACGTCTCATTTCCGCCCTCACATCTTCTTCATGTCCATGTGATCGGAATGGTCGCCATGCCCGGAGTGATCACCGCCGCCGGGACCCTGCGCACCGACGGCCTGCACATCCAGCGAGACCGTCACCTTGCCGGCCTTTTCGAATTCGAGCGTGACCGGTACCTTTTCGCCCTGCTTCAGCGGGCTCTTCAGGTCGAACATCATCAGATGGTAGCCGCCGGGCGCTAGCTTCACCGTCTTGCCGGGTTCGATGGTGAGGCCCTTGTCGATCGGGCGCATCTTCATCACGCCGTTGTTCATCGCCATCTCGTGGATTTCCATCTTGCCCGCGATGGCGCCGGAGCCGCCGATCAGACGATCGGGCGTGGTCCCCTTGTTCTCGATCGTCAGGTAACCGCCGCCGATCTTCGCACCGTTAGGGGTGGCGCGCGCCCAAGCCTGCGAGATGACGAGATCGCCGGCCTTGACGTCCCCGGCGGACGCAGGCGTGGCCAGCACGAGAGCAAAGATCGCGGCAAGTCCAGCCAGTGTTAGTTTCATCATGGAGCTCCTTTTGTTGTTGCCGATTGGCAATCCGCTCAGAAGGTGTATTTCCCGGCCAGAACAAAAGTTCTGCCGGGAAATGGGTGGAACAGGAAATATTGCTCGTTGAAGATGTTATCGATCCCGAAATCGAAGGCGAAATTCTTGGTCGCGTTGTAATGGGTCTTCATGTCGACGACGAAAAAGTTGTCGAACGCGCCGTAGACGTGGGGAATGATATCGGTGTTGTCGAGCGTCGAGTACTGCTTGCCGCTGTAGCGCGCCGCGACCGTGTAGGCCCAGCTTTCGTTCGGCCGGTAGGTCATGCCGAACCTTGCCCGCCAGTCCGGTACGTAAGGGACGCGCTTGCCGACGGCGGTGGTCGGCAGGTTCGTCAGCGGGTTGATGCCGGCCCAGCTTGCGTCGGCGAGGATCCTTGAATCGACGTAGGTCACGCTGCCGAACAACTGCAGCCCGGCGACAAACATATTGTCCTTCTCGGCGGAGAGCTCGACACCCCGCATCTGGATGGCTTCGACGTTGCTGACGACCGTGGTCGGCGTTTGCGCGCCCGTGGCTGGATTGGTCACGAGATTGGTCTGCGAGACGATCGCGTTGCTGGTCCGCTCGGAGAACAATGTCAGGCGGACCCGGCCGTCGACCCATTTGCGCTCGATGTTCAGCTCGCCGGTGAAATCCTGCTCCGGCTTGAGGAAAGGATTGGCAAAGGTGGCGACACCGCCGACCGTGACGTTTTGGTAGAGCTCGGTCACGGTCGGGTAGCGATAGGCCTCGCCAAAATTGGCGGTGATGTTCCAGTCCTTGTTCGGATCGAACGAGACCGACGCCTTCGGCGAGAAGTTGGTCGAGCTGAGGCCCGGCTGATTGATCGCGGTGATCGACGTGATGACCCCGGAGCGCGTTGTCGTCGTGTTGACGTTGAAGCCGCCGAGGGCCTGCCAGCTCTCCAATCGGCCGCCCAGTGTCAGTTTGAGCGCCGGTGTCAGCTTCCAGGCGTCCTGAAACCAGAGCGCTCCGGTGCGCGTCTCGCCAACGCCGGTCGAATAGAGCGCTCCGGTGCCGGTCGATGACGTCGCATTCCATACTGTGGATGCGTAAACCGGATTTTCCAACTCGTAGCGATCGCCGTGAACGCCGAAGCTGATCTCGTGCGGTCCATCAAAGCCGAAGGACCGCCAGATGCCCTTGGCGTCGACGTTCTGCCAGTTGGTGCCGTCCATCCGGGTGATCTTGCCGTTCGGCGAAAATCCCGTGCCGGTCGCAGCGACCGTGAACGGATTTCGCTGCGTGTCCTGGAGATAGTTGTAGCTGGAAGCCGAGATGTCGAAGTCATAGACGCCCTTGGTGTCGCTCTTGAGCGAGACCGCGTTGCTCATATGCGTCTGGTCCCAGATATACTTGCCGGTGGCGAAGCCCGAGATCCCGGCGAAGGTCGGTGCGCCGGTGGCCGCCGAGCGCAAATAGGTCTGGGGATCGGAGACCTGGTGGTTGTTCCAGATGCCGAGCGAATAGGTCGCCTGCACCAGCGGCGTGACGTCATAGGCGAGACGAAGATTGGCTGATGTCTGCTGGGAGTGCGCCAGGATGCCGGCCCCGACCACATTGGCCGCAACGCCTTGCTTGTTGAGCGCGGGAAACGCGCGCGTGGTGCCCCCCGGGATCGTTGAGCTCGTCGTGTAGGTCAGTGGCTGCTGGTAGCTGTCGAGGTAGTTCGCGCTGACCAGCCAGGATACCTTGCCGTCCCGGTTTCCGGCCGCGGCGCTGGTCTGGCTGGTAGCGTAGGTGTCCTTGGTGCCGTATTGGCTCCACGGCATCACCGAGACCGTCTCCTTGGCCACGGCGAAGGGCTTGTCGGGCATCTTCGAGGAGATCAGCAGCACGCCGCCGATCGAGTTGCCCGGATAGGCGGCCGCGAACGGACCATTGAGGAAGTCGATCCGACCGATTGCTTCCGGCGAGATCAGGTTCCACTTCGGCGAAGCGTTGGTGTTGTTGTTGCCGATCAGCGCCGAGATCAGAAGATCGTCGTAATAGATCAGCGTGCGCGCGCTCGAATTGACGCCCCAGCTCCGGGTCGCCAGCACCGCCATGTTGTCGCCGTCGTTGCGTTTGCGCACGAACAGGCTCGGCATGTATTTGACCGCGTCCTCGGGGTCCTTGAGATTGATGGTCTCGTCGATCTGCTTCGACGTGATGCTGTACGACTTCTGCGGCAGCTGGAACCTTTCGACCGCGGGCGGGGTCCTGAGCGAGGCGTTGGCACCTGCTCCCTCGGCATTGACGACCACGATTGGCCTGTGCTGCGCCGCCGCGGCAGGCGCCGTCCGCGGCCGGCTGGCGGCCGCCCGATGGACCGGCTTGTGCGCGGCCTGCCGTGGCGATGGGCGCGGCGCTTCGACGGTGACAGCCGGGAGCACCTTCTGCTCACCGCTCTGCGCATGGGCCAGCTCAGCAGACGCCAGCAGCGCCGCTTGGACGGCGACAACGCCCGCGCCACCGCGGGCATGATGACGAAACATGTATGAATCCTGACACCGGCGCATTGGCCGGTTTGCTCAAGGGCATTTCACCGGCGCGCAAGACGCACCGGCCGCGAGAACGTCGTCAGGACAGAAATGGAGGCGCGCGCGCCTGCGCGTGCGAACCGATGCGAGAGCGAACCAGCACGGACGCGAAATCGTGCCAGGCGACCTGGCTCGCCGCGCGTTCGGCGGGCGAAGCGGATACTTGCGGGGTATCGATGGGAGCCCCGGTCTGCAGCACGCTGCACACCGCGCAACAGCCGTCATGGGCGTGCTGACCAGCCTGGTCGCCCTGCCCGCCCCCTGAGCTCGGGTCGACATGGCAGATGCCGGCAGCGGCCAGCGGGTCGGACGCGGCAAGGCTCGCCGCCCAGCAGGCCCCGATCGGTGCAAAAATCTGCACCAGCAGGGCAACCAGGACTATGGGCAGAAAATTCTTCAGCCGCCGGCGCATCGCGAAACCCATCCGGGAGGGAACTAACCACCAGGAACCCTGGAAGTCGAGACCATAGTCGGCCGCCGTCTATTCCAACGGCAGGAAATGACTAGCCATGACGATTGCGCCCCGGGGTGCTTCGCACCTGCCGTATCCCCTTACCCCATCACGCGTTTTCGGGCCCGCACTGCAACCGGCAGTAGCACCATCTCAATCATTTCGCAAAATGCTCGAAATTTGAACAATCGTTGCCGAAAATGGTGACAAGCCTGGAAAGATGGTCTACCAATTCGGCCCTAGGCCAGCCGCAAGGTTAGTCTTGGTGGTCCAAGTCTCGGGAGGAACCCGACGCGCATAAGCAGCGTCACCCCATCAATCAAGATCAAATCGCATTTTTGGGGCAAATAGGGTCGACACAATTTTTGGAGCAGGGCTTGGAGCCCTGCTCTTTTTTTGTGTGATGATCGCAATCGGCAATGACGTCATCAACAAATCCGATCGAGCATAGCTTCGAGCTCGCCGCCGCGTGCTGCGACGATCTCACGCCGCTGGTCTATCGCCGCCTGTTCCGCGAACACCCCGAGGCGCAGGCGATGTTTCGCACCGAAGGCAGCGATCCGGTGAAGGGCTCGATGCTGTCGCTCACGATCGAGGCCATCCTCGATTTTGCCGGCGAGCGCACCGGACATTTCCGGCTGATCGAATGCGAGGTGTCGTCGCATGACGCCTACGGCACGCCGCGCGAGCTGTTCGTCGGGTTCTTCGGCGTGATCGCCGCAACCCTGCGCGAGCTTCTCGCCGAGCAATGGTCGAGCGACATCGATGCTGCGTGGCACAAGCTGCTGCACGACCTCGAGACCGTCGTTCGGCAGCACGCGGGTTAGCAACATCGCGTCACCGCGAGGGCGTAGCGGAGCTGTTCCGATTGTGACACACTCGCTTTATCCGCGGCGCGTGCAACTGACGCCGACGGCCAGAAAAATGAAGAGGGAGCAAACACCAATGCCAGGGATGGATAAAACTCCGACGTCACGACGCGATCTTCTGCAAATGGCGGCAGCCGGCGGAGCGGCAGCAGTGCTGTTCGGCGGGATGAACGTCAACCCCGCGCTCGCAGCCGAAATGGGCCGCTCGGAAAAGCCGCTGAAGGCCGCATTCTCCAACGCGGGACTGCAGGCGACGTGGTGCGCGCAGGGCAAGAAGGCGGCCGAGTTCTGGGGCAAGCTGTTCAACGTCGAGGTCACATGGTTTGACGGCCAGCTTGACGCCGTCAAGCAACGCGCCGCGATCGACAATATGGCGTCGCAGAAATGGGATTTCGTCGCGATCCAGGCGTTCGGCATCGGCACCCTCACCCAACCCGTACAGAAGATGATCGACGCCGGCATTCCCGTGATCGACATGGATACGCTGATCGCGCCGCTCGACCAGATCAACGTCCACTTCTTCCTCGCTCCCGACAACGAGTTCATGGGCGCGTCGGTGACGCAGGCGCTCTGCAACGCGATCGGCGGCAAGGGCAAGATCATCATGACCCAGGGCGCGCTCGGTCACACCGGCGCGCAGGGCCGCGCCAAGGGCTTCAACTCGGTGGTGAAGCAATTTCCGAACATCGAGGTGCTGGACACCCAGCCCGCCGACTGGGACGTCTCCAAGACCGCCCGCCTCTGGGAGACCTATCTGACGAAGTACCCGCAGATCGACGCAGCCTTCTTCCACAATGACGACATGGCGCTCGCCGCCTACAACATCATGAAGGCGCACAACCGCACCAACATCCTGATCGGCGGCGTCGACGCCATGCCGCCGGCGATCCAGGCAGTGAGCGAAGGCCGCATGTACGCGACCGTCCGCAACCCGTCCTGCCGCATCCATGGCGGCGCCATCATCGCGGGCGTGGCCGCCGTGGTCGCCGGCGAGAAGAGCGGCAAGGGCATCCCGAAGAATGTCGTGACCGACGGCCCCGTGGTGACCAAGGCCAACGCCCCCGGCATGCAGTGGATGGAGGATCACTTCCTGATCTGAGCGGCCCTCATGTCGCAGGGACGCTCCCCGATCCTCGAGTTGAACCAGATCACGAAGGCCTTCGGCGGTGTCGAAGCCCTTCGTGGGGTCGACTTTTCGCTCTATGCCGGCGAGATCCATGGTCTCGTCGGCGAAAACGGCGCAGGAAAAAGCACGCTGATGAAGATCATCGCCGGCGTGCACCCGGAGTTTTCCGGCCGCTTCATGCTTGATGGCAAGGAGACCCGCTTCCGCTCGGCCCGCGACGCGCACGCGGCCGGCATCGGCATGGTGCATCAGGAGCTCAGTGTCGCCCCCGACCTGACGGTCGCCGAGAACGTCTTCCTCGGCAACCAGCCGACCAATCGGCTCGGGCTGGTGCAGTGGCGGCGGATGGCGCGCGAGGCCGGCGAGCAGCTCGCCCGCTTCGGCATCGACGTCGATCCGATGAGCAGGCTCGGCGACCTGCCGATCGGCCTGCAGCAACTGATCGAGATCGCCCGCGTGCTGTTCTCCGGCGCGCGCATCATCATCCTGGACGAGCCGACCTCGGCGCTCTCGCCGCCGGAGGTCGAGCGTCTGTTTGCGACGCTGCGCAAGCTGCGCGACGAAGGCACCAGCATCGTCTTCATCTCGCATTTCATCGAAGACATCCTGCGTGTCTCCGACACCGTGACCGTGTTCCGGAACGGGCGGAAGATCGCGGAGACTGCGTCCGCCGCCACCACCAAGGGCGCTCTGATCGAGGCCATGATCGGCCGCGGCGGCGAAGTGCTGGAGCACAGCTACACCGACGATCTCATGCTGCCACAGTCGGGCGACGGTTCGGTGGTCCTGAAGGTCAACCAGCTCTCGCTCGGCCGCAGCCTGCAGGACGTCTCGTTCGAGGCCCGCGCCGGAGAGGTGCTCGGGATCTACGGTTTCATGGGTTGCGGGCAGCTGGAGCTGTCGCGCATCCTGTTCGGCAAGCTGAAGCCGGACGGCGGAACGCTGGCGGTCGACGGCTCCTCCAAGACATTCCGCAGCACCGCGGCGGCGAGGCGTGCGGGTATCGCGCTGGTGCCCGAGAGCCGGCGCGCCATGCTGTTCCACCAGGAACCGGTCTACAAGAACGTCTCGATCAGCATCCTCGACCGAATCTCCGCCCTGCTGCTCAAGCCGGTCCGGGAGCGCGCGATCGCGCAGCGGCAGGTCGAGCAATTGCAGATCCGGCCGCCGGTCGTCGGCCTCGACCTCGGCATGCTCTCCGGCGGCAACCAGCAGAAGGTGGCGCTGGCGAAATGGCTGACCTACCCTCCGCGTCTTTTGGTGTTGTGCGAGCCGACCCGCGGCATGGATGTCGGCGCCAAGAACGACGTGATCAACATCGTCCGCGACCTCCGCGCCAAGGGACTCGCGATCATCGTGCTGTCGACGGAACCGGAAACGGTGCTGTCGCTGGCCGACCGGATCCTGGTGCTGAAGCGCGGCGCGGTGGTGCGTGAATTCGCCGGCGAGGCGGTGAGCAAGGATCGCCTGCTGGAGGCGGCTTGATGGGGATACATGATGGCAAGCAGTGACAGCGCGACAGCGCGAGCGGATCACAAGCGGTCGCGCGGGCTGGCGCCCTTCCTGCGCTCGCAGATGCGCAACATCGCGCCGTTCCTGACGCTCATTTTCCTCAGTGCCTTCTTCGCCATCGCGAGCCCGTCGTTTGCGACCCTCGACAATGTCGGCAACATCCTCACGCAAGTGTCGGTCACCGGCATCATCGCCGTCGGCCTCACCTTCGTCATCCTGTGCGCCGAGATCGACCTCTCGATCGCCAGCATCGCCAACGTGACCGGCATCGCGGTTGCCTACTTCACGCTGCAGGAATCCTACGTCAACATCGCCAATGTGCCGATGTCCGGCTGGGCCGCGATCCTGCTGGCGCTGGCGCTGTGCGCGCTGCTCGGCGTGGTCAATGCGCTGGGACTGACCATGATCGGCATCCCCTCCTTCATCATGACCCTCGCCATGATGCAGATCGCCGCCGGCGTCTCCGCGCTGCTGGTGCGCGGCCAGATCGCCTACAAGGTGCCGGACCTGATCACGACGCTCGGCTCCGGCTCGATCGGCGGCATCCCCTGGATCGTGATCGTCGCCGCCGTGATGCTGCTCGGCGGCCATCTGGTGCTGACCTACACGCGGTTCGGCCGCTACGTCTATATGGTCGGCGGCAATCGCGAGGCCGCGGAGTTTTCCGGCCTCAACGTCAAGCTCATCCTCGGCAGCGTGATGGTGATCTCGGCGGTCTGCTCGGGGATCGGCGGCATGCTCGGGGTGGCGCATTTCGGCAGCGCCCAGCAGAACGAGTTCGATACCTATCTCCTGGATTCCATCGCGGCCGTGGTGGTCGGCGGCACCAGCCTGTTCGGCGGCCGCGGCGGCATCGGCAACACCATCGTCGGCCTGTTCGTGCTCGGCGTGCTCAACAACGGCCTCGACCACGTCAATATCGACAGCTTCCTGAAGATCCTGATCCGCGGCCTGATCCTGCTCGCCGCGCTGATCATCAACGTCTACGCGCAGCGGCTGCGCGAGCAGGCGGCGGAGTGAGATTGCTGAGGCCACTTGCGAGACCTGCTCGCCTTGATGGTGATGGGTTGTGCACTGCTCTCGCTCGATGTCTCACGCCGTCATTGCGAGGAGCTCGCGACAAAATTGCAAAGCAATTTTGCGCTGAAGCGACGACTTGTCCGCCGAAGCCTCGGCGCAGACGGAAGCAATCCGTCGCTCCGCTCCGCCGTCATACCCCGCGCATGCGGGGTATCCAGTACGCTGCGGCCTGTCGATTCAATCACTGCTGCCTCTGGGATACTGGATCGCCCGCTTTTGCGGGCGATGACCGTCGTTAAGATGTGGCATTGCGTTCTCGCGGCACGATGTGTCCGAGGTTTTCGTCAATCTTTCGCCCTCTCTTGAACAGAGGGCGCAGGGAAAGCCGGGTGCCGATTGCACCCATGGGTCCCGAGCAAATGGAAAGCTCGGGAGGTAGGACCACAGGTGAAACCGGAGCAATCCCGGCTTTCCCTGCGCGATGGGTTACGGCTTATACCTGCTCTCCCCGGCGAGACTTGGCTTTTTTGTCACCGTCTTCGCAAAGACGCGTTCGCGTGCTTAGCGAGGAGACACCTGCCACTGGGGCGTCGGAACCACACGACTTCACCGTCCGCCTCATGCGCACTCGTCAGTTGCGCAATCGGCGTCCACCGCATCTCGACCCAACACTCGTGACGATCGCGAAGCGCCCCTCAGGCGGGTGAGACGGGCGGATTCGTGCCACTGATTTGCCCGTCGAGACTGGGCAAGAATGGCGACTAAGGGGCTGGGGCGGCTCGGAAAGCACTGACGACGAGCGACAGCGAGATTTTGGCGCGGAAGGGCCGCAAAGCAAGCCGAATGGCGCGCAGAGTGGCCGCAAGGAGGTTTGCGCCGGCAATGCGCGTCTTTTCTGCAAGGTACGCGACGAAGCGGTCGAAGCCGAGAATGCTGAGCACGCGGGTGAAGTTGTAGCAAAGCGCCATCAGGCTCCATTCGCCGCGGACCTTGTCGAAGCCGCGCACGAGAAAGTGCTGATAGCCGGCGCGGCATTTGAGTGTTCCGAAAGGGTGCTCGACGATGGCGGAACGGCGGCGCATCAATGTGGCAGCCTCGGCGCTTTGCATCCTCATGCGGTGACGTTCGAGAACGTCCTCGTGTTCCCAGCGCGCGATGCTCCGGTAAGGCGCCTTCGGGGCAAGACACCGCGCGCTCAGGGGACATGCTGCGCAGGCCGCCTTGCGCGCCAGGTAGCGGATCTCGATGCGGCCGCTCGTGTTCGTCCAGCGCCCTTCCGTCGGGCGCAGCAGCTCGCCGGCCGGGCAACGGTAGGCATCGGCGTTCGCATCGTAACTGAAGTCCTTGCGGCTGAGGCGGCCTTCCTTGAGCTTGCCATTGCCCTCGTGCAGCGGCACATAGGCAACAATGCCGTCATCCTCGCAGGCCTTCAGGTCCTCGCTGGTGGAATAGCCGGCATCGGCCGCCACCTGCAGAGTCTCGACGTCGAGGGCCTCTTTTGCCGCCTTTGCCATCTCATGAAGATGGCCCGCGTCGTTGCGGTTGACGACCTCGCTGGCAACGATGAGCGTGTGCTTGTCGTCAACGACGCTCTGCACGTTGTAACCCGCAATGGTCTGGTCGCCCTTGCTCAGAAGCCTTGCGTCGGGATCGGTCTTCGAGAGTTGCCCCTTGTCGCTTGTCTCCAGGTTCTTGAGGTCGGCTTGCGCGCGCTCGCGCCGGGCCATCAGCTCCTTCACCTTCTCGCCGACATCGCCGCTGCCCTTGCTGCCATCTCCCGGACCGGCACATCGCTTGGCTTCCTCGGCATCGTTGGCTTCAAGGGCCTTGCCATAAGCCTCGATCTCCTTGTCCAACGCGGCGATCTGTTTGGCCAGCTTCCCTTGCGTGAAGATGCTGCCCTTGCTGGCGTTACCATGGAATAGCGCCCCGTCGATCGCAACGAAGGTCCCACCGATCAGGCCGAGGTCGCGCAGGAGCAGCACGAAACTGCGGTTCGCGGCCTTGAGCGCCGCCCAGTTCTCCTTGCGGAAGTTGGCGATCGTCCGATAGCCCGGCTTCATGTTCTTCAACAGCCAGATCAGCTCCAGATTGCGGCAGGCCTCCCGCTCCAACCGCCGCGACGACCTGATCTGGTTGATGTAGCCGTAAAGGTAGAGCTTCAGCAGATCGGCCGGATCGTAGGGCGGCTGCCCCACTTCGTCCGCGGCACGATCCGCATGGCGGAAGCCGAGCTTTGAAAGGTCGAGCGCGCCAACGAAACTGTCGATCGCCCGCACCGGATTCTGCTGTCCGACATAGTCCTCAATCCGGGGAGGAAGAAGACTGGGTTGCTCCCGGCTGTCGCCGGCCTTGAACGTCCGATTCGCCATGCGCCGAATCGTACATCAACTCCAAAAAATGCCGAGTTCTTGCCCAGCCTCGTCGAGACTGGGCAAGAATGGCAACTAAGGGGCTGGGGCGGCTCGGAAAGCACTGACGACGAGCGACAGCGAGATTTTGGCGCGGAAGGGCCGCAAAGCAAGCCGAATGGCGCGCAGAGTGGCCGCAAGGAGGTTTGCGCCGGCAATGCGCGTCTTTTCTGCAAGGTACGCGACGAAGCGGTCGAAGCCGAGAATGCTGAGCACGCGGGTGAAGTTGTAGCAAAGCGCCATCAGGCTCCATTCGCCGCGGACCTTGTCGAAGCCGCGCACGAGAAAGTGCTGATAGCCGGCGCGGCATTTGAGTGTTCCGAAAGGGTGCTCGACGATGGCGGAACGGCGGCGCATCAATGTGGCAGCCTCGGCGCTTTGCATCCTCATGCGGTGACGTTCGAGAACGTCCTCGTGTTCCCAGCGCGCGATGCTCCGGTAAGGCGCCTTCGGGGCAAGACACCGCGCGCTCAGGGGACATGCTGCGCAGGCCGCCTTGCGCGCCAGGTAGCGGATCTCGATGCGGCCGCTCGTGTTCGTCCAGCGCCCTTCCGTCGGGCGCAGCAGCTCGCCGGCCGGGCAACGGTAGGCATCGGCGTTCGCATCGTAACTGAAGTCCTTGCGGCTGAGGCGGCCTTCCTTGAGCTTGCCATTGCCCTCGTGCAGCGGCACATAGGCAACAATGCCGTCATCCTCGCAGGCCTTCAGGTCCTCGCTGGTGGAATAGCCGGCATCGGCCGCCACCTGCAGAGTCTCGACGTCGAGGGCCTCTTTTGCCGCCTTTGCCATCTCATGAAGATGGCCCGCGTCGTTGCGGTTGACGACCTCGCTGGCAACGATGAGCGTGTGCTTGTCGTCAACGACGCTCTGCACGTTGTAACCCGCAATGGTCTGGTCGCCCTTGCTCAGAAGCCTTGCGTCGGGATCGGTCTTCGAGAGTTGCCCCTTGTCGCTTGTCTCCAGGTTCTTGAGGTCGGCTTGCGCGCGCTCGCGCCGGGCCATCAGCTCCTTCACCTTCTCGCCGACATCGCCGCTGCCCTTGCTGCCATCTCCCGGACCGGCACATCGCTTGGCTTCCTCGGCATCGTTGGCTTCAAGGGCCTTGCCATAAGCCTCGATCTCCTTGTCCAACGCGGCGATCTGTTTGGCCAGCTTCCCTTGCGTGAAGATGCTGCCCTTGCTGGCGTTACCATGGAATAGCGCCCCGTCGATCGCAACGAAGGTCCCACCGATCAGGCCGAGGTCGCGCAGGAGCAGCACGAAACTGCGGTTCGCGGCCTTGAGCGCCGCCCAGTTCTCCTTGCGGAAGTTGGCGATCGTCCGATAGCCCGGCTTCATGTTCTTCAACAGCCAGATCAGCTCCAGATTGCGGCAGGCCTCCCGCTCCAACCGCCGCGACGACCTGATCTGGTTGATGTAGCCGTAAAGGTAGAGCTTCAGCAGATCGGCCGGATCGTAGGGCGGCTGCCCCACTTCGTCCGCGGCACGATCCGCATGGCGGAAGCCGAGCTTTGAAAGGTCGAGCGCGCCAACGAAACTGTCGATCGCCCGCACCGGATTCTGCTGTCCGACATAGTCCTCAATCCGGGGAGGAAGAAGACTGGGTTGCTCCCGGCTGTCGCCGGCCTTGAACGTCCGATTCGCCATGCGCCGAATCGTACATCAACTCCAAAAAATGCCGAGTTCTTGCCCAGCCTCGACGGCGGAAGTGCTCATTTGCCCGTCGGGTTAATTTGCCGCACCGCCCGAAACGGCAGCGATCGCATTCCCATGCTCCCTCCTATCGAACAAACTCCGGCTGCCAGTTGCGGACCTCGCGCGCCGCCCCGGTCACCGCCCCGATCGTCGTGAAGGACGGCGCCTCCAGCATCATCCGGCGTGCCAGCCTGAGGCTGCGCGCCTCGCAGATCGCGCGCTGCTCCTCGTCCGCGATCCACTCGAAATCGATGTTGTGCGCGAGGCCGAGAATGCGGCGGATGGTCTTGGCGGCGGCGAAGCCAACCGTGTCCTGCAACAGCCGCGCCATGTAGACCTGCCGCTCCGCTTCCAGCCGCGCGGCGCCCGCCTCGCCGGAAAACAGCGACACCGGATAGCCGTCGCCCTTGGCCTCAGTTCGCCACAACGCAAGAAATTTTCGAGCAAACTCGGTCCAGACGCCCTCGACCGTCTCCAACAGCCAGGCCTCGAACGAGGCGCGCTCGCCGGGCGTGCGCTCGTGCCCTGCCGAGGCGAGATAGGCCATGATCAGATTGCCGATGACGGCTCCGATATCGAACCCCATCGGGCCGTAGAACGCGAATTCGGGGTCGATCACCCGAGTCTCGCGCTCGGTAACCATGATCGAGCCGGTGTGCAGGTCGCCATGGATCAGCGCCTCGGGGCTCGCCATGAACTTCAGCTTGAGCCTTGAGATCGCGACATGCAGTTCGAAATCCTCGCGGAAGGCAGCCGCGGTCGCATCGAGGTAAGGCGCGGTCCAGCGGTTCTGCTCGGCGATGCGATAAGGATCGGTGAAGATCAGATCCTCGGTGATCTTGCAGAGCGCATGGTTACCGGCGAACGCCGCGATTCCCTCCTTCTTCTCCGCGGCCGAGAGCGCAAGGTCGGACGAGAAGAACAGCGTCTGGGCCAGGAAGGTCGAGATGTCCTCGACGAAGCGCGGGTAGCGCGTGGCACCGATCAGCCCCTTGCGCATGATGATATGGGGCTCGAGCAGCTCCATTGCGGTCAGCGCGAGCGGGCCGTCATGGTGCAGCACCGACGGCACCAGCTTCGGCGCCAGCCGCGCCTGATGCACCAGCGCCAGATGCTCGTAGTGGGCGCGCGAGAGCGGCAGCGGCCAGCTCTCGCCGACCAGGCGCACATAGGGCAGCGCCTGCTTGACGGCGATGCCGCCGCTCGTGCCCTTGACGATGAAGACGAGGTTCAGATTGCCGTCGCCGACCTCGCTGATCGACCAGTCGGCCGGCGCTCCGCCGAGGTGCGCGACGATCGCGGGCAGGCCCGCGAGGTAATCCCGCAGATCGGACTCGCGCAGGATTCGGTATTGGCTCTGCCCGGAGCCCGGTTGCGCCTGCAGGTTCATCGTGGTCGCCTCCTCCTGATGTCGCAGGGCGAGGTTGATCCTCGCTCCCGCTTCGGGCCGATCCGGCCTTTTCTTGTCAGTTGTGGAACGCCGGCATCCCCATCAGTCTCGACAACCGCTCGATCGAGAGATAGCCGGCGTAATAGGCCCACATCCCGATCGTGAAGATCACGGCCGAGAGCAGCGTGGTCCAGAGTAGCTTGCGTCCCATCTGCGCCAGGACCGGCGCACCGGGATCGGTGCCGGGCGCACCAACCCCGTCCTCTTGCTCGCTGCGCACGCCGAACGGCAGCGTCAGGAACAGCACGATCCACCAAAGGACGAAGTAGATCGCAAGCCCGGTGGAAATCTGGTACGCCATGCGACCTCAGGCCTGTTCGATCTCGACCAAGGCGCCGGAGAAATCCTTGGGGTGGAAGAACAGCACCGGCTTGCCGTGGGCGCCGATCTTCGGCTGGCCGTCGCCGAGCACACGCGCGCCCTCGGCGACCAGGCGGTCGCGGGCGGCGATGATGTCGGGTACGTCATAACAGACATGGTGGATGCCGCCGTCGGCATTGCGCTCGACGAACTTCGCGATCGGCGAGGCCTCGCCCAGCGGCTCGATGAACTCGATCTTGGTGTTCGGCAGCGTCACGAACACAGTGACGACGCCGTGCTCCGGCAGCGGCACGGCGTCGGAAATCTCGGCGTTGAAGGCCGTGCCATAGATCTTGGCCGCCTTCTTGGCGTCCTTGACCGCAATCGCGACGTGATTGAGCCGGCCCAGCATGTCTCTCTCCCTTGTCGTTGCGCGCCCGCGAGGTGCGCGTCAGACCGTCAGAACGTGCACGAGGCAGATCGGCTTCTTGCCCCATTGCTCGTTCAACAATGCCCGCACCGCACGGCGCACCGATTCGGCCAGCGCATCCGGATCGCGCCGCCGCGGCCGCGACAAGCCCTCGACCGTCGAGACCACGACCTCAAACACGATGTCATCGAGCATTTCGCCGGCGGCATTCTTCTCCGGCATGCCGACGAGATCAACCTCGGGATCGTCGGCAAGCTCGCCCTGCTCGGTCATGGCGATGGCGACGAAGGCGCAGCCGGCAAATCCCATCCGCCGCCGTTCCACCACCGCGCGCGACTTGGCGTCCTCCAGGATGGTTCCGTCCTTGTAGAGCCGGCCGGCCGGCAGTTCGTCGATGATGCCGGAATCGCCCGGTCCGAGCTTGACCAGGTCGCCGTTGCGGCAGGTCAGAACTTTCGGCACGCCGGCGGCGCGCGCCAGCTTGGCGTGCTCGGCCAGATGCAGGGCCTCGCCGTGCACGGGAATCAGGAGTTGCGGCCGCACCCAGGAGATCATGTCGCGGAGCTCGTCGCGGCGCGGATGGCCGGAGACGTGCACCAGATGGTCGCGGTCGGTGATCACCTCCACGCCCTGCTCGACCAGCCCGTTGATGATGCTGCCGACTGCCTTCTCGTTGCCGGGAATGGTGCGGGACGAGAAGATCACGGTGTCGCCCTTGTTCAGGGTGATCTGCGGATGATCGTCATTGGCGATCCGCGCCAGCGCCGCGCGCGGCTCGCCCTGGCTGCCGGTGCACAGCGCCAGCACCTTGTCCGGCGGGAAATGCCCATAGACCTCGGTGCTGCGGAAGCTCTGCACGCCGTTGAGATAGCCGCATTCGCGCGCCACCTGCACCGCCCGCTCCATGGCGCGGCCGACCACGACGACTTCGCGGTCCGCTGCCCTGGCAGCGTCGGCGACCGCTTTCATGCGCGCGACGTTGGAGGCGAAGGTGGTGACGGCCACCCGCCCCTTCGCCTTCTTCACGAGGTCGGCGATGGTCTTCGCGACCTCGGCTTCCGACGGCGACCGGCCGTCGCGCACGGCATTGGTGGAATCGCCGACCAGCGCCAGCACGCCTTCGTCGCCGAGTTCGCGCAGCCGCCGTTCGTCGGTCGGCAGCCCGAGGATCGGGGTCGGGTCGATCTTCCAGTCGCCGGTGTGCAGCACGGTGCCGACTTCGGTCCTGATCGCCAGCGCGTGCGACTCCGGAATCGAATGCGCGACCGGGATGAACTCGACATTGAACGGGCCGATGTCGACCCGGCCACCCGACGGGATCACCGTGACGGGGATCTTCGGCGGATTGCGCTCGGCGGCGCATTTGGCCTCGAACAACGACGCGCTGAACTGCGTCGCGTAGATCTTGCAGCCGAGCTTCGGCCAGAGATCGATGATGGCGCCGAAATGGTCCTCATGGGCGTGCGTGAGCACCAGGCCCATCAGATTGTTGCGCTCTTTCTCCAGGAAGCGGATGTCCGGCATGATCAGGTCGATGCCGGGCAGATGCTCCTCGTCGCCGAAGGAGACGCCGAGATCGACCGCGAGCCATGCACGTTGATGGCGATTGCCGAGGCCGTAGATCGACAGGTTCATGCCGATCTCGCCGACGCCGCCGAGCGGCGCAAAGGTCAGTTCGTCCGGGCGCGCCATCAACTGGCCCTCACCGAGGCTGCATTGCCGAAATAGACCTCGCCGGCAGTCACGGGCATGCGCTGGCCGTCAGCGGTACGGACGATCAGGCAACCGGTGTCATCAATGGTGTCGAAAGTCCCCTCCAGCGCCGCGGTCCCGGTCTGGATCGCCACCTTGCCGCCGAGGCCGGCGGCGCGCTCCAGCCACAGGCGGCGGATCTCGGCAAAGCCCCGGCCATTGTCCCAGATCCCGCGGAACTCGACCCATGCATCCGACAATGCTGCGAACAGCTCTTCCGGCCCGATCTGGACGCCGAGCGCGGCGAGCGACACGGCCGGCGTCGGGGTGCCCTCGGGCGCCGCCACGACGTTGGTGCCGATCCCGACCACGACCGCAAGGTAATCGTCGACACCTTCGGCCTCCAGCAGGATGCCCGACAGTTTCCTGCCGTCAGCCAGCACGTCGTTCGGCCATTTCAGGGTGTATGCCGGGCTCCGCCCGAGCCGCAACGCCGCTTCGATGCTGACCTTCTGCAAGGCCGCCTCGAGCGACAGCCCGGCGGCGAAGCCGAGCGTCGCCGCGACCGCGGGGGGAACGTCCATCACCTCGAGGACGCTGCTGGCGAGATTGCCGCGCGGCGCGACCCAGGCCCGCTGCCGCCGACCGCGCCCCGCGGTCTGCTCCGGGGTCACGAACCACATCGGCCCGCGCGCACCATCGCGGGCGCGCCGGAGCGCCTCGGCATTGGTCGAGTCGATCTGGTCGAAAGCGGCGAGCTTGTAGCCCGCCGCAATGGCCCGGGGTCCGAGCGTGAAGGTCATTTTGACGTTTTGCACATGATCATCTCCGAAAGCCGGTCTCCACGTTTCGGGATCATGCGCGTCAGAACAGCGACTTCGCCGCCGCCGTTGCCATGCTGACCAGCGGCCCTGGATAGGCGAAGAAGAAGATGTTGAAGAGGCCTGCGACCGCCAGCACCGTGCGCAACTCGACGCGCACCGGATCGAGCTTGCCGACCGGCTGGTCGAAATACATCACCTTGACGATCGACAGGTAGTAGAACGCGCCCACCACGCTGGTCAGCACGCCGATCACCGCGAGCGTGAACAGGTTTGCCTTGATCGCGGCGACGAACACATACCACTTGGCGAAGAAGCCGGCGAGCGGCGGGATGCCGGCGAGCGAGAACAGCAGCATCGCGAAGAAGAAGGCGAGCAGCGGATTGGTGCGCGACAGGCCGGCGAAATCGCTGATCTGCTCGACCGCCTGGCCGTTGCGCTTCATCGCGATGATGATCGCGAAGGAACCGAGCGTCATCGCGACATAGATCGCGATATAGACGAGCACGCCCTGCGCGCCCTCGACCGTGCCGGAAGCGAGGCCGACCAGGGCAAAGCCCATGTGGCCGATCGACGAATAGGCCATCAGCCGCTTGATGTTGGTCTGGCCGATCGCCGCGAACGAGCCCAGCGCCATCGAGGCGATCGACACGAACACCAGGATCTGCTGCCACTCGGTGACGATGCCGGGGAACGCGGTGAGCGTCGCGCGCGTGAACACGGCGAGCGCGGCGACCTTCGGCGCGGAAGCAAAGAACGCCGTCACCGGCGTCGGGGCGCCCTCATAGACGTCAGGCGTCCACATATGGAACGGCACCGCCGACACCTTGAAGCAGAGGCCGGCGAGCAGGAAGACGAGGCCGAACACGATGCCGAGGCTGCCCGTGGTCGCAGCCGCCGCGATGCCGGCGAAGCTGACCGTGCCGGTGAAGCCATAGATCAGCGACGCGCCGTAGAGCAGCATGCCCGACGACAGCGCGCCGAGCACGAAGTACTTCAGGCCGGCCTCGCTCGACTTGGCGTTGTCGCGCTGGCTCGCGGCGACGACGTAGAGCGCCAGGCTCATCAGCTCGAGGCCGAGATAGAGCGAGATCAGATCGCCGGCGGAGATCAGCACCATCATGCCGAGCGTCGACAGCAGCACCAGGATCGAGAACTCGAACGTCCGGCGCGAGGGGTCCGACAGGAACTCGGTCGCCAGGATCAGGGTCGCGGCCGAGCCGATCAGCGCCAGGATTTTCAGGAACCGGGCGAAGTCGTCGACGATGAAGCTGCCGCCGAAGGTGACGAGCTTGCCGGCCGGCAGCCACACTTCCAGCAGGCCGGTCAGAACCAGCAGGCACACTGCAAGCGCCGTGACGAGCCGCGTCGTCCCCTGCCCGCGATAGGCTCCGATCATCAACAGCACCATGGCGCCGACCGCGAGCACCAGCTCCGGCAGCACCGGCTGCAACTGATAACCTGCACTGGAAAAGCTCATGGCATTGTCCTAACCGAGAACCCCAACTCCGATCGAGGTCCTGTCCTTTTTATTTGACGCGTTTTCTTCATGCGAACCGGGTCCCACTTCGCTTGAAAACGCTATGCTATTTCACGACCAGCGAGGCTGCCTTCACGGCAGTCACGGCGGTATTGTAATTGTTGACGAGTTGCTGGACCGAAGCGGCCGACATGTCGAGCACCGGCTTCGGATAGACGCCGAACAGGATGGTCAGCGCGATCAGCGGGAACAGCGTCAGGCATTCACGGAAGGTGAGATCCTTGATCGACATCAGCGTCGGCTTGACCAGCGCGCCGAACACCACCTTGCGGTAGAGCCAGAGCGCATAGGCCGCCGACAGGATCACGCCCGTGGTGGCGAAGAACGCCGTCGGCAGCGAGACCTTGAAGGTGCCGAGCAGCGTCATGAACTCGCCGACGAAACCCGACGTGCCGGGCAGGCCGACATTGGCCATGGTGAAGATCATGAACGTCATCGCGTAGAGCGGCATCCGGTTCACCAGGCCGCCATAGGTCGCGATCTCGCGCGAATGCATGCGGTCGTAGACTATGCCGACGCAAAGGAAGAGCGCGCCGGAGACGATGCCGTGCGAGACCATCTGGAACATGCCGCCGGCGACGCCCTGCGTCGTGACCGCGAAGATGCCCATGGTGACGAAGCCCATATGCGCGACCGAGGAGTACGCGATCAGCTTCTTCATGTCTTCCTGCATCAGCGCCACCAGCGAGGTGTAGACGATGGCGATGACGGACAGCGTGAACACGAATGGCGCGAAGTCATGCGAGGCCAGCGGGAACATCGGCAGCGAGAAGCGCAGGAAGCCGTAGCCGCCCATCTTCAGGAGGATCGCCGCCAGCACCACCGAGCCCGCCGTCGGCGCCTCGACGTGCGCATCCGGCAACCAGGTGTGTACCGGCCACATCGGCATCTTCACCGCGAACGAGGCGAAGAAGGCGAGCCACGCCCAGGTCTGCATGCCGCGCGGCACCGCGGTGTGCATCAGGGTCGGGATGTCAGTCGTGCCGGCGTTCCAGTACAGCGCCATGATGGCAAGCAGCATCAGGACCGAGCCGAGCAGCGTGTACAGGAAGAACTTGAACGACGCGTAGACCCGGCGCGGACCGCCCCAGACGCCGATGATCAGGAACATCGGGATCAGGCCGCCTTCGAAGAACAGGTAGAACAGCACGAGATCGAGCGCCGAGAAGGTGCCGACCATCAGCGTTTCCAGGATCAGGAACGCCATCATGTATTCGCCGACCCGGGTCGTGATCGCCCGCCAGCTCGCGATAATGCACAGCGGCATGATCGCCGTGGTGAGGATCAGCAGCGGCAGCGAAATGCCGTCGACACCCATGTGATAGGTGATGCCGGTGGCGAGCCAGGATGCCTTCTCGACGAACTGGAAGTCGGTCTGCGCCGGATCGAAGCGTGCCACCAGGATCAGCGAGATCACGAAGGTGATCACCGTCGTCCACAGCGCGATCCAGCGCGCGGTGCGGTTGGCGGTCTCGTCCCCGCCCCGCGCCAGCAGATAAACCAGGATCGCGCCGACGGTCGGCAGGAAGGTCGTGACCGAAAGGATTGGCCAGGTTGTCATTTACTGGCCTCCCAAGCCGAACATGAACCAGGTGATCAATCCGGCAGCCCCGATCAGCATCGCAAAGGCGTAGTGATAGAGGTAACCGGTCTGCAGTTTGACGACGTTGCGGGTGACGTCGAGCACGCGGGCCGAGACGCCGTCGGGACCAAAGCCGTCGATGATGAAGCCGTCGCCCTTCTTCCAGAGCGTGTAGCCGATCCACTTCGCCGTGCGCACGAAGATCAGGTCGTACACCTCGTCAAAGTACCATTTGTTGAGCAGGAACTGGTACAGCATCGGCTGCTGGTTCGCGAGCTCGACCGGCAGGTACGGCCTGCGGATGTAGAACATGTAGGAGATGAACAGGCCGATCACCATCATGACGGTGGGCAGCGGCGCGAGCCACGCCGGGATCTGCTCCATGTCCTCGAGGATATGCGGGTTCATCTTCACGGACTCGCGGAAGAACTCTTCCACGCCGTGGGGGCTGGCGAACAGCTCCTTGAACGGGAGGCCCGCGAGGATCGAGCCGGCGGCGAGCACACCGATCGGGACCAGCATCCACATCGGGCTCTCATGCGCCGCCTCATAGTGCTTCTGGTCGTGCGGCTCGCCGAAGAAGGTCTTGAAGATCAGACGCCAGGAATAGAACGAGGTCAGGCCGGCGGCCGCGACCGTCAGCAGATAGGCGTAGACTGCGAACGGATTGTGCGCCGCATAGGCCGCCTCGATGATCGCGTCCTTGGAGAAGTAGCCCGCGAACAGCGGGAAGCCGGTCAGCGCCAGCGTGCCGATGCACATCACCGCGAAGGTGTACGGGATCTTGCGCCACAGGCCGCCCATGTTGCGGATGTCCTGCTCGTGATGCATCGCGTAGATCACCGAGCCGGAGCCCAAGAACAGCAGCGCCTTGAAGAAGGCGTGCGTGAACAGGTGGAACATGCCGACCGAATAGGCCCCTGCCCCCATCGCCACGAACATGTAGCCGAGCTGCGAACAGGTCGAGTACGCGACGATGCGCTTGATGTCGTTCTGCACCAGGCCGACGGTCGCGGCGAAGAACGCCGTGGTCGCGCCGAAGAACATCACCACCGCCTGCGCGGTCGGTGACAGCTCGAACAGCGGCGACAGGCGCGCCACCATGAAGACGCCGGCGGTGACCATGGTCGCGGCATGGATCAGCGCCGACACCGGGGTCGGGCCTTCCATCGCGTCCGGCAACCAGGTGTGCAGCAGGAACTGCGCCGACTTGCCCATCGCGCCCATGAACAGCAGCAGGCAGGTCAGCGTCAGCGCATCGGCATGCCAGCCGAAGAAGTCGATGGTCTTGCCGGTCAGCCCGGGCGCCGCATGGAAGATGGTCTCGAAATCGGTCGAGCCCACCAGCGCGAAGATCGCGAAGATGCCGAGCGCGAAGCCGAAATCGCCGACGCGGTTGACCACGAAGGCCTTGATCGCCGCGGCGTTCGCCGACGGCTTCTGGTACCAGAAGCCGATCAGGAGGTAGCTCGCGAGACCGACGCCCTCCCAGCCGAAGAACAGCTGCACGAGGTTGTCCGAGGTCACCAGCATCAGCATCGCGAAGGTGAACAGGCTGAGATAGCCGAAGAAGCGCGGCCGGTTCGGGTCCTCGTCCATGTAGCCGATGGAATAGAGGTGAACGAGCGCGGACACCGTGTTGACCACGACCAGCATCACCGCCGTCAGCGTGTCGACCCGCAGCGTCCAGGCCACCTGCAGGTCGCCCGAGGTGATCCAGGGCATCAGCACGACGCGGGCGTCATGATGCATGAAGCCGACATCGACCAGCGCGAACCACGACAGCGCCGCCGATACGAACAAGAGGCCGGTGGTGATCAGCTCGGCCAGCCGCGATCCGGCGGCCGGCGGCTCCGAGACATGGTGATCGTCGTGGCCGTGGTCGTCATGGCCGTGATCATCATGGGCCGCCGCGGCATGGGCGTCGCCATGCGCATCGTCATGATGCTCGACGGTATCGCCGCTCGGATTGCGCGCATGCGCACCGACCAGCGAAATGATCCCTGCGAGGATGGCGCCCAGCAGCGGCAGGAATACGATTGCCTGTATCATTGGACGTTCTCTTTGCGCATGATCGTGCCGGAAAACCGGTCTCCACTTTTCCGGATCATGCGTTAGCCCTTCATCAGATTGACGTCTTCAACCGCGATCGAACCGCGGTTGCGGAAATACACCACCAGCACGGCGAGGCCGATCGCGGCCTCGGCCGCTGCCACCGTCAGCACCAGGAGTGCGAACACCTGGCCGACGATGTCGCCGAGGAAGGTCGAGAACGCCACCAGATTGATGTTGACCGAGAGCAGGATCAGCTCGATCGACATCAGGATGACGATGATGTTCTTGCGATTGAGGAAGATACCGAGGATCCCGAGCGTAAACAGGATCGCGCCGACCGCGAGATAGTGCCCGAGCCCGATCGTCATTTCACCCACTCCGCCGCGTCGGCGTCCTGCAGCCCCTGCCCCGACGATACCTTGCGCAGCGCCATCGCCATGTCCGGCGTGCGCGCGTTCTGCACGTTGATGTTCTGCCGCTTGACGTTCGCCTTGTGGCGCAGCGTCAGCACGATGGCGCCGATCATCGCGACCAGGAGCACCATGCCGGCGAGCTGGAAGTAATGGATGTACTTCGTGTAGAGCACGAGGCCCAGCGCCTCGGTGTTGCTCACATTGGTCGGGATCGCCGCGGTGATCGTCCTGGTCACGGCCGGGTTGATCGCCCAGGCGCCGACCACCAGCAACAGCTCGAACATGAAGATGCCGCCGATCACGATGCCGATCGGCAGATACTGGATGAAGCCCTCGCGCAACTCCACGAAGTCGACGTCGAGCATCATGATCACGAACAGGAACAGCACCGCGACGGCGCCGACATAGACGACGATCAGGATCATCCCGAGGAACTCGGCCCCCATCAGGATGAACAGGCCGGCCGCGTTGACGAACGCCAGGATCAGGAACAGCACGGAGTGCACGGGATTGCGCGAGACAATCACCATGACGGCCGACGCCACGCAGACGGCGGCAAACAGATAGAAGAACAACGCCGGAAGGATCATGCCCTCACCTCACCGGTACGGCGCGTCGAGTGCGATCGACTTCGCAATCTCGCGCTCCCAGCGGTCGCCATTGGCGAGCAGCTTGGCCTTGTCATAATAGAGTTCCTCGCGGGTCTCGGTCGCGAATTCGAAGTTCGGCCCCTCGACGATGGCGTCCACCGGGCATGCCTCCTGGCACAGGCCACAATAGATGCACTTCACCATGTCGATGTCGTAACGGACCGTGCGGCGGGTGCCGTCGTTGCGGCGCGGGCCGGCCTCGATCGTGATCGCCTGCGCCGGGCAGATCGCCTCGCACAGCTTGCAGGCGATGCAGCGTTCCTCGCCGTTCGGATAGCGGCGCAGCGCATGTTCGCCACGGAAGCGCGGCGAGATCGGGCCCTTCTCGAAGGGATAGTTCAGCGTCGGCTTCGGCTGGAAGAAATAGCGCATGGCAAGGAAGAACGCCGAGACGAATTCCGACAGCAGAAGCGAGCGGGCTGTTGCGTTGACGTTAACACTCATGACGGCCTCACTTCGGCGCGATGCCGGCGAACTGCAGCACAGCGGCCACGATCACCACCATCGCCAGCGACAGCGGCAGGAACACCTTCCAGCCGAGCCGCATCAGTTGATCATAGCGATAGCGCGGCACGATCGCCTTCGCCATCGCGAACAGGAAGAACATGAAGAACAGCTTCAGCGCGAACCACACGATCCCCGGAATCCAGGTGAACGGCCGCAGCGCCACCGGCGGCAGCCAGCCGCCAAGGAACAGGATCGTCGCCATCGCGCACATCGTGGTGATCGCAACGTACTCGCCGAGCATGAACAGCAGGTACGGCGTCGAGCCGTATTCGACCATGAAGCCGGCGACGAGCTCGGATTCCGCCTCGACCAGGTCGAACGGCGGACGGTTGGTTTCCGCGAGCGACGAGACGTAGAATACCA
This sequence comes from Bradyrhizobium sp. ISRA464, assembly GCF_029910095.1. NCBI lineage: Bacteria > Pseudomonadati > Pseudomonadota > Alphaproteobacteria > Hyphomicrobiales > Nitrobacteraceae > Bradyrhizobium > Bradyrhizobium sp. ISRA464. The sequence goes on along the minus strand of NZ_CP094526.1, from coordinate 3,886,766 downwards.
CGAACATCGGGAACAGCGGCCACACATACCAGTTCAGGATGGTGAGCTGCGGCAGGCCGATCAGGCTGGCGAGCCCGCGGGTGTTCTGCGCCTCCACCACCGCCGAGAGGTTCAGCGAGCCGGCGCAGAGCAGCACGGTGATGATCACGAAGCCGATCGAGACCTCGTAGGACACCATCTGCGCCGCCGAGCGCAGCGCGGCCAGGAACGGATATTTCGAGTTCGACGACCAGCCGGCCATGATGATGCCGTAGATCGACAGCGACGAGATCGCGAAGATGTAGAGGATGCCGACATTGATGTCGGAGATCACCCAGCCGAAATCCATCGGGATCACCGCCCAGGCGGCGAGCGCCAGGACACAGGAGACCAGCGGCGCCAGCAGGAACACGCCCTTGTTGGCGCTGGCCGGGATCGTCGGCTCCTTCAGCACGAACTTCAGCAGGTCGGCGAAGGATTGCAGCAGTCCGAACGGACCGACCACGTTGGGGCCGCGCCGGATTTGCACCGCCGCCCAGATCTTGCGGTCGGCGAGCAGGATGTAGGCGATCGCGATCAGGAGCACGACGAGCAGCAGCAGGCTCTCCGCGACCATGATGATCAGCGGCCAGAGGAAGCCGGTCCAGAACGAGCTTGCGAAGAATTCAGCCATCAGATCACGCTCACTCCGCTGCCGCCAGCATTCGACCCGACGCCAGGCGCGAGCATTCCGCCATCACGGCAGAGGCCCGGGCGATCGGGTTGGTCAGATAGAAATCCTCGACGGTCGGCTTGAAGGCCGCCTTGTCGACGCTGCCGCCCTTGCCCGCCAGCGCCTTGACGTCGTCCGCCTTGCCGGCCTCGATCTGGTCGAGCCGCATCAGGTGCGGATAGGCCTTGAACATCGCCTGGCGCAGCGCCTGCATCGAGTCGAACGGCAGCTTCTTGCCCACCACGTCGGACAGCGCGCGGATGATCGCCCAATCCTCACGGGCCTCGCCCGGCGGGAACGCGGCGCGGTTGGCCATCTGCACGCGGCCCTCGGTATTGACGTAGATGCCGGACTTCTCGGTGTAGGCCGCCGCCGGCAGGATGACGTCGGCGCGATGCGCGCCGCGGTCGCCATGGGTGCCGATATAGACGACGAAGGTGCCGTCCGGCGCGCTGATCTCGTCGGCGCCGAGCAGGAACAGCACGTCGAGCGTGCCGAAGGTCGTCATCTGCGCCGCGGTCAGGCCGCCGGCCGCCGGCGAGAAGCCGATATCGAGCGCGCCTGCGCGCGACGCCGTGTCCTGCAACACCGCAAAGCCGTTCCAGCCGTCCTTGAGTGCGCCGACGTCGACGGCGAGCTTGGCGGCCTGCGCCAGCACCGCCGCGCCGTCATGCCTGGTATAGGCGCCGGCACCGACCAGGATGATCGGATTCTTGGCGTTCTTCAGCACGTCGGCAAAGGAGTGCTTGCCGGCCACGAGATCGGCGAGCGTCTCGATGCCCGCGCCGAGATATTCGAGGTCATAGGTGAAATCGGCCTTGGCGCCGATCATGCCGACCTTGAGCCCGCCGGTGCGCCAACGCTTGCGGATCCGCGCGTTCAGCACGGCGGCCTCCTTGCGCGGGTGCGAGCCGATGATCAGCAGCGCGTCGGCCTTGTCGATGCCGGCGATGGTCGGGTTGAAGATATACGTGCCGCGGCCGGCCTTGGCGGCGAACGCGTCGCCGCCCTGCACCGCGAGATTGACCGAGCCGAACTTCGCCAGCAGCTCCTTCAGTGCGTACATCTCCTCGACTGCGGCAAGGTCGCCCGCGATGGCACCGATCCGCTTGCCGTCGCTGCGGCCGGCCTTGGCCGCGATCGCCGCGAAGGCTTCCTGCCAGGTCGCCGGCCTGAGCTGGCCGTTCTCCCGCACATAGGGACGGTCGAGGCGCTGGGTGCGCAGGCCGTCGACGATGTGGCGGGTCTTGTCAGAGATCCACTCCTCGTTCACCGCCTCATTGATGCGCGGCAGGATGCGCATCACCTCGCGGCCGCGGGTGTCGACGCGGATCGCCGAGCCGAGGCCGTCCATGACGTCGATCGACTGCGTCTTGCCGAGTTCCCAGGGCCGCGCCGCGAATGCATAGGGCTTCGAGGTCAGCGCGCCCACCGGGCAGATGTCGACGAGGTTGCCCTGCAGCTCGGAGCTCAGCGCGGACTCCAGATAGGTGGTGATCTCCATATCCTCGCCGCGTCCGGTCGCACCCATTTCGGGGGCGCCGCAGATCTCGGCGGAGAAGCGGACGCAGCGCGTGCACTGGATGCAGCGGTTCATCGAGGTCTTGACCAGCGCACCGAGATACTTGTCCTCGACCGCGCGCTTGTTCTCGGCGAAACGGCTGGTGTCGACGCCGTAGCCCATCGCCTGATCCTGCAGATCGCATTCGCCGCCCTGGTCGCAGATCGGGCAGTCCAGCGGATGGTTGATCAGCAGGAATTCCATCACGCCTTCGCGCGCCTTCTTCACCATCGGCGAACGGGTCGAGATTTCCGGCGGCTCGCCCTTCGGGCCCGGACGGCAGTCGCGCACGGCCCAGGCGCAGCTCGCGACCGGCTTCGGACCACCCTTCACCTCGACGAGGCACATGCGGCAATTGCCGGCGATCGACAGCCGCTCGTGATAGCAGAAGCGCGGAATCTCGGCGCCCGCCGCCTCACACGCCTGCAGCAGCGTGTAGTCCGGGGCGACATCGATCTCTTTGCCATCGATGATGATCTTGGTCATGTCTTCAAGTCTTTCCCAGCTTCGCCGCCATCACTCCGCCGCCACCTGCACAGGATCTCGGACGCCCTGATCGTCGAGATCGGCCCTGTGCGAATACTGGTCGATACGCTCCTCGATCTCGTGACGGAAATGCGCGATCAGGCCCTGGATCGGCCAGGCCGCGGCATCGCCGAGCGCGCAGATCGTGTGCCCCTCGATCTGCTTGGTCACCTCGAGCAGCATGTCGATCTCGCGCTTGTGGGCGCGGCCCTCGGCCATGCGCGTCAGCACGCGCCACATCCAGCCGGCGCCCTCGCGGCACGGCGTGCACTGGCCGCAGCTCTCGTGCTTGTAGAAATAGGAGATGCGGGCGATCGCCCGGATCAGGTCGGTCGACTTGTCCATCACGATCACGGCCGCGGTGCCGAGACCCGAGCGCAGCTTGCTCAAGGAGTCGAAATCCATCGGCGTGTCGATGATCTGCTCGGCCGGCACCATGCGCACCGACGAACCGCCGGGGATGACCGCCTTCAGGTTGCCCCAGCCGCCGCGAATGCCGCCGCAATGCTTGTCGATCAGCTCGCGGAACGGGATGCCCATCGCCTCTTCGACGTTGCAGGGCCGCTCGACATGGCCGGAGATGCAGAACAGCTTGGTGCCGACATTGTTGGGGCGGCCGATGCTGGCGAACCAGGCGGCGCCGCGGCGCAGGATGTCGGGCGCGACCGCGATCGACTCGACGTTGTTCACCGTGGTCGGACAGCCATAGAGGCCGACATTGGCCGGGAATGGCGGCTTCAAGCGCGGCTGCCCCTTCTTGCCCTCGAGGCTCTCGAGCAAGGCGGTCTCCTCGCCGCAGATATAGGCGCCGGCGCCGTGGGCCACGTAGAGGTCGAACGGCCAGCCGTTGACGTTGTCCTTGCCGATCAGCTTGGCGTCGTAGGCCTGATCGATCGCGGCCTGCAGCCGTTCACGCTCGCGGATGAACTCGCCGCGGACATAGATGTAGCAGGCATGCGCGCCCATCGCGTAGCTCGCGAGCAGGCAGCCTTCGACGAGCAGATGCGGATCGTGCCGCATGATCTCGCGGTCCTTGCAGGTGCCCGGCTCGGACTCGTCGGCATTGACCACGAGATAGCTCGGACGGCCGTCCTTGGATTCCTTCGGCATGAACGACCACTTCATGCCGGTCGGGAAGCCCGCTCCGCCGCGGCCGCGCAGGCCGGACGCCTTCATCTCGTTGATGATCCAGTCGCGGCCCTTGTCGATGATCGCCTTGGTGCCGTCCCAGGCGCCGCGACGGCGCGCGCCTTCGAGGCCCCAATCGTGGAGACCGTAGAGGTTCTTGAAGATGCGGTCCTTGTCGTCGAGCATGCTCAAAACTTTCCGAACATCACCGATTGGCTTGGGTATAGGCGAGCCCCGCGGCGCAACCGCCGAACACGAAGGCCCACAACAGGCTGGTCTCCAGCGAGGCGTTCAGCCCGTAGCGCTGCAGCAGGAAGATGAAGCACGCAGCCGCAGCCGTGTGCAGGGCGATGTAGCGCCAGCCCTTCATCGCACCGCCCCTCCCCATCCCGCTCGCTTGCATCAGGAAGCCGCGCATCAGGTGGTTTCCTTCAGCGTGGTCGGGCCGCCTACCGGCGCCGAGAACTGACGGTCGATCTGCGGACCGGGCTTCGGCGGATTGCCCGCGGCAAAGCCGTCGAGTACCTTGCCGAAGCTCTCCTTGGTCAGGTCCTCGTAGGTATCCTTCCAGATCTGCACCATAGGCGCGTTCACGCAGGCGCCGAGGCACTCGACCTCCTCCCACGAGAAGTTGCCGTCCTTCGACAGATGGAATGGCTCGTGATTGATGCGATGCTTGCACACCTCGATCAGGTCGCCGGCGCCGCGCAGCCGGCACGGCGTGGTACCGCAGACCTGCACATGCGCCTTCTTGCCGACCGGCGAAAGCTGGAACATCGTGTAGAAGGTCGCGATCTCCAACATGCGGATATGCGGCATCTCGAGCAGGTCGGCGACGGCGCGGATCGCGGCTTCCGAGACCCAGCCGTCATGCTGCTCCTGCGCGCGCCACAGGATCGCGATCGCGGCCGAGGCCTGACGGCCCGGCGGATATTTCGTGATCTCCTTCTTGGCCCAGGCGAGATTCTCGTCCGTGAACGTAAAGCTCGCGGGCTGCAATTCCTTCGGGGCAAGGCGGCGGACGGACATCGTTCAGTCTCTCATTGCACGCGGCGTGCGGCTTTGGCGTTCAGCGCATCGATCCGGTCTTGCCAGAAGGCGCTTGCGGTGCCGAACACGTTGTAGCCGATGTTGGTGGAAACCTTGATGCGATCGAGAATCGAGAACTCGTTCACGGTCTCAAGGCGACGGGTGCGGCGGTCGAACACGGTCAGCTTCATGGGTGTATGCTCGAGGATGTAGCGGGACACGGTGTGCTTGCGGTCGCTGCCGTGCTCCTCGCAGAGCAGCACGCTGTCGGCTTCCATCAGCCGCTGGCCGCCCTTCATCGCATCGATCTCGACGCCCTCGACGTCGAGCTTCACCAGATACTTGCCCTCGGGCGAGACCTGTTGGTCCCTGATCAGATCATCGAGCGCGATGACCGGCACTTCCTCGCCGTTGGCGCTGTCGCCGGCAATACTGAAGGCCTCGTGCTTGGTGCCCGACAACCGCGCCGTGCCGCGGCCGGCGCCGATCGCGCACTTCATGGTCTCGAAGCGATTGCCGTTGACGCGCGAATTGTTGGTGAGCTTCGCATAGTTCTGCTCCGACGGCTCGATCGCGATCGCCTTATGGGCGCCGAACGGCCTGCTCGACGCCAGCACCGACCAGTAGCCGTAGTTCGCGCCGCAATCGAGCAACGTATAGCCCACGTCGGCAGAGTCCTCGAACAGCAACTCGAGCTCATCCTCATAGGTGTAGTCGCGGTTGAGCAGCTTGCTCCAGTAGCCGTCGCCATACGGAAACTCGAATACCGCATCCTCGTTGAGCTTTACCGCGATGTCGCGCTCCGGCAGCGTCTTGCGCAGCAGGTTGGCGCACGCGATGTAGCCCATATGCGAGAAATGCGAGGAGATCTTCGCGCCCGTCGCCAGCGCCAGCGCAGCCGTCCGCTCCCAGGCGTTGGCCCCTTCCAGGGCGCCCGAGGCACGGTCAAACTGAATGGGCGGCTGCGCCATCACCGATCGACCTCTCCAAACACGATATCGAGCGAGCCGAGAATCGCCGAGACGTCGGCAAGCAGATGGCCCCGGCAGACGTGATCCATCGCCTGCAGATGGGCGAAGCCCGGCGCGCGGATCTTGCACTTGTAGGGCTTGTTGGTGCCGTCGGCGACCAGATAGACGCCGAACTCGCCCTTCGGCGCTTCGACCGCAGCATAGACCTGGCCGGCTGGCACGTGCACGCCCTCGGTATAGAGCTTGAAGTGATGGATCAGCGCTTCCATCGAACGCTTCATCTCGCCCCGGCGCGGCGGCGCGATCTTGTTGTCCTCGACCACGACCGGCCCCTGCCCGTCGGGGGCTTTGAGCTTCTCGATGCACTGCTTCATGATGCGCACCGACTGGCGCATCTCTTCCATGCGGATCAGGTAGCGGTCATAGCAGTCGCCGTTCTTGCCGATCGGGATGTCGAAATCCATCTCGGCGTAGCACTCATAGGGCTGTGCCTTGCGCAGGTCCCAGGCCGCGCCCGAGCCGCGCACCATCACGCCGGAGAAGCCCCACTCCCAGGCCTGCGTCAGCGGCACCACGCCGATGTCGACGTTGCGCTGCTTGAAGATACGGTTGCCGGTAAGCAGCGTATCGAGATCATCGACCACCTTGAGGAACGGATCGCACCACGCCTCGATATCGTCGATCAGCTTCGGCGGCAGGTCCTGGTGCACGCCGCCGACGCGGAAGAACGCCGCGTGCATGCGCGAGCCCGAGGCGCGCTCGTAAAACACCATCAGCTTCTCGCGCTCTTCGAAACCCCACAGCGGCGGGGTTAACGCGCCGACGTCCATCGCCTGCGTGGTGACGTTGAGCAGATGGGAGAGGATGCGGCCGATCTCGCAATAGAGCACGCGGATCAGCTGGCCGCGGCGCGGCACCGTGATGCCGAGAAGCTTCTCCGCCGCGAGGCAGAACGCATGCTCCTGGTTCATCGGCGCGACGTAGTCGAGCCGGTCGAAATAGGGAATCGCCTGCAGATAGGTCTTGTGCTCGATCAGCTTCTCGGTGCCGCGGTGAAGCAGCCCGATATGCGGATCGACGCGCTCGACGACTTCGCCATCCAACTCGAGCACAAGACGGAGCACGCCGTGTGCCGCAGGATGCTGCGGACCAAAGTTAATCGTGAAGTTACGAAGATTTTGCGGTTGCTCGTTCATGATCAGGCCTTCGGCTCCGCCTTCGCCTTCTCATCGCCCGGCAGCGGATAGTCCGCGCCTTCCCACGGCGAGAGGAAATCGAACTTGCGGAATTCCTGGTTGAGCCGGACCGGCTCGTACAGCACCCGCTTCTCCTGGTCGTCGTAGCGGACCTCGACGAAGCCGGTGAGCGGGAAATCCTTGCGCAGCGGATGGCCGTCGAAACCGTAGTCGGTCAGCAGCCGGCGCATGTCCGGATGGCCGGTGAAGATCACGCCGTAGAGATCGTAGGTCTCGCGCTCGAACCAGTCGGCGCCCGGGAAGACGCCGATGATCGACGGCACCTGCGTGGTCTCGTCGGCCTCGGCACGCAGCCGGATGCGGGCGTTCAGCGTCGGCGACAGCAGATGATAGACGACGTCGAAGCGCTTTTCGCGGCCGGGATAGTCGACCGCGGTCACGTCGGTGATGTTGACGAAGCGGCAATTGGGATCGTCGCGCAAAAAGGTCACGACCTCCACAATCTTGCCCACCTCGACGTCGACAGTGAGTTGGTTGAACGCAACCGAGTGCGCCGTGGCGGCGCCCGGAAGCGCGCTCACGATCGTCTGCCCAAGGGCGTCGAGCTTGCCGTCGTCCATGACGTTAAACCTTAGCGTTCGATAGTGCCGATGCGGCGGATCTTCTTCTGCAGCAGCAGCACGCCGTAGAGCAGCGCTTCCGCGGTGGGCGGGCAGCCCGGCACGTAGATGTCGATCGGCACGATGCGATCGCAGCCACGGACCACCGAATAGGAATAGTGGTAGTAGCCGCCGCCATTGGCGCAGGAGCCCATCGAGATGACGTAGCGCGGCTCCGGCATCTGGTCGTACACCTTGCGCAACGCCGGCGCCATCTTGTTGGTCAAGGTGCCCGCGACGATCATCACGTCGGACTGCCGCGGCGAGGCGCGTGGCGCAAATCCGAAGCGCTCGACGTCGTAGCGCGGCATCGACACCTGCATCATCTCGACCGCGCAGCAGGCGAGACCGAAGGTCATCCACATCAACGAGCCGGTCCGCGCCCAGGTGACCAGGTCGTCGGCCGCGGCCACGAAGAAGCCCTTGTCGGACAGTTCGTGATTGACCTCGAGGAAAAACGGGTCGTTGGCGCCGACCGGCTTGCCGGTCGACGGATCAAGAATGCCCTTCGGAGCCGGCGCGATCGCCGGCTGTAGCGCGGTGGGGCTCAATCCCATTCGAGCGCACCTTTCTTCCATTCATATGCAAACCCGACCGTCAGCACGGCCAGGAACACCATCATCGACCAGAAGCCGGTCGCACCCAGCTTTCCGAACGCCACGGCCCAGGGGAACAGGAACGCCACTTCGAGGTCGAAGATGATGAAGAGGATCGCCACTAGGTAGAACCGGACGTCGAACTTCATGCGGGCGTCGTCGAAAGCGTTGAATCCGCATTCATAGGCGGACAGCTTTTCCGGATCCGGTTGCTGGAACGCGAGCAGGAACGGCGCGATCAGGAGCGCCAAACCGATCAGGCTCGCTACCCCAACAAAGACCACAAGTGGGAGATAATTCTGCAGGATGCCGCTCATCGGCGAAGCCTTCTTGCTGCGGTTTCGGACGTGCCGCAGATTCGTTGATTGGAATTGTTCTTGAGGCTTTAGCGCAGCGCAACAGGGGGCGCAAGACAAGCAATTTTGACGCTTTTACCGCCCTCCCCGCAGGCTCCGGGCCCGATCCGGCGGCACGCTTGCCTCCTTGGGGCAACGCCGCGGCGGCGCTTTGGTGCCCTGCACTGTTCCCAGATCAGCCCCGCTCTTTCTCGGCAGCGAGCATCTCGGCGGCCGTCGCGGTCAGGCGATCGATATGACCGAGCAGACGCTCCAGATCCTCCGGGCTGAGCTGTTCCAGCAGGCGGCGGTTACGCTCCTGCGCGCCGGCGACGATGGCGTCATGCGCGGCCAGCCCGGCCTTGGTCAGCGACACCAGCGTCTCGCGGTTGTCCTTCGGGTTGACCGCCTTGGCCACCAGCTTGCGCGCGACCAGTTCGGCAAGCGCCCGGCTGATCTGGCCCTTGTCCATGCCGACGGCTTCCGCGAGCCTGACCACGCTCATCGGCGGCCGCCGACCGAGCGAAGCGACCAAGCCGAACTCGACCGAGGACAGTCCGGCGAGGCGCTTGTAGCGCAGCATGGCGCCGCGCTTGAGCAGATTCGCTAGCACCATCAGCCGCGACGACATCATGGCGGTGATCGGCGCCAGTTCCGCGTCCACGACGATCTCCGGCGGTATCGCCCTTCCGGTCTTCAGCTTCTCGGTCATCGGCCAACCTCTGCCAACAAAGGCGCGCGCTGCCAAGCTAGCCGAGATCGTTGACATTGTCATCGATATATCGTTGACTTAGTCAACGCATAACGACCACGGCCGCCAGGCTAGCGGCAGGGAGGAAACAGCATGACGATCACCCAGCAGGACCGCGACCTCGGCACGGCCTATGCCATGAAGCCGTCCACCACCCGGACCGAGCTCACCTCGGTCGTCCGCGGCACGCCGATGGGCGAACTGCTGCGCCGCTACTGGCACCCGATCGGTCTCTCCAGCGACGCCACCGATATCCCCAGAAAAGTGCGCGCTCTCGGCGAAGACCTCATCCTCTTTCGCGCCAAGCATGGTCGGGTCGGCCTGCTGCATGCCCGCTGCTGCCATCGCGGCACCACGCTCTATTACGGCAAGGTCGAGGAAGACGGCATCCGCTGCTGCTATCACGGCTGGAAATTCGACACCGAAGGCCACTGCCTCGAGCAGCCCTGCGAGCCCGACGGCGGCCGCTTCAAGGACAAGGTGCGCCAGCCATGGTATCCGGTGCAGGAGCGCTACGGCCTGATCTTCGCCTATATGGGCCCGGCCGAGAAACAGCCGGTGCTGCCGCGCTACGAATGTCTCGAGACCATGGACGACGGCGAGTTCGTCGAGGCCGACGATTCCTCGATCGGCGGCGGCGGCCCCGCGATCATCCCCTGCAACTGGCTGCAGCATTTCGAGAACGTGGTCGACCCCTACCACGTGCCGGTGCTGCACGGCTCGTTCAGCGGCCCGCAGTTCACCACCATGATGGCCTCGATGCCGGAGGTGAAGTTCGAGATGTCGCCGCGCGGCGTCGCCGTGCGCTCGATCCGCAGGCAGGACGACGGCAAGGTGTTCTATCGCGTCACCGAGGCTGCCCTCCCCACGCTGCGCGTGGTGCCCAATCCGCGCGTCGCCCAGTTCGCCCGGGTGGAATCGATCGGCTGGACGCTGCCGATCGACGACACCTCGTTCCGCATTTATGTCGCGGGCCGGGTCAAGAACGCCGGCGACATCGGCCGGATGCGCTCGAAGTTCAACGGCAAGTTCTGGTGGGACATGACGGAAGCCGAGCACCAGCAATCCCCGGGTGATTACGAGGCACAGGTCGGCCAGGGCGCGCAGACGATCCATTCCGAGGAGCATTTCGGCCAGAGCGACCGCGGCATCTTGATGATCCGCCGCATGCTCTCTGACCAGCTCGAGGCGCTGGCGGCCGGTCGCGACCCGATCGGGGTGTCGTTCGACGCCGACGCCAGGCCGGTCGAATTCGAAGCGGGGAACTATATCCGCGAGGCCTAGCATTACAGTTGTAATTTTTGCTTGAGATGCGCTTTGCGCGCGTTGGCTTGATGAGCCCTGCGCCAGGATGACCATGCGAGGATGTGGGCATGCGGGATGCGCCGCTGGGCGAGCTTCATGGCGATGCGGCGGATTTCCTGGATCGACCAGCGGATCAAGAACGATGCTTCGGTCGGGGCCGCGGTCGCGTTTTTTTAAGCAATGCTCCGGTGTTGGCCCGATGACGGATGACGGCCATCGTGGCGAAGGCAAGCATGACCAGTGAGACATGGCGATGCCAGCCATGCCAGGAGCGGGTTTCGTTGTGATCAAGACCGAGCTCGTTCTTGGCGGTTTCGAAGCTGTCTTCGATGGCCCAGCGATGGCCTTCCACGGATACCAGCTTCTGCATGGACGTGCCCTTGGGGCACCATGTGGAGAAGAAGGCTAAGCTGTTGTCGGCAATATTGCGGCGGATCAGAAGACCTCGGGTCCATTCCCCGGCAAGGTCGTCGTTGTATTCGCCGGCGTCGAGATCGGCCAGCTCAAGATAGGCCCAGTCGTGCCAGCGCGGACCTTTGGTTCCTTCGCCGGACGGCAGGCGGCGCCAGGCCTTCTTGGGAAGGCTCTGCGCGATCGTAGAGGCAGTGCCGGCGACAGGCTGCTGCTTGCCCCAGGAATAGAACACGTGATTGGAAGCAACCCCCAGAACATAGCCTTTGCCCGCCTTGCGCAGCAGGGTTTCGATCGCTCCCGTGCCATACACGCTGTCCGCTGCTACGAACGAGAACGGCACCTTTGCGGCGATCGCGCGAGCGATCATTTGATGCGCGATCCGGGGCTTCGTCGCAAAGCTCACATCGCTCGGGACATGTGCGGCCTTCAGGCGAGCGGGTTCGTCCGTCCATTCCTTTGGCAGGTAGAGCGCCCGATCGATGAAGGCATGGCCATGCCGCGACACATAGGAGGCAAACACTCCGATCTGGCAATTGGTGATCTTGCCCGCCGAGCCAGTGTACTGGCGCGCGACCCCACACGAGGCCTTGCCCTGTTTCAAAAAGCCGGTCTCATCGATGACCAGAACCGCGTCCTCGTCACCCAGCGTTTCCAGCGCGTACTCACGTACAATATCGCGCAGCGCGTCGGCATCCCACTGCCCCCGACCCAGAATCGCCTGCTGGCGCCACGGGCCTGGATCGCCAGCCGCTTCCGCCCGCATCCAACCCGTCTTGCGCGGCTCGTTGCCCAACAGTCCGTCGAGAAATTGCCCCGCCGAGGCCGCGACCCGCTCTTGCGTAAACAGCGGACGGATGCGTTGCTTGGCATCTCGCAACGACGAAGCCCACAGCGTCAGCGTATCCTCAACCGACGCGCCACCAATCATCAGATCCCGAATCATGGTCGCCCATAGATTCAGAACCTTCAGGAAGATGCAACTGTAATGCTAGGGCCCGCACTCGAGCGAACAAAAAAGACATATCGGGGGAAAGCCATGGTCGAATTCGCACCGCGCGCATCTGTGCCAACGCAAGCCGACGCGAGGCCTGCGCCCGGCGCTATTACGTGCTCGGGCTGCTCACGATCATCTACGCCCTCAACTTCCTCGATCGCACGATCTTCAACGTGCTGATCGAGCCGATCAAGAAAGAGTTCACGCTCAGCGACACCACGATGGGCCTGCTCGCGGGCTTCGGCTTCGTGCTGTTCTATTCGCTGCTGGGCATTCCGATCGCGCGGATGGCGGACCGGCTGAACCGCCGCAACATCGTGGCGGTGGCCTTCGCGTTCTGGAGCGCGATGACCTATCTCTGCGGCATGGCGTCCAGCGTCACCACGCTGGCGCTCGCCCGGATCGGTGTCGGCATTGGCGAGTCGGCAGGCACGCCGGCGTCGCAGTCGATGATTGCCGATCTCTTCGACAAGAACGAGCGTCCGCGCGCGCCCGGCATCTATGCGATCGGCACCTATCTCGGCGTCTTCCTCGGCTATTTCCTCGGCGGCTATGTCAACCAGCACTATGGCTGGCGCACGGCGTTCTTCTCCGCCGGCCTTCCCGGCATCGCGCTCGCCGCCGTGCTGTGGCTGACCATCTCCGAGCCGAAGCGCGGCGCGATGGCCGAGACGTTCAAGGCCGAGCCGATCGGGCCGACGCTGCGCTTCCTCGGCGCCCAGCCGAGCTTCGTGATCGTGCTGATCGGTTTCTGCCTGACGACCTACACGAACTACGCTACGGCGGTATGGATCCCGCCGTTCCTGGCGCGCACGACCACGCTCGGCGCCCTGCTCTTCGTCTGGGCCGCGCGCTGGATCCGATCCGACATCCGGCGCGCGGCCTGACGGCCTCAACCCGCCATGAACGCGAGCAGGTCGGACACCAGGCGCCCGCCATGCGTCAGCGGCAGCGCATGCGGGGCGCCTTCGTAGACGTTGAGCTTGCTGCCTTCGATCAGCTTCGCCGTCTTGGCGCCGGTCAATTCAAGAGGCGCGCTGGCATCCTTGTCGCCCTGCACGATCAACGTCGGACGATCGATCCCGGCGGCGGCCGCGCGAAGATCGGCGAAGGCGATCGTCTTGCGGCAGCCGAGCGCGACCGGCAGCGGCACGTTCAACATCATCTCCCTGATCCAGGCCCGCGTGACCTCGGGTGTATTCGGCATGAAGAACGGCGCCTCGTTGGCGGTGAGCCAGCCCGGATAGTCCTGCGCGATCTCCGCAAGCTGCGCCTCGATCGCGTCCTTCGGCACGGCGTCGGGATTGTCCTCGGTCTTCACCAGAAACGGCGTCGTGGGCGCCACCAAGACCAACCGCGCGATCCGACCCGAACCGTGGCGCGCGAGATAATTGACCGCCTCGATCGACCCCATCGAGTAGCCGACCAGCGTGACGTCATGCAGGTCGCATTGTTCGATGACGGCAGCGACGTCGTCGGTCAGCGTATCGAGGTCGTATCCGGTCGCCGGCATGTCCGAGCGGCCATGCCCTCGCCGGTCGGGCGCGACGCAGCGATAGCCCTTGGCATTGAGCGCCACGATAGGGCCGCCCCAGATGCTAGAATTGAATGTCCAGGCGGCAAGGAACAGCACCGGCCGGCCTGAGCCCCAATCCTGCACGAACAATGAGGTGCTGTCCTTTGCGGTGACGCGCGAGGCGCGCGCGGCCTGCGGCGCCGCGACGGTTTGCGCGGCAGCCGGCGTTGCCGCCGCAAGCGCCGAGCCGGGCAATGTTGCTTCCAGGACAGTTCGACGGTTCATCTCGCATCTCCCTTGCAGATCGTGCGGCAGCGTTCACGCCGCCGACAGACCGATCATCGCAAGGAGACATCGTGCGCGCGATTACGCGTCAGGTAATCACGCGCACGATGCACGAGGCCGCACGACGTCGCGCCGTCAGGTCAGCTTGCCGGTATATTTCTCCAGCATCGCCCAGGCGTCCGCGCCGTAGGTTTTCTGCCACTGCGTGTAGAAGCCGGCTTTCACCAACGCGGCCCTGAACTGCACGTGATCGAGCTTGTTGAACGTCATGCCCTTGTTCGTCAGCTCGGCCTGCAACGAGCGATCCATTTCGACGAGGTCGGCCCGCTCCTTCACCGCCGCCGCGTCGAAGGCCGCATTGATGATCTCGAGCAGATCGGGCGGCAGGCTCGCCATCGCGCGGCGGTTGCCGAGGATCCAGTAGCCGCTCCAGCAATGGTTCGAGAGAGCGCAATATTTCTGCACCTCGTAGAGCTTGCCGGTCGATACCTGGGCCAGCGGATTCTCCTGCCCTTCGACGATGTGTGTCTGCAGCGCCGAATAGAGCTCGCTGTAGCTGATGCTCGACGGCAGCGCGCCGAGGCCGGAGAACAGCGAGGTCAGCAGCGCGGTCACGGGCACACGGATCTTGAAGCCCTTGAGATCGTCAACGCTGTTGAGCTGCCGGCTCGACGACGAGGTGATCTGGCGGAAGCCGTTGTCCCAGACCTTTTTCATCGGCGTCACGCCGGTCTTGGCGATCGCCTCGCGCACGAGATCGCCGACCCCGCCGTCCATCGCCGCCCAGACCTGGTCATAGGACTGGAACGCAAAGCCGACGCTCGGCAGGCCCGACATCGGCACCAGCGTCGACAGCGTCATGCTCGGCGCGGCCAATAACTCGATCCCGCCGGCCCGGACCTGCGACAGCATCTCGGGGTCGCCGCCGAGCTGGCTGTTGGCGAACACCGTGATGTTGACCCGACCGGACGACTGCGCGCCGACCGCCTTCGCGGCTTCGGTCAGGCGGATAGTTAGTGGATGGGTTTCCGGAGTGTTGACGCCGAGCTTGAAGTCGAACTCGGTCGCGGCAAGAGCGGGTTTACCGAGCATTGCGGCGGCGATCGCCGCGGAACCGGTTCCCAACAGACCCCTGCGGGTCATATTCATTGTTTTCATTATTGTTTTTCTCCCTGGCGCATCGCAGCGCCCGGCCGAGTTTCGGCCCTGCGGCAGCGTCGCGCAATACGCGGCGAAACCAATCCACCGGCGCGACGAAACCATTTCGGGGAAGCCACGAAACGATCCGGAAACAGATGGCGCTTACCACTATCGCCAACAGATGGCGCATAGACGCCCGGAGGCGACCATGAACCACTCGATCCATTCAGCGGACCGCGCGACCCACCTCAAGATCGTGGTCGTTGCCCTCGTGGCCGGGATCGCGGTCGCGGCTTTCGGCATTTCGGCCCGGAACAATGCGGACTTCACCCAGACGGCGCAGACCCAGGTCATTAAGGCAGGCAAGCCGGTCGCGATCACCTCGTCGGGGACCTCGACCGTCCGCTGACATCGTCCAGGCTACTGCAGACAAAAAGGGCCGCCTGCTGGCCTTTTTGTTTGCACCCCCTCGCCTGCGACGCACTCCGCAGTCCCCGCCTCGCTTGCGCGCAGCATTAACGGCGATCTAACGCAGTCATTCGATTGCGACCCGCGCCGCGATCCCGGTTTTAAAAGTTGTCGGCTAAGGTCGGCATCAATAGGGGCTCAGGCCAAAATGAATTTGCAGCAGCAGATCGCAACGACCGGTTTCAAGATCATCTGCACCGATTGCGGCAGCCTGTCGATCAAGCTGACCGACCCGGTGCACGCGTCCGACGACACACTGATCGAATGCCGTCAATGCAGCGCAATCCGCGGCACGGTGGCGGACCTGCACGTCCTGGCGCGGCGCGGCCGCGACCTCTTCGAGTTCTAGCTCGGGAGCCGGTCGACGCGTGCCGCAACGTCATCGACGCCAATTTGCGCGGCGGCGTGCCCGGCCAATCCGACCTCAAGGCGGTTGCCGCGTTCTTTGCGTGAGCGCGTGCGCCGCGCCACGTCGGTCGCCTCGGCCAGGAGATCCTCGCGCGAGAAATCCCTTCTCCAACCAGCGTTCAGAAACACAGAAACAAACGCTTGAATTAGCTTAACTTGCTTCGCCTGCGCTTGCTGGTACCTGTCGCTTGTTCTGTGGGGCTGGACAGGGCGATGAATCTGACGCGCGATGACTTGCTTGTCGGGGTCGCAATCCTCGGATTCTTCGTCGTCAGCATCGTTTCGATGATGGCCTGCGGGCACGCCTTTCCGGCGATGCATTTCTGGCGGTCCGACAGCATCACCGCACAAGCCGTGCTCGGCACCGCCGTGATGCTTGTCTTCGTCCCGGCGTTCGTCACCGCGCGATTCTGCTTCGGCTATATCGTGGCCTTCTTCCTGCTCTCTGCAGTGTTCGGCTTCGCCTGGCTGAGCTTCTTCACCGGGTTCGACTATGCCCACGCCGTGGCGCGTTGGGCCATGATCGCCGCGCTCGCCGCAGCGATGCTGCCTCTCATGTTCGTGGATCTTCAGATCTGGCGGCCCGAATTGTCGGAAGCGGCAATGAACCGCATCGCCGTCATCCTGTTCGGAACGTCTTTCGCTGTGCTGATGATTGACATCTCCTATGGCGCCAGCTTCAGCGATCCGTATGGTCCTGCCCGGAGCGCCATCACGCGACCGGCGCCGTTGAACTATCTCATCGGGATCGTCATCGGAGCCGTTCTGCCGTATCTGTTCGCGCATTTTGCAACGCGCAGCCGATGGATAGCGGCGATCGGCGTGCTGTCGTTTGCGCTTTGCTTCTATCCGGTGGTCAACAACAAGACCGTTCTTCTGTTGCCAATCTGGCTGCCGTTTCTGTTCTGGCTGTTCGGCCACTGCAGCCCGCGGCTCGCCACCGTGCTTGCGCTTTTCGTACCGATGATCATCGGTCTTGCGGCCTTCCTGTTTCTCACCGCTGACAAGAACTACTTGGTGTTCAGCGTGATTAACCTGCGCTTCGTCGCGATTCCCTCGTTGGCGCTTGATCACTATGCCGGCTTCTTCGCACACCGCGAGCTGACCCACTTCTGTCAGATATCCATCCTGCGACACCTGGCCAGCTGCGCGTATGGCGAACTCGGACCTGAGCTCGCAGCGGTCTATCGGGACGGCAATTTCAACGCCTCCTTCCTCGCGACGGAAGGTATCGCCTCGGTCGGTCTGGCGTTGGCTCCGGTGTCGGCTTTCCTCTGCGGCCTGATCCTGGCCGTCGGATCGGCGGTCTCGCGGCACCTGTCGCCGCGCTTCATCGCCGTTTCATCCGGCGTTGCCGTTCAGACGATCATGAACGTGCCGATGACAACCGGGCTTCTGACCAACGGAATCGCGCTGCTGTTCCTGCTCTGGTGGCTGACACCGGAATGGCGCCCGGCGCTCGCCCGCAGCCCCGGGCCGGCCGTTCAACCGGTCGACGTCGTCATTGCCGCTGCATCCGGATTTTTCCCGCAGCTCAGTACGCGGCCATTCGAGCAGGCCGATCCGGTGAGCGTCGAGCTGGCGAAGGAACCGAGCAGGACAACCGCGCGATCAACACCGCGCGACGGCACACCACCGAGGGGCGTCAAGCTGCTAAGTCATTGAAAAAACTGGCGCGAGAGACGGGACTCGAACCCGCGGCCTCCGCCGTGACAGGGCGGCGCTCTAACCAACTGAGCTACTCCCGCGGATGCCGATCAAAGGACTGATCCGCGCAGGACCGAGGGCATAATGGCCCTCATCCCGTTAGTCAAGGACGTTGCAAATCCCTACACAAGGGAGGCGTTTTCCGCGTCGCCTGCGCGGATTGCGGCCTGTTTTCAGGCGAACCGGCGTAGTCAGCGAAGCCCCGAATCAAATAAGGCCTGATACATCTTGGTTTCCTGACGCCGATCCGGCTCCGCCCGTATCGGCACCGATGGTTTCAGGACTCTTCCGGACGCGTTTTTCCTGGCGCGGACTGCGCGCCATTGGCGCGAAAGCATCATCCAGCAACGAGGAGGGCCACACATGGCGAAGAAAGCAGCGACCCCGGCGACGATCACGCTGAAGCACCTGGCGGCGGCCATCGCCGAGGAGCAGGAACTGTCCAAGAAGCAGGCCGAGGCGATCCTGACCGACATGGTCACCCGGATCACCAAGCATCTCAAGAAGGGCGAGCGGATCCGCATCGTTGGGCTGGGCATCCTCCAGGTCCGCAAGCGCGCCGCCCGCATGGGCCGCAACCCCGCCACCGGCGAGCAGATCCATATCAAGGCCAGCAAGAAGGTCGCCTTCCGCGCCGCCAAGGAGCTCAAGGAAGCCGTCTAGGCCGCAGTTTCAGGGCCTGCCCAAGGCGCCATTCCGGATCGCGACGCGGCCCCGGAATGGCGCTTTTCTGTTACAGACCCTAGCTAGATAGAGAATTCATCTTTCGACGCGTTTTCTTCGCGCGAACCGGATCCGCTTCGTTCGAGAAACGCGCCCTTTCCATTCCTTTACTTTGCGCGGTCTTCATGCTGGCACCGGTTCTCGACTTCAAGCACACCGTCACCGAGCGCTTCCTGCGCTACGTCGTGATCGACACCCAGTCCGATCCCGATTCGCCGACCTGCCCGTCCACCGAGAAGCAGAAGAATCTCGGCCGCCTCCTGGTCTCCGAGCTGCAGGCGATGGGGATACCGGATGCCCATCTCGACGCGCACGGCTACGTCTACGCGACGATCCCGGCCAACACCGACAAGAAGGTTCCGGTGATCTGCTTCTGCTCGCATATGGACACCTCGCCCGACTGCACCGGCAAGGACGTCAAGCCGCAGATCGTGCAGGACTACCGCGGCGGCGACATCGTGCTGCCGGCCGATCCCTCGCAGGTGATCCGCGCCGCGGAGCATGAGGCGCTGGCCGGCCAGATCGGCAACGACATCATCACCACCGACGGCACCACCCTGCTCGGCGCCGACAACAAGGCTGGTGTCGCCGAGATCATGGATGCCGCACACTTCTTCGTCAGCAATCCAAAGGTGAAGCACGGCACGATCAAGATCCTGTTCACGCCCGACGAGGAGATCGGCCGCGGCGTCGACAAGGTCGATATCAAGAAGCTCGGCGCCGATTTCGGCTACACCATGGACGGCGAGAGCGCGGGCCATATCGAGGACGAGACCTTCTCCGCCGACGGCGCCAGCATCATCATCGAGGGCGTCGCGACCCATCCCGGCTTCGCCAAGGGCAGGATGGAGCACGCGATCAAGATCGCCGCTGCAATCGTCGATCGCCTGCCGAAGGATACCTGCTCACCCGAGACCACCGAGGGCAAGGAAGGCTTCCTGCATCCGGTCGCGATCTCGGGCGCGCTGGAGAAGGCGCGGATCGACTTCATCGTGCGCGATTTCACCTCGGACGGGCTGAAGCAGAAGGAAGCGCTGCTCGAAGCCATCGTGAAGGACGTCATGAAAGCCTATCCGCGCTCGACCTACCGCATGGAGGTCAGGGAGCAGTACCGCAACATGAAGCAGGTGATCGACCGTCACCCCGAGGTCGTCACCTACGCGATCGAGGCGATCAAGCGCGCCGGCCTGACGCCGGTGAAGGCCTCGATCCGCGGCGGCACCGACGGCTCGCGGCTGTCGTTCATGGGCCTGCCCTGCCCCAACATCTTCGCCGGCGAACACGCCTTCCACTCGCGGCTGGAATGGGTGAGCCGGCAGGACATGGAAAAGGCCGTGCAGACCATCGTGCATCTGGCGATGATCTGGGAAGAGCGGGCCTAACGTCTCAGGCCCGCGCCGTCACGATCCAGATCGCGGCGGGCAGCAGCACGGAGTCGCCCTTCGCGAACGGCGTCAACGCCTCGCGGATCGAGGTGATGGCGGCGGTCCGCACGTCATCGGGGTGTCCTTCCAGCGCGCGGCTGGCCGGGCCGATCTCGAGCGCCGCCTGCACCGCAGCGTCCAGGCCGCGCCCGATCGCGACGTCGAGCTCGAGCCGGCATGGCTCCATCGCGATACCGGAAAATCCGGCTTCGCCGAGGATGCGGTTGACACGCGCTTCGGACGCGAACGAAAACGGACCTGGATCTTCGGGACCAAGCTGCGGCAGCTTCGGCACGTGCTTGTAGACAGCCTGCAACGATGCCATGAAGAAAGGATTCTCGCGCGGCTCCTTCCAGCAGGCGAAGGCGAGCCGGCCCGATGGCTTCAGCGCCTTGCGCAAATTGGCAAACGACACGGCGGGCTCGGCAAAGAACATCACGCCGAAGCGCGATGCGAGCAAATCGAAGCTCGCGGGGTCGAACGGATAGACGGTGGCATCGGCGAGCGCATAGTCGACCGGCGCATCCTGCGGCGTGCTCTGCCGCGCCCGCTCCAGCATCGGTCCCGAGACATCGACGCCGAACACACAGCCTGACGGCCCGACTTTCTTCGCAAACGCATTCGTGGACGCGCCGCTGCCGCAGCCGACATCAAGGATGCGCTCGCCGGCAGTCGGCTTTGCGCGATCGACCAGCAGGTCGAGCACCGGCTTGAGCACGATGTCCTGCGCAGCCTGCCGCGCAGCCCAGCGCTGGCCACCGGGCCCGTTCCAATATGCAATTTGATCAGCGTTACGCTCGTGACCTTGCGCGGCGTCCATCAGCAGGTCTCTCTTGTTGCGGCCCGCAGCATCGGCATCACCTGATAAATGAAGCCGGCATTGGCCTTCGTGGCTGGATCGTTGGCGATGATCTCATGCGGATCGGCATCGTCAGGCAGTTGCAGCACGCCCAATCCCCAGACGCCGGCGGGATCAGCCACCGGCCCGAAGATCAGCGCCTTGCCGGCGCGCAACAATTCGCCGCAATAGGCGACATGCGCCTGCATGATCTCGGCCTCCCGCGGCGTCATGTCCTGCGGAAAAGTCGGGCGCGGACCGGTCAATTTGCAAACGTAATGCTTCATGGACCTGGCCCCTGTCTCGCGGATCAGTTGGCGGAGGCGCTCGCCGGCTTGGCCTGCTTCGGCGCGGCCGTTTTCGCGGCTGACTTGGCGTGCGCCTTGGGCGCAGCTTTCGGAGCGTTATCGCTGCGGGCGATCCCCCACGGATCGACCGGCTTCTGGTCCGGCACACTGTTGATTGCGCGCTGATAGGCGCGCTGGGCCCGCTGCTCGTTGGCCTGGTCCGCCGGCGACTTCTCGATCTCTTCGCGATATCGCTGAACATGATCCTGCGCCAGGGCAGGTCCGGCAATGAAGGCGGTCAGGAGAATGGCGGCGGCAACTGTGCGCATGGATCGAGTTCCCGGTTGGGCGGCGAACGGAAACATATCATCGCGCCAATAGCGGCGGCAATTTGTGCGGCGGGGAATGGCAATCATCGTGCGAGACCAGTCCGCCTTCGCCCTACGGTAACGAGCACGTGGCAACTTTTGCCGCGAAGGCTGGCTCGCCGAGCCGTAGCCCGTAGGGCAAAGGCTGGTAGGCGGCGAGAGATTCGAACTCCCGACCCTCTCGGTGTAAACGAGATGCTCTAACCAGCTGAGCTAGCCGCCCTTACCTGCCGCGCCTCTTTAGCCTCGCCGACCCCCGCGGTGCAAGGTCGACGGCTCTAATCCGTCGGGCGCCCCGGCAATCCCGCGAGATCGTTGATCCATGGCGCGGCCGAGCGGCACCAGATCTGGCGTTTCGGCGTCAGTCGGTCGCGCTGGCGGATGCTGCCCCAGCGAATGCCCCAGTCGTCGGGCCCGCCGTCCTCGCCGCTCGTGAACACGGGGGAACCGCAATCGCCGCAAAAGTGCTGGAAGCGGATTTGGCCGTTGTCGCCCTTCTTCCCGTACATTTTCGGCGCCCGCCCGGTCAGCCGCACTTGCTCGGCGGCGCAGATCACGGTGACGCGGTAAGGCGATCCGGTGAGCGTCTGACAGTCCGTACAGTGGCAGATCGACACCCGCTCCGGATCGATCTCAGCCTGATAGGTCACCGCCCCGCAGTGGCATCGCCCGTCGATCTGCATGTCTGCCTCCTGTCGTTGCTGCAACGAAGATAGGGCGCGCGCCGTTACCCCTCCACGCACGGCTGGTCCCGTCCACAAGGGGTGACGAACCGCGCGCCGTCCCCCACTCAATCCGACGGCATGCTGTTTTGGTATCCCAAATATGCCTTGTATGGGATACCATCCCGGGATATGTCGCTGATCCAAAACTCGCCATCCATCTTCTCGTCTGGACCACCCGCCATGTCGCAGATGCTTCAGATCCACGACCAGCTCCGCGAGATGATCCTCTCGCTCGACCTCGGCCCGGGCGAGCGACTGACGGAACGGTGGCTGGAGAGCCGCTTCGAGGGATCGCGCACGCCGATCCGCGCGGCGCTGGTGCGGCTCGAAGGCGAAGAGCTGGTCCGGCGCGACGGCCGCAACTGGATTGTCGCGCCGATCGATCTCGGCGAACTGGAAGCCCTCGCCGAGTTCCGCGTGCCGCTGGAGACAACCGCAGTCCGCCTCGCCTGCGCGCGGGCCAGCGAGGCCGATATCGCCGGGATCGAAGGCATGCTCGACGCCTGCCAGTCGGGTGCGCCTCGCGAGGAGTGGCACCGCGTCGGCACTGATTTCCACGTCGAGATCGCGCGGCTCTCGGGCAATCCCTTCATCGTCAAGGCGATCGCGGGCGCCATGACCCGGCTGTCGCGGGCGCGCTGGCTGGAAGTGTGGACCGAGCCCTCGCGCGAGCAGGCTTGGCGCGAGCACCGCCGCATCCTCGGCTTCATCAAGAACAACGAGCCCGACGCCGCCGCGCGCGAGGCGGCCGACCACATCAGCGACACCCGCGATCGGCTGCTCCGTTCGCTGAACGAGGATCGCCGCGGCCTGCGGGCGCGCGGCTTTGCCGTGATCGGGCTGCGCTGACATGGACGCGGAAGTTGATCGCGAGGCAATCCTCGACGCCGGCCCCTGGAAGCAGAACCTGATCGTTTGCGTGTTCGGCTCCTTCACCACGATCGTGGCGATGACGCTGCTGCTGCCGTTCCTGCCGCTCTATGTCGAACAGCTTGGCGTGACCGATCACGCCGCCATCGTGCAGTGGTCGGGCGTCGCCTATGGCGCGACCTTCTTCAGCGCCGCGTTGACCGCTCCGCTGTGGGGGCGGCTCGCCGACCGTTACGGCCGCAAGCTGATGCTGATCCGCGCCAGCCTCGGCATGGCCATCGCGATGTCGCTGATCGGCATGGCGCACAACGTCTATGAACTGGTCGGACTGCGGCTCTTGACCGGCCTGCTCGGCGGCTACGCCTCGGGCTCGACCGTGCTGGTCGCTGCGCAAACGCCGAAAGCACGCTCCGGCTGGGCGATCGGCGTGCTGTCCGCCGGCATCATGGCCGGGAGCCTGGTTGGCCCCCTGGTCGGAGGCATTCTGCCGCCCCTGATCGGCATTCGCTCCACCTTCTTCATCGCCGGCGGCGTCATCTTCTTCACCTTCCTCGGCACGACCTTCCTGATCCGCGAGGGCGTTCGGCCGCCTGCGGCGCGCGGGAGCAAATCGCGCGGCGGCTGGGCGCTCGTTCCGGACAAGCGCCCGGTCCTCGCGATGTGGGTGACGGGCCTGCTCTTGATGGTCGCCAACATGTCGATCGAGCCGATCATCACGGTCTATGTCGCCCAACTGGTCGAAGCGCCGCAGGTGACATTCATCGCGGGCCTCGTGATGTCGGCGGCGGCGTTCGGCAGCCTGCTGTCCTCGTCTCACCTCGGCAAGCTCGCCGATCGCGTCGGCCATTGGCGGATCATCATCGTGTGCCTTGCCGTCTCGGCGCTGCTGCTGGTCCCGCAGGCCTTCGTGGTCAGCGGGTGGCAACTGATCCTGCTGCGCTTCCTGATGGGCCTCGCGCTCGGCGGCCTGCTGCCGTGCATCGCAAGCGTCATCCGGCACAATGTGTCCGACACTGTCACGGGCAGCATGCTGGGCTATTCGGTGTCGGCGCAGTACGCGGGCCAAGTGATCGGCCCCCTCGCCGGCGGCTTCATCGGCGGACATATCGGCATGCGCGCGGTTTTCCTGGGAACGAGCGTGCTGATGGCGTGTGGGGCGATCGGCAATTTCATCGTCGAGAAGCGAAAGTAATCCGCCGCCCGTCGCATTCGACGGATGCGAGACGCTGGACAAAAGAGCCGTCAAAACAAAAACGGCGCCCGAAGGCGCCGTTTGATTGCTTCCTATCGGAGCTCGCTCAGTGCGCCGTCAGGCCGCCGGCTGCTTCATCCGAAG
Source organism: Bradyrhizobium sp. ISRA464 (assembly GCF_029910095.1). Taxonomy (NCBI): domain Bacteria; kingdom Pseudomonadati; phylum Pseudomonadota; class Alphaproteobacteria; order Hyphomicrobiales; family Nitrobacteraceae; genus Bradyrhizobium; species Bradyrhizobium sp. ISRA464. Next base: position 3,862,516 of record NZ_CP094526.1, on the reverse strand, counting down.
CGTCGGGCTTGACGTCGACCTTGGTCTCCTCTTCCCAGACGATCGGCGCGGGCACGCGGACCAGCGCCTTGGCGACGACCTCATCCAGCCGCGAGACCGGGATGATGTCCATGCCGCCCTTGATCGCATCGGAGATCTCCGTGAGATCCTTGGCATTGTCCTCGGGGATCAGCACCGTCTTGATGCCGCCGCGCGCGGCGGCCAGCAGCTTCTCCTTCAGACCGCCGATCGGCAGCACGCGGCCGCGCAGCGTGATCTCGCCGGTCATCGCGACATCGTGACGGACCGGGATGCCGGTCATGGTCGAGATGATCGCGGTGGCCATCGCGACGCCGGCGGACGGACCGTCCTTCGGGGTCGCGCCCTCCGGCACGTGAACGTGGATGTCGCGGCGATCGAACATCGGCGGTTCGATTCCGTAGACGATCGCGCGCGAGCGGACGTAGGACGCCGCCGCGGAGATCGACTCCTTCATCACGTCGCGCAGGTTGCCCGTCACCGTCATCTTGCCCTTGCCGGGCATCATGACGCCTTCGATGGTCAACAGCTCGCCGCCGACATCCGTCCAGGCCAGGCCAGTAACGATACCGACCTGATCTTCATCATCGATCTCGCCGAAGCGGTACTTCGGAACGCCGAGGAACTCTTCGATGTTCGCCTCGCTGACCTTGACCGACTTCTTCTTGGAGATCATCAGCTCCTTCACCGCCTTGCGGGCCAGTGTGGAGAGCTCACGTTCCAGGTTGCGCACGCCCGCTTCGCGGGTGTAGCGGCGGATCATCAACAGCAAGGCCGCGTCGTCGATCGACCATTCCTTGGAATCCAGACCGTGCTTGGTGAGCGCGCTCGGGATCAGGTGCTTGCGCGCGATCTCGACCTTCTCGTTCTCGGTGTAGCCGGCGATCCGGATGATCTCCATGCGGTCCATCAGCGGGCCGGGAATATTCAGCGTATTCGCGGTCGTGATGAACATCACGTTGGACAGGTCGTAGTCGACCTCCAGGTAGTGGTCGTTGAAGTTCGAGTTCTGCTCGGGGTCGAGGACCTCAAGCAGCGCCGACGACGGATCGCCGCGGAAATCGGCGCCCATCTTGTCGATCTCGTCCAGCAGGAACAGCGGGTTCGCGGTCTTCGCCTTCCGCATCGACTGTATGATCTTGCCGGGCATCGAGCCGATATAGGTGCGGCGGTGACCGCGAATCTCGGCCTCGTCACGCACACCGCCGAGCGACACGCGCACGAACTCGCGCCCCGTCGCCTTGGCGATCGACTTGCCGAGCGAGGTCTTGCCGACGCCGGGAGGCCCGACCAGGCACAGGATCGGCCCGGTCAGCTTGTTGGCGCGCGACTGCACCGCGAGATACTCGACGATGCGGTCCTTGACCTTCTCAAGTCCGTAGTGATCGGAGTCCAGCACCGCCTGCGCGGCCTCGAGGTCCTTCTTGACCTTGGACTTTTTGCCCCACGGGATCGACAGCAGCCAATCCAGATAGTTGCGCACGACGGTCGCTTCCGCGGACATCGGCGACATCTGGCGCAGCTTCTTCAGCTCGTGCTGCGCCTTCTCGCGCGCTTCCTTGGAAAGCTTGGTCTTAGAGATCTTCTCCTCCAGATCGGCCAGCTCGTCGCGACCTTCGTCGTCGCCGAGCTCCTTCTGGATCGCCTTCATCTGCTCGTTCAGGTAATACTCGCGCTGGGTCTTCTCCATCTGGCGCTTGACGCGCGAGCGGATGCGCTTCTCGACCTGCAGCACCGAGATCTCGCTCTCCATCAGGCCCAGCACCTTCTCCAGGCGCTGCGTGACGGACAACGTCTCCAGGATCGCCTGCCGATCGGCAATCTTCACCGCGAGATGCGAGGCAACGGTATCGCCCAGCTTGGCGAAATCGGTGATCGCCTGAACCACGCCGACGACTTCGGCGGAGATCTTCTTGTTCAGCTTCACATAGCTCTCGAAGTCGGACACGACCGAACGCGCCAGCGCCTCGGCTTCGACCGAGTTGGCGTCAGTGTCGGAGAGCGCGACCGCGGTCGCCTCATAATACTCGCTCCGATCGGTATACTTCTCGACGCGCGCGCGCTCGAGTCCCTCGACCAGCACCTTCACCGTGCCGTCGGGCAGCTTCAGGAGCTGCAGGACGCTGGCGAGCGTACCGGTCTCGTAAATGGCATCGGGTGCAGGATCGTCATCGGACGCGTTCTTCTGCGTCGCGAGCATGATCAGCGCGTCGTTCTTCATCACCTCTTCGAGCGCGCGGATCGATTTCTCGCGGCCGACGAACAGCGGCACAATCATGTGCGGGAAGACGACGATGTCGCGTAGCGGCAGCACCGGATAGGAGTGGCTTTCGCCGTGAACGATCGTTGGCCGGGGTTTGGAAGTCGTCATGGCCTAATCCTTTTGTTTTGCCCCCTTGCACGCAGCCCGCCTGCTTGCGCAACCGCCACAAGGTGCCTTGGTGATCCGGATCAGGTGACCATCAGCAGCCGCCTTCTCCGTCTCGTGAAGCGACGAATCTCGACACGTCGAGCGTCGTCACCGATAGCATTAGGTGGCAATCGGGCACATGGGTGTCAAGTACGAGAAATGCCCGAAACTTCAGGCCAAACAGACATTTGCCGCCACGCCAAGACGGCTGCCGGATGAGCCGGCAGCCGCGCAATATTGGTCAGCTCGGCGTTGCGCGCTTTAAGCGCTCGCGCTGCTCTCGACGGCGCGGTCGGAACGATCCGCGTAGATGTAGAGCGGACGGGCCGTTCCCTCGACAACCTCGCGCGAGATCACGACTTCCTCGACACCTTCCAGGCCCGGAAGGTCGAACATCGTCTCGAGCAGGATGCTCTCCAGGATCGACCGCAGGCCGCGTGCGCCGGTCTTGCGCTCGATCGCCTTGCGGGCGACCGCGCCAAGCGCCTCGTCTGCAAAGGTCAGCTCGATGTTCTCCATTTCGAACAGGCGCTGGTACTGTTTCACCAGCGCGTTCTTCGGATCGGTCAGGATCTTCTTCAGCGAGCTCTCGTCGAGGTCCTCTAGCGTTGCAACGACGGGCAGACGGCCGACGAATTCCGGGATCAGGCCGTACTTCAGGAGATCCTCGGGCTCGACGTGGCGGAAGATCTCGCCGGTCCGGCGGTCCTCCGGCGCCAGCACCTGCGCCGCGAAACCGATCGAGGTCGAACGGCCGCGCGCGGAGATGATCTTCTCCAGCCCCGAGAAGGCGCCGCCGCAGATGAACAGGATGTTGGTGGTATCCACCTGCAGGAACTCCTGCTGCGGATGCTTGCGGCCGCCCTGCGGCGGAACCGACGCCACCGTGCCTTCCATGATCTTCAGCAGCGCCTGCTGGACACCCTCGCCCGAGACGTCGCGGGTGATGGAGGGATTGTCCGACTTGCGGCTGATCTTGTCGATTTCGTCGATATAGACGATGCCGCGCTGCGCGCGCTCGACATTGTAGTCGGCCGCCTGCAAGAGCTTCAGGATGATGTTCTCGACGTCCTCACCGACGTAGCCGGCCTCGGTCAGCGTCGTGGCATCGGCCATGGTAAAGGGAACGTCGAGGATACGGGCCAGCGTCTGGGCGAGCAGGGTCTTGCCCGAACCGGTCGGACCGATCAGCAGGATGTTCGACTTCGCAAGCTCGACGTCGTTGTGCTTGGTCTGATGGTTCAGCCGCTTGTAGTGGTTGTGGACGGCAACCGACAGAACCTTCTTGGCGTGGCTCTGGCCGATCACGTAGTCGTCCAGCACCTTGCAGATTTCCTTCGGCGTCGGGATGCCGTCGCGCGACTTCACCAGCGAGGACTTGTTCTCCTCGCGGATGATGTCCATGCACAGTTCAACGCATTCGTCGCAGATGAAGACGGTCGGTCCCGCGATCAGCTTGCGGACTTCGTGCTGGCTCTTGCCGCAGAACGAGCAATACAGCGTGTTCTTGGAGTCGCTCGTGCCGACCTTACTCATTCATTATCTCCGTCCGCCGTTCGATCTCGTTTGCCAGATCGACCCAATCCGGCACAAAACCGGAGCTTCAAGGGTAGATAGAGCAAATTCCGTACCAAAAAAGACCCTACGTAGTCTTGACCGTGCGAATCACGGTGTTTTCGAATCTCCCGCGATCATAGCCGATACGTCACAGCCAACCATGCTGGCACCCGACTATCAAGAATTCGCTAATCGGGCGGCCTGCTCAAGACCGTGACAATACCGTGATTTCCGGCGTTGGCACGTGGAATACGCATCGAAATCCACGGAACGTTGCGGGATTACCACTCCGGCTATGAGCACGAAAGCGGAACCTTTTGCCCGTGCACGTGCACTCGCGGGCGGGTCCGCCGTCGTGTTTGCCGCTTATGTGAGGCGTCAATGTGGAAATCACACCGACGCCATGGGATGCCTGCCCTGACTTACGCGGCCTTCGCCGTGGCTGGGTCGTCCGGACGCTTGTCGATGACCTTGTCGACGAGGCCGAACGCCTTCGCATCCTCGGCCGTGAGGAACTTGTCGCGCTCGAGCGCTTCCTCGATCGCCTTGTAGGCCTGGCCGGTGTGCTTCACGTAGATCTCGTTGAGGCGCTTCTTGAGATTCAGGATCTCCTGCGCGTGCAGCATGATGTCGGTGGCCTGGCCCTGGAAACCGCCCGAGGGCTGGTGGACCATGATGCGCGAATTCGGCAGCGTGAAGCGCATGTCCTTCTCGCCGGCCGCAAGCAGCAGTGAGCCCATCGAGGCCGCCTGCCCCGTGCACAGCGTCGACACCGGCGGACGGATGAACTGCATCGTGTCGTAGATCGCAAGACCCGACGTCACCACCCCGCCCGGCGAGTTGATGTACATCGAGATTTCCTTCTTCGGGTTCTCGGCCTCGAGGAACAGGAGCTGCGCCACGATCAGCGTCGACATGCCGTCTTCGACCGGACCGGTGACGAAGATGATGCGCTCCTTCAAGAGGCGCGAGAAGATGTCGTAGGCGCGTTCGCCGCGATTGGTCTGCTCGACGACCATCGGCACAAGGTTCATGTAGGTTTCAACGGGATCGCGCATGGGAAGACCCAGGGGGTTAGGGGTGATGCAGAACTTCAGCTTAACCCAGATATAGGCCAATTTCCGGCCGACAAGACCGACACGATACTAGCCACCTGGGCAGGTCGAAGTTCAAGCTGATTCGAGCGACCGCGCCTAGCGACGGGGACCCGTCGCGCGCGCGCTTTCGCCATTCATCATTAACGCCAGGTGCCGGAATTCGAGCAGGATCCGGAAAAGTGGAAACCGGTTTTCCCTCGCGACAAACGCGAAGCGTTTGCGCGGAGATCATGCTCAAATTGAAGCAGTCTAAGCGGCAGTCTTCTCGGCGTCGTCATCCTTGAACAGCTCTTCCTTGGTGACCTTCTTCTCGGTCACGTTGGCGAGTTCCAGGATGAAGTCGACGACCTTGTCCTCGTAGATCGGGGCACGGAGCTGGGCCAGCGCCTGGGCGTTGCTGCGGTAGTAGTCCCAGACTTCCTTCTCGCGGCCGGGCACCTGGCGCGCGCGCTCGATCACGGCGCGCGAGACCTCGTCGTCGGTCACGGTGATCTTGTTCTTCTCGCCGATCTCCGACAGCACGAGGCCGAGGCGGACCCGGCGGTCGGCGATTTTGTGGTACTCCTCCTTGGCCGCCTCCTCGGTGGTGTTCTCGTCGGCGAAGGTCTTGCCGGAGGAGTCCATCTCGGCCTTGATCGAGTTCCACATCAGGTTGAACTCTTCCTCGACCAGCGACGGCGGCGCCTCGAACTTGTGGCTCTCGTCGAGGCGGTCGAGCAGCGCGCGCTTGACGCGCTGGCGGGTGGCGCCGGCGAATTCGCCCTTCAGGCGCTCGCGCATCAGCTCCTTCAGCTTGTCGAGCGACTCCAGACCGAGCGTCTTGGCGAAGTCGTCGTCGATCTTGGTCTCGCCGGGCGCCTCGATCAGGGTCGCGGTGGTCTCGAACTCGGCCGGTTGGCCAGCGAGCTTGTCGTTCAGATAGTTCTTCGGGAAGGAGACCTTCAGCGTGCGGGTCTCGTTGGCGCCGATGCCGATCAGTTGGTCCTCGAAGCCCGGGATGAACTGGCCGACGCCGATCACGACCTGGATGCCCTCACCGGTGCCGCCCTCGAAGGCTTCGCCGTTGATGGTGCCCTTGAAGTTGATGGTGACGCGGTCGCCCTTCTCCGCCTTCGCACCTTCGGCCTTGGCGTTGTAGGGACGGCTGCCTTCGGCGATGCGGTTGATGGCGTCGTCGACGTCGGCGTCGGCGACATCGACAACCGGTTTCTCAACCGAGAAGGTCTTGAAGTCGGCGAGCTGGATCGGCGGCACGACTTCGATCGCGACCGTGTAGGTCAGGTCGGTCTTGCCCGTGAGCAGATCGTCGACCTCGTTCTTCTCGGTCGGCATCGTGATCTTCGGCTCGCCCGCGAGGCGGAAGCCGCGATCTTCAAAGATCTTCCGGTTGGTGTCGCTGATGGTCTGGTCGATGGTCTCGGCCATCACCGAACGGCCATAGATCTTCTTCAGATGCGCGACCGGCACCTTGCCGGGACGGAAACCGTTGAGACGGACCTTGTCCTTGAGGTCGACCAGCTTGGCGTCCGCCTTGGCATCGAGATCGGATGCGGGAACGCTGATCTTGAATTCGTGCTTCAGTCCCTCGTTGAGGGTCTCGGTGACCTGCATGGTATCAATCTTCTTCCGCTTTCGGCCACGGACCTCGCGGCCGTGGCTGTGTTCAATCAAGTCGACGCGGCCTCGCAGCCTGACGCCGGTGGTTCGGTGAACCCGCGGCCCTCTGAAGGCTCAAGGTTCTCCAAGGAATCGTCATGCAAACGCTGTAAGCGCTTGGTGCGGGCGGAGGGACTCGAACCCCCACAACTTTCGTCACTGGAACCTAAATCCAGCGCGTCTACCAGTTCCGCCACGCCCGCGTGAAAAGCATCCCATCCGACCGCGATGCCGCGGGCGGCCGGGCTTATAGCATGCGCCCGCGGGTTCGCAGCAAAAAAATGGGCGCTTTTGCATGGCCGCCTGCGACCCAATGCGGCTGGACAGACTGAGCTGAAAATGGTCCGCATCGGCCCAATGGCAAGCCCCGAATTCCCTCTCACCCGACGCCGCCTGGCGACCCTCCTAGGCGCCGCGGCGCTGGGCCCGATCTTGCCTGTCACCGGCGCGGCGCAAGGCCGCACGGCCGTCGCGCTGCAGGCCCGGGCGGACCGCATCTCGCTGCGTCCCGGAGGGCCGGAGACCCGGGTCTGGTCGCTTGGCAATGGGGACCTCCGCTTCAAGCGCGGCGAAGTGCTCGATGTCTCCTTCAGCAACGAGCTACTGGTGCCGGCCGCGCTCGATTGCCGCGGGCTCGACGGCGTGCCGGCGGCCGAGCCGCTGACGTCCCGGGCCCCGCTCCCGGCAGGCGCAAAGGATACCTTCCAGCTCGCGCTCCGACATGCTGGAACCTTCCTCTTCGACGCAGGCCTGCTTGGCGATGGTCCCTCCGCGCCGGCGCGGCCACGCGCCCTGATTGTCGACAGCAGCTCGCCGGTCGCTGTCGATCGCGACCACGTCCTGCTGATCGAGGAATGGCGGCTGCGTCAGGATGGGACAGCGATCGCGCCCGGGACAGATCCGAAGGATACAACGTTAATTCATACAGTTAACGGCCAAACCTCATTCGATATCTCCGCTCCCACCAACGCCCGCCTCAGACTTCGGTTCATCAACGGAAGCCCGCGCAATGTACTGGCGGTCAAGCTAGAGAACCTCGAGGTCAGGGTGATGGGGATCGACGGCCAGCCGGCCGAACCGTTCCCGGCCCGCAACGGTGCCCTGGTGCTAGCGCCGGGAAATCGCACGGACGTCTTCGTCGATGCCGCCGGGCCTCCCGGAACGAACTTCCCGATCCTGCTCCACGACGGCCAACAGGCCCACCCGATCGGTAAACTGATCGTCTCGGCGGACCCGCCGATCCGCTCCGCGCCGTTTCCGCCCGCCCCGCCGCTCCCGGGCAACGACCTGCCCGCCCAGATCGAGCTGAAGAACGCCCAGCGGGTCGAGCTTGCGCTCGGCACTCCGGCCGATTGGGTCCGGCCGGCCGACTTCAAGCCATCCGCTGCCCCCGCCTTTCAGGCGAAGACCGGCAGGCCCGTCGTGCTGGCGCTGACCAACCGCGCCGCGACGACCACCGTATTCCACCTGCACGGCCATCATTTCCGGCTGCTGGATCGGCTGGACGACGGCTGGAAGCCGTTCTGGCTCGACACGCTCGCGATCGAGCCCGGCCAGACCCAGCGGATCGCCTTCCTCGCCGAATACCCGGGACGCTATCTGATCGAGGCCACCGCCGCCGATTGGGCCGCGCCACGGCTGCTCCGATGGTACAGTGTGCAATAAGAACAAGGGGGAAACGACCATGAGTCAGACAGTTGCCGCGATTCGCGGAGTCCGCGCACGAGGCGTCGTGGTGCCGCTCAAGCGTCCCGTGAAGAACGCCTTCGGCGTGATCGATTCCGGTCCGCTGGTCCTGATCGATGTCGAGACCGATCAGGGCGTTACCGGCCGCGCCTACATCTTCGCCTACAGCAAGCTTACGCTTAAACCTCTCTGCTACCTGATCGAGGAGATCGGCCGCGACCTCGTCGGCAAGCCGGTCGCGCCGTTCGAGCTGATGAAGGCGATGGACGCCAAATTCCGGCTGCTCGGCTGGCAGGGGCTGGTCGGAATGGCGGTGTCAGGCCTCGACATGGCCTATTGGGACGTGCTCGGGCAACTCGCCGGCCGGCCGCTGGTCGAATTGCTCGGCGGCTCGGCCAAGCCGATCAAGGCCTATGACAGCTATGGCGCGGTCGATCCGGTCGCCGATGAGCGCGCGCTGCGCCGCTCGCTCGACCAGGGCTTCAGGGGCATCAAGATCAAGGGTGGCGATGGAGATGCCGCCAATGACGAGCGCGTGGTCAAGGGCGTGCGCGCCCTGCTCGGCTCCGACGTCGCGCTGATGATCGACTTCAACCAGTCGCTCGATCCGGCGGAAGCGACGCGCCGCATCGCGCGGCTCGCGCCCTACGACCTGCACTGGATCGAGGAGCCGGTGCCGCAGGAAAACCTCTCCGGCCACGCCAAGGTCCGCGAGACCTCGCCGACGCCGATCCAGGCCGGCGAGAACTGGTGGTTTCCGCGCGGCTTTGCCGAGGCGATCGCGGCCGGCGCCTCCGACTTCATCATGCCTGACGTGATGAAGGTCGGCGGCGTCACCGGCTGGCTGCAGGTCGCAGGTCAGGCCGACGCCGCCTCGATCCCGATGTCGAGCCACCTGTTCGCGGAGGTCAGTGCGCATCTGCTCGCGGTGACGCCGACCGCGCATTGGCTCGAATTCCTCGACTTCGCCGGCACGATCCTGGCAACCCCTGCCGAGGTCGTCGACGGCACGGTCACCGCGCGCGGTCCCGGCCTCGGCATCGAATGGAATGAGTCCGCGGTGGCGAAGTATCTGGTGAGCTAGCACTACAGTTGCATTTTTGATTTGAGATGCGCCTTTCGAGCTGCGGCTTGATGGGCGCGTCGGAATGTGGACCATGCCAGGACGCGAACGATTGGGATCCGGCGCTGTGCAAGCTTTAAGATGAGGCGTCGGATTTCCTGGACCGACCAGCGGATGAGTCTTGCCGGTGCGTCGATTTCGTTTTTTTCGGCATCATCGCGTTCACCTGAGATCGGACGGTGGTCATGACGGCGTAAGCCAGCATGACCAGGGAGACATGCCGGTGCCAGCCGTGCCAAGAGCGACTTTCATTGTGGTCGAGACCGAGCTCGCCCTTTGTCGTCTCAAAATCTTCTTTGACACGCCATCGCGTTCCTTCAACACGAACGAGGCTCTCGATCGAGGTGCCCTCGGGACACCATGTGGTGAAGTAGGAGAGTTCACCGTCGGCAAGGCCGCGTCGGATCAGCAGCCCGCGGGTCCAGATGCCTGGCAGCTGCATGTCGTATTCGGCAGCGTCGAGATCGGCCAGCGGGCAATAGGCCCAATCGTAGAGACGTTCGCCCTTGGTTCCATGACCTGCCGACAGGCGCTTCCACTTTTGGGCGGGGAGCGCCTCGGCAATCTCCTTTGCTTCACCAGCCACGAGGTAATCCGGGTGCCATGAGCTGAACCAGTGGTTGGCGTGGACGCCCAGCACGTAGCCTTTGCCGGCACGCCGCAGAGCCGCTTCGAGGTCGCCGACGCCATACACACTGTCGGCAGCCACCCAAGCGAAGGGGACGTCGGCCGCGATCGCCCTCTTGACCATGCTGACGGCCAACTGCGGCTTGGTGGCAAATGCCACCGTCTCCGGCACATGGGTCGCTTTCAATCGGGTGGGATCGGATGTCCAGGCTTTCGGCAGATAGAGCGCACGATCAATGAAGGCGTGACCCTTGACGGATACGTAGGAGGCGAACACGCCGATCTGGCAGTTGGTGATCTTGCCGGCAGAACCCGTGTATTGCCGCCCCACGCCGCACGAGGCCTTGCCCTGCTTGAGAAAGCCGGTCTCGTCGATCACCAGGACTGCGTTGTTGTCGCCCAGATGTTCGATGACATGATCACGAACGATGTCGCGCAAGTCGTCGGCATCCCAGCGCCCACGACCCAGTAAGGCCTGCTGTCGCCACGGTCCGCTGTCGCCAGCTGCCTCGGCCCGCATCCAGCCTGTCTTGCGCGGCTCGTTGCCGAGCAACGCGTCGAGAAACTGGGCCGCCGAAGCGGCTACACGCTCCTGCGTGAACAAAGGTCGGATACGCTGCTTGGCCTCCCGCAATGACGCCGCCCACAGCGACAGCACATCCTCAACCGAAGCACCACCATTCATCTGATCCCGAATCATGGTTGCCCATAGATTCAGAACCGTCAGATAAATGCAACTGTAGTGCTAGGCGGTGTGGACACTTATCGCATCCATAGGACGATGGCGGCGAGAGTGACGACGGCGCGGTAATTTCGGGCGGTTTTTTCGAAGCGGGTAGCGACGCGACGGAACTGCTTGAGTTTGGAGAAGCAGCATTCCACGAGATGGCGCTGGGCATAGAGATGCTTGTCGAGCGGATATTTGAGCGCGCGTGACGGGTTGTTGGGGATCACGGCGAGCGCCTTTTTGGCGGCGATGTCTTGGCGCAAATGGTCGGCGTCATAGGCTGTGTCGGCGATGACGACCTCGGCGGGCAGTCCCTCGATCAATGCGGCGGCTTGCGGTGCATCGCCCTTCTGGCCTGCGGTGAGCGTGAACCGGACAGGACATCCAAGACCGCGAACGGCCATATGGATCTTCGTGCTCAGGCCGCCGCGCGAGCGGCCAAGCGCCTGATCTTCAGGCCCCCTTTTTTCGCCCCAGCGGCGTGCTGATGCGCCCGGACGATGGTGGAATCGACGATTAGATATTCGAAGTCTGGGTCGTCGGACATCGCCTCGAAGATCCGCCACCAAACACCCTTGGTGCTCCATCGGCTGAAGCGCCGGAACACGCTGTTCCAGTCCCCGAACACCTCCGGAAGATCACGCCAGGGAGAGCCGGTCCGCACGATCCAAAGCACACCTTCCACGAACATCCGGTTGTCTCGCCCGGTCGAGCCCTTCTGGTCGGGCCGGCCGATGATCAGCGGCGCCATGCGCTCCCAGGCCGCGTCGCTCAACACCAAACGATCCATCACACCCAAGACTGCCTCCCCAAAAGCAGCCTTGAATCTGATTTGCTCTCAAAAGGGAATCCTTAGAGTCCACACTGCCTAAAGCATGATGGGATTAAATTGACCTGAAAACAGCGTTGGAGGTCACCTCTCCGTTGGGAGAGGTCGATTTGCGCAGGAAATCGGGTGAGGGGTTACGGTCTATCGAGAGCGCAAGGCCCCTCACCCGGATTGCACCGGACGATGCTCCGCATCGCCGAGCGCAATCCGACCTCTCCCCGACAGGGAGAGGTGGACCGAAGCCGCCGCGACTCGATTCAACCCAAACTCATCCCGCTTTAACGTCCCGAGCGCGCGGCCGCGTCGTCCCTGTCGGCGAGCGCGAGCGATCTAATATTCAATCCCGAACTCGTCGTAGATCCGGCGGAACACAGCGGGCAACACCTCGGTCAGATCCTCCGCGATCAGGCCGGGCCCGGCTTCGCCGGCGCCCTCGCCGTGCATCCACACACCGATGCTGGCGGCCTCGAACGCCGGCACGCCCTGCGCCAGAAAGCCTGCGATGATGCCGGACAGCACGTCGCCGGCGCCGGCGGTGGCGAGCCAGGGCGGCGCATTGGCGGCGATGGTGGCGCGGCCGGCTGGCGATGCGACCACTGTGTCCGCGCCCTTCAGCAGCACCACGGCGCCGGACCGCTCGGCCGCGGCGCGCACGCGCTCAAGCTTGGAGCGGCCGGGATACTTGTTGGAGATGTCGCTGAACAGCCGCGGGAACTCGCCCTCATGCGGCGTCAGCACCACCTGCTGACCGTCGGAGGCCTTGATCGCCTCGAACAGCCGGTCCGGCGCGCCCGCAAAACTCGTCAGCGCGTCGGCATCGAGCACGAGGTGCCGCTGCGCCGACAGCGCGGTGTGGACGAAGTCGCGCGTGCGCGCATTGACGCCGACGCCGGGGCCGATCACGCAGGCATTGAGCCTCTTGTCGCCGAGCAGTTCGGCGAACTGGATCGGATTGTCGACCGCGCGCACCATCACCGCGGTCAGCGCCGCGGCATTGACGGCCAGCGCGTCGCGCGGCGAGGCCAGCGTCACCAGGCCGGCGCCGGCGCGCAGCGCCCCGCGCGCGGCGAGCCGGGCCGCGCCGGTCGAGGCGATGTCGCCGGACACCACCACCGCATGCCCGCGCGCATATTTGTGGCCGTCCATCCGCGGCACCGGAAACGACCACCGCCAAGCCTGCGGCAGGTTCTCGGCGGTCAGCGGCTTGATCTCGTCCAGTACCTGCGGATCGATGCCGATATCGGCGACGCGCACGCGGCCGCAATGCATCCGTCCCGGCAGCAGCAGATGGCCGGGCTTCTTGCGGAAGAAGGTCACGGTCTCGGTCGCCTGCACCGCGGCGCCCATCACGGCGCCGGTGGTGCCGTTGATGCCGCTCGGCAGATCGACGGCCAGCACTGGCGCGCCGTTGGCGTTGATCGCCGCGATCATCTCCAGCGGGTCGCCCTTGACCGGCCGGTTGAGGCCGGCGCCGAACAGCGCGTCGATGATCAGCGCCGGCTTGCCGATGCCCAGCGCCTGCGGGTTGAACGGCAGCACCGGATATTTCCAGCCCTTCGCCGCCAGCGCGGCATCGCCCTGCAGGCTGTCGCGCTCGCAGAGCAGGATGACCGAGACCTCGCGGCCACGCGCCGCAAGCTCGGCGGCCGCGACGAACCCGTCACCGCCATTGTTGCCGCGGCCGGCGACCACGACGATCGGCCCCTCCTCGACCAGGTCCATCGCCGCCTCGGCAACCGCTTGGCCCGCGCTCATCATCAAGGCGAAGCCGGGCGTGCCGGCTGCGATGGTCAGCCGGTCGGCGCGCTCCATCTCGGTGGTGGTCAGAACGTCCATGCCGAATCCTCAATCTCTTCGCCTTTTCGAGAGGCATTTCCTGTGACGTTCGCAGGGTTTTGACCGGTCGACTGCACACATATTGGTCAATTTGCCTATTCGATAGGCTTGGATATCATGCCCGTTGTGGTTCGATATCATCCGATTGCCTGTTAAAAGGCTGATAACGTTCCGAAATCGGGGCCCCTGACAAACTGGCATAGACCCTGCTTTTGAGGAAGCCGCTCGCAATGGCACGTTGTGCGACCATTGTGCGTGTTTCCGGCCCGGCGCCGGAAGCCTTAGACTCGACCAGACTGCGCCCCATGCGCATCGAAGACGACCCTGCAATCTGCAATGCCCGGGAGGCGCTCAGTGAAAAAGATTGAAGCCATCATCAAGCCTTTCAAGCTCGACGAGGTGAAGGAGGCGCTCCAGGAGGTCGGACTGCAAGGCATCACCGTCACCGAGGCCAAGGGTTTCGGGCGGCAGAAGGGTCACGCCGAGCTCTATCGCGGTGCGGAATACATCGTCGACTTCCTGCCCAAGGTGAAGATCGAGATCGTGATCGGCGACGACCTGGTCGAGAAGGCGATCGACGCGATCCGCCGCGCGGCCCAGACCGGTCGCATCGGCGACGGCAAAATCTTCGTCTCCAACATCGAGGAGGCCATCCGCATCCGGACCGGCGAATCCGGGCTGGACGCTATTTGAGCCCGATGCTATCCGGATTCTGCGACCCAAAAAGAGAAAAAAGGCTGCTTCGGCAGCCTGATTTCGTTTGAGTGGTCACAGCAACTCGCCAAAAGCGGGAATAACGTCGCCGATCGCTGGAACCGACCCGCACATCCATAAGGGGTATTCATGAAGACCGCCAAAGACGTCCTGAAGATGATCAAGGACAACGACGTCAAATACGTCGACCTGCGCTTCACCGATCCGCGTGGCAAATGGCAGCATGTGACCTTCGATGTCAGCATGATCGAAGAGGATACCTTTGCCGAAGGTCAGATGTTCGACGGCTCCTCGATCGCCGGCTGGAAGGCGATCAACGAATCCGACATGTGCCTGATGCCCGACCCGGTCACCGCGACGATCGACCCGTTCTTCGCCGAGACCACCATGGTCATCACCTGCGACGTGCTCGAGCCGACCACCGGCGAGCCCTATAACCGCGACCCCCGCGGCATCGCCAAGAAGGCGGAGGCGATGGTGAAGTCGATGGGCGTGGGCGACACCGTGTTCGTCGGTCCCGAGGCCGAGTTCTTCGTGTTCGACGACGTGCGCTATTCGGCCGAGCCCTACAACACCGGCTTCAAGCTCGACTCCTCGGAGCTGCCAATCAACTCGGCCACCGAATATGAGGGCGGCAACCTCGGCCACCGCATCCGCACCAAGGCCGGCTATTTCCCGGTGCCGCCGCAGGACTCGGTGCAGGACATGCGCTCCGAGATGCTCGGCGCCATGGCCAAGATGGGCGTCAAGGTCGAGAAGCACCACCATGAGGTGGCGTCGGCCCAGCACGAGCTCGGCATGAAGTTCGATACGCTGACGCTGATGGCCGACCAGATGCAGATCTACAAGTACTGCATCCATCAGGTCGCGCACATCTACGGCAAGACCGCCACTTTCATGCCGAAGCCGGTCTATGGCGACAACGGCTCGGGCATGCACGTCCACCAGTCGATCTGGAAGGACGGCAAGCCGACCTTCGCCGGCAACAAGTATGCCGACCTGTCGGAAACCTGCCTGCACTACATCGGCGGCATCATCAAGCACGCCAAGGCGATCAACGCCTTCACCAACCCGTCGACCAACTCCTACAAGCGCCTGGTCCCGGGCTATGAGGCGCCGGTGCTGCTCGCCTATTCCGCGCGCAACCGTTCGGCGTCCTGCCGCATCCCCTACACGGCGAACCCGAAAGCCAAGCGCGTCGAGGTGCGCTTCCCCGACCCAATGGCCAACCCCTATCTCGGCTTCGCCGCGATGCTGATGGCCGGCCTCGACGGCATCAAGAACAAGATCGATCCGGGTCCGGCGATGGACAAGGACCTCTACGACCTGCCGAAGGAAGAGCTGAAGCAGATCCCGACGGTCTGCGGCAGCTTGCGCGAGGCGCTCGAGAACCTCGACAAGGACCGCGCGTTCCTCAAGAACGGCGGCGTGTTCGACGACGACTTCATCGACGCCTATATAGAGCTGAAGATGACCGAGGTCGCCCGGTTCGAAATGACCCCGCATCCGGTCGAGTTCGAGATGTATTACTCGCTGTAAGCGTTACAGCCTCAGAGATGCGAAAGGCGCTTCCGTCGGAAGCGCCTTTTGTTCTGGAGTGGGATGTCGCCATTGCGCGCGATCCGTAGGATGGGTGGAGCGAAGCGATACCCATCATGTCAGACTTTGCGACAACGATGGGTTTCGCTGCGCTCTACCCATCCGACGGGTTGAATTACACCCGGAACAGCTTCGCGTAGCGCGCCTTGATCTGCTCGCTCTGCACCTGCACCTCGGCCGGATCGGCCTTGAGCAGCTTCAGCTCCGCCAGCGGCACGTGCCCGACCTTCTCCTTCACCCCTGCGTGGAACGAGCGGTGGGCGAACTCGTCGGCCAGCATCTGCTGGGTCTCGCCGCTGAAGAAGAAGTTCTGGAACAGCTTCGCCGCATTCGGGTTCGGCGCGCTCTTGAAGATGCCGCTCGGCACGATGATCAGCGGCGCGCCCTCGGCCGGATACACCACCTCGACCGGCTTGCCTTGGTCCTTGGCCAGCACGAGGTTGTAGTCATTGCCGTCGGCCATCACGGCGCGCTCGCCGAGCAGGATCTTCTTCGGCGGATCGGCCGCCGACTGCACCTGCATCACCCGCTGCTGGGCGAGCTTCTCCAGATACGGCCAGCCGAGGTCGCGCGCCAGCACGAAGGTCGCGGTCAGGATGGCCCCAGAGTAGCTCGGGTGCGCCTTGACGAGCTTGCCGCGCCATTTCGGATCGAGCAGATCGGCATAGCTCCTCGGTGCCTCCTCCGGCTTCACCTGCTCGGTGTTGTAGCCGATCACCTCGAACCACGCGCAGGATGTCGCATAGGTCCCGTCAGGATCGATCTGGTCGGCCGGATAATGCTTCGCGACATCCTCGGGCAGATAGGCCGCGAGCCAGCCGTTCTTCTTCCAGTCGAGATAATGCGCGGGATCTGTGGAGTTGGCGACGTCGACCGCGTTGATGCCGCTGCCCTGCTCCTGGGCGATGCGCTGGAAGATGCGCTCGGCGCCGGAGCGCTCGACGCGGACGCTGATGCCCGGATATTTTTGCTCGAATGCCCGCGCGAGGCGTTCGGCCGTGTTCAATTCCAGCGCACTGTAGTACGAGACCTTGCCCTCCTTCCGCGCTGCGGCGATCAGCTCCGGCGTCACCGCCGACGCCAGCGGCGCGGCCGCCCTCAAGGGCTCCGCGAACACCATGCCAGCCGCCGTCGCCGCCGATGCCTTGAGCCAGTCGCGTCTCGACCATTTGCGGTCCTGCATTCGACACTCCCTGAATTCGGGCCGTTCATCGGCCGCGCCATTGTTGTGCGGCGATGATAGATCATGATCGATGGCAGTGTGCAGCGTTTTCCGCGTGGATCGCCTCAACAGCGCGCCGGACTACGTCTTGTCCGGTGGATTCTCGCGCAGGAAGCGCTCGAGATCGGGTTGCACGGAGTAAGGCAGCGGAACCGGATCGCCCTGCACGTCGACCGCCAGATCGAGGCAGCGCCGCAGCATCCGCGCAAGCTCGGCGCGCCGGTAGGGCTTTGTCAGCAGCGGAATGCCGTGGCCGGGACGCGCCTGCGCAGGCAGCGCGCCGTCGCTGTAACCCGACGTCAACAGCACGCGTAGCGTCGGCCGCCCCGTCATCAGGGTCTCGGCCAACTGCCGCCCGTTCATGCGGCCGGGCATCACGATGTCGGTGAACAGGAGATCGAACGCAGCACCGCGATTGACGATATCGAGCGCGGCGTCCGCATTGGCCGCGACGAGCACCTTGTAGCCCAGGCTCTCGAGCTGCCCCGTGACGTACTCCCGGATCTTGTCGTCGTCCTCGACGCACAGGATGGTCTCGTCGCCGCCGCGGAGCGGCTGATCAGTCTCTTCGACCGGAAGGGGCGCAGTTCCGTCGGCCTTGGGCAGGTAGATCCTGAAGGTGGCGCCCTGCCCCTCCTCGCTCAGCGCCTCGATGCCGCCTCCGGTCTGCTTGGCGAAGCCGAACACCATGCTGAGCCCGAGCCCGGTGCCCTGCCCCACTTCCTTGGTGGAGAAGAACGGATCGAAGATCTTCTCCAGATGCGTCGGCGAAATCCCGACACCGGTATCGGTCACCTCGATCACAAGGTGGTCGCCGGCCCGCTCGACGCCGCGCGCCACTGCGTCGGGAATGCCGAGCTGGATGTTGCGGGTGGCAAATGTCAGCGTTCCGCCGTCCGGCATCGCATCGCGCGCGTTGATCGCGAGGTTGACCAGCGCGGCGCTGAGCTGGCCGCGGTCGACGAAGGCGAGCCACGCGTCGCGGGCAAGCTCCGTCCTGATCTCGATCCGCGAGCCCAGCGTCTGCGACAACAGCCGCACCACCTCGCCAATGAGGCGGTTGACGTCGGTCTCGGCGGGTTGCAGCGGCTGCTTGCGGGCGAACGCCAGCAGGCTCGCCGTCAGCTGGGCGCCGCGATCGGCGGCGTCGCTGATCAGCTTGGCGATCGTGGCCAGGTGCGGCGCGTCCTTGACGCCATCGGCGAGGATCTCGATCGTACCGGTGATCACCGTCAGCATGTTGTTGAAGTCGTGCGCGATGCCGCCGGTCAACTTCCCGACCGCCTCCATCTTCTGCGCCTGGATCAACTGCTCCTGTGCCGTGCGCCGCTGCGTGACGTCACGCACGAAAGCGTTGATGACGTAGCCATCGCCGCGGTGCAGCGCGCTCAGCGACACCTCGACGAAGAACCGGTGACCGTCCCGGTGCAGCGCCTCAGACTCGTAGCGCATGCCCATGCCGCCGGCTGCGATCTCCTGCAGGAAGCGGGCGATCCGCTGCCGATGCGCGTCCCGCAGCTCTTCCGGAAACACCAGCTCCACGAGCTTGCGGCCGACCGCATCCGATCGCGACCACCCCGTCAGCGCTTCCGCCTGCGAGCTCCAGTCGAGGACGATGCCGTCCTGGTCGGTCTGGACGAACGCGTCGAGCGCAGTCTTGACGATGGCCTGCGCCATCTGCTCGCTCTCGACCAGTGCCTGGTGCGCCCGTCGCCGCGCGGTGATGTCGTGGAGCACCGTGACGGCGCCCCGCAGCTTGCCGGCGTCGTCGCGCAACGGCCGGGCATTGGCCAGCAGGCGCACGCCCTGCTCTGATGGTCTGGGCTGCACGATCAGCTCGAGATCGTCGACCTCTTCGCCGCGCAGCGCGCGCGCCAGCGGCATCTCCGCAATCGGCACCGCGGTCTCGCCGTCGGCGCAATAGCATTGGAAGGTCCGGACTCCGGTCAGGATGTTGAAACCCGGATCGACGCCGAGCAACCGCCGCGCAGCAGCGTTGATGATCACGACAGCCCCGCGCTGATCGACAACCACCACGGGATCGCGGATGCTTTCGACGGTCTTCTCCAGCAGGCTCTGCCGGGTGCCCAATTTCGCGGACAGCTCGGCGAGTGCGCCCCTGGCAGTTTCCCGGTCGCCGCGCGACGGCATCGGCACTGTCTCGCCACGAGACAGTCGCTCGACCGTCCACGCCACCTCGGCGAGCGGCGTCGACAGCGACCTGCCGATCATGACGGCCATCACCAGCGCCAGGGCCACCCCGACCGCGCCTGCCGCCAGCAGGCCCGGCGACGCCACGCCGTGGATGAACCCCACGGCGAGCAAGGTCACGACGACGGGGAGCATCGTCCCGAGCGCCAGTCGGCCCGCCAAATTCATCCCAACCAACTCATCGTGATCCGCCGCACCGGAAAGAGGAAAGGAAGGCAGTATATCGGCAAGGGACCGTCAGCGCCGGGCAATATCCGGTGACTTTCCGTCGTGCTGCTCATCCGACTTCGGTCGGACGCTCCGCCAATTCCACATCCGTAAAATTACGGAGGGCATATTCCCGGTGTCGATTGGTACGGTCGCAGCAGCATGCAGTCTAGGCCGGAACAGATCGTTGTTCAACGCAGCCGGCCTGATCGCCTTCGGTAACCCAAAGGATATTTCCGCCTCGGCCTGGCCGCCGGCATGCCGTGCCCACGATCCTGGATCGCCGTAACCGCGAGCTCATCATCTGTGATGCGGCCTCTCTCGCGAGCGGCTGAGCAATCTCCTTTTTGCTCAGCCTGTTCAGCAGATCATCGCATTGTCTGCATGATCGCAGACATCGCGGGGCGGCGTGGAGAACAAGGCGTGCGGGCTCTGGATACGGGCCTGGCCGTAAGTCCAGTCACTGCCGGACAAGGACGGCTTGCCTCTCATCACGGCATATCGCTTGGCGCTGGCGTTCTCATGAGCGGCGGCAGGCATTGCGAGCAGACCGATCGCGATCGATCCGGCCAGCAGACATTTGATGGTGGTCATTGGGCCTCTCCCGACGGAATGCAACATGCCGAGGAGGCTTGCCCTCTCCGGCGGTCCGTGGCTTCACACCCTCACCATGATCGGCCCGTTGCGCGCTTCATTCCCGGCGTCCGTCGCCGTGCGCCGGTCCAGGGCCGGGCGTCGTTTTGCCGCGCCCATGCCACTGATTTGCCCGACGAGGCTGGGCAAGAACTCGGCATTTTTTGGAGTTGATGTACGATTCGGCGCATGGCGAATCGGACGTTCAAGGCCGGCGACAGCCGGGAGCAACCCAGTCTTCTTCCTCCCCGGATTGAGGACTATGTCGGACAGCAGAATCCGGTGCGGGCGATCGACAGTTTCGTTGGCGCGCTCGACCTTTCAAAGCTCGGCTTCCGCCATGCGGATCGTGCCGCGGACGAAGTGGGGCAGCCGCCCTACGATCCGGCCGATCTGCTGAAGCTCTACCTTTACGGCTACATCAACCAGATCAGGTCGTCGCGGCGGTTGGAGCGGGAGGCCTGCCGCAATCTGGAGCTGATCTGGCTGTTGAAGAACATGAAGCCGGGCTATCGGACGATCGCCAACTTCCGCAAGGAGAACTGGGCGGCGCTCAAGGCCGCGAACCGCAGTTTCGTGCTGCTCCTGCGCGACCTCGGCCTGATCGGTGGGACCTTCGTTGCGATCGACGGGGCGCTATTCCATGGTAACGCCAGCAAGGGCAGCATCTTCACGCAAGGGAAGCTGGCCAAACAGATCGCCGCGTTGGACAAGGAGATCGAGGCTTATGGCAAGGCCCTTGAAGCCAACGATGCCGAGGAAGCCAAGCGATGTGCCGGTCCGGGAGATGGCAGCAAGGGCAGCGGCGATGTCGGCGAGAAGGTGAAGGAGCTGATGGCCCGGCGCGAGCGCGCGCAAGCCGACCTCAAGAACCTGGAGACAAGCGACAAGGGGCAACTCTCGAAGACCGATCCCGACGCAAGGCTTCTGAGCAAGGGCGACCAGACCATTGCGGGTTACAACGTGCAGAGCGTCGTTGACGACAAGCACACGCTCATCGTTGCCAGCGAGGTCGTCAACCGCAACGACGCGGGCCATCTTCATGAGATGGCAAAGGCGGCAAAAGAGGCCCTCGACGTCGAGACTCTGCAGGTGGCGGCCGATGCCGGCTATTCCACCAGCGAGGACCTGAAGGCCTGCGAGGATGACGGCATTGTTGCCTATGTGCCGCTGCACGAGGGCAATGGCAAGCTCAAGGAAGGCCGCCTCAGCCGCAAGGACTTCAGTTACGATGCGAACGCCGATGCCTACCGTTGCCCGGCCGGCGAGCTGCTGCGCCCGACGGAAGGGCGCTGGACGAACACGAGCGGCCGCATCGAGATCCGCTACCTGGCGCGCAAGGCGGCCTGCGCAGCATGTCCCCTGAGCGCGCGGTGTCTTGCCCCGAAGGCGCCTTACCGGAGCATCGCGCGCTGGGAACACGAGGACGTTCTCGAACGTCACCGCATGAGGATGCAAAGCGCCGAGGCTGCCACATTGATGCGCCGCCGTTCCGCCATCGTCGAGCACCCTTTCGGAACACTCAAATGCCGCGCCGGCTATCAGCACTTTCTCGTGCGCGGCTTCGACAAGGTCCGCGGCGAATGGAGCCTGATGGCGCTTTGCTACAACTTCACCCGCGTGCTCAGCATTCTCGGCTTCGACCGCTTCGTCGCGTACCTTGCAGAAAAGACGCGCATTGCCGGCGCAAACCTCCTTGCGGCCACTCTGCGCGCCATTCGGCTTGCTTTGCGGCCCTTCCGCGCCAAAATCTCGCTGTCGCTCGTCGTCAGTGCTTTCCGAGCCGCCCCAGCCCCTTAGTTGCCATTCTTGCCCAGTCTCGACGAGGCTGGGCAAGAACTCGGCATTTTTTGGAGTTGATGTACGATTCGGCGCATGGCGAATCGGACGTTCAAGGCCGGCGACAGCCGGGAGCAACCCAGTCTTCTTCCTCCCCGGATTGAGGACTATGTCGGACAGCAGAATCCGGTGCGGGCGATCGACAGTTTCGTTGGCGCGCTCGACCTTTCAAAGCTCGGCTTCCGCCATGCGGATCGTGCCGCGGACGAAGTGGGGCAGCCGCCCTACGATCCGGCCGATCTGCTGAAGCTCTACCTTTACGGCTACATCAACCAGATCAGGTCGTCGCGGCGGTTGGAGCGGGAGGCCTGCCGCAATCTGGAGCTGATCTGGCTGTTGAAGAACATGAAGCCGGGCTATCGGACGATCGCCAACTTCCGCAAGGAGAACTGGGCGGCGCTCAAGGCCGCGAACCGCAGTTTCGTGCTGCTCCTGCGCGACCTCGGCCTGATCGGTGGGACCTTCGTTGCGATCGACGGGGCGCTATTCCATGGTAACGCCAGCAAGGGCAGCATCTTCACGCAAGGGAAGCTGGCCAAACAGATCGCCGCGTTGGACAAGGAGATCGAGGCTTATGGCAAGGCCCTTGAAGCCAACGATGCCGAGGAAGCCAAGCGATGTGCCGGTCCGGGAGATGGCAGCAAGGGCAGCGGCGATGTCGGCGAGAAGGTGAAGGAGCTGATGGCCCGGCGCGAGCGCGCGCAAGCCGACCTCAAGAACCTGGAGACAAGCGACAAGGGGCAACTCTCGAAGACCGATCCCGACGCAAGGCTTCTGAGCAAGGGCGACCAGACCATTGCGGGTTACAACGTGCAGAGCGTCGTTGACGACAAGCACACGCTCATCGTTGCCAGCGAGGTCGTCAACCGCAACGACGCGGGCCATCTTCATGAGATGGCAAAGGCGGCAAAAGAGGCCCTCGACGTCGAGACTCTGCAGGTGGCGGCCGATGCCGGCTATTCCACCAGCGAGGACCTGAAGGCCTGCGAGGATGACGGCATTGTTGCCTATGTGCCGCTGCACGAGGGCAATGGCAAGCTCAAGGAAGGCCGCCTCAGCCGCAAGGACTTCAGTTACGATGCGAACGCCGATGCCTACCGTTGCCCGGCCGGCGAGCTGCTGCGCCCGACGGAAGGGCGCTGGACGAACACGAGCGGCCGCATCGAGATCCGCTACCTGGCGCGCAAGGCGGCCTGCGCAGCATGTCCCCTGAGCGCGCGGTGTCTTGCCCCGAAGGCGCCTTACCGGAGCATCGCGCGCTGGGAACACGAGGACGTTCTCGAACGTCACCGCATGAGGATGCAAAGCGCCGAGGCTGCCACATTGATGCGCCGCCGTTCCGCCATCGTCGAGCACCCTTTCGGAACACTCAAATGCCGCGCCGGCTATCAGCACTTTCTCGTGCGCGGCTTCGACAAGGTCCGCGGCGAATGGAGCCTGATGGCGCTTTGCTACAACTTCACCCGCGTGCTCAGCATTCTCGGCTTCGACCGCTTCGTCGCGTACCTTGCAGAAAAGACGCGCATTGCCGGCGCAAACCTCCTTGCGGCCACTCTGCGCGCCATTCGGCTTGCTTTGCGGCCCTTCCGCGCCAAAATCTCGCTGTCGCTCGTCGTCAGTGCTTTCCGAGCCGCCCCAGCCCCTTAGTTGCCATTCTTGCCCAGTCTCGACGGCGCAAGGCCTCGCACACAAAATATTTCTGTTTTCCAGAAGTGCAACTCGGTGTATGAATGGCCCGTCTCACCCGCTTGAGGGGCGCTTCGCGATCGTCACGAGTGTTGGGTCGAGATGCGGTGGACGCCGATGTCACGGCTGACGAGCGTGGCAGATAGCGGACGGTGAAGTCGTGCAGGCCTGACGCCCTAGTGGCAGGTGTCTCATCAGTAAGAGCAAGCTCTCTCCCTGATGACGGTGACAACAAAGCCCAGTCTCGCCGGGGAGAGCACGTATAAGCCGTAACCCATCGCGCAGGGAAAGCCGGGATTGCTCCGGTTTCACCTGTGGTCCTACCTCCCGTGCTTTCCATTTGCACGGGACCCATGGGTGCGATCGGCACCCGGCTTTCCCTGCGCCCTCTGCTAAGTGAGAGGGCGGAACGAAATGCAAAGCTCGGACGATTTGCGTCGCGAGAACGCGAAGCCATATCTCCACGACTGTCATCGCCCGCGAAAGCGGGCGATCCAGTATTCCAGAGGCAGCAGTGATTGATCCGAGAGGCCGCAGCGTACTGGGTACCCCGCATGCGCGGGGTATGACGGCGGAGCGATGGATTGCTTCCGCCTCCGCCGAGGCTTCGGCGGACAAGTCGCCGCTACCGCTCCTCGCAATACGGCGTTTGGTGTTGGAGCGCGTCACAAGCCCGGTGTCGTCGCGCAAAATCAGGGACGACATCAGTGGCTGCTGTGCGGACAGCGGTCGTTACGCCGCCCGGCGCCGCTCGCGCAGCGCGTCGCCGAAGGCCTCGAACAGCGCGCGGTTGATCGGATTGCGCTGCGGATCGTATTCGGCGTGCCATTGCACGCCGAGCGCAAAGCCGGGCGCATCGGCGATGCGGATCGCCTCGATGGTGCCGTCCTCGGCGATGCCCTCGATCACGACGCGCTCGCCGGGCTCGAGGATGCCCTGCCCGTGCAGCGAATTGACGCGGATTGTCTCGCATCCGAGGATTTTCGCGAAGGCGCCGCCCGGGGTCAGCGTGACGTCGTGACGATCGGCGAACACGACCGTGGGATCGGGATGGATCTCGCCATTCTCCAGCCGCGGCATGCGATGGTTCATGCGGCCGGGGATCTCGCGGATCTCCGGATGCAGCGAGCCGCCGAATGCGACATTCATCTCCTGCAGGCCACGGCAGATGCCGAAGATCGGCACGCCGCGCGCAACGCAGGCCTCGGACAGCGCCAGCGCGACGTCGTCACGGTGGATGTCGTAAGGTTCGTGGGCGGCGCAAGGTTCGGTATTGAAGCGGGTCGGATGGACGTTAGCGCGTGCTCCGGTCAGGACCACGCCGTCGACCACGTCGAGCAAGGCTGCGACATCGGTGATTTCCGGGGTTCCCGCGAACATCAGGGGTACCGCACCGGACACTTCGGCAACCGCGCGAAGGTTGCGCTCTCCAACCATCTGGACTGTGAAACGATTCTCGATGCGATGGGCGTTTCCGATCACGCCAACCACGGGCCGTCTCATTATCTACGTCTCGCGCAATGATTATTCTAAGTTGCTACGATTCCGAGGCAATCATGCCTTCCAGTTCCCGCCGGATCAACTGCCTATAACTGCACAGGACGGTTGCAGCCCTGCACAAAGCCGGCCCCGGAGGTGCGCCTCCGGCGACGCCGGCCAGCCCGGGGACGCGGGCTCCGTCCTCGCCCCGTTCCGGTGCCGGCCGCGGCAGGTCAGCGTCAAACCGGCCCAGTCCGGCCGCTTGATCCCGGCGACGATTTCGCCAAAGACTGCTTTGCACACCGGCGCGAAGGGGAATCACCCGTGACAGATTCGGCTGACAATCGCCTGCAGGCCCGTAACGACATGGCATGGGCGATTGCCGTCGGCGGCATCGGCGCGGTGCTGTTCGCGGCGCTGTTGACGTTCGCCTGGCATTTCGCCGCGACGCTGTTCCTGCTGTTCGCGGGCATGCTGCTCGGCGTCGGACTGAACGCGATGACCACGTTGCTCGGCCGCCTGACCGGGCTGCCCCACGCGCTGCGGCTGGCGCTCGTGTGTCTTGCGCTAGCGGGCCTGCTCTCCGGCATCGTGTTCCTCGGCGGCACCACGATCGCGCAGCAGGCGACGGTGTTGAGCAACACCATCAAGTCACAGCTCGGCAGCGTGAAGGAGTTCCTCGAGCAGCACGGCGTCGATACCAGCTATCTCGACTTCACCAATGCGGCCGGCGAAGCCAAGCCCGAGGGCACGGCCGCAGCGACGACACCGACCACGACGGCGCCCGCGGCGTCCTCGTCACACGGCCTGCCGGGCGCCGGCGCGCTGGCCTCGAGCGGCGGAGCCATCATCAGCCAGACGTTGAAGGTGCTGCTCGGCACCGTCAGCGTCGTCGGCAACTTCTTCATCGTGCTGTTCCTGGGCCTGGCCTTCGCCGCGCAGCCGAGCATCTACCGCGCCGGGCTGTTGTTCATCGCGCCGGCCAAATACCGCGCGCAGGCGACCATCATCGTCGACCACATCGGCGATACGCTCGAGCGCTGGCTGATCGCACAGATCATTACCATGGCCGCGGTGTTTCTCGTCACCTGGATCGGACTCGCGATCATCGGCATCCCGAGTTCGTTCATCCTCGGCATCCAGGCCGGGCTGCTCGCCTTCATCCCGACAGTCGGCGCGATCCTCGGCGGATTGATCGTGGTGCTGGCAAGCCTCGCTACCGGGTGGATCGCGGCGCTCTCCGCCTTCATCCTGTTCCTCGGCGTGCACGCGCTGGAGAGCTACGTGCTGACGCCGATCATCCAGCGCCAGGCGCTCGATATCCCGCCGGCGACGCTGTTCGCGTTCCAGATCCTGCTCGGCGTCGTGTTCGGGATCTGGGGGCTGGCGCTGGCGCTGCCGCTGATGGCGATCGCCAAGGTGATGATTGACCATTTCAAGGCGGAGGACAAAGCGCCTGCGCACGCCGTTTAGAGCGTTTTCAAGCGAAGCGGGCACCGGTTCGCGTGAAGAAAACGCGTCAAAACGATCGATCGCCTCAGGTGGTCAGCACCGTCTCGGTGTGCTCGACGTCGGGGGGCGCCGCAAAGTACGGGCCGACCAGCGCGCGCCAGGCGGTGAAATCCTCCGAGCCGCGGAAATCGACCGTATGGTTCTCCAGCGTCTCCCACTTCGCCATCAGCCGGTAGCGGGACGGTTTCTCGATCGATTTGTGCAGCTCGAATCCCTTGCCGCCCTTGGCGCGCAGGAACAGCGGGCGCGCCTTGGCGACTGCAGCTTCGAAATCCTTCTCGCTGCCGGGCTTGACGTCGATGAGTGCGATTTCCGTGATCATTGGGCTTTGGCCTCTGCTAACGAAGGCCCGTCTGTAGCCCAGCCGCCGGAAAAGAAAAAGGCGCCGCAGCAGGCGCCCTGCTCTGCCGGTTCCGGCCCGGGTTCACTTGAACAGCAGCACCGTACCCACGATCATCAGCATGATACCGAGCAGCATCGCGGTCGGCCAGCGGCTCTTCGGCTGGCCGTAGCGGCCCTGCGCGCGCCGTTCGGCGATCAGCGCGCTCTCATATTCATCCGAATTCGAGAACATGCAGGCGAAGCCACCACGCGTCGAAGCCGCAGCGGCTTCGAGCGACATCAGGGCGGCCTGCGGATTACGTGCGTGAAACGATTCCATGTCCGGAAACATGGGATCGAATGGTTAACCAAAGATTACCGCAACTCAGCCTTGAACGGTCGCCGGCTTGTGGCGCGCCGATGCAGGCAGGCCCGCGGTCTTGCGCCGCCAGTTCTCCAGCGAGAGCGGCAACTCCTCCGCCGCCTCGACGCGGTTGCGGCCGCCGCGCTTGGCCTGGTAGAGCGCGGTGTCGGCGGACGCCAGCAGCACCTCGAGCTCGGTGCCGGCGGGGCCACCGGCCACGCCGATGCTGACGGTGGTGTCGACCGGGCCCTCATCGCAGACGATGCCGCTGGCCTCGAAGGCCTCGCGCACCCGCTCGGCGACCAGCACGCCCTCCTCCAACGAACAGGGCAAGAGCGCTGCGAACTCCTCGCCGCCGATCCTGCCCGAGAGATCGCTGCTCCTGAGACTGTTGACCACGACGGCGGCAAACAGCTTCAGGATCTCGTCGCCGGCGGGATGCCCGAAGCGGTCATTGATCGACTTGAAATGATCGATGTCGAAGATCATCACGGTGACCGGACGGCCGGCAACGGCCTCGCGCTCGATCACGCGCGCGCAAGCCTCGGAGAAGCCGCGGCGGTTGAGCATGCCGCTCAGGGGATCGACCGACGCGGCGGTCTTGTGCACGGCGACCGCGCGGTCCGAGACCATCATGAAGATCACGAACACCGTTCCGATCGCATACAGCACGAGTTCGATCGCGAACAGGGTGACCCAGAAGCTGTTGGCGAAGATCTGGCCATGCGGCCGCAACAGGCCGCCGATCAGGATCGGCAGCATCAGGACGCAGCCGTGCACAACAGGCACGACGATCGCGGGCCAACGCTTCTGCATCGCGCGGCGGCGCTCGCTCCACAGTTCGGAGGCGGTCAGCGCGGCGTAGATCGCGACGATCGTCGCGCCGATCGTCACGCGCGTCGCGGAATCCTCCACCGTCGTCACGGCACCGATCCAGGCGATCGCGCCGAGCACAAGGCCCGGCAGATTGGGCCTGCGTCCGCGGAATACGCGCGAGGCGTTCCAGACCATGCCGCAGGCGATAAAGCCGGCCGCGTTCAGCGCCAGCAGGACAGGCTCGCCGAGGAAGGAGCCGCCGATGGTCCAGAGCGCGACCGACACCGCACCGAGGAGATAGGCGGTCCCCCACCATTTCAGCGCGGGAATGTTCTCCTGCCTGCCGAAGAACATCAGCATCGCGCCGAGCATGCCCGCGACCATGGTGGCGAACAAATAAAGTGTCGACGGATCGAACGACATAAACTCACCCCAGCCCGGTGTGATGCAACGCTCGCAGGCGCAAATAATGGTGATGCCGCGCCACTGCGAGCTCACAGGCTAGAGCGCCCGCGTTCGAAATTCGTTTGCACGCCTACGCAAGTTTTCGCGAAAATCTGCGCTAATTCACCTCTAAGCGGGCAGCAAAAAGGGCGCCTTTCGGCGCCCTTTTCAACTCGATGCTCGCGGCGTTTGCCACAAATTTTAGGACTCGAATTAGCGCTTCGAGAACTGGAACGACTTGCGGGCCTTGGCCTTGCCGTACTTCTTGCGCTCGACCGAGCGGGAGTCACGGGTAAGGAAGCCGCCCTTCTTGAGGACGCCGCGCAATTCGGGTTCGAAGTTGGTCAGCGCCTTCGAGATGCCGTGGCGAACCGCACCGGCCTGGCCGGAGAGACCGCCGCCGGTGACGGTGCAGATCACGTCGTACTGGCCGTTGCGCGCGGCTGCGACCAGCGGCTGCTGGATCATCATGCGCAGCACCGGGCGCGCGAAATACACTTCGAACTCGCGGGTGTTGACCGAGATCTTGCCCGAGCCCGGCTTGACCCAGACGCGGGCGACCGCGTCCTTGCGCTTGCCGGTGGCATAGGCGCGGCCGTACTTGTCGACCTTCTTGACATACTTCGGCGCCTCGGGGGCCGCCGGCTTGACCTGCGCGAGCTGGTCGAGGGACTGCAACGTGTCGGACATTTATGCGGCCCTCGTGTTCTTGCGATTCAGGGAGGCGATATCGACCTTCTCGGGGTTCTGGGCTTCATGCGGATGATCGGCGCCGGCATAGACGCGCAGATTGCCCATCTGCATGCGGCCGAGCGGACCGCGCGGGATCATGCGCTCAATCGCCTTCTCGACGACGCGCTCGGGGAAGCGCCCCTCGAGGATCTGCTTCGCGGTGCGCTCCTTGATGCCGCCGATATAGCCGGTGTGCTTGTAGTAGGTCTTCTGGTCGCGCTTGCGACCGGTCAGCACCACATGCGCGGCGTTGATGATGATGACGTTGTCGCCGCAATCGACATGCGGAGTGTAGGTGGGCAGGTGTTTGCCGCGCAGACGCATGGCGACGAGGGTGGCGAGACGGCCGACGACCAAACCCTTGGCGTCGATCAGCACCCACTTCTTCGTCACTTCGGCGGGCTTGGCCGAGAACGTGCTCATGTGTGGAATCCGTGAAAAAAGAAATCGGCGCCGTGTGCGCCGAACTGCTCGGCTTTCTAGAGAAGCCGCGCGCGCACGTCAACGTCCAAGATGGCAAATTACATCAATTAAACCAATGAGTTATAAATATGGTGTTATAATACCGGAGAAAAGATTATTTGTTTGGAATGGAATAGGTCGCCGTCACGTGGGCAATCGGGTCCGGCGAACTGCCGGACAGCAGGTTGACCTCGCCGACCGCAAGGCGCTTGCCGAGCTTCAACAGCTTCGCCACCGCGAGCGCGTCCTGCCCCGGCTGGCCCTTGCGCAGGAAGTTGATGTTGAGATTGGTGGTCACGGCAAGACCGACCGGTCCGATCGCCGACAGCAGCACCACATACATCGCGAAATCAGCCAGCCCCATCAGGGTCGGTCCGGAGACCGTACCACCCGGCCGCAGCATGCGTTCGCTGAAGCGCTGGCGCAGCAGGGCCGTTTCGCCGTCGGCACTCTCGATCCTGATGTCGTCGAAGGCGAACGCCTGCGGGAATTCCCTGCGCAGGAACTCCTCCACGTCAGCCACGCTCATTTTCGCAATTGCCATGCCGTCCCTGCCCTCGCGCCAGCCCGCCTGTTACATTAAATTGTCATCGAGACCATAATGGAATTTCGCCATGTCCGCCCAAGCCGCCCGCGCAGAAGCGCCGCAAGCCTCGATCCTGCTGCGAGAGACCATCGGCAGTATCGCGGTACTGACGTTGAACCGCCCGACGGCGCGCAACAGCCTGTCCGAAGGACTGATCGGGGAATTGCATGCCGCGCTCAACGACATCGGTGGCGACAAGGCGGTCCGCGGCGTCGTGATCGCCGCGAACGGCCTGGCCTTCTCGGCCGGCCACGACTTGAAGGAACTCACCGCGCGCCGCAGCGATGCCGATCGCGGCCGCGGCTATTTCGCGCAACTCATGAACGCATGCAGCGCGATGATGCAGGCCATCGTGCACCTGCCCAAGCCCGTTGTCGCGGCGGTCCAGGGCATCGCTACCGCGGCCGGCTGCCAGCTCGTCGCAAGCTGCGACCTTGCGGTGGCCTCCGAGGCTGCGACCTTCGCGACACCGGGCGTCGATATCGGCCTGTTCTGCTCGACGCCGATGGTGGCGTTGTCGCGCAACGTGCCGCGCAAGCAGGCGATGGAGATGCTGCTCACCGGCGAGCCGATCTCCGCCGCCACTGCGAAAGATATCGGCCTGATCAACCGCGTGGTGCCTGTTGGCACCGAGCGCGACGCCGCAATTGCGCTGGCGCAGAAGGTCGCGCTGAAATCGGCCCACACGGTCAAGATCGGCAAGGAGGCGTTCTATCGCCAGGCCGAGATGAGCCTCGCCGACGCCTATCGCTTCGCTGCCGAGGTGATGACCGAGAACATGATGGCGCGCGACGCCGAGGAAGGCATCGGCGCTTTCATCGAGAAGCGCCAGCCGAAATGGCAGGACAGGTAACCGCCTCATTGCGAGCGGAGCGAAGCAATCCATTTCTCCACGCGACGATAGAATGAATTGCTTCGTCGCTTCGCTCGTCGCAATGACGTAATTGGACAGCTTTAAGCAGATGAACCACGACGCTTACGACGACAACTACATCCGCAGCATCCTCAACGGTGTGAAATCAATCGCGATGGTCGGCGCCTCGCCGGTCAATGTGCGGCCGAGCTATTTCGCCTTCAAATATCTGGCGCAGCGCGGCTACGATATGATCCCGGTCAATCCCGGCCATGTCGGCAAGTCGCTGATGGGCAAACCGTTCGTGGCATCGCTCGCGGATATCGGCCGCCCGATCGATATGGTCGATATCTTCCGCAATTCGAGCCACATCATGCCCGTGGTGGACGAGGCGCTGAAGCTGTCGCCGCCGCCGAAGGTGATCTGGATGCAGCTCGGCGCGCGCGATGATGCCGCCGCCGAGAAGGCTGAAGCCGCCGGCCTCAAGGTGGTGATGAACCGCTGCCCGAAGATCGAGTACGGCCGGCTGTCGTCGGAGATCTCCTGGATGGGCGTCAATTCGCGCACGCTCTCCTCCAAGCGCGCGCCGATTCCGACTCAGGGCATGCGGCTGTCGCTCAACCGCACCAGCTTCGGCGGCGGTCAGACCGCGGCATCCGATCGCGCCGCGAAAAACAAGAGCGAGACGACCTGACGCATCGGCGGAATATTCGTTACGGTCGCGCCGCATGGCAAAGCATGGTCGTTTCAAACGCGCGCTCACCCGCCAACTCGGCTTGACGGCAGGCGGCCCCCCCATCAGCATGCCGCGCATCTTCGATCACGCCACGACAGGACGCAGATAATGACCGATCGCCTTCCGGGATTTTCCACCCTCGCCGTGCATGCCGGTGCACAGCCCGATCCCACCACCGGCGCGCGGGCGACGCCGATCTATCAGACCACGTCGTTCGTCTTCAACGACGCCGACCACGCCGCCTCGTTGTTCGGCCTGCAGGCGTTCGGCAACATCTATACCCGCATCGGCAACCCGACCAATGCGGTGCTGGAAGAGCGCGTCGCCGCGCTCGAGGGCGGCACCGCGGCGCTCGCGGTGGCCTCCGGCCATGCGGCGCAGGTCGTCGTGCTGCAGCAGCTCATGAAGCCGGGTGACGAGGTCATCGCGGCGCGCAAGCTTTATGGCGGCTCGATCAACCAGTTCAACCATGCGTTCAAGGCGTTCGGCTGGAACGTGGCCTGGGCCGATCCCGACGATGT
Organism: Bradyrhizobium sp. ISRA464; assembly: GCF_029910095.1. NCBI lineage: Bacteria > Pseudomonadati > Pseudomonadota > Alphaproteobacteria > Hyphomicrobiales > Nitrobacteraceae > Bradyrhizobium > Bradyrhizobium sp. ISRA464. The sequence continues at coordinate 3,830,013 of NZ_CP094526.1, read as the reverse complement.
CGCAAGCTTCGAGCGCGCGGTGACGCCGCACACCAAGGCGATCTTCATCGAGTCGATCGCCAACCCTGCCGGCAGCATCACCGACATCGAGGCGATCGCGGCCATCGCGCGCAACGCGGGCGTGCCGCTGATCGTCGACAACACGCTAGCCTCGCCCTACCTGATCAAGCCGATCGATCACGGCGCTGATATCGTCGTGCATTCGGCGACGAAATTCCTCGGCGGCCACGGCAATTCGCTCGGCGGCATCATCGTCGATGCCGGCACCTTCGACTGGTCGAAGGACAACAAATATCCGATGCTGAGCGAGCCGCGCCCGGAATATCACGGCATCAGGATCCAGGAGACGTTCGGCAATTTCGCCTTCGCGATCGCCTGCCGCGTGCTCGGCCTGCGCGACCTCGGGCCGGCGTTGTCACCGTTCAACGCTTTCATGATCCTGACCGGCATCGAGACGCTGCCGCTGCGCATGCAGAAGCACTGCGACAATGCCAAGGCGGTGGCGGAGTTCCTCTCCGGCCATCCGGCGGTTTCGGCGGTCAACTACGCCGGCCTGCCCGGCGACAGATACAACCAGCTGCAGCGCAAGTATTCACCGAAGGGCGCGGGTGCGGTGTTCACCTTCAGCCTCAAGGGCGGCTACGACGCGGGCGTCAATCTGGTGTCGAACCTGAAGCTGTTCTCGCATCTCGCCAATGTCGGCGACACCCGCTCGCTGGTGATCCACCCGGCCTCCACGACCCACAGCCAGCTCGACGATGCCGCCAAGGTGAGGTCCGGCGCGGCGCCGGAGGTGGTGCGGCTCTCGATCGGCATCGAGGACAAGGAAGACCTGATTGCAGACCTCGACCAGGCTCTGAGCGCCTGATCGGCCGTCAGTCCGGAGCGGTGCGCCGCACCGCTCCGGCCATTTGCCCGAAACGACAAGTCTCTCGTTAACGCTCATTCCAGCATAAAATGGCAGTGATAGGCTCCGGATGATTCGGGAGACCATTGATGCTGCGCTGGATTTTGCCACTCGCGGTCGCGCTGTCAGCGATTCCGCCCGCTGACGCCGCCGACAGCCTCGTCGTCACCAAGCCCGCGACCGTGCGTGCCGCGCGCCAGCTTCCGCCGGGCCTGCCCCGCCGGCACTACGTCTACCGCACGACCATCACCCCGCCGACCTATGTGCGGCGCGAACGCCAACTCGTCGTGGTCGAGCCCACAGTGATCCCGCTCAACGCAGAGCCGTACATCCCGTTCGTGCCGGGTGAACCGCTGTTGCCCGGATCGTCCTCGCTCCCCGGCTATTACGGCAACGCCCACTCCTACAGCTACCTCGGCCCCTATTACGGCGGCGCCTATGTGGATTACTGGGACCGCCTGCCCTATGCCTGCGGCATCTACGGCTACTGCTAGCGCGGGACGAGCGCGTGGCTAGATCGACGCAGAAATCCAGCGCACCGGCTTCGGGGAACGCGATCACCGCTGATCTCGTCGCGGTGCTGGTGGCCGTCACCGAGGGCACGCCCAGGATCATGACCATCGCGGGTGGCTCCGCGCTGCCGAGCGGCCCGTTCGAGTTCAGCCACCGCTCGCTCCAGACCGCTCTGCGGGCATGGGTCGAGGCCCAGACCGGGCACCCGCTCGGCTATGTCGAGCAGCTCTATACCTTTGCCGATCCCGGCCGTTCCGGCGACGTCAAGGGGCCGCACAGCGTTTCCATCAGCTATCTCGGCCTGACCCGCGAGGACAGGGTCGGCGAAGGCTTCGAGGCGCATTGGTCCGGCTGGTACGACTATTTCCCCTGGGAAGATCACCGCGCCGGAGCGCCGGCCTTCCTTGCCAAAATGGTGGCGCCGAAGCTGAAGGCGTGGGCGAAGTCCGCACCATCCCCGACGCTGCAGCGCGAGCGCTGGCAGCGTTGTGCCATCACCTTCGGGCTCGACGATCGCGATTGGAACGAGGAACTGGTGCTGCAGCGCTATGAGCTGCTCTACGAAGCATCGCTGATCCCGGAGGCCGGACGCGGGAACGGCCGCGAGGCGTCAGTGGTGCCCGGCAAGCCGATGACCGCGGATCATCGTCGCATCCTCGCCACCGGGATCGCGCGGCTGCGTGCCAAGATCAAATACCGTCCCGTGGTATTCGAGCTGATGCCGGCCGAGTTCACCCTGCTGCAACTGCAACGCAGTGTTGAGGCACTCGCAGGCCGCCTGGTGCACAAGCAGAATTTCCGCCGGCTCATCGAGCAGCAGGAACTTGTTGAAGAGACTGGCGCAATCGCCACTGAGGCCGTCGGGCGGCCGGCCAAGCTGTTCCGCTTCCGTTACGCCGTGCTGGCCGAGCGGGCCGTCGCCGGCACCAAGCTTCCGCTCTCGCGCACTTGACAGCCCTTATGCTCAGGATAAGTATAAGCCATCTTATGCTCAAGGAGAGTATAAATGGCGTCCCCCGATACCGCACTCCTCGCCCGCACAGCCCCGCTCTATGAGCGCGTCAAACGCGTCATCCCACCCTTCGAATGGGCCACCTTCGCCGAGGACGTCGACGCGATCCTCGACCTGAAGCGCCGCCGCAACGCGGTGGTGCTGGCGCACAACTATCAGACGCCCGAGATCTTCCACGGCGTCGCCGATATTGTCGGCGACAGCCTCCTGCTCGCGCGCGAAGCCACCAAGGTCGATGCCGACGTCATCGTGCTGGCCGGCGTGCACTTCATGGCCGAGACGGCGAAGCTGCTGAATCCCGAAAAAACTGTGCTGATCCCCGATCTCGCGGCCGGCTGCTCGCTCGCGGATTCCATCACGGCGCAGGACGTGCGGCTGATGCGCGCGCGCTATCCAGACGCGCCCGTTGTCGCCTATGTCAACACGTCGACCGCGGTCAAGGCGGAGTCCGACATCTGTTGCACCTCTGGCAACGCGCTGAAGGTCGTGGAATCGCTTGGTGCCGAGCGCATCATCATGCTGCCGGATGAATATCTGGCGCAGAACATCGCCAAGCAAACCACGAAGAAGATTATCGCCTGGAAGGGCCATTGCGAGGTGCATGAGCTCTTCACCGCCGACGACGTGCACCAGCTCCGCGAAGATCATCCGGACATCACCATCCTGGCACATCCGGAATGCCCGCCGGAGGTCGTCGCCGCAGCAGACTATTCCGGCTCGACGGCCGCAATGTCATCGTTCGTCGAAACCAAACGCCCGCCACGCGTCGTGCTGCTGACGGAATGCTCGATGAGCGACAACATCGCGGCCCAGCACCCCGATGTCGAATTCGTCCGCCCCTGCAATCTCTGTCCACACATGAAGCGGATCACGCTGAAGAACATCCGTCACGCGCTGGAAACCAATCAGCACGAGGTCACGATCGGCCCCGGGATCGCCGACCGCGCGCGGCTGAGCGTCGAAAGGATGCTGGCGCTATGAGCACTGACATCTCCGATCTGACCGGCCGCCCCGTCATCATCGGTGGCGGCGCCGCCGGGCTGATGACCGCGCTTGAACTCGCACCCGAGCCGGTCGTGCTGCTGTCGAAATCGCCGCTGGGTGCCGAAGCCTCCAGCATGTGGGCGCAGGGCGGACTTGCCGCGGCCGTCGGCGAGGATGACACCCCTGCCCTCCATCTCGCCGATACCATCGCGGCCGGCGCCGGGCTGTGCGACGAAGCTGCCGCAGCCCGGATCGTCGAGGCCGGGCCGGCGGCTGTGGAACGGCTCGCGGGGCTCGGTGTCGCCTTCGATCGCCGGCCCGACGGAGGCTGGCGGCTCGGGCTGGAAGCCGCCCATGGCCGCAACCGCGTCGTGCACGCCACCGGCGATGGCACCGGGCGCGAGATCATGCGCGCCTTGATCGCGGCGGTCCGGCGCACGCCGTCGATCACGCTGCTGGAAGGCGTTGAGGCGCGCCGGCTCCTTGTCGAGGACAATGCGGTCCGGGGCGTCCTCGCGTCGCGCGACGGCGGCTGGTTCATCCTCTCCACCAATCGCGTCGTGATCGCGACCGGGGGCATCGGCGGGCTGTTCGCCGACAGCACCAATCCGAGCGGATGTTTCGGCCACGGGCTTGCGCTCGCAGCGCACGCCGGCGCGACACTCTCCGACCTCGAATTCGTCCAGTTTCATCCCACCGCCTTCGACGGGCCGTCCCGCCCGATGCCGCTGTTGACCGAAGCCATCCGCGGCGACGGCGCGGTGCTGATCGACGAGAACGGGCAGCGCTTCATGGCGGATCAACCCGGCGCCGAGCTCGCACCGCGCGATATCGTCGCGCGCGCGGTGTGGCGTCACCGCGCCAACGGACATCGCACCTTTCTCGACGCGCGCAAAAATCCGGGCGCAGATTTCGCGCGACGCTATCCCGTGATCAGCGCATTCTGCAAGATGGCCGGTATCAATCCGGCCGAGGATCCGATTCCGATCCGTCCGGCGGTTCACTATCACATGGGCGGCATCGCCGTTGACGGCGAAGGACGCAGCACGGTGCAAGGCCTGTGGGCCTGCGGCGAGGCGGCTCGGACCGGATTGCATGGCGCAAACCGGCTGGCGAGCAACTCGCTGATGGAGGCGATCGTCTGTGCGAGATGGGTCGCCGAGAGCATCGACGGCATGAGTGCAGGTCCGCGGGCCATGCTGCGCGCCGAAGCAGCGCCGCCTCCGGCCGATCCCTCGGCCGTGCGTCCGATCCTGACGCATGGGCTTGGCGTGTTGCGCGACCACGATGGGATCGAACATGCGATCCACAGCCTCTATCCGCTCGCGCGCAGCCAGGGTGCGGCGTCCGACGCGGCCTTGGTCGGATTGATGATCGCGGTCGCCGCCATCGGGCGCGAGGAAAGCCGCGGCGGCCATTTCCGTACCGATTTTCCGGACAGCGCTGCCTCGGCCGTACCGTCATCCCTCACCCGCACCGAAGCGCTCGCCGCGGCGCGCGAGATCGTCGAATCCATCCCAACCGTCAGGAGCGCCCAATCATGACCCTCGATCCTGTCTTGCCGCTGATGTACGAGCCGATCGTGCGGACCGCCCTGCTGGAAGATCTCGGACGCGCCGGCGACATCACCGCCAATGCGATCGTGCCGATCAGCCAGCAGGCCCGGCTGGTGATGCGCGCACGGCAGACCGGCGTGGTCGCCGGGCTCGACGTCGCCCGTTGTGCCTTCCAGATGGTGTCACCCGCAATCGAGCTTCGCGCCGAGCGCCCGGACGGCAGCGCGGTCGAGCCCGACCAGGTGATCGCGATCATCGACGGCCCGGCGCGCAGCCTGCTGACCGCGGAGCGAACCGCGCTGAATTTTCTCTGCCATCTGAGCGGCGTTGCGAGCGCAACCGCGACCCTCGTCAAGGCTGTCAAGGGCACGCGCGCGCAGATCGTCTGCACCCGAAAGACCATGCCGGGGCTGCGCACGCTGGAGAAATACGCCGTCCGCGCCGGCGGCGGCGGCAACCATCGCTTCGGGCTCGACGATGCAGTGCTGATCAAGGATAACCACGTCGCGCTCGCCGGCGGCATCCGCCCCGCGGTCGAGCGGGCGAAGGCGAATGTCGGCCATCTCGTCAAGATCGAGGTCGAGGTCGATACGCTGTCGCAGCTTGAAGAGGCGCTGGGGCTTGGCGTTGATGCCGTGCTGCTCGACAACATGACGGTCGATCGGCTCCGCCAGGCGGTGGAGATGGCGCGCGGCAAGGCGATCACCGAAGCCTCCGGCCGCATCACCGCGGCCACCGCGCCCGATATCGCCGCAACCGGTGTCGACCTGATTTCGGTCGGCTGGGTGACCCATAGCTCGCCCGCACTCGATATCGGGCTCGACTATCTGTCGTGAAGGATCAGCCAGGCTGGCCGACGTGGCCGGCGGGAACGAGCTTCGGCTGATCCCGCTCGGTCCGCCGCGCGGCGAGCCGCTCGGCCTGCAGCACGGCGAGCGTCAGCACCACGATCGCTACCGCTTGGTGCGTCAGCGCCAGATCGATCGGCACCTGATGCAGCAGCGTCAGGATGCCGAGCGTCGCCTGCACGGTGATGGCAGCCACCAGCCACCAGGCGCCGGCGATCACCGGACGTCCGGCACGCGAGCGCACGGCATCGATCGCGTGGGCAATCGCCAGTGCAAACAACAGATAGGCCGTCATGCGGTGCTCGAACTGCACCGTCAGCGTGTTGTCGAACAGATTGCGCCACCACGGCGTCTCGAACCACAGCCGATCAGCCGACGGGATGAAGCCTCCGTCGATGTCGGGCCAGGTGTTGTAGACCCTGCCCGCGCGCAGGCCCGCAACCAGCGCGCCGAAATAGAGCTGCACGAAGGTCAGCACGAGCAGCACCGCGCTCGTGATCTTCAACCTGACGGCTGCTGCGATCACGGGCGGACGGTCCGTCAATCGCCGCAGCGTCCAGACGATCGCGGCGAAGATCAGGAGCGCTAGCACCAAATGCGTCGCCAGCCGATACTGCGACACCTCGACGCGCCGCGACAGGCCGGAGGCCACCATCCACCAGCCGACCGCGCCCTGCAGCCCGCCGAGGCCGAAGATCAGCCACAGCCGCCGCCCCAGCTCGCCGCTCACCACACCGCGCCACAGGAAGTACAGGAACGGCAGCAGATAGGCGGCGCCGATCACGCGGCCGAGCAACCGGTGGCTCCACTCCCACCAGAAGATCGTCTTGAATTCCTGGAGCGTCATTCCGGCGTTGAGCTCGCGGTATTGCGGAATGGTCTTGTAGCCCTCGAAGGCCTGCGTCCACTGCGCATCCGTCAGCGGCGGCAGCGCGCCGGTGACCGGCTTCCATTCCACGATCGACAGGCCTGACTCGGTCAGCCGCGTGGCGCCACCGACCAGAACCATCAGCGCGATCAGCGCGGCGACTGAAAACAGCCACACCCTGACGGCCCGAAGCTGCGCCTTGTTTGCGGAAATACCGGCCATTTCACCTGACTTGATTGGATTTTCGCGCCCCTTATAGTCCGCCGCGCCCGCGGTGCAAGCGCCGCCGAGATCACGAGTTGCACATATTCGCCATGGCCATACGTACCCGCAAACTGCTCGGAACCATCGCCCTGCTCATCCTGGTCCTGGTGTGGTCGCTGCTCGGCATGACAGTCGCCCAGACGCCGTGGCTCGCCAATTCGGGGCTATTGCAGGCAATCTTCTACGTGGTCGCAGGGCTCGGCTGGGTGTTGCCGGCGATGCCAATCGTCGCCTGGATGTCGCGGCCCGACCGCGCCCCCAACTGATTGCAGCGGATCTTCCCTGCCCGGCAGGGCCGAGGTCTCCGCGCTCATTGCGCCCGGCGCGCGATGTAGAGGCTGGTCGTCATGTTTCTGACCACCCGTCCCGCGAACTGATCGCGGGCGATGCGTCCGAGCTCGGCCAGGACGCGTTCCCGATCCAGACGCGCCGAGATGTTCGAGTAGGTCGAATACAGCGCCACCGTTTGCTCGGCATCGAGGACCAGCGGCCAACGACTGGTGCTGTGATCCACGATGTGGAAGCCGCCCGCGTGCTGCAAGGCAGCCAGACGGGCGGCGGTATCGAGCGCAAAGGGCTTGCCGCCCTCACTGATCGAAGGACCGGTCGGGCCCTTCAGCAATTGCGTTGTGGCCTCGTGAAACGGATCGGGCTGGCTGTCGTCGCCAAACACATTCCAGACCGCCACCCACCAGCCGCCAGGCCGAAGCAGCCTGACGATCTTCGCGAGCGCCTTCTCCCCGTCGAGCCAGTGAAAGGAGGTGGCGCTGACGCCCAGGTCGAAAGCCTGCTCCTCGAGCTCAGCGTCCTCAAACGGGGCGACGATGACCCGCAACGCTACGTCCGCATTGTCGTTGCGCAGGAAATCGGCGAGCCGCGGATCGGGCTCGATGACCGTCAATGGATCGGCGCCGAGCTCAAGCAGGCGGCGGGTCGCCTTGCCGGTGCCTGCACCGATCTCGAAAGTGGCCGTGTTTCGCCGCAGAGCGCAGCGCGAGCTGAGCGTTTCATAGACCCACTCCGGATAGGCGGGACGCGCGTTGTGATAGCCCGCGGGATCGGCGCCGAACGCCTGCCGACCGAACTGCCGTTCCAATTTAGGCGATGACACCTTGCGCGCTCCGCGTCGGCTGCACCGGCGCGAACATGACGCCCGACAGCAGCACCCGCATCATCCGCAACGAGCGCAGGCGTCCGTCCCAGGAGAGGCGCGGCAACGCGTGAAGGTTGCTGCGCCCCCGCGCCTCGACGATACCCGGCACTGTCGACACGGCGCTGGCAAAGCCGGCCTCTTGCGCCATTACCACATGGGGGCCGCGAAAGGACTCGCGATCCCCGAAGGGAAACGCGAAATGCCTGATCTCGCGCCGGAACGCGCTCTCCGCCACCGCCTTTCCCATCGCCATCTCGCGCCGCGCGTCGGCGTCTTTGAGGTTCGACAGCACCGGATAATTCACGGCGGCGCTGCCGAACGTCACATTCGGATCGTCCGCAAGCTTCGCCAGATCTTCCCACTCGAGCGACGCGCTGCGCGACAATCGTCCGATGTCGACCGAATAGCGCTTGACGAGATCATGGATTGCATAGGACAGGTCGGACGTCGGCAGCCTGCGCATCCAGTCGAACAGGAAATCGAACAGCTCGTGTTTGTCCGACACGCTCCGAACCTCGAAGTGCCGCTCTCTTCCGTCGATCATCAGGCTGATGCGGCTCTGCCGCGCGATGATGTCCTCGAGCGCCAGCCACCAGGCCTCCCCGACGCCATCGGGAAAGGCCGTCGGCAGGTACAATGCGAAGGGAACGCCGTGCCTGGCCAGCACCGGATAGGCATGCGTGATGAAATCCTTGGTGGCGCCGTCGAACGTCAGGCAGGCAAAGCGTCGCCGTTCGGGCACCGCGACGGCGCGGCGGCAGGCCTCGTCGATCCCGACGATGTCGTAGTTCCAGCGCTTCAACGCGCTGATTGCGCGATCCAGAAACCCTGGCGTGATCTCCTGTGATTTCCGAGGCTGAAACCGCCCCGACCTTGCGGGGCGGACCCGTTCGAAGCGCAGGATCACGCCAGCGCCGCCGGCGGCGCGCTCTCTCAGCCAGCGGACGCCGCTGAAATAGGCGAACTCCATTCGTGCCCGCCGCCAAAACCGGTTATCCGACACCAAGGTCCCGCCCCCGTCCCGCGGTTCCCGCGCGCCGCCGCCGCCAGAGCATTGTTATTACTCTTTGTTGACGTTTCCCTGCGAAGGTCGGCCCCGCCGAGAACTGTAAAGAAATACCTCAGAAGAAGCGGGTTCCGAGATGACCATGGCGGCGGCAATCGAGGGCCGGACGGCGGATACGCGGACGTGGTCGAACGCAAGCCGGATCGCCGGCGTCGACATTTTCCATGACCTCGCTGCTGCCGAAGCGATCTGGCGCGGTCTCGAGACATCGCTGCAATCCTTCACCCCCTATCAGCGCTTCGACTTCCTTGCCGCCTGGCAGCGGCAGGTCGGCGAGCGCGAGGGTCTGCGTCCTTTCATCGTCGTCGCCCATGACGGAGAACACCGGCCGCTGATGCTGCTGCCGCTTGCGATCGAATCCAGATGGGGTGCGCGCTGCGCGAGCTTCATGGGGGGTAAGCACTCGACTTTCAACATGGCGCTGTGCGACCGGGATTTCGCCGCCAACGCCACCGACGCGGATATTGCCACCCTGATCGCCTCGATTGCGGATCGGTCCCGCGTCGATGCGCTGGCGCTCCACCAGCAACCGCTGCGCTGGCAGGACCTGCCGAACCCGCTGGCCCTGTTGCCGCACCAACCCTCGGCCAACGGCTGCCCGCTGCTCGTGATCGAGCCCGGTGCAGCGCCCGCAGACCTAATTTCCAATTCGTTCCGGCGCCGGCTCAAGGGCAAGGAACGCAAGCTGCAGCCGCTGCCCGGTTTCCGTTATTACATGGCCACCGAGAGCGCCGACATCAGCCGCCTGCTCGATTGGTTCTTCCGCCTCAAGCCGCAGCGCATGGCCGAACAAAAGCTGCCAAACGTGTTCGCCGAACCCGGAGTCGAGCAGTTCATCCGCACCGCCTGCCTGACGCCGCTTGCTGACGGCACGCGCCACGTCATCGACATCCATGCGCTGGAATGCGACGAGGAGATCATCGCGATCTTTGCCGGCGTCGCCGACGGCCATCGCTTCTCGATGATGTTCAACACCTACACGATGTCGGGCAACGCCAGGTACAGCCCCGGTCTGATCCTGATGCGCGACATCATCGATCGCCACGCCGCGGAGAATTACCGCGCCTTCGATCTCGGCATCGGGTCTGACGAGTACAAGCGGCTGTTCTGCAAGGACGATGAAGCGATCTTCGACAGCTTCATTCCGCTCAGCCTGCGCGGACGGCTGGCGGCCGGTGCGTTGTCGGGCCTCAATCGCGCCAAGCGTACGGTGAAGCACAACGCGGCCCTGTTCGAGATCGCGCAAAACCTGCGCAGCATGTTCCGCTGAACGCGTGGCTTTCAGCTCCTCTCGGAGCGCTATCGCCACCGGCGAGCCGTCGTCAGCGACGTCAGGCCGCCACCACCCGCGGGCCGGGCCGGACAACGTCCGTCGGCTGGCACGGCTTGCTCAACATGGTCACGCGGGCGAACCCGACGGCTGTGAGCTGATCGACCATCAGCTTGCGCGCGTCCTGCGCCATTCCGGCATCAGGCACGACGACAGCCTGCGCTCGCGCGGTCAGCAGCTCGGCCGGCAGATCGACGGCCGATCCGGCATCGAGCAGCACGTGGTCGTAGACCCTGAGCAAGGCGTCGATCGCGAGCGACAGCCGCGGCGATTGCAGTTGCGTGCGGTCGAACCCAGGACGACCGGCGCTGACGAGTTGCACGCGCGACTGCCGATCCTTGGTGATGATCTGCGCGAACGTCGCCTCGCCCTGCATCAGTTCGGCGAGACCAGGGGCGTTCGGGTCCACTGATGCCGCCGCCAGCGTCGGCGAGGACGCGACTAGGTCGACCACCACCACCTTGGCCTGGCGAGCCATCAGGCGGCCCAGCGTCAACGCAGTCAGTGTGACGCTCTCGCTGCCGGCCGTGCCGAGGACCGTGACCTTGTGGGCGCCGACGCCGTCTGCGACCAGACGCGCGGCAAGTTCGTCGATCTCGCTGACCGGTTGAGCACGTGCGAGCGTCGGCTCGCTGACCGCGCTGTCCGGCGCGGTTACGGACTCCCGTGACAGTTCAGGCTCCGGCAATAGTTCGGGCTGCCGCGGCAGTTCGGGCTCCGGCGCCAGCCGCTGCTCCGGCGGCCGTTGAAACTCCCCGCGCGCCAGTTCCGGCTCAACCCGCTCCTCGACCACGGGCTCCATGACCGGCTCGCGACGCCTGACCGATGCCACGACGGGCGCGAACGCACGGCTCACCGTGGCCGGCCCGGAGATGCGCAGGAGTTCGCCGGTGATGATGATGCCGGACGACAGCAGCAAGGTCGCCAGCGTCGCGATCAGGACGATCGGCAGCTTCTTCGGGTAGGCCGGCGTGTTGGAAACCGAGGCACGCGAGATGATGCGGCCATCGATCGGCGCACTGTCGATATTCTCGCGGGCGGTCGCCTCGCGGTATTTGGCAAGGTAGGTTTCAAGCAGGTCGCGCTGCGCCTTGGCCTCGCGCTCCAGCGCGCGGAGCTGCACGTCCTGGGTATTGCTCGACGACGCCTGCTTCTTCATCTGGTCCAGGCTCGCCTGCAACTCGTCAACGCGACCGCGGGCGAGACGGGCGTCATTCTCCAGCGAACGCGACACCTTGGCCGCCTCGTCACGCAACTGCCGATCATAGTCGGTGAGTTGCGCCTTCAACTCCTTGATGCGCGGATGATTGTCGAGCAGCGTGGACGACTGCTCGGCGAGCTGCGCGCGGATCGCAGCGCGCTGTTCGGTCAACCGGCGGATCGTCTCGGAATTGAGCACTTCCGATGCCTCGATCGGCTTGCCGCTCTGGAGCATCTCGCGGATCAGGCGCGCCTTGGTCTCGGCGTCGGCCTTCAGCGCGCGAGCATTGTTGAGCTGGGTGGTCAGCTCGCCCATCTGCTGGTTGGACAGCGAGGTGTTGTTGGTGCCGACGAACAGGCCCGACTTCGAACGAAAATCCTCGACACGCGCGTCGGCGTCGGCAACCTTCTTCCGCAGGTTGTCGATCTCGCCCGAGAGCCATGTGCTTGCAGACTTGGCCTGGTCCTGCCGCGCCGCCTGCTGCAGCACGAGATAGCCATCGGCAATCGAGTTGGCGACGCGCGCGGCGAGCTCCGGGTCCTGCGACTGGAATTCGATCACCATGACGCGCGACTTGTCGACCGCATAGGCCTGGAAGCGCTCGTAATAGGCATCGAGCACCCGCTCTTCCGGCGTCAGGGAGAACGGGTCGCGGCCGATGCCGAACAGCGCCAGCAGCGACTTCAGCGGCGAGAAGCCGCGCAGCACCGGATCGAACTCGGGACGCTCCGCGAGCTTGTTCTTCTTGATGATGTCACGCGCGAGATCGCGCGACAGCAACAGCTGCACCTGGCTGGTCACCGCCTCCGCGTCGAGCGCGGTACGCTCCTGCTCGCGCTCGCCGTTCGGCCGCATGAAGACGTTCTCGCGGCCGTCGATCAGGATGCGCGCTTCCGACTTGTAGCGCGGGGTGACAATGTTGACGGCGGCCAGCGACAGCGCGAAGACCAGCACTGTCGGCACGATGATCCAGCCACGCCTGCGCGCCAGCGCCTGGCCGAGCACGTGCAGATCGAGATCGCCGGTCTCTGATGCACCGGCAGATTTGATTGGCGTAGAACTGCCGGAAGCAGGCCTCGCTGCCACAGCCTCACCGGCAACGGGCGCAGACTTCGGCAGCGCCCGTTGCACGACGGTCTTCTCCTTGCCTCTACGCCAGAACGCAAACTGCATCGCACCACTCCCGCGGACGCCGCGACTCCATCTCAACCGAGGCGATTACACTCCATTAAGGTTGCCGCTGGGTTAATCGGGCCAAACCGAACCGTTCGACCGGCCTTAAGACCGTCATCCTTTGTTAACCATGAGCGCGGTTAATCGTGGCTCTTGTTTTCCGGGATTCCTCCGATGCGCGGTCCGCGCGCCCCCATTGTTCGTCTGATTGCTGCGCCCGTCTTGTCAGGCTGCATGGGCCGGGCTGCGCCGGGCGCCGTGCCGCGGTGCGCGCCGATCGGTCACGGCGACGCCGTGCACGTCAACGAGCGCGGGTTCTGATCCATGGCGGAAGATCGGACAGAACAACAGCCGCTCCGAATCCTGCACGTCGTCCGCGCGCCGGTCGGCGGCATCTTCCGTCACATCCTCGACGTGGCGAACGGTCAGATCGAGCGCGGCCATCAGGTCGGCATCGTCACCGACAGCCTCACCGGCGGCACCCGCGCCGAGGCGGCGCTGGCCGAGATCGCGCCTCGCCTCAAGCTCGGCGTCCGACGCGTGGCGATCCGCCGCGAGCCGCACTTTGGCGATATCGCGGTCTGGGCGCGCATCGCGGACCTGATCCGGAAGCTGAAGCCCGATGTGGTGCATGGCCACGGCGCCAAGGCCGGCGCCTATGTCCGGTCGCGCCGGCGTTCGAACAAAATCATTCGGGTCTACACGCCGCATGGCGGCTCGCTGCACTACCCGCTCGACACCTGGAAGGGCAAATTCTACAGCCAGCTCGAGCGTGCGCTGATGAACAGCACCGACCTGTTCCTGTTCGAGAGCGCGTTTGCCCGCAACACCTATCAGCGCACCGTTGGCGTGCCGGCCGGCCTCGTCCACTGCGTATTCAACGGCGTTACCGCGGAAGAATTCGAGCCCGTTCCAAGGGCCGACGACGCCACCGATCTCGTCTATGTCGGCGAGTTCAGGCACATCAAGGGCGCCGACCTCCTGATCGACGCGGTGGCCAAGCTGCGCGCCGAAGGCAAGCCGGTGACGCTCACGCTGGGCGGTGACGGCGAGGAGTTCGAAGTGCTCAAGGCGCAGGTCAAGCGGCTGTCGCTCGGCGAGGCCGTCCGCTTCATCGGGCACGTCAAGGCCCGTTACGGCTTTTCCAAGGGCCGCCTGCTGGTCGTCCCGTCGCGCGGCGATTCCATGCCTTACGTGGTGATCGAAGCCGCGGCGGCCGGCATTCCGATGATCGCCGCCAATGTCGGCGGCATCCCGGAGATCTTCGATGCCCACACCGATGCCCTGTTCACTCCGAGCAATGCCGCCGCGATGGCCGACGCCATCAAGGCCGCGCTCGACAATCCCGCAAGCACAGCGGCGCGAGCGCAGAAGCTGCGCGAACGGATCTCCAATCACTTCTCGCAAGGCGCCATGGTCGAGGGCGTGCTGGCCGGCTACCGCGATGCATTTGCCAAGCATTAACCATTGCATGCACGCGTAACCGTTTCTTCCGATTTGTCCCGTTAAGTCCCGCCCGGGGGAATTTCGCCCTGCGCCCGCATACCTATCTGCACGCGCAGGAATGGAAGTGGACACGTGGAACCGATCAACGCACGCTCGATGCTGGACGCCGCTGCGTCGGCAACGACGGGTCACGCACAGGTCGAACGACGACGGCGGCTGTCGCCGGCCGCGCTTGCCGTCACCAACCAGAAAGTTCGCGGCGCCTATTCGCCGGTCGTGATCGCCGGCGCGGTGCGCATCGTCGATTTCGTGCTGCTCAGCCTTGTCGGCATCGGCCTGTATCTCGCCTATGTGAAGCCGCTCTCCGGCTTCCATTGGGAGTATATCGCAGCGATCCTGGGCATGACGGTGACTGCCGTGATCTGCTTCCAGGCCGCCGACATCTACCAGGTCCAGATCTTCCGCGGCCAGCTCCGGCAGATGACACGGATGATCTCGTCGTGGACATTCGTCTTCCTGCTGTTTATCGGCGTGTCCTTCCTGGCCAAGCTCGGCGGCGAGGTGTCGCGCGTCTGGCTGTCGTCGTTCTTCTTCGTCGGCCTCGCGGTCCTGATCGTCGAGCGCCTGCTGCTCCGCTCGATCGTGCGCGCCTGGGCGCGTGACGGCCGGCTCGACCGCCGCACCGTCATCGTCGGCGCCGACAAGAACGGCGAGCAGCTCGTCGAGGCGCTGAAGGCCGAGGAGGACTCGGACATTCACGTGCTCGGCGTGTTCGACGACCGCAACGACGACCGCGCCATGGATACCTGCGCCGGCTCTCCGAAGCTCGGCAAGGTCGACGACATCGTCGAATTCGCCCGCCGCACCCGCGTCGACCTCGTGCTGTTTGCGCTGCCGATCTCGGCGGAGACGCGCATCCTGGAGATGCTGAAGAAGCTGTGGGTGCTGCCGGTCGACATCCGCCTGTCGGCGCACACCAACAAGCTGCGCTTCCGCCCCCGCTCCTACTCCTATCTCGGCAAGGTGCCGACGCTTGATGTGTTCGAGGCGCCAATCACCGACTGGGATCTGGTGATGAAATGGCTGTTCGACCGCATCGTCGGCGGCCTCATGCTGCTCGCCGCTCTCCCGGTGATGGGACTGGTGGCGCTCGCGGTGAAGCTCGACAGTCCGGGCCCGGTGCTGTTCCGTCAGAAGCGCTTCGGTTTCAACAACGAGCGGATCGACGTGTTCAAGTTCCGCTCGCTCTATCATCACCAGGCCGATCCGACCGCCTCCAAGGTCGTGACCAAGAACGACCCGCGCGTCACCCGCGTCGGCCGCTTCATCCGCAAGTCCTCGCTCGACGAACTTCCGCAACTGTTCAACGTCGTCCTCAAGGGCAACCTCTCGCTGGTCGGTCCGCGCCCGCACGCCGTGCAGGGCAAGCTGCAGAACCGCCTGTTCGACGAGGCGGTCGACGGCTACTTCGCGCGGCACCGCGTCAAGCCCGGCATTACCGGCTGGGCACAGGTCAACGGCTGGCGCGGCGAGGTCGACACCGACGAGAAGATCCAGAAGCGCGTCGAGTTCGACCTCTATTACATAGAAAACTGGTCTGTGCTGTTCGACCTCTACATCCTCTTCAAGACGCCGTTCTCGCTGCTGACCAAGAACGAGAACGCGTATTGAGAATCAAGACTGACTACCGTCATTGCGAGCGAAGCGTCCATGCCACAGCTCGAGGATAAGTGGATTGCTTCCGCCTTCGCCATGGCTTCGGCGGACAAGTCGTCGCTCCGCTCCTCGCAATGACGAAGTAGCGTGGGTGTTCTTGTATCGAGTTGCGTGAGTGCGTTATGGCCTATACGGCAACAGCCGGGACGTCCCATCTGCCGGTCACGGCACCGCCAGGCGTGCTGGCGTTGCAGCGCGCGCTGGTTTGGCTCGCCGGTGCGTCGATCGCCATCGTGTTCGTCGAGCCGAGCCCGTACGAATTCGTCACGCTGATCGCCTCCGTCCTGTTCTTCGCAACGGGCTTGCGGATGCGGCTCGTCTTCATGCCACTGCTGTTCGCGCTGATCGTGCTCAATGTCGGCTATAGCATCGGGGCGATCCCGTTCCTCGACAAGCCCGAGGTGATGAACTGGATCCTCACATCCTGGTACATGGCGATCACCGTCATGCTGTTAGCGACGGTGATTTCGGAGGACACCGAAGCCCGCCTCGACATGTTGCGTCGCGGTCTGATCGTCGGGGCGATGATCGCCTCGATCTCGGGCATTGCGGGCTATTTCCACCTTGTGCCCGGCGGTTACGACCTTTTGACG
The DNA here is from genome assembly GCF_029910095.1 of Bradyrhizobium sp. ISRA464. Lineage (NCBI taxonomy): Bacteria > Pseudomonadati > Pseudomonadota > Alphaproteobacteria > Hyphomicrobiales > Nitrobacteraceae > Bradyrhizobium > Bradyrhizobium sp. ISRA464. Next base: position 3,813,383 of record NZ_CP094526.1, on the reverse strand, counting down.
CTGTATGACCGTGCCCGCGGCACCTTCAAGGATCCCAACGTGCTCGGCGCGTTCCTGATCCTGCCGGCGCTATTCACGCTGCAAAGCGTCGTCTCCGATCGCTTCGGCAAGGCGTTCCGCAATACGATCGCCTTCGGCATTATCTCGCTCGCGATCCTGCTGTCATTCTCCCGCGCGGCCTGGGGCGGCCTGATCATCACCTCGGCCTTCATGTTGGCGCTGATGGTGTTCACCAGCCGCTCGCAGGCGCAACGCTCGCGCATCATCATCATGGCGCTGATCGCCGTGGTCCTCGCCGTCGCGCTGGTCGCGGTGCTGCTCTCGCTCAGCTCGGTCGCCGACATGTTCAAGCAGCGCGCGAGCTTCGACCAGAGCTATGACGAAGGCCGGTTCGGCCGGTTCGGCCGTCACATCCTCGGCGCCCAGATGGCGCTGCAGGTACCCTTCGGCATCGGGCCGCTGCAATTCCACACCTATTTCCCCGAAGACACCCACAATTCCTTCCTCAACGCCTTCATGTCGGGCGGCTGGATCTCAGGCGTCTGCTATCCGGCGCTGGTCCTTGTCAGCGTGATCACCGGCTTCCGCTACATCTTCGTGCGCGTGCCCTGGCAGCGGGCTTACCTGGCGATCTTCTCGGCGTTTCTCGGCATTGTCGGCGAAAGCTTCATCATCGATACCGACCACTGGCGGCACTTCTGGATGATGCTGGGCGCAATGTGGGGCATGTATGCGGCGGCCGAGCGCTACCGCGCAACATCAGCGCCATCGGTCAGCGCCGGGATTTCGGCGGCGTCTTGAGACTGGCGCGCTTCTCGGGCGACGTATCGATCACCTTCTTCAGCGCCTCGGTTGCTTCCAGCACCCCCTTGTAGCCGTCATTGGCGAAGCGCAGCAGCGGCCGCAACTCGTCGTCGGTGTAGTTGCTCCACAGGCGGTACATCGCCTCCTGCATCGGCACGTGGAACTTGCCGAGGCCGCCGAGAATATCGTGGTCACCGACACGCTCGACGTCGCGACGCTGCCGACCTGGTCGCGCAAACGGACGCTCCTGATCGGCGATGCAGCACACGCCAGCAGCCCACAAGCCGGCCAGGGTGCCTCGCTCGCGCTGGAAGACGCGATGGTGCTCGGCCGAATGATGATGGATGGCCAGGAGCTCGGCGTCACCTTCCAGAATTTCGAGCACGAGCGGCGTCCGCGTGCCGAGAAGATCGTGGCGATCGCGCGCCGCAACGGCAACAGCAAGCGCGAGTTCAGCCCGACCGGCGCCTGGATCCGCGATCACATGATCAAGCTGCGGCTGCCCTTGTCATCCAAGGGGATGGACTTCATGTATGCCTACGACCCGCGCGCGCCGTAGTCCGTCACTGTCATGCCCCGCGAAGGCGGGGCATCCAGTACGCCGTAGCTTATCGGCTTTTGCCGCGACACCTCTGCCGGGCGATGATGTCAGACACACGGCGTATACCTACTTCTCCACCTCGAACGTCAGCCCGGCGTGATCGACGAGACGCTTGATCAGCTTGGTCTGCATCGCGGCCCCCGGCGTCCAGAAGCCCGCCGGCACGTCGGGCGCGTCACGCAACAGGCAGATCGCGCATTCGGAGATCATCTTCGAGGTCGAGCCGTAGCCGGGATCGCGGTCGCCCTTGACCGCGGCGCAGACCTGGCGGCCGTCGGGCGCGATGGCGACATAGAGCAGATCGTAGAGCCCGTTCTCGCGCTCCTCCTTTGACGGTCCCTCGCCCGGCTTCGGCGCGTTCGGTCCGGTCTTCTCGGCATTGGCAGCCATCACCCGCTTGGCGTTGGCCTCACCTTTTTCGCCCTGCCCGGTCAGGACCATCTCGTCGTAGACGAAGTCCTTTCCGTACGGATAGCCCATCAGCATGTTGGAGCGATGGACGTTGCGGGTGTTGATCAGCGCCATCATGAACGGCGCCGCCCAGGACTGCAGGTCCTCCTCATACATCGGCCTGTTGCCGCGCGGCTGCTTGGCGCCCTCGAAGCCCGGGGTCAGCGCGAACGGGTTGTTCAGGATGGCGACCAGGCTGAGATCCTTGGAGATCGCATCGAAGGTTGCCTTGGCGCTCGCCGCGGTGCCTCCCGACAGCGTGCCGCGCATGTCGCGCACGCGGCCCTTCACGCGCGACGCCGGCGCACCGAACACGCGCCTGGCCTCCTCCTGAACGAAGAAGGTGCCGAGCTCGAACGGCACCGAGTCGAAACCGCAGGAGAACAGGATGCGCGCGCCGCTGGCCTTGGCGGCGGCCTCGTGCTTGTCGATCATCTGTCGCATCCAGACCGGCTCGCCGCAGAGGTCGAGATAGTCGACGCCTGCCTCAACGCAGGCCGCGAGCAGCTCGTTGCCGTAGAGCTGGTACGGGCCGACCGTGGAGATCACCGATTTGGTCTGCGCCACCATCGCCTTCAGCGAGGCGACGTCGCTGGCATCGGCCACGATCAGCGGCGTATCGGCGGCCGCGCCGATCGCGTCGCGGACCGATGCGAGCTTGTCCTTGCTGCGTCCGGCCATCGCCCATTTCAGCTCGGCGTCACCCTTGTAATGGGAGGCGAGATATTCGGCGACGAGCTGGCCGGTGAAGCCGGTGGCGCCGTAGACGACGATGTCGAATTTCGACGAAGACATGAATTGGGTTCCCTGCGCAGCGAATTGGCGCCCTTTTGTCACTGCCGGCGCAGCGAAGCAATCCCGTCTATTTCTTGCCGTAGGACACGCCCATGCCGGCGCGCACGTCGGCCTGGATGCCGTAGGGCGCGATCGGATAGCGCAGGCCGTTCTTGGCGAGCTGCTTCATGCCCGCGATGGCCTTCACGAGATAGGCCGGCGGCAGGGCCATCAGCATTTCCTCGTCGGGCACGCCGCCATAGCGGCGTTCGGCGAAGCACGGCAGCGACAGGCTCGGCTCGCCGGTCTTCAGCGCCCGCCCCCACGAATCCGCACACGCGGTTTCGCCCACCACACCCCACTCGAACTTCTTGTAGCCGGTATATTGCAGGCCGTTGATCAGGATGATCATCTGCCCCGGCGTCGCATAGACGAGACAGATATCCGGCGGATTGAGGCGGCCACTGGTCAGCGGGCTCACCGCCATCGCCTGGTACCGGCCGTAAGGCACGACGTCGAGCGCCTCCTGCCGCTTGCGCGCGTCCTCCGAGGTGCCGTGCCACACGCCGACATAGTTTTCGCCGGCGAGCCATGTCTCGTCCTGCGGGCCGAGCCCGATCACCGCGCGGCACTGCGCGCCGACCAGATCGTCGCCGGTGATGCCGACCGTCCAGCCGAGCCGCGACGCCATGCTGACGATCTGATCGGTGGTGTGGATCGCCGACGGACGGCGGATCTTCGGGATCGCCTCCATGTCCTCGACACGCGCGAACATCTTGACGCCGATGATAGTGGTCTTCAGCCGCAACAGGCTGTTCAGATCGGCGACGATTGCTGCGAGGTCGAACTGTTCCGGCGGTGTCTGCTGTTGCATGGCGTGAACTCCCGTAATCGGCGGCTTCACGCCGCCTGTTGGTTTGATGTTAGCCGGATTGACCGGCGGAGGCGACAGCCCGTCGTCGGTTAGCGCGCGACCGGGCCCGGCAGCAAATCGTCGATCCTGCCCGTCAAACGATAGGCCACGAGCCCGATCCACTCCCGCATGCCGAGATCGGTCCGCGACATGCCTTCGACCGCGAGTGTGGCGAAGCTGAACACATTGCCGACGCGCCAGTCGACCGGATAGGCCTCCACGTTGAATCCCGACCTGCGGAACAGCCCGACCGAGCGCGGCATGTGATAGGCCGACGTAATGAGCAGCCATCGCTCGCTTGGCTTGGGGTCGAGCAAAGCCTTGGAGAATTCGGCATTCTCCACGGTGTTGCGCGAGCGACGCTCGATGATCAATCGCGATTTGGGAACGCCAAGGCTTTCGAAAATCTCGCCGGCATAATCGGCCTCGCGCGCGTCGTTCGAAATCAGGTTGGCGCTGCCGCCGGTGAACACGAGGCGCGCATTCGGATATTTGCGTGCGAGCGCTGCCGCGGCGATGATGCGGTCGGGAGCACTGCGCACGACAGGCGTGCCGTGCGCAGCCGACAGATCCGGCTCGATCGAGCCACCGAGAACGATGATGCCGTCGGGCGCGCCGCGCGAGGCATCCCATGGTGGAAAGCGCTGTTCCAGCCCATACAGCAGGATGTTGCCGAGTGGCGAGAAGGCGCAGATCGTAAGCAGCACCAGCGATGCCGCCATCAGCCCGCGGCCGAGCGCAGCAAACCGCGTCGGCAACAGGATGACGCCGATCAGGCCAATGCCGACCAGGAGATTGATCGGCAGCAGCATGATGCCGAGCGTCTTGGAGAGAACAAAAAACAACGGAAGCCTCAGCGAAGTTCTGCTACAGCGTCATACGCTGCCAACGCTGCAATCGAAAGACGTCACATGACCCACCATCATCTGAAGTCCAGTCCGGAAACCTGCCATTGGGGCTTTTTTGAAGCCAAGCTGAAGCCGGTCCTGACGATTGCGAGCGGCGACGAGGTCACGATCGAGACCGTCAGCGGCGGTCCCGACGTGGTGCCTGACCGCAGCAAGTTTCACGTCCCGCCGGAACTGGCCGACATCCACGCGCGGAGCGAGCGGATGGTGCCGGGGCACATCCTCACCGGCCCGATCGCGGTCGCCGGCGCCGAGCCGGGCGACGTGCTGGAGGTCGATATCCTCGATGTACAGCTGCGCCAGGACTGGGGCTACAATCTGATCAAGCCGCTGTCCGGCACCCTGCCCGACGATTTCCACGAGCCGCGCATCCTCAACATCCCGCTCGATCGCGAGCGCATGGTCGGCCGCATGCCCTGGGGGCTCGATTTGCCGCTGAAGCCGTTCTTCGGCGTGATGGGCGTGTCGCCGCCGCCGGCGTGGGGCCGCATCTCCTCGCTGACTCCGCGCGCGATGGGCGGCAATCTCGACAACAAGGAGCTGGGCGCCGGCGCGAAACTCTATTTACCGGTGTTCGTGCCGGGTGCGCTGTTTTCCTGCGGCGATGGCCATGGTGTGCAGGGCGACGGCGAGGTCTGCGTCACCGCGATCGAGACCGCGCTCACCGGCCGCTTCCGCCTGACCTTGCGCAAGGATATCAAGCTCGCCTATCCGCGCGCGGAGACGGCGGACCATTACATGACCATGGCGATGGACCCCGACCTCGACCAGTGCGTGGTGCGGGCCTTGCGCGACATGATCGCCCTGCTCGGCGAGAAGCGGAATCTCTCGCGCGAGGACGCCTACACGCTGTGCAGCCTGGCCGCCGACCTGCGCGTGACGCAGACGGTCAACGGCTCCAAGGGGATTCACTGCATGATCGCCAAGTCCGTCGTGCACGGCTGACGATCGGTCGATAAGCCGCACTTGTGCTTCGCAGGTGCGGCTCGATACAATCCCCGCCAACGAACAAAAGCGACGGGGACGGACATGCTGAAGGACAGGCTTTCGCCGGCCGATGAGGCTGCGCGCGACAAGGAGATGCAGGAGGCGCTCGCCGCCTGCCCGCGCATCCTCGATCTGATTGCCCGCGGCCCGCAGGGGGCGCCCGACGCCGAAGCCGCCATCTATCTGCGCTCGCCGCTCGATCCGAACCCGGTGGTGATCTCCAACGATCACCTGATGGGCTGCGTCAAGGCGGCCGAAAACTACTTCCGCGCCCAGGGCGTCGGCAAGAACGACGCGGTTGCGATCCTGCTGCCGGCCTGCCCCGCGACCGTGGTTGCGATCTTCGGCGCGGCCGCCTGCGGCATCGCCGAACCGCTCAACCTGCTGTTCACGCGCGAAGCGATCATTGCCCAGCTCAACGCGATCGAGGCGAAGCTGTTGCTGGCGCCACCGCCGGGCATGCCCGGCGGCCTCTATGAGAAGATCGAAGGCCTGCCGCGCGAGGTGCCGACGCTGAAGCGCATCGTGATCGTGCCGCTCGACGGCAGCATCGCGTTCGACGGCGAGCCCTTGCGGCCCGATCCTGCCTGGCGCGACGACTACGGCAAGTCGAAGGATATGAGCGAGGCCGACCGCGTGGCCGTGATGCTGCCGACCGGCGGCACCACCGGCCATCCCAAGGTGGCGCGGCTCACCAACCGCGCGATGGTCGCCTCGACGATCTCCTCCAAAATGGCGCTCGACTTTCACCGCGGCGAGCGCGGCATGATCACGCTGCCGCTGTTCCATGTCGGCGGCCTGTTCTGCACCGTCGCCAACTGCCTGGCGTCAGGTGTCACCATGCTCGTTCCCGGCCCTGCCGGCGCGCGCGATCCGGCGCTGATCACCAATTTCTGGAAGATCGTCGAGCAATATCGCATCAACATCGCCGGCAATGTGCCGACCGTGCTCGGTGCGATCGCTGACGTCCCAGTCGCCGACAGCGACATTTCAAGCCTGCGCGTCACCGCCACCGGCGCCTCGATCTGCCCGCTCGAAATCGAACGCCGCTATCTTGCGACCTGGGGCGGCCCCTGCATCCAGCAGCTCTACGGCATGACCGAGCTCGCCGGCGCCATCACGCACGACGTGCACGGCGTGAAGCCGCGCGCGGAAAGCGTCGGCACGCGCAATCCGCTGGTCGAGCTTGCGATCCTGGAAGGCGGCAAGCTGCACACGGGACCGTGGCCGTCGCCAGTCGGCGAGCTCCTGACCAAGGGGCCGCAGGTGTTTGCTGGCTATGTCGACAAGACGCAGACCGAGGACGCCTTCCACGATGGCTGGCTGCGCACCGGCGACATCTGCCGGATCGACGCCGACGGCTTCGTCTACATCATGGGCCGCGCCAAGGACGTCATCATCCGCGGCGGCCACAACATCGATCCACGCGCGATCGAGGACGCGGCGCTGCAGTTTCCGGGCGTGGCGCTTGCCGCCGCGGTCGGGCGTCCCGATACCTATGCCGGCGAGGTGCCGATGCTGTTCGTCTCGGCGCAGCCCGGCGTCCATATCGATGCTCAAGCGCTCGCCGCCTTCGTACAGGACAACATCCCCGAGCCGCCGGCGCGGCCGCGCGCCGTGTCGATCATTGCCGAGATGCCGGTCACGCCGGTCGGCAAGATCTTCAAGCCGAAGCTCCGCGAGATCGCCGCCGGTGAGGCTGCCCGCGAGCTGCTCGCGCTGGAGGGGCTGTCTAAGGAGGTCAGCGTTGACGCGATCACCGACCCGTCCCGCGGGCTGGTCCTGAGCGTCACGGCGACACCGGACAAGGCCGAAACCGCTGAGCGGCTGCTCAAGAAGTTCCCGGTCAAGGTTGAGTTGCGAAGCTAAGCCCTTCGTTTCACTGGACAATCTGAAGAGCGCGGCGCGCCGGAACTGACTCCCAGCGCGCGGCGGCTTGCGCGCAGCCGAGCCTTGACGAACTGCTGCATTACTAAATAGACTCGAAATAGCTACTTTTCAGTACACGCGTTCAGAGTTAAGCGTTCCTCATGGCTACGGAAAAGGCCGAAACCGACCGCGTACCCGTCACGTTGGCGCTCTCGACCATCGGATATCTTGAGAAGCTGGTGAGACAGGGCACCCACGGCACGAGCGTCCCGGGCGTCGCACGGACACTGATCGAGGAAGGCATTCGGCTCGCCATCAAGGACGGGCTGCTTGCGATCCGCGACAACGGCCGCACGCCCTAAGCCCGCGCCGGCGCGGCGGTTCAACAGAACGTGGAACCGTCAGATGAAGGCCATCGAACCGACTTGGACGCCCGAGCACGTCGAACAGCTCAAAAGCTATTTTGAAGCCGGCCTCTCCTGCCGCGACATCGCGGCCAATATCGGCGTCAGCCGCAACGCCGTGATCGGCAAGCTTTCCCGGCTGAACCTGACGCGCACGACGCCCGAAGAGCGCCGCGCGCGCCGGAAGAAATCCGCCGGACCGGCCGCGCACAGGGCGACCGCCAAGCAACAGCTCCAGATGTTGCAGTCGGTCTACCAGCAGCAGGCCGATGATGCTCCCGTGATCAGCACCAACAGTTGCTCGCTGTTCGAGCTGAGCGAGCAGCGCTGCCGCTGGCCGATCAGCACGCCGGGGGCCGACGACTTCTGCTTCTGCGGCAACACGCCGCTCGGCGGCATGCCCTATTGCGCAGGGCATTACCGCCTCGCCTACCAATTGGGGCCGCGCCAGCGCGTGGTGCGCGGCTAGTCAGCCGATCCGCCAGCCGGCCTCCTGCACGAAGCTCTTGTAGAACTCTTCCGTGTAGGCCTGCTCCGGCGCCTGTCTGACACGGGCGTCGAGCTTGTGGGCGTCGTCGCCGACCAGGATGCGCCAGTGGTCGGCTTTGACGCCGTCGAGGATGATTTTGGCGGCGGCAGCCGCCGTGGTCGGCGCGTCCTCGAGGAATGTGCGCGCGCGGTCGAGCGCGAGATTCTGGATGTCCTGATCCGAGAGCGCCGTGACGTCGACATCCTGCCCCTGCAGGCGCTGGCGGGCCTGCTTGAGCTCGTCTGCAGTGAGCTGGTCGGAACCGTTCTGCACCTTGCGCGAGTTGGAGACGATCGAGGTGCCGATATGGCCGGGCATCACGACCGAGCATTTGACGTGCGGCGCGTTGAGACGGAGATCGTTGATCAGCGCTTCGGTGAAGCCCTTCGCCGCGAACTTCGCCGCGCTGTAGGCCGTGTGCGACACGCCCAAGCCGACCGAAGCCCAGAAGCCGTTGACGCTCGAGGTGTTGACGATGTGGGCCTCGTCGGCCTTCACGAGTAGCGGGAGGAAGGTGCGGACGCCGAGATAGACGCCGCCCCAGCAGATGTTGAAGGTGCGCTCCCACTGCTCGCGCGTGTTGGTGAACAGGCTGCCACCGCCGCCGATGCCGGCGTTGTTGAACAGCAGATGGATCTTGTCGGTTGCCTGCTGCTCGATCAGCTCGTCACGAAAACGCTTGTAGTGATCCTCAATCGAGACGTCGGCGACGTGGGTGGTGATACGCAGGCCCTGTGGCAGCTTCTCGACCTCGCAGAGCCGCTTGGTCTCGGCCATGGCCTCGGCCGACACGTCGCACATCGCGACATTGCAGCCCTCCGCGACCAGCTGGCGCGCGAGCTCCCGTCCCATACCCGTGCCACCCCCGGTGATCACGGCAATCTTTCCGGCAAAATCCTTCATGAGAGTTTCCTGATTTTTTTAGTGTTCTTGCGCGAGCGGGAGATCGGAACACGCTCCGGTCCCATGGCAACGAGCCCGCGAAAACCTACGATCGATCGGCGCGCAGTTCAACGCGACGCTGTTGCGGCGCCAAACCGCGCCGCGGAATTTCGTGTCCCCCTTGAACCTCTTTGCATCGGTTGCGACGTACCGATGAGGAGAGCTCACTCCAGGAGATTGCCATGACCCACTGGCGTGACACGATGGTCGATCGACCTGACGACCGCGACCCGGCCTACGCGGCCGGTTGGGTGATCAGCGCTCTCGTGGTGCTCGCGGCCGTCGTCGGCGTCTGGCTGCTCGGGATCTGATCCGCAAAGCCGTCTACTCGGCCGCCTCGACGCGCTTGCCGGGTAGCGCCGCACCAAGCCCCTCCAATGCCTTCGCAATCGCCGCCTGCTGCGCCGGCGAAGCCTCCGGCATCGGCGCCCGCGGATAGGTTTGCGGGAGGCCCTGCAGCGTCTGGGCATAGCGCGTGCAGGCCGGCAGATTGTCGGCAATGAGCGCGTTCCACATGGTCAGAAGCTTCTTGTGCAGGTCAAGCGCCTTGCCGTGATCGCCTGCTCTCACCGCATCCCACAGGGCCACCGACGCGTGCGGCACGGCGGTCAGGATCGCGGCGATCGAGCCGTGGGCGCCGAGCGTGTAGGACGGATACATCAACGCGTCGACCGCGCTGTAGATCAGCTTGTCCGGCGCCATCATCATGAGGTCGGCGAACAGCTTCAGGTCGCCCGCGCTCTGCTTGACGCCGACCACCAGCGGCACCTCAGTCATGATCCGCGTCAGCAGCGCCGGCGACAGATAGGACCAGGGCACCACGTTGTAGATGATGATCGGCATGCCGGTCTCATCAGCGATGCGGCGGAAATGACCGACCATAGCCTCGTCATCGGGCTTGAACAGGTAATGCACCGGGGTCACCTGTAGCGCCGCGACGTCCATGTCGCGGACCAGCTTGCCGCGGCGGATGGCGTCACGGGTGGAGTCGACGATGATGCCGGCGATGACCGGTGCCCGGCCCCCGGCGGCCTCCACCGTTGCCGCGATCAGGTCGCGATATTCCTCATGATCGAGCGCGTGACCCTCTCCGGTCGAGCCGCCGGCCGCCATGCCATGGGCGCCGGCGCCGAGCAGCCAGTCGACCTGTGGCGCGACCAGCTTGAGATCGATCTCGCCGTCCTTCCGGAACGGCGTGGTCATCGGCGGTATCACGCCGATCGGACGTGTCTTCATGGCTAGCCCTCGTCGTTTCCATCCCGCATGTCCGATCCCGCTCTTGCGGCGATGTTCTCGATCGGCGGACCAAGCCTACCGATTGTCGTTGCGCCGTCCAGTTGCCGTGGCGGCGGGACTGGCCCCTGATAAGGACATGCCCGGCGGCCGAGCCGTCGCGGGATCTCGTGCCTACGGAAAGAACAGCCTGAGCAGGCCGCGCCACGAGAAATCAAGGATCACCTCGTGGTGCCGCAGTCCCTTGCCGCCCTTCACCAGCCCGAGATCCCGTATCAAGCAATAGTGGCCGCTGCTCATGCGAGCCAGGCGGCTGTTCTTGAAGCGCCCCATGACCGGCGAGAATGCATCGCGGATCGATTCCGTCAAATCTTGACGACGCCGAATCGGCGGTTGGGCACGGAGCCTGTGCTGCCCTCCCGCGCAGGGCTCCGTGCAACCACTGGCTGCTTGCCGCTACACGCGCACCGCCGACGCCAACTCGATGCCGTCGGCGCTCGCGATACTGAAGATCGTCTATTCGCAGTTTTCCGCCGCCAGCAGAAAATGAATCGAGCGCCACTTTCGCGAGCCGCAGCCGCGCGAACGATGCGAACGTGCGCGGCAATCAGGAGCGAGACCGTGGAATCAAAAACCTCCGGCAGGGCATTGCCGGAGGTTTGGGAGGCTTAGCATCAAGCTAAGAGCCATCATTCATATGTTGGCCGCCGCTTATATAGTTTAGTAGATCAGCTAAGTAAATAAGTCTGCCGCAAATGAATCGCATGGCTCATCTTCGTCCTTCGCGTGGACCGAGATGTCGTAGCCCGGTGTCTTCTTGCTCGTCGCTGTCAAAGAAAAAACCCCGGCAGTTTCCCGCCGGGGTTTTGTTGCATCGTGATCAGATCAACCGGTGTTACCAGTTGCGCTGAGCGCGAAGGAGCAGCATCACAGTGTCCTGATCCTTCAGCTCGTAGGTGGCGGCCGGCTTGCCAATCGCGGCGCTACCCGGGAAGGCGATCGTGCCAGCGTACTTCTGATCGAGGTGGGAGTAGGTCACGTCTGCCGAGAAGGTCAGGTTCTTGACCGGGGTCCACCGGGTGATCACGCCGATCTGTGCAAGGTTGTAGTCGGGGTTGCAGGTGGTCACGCCAGTGCCGAACGCGGTACGGAACGTGCCGCCCACGCCACCAACGCCGCAGATGTAGGACTTAGCCGTATCGTTGTACATGACAGCGGCGTAAGCACCGTAGATGGCAGTGTTCCAGTACGGATTCCAGTTGTGGGTGTACGCACCGCGCATACCCCAGGTCTTGATGGTCTGCTGCTGACCGCCAGCGATGAACACCGTGTCGGGTGCCGTGCCGAAGCCAACGCTGCCATAGACGCCGGGCAGGTTCGAACCACCGAACATCGCAATCGCGCCCGCCTGGCTGGCGAGATCCTGGATGTTGTAACGGGTCGCACCATCCGTATACACGCCCTGGACGTTGATCACGTCGCCGGGTCCGGTCGGGATGTTCTTGATCGACAAGGCCAGCGCACCAGCCCAGCCCCACTTGTCGTCCGGATGACCGGTCAACTCGGTGCCGCCGTAGTAGGCCGCATGGCTGTCATGCGCCGCGAACGACGCCTGGAACAGACCCCAGGCCTGATCGACCTTGAGCGAGGCGATCAAGTCCGGCGCAATCGTGCCGGCATAGTCGCTCGCACCGTAAGCACCGCCAGCGCCGAGGTTGTTCACGCCAGCCTGCGAGTACAGCGTCTGATCCTGGGCCGACAGAGACAGCGACACGCCGTTGCCGAACTGCGCGGTGTAGGTGAACTGGTTCACGCCAGTGGTCGTGTTGACGCCGCCGACGAGACCGTCGAAGTTGTTGCCCGGATAGCCAGTCCAGGGAGCAGCGAACTGCGAGACCGCCTTACCGATCGTGAAGCCGGCGAACTGGATGAAGGCGTAGTAGACGCCGAGCGAACCACCAGCGACAGCGTCACCCGAGTAAGTCGTCGACCCATTACCGACGCCGGCGTAGGTGCCCGAGGTCCAGGTGAACACCGCGTCGAAGTAGGTGCGGACCACGCCGTACTCGGTCGCGGTGCGCGTATCGATGTTCAGGTCTTCACGCGAACGCCAGGTGTAGCCGTTCGTGAAGCGGTTGTTGGCACCGTTGGCGCCGTTGTAGTTGGGACCCGAGACGGTGTTCGTGTTCGCCAGAACGTCCGCGCGCAGGTAGCCACCCAGCTTGATGCAGGTGTCGGTGCCCGGGATATAGTAGAAGCCGGGACCGTACAGGGAGCAGACCTTCACGTACTCGACCGCTTTGGCCTTGACGGGAAGATCAGCCGCCTGAGCGCCGCCGACTGCGACGAGGGCAGCCGCCGAGCCCAGGATAAGGCTCTTCACCAATTTCATATTAACCTCCAAGTTGCTCATATGCGGAGAGTCCGGGCCGCGAGCGCCCCGAGATCCCCCGCCTGTCGCAAAACCATTCAGCGCGTTCACGCCTCCCGATGAATTCCCCAGGAGAGGGTGAACATGAGTGATTCAAAACGCATCGGGACGATCGAGATTCCCCTACCGCCGGGGCCAATATGCCTGCGCCGAATTCGCAATCAAAATAGTTTATAAAGTCAGCTATACGAATGGAGCCACACTGTGGCTCAGCAGCAACGCCACCCACACCCCATTGCCTTTCCATGATAATTTGTCGCAACGAAAGAATCTTGTTTGTCACACAAGCATCATAATTAATTTAAGGTCACTTGCGCCGGGCCCGCCTTGCGTGAAAAATCGCGATTGCCCATAACGATCACAAGAATCAAAGCAGCGAAAAAGCTGTTCCGGGCAGGAGGAAGGGGAATCTGTGTCAGTGACAAGGAAGGATACGACGCGTCAGCGCGCCATCGAAAATCTCGACATCATCAAACGCTTCACCTTGGAGATCTCCTCCATCAACTCTCATCTTGAGGAGGTCCGCCAGTTCTGGGGCAAGTCGCTCGGCGTCAGCGCTCCGCAATGGATGATCCTGATCGCGATCTCGGATCTCGACAAGGACAACGGCGTGCAGATCAACATGGTGTCGAAGCTGCTCCACGTCGATCCGTCGTTCGTGACAACCCAGTCCAAGCTTCTTGAGCAGAAGGGGTTGCTGCATCGCTCGCCCTCGCCGGCCGATGCACGGGTGGTCCGGCTGTCGCTGACCGACAAGACCAAGAAGCACCTGGCAAGCCTCGCCGAGCAATACAACGCGTTCAGGAAAATTGTCTTCGAGGAATTTAGCGAAAAGGAATTGGCCGAGTTCACGACCAAGCTCGCCACCCTCAACGGCCGGCTTGAAAAGGCCTGCGTGAAAGTCGCGCTGGACTACAGTGCGTAAGGCGGCCCCGCCACGTGATCTGCTGGTTGCAGGACACGTGCCAAAAGATCATCGTGGCCCATATAGCGGTGTCCGACGAGATGGGGACACCTTCGGGCAGCGCCCCAACTTTCAAAACACATCTATGATCGGACCAAGCAGTGCGGGGCGACAGCAAGGAGGAGTTGTCAAATGCGCACGCTTACTGCCTACGGCATTGGCGTCGTCATCGTTCTTGCTTTACTCAACGGCATCGCATGGCAGGCGGGAATACCCCGGCTGCACAGTCTAAACGTGTTCTCCGCCGGATTCGTCCTTGGAGTGCTCGGGACGTACATTTCGGCTTGGGTAAACGGATATTGCCGAGTCGCCTGACTTCAATCCGCGGTCCGACCGCCCCCCGTCAGAACTGACATGGGCAAAAGCGCAGCCCGCGAAGTGAGCAGCCTTGGTTCGAAATCCAAATCGACCGCAATCGTTGAGAAAAATGGTCGGAGCGAGAGGATTTGAACCTCCGACCCCTAGTCTCCCAGACTAGTGCGCTAACCGGGCTGCGCCACGCTCCGATGCCGTTCCATTAGCTGCGATCCCGCGTCCGCGCAAGGCGGGAAGCGGGCCTTGGCACCGTCAATCAGGCGCCGGTTCCACCCCTGTCGTCGCCGTCCTTCATCGCCGAATCGATCATCTGCCGGCAGACGACCAGTTCCTGCAGCGCGCGCTCGAGTCGCTCGCGGTCGGCGGCCGCAATCCCGGCCCGCACCGGAGGCGCTGCGGGCTGTGCCTTCGCCGGCTGGGCCCGCGCCTTGTAGGTCGACAGGATGGCATCCTGGTCGGGATCGACGAATCGGTAGTCGATGCCCTTCTCGTCGCCGTCGCCCTCCTCCCCGTCGAGATCGAAGCCGTCGCTGATCCCGGCGTCGTCGGGCTCCGCCATGCTGTGGCCGACCGCCTCCTCGACCGCGCCGAACGAGACGGCCGCGGTCTGGTCGGCGATGCCCTGCACCGACTTGATGCCGTGCTCCTTCAGAATCCGCTGCACGCCGCGGATCGTGTAGCCCTCGCCGTAAAGCAGCCGGCGGATGCCCTTGAGCAGATCGACGTCGTCCGGACGGTAATAGCGGCGTCCGCCGCTGCGCTTCATCGGCTTGATCTGCGCGAAGCGCGTTTCCCAGAATCTCAGGACATGCTGGGGGATGTCGAGTTCGTCAGCGACTTCGCTGATGGTACGGAACGCATCCGGCGCCTTGTCCAAATGCCCGCTCCTCTCTCACCTCGGTTCAATGGTCACTCGGCCTTGCTGCCGTCGCCATTGGTGGCCATGTGGCCGTTGATCCGCTGCTTCAGGATTGCCGACGGCTTGAACACCATGACGCGGCGCGGCGAGATCGGCACCTCGGTGCCGGTCTTCGGATTGCGTCCGATGCGCTGTCCTTTCTTGCGCACCATGAAGGAGCCGAACGACGACAGTTTCACCGTCTCGCCCTTCTCCAGGCAATCGGTGATCTCCTTCAGCACAAGCTCAACGAATGCCGACGATTCCGTGCGCGACAGGCCTACCTTCTGATAGACCGCTTCGCACAGATCGACGCGTGTAACTGTTTTTCCGGTTCCCGTGGTCATCTCGCCTGCCCCGCACTCTCGGCGAACAATTTTGTTGACTGAAATTAAAAGCTTAGCGCGCAATGGTCAACAGCGACCAGCACTCGGACGCGGCAAAGGAACCGGCAAAGTATTTGCACTTTTTAGCGATGCGCTCACCAGCGCACGAGCGCCGAAGCCCAGGTGAAGCCGCCGCCCATTGCCTCGAACAGCACCAGGTCGCCTTTCTTCACGCGCCCGTCCTTCACGGCAACCGACAGCGCGAGCGGGATCGAAGCGGCCGACGTGTTGCCGTGCTTGTCGACCGTCAGCACCACCTTCTGCGGCGCAATATGAAGCTTGTGCGCCGATGCATCGATGATTCGCTTGTTGGCCTGGTGCGGGATGAACCAGTCGATGTCCTCGGCGGTGATGCCGGTGGCGTTGAACGCATCGACGATCACGTCGGTGATCATGCCGACGGCGTGCTTGAACACCTCCCGCCCCTCCATCCTGAGATGCCCGACCGTCTTGGTCGAACCGGGACCGCCGTCGACGAACAGCTTGGCCTTGTGGCGTCCGTCGGAGCGCAGATGCGTGGTCAGCACGCCGGGATCGCTGGTCTTGCCGGCGTGTTGCTGCGCCTCGAGCACGATCGCGCCGGCGCCATCGCCGAACAGCACGCAGGTGCCGCGGTCATTCCAGTCGAGGATCCGCGAGAAGGTCTCGGCGCCGATCACCAGCGCGCGCTTGTAGGCGCCGGCGCGCAGGAAATTGTCGGCGGTGGCGAGCGCAAAGACGAAGCCCGAGCACACCGCCTGCAGGTCGAACGCCGCGCCGTGGTTGATGCCGAGCCCGTGCTGGACCGCGACCGCGGTGGCGGGAAAGGTGTTGTCGGGGGTCGAGGTCGCGAGCACGATCAGGTCGATCGCCTGCGCGTCGAGCCCTGCATGGGCCAGCGCGGCGCGCGCCGCATTGATCGCCAGATGCGAGGTGAACTCGTCGTCGGCCGCGATGTGGCGCTCGCGGATGCCCGTGCGCTGCACGATCCAGTCGTCCGATGTGTCAATTCGGGTCGCAAGTTCGGCATTCGTCAAAACCCGCTCCGGCAAGTAAGAGCCGCAGCCGAGCACAACCGAACGTATCGCAGTCACGAGACAGCCTCCTGCGCGGTCTGCGCCTGCACCAGCGCGCTGCCGTCGCGATTTAGCATCTGATTGATCTTGGTGAGGAGATCGTAGTGGGCCATCTCATAGCCAACATCGACCGCATAGGCAAAGCCTTCCGCGTTGGTGCCGCCATGGCTCTTGACCACCACGCCCTGCAGGCCGAGCAGCACACTGCCATTCAACTTGTTGGGATCGAGCTTGTCGCGCAGCTTCTGGAACGCGCTACGGGCAAACAGGTAGCCGATCCGCGCCAGCCAGTTCGAGCCTATGGCTTCGCGCAGGAGGGCGAACATCTGGCGCGCAGTTCCCTCGGCGGCCTTGAGCGCGATATTACCGCAGAAACCTTCCGATACGATCACGTCGGCAAGACCCTTGCCGATCCCGTCGCCCTCGACGAAGCCGATATAGTTGAATTGGGCCGAGTTCATCGCCCGAAGCATTCCGGCCGCCTCGCGGATCTCCTCATGGCCCTTGATCTCCTCGGACCCGATATTGAGCAGGCCGACGGTCGGCCGTTCGAGGTTGAACAGCACGCTCGCCATGGCGCTGCCCATCACCGCCAGCGCCACCAGATGCTGAGCGTCGCCGCCGATCGTGGCGCCGAGGTCGAGCACGACGGAGTCGCCGCGCAGCGTCGGCCACACCGCTGCAAGCGCCGGGCGGTCGACGCCGGGCAGCGTCCGCAGATTGAGCCGCCCCATCGCCATCAGCGCGCCGGTATTGCCGGCGGAGACCGCGACGTCGGCCTGGCCATGTTTCACCGCGTCGATCGCGAGCCACATCGAGGACGCTCTCCTGGTCCGCCGCAGCGCCTGGCTCGGCTTGTCGTCCATCGCGACGGCGACGTCGGTGTGGATCACCTTCGAGACTGCCTTGAGCGCGGGATACTTGGCCAGTTCTGGCTCGATCTTCGCCTGGTCTCCGAAGAGCAGGAATTCACTGTCGGGATGACGGCTCAACGAGATCGCGGCGCCGGGAATGACGACCGATGCGCCGACATCGCCCCCCATGGCGTCAAGCGCGATTCGAACCTTGTGAGGCATGAACGTCCCGGAAACCTGCTCTCCCACAGCCTCTTGTGACAAAGACCGCGAGCTTGAAGTCACCGCTGTCAACGGCGCGCGGCGAAACGCCAACTCACGTCCCGGCCGGGCCGCGACAATAGCGTGTCCGCGGTCCGACACAACCTCTTGACGGCGTTCGGCGGTGTGGCCGAACCGTCACACAATACGTCGCATCAGAACAAAAATACACGATCTTTCAATATATTGTGACGATTATCTGAACTAGCAAGGGATGTCCCTCGTGCAGTTCCGCACACAGGTCATCCCCTTACAAAGTCGTCCTAACCGCCCTTCGGCTTCTTGCCGTCGGCCTTTTTCTTCAAGGCCTTCAGCGCGGCAAAGGGATGAGCTTCCGGATCAGGTGCTTCAACCGCCTGTTCAAACACCGCATCCGGCTTGCGCGGATACGGGTCGATGCCGAGAAACAGCGCGTCGGTGGCGAGCCGGCCGATGTCGATGCAGCCGTTGACGATAGGCTCCGGCGGATCCGGCGTCCCCTCGTCGCTCTCCTCGGCGTCGTCGACCAGATCCGCCATCTGCGGAATCTGCTCGGGCGGCGCGAACACGACGTCGATCGGTTCGTCGATGTCGTTCTCGATCGGATCGAGCGTCACCACGCAGGTCTGCCCGATCCGCGCCTGCACGCTGCCCGTGACGTGGTAGCTGCCGTCGCGTTTCGGGATGATGTCGAACGCCGCACGTGCGGAGACCACCTCGCGCAGCCCGGCGATTTCGGCCATCGCCCTGCGGGCCGCCTCGTCGGCCTCGATCGCGCGATGCAGCCCGGCCTCCGGGACTTGCGCCGCATTGACGAGGACGCGCCAAGGATCGCGCACCGGGTCGGGCCGTCTTGCCGTGCCGCCCGTGCCGCCGCTCATGCCGACGCCCCTACTGCCTGTGGGACCGGAAAACGCCATGCGCCCCGAGCCAGCGCGGCGAGATCGGCGCGCGCCAGCTCCGCCATCGCGCACCTGGCATAGGTCGCGAGCTCCCGTGCCTTGTCGATGTCCCTGCCGTTGAGGATATTCTTGCAGAACGACTGGGCCAGCGCCTCGTCGCTGTCGGTCAGTGCCAGATCATAGGCCGCGGTCCGGCCGTAGAATGCTTCGCCGAACGCCTGCATGCGCTTGGGCACCGTCAGGTCGCCGACGCCCATCTCGCGCAGATTGTCGTCCATATCGATGCAGAAATGGTCGAACAGGGCCTGTGACAGATCCGCGCTCGCGCCAGCGGATTTGAGCTGCCGCAACACCAGCCAGAGGTGCATCAAAAGCAGGTCAAAACGGCCGTTAACCGTGTCCGGGACGCCCAAGTCACGGTAAAATAACGGTTCTCGCGCCTGCGTCACGATCATGCCATAGATGGTCTCAATGGTGCTGCGCGGCGGCACCGGGGGTTTCCTGAAGTGATTAAACGGCCAAAGCATGATGGGTTCCGGCTGCGGGTCCCAAAGGTCGCCTGTTGAGGGCTCGCCCGTTGGAGGCTCGGCTATATTGCAATCCATTGAGCTGCCCGGTACGTCAACGCCTCGCCCGATGCAAGGGGACGGATCAGTTCCGCCGATGAACCACATTATGCCAAGACAGTCCCGCGGTGCGCGCGGCCTATTCTCGCGCATCCGCGCGATCGCCGCTGTTGGTCTCGTCTGTGCCGCCCTCGGAGCATGCACCGGCGAGCAGTTCCAGAAGGGCTACATCCTGCCCGACGGCGCGCTCGAGCAGATTCCGATCGGCGCGAGCCAGGACCAGGTGCTGATCGTGCTTGGCACGCCATCCACGGTCGCCACGCTCGACGGCGAAGTGTTCTACTACATCTCGCAGCGGACCTCCCGCCCGGTCGCCTTCATGAACCAGCACGTGATCGACCAGCGCGTGATCGCGGTCTATTTCGACAAGAACCGGCAGGTGCGACGGCTCGCCAATTACGGCCTGAAGGACGGCAAGATCTTCGACTTCGTCAGCCGCACCACGCCGACCTCGGGTCAGGAGATGTCCTACCTGACGCCGCTGTTCAAGCTGCTGAGCTTCAACTAGCCGCATCTTCCTAGCGAAGCGGGGGCCGGTTCGCGTGAAGCAACTGCGCCCAGCAAGCACGGGAGATTCCGTTCTGATCCAGGGAGCCCACCGCCCATTTGGCGCGGCGGGTTTTCTCTTGCTTTGCCGGTCCACGGCCCTACGGTGCGCCGGCCACGACGGAGACGATGTCGACCATGGACGCTTCAATGAGCTGCCCGAAATGCAATTCCGAGCATGCCTATCGGGATGGTGCTCTCTGGGTTTGCCCGGAATGCGCCCATGAATGGAGCGCCGAGGCGGCCGCGGCTGCGGAGACCTCGCAGGAGACCGGCGTGCGCGATGCGCACGGCAACCTGCTGGCGGACGGCGACAGCGTCATCGTGATCAAGGACCTCAAGGTCAAGGGCTCGTCATCGGTCGTCAAGGGCGGCACCAAGGTCAGGAACATCCGTCTCACCGAGGGCAGCGACGGACACAACATCGCCTGCAAGATCGACGGCATCGGTGCGATGAACCTGAAGTCGGAGTTCGTGAAGAGGGCTTAGTGCGCTCGCCCCGTGGCGCCTGAGCTCGGCCGATCCAAGCGCGATCGGAGCGTGCTGCGCGAATTGCGCAATGTCGATCAAGAGTTGGAACACCTGCGCCAAGTTGCCGCTTGCCCGAGAGACAGGCGGTCCCCTAGGGTCGCGCGCAAACAACGTGTAACCAAGGGGGCAAACGCATGATCCGCAAGAGATTTTCCCGTCGTACGGTTTTGTCGGGCGCTGCCGCGCTGTCGGCCGCGACGATTCTGCCGCGCGCGAGCCTGGGGGCCGGTGAGTGGCGACCGACCGAGACCGTCCGGATCATCGTGCCGGCGGCCGCGGGCGGCTCGACTGACGTGATGGGACGGCTCCTCGCCGCGCACCTGCAGCCGATCTGGGGCCAGTCGGTCGTCGTCGAAAACCGATCCGGTGCGGGAGGCACCATTGGCACCGCGGAGGTCGCCCGCAACAAAGGCGACGGCCACACCATCCTGATCGGCAATCCCGGGCCGAACGCAATCGCCTACAGCATCTTCAGGAACCTGACCTACAAGGCCGACCAGCTGCAGCCGGTCTCCAACATGATCCGGATCCCGAACATCGTCACGGCGCATCCCACGACCGGTATCAAATCCATTCCGGAGCTGATCGCTCATCTGAAGGCCAATCCCGACAAGCTGACCTATGGCTCATCCGGCACCGGACAAAGCCCTCATCTCACCGGCGCCTGGTTCCTGCAGCTCACCGGCCTAAAGATGACGCATGTGCCGTTCCGCGGCGCCGGCCCTGCCCTGCAGGCCGCGCTCGCCGGCGACATCCAGATCCTGTTCGACAACCTCTACCCGTCGCTGCCGCAGGTGCTCGACGGCAAGCTCAACGGACTCTGCGTCACCACGCCCGAACGCAGCGACTCCGCGCCGAAGCTGCCGCCGATGCGCGAGACTGCGCCCGAGCTTGCCAGGTTCGACGTCTCGTCCTGGTTCGGCGTCTTCCTGCCCAAGGCGGCGCCAGCTCCCGTCGTCGATGAGCTGAGCCGGCAGATCAAGGCGATGCTGGAGCGTGACGACGTCAAGAAGAACATCGCCGGCATGGGCGCCCGCGCCGACTACGGCACGCCGCAGCAATTCTCGGATTTCGTCGGAGCGGAGGCCACGAAGTTCGCCGCCATCATCGAGAAGGAAGGCCTGCAGATGGAGGTGAAGTAGTTACCGCTATTGCCGCCGTCATTGCGACAGCAATGACGCGGTGACATTTTCGCGTCCCCCGAAACCAAAAACCCCGCGGCTCGCACCGCGGGGTTTTTGCTTCAGTCGGAGGCTGCCGTTCAGTGCGCGAGGATCGCGAGCAGCAGCAGCGCCACGATGTTGGTGATCTTGATCATTGGGTTCACCGCCGGGCCCGCCGTGTCCTTGTAGGGATCGCCGACGGTGTCGCCGGTCACCGCCGACTTGTGGGCGTCGGAGCCCTTGCCGCCATAGTGGCCGTCCTCGATGTATTTCTTGGCGTTGTCCCAGGCGCCGCCGCCCGAGGTCATCGAGATCGCGACGAACAGGCCGGTGACGATCACGCCGAGCAGCATGGCGCCGACCGCGGAGAACGCTGCAGACTTGCCCGCCGCGCCGCCGCCCGCGATCGCATACATCACGAAGTAGACCACGATCGGCGACAGCACCGGCAACAGCGACGGGACGATCATCTCCTTGATCGCCGCCCTGGTCAGCAGGTCGACCGCCTTGCCGTAGTCGGGCTTGTCGGTGCCCTGCATGATGCCGGGCTTCTCGCGGAACTGGCGGCGCACCTCCTCAACGATCGCACCCGCTGCACGGCCCACCGCCGTCATGCCCAGCGCGCCGAACAGATACGGCAACAGGCCGCCGAACAGCAGACCCACAACCACATAGGGATTGTTGA
Source organism: Bradyrhizobium sp. ISRA464 (assembly GCF_029910095.1). Lineage (NCBI taxonomy): Bacteria > Pseudomonadati > Pseudomonadota > Alphaproteobacteria > Hyphomicrobiales > Nitrobacteraceae > Bradyrhizobium > Bradyrhizobium sp. ISRA464. Next base: position 3,791,373 of record NZ_CP094526.1, on the reverse strand, counting down.
GCGAGAAGTCGGGATTGACACCCTTGAAGTAGGCATGGGCGTTGCCGTCGCTGATGAAGAATTTGAGGTCCTGGTTATAGGCCGCAAACAGCACCAGCGCGCCGAGACCGGCGGAGCCGATCGCGTAGCCCTTGGTCACCGCCTTGGTGGTGTTGCCGACCGCGTCCAGCGCGTCGGTCGACTTGCGCACCTCCTTCGGCAGCCCCGCCATCTCGGCGATGCCGCCGGCATTGTCGGTGACCGGGCCGAAGGCGTCGAGCGCGACGATCATGCCGGCCAGCGCCAGCATGGTGGCAGTTGCGATCGCGATGCCGAACAGGCCAGCAAGGCCGTAGGTGACGAGGATGCCGGCGATGATCACGATCGCAGGCAGCGCGGTCGCTTCCATCGAGACCGCCAGACCCTGGATCACGTTGGTGCCGTGACCGGTGACCGAGGCGGCCGCGATCGACTTCACCGGGCGATAGTCGGTGCCGGTGTAGTACTCGGTGATCCAGATGATCAGGCCGGTGACGACCAGGCCGACCACGCCGCACCAGAACAGCGACAGGCCGGTATATTCGACGCCGTCGAGCTTGCCGAAGCCGATCAGCCAGTTGATGACCGCGGCAACGCCGATCAGCGACAGCACGCCGGTGGCGATCAGGCCCTTGTACAGCGCGCCCATGATCGACTGGCTCGCGCCCAGCTTGACGAAGAAGGTGCCGATGATCGAGGTGATGATGCAGATGCCGCCGATTGCCAGCGGCAGCGTCATCATGTTCACCAGGATCGGCGTCTTGGCGAAGAAGATCGCGGCGAGCACCATGGTGGCGACCGCGGTCACCGCATAGGTCTCGAACAGGTCGGCCGCCATGCCGGCGCAGTCGCCGACATTGTCGCCGACATTGTCGGCGATGGTGGCCGGGTTGCGCGGATCGTCCTCGGGGATACCGGCCTCGACCTTGCCGACGAGGTCGCCGCCGACGTCAGCACCCTTGGTGAAGATGCCGCCGCCGAGACGGGCGAAGATCGAGATCAGCGAGGCGCCGAAGCCGAGCGCCACCATGGCGTCGACCACGGTCCGGCTGCTCGCCTCCAGGCCGAGGAAGTGGACCAGCACCATGAAGTAGATGGTGACGCCGAGCAGCGCGAGACCCGCGACCAGAAGGCCGGTGATCGCGCCCGCCTTGAAGGCGAGCTCGAGGCCGCCGGCGAGCGAGGTGGTCGCCGCCTGCGCGGTGCGGACGTTGGCGCGCACCGAGACGTTCATGCCGATGAAGCCGGCCGCGCCCGACAGGATGGCGCCGATCGCAAATCCGATCGCGACCAGCACCCCGAGGAAGTAGGCCAGCAGCAAGAAGATCACGATACCGACCATGCCGATGGTCGTGTACTGGCGCCGCAGATAGGCCTGCGCGCCCTCACGTACGGCGGCAGCGATCTCCTGCATGCGCGGATTGCCTGCATCCGCGTTCAGGACCGACGAGGTGGCCCAGATCGCGTAGACGATGGAAAGCGCCCCGCAGAGCACAATCACCCATAATGCTGTCATTGAATGTTGCCTCAGATCCTTGATGTAACCCCCGCGCCTTTTTGCTGGCGCTTATTTTGCGAGGATCATCCCTCCCCAAGAAAGGGATGGCCTCAAATCGGGCGCGACCTTGCCAAAATCGTTAACCCCGCGCAACGGCACCGACGGCCGAAAACGCCGATATTGGCAGCTATTTAGAAGGAAAGTCGCGCCTTGCGGCCCGGGCTTCTAGACCGGGCTTCTAGAAATGGCTGTAGGACAGCCGCTCCAGCGCCAGTTCCCTGCCCTGCCCATCGAGAAAGCTCGGCGGCGAATGTCCGGCGATGACCCCGCCGATCGCCGTGACTGCGACCCCGGCCTGCCGCGCCTCCCGGGTGAAGGCCTCCATGCGATGGCCCGGGATCGCACACAGAATCTCGTAGTCGTCGCCGCCGGCGACCAGCGTCTCGATGCCGATCGCCTTGCGCGCCAGCAACCCGGCCGCCGCCGGCGACAGCGGGATGCTCTGCACGTCGATCACGGCCGAGACGCGCGAGGCCGCGCAGAGTTTTGTCAGATCGCCGGCGAGACCGTCGGACACATCCATCGCCGCGCTGGCGTGGCTGCGGATTGCCTTGGCGAGCGCATTGCGTGGCTGCGGCACCCGGTAGCGGGCGGCCAGCATCTCTCTTGCCGCGGCGTCGCCGGCGAGCGCTTCGGCCGCCCGCCCGCCCTTCAGCACGTCGAGCCCGAGCACGGCATCGCCGATGCTGCCGGTGACCATCACGCGATCGCCCGGATGCGCACCGCTGCGATGCACCATCCGCCCGGCCGGCACCCGCGCGAACGCGGTGATCGAGATCATCAGCGGACCCGGCGTCGACACCGTATCGCCACCGAGCAGCGGGCAGCCGTAATGGGCTGCGTCCTCGCCGAGCGCGGCCGCGAACGGCTTCAGCCAGGCCTCCTCCGCCCCGCGCAGTGCCAGCGTCAGCACGAAGCCCGCGGGCACCGCGCCCTTCGCCGCAATGTCGGACAGGTTCACCCGCAGCGCCTTGCGCGCCAGCGTGTCGGGCGGATCGCCGGGAAGAAAATGCACACCCTCGACGATCGCGTCGGTGGTGACCACAATGTCCTCGCCGGCCGCTTTCAGCGCCGCGGCGTCGTCGTCGAGATTGAACGCGCCCGGGTGGGTCGCGAGCGGCTTGAAATAGCGCGCGATGAGGGAGTCTTCGCCGGATGGACCATTATGACGATCTGCCATGACGCGCGCCTCACCCTCGTCTGTCATCGCCCGGCTTGACCGGGCGATCCAGTACACCGCGGCATCGGTTGTCGTTGACGACTGCCGCGGCGTACTGGATCACCCGCATGCGCGGGTGACGACAGCTGAGCGCGTGACTCACCCCCGCACAAACTCATCCGCGCGGAACTGGCGCGCGATCTGGTCGAGCACGGCGTTCACCATGCCGGTCTCGTCCTTCTCGACGAAGGCATGCGCGACGTCGACATATTCGGAGACGACGACGCGGCCGGGCACGTCCTTGCGATGCTCGAGCTCGTAGGAGCCGGCCCGCAGCACGGCGCGCAGGATCGCATCGATCCGCTTCAACGGCCAGCCCTTCGACAGCGCGTCGTCGATCAAGGGATCGAGCTTGGCCTGGTCGCGCACCACGCCGGAGACGACGTCGCGGAAGAATGCAGCCTCGGCCGGCAAATATTTTTCGCCTTCGACCTCGTTGCCGAGCCAGTGGCTCTCGAACTCCGCGAAAATGTCGTTAAGGCCGGCGCCGGCGATATCCATCTGGTACAGCGCCTGCACGGCCGCGAGCCGCGCCGCACCGCGCCGGTTGGCTTTCCTGTCGGGACCCTTCGCCGGCTTCTTGCTCTCTGCCATGATCAGGCCTTTGCCAGACGGCGTTTGATACGCAGCATCGCGAGCGCCGCGCGCGCCGCGTCGCCGCCCTTGTTCAATTCGCTGGCACGCGCCCGCGCCCACGCCTGGGCCTCGGTGTTGACGGTCAGGATGCCGTTGCCGAGCGGGAATTTCCGGCTGACCGCCAGATCCATCAGCCCGCGCGAGGACTCGTTGGAAACGATCTCGAAATGGATGGTGTCGCCCCGCACCACGCAGCCCAGCGCAATGGCCGCTTCATAGGGCTTGCCGCCCGCTTCCGCCGCATCGATTGCAATGGCGATCGCGGCCGGAATCTCCAGCGCGCCCGGCACCGTGATCACGTCATGGGTCACGCCGGCCGCCTTCAGCTCGGCCACCGCGCCCTCCAGCAGCGCATCCTGGATGTCGTCATAGAACCGCGCCTCGACGATCAGCACGCGTGCGCCGGAGATGTCAGTCTTGTCCTTCAGGAGTGCGCGCCGCGCGTCAGCCATTGTCTACCTTCGTCATTGCCGGGCTTGCCCCGGCGATCTGTCGCGCCGGAAGGCCATCTAGTTAAGAGGATGGTTACGCGGGTCAAGCCCGCGTATGACACATTTGCGATCGCTATTTCATCTCCGACAGCCGCGCCGCGTAGCGGGCCATCAGATCGACCTCGATATTGACCTCGCTGCCGGTTTTCCAGCCGCTCAAGGTCGTGACCTCCAGCGTATGCGGGATGATCAGCACGGAAAAGGTCACGTCATCGACCGTATTCACGGTCAGCGACACGCCGTCCAGTGTCACCGAGCCCTTGGCCGCGATGAAACGCGCGAGCTCGCGGGTGGTTCTCAGCTCGAAGCGCGCCATGTCGGGCAGGTCGTCGCGCTTGACGATGGTCGCGATCCCGTCGGCGTGCCCGGCCACGATATGGCCGCCGAGCTCGTCGCCGATCTTGAGCGCGCGCTCGAGGTTGAGGCGGGTTCCCTCGACCCAGCGCTTCGCCGTGGTCATGCCGAGCGTCTCGGCCGCGGCGTCGACGTCGAACCAGGTCTTGCCGCCGGCCGTGCCGGAGGCGACCACCGTGAGGCAGACGCCGTTGCAGGCGATCGAGGCGCCGTCGGCGATCGTGGTCTGGTCGTAGCCGCAGGCAATTCGCATCCGATGCAGCTGCCCCTGCGCCACCTGCTTCAGGCTGGTGATTTCACCGACATCGGTGACAATTCCGGTAAACACGACAAACCTCACATTGTTCGTCATGCCCGGGCTTGACCCGGGCATCCACGCTTGGCCGCAGCGGCAAAGCAAATCGTGGATGGCCGGGACAAGCCCGGCCATGACGCTCTACGAACGGTCGTAGATGGTCAAAGCATCTTTTTCGAGCGTCTCGCTAGCACGAAGCCTGAAGGTCGGCGACTGCGTGATTGCGGCGAGCGGCATTGCGCCCAGCGCGGGAACGCCGTCGGCGCCGACGGTATCAGGCCCGCGCAACAGCCAGATTTCGTCGACGAGGCCCGCGGCGACGAAGGACGACGCGACCCGCGCCCCGCCCTCGACCATCAGCCGCGTGATCCCCTTCTCCGCCAGCGCATGCAACACGGCCGGCAGATCGAGCCCGGGCTGGGTCGCGGTCGAGGCGACGCGGATCACCTGCGCGCCGGCGGCGCCGAGCTTCACCGCGGCGGGCGCTTCCGCCATGTCTGATGTCATCACCCAGAGCGGAGTTTCGCGCGCGGAATGCACCAGGCGGCTGTTGCCCGGCGTCCGCAAGGCGCGGTCCAGCACGACGCGGACCGGAGAACGCGCCGCCATGCCCGGCAAGCGGCAGGTGAGCAACGGATCGTCCGCCAGCACGGTGCCGATCCCGACCAGGATCGCGTCGCTCTGCGCGCGCAGCAGATGCACGCGGGTTCGCGCCCCATCGCCGGTGATCGCGACGGGCCGGTTGCCGGCGGCGGCAATCTTGCCGTCGGCGGACACTGCGAGCTTGAGGATCACATGCGGGCGCCCGTCACGGACACGGCGGAAATGCCCGGCATGGTCACGCGCGGCCTCCGCGGCGCACAGCCCAACATCGACGATAATGCCGGCGGCGCGCAGCTTGGCGTGCCCCTGCCCTGCGACGTCCGGATTGGGGTCCTCGATCGCTGACACCACGCGGGCGAGACCGGCCGCGACGATGGCGTCCGCGCAGGGCGGCGAGCGGCCGAAATGCGAACAGGGTTCGAGCGTCACGTAGAGCGTGGCGCCGCGGGCGGCGGGACCGGCGCGCCGGAGCACCTCCACCTCGGCATGCGGACGTCCGCCCGCTTGCGTCCAGCCGCGGCCGACGATCACGCCGTCCTTGACGATCACGGCGCCGACCGCCGGATTGGGCCAGGTCCGCCCCAGCCCGCGGCGGCCGAGCGCAAGCGCGAGCTGCATGAAGCGCAGATCGGCCGCCTTCGCGTCCCTGGATTTCTGCGCGAGCTGATCTTCCAGAATGCGGAAGATCATTTTCGCAACGTCGCGATCTGCGGGTCGTCCTCGCCGTGCAGCTCGCCGAGCACGGCCTCGAAGTCCTTGGCCTCGCGGAAATTGCGATAGACCGACGCAAAGCGCACATAGGCGACATCGTCGAGCTGGCGCAGATGCTCCATCACGATCTCGCCGATTGCCTCCGAGGACACCTCCGCCTCGCCGCCGCTCTCGAGCTCGCGCACGATCGCGGACACCATCTTCTCCAGCCGCTCGGAATCCACCGGACGCTTGCGCAAGGAGATCTGCAGCGAGCGCACCAGCTTGTCGCGGTCGAACGGCACCCGGCGGCCGTTGCGCTTGATCACCGTGAGCTCGCGGAGCTGCACCCGCTCGAACGTCGTGAAGCGGAAGTTGCAGGCCATGCAGACGCGCCGCCTGCGGATCACAGCGGAATCCTCGGTTGGACGCGAGTCCTTCACCTGCGTATCAAGACTGTTGCAGCTCGGACAGCGCATCCGACGGAGCCCCTAACCGAGCATGATCCGGAAAAGTGTGTAGCGGTTTTCCGACAAGATCATGCTCAAACAAGACGACACTACTGATAGATCGGGAAGCGATCGGTCAGGGCCTTCACGCGTTCCTTGATCGCAGCCTCGACCAGCGGCGCCTTGCCATCCGGCGACTGCGCGAGCGCGTTCAGGACCTCGGCGATCATGCCGCCGACCTGCTTGAACTCCGCGACGCCAAAGCCGCGGGTGGTCGCCGCCGGCGTGCCGAGCCGCAGGCCCGAGGTGACGAACGGCTTCTCGGGATCGAACGGGATGCCGTTCTTGTTGCAGGTGATGCCGGCGCGGACCAGCGCCTTCTCGGAGATGTTGCCCTTCAACCCCTTCGGACGCAGGTCGACCAGCATCAGATGGTTGTCGGTGCCGCCGGAGACGATGTCGAGGCCATGGCCGCGCAGCGTCTCGGCCAGCGCCTTGGCGTTCTCGACCACGTTCCTGGCGTAGACCTTGAACTCCGGCTGCAGCGCCTCGCCGAAGGCGACGGCCTTCGCCGCGATCACATGCATCAGCGGGCCGCCCTGCAGGCCCGGGAAGATCGCCGAGTTCAGCTTCTTGGTCAGGTTCTCATCGTTCCACAGCATCAGGCCGCCGCGTGGACCGCGCAGCGACTTGTGCGTCGTGGTCGTGGTGACGTGGGCGTACGGCACCGGCGAGGCATGCACGCCGCCGGCGACGAGGCCGGCGAAATGCGCCATGTCGACCATGAGGTAGGCGCCGACAGAGTCGGCGATCTCGCGGAAGCGCTTGAAGTCCCAGGCGCGTGAATAGGCCGAGCCGCCGGCGATGATCAGCTTCGGCTTCACCTGCTCGGCCTGCTTGGCCACCGCATCCATGTCGATGATCTGGTCCTCGCGCCGCACCGTGTAATGCGCGGCCTTGAACCACTTGCCGGACATGTTGACCGGCGAGCCATGGGTGAGATGGCCGCCGGCCGCCAGGTCGAGGCCCATGAAGGTATCGCCGGGCTGCAGCAGCGCCAGGAACACCGCCTGGTTCATCTGGCTGCCGGAATTCGGCTGGACGTTGGCAAAGCCAGCGCCGAACAGCTTCTTGGCGCGATCGATCGCCAGGTTCTCGGCAACGTCGACCCACTCGCAACCGCCATAGTACCGCGCGCCCGGATAGCCCTCGGCGTATTTGTTGGTCATCACCGAGCCCTGCGCTTCCAGGACCGCCCGGCTGACGATGTTCTCCGAGGCGATCAGCTCGATCTCATGGCGCTGGCGGCCGAGCTCGCCCTTGATCGCGGCCGCGATCTCGGGATCGGCCTCGGCAAGCGTGGCCGTGAAGAAGGAATCGGGCGCGGAAGCAGTGGTTGCAGCGTTCTTGGGCGAAGAGGTCATCGGCGAAATATCTCCACCGCCGCAAGCCTTTACACGGGATGCGGACGGTCACGAGTGGCGGTCGAAGCTGGTTGCAGAGCGTTACCACATCGGCCCAAAATGGCCAAGCGGTTGCGGTCCCCGGCCGCCAATTATGCCAGATATGGTGGGAATGGCGGGGATTCGCCAGATCGAACCGGGACCGGGCTCCCGCCCCCGGGGCCCCCCGCCCCGACCGGAGCAGGCGGCCAAACCTGCGGAACCGGTGCTGGCCGCGGGACGCCTGAGACGCCGCCGCCAGCGTTACATAACCGGCAACGCCGTGTGATAGATGGGCCGATCGGGATTCGCGAATGGATCCTTTGCGGGGTCCATCACGTCATTATTGATTGGTTGTGCAGTGTGAAACGCGGCCGCGTCGGCGACGCGCCGTAGCATGCGACGGGCAGGATATGCGGCGAGGAGCGCGGCTTTGGTCGCGATCTGGATGATGAGCAAGACGACCAAAGAACTCAAGAAGCAGGCCCGCAAGGCCGAAGTCGCGGCAAAGGCGACCGCCGATGAGATCGTGACCAAGGAGCTGAAGGCGCTCGCGTCGGCGTTTCGCGCCCAGGCCAAGGTCATCAAGCAGAACAAGAAAAAGAAGACCTCGCCTGCGTGACCGCCGGCTCGCGCATTTGTGCGCGGCTTGCACACGACGATACCGCCGACGACGCGCGCCAATGATTGCTGGGCGCACGCAGCTCTCGACTCCTTCCTCTCCGCAACGCTGTCAGCGCGCTGGCGCTGACGACGAATTGCACACCGCCACATCGTAGCGTGTCGCAGCGCTAATCCTCATTCGCCTTGAACCGTCCCAACCCCTTCAGCACGAACGGCGCCAGCAGGGCGATCAGCGCGATCGCGAGCAGCGTCGCCGACATTGGGCTTTGCAGCAACACCAGGGGATCGACAAGGCTGATCGCCAGCGCACGGCGCAACTGGCTCTCGGCGATCGGCCCGAGGATGAGCCCGATGACGACAGGCGCGATCGGGAAATCGAACCGGCGCATCACAAAGCCCATCACGCCAAAGCCCGCCAGCATCGACAGTTCGACGACCGACGGTTTTGCCGCGATGGTGCCCATGGTCGCGAACACCAGGATGCCGGCGTAGAGCCAGGGCTGCGGGATCGCGAGCAGCCGCACCCACAGGCCGACCAGCGGCAAATTGAGCACCAGCAGCATGCCGTTGGCGATGAACAGGCTCGCGATCAGCCCCCACACCAGCTCGGGCCGCTCGGCAAACAAAAGCGGCCCGGGGTTCAGGCCGTATTGCTGGAAGCCTGCCAGCATCATCGCCGCGGTCGCCGATGTCGGAAGTCCAAGCGTCAACAGCGGCACCAGCGTGCCGGCGGCGGAGGCGTTGTTGGCGGCTTCCGGCCCGGCGACGCCTTCGATGGCCCCCTTGCCGAATTCGTCCGGATGCTTGGTCAGTCGCCGCTCGGTGGAATAGGACAGGAAGGTCGGGATCTCCGCGCCGCCGGCGGGCAGCGCGCCGATAGGGAAGCCGAACAGCGTGCCGCGCAGCCATGGCTTCCATGACCGCCGCCAGTCCTCGCGCGTCATCCACAGCGAGCCGCGCACCGGCTCCAGCTTCTCTTCCGTATGATGACGGCGCGAAGCGACGTAGAGCGCCTCCCCCACCGCGAAAAGGCCGACCGCCAACGTCGTCACCTCGACGCCGTCGAGCAGTTCGGGGATGCCGAAGGCGAGCCGCGCCTGACCGGTCAGCTTGTCGATGCCGACAAGCCCGAGCGTCAGCCCGATGAACAGGCTGGTCAGCCCGCGGACCGGAGAGTCACCGAAGGTTGCCGAGACCGTGACGAAGGCGACGCACATCAGCGCGAAGTAATCCTCGGGTCCGAAGCGCACCGCGAAATCGACCAGCCAGGGCGCCAGGAAGGCGAGACCGATGGTGGCGATGGTGCCAGCCACGAACGAGCCGATCGCCGAGGTCGCGAGCGCCGGACCGCCGCGGCCGGCCTTCGCCATCTTGTTGCCCTCGAGCGCGGTCGCCATCGACGCGCTCTCGCCCGGCGTGTTGATCAGGATCGCGGTGGTCGATCCGCCATACATGCCGCCGTAGTAGATGCCGGCGAACATGATCAGCGAGCCGCCGGGATCGAGCTTGTAGGTCACCGGCAGCAGCAAGGCGACCGTCAGCGCCGGACCGATGCCCGGCAACACACCGACCGCGGTGCCGAGGAAGACGCCGATCAGCGCATAGAGCAGGTTCATGGGCTGGACGGCGACCGCCATGCCATGCGCCAGCGCGGCGAAGGTATCCATCACAGCAGTCGCTCCAGCGGGCCGGTGGGAAGGCTCAGCGTCAACAGCTTGTCGAACGCGAGATAGATCAGCGTGGTTATGACAAGCGCGATGGCGGTGTCGGCCAGGATGGCGCGCCGGCCGAATGCGGCCGAGGTTGTGACGAACAGCGCCGAGGTGGCGAGGATGAAGCCCCCGCCGAAGCCGATGATGGCGATCAGGAGCGCAAGCCCGCCGATGATCAGCCACACCGGCCTGGGATCGGCGCTCTCGCGCGGCGGCAGCTTGCCGCGCAACGCGTCGATCAGATTGCCGACGGCGAGAATGGCGAGGCCAACGGCGATGACAATGGGCATCGCCTCCGGCCCCATTCCGTACATCGTGGTGGACGGCAGCTTGCTCGCGTCCCAGACCAGCACCGCAGCCACCACGGCAAGCGCGGCTGCGATGACAAGGCCCGCGCGATCGACGCACAGCGCTGGTTGGTGCGCCTCGGCGGGGGCGCTGTCCGGCGTCATGACTTCACGAGGCCGACGGACTTCAGCACGTCGGTCACGCGCACGGTCTCCTTCTTCAGGAAATCCGCGAACGCGTCGCCGCCGAGATAGGCATCATCCCAGCCCTTCTGCTTCAGGATCTCCTTCCAGGCGTCGGACTTGACCATCTTCTCCACGGCGTCGCTCAGCGTCTTGCGCTGCTCCGGCGTGATGCCGGGCGGCGCGACCACCGAGCGCCAATTGGCCAGCACCAGATCGATGCCCTGTTCCTTGAAGGTCGGAATGTCGACGCCGGCCAGACGCTTCGCCGAGGTCACGCCGAGCGCGCGCAGCTTGCCGGCCTTGATCTGACCCTCGTATTCGCTCAATCCCGAGATGCCTGCCGTGACCTTGCCGCCGAGAATGGCGGCCAGCGATTCTCCGCCGCCGGAAAACGGAATGTAGTTGATCTTCCTGGCGTCGGCGCCGACCGCGCCCGCGAACAGCGCGGCCATCACGTGGTCGACGCCACCGGCCGAGCCGCCGGCAAAGGTCACCTTGGCGATATCGGCCTTGACGGCGGCTGCGAGATCCTGCGCGGTCTTGATCGGCGAGTTCGCGGGCACCACAATGACCTGAATCTCCTCGGTGAGACGCGCGATCGGCGTCACCTGATCGAGCGTCACCGGCGACTTGTTCATGGCGAGCGCCCCGACCATCACGAAGCCGTTCACCATCATCTGGTTGCCGTCGCCCTTGGCACCGTTGACGAATTGCGCGATGCCGACGCTGCCGCCGGCGCCGGGGACGTTCGTCACCTGGACGCTGCGCGCGACGCCGGAGGCGACGAGCGCCTGCTGCATCGATCGCGCGGTCTGATCCCATCCGCCGCCAGGCGCCGCCGGCGCCATCAGCTTGAGCTCGAGCTGCTGCGCGGTCGCCGTATGGCTCGCTCCCAGCATCAGCGCGACGATCGCGCCGAGCAGGCGCATGCGGGACGGGATCATTGGGGCTCCTCCTGATTATCGGAGCGGCCGATCGATCATCGCCGCATCCTGTCACGTGGTCGCATCGTCAGTCGGCGCGGCGTTGTTTGAAGGAATCGCTTGCCGATGTCGGATGCCCCTAGCGACCATTCGACACAGGCTTCGGCAAGCCGACCGGTGCGACAACCCGGTGCTGCAAATCGTCGCACTGCCGAGCGTGCGGTTCGATGATATGCGGCGCTCCGAATCAGGCGGTCGCAGCCGCGCGGTTGGCGGTCCGCTCCGCTGCTCTGACCTGATTGCACGGCGAACCGCCCTTCCCGGGCAACAACGATCTCGGGCAGCGTCGGCCCCTCAGCCTACCGGGCTTTCGCCCTTGATCTCGTCGAACCGACCCAGCCGATACGCCAGCACCGAGATCAACCACGCGGCGATGAACACGCCTGAGATATCCGAGCAGGCTGAAATCATCACTGATCTTGCCGACGAGATCCCAGAAGGGTCCCTGAAGGTCGAGCTTGCTCGCGATGAGACCCAGCGCTTCAATGCCGCCGATCAAGAGCGCCACGATGATCGAGATCAGGGTCATGGTCAGATTGTAGTAGAGCTTGCGCACGGGTTGCCGGAACGCCCAACTATAGGCCTGAACCATGATGATGCCGTCGGCCGTGTCGATCAGCGACATGCCGGCGGTGAATAGCGCCGGAAATACGAGGATCGACCATACCGGCAGGCCGGCGGAGCCCTGCGCGGCGGAAATTCCGATCAGGCCGATCTCGCTCGCGGTGTCAAACCCCAGGCCGAACAGAAAGCCGAGCGGATACATTTGCCAGCTCCTGGTGATCAACGCGAACAGCGAGCGCAGCATGCGGGCAAAGAAGCCGCGCTGTTGCAGCAGCTCGTGAAGCTCCCGCTCGGTCGCGTGATCGCCGCGGCGGGACGCTTGAAAGGCGCGGTAGACCGAGATCAGGATCATCGTATTGATCAGGGCGATCACCAAGAGAAACGCGGCAGACACCCCGGTCCCGATCACGCCGCCGAACGCCTTGAAGCCCTCGAACCTGGCTTCGAGGGCGCCAACCGATAGCGCAACCAGCAAGGAGGCCGCGATCACCACCGTCGAATGGCCCATCGCGAAGAACAGGCCCGCCGCCAGCGGCCGCTTGCCGTCCTGTATGAGCTTGCGCGTGACGTTGTCGATCGCCGCGATATGATCGGGGTCGACGGCATGTCGAAGCCCGAGCGTGTAGGCAAGCGATGCCGTTCCAAGCAGCAGCGGATAATCGCGGAAGCTGAGATAGGCCCACAGCCAGACCGCGACATTCACCAGGATCAGCAGCGCACCGAGACAATACGCCTTCGCCTTGGCATCCGCCGCCTCGTCATCGAACAGTCTTGAGATCAATGCACGCCCGCCGTCGCCGGTCATCAGCGATCCCCGCTGGATCTCTGCAGTTCGATTTACCCGGCAGATCGACGCTAGCGGCAGCTGTATGACGATACAATACGAATGTCATACCGCATCCAGCTCACCGCCCGTGTGAGGGAAAATTGTCACGCAATCGAGCGCGCTGGCGCCACGGCGACGCGCCCGAAAGCAGCAAATTGTCCAACAATTCCAACGCAACTCACCCTGTCCAGCCCCCTCAGTGAAAATATTTCTGTTTTTCGGAAATGCAACTTGGTGTATGAATGGCCCGTCTCACCCGCTTGAGGGGCGCTTCGCGATCGTCACGAGTGTTGGGTCGAGATGCGGTGGACGCGGAGTGCGCAACTGACGAGTGCGCATGAAGCGGACGGTGAAGTCGTGTGGTTCCGACGCCCCAGTGGCAGGTGTCTCCTCGCTAAGCACGCGAACGCGTCTTTGCGAAGACGGTGACAAAAAAGCCAAGTCTCGCCGGGGAGAGCACATATAAGCCGTAAAACCATCGCGCAGGGAAAGCCGGGATTGCTCCGGTTACACCTGTGGTCCTACCTCCCGTGCTTTCCATTTGCACGGGACCCATGGGTGCGATCGGCACCCGGCTTTCCCTGCGCCCTCTGATCAATAGAGGGCGGAACGAGATGCAAAGCTCGGACAAATCATGTCGCGAGAATGCGGTGTCACATCCTCTCAGTTGTCATGCCCCGCGCATGCGGGGCATCCAGTACGCCGCGGCCTGTCGGTCAAGCCCTGACGTCTCTGGAATACTGGATCACTCGCATGCGCGGGTGACGACACCGCGACAACGCTGTTTGACAGTTGAATCGGAAATTTGCGCGAGCGCGCTGACGCGTTTCGCAATGACGCGGCGAGAGCAGGCCGCGCGCTACAGCCCCGTATACCCGGCCTTCACATGGTCCGTGCTGCCGTCGAGCTGCCGCAGATAGGTCAGGCCGCAGACGGTTAACCGATGTGGATCGGTCTCGCCCGCCTCGAACAATGTCCGCACGTACTCGGTCACCTTGGCGCGCGCTTCGTCGCTTGCTGCGGCCGTGCGATTGAGCAGCAGATCGTAGGTCAGCATGATGCGATCGATGGCGGCTTCCATTGATGTCTCCGGGTTAACGCTCAAGCGACGACCAGCGTCTCGGCCTCAAATTGCGCGATCGCCTTGTTGGCGAGGCGAATCCTGTTGCGCTCACCGCGCTGGAACAGCTTCACGATGATGCCGAGCAGGCGCTCGTTGGTGACGAACGTGTCGGGAATGGCGCCGGACTTCCGCAGATAGTTGGATGCGATGGCGTAGGCGTCGCCGACGACCTCGGCATTCAAGACGACCTGCATTCCGTGCTCGACCACCATGTCTCCCGTCTCCGTTGGGCTGACGGATAAGCCGTAACGAACGGCTTGGTTCCCCGCCGGAGCGCTTTTTTTCGCAGATGCAGCATGACAAAACGCACCGGCCGGGCATGGCCGATGCGTGTCTGGAGGATGGCTGCCGGTCTTCTGGATCGGCCGGCTTGGCCGTCAGGCGGGAAAGCTGGGTCTTAGAGGCGATAGAGGATCTGGTCGGTCCAGAAACGCTCGAGGCGGTGCAGCGACTTGTTGAGGCTCGCGAACTCCTCGTTCGAGATGCCGCCGACCTGCTCGACCGTCTTGACGTGCTTCTGGTAGAGCGCGTCGACGATGCGGCGGACTTCCTGGCCCTGCGCAGTCAGACGAATGCGCACCGAGCGGCGATCGACGCGTGAGCGCTGATGATCGAGGAAGCCGAGCTCGACGAGCTTCTTCAGATTGTAGGAGACGTTGGAGCCGAGATAGTAGCCGCGGGTGCGCAGCTCGCCGGCGGTCAGCTCCTTGTCACCGATGTTGTACAGGAGCAGCGCCTGCACCGAGTTGATGTCGGCGCGGCCGCGGCGATCGAACTCGTCCTTGATGACGTCGAGGAGCCGGCGATGCAGCCGCTCCACCAAAGTCAGTGCTTCGAGATAGAGCGGCTGCACCGGCGATTGACCGGCAGCGCGATCGGCGGTTTCCACCGCCGTTGTCGCAACGGCTTTGATCATGACACTTCCCCTGTTGTCGTTTTATCGACTTATTCGACGAAACTTGTGTCCCGCCTGATAGGTGCAACGTAAGGGGGTGGTTTGAAGATCAGCTTAAATAAGACAATAAAGAGATCATGAATTTAAGACAGTGAATCGCGGATTAAGCCCGTAGATCAAGGACTTTTCGCAACTTTTCATTGACGGTGGCGGGCCCTTTGTTCACGCTTCGTCTGCCTCCCCTGTCACATTCGGAAACAGCTTCGTTTGAATTCGAAACGGTGACGTAACAGGTGTGAGGGAACCCTTTACGGTCACCGAACGGTTACCGGAAAAATCTTTGAAAATTTATTGGATCGCGTGGTGCATTCTCTGCACGCGATGCGCGTAGCGGCGGCGCACGCCGCGTTCCTGCTCTCAGCGCTCGCTCGCAACCATCGGGTCCCGCCGTCGGCCAGCGCAAAGCCGACTGGCAAATATGCCGAGATCCGGTAATCGATCCCGACGGCGATCCCGCAGGCGCGCTCCCGATGGGATGTTTCGATAGGGTGCGCGGTCTGTGCCACCCACCTAGCAGACCACGGGATCCTGTCTTCTCATTGCGCGCATGAGCGCCATTAAGTTGGGAACTGCCCCGCCGGATTCATTAGGCTGTCGCCGCGAGGCCACAGCGAGGCCCGCAAGCCCGGGCGTGCGCGAGGCGCTACGGCGGCCGTTCACGCGCCGCCATCCAGGCGAGCGCGAGATAGGCGGCGAGCATCACCGCTTCGAACCCGACCACCAGCAGGCTGCCGCCGTAGATCGCCGGGAACATCAGCTCGATGACCGCCATCGACACCACGGTGGTCAGCCACACCACGGCTCCCCAGGGCGTCGCAAGCCACAATCCGACCGCGGCGACCAGTTCGATCACGGCGAAATAGACCGTCGCGGTCTGCCAGGCCCATGACTGGTTCTCGAAAGCCTCCTCCTCGCCGCCGACAAAGCCGGTCACCTGGGCCCAGTGATAAAGACCCTTGGCGATCGACACGACCGCCATGATGCGCAGGAAGATGACGAGCCGCCGCGTCCACGCATTCTCATCCGGCTCGATACGGTCGGAGGAGATCCCGCCGACCGTCATGGCATTGTCCCGCGCCTGATCGCGCGCAGAAGTGTCAGACATGCGAATCGCCGCGCAAGGGCTGCAAGTTGGGGTTCATGGCGGCAGTCTTGGCCCGCCGTAGCCGCAAAATCAATTGCCGTTGCGGCAAATCGAGGGCGCCAACGGCGCAATGACGGCGCCCCCTGAAAGATGCTAGAAATGGAATTATATCAGATCCGGCCCAGTCGGCCGTTGGGGAGACCAAAGACATGGCGATCAAATTCGGGCGCCCGATCGAACTGCGCGATGCACCGCGGCGCCAGGCCGATACCCTCGCCTCGCCGTCGCTCGACCTCACGATCCGCCCGCGCCGCAACCGCAAGTCGGAATGGGCGCGCCGCCTGGTGCGCGAGCACGTGCTGACGACCGACGATCTGATCTGGCCGATGTTCGTGGTCGACGGCAGCAACACACGTACTCCAGTTGCCTCGATGCCCGGCGTCGAACGGCTCACCGTCGACCAGATCGTCCGCGACGCCGACCGCGCCGCCAAGCTGAACATCCCCTGCATCGCGCTGTTTCCCTTCACCGAGCCGTCCTTGCGCGACGAGCAGGGCTCGGAGGCGCTCAACCCCGATAACCTCGTCTGCCAGTCGGTGCGCGCGATCAAGAAGGAGTTTCCCGATATCGGCGTGCTCTGCGACGTCGCGCTCGATCCGTTTACCAGCCACGGCCATGACGGGCTGATCGCCGACGGCAAGATCCTCAACGACGAGACGGTTGCGGTGCTGGTGAAGCAGGCACTGACGCAGGCTGAGGCCGGCTGCGACGTGATCGCGCCCTCCGACATGATGGACGGCCGCGTCGGCGCGATCCGCGAGGCGCTCGACGACAACGGATTCGGCGACGTCCAGATCATGTCCTACGCGGCGAAATACGCCTCCGCCTTTTACGGACCGTTCCGCGACGCCATCGGCTCGGCCAAGACGCTGACCGGCGACAAACGCACCTATCAGATGGACAGCGCCAATTCCAACGAGGCGCTGCGCGAGGTCGAGCTCGACATCGCCGAGGGCGCCGACATGGTGATGGTGAAGCCGGGCATGCCCTATCTCGACATTGTGCGCCGCGTGAAGGACACCTTCGCGATGCCGACCTTCGTGTACCAGGTGTCGGGCGAGTACGCGATGATCGCCGGCGCTGCCGCGAATGGCTGGATCGACGGCGAGCGCGCGATGATGGAGAGCCTGGTCGGCTTCAAGCGCGCCGGTGCCGACGGCATCCTGACCTATTTCGCACCGAAGGCGGCGGAGAAGATCAAGGCGGAGACTTGAGGAGCAGCGGATGGGGAAGCGCGTTCCCTATTCGCCATTCGCGCTCCCTACCCCCCTTGGCAGGCCAGGCGCAGCTTCCCATCTCCTGCTCGGGACTCTCATCGGAGGTTGGTCATGTCCTACGGCAATGACGGCGGCACCTGGCGCAACGACGGCGGCGTTCCACCGCACGCGTTCGATCCATGGACGCAGCCGGAACTGTTCCGCGGCGTGCTGACGCGACGCGTGTTCGCTTTCCTGATCGACCTCGTGGTGCTTTCGGTGCCGGTGATCCTCGCGGTGCTGTTCATCGCGATTTTCGGCATCGTCACGCTCGGCCTTGGCTGGGCACTGTTCTGGCTGGTGTCGCCGGCCTCGATCATCTGGGCGATCGTGTATTACGGCGCCTCGATCGGTGGCCCTCACTCAGCCACCATCGGCATGCGTATGATGGATCTGGAACTGCGCACCTGGTACGGTGCCCCTGGCTACTTCGCACTCGGCGCCGTCCATGCCGTGCTGTTCTGGGTGACGGTCTCGTTCCTGTCGCCGCTGGTCCTGCTGGTCGGCCTGTTCAACGGCCGCCGCCGACTGCTGCACGACATCATCCTCGGAACCGTCATTATCAACAGCTCGGTTCGGGCCCCGGTGGCGCCGGCCGCGCGGGCCTATTAGGCCCGCCTAAACCAATTGACCGTTAGTCTTTGTGGGGCGATGCTTATTCGGCTGCCTGTTTTGTGTGGAGCCTGACGACCTGACGTGACCCAGCACTCGCGTGATACTCCGCAGTTCTATCTGACCGCGCCCTCGCCCTGCCCTTATCTGCCGGGCCGTCATGAGCGCAAGGTGTTCACGCATCTGGTGGGCGATAAGGCGGGCGATCTCAACGACTTGCTGACCCATGGCGGCTTCCGCCGCAGCCAGTCGATCGCCTACCGCCCGGCCTGTGACCAGTGCCGGGCCTGCGTCTCGGTCCGGGTGATCGCCAACGAATTCCGCCCGTCCCGCAATTTCCGTAAGGTCCTGGCCCGAAACGCCGACATCGTCGGCGAACAGCGCAGCGCAGTACCGACCTCCGAGCAATATTCGGTCTTCCGCGCCTATCTCGACCGCCGCCACCGCAACGGCGGCATGGCCGACATGACGGTGCTCGACTACGCGATGATGGTCGAGGACAGCCATGTCGAGACGCGGATCATCGAATACCGCAAGCGCAGCGCCGCCGACAGCGCCGTCACCGGCCGTGGCGACGAACTGGTGGCAGTAGCCCTCACGGATGTGCTCAGCGACGGGCTGTCGATGGTCTATTCATTCTTCGAGCCGTCGCAGGAAAGCCGCTCGCTCGGCACTTTCATGATCCTCGACCATATCGCCCGCGCCCGCCGACAGGGCCTGCCCTACGTCTATCTCGGCTATTGGATCGAGGGGTCCACGAAGATGGACTATAAGAGCCGTTTCCTGCCGCAGGAGCGGCTCGCGCCAAGCGGCTGGCTGCGCGTCGACGCCGCCGGCGAGGTGCTGGCGGAGCCGCAGGACTAATCGTCGTTACCCGAAGAACGTGTCGATCAAGAGCTTCACGTTCAGGATCACGATCAGGCCGGCCACGATCCATGCCGCGGCCGCAACCGGCGCGGAGATCGCGAACGCGCCCATCTTGCGCTTGTCGGACACGAAGCGCACCAGCGGGATCACCGCGAATGGCAGCTGCATCGACAGCACGACCTGGCTCAGCACCAGAAGCTGTGACGTGCCGCTCTCGCCATAGAGCGCGGCGACGGCGATGACCGGGATGATCGCAATGCCGCGCGTCACCAGCCGCTGCGCCCAGTCCGGCAGCCGCAGGTCGAGAAAGCCCTGCATCACGATCTGGCCGGCCAGCGTCGCCGTCACCGTGGAGTTGAGGCCGGATGCGAGCAGCGCCACCGCAAACAGCGTCGAGGCGATGCCGAGGCCGAGCAGCGGCGACAGCAGCTCGAAGGCCTGGTCGATCTCGGCGACATCCGAATGGCCGCTCTTGTGGAAGGTCGCGGCCGCCAGCACCAGGATCGCGCCGTTGACGAACAGCGCCAGCATCAGCGCGATGGTGGAATCGAGCGTCGCCCACTTGATCGCGTCGCGCCGGCCTTCCTCGGTGCGCGGATAGGCGCGGGTCTGCACGATCGAGGAATGCAGATAGAGGTTATGCGGCATCACCGTGGCGCCGATGATGCCGATCGCGATGTAGAGCATCTCCGGATTGGTGACGATCTCGCGCGACGGCATGAAGCCACCAAGCACGGCTGCAACCGGCGGCGCGGCGGCGGCGATCTGGACTGCGAAGCAGACCGCGATGACGATCAGGAGCGCCACCACGAAAGCCTCGAGGAAACGGAAGCCGCGGTTCATCAGGAGCAGCAGCAGGAAGGCGTCGAGCGCCGCAAGCAGCGCACCGCCGATCAGGGGAATGCCGAACAACAGCTTGAGTGCGATCGCGGTGCCGATCACCTCGGCGAGGTCGCAGGCGATGATGGCGGCCTCGCAGGCGAGCCACAGCAGGAAATTCACCGGCCGCGAATAGGTCGCTCGGCAGGCCTGCGCCAGATCGCGGTCGGTGGCGATGCCGAGCCGCGCCGCAAGCGCCTGCAACAGGATCGCCATCAGGTTCGAGAGCAGGATGACCGACAGCAGCGTGTAGCCGAACTTGGAGCCGCCGGCGAGGTCGGTGGCCCAGTTGCCGGGGTCCATATAGCCGACCGACACCAGGTAGCCCGGCCCGGCAAACGCCAGCAGCCGCCACCACCACAACCCGCCCTTCGGCACCGCGACCGTCGCATTCACCTCCGGCAGGCTCCGGGCATGGCCGGCATCGCCGCGCCAGCCGGAGGTACCCGGCAGGGCGTCGAGGCGAGAAACAGCGGTTACTTCAGGCGATCGAGCATCCATACCACTCTAAAGATGGCTGAACAGCCCGCTAAATGCAACTCATTTGCAACTGCATCTAGCCTCACGAAGACGCTATCGCTCAGCAACTCGCGGAACCGCCCGCGACCCCAAACAACATTCGAACGGCGCCGCTTGTCGGCACCATCACAGGTCAGCTCGCCGCGGGTCCCAAACCGCAGTGATGGCCTGAGCCGGCTTGGATCGCCGCATTGAAAGGGCCCGCCTCACGGCGGGCCTTTGCTTTGGCGTTGTCGGGAAACGGGTGGGATGGAACGTCTTCAAACCACACACTATGGCCAGATCGAATTCTCAGGGAATCTGCCATGTCCGCCGATCCGCATCGCCTGCCAGCCACGTTCAACCGCCTGGCCTGGTCCAACCTCGCCGCGCAATCGGCCGAGCAGATTGCTCTGGCCGCGGCTCCTATCGTCGCCGTGCTACTGCTCGACGTCGGCGAGGGTCAGACCGGCCTGCTGCAGACCGCGCTGACGCTGCCCTTCATCCTGTTCGCAATCCCCGCAGGCCTGCTGGCCGACCGCGTGTCGCGGCGCTGGGTCATGGCGGGCTCCGAGGCGCTACGCGCGGCCGCGCTCGCGACCATCCTGCTGTCGATCTGGCTCGGCTTGCTGACCCTGCCCTTGCTCGCTCTGCTCGGCTTCGTCGCGGTCTGCGGGACTGTTGCCTACAGCGTCGCTGCGCCCGCGCTGGTGCCATCGCTCGTGACATCGCAGCAATTGCCGGCGGCAAACGCCCGCATCGAGCTGGCACGCACCGTAGCCTTTGCCAGCGGACCAGCGCTCGGCGGCGTGCTGGTCGGCTGGGTCGGCGCTGCTCCTGCGTTTGGCTTTGCCGCGGCGCTGTCGGCGGTCGCGGTCGTGCTGCTGGCCGGCCTCTATGAGCCTGCGCGCCAGCCGGCGCCGCGGCGCCATCCGCTGCAGGACATCAAGGAAGGCGCCGCCTTCGTGCTGCACCACGCCCTGCTGCGGCCGGTGTTCATCACCCAGTTCATCTTCAACACGGCCTCTTTCCTGCTGCTCGCCGTGTTCGTGCCCTATGCCGTGCGCCATCTCGGGCTCAGCGCGACCGGCGTCGGCACGACGCTCGCAATGTACGGCGTCGGCATGGTGGTTGGCGCGCTGTTCGCGACCCGCGTGATGAAGCGGCTGGCGTTCGGCACCGTGATCGGGCTCGGCCCGGTGACCGGCTTCGTCGCAGCGGCCGTGATGGCGCTGACGACCTGGTTTCCGACGCCGCTGCTCGCAGGCCTGAGCTTCTTCCTGCTCGGCGTCGGCCCGATCCTGTGGGTGATCTCGACCACCACCCTGCGGCAGTCGGTGACCCCGCCCTCGCTGCTCGGCCGGGTCTCGGCGATCAACATCATGAGCTACGGCGCCCGCCCGCTCGGCTCCGCGCTCGGCGCCATTGTCGGCGGTCTCTACGGCGCTGAAGCCTGCCTCCACCTCGCGGCCGCAATCTTCGCCGCGCAGGCGCTGGTGATCCTGATGTCGCCCGCGGTGTCGCTGACGCGCCAGCCCGACATGGTCGGCGAGCCGGCGCGGTGCTAGCGCCCCGCATATAACGGGAGACTTCAGCTCGCCAGGTACCGCTCGTACTTGCCGCCGACAACCTCGTCGGCGGCAACCGCCGGATCGAGCGTATAGAGGTCCTGCGCATTGCCGATGCCGCGCAGCACGAAGCGGCCGGTGGAAACCAGATAGTTCCGGCCCGCGGCGTCGAGACCTGTACGGAAGGCCGTCGAAGTCAGCAATTCCCGGTCGACCGAGGCGCACATCGAGGCAATCCTGCTGACCTCGTTGACGGCGGGTCCGACCACCGTGAAATCGAGCCGGTCCTCGCTGCCGATATTGCCGTAGAACACCTCGCCGACATGGAGGCCGACATAGGCCGTGGTGGTCGGCCGGGCCTCCGAGGCGCGACGCGCGTTCAGCGCATCCATGTTGCTGCGGAATTTGTGCTCGGCCCGAAGCGCCGCCCGCTTCGCGTTTGCCATGTTCTCGCTGGTGAACATCGCCAGCACGCCGTCGCCGATCAGCTTGAGTACCTCGCCGCCGGCGTCATGGATCGCGTCGATCGAAGCCTGCGCGTAGTCGTTGAGGAAAGGGATGATCTCGTCCGGGCCGATGCGCTCGCTGATCGCGGTCGAGCCGCGTACGTCAGAGTACCACAACACGGCCTTGATCTTCTCAGTGACACCGCGCTGCATGCGCCCGCGCAATACCTGTTCTGCCGTCTCGCGTCCAAGATAGACCCGCCCGAGCGTACGGGCGATCTCGACCTGGGCGGCCGATTTGATCGCGAGCCCGAGCACCGGCACCAGGTCGCGGAGCGCAGCCATGTGGTTTTCGTCGAACCCGTCCGAATGGCGCGTCGTGTAGTAGGAATAGAAGCAGTCCATCTCCCCGATCGTGCCCGCCTCGCCAAAGCGATGCACGAAGGCGGCGAAATGCTTGTGGCCCTTCTCCGCAAGGTCACCGACCATCGAGAAATCAAGCGCGGCGCTGTCGGAGAGATCGATCACCATCTCATCGTGGCCGTTTTCGAGCATGTGATAAAAGGCCGACCGCCGCCAAGTCTGGCTGGCCTCGCCCGTACTCGTCGAGCCGTATTCGAACGCATCAGCCTCGTTGCTTTCGCCGTCGTTCCAGCGGAACCCGCGCCCCTCGAAGATCGGATGCAGCGTGTCGATGAAGACGATCGCCCGGGACAGCGGCATGCCCGCGGCCCGGCAGCGCTCGCAGAAGCCGCGCAGCAGATCGTTTTCAGGCAAGCCCTTGAGACCCTGGCTGACCAGCCAGTTCGTCAGGCGCAAACGGGACGTCAGTTCCATGGGTGGATTATGCCGGGCAATCCGTGCGGGAGGAAGGCTCGTGTCCGCACGCCAGGCCAATGCCGGGTCGCGGGTCTCGAACAAATGCGAATCCGGATGCCGCAATGCAAGCCTGCAGCATGACGTTTTCCGCGGAATGCCACCTGCCGAGGGGGCCGATTTGCGCTTCCCTTTGCTCGGGCTTTCGCGCACAAAACAGCATGGACAACGACACCGGCCCGACCAATCGCATCCAACGCCTCATGCAATGGGCGATCACCCCGCCGCAGTCCTACGGGGTCTACCTTGTCGCCCTGATCCTGGTCTTCACCCTGTCGTTCTACGCGGGCACACTGAAGCCGAAGCATCCGCCCGCCCCGCCGGTCACGGCGCCGTCCGCGCCACGCAGTTGATCAGGCCGGGTTGATGTCGCAATCCAGATCCCGCCGAGACCACACGGGTGTTCCGACGTTGGCCGGAGGCGAGCAGCGCCGAAGCAGCTCAATCATAAAAGTCCGGTGACATTCTAAGGCTGTCGCGCTGCGCCTTGTCGTGGTTGATCCAGAGCTGCGCCTTCTCTTTCGTCAGTGTGTCGGCGATCTTCTGCATCGAAGCCAACGTCTGGTCCTTGCTGACGTTCATGCTTGGCACGCGCCGATTGTCCCAATTGTCCTTGAAGTGAACGGCATCGCCGGTCAGCACGATCGCGCCCGTCTTCGGCAGCTTCACCAGCAGCGATTGGTGGCCCGGCGTGTGGCCCGGCGTCGACAGGATGGTGACGCTGCCGTCGCCGAAGACGTCGCGGTCGCCGTCGAGCTTCGTGACGGGATGACCGGGCTTGAAGCGCGGCGCGTTGTTGGCACCTGGCCACTCATACTCCGCCTTCTGCACATACAGCATCGCGGTTTGGAACATCTCGACATTGCCGATGTGATCGGGATGGCTATGCGAGACTGCCATCGCCTTAATATCGGATGGCTTCACCCCAAGTTGGTCGAGCTGCGCGGCAAGCGTCCTCGGCCGCCGCCAGGTGATCGCTTTCGGATCGGCAGGTGCGAGGCCGTTCGGCATCGCCGCCACCGCATCGGGGATGCCTGTGTCCCACAGGAACCAGCCCTGCGCGTGTTTGATCAGATAGCAACTGTCGACAAAGTCCATCGACTTGCCTTCATTCACGCCAGGCGACCAGCGTGAGATGTCACCCGCAACGCCCTCGCCGCAGTTGAGGATGTAGAGCCTCTCGACGCCTGGGGTGGCTGGCTGAGCGTCTGCACGCGGCATCGCGCCCGCGACCCAGAACACCATTGCAAGACCGATGAGCTTCTTCATTGTTGCCCTCCGTTCATCGAGCAGAACAATTCGATGCACATGGGATGAGGCCACCTTCAATGGCGACGCTGCTACACCATCTCCGCCGGCGCCAGCCGGCACGTCTCGCTGCTGATCTCGACCTGCAACGTCGCGTGGTGGATGCCGAACCGGTGCGAGAGCTCGGCGCAGGCGTGATGCAGGAAGGCATCGTCATGGCCGCCCGGGCGAACCAGGTGCGCGGTCAGCGCGGTCTCGCTCGTGCTCATTGCCCAGATGTGCAGATCGTGAACCTCCGTGACGCCCTCGAGCGTCAGCAGAAAGTCCCTCACCATGTTGAGATCAATTCCCTTCGGAACCGCGTCGAGCGCCAGGCTGACGCTGTCGCGCGCCAATTCCCAGCCGCTCACCAGCACGACCAGCGCGATGACGAGGCTGATCGCCGGATCGAGCCACTCCCATCCGGTCGCCATGATCAGAAGCGCGGCGACAACGACCCCGAGCGAGACGCCGGCATCCGCTGCCATGTGCAGATAGGCGCCGCGAACATTGAGGTCCGTGTGGCGGCCGCGCATGAACAACAGCGCGGTACCGCCATTGATGAGGATGCCGAGTGCCGCAACCCAGACCACGGTCCAGCTCGCCACCTCGGTTGGTTCGCGCAAGCGGTTGATCGCCTCGACTGCGATGCCACCGACGGCGATCAGCAACAGTCCGGCATTGACCAGCGCGGCCAGTATCGACGCCCGGCGGTAGCCATAGGTGTGGGTATCGGTCGGCCGCTTGCCCGCAAGCCATGCCCCGGCCCAGGCCAGCAGCAAGGCGATCACGTCGGAGAAGTTGTGAGCGGCGTCCGAGACCAGCGCCAGCGAGTTGGCGCTATAGCCGAAGATCAATTCCGCGACGACGAATGCCGTGTTCAGCGACGCGCCGATCGCGAACGCTTTTCCGAAACTGTCGGGCGCGTGGCTGTGCCCTGCATGCCCATGAGAGTGCCCGTGGGCATGACCGTCGTGATCATGGTCGTGATGATGATGCGCCATTGGCCTGGCAACCGTCGCCTGATGGATGTCCTCGGCGATGGTTATAGGCGCGGCGAAATGTGGATACTATCACACCGCGCTCGGCCAAAACGTAGCCCGGATGGAGCGTAGCGCAATCCGGGGGCTGCTGTGCGTTTGAAGACGATTCCCGGATTTCGCGGAGCCTGTCATCGAGCGCGCATTCGCGCGACCCGTTGGCTTCATCCGGGCTACAGGCCTTGTTTACTCCACGCCGCGATTGAACTTGTTCGACTTCGGCAGGCCGTGGGCGAGCCGGCCGGCGTCGGCGCGGTTGCCGCGCCAGTCGGCCAGTTCCTTCATGGTCATGCTGTGGTCGCGGCCGGCGGAATCCTTCCAGGTCAGGCCTGTCTTGGAATCGAACACCGCGACATCGGACAGCGCCGCACTGGTGTATTTCTGCAAGCGTACGCCGCGGCCGCGCGCCATTTCCGGCACCTGGTCGAGACCGAACAGCACCATCTTGTGGTTGGTGCCGATCACGGCAACGGTGTCGCCGATCACGGTGGTGATCGCGCGGGCCTCGTTCGGCATCTCCACGTTGAGCACCTGCTTGCCCTTGCGGGTGTTGCCGACGCAGTCCTCCTCCTTGACGATGAAGCCCTGACCCTCGCTGCTCGCGATCAGGAACTTGCGCTCGCCCTTGTTGACGAACAGCGCGACGATTGCCGCGTCCTGCTCGAGGTCGATGAACATGCGGATCGGCTCGCCATGGCCGCGGCCGCCTGGCAGCTTCGCCACGTCGAGCGAATAGAACTTGCCATTGGTCGCAAACAGCAGAAGCTTCGAGGTCGTCTCCGCGAAGAAGGCGTGATCGAGCTTGTCGTCGGTCTTGAAGGCAAGGCCGGAGAGATCGGCGACATGGCCCTTCAGCGTTCGCACCCAGCCCTTCTCGGAGATCACCACGGTGCACGGCTCGCGCTCGACGAAGGCCTCCTCGATCGCGGCGAGATCATGCTCCGGCGCGTCGGCAAAGGTGGTGCGGCGCTTGCCGAGCGGAGTCTTGGGCCCGAAAATATCGCGGACCTTTGTGACCTGCTCGCCGACCTTTGCCCATTGCTGCGCTTCCGACCCGAGCAGGCCCTCGATGCCCTTCAGCTCCTTCCGCAACTCCTTATCCTCGTTGCGGATCTCCATCTCCTCCAGCCGGCGCAAGTTGCGCAGGCGCATGTTGAGGATCGACTCGGCCTGGATCTCTGACAGCTTGAAGGTCTTCATCAAGACCGGCTTCGGCTCGTCCTCGGTGCGGATGATCTTGATCACCCTGTCGAGGTTCAGATAGGCGATCAGCTGCCCGCCGAGCACTTCGAGCCGGTGCTCGATCTCGCCCTTGCGGAAATTGGAGCGGCGGATCAGCACGTCGCGCAAATGGTCGAGCCATTCGCGCAGGGCTTCGGCAAGGCCGACCACCTTCGGGATGCGGCCCTTGATCAGCACGTTAAGGTTCAGCGAGATCCTGCTTTCCAGCTCGGTCAGCCGGAACAGCGACTCCATCATCAGGGCAGGATCGACCGTGCGCGACTTCGGCTCGATGACGAGGCGGATGTCCTCCGCCGATTCGTCGCGGACGTCGCCGACCAGCGGCAGCTTCTTCTGCTCCAGCAGCTCGACGATCTTCTCGTGGAGGCGCGACTTCTGCACCAGCCACGGAATTTCGGTGACGACCACCACCCAGGTGCCGCGGGCGCCCTCTTCCACCGACCAGCGCGCACGGGTGCGGAACGAGCCGCGGCCCGTCGTGTAGGCCTCGATAATCGCTTCTTTGGAATCAACGACGATGCCGCCGGTCGGGAAGTCCGGGCCCTTGACCCATTTCAGCAGCGCCTTCGACTTCGCGTCGGGCTTGTCGATCAGATGCAGCGCCGCATCGCAGAGCTCGGCGGCATTGTGCGGCGGAATGGCGGTCGCCATGCCGACCGCGATGCCTTGCGCGCCATTGGCAAGCAGGTTCGGAAAGCCGCCCGGCAGCACCACCGGCTCTTTCGACTGGCCGTCGTAATTGGCGCGGAACTCGACGCCGTCCTCATCGATGCCGTCCAGCAGCAGCCGCGCGACCTCGGTCATGCGCGCTTCGGTGTAGCGATAAGCTGCCGGGTTATCGCCGTCGATATTGCCGAAATTGCCCTGACCGTCGACCAGCGGATATCGCGAGCTGAAGTCCTGCGCCAGACGCACCATGGCGTCATAGATCGCCTGGTCGCCATGCGGATGGAACGAACCCATCACATCGCCGACGATCTTCGCAGATTTCTTGAAGGCGGTCCCTGGATCGAGCCGCAACAGCCGCATGCCGTAGAGGATGCGCCGGTGCACCGGCTTCAGCCCGTCGCGGGCGTCCGGCAGTGCGCGGTGCATGATGGTCGAGAGCGCATAGGCGAGATAGCGCTCCTCGAGCGCGTCACGCAGCGGCACCTCGTGGATTTCAGCCGGCTCTTCCGGCGGTAGCTGTCGTTTTCCCATGAGGAGGCGTTAAACCGTGCCGGTGAATCGGGCAAGACGCGAATCACGTCAGCCGCGCCCCGATGCACCTGATTCGCGCGATTATTGCGCGAACTGGTTGACCGCCTGCAGGGTCTCGACGGGGGCTTCGTTGAGGCAACGGCGGGCGACGTCGATCTCGGCGTCGGTTGCACCGTGGGCTCGCGCCCAGCTTTCGGCAGCCGCGGCCGAGTATTTGGCGACGTAGTAGCGAACCAACGTGCAGGAGACGCGGCGGATCACGCCATGCCGCTCACCAGCGATTGCATCCGGCGCCAACGTCAGCAGCGCCGCCGAAATCAGAATTCCCCGAAGATACATCAGCCGCCCCATCGATGGAACCAAGCCGAAACGCACCACGGGGCGATCTGGTTCCCTGTCCTGGCGCGCATGACAGGGGCGCGGGAACGTCGAAGCGATGCAGCCGAAAGGAACTGGACGAACTCAACGAGCCTGACGGACCCCGGCGTTTGGCCGTTGCCTCGCTCGCTTACGTCCCTGACGCCCGCGTCCGCCGCTTGGTCACAGCGTTGATAAACCCATCACGGGCATCGGAATGGCCCTGCCCGCGCGGCTCCAGCACGTGGCGGAGCAGGAACAGCCCGGTGATCTGGAAGCCGTCGAGCAGGTCCTGCTCAGACCAGGCATTCGCGCCGCCGTCGCCCTCACGCAGGAAGGCCGGCAATGGCAGCAGACGGTCGCGCCACGGTTCGCCGGCTGCGCGCGACACCGCGCCGCCGGATTTCGGCGAGACGTAGATCAGCTCGGTGGTCGCACCCGTGGCTGCGCAGTTTTGCAGATCGAGCCCGAATCCGAGCTCGGCCAGCATCGCCAGCTCGAACCGGATCACATGCACCGCGGCGATGCCCGCATCCTCGAAATCGTCGAGCGTCCACTGCAGCATCTCGTAGATCTCTTCATGAGGATCGCGCTCCGGCAGCAGCCGCGCCAGTGCGGCCAGATGCGTTACGCCGTAGACGCCATGCGACGAGCCGAGCAGCGTCGCCGCGCGCAGCCGCGTGCCCTCGATCGCATACATGCCGAGATGCTCGTCGAGCCGCGCTCGCCACACCGCGGTGACGTTGTTACCGGGCTGCAGCAGCGGCCGCATCCGCGAGCTGGCGCCGCCGCGCACCAGGCCGAGATGGCGGCCGTGCCCGCGTGTCAGCAGTTCGACAATGGCAGAGGATTCGCCATGCCGCCGCACGCCCAGCACGATGCCTTCGTCGGTCCATTCCATGATTGCGAATGTATCATCGCAGGGCGGACTGGCGCAGCGCAATCCGCCGATATCGCCAGGAAGTTACAAGGGCGGGCCACATCTTCGCCCCGCGCTCGTGGGCGGCCGACTCAGTTGGCCAACCCGCTCGGCCGGCTTCACGCGTTGAACCAGCCCTGCGCATCGCCGGTGAAGGAGAAATAGAGCCCCGCCGTGGTCAGGATGCAGGACACCACTTCGATGCCGCTGTCGAGCTCAACGCCGCGGTCGCCGATCACCTGCACCAGGGAGATCACCGACAGCACCAGCGCCGCGGCCAGCGCCCAGCGCGGCCAGTTCTTGCGGCGCTGCGCGGCAAGCCAGACGAAATACATCAGCAGCAGGATCATGCCGCCGGCCATCAGCGTCGCCACCATGATCATCTGATCGGTCATCTCATTGTTCGGCGTGCGGTCCTGGAACGCCACAGACAACGCATCCAGCGTCAGCGAGAGATAGAGCAGCACTTCAAACCACAGCACGTTTCTAGGCACGTTCATCGCACACGCCGGTTCTTATTCCTTGGGGAAGTCCAGTCCCATTTCCCTGTAACGGTCCGGGTCGTCGCCCCAGTTCTCGCGCACCTTGACGAACAGGAAGAGATGCACGGGCACGCCCATGATCTCGGCGATCTCCTTGCGCGAGTCCGCGCCGATCGACTTGATGGTGGCGCCGCCCTTGCCGAGCACGATCTTCCGCTGGCTCTCACGCTCGACGAAGATCGTCTGCTCGATCCGGATCGAACCGTCCTTGCGGTCGGTCCAGCTATCGGTCTCGACGGTCGACTGGTACGGCAGTTCCTGGTGCAGGTGGCCGTAGATCTTCTCGCGCGTGATCTCCGCCGCAAGGTGCCGCATCGGCGCATCCGACATCTGGTCCTCGGGGTACAGGAACGGCCCCTCCGGCACCATCGTCGCCAGCGTCTGGCGCAAATCGGCAACGCCATCGCCGGACAGCGCGGAGATCATGAACGTCCGTTCGAAGCGCATCCGCTCGTTGGCCGCCTGGGCCAGCGCCAGCAGCTTTTCGCGCGGCACGAGGTCGATCTTGTTCAGCACCAGGATCTTCGGATGCCCGACGGTCTCGAGCTTGCCGAGGATTGCGTTCGCCTCCTCGTCGAGGCCCGACTTGGCGTCGAGCAGCACGCAGACGAGATCGGCGTCATGGGCGCCGCTCCAGGCAGTCGACACCATGGCGCGGTCGAGCCGGCGCCGCGGTGCGAAGATGCCGGGCGTGTCGACCAGGATGATCTGCGCATTGCCCTCGATCACAATGCCGCGGATCAGCGCGCGCGTGGTCTGCACCTTGCGCGAGACGATGGTGACCTTGGAGCCGACCAGCGCGTTGACCAGCGTCGACTTGCCGACATTGGGAGCGCCGATCAGCGCGACGAACCCGCAGCGCGTCGCGGACCCCTGCCCTTTGGCCTGATCAGTCATTGGTACCGACGCCCTCGCGCTCGATCATCGCCGAGGCCGCCGCCTTCTCTGCCGCGCGCTTGTTGCCGCCCAGGCCCTCGGCCGACGCCAATCCCGGCAGGTCGACGGCGACGCGGAATTGCGGATCGTGATGTGGGCCGGTGCGCTCGACCTCGCGATAGACCGGCGTCGGCAATCCCTTGCCCTGGGCCCATTCCTGCAGCACGGTCTTAGGATCGCGCAGCGGGCGGCGAGGCTTGTGCATCCGCTCGGTCCAGTTGCGCTCGACGAACTGACGCGCGGCCTCGTAGCCGCCGTCGAGATAGATCGCGCCGATCACGGCCTCGCAGATGTCGCCGAGCACCGATTTGCGCAAACGCGCTCCCTCGACCGCCTTCACCATGCCGAGCTTGATGTCGTCGAGCAGGCCGAGCGATTTGGCGACGTCGGCGCAGCTTTCCTTGCGCACGAGATCGGCGAGCCGCTTCGACAATTCGCCCTCGTCGGCCTTCGGAAAGGCGCGGAACAGCATGTCGGAGACGATCAGCCCGAGCACGTGATCGCCGAGAAATTCGAGGCGCTGGTAGCTGTCGGCGCGGTTGCGGGTGGCGGGCTTGAGCGCGGAGACGTGGGTGAACGCGGTGGTCAGCAACGCGGGATCGGCGAACTTGTACCCGATGCGCGCCTCGGTGCCCGCGATCGCGGCCTTTTCTTCCGCGGCCCTGGCGGCCTTGCTGCGCCGCTTCTTCGGCGCGGCCTCACCGCCGGCGGCAGGCGTCGGGTTCGGCTCACCGGGTGGCGGTTGATCCTTGATGGCTGATGTCTCGTCGTTCATCGCACGATAGAGAATATGCGATTCCACCGCACGGCGGTGGGCCAGCGCCAGAACATCCAGGCGTGCTCGCCCTCAGCGATCGAGAAGAAGATCATCTGGGCCCGGCCGACAATGTTTTCGAGCGGCACGTAGCCGACCGCCGACAGCACGCGGCTGTCGGTCGAATTGTCGCGGTTGTCGCCCATCATGAAGAAGTGACCTTCGGGCACGGTGTAGACGTTGGTGTTGTCGTAGAACCCGTTGTCGACGCAATCGAGCGTCTCATAGCTGACGCCGTTCGGGAGCGTCTCCTTCCACCGCTTGACGCGGGCGGTGGCGTCCGAGCCGCAGGGGTCCTCACCGACGAAGTCGCTCAGACGCTCGCGCTTGACCGGGACGTCATTGATGTAAAGCAGTCCCTCCTTCATCTGGATACGGTCGCCCGGCAGGCCGATCACGCGCTTGATGTAGTCGGTGGTGTCGTCCTTGGGCAGTCGGAACACGACAATGTCGCCGCGATTCGGGCTGGAGCCGAAAACGCGCCCGGAAAACAGCGGCGGCGACAGCGGGATCGAATAGTGGCTGTAGCCGTAGGAGTATTTCGATACGAAGAGGTAGTCGCCGACCAGCAGTGTCGCTTTCATCGAGCCTGAGGGGATGTTGAACGGCTGGAACAGGAAGGTCCGGATGACGAGCGCGATCAGCAGAGCGTGGATGACGACGCGGATGGTTTCGCCCAAGCCGCTTTCAGATTTGGTCCCGGTGGTCGCGCTCATTGCTTTCCCAATTCCCGCGAGCTTTGGTGCCCACGCGGTGGCAGAACGTTCTCTTCCCGCGAAGCGTGCGATCCTCGCGTGAGGAAAATGGCCTTGATTCTGATCTTGAGGGCAAATTCCGGCGTAAACCCGAATCCGCGTCTCGCTCGATGCTAACCCTGCGGCGTTTTAGACGGTTGTTCGCACGCACGCAATCAATCGCCGCGCAAAAACTTCACAATCCATTGAAATATCAATGATTTTTTAGTTTTCTGAAGGTTTCTGGTGCCCCCGCGGGCTGCCCCGCTTATTTGGCGGGGGCAACAGCCGAAATTATGACGAAGGCCTGAGCGAGCGGCCAATCATCGGTGATCGAGAGATCGATCCTGGCCTCTAGGCCATCGGGCGTCAGCTCCTGCAGCCGCGCCAGCGCCCCGCCCGTCAGTTGCATGGTCGGCCGCCCTCCTGGCAGGTTCACCACGCCCATGTCCTTCCACCACACTCCGCGCCGGATGCCGGTCCCGAGCGCCTTGGAACACGCCTCCTTGGCGGCGAAGCGCTTGGCGTAGGTCGCGACCACCATCTTCTCGCTCTTGGTACGGCGCATCGCCTTGGCCCTTTCCGCGTCGGTGAAGATGCGTTCGAGGAAGCGCTCGCCGTGCCGCTCGATCACCTTGGCGACTCGGGTGATGTCGATCAGGTCGGAGCCGATGCCGATGATCATGCGCTGACAGCGCCCTTCGCCTTGGCGCGTCCGCGATCCATCGCCGCGCGCATCGCGCGGACGGTCTCCGCAATGCCGACAAACAGCGCCTCGCCCATCATGAAATAGCCGATGTTGAGCTCGCGAATCTCGGGCAGCGCCGAGATCGTCTCGGTGGTCTCATAGTCGAGGCCATGGCCGGCATGGACCTCGAGCCCCGCGGCATTCGCGAGCCTGGCCCCCTCGACGATCCGCTTCCATTCGGCCTCGGCCTTGTCCTTGTGGCCGTCGAGCACGGCGTCGCACCAGCCGCCGGTGTGGATCTCGATCACCGGCGCCTTCAATTTCGCGGCCATTTCGATCTGCCTCGGATCGGCGGCGATGAACAGCGAGACCCGGATGCCGGCATCGCTGAGTCGCGCAATGAAGGGCGCGAGCGCATTGCGCTGGCCGACCACGTCGAGACCGCCTTCGGTGGTAAGCTCCTGGCGCCGCTCCGGCACAAGGCAGACGGCGTGCGGCTTGGTGGTGAGCGAAATCCGCAGCATGTCGTCGGTCGCGGCCATCTCGAAGTTCAACGGCTTGGATATTTCGGCCTTCAGCCGGGCCATGTCCTCGTCGCGGATATGCCGGCGATCCTCGCGCAGATGCGCGGTGATGCCGTCGGCCCCGGCCGCGATCGCCGCAAGCGCCAAACGCACCGGATCGGGCCGCGCGCCGCCCCGCGCATTGCGCAGGGTCGCAACGTGATCAACATTGACGCCGAGGCGCAGCGGAGGAGCAGACATCAAAATGACCCTCTGACAAACCGGTTGAGTTATCCCTCATCCTGAGGAGCGGCGCCTTCGCCGCGTCTCGAAGGATGCGGGCCCGCCTCTGGCCGCATGGTTCGAGACGGCGCTAAACGCGCCTCCTCACCATGAGGATCGATGACGTGTGCAAGCCTACCCATTGACGCGCTCGACCCGAGCGACGACGGCCTTGGCGCGCAACTGGGCGATGATAGCGCTGAGATGCTTGAGGTCATAGACCTCGAGATCGATGGTCAGCTCCGTGAAATCGGGGGACCGGCGTGACATATGGATGTTGTCGATATTGCCGTCGTGCTCGGCGATCACGGTTGCGATCTGGGCAAGACTGCCGGGCTCGTTGACGTTGTGGACCAGGATTCGCGCCGGGAAGCGCTGCGGCATGGTCTCGTCAACGTCCCAGCGCACGTCGAGCCAACGCTCCGGCTGCTCCTCAAAGTCCTTCAGCGCCGGCGACTGGATCGGATAGATCGTGATCCCCTCACCCGGCGTGACGATGCCGACGATGCGATCGCCCGGCACCGCGCCGCCATTCGGCGCGAACTTCACCGGCAGGTCGGAATTGATGCCGCGCACCGGGATCACCGTGGCGGCGCGCGCCGGATGCGGCGTGGTCTGCGTCTTCAGCTTGGCGGCGAGCCCCTTCGAGGTGCCATAGCGCACCAGTCGCTCTTCCTTGTAGTCGGGATACATCGCGCGCGCGACGTCGGAGGCCTTGATCTCGCCGCGCCCGACCGACGCCATGACGTCCTCGATCGAGGTGCGCGCCAGCCGCGGCAGCGCGCCCTTCAGCTTGTCGTCGGCATATTCGATCTTGGCGCGGGCAAACAGGCGGTCGACGATACGGCGGCCCAGGCCGGCATACTGGTCGCGCACCGCGTTGCGGGTGGCGCGCCGGATCGCGGCGCGCGCCTTGCCGGTGACGGCCAGCGCCTCCCAGGCCGACGGCGGGGCCGACTGCGCCTTCGAGGTGAGAACCTCGACCTCGTCGCCGTTCTGCAGCTCGGAGGACAATGGCGCGAACTTGCCGTTGATCTTGCACCCGACCGCGCTGTTGCCGACGTCGGTGTGCACCGCATAGGCGAAGTCGACCACCGTGGCCTGGCGCGGCAGCGCGATCAGCTTGCCCTTCGGCGTGAAGCAGAACACCTGGTCATGGAACAGTTCCAGCTTGGTGTGCTCCAGGAACTCTTCCGGGTTGGCGCTATCCGAGAGGATGCCGATGGTGTGGCGCAGCCAGGCGAAGGCATTGGACTCGTGCTTCAGCCGCTCGTTCGGCGAGCCCGCCCCTTCCTTGTAGAAGGCGTGCGCCGCGATACCGAACTCGGCGATCTGGTTCATCTCCTCGGTGCGGATCTGCAGCTCGACGCGCTGCTTACCCGGCCCGATCACGGTGGTGTGGATCGAACGGTAATCGTTCTGCTTCGGCGTCGAGATGTAATCTTTGAAGCGGCCCGGCACGACCGGCCAGGTCGTGTGGACGATGCCGAGCGCACGGTAGCAGGCACCGATATCGTCGAGGATGACGCGGAAGCCGTAGATGTCGGACAGCTGCTCGAAGCCGATCGACTTGCGCTCCATCTTGGTCCAGATCGAAAACGGCTGCTTGCGGCGGCCGAAGACCCGCGCGGTGATGCCGTTCTTCTGCAGGTTCTTGGAAAGCTGGGTTTCGATCTCGCCGATCAGGTTGCGGTTGCGGTCGGCCAGAGCATCGAGCCGCTGCTTGACCACCGCATAGGCCTCGGGATCGAGCACGAAGAACGAGAGGTCCTCCAGCTCCCCGCGCATTTCCTGCATGCCCATGCGGCCCGCGAGCGGCGCATAGATATCGAGCGTTTCCTCGGCGATGCGGCGGCGCGACGCCGGCGGCACAAACTCCAGCGTACGCATGTTGTGCAGGCGGTCGGCAAGCTTGACCAGGAGCACGCGAACGTCGTCGGCGATCGCAAGCAGCAGCTTGCGCAGGTTCTCGGCCTGCTTGGCCTCGCGCGACACCAGCTCCAGCCGCTTCAGCTTGGTCAGGCCCTCGACCAGCGCGCCGATTTCATGACCGAACACATGATCGATCTCGGCCCGTGTCGCCTCGGTATCCTCGATTGTGTCGTGCAGCAGCGCGGCAACGATCGTGGCATCATCGAGCTTGAGGTTGGTCAGGATCGCGGCGACCTCGAGCGGATGCGAGAAATAGGGGTCGCCGGAGGCGCGCGTCTGGGCGCCATGCGCCTTCATGGCGTAGACATAGGCGCGGTTCAGCAGGTCTTCGTTGGTGTCGGGGTTGTAGGAGCGGACGCGCTCGACGAGGTCATATTGCCGCATCATCCGCGCCCTCGGTCTGGCCGGCTTCTCCGCCGTGGACGACGCCGGCGCCACCGCGACTGTCTCGGTCGCAGCCTGCATCTGGCTGGAACTCCGGCGCCGATAAACCATGGACGCACTGCCTTTCGCGCGGGCCAGAGGGCCCTCTCTATCCAATCTAGTGCGCCTTCGAATGAAGCTGCACCCCGCATGGGGCCAGAACGTTCAATTTCCCGCGCCCCCATAGGACGCACCGTAACAGCAAAATTGTCAACAAAAGCAAAGGCCCGGAGCAATGTCCGGGCCTTTGGCAATCCGTCCGAAACTGGGGCTGGAAGCCCGGGCCTACTCGTCTTCCTCGGGCTGCTCTTCCGGGGGCGCCAGACCTTCGAGGCCCTTCAGCAGCTCCTCTTCGGTCATCCGTTCGACGGCAACCTCGGTGTCGTCGGCATCGACGCTGGCGCCGGCGGAACCGATCAGCGGAACAGTGTCGGGCTCAGGCTCGTCGACCTCGACGAACTTCTGCAGGGAGTGCACCAGTTCCTCGCGGAGGTCTTCCGGCGAGATCGTAGAATCGGCAATCTCCCGCAGCGACACGACAGGATTCTTGTCGTTGTCGCGATCAACCGTGAGTTGTGAACCCGACGAGATCATCCGGGCGCGATGCGCCGCCAACAGGACGAGGTCGAAGCGGTTGTCGACCTTATCAATGCAGTCTTCAACGGTGACGCGAGCCATCTCAAGGCGCTCCGTGGTAAAAGGAACCGAATATGCTGATTATGAGGGTTAGTTATAGGCCCGGCCACCGTTTCGCAAGGCAAATTTGTCACTTGCCTTCGGAACAGGCTCTGATACCCCGTTGGCCGGGCCAGAATGGCCGGAGCGTCTGATGACATAGCCTGGTTGCTGTCCCAGACAATTAAATCTCTTCATTGCAATGTCAAAAGTCTAGGCATTTTGCCCTCGCCTCACCATAATTCCGGTGGTGACTGTCGTGGGGAAAGATTCACCGAACTTTAGGCAGCAACGCAGGAAATTGCGCGCGGTCGATCGCCGGTGCGCTAAGAACACTAACAACCACGCGAGAACACTTTGATGTCGTCACCTGTTTCCAACAAGATCGCGCTCTTCATCGACGGAGCGAATCTTTACGCAACCGCAAAGACGCTGGGGTTCGACATCGA
Source organism: Bradyrhizobium sp. ISRA464 (assembly GCF_029910095.1). Classification (NCBI taxonomy): domain Bacteria; kingdom Pseudomonadati; phylum Pseudomonadota; class Alphaproteobacteria; order Hyphomicrobiales; family Nitrobacteraceae; genus Bradyrhizobium; species Bradyrhizobium sp. ISRA464. The sequence goes on along the minus strand of NZ_CP094526.1, from coordinate 3,754,189 downwards.
CTACAAGCGCCTGCTGAAGGAATTCCAGGGCCGCGGCACGCTACTGCGCGCGTTCTACTACACGGCGATCATCGAGGATCAGGAGTATTCATCGATCCGTCCGCTGATCGACTGGCTCGACTACAACGGCTACACCGTCGTCACCAAGGCCACCAAGGAATTCATCGACGCCAGCGGCCGCCGCAAGGTCAAGGGCAACATGGACATCGAGCTCGCGGTCGATGCCATGGAACTTGCCGAACACATCGACCAGATGATTCTGTTCTCCGGCGATGGCGACTTCCGTTCGCTGGTCGAGGCGGTGCAGCGCCGCGGTGTTCGCGTCACCGTGATCTCCACCATCGCCAGCCAGCCGCCGATGATCGCCGACGAACTGCGCCGCCAGGCCGACGTCTTCACCGACCTGGTGGAGTTGCAGTCGAAGCTTGGCCGCGATCCGTCCGAACGTCCGGCCCCGCGCGAGCCGCGCCATCACTCCCCGCAATTCCTGCAGCGCGCGACCACCACCACCGTGGCCCCCCGGGGAGCCGATGACGATTTCGACGAGTAGTCTCGTCCCCTCATCCACCCGACCCGACAGCAACTGTCCGCTCTGTCCACGGCTGGCCGCCTTTCGCGCGGAGGCCCGTGCACGCGAGCCGGGCTGGTTCAACTCGCCGGTGGATTCCTTCGGCGATGCCGGCGCGCGCCTGCTGGTCGTCGGGCTTGCACCGGGTCTTCAAGGGGCGAACCGCACCGGCCGCCCCTTCACCGGCGATTACGCCGGTGACCTGCTCTACGCCACGCTGCTGGAATACGGCTTTGCCAGCGGCGTCTATCAGGCACGGCCGGACGACGGCCTCAAGCTCGTCGATTGCCGGATCAGCAACGCAGTGCGCTGCGTGCCGCCGCAGAACAAGCCGATGCCCGCGGAGATCAACACCTGCCGGCAATTCCTGAGCGCGACCATCGCGGCGATGCCGAAGCTGCGCGCGATCGTGCTGCTCGGGCGCATCGCCCACGAATCGACGCTAAAGGCGCTGGGGCTTCGCTTGGCTGCGGCGCCCTTTGCGCACGGTGCCGTGCATATGACCGGGCAATTCAAGCTGTACGACAGCTACCATTGCTCGCGGTACAACACGAACACCGGCGTGCTGACGGCCGATATGTTCCGCAAGGTCTTCGCGAATGTGCGGAAGGAACTCGGCTAGCTGATTTCGATTCTGACAGCCGCAGTATCGAAGCTGCGGATGTCGTCTCGACGCCTCGCCTGCACGCGTAGCGATCTTGCACAACGCTTCAGACCGTCTGTGGATTGTCCTTCAACCAGTCCAGCACATCGCCGGCGCTCCGGTCGGGTGGAAATACCGGATAGAACACGTGCGTGATGCGCGCGTCGTCGATGATCAGCGCGAGGCGCTTGATCAGCGTCAGTCCCGCAACCGACATCGTCGGCAACTTCAGCGCGTGCGTCAGTTCCAACCCCTCGTCCGACAGCACCGGGAACGGCAGATGCAGCCGCGAGGCCATCTCGGTCTGGTACTCGTTGCTCTGCGTCGACAGACCGAACACATGGGCGGCGCCGGCCGCCTTCAGCTCGGCGAACAGGTCGCGGAAGGAGCAGGCCTGCGGCGTACAGCCGCGGGCGCCGGGGATCATGTCCCAATCGTCGACCAGCCCGATCTTGCCGGGCTCGCCGGTGCGCGGATAGGCGAACACCACCGTGCGGCCCTCGAGCGCCGACAGCGCTACTGACGTATCGTTGGTAGCGCGCAGCGTGACTGAGGGGATAGTCATGCCGGTCAGATGCGCCGCGCCGCCATCGTCTGACGGCGCCGGAATCTTGCTCCAGTCGACTTCGGTCAGGCTGTTCTGGCTCATCGCATCGATCTCCGCAGATCGTCATTGCGAGCGCAGCGAAGCAATCCATAGTGTGGCAAGGATGCAGATGGGTTGCTTCGTCGCTTCGCTCCTCGCAATGACAGACGAGTAATCCCTATCCCCGCGCCCGCATCAGGCGGCCCTTCTCGCGGCCCCAGTCGCGCTTCTTGACCGTCTCGCGCTTGTCGTGGAGCTTCTTGCCCTTGGCGACCGCGAGCAGCAGTTTGGCACGGCCGCGCTCGTTGAAATAGAGCTTCAGCGGAATGAGGGTCATGCCCTCGCGATCGACCGCGCCGAGCAGCTTGTTGATCTGCTTGCGATGCAGCAGCAGCTTGCGCGGGCGCTTCGGCTCGTGGTTGAAGCGGTTGGCCTGCAGATATTCCGGAATGTTGGCATTGATCAGCCACAGCTCGCCGTTCTTGGAATCCGCATAGGATTCCGCGATCGTGCTCTTGCCGCTGCGGATCGACTTCACCTCGGTACCGGTCAGCGAGATGCCGGCCTCGATGGTGTCCTCGATGGCGTAGTTGAAGCGGGCCTTGCGGTTCTCGGCGACGACCTTGATCGGGCGCTCGTTCTTGTCGGCAGCCACTTTAGCTCTTCTTGAGGAGGTCGCGGATTTCCGTCAGCAGCTCGACCTCGGGCGTCGGCTTCGGCGGCTCCGCGGGTTTCACTTCTTCCTTGCGCTTGAATTGGCTCATCACGCGGATCACGATGAACAGCACGAAGGCGATGATCAGGAAATTGAGAGTCAGTGTGATGAAGTTGCCCCAAGCCAGCACCGCGCCCTGCTTCTTGGCGTCGGCCAGGTTGGTAGCGGTGACCGCCTTCGACAGCCCGGTGAAATAATTCGAGAAATCGAGGCCGCCGGTGATCGCGCCGATGATCGGCATGATGATGTCGCCGACCAGCGAATTGACGATCGCGCCGAAGGCCGCGCCGATGATGACGGCGACGGCGAGGTCGACGACGTTGCCCTTCATGGCGAACTCGCGAAATTCCTTCAGCATGTCCATCCCCTTCTGTTCGACGTTACGCACCGGATTATTCGCGGCTATCCCCGCACGCCTCAGTTGATCAGCCCGGCATGCACCATGGCGCTGCGGACCGCCGCGCGAGTCGATTCTGAGACCGGGACCATCGGCAGGCGCAGCTTCTCATCCATCTTGCCGAGCAGCGACATCGCGTATTTGACCGGCGCGGGATTGCTCTCGATGAAGAGATTGGTGTGCAATGGGATCAGCTTGTCATGGATCTTCAGCGCGGTTGCCGCATCGCCCTTCTGCCAGGCGGTCTGGAATTCCGAGCACAGCCGCGGTGCGACGTTCGACGTCACCGAAATGCAGCCATGGCCGCCATGCGCCATGTAGCCCAGGATGGTCGCATCCTCGCCGGACAATTGGTTGAAGTCTTCGCCCATCGCTGCGCGCTGCTGCGAGACCCGCACCATGCTCGCGGTCGCGTCCTTGACGCCGGCGATGTTCTTCAGCTCGAACAGCCGCTTCATGGTGTCGACCGACATGTCGATCACCGAGCGCGGCGGGATGTTGTAGATGATGATCGGAATGCCGATCGCGTCGTTGATCGCCTTGAAGTGCTGGTACAGGCCTTCCTGGGTCGGCTTGTTGTAGTACGGCGTCACGACCAGCACCGCGGTCGCGCCTGCCTTCTCGGCATGTTCAGCCAGCTCGATCGCTTCCTTGGTCGAATTCGAACCGGCGCCGGCGATCACAGGCACCCGGCCCCTGGCCTCCTCGATGCACCATTCGACCACCCGCTTGTGCTCATCGTGGCTCAGCGTCGGGCTCTCGCCGGTGGTGCCGACCGGTACGAGGCCGTGCGTGCCCTCGGCGATCTGCCAGTTCACGAGGCTGCGGAACGCCGCCTCGTCCACCCCGCCGTTTTTGAAGGGCGTCACCAAGGCAGTGAATGACCCCCGGAATTTTGTCTTGGCTGCCATGGACTTCCTCCAACGCTTCAGGCTGCGGCTGGGCCGACGATCTTGGTTCTGGCGTGCTTCCCGCTCGCACGCCGCCACCCGGCACGCGCGAAAACGCCGTGAAGGGCAATTCATATCGGGTCTGGCGTAGGGACGAAAGGGCCGCATCGTACCTATCCCAGCCGCGATTTTGCCGTGGTGTTGGCGCAAACAGCCGCACCAGCGACGCTCTTTAGCATTTTGTCCACATATTCAATCAAATAAAGATCGATGGCCCGAGCGATCAGGTGATTCGGCGCCGCAGGGGACCTCCGTGATCCGTTCCGCCCGCGCAGGCACATTGCGATCGACCGCATTGGCGACCAGCCTGGCGCTCGCAGTCGGCTTCTCGGCGATCGTTGCCGATGCGTGGGCCGACGCAAAAGTTCCATTGCCCAAGCCGCGGCCGGTCTCCCGCAGCGCTGCTCCCAAGACAGCGGTCGCGACCCGAACCACGCCGAAGGCGGAGGTGGCGCGACCGACCGCGATCGCACCTGCACTGGTTCCGGCCACCCGGCAGCACGTCGCACCTGCGGCGCGTAGCAAGCCGGTGTTGCCGGCGGCGGTGGCCGCGACATCGTCAACGTCACAGTCGGACAAGGAGGCGCTCAAGACCGTCGTCGAGCTCCTGCGCAAACGCAGGCCGGGCGACGCCACCGACGCCGAGTCCTCAATCTCCGATCCGGTGGCGCGCAAGCTTGCGGAATGGCTCATCCTGCGCAGCGAGGATAATGGCGCGTCGGTCGAGCGCTACCGCAGCTTCCTCGACGCCAATCCGAGCTGGCCATCGCAGACATTCCTTCGCCGCCGCATCGAGGCCTCGCTGTGGGACGACCACCGGGACGACTCTGCAGTCTGGGCCTGGTTCCAGAATGAATCGCCGATCTCGGCCAAGGGCCGTCTCGCGCTGGCCAAGGTGATGATCGGACGCGGTGACCGCGCCAACGCCGAACGCCTGGTGCGAGAGGCCTGGCGCAACGACCCGATGAGCGAGGACACCGAGAGCACCGCGCTCGATCTGTTCGGGTCGTTCCTGACCGCCGGCGACCACAAGGCGCGCATGGACACCATGCTCTACGGCACCGAGAACGAGGCCGCCGGCATGCGCGCGGCAAGACGTCTTGGCTCCGGCTATGTGGCGCTGGCAAAGGCCCGCATCGCGGCCAACCGCAAGGCCTCGAACCTGCGCGCGCTGCTCGAGGCCGTGCCGCGCGAATTGACCGGCGACACCGGCTATCTCTTCGCCAGGATCCAGCTGCTCCGCCGCGAGGAGAAATTCGCCGAGGCCGCGCAATTGATGATGAGCGCGCCGAGGGAGCCCGCGCGTCTCCACAACGTCGACGAATGGTGGGTCGAGCGCAGGCTGCTGGCGCGCAAGATGATCGACGTCGGCGAGTACCGCACCGCCTATCTGATCGCGCGCGACGCCGCGATGCCCGCCCGCGGCATTTACAAGACCGAACAGGAATTCACCGCGGGCTGGATCGCGCTGCGCTTCCTCAGGGATCCCGCGGTCGCCGCGCAGCACTTCGCGCGGATCGGCGTCGGCAGCAGCAATCCGACCGCGCTGGCGCGGGCCGGCTACTGGCAGGGCCGCGCCGCGGAAGCCGCCGGCCGTGGCCAGGAGGCCCGCGCCGCCTATGCGCGCGCGGCCGAGCAGTCGACGAGCTATTATGGCCAGCTCGCGCGCGCGAAACTCGGCCTGCCCCAGATCGAACTGAACGGCGTGCCGCGCGGCCGCGGCGCCGAGCGGCTGGAGATCGTGCGCGCGGCAGCGCTGCTCTATGACATCGGCGAGCGCGAGCTCGCGATCCCGATCTACAGCGACATGGGCGACAATGGCGATCCGGAAGCGCTGGCCGGACTCGGCGAATTGACCGCACGCCACGGCGATGCGCGCGGCATGCTGCTCCTGGGCAAGGCCGCGCTTAACCGCGGACTGCCGTTCGACCACTACGCCTATCCGGTCAACGGAATCCCCTCCTTCAGGCAGGTCGGTCCGGAGGTCGAGCCGAGCATCGTCTACGCCATCGCGCGCCAGGAAAGCGCGTTCAATCCCGCCGTGGTGTCGCCGGCACAGGCCTATGGCCTCATGCAGGTGACGCCGGAGGCCGGCCGCTACGTGTGCAAGCGCGCAGGCATCGGCTTCGACCTCAACCGGATGAAGACCGATCCGGTCTACAATGCGATGCTCGGCGCGGCCGAGCTCGGCGGCCTGCTCGAGGACTACCGGGGCTCCTACATCCTGACCTTTGCCGCCTACAACGCCGGGCGCGGCAGCGTGAGGAAGTGGATCGAGCGCTATGGCGATCCGCGCGACCCGAAGGTCGACGCGGTCGACTGGGTCGAGCTGATTCCATTCTCGGAGACGCGGAACTACGTCCAGCGGATCATGGAGAACCTGCAGGTCTATCGCGCCCGCTTCGGCGGCGGGACCAAGCTGCAGATCGAGGCCGACCTGCGCCGCGGCGCCAGCCTCGAATGAGCCGACGCCGAAGGTTTTCAACAGCCTATGCGCTAGAGCATGATGTTTTTATACGGAAACGTAACCTGAGTTTTTGAAGTAGTTGGTGCACTCCTCCTTGGAGAAGAGATCGAGGAGTTCACCGGCCTTTCGCCAGGTTGCCTCCACGTCACGAGGCTCTGCAGCTCGCATGAGGTGTTTGAGTTTGGCGAAGACCTGCTCGATCGGATTGAGGTCAGGGCTATAGGGCGGGAGGAAGATGCGGTGGGCGCCTCTGGCGCGGATGGCTTGGCGAGCCGCTTTGCCCTTATGGCTGCCAAGATTGTCGAGGATGACGATCTCGCCCGGTGCGAGGGTGGGTGCCAACACCTTCTCGACGTACAGCGTGAAGAACTCACCATTGATGGGACCATCGATCACCCAAGGCGCGCTGATCCGATCGTGACGCAGCGCCGCGATGAAGGTCATGGTCTTCCAATGACCGAAAGGCGCAGATGCTTGGAGGCGCTGCCCACAGGGCCCCCAGCCGCGCAGCGGCGCCATATTGGTTTTGATCCACGTCTCGTCGATAAAAACCAACCGCGCTACGTCGATCCTGCCTTGATGTGCTTTCCAGCGGGTCCGCTTACGGGCGACGTCGGGGCGATCCTGCTCGGCTGGTAGAAGCGTTTTTTTTGAAGCTGAGCCCCTCGGTGTGAACAAAAGTCCACACCGCCCGCACGTCTGTCTTGATCCCGCGTGCAGCCAGCTCCTGTGTCAGCTTGCGCAAGGTGAATGGCCCCGAGCGAATGCGTTTGCGCAGCCAGTCGGCGTTGGCATCCGATAGAACCCGCTTCTTGTGGCCGCCGATCTTGCCAGGCGACAGGCTACCGGTATCCCGCCTCAGATTCTTCCACTTCGTCACACAGGAGGGACTGATCTGTAGCGCCTCTGCAATCGAACGAACTGTCTCCCCCGCGTCAGCTCGCGCCAAGGCCCGCTCGCGGATGTCTTCCGAATAAGGTCGCGTCATCCATGCTGGCCTCCGTCCTCCAGCATGGAGTTTGAATCAGAAATTGCCTCCTCTGGGAATCCCGATTCCAGCCAAAAACAACGTGCTCTAGACGCCCGAATGTGGCGCAAGATCGCTTGCGTAAGCCATTGTCAGGAATAGAAATTCCGCGAATTTTGGCATCTGGCGGGCGCCGGATCAGGCTGGCTGACTGGCAAGCCGGCGGGCCGTTTGCGCCTGATCCGAGCCCCCGGCCCTGACGTCAAGTCGAGCTGCCATCAAATCACCTTGCCCCAATCTGAATCTGCCGCTTGCGGCTTAGCGCCCTCTCGGGCATATCGGCGCCACTGGAGACGTGGCCGAGTGGCTGAAGGCGGCGGTTTGCTAAACCGTTATAGGCTTGTAAAGGCCTATCGAGGGTTCGAATCCCTCCGTCTCCGCCAGCCATAACCCCTTGAAATCGTTGAAGGACGAGCCTCGCGAAAAGGAGGCATTTGTCACAGGTCCCTGTCACCGCTCGGCCACCAGGGCGGCCGGCGGCAAGGGGACTTGATTCACCATGTATCTACAACGCAAGGCCGGCATTTGCTGGTTTCGCAAGGCCACTCCCTTAGATCTCGTCCATATCATCGGCCAATCTGAAATTTGCTTCTCGTTGCGAACCACTCGGCGCGATGAAGCGGAGGGCCAGTCAGTTGGCGGTGGCGCTTGAGAACGTTTACGCGGTTCTGAGATCAGAGCGCCCATTGGAGCCAGCGAAAGCGCTGGTTGCCGATCTCGTGCGAGACGCTCTCGCAAATACATCATCGACGATTGGAATCAACGCTGCGGCTCGACGCCTTCAGTATGCTGTTGACGTGCTTGGCACCGCGACGTTGCTGCCCGCCGCCGAAGGCTCGCGCACCTTGGTTGCGATCGAGGACGTCGACGCACTGCTGCAACGAGAGACACCACGCGCGGAAGCTAATCCAATCGCGGCTGAGCTCTTGGCGACGTGCATTCGGCGCGAGAAGAGCTGGACGCGCTCCGAGCGCGCCCGGCAGCTCATCTCGCTTTGCCAAAGATTGGTTGCTGTTAGCGGCCGCAGACAATAGACCTTTTGCGGTCGGGCTTGCAGCAGCCGTCCATGCGTCGACAGATTGTGGGGTGCGGCTGCTGCGGTAGGTACCTTCCTTGTGCACGACGATCAGCGACGGCTCAGATACCACTGATCTCTACAACGCGATGCGCGACGGTCTCGGCAACTTTGTCGAGCTCACCAGCATCCCTAAGATCTTTCTCGTGGCGACTGAGCTTCCCTTTCCATTGTCAATCGTGTTAGCCTTGAAATGAAGATGGGGATGGGGTTCCCCGATACCCGCCCGACGTGGGCTGATAACTCCTGCTGAGATGAGGCGGCAACGCCTCGCTGCGGCGGAGCGTTGTGGATCCGTGCGTGGCGGGTTTTGTTGCCTGGACAAGAATTTGGGCAACACATGACCGCATCAACCCAGCAGCCTCAATCACTCCCTCGCAGGCGGATGACGACGGCGCAGTTCGTGAATAATGCAGTGGGAGCAATTCACGAGGGTAGCTGTGCGCCTTCTGCCGTGCCTCATCGAGGCAGTGCTTGCATTCGGCCCGGTGCATCCGATCCCTGGTAATCTCCATTTTACCCTCCAGCATGTCGGCGATGGGAGACGCGAATGCATCCAGGGGCGATGCGGATCATCAAATTGCACAAGCGCTGGGCAGACCGTCACATGGTGCTCCGGCAAGCTTTCACGCTGGCGCTTCTCGCCGGCTTTCAGTTCTTCCTCGACAACATCGGCGTTCAAACACTCGATCGGACAGGCATCGAGGTGTTGCTCGGCACCATGGTCGTGATGGCCGCGATATGGCAGGCCGCTGGCCTGGCGATTGCACGGCTGCACATGATCTTGAAGGATATCGAGCTTGAGCGCTGACTACCGTCGAAAATCGAGCGCAGAAGGGAGTGCGTGCAATTGCTAAGCGGATCCATTTGTCTACTGGTCGGATGCATATTGGGAGGCATCTCGCGCTACTTTGTGTCGGGTGTGGTAGCCCGGCATATGGGTGAAACGTTTCCGTGGGGAACGATGACTGTCAACGTCAGCGGGGCGTTCGTCATCGGCATCGTCGGGGCCATGGCAGTGAACAACACATCTCTGATGGCATCGCCGGCGCCATGGCTGTTCGCTGTGACGGGCTTTCTCGGTTGTTATACGACCGTGTCATCCTTCAGCCTGCAAACTCTCGCACTCGCTCGCGATGGTGAATTCTCCCGTGCGGCAGGCAACATTCTTTTGTCGGTCGCACTTTGCCTTGGCGCAGTCACCTCCGGCTTTCGGCTGGCCGAACGGTTGACCGGCTGAGGGGCGCCCGCGATGACGATATCGAAATCATCGAAATCCTCCGGTCAATGGCGGGGCACCGCAGCGCTTTATGCCTGCGTGGCGGCCGGCAGCGTTCTGGGCGGCGTGGCCCGTTTTCTGGTCGCGCTGGTGATTCAAACTGGCCCCGGTTTTCCTTGGTCAACGCTCTTTATTAACGCAACCGGCTCATTCGTAATCGGCTTCTACGCGACACTCAGTGGTCCGGACGGTCGGATGTTTGCCGGTGTTAGGCAACGGCAATTCGTCATGACGGGGTTCTGCGGAGGCTATACGACCTTCTCGACCTTCAGCCTTGAAACATTCAGACTGTTCCATGCCGGCCTGACGCACACGGCGCTCGCCAACATCCTCGCCTCCGTCCTCTGCTGGCTGCTCGCCGTGTGGCTCGGACACACGCTCGCTGCTCGTCTCAATCGGTTGAAAAGGACCTAGTCATGCAAATTCCGAAACACGCGCTCCTGCTCCGGATATTCATTGGCGAGAACGATCAATTCGAGGGACGCCCCCTGCATGAATCCATCGTGATGAAAGCGCGCGAGCAACACCTCGCCGGGGCCACCGTGCTTCGGGGCCCGATGGGCTTCGGCAAGTCGAGCCGTCTTCACACGGCCAAGATCCTGCGGCTTTCGGAAGATTTGCCTCTGGTCATAGAGATCGTCGATAGCGAGGATAACATCAATCGTTTCCTCCCGGTGCTCGACGACATGATGTCCAGCGGGCTCATCACGCTTGAGAAGGTCCAAGTGCTGCAATATGGAGGAACTGCCGTAACATGATCGAGCTCTCTCTCATGCACTCGATCTATGGCAGACCTTGGGCTTGAGGTTCTAAAGGAGCGTCCGATTGTCTTCGAACACATCGCTCATCAGGTAAGCAATTCTCGCGAGGCAATTCGCTGCGCGGCATCGATCGACGGATCCTGACGGCTGACGGTTCTTGCGGCGAGCACCTCATGCCTTCGTCGCCGGGGGCGCCATTTCGGAGCCATATTGCAGGACCTGCACCTTCTCGATTGTCACAAGTCCGCTGCTCATCAGCTGGTCAAGGACGGGAAGGAAGCGGTCAATCTGTTCCTGCGTGTCAACGATCTCCACAATCACTGGAAGATCCTCCGAAAGGCGCAGTATCTTCGTTGTATGCAGCCGTGTCGAATGACCAAACCCAAGATGTCCTCGCAGCACTGTAGCACCAGCGAGATGCATCTCCCGCGCTTTGAGCACGATCGCCTCGTATAGGGGCAGATGGTTCGCTCTGTCTTCTTCTCCGAAGAAGATTCTCAACAAGACCGCGTCTCGCTGAAGTTGCATTTCTCTAATCCTGCTTTTGTCGAGCAACCCTGCTCGGTTCATCCTCTGCGGCACGCACCTCTACTTTACGACCAGCACCGGGCAACGCGCGAGTTGCACGATGCGATCGGCGCGGCTGCCTATCAGGCGTTCATAGAGCGCCGAATGGCCGGTCGCCCCAATGACCAGGAGTTCGGCCCTGATCTTGGTCGCGAAGTCCACGATGTCGCGAACAGGATGGCCAGCCACGACATGGGCGTGAAGCTCCCGGGGCCTCGACGGGACGGCACGAGGCGCTTGAACTTCGAGACGGCGACATATCCCGATATGGCGGAAAAGGCGTGTTCAAGGCGGTTGGACACGTCAATGGTGTCATCCGAGATCGCCTCGCAGGCATGACCGACACGCGCCAAGAATCGATCGATGCGGCCCTGATCGCACTCGATGGCACGGAAAACAAAGCCATCTCGCGCGAAGAGCTGCTCGCGATCTACAATCGCCTGTTGGATAGCTACCCAATAGTTTCGATCGAGGATGGCTTCGCCGAGGACGATTGGGACGGCTTCCGGATGCAAACTGCAGCCTGCGGCGATCAAATTCAAATCGTCGGCGACGATCTCTACGTAACTAACCCTCGCTTCATTCAAAAGGGCATCGACAGCCGGGCAACGAACGCCGTTCTGATCAAACTCAATCAAATCGGCACAGTTTCGGAGACGATCAAAGCCATAGAAATGTGCCGGCAGGCAGGCTGGCAATACGTCGTCTCGCACAGATCTGGCGAGACCGAAGACACGTTCATTGCTGATTTCGCAGTCGCAATGGGCGGCGGACAAATCAAGGCAGGCTCGCTGTCACGCAGCGAACGACTCGCCAAATACAACCGCCTGCTCGAAATCGAGCGGGAGCTCGGATCAGTGGCAATCTTCAAAAGCCCTTTCCGAGAATAGGGAGAGCGAGGACCGAAGGCGTGCCGCGCGCTCGGGATCGGACTCCCCAGACACGTGACAAAATGGGGTGCTCTCCACATGTCGGCTGCGAGGGCTCGACCAGACATGACCGGGCGCGGCCGACTCGACACGAATGACCCTTCTCGATCTCTACAAGCAGCTTCCTGCAACCTTTCACCGGGGAGCACGCAATCCGCCCAACCCGCCGCTCCCGGTTCGGGAAGATCGATCGGCAGTCCGAACGCGCCCTGGAACCGCGGGAACTTTGGCAAACAGTCCTGTCGTATCTCCCGCCAGCCGCTCAAGAAATTCCCTAGCGCGGGACGGCCGGACAGCCTTGCCACGGCGCGCGAGCGTCAGAGGTCGAAATCCCAGCAGACCCAGGATATATCCGAGCGTGAAGTCCAACCCGATTGCGCTCACCAACATCGCGAGAATCAACATCTTCCCGGTCATGACCGCCTCCGTGCGATGTCACCTCTGCTCAACCGCTATGGTTAACGAATGGTTGCACACCATTCTTGCGAACCAGGTTGCCGCCTTCGGAACGTGATCCGCCTCTCCAGGATGCGCGCTACCTCGGGAAACAGGCGCGCATCTGCGCGTGCCAGACATAGTCCGCCGGACACGGCGGGCGAGGATGGGATCCCGCAGGGCATTCATTCCAGACGCGCGCCCCGGTGCCCCAGCCGTCCACGACGCACGCACCGTTGATCGTGGCATGGCAGCCGGGCCCGCACTCGTTTGTCGCTGCCGCTGGGCCGATACCGAGCATGAGCATCGACACAGCCATCAACAGAGCTTTCATCTGCCCTTCCCGGGCTGGTGAATGTGACGTCGAGGCCGTCGCGCCGTTCGAAATCGACAACGGCGCCTGCACGAAAAGAGTTCCAAAACATCTCGGCGGATACCGGTTCGCCGGCTCGATTGACGTCAACCGCTGCCTCGGGTGAATGGATCGAAGTTTCTGTTTTCCCCCGGAGGGATGGGCTTCCAGCCAGGAAAGGTGGACATCGATAGCTACTGCTCCGCGGCGGCCGATTGGGCGACTGGCCCCAATATCCATTCCCTGAACGCTGCGATCTTCGGGAGCCCCTGCTTGTTGTCCGGGCACACCAGGTAATAGGCGAACTCTTCCATCTGCGTCGTTTCCATCAACTGGATCAGTTCGCCGCTGCGGATCTCGTTCTCGACCATCGCCGCCGGCAGCAGACCCGCGCCTTGCCCTGACGTCACGGCCTTCAGAAGCAGGCTCGTGTCGTCGAATGACGGTCCGCGCGGCGCGCGCACCTCCCCGACGCCATTGGTTTGAAACCACAGGCTCCAGCCCTTGCGATCGGCGTCGTGCACCTGCGGCCAGCGCGCGAGATCGGCGGGTGATGTCGGCCGCCCAAGCCGCGCCACCAGCGAGGGCGCCGCGACCACCACCATCTCCACCGTCACCACACGGTCGCTGCGCAGCCCCGGATAGCGGCCGAGACCGTGGCGCACCGCGACGTCGACGCCGCTGCGCGAAAAATCCACCAGCGCGCTGCTGGTGACGATCTGCAGATCGATCTCGGGATGCGCGCGCTGAAACGACGCCATACGCGGCACGAGCCAGGCGGAGGCAAAGAACGGCGTCACGCTGACCGTGAGCGTACCGACGTCGTTTGACGCGGCGACGCGGCGCGACGCTTCGGCGATCTGGCGAAAGGCATTGCGGATCGACGGCAGATAGTCGCGCCCTGCATCGGTGAGATAGATGCCGCGCGGCACGCGTTCGAACAGGCGCACGCCGAGATGGGCCTCCAGCGTCTTGAGCATCTGGCTGACAGCGCCCGGCGTCACGCACAGCTCCTCGGCCGCGAGCTTCACCGAGAGGCGGCGCGCGGCGGCTTCAAACGCCTTGAGCGCATTCAGCGGCGGAACCTTCTGATCCATGCGTTAGATTTTCTAATCCAATTTAACCAGCAATTCTGGTTTGTGAGCCTCGGCTTCTCGCTACATACAAGCATAACTCGCGAGCCAAAACCGCGTCAACGCGGAGAGAGCTCCACGACAAAGCTTAGATTTTCTACCTCATACGCAATGCCTAAATCACCCGTTCCCGATGGGCATTTGCGTGGCTGATGGAGCGCCAGAAATGACCGATGCCCCCGACAAATTCGCCGTCCACGGTCCGAGCGGGAGTGACCGCGCGACTACGCTGGTCGAGCACATCAACGCGTCCCAGGCAGGCAGCTTGCCTGCCCTGCTGGAGTTTCAATGGGTCGAGGCGGAGAGAGGCCGCGTGCGCGGCCGCTTCAACGTCGCGAAGAAACACTTCTCACCGCATGGCCTCCTGCACGGCGCAACTATCGTCGCGCTGGCAGACTCCGCATGCGGCTTCGGCTGTCTCGCCTCCCTGCCAGAGGGCGCGACAGGCTTTGCCACCGGTGAGCTGAAGACGAATTTCATCGGCGCCGCGCGCGAAGGCATCGTGAGCTGCGAGGCGCGTCTCATCCATGCAGGGCGCACGACCCAGGTCTGGGATGCGGAGATCCGCAGCGAGGCGGCAGGAAAGGCTATCGCGCTGTTTCGCTGCACCCAGATGCTGCTCTATCCGCCCGCCGACGCTGTCGGCCGCATGGCGCCAACCCAGCAATCATGAGGAGCGCCGTCATGCATGCCGTGCAACCAAGAACAAGGCTGTTCTACGGCTGGTTCGTCGTGGCGGCCGCCTTCGTCGTGACGTTCGTCGGCTTCGGCAGCGCCTATACCTTCTCGTCTTTCGTGGAGTCGCTGCAACGCGATTTCGGCGCCTCGCGCGGCTCGGTGTCGCTGGTCTTCTCCTTCGCCGGCTTCCTGTATTTCGGTCTCGGCGTGATCTCCGGGCCGCTTGCCGACCGCTGGGGCGCACGCAAGCTCGCCGCGCCCGGCATGGCACTGGTCGGTCTCGGCCTCATGCTGGCGAGCCAGGCGCAGACGATCGTTCAGGTCTATGCCGCCTACAGCATCGGCATTGGCGCCGGCGTCGGCTGCGCCTATGTCCCGACGCTCGGCGCGGTGCAGCGCTGGTTCGTCAGGCGGCGCGGCTTCGCGTCGGGACTGGCGGTCAGCGGGATTGGTGTGGGCACGTTGGTGATGCCGCCGCTCGCGACCTGGCTGATCGCAAGTCTGGGTTGGCGGGACTCCTATCTGGTTCTGGGCGTCCTGGCCGCCATCACCGGCATCGGCTCATCGCTGCTGATCGCGGACGATCCGCGCCGGCATGGAACCGGACCGGACGGCGATCCGCTCGATTCCATGTCGAGCGCGCCGGTCCGCCAAGGCGTCTCGATCGGCGAGGCTGTGCGGACGCCCCGCTTCGCCGGCCTCTATGCGGCGTGCCTGATCAGCGCGTTCGGCGTGTTCGTCCCCTTCGTGCATCTGGTGCCCTTTGCCGTCGACCACCACGTGACGCCTGCGCTCGCCGTGCTGCTGCTCGGGATGATCGGTGTCGGCAGCACGGCCGGCCGCTTCTTCTTAGGGAGCATCGCCGATCGGATCGGCCGCGATACGTTCCTCATCGCGATGTATGTCGGAATGGCCGTTTCGCTGGCGATCTGGGCGATCGCACGCGGGTTCTGGTCGCTCACGATCTTCGCGCTGCTGTTCGGCGTGTTCTACGGCGGCTGGGTCGCGATCCTGCCCGCCGTCGTCACCGACCATTTCGGCGGCCGCAACGTCGGCGGCATCATCGGCATCCTCTACACCAGCGTCGCGATCGGGACGCTGCTGGGGCCGAGCGCGGCGGGCTTCGCGTTCGACGTCAGCCATAGCTACTTCATCCCGGTGGCGATCAGCGCAGCGGCCAACGTCGCCGCCGCCGTCATCGCGATGGCGACACTGCGAACCGCCTCGCCAATCGCTGCGGTGGCAGTGCCGTGAGGCTTCGCATAACGTCTCCGCGGCGTGGTGTGGTACGCTCGACCGCTCACCCGACGTGGTCCCCGGTCAGTGGTTCGCGATGACAGGCTCGGCCCCGGCCACGACATGGAATTACCGGCGCACGGACGTCGCCGGTATCGTTGAGCTCGCATCCTGGCGCGGTGCGGGCTCGCTTGGTCTCAGACCGCACTTCCATGACGAGACCCAGATCGTGCTCGTCCTATCGGGCTCTCGCGCCTTTCGCATCAACGGTGCGACGGTGACGGTGCCGGCGCGCCATGCGGCGATCATTCCAGCCGGCCTGCTGCATGCTCCGACGCCGACGTCGGACAAGGACACGGTTTGCCTGAACGCCTATGTTCCGGCCAGCCGCTCCCCGTCGACCGTTCTGGTCTCGCGTTTCGCGCAGCGCTGGCAAGACGCCGCCGACATATCTCCCGAACATATCCTGGAGATCGCGGACGAGGTGCTGTCCCACGAACGCGTTCGGGTCTCCGTGACAACAGACAAGGCGATGCTCGGTGAGCGCTTGACCGATAGCGTGGAGCGGATCGGCGACATCGCCGCAAGGCTTGGACGCAGCCGGGAAGGATTCACCCGCCTGGTGACGCGCGAGCTCGGCATCGCACCACATACGTTCCGGATGCTGGCCCGGCTGAACCTGGCCCGGCGATTGCTCAGGCAAGGCTGGCCGATCGCCGCGGTGGCAGCCGAGGCAGGTTTTTCGGATCAGAGCCACCTCACCCGGCGCTTCCGCCGAACGTTTGGCACGACGCCGGGCGGCTACTGGCGCGATTGATACGCGGTCACAGACGTTCCAGACGGACCTGCATGCGCCCAGCTATCCCTCACCCGACGGGGGGTGAAGGATGGATGGGCAGACAGGCGTGCTGCTGGTGACGGCCGGTGTCGCGGGAGGCTTGATCAACGCGCTGGCAGGCGGCGCGACGCTGATCACCTTTCCGGCGATGCTGGCTGCGGGTTTGCCGCCGGTCATCGCCAACGCATCGAACGCGGTTGCGATCTCGCCGGGGCATTTGATCGCGGCGCTCGCCGATCGCGGCAAGCTGCCGCCGCCCAGCCTGCGGGCGATGGTCTTCGTCATCGTCGCCCTGCTCGGCGGAACGGTTGGCGCCGTCGTCCTGCTGCTGCTTCCGGAACGGCTATTCGCGCTGCCGGTGCCGGCCCTGATCGCGTTTGCGACCTTGCTGTTCGCCGTCGCACCGCAAATCCAGCCCTGGAGCGTCCGGCGTCAGAAGGCCGCCCTGTCGTCGACAGGCTCGAGCAGTGCTGTCCTCGGACTGGCGTGCGTCTATGGAGGCTTCTTCGGCGCCGGCCTCGGCGTCATCCTGACCGCGGTGCTGTCGATCACCGAGCCGAACGATATCAGGGCGATAAAGGCGCTGAAGAACCTGCTTGCGGCCTGCGTCGCGTGCGCCGCCACCCTCATCTTCATCATGCAGGGAGCAGTGCGCTGGCCCGAGACCGGAGCGATGCTGGTCGGCGCGATGGTCGGCGGATATGCCGGCGGTCACCTGATCCGGATTCTTCCGGGCCACATCGTCAGGCAATTCGTGATCGTGGCCGGCGCGGTAATGACCGTGATCTATGCGGCCCGATATTGGCTTTAGGGTATCACGAGGGGGCCGATGGCCCCCGCATCAAGACCAATCCGTTAGTTCGTCGTCATCCAGGCGCGGGCTTCGCGCTGGGCGGTAGCGATCTCGACGTCGGACATCTGCTCGGCGACCTCGCGGCGCAGTGCGATAGCGTCGGTGCGCCCCTTGAGGGCCGCCAGGTTGAACCATTTGTGCGCTGCGACGAGATTGACCACGCCGGAGCGGCCGCTCGCCCAATACAGTCCGCGCTCGAACAGCACGTCCTGGATCGCAGTCGCCGCGACCGGAACGGCCGTGTCCTGATCGATGACCCCCTGAAACATTGTCGCAACTCCCCTTATTATTGTTGACCGCCCTCCCCCGAGCGCGGCCCCCGTCCACTGTCAAAACGCCCGTCTGTCTCCGCGCTGATCCCGCGGATCATGCGCTCGCCGTTTGCCGGCTTGTTGGGGTGATCATGGCCCATCAAGTTTGAAGAGCGGTTTAAGTATCGCGATGAACGGGATGTAAATTCGGGGCGCGCGCCGCGATCTGGGAAAGCGCAGAAGTGCCTGTGCCACAGGCACTTCTGCGCATTCGTGAACGCTGGTTTACCCTGGCTTTTCGGACAACGATAACCATTGCGGACAATGGCAGCACGCCACTGCATGCCGCGGCCATGGCCGCGCGTGATCGGTTTGGAGTTTGATGAGAGGCCGCCCAGGAACGGCCGACAGTTCATCGTCATGGATGCAGCTGGCGCGCGCACTCAGAAAACGCGAGGCGCCGCGGGCCGATGACGATCAGAGCTGGACTTTGGGGAAATAGGCCGCCAAGGCGCGGACTGCGCGGGCCGCCGGAACGAGGGGGTCGGCGAACACGTCAGGGCCAGATTTCACCTGGGCATTCCCGCCGGTGAAATTGCGGAACCAGAAGGGTTCCGCACCGAACGAAGAAATCTCTCGTTTCTTCTGCCGGACCGGTTTTGGAAAGCGAAGCTTCCCGAAATACGATCCAGCCGTTTGACCTGATGTCTCGCCGACACCCTCTTTCGTCAACCAGAGCCTCGCGTGGGATTTGCCTCTCAGCAGTCCGCCCGGTGGCTCTCGTGACGTGCCGGCATCAAGCTGCCGGCAATCCTCTCGAGGCGAAAGGCTTACTTCTTCTTCTTGGCGACCTTGCGGGTCTTCTTCGCAGTCTTCTTCACTGCGCTCTTCGCCTTCTTAGCCTTCTTAGCCTTCTTAGCCATGTTGCCCTCCAGTATGTGAGATGGCTCTTACTTCGCTGCGTGCACTCGGGAATCGAAATGCACTTCTTTCCGAATACACCAACAGGCCAAAAAAAACAGTGTCCCGCTTAAGGAAGTGTTGACGCAGCGATGGGCGTACGCGCAGCGCGCGTCATCGGTCAAATCGATGATGCGCAAGCGCGACGATGCAAGAAGTGCAGCAGCCGTCGACGTCGGCATTTGTCAATATCGCAGGAAACGCCCGTTTTGCAGGCACTTCTTGAATTCGCATTCACATGATCGAAGCGTGATCGTCGTCGCTTTGAGTCGCCGGCGATGTCGAAATGCGGCGCGTCGCGGCCTCCGAGTCGCAAACTTTGGCAACGAAAAAATTTTCTTGGGAAAGACGCTTTTCGCCTCGTTTGAGGTCGTGAAGGCCCGGTCCGAGGACGAATCGCGGCTCGGACGATTCGGGAGGACAGCCGTCATCGCGACGACGAATGGAGGGTGTGAGGCGCAATCACAGTGCAATCACGCGCCCGCGACGACGCCGAAAAGAGACGTTGCGAGAGCATGATCCGGAAGCGCGAGACCGCTTTCGGGAAGGATCATGCTCCGGAGACGACATCGTCGCGTCGTTGGCTCAGATGCCGAGCTTGGACTTGAGCAGGTCGTTCACCGCCTGCGGGTTCGCCTTGCCGCCGGACGACTTCATCACCTGACCGACGAACCAGCCGACCATTTGCGGCTTCGCCTTGGCTTGCGCGACCTTGTCCGGATTGGCCGCGATGATGTCGTCGACCACCTTCTCGATCGCGCCGAGGTCGGTGACCTGCTTCATGCCGCGCGTCTCGACAAGCTCCCGCGGATCGCCGCCTTCCTGCCAGACGATCTCGAACAAGTCCTTGGCGATCTTGCCGGAAATCGTCCCCTCACCGATCAAATCGACGATCGCGCCAAGCTGCGCAGCCGACACCGGCGACGATGCAATGTCGCGGCTCTCCTTGTTCAGTCGGCCGAACAGCTCGTTGATCACCCAGTTGGCGGCGAGCTTGCCGTCGCGTGTCTTGTCGGCGAGGCCGGACAGCACCGTCTCGTAGAAGTCGGCGCTCTCGCGCTCGGCGACCAGCACGCTCGCATCATAGGGCGACAGACCGAAGCCCGCAATAAACCGGATCTTCTTCTGGTCCGGCAGCTCCGGCAGATGCGCCTTGAGATCGTCGACGAAGGCCTGGGTGAACTCGAGCGGCAGCAGATCCGGATCCGGGAAGTAACGGTAATCGTGCGCCTCCTCCTTGGAGCGCATCGAGCGCGTCTCGCCCTTGTTGGGATCGAACAGGCGGGTCTCCTGGTCGATGCTGCCGCCGTCCTCGATGATCTCGATCTGGCGCCGCGCCTCGTACTCGATCGCCTGGCCGATGAAGTTGACCGAATTCATGTTCTTGATTTCACAGCGGGTGCCGAATGCGGTCTCGCCAAAGCGGCGCACCGACACGTTGACGTCGGCGCGCAGATTGCCCTTCTCCATGTCGCCGTCGCAGGTGCCGAGGTAGCGCAGGATCGAGCGCAGCTTGGTCACATAGGCCTTGGCCTGCTCGGCATCGCGGATGTCGGGCTTGGAGACGATCTCCATCAGCGCGACGCCGCAGCGGTTGAGGTCGACATAGGACATCGTCGGCGACTGATCGTGCAGCGACTTGCCGGCATCCTGCTCCAGATGCAGCCGCTCGATCCCGACGGTGACGCTGCGGCCGCCGTCGAGCTCAAGCAGCACCTCGCCCTCGCCCACGATCGGCGACTTGTACTGGCTGATCTGGTAGCCCTGCGGCGAGTCCGGATAGAAATAGTTCTTGCGGTCGAACACCGAGCGCAGGTTGATCTTCGCATTCAGCCCGAGACCGGTGCGCACCGCCTGGCGGACGCACTCCTCGTTGATGACAGGCAGCATACCCGGCATCGCGGCATCGACCAGCGAGACGTGGGAATTGGGATCTCCGCCGAACGCGGTCGATGCGCCCGAGAACAGCTTTGAGTTCGAGGTGACCTGGGCATGGATCTCCATGCCGATCACGACCTCCCAGTCGCCGGTCGCGCCTTTGATCAGTTTATGGGGTGCGGCAGATGCGGTCATGGATCTCGTTTTCCGGATAAAGTGATATCTGGGATGAATTGGGCTTCGCGCAACCGACCGCGGCAGTCAAGCCGCCTTACAGCCCGCGCGGGGGCATTTGTCCCTCATGGTGAGGAGCGCGGAACGCGCGTCTCGAACCATGAGGCCCATCTGTAGCCTACATCCTTCGAGACGCCCGCCTTGCGGGCTCCTCAGGATGAGGAGCCAATAACCTCCAGCAAAGCTGGAGGTTTGATTGGGAACCGCCAAAGGCGGTTTTAAGGGATGTTAGGACGATTGCTTGGATTTTGGGGCAGCTGAAATCTTTAGCTCAAACTGATCCAGTTGCTGGTCGGCCATTTCCTGATTCTTGATGTAGGCCCGGATCATTTCCTCATCGCGGCCGACGGTCGTGACAAAATATCCGCGTGCCCAGAATTTGTGGCCCAGGAAATTTCGCATCTTCCGTTCGACGTTCTGCGCGATCCAGATCGAACTCTTCCCCTTCATATACCCGATGATCTGCGCCACCGAATATTTCGGAGGTATCGATATCAGCATGTGGACATGATCCGGCATCAGGTGACCTTCCTCGATCCGGCACTCCTTCCGTCGTGCCAGATCGTGAAATACCTGGCCCAGATGTCGCTTGATCTTCCCGAACAGCAGCTTCTTGCGGTACTTCGGCGTAAACACGACGTGGTACTTGCACTCCCAAGTCGCGTGATTAAGATGATTGTACTCTGCTTCCATCATGGTCTCCTTGAGGGTTCTTGGCGGTTCCCCAAGGAGACTCCATGACTTCATTCCCGCAGCTGTAGAACTGCCGGTTTTCGCCCCGCCATAGGCGGGGGCTTAGCAGGCTTGGTTAGGGCGTTCGCCGAGTAAACGAGATCAGAGGCCGCGCCGGAACGATTGATACGCCGTGTTCGAGCGCAGGGCATCCGCCCCGCCCGCGATCAGCTAGGGATTAATGTCGCTGCACAGCGCGTCGAAGGACGTCTTGCCGAACACGAAGGGCGTGCGGTTATAGATGACAGAGCACGTTCCGGCGCGTCCGGCACAAAGACGCTGCTTCTGGACGCCCGCATGGCGGGCAAAACAGGGTTAACGATCGCGGTGCCTCGGCACCATCAATTGCGCTCGGCCAACAGCGCGGAGACGATCCGCTCCCACTCCGCCTCGAGCGTGTCCTTTGCGACCGGCTGGCTGGCGCGACGATACCAGTAGCCGGCATTGCCGAGATCGCCCTCGACCCGATGCAGATAGGCGTGCACCCAGGCCGAATTGGCATCGCTCTCGTCTTGCACGATCTTGTGCGCCCGATCCCAATCACCCTTGGCGGCCCACCACAGCGCGGCGAGCGGCGGCGACAGCGTCTTGTCCGGCGCAGCGTCAGCGAGACTGGCCCAGAAATCCGCCATCGCTCACCACCATTTCGCTGGCGTGAAGCGGCCCGCGACCTGCTCGATCACCTCGCCGAGCGAGAACAGCGTCTCCTCGTCGAACGGACGGCCGATCAACTGCAGGCCGAGCGGCAACCCTTGCGCGTCCTTGCCGGCAGGAACGGCGATGCCCGGCAGACCGGCCATGTTCACGGTCACGGTGAAGATGTCGTTGAGATACATCTCGACCGGATCGGCGCCGGCTTTCTCGCCGATCCCGAACGCCGCCGACGGCGTCGCCGGCGTGAGGATCGCGTTCACGCCCTTGGCGAAGCAGTCCTCGAAATCCTTCTTGATCAACGTGCGCACTTTTTGTGCGCGCAGATAATAGGCATCGTAATAGCCGGCCGACAGCACATAGGTGCCGATCAGCACGCGGCGGCGCACCTCCGCGCCAAAACCTTCGGCGCGGGTGCCCTCGTACATCTCGGTGATGCCGCGGCCAGGAACGCGCAGCCCGTAGCGCACGCCGTCATAGCGCGCGAGGTTCGACGAAGCTTCGGCTGGTGCCACGATGTAATAGGCCGGCAGCGCGTATTTGGTGTGCGGCAGCGACACCTCGACGAGTTCAGCGCCGGCCGCCTTCAGCCATTTGGCGCCTTCGCTCCAGAGCTTCTCGATCTCGTCCGGCATGCCGTCGAGGCGATACTCCTTCGGGATGCCGATCCTCATGCCCTTCACGGACTTGCCGATCGCGGCCTCGTAATCCGGCACGGCGACATCGACCGACGTGGTGTCCTTGGGATCGTGGCCCGCCATCGAGCGCATCAGGATCGCGGAGTCACGGACGCTGCGCGCGATCGGGCCGGCCTGGTCGAGCGAGGACGCGAACGCCACGATGCCCCAGCGCGAGCAGCGACCATAGGTCGGCTTGATGCCGACGGTTGCGGTGAATGCCGCCGGCTGCCGGATCGAGCCACCGGTGTCGGTCGCGGTCGCACCCATGCACAGCAATGCCGCCACCGCCGACGCCGAACCGCCGGACGAGCCGCCCGGCACCAGCGTGGTGTTGGAGCCGTCGCGCCGCCACGGATTGGTCACCGGGCCGAAGCAGGACGTCTCGTTCGACGAGCCCATTGCGAATTCGTCGTTGTTGAGCTTGCCGAGCAGCACCGCGCCGTCGCGCCAGAGTTGCGAGGTCACGGTCGACTCGTAGGGCGGCAGGAAATTGCCGAGGATCTTCGAGCACGCGGTGGTTCTGATATCGCGGGTCGCGAACAGATCCTTGATGCCGAGCGGAATGCCGGCGAGCGGACCGCCCTCACCCTTGGCGATCTTGTCGTCGGCGGCTTTCGCCATCTCGCGCGCGCGATCCGGCGTTTCCAGCACATAGGCATTGAGCACGCGCGCCGATTCCATCGCCGCCAGATGGGCGTCGGTGAGTTCGCGCGCGGTGAAAGACTTGTTCGCGAGGCCCTGGCGGGCCTCGGCGATCGTCAGCGATGTCAAATCGGTCATTTATTGATCGGGCTGCAAAAGAACGGAGACAGGGTCTTGTCGTTGGCGGGATCGTCTTGCCGGGCGTTGGCATTTTCCCTGGCGCGCGCCGCATCGAGCGCCTCGAGATGATCGAGCACGGCGTCCATCGCCTCATTTGGATCGGCGACCTTCCCCTTCCGCTCCATCGCATCGAGGAAGTCCATATAGGCCTTGTAGGCCTTCTCGTCGTCGCAGAGCAGACACATCGGACTGTCGTTCCCGAATTAGAGAGCTACTCGACCACCTTCGGCACTAGGAAGAAGTGGTTCATCGTGTCGGGCGCGTTCCTGACGATGGCATCGGCGATGTCGCCGTCATTGACCACGTCGGCACGCTTCTTCATCTCCATCGGCGTCACCGAGGTCATCGGCTCGACGCCGTCGACGTTCACTTCCGACAGCTGCTCGACAAAGGCCAGGATCGCGTTCAGCTCGCCCTGGAGATGGGGAACTTCGGCGTCGCTGACCGCGATCCGCGCCAGATGCGCGATGCGGCGGACGGTTGTGGCGTCAACGGACATTATATATGGCCTCGGGGCTGAAAGGTCAGCCCGCCGTATAGCAGAGCCCGGTTTTGCACCGCAACCGCGGCGGCGGACCGCTTGGGCGATAGCCACTACCCGGCGACCGCGCCGAACGTCCTGCCAAATCAGGCGCATTCAGGCAGCAACACCCCACGACGAAACCACTTTGTGCCCCCGACGAAGTCGTCCCGAAACACTCACGGCGCCTACTTCTCCCAAACGGAAGAATGTGGAGCGCGTCATGTCCATGCTCGGAAACACGCCCCGGCCGGAAGGCTGGGACCCGGCGCTTTGGTCGATCGGCACGGTGCTGGGTATCGCGATCCTCTACGTCGCTTGTCTCGTCTGAGTGAGGCGAGGACAGCCATGTCCCAGGCAAAGGTTCTGCAGGAAAAGGCCGAGATGTTCGAGCGTCGCGCCGAAAGCGCGACCGACCCGATCTCCCGGCAACATTACAAGGAAATGGCCGCGCATTATCGCGCACTCGCCGCGGAGCACCTCGAGATCCGCCGCGACGAGTCCGCGCATCAGGCCTGAGATAGCGCGCCCATTCGCGCCAGCGCAGCGCCCGCCAGCGCCCTGGTCAGCTCGGCGGCCGGCATTTCCTTGCCCATCCGTACCGCCTGCCCGGCCCACAGATTGGTGAAATCCACCTTGCCCTGCTTTTCGGCAGCCGCCTTCAGCGGCCCGAGCGCCGTCGCTGCATGCGGGAACGCCGGCGCATCGGATGAGATCGGGCCGACCTCGCGCATCACGCGGTTGGCGACGCCGCGCGCCGGCCGTCCGGTCATCACGTTGGTGATGACGGTCGATTCGTCACTCGCCTGCGCCAGCGCAACCCGCGCGGCCGGAATTAGCTTTGACTCCGGGCAGCGCAGATAGGCGGTACCGATCTGCACGCCGGACGCACCGAGCGCGAACGCCGCCGCGATGCCGCGTCCGTCGGCGATGCCGCCGGCCGCGATCACCGGCACTTTCACCGCATCGACCACCTGGGGCACCAACGCAAACGTGCCGGGCTGTTCGGCGATGTTGTCGGTCAGGAACATGCCGCGATGGCCGCCCGCATCCGCGCCTTGCGCGATGATCACATCGGCGCCGTTCTCTTCCAGCCAGATGGCCTCCTTCACGGTCGTGGCCGACGACATCACGATCGCGCCCGTCGCCTTCACACGCTGCAACAGCTTCGACTCCGGCAGGGCGAAATGAAAGCTCACGACCTCGGGCTTCAGCTCCTCGACCACCGCGCAGAACGCGGCGTCGAACGGCGCGCGGTTGGCCGCGTTGACCGGCGCGTTCGGATCAAGGCCATAGTCGCGATAGTAGGGCGCGAGCCGCTGTCGCCATGTGGCCTCGCGCGCGGGTTCGGCATCGACCGCCTTGTGGCAGAAGAAGTTCATGTTGACCGGCGCCTTGACGCGCTGGCGGATAATGTTGACCTGCTCGCGCGCTTTTTCCGCCGACAGCATCGCTGACGGCAGCGAGCCAAGCCCGCCGCCCTGCGCCACGGCGATCACCAGCTCGGCGTCCATGACGCCCGCCATCGGCGCCAGCACGATCGGGAATTCGGTCTTGAAGAGGTCGATGATACGATGATCTGGCCACATGGTGTGTCTCATTGCTCGGCTGATGGGTAAGTACCCTCTCCCCTTGTGGGAGAAGGAAGAGAGTTGCGCCGGCCCTGCAGGGACTGCTCGGCCTCGGCGACGATGCGCCCGACGATCTCGGCCGCTGGTGGAATATCATGGATCAGGCCCACGGACTCGCCGGCAAAGACGGCGGCGACATCAAAATTGCCGACGGCCTTCGCCTCGGCATATTCGGCGGCAATCTGGTCTGCGCGCTGCATCAGCTCGATCTCGCGGCCGGTCCAGCGCCGCAGATGATCGTTGGAAAGCGAGCGCGCGGTGAACGGCGAAGGCCACATCAGCTTGCGCGACCAGTCGAACACGACGCCACGCACGGTCTCGCCGCTCCTTGCGGCGCAAATCCGCTGCTTCGCCTCGTCGGCGCCGTCGGCTTCAATGCTGGCATAGAAGCGCGTTCCCATCAGCACGCCTGAAGCGCCGAGCATCAACATCGCCGCCAGCCCACGCCCGTCGGCAATCCCGCCGGCAGCGACAACCGGCACGCGCCCCGCTGCGAGATCGACGATCGCCGGCACGATATCGATCGTGGTGCGTGACGCGCCGTGCCCGCCGGCTTCCGTGCCCTGCGCGATCAGGATGTCGGCGCCGCAGTCGAGCGCCTGCCGCGCCATGTCCTCGGCCTGCATCTGGCAGATCAACAGCACGCCCGCCGCCTTGATGCTGGGCGCGAACGGCGCGGGATCGCCGAACGACAGCATGACGGCATGCGGCCGCGCCTCGAGCGCTATGTCGAGCAGCTCAGGTCGCTTCGCCAAACTCCAGGTGATGAAGCCGATGCCGAACGGGCGGGCAAAATCTTTCAGTTTCGCGGTCTCGCCCGCGAGCCGGTCCCGGTCGCCGTAACCGCCGCCCAGGATGCCGAAGCCACCGGCTTCACTCACCGCCCGGACGAGCCTGCTTCCGGAGATCGTGTCCATCGGCGCCAGCAGGACCGGATGTTGGATGCCCAGTCGCGCGGTCAGTTCGGTGCTGATCGGCATGCGCTTGCTCCCTGTTCTGGACAGGGAGCCTAAGCGGGCCTAACATTCTTGAAAAATGAATACGAGAGAACGCTGCCATCTCCAGAATGAAACGGAGCACCGCCAGTGGAACTGACCGATCTGCTCACCTTTTCTGCCGTCGCGCGGCTCGGCGGCATCACGCGCGCCGCCGAGGAGCTCAACACGGTGCAGTCCAACGTCACCCAGCGCATCAAGGCGCTGGAGGCCGAGATCGGCACCGCGCTGTTCGAACGGCACAGCCGCGGCATGACGCTGACCGGCGCCGGCCGCAGACTGTTGCCTTACGCCCAACGCATGGCGGCGCTGACGCGCGAAGCGGTGCTTGCCGCGCGCGACGATGGCGAGCCCAAGGGTCCGCTGTCGATCGGCTCGATGGAGACGACCGCCGCGGTGCGGCTGCCGACGCTGCTCGCTGAATTTCATCGCCGCTATCCGGCCGTGCGCCTGACGCTGCGCACCGGACCGACCGCCGATCTCGTGGCGGCCGTGCTCGACGGCACGCTCGACGGCGCCTTTGTCGCCGGCCCGATCGAGCACGCCGAGCTCACCTCGACGGCCGCCTTTAGGGAGGAACTGGTTCTCGTCACCGCGCCGCGCTGGAAGTCGCTGGCCGCATTGCGTGCCGGCACAGCGGAATCCGGGCCGACGGCGCTCGTGTTCCGCACCGGCTGCACCTACCGGCAACGCCTCGAACAGGTCTTCACCGAGTTCGGCTGGCCGTCGGCCGCGCGCTTCGAACTCGGCACGCTTGACGGCATGGTCGGCTGTGTCGCCGCCGACATGGGCGTGACCCTGCTGCCGCGCGCCGTCGTCGAACGCGATCACGTCCGTCGCGAGGTCAGTATCCACAAGCTCGACCCGCGGCACGCCGGCGTCGACACGCTGTTCATCCATCGCCGCACCACGCATCAATACAGCGCACTGCAGGGACTGGTCGCCTGCCTTGCCGGCGACGATCGCGTGATCGCCGCATGACGACCTCAGGCGTGGCGTTTTCGCATGGACACCACGCCGTGATCGGGCTTTGCCTCACCGCGCGGGCGCATGCTATGCGCAGGCCATGCCCGCCCCTATCCTTCCTCTGATCGATACAGCACCGCACTGGCCCGAGCGCGGCGCGCTGATCGGCCTCGACCTCGGCACCAAGACCATCGGCGTTGCCGTCTCCGATCCGGACCGGCGGCTCGCGACCGGTGTCGAGACCGTCAAGCGCAAGGCCTTCAAGGCGGACGCGGCGCGGCTGCTCACGATCGCAGCCGAGCGCAACGCGGTTGGTTTCGTACTGGGTTTGCCGATCAACATGGACGGCAGCGAAGGCCCGCGCGCGCAATCGACCCGGGCCTTTGCCCGCAACCTCGCAGGGCTTACTCCGCTTGCCATTGCGTTGTGGGACGAGCGGCTCTCGACTGCGGCGGTCGAGCGCGAGCTGATCGGGATGGATGTCAGCCGTAGCCGACGCGCCGAGGTGATCGACGAACACGCCGCGATCTTCATCCTGCAGGGCGCGCTGGACCGGCTCGCGAAGCTGCGCGCGGATCGCTGACCATGGCCGTGGTGATTGCGGCGCTGTTGCCGGTGTTCCTGCTGATCGTGCTCGGCTTCGTCCTGAGGCGCACGCTGATGCGAATAGACACGCAGTGGCACGGGCTGGAGCGGCTGACCTATTACGTGCTGTTCCCGGTGCTGCTGGTGCAGACCCTGGTGAAGGCGGATCTGACAAAAGTGCCGATCGCGGGTGTCGGCGGCGCGCTGTTGCTGTCGGCGCTCGCGATGTCGCTGCTGTGCCTTGTGCTGCGCTCCCCGCTCGCCCGCGCCGGCGTCGACGGTCCGGCCTTCACCTCGATCTTCCAGGGCGCGATCCGCTGGCAGACCTATGTCGCGCTGTCGGTGTCAGGCAATCTCTTTGGAAGCGTCGGGCTCGCGCTCGCATCCGTCGCGATGGTCGCGATCATCCCGCTGGTCAACGTCTTCAGCGTCGCCGTGCTGGCGCGCTATGCCGCGCCGCAGAAGCAGTCGACCGGCGCGATCGTGATGACGGTCGTGAAGAATCCGCTGATCTGGGCCTGCGTCATCGGTCTCGCCATCAACGTGGCGCACATCCCGCTGCCGAAGATCTGGCACGAGGTTGCCAATGCGCTTGGTGGCTCGTCGCTTGCGATCGGCCTGCTCGTGACCGGGGCGGGATTGCATTTGGAAGGCATGTTCCGCCCCAGCCTCGCCGCGAGTGTCGCGCTGGTCCTGAAGCTGGTGCTGATGCCTCTCCTCGCCGTCGCGCTCGCGCTGTGGTTCGGCCTCAGCGGATCCAGCCTTGCGATCGTCGCCGCTTGTGCCGCGGTGCCGACTTCCCCCTCCGCCTATGTGATGGCCCGCCAGATGGGCGGCGACGCGCCGCTGCTCGCCCAGATCATCACGCTGCAAACGATCCTGGCCGCGATCACGATGCCGATCGCGATTGCTGCGGTCGGGCTCTAGCGCGCAGCTATTTGACCGCACCGCCGGTAATGCCGGTGATGAAGCGATCGAGAAGGAGGTTGTAGGCAATCGCCACCGGGACACTGGCAATCAATGCGCCGGCCATGATCTCGCCCCAGAAGAAGATATCGCCTCGAACAAGGTCAGTCGCCACACCAAGCGTGATCGGCTTCTGCGCGGACGAGGAAATAAAGGTCAGCGCGTATACGAACTCCTGCAACGTCAAGGTGAACGTGAAGATCACGGTCGTCAGAATCGCCGGCAACGACAATGGGATCACCATCCTGACAAAAGCGCCGAACATGCTGCAGCCGTCGACGATCGCCGCTTCCTCGATCTCGGGCGGCAACGCCTTGAAGAACCCCATCAACAGCCACGTACAAAATGGAATTGTGAAGGTTGGGTAGACCAGCACGAGCGACCACATCGAATTCTGCAGTCCGAGGTTGGCGATGATCCGCGAGAGTGGCAGGAACAACAGGGTTGGCGGCACCAGGTAGGTCAGGAAGATGCCGATCCCCAGCGCTTCACCGTTTCTCCCCGTCAACCGTGCCAGGCTGTATCCGGCGGGCAATGCCACAATCAACGTGATCGCGACTACGCAGAGCCCGATCACCAGCGAGTTCAACAGCCAACGCGCGAACAGCGTCTGCTCGAACAGGTAGCGGAAATGTTCGAGCGTGGGCGCCTCGTTGAACCAGAACGGAACGTTGGTGACATCGTACAGGTCTGGATTGCTCTTGAACGAGGTGATCAGCATCCAATAGAACGGGAAAGTGGTCACGACGACGAAGAAGGCAATTGCGAGATAGAACCCGACCTGACCAGCCACGTTGGTGACGACGCGTTGCATCTCAGACCTCCCTCCGCCGGATGAATCGCAACACGACGATGACCACGATGAGCAGGACCGGCAGCATGAACAGCGAGATGGCGGCACCGTGCGATACGTCGCCGGAAACGATGCCGACCTGGAACCCCCGAAAGCCCAGAACCGAGGTTGCATTGACGGGGCCGCCATTGGTCAGCAGGTAGACGATGGAAAGGTCGGTAAAGGTGAACACGATGCCGAAGATCAAGCCGACGGCGACGATCGGGAGGATCAACGGCAGCACGATCTGGTAGTTGCGCCGCCAGAAGCCGGCGCCGTCGACGGTCGCCGCGTCGATGATATCCTGCGGGACCGAAGTGATGCCCGCGAGGAAGATGACGATCGCAAAGGGAAAGAAGCGCCATGCGTTGACAATGATCACGCAGAGCATTGCCAGATGAGGGTTGCCGAGCCAGTTCGGCGCGTCCGAGCGGTTGATGATGCCCAGCGCGATCATCGACCAGTTGATGACGCTGTAGAGGGAATCAAACATCCACTCCCAGGCGACGGAGGCCAGCGCGATCGGCACGGCCCAGGGCAATATGATCAACGCCCTGACGATCTTGCGACCGGCGAACGGCCGCATCAGCAAGAACGCACCGAACTTGCCAAGGATCAGTCCCAGGAGCTGCGATCCAAACGTGAAGAGAAACGTGTTGCCCAGCGTCTCGAGAAACACCGGGTTCTTTACAATCTGCGCGAAATTTGCCAGCCCCACGAAGCGCCACGACGGATCGTAGATCGTATAGGCGCTGACCGAGTAATACACTGCCAGCAGAAACGGCCCTCCGACCAGCAGCAGGACATAAAGGATCGCGGGCGCGACGAAGACGGCGCCGAGCGTTCCGCGCCTGTCCAGAATGTAGCGGAAGCGCGAGCCTGGTTTGGTGACTGGTTCAGCAATGGTAACCATTATACGACCTGGTTTAATGTCGACCGGTCCGCTTGCCGTCCTGGTCAAAATAGCGCAGGTCGCGGTTGTGCACGGCGAACAGGTGCCGCTCGCCGGGTCGGACGCTTTCTTCTGCGATGTGGGCCGGCAACTTCGCCGTAATAAGCTGAGGCGAATCGAAGCCTTCAATCGCGCCGTAAACGATCCGTTCGGAGCCGAGATACTCGTAGCGATCGACGCGGAACCAAAATTCTGTGACCGTACCGTCCCTCATCATTTCCATGGGGAGAAAATTCTCCGGACGGAAGCCGAGATACGCCCCATTGTGGGTGAGCAGGTTCATGGGCGGCGCGCCGACAAAGGTCGCGACAAATCGATCGGCGGGCTCGTCGTAGATCTCTGCCGGCGTTCCCACTTGCCGAACCTTCCCATGATCGACAACGGCGATGCGATCGCCCATGGCCATCGCCTCGACCTGATCGTGGGTGACATAGATGGTGGTGACGCCGACCCGCCGCTGGAACTGCTTGATCTCCTGGCGGGCTGAAGCCCGCAATTTGGCGTCGAGGTTTGACAGCGGTTCGTCGAGCAGGAGCGCGGTCGGCTCGCGCACCAGCGCACGCGCAAGCGCAACACGCTGTCGTTCGCCGCCGGACAGCTGACGCGGCGTCCGGTCGAGCAGATGCTCGATCCCGAGAAGGCGCGATGCCCAATTGACCTTCTTTTCGATCTCGGTGCGGGGCACGCGCTGGGTTCGGAGCGGAAAGGCGATGTTCTTGCGCACCGTATAGTGCGGATAGAGGCCGTAGCTCTGAAACATCATCGCCACGCCGCGGGCCCGCGGCGGAACGTCGTTGACGACATTGCCGCCGATGACGAGATCGCCGCTCGTCTGCCTCTCGAGCCCGCAGATGATGCGCAGGAAGGTCGTCTTTCCGCAGCCCGAGGGTCCGAGCAGGACCACGAACTCGCCGTCCGGTACCGTCAGCGAAATGCCGTTGACCGCGAGAACTTCATCAAACCTTTTGACGATGTTCCGCGCAGATACCGTAGCCATTGGTCATCCTAGCAGCGTTGATCTTTCGCTCCGCCGATCGCTTGGCGGCGCGTGGTTCCTGTCTGCCCTTCTGCTTCCAGTCTGCGCCGTGGCCTGCGTACGAACCCAGGCCTGGGCGCGGGCAATCGCTTCACGTCTTTTGTTGCCACTTGGTGAGGATGGCCTCGCACTGTTGCGCAGCCCATTTGACCGAGTCTTCAGCCGTCATCGCGCCCGTTGCCGCCTTCGCCATCATGTCGCAGATGATGAAGTCGTTGTAGACCTCGTCGGTCGCGGGCGTTGCCGGCCCGGGATAGCCGGGAACGGCGGACCACTCGTCTGAGGTCTGCAGCGCGGCCAACTTGTCGCGCGGTGTCGAGGTTGGATCATCCGACAGCAGCGGCATCGGTTTTGGCACGATATTGGCAAAGATCGGGTTGTTGTACCCCGAACTCGCCTTGAACGCCTCGATCCAGTGGTCGGCGTAGTATTTGAGAAACTCGATCGCCGCCTCCTGGTTCTTGCCGAACTTCCAGATTCCGTAGAATTCCGAAGCGCCGCCCATCAACCGACGCACCGGACCCTTGGGGGGCTCCATCACGAAGATATCGTCGGCCACTTTCTTGTTGAGTTGCTGGGCCGTCCGATAGGCCGAGATCGGGTTGATGATCAGCGAGCTGACGCCCGAGTCGATGTACTGGTTGTTGCTGGCGTCGCTCCACGACAGGACGTCCGACGTCATCGCCTCCTTGTAGAGGGCGGCGGCGAACTTGACCGCCTCGACCGACCCCTTGCTGTCGAGAACGACATGCTTGCCGGCCTCGTCCTGGACGGCGCCGCCATAACTCCACAGCACGCCTCGCCACGTCGTGTTCGGATCGTTTGAGTGACCGAGCGAAATCCCGACCGGGTGACCTTTCTGCTTCAGCTTCGCGCCGCCGATCCGGACATCGTCCCACGTCTCGGGCTTCATGCCGATCCCGTCCCACAGGCTCTTGCGGTACATGACCGGGAAATTGATGTAATAGTCCGGAAACGCGGACCAGGTGTGGTCGTCCTGGTTGTAACCGATCTGCCGCCCGATCACGGTGATCTTGCCGTACTTCTTCTCGACCGACTCGACCAGGCTGGTAACGTCGACCAGGAACTTGCGGTAGAGATGCGCCCCGCCCGCGCCGTTCCATCCGAACAGATCGTGCCCGGATCCGGCCGATGCTTCGGCGGCCGCGCGCGCGGCGACG
This sequence comes from Bradyrhizobium sp. ISRA464, assembly GCF_029910095.1. Lineage (NCBI taxonomy): Bacteria > Pseudomonadati > Pseudomonadota > Alphaproteobacteria > Hyphomicrobiales > Nitrobacteraceae > Bradyrhizobium > Bradyrhizobium sp. ISRA464. Next base: position 3,720,828 of record NZ_CP094526.1, on the reverse strand, counting down.
TCCTGCACCGGAATGTGGTCGACCGTGACCTCGATGTGGTTCTTCTCGCCCCAATCCTTTGCGAATTTGTCGAACCATGTGTCGTAGGCCGGAACGAAGTGACTCCATTGCACGATCGTCAGCGTCTTGGTGTCGGCCATGGCGCGGGATGCAAAGGGCGCGGACAGCACCGGAGACGCACCGGCGGCGGCTAGAGCGAGGCTGGTGTCCCGCAAGAACCGGCGCCGGGTGATGGATGAAGGTCTGGCTGTACTCATCTGGGCTCCTCCCGGTTGTTTGCCGATTGTCCGGCAGCGGTTGGATGAGGCGCGCCCCACTCGATGAAATGTCTGCCTCGTCGTGTGTGAACCACCAACGAGAAGTTCCAACGAGAAGTTCCATGCGACTTTCGGACAAGCCTTGGTCGCGTTTTCCCCTCCCGCGGTTGCTGCACGCCCCCGGCAAACCACCCCGCGGCTTACTGCCGCCGCGGTGCGCGGCTGAGTTCGTTGCCGCCGGAGATCTTCGGGCGAATTGATCGTCGACGGGCTCGCGACGCCAGGGTGATTTGAGCCTTTCGGTCCCCGGCCGGCTCCGACCCGCTTACGCCCGCGTAACACCCGCTTCCATGCAGACCGCCGCCAGATCCGTGAGGTTCGCTTTTGGGTCCAAGAGGAGACCTCAATCCGGAAGCCCTGCCCTGCTAAGGCCGTTCGCAAACATAGCGAAGTCTTCCGGCCGTCGGAACGGCACCAGGCGTTTGAGACTGGAGAGCCGCAAGTCGGGATCAGACTCGAATGCCGGCGAAATGACTCTTCGTGCTTCGTCAAGTCGCCCCCCAAGCGCTTTGCTGGCGGCGGAGATACAGATACCCAGCAAGAAGGTCGGAAGGTCGCGAGTGGCCTGATCAGCCAGCGATGACGCCTCGTCATAGCGGCGCGCCAGGAGATGAGCACAAGCGGCTGCCGCATAGATGCCAAACATCGATGGATCGAGCGGGCTCAAGCGCCGTGCGCGTGCAGCGTGGTCAATCGCGAGATCCGGTTCTCCTCTCCACACCCTGAGCCAGGCACTCAGCATCCAGGCTGATGCATAATTGGGATTGACTGCAAGACCCTGATCCATGAAGGCTGCAGCATCGTCGAACTCGTGATCGATAAATGCAAGTGCGTATCCACCCAAGCACATCGCCACCGGGTCATCTCTGCCAATAAGCACCGCCGTGCGCGCCAGTCGCGTCGCCTCGCCGCTTTCCAGTGTTGCGTCGGCCATCCAACCATGAGCCTTGCGACGCACATAGCACCATGCCGCCAGACCGTAAGCAGCGGCAAGACCCGGTTCGAGCTCGATCGCTGTTCTAAAATGCTCCAGCCCCTCGTCGTTTCCATCCCTCGTCCACCGATGAACACACGCGAGCCCACGCAGGTAGCGATCATATGCGTCGAGATTTTCGATCGGCTTCCGTAGAGCCCGCTTGATCTCCGCATGCTGCAGCTCCGGCGCAATCGCACCAACGACACTAACCGTCACTTGGTCCTGAAGATCAAACATATCTTCGAGCGTTCCATCGAAGTGATTTGCCCAGAGATGCACCCCGGTATCCGCGTCGACAAGCCGACTCGAGATGCGAACGCGAGCGTCAGCCTTGCGAACGCTCCCTTCCATGACGTAGCGAACCCCCAACTCGCGGCCGACCTGCTTCACATCGACGGCGCGCCCCTTGTAAGTGAAGCTTGAGTTCCTTGCGATCACAAACAGCCAACGAAACCGCGACAGCGCCATGGTAATGTCTTCCACGATGCCGTCGGCGAAGTACTCCTGCTCAGGATCTGTACTGAGATTTTGGAAAGGCAGGACGGCGATGGACGGCTTGTTCGGCAGCGCCAAGGCGGGCGTTTGCCGCACTGCGATGCCGCGATCCCGAACTCTGAAAACCCGGACGGGACGTTCGATGTTTTTTAGTCTTTGTTCGCCGCCATCGTCACAGGCGATATCGAGTTTATCTCGGACGTGTCGGTGAGCATCATCAGAAAGACAAATACCGCCGGGCTCTGCGATGGCTTCGAGACGTACCGCCACGTTGACAACGTCCCCGAATATGTCGCCGGCATCTTTGATGATGTCGCCGACATTGATCCCGATCCTGAATTCAATACGTTGATTTGACGGCACGGCCGCATTGCGCTCGGCCATCCCGCGCTGAACATCGAGGGCGCAACGTACAGCATCGACAACGCTGTCAAACTCAGCCAGCAACCCATCACCGGTATTCTTGACAATGGTCCCACGATGGGCCGCAATTTTCGGGACAAACAGGCCCTGCAGATGTTCCCTGAGCCTGACGTGAGTGCCTTCTTCGTCCGCGCCAGTCAGACGGCTGTAACCAGCTGCATCGGCCGCAAAAACCGCGACGAGCCGTCGCAAGAGGTGTTCGCGAGCCAAGGACTCCTCCTCGCCACGAGCCGGCGCATACGAACGGACCCTTCAAAAAAGGATCGCCGTGCAACTCTTCCGAATGTTAGCCCCGTTCGGGTTCAACTGCCACTGGGTCCAAAGCGAACCGGGACATCAAGCGTCCTTCCGTAGCCGCCCGCACGATATGGGGACCGGGTCCGGGAGTGATGTCTGGCCCCACGAGCCCGTAGAAGCGCTCGGCTATTCGGAAGCGCCGAGATTTTCTATTGCGCTAAAGCCCGCGCCGCGCAGCAACTCGTGCAGTTCGGCAGGCTCGAAGAGGCTGAGCCAAGGCTCACCGCGCGCCGCCGCTCTTTCGGCCGTTGCTATAATGCTGGCGCGGTGCATACTCATAAAGTAGTCACGTCGGCTTGCCCTCAATGGGCCCCGTTGCGGCCGGCGTTGTGGATACACGTCGGCCTTGGGCCTTTGCTGACATCGGGTGCGGGCGTATGCGGTGGAACCAAATATCCGCATATCGTCGATGAGCACCGGGCCTTCGAGGGCGCGACCATAGCCAGCGGAATTGCTCACCATCTCGTTTGTTTTGATTGGCATCAGGAAGGGAGCATCGTGCCATGAAAATAGCGATCATCGGGACCGGTAACGTCGGTAGCGCCCTCGCGCGAGGACTTCGAAAATCCTCGCACTCGCACACTGTTGTTCTTGGGGCGCGCGATATCACCAATAAAGCCACACAAGACCTTGCTGCCGATGTCGGCGCAGGGCTGGCGTCACCGGCAGAGGCTGCCAAGTCTGCTGACCTGGTCGTTCTCGCACTTCCGTGGAACGTTGCCGAAGCTGCCGTCAAGGCTCTGGGCGATCTTTCTGGCAAGATCGTCATCGATTGCATGAATCCGCTCGGGATGATTGGTGGCGTTCTCGAACTCACGCTCGGTCATACGACCAGCGGCGGCGAGATTGTGGCCAGCTGGCTGCCGGGCGCGCGCGTGGTGAAGACGCTCAATCAGGTCGGCGCGGAGATCATGGCCGACAATGCCGGCATGCCGCACAGGCCGGTGATGTTCATGGCCGGCGACGACACACAGGCGAAGGCTGCAGTCGCGACGGTATTGACAGATTTGGGTTTCGAGCCGCTCGACGCCGGCGACATCAGGACGTCGCGCCTCCTCGAACCCTTCGGAATGGTCTGGATCAACCAGGCGCTCCTGCGGGGGAAAGGCCGGACCTGGGCATTCGCTGCCGTGGACCGGACGTGAGCTCATGCTTCGAAGTTCGACATGTCGCTGTGCCTGCAACAACGTCGCAGCGAAGGTGGGCCTAGCCTCTACCTAACGGTCATCCCGTCAACCACCAGGTCTGGATCGTGGCCGCCAGGTTGTTCAGCCCGTGCAGCAAGATGGTCAGCCAGACTGAGCCGGTGCGATAGCGCAGATAGCCGAACAACAGCCCGATCGACAGCACCTCGCAGAGGAAGAACCAATCGTACTGGAGATGCATCATCGTCCAGACCAGCGATGACAGCAGGATCGCGCCATAGGGGCCGAGCCGGGATTCCGACCAGCCGCGATACAGCCAGCCGCGCGCGAACAGCTCCTCCCAGATCGGCGCGGCAACCGCGAACGCGATCACCAACAGCCAGAGCGCGCCCTCGGCCTGAGCCGATTTCAGCACATCCCCCATGAAACCGGGGAGCACGTCGCGGCCGGCCGCGCGGGACACCATATCCCAGCCGCCGATCACCACGACGAGCGCGATGACGCCGATGACGACGTTGCGCCACGACGTCCAGCGCAATCCGAGATAATCGGCGAATGATATCCGCGTCGGACGGATCGCGACCCATAGCGCCAGCAGCACCATCGGCAGGCCTGCCATCACCGAGAGCGCAATCGTCACGCCGTCGGCGACCACATGGGTGATACCCTCGGTGGACAGCGGACCGCCCTGCTTGATCACGTAATAGACGATCACGGCGAGCTGGCCGAGAAACATCGCGGCGAAGATCAGAAGCCCCCACAGCGCCGTGCCCCAGAACTTCCAGACCCGTGGCGGGCGCGGCGACGGTTCGACGGCCGCGGGCGGCGGTTCGGGATTGATTGCGTCCATCAGCAGGCCTTCATGGCAGTGCGCGCACGAGCAGCGCGCGCTGGTCCTCGTCAGACAGTTCGACCGCGCCGTACATGCCGGCATGGTTTCCGGCGAGCCGCGTGGCCGCGAACAGTTCGGCGTGATCAGGCGCGATCTGGTTCAGCGCCGCGGCCGCCGCAAGCAGCGCGAGCTTCTCGACCGCAAGCCGGGCCACGCGCTCGCTGTCAGCCCGGCGAAACGCCTTGCCGACCGACGCGACGGTCTCGACGGCGCCCGGCAGGCCCTTGGTGTCGTCGGCGAGCGCGCGCAGCACGGCCAATGCGGCGTCGGCCTCGCGGCCGAGCGCGCGCAACACGTCGAGGCACATCACATTGCCGGAGCCTTCCCAGATCGCGTTGACCGGCGACTCCCGGTAGTGACGCGCCAGAATGCCCTCCTCGACATAGCCGTTGCCACCGAGGCACTCCATCGCCTCGTAGAGGAAGGCGGGCGCGCTCTTGCAGACCCAGTATTTGATCGCAGGCGTCAGCAGCCGCATATAGACGGCCTCACCCGCATCACCGGGCGCGCGGTCGAAGGCGCGGCAGAGCCGCATCACCAGCGCGACCGACGCTTCGACATGCAGCGCCATGTCCGACAGCACGGCCTGCATCAGGGGCTGATCGGCGAGATGCTTCTGGAACACGCTGCGGTGACGCGCGTGATGCAGCGCATGCGCAAGCCCCGAGCGCATCAGGCCCGCGGAGGCAATCGCGCAGTCCTGCCGTGTCAGCTGCACCATCTGGATGATGGTGCGGATGCCCTTGCCCTCCTCGCCGATCAGCTCGGCATAGGCGCCGTGGAATTCCACTTCCGACGACGCGTTGGAGCGGTTGCCGAGCTTGTCCTTCAACCGCTGGAAGTGGATCGCATTGACCGCGCCGTCGGGCGCGAAACGCGGCATGAAGAAGCAGCTCAAGCCGTCCTTGGCCTGCGCCAGCACCAGGAACGCGTCGCACATCGGCGCCGACATGAACCATTTGTGGCCGGTGATGCGGTAGGCATCGCCGTCGCGCTCCGCCCGCGTCATGTTGGCGCGCACGTCGGTGCCGCCCTGCTTCTCCGTCATGCCCATGCCGAGCGTCATGCCGCGCTTGGTCCACCACGGCGCAAAGCTCGGGTCGTAGGAGCGCATGCCGATCACCGGCATGGTCTTCGTCAGGATCTCGGGCTGCGCGGCGAGCGCCGCGACCGAGGCGCGCGTCATCGTGATCGGGCAGAGGTGGCCGGTCTCGACCTGGGAGGCGATGTAGAACTTCGCCGCGCGCACCACCTCGGCCGCTCCGCCGGCCGGCTTGCCTTGGGCGCTCCAGGTCGAATTGTGCACGCCGGCATGCGCCGAGTGCGCCATCAGCTCGTGATAGGCCGGATGAAACTCGACCGTGTCGCGGCGATTGCCCCTGGAATCGAACAGACGGAGTTTTGGCGTGTTCTCGTTGGCGAGGCGCCCGCGTTCCGCCATCGCGGCGGAACCCCAATGCTTGCCGAAGTCCGACAGCTCGGCTGTGGCCGCCGCCCCGCCATTGGCCGCGACCGCCGCAGCCAGCGGCGCATCGACTGCGAACAGGTCGACATCCTCGAACGGCGGCGACTGGTTCAGCACCTCGTGGGTGGCAAATGAAGCCTGCGTCATGGGTGTGTCTCGAACCTGTCAGGAATCAATTGCGGTGCGAAGGTATCGGGAAATCATAGGCTTGTCCGCCCGCCCCCGGCAGCGAAAAGTGCCACCATTCCTTCGAATAGTTCACAAATCCCTGCCTTGCCATGGCCGCCAGCAGGATGTTCCGCCATCGCCGCTGCGCCGGCGTGATCGTATCAGCGGCGGTGTGTCCCTTCGCATCGGAGCAGTCATAGCCGGTGCCCATGTCGACGCTCCCTTCCGGCGCCCGTACCGCCGCCGGAGCGGTGCAGTCGGCGTAGTCGCGCGCGGGATCGAATTTGCCCGAATTGTCGGTGGTGAGATCGACCAAGGTCAGATCGAGGGCCGCTCCGGTGGAATGCCCCGAATGGGTAGCGATGTAGCCGAGCCGGAACAGGTCTGCCTTGGAGAAGGCCGGATTGTAGCGCCGCTCGGCCGCGGTTTCCCTGCCGTTCTTGGACCACGCGACCATGTCGGCGACGGCGCGGGCCGGCCGGTAGCAATCGAACATCTTGAGCGAGAGTTTTCGCCGCGCGAGTTCCCGCTGCACGGCCTTCAGGCGAAGTCCGACCTCCCGCTTCACCACGCATTCGCCGGCACCGTAGCCCGCGATCGGCCGGCCCATGAAGTTGTTCGAGGTGGCGTAGCGGATGTCCTGGATGATGGACGGATCGATGTCGCGGAGGAACACGAAATCGCCGGGCAGGCCCTGCGCAATGGCCGGCGACATCCAGGCCACGACGGCAGCGACGATCACAACAATTTTCATGACTTCTCGCTCCATCCTCGTGGCCAGGACAGCGTCGCTACCGGTCACCTGTTGTCCTGGTCATCCGCGTCTCTGTTCCCGAAAAACCAGCAAAGGCAAGACACGGACGTCGGGAGCAGCCCCCTTCATTACAGAGCCAGCCAGCCGCTGGTCGCCCCCTTCACCCTGCAGATGGGGATAACTTCCATCCCCCCTCTTCGCGCTTGCCCCTCGGGCCATCCGCGCCTATAGCTCTGGCTTTAATGACCCCATCATTGAAATCGACTTTCGTCCTCGGTCACCGGCATCTGCTGGGCATAGAGGGCCTTTCCGCCGACGACATCACGGGCCTGCTCGACCTCTCCGAGGAGTATGTCGAGCTCAACCGCCAGGTCGACAAGAAGCGCGCCAGCTTGCGCGGCCGTACCCAGGTGAACCTGTTCTTCGAGGCCTCGACCCGGACCCAGTCCTCGTTCGAGATCGCCGGAAAACGGCTGGGCGCCGACGTCATGAACATGTCGGTGTCGTCGATGTCCACCCGCAAGGGCGAGACGCTGATGGACACCGCGGTGACATTGAACGCGATGCACCCCGACATCCTGGTGGTGCGCCACCATGCCTCCGGCGCGGTCGAGCTGCTTGCGCGCAAGGTTGACGGCTCCGTGATCAATGCCGGCGACGGCAGCCACGAACATCCGACCCAGGCCCTGCTCGACGCGCTGACCATCCGCCGCAACAAGGGCCGGATCGAGGGGCTCGTGATCGCGATCTGCGGCGACGTGCTGCATTCGCGCGTGGCGCGCTCCAATATCCTGCTGCTCAACACCATGGGCGCCCGCGTCCGCGTCGTCGGCCCCTCCACGCTCTTGCCGCCGGGCATTGAGCGGATGGGCGTCGAGGTTGCGCGCGACATGCGCGAGGGCCTCAACGGCGCCGACATCGTGATGATGCTGCGGCTGCAGCGCGAGCGCATGAACGGCTCCTTCGTGCCGTCTTCGGGCGAATACTTCCACTATTTCGGCCTCGACCAGAAGAAGCTCGGCTACGCCAAGCCCGATGCGCTGGTGATGCATCCGGGCCCGATGAACCGCGGCGTCGAGATCGACACCTTCGTCGCCGACGGCGCGCAGTCGCTGATCCGCGAACAAGTCGAAATGGGAGTCGCAGTACGCATGGCAGTGCTGGAAGCACTCGCCCGCAACCTGCCGAACGCGTGAGACCGATGCTGACCGACCGCCGCCCCGTCCTGCTCGCCAACGCCCGCGTCATCGACCCGTCGCGGGATTTCGACGGCCCCGGCGACGTGCTGATTGCCGACGGCGTGATCCGCGACGCCAAGCGCGGCATCGGCGCCGCCGGCGTCCCCGAAGGCACCGACATCGTCAATTGCGCCGGCAAGATCGTGGCCCCCGGCCTGATCGACATGCGCGCCTTTGTCGGCGAGCCCGGCGCGAGCCATCGCGAAACCTTTGCCTCCGCGAGCCTGGCCGCGGCCGCCGGCGGAATCACGACCATCATCTGCCAGCCCGACACCTCGCCGGTCATTGATAACTCCGCAACCGTGGACTTCGTGCTGCGCCGCGCCCGCGACACCGCGATCGTCAACATCCACCCGATGGCGGCCCTCACAAAAGGCCTGCAAGGCCAGGAGATGACCGAGATCGGCCTGTTGAAGGCCGCCGGCGCGGTCGCCTTCACCGACGGCGACAAGAGCGTCACCAACGCCCAGGTGATGCGCCGCGCGCTGACCTATGCGCGCGATTTCGACGCGCTGATCGTGCATCACACCGAGGATCCGCATCTGGTCGGCGAAGGCGTGATGAACGAAGGCGAGTTCGCCACTAGGCTCGGGCTGTCAGGCATTCCGACCGCGGCCGAGTCGATCATGCTTGAGCGCGACATGCGGCTCGCGGCGCTGACCGGCGGCCGCTATCACGCGGCCTCGCTGACCTCGATGGAGTCGCTGGAAGTCCTCAAGCGCGCCCGCGACAATGGGCTCGACGTCTCGGCCTCGGTCTCGATCAACCACGTAACCTTGAACGAGAACGATATCGGCCCCTACCGCACCTTCCTGAAGCTGTCGCCGCCGCTGCGCACCGAGGACGACCGCAAGGCGCTGGTGGCGGCGCTCGCCTCCGGGCTGATCGACGTCGTGATGAGCGACCACAATCCGCAGGACGTCGAGGTCAAGCGGCTGCCGTTCGCGGAAGCCGCCAGCGGCGCGGTCGGGCTGCAGACCATGCTGCCGGCCGCCCTGCGGCTGATCCACAATGGCGAGATGGAGTTCAAGACCCTGATCCGGGCGATGTCGACCCGGCCGGCGGAACTGCTCGGCCTGCCCGGCGGCACGCTGCGCGCCGGTGCCCCGGCCGACGTGATCGTGATCGACGCCGACACGCCCTGGGTGCTCGACCGCGATGACCTCAAGTCGCTGTGCAAGAACACCCCGTTCGACGATGCCCGGTTCTCGGGCCGCGTGATGCGGACCATTGTCGGCGGACGCACGGTGTACGAACATGTCTGACCCGTGCCACAATGTCGGGCACGACCGGAGGCGCAGCCATGTCGGGTGACGGATTCCTCATTGTCGCGTTCCTGATCGGCTACCTGTTCGGGTCGATCCCGTTCGGCATGATCCTGACCAAGCTCGCCGGCACGCAGGATCTGCGCTCGATCGGGTCGGGCAATATCGGTGCCACCAACGTGCTCCGCACCGGCCGCAAGGGCCTCGCGGCGGCAACCCTGATCGGCGACATGCTGAAGGGCACGGTCGCCGTCATCATCGCAGGCTACTTCGGCGGCCCGAATGCCGCGATGCTCGCCGCACTCGGCGCATTCCTCGGCCACCTGTTCCCGGTCTGGCTCGGGTTCAAGGGCGGCAAGGGTGTCGCGACCTATATCGGCGTGCTGCTCGGCCTGTTCTGGCCGGCGGCGCTGATCTTTGCCGTGATCTGGCTCGCCACCGCCTTCACCAGCCGCTACTCGTCGCTCTCGGCACTGGTCGCGGCCTTCGTGACCCCGATCTTCCTGTGGTGGTTCGGCCACAACGCCCTCGCCTCGCTGTTCGCGGTGCTGACGCTGCTGCTGTTCTACATGCACCGCGAGAACATCAAGCGCCTGCAGGCCGGCACCGAAGGCAAGATCGGCGAGAAGAAGTCGTCTACGTCTTGAGCGCGTCCTCGACGAAACTGGCCGCCGCCAGCGCCCGCGCGTCGGCACCGAACGGCGCGACGACGGTCACCCCGACAGGCAATCCGCCCTCGGCCACATGCGCCGGCACGTTGACGCAGGGCACGCCCATCAGGGTCCACAGCCGGTTGTAACGGGGATCGCCGGTCGACGATAAGCCCCTGGGCGCGGCGCCGGCCGCCGACAGCGTCAGCAGCACGTCGACCTCGTCGAACACAGCCGCCAGCGCCTGCCGCGCGCGCAAGGCGACGTCCATCGCCGCATCGTAATCGGCCACCGTGATGTCCCTGCTCTCGTCGAGCCGGCTGCGCAACAGCCGCGGCATCGCGTCGTAGTTCCGCCGGTACTCCCAGGCCAACGACTGATGCGCCTCGAAATCCTGCACCACGGGATGGATACGCCAGGCCTCCGCGACGATTTCAGGCATCGCGAGCTCGCGGACCGACGCCCCGGCCCGCTCGGCGGCGCGCGATGCCTTCTGCAGCGCCTCCGCGCCTGACGGCTCCGGCGCGCCGGCAAATGCCTGCGTCACCACGCCGATCCGCGGCGCCGGCACCGCCGACGGCACCACGAGCTCTGGCCGGTTGGTCATCGCCGAAAGCCCCAGCGCGACGTCGCGTACGCCAGCCGCGAACAGCCCGACGGTGTCGAGCGTCCAGGAGAAGCATTTCACGCCGACGGTCGGCAGCAGCCGGTAGCTCGGCTTGATCGCGGCGGCGCCGCAGAACGAGGCCGGCCGGATCACAGAACCGCCGGTCTGGGTGCCCAGCGCCAGCGGGATCATTCCGGCCGCGACCGCCGCCGCCGAGCCCGACGACGACCCGCCGGGCGTGTGCGCATGATTATGCGGATTGAGCGTGGCGGTCGGATCGTTCGCCGCAAACGCCGTCGTCGTGGTCTTGCCGATGATGGTGGCGCCGGCCTGCCTCAGCGCCATCACCACCGGCGCGTCGGCGCGCGGCTGATACCCCCGGTAGATCTGCGCGCCCATCTCGGTCGGGAAGTCGGCGGTATCGATGATGTCCTTGATGCCGACCGCAACGCCGCGCAGCGACCCGGCCGTCTGCGCGCCGGCGTTCTCGTCGTAGCGGACGAAAGCGCCGATGGTCTTGTGATCCGCGCGGATCGCGTCCAGCGATTGGCCGATGGCCGCCTCGGGCGAAACCGCGCCCTGTTCGATCCGCTGTTGAAGATCGGCGAGTGAGATCATGGCGCGCCCCCTGCTGCTGTCGGCCGTTGTACGTAGCGCGTTGCGCCGGGTGTGCCAATGAGGCCGTTGATCACAATCCCCTCTTGGGCGAAGCTGGATCCCGCATGCACGACCGTCCGCACAAGCTCTCCGACGCCGAACGGCTCAACCGCCTCAGGCTGATCCGCTCCGACAATGTCGGCCCGCGCACTTTTGCATCGCTGCTGCGCCATTTCGGCGATGCCGCCAGCGCGCTGGAGCACCTGCCCGATCTTGCCGCCGCGGCGGCGCATCGGGCGTGGGGCGCATCTGCAGCGAAGCCGACGCGAGCGCCGAGCTCGCCGCCTGCACAAAGTTCGGCATCGATCTCGTTGCGCCCGGCGAAGCGCACTATCCCTCGCGGCTCGCCAGCATCGACGACGCCCCGCCGCTGCTCGGCGTGCGCGGTGCACTCGAGGTGCTGACGCGGCCGATGATCGGGATCGTCGGTTCGCGCAACGCCTCAGGCGCCGGCCTGAAGTTTGCCGGCCAATTGGCGCGCGATCTCGGCGACGCCGGTTTTGTCGTGATTTCCGGCCTCGCCCGCGGCATCGACCAGGCGGCCCATCGCGCGACGATCGCAAGCGGAACGGTCGCCGCGCTCGCCGGCGGTCATGACAGGATCTATCCGCCCGAACATGAGGACCTCTTGGCCGCACTGCTCGATCAGGGTGCCGCGATCTCCGAGATGCCGCTCGGCCATGTGCCGCGGGCACGCGATTTTCCCCGCCGCAACCGGCTGATCTCGGGCGCGTCGCTCGGCGTCGTCATCGTCGAGGCCGCGCATCGCTCGGGCTCGCTGATCACGGCGCGGATGGCAGCCGAACAAGGCCGCGAGGTGTTTGCCGTGCCAGGCTCGCCGATCGATCCGCGCGCCGCCGGCACCAACGATCTGATCAAGCAGGGCGCGACGCTGGTCACCGAGGCCGCCGACATCATCAACGCCGTCACGCCGATCATGGAGCGGCCGGTCATGCTCGGCGCGCGCGAGGACGACGAACCGCTGGATTTCGCCACCGATGCGTCCGACCGCGCCCGCATCGTCAACCTGCTGGGTCCGAGCCCGATCAGCCTCGACGATCTGATCCGGATGGCCGATGTGCCACCCGCGATCGTCCGCGCGGTGCTGCTCGAACTCGAGCTCGCCGGCAAGCTCGAGCGCCACGGCGGCGGCCTGGTGTCGATGATTTAGCTATTCAGCGCAAGTTTCGAAATCCACCTCGCCCCGCTCTTGCGGGGAGAGGTCGGAATTCAAGCGGAGCTTGAATTCCGGGTGAGGGGAATCTCCGCGTACTCTTCATCGCTAAGGACCGCGGAACGAGCCCCTCACCCCACCCTCTCCCCGCAAGAGCGGGGCGAGGGAGACAGGCATCGTGCACTCCTCACAACAACATCACTCGCCGTTGCGCGCGTCGAATTGCGTGCGCGCGCCTTCGATCTCCGGCAGATGCGCGAAGGCCCATTCGCCGAGCGCCTTGATCGGCTCCGCGAGGCCGCGGCCCAGATCGGTCAGCTCGTAGTCCACCCGCGGTGGGATGGTTGGGAAGATCGTGCGCGTCACGAGGCCGTCGCGCTCCAGCCCACGCAGCGTCAGCGTCAGCATCCGCTGCGAGATGCCGTTGATCATCCGCTTCAACTCGTTGAACCGCCGCGGGCCATCGATCAGCATCATGATCACGAACACGCTCCATTTGTCGCCGATGCGGGCCAGCACCGAAGCGACAGCGCGGCAATCGCTGTGGTCGGGGTCGGGCTGGGGCGGCAGGGCAGGCACACAGATGTGCTCGGGTCTCATTTCTGTGCTCGGGTTTCAAAATTGTGCGTTCTTGCGGAGATTTAGGACGGTCACTCATATAGCGCCAGTTACAAACCTATACCAAAGGTGACCCCTGCCATGAAACTTCTGCATCTCGATTCCTCGGTCCTCGGCCCCCACTCCGTCAGCCGCCAGGTCTCCGCCGCCGCCGTCGAGCGGCTGCGCCAGGCCAATCCCGGCCTCGTTGTGACCTATCGCGACCTGACGCAGACCCCGCTCGCCCACCTCACCGGCTCGCACCTGACCGCTGGCCAGGGCGCGGCCCCGGAACCCGCGCTGCGTGACGATATCGCCGCCGGACAGGCGGTGCTCACGGAGTTTCTGGATGCCGACATCGTCGTGATCGGCGCGCCCATGTACAACTTCACGATCCCTTCGCAACTGAAGGCCTGGATCGACCGCGTCCTGGTGGCAGGCAAGACCTTCAAATACGGCGCCGCCGGCGTCGAGGGACTGGCCGGCAACAAGCGCGTCGTCATCGCGATCTCGCGCGGCGGCTATTACGGCGCCGGCACGCCGATGGCCGCGCTCGAGCATCTCGAAACCTATCTGCGCGGGGTGTTCGGCTTCATCGGCGTCAAGAATCTCGAGTTCATTTCCGCCGACGGCATCCAGGTCGGCCCCGACCATCGTGAAAGAGCCGTCGCGGGCGCGCTGCAGGCCGCGAGCAGCCTCAACGCGGCTTGACGCGAACAAGCGCCTGCCGCAGCGTTAACTGTGGCAGGTCGTTCAGGCTGATCACTTCAAAGCCAAACGCCCTGTATGCCGAGGATGACGGCGACGAGCGAGATCAACAAGCCAATGCCGGAAAACAGCGCGACCGTGACAAATTGTGATGTATCTGAATTTTCGGATGAAGACGAAACCGGAATCGAACTGGAAATGCGGGCTGCTTTCGGCATGACGGCACTCCAAATGAATCGGTGGTAAAAAATTCCCCGCCCATTCAGGAGTCCGGGGAATACGTCAAAGGTTCAATGCCTTGTGCGCGGCATGATAGTTCCGCACGAAATTGGCCGGTGTGATCCGCTTCACACCGGCCGTCTTTTTACCATGAGAAACAGTTTTAGCCGCGATAGATCGGCGCGCCTGCGGGCGATGCCGTCGCGCCGCCGTCGACGAACAGTTCCTGCCCTTGCAAATGCGCGGAATCGTCCGACGCGAGGAACAGCACCGTCTTCGAAATGTGATCCGGTTCACCAATGCGCCCGAGCGGCGTCGACTGGGAGATCCGCGCCTCGAACATTTTCTCCGCTTCCGGCGTCGCGATCGCGGCGCCCCAGATCGGCGTGCGCACGGCGCCCGGCGCCACCACGTTGACGCGGATTCCGCGCGGCGAGAGTTCCGATGCCATCACCCGCGCCATCGCACGCACGCCGGCCTTGCTCGCGGCATAGGCCGAATAGCCGGGATTGCCGAGCACCGAGATCACCGAACCGTTGAGGATGATGGACGCACCGTCGTTGAGATAGGGCGCGGCCGCCTGCACGGTGAAGAACACGCCGGTGAGATTGGTCCGGATTACGTTTTCGAAGGCCGAAAGCGTGGTGCCGCCGACCGGCGTCTGGCCGGGAATGCCGGCATTCGCAAACACGATGTCGTACTTGCCGAATTTTTCCGCGCCCTGCTTCGCGGCGGCTTCCAACGCCGCGACGTCGGTGGCATCGGCCGCCACCGCAAGCGCGTTCGGCCCGAGTTGCTTCGCCGCCGCCGCGAGCGTCTCCCGGTTGCGCCCGGTGATGACGACCTTGGCACCCTCCGCCACGAACAGTTTCGCGGTCGCAAGGCCGATGCCGCTGTTGCCGCCGGTGATCAACGCCGTCTTGTTCGCCAGTCTCATATCCGCCTCCAATAGTGGTTGCATTATTAAACCTTATTGCCCACGTAAGGTACCTGGTTTAATAATGCAACCACAAAAGGCCGTGATCACACGCCCTTTGCCGGAGACAGACGTGGTGAAACGAACCAGCCTTGCGGGCGATGCCTGCCCGATCGCGCGGGCGCTCGACGTGTTCGGCGACTGGTGGTCGTTGCTGATCATCCGCGACGCCAGCCTCGGCCGGCGCCGCTTCGGGGAATTCCAGGCGAGCCTCGGTCTTGCCAAGAACATCCTCGCCGTGCGGCTACGCGCGCTCGTCGAGCGCGGCATCCTGAAGATGGTCCCCGCCTCCGACGGCAGCGCCTATCAGGAATATGTGCTGACGCCAAAGGGCCGCGGGATCTTCCCGATCCTGGTCGCGCTCCGGCAATGGAGCGAGCAGTTCGACGAGCATCCGGACGAGATCGCGACCATCCTTGTCGACCGCGACAAGGGCAAGCCAGTGAAAAAGCTCGCGCTATATTCGCAGGACGGGCGCGTGCTTGATGCCGCCGACACCGCGCTGAAGCCGCGGCCGGTGGCGAAGCGCGTCCGGCGCGCGTCGGCGTAACGAAAGCTCCCTCCGTCGTCATTCCGGGACTCACGAAGCAAGAACCCGGAATGACGGAGGAGGATGGAGGCTTGCCCTTGGCACTGATTTGCCCGACGGCGCAAGACCCCGCTCACAAAATATTTCTGTTTTACAGAAATGCAACTCAGTGTATGAATGGCCCGTCTCACCCGCTTGAGGGGTGCTTCGCGATCGTCACGAGTGTTGGGTCGAGATGCGGTGGACGCCTCACGTGCAACTGACGAGTGCGCATGCGGCGGACGGTGAGGTCCCGTCGCGGGATTGGTTGAAATTAAGGGTGGCGTAGTCTCCGAGGTGATCAACCTCGAATCATCCGGCGTTGGAGCGTCGGATCGGAGACCACGCCATGAGCAGCAATATCACGAACACGCACTCGCCGCAGTGTGAAGGGGAACCGGCTCCCCAGCTTTTCGACGATTGGTTCGATCCGATCGAAAGCGCAGTGCGGGAACGGGCGCGAGAGTTCATCGAAGAATTGATCCGCGGCGAGCTCGATGCGGCCCTTGCGCGCCCCCGCTACGAACGCAGCAAGAAGGCCCGCCACGAAGAAACGCCCGGCATTACGGGCCATCGGCACGGCAGCCGGACACGGTCGCTGACCGGTAGCTTCGGGCCGATTGAGATCGCGGTCCCGCGCGCGCGGCTCAACACGGCCGACGGCAAGACCACCGAGTGGAAGAGCCAATCGCTGCGGACCTATCAGCGCCGCACGCTGGCCGCCGACGCGCTGATCGCCAGCTGCTACCTGGCCGGCACCAACACGCGCCGGGTGCGCCGGGCGCTCAGCGCTTTGTTCGCTGGCGCGGTCGGCAAGGACACGGTGAGCCGGGTCTGGCGCAAGGTGAAGAGCGACTGGGACGCCTGGAATGCCCGCTCGCTGGCCGCGGAGCCGATCGTGCGATTGATCCTCGACGGCACCGTGGTGCGGGTGCGGCTCGACCGCAAGGCGACCGCCATCTCGCTGCTGGTCGTCATCGGCGTGCGTGCGGACGGTCAGAAAGTGTTGCTCGCGATCAAGAGTATGGGTGGCGAGCGCACCGAAGCCTGGCGTGCCGTGCTCGACGATCTTATCCGGCGTGGGCTGCGGCGACCCGAGTTCCTCATCGTCGACGGCGCGCCGGGGCTTGAGGCTGCGATCGCCGTCGTCTGGGATGGCGTGCCGGTACAGCGCTGCACGGTCCACAAGCACCGCAATCTGTTGGCGCATGCGCCCGAGCGCCTGCATGAGGAGATCACCGCCGACTACAACGACATGATCTACGGGGCGACTCGCGAGGAGATCGAGGCGCGGTGCAGGGCCTTCATCCGCAAATGGCGGCTCAAGCATCGTGCGGTGGCCGACAGCCTGCAGGAAGCCGGCGACCGGCTCTTCACCTTCATGCGACTGCCGCCGAGTCAATGGAAGAGCGCACGCACCACGGATGAGATCGACAAGCAGTTTTTAGCGGGCTCCGGAAGATGCATTCTTTTGTTCGACCGCGCCGCGGGCATTCTTCCGTCCCGACCGCCCATCTCGCAGCTGCCGCGCGCAGGGGCGGTCAAGGCTGGCCGCAGTTTGCGGCCACCGCAAGGCTTGGCCTTGACCGGCCCGAGCACGGCGGCATCCTCGATCGGATCGGGCCTGGAAAGAACACAATGACTCACCGGCCCAGTGTCCCAGGGGCATGGGAACTAGCCCGAACAGGCGATCGTTATTGTCGTGCGCGGGTGACCTCGTGGCGAAGAGCGGCGCGTCGGCTGTAAGCGTCGCAGGGCAGCCCTATCTGTGCCCTGCCGGGTTGAGGCGCCCGCGCGCCTTTTCTTTTGGCGGGCGCGGGCGCCAAGCTTCGACAAAGTGCTCATACCTTCTCTGCGCTTGCTCGGCGACGTGCATCTCCTGATCGCGGAGTTGTTTGATATTGTACGCGTAGGTAGAGCCGCGCGTGTTGCCTTTTTTCTGCGCTCGCCCAGCCTGTAACTCCATGCCGCGCATCTTGTGAGCGACAAGACTGGGCCGGGCCCAGAGGTAATCCTCTTCGTTCGTCAGCAGATGCCAGCACAGGACGGTCAGCTTGCGCGCTACGGCGACGGCGGCCACTTGATGGCCCCGTCTGGCGCGGATGTGCACGAAGAAAGCGTGGAGCGGTCCGGGTGCCTTGGCGGCAGCCCAGGCGGCTTCTACCAGCATGGCCCGGGCGTGGCTGCGTCCGACCTTGCTGATCCGGCCATGATGAGCGGCACCGAGGCCCGACTGGTGCACACGCGGATTGAGCCCGAAGTAGCTGACCAGTTTCTGCGGGCTCTTGAAGCGCGTGATATCGCCAATTGCCGCCATCAACCCGGCCGCCACCGCCAGATTGACGCCGGTGATCGTCAGCAGCCGCCTGACCGAGCCGTCGTCCAGCGTGTTTGTAGCGATCTCCCGATCGAGGATCGTGAGATCTTCGGCGAGCCGATCGAGCTCGCGCACATGCCGCTCAATAGCATCCCGTTCGTCGTCGGGTACTGGCTGGTGCGCCAGCCAATCGCGGCCGCGGCCGTTGAATAAATCGGCGTGCGGACATTTTGGGATCAGGTGCGCATGAAGGATTGCGTGCACTTCGTTCTTGATCCGGGTCCGATGCCGCACGACCTGGTAACGCCGAGCGATCAGCCTGCGCAGCCGTTCTGTGGCCGCGTCCGGCGTCCAGATTTCCGGCAGATAGCCGGCCGCGTACAAGCTGGCCAGCGTGCCCGCGTCGACCTTGTCAGTCTTCACATGGGCATGCGCGATTGCCTTCACCTGCAATGGGTTGGCGATGACCACCCGCTTCACGAACGGCGACAGCACCCGTGACACCGCCATGCAGTTGCCGGTCGCTTCGATCACCACCTCGTCTATCGGTTGAAGGCTTTTGCCAAAGCCCTCCAGTGCCGTGCGGGTCATATCGACGCGACCGGCCGGTCGAAGTCTGCCGTCTTCCCAGAAAACCACCTCGCCGAAAGTTCGGTGGATATCCATTCCGATTACGCGTCGCATTTGCACCTCCTGTCATATGACGGGAACGGTGGGCGACACGACAACTACGGATCCGCGCTCACGGCGCAACCGGGCTAGTCGTAGAGGCGGCCAGCTACTAACTCGAGCTCGCAGCTCATCGTACGCAACGGCCTGCCCACACCTTCGTGCTCCCGGTGCCTCTGTCCCGGATGGTCGCACCATACGCCACGATCTTGAAAGCCGCAGCGAACATCAGCACCGAGAATCTTATACCGGTTACGAATGCGATCGAGCGGCTGCACGAAGAGTTCAAGCGACGGATCAAGACGCAGACCGTGTTGCCATCAGCGGACACCGCGGCAATGTTGTTCTGGGCTTTGCTCGCTTCCGGCCAGATCAACATGCGCAAGGTCGATGGCTGGAAAACGCTCGCCACAAAGCCCATCGATCAACCAATTGACCTCGCCGCGTAATCAGATAGCTTCGCGATGTCGGAGATTACGCCACTCCGGATTCCAACCACATCCCAGACGGCACCGACGGTGAAGTCGTGCAGGCCTGACGCCCTAGTGGCAGGTGTCTCCTTGCAAAGCGCGAAGCGCTTTTGCAAAGACGGTGACAACAAAGCCCAGTCTCGCCGGGGAGAGCACGTATAAGCCGTAAAACCATCGCGCAGGGAAAGCCGGGATTGCTCCGGTTTCACCTGTGGTCCTACCTCCCGTGCTTTTTTTGTTGCACGGGACCCATGGGTGCGATCGGCACCCGGCTTTCCCTGCGCCCTCTGCTAACTGAGAGGGCGAAACGAAGATGCAAAGCTCGGACGATTCACGTCGCGAGAATGCGGGTGCGTGAGCTACAAAATGCGCAACACACTCGGCTTCGTCCCGGCGAAGGCCAGGACCCATTACCGCGAATATTGATTGTTGCGCGATGCGGGGGCAACGATCCCGTTCATCAGCAACTGCGGTGGTTATGGTCCTGGCTTTCCAGGCCGTGCAAAAACCACGGTCTGATGTTGGATTTGGGAGGCAGAGACGGATTCGGGGGCAGGATGGCACACATCGTTGGCCAATCGCGCTATCAGGCGACGTTGTATCCCGAGACGTTGGACGAGGTGATCGCGGCAGACAGCGCGGTGCGCGTCATTGACGGTTTTGTGGACAGCCTGGACCTTGCCGGGCTGGGTTTCTCGAACGTTGAGGCGGAGGCGACGGGGCGGCCGCCTTACGATCCGCGCGATCTGTTGAAGCTTTATGTCTACGGGTATCTGAACCAGATGCGTTCGAGCCGGCGGCTTGAGCGTGAGGCTCGGCGCAATGTCGAAGTGTTCTGGCTGATCAACCGGGTGAGGCCGGTGTTCAAGACCATTGCGGACTTCCGCAAGGACTATCCTGAGGCGATTGCCGGGGTCTGCCGGGCCTTTATAAAGTTCTGCCGCGAGCAATCGGTGTTTGGAGGCGAAGTCCTGGCGATCGACGGGAGCAAGATTGCTGCGGCGGCGAGCCGCAAGCAGGTGATCACCAAGGCGAAGCTTGCGGAGCGGGATGCGGCGATCGAGCGCAAGATCGCCGACTACCTGACGGCGATGGATGAGGCCGACGCCGAGGAGACGCCGCTTGAGCCGACCAAGACCGACGTGGCTGCAGCCCTTGCCGCGTTGAGGGCTCAGCGGGCTGAATTGCAGCAGCAGGCCGAACAGCTGGTTCAGGAAGGGCTCAAGCAGAAGGTGCTGGGTGAGCCTGAGGCCAAGCTCATGCGCACGCCGCGCGGCCATCAGGTTGCCTACAATGCACAGATCGCGGTCGATGCCCAGCATGACATGATCGTTGCGTTCGATCTGACCAACGAGGGCAACGATCTGCAGCAACTCCACCCGATGGCCCGGCAGGGCAAGGCGGCCGTCGGCGCCGATCAGGTGAGCGTCGTTGCCGATACCGGCTATGCCAACGGCGCGCACGGCAAGCAATGTGAGCAGGACGGGATCACCGCGATCGTACCGCATGGCGAGCGGGTCAATCCGAAGGGCAAGCAATACTTCAGCCGCGATCAGTTCAGCTACGCCCGAGAGAGCGACAGCTGGGGTTGCCCTGCCGGTGAGGTCCTCCAACTCTTCAAGACCTCCCACACCAAACAGAAGAAGGAATATCGGACGCAAGCCTGCCCGGCCTGTCCGCTGAAATCGCAATGCACCGAGGCGGCGCAGCGGATCATCGTGCGCGGCTTCCATGACGATGACCGCGAGGCCATGCATCAGCGGGCGATCGCCGATCCAAGCTGGATGAGGCTCCGCCGCGAAGTCGCCGAGCATCCGTTCGCGACCATCAAATGGTTGATGGGAACCCCGCGCTTCCTCGTCCGCGGATTGCGCAAAGCCAAAGCCGAACTGGCGCTCAGCATCATCGCCTACAACCTCAAGAGACTGATTGCCATCAAGAGCGTACCCGCTCTGCTCAAGGCGCTCCGGCCCTGTCCAGCTTGAGGGTGCCCTCCTCGTTCTCAGCTCCAGGCACCGCGCCGACATTTTTGCACGGCCTGTTTCGCCAGGACGACGAACGGAGAGTCCCGCGTACGACGTCAGCCGCGGCGTATGAGTCCGGGCCTTTCCCGGGACGACGATGGCAACAACGCCTCGCGGTTGCGGGTCGCGGCTTTCGCAGGGACGACTCGGGAGAGCTCTCACGACAGCTTGCGCCGGCTGCGCAAGCGCAGTTGCTCGTCGGCTTCCAGCCGCGCCATGGCAAGCAGGCGGTCAAGGACCTCGAATTTGTGGCGTTGGGCGAGTTTCGCGAGTTCGGTCGCAGCCGCTCCAATCAGGACCAGGACGTCATCCGGGCTGCCCTCCCCACCTGTCTCGTCGCCTGCCGATCGCTGCCGGCCGGACGCTGTCCGCTTCCGGCCGCCTCCTGCCCTGATCAAGAAGCCCCTTCCATTCCACCCGATGGAACAACAGATACGCCCTTTCCGGCCACAACTCTAGGGCGCATTTTTCAACCTTTGAGGTAGGATTTTGCTACCCAAACCTGCCCTTTCAATATCTGTCGATTTGACAGGGGCCGCCTCAGCACCCATGTTCGCCCCGAAACGGCGGGCCGCGAGTCTAGCGGAATCCGCCTTTAAGTTTTCCCGTAAGCTATTGGAATGACATGAATATCGTCATTGTGGAGTCGCCGGCCAAGGCCAAGACGATCAACAAATATCTGGGGGCCTCCTACGAGGTCCTGGCGTCGTTCGGCCATGTCCGCGACCTCCCGGCGAAGAACGGTTCCGTCGATCCGGACGCCAATTTCCAGATGATTTGGGAGGTGGACGCCAAGGCTGCCGGCCGGCTGAACGACATCGCCAAGGCGCTGAAGGGTGCCGACCGCCTGATTCTCGCAACCGACCCTGATCGCGAGGGCGAGGCGATCTCCTGGCACGTGCTGGAGGTGATGAAGGAGAAGCGCGCGCTGAAGGACCAGAGGGTCGAGCGCGTGGTGTTCAACGCCATCACCAAGCAGGCCGTCTCCGAGGCGATGAAGGCACCGCGCCAGATCGACGGCGCGCTGGTCGACGCCTACATGGCGCGCCGTGCGCTCGATTACCTGGTCGGCTTCACCCTCTCCCCGGTGCTGTGGCGCAAGCTGCCCGGCGCCCGCTCGGCGGGCCGCGTGCAGTCCGTCGCGCTGCGGCTGGTCTGCGACCGCGAGCTTGAGATCGAGAAGTTCGTCCCCAGAGAATACTGGTCGCTGATCGCCACCCTGCTCACCCCGCGCGGCGAAGCCTTCGAGGCGCGCCTGGTCGGTGCCGACGGCAAGAAGATCCAGCGGCTCGACATCGGCTCCGGCGCGGAGGCCGAAGACTTCAGGAAGGCGATCGAGGCCGCCACCTTCAAGGTCGCAACCGTCGAGGCGAAGCCCGCGCGGCGCAACCCGCAGGCTCCCTTCACCACTTCGACGCTGCAGCAGGAAGCCAGCCGCAAGCTCGGCTTCGCGCCGGCGCACACCATGCGCATCGCGCAGCGTCTTTATGAGGGCATCGACATCGGCGGCGAAACCACCGGTCTCATTACCTATATGCGAACCGACGGCGTGCAGATCGCCAACGAGGCCATCACGCAGGCGCGCAAGGTGATCGGCGAGGATTATGGCAACGCCTATGTGCCGGGCGCTCCGCGCCAGTACCAGACCAAGGCCAAGAACGCGCAGGAAGCGCATGAAGCGATCCGCCCGACCGACCTGTCGCGCCGTCCCGCCTCGATCGGCCGCCGGCTCGACCCCGACCAGGCGCGGCTCTATGAGTTGATCTGGAAGCGCACGATCGCCAGCCAGATGGAAGCGGCCGAGCTCGAGCGCACCACCGTTGATATCGAGGCGAAGGCCGGCGCGCGCGTGCTGGAGCTGCGCGCTTCTGGTCAGGTCATCAAGTTCGACGGCTTCCTCGCACTCTACCAGGAAAGCCGCGACGACGAGGAGGATGAGGATTCGCGCCGCCTGCCCGCGATGAGCGAGGGCGAAGCGGTGAAGCGCCAGAGCCTCGCCGTCACCCAGCACTTCACCGAGCCGCCGCCGCGCTTCTCCGAGGCCTCGCTGGTGAAGCGGATGGAAGAGCTCGGCATCGGCCGTCCCTCGACCTACGCCTCGATCCTGCAGGTGCTGAAGGATCGCGGCTACGTCAAGCTGGAGAAGAAGCGGCTGCATGGCGAGGACAAGGGCCGCGTCGTGGTCGCGTTCCTGGAGAACTTCTTCTCGCGCTACGTCGAGTACGACTTCACCGCCGACCTCGAGGAGCAGCTCGACCGCATCTCCAACAACGAGATCTCCTGGCAGCAGGTGCTGAAGGATTTCTGGGAGGATTTCATCGGCGCTGTGAATGACATCAAGGACCTTCGCGTCGCCGAAGTGCTCGATGCGCTCGACGAGATGCTGGGTCCGCATATCTACCCGCCGCGCGCCGATGGCGGCGATCCCAGGCAGTGCCCGACCTGCGGCACCGGACGACTCAATCTGAAAGCCGGCAAGTTCGGCGCCTTCGTCGGCTGCTCCAACTATCCGGAGTGCCGCTACACCCGCCCGCTTGCGGCCGACGGCGCCGAGAGCGCCGACCGTATCCTCGGCAAGGACCCCGAGACCGGGCTCGACGTCGCGGTGAAGGCCGGCCGCTTCGGGCCCTATATCCAGCTCGGCGAGCAGAAGGATTATGAGGAAGGCGAGAAGCCGAAGCGCGCTGGCATCCCGAAGGGCACCTCGCCCGGCGATGTCGATCTCGAGCTTGCGCTGAAGCTCCTCTCGCTGCCCCGCGAAGTCGGCAAGCATCCGGAGACCGGGCAGCCGATCACCGCCGGCCTCGGCCGCTTCGGGCCGTTCGTCAAGCACGAGAAGACCTATGCCAGCCTCGAGGCCGGCGACGAGGTGTTCGACATCGGGCTGAACCGTGCGGTCACGCTGATTGCCGAGAAGGTCGCAAAAGGTCCGAGCGGCCGCCGCTTCGGCGCCGATCCCGGCAAGCCGCTTGGCGATCACCCGACGCTCGGTGCGGTCGCGCTCAAGAACGGCCGCTACGGCGCCTATGTCACCGCGGGCGGCGTCAATGCGACGATCCCGAGCGACCGCGCACCCGACGAGGTCACGCTCGCGGAAGCGATCGCGCTGATCGACGAGCGCGCGGCCAAGGGCGGCGGCAAGGCGAAGGCCAAGAAGACGAAGGCGGCCAAGCCCGCCAAATCCGAGGCAAAGTCCGCAAAGGCCAACGGCGATGCCGAGGCCAAGCCCGCCAAGAAAGCCGCGGCCAAGAAGGCCGCAGCGAAGCCGAAATCGGACGCGACCAGCAAGGCGCGCGCGCCGGTCTCGTCAGGCGCCAAGACCTCGGCCGCGAAGCCCGCGGCATCAACCAAAGCGCCCGCGAAGAAGAGCGCCGGCAAGGCAAGAGGATAAGTGAAACGAAAACCCGACCATGGCTTTCCCGCCCGGGACGCCATCGTCGCCTTCATCCGCGCCAATCCAGGCAAGGTCGGCACCCGCGAGATCGCGCGAGAGTTCGGCCTGAAGAACGCCGACCGCGTCGAGCTGAAGCGGATCCTCCGCGAGCTCGCCGAGGACGGCACGGTGGCCAAGCGCGGCCGCAAGATGCACGAGCCGGCCGCGCTGCCGCCGACCGTGCTTGCAGACGTCACCGGCCGCGACAGCGACGGCGAATTGATCGCCACGCCCGCCGAGTGGGACGCCGAAGAGAACGGCAGCGCGCCGAAGATCCGCATCGAGACGCCGCGGCGGCCGAAGCCCGGCACCGCGGCCGGCGTCGGCGACCGTGCCCTGTTGCGGGTCGAAATCACCGATGAGCGCGACGGCACGCCCTATCGCGGCCGCGTCATCAAGATCATCGACCACGCGAAGAGCCGCATCCTCGGCATCTTCCGCAGCAACCCTGACGGCGGCGGACGGCTGATCCCGGTCGACAAGAAGCAGGCCGGGCGCGAACTCAATATCGCCAAGGCCGACACCGCCGACGCCAAGGACGGCGATCTCATCGGCGTGGACCTGATCCGCGGCCGCGGCTATGGGCTCGGCTTCGGCCGCGTCAAGGAGCGTCTCGGCTCGATCGCGAGCGAGAAGGCGATCAGCCTGATCGCGATCCACACCCACGACATCCCGCAGGTTTTCTCACCCTCGGCGCTGCGCGAGGCCGAAGAGGCAAAGCCTGCGACGTTGCAGGGTCGCGAGGACTGGCGCGACGTGCCACTCGTCACCATCGATCCGCCGGATGCCAAGGATCATGACGACGCCGTGCACACCGAAGTGGACCCCGATCCGAACAACAAGGGCGGCTATATCGTCCATGTCGCGATCGCGGATGTCGGCTTCTATGTGCGGCCGGGCTCCGCGCTCGACCGCGACGCACTCCAGCGCGGCAACTCGGTGTATTTCCCCGATCGCGTGGTGCCGATGTTGCCCGAGCGCATCTCCAACAACCTCTGCTCGCTGGTGCCGGGTGAGCCGCGTGGCGCGCTCGCGGTGCGCATGGTGATCGGTGCCGACGGCCGCAAGCGCTCGCACACCTTCCATCGCGTCTTGATGCGCTCGGCGGCAAAGCTCCATTACGCGCAGGCGCAGGCTGCGATCGACGGCAGGCTCGACGACACCACCGGTCCCCTGCTCGATCCGATCCTGAAGCCGCTGTGGTCCGCCTACGAGCTGGTCAGGCTCGCGCGCAACGAGCGCGATCCGCTCGATCTCGATCTGCCCGAGCGCAAGATTCTCCTGAAGCCGGACGGCACCGTGGATCGCGTGATCGTGCCGGAGCGGCTCGATGCGCACCGGCTGATCGAGGAGTTCATGATCCTCGCCAACGTCGCCGCGGCCGAGACGCTGGAGAAGAAGGGTCTGCCGCTGATCTATCGCGTGCACGACGAGCCGACCCAGGAGAAGATCCACAATCTCCAGGAGTTCCTGAAGACGCTCGACCTCCCCTTCACCAAGTCGGGCGCGCTGCGCGCCTCGCAGTTCAACCGGGTGCTCGCGCAAGTCTCCGGCGAAGACTACGAACCGCTGGTCAATGAAGTGGTGCTGCGCTCGCAGGCGCAAGCCGAATACTCCGCCGAGAATTACGGCCATTTCGGCTTGAACCTGCGCCGCTATGCGCACTTCACCTCGCCGATCCGACGCTACGCCGACCTGATCGTACATCGCGCGCTGATCCGCGCGCTCGGCCTCGGCGAAGGCGCGCTGCCTGCGGACGAAACCGTGGAGACGCTCGCCGAGATCGCGGCGCAGATTTCCGTCACCGAGCGTCGCGCCATGAAGGCGGAGCGCGAGACCGCCGACCGGTTGATCGCGCATTTCCTCGCCGATCGCGTCGGCGCCAGCTTCCAGGGCCGCATCTCCGGCGTGACGCGTGCGGGCCTGTTCGTGAAGCTCGACGACACCGGTGCCGACGGCCTGATCCCCATTCGCACGATCGGCAGTGAATATTTCAACTATGACGAAACGCGCCACGCGCTGATCGGCTCGCGCAGCGGAACCATGTACCGACTCGGCGACGTCGTCGACGTGCGCCTGGTCGAGGCCGCGCCGGTGGCCGGCGCGCTGCGCTTTGAGCTATTGTCCGATGGTCAGGCAATTCCGCGCGGCAGAAAACGCGAGAGCGCCGGAGCCGAGCGCCGCGCCAACGCGCATAAGGAGCGGAAAGCACGCAGCAAGAAAAAGGATCGCAAGCCGGCGAAGCAGAAGTCCGGCAAATCGAAGCGAGGCAAATCATGGAAACGGTGACCCCGCCCACGGTGGTCTGGACCCGCGACGCGGCGCAAACCGAGAAACGCGACCTGTGGAGCGCGATGAAGCGCGGGTTCCGCGGCCGCTGCCCACGCTGCGGTGAAGGCAAACTGTTTCGCGCGTTCCTGAAGTGCGACGGCCACTGCCCGGTCTGCGACCTCGATTTCACCCCGCATCGCGCGGACGACCTGCCCGCCTATCTTGTCATCGTAATTGTCGGCCATATCGTGGTACCGACCGCGCTGTGGATCGAGACCAATTTCTCGCCACCGGTATGGCTGCAGCTTGCGATCTATTTGCCATTCACGCTCATCGCATCGCTGGTTCTGCTCCAGCCGGTCAAGGGAGCCGTGATCGGATTGCAATGGGCATTGCGCATGCATGGCTTTGACGAAAATGCCCCTAGCGACATCCCGCCGGTCTAGCTAAACCGGACAACAAGAAGAACCGAAAGGGATGAAATGACTGAGACCGCCGCTGTCGTCCACCAAGGCGAAAAAGAAGCCGATCATCATCCGTACTTCCGGCCGAAGGATGCGGCGACGCTGATCCTGATCGACCGCTCCGGAGCAAAGCCGAAAGTGCTGGTCGGCAGGCGCCACGACAAGGTGGTGTTCATGCCGGGCAAGTACGTCTTCCCGGGCGGGCGCGTCGACAAGGCCGACAACCGCGTTCCCGTTGCCGCGCCGATTACGCCGGAATTGGAAGCCAATCTGCTCAAGGGCAGCCCGAAGATCACGCCCGGCCGCGCACGCGCGCTCGCCAACGCAGCAATCCGCGAAGCCTGCGAAGAGACCGGTCTCTGCCTCGGCCGCAAGGTCGAGAAGACACCAAAGCTCAACGGACCCTGGGCACCGTTCGCTGACGCCGGGCTCCTGCCCGATCCGTCCGGCCTGTTCCTGATCGCGCGCGCGATCACGCCGCCCGGCCGCGTCCGCCGCTTCGACACGCGGTTCTTCACGGCCGACGCCTCGACGATCGCTCATCGCGTCGAGGGCGTGGTGCATGCCGATGCAGAGCTGGTCGAACTGGTGTGGGTCGAGATCGGCTCCGAGCCGCTCGCCGACGCGCATGCGATGACCAAGAACGTGCTCGCCGAGCTCGACCGCAGGCTCGCGACCGGCCCGCTCCGCCACGACGCGCCGGTGCCGTTCTTCCACTTCTACGGGGGCAAGATGCAGAAGGACATTTTGGGGGCGTAGGAAACGCCCTATTACCGTCAGTGCGAGGAGCTCGCGACAAAATTGCAAAATTGCAAAGCAATTTTGCGCTGAAGCGACGAAGCAATCCATGGTCCAGCAAACGGTGAGATAGATTGCTTCGCGGAGCCTGTCATCGGGCGCGCATTCGCGCGACCCGTTGGCTCGCGATGACGACGGTAGAAGCGACTGCGGACTTATCCTCCGACCGTCCCTCAAATTGCAAAATTCTTCTGGCGCCGTCGGGATGGCGCGTCGCGGACGGCCTCCCTATCTGTTCTGAAAACGACAACCACGACGGAACGGGCAATGGCGAAGCGTCAACTCAAGCTCGGCGCGTTCATGCGGCCGATCAGCATCCACACCGGTGCCTGGCGCTATCCGGGAGCCTGGCCCGACGCCAATTTCAACTTCGCCCACATCAAGCAGCTGATCAAAAAGCTCGAGGCCGGCAAGTTCGACGCCTTCTTCATGGCCGACCATCTGGCCGTGCTCAACATGCCGATCAATGCGCTGAAGCGCAGCCACACCGTGACCTCGTTCGAGCCGTTCACGCTGCTGTCGGCGCTCTCTTCCGTCACCGAGAATATCGGCCTGATCGCGACCGGCTCGACCACCTTCGATGAGCCCTATCACGTCGCCCGCCGCTTCGCCTCGCTCGACCACATCTCCGGCGGCCGCGCCGGCTGGAATATCGTGACGACATCCAATCCGGATGCCGCGCTGAATTTCGGGCTCGACGATCACATGGAGCACGCCGAGCGCTACAAGCGCGCCCGCGAGTTCTATGACGTCGTCACGGGCTTGTGGGACTCCTTTGCCGATGACGCTTTTGTGCGCGACGTCGAGTCCGGACTGTTCGTCGATCCCGAGAAGATGCACGTGCTCAATCACAAGGGCAAATATTTCTCCGTCCGCGGCCCGCTGAACATCGCCCGGCCCTTGCAGGGCTGGCCGGTCATCGTGCAGGCCGGCGCATCCGAGGATGGCAAGCAGCTTGCGGCCGAGACGGCCGAAGCCGTCTTCACCGGCGGCGGCAGCCTCGCCGACGGACAGAAACTCTATGCCGACATCAAGGGGCGCATGGAGAAGATCGGCCGCAATCCCGAGCATCTGAAGATCCTGCCCGGCGCTTTCGTCGTAGTCGGCGACAGCGTCGAGGAAGCAAAGGAGAAGCGCGCGCTGCTCGACAGCCGCGTGCATTACGACAGCGCGATCGCCTCGCTCTCGGTGATCCTCGGCACCGACGCTTCCGGCTTCGATCCCGACGGGCCGTTGCCGCCGATTCCCGAAACCAACGCCAGCAAGAGCGGCCGGCAGCGCCTCGTCGACGTCGCCGCGCGCGACAAGCTCACCGTGCGCCAGCTCGCCCAGCGGGTCGGCGGCTATGGCGGACTCGCTTTCGTCGGCACGCCGCAGACCATCGCCGACCAGATGGACGAATGGTTGACGAGCCGCGGCAGCGACGGCTTCAACATCATGTTCCCCTATCTGCCACAGGGGCTGTTCGACTTCGTTGACAGGGTCGTCCCCGAATTGCAGAGGCGCGGGATATTCCGCAACGAGTACGAAGGGCGGACGCTGCGCGAGAATTTGGGCCTGCCGCGGCCGAAAAACCGCTTCTTCGAGGGTTAATCGGCCGGAATCGGATCGGTTTGGAGCCGGAAATCCTTGACTTTGGACCGTTTGTGGCTAGTTTCCGGGCCAAACGCGGGCCGATTTGGCCGGCTCCTGATTACCCCTGCATTTTCGAGGTTTGCACATGGCCAAGGCGGTCACCATCAAGGTCAAGCTCGTGTCGACGGCCGACACCGGTTACTACTACGTCGCCAAGAAGAATTCGCGCACCATGACCGACAAGCTGGTCAAGAAGAAATACGATCCGGTCGCGCGCAAGCATGTCGAGTTCAAGGAAGCCAAGATCAAGTAAGATTGCCTGGTATGGATGTTCAAACGGGGCCTTCGCGGCCCCGTTATTGTTTTGCAGCCGTGCGTCCTCCCCTATGCTTCCCGCTCCGGCCCGGGCATAGGGTTCACATGATCGCAACCTTGCAAGAGGGAAGTGTCGGCGGCTACTCTGTCGCCTACGGACGCGAGGACACCTACTTTCCCGTGTACATCACGGCTGCCCTGGCCGCGATCTTCCTGACCGCCACGTGGATCACGGGCGCCTTCTACTGGCTGGCGCTCGCGGCGGCAGCGGCCGGCTTCACCTACTACAACATTCCCCTGCTCGAGGCCGGCCGGCCGACCATCGGTGCCAATCAGTACGGCATCTTCATCCAGGCCCTCGGGTTGATCCGCTGGCGCGCCATCGAACGCATCGATCTCGTTCAGATCGCCGAGCGGGCGATGACCGTCCATGAGTTGCAGATTGCGCTCAACGTGCCGCTCGGCAGCGCGCTTGTTGCCGACTGGCGCAAGCGGCCGATGCATCGCCTGCTGATGCGCCTGCCCTGGCGCATGGACCACCGTGGCATAGTGCGCGTCAACCTGGAGCCGTTCGACCGGGCGCCCGATGACATCCACCGGACGTTCCTGAGAATGTGGCGCTACTACCGGAGCTAGCCGCCGAATGCCTCATCCCGCAGATGCGCATCCGCGACGCGCGCATCGGGATTGTGTGTGATGGTCATGAACCATATGAGGCTGAAGAACAGCGACCACGCTGTGTTCCAATAGAACCAGTTCATGGGAGCACCTCGAACAGGTTTGACCCGCGGGGCCGGCAGCGATCGCCCGCCCCGCGGAATGCCGCCCCATTCCTACTGCACCACTTCGCCGTGCAGGGCGAGGTCGAGACCCTCGCGCTCGATGTCCTGCGTCACGCGGAGGCCGACGAAGAAATTGACCACGAACAGGATGATCAGGCTCACCACGGCATCGTAGATGAACACGGTAGCGACGCCGATGCACTGATTGAAGAACTGGCCGACATTCCCTTCCAGAACGCCCGCCGTTCCGCCGTATTGCTCGACCGCGAACATCCCGGTCAGCAGCGCCCCGACGATGCCGCCGATCGCATGGACACCGAAGCAATCCAGCGCATCGTCGTAGCTGAACATGCGCTTCAGCCCGGTGCATCCCCAGTAGCAGAACACGCCAGCGGCAATGCCGATGGCAAAGGCCCCGACCGGCCCGACAAAGCCGGAGGCCGGTGTAATCGCCACGAGACCGGCCACCGCGCCCGAACAGATGCCGACGACGGTCGGCTTGCCCTTGAGCGCCCATTCCACCAGCATCCAGGTGAAGCCGGCCACCGCCGTGGCGATCTGCGTCACCAGCATCGCCATGCCGGCTTGCATTCCCGCCGTGACGGCAGAGCCGGCGTTGAAGCCGAACCAGCCGACCCAGAGCAGCGAGGCGCCGATGAAGGTCAGCACCATGTTGTGCGCCGGACCGGTCTCGCTGCGCCTGCCGAGCATGATCGCGCACATGAGGCCTGCGACGCCGGCGTTGATGTGCACCACCGTGCCGCCGGCGAAGTCGAGCACCTTCACCCATGCGGCGTCGTTACCCGCCGAAAAGATCCCGTCAGGCCCCCAAACCCAGTGGGCGATCGGCGCGTAGACGAAAATCGCCCAAAGCCCGATGAACCAGAGCATGGCCGAGAATTTCATCCGCTCGGCAAATGCACCGGCAATCAGCGCGGGGGTAATGATGGCAAAGGTCATCTGAAAGCAGATGTAAACGGACTCCGGAATGGTCGCGGCCAGTGGATTGGGATTGCCAATCCCGCCCTTGCCGATGTCGCTCAGGATGTTCTTGAGAAACATGCGATCGAGGCCGCCGATGAACGGAGTGCCGGCTCGAAATGCCAGGCTGTAG
This sequence comes from Bradyrhizobium sp. ISRA464, assembly GCF_029910095.1. Classification (NCBI taxonomy): domain Bacteria; kingdom Pseudomonadati; phylum Pseudomonadota; class Alphaproteobacteria; order Hyphomicrobiales; family Nitrobacteraceae; genus Bradyrhizobium; species Bradyrhizobium sp. ISRA464. Next base: position 3,689,005 of record NZ_CP094526.1, on the reverse strand, counting down.
GTGAGGACGGCGAACAGAATGGTGACCAAGCAGGTGACGGCGAAACTGGTCATCACCGTGTCGCCGACATTCTTCTTGCGCACCATGCCGCCGTAGAACAGACCCAGCCCCGGGACCGTCATCATCAAGACGAGCGCGACGGATGTGAGCATCCACGCAGTGTCTCCGGAATTCGGCGTGCACTTCTCGAGAATCTTGCCGCCGCAGGCCGGCGGCGCCGCGTCGTCAGCCAGCGCGAGGTCGCTGAACAGCACGCAAAGCAACGCCACTCCCAAGACAGCAACTACGATCCGCACGAGCCTTTGGCGCGTGTATGTCGCTAACTCCATCATTGTCCTCCCGTCGCAAGAGATGTCGGTGTTCAGAGCGTGCGCAGAGCACTCGGCGGTCGAACGCCGAGCGTCGAATTGCCCGTTCAAGGCGTCTCGAAGCGCCGCGACGCGCGCGGCGCCAGGCGGAATGGTCGCGGCAGCATGGTGCGGGACCGGAGGCTCAAGCGCTCCCCGCGCGGCGGCGCGGCAAAGGCCGTCGTGCTCGGATGGCCGGAGATAAACGGCGACCAGCCTCATCGCGGCCGGCCTTTCCCATGGGTCCCCAGGCCGGAAACCTCAGCGACGTTTTCCGGCACCATTTCTAGCCAGATTCAATCAAGATTCATGCCATCGGCGGGGACAATGCAGCGCATTGAATATGCTTCAATTTCAATCGATGCACAGAAGAGCCCGCCGCCCTCCTGCATGTTCTTGCGGCAATCAACAGATTAAAAAATCGGCAGAGATTGAGGGCTGCCGCCTTGTTCGGCAGCCGTCAATCCTTCCGGGGGAGCAGAAGCTAGGCAGTCTTGAGCAGCGGCGGTTGCGACGGCCGGATCAGTGCGAACGCCAGTTGGATGATGCCGCCGGTCAGGCCGAGCGCGACGCCGATGCGCCACGCCATGGTGTAGGAACCGAACGTGTCATAGATCACCCCGCCTCCGTAGGCGCCGAGGAAGCTGCCGATCTGGTGGCTCATGAAGGCGAGGCCCTGGATCATCGCCTGCCAGCGCAGACCGAACATCTCGGCGACCGCGCCCGCAGTCAGCGGGCCGACGCCCATCCAGAGGAAGCCCATGATGGCGCCGAACAGCAGCGTGGATGCTGGCGTTGCCGGCAGCATGAAGTACCAGGCGAGCGCCAGCGAGCGCAGGATGTAGATCGCCCCGAGCAGCGCGAGCTTGTTCCAGCGCTGGCCGGCCCAGCCGAAGAACAGCGAACCCAGCACGTTGAAGCCGCCGATCATGCCGAGCGTCTGCGCGCTCAGCATCGGATCGAGGCCGCAGATCGCGAGATACGACGGCAGATGCGTGGTGAGGAAGACGAGTTGCATGCCGCAGACCATGTAGGCGCAGGTCATCACCACGAAGGATGCGTTGCTGAACGCGGTCTTTGCAGCCGTGACGGCGGTCGCATTGCCGATATCGTCGCCGGCAGGCTTCGGCAGCGGAATCCTGTCGACGCGGCCAGCGTACCACGCCGCCGGGATCATCGCGACGGAGAGGATCACGAAGCCGGCGAGCCCGATGCGCCAGCCGAATCCCTCATTGAGCATCTGGCCGATCGGCGCCGACACCAGCGCGCCGAGCGAGCCCGCGGCGGATACAATTCCGAGCACCGTGGAGCGGACCGTCTCCGGCACTGCGCGCGCGGAAACCGACATCGCGATCGCATTCGCCGTGCAGGCGAGCGAGGTGCCGATCAGCACGCCGGCGCCGATCATGATGCTGATGAGCCCATGCGCGGTGGTCATCAGCACGAGGCCCGCAATGTAGGCCAGCGCGCCGGCCACCATGATCGGGCGGAAGCCGTAACGCACCGTCATCGCGCCGGCCATCGGCTGCAGAAAGCCCCAGGCGAGGTTCTGCACCGCCAGCGCCAGCGTGAAATCGGACACCGAGATGTGGATGTCATGCGTCAGCGGCTGCAGGAAAATGCCGAGGCTCTGGCGCAGCCCCATGCTCAGCGTGAGCATCATGGATGCGCCGATCAGGATAGGAAGCGTGGGTCGCAGGACCTGCAACAAGGGCATTGTTTTTGTTCTCCCGTTCGGGCAGGGCACGAAAACCGCAGCCTGCGCTCCCCGTATGTTTTAGTTACACAGACCTGTGTACTTAGGCTATACAAGGGCCCTGCTGTCAAGCGAAGAGGATCACGGCCGACGCATGGCATCCCCGCCTCCCAAACAGACCATGAAGGAACGAATCCTGGAGACCGCTGACAGGCTGTTCTACCTGCAGGGCATTCGCGCCATCGGCGTCGACACCATCGCGGCCGAGATCGGCATCTCCAAGCGCACGCTCTACAACCACTTCCCTTCGAAGGACGCGCTGATCTCGGCCTATCTCGAGCGCCGCTTCGTGCAGCCTCGCCCATCCGACAAGCCTCCTGTCGAGCAGATCCTCGCAACCTTCGATTCGCTGGAGCGGCACTTTTCGTCCAGGGATTTCCGCGGCTGCCCGTTTGTGAACGCGGTGGCCGAGCTCGGACCGGAGGACCGCAGTGTCCGCAACATCGCCATTGCCTTCAAGGAAAGCCGCCGTGTCTGGTTTCGCGATCTACTGAAGCAGCTCCGCGTCGCCGATGCCGAGCGGCTTGCGACGCAGCTCGTGCTGCTGGTCGATGGCTCGATCGCGCAGGATCTGGTGCGCGACGACCCCGCGATGGCGCGTGCGGCCAAGGAAGCCGCGCGGGTGTTGCTGGCAAATGCCGGAGTCGACGTCGGCCAATTCGGCCCGGCGGACAAGCCGAAGGTCGCGGCGAAGAAGCGCGGCGGCTGAATCCGGTTGCGTCTCGACCGACCGTTTGGTTGTTAGCGTTGACGACGCGTGACGAGATCCCCAACTGGATATTCCGTCAGGCGAGATTGTCGACGACCACGCGAACGGCCGCGGCACACGAGGGGAGCGACCATGGACGATCTGAAGGTGACCGCAACCGGCTACGATTTCGCGCCGGCACGCGCGGCCATGCAGCGCTATATCGATAACAATCTCCTGTCCGGCATCTCGTCCGCCGTTATGGTGGGTCGCGAGCTCGTCGATGTAAGCTGCGTCGGCTGGGCCGACAAGGAAGCGCAGATTCCGCTGCGGACCGACCACATCTTCCGGGTCTTCTCCAACACCAAGTTGATCGCCTCCTGCGCGGCGCTGTTGTTGTTCGAGGAAGGCCGCTTTCAGCTCGACGATCCGATCGAGACCTTCATCCCGCAACTCGGCAACCGCAAGGTGTTGCGGCCGGGCGCAACGTCGCTCGACGACGCCGAACCGGCGCAAACCTCGATCACTATCCGTCACCTGCTCAGCCACAGCGCGGGCCTCAGCTATGGCCTGTTCGATCCGGGCACGCCGATCTTCAAGGCTTACAACGAGCGCAAGATCCTCAACCCGATGACGACGCTTGCCGACATGGTCGACAATTTGGCGGATCTGCCGCTCGTCTTCCATCCCGGAACGTCGTGGGAATATTCGGTTGCCATCGACGTTGTTGCGCGTCTGGTCGAGGTCGTCAGCGGCCAGCCGTTCGACAAGTTCATCAAGGTGCGGATTCTCGATCCGCTCGGCATGGTCGACACTGGCTTCTTCGTTCCGGAGAAGGACCACAACCGGCTCGTTGCCTATTACGCCGGCGCCGATTTGATGGATCCGATGAAGCCGGGACTGACACGCACCGACAACTCGCCCTATCCGGGCGCGTATCTGCGCCCCGTGCCGCGCTTCAATGGTGGCGGCGGTCTTGTTTCCACCCTGCCCGACATGGTGGCGCTGATCCGCAGCCTGCTACCCGGCGGGCCGACGCTGCTCAAGCCGGAGACCATCGCGCAGGCGATGACCAACCAGCTCGCGCCGGGACAATGGATTCGTTTCGCGACGATGGGCGAGCAGCCCGGCAAGGTCTACTGCCTCGCCGGCGGCGTGATCCTCAATCCCGCTTCGCCGCTCGACCATCCCGACGCAGCAGGCGAACTCTATTGGGGCGGTGTCGCGGGCACGCAGTGGTGGATCTCGCCGAAGGCGAACGTCGCCGGCGTGATGATGGCACAGCGGCAGATGGCGTTCGTCCATCCGTTTGCGTTCGAGTTCAAGCGGATGGCCTATGACGCAGTGAGGCGCGGGCGTTAGGAGTATTTGGTAGCCCGGATAGAGCGCAGCGAAATCCGAGACGCTCGTGCAAGCGACGAATGACCCGGATTGCGCTTCGCTGCATCCGGGCTACGAGATCGCACTACGCCGCCGCCGAGACGACGCGGTTGCGGCCGTCGTGCTTGGCGCGATAGAGCGCGGTGTCGGCGCGCTTGATCACGTCAGTAACCTGTTCGCCCTTGCGCTCCAGCGTGGCGAGACCGATCGAGATCGTGACCGAGATGCGCTTGCCGCCCTTGTCGACGGCAAAGGGCTCGCCGGCGATCGAACGACGCAGACGCTCAGCGACCATACCGGCGACATGCAAGTCGGTCTCCGGCATCACGATCACGAACTCCTCGCCGCCATAACGGCAGGCGAGATCGATGCCGCGGATCGACTTGCGGATGCGGGTGGCGAATTCGCGCAGCACGTCGTCGCCGGCATCATGACCGTAGGTGTCGTTGATCGCCTTGAAGTAGTCGATGTCGAGAATCATGAGTGCCAGCGGCTTGCCGCGCAGCGAGGCCTGCTCCGCGAGCGTGGCCAGATGGCTTTCCATGTAGCGGCGGTTGTTCAGGCCGGTCAGCGCGTCCGTGATCGCCATCTCGATCGAGTTCTGCACGTTGTCGCGCAGGTGGTCGGTGTAGCGGCGACGGCGGATCTGGGTGCGCGCACGTGCCAGCAACTCGTTCTTGTCGACCGGACGCAGCAGGTAGTCGTTGACGCCGATCTCCAGTCCACGCATCAGCCGCGTGTTGTTGTCGGCGTCCGAGATCGCGAGGATCGGGACCTGCCGGGTGCGCTCCAGCGACCGCGCCTGGCTGCACAGGCGCAGGCCGTCGTAATTGTCGAGGCTGAGCGACACGATCAGGAGGTCGTAATTGCCCTCCGCCGCGTGGAACAGCGCTTCGGACGGATTGGTTTCGACATCGACGGTATGCTCGGCGGCGAGGATCGGCGCCAGCTTCTCGTAGGACGACGGGCGGTCGTCGACCAGCAGGATGCGGCCGCCCATCCCCTTGTCGGCGATCGCGCTGCGCTCGGGCGCCCGCATGCCGATCTCGAGCGAGGTGATGGCGCGCATGCGCAGCTCATCGGTCATCATCTTCAGCCGCGTCAGCGAACGCACGCGCGCGATCAGCACGACGTCGGAGACCGGCTTGGTCAGGAAATCATCGGCGCCAGCTTCGAGGCCGCGGACGCGGTCGGCGGGACTGTCCAGCGCGGTGATGATGACGACCGGAATGAAATGGGTCGCCGGATTGGACTTCAGCCGACGGCAGACCTCGAAACCGTCCATGTCGGGCATCATGACGTCGAGCAGGATGATGTCGCATTCGGCGCGCGCGCAGATTTCCAGCGCCTCGGTCCCGTTGGAAGCGGTCAGCACGTCGAAATATTCGGCCGACAGGCGAGCTTCCAGCAGCTTGACGTTCGCCGGAACGTCATCGACGACGAGGATACGCGCGGACATCGAACCACCACTCCCCTATCCGATAAAGCGTCGGACAGTCTCAATGAATTTGCCGACCGAGATCGGCTTGGACAAATAGGCCTCGCAGCCGCCCTCGCGGATGCGCTCTTCATCGCCCTTCATGGCGAAGGCCGTGACTGCGACGACCGGGATCGCGCGCAGATCGGGATCGTCCTTGATCCAGCGCGTGACCTCGAGGCCGGAAACCTGGGGCAATTGGATATCCATCAGGACGAGGTCGGGACGCAGCTTGCGAACGAGGTCGAGCGCCTCGAACCCATTGCTGGTGCCCGAGGTGTGATAGCCATGCGCTTCCAACAGATCGCGAAAGAGCTTCATATTGAGCTCGTTGTCCTCCACGATCAGGACGGTTTTGGCCATCCCGTCCCTCCCAAAGCTCGGAAACGGGCCCGGCTGCGGCACCTCACGCACCGCGCTCGGGGCGCGTCGAAAATGTGAATTCAAACTAGCGCCAGAATCGCTCTAACCCGTTAACCCCCAAGTCAACTTCCGTAGTGTGGTTTCCGTTTGCTTGAATACGAACGGAAGACTCGGGCATGATGGGTCTCTCAATAGAGATCATAAGTTAACGGAAAGGCAAATCGGCGCGTTGAAAAAGCCTGTTCACAACCCTCGGGAAGTCGCTGAAATCGTTGCGATTCAGGCGTTGAGCTTTATTGCCGGAGATCCCGAGCGGCTGGGCCTTTTCCTGGCCGAGACGGGGATCGGTCCGGAGACGCTGCGCAATGCCGCAGCCGATCCTCAATTTCTTGCGAGCGTGCTCGATTTCGTGATGCGCGACGATGCGACCGTGAAGGCCTTTGCCGACGCATCGGAACTGCACCCGACCAACATCGCCGCCGCCCGCCAGGTGCTGGGCGACCGGAAGTGGGAGCGCGACGTGCCGTGACCGCGGCGTCGGCACCTCTCGACGGCCCCCTCAGTTTCTGCCGGGACTGTCTCGGCGACCTCGATATCAAGACAAAGCGGTGCAGCCATTGCGGCTCGCCGCGGCTGGTGCGTCACCGCGCCCTTCCCGCGCTCGCGCTGGCGCATATCGACTGCGACGCGTTCTATGCAACGGTCGAGAAGCGCGACAATCCTGATATCGCCGACCGGCCGGTCATCATCGGCGGCGGCAAGCGCGGCGTCGTGTCGGCCGCCTGCTATATCGCCCGCACCTATGGCGTCCGCTCGGCGATGCCGATGTTCAAGGCGCTGGAACTCTGCCCGAACGCAACCGTGATTCCCCCGGATATGGCGAAATATGTCCGCGTCGGACGCGAGGTCCGCCACGCCATGCAGGCGCTGACGCCGCTGGTCGAGCCGCTGTCGATCGACGAGGCTTTCCTCGACCTCTCCGGCACGCAGCGTGTCCATGGCATGATCCCGGCCAAGGTGCTGGCCAAATTCGCACGCGAGGTCGAACGCGACATCGGGATCACGGTGTCGGTCGGCCTGTCCCGCAACAAGTTCCTGGCCAAGATCGCCTCCGATCTCGACAAGCCCCGCGGCTTCGCGGCGCTCGACCAGGACGAGGCCCGCGAGATGCTCGCGGACAGGCCCGTCGGCTTCATTTACGGCGTCGGGCCGGCGACGCAGGAGAAGCTGATCCAGCGCGGCTTCCGCATCATCGCCGACCTGCAGCGCGCCGACGAGAACGAGCTGATGAAGCAGTTCGCGAGCGAAGGCCGCAGGCTGTGGCGGCTCGCACGCGGCATCGACGACCGACGCGTGGTTCCCGATCGCGGGGCCAAGACGATCTCGAGCGAAACCACCTTCGAGACCGACATCCGCGACTTCGCAACGCTGGAAAGGCTGCTCTGGAAACTGTCGGAGAAAGTTTCGGCGCGACTGAAGACCAGCGAACTCTCCGGCTGTACCATCACGCTGAAGCTGAAGACCGCGGACTTCCGCCAGCGCACCCGCTCGCAGTCGATCCAGACCCCGACGCAGCTCGCCGCCAAGATCTTTGCGGTGTCGCGCGAGATGCTGGCAAAGGAGATCGACGGCACCGCCTTCCGCCTGATGGGCGCCGGCGTCAGCGCGCTGCGGCCAGGCTCGCAGGCCAACGACTCCGACATGCTCGACCGCCGCTCCGCCCATGCCGAGCGCGCGATGGATAATCTACGCAAGAAGTTCGGCAATGCCGCCGTGATCCGCGGCATTGCCTATGAGGGTCCGGCAAAGCCGGCGGAGGAATAAAACTCAATCGACGACAGCCACCGCCTCGATCTCGATCAGCCATTCCGGGGCCGCGAGCGCGGTGACGCCGACCAGCGTGCTCGCCGGCGGCTCCATGCCTTCGAAGAACGCGCCGCGTGCCTTGCCGATGATCGGGCGGAGCTCGGGCTTGTAGCCGACGACGAAGGTCGTGATCTTCACGATGTTGGCGTAGCTTGCACCGGCGGCCTTCAGCGCCATGCCGAGGTTCTGCATCACCTGCGTCGTCTGCGCGGCAAGATCGCCCGGACCGACTACCCGTCCCTCCTCGTCGACCGACACCTGTCCCGAAATGTAGATCGTGCGCGCGCCCGAGGCGACGACCACGTGAGAATATGCCGGATTGTGGTGAAGGCCGCTGGGACGAAGATGTTCGAGCTTGCTCATCATGTGCCTCCCTGACACGCGTTATGGACGGGAAGCCTATCCGGGGCCGAGACTTTCGACCAGAGAGCTCGTCATTCCGGGGCGATGCGAAGCATCGAACCCGGAATCTCGAGATTCCGGGTCTGGTCCTTCGGACCATCCCGGAATGACAACCTAGTTGTCACTTGCAGGGCTTGGAATTCCTGACGTCGAACTTGTCCATCGCGCCCGAGATCACGAAATCGTTGTAATCGAGCACCAGCGCGCGGGAGACGCCGTTCTCATAGAGCTCGAACGACATCGCATAGACCGGCGTCTGCTCGCCGTCGGTCGCCTTGGCGTCGCGATCGTAATAGCTCACCGTCACCGGCCAGCGCGTCATGGACTTCATCACGTCGCTAGCCGTCGACGGATCGGGCGACGTCGGGGCGTGATCGCCCGGGATCGCTTTGCCGATCACCGCGAGCGTGTTGTAGACCTTTTGGCCATTGTCGGAGCCGTCATACACGGTCAGCTCAAGCACCGACTTGCCCTCGCGCGCCGCCGCGATAATGCGCTTGATCTGCTCGGTCGGGAACACGACCTTGCCGTCGAGATCGAAGGTCTTCTTCACCGGCTGCGTCAGCTTCACCGTGATATGGTCGCCGACCCGCTCGGCTATGCCGTCGACCGGCGCGGATTCGCTGTCGTTCATGCGGGTGTCGATCTTGAAGCGGTAGCTCTTGCCGGCCGCGTCCTCCCAGGACGTCGAGCGCAGATCGGAGAGCGTGACCTTGCCTTCGCCGCTGTCGAGCTCGGACACCTGGCGGAATTCGGAGGTGTAGCCTTCGCAGGAACTGCCGGAAAAAGTGTAGAGGATGCGGCCGCGCGCATCGCTGACCGAGTTGTTGCCGCGCGACTTGACGAGGCTGAGATCGTAGAGCGCCTGGTGCGCGAGAAACGGCCCGCTTGCGGCCGCAGCGGCCGGCCCTTGGGCCAAACCTAATCCTGCAGCAACGGCGATCGTCAGTACCAGGGCACGCGACGCAGTCCGGGACGGCAGGATCATGGATTTTCCTCGAGGGGGGAACGAATCGGCACAATAGTGACGGCCCTATTGCGCCGCAACTGGGGCAAGGTTCACAAAAAGGTAACGGACGGATACGGAAATGCCGGCTTTTTTCAGCGGCCTTCCGTGAGAGTTCGCACGGATCGGGAAGAAATGTCGGCAGGGTTCCGTTCGCTTGCAAGCGTGGGCGCGATGGACGAAACAAGGCGCGGCCTGAGCGCGTTTCAGGCAGCGAATCATCCAACCCAGGGACGAAAAAAATGGCGGGTACGGTCGAACAGAAGCTGGCGTCACAAGGGATCACACTTCCGCAGCCCGCCTCCCCGGTGGCGAACTATGTGCCCTTCGTCCGCAGCGGAAATCTGCTGTTCGTGTCGGGCCAGGTCTGCTTCAACGCGGAAGGCAAGCTGATCGCCAAGGGCAAGCTCGGAGCCGGCGTCACCCTCGAGCAAGGCACGGCCGCGGCGCGCGGTTGCGGCATCAATCTGCTTGCGCAGGTCAAGGCCGCGCTCGGCGATCTCGACAAGGTCGTGCGTGTGGTGCGGCTCGGCGGCTTCATCAATTCCGCGCCCGACTTTCTCGATGGACCGAAGGTTCTCAACGGCGCCTCCGACCTGATGGTGGAAGCCTTCGGCGATAAGGGCCGCCACGCCCGCACCACGGTCGGCGTCGCCTCCCTGCCCGCGGATGCGGCGGTCGAGGTCGAGGGCATTTTCGAAGTCGCCTGACGCATGCGAGCACCTGATTGGCTGACCAGGCGGCCGGTCGCGCATCGCGGCCTGCACGATGCCGCACGCGGCATCATCGAAAACATGCCGGCCGCGGCCAATGCCGCGATCGCGGGCAATTTTGCGATCGAGTGCGACATCCAGCTCACCGCCGACGGCGAGGCGATGGTGCATCACGACGATGCGCTCGGCCGCCTCACCGAAGGCTCGGGCCTGCTCCTGACCAAGACCGCGGCCGAGCTGAAGGCGGTGAAGTTCAAGGATACGTCCGAGCAGATGATGACGCTCGGCGATCTCTGCGCGCTGGTCGCCGGCCGCGTGCCGCTGGTTGTCGAGGTGAAGAGCCATTTCGACGGCGACCGCAAACTGGTGCGGCGGATGGCCGAGGTGCTGTCATCCTACTCCGGCCCGGTGGTCGGGATGTCCTTCGATCCCGATCAGGTGCTGGCGCTGCGCGAGGCCATGCCGAACCTGCCGCGCGGCATCACCGCCCAGCGCACCTATGACGACGGCTACTGGACCAAGCTGCGGCCGGCGCAGCGCGACAGCATGCTCTATCTGCGGCACGCCTTCAGCACCCAGCCGCATTTCGTCGCCTTCTGGGTCAACCAGCTGCCGGCGCCGGCGCCCTGGATCGCCCGCAACGTCTTCGGCTGCCCGCTGCTGGCCTGGACCGTGCGGACGGCGGAACAGCGCGAGCGCGCGGCGCGCTACGCCGACCAGATGATTTTCGAGGGATTCGTTCCGGGAACCTGACATGCCCCCTGCAGCCTTGAAGTCGTCGCTGCGATGCACGATCTTTGGGGCGGTCACCATACGCGATGGTTGATCGCAGGAGCATGATCCGGAGAAGCGGAAGCCAGTCTTCCGCAAAGGTCGTGCTCGAACGAGGCACCGGTCTTCATTCTCGATGGCGTCTTCTGAAATCACCCTCGAAGCTGTTCCAGATATCAGCGACATCCCTGCCGCTGAATGGGACGCGTGCGCCAATCCGAAAGGCGATCCGGACAGCCCAGACAATCTCGATACGCTGGCCTCAATCGATCCCGCAGGCAACTGCGAGGCGATCTCAAAGCCCGGCTATAACCCGTTCGTATCTCACGCCTTTCTCGCCGCCGCAGAGGCATCCAATTCAGCTTGCGCCCGCACCGGCTGGGGTCCGCGGCATCTCGTGGCGAAGCTCGACGACGAGATCGTCGCCGTGGTGCCCTGCTATCTGAAATCGCACTCGCAGGGCGAATACGTGTTCGACCGCGGCTGGGCCGAGGCCTATCACCGCGCCGGCGGCAGCTACTATCCGAAGCTCCAGGTGTCCGTTCCTTTCACGCCTGCGACCGGTCCACGGCTATTGATCCGCGATGGTGTCGACCGCGAGCTGATTGGCTCGGCGCTGGCGCGCGGCTTGAGGGCGCTCTGCAACGCCACCGAGGCCTCGTCCGTGCATGTGACCTTCGCCCGCGAGGACGAGGCAAAGTTCCTCGGCGAGCACGGCTTCCTGCAGCGGACCGACCAGCAGTTCCACTGGCACAATGCCGGCTTTGCGACCTTTGACGATTTCCTCGCCACACTGAACTCGCGTCACCGCAAGGCGATCAAGCGCGAGCGCCGTGAGGCGGTCGCCGCCGGGATTACCATCGACTGGCTGACCGGTTCCGAGATCACTGAGGAGGCGTGGGACGCGTTCTTCGAGTTCTATATGGAGACCGGCTCGCGCAAATGGGGCCGGCCGTATCTGACCCGAAAGTTCTTCTCGTTGATCGGCGAGAGCATGAGCCAGGACGTGCTGCTGGTGATGGCCAAGCGCAACGGGCGCTGGATCGCGGGCGCGATCAACTTCATCGGCTCGGATACGCTGTTCGGCCGCAATTGGGGTGCGATCGAGCATCACCCGTTCCTGCATTTCGAGGTCTGCTATTACCAGGCGATCGATTTCGCGATCCAGCACGGCCTCAAGATCGTTGAGGCCGGGGCGCAGGGCGAGCACAAGCTGGCGCGCGGATACCTGCCGCAGACCACCTATTCGGCGCACTTCATCGCCGATCCGGCGCTGCGCCGCGCCATCGCCGATTACCTCAAGCGCGAACGCGCCTATGTCGCCGAGGTTGGCCGCGAACTCACCGAGGCCGGTCCCTTCCGCAAGACGGCCGACGACGCTTGACGTTTTGACCTCGACCGAGACATTAAAGCGCCAAAACTTGAGGAGCCGCCGACATGCCCGCCTACGATAACAACAACATCTTCGCAAAAATCCTGCGCGGCGAGCTGCCCTGCTACAAGGTCTATGAGGACGAGCACGTCTTCGCCTTCCTCGACATCATGCCGCGCTCACCCGGGCACACACTGGTGATACCGAAGGTCCCTGCCCGCAACATCCTTGACATCAAGCCTGATGATTACGCCCATGTCGCGCGCGGCACCCACAAGATCGCGGCCGCCGCGATGAAGGCGTTCGAGGCCGACGGCATCACCGTGCAGCAGTTCAACGAGCCCGCCGGCGGCCAGGTGGTCTTCCATCTGCATATGCATGTGATGCCGCGCCAGGACGGCGTCGCGCTGCTGCCGCCCGCCAGCCGCAAGGAAGAGGCCAAAGTGCTCGAGGCCAGCGCGGCCAAGCTGATCGCGGCGTTGAAGTAGGCCGCGCCACGCGCCAAAGTTCGTAGCCCGGATGAAGCGCAGCGTAATCCGGGACTCTTCGCGCGTTGTCGCACCGCCCCCGGATTTCGCTCCGCTCCATCCGGGCTACGGCTGTCACTCGGTCTCGAAGTCCCCCGCTTGCGGCGGGGCGAGCGGGGTGAATTCGCAGCGATCGGGCTTGACGTCGATCAGTGGCGTCTCGTCGAGACAATCGAGCCCGCGGACCAGGATGACGTTGCCCTCGACGCCGACCAGCTTCACGGTCGAGGTCCCGATCGGATTGGGGCGCACCGGCGAGCGCAGCGAGAAGGTGCCGCGGGTGTTGCCGTTGTTCTTCGGGCTCTGCAGCACGATGTCGCGCCGCGACTGGTGCAGCCAGTAGAGCACCTCGAGGTTCGAGTAGAAATCGACGCCCTTGATCGCGGCGACCCAGGGCTCGAAGATCTCGAGCCGGCACACCGGGCCGTCATGCCGCCCCTGCCGCGGCGTCGCCAGCCGCGAGGTCCAGGGCGTGCGGATGCGGCCGATGAAGACGAGCCCCGCATCGCGCGCCGGCGGCATGTCGACAGCGACTTCGCCCTCGCGCAGTTCCATTTCACGTACCATGTGTCAATCCAGCGATATGTTCAGCGCAGTCTCGGCCCAGCTCTTCGGACGCAGCGGCGGAAAACCGGTCTCAGATACCATACCAGACACTGACCGCAATGACGCGGCAAGCGGCGCGCCTCACGCCCTGTTCCTCAGCACGAAGCACGCCCCGCCCGCCTTGCGGATGCGGTTGCAGAGGTTGTCCGCCTCGGGCCGTGTGTCGGCGCCGATGCGCACCTGGTAGAAAGTGGCGCTGCCGCGGCTGCGCAAATGCGAGCTCAACAGGCTCGGATCCTGGTCGCCGATCACGGCGGACACATGCTTCATGGCGCGGGCATACATCGCCAGCGCCTTGTCGCGGCTGAAGCCGGCCGCCAGTTGCACGCCCCAGAGCTTGGCGGCGGACAGCGTGATGTGCTCCTCGAGCTCGGCCACGAACGGATTCGGCGCGCGCTTCAACAGCGCCATCAACTCGCGGCAGCTCGTGGTCGGCGCGCGCTCGGGCATCTTGCCGTTGCGGCCGGCGGCGGCCCAGGTGTCGACGCTGGAGCCGGTGATCGCGAACACGTAAGCGCGCGTCTCCTGCGGCATCGAGCCGGTGCCGGCGAGCCAGTCCTGGATCCGGCGCGGCCCGGCGTTGTAGGCGGCCGCCGCGAGGCCGAGATTGCCGAACTGGCTGCGCAGCTCGCTCAGGAATTCCGCCGACTTCGGCAGCGCCTGCACGGGATTGAAGGGATCGAGCAGCCCGCGCTCGTTCGCGGTGCCCGGCATGAACTGCGCGATGCCCTGTGCGCGCTCGCCGCTGCGCGTCACGGGCCCGACCGCATCTGCCTGGAAACGGCTCTCCTGCCAGATCACGCGGGCGAAGAATTCGAGCGGCAGGCCGTTGGCGCGCGCCGCGGACTCGATCATCAGGCACATTGCCTCGCGGGTGTCGCTCTCGCGCGCGCTCTCGGCCGGCTTCTCGCGCGGGATCGCGAGCTCCTCGACGCTCGGATGCACGTATCGCGGGGCTTCGGCCGGCGCGTCCTCCGCGCCGGCGCCGAGCGGCGACGCCAGCATCGCAAGCACACCCAATCCTGCGCACAGGGCTGTTCGCATCGCAATTCTGTTTCCGCGCCGCGCGGCTTGACACCGCGAGCGCCTGGTCTAGCTATGGCTGACAATGATGGCGCGCAAAAGGGAGCGCAAAATGGCCGCAGCTTCGGACGATCAACTCGGCTTCGCGCCCGACGACGACGCCCCGATCGGCTATATGAAGCGGACCCGCGACTATTACGCGGCGATCGGCTACACCATCCCCTACCGCTGGGCGCACTATACTTCCGCACCGTTCCAGCCGCTGAAGAGGCCGCTGAGCCAGTCCCGCATCACCATCATCACGACGGCGGCACCGTTCGATCCAGCCAAAGGCGACCAGGGCCCGGGCGCGAAATATAACGGCGGCGCCAAGTTCTATTCGGTCTATGACGGCGACACGTCGCAACCGCACGATTTGCGGATATCCCATATCGCCTATGACCGCGTGCATACCTCGGCCGAGGACAGCGGCACCTGGTTTCCGCTGGCGCAGCTCAAGCGCCTCGCGGAGGCCGGCAAGATCGGCGAGGTCGCGCCGCGCTTCTTCGGTGCGCCGACCAACCGCAGCCACCGCGTCACCATCGATACCGACGCGCCCGAAATCCTCAAGCGCTGCCGCGCCGACAGTGTCGACGCCGCCGTGCTGGTGCCGAACTGTCCGGTCTGCCACCAGACCGTCAGCCTGGTCGCACGCCACCTCGAGCAGAACGGCATCCCGACCGTCGTAATGGGCTGCGCCAAGGATATCGTCGAGCACGCGGCGGTGCCGCGCTTCCTGTTCTCCGATTTTCCGCTCGGCAATTCCGCCGGCAAGCCGCACGACGTGGCGTCGCAGGCCTTCACGCTGGAGCTGGCGCTGCGCGTGCTGGAGCAGGCTCCGGGTCCGCAAACCACCGTGCAGTCGCCGCTGCGCTGGAGCGAGGATCATTCCTGGAAGCGCGACTACAGCAACGCCGATGCGCTCAGCGCCGAGGAGCTGGCGCGCCTGCGCCGCGAGTTCGACGCGCAGAAGGAAATCGCGAAGGGCCTGCGCGAGCGCGTCGCGTAGGCGTTTGCGTCATCCGAACCGGGATCGACAACGGTCTCGCTCAGCGAGCCCTCACCAGCGCCGGAACTGGATCGTGTGAGGCCGCGCCCGTGATGCCGGCATAGCGGCGCGCGAGCGCCGCGCAGGTCATGAGCTGGATCTGGTGGAATAGCATCAAGGGCAGCACGACCAGCCCGACCGACTGGCCGGCCAGCAGCACGCTCGCCATCGGCAGCCCGCTCGCCAAGCTCTTCTTCGAACCGCAGAACATGATGGCGATGCGATCCTCGCGGGAGAAGCCCAGCAGGCTGCTGCCGACATTGGTGATGAACAGCACCAGCGCCAGCAGGATCGCGTCGATACCAAGCACGATGGCCATCTGGGTCGCGTCGACCTGATGCCAGATTCCGTGGCTCACCCCGTCGCTGAAGGCGGTGTAGACGATCAGCAGGATCGAGCCGCGATCGACCAGCCCGAGCACCTTATGGTGCTTCGCCACCCAGCGGCCGATCAGTGGCCGGGAGAGCTGCCCCACCACGAAGGGCAGCAGCAACTGGACGACGATGTCGAGCGCGGCATTGCCCGAGAACCCGCCATGGCTAGAGAGCAGGACACCCGCCAGCAGCGGCGTCGCGACGATGCCGAGCAGATTGGAGGCCGTCGCCGAGCACAATGCGGCCGACACATTGCCGCGCGCGATCGAGGTGAAGGCGACCGACGACTGCACCGTCGACGGCAGGATGCAGATCAGGATCACGCCCGCCCACAGCGCCGGGGTCAGCAGATGCGGCGCCAGCGCATGGGCCGCCAGCCCGAGCAGCGGGAACAGGCCGAAGGTGGAGAGAAAGATCACCAGATGCAGGCGCCAATGCCGGGCACCGACCAGGGCCTCCGCCGTCGACAGCCGGGCGCCATGGAGGAAGAACAGCAGCGCGATCGCCGTATCGGTCGCGTAACCGCCGATCACGGTCCCCTGCCCGTGCAACGGCAGCAGCGTGGCAAGCCCGACCATGCCGACGATGGCGACGATGTAGGGATCGAGATGCACGAGTGATCGCAACCGGCTGGTATTCATGATGGCTTCCTTTTCGTTGCCTGATAAGGTGCCCATCGCCGGCCCGATTGTGAACCGCGCTTACCGATGTTATGGTAATAACATTTCGTGATTACCAGCGTCGGCCATGCTCGACCCGATCCAGCTCGAAACCTTCCTCACGGTGGTGCAGACGCAGAACTTCACCGAGGCCGGCCGCCGTCTCGGCCTGAAGCAGTCCACCGTGAGCCAACACATCCGCAAGCTCGAGGCCGCGGCCGGCTGCCGTCTGTTCGTGCGCGACACGCATTCGGTCGTGCTGACGGCGGACGGCGAAGCGATGGTGGGGTTCGCACGCCCGATCCTCGAGGCGAATGCGCGTGCCCGCGACTACTTCGCGGGATCGCAGGTGCGCGGCAAAATCCGCTTCGGCGCAGCCGAGGATTTTGCCAATTCGCGCCTGCCGGACCTGTTGCGTGATTTCGTGCGCCGCCACCCGCAGGTCGATCTCGAGCTCACGGTGGGGCTGAGCGCGGGACTCTACCAGCAGCTCGACGGAGGTGAACTGGATCTTGTCCTCGGCAAGCGGCGGCCCGGCGACGAGCACGGGCAGCTGGTGTGGCAGGACCGCCTGGTGTGGACCGGCGCGCCCGGCACCCGCCTCGATCCGGACCAGCCCCTACCCCTCATCCTCTACGCGCCGCCGAGCGTCAGCCGCAGCGTCGTGCTGGAGGCGATGGAGCGCTTCGGGCGGCCATGGCACATCGTCTGTTCGAGCGGCAGCCTGAGCGGGCTGCGCGCCGCGGCGCTCGCCGGACTCGGCATTACGCCGCAGGCGCAGGCGTTGATCCCAGATGGCCTCGAGGAGGTGCCAGCATCGGGGCTGCCGCCGCTCGGCAGCGTCGAATTCGTGGTGCAGACCGCGCGCCGGGTGCGGCGCGGCCCTGCCGCCGAACTGGCCCAGGCGATCACGGCGCATCGCGGCCGGCTGCGCCCGTAGCCGGCCGGCACAGCAGCGGACGTCAGGCCGATTTGGCCGTCGCGACCGCAACCGCGTTGAGCATTCCGGTCCGTTCGTGGCAGTTCAGATATTCGAAGAACTGCTCGTCCGCGGCGGCGACCGTGACTTCGTGATACAGCTTGAGCTTGGCGTTCGGTCCCAGCGTCGACAGATATTTCATCGCCGCGCCGAAGATCCTGACATGGGTCGGATGCGATTCCGCCCAGCGCTCCAGCGCTGCCAGGCTCTTCCACCAGCTCTGGCCGTAGGACTTTTCAGTCGGCCGGCCGTTCGCGTCGACCACGCGCATGTAGCGATTGGCGTAGCAGCCGATCGGCACGCCATCGTCGCGCAGGAAATCCATGCCCTCGCGCAGCACCGGCTCGACATCGTCGAGATACATCTTGCGCTCCGATGCTTCGGTGTCGCTCCAGTCTTGGCCGGAGCGGATCAGGCAGAGATTGTCGTGCGCGACGATACGGATGCGCGCGCCGTCGCTGATAGCGCGCGGCTCGCCGCCTGGCACCATCGCGTCGGTCTGCGACAGCGGAATGCGGTCGCGCATGCCGCCCCAATAGGCGTGCTCCTGCACTTCCTCGCTCATGCTATCGGCGAGAACCGCGACGCCCTCCGGATGGCCGAGTGACGAGAACAGCGTTTCGTAGCGCTCGACGTGCGGCCGCAGCACCTCGATGAAGCGGCCGAGACCGTCGCCCGCGGCGCCGCTGCCGGTCCAGACCTCGCGCGCTTCCTCGAACCAACAATCGAAGCGCGCCGCGTCGTCCCAATAGGCCACCGAGACGACATTGCTGAAGCCGGCCTGATCGACATATTGCGCGCGATCCCAATGCGCCGGGCCGTTTTCCCTGGCGAAGCGCTGCGCGATCTGCGCCAGCGCCTCGGCCACGGCGACCGTCGGCTCGCCGCGGTACTGCACCCCGAAATAGGCCATGATCACGCTGACGACCGCGGGCCTGTGGCGCGCGACGAAGGACGGGTAAGGCGGCGTGTAATCGTCGGGCACGCGACGATGACGGGACCGCGCGGTCTGCAAATGGGATGGAATCGCTGACTCCATGGCAGTCGCCTCCGTTGGATTTTCCCGTTGCAGCTTAGCTTGCGGCCGCCTGCAGCTCATCGTCCGCCAGGCTGTCGAGCGGCAGCGCAAAATGCTCGACGCGCTTCGACGGCTTCTTGTTCAGGAGCAGGCGCGTGACGTCGGGGCGCGAATAGTGCCCGGCGGGATCCGCGGCGTTCTTGGCGATCGCGATTGCACCGAGATCGATATCGGCGATGAGCAGGCCTTCCTGATCGGGCGGCAGCTTTTCGGCAATCGAGCTGCCGTCCGGACCGTAGATCGCAGCGTGCCCGCCGCCGACGTGCAGCAGCGCGTGCTTGTCCTCGCGGTCGCAAAGCTCATCCACCATCGACTGCGAGACGGTGGCGCAAGGCGCGAGCACGAAGCAGGAGCCTTCGACGGCGTAGACGCGGGACGCCGCATTGTTGACCTCCCAGCCGAGCGCGGGCGCGAACGGATCGTACAGCGAGAAGCTCGGCCAGGCCGCGACATGCACCTGCTCGTTCTGGGCGTACATCGCGTATTTCGACAGCGGCTGCAGGTGCTCCCAGCAGCACAGCGCGCCGAGGCGGCCGATGCCGGGGCGGTCATGCACCGCAAGATCGCTGCCATCGCCCTCGCCATAGACGGTGCGTTCGGCATGGGTCGGGCGCAGCTTGCGCCGCCTGGCGATGGTCTCGCCGTCGGGGCCGATCAGCCATTGCGCGAGGTAGAGGCTGCCGCCATCGCGCTCGGACAGGCCGAGCACAGCGGTCATGCCGGCGTTCTTCACGGCGAGCCGCAGACGCTCCGCCTGCGGGCTGTCATAGGCCAGCGAGTTGTCGAAATAGCGCTGCACGAAGCCGCGCCCGATCGCCCAGGCCGGCGAGTCCAGCCAGATGTACCAGGGATAGCCGGGAATGAAGGCCTCCGGGAATGCGATCAGCTTGGCGCCCTTGGCCGCGGCCTCCTCGATCAGCGCAATGGTCTTGGCGACGGACGCATCGAGGTCAAGCCAGGCGGGTGCCGCCTGCACCACCGCAACGCGATATTTCGGATGTTCGATGCCCATGATGACCTCCTCGCTGCCGGCGCCTTGGCCGGTTCGTACTTGATCGGCCCTATCGGCCTCTGACATCATGCTGCCGCGAAACCGGACGCGCCGTTCGACCGGGACGGAAGGAAAATTCGACTGCGGCGGAGGTCATCCCCGGCCGGTCCGGTACGAAGCTTGCTTTATTTGAGTGGCCCGCGTTTGGACTCGTGAAGGGAGGAAATCATGCCGGCCCTGTTCACCACGGAAGACGCGCCCACGCATCGGCGCCTTGCACTCTGGCAGGACATCGTCTGCGACGTCTTCGTGCAGCTTGATTGCAAGTCCGACCTCGGCACCGCCTTCCACGGCGCCATCACCAGCTCCCAGGTGGGACCGGCGAAATGCTCGACCGTCTCGTCAAGTCAGCAACGGGTGTTGCGCACACCCTCGCGGATCGCGCGCGCGACCGAGGACTTCGTGCTGTTCGCGCTCGGCCGGCGCGGCGCCGGCGCCGTGTTGCAGGACGGCCGCGAGACTGTCATCCAGCCGGGCGAGTTTGCATTCTACGACACGACCCGGCCTTACGAGTTGCGGTTCGACGACGACTTCACGCAAACCATCTTTCAGGTGCCGCGCGCGATGCTGCACCGGCGCTTTGCCGGCACCGAGCCTCTCACCGCGACCACCTTCACGCCGGACCGCCCGGTCGAGCGGCTGGCCTCCCAGTTCATCGCCGGGCTCTCCGAGGTCGCCGACCGGCTCGATGATGACACCGCGATCCGGCTCGCGGACCAGGCCGTCGATCTCCTCGCCATGGCCATGAGCGAGCGGCTCGGGCGCGCCACGCTGACGTCGTCAACCCATCGCTCGGGCCTTCTGTACCGTCTGAAGGCCCATGTGCTGGCACATCTGCCGAACCCCGATCTCGGCCTCGCCGAGACCGCCGCGGCGCTCGGCATCTCGCCGCGTTACATCAACAGCCTGTTCGCCGACGAAGACACCTCGTTCCAGCGCTTCGTGCTGGCGCAGCGGCTCGAGCGCTGCAAGCGCGACCTCGCCTCCCTCACCCATGCGCATCGCCACATCAGTGAGATCGCGTTCGCCTGGGGCTTCAACGACCTCTCGCATTTCGGCCGGGTGTTCCGCGAGCATTACGGCATGTCGCCGCGCGATTGGCGGCAAAGCCGGTTGCCGAACTGATCGTCGCAACTTTCGCGCCGCGCAAAATGCCCGGGAATCCGGAGGGTCGCGGCTGCAATCAGTTTACGTTAACTACAACAGCCCTCGGCGCCGACCTTCTCACCGCATCACGACCCGATAGATTGGTTCCATTCATTTGGAGGATTTCAGATGCAGGACCGGCGCCACGACGCACGCGACAAGGTGCTTTATGGCGGTGTCGCCAAAATCAATGAGCACGGTTCGACGATGGATTGCGTCGTTCGCAACATCAGCGAGCACGGCGCCTGCGTGGAGATTGACCACGCGGAACGATTGCCCGAGGAGATCAACCTCAGCGTCGCCCGCAAGGGCCGCTCGTTCCTCGCGCGGCTGATTTGGCGCCAGGCCAACAAGGTCGGGCTTGCCTTCCGCATCATGACATCGGACACCCCGGTCAGCGATCTCGATGAGCGCCTGCGCCGCAGCGAGATCAAGAAGCGCCAGCTCCAGCGCCGGATCAAGGAACTGATTGGCGAGGGCTGAGCGCCTGCGCCCGTCCCGCTCCTGACTAAGGATTCAGTCGTGTGTTGCCCCACCATAGACTAGGCACCATAGCGCTCATATTCTTCGGGTTGACCCTTTCGAGCCACGCCGCCGACGGCCGGCTTCCACAATTGCCGGATGGTAGATACCGCGTCGTCGTCAAGGACGTGACGGTCGCATTGCCGAAAGACGATCCGGAGAACACTCGCATCCAGTTTCAAACCGCTGCTCCGGCGGGAAAAGCCCCCGATCTCTTCAGGGTGTTTGATCTGGGGCGTGATCCAGAAAAGTATTTGTCCAAGCTGAAGTCGTCGGAATGGAGCGCCGTCGTCGCATCGGCGAACAGGAAAAATGACATTCTCGGGACGAAGATCGTCAAGGGCGTTTTCAACGTCGGCCTGCTGTCAGGCAAGGATGCCAATTGCGCGGCCTGGAAGCTTGATTGGGAGCGTTATCGCGCGACTGCCATCAACGAGAAGGCGGACCAGTATGGATGGATCAGGCTAGGCGAACCGCAAGATCCGTCGAGCAAGTTCATCAAGTTTCTCGACAACCAAACGCGCGCAGGCAGCCCCTATCACACGTTGGTTTGCGATTTTGCCGGTTATTGCCTGCTGAGCACCTGCCACGATGACCTCACCGTGTGGATCAAGATCAACTCGTCCAACAAGATCCAAGGAGAAGATTACTCGGTGAAGATTTCGACGAGCAGATCGCTAGCGGAACCAAGGTTCTCGAGCGAATGCTGATCGGTCGCCGGGTCGATTTGACCCATCCCTGACGCGCCCAGCAAGAAAATGCCGGCCGTCTCGCGACGGCCGGCTCTACACTGATCTCAGTGGCTCAGGCCTTCACCAGTGGCCCGCGCGATGCTGGGCCGTTGCCTTGCCGCAATGCTGCATCGCGGCATTTCGGGGTTGCAAAGTCCGGGTCAATCCAGCATGCGGTAGGCCAACCCATGCCGGAACCGAAGGCAACCTCACTACATGTCAGCAATGATCGAGCATGCCGACGGCCTGCCGAAACCACAGCGCAATTGGGCCATTCTCACGATCGCGCTCGGCCTCGTGATGGCCGTCATCGATGGCTCGATCGCCAACGTCGCGTTGCCGACCATCGCCCGGGATCTTGACGCGAGCCCCGCGTTTTCGATCTGGATCGTCAACGGCTATCAGTTGGCGATCACGATTTCGTTGCTGCCGTTGGCTTCGCTCGGCGAAATCATCGGCTATCGCCGAGTCTATCTGGCGGGGCTGGCGCTCTTCACACTCGCTTCGGCGTTCTGCGCGCTGTCGCACACCCTGCCGCTGCTGACCGTGGCGCGGGTCATGCAGGGATTTGGCGCAGCCGGAATTCTGAGCGTCAACTCCGCGCTGGTCCGCTTCACCTATCCGAGCGCGCTGCTCGGCCGCGGCATCGGCGTCAACGCGCTCGTCGTCGCCGTCTCGGCCGCGGTGGGCCCCACCGTGGCCTCGATCATTCTGGCAGTCGGAACATGGCCCTATCTGTTTGCCATCAACATCCCGCTCGGCATCGCGACGCTGGCCCTGGGCTGGTACTATCTGCCGCACACCAAGCCGGCCAGTCACGCCTTTGACTGGCAGAGCGCCGCCCTGAGCGCCGTTACGTTCGGAGTTGGCATTACCGCGATCGACAGCGCCGGGCACGGCGAGGCGCTGTATCTCTGTCTGACCGAGTTCGCCATCGCGGCCATCGCAAGCGTCTTGCTGGTCCGGCGGCAGACGCACCTTCCCTCTCCGCTGTTGCCGGTCGACCTGCTGCGAATTCCGATTTTCGCGCTGTCGATCGGCACCTCGATCGCCTCCTTCTGCGGCCAGATGCTGGCCTTTGTCGCGATGCCCTTCTATCTCGAGCGGCACTTCGGATATTCGGCGGTGCAGATCGGCCTGCTGATTACGCCCTGGCCGATCGCAGTCGCATTTGCAGCCCCGCTCGCAGGCTGGCTGGTCGAGCGCTATCCGGCCGGCCTGTTGGGCGGCATCGGGTTGCTGGTGTTCGCGCTGGGCTTGGGCACGTTGGCGATGATGCCGGTCGCGGCCTCACCCCTCGACGTGATCTGGCGCATGGCGCTCGCCGGTGCCGGCTTTGGTTTGTTCCAGACCCCCAACAACCGCACCATGATCGCCGCCGCGCCGCGCGAGCGCTCCGGCGGCGCCAGTGGAATGCTCGGAACGGCACGCCTGCTGGGACAGACCATGGGCGCAGCCTTGGTCGCGTTGCTGCTGGCGCGCTATCCGGACGATGGCACCCGGATCTCGCTCATGGTCGGCGTCGGCTTTGCCGTGGTCGGGGCGGCGCTCTCTACGCTCAGATTGTCGTCGGCCGGCAGCCGGGGCGCCGAGCGGGTGCGGGTCCATGAGAGCCAGCGCCTGCGGGGCGAGTGACGCCGCGCAATGCGATCCGGATCGCCGCATCAGGCTCCGGTCGTCCGCCCGCTGCGCCAAACAAAAAGGCCGGCTGTTCAGCCGGCCTTTTCATTTGATCGTTTGTTACGGCTTCACGCCTTGACCAATGGTCCGCGCGAGGCCGGTCCCTTGGTGCCGCCTCCGCCGCCGCCCGGGCCACCCGACTTCGGCGGCTTGCGCTTGCGCGCGGGAAGCTTCTCGGGCTTGGGCGTGACCGGGCCCTCGACGAACTCGAAGCCGATCTTGTCCTTGCCCGTCGCCTCGTCCTTGACCAGCACGACGCGGACATGGCCGCCGCCCTTGAGCTGGCCGAACAGCACCTCGTCCGCCAGGGGCTTCTTGATGTGCTCCTGGATGACGCGCGCCATCGGACGCGCACCCATCTGCTCGTCGTAGCCGTGCTCGATCAGCCAGGCCTTCGCAGGCTCCGACAGCTCGATTGTGACGTCGCGGTCGGCGAGTTGCGCCTCGAGCTGCAGCACGAACTTCTCGACCACCATGCCGATCACGTCGGCATTGAGATGCGCGAACGAGACGATCGCATCCAGCCGGTTGCGGAATTCCGGCGCGAACTGGCGATTGATCGCCTCGTGGTCGTCGCCTTCCCGCTTGCTGCGCGTGAAGCCGAAGGCCTGGCGCGCCAGGTCCGCCGCGCCTGCATTGGTGGTCATGATCAGGATCACGTTGCGGAAGTTCACCTGCTTGCCGTTGTGGTCGGTGAGCCGGCCGTGATCCATGATCTGCAGCAGCACGTTGTACAGATCCGGGTGCGCCTTCTCGATTTCGTCGAGCAGCACCACGCAATGCGGATGCTGGTCCACGCCATCGGTGAGCAGGCCGCCTTGATCGAAGCCGACATAGCCGGGAGGCGCGCCGATCAGGCGCGACACCGTGTGCCGCTCCATGTATTCGGACATGTCGAAGCGCAGCAGCTCGACGCCGAGCGACGCCGCGAGCTGTTTTGCAACCTCGGTCTTGCCGACGCCGGTCGGACCCGAGAACAGATAGCAGCCGATCGGCTTCTCCGGCTCCCGCAGGCCGGCCCGCGCCAGCTTGATCGATGCCGACAGCGACTCGATCGCCTTGTCCTGACCGAACACCACGCGCTTCAGGGTCTGCTCGAGATGCTTGAGCACCTCGGCATCATCCTTCGACACGCTCTTGGGCGGGATCCGCGCCATGGTCGCGATCGTGGTTTCGATCTCCTTGATGCCGATCGTCTTCTTGCGCTTGTTCTCGGCGACCAGCATCTGCGCCGCGCCGGACTCGTCGATCACGTCGATCGCCTTGTCGGGCAGCTTGCGGTCGTGGATGTAGCGCGAGGACAGCTGCACCGCGGCCTCGATCGCCTCATTGGTGTATTTCAACCGATGGTAATCCTCGAAATACGGCTTCAAGCCCTTGAGGATCGCGATCGCGTCTTCCACCGTCGGTTCGTTGACGTCGATCTTCTGGAAGCGCCGCACCAGCGCGCGGTCCTTCTCGAAGTGCTGACGGTACTCCTTGTAGGTGGTCGAGCCCATGCAGCGGATCGTGCCCGAGGCGAGCGCGGGCTTCAGCAGGTTGGACGCATCCATCGCGCCGCCCGACGTGGCCCCCGCTCCGATCACGGTGTGGATCTCGTCGATGAACAGGATCGCGCTCGGATGCGCCTCCAGTTCCTTCAGGACTTGCTTCAGCCGCTCCTCGAAATCACCGCGGTAGCGGGTGCCCGCGAGCAGCGTGCCCATGTCCAGCGAGAACACGGTGGCGGCCGCCAGCACTTCCGGCACGTCGCTGTCGACGATGCGCTTGGCGAGACCTTCGGCGATCGCGGTCTTGCCGACACCGGCTTCACCGACGAACAGCGGGTTGTTCTTCTGGCGGCGGCACAGCACCTGGATCGCGCGGTTGATCTCGGCGTTGCGGCCGATCACCGGATCGATCTTGCCGTCGCGCGCCTTCTTGTTGAGGTTGACGCAATAGGTCTCGAGGGCCTCGCCCTTCTTCTTGGTGTCCTCGTTACCCTTGGCCTCGGTTTCCTCGTCGACGCCGCGCACTGGCCGCGCCTCGGAGACGCCGGGCCGCTTGGCAATGCCGTGGCTGATGTAGTTGACGGCGTCGTAGCGCGTCATGTCCTGCTCCTGCAGGAAATACGCGGCGTGGCTCTCGCGCTCCGCGAAGATCGCGATCAGCACATTGGCGCCGGTCACCTCCTCGCGACCGGACGACTGGACATGGATCACCGCACGCTGGATCACACGCTGGAACCCGGCGGTCGGCTTGGCGTCGTCAGCGCCGTCCGTCACCAGGTTCTCGAATTCGGTCTCGAGATAGTTGACGAGGCTGGTCCGCAGCTTGTCGAGGTCGACGCTGCAGGCCCGCATCACCGCCGCCGCGTCCGAGTCATCGATCAGTGACAGCAGAAGATGTTCAAGCGTCGCGTATTGATGGTGACGCTCGTTCGCGATCGCCAATGCACGATGCAGGGATTGTTCAAGGCTTTGGGAAAAAGTTGGCATTCGCGTCCTCTATGGCCCCCGGCCATCATGATCGCCATTGCCGGGTCAGGCAATAACAACCTTCGTGATCCCCCGTGATATAGTTACGATGGATCGTGGCGAAAGCCCGGTTCCGGCGTGATGGTTTTCCTCTAAATTTCAGGCACCATGATGTCGCACAACCGCCACCCGTGACATACGGGATGCCGTTCGCTTCCGTCACGAGTGCAATGCAAGACCCGTTCCGCTGACGCGGCGGAGCGGTGGTTACCGGCGGACTATTTCTTTTCCATCACGCATTGCAGCGGATGCTGATGCTTGCGCGCGAAGTCCATCACCTGCGTTACCTTGGTCTCGGCGATCTCGTAGGTGAAGATGCCGCACTCGCCGATTCCGTGATGGTGGACATGGAGCATGATCTTGGTCGCCGCCTCGGCGTCCTTGTTGAAGAACCTCTCCAGCACGTGAACGACGAACTCCATCGGCGTGTAATCGTCGTTCAGGATCAGGACACGATACAGGTTCGGACGTTTGGTCTTCGGCTTGACCTTGGTGATGACCGAGGTCGACGGGCTGCCGGCCCCTCCATTGCGGTTCTCGTCATTGCTCATTTGGGGCACTGACGGCGCCGACGACGAAGGGGATGTGGACGTGGATCGCAACATGGCTCAGGCGTTCGAATTCCCAGGGGAAACCGGTAAGCGCATCGGGGATGTTTCGCGATTGCCGCAGCAGCCCATCGCGGAACCTCCAGCAACGCTTTTCCAGATTGCCGCTCCCGGTCCGACCCAGCGGCTGGGTCGGCAGTTCGAATATGGGCCCGACGGCGCTTTGCCGCAAGCGCCGAACTGACGCCCGCAGCGGCCCCCGACCGGCCGCAATTCCCGTGGCGGCAATCGCCCTAAGGTTAATCGTTTCCAGCAGATTTGACAAAGGAGTCGCCCCGCCGGTTTAGCCGGCGTTGAGGATAAAGCGGGCTTTTTGCCCCCGCTCCGGTATCCCTTGGCGGACCCAACGGCACGACGCACAACACGAACCAGCGTCGGGCGAGCGCTGTCGTCGGTTTCGCCAACAACCAATGGACTCCGACCACATCGATCCCCGCGGTCAAGAACGACTGGCAGCAGGCATCGACCAATCCGATCAGCACCTGGACGGGCTGCATCACGGACCGCACGCAGCCCAACGATGCGACGGGCGCGCTGCCGGCAACGTCCGATGTCACGACGCTGTTCCCCGCCAACGAGTATTACGAGAACGGCACCGCTTATTGCAGCAGCAGCGCTTGTTGCAGCTCGAGCCGATCATTCCGCTGAGCTACAACTGGAGCGCGCTGAAGACCGCGGTCAACGCGATGCAGCCGACCGGCGGCACCGACCAGGCGGTCGGGTTGGCCTGGGCGTGGCAGTCCCTAATCCCGGGCGGCCCCCTCAACGCACCGGCGGAGGACTCCAACACGACCTACAACAGGGTCATCATTCTGCTGTCAGACGGTCTGAACACCGAGGACCGCTGGCCCGACTATGGTGACGGCAGCACACACGCGTCGGGCAATCCGATCGACGCCCGGCAAGCCCTGATGTGCCAGAACCTGAAGAAGGCGACGGATTCCAACGGCCAGCCGATGTACACGATCTACACGATCCAGGTGAACACCGACTTGCCTGCGGACCCCACCTCGACCGTGCTGCAGAATTGTGCGAGCAGCCCCGACAAGTTCTGCATGCTGACCAGCTCGAGCCAGATCGTGACGACCTTCAACACGATCGGAACCGCGCCCAGCAAGCTGCGGCTGGCAAGATAGTCGCGCAGCGCCCGCAACAAAAAGCCCGGCCGAAACGGCCGGGCTTTTGATTTTCGAGATCTTCGAGCCGCTTACTGGGCTGGCGAGAACTTCCCGACCAGGCCCTCGAACGGCTGGAAGGTCTGCTTGGCACAGTCGCTGTAGAGGCCGGCGATCTTCTGCGATTCCGACACGAAGGTCTCGTAGGTCGAGCGCACGAACTCGCTCTGCGCCTCGATCGCCTTGTCCAGCGACTTCACGCCCGAGATCTGCTCCACAAACGACTTGGTGTCTTCAAAGGACTTCTTGGCGTAGTCGCCATAGGCCGCCGCGATGGCCTGAACGCCGCTCTGCAGATTGGTCGCGGACGCCGTGACCGATTCCAGATGCTGCTTGCCGTAGTTCTGAATGTCTTCGATCTTGATCATGAGTTCCTTATCCCAGACTTGAAAACGCATTTGCATTATTGCCGGGAAGCTCCCGGCCCCCTGACGCCGGCAACATAGTGCACCGCACAATGAAGTCAAGGAATCTTGTGCATCGCACAAATCAGTGGCTTGATTCCCGGGCATTTGCCATAAACCCCGGGGGACTACGCAACGGTTGCTTAATCTTTTGGAAACTCGGGCCGCCTAACCTGATTCCCGGGCTTCGTTCGCCTTCCGACAGACAGCCTGAAAACTGTTTGTGAACAGCACCTTAGCTAGAAGAGCAGACCTGAGCCGCAAGCAGGGCAGAGCATTCTGCCCAGATCGGCTTGTTGCGCAGGCAAGGATCGGCGGGCGTCGGGCACAATTTCGCCTAACGCACCAGTGATCTAGATAGAAATTGGGACGGGGAAGTAGATGCTTCGTACAACCTTGGCTTCCTCGCGCGCATTGCGAGTTGGCGTTCTCGGGCTCGTTACCCTCACGACGACGATCCTGATCAGTGACAGCGCCGAGGCGCGCCGCTACCGGCATCGTCACGCCCGCCATCATCACAGCCAGGACGCAGGCGAGAGCTACGGTCCGAAGTTCGCCTCGATCGTCGTCGACGGCAATTCAGGCGCGGTGCTGGCCTCCAACAGTCCCGATGGCCTGCGGCACCCCGCTTCCCTGACCAAGATGATGACGCTCTATCTGCTGTTCGAGCGTCTCGACTCCGGCAAGATGAAGCTCGACACCGAAATGCCGGTCTCCGAGCATGCGTCCGAACAGGACCCGACTAAGCTCGGTCTCCGTCCGGGTCAGACCATCAGGGTCGAAGATGCCATCAAGGGCCTCATCACCCGTTCGGCCAACGACGCCGCGGTCGTGATCGCAGAGGCAATCGGCGGCAGTGAAGACGATTTCGCCAGGATGATGACGCGCAAGGCGCGCGCACTCGGCATGAGCAGGACGGTCTATCGCAACGCCTCCGGCCTGCCCAACGACGAACAGGTGACGACGGCACGCGATCAGTCGATCCTCGGCCGCGCGCTCCAGGATCGCTTCCCGCGCTACTACCGCTACTTCTCGACGACTGCTTTCAATTTCCGCGGCCGCACGATCACCGGTCACAATCATCTGCTCGGCAGCGTCGAGGGCGTGGACGGCATCAAGACCGGCTACATCCGCGCCTCCGGCTTCAACCTCGTGACCTCGATGCATCGCGGCAACCGCTTCCTGATCGGCGTGGTGCTCGGCGGCCGCAGCGGCGGATCCCGCGACGCCATCATGCGCAACTTGCTCGCCGAGAACCTGCCGAGGGCCGCGACGACGCGGACCGCCGCCGCGATCACCGAGCGCAACCCGGCCGATGCCAATGTCGAGGTCGCCGATGCGGATGACGCGCCCCGCGCCGCCGAGAGCATGGCCGCCGCTTCCGAACCCGCCGCGACCGCCATGCCGGCGCCTCGCCCGGCGGCCAACAAGCCTTCGCTGATGGCCGCAGCTGCTGCGGCCCTGCCGCCGCTGCCGGCCAAGCCTGCCCCGCAGGCCAAGCCCGAGCCGGCGCCGCTGACCAGCGGCGTGATCCAAAGCCAGGCAATGGCCGCGATCCCCGGCTCTGCTGAACCGATGAAACCCGTGAAGGTGAAGACGGTTCAGGTCAAGGCGGGACAGATCAAGCTCGCTGCCGCCGGTCCCGCGCAGTCCGCGCCGCCGATCACCAACACGATCCCGTCGCGCAACGAGGTTGCCGAGACCTCCAATGCGATGATGACGCGGGCCGCTAATATGCCGCCGCAGCCGGCCAATTTCGGCACCGGCAGCGGCATTCTCGGCGTGCTGCCGGCCTCGTCCGTGCAGGCACCCACCCCGGCTGCGCCTCAGGCGGTGGCCTCGATCGAACCCGCCCACAGCCAGCCCGCGAGCAAACCGGCCGCGGCGACTGCCCACACCGGCTGGATCATTCAGGTCGGCGCGCTGGAGTCCGAGAGCGAAGCCAGGCAGCGCATCGATCTCGCCCGCAATTCGGCCCGCGGCATGCTGAGCAAGGCCGATCCGTTCACCGAGACGGTCGCCAAGGGCGATCGCAAGCTCTATCGCGCCCGCTTCGCCGGTCTCGAGCGCGATCAGGCCGAAGCGGTCTGCCGGACGCTGAAGCGCGCGGACATCTCCTGCATCACGGTTCGCAACTGATCGACCGCTTCCTCTGAAACTCGCAAGGCCGGCGCCGCAAGCGCCGGCCTTGTGCTTTTGGCGGGCAACCGCGACGGCCGATCCGCGCGCCGCGAGGTTACGAAAACTTCTCGTCAAGAATTTACGGTTAAGTTTTCCCGAAAGGACGGTCGACCACGCCGAACGAGGGCGGGCGACCGCAGCATGATGCCCGCAATCGCATCATGTTCCAGGGGCATCGACCAGAGATCGACGGAAGCAGCTCTCGGCTTGTGGCGTTGGTAGCGTGCCGGAGTTAGAGATGCGTGCGAAGCAGAGTATCCTTGGCCTCGTTTACACGGGCCGCGAGGTACGTAGACCCCCCCTGGTCGGGATGGAGTTTCTTCATCAGGGTGCGGTGGGCCCGGCTGATCTCGTCACGCGTCGCTCCCGGCTGCAGGCCAAGGATCTGATAGGCCTCCTCGTTCGTCATTTTGCCACCCGCCGCCGGGCGGCGCTGCCGCCCTGCCCGGTCGTCCTGCGCGTTCTGACGCCAGGCGGGAAACCGGCGGTCCAGGTAGCTTTCAAGTAGCGCCACGCTCTCGGCGTCGAACGCCGGAACCATCGCCAGCAGTTGCGGCAGATCGAACTCGTCGAGCATATGGCCGGCCTGCGGCCCGTCCACGATCCGGCCGCTGAGCACGCCGGTAGTGTGATCGAGGCTCATGTCCAGATATTGCGAGCGCACCCGCGAGCTTTGCCCTGCCGTGCGCTGTGCGCCACCGAACACGCCGCCGAGGCTGGAAAAGCCCGTGGTCCCGAACGGCGACCAGCCGAGCAATCCCGCGCCGAAGATGCCGAGCGGAATCGCGACCGCGAGTTCGCCCCTGACGCCGGTGAAGGCGGCGACGGCGAGCGCGAGCACCCCGCCGACGATCTTGATCGCGCGCGCGAGCACGGCCGGATTGGCCGCACGAAACATCTGCAGCGCGGAATAGAGGACAACTACGGCAACGATGCCGGCGATCAGGGTTGGCATGTGCGGACTATACGCATCCCAGCGACAAAAAGCATGCGCGGCTTCGCCTCCCCGGAGCGTGAAGCGCCGCCCGCTGCGCGACGCCGTGCCCCGCTCATTTCATCTGGCCAATCAGCCTCGCCGCACCGCTCCCGCTCTTGGCGAGTTGCAGCAGCGCGTCGCGACCGCCGGCAGCGAAGGCCGCGGCAGCGCGCAGCAGCTCGCGGAGCTGGGCGGCGGCACCGGGATCGAACCTGCACCACGCCCCGCCGGTCAGGCGCGCAATCTCGCGAAACGCCTGCTCGGCAACCGCGTCCCCTCCTTCCTGGAACATGAAGACCGGGACCTTGAGCAGGCCCAGCTCGCCCGCTTTCGCGCAGAGCTCGTCGACCCGTTCCTCCATCGCATCGCCGACGAACACGACCGCGCGGACGCCGGAGGCGACCGCTTCCCGTCGCGCCTCCGACAGCACCTTGCCGATCTGGGTATTGCCGCCCTGGCAGTTGATCCTGCCCATCAGCTTCGCCAGCCGCGTGCTGTCGGAAATCCACCCGGTGGCGCGGCACTCATTGAAGCCGCGATAGTAGACGAGACGGATGTCGAGGCTGCCGAGCGATGCGGCCTCGCGGAACATGTCGGCCTGTAGCGCGCACGCCATGTCCCAGGTCGGCTGTCGGCTCATGGTGGCGTCGAGCGCGAACACCAGCCTGCCCCGCGCGCCGGCGCGATGCGGCGACGTCGCGCGCGCCTTCGCCACGAAGGCGGCGATGTCATCCGAGGTCGACCTCCGCGCCTCCGGCACAGAACCGGACGTGCGCGCGTCAGCCGAGTTCGCCGGACGCACGTCGTTTCCGGATATCGGTTTGGTCGGATCGCCAGCCATCAGTGCTTGCCCGTTGCAGCAAGCACTATGTGGGCCACGATGTCGGACTGGTCAATGCAGCGAGGCCGCGTGGCGTGCCCGGTCGGGACGCCAGGTCAGGTCACCCCGGGATCAGTTGGTGACCCGGGACGACTCCCGCTCGGTCTTCTTCAAGGTCAGCGCCTTCTTCACCTTGTCGGTAAAGCTTTGGGGCTCCTTCTCGACCGGCACGTAGAGCGAAACCGGGCCAGGTTCCAGGATCTTCGGCGGCGCATTCCTGGTGTCGACGGGAGCGATAGCGCTGTCGGTGTCGGCAAGGAATTTATCGAGCATGGCCTCGATCGAGGTCTTGGCCTGCTCCGGCCCGGTGTCGCGCATGTCGTTGTGCTGGAAGTTGGTCCTGACAACCGTGATGCCGGCCTTCTCGCATTCCGCCTCGTCCGGAATGACGCCCGGATCCGTCTTGAACTGCGGGTCATGGGAGCGGAACGAGAGGATCTTGAACTTGCCGTCGGTGATGAACGGCACGCGCAGATTGTCCAGCGTCACGACCTTCTTGATTTCGTCGGGATACTGCTTGGCGAAATACATCGCGATGTCGCCGCCATTGGAATGGCCGACCATCGTCAGCTTGCTGTAGTCCGCGTTCGGCTGGATCTTCTTCATCTGCTCGATGGCGAACTTGATGTTGGTAATGCCGCGCTGATACTGCGGCAGCCGGCCGACATAGAGCTCGCCGACCTTGGTTACCATCGGCCCGTCCGACGGGATGTCGTTCTGGATGCTGATCGCCAGATAGCCGCGCGCGGCGAATACGTTCGCGAGGAAGGAATATTCAGTAAACTTGACGGTATTGCCATGATTGAGGATCGCGACCGGCAGCGTGATCATGCCGGCGTCGGCCTGCATCTCCTTGTCGCGACGCACCGCGACATCGACCGCGACCGGGCGTTCGTTGCGCGTCGGATCCTTGAACATGATGGTTTCGTGCCGGATCGCCCACTTGCTCGCGGTGAAATAGGCCGCCGTGACCACCACGGAGAGCGAAAGCAGAACGACAATTCCACGTTTCATGACGTCCTCGAAGCGCCTGTTCAAGGGCTATTTTTGGCCGGAGACTCTTTGGCCTCCTTGTTGAGAATATATGTCACAGCGGCGTGACAGGAAGTCCAAATGTTGTGTATCGGCAGCACGTTCGTTGTGCGGTGCACCCGCAGCTTGTGCAGCTTCACTCGGCAAAGGTGCTATAATACTCCAACCTCTTCGGGCCCGAAGGCCTCTGACACCGAGAGAACCTGACCGAATAAACTTTGTTCCGCTATTTTGTTGGCTGGAACTTACCAAAGTTCCGGCAAGGATAGCGGTGTTCCCCGACGCGCAACAGTGACGAAGGTCATCTCTTGAGAGCGAATTCGGGGGGCTCCCCTCCCCAGGACAGATCAGCTCTCAGCCGCTCCGCCTAGCTACCAATGATGTCGTGAACCTCAAGGGGCTTGTCGGCCTGGCTGAACCATTCGGCCCGGTTGGCGGCCCGGCGCCGTCCTCGCTCGTCGAGTGGCAGCTTGAGCTGGCGCAGCAGGCTCATGACCTCCTCGCGCGCGGTGACATGGCCGAGGCTCGGGCGGGTTCCGAGCGTCGCCTCGTCGATGTCGTCGAGCGCCGTCCGCCCGCGCGGGAAGAATTCGCGGTACACCACCCGCTCGGCAAAGCCGTCGACCGATCGGAACCCGAGCCGCAGCGACAATTGCCTCAGGCCCTCGGCGACTAGCTGCTTGTTGCGCGAACCGAGCATCGACAGGCGGTTGCGGACCACGATCCAGTCGGTGCTGGAGCCATCGAGCTGGCGGCGCTTGCGCCTC
Organism: Bradyrhizobium sp. ISRA464; assembly: GCF_029910095.1. Taxonomy (NCBI): domain Bacteria; kingdom Pseudomonadati; phylum Pseudomonadota; class Alphaproteobacteria; order Hyphomicrobiales; family Nitrobacteraceae; genus Bradyrhizobium; species Bradyrhizobium sp. ISRA464. The sequence continues at coordinate 3,654,862 of NZ_CP094526.1, read as the reverse complement.
GCGTCGCGCACCATCTCGGCATAGTGGCTTTCGCCGATCACCGCATAGGTGGCGGGATCGACGGTCCCCAGCACGTCGAAATCGAGGAAGCTGTCGTTGATCGGCGTCACCAGCGTGTCGGCCATCGAATGCGCGAGCCGCATCAGGTAGCTGTCCGAGCCCGGCGTATCGACGACGATGAAATCATAGGCACGCTCGACCGCGCTCACCGCCTCCATGAACTGGTGGAATTCGGCGTTCTCATTTTCCGCGATCTGCATCGTCTCGCCGTACCTGATGCAGGTGTGCTCCGGCAGTTCGAGATCGAGCCCGGTGCGCCGCGCCCATGCCCGGCGGTTGTTGATGTAGCGGGTGAAGCTTTGCTGACGACAGTCGAGGTCGATGCTGGCGACGCGCTGTCCGGCCTTCATCAGCGCGACTGCGATATGCACGGCGGTGGTTGATTTGCCCGAACCGCCCTTTTCATTGCCGAGCACGACAACATGCGCGGAGCCGGAATGACCCTGACCAGCCTGAACCAACATGACTTGACCCCCGGCGATATCCTCAAATCGAGCGCGGCTGCGGTGAAGTCAATTGCACCACACTGATACGAAATCGAATCCAGTCGCCCTTAATCATGAATCAATAGAAGAAAATTGCTGCGTCGATCCGCAGCACAATGCCGCTGGTCCGTGTGCAGCCCACGTCAGGCAATGCTGTCCTATCACACGATTTGCCGGCTGCGTTTCGCTCTTGGTAAAGTGCCATGACCCGCCGAACGTCAACCACCTCGCCCAGGCGACCAAGTCGTCTAACCCAAGCCTTGCCCCAAGAGACCAAGACCAGATGCCGAGAAATCCTGCCGTCGTCCGCACCGTCCCTGCTCTGCGTCGCGCTGTCGACGCCCTGCGCGCCAAGAAGGCAACGATCGCGCTGGTCCCAACCATGGGAGCCCTCCATGACGGCCATGTGTCGCTGGTGCGGCTCGCCAAGCGCCGTGCAAAGCGGGTCGTCGTCTCGATCTTCGTCAACCCGACCCAGTTCGCGCCGACGGAAGATTTCGGTTCCTACCCGCGTACCTGGAAGGCCGACGTCGCCAAGCTTGCGGCCGAGGATGTCGACCTGATCTGGCATCCGGAGGTGAAGGCGATGTACCCGGAGGGCTTCGTAACCCGGATCGTTCCGGAGGGGCCGGCCACCGCCGGGCTCGAGGATCGCTTCCGGCCGCACTTCTTCGGCGGCGTCGCCACGGTGGTCGGCAAACTGTTCACGCAAGTCCGGCCCGACGTCGCGATCTTCGGCGAGAAGGATTTCCAGCAGCTCCGCGTGGTGACCCAGATGGCCGCGGACCTCGATCTCGGCGTCAAGGTGATCGGCTCCAGGACGGTGCGGGAGCGCGATGGGTTGGCGATGTCCTCGCGCAACGTCTACCTCTCGCCCGAGCAGCGGCGCGTCGCGCCCGAGCTCTACCGCGTGATGAAGGAAACAGCCGCCCGCCTGCGCGCCGGCGAGAATACAGAGGCGGCCATGGCGGCCGGCGCCGCGTTGATCACGAAGGCCGGCTTCGTGCTCGATTATCTCGAGGTCCGCCACGCGAACACGCTGGCGCCGATCGCCTCGCTCAAGGACGGACCGATGCGGATGCTGGTCGCGGCGAGGCTCGGCAGCACGCGCCTGATCGACAACATCGCGGTGTAGCCGCCGAGAACGTCGTGTCGTGCTTGCGCCGCCCAGCGGCACTTTGCTGGTGACGAGCGACACCAGCGCAACCCTGAGCCGCACCAATCCGAGCAGCGACAGCAATCCGATTGCTTACAGCAATCCGAGGTCGCGCAGCTCGCGGCGCATCGGCTCCGGCATCGAGGCCACGCTGGCGGCGCTCGATTTGGTGAGATCGGGCGGCGCGGCGTCCGCGGTCAGATAGCGCCAGCCCTGGAACGGTCGCATCGGCCGCGGCGAGACGGCGATTACCTTGGGCTGCATGACCAGGCGGCAGCGCCCGATGCCGTCCTTGTCGCGGAACGGCTCGATCGCGATGATCTTCTCGCGCGCGGCGATCTCGCCGCGGATCACCCAGTAGAGCGAACCGCCGGCGAGGATCTCCTCGTCGCGCTTCGGCGTCATGCGCGTGATGTGGACGTGACGGAGCGGCAGGCCCTTTTTCTTCGCGGTCGCCATCCGTTCGGCGACCCAGCCCTTGAGTTCCTTGACCGACTCGCACCCGACGGCAAGCTTGATGAGATGAAGCGGCATACGCCGGATTTAGCGGCCGGCGCAGGCTTTGAAAAGGGAGCACGATCCGGAACAGTGGATAGCGTTTTCCCCGCGACCGACGCAACGCGGACATCATGCGCCGAGCGGCGGAGGCTCAAGCGCGATGACGATCAGCCCGACCTTCTCGCGCCTCAGTTCTGGCTCGCGGCTGCGGGTGCGCTCGGCGCGGGCGCGGCTGGTGGTACAGCCGGCGCGATCTGAACCGGCGCGTGCCTCGGCGCCGCCCGCTTCGCCGCAGCTGACGGGCGTGCAGGCGGTGACGCTGCGGCTGCGGGCTTGGTCGGCTCAGGCGTCATGATGCTGACCGGCGGTGTCGACGCGGAGCTCGGAAACTCTGCATTGGTCGGTTTGCCGGTCGGCACCGACGGCGGCAGCGCCGCCACCAGCCCGGCCGCGGCCATCGGCGCCACGCCGGGCACAGCGTTCCAGGAAGGCGCGTAGCGGGTGATCAGGTTCTCGTAAGTCCGATCGTTCATGTTGGCGACCACCTGGTGATTGTCGCCGAGGGAACGGAAGGCGGGGCACGCCGTCGGAGTGCAGTGGTCGCGGGCCATCAGCACGTAGGCCATCAACCCGTAACGGTCGTGCTCAACCGCACGGCGCAACGCCTGCAACTCGGGGGTCGGATTGCGTTCGGCGGTCGTGATGTCACCGAAGGAGGTCAGGCGCGAGATCTGCGCGGCCGCATAGCTGACGGCCGCGGCGGCCGAGTCGGCCGAACCGAATAGCGTCTTCTCGCACGCGTTTAGAACAGCGTCGCCCGCGAGGTCATCAACGCAAGCGAGTGCCGGCAGCGTCGGTCCTGTCGCTTGCGCCGTGCGCGTCTCGGCCGGAGCGGTCTGGCCGCCGGGCCCGAAGCCACGGATCGTCGCGGCGACCGCAACCGCGATCGACAGCAACGTGATGACGGTCAACGCGCCGTTGGCGACGGATTTCTCCGCGCGCAGCAGCGTGACCAGAACGACAATTCCAAAAAATCCCGCCGCGGCCAGCGTCAGCCACGTCGGAAAGGTCGGCGAGCGCCAAATCTGATCCAGTGAGGAAGCCCAAGCCCAGTTCATGCGCGATGTCCCTCAACGCAGCATAGCACAATCAGCGACGGCAAATGCCGCCCACCCGGCATTCAACCTTCGGCAGAATGGGTCCGCGAACAGGGCCTTTTAACGGCGGCCAGGGCGAAACCGCCCAGACCGCCGGCTTGCGCACAGTCCCTCAGGACAGCGCGAGCTGACTCTCCTTGGCCACCCGTTCGAAAGCTTCCGTCGAGCTCTTGATCCGATACTGGCAGTCGTCGCCTTCAGTCGGCAGCAGGCGGATCACCTGATAGGTGCCGCTCGCGGCGGGACGCGCCACGTTGCTCGCAGTGAAATAGACAGTCTCTCCAACGGAGTACTTATGCTTCAACGCCCTCTCCATTTTTTAGAGATCGCTGGCCCGGCCCACAGTCCCGCTAGCACTGGCCAACCTATTGAGAACCCTACGACAACCTAGCACACTGACAGGCCCGGAATCCAGCAGGATCGGGACATGGCAAGTGCCCAAATTTTGCAGACTTTTCAGAACGATAGAGGGCAATTTGCGTGCCAGACGCAAATCACCCGCCGAGGCGTCGAAAAACCGGGTTCTGGGGCGTTAGGGTTCCGGGGCGTTAGAGTGGCTTCGAGCGAAGTGAACACCGCTTCGCGCGAACAAAACGCGTCAAAACAAGAATCTGGAGCTTTCGGTTCTAATTCAATCAGAACCGTGGCTCTAGGCGCTGTGCGGCAGCTTGCCGTCGGGGCTCGCACCGTCGACCGCACCCGGAAGCGCCTGGGCGAGCACCTTGGAGAGCTGGTCGACCGGGATGTTGAACTTCGCGGCCAGTTGCCTGACCGTGTCGCTGCCGAGCACCTCCTGGAGCTGTTCGGCCGTGATGGGCAGGTTCTGGCCGTTGCCGATCCAGGATTTGACCTGATCGCCGAAGCCGGCCTGCTCGAGCTTGGCGACGATCGCCGACAACCCGCCCTGCCCGCCATTGCCCAGCACTTCGCCGAGCACGGCGGGGATCACCGCCGCGCCAAGCTGGCCGAGCATTCCCTTCAGCTCGGGCGAGTTTTCCAAGGAGTCGAGAATGCCCATGGACTTAGTCCTTTCGCAAATCGCAAAGAGCGGTTCCGGATTCAGACTCTTCGGCGCCACGGCGTCAAGCCGCGAAGTTTGAGGCCGCGGTCACAATTCGGACGTCGTGGGCCCGCTCAGACGTGCTCGAATCGGTCGATCAGAAGCGTCTCGGCGAGGCCGTCGCGGGTCCACTCCTGGAATGCGGGCAGCGACATCATCGCGTCGACATAATGCTGCGCCTCTGCCTTTACCGGGATCGCGTAGGTGCGGAAGCGGTGCACCACCGGTGCGTACATCGCGTCTGCGCCGGAAAACGCACCGAACAGGAACGGCCCCTGCTTGCCGTAGCGCGCGTGGCAATCGGCCCAGATCTCCTGGACCCGGGCGACGTTGGCACGCGCATCATGCGACAGCGCGACAGGACGGATCGGCCGGTGCAGATTCATGCCGCATTCGTTGCGCAGCGCCATGAAGCCGGAATGCATTTCCGCGGAGATCGCGCGGGCATGCGCGCGCGCCGCGCGATCCGCCGGCCAGAGCTTCGCGTCCGGGAATGTCTCGGCGAGATATTCGATGATCGCAAGCGAGTCCCACACCGTGATGTCGCCGTCGATCAGCGCCGGCACCTTGCCGGCCTTGCTGACGCTGAGAATGCGGTCCTTGTCGGCCTGGTCGGTGTAGAGCGGAATGAAGATTTCCTCGAACGCGATGTTGTTGGCACGCAGCGCCAGCCAGGGCCGCATCGACCATGACGAATAGTTCTTGTTGCCGATGACAAGCTTCAGCATGTCCGGAGAATCCTGTTGTGACCGGTATCTTGCCATAGTGCATTGCACGCGTCCAACCTGTACATGACGCGTGACGCGGCCGCGCATTCCCGGGGGAAGACAACATGGCGGGCTATTGGGTCGATGTCGTTGCGGTGGGCTTCTTTGTCGTCGAATGGCTGATCTACGCCATCACGCTCGAGCACACCGCCTACGGCCGCGACAGCCTGTCGTCGCGCATGCATGTCTATCGCGAGATCTGGGTCAGAAACCTGCTCAACCGCGAGGCGCGGATGGTCGACATGCAGATCATGGCATCGCTGCAGAACGGCACCGCGTTCTTTGCCTCCACGAGCCTGATCGCGATCGGTGGCGCGCTGACGCTGCTCCGCGCGACCAGCGACGCGATCGCCGTGCTCGGGACGCTTCCGATCAACCTGAGCCCCTCGCCCGCGCTGTGGGAGATCAAATGCGTCGGACTGGTGCTGATCTTCATCTACACGTTCTTCAAGTTCGCCTGGGCCTATCGCCTGTTCAACTACGTGGCGATCCTGTTCGGCGCGATGCCGCCCGCCACCCAGCGCGACACGCCGGAGGCCGAAGCCCATGTGATCCGCACCACGCGGATGTTCGAAAATGCCGGCCAGCACTTCAATCGCGGCCAGCGCGCATTCTTCTTCGCGCTCGGCTATCTCGGCTGGTTCGTCAGCCCCTGGCTGCTCTTCATCACCACCGCCGCGGTCGTGATCGTGATCTGGCGCCGGCAATTCGTGTCGAACGCGTGGCAGGCGATGGGGAGCTAGCGGGCCTGAATGCTAAGCGATTGTAACGAGCCGCCACGGCGGCGGAGCTGCGCCGCCTCTCCCGTCCTTTACGGGGTCGGGACGAGCGAAGCTCGCTCCTAAGGCGTGATGAGACTAGGTTGAGCTGGAACGGCAACGGAGATTCACCTCTCCCTTGGGAGAGGTCGGCGCGTAGCGCCGGGTGATGGGTTACGGTCTCTCGTTGGAGCCGCGGCCCCTCACCCGATTTGCTGCGCAAATCGACCTCTCCCCGTCGGGGAGAGGTGACCGAACCGATTCAATCCAAATTCATTGCGTTCTAATTTGGCCCCTGCCTTACGACGCAAAGTCGCGCGGCGTGAAATCGAGGTCGAGCACCTTCCACTCGCCGTAGCGATCCCTGGGCAGCATCGCATAGGGCTGGCAGGCCTGCAGCGCGCTGGTCGCGCTCTGCATCAACAGCGGCCCCTTCATCGAGGCACTGGCCTCGATCAGCTGCGGAGCGGCTGCGAGCTTCCCGTCCGGCCGCATGAACACCCGCAGCTTCACTCTCACGTCGTCGCTGGTGCTCAGCGTCGCCGGAAGCTTCATGCAGGTCTTCAGATGACGGCGGAATTCGGCGACCACGCCGGAGCCAATATCGGCCTTCTCGGTGGCCGGCGCGTCGAAATTGTCCTTGCCGGCGTCGGGTCCGGTCGGCGCCTCAGCGGGCGGTGTCTCCGCGGGGAGATAAGGCGGCAGACCGAGCATGACGTGGTATTTGACGGAAGGGTCGGGCTCCGGCCGCGTGTAGGCAGGCGGCGGCGATTGCTGCGCAACTGGCGGGGGTGGCTGCGGCGCCGGAGGCTGCTCAACCTTCGCCATCTGTCGTGGGGTGGGACTCGGCTGAGGCGCCGGTTGCGGCGTCGCCTGCTTCTGCTCCGGCTGCGGCGCCGGCGGTGTCGCCTGCTTCTCTGGCGGCTGCGGCGCGGGCGCCTGCGCTTCGGGTTGGGCCGCGGCAGACTCAGTCGGCTTGTCGAGCGAGGGCAATTGCAGTTCCGGGGTCGGCGTCGGATCCGGCGCGACCTCGGCGACCTCCTGCGGCGTCACGACCTCGACCGGCATCGTGTCAGCGGCGACGGGATCGAACTGATGGACTTCCGAATAGAGGAAAATGAGCGCGAGCAGCAACAGGTGCACGAGCACCGACGCCATCATATCCGCATTTGGCCGGAACTTCATCCCACTCGATCACGTCGTGATGTCTCCCCGCCAGCTACAATAGCGGTCGAGGCCTGTCTGCCTCAATCCCATTTCAGCGCAAAACCGAAATCGGTCAATCGGCCAGAGCATGATCCGGAAAAATGTGGGCGGTTTTCCCTCGCGACAGACGCGGAACGCGTTTGCGCGGAGAGCATCCTCAAACAAGGACGTAAAGTGCGATGATCCAATCATCGCACTTTGCCGCTGCCCATCGCGGAAATCTCGCGCATGTCCTCCTCGGACAGCTCGAAATCGAAGACATTGAAGTTCTCCTGCAGCCGCTCGAGCTTCGAGGTGCGAGGAATCGCAGATACAGTTTGTTGCACCAGCCAGCGCAGGCAGACCTGGGCGCCGGTCTTGCGATAGCGGTCGCCGATCCGCGCCAGCGCCCGGTCGTTGCGGACTCGCCCCTTCGCGATCGGGCTGTAGGCGACAAGCGCCAGGCCGTGGCGCGCGCGGGCCTCCATCACCCTGGCCTGGTCAAGATAGGGATGGTACTCGACCTGGTCGCAGGCGAGCGGCTCCGGGCACGCCGCCACCGCTTCCTCGATCAACGCCACCGTGAAGTTGGACACACCGATATGGCGCGCCAGCCCCGCCTGCCTGACCCGCGCCAGCGCGCCGAGCGTGTCCAGCAGCGGCACCTGCGGATTGGGCCAGTGCAGCAGCAACAGGTCGACCTCGGTCAGGCGCAGCCGTGCGAGACTCTCCTTGGCCGATCGCTCGAGGTCCTTTGGCTTGAAATGGCTGGTCCAGACCTTGGTGGTCACGAACACATCGTTGCGCCTGACTCCCGAGGCGCGCAGCCCGTCGCCGACCTCGCGTTCGTTCTCGTAGATCTGGGCGGTGTCGATATGGCGATAGCCGAGCCGCAGCGCCTGCTCGACGATGCGCGCGCAGGTGCGGCCGCGCAATTCCCACGTGCCGAGCCCGATCGCGGGAATTTTGGCACCGTTGCCTTCGACGAAGATCATGCGCCCATTATGCGCGCGTGATCCGGCGCTGCCAACTCACACCGGCGTGGCGGCGGGAAGACTGCCGGAATGACGGATCGGGTGCCGGCCGACGAGGACTGGCCGATGTGATTCCGCCTAGTCCTTCATTCCCGTGATGGAGGCACTGACGGCCCTGGGATCGCGGAGCGGCCAGCGGCCGCTCTCGACCTGCGACAGGAAATCACCGACGATCCGGTTGTATTCCTCGGGCTCCTCGATGTTGATGGCGTGGCCGCAATTCGGCATCACCGCGAGCGCGGCCGACGGAATGCTCTGCTTCATCAGAATGCCGGGCAGAAGACAGGGCCAATCCTCGTCGCCCGTGATGATCAGCGTCGGCACCGTGATGCGCTTCATTTCGTCGGCCAGCGTGTAGAGCGACGGACGCTCCTTCTGCACACCCTGTTGCGTGTTGGCCGATCCCACCGCCGAGTGCTCCGCCAGCATGGCCTTGAACTCGGCGTGGCCGCGCGGATCCTTGTTTTCGTACTGCACGCGGGTCGGCCCATAGGCGTAACGTTCGGCGAAGGCCGGCATGCCCTCTTTCCGGATCGTGTTTGCGATCACGTCGGCCTCGGCGCGGAACGTCTCGCGCTTGTCGAGCTCGGCGCCATAGCCGCAGCCGCCGATGCAGAGCGACAGCGCGCGTCCAGGGTGGCGCATGCCGAAGTGCAGGGTCGCAAAGCCCCCCATCGACAGGCCGATGATATGGGCTTTCGGTTCGCCGATATGATCGAGCACGGCGAGGATGTCGTCGGCGGCGCGCGCCTGCGAATATGAAGAGACCTGCTCCGGGACATCAGACGGCGGAAAGCCGCGCGCATTGTAGGCGATGGTCCGGTAGCGCTTGCCGAAATGCCGCATCTGCTGCTCGTAGCTGCGCAGGTCGCCGGCGAATTCATGGACCAGGATCACCGGATGGCCTGATCCGGTCTCTTCGAAATAGAGGCGTACTCCGTCGTCTGCTGTCGCGTAGGGCATGGTGATCTCCTGCCTTCTTTTGTTCGCGTGTTACGTGATGGTTGCGGCTCCCGGCGGCCTGGCGCGCGGCAGGTACATGCCGTGATCCTTGCCGCCGACAAGCGTGCCGTTATCGACGACGACCTTGCCGCGCACCATGGTCAAGACCGGCCAGCCGGTGACCTCCAATCCCTCATAGGGCGTGTAGTCCGAGCCATCATGGATCAGCTCATGACGGATGGTCACCTTGCGCGTCGGATCCCACAGCGCGATATCGGCGTCGGACCCGACCGCGATCGTTCCCTTGCGGGGATAGAGGCCGTAAATCTTGGCATGATTGGTCGCGCTGAAGGCGACAAAGCTGTTGAGGTCGATACGGCCCTTCACCACGCCTTCCGAAAACAGGATCGGCAGCCGCGTCGCCACGCCCGGGATTCCGTTCGGCACCCAGCGGAAGCTGGTGCGCCCCTTCGGCGCCAGCTTGCCTTGCGGATCGTCGTAGCGGAACGGGCAATGGTCCGACGAGAACACCGAGAACACCTTTTGCTGCAGGCCTTCCCAGCATGCCTTCTGGCTGGCGACATCGCGCGGCGGCGGCGAGCAGACGTATTTCGCGCCCTCCATGTTGAGCTGATCGAGATCCTTTTCGGTCAAGACAAGATATTGCGGACAGGTTTCACCCATCACCCGTAGTCCGCGCTGCTGCGCGCGACGGATTTCCTCCATCGATTCCCGGTTCGACACGTGCACGATCATGACGGGCACGTCGACGAGTTCAGACAGCGAGATGGCGCGGTGGGTGGCTTCGCGCTCGACCGGGATCGGCCGCGACGTGGCGTGAAAGCGCGGCGCGGTATTGCCCGCGCGTTCGAGGCGGTCGGTCAGGAAGCGGATGGCATCGTAGTTTTCCGCATGCACCATCAGCATGGCGCCGGTCTCGCGCGCAACCGACATGGTCTCGAGCAGTTCGCGATCCGACAGCGCCAGGCCCTCATAGGTCATGAAGACCTTCAGCGAGGTGTAGCCGTCCTCCACCAGCGCCGGCAGCTCCTGGCCCAGCACGTGCTCGGTCGGATCGGTGACGATGAGATGAAAGGCAACGTCGATGTGACATTGGCCTTCGGCGAGCGCGTGATAGGCCTTGAGCGCCTCGCGCAGCGTCTGGCCCTTCTCCTGCAGGCAGAACGGCAGCACGGTGGTGTTGCCGCCGAACGCCGCGGAGCGCGTGCCGCTGGCAAAGCCGTCGGCCATCACGATGCCGTCGCCGGACGGCTGGGCAAAGTGGACATGGCTGTCGATGCCGCCGGGCAGCACAAGCCGGTCCGTCGCATCGATGATCGCAGTTGCGGGGCCGAGATCGTGTCCGAGCGCCGCGATCTTGCCGTCGCGGATACCGACGTCGCAGGTAAAGGTGTCGGCGGCGGTGACGACGGTGCCGCCGCGGATGACGGTGTCGAAGGACATCAGCGGGCTCCCTCCTTCGGTGTGCGATGTTCGATGACGGCAGCCAGCGGCTCCGCCAGCCCGAACGTTGGCTTCGGATCGGGACGGCGGAAGGTGCCGGCGACCGCCTTGCGTGGATTGAGAACGGCGAGCGTTTCCGCCTGACGCACCGCGGCCGCGACGGGATCGATCACCGGCACCGGAATGCGATCGCGGACCTTGGCCGCAAGCCCGGCCAGCGGCGCGCCGGACAGGATGACGACATCGGCCTTGTCCTGTTCGACCGCCTGATTGGCCAGCGCAACCAGCAGATCCTCCTTCTCGGCCTGAACTTCCGAGATCGACCGGAACGAACCGTCGAGCGTGCGGATTCCGGCGCAGCGCGAGGCAAGGCCATGCATCGCGACGCATTCCTCGTACCAGGGCGTCAATGCCCCGGCAAAGGTCACGATGGAAAACCGCCGCCCGACCATGCAGGCGGTCAGCATCGCGGCTTCGGCGAGCCCGACGACGGGAAACGCGAACAGTTCGCGCGCGCCGAACAGGCCGGGATCGCCGAATGCGGCGATGATGGCGGCGTCGAAACCGGAGCCGGCTTCCGCGAGCATCTCGAGCGCGATCGCGCCGCCGATCTGGGCCTCGGCGCGGGTGGCGATATAGGGCACGCCGCGCGGCGCGGTGGCAGGCACGAGCTCGGTGCCGGCGGAAGCCACCTTGCTGCCGGCGGCATGGAGCAGATCCGTCACGGCCGCCGTTGTGTTGGGATTGAGCAGCAGGACCTTCATTGCGCAACTTTCCTTGTCTTGCGGCCGCGCGACTTCTCAGGTGCTTCCGGCGCAGCGACGGCATCCGCCTTGCCGTCCAGCGTCTCGGCGACGATCTCGCCGGTGCGGCGCACGTGATGGGCAAGCAATTGTCCCGCACGGGCCGCGTCGCCCGCCTTCAGCGCGGCCAGGATCTCCTGATGCTCGCGCACCGATTCCTCCCATCGGCCGAGCACGGACAGCGCGAAGAAGCGTGCGCGCTCGGCCCGCGCCAGCAGGGCGTCGTGGGTCGCCTTCAGCACGGCATTGCGCGCGAACCCGACAATGACCGAATGGATCTGCTGGTTGATCTGGAAATACTCGCGCAGCTCGCCACGGCCATGGTGCCATTCGATTTTTTCCTGCAGCGCCTCGAGCCGCTCGACGTCGGACGGCTCCATGCGTGCAGCGGCAAGCTCGGCGGCGCAGCGTTCGATGCCGCTGACGGTCTCAAACAGATCGGTCAGCTCCGCGCGTCGGAACGGCGCAACCACGGCGCTGTGGTTGAGGCGCAACTCGACCAAGCCCTCGGTCGCGAGCTGCTTCAACGCCTCACGCAGCGGCGTCCGCGAAACACCGAGCGCGTCGGACAGATCCGCCTCGCCCAATAGCTGGCCGGGCGCCAACTCGCCGCGAACGATCATCGTGCGCAGCCGCTCAGCCGCCTGCTCGTGCAGCCCGATCCGCGGCACGCGCAGGCGGCGCCGTTGCAGCGCCGTCATCGGGCGCGCGCGCTTGGGATCCTTCTTGCGCCTCGTTGTCTTCGCTTCAGTCACGCTTCGCCTTCATCACCACGACCGAGGATCACGTCCTCCGCGTCGATCGCGGCCGCCGCCCGCAGATCGGGGTTCGAGAACAGGCTGCCCCAGCCGTGAATGCGCGACGGATCGCAGCCGGTCGCGGCCAGGCACGCCCACAGCGTCACCGCAATCGAATCGAGCACGGGAACGCCAAATCCCCGCTCCAGCCGCGCGGCGGCACCGGCGCCCCGCATGTTGGTGCAGAGCACCATCGCCGCATCGCAGCCCTCGCGCACCACCTCCTCGATCAGCCTTGCGACCTCGGCTTCGCTGACCTCGGCAAAGGAGAAATTGTCCTGCAGCGAGAGATGCCGCTCGGCGAAGCAGTGCAGCCCTTCCGAATTCCAGTTGGCGATGATCCTGTCCTGGACGTCCTTACGATATGGCGTCACCAGCCCGATGCGCTTGGCGCCGATCCGCCGCAGCAGATCGCGATAGGCCAGCACCGTGGTGCAGGCCTTGATGCCGGTCGAGGCCGTAATCTGCTCGCACAGGCTCTCGTCGCGATCGAAGCCGAGCCAGCTCGCCGACGTCCCGTTCCAAGCGATGACATCGACCTTGGCATGCGCCAGCAGCTCGGCGGCGCGCAGGATCTCGCTGGCGTCGAACTGGCGGAGCGCCGACTCGGACAGCGCGATCTCCGTCACCTTGAAGCGGGAGAAATGCGCCGACACGTCATCGATGCCGGCCAGCATCGCATAGGTCATCGGCTCGAGCGCGGTGTTCGATGACGGCGTCAGCATGCCGAGCCGGACGGGACGTGTCATTCACTGGCCTCATCAACGGGCCGGGCCTCGATGGGCCCGGCCGCATCCGTTCTAGACAGGTAGCTTGCGGCTGTAGTCGATCAGGGTCGAGCAGATCAACAGCGCAATGCCGGCGGCGGCGAAATACATCAGCGCCAGGAAGTAGGAGCCCGTGGCCTGCACGATGAAGCCGACGATCAAGGGCGTCGTGATGCCGGCGATGTTGCCGCCGAGATTCATGCAGCCGCCGAGAAAGCCGGACTTGCCGCGGCCCGCGAGCGCCGAGGGAATGGCCCAGTACATCCCGCACCAGCGCAGGAAGAACAGCGTGGTCGACAGCAGCACCACGACCGCGACCGGATTGGAGACATAGGCCACGAGGAAGATCGAGACGGTGGCCATGATCGCCGCGATGCCGAACAGCGTGCGGAAGACCGTGTTCGGCGCCCCGCCCCGGGCTCGCCAGCTATCGCCGATCCAGCCGCCGACCAGTTCGCCGACAAAGCCCGCGAAGAAGATGATGAACGAGGCGCTGCCCAGCACCTTGATGTCGAAACCGTGCACCTTGTACAGATAGTTCGGCATCCAGGTCAGCAGCCCGTAGAATGTGGTGTTGAAGAACATCCACCCCAGGCACATGCACCACACCGAGCGGAAGCGGAAATAGGCCATCCAGCTCGCGCCCGACGAGGGCGGCGTGGCCGCGTCCTCGATCGCATGCGCCTCCTCGAGATAGCGCGCCTCCGCCTCGTTGACCGAGGGGTGCTGGCGCGGCTCGTTGCGGATGTAGTACCACGCCCACAGGCCGCACAGCATCGTTCCGACGCCCGCGACGATGAAGGCCAAGCGCCAGGAATCGAACGCCGCCATCAGCCACGCGATCACGATCGACCCGAGCGCTGCGCCGAGCGGCGCGCCGCCGTCGAGCAAGGTGGCGCCGCGTCCGCGCTCCGTCTGCGTCATCCAGATCGCGTTGAGCTTGCCGCCGGCCGGATAGATCGGCGCTTCCGACGCGCCGAGGCCGAGCCGGGTCAGCAGCAGCAGGAACCAGCTCGTGGACAACGCCGCGAGCGCCTGGAACGCGCCCCACAGCAGCGTTGCCGACGCGATCACGATCCGCGGCTTGAACCGGTCGGCGAGCATGCCGCCCGGCACCTGCATCACGGCATAGGTCCAGAAGAACGAGCTCAGGATCAAGCCCTGCATCGCGGGATCGATGTCGAACTCCTTCGCGATCAGCGGCATCGCGACCGAGAGCGAGGCACGATCGATGTAGTTGATCGAGATCAGGAACAGCATCAGCAGGAAGATCTTCCAGCGCACGCCGGTCGGTTTCGCCGTGTCTGCGATCGCGATGGTGGAAACCTGTTCGCTCATTGCTCACCCCCTGTCAGCGGCTTGGTTTTCCTCGCGTGACCGTTCGCCATTGAAGGTCATCCGCCTGCCCTGCCCGGAGCGAAGTCTGTTCCAGCCGACGTGAAACGACAAGAACATTTTGTATTCTGCATGCAATATTATACAACTAATTGATTTAGATAAATAAATGTATGGTATTGCACTGTTTTCAATCAAACCGGTGATGAGGATTTGGGCAGAACCGGCATGGCGCCGGCAGCGGCCGGCACGCCAAATACGCTCGGAACCATTCGCGTCGGTTGCGAGATGCGTGCCCCACATCAGCGAAGCGCGGCGCGCGACCGGCAGCGTTGAGAGGCGCTGGATGCCCTCGCCCGTCGAGGCGGCGCAAGCAATGGCAGCGAAGCGTCTCGGGCGCGCGTGAGCCGGCGGTTCGCCGGCACAGCATCGCCCATCACCGCAACTGCGCACACTCCCCAATCATCAAGCCGTTTCTCGATGCGGTTCGACCGATGAAAAGACGAACCCGCACAAGTAGTGCCATCGCCCGTTCCGTTCTGGCCGACGCCCCCGTTCCATCGAAACGGCAAGCGGCCTGTCATGTCCGCCTCGCAATTCGTTGAAGTCGCCAGGCACTGCCGAGGTTGACAGCGCGGACCGCAGGGTCTTCTATTTTGCCTACGGGGAAAGCGATCTCCCCGCGAGGCGGCATGCCCAAGAATCGCGTCCAGATCACCAAGGACGCAGCATGTCATTTTCTTACACATCCATCTCATCGGAAAAGCTTTCGCGGCTGATCGGCACGGCAAACGCGCCGACCCTCATCGACGTTCGAGCCGACGAGGATTTCGCCGCAGACCCACGACTGATACCCGGCGCGGCGCGCCGGTCGCATCTCGACGTCCAGGACTGGGCCTCGCAAATGAGAGGCCAGTCCGTGGTTGTCGTCGGCAACAAGGGCCAGAAGCTCAGCGAAGGCACCGCGGCCTGGCTACGGTGCTACGATGTTGCAGCGGAAATACTCGACGGCGGACATCTCGGCTGGCGAGAAGCCGAACTTCCGACCGTTCCAGCAGACAGAATCCCGAAGCGTGACGGGCGCGGCCGCACCGTCTGGGTCACGCGATCGCGGCCGAAAATCGATCGCATCGCCTGCCCCTGGCTGATCCGCCGCTTCGTCGATCCAGCCGCCGTGTTCCTGTTCGTCACCTCCTCCGAAGTCGAGGCCGTGGCCGAAAAGTTCGAGGCCACGCCGTTCGATATCGAGAACGTGTTCTGGAGCCACCGGGGCGAACTCTGCACGTTCGACGTGATGGTCAAGGAGTTCGGCCTTTCCACCCCGGCGCTGGAACGGCTCGCGATGATGGTGCGCGCCGCGGATACCGCGCGGCTCGATCTGTCGCCGGAGGCGCCCGGATTGCTCGCCGCCTCGCTCGGTCTGTCGCGCATGTTCGACGACGACCTCGAACAGTTGAGCGCTGGCCTCCTGCTTTACGATGCCTTCTATCGGTGGTGCCGCGACGCGACCAGGGAGACGCACAACTGGCCGACCAACAAGGTGAAGCCATAACCGATCTCGCCGCCTCCGGCATCACGGGCATCGCGCTGCGCCTGGCGGACGTCATCTGAAACGAGGGAACCGCGCATTTCGAAGCCCTGGGGCAGGATACGACCAGGAGAACGACCATGCAGACACGACGGCTCCCCCACCTATTTCTCGCCTTGGCAATTGCGGGCGCAGCCGCGCCCGCTTCTGCCCTGACGCGGGACGAGCTGGTCGCGAAGCTGCAGGCCGCCGGCTACGCGGAGGTCAGCGACATCAAGTCGACGGCCGAGGGCACGACGGCCAGGGCAATGAAGAACGGCAAGCAGGTACGGCTGGTGATCGACAGCAGCGGTCAGGTCAAGGAACAGGACTGAGACGTTCCGCCTGCTCGAAGCAATCGACATCGACATGATGGAGTGAACGACCATGATGAGATCGATGATCGCCCTCTGCGCGGCTGTCCTGTGGCCATGCGCGACGCTGTCGGCGCCGCTCGACGTCGGCAGGAACCAGGACTCGGTCGTTGCGTTGTGGCAACCGTCCGTCCGCCGCCGATCGAGAAGCTGCACGGCATCGTCGAGAGCGTCGACGAGGGCAACGACACCATCAGGATCCGCCTGTCCCCCGACAAGACGGAGCCGTTCCAGGTGCAGGACGGTTTGCTCTTCAACGCCGTCCGCTTCGGCGACCTCGTGGAAATCTCGGTGCAGGACATCTCCGGCGCGCCAACGATCGTGGGTCTTTCGAAGGAGTAGAGCGAAGGAGCCCTCATCGCTGCAAAGGAACTAGAGCAACCGTGAAATCTGTTTCAAGGAGCGCGACAATGCGAAACATCATCGCGGCAGTGATTGGCATCGGCGCCTTTTGCGTCGCCGCCGACGCAAACGCCCAGACCATCGACTGGCAGGTCTTCGCCGAGCCGTTCGTCTCAGCCGCTCATGCGCAGAGTATCGATTGGCAGAAGGTCGATGAGACGCTGGGCCGAAAACCTGCCGTTGCGGGCGATGTGCACCGCTACGGCTTTTCGCGGACAGATCTCACGGTGACCCTCGATGGTGTAACCATCAAACCGGCGCTGGCGCTCGGAGGATGGGTCGCCTTCAAGCCCGTGCACGATGGCGTCATGGCCATGGGCGACCTTGTGCTGCTTGAATCCGAGATCAATCCGGTCATGTCGAAGATGATCGCAAGCGGTTTGCAGATCACGGCCGTGCACAACCATCTGCTCCGCGCGAGTCCCGCGACTTTCTATATGCACATCGCCGGCCACGGCGACCCGGTCAAGCTCGCCACGGCAATCCGTGATGGGCTCGCTGAAAGCAAGACGCCGCTCAAGACCGCGGCGCCGGCCGCGCCTCCGCCGGCGGTCGATCTCGATACCGCCCAGCTCGATCAGATCATCGGCGTCAAGGGCAAGGCCAACGGCGGCGTCTATCAGTTCAATGTTCCGCGCCGCGATCCGATCACCCAGGAAGGGATGCAGTTGAGTCCGGTCGGACCGATGGGCGTCGCCATCGGCATCAACTTTCAGCCGACCGGTGAAGGCAAGGCGGCCATCACCGGCGATTTCGTGCTGACAAGCGACGAGGTCAACCCGGTGATCATGGCGCTGCGCTCGCACGGCATCGACGTGACCGCGCTGCATAGCCATATGCTGGAAGAACAGCCGCGCCTGTTCTTCATGCATTTCTGGGCCAATGACGACGCCGTCAAGCTTGCCAAGGGCTTGCGGGCCGCGCTCGACAAGACGGCGAGCACGAAGAGTTGACGCCATTGTCGCACGACCGGCGATGACGCTCAGAAGGATATGTTGATGAAGAGTTCCGTAGCCGAGCGGCCGCGGCCGCGACGATTGATGGCCCGGCCTCTCCTGCTGCGATCGGCCTTCGCAGCCTGCGCGATCGCGGCCGGTATCGGCTCGGCTGCGGCAGATGCCGACAACGGAAGAACCAAAGCCGAGACGTGCGCGACCTGCCATGGCAACAACGGCATCTCGACGATGGAGAACGTCCCGTCGCTCGCATCGCAGCCCGACCTCTTCCTGCAATGGCAGTTGGTCTTCTTCCGCAGCGGCGCGCGGAAGAACGAGACGATGGCGCCTCTCGCGGAGCAGCTCAGCAATGAGGATGTCCGCGATCTCGGCGCCTACTTTGCCTCGCTCAAGGCTGCCGACTCCTCCTCCGCCAAAGCACCGGACGACCATCCGGAGTTGGCCGAGGCCGGCAAACAGGCCGCCGCCGCTGGCAAATGCGCGTCGTGTCACGGCGAGAACTACTCCGGAAACAAGGCTGCGGCCCGCATTGCGGGCCAGCGCGAGGAATACATCGTCAAGGCGCTCCACGATTACAAAGCCGGTGTGCGAACCGGAGGCGGCGTGGCCGCGATGGCGGAAGTTGCTTATCCGCTCAGCGACGACGCCATCACGGCGCTCGCACACTACCTTTCGCGCCTTTGATCCATACCTGCCGCGGCGTCGCGATCCACTCCGCGCTGGGCTTGCGTCTGTGGCACATCCGCGGCCGATCTGCTTAATAGGTCTGCATACATAAGGCTCCTGCGACGTTGACAATTTCGTCCTGTTGCCGTTACTAAATTCACACGGGGAAGCGATCTCCCCGCGAGGCGCCATGCCCAAGAATCGCGTCCAACTTTTCACAAGGACGCTGCATGTCTGCTACCTACCGACAATTTTTCAAACATCTTCCACGCTCGTTGATCGACGCATTGGGCCATGCGCTCCAAGGCACTTCGGCGGCTGGTTGGATTTGGGCTCCCGTTAGACGGCTTCCTTCAAATCACCGCCCGCCCGCGGTGAGACGCAAGATTCCTTCGAGGGGGAGTTTCTGACGTGATCACGCCGACAATCTCGCAGCACAGCCGTCTGACAGAATTGGCGCGCTACTTCCTGCGCCTCGGTTTTCTTGGCTTCGGCGGGCCTGTTGCGCTCGTCGGACAGATGGAACGCGAGCTGGTCGACGACAAGAAGTGGCTGACGAAGGAGCAAATGAGGGAATCGATTGCTATCTGCCAATCGCTTCCGGGGCCGTTGGCGATCCAGGTCGGCGTCTATGTCTCCTGGCTTCGCGGCGGCTTTTGGGGAGCCTGGGTCGGTGGATGGTGCTTCATCCTCCCCAATTTTGTGATCGTGGCTTCGCTCGGCGCCCTCTACGTCTATCTCGGCGATCTCCAGCCGGTCACCGCGATCTTCTACGGCGTCAGCCCTGCGGTCATCGCGTTGATCCTGCACTCCTGCTACCGGCTCGCCAAGCTGGGCATGGAGGACTGGCTGCAATGGGCGATTGCGGCGGTCTGCCTGGCCGTCACCGTCATTCTCCAGGCGGAAGTCGCGCTGCTGTTCATCGGCGCCGGAATCGTGGGCATCCTCTACTATGGCAGCCTGTTCAAGCGCACGCCTACGACCCTGTCGGCAATCGTGGTCGTGCCGGCCGCCGCGGGTCCCATCGCGCCTGCGGCCACCGGCTCCACGCTCACCAAGCTTCTGCTGTTCTTCCTCAAGGCCGGCTCGCTGACATTCGGCAGCGGCCTCGTCATCGTGCCGTTTCTCGAGCAGGGGCTGGTGCAGCAGTACAACTGGCTCGACGAGCGGCAATTCCTCATCGCGGTGGCGATCGGCATGATCAGTCCGGGACCGGTGGTGATCACCGCGACCTTTGTCGGTTACCTCGTGGCCGGTTTTTGGGGCTCGCTCGTCTCCACGGTGGGCATCTTCCTGCCGTCGTTCCTGCTGGTGCTGATCGTTGCGCCGCTGCTGGCCCGGCACCGCGAAAACGCGAATGTTCAGGGGTTCGTGAAAGGCGCTTATGCGGCCGCGATCGGGACCATTCTCGGCGCGTGCATCCTGCTCGGCAAGATCGCGATCGGCGACTGGCTGACAGCGCTGATCGGCGCGATCTCGCTTGCCGTCCTGTTCCGCTGGAAGGTGAGCAACCCGCTTCTGATCGCTGCGACCGCCGTGGTCGGCCTGATTGCATATCCATGGCTGCAACCGACCTGGGTGATGGTTCACTGACCGGAGGACGTGATGGCATATCCGTTCCGGAGGATATCAGCAGTGTCGGCGTGTATCGCCATTTTGGCCGGCGCTCCCGCCTTGTCCCAATCGGGAGACAACGTCCTGCAACTCGAAGGCAAGATTTTGCTGGGCGACGTGCGCGGTCGCATCGACCACATGGCGGTCGATGCAAAACGGCTACGGCTCATCGTGGCAGAACTCGGCAACGACACGGTCGGCATCGTGGATTTGGCAAGACGGAGTGTGATCCAGAGAATTACGGGGCTGAAGGAGCCGCAAGGCGTCGGCTACGAGCCATCCAGCGACACACTCTATGTGGCCAATGCGCGGGATGGTTCGGTGAGGTTTTTCCAAGGAGAGACTTACGAAGCGGCAGGAGGCATCGATCTCGGCAGCGACGCCGACAACGTCCGCATCGATGCTGCCGCCAAGCGTGTCGTCATCGGCTACGGAGACGGAGGCCTCGCGGTCCTGGACGCCGCGACGCGCAACAGAATCGAAAATATCCCGTTGAAGGCGCACCCCGAGAGTTTTCAGCTCGATCCCGACGGCGGCCGGATCTTCGTCAACCTGCCTGATTCCCACGCGGTCGCGGTGATCGGCAGCGCATCCGGAAAATCGTTGGCGAGTTGGCCGATGGACAAGGGCGGCAACTTCGCGATGGCCATCGATCGCGATCGCAAGCGAATTCTGGTGGCGTTCCGCAGCCCGCCCGAGCTCTCTGCTTTCTCCATGGCGGATGGAAAGCAAATTGCGAGCGTCGAAACTTGCGGCGATATCGACGATCTCTTCGTCGATCGAAAGCGCAACCGCATCTACGCCAGTTGCGGAGCGGGTTTTGTCGACGTGTTTGAGGTCGACGGCGCCATCTATCGCCGGCTGAGCCGCATCCCTACCGCGCAGGGTGCACGCACGTCGTTCTTCGCGCCGGAGCTGGATCGTCTGCTCGTCGCCGCGCGGGCAACTTCCACCGAGCCGGCAGCGATCTGGATATTGCGCCCACTTCCTTAAGCTTATGGCCGTGAGACACACGCATGTTCACACCCAGCCAGTGCAAAGGACGTCTTGGCAAGCTTCTTATGTCGGGCTCGGCGATCGGTCTGGGCTTGACGGTATTGTCCTCCCCTGCGCGGGCCTATCGCCCCTTCGACGGCACTGATGCCGCCGTCGCCGCTCCGGGCGAAGTCGAGATCGAACTGCAGCCTGCCGGACGGCGGCATGATATGGAAGGCACGACACTCGTCGCGCCCGCTGCGGTTTTCAACTACGGTCTTAGCGAGGACTGGGAGGCCGTCCTCGAGGGTCAGGGTGAAACCCCGCTGTCGCCTTCCGGCCCCACGAGCCTGACGGCAGCAGGGGCCTTTCTCAAACACGTCATCGTGCCTGGAAGCCTGCAGAACAAGACCGGACCAAGCGTTGCCACCGAGTTCGGCGTGCTTCTCCCCGACAGCACCGGCATGTCCGGCGTCGGCGCGAGCCTAGCGGGTATCGTCTCGCAACGCTGGGATTGGGGAACGATCCACTTCAACGCCGAGACCGCACTCACCCGCGATCATCATGGCGATGTTTTCTTCGGCACCATTCTGGAAGGGCCGTCAAAATGGACGGTGAGGCCGGTCGCCGAAGTGTTCTACGAAAATGAGTTCAGCAAGGAGGAGACGATATCGGGTCTAATTGGCCTAATCTGGCAGATTCGCGACAATCTGAGCTTGGACGTTGCGTTTCGGCGCGGCCTCACGAATGGACACCCCGTCGACGAGATCCGCGCAGGGGTGACCTTTGGCTTCCCGCTCCGGTTTCTTGACGGTCGTGCCACCCATTGATGAGTTCACGGATCACTGATTTGCCCGACGGCGCAAGCCCCTGCATCGAAAATATTTCTGTTTTCCAGAAGCGCAACTCAGTGTATGAATGGCCCGTCTCACCCGCTTGAGGGGCGCTTCGCGATCGTCACGAGTGTTGGGTTGGGATGCGGTGGACGCCGATGTCACGGCTGACGAGCGTGGCAGATAGCGGACGGCGAAGTCGTGCAGGCCTGACGCCCTAGTGGCAGGTGTCTCGTCAGTGGGGGCAAGAGCTTTCACTGATGACGGTGACAACAAAGCCCAGTCTCGCCGGGGAGAGCACGTATAAGCCGTAAAACCATCGCGCAGGGAAAGCCGGGATTGCTCCGGTTTCACCTGTGGTCCTACCTCCCGCGTTTTTTGTTGCGCGGGACCCATGGGTGCGATCGGCACCCGGCTTTCCCTGCGCCCTCTGCTAAGTGAGAGGGCGAAACGAACGCAAAAGCTCGGACATTTCATGTCGCGAGAACGCGAACTTGCATCCTCTCTCAATCGTCATGCCGCGCGCATGCGGGGCATCCAGTACGCCGCGGCCTCTCGGTTCAACGACCGGCATCTCTGGAATACTGGATCGCCCGGTCAAGCCGGGCGACGACACCGAGGATGGGGCAGCGGCGAATGTCTCCCGCGGGTTCACGCCGGCGTCGGCTCGTTCGACAGCGCCGCGAACACGGTCTCGGGCGAATGGGCGATCACGGCGAGCAGCGCGCGGGCCGGACCGCGCGGCGCCCGCTTGCCCTGCTCCCAGTTCCGGATCGTCTCCACGGGGACGCCGAGCTTGGCGGCGAATTCAAGCTGGGTGAGTTGGGCCCGGCGGCGCAGGTCACGCACCGCCGGTTGCGATGCTGCCGCCGGTACCGCCGCGGTGGGCGGCTGCGGCGGCGCGAGCGGGATTTCCTTCCCGTCGCGCAACTCGACGATCCGTCCGTCCGCCTTGAGCCGCAAGCGCTGCATGGTGATCCCCTCTTGGGAATGGGGGCATCATCGGTGAAGGCGATTAAGGCCCGATTAACGATAAGCAAGCCGCGGTCTGACCCGCGTTGCTCACGCGACCCCTGGGCTGCTTCGCGCGACAACTCGCTGCTATTTCAGGCCGAACCACAACGTGGCGATGCCGAGGAAGGAGAAGAAGCCGACCACGTCGGTGACGGTGGTGACGAACGTGCCGGAGGCCACCGCGGGATCGGCCCGCACCCGCTCCAGCACCATCGGGATCAGGATGCCGCCGAGCGCGCCGGCGACGAGATTGCAGATGATCGCAAGCCCGATCACCATGCCAAGGCCAGGGATCTTGAACCAGGCCACCGCGGCAACGCCGGTGATGACGGCGAAGGCGATGCCGTTGACGAGTCCGACCATGGTCTCGCGCAGCACCACGCGCATGGCGTTGAAGGAGCCGAGTTCGCGGGTGGCGAGCGCGCGCACCGCGACCGTCATGGTCTGGGTCGCGGCATTGCCGCCCTGGCTCGCCACGATCGGCGCCAGCACCGCGAGCGCCACCATCTTCTCGAGCTGGCCCTCGAACAAGCCGAGCACCGACGACGCCAGGAAGGCGGTCGCGAGATTGACCAGCAGCCAGTTGAAGCGGCCGCGGGCGATGGTCCAGACCGAGTCGGACAGCTCTTCGGGGTGGGTGACGCCACCCAGCGCCTTGAGGTCTTCGTCCGCCTCCTCCTCGATCATGTCGACCACGTCGTCGATGGTGATCACGCCGACCAGGCGATCGGTGGTGTCGACGACGGGAGCTGCGACCAGATTGTACTTGCCGAATATCCGCGCGACCTGCTCCTGATCCTCCAGCGCGGAGATGCGGCGGCGGTCTTCCTCGATCACGTGAGTGATCGGCAGCAGGCGGCGCGCGCGCAACAGCACGTCCAGCGAGACCGCGCCAAGCCAGTGCCTGTCGGCATCGACGACATAGATTTCGTAGAAGCGGTCCGGCAGGTCGGGCGTTTCGCTGAGATAATCGATCGCCTGCCCGACGGTCCAGGCCGGCGGCACCGAGATGAACTCGGTCTGCATCCGGCGGCCGGCGGAATTCTCCGGATACAGCAGGCTGCGCTCGATGTCCTCGCGCTCGGCGGGCGACAGCTTCTCCAGGATCTGTTCCTGATCCTCCTCGTCGAGGCCTTCCAGGAGCTCGACCGCGTCGTCGGATTCGAGCTCGCGGACGCCATCGGCGACGGTCTCCGGCTTGAGTTCCTCGAGGATCTCCTCGCGGACGGCCTCGTCGACCTCGTTGAGAGCGGAGAAGTCGAAATCCGTGCCCGTGATCTCGACAAGGGTGACGCGGTCCTCCGGCTCGAGGGCCGCGATCAGGTCGCCGAGATCCGCCTTGTGCAGTTCCGCCACCACCTCACACAGCAATGGCCGCTCGGCGGCACGGATCGCCCGCGTGATCTCCTCGACGAATTCGTGGCGAAGCTGGCCCGCGTCGTCCCGCATCGGCATGCGGTCGAGCACAGCTGTCTTGGCCGGCGGGGCCACGTCGATTTCCTCGGCCATGCCGTAACTCACCGGTTTGACAGGAGCGGAAAACACGGTAATGCGGAACGGATTACCTAATCGGCAACGGCTTCCGCAATGAGAAATATGTTCAACGGACCCCGATTACTCCCGAATACCTTTGCAGTTCTCGCCGCGATCGTCCTTCTGCCGATCGCCCTGACCGCGCCTGCGTGCGCCGCCGAATGCCCGCGCAAGGACGCACTTGGAACCTCGCGCGTGCTCGAAGTCGATCCGGCGACCTACCCGCGGGTCGGGCTGAAGAGCTTTCCGCAGACCTTGCCGCTTCAGGATCACGAGATCGTCCTGACCTTTGACGACGGCCCGACGCCGGGGCTCACCGACAAGGTGCTGGAGGCACTGTCGGCCGAGTGCGTGCACGCCACCTTCTTCATGGTCGGACGCGGCGCAGCCGACCATCCCGATCTGGTCCGCAAGGTCGCGCGCCTCGGCCACACCATCGGCTATCACACCTGGGACCATCCCCACCTCAACAAACTCGCGCCCGACCAGGCCGAGGCCAACATCGATGCCGGTATCTCCGCGGTCGAAAAGGCCCTGCACGGAACTTCGAGCACGAGCCCGACCACGCCGTTCTTCCGGTTCCCCTACTTCGAGTCGACGCCCTACCTGCTGGGGCGGCTGGAGAAGCGCGGTATCGCGGTGTTCGGGGCGGATTTCTGGGCCAGCGACTGGAACAAGATGACGCCCGAAGAGGAGCTGAAATTGCTCACGGGGCGGCTGGAAACGATCCGCAAGGGAATATTATTGCTCCACGACCCCAGGCAGCAAACGGCGGACATGCTACCCGCCTTCTTGCGGTATTTGCGCGAGCACAATTATCACGTGGTTCACATCGTTCCGACTGCGGCGAAGACCGTTTCCGCGCAGACACATTGAACCGGAGGCCAAGGCGGGATTACAAAACCGTTAAGGCAGCATTCATGGCGCCGCCATTAAGGATACTCAGTTCGATTGGAATGCGGCCGAGGTTCAATGTTTGCTAGCGCCCTGGTGAGGCTCCGGAAGCGGTCATCGATCGCTGCCGGCGTAGCATTACTGGGCGCCTTGATGACGCAGGCCGCGCTTGCGGCGGACTGCCCGGGCAACCCCAACGCACTCGGCACCTCCCGCACCCTCGTCGTCGATCCCAGGGAGCATCCGCGGATCGGCACCATGCAGTATCCGGAGACGCTGCCGCTCGCCGATCACGAGGTGGTGCTGACCTTCGACGACGGACCGCTGCCGAAATACAGCAACCAGATCCTGGCCATTCTCGCCAGCCAGTGCATCAAGGCGACCTTCTTCACCATCGGCAGCCAGGCCCGGGCCAATCCGGAAGGTGTGCGCAAGCTCGTCGCGGCCGGACATACCGTCGGCACGCACACCCAGAACCATCCGCTGACCATGAACAAGATGCCGGTCGACAAGGCTAGGCAGGAAATCGACGACGGCATCGCCTCGACGCTGGCCGCGCTCAATGGCGACAAGAGCAAGCTGGCGCCGTTCTTCCGGATCCCCGGATTGCTGCGTGCCACGGCCGTCGAGGACTATCTGGCCTCCCAGGGCATCCAGGTCTGGAGCGCCGACTTCCCGGCCGACGACTGGCGGCACATCTCGCCGCAGCGGGTGTACGACCTCGCGATCCAGCGGATCGAGGCCAAGGGCCGAGGCATCCTGCTGCTGCACGACATTCAGCCGCGCACCGTCGCGGCCCTGCCGCGGATCCTGAACGAGCTGAAGGCGCGCGGCTACCGCATCGTCCACGTCGTGCCCGCGACACCGGACCGGCCGGCGACGCCGACCCAGCCGCAGCAATGGTACCTGCATCCGCCGACCGAGACAGTGGCGATCTCGCGCTGGCCGAAGATTCCGAATTTCATTTTCACCGCGACGAAGACGCTGCCGGCGCCAGTATTTTCCGACATGGACTGGCGTGACGCCGAGGTGCTCGATCACGCGCAGCATGCCCGCATCGGTCTGCCAAGCCGGACGCAGTGGCCGCAGCCGCTGCTTGCGCTGGCGGCTCCGGTCTCGACACTGCCGATTCCGGCGGCCAGCGTATTCAGGATTCCTGAAGCGCGCCGCCTGACGCTGCTCGCAGCCCACCATCTCGCGCCACCCGGCACGCCGCAGGCTTGGTCCGCGCGCCAGGCGAAGCGCCCCAAGCAGGCCGTGCATCAGCTGCCGGGTGCAGCGCGTGGCAAAGGTCCGGACCCTTCGCAGCATGCCGACGCTCCAGCGCAGCCGGGCGACCCGGTCCATGTCGCCAACCTGAAGAAGCGGTCGCCGCGCGCAGAGGCCACGGCAATCGTCAAGCGCGTGCCGGACTAGCTGGTCACGATCTTGGCGACGCAGAGCAGGATCACCAGCGCCAGGAAGAACAGATCGATATAGGCCTTGATCTCGCCGGCATGCCTGAGCACCGCGACGTCGCCGATGATCTGCTTGCGCGACGCCGCCGAATTGGGCCCCTCGCCGGCCGCCGAAGCCAGCCGGCGCGTCTCGCCCTCCAGCCGCTCGATGCGCTGGAAGAAATAGAAGGAGCGCAGAGCCGAGAACGCATGCATCGCCGCATAGATCAGAATCAGGATCGCGACGGTGGCGCGCTGCTCGTACTTCTCGAGGAAGTTCAGACTGAAATAGACCAGCCCCAGAAACACGAAATTGGAGACGACTCGGTAGGCGTAGCTCAGAAACGTCATCAGGCGCTCCGGGTGAAGCTGGCTTGCGGCCGGCGCGATCGGGAGAATCAGCCACGTCCGGCCGGCAGCGCCGAACCAGCAGGGCATGCGTCCGCGACGCTACGCGACCGGTGTTACAGAAAGGGTATCGACCTGTCCCGCCGCCGCAAAAATGACCGGCGCAACCGGCCGGTCACAGCGGTCCGGCAAGGCCAAATTGTGCAGGTAGTGATGGTGCGCTCGGAGGGCGGAGAAGATACGAACAATATCAATTACTTGCCGGGAATGAGCCAAAGGTGAAGTGCATTTCCCGCCTTTAGGTGCTTTTCAGCGCCAAAGCGGAGCTACACTAAGTTACATCAATATCGATTTTGGCACACATTTGGCACACACAGGAATCGCGACCGAGCCGCGCGTCCTTACGCTTCCCTACTTCGAGTATCGGACGGTTTTGAGATGCCGTACTTTGGAGCGGCTTTCTGCTCAGCGGGTCCTAGGTTCTAGCCCCAGCGAACGCGCCAGGGTCGGAAAGGACGCAACACCTACATCGTCTTCCTGTACGGATATTCAGGAAGATTAACTCTTGGGTTGTCCACGACGCCCTTCACAACCAGTTGACACCGCAAACGTTCTCTCTCCTAGGAGGAGAGTTCCATGAACGTGAAGCTTGCTATTGTCGGCCTTGCCGCACTCGGCGGCGTCGCGCTAACCGCCGCCCCTGCTTCGGCTATGCCGAATGGGATTCCGAACGCGGGTCAGGTCCCCAATGTCGAGCGGGTGCGCTTGGTCTGCAATCCGTGGGGCCGCTGCTGGTCGCGTCCGAACTACTACGGCGCATATGCCTATGGCGGGGTGGCGATGGCGTCATCCAGGGTGGCGATGGGGCTACTAACGATCAGGAAACGGTGGCTGTGGACGTTTTCTTGACGCAAGTAAGGTCTTAGTGGCATCGGCGGTTCCGTTGCTGCTCCCAAATTGCACGGCTTGATGCCATCCGCCCAAGCCGTGTGGGTGGCGCGCGATCGTCTTCCGCCTCGCCACGCACGAACTGGTGCAGTGAACTCGGTGAACCCTCCACATTGGCGCATCAGTGCGCGTCCTGCCGCACGATCGTCCCAACGTGTTCACCGCGCAGCGCCGCCTCAAGCAAGTGCGGCTTCAATCCATTGATAATTTGAAAGCGTTTCACCTGACGCGCACAGGCGAGCAGATCGATCAGCACCCGGTCGAAGGGGAGCGTGGAAAGATTGCGTTCCTTCAACTCGCTGACGGTGATTTCCTTTATGAAATTGGCGTTCGGGTTAGTGTTCGGATCGGCGTCGTAGAGCCCGTCGACATCCTTGATCAGCGTGTGGGTGGCACATCCGTAACACTCCGCCAGCAGGAACGTGCCAGCGTCCGTGCGATGCGGCGGGATGCGGCCCAAACGCGGCGGATGCTCCCAGATCGAGAACGGTGGATCGCCGTTGCAGATTACGCCCGGCGCCGACTTAATGAAAAATGGCAACATGTGCCCAAGAATTTCCGGCGGGATTGCAACGACGCCATAGGGAGCGAGAAGTGTACCAAGCAAGTGGGCGTTGCCTAGCGCGTCAATGATCCGCAACTGCGCCAGCACCCCGGTGGGTAAGCCAAGGTCCATGCCGATCGATGTGACATGGCGACTGCGAATGCCGCCCCCAAGTCCAATCACGAGCTTGAAGTTCTGAAGAGCGGCAGCGAGCGCGTCTACCAGCGGGTATGTCGCATTGCGGCCCTTGTCGATGATGGATCGTCCCCCGATCTTGAGCACATGAGCGAATGGCAGCATGCGAACGACCGGAGTTTCCGTCGAGGACATGACCTGCTTGTCAAGGAGGCTCTCACGCATCAGCATCGATTTGACGTGATGACGGCCGTCGGCTGGAATTTCGTTAAGCGGTGAATCTAATGATGACATGACACACCCCTCGATCACGCGGTGATGATGGTCCCGACTGGCTCGCCATTGAGCGCGCGGGTAAGATTGCCTTTATTAAGTCCATTGATGACCTGCACCGAACGGCGAAGTTTAGCGGTTTTCATGAGTTCAAAGACGGTTCGCTCCAGCACGACATCGACGAGATCCAGATGTTCAAGCTCCTCGACGGTTATCTTCGGGATGAAGCGGGCATTCCGATCCTTCTTGGGATCCGCCGTGTAAAGACCGTCCTCGTCTTTCACGAATATCATGGAGCGCCCCCCGAGCACTTCGCTAATCAGATAGCAGCCGGCATCAGTGCGATGAGGTGGGATGCGCCCGATCGCCGGATTGGGCTGCCAATACGCATAAGGGGGCATGCCTACGCAAACGCAGGCCTGGCGCTCTGCCAGGTACAGCGGCAATTGAGCGAATTGCGCGGGCTCGATCGACGGAATGCCGTGCTTGGCCAACAGGTAATGAATCATCTTCGCGTTTTGAACGCTCACGAAGAAACCGAGCACGCTCAACACGCCGGTTGGTATGCCGAGATCGAGGCCGACGCTGTAGGCGTGACGCGCCCGCGTACCCGCCCCAGTACCGATGATCATCTTGTGGCGGGGCAGATTCTCGACGATCTCGTCGATGAGAGGGAACACCGCGGCGCGTCCGCGATCAATGAAGCTCTGGCCGCCGATTTTGACGACGTTAGCCTCAGGGAGGATTTGCACGACTGGCTGATTGTCGAGGCCCGCCATCTTTTCGTCGTCGGTAGGACTCGCGCCCATCAGCGCTATCATCATTCGATCCAGGATTTCCTTATCCATCTCGGTTTCCTCCACCTCGCCGAGGCATGCAGCCGCGCCGTCAGGACATCATTGAAATCAATGTTGTTGCTCCATCGCTGCCCGGCACCCGACCGACAGCTCGTCCACGTGCTGGCGTAGGCACTTGCCGACATGCTGTTCGCCGAGGCACAGCTTGTCGATTTCTGTCCGGCAGGCGGATCGTCCTCCCCCGCGGGGGCCAGCTCCTTCCTGCTTCTCTTCACTGTTTTTGGGGTGCTCTTCTGAGACGCGCGCGGTTGACTCCTTGGGTACATTCCAGAGCTTCACCTTGCGATCCATACCCGCTGTCGCCACCCAGACGCCGTCATGCGAGAAGGTCACGAAATGGATCCGCTGCTGGTGGCCCGTGAGCGCGGCAATCTCTTTGTAGTCGGCAACGTCCCAGAACCTCACGACATTGTCGAGACCGACCGAAACCAGCATCTTGCCATCGGGCGAGAAAGCACAAGAGCGGACCCAGCTGGTATGTCCCTTGAGACGCGCGAGCTCTTCGTGGGTCGTGACATTCCAAAGCTGCACATCGTTGCCGGCGCCGGCCGTTGCCAGCAGCTTGCCGTCGGGAGAGAATGCTACCGCGTGCACCGGCCCCGTGTGCGTTTCAATTGTCGCTATCTCGCTCCGGGTAGCAGGATTCCAGAGCTTGACGGTACCGTCGACGCTGGCCGACGCGAGGACGCGATTATCGGGAGAGTAGGCCAGCCCCTCAACGCCACCGGTGTGTCCGACGAGTGTGGCGAGCTCCTTTGCGCTCGCGACGTCCCAAATCTTGATCGTTCGATCATACCCTCCCGACGCGATCGTCTTGCCGTCTGGCGCGTACGCAACCGCTTGGACCACGTTGGTGTGGCCGCGTAAGGTCGTACGCTCTTGACCGCTTGGCATATCCCAGAGCCTGACCGTGTGGTCGTGGGAGCCGGTGGCAAGGATCTTCCCGTCGGGTGAGAGTGCCAGCGTCACGATCGCGTCGGTGTGACCGCTGAGGGTAACGAGTGCGCGGCCGGTTGCCACGTCCCAAAGCCGGGCCGTGTGGTCCTGGCTGCCGGATATGACGATCTTGTCGTCCGGCGTAAACGCCACGGCGGTCACGTAGCCGGTGTGACCTGCGAAGGATTCTCGCTCTTCGTCCTTCACGGCTTCGGTAGGCGTCCGAATTCCCCGCTTGAGGACGTCCTCAACATCCCACACCTTGGCTAGTTTATCCATTCCGGCGGTCGCCAACGTCTTGCCATCCGGAGAGAACGCTACTCCACGCACACGATCACCAGCGTGCGGCACGCTCGCCAATTCTTGTCCGCTCGCTGCGTCCCAGATTATCAGGGAGTCGTCCTGGCTGCCCGCGGCAATGAGTTTGCCGTCTGGGGAATAGGCGACGCAGAGTACCTCGCTCTCGGTCCCCTTAAGGGTCATGCGCTCGGCGCGCGCGGTGACATCCCACAGCCGCACCGTCGTGTCCATACTGCCGGTGACCAGCGTCTTGTCGTCCGGCGAAAAGGCGAGCCCCCGCACGCTATTTTTGTGCCCCGTCAGGGTTGCTTCCTCGCGGCCGGTCGCAACGTCCCAGATCTTGATGGTATTGTCGTTACTGCCCGATGCCAGGAGCTTGCTGTCGTGGGTGAATGCCAGCGATCGGACCGCGCCCTCGTGATTGAGCTGCGCCCGTTCCTTGCCGCTTGCGACGTCCCACAGCTTGATCGTGTTATCGTGGCTGCCAGAAGCTACGGTCTTGCCATCGGGGGAGAACGCCAGGGAGCGGATCATGTTTGTGTGGCCGCGAAATGTCGCGACCTCTCTTGCAGCAGCCCAATCCCATAGTTTCACGGTTGCGTCATAGCTGCCCGTTGCCAACAGTTTGCCATCCGGCGAGAAAGCCACGGCCTCGACCACACCCTCGTGTCCCGTCAGGGTGACGAGCTCTTTGCCGCCGGCCGCATCCCACACCTTCGCAGTGCGATCATAGCTGCCCGTGGCGATGTATTTTCCGTCCGGCGAGTAGGCCACCGAGGCGAGCGCGAGGGTGTGGCCTTCCATCGCGGCACGCACCTGCGCTTGTCCCGGGGCCACCGCTAAGAGCGTGAGCAGCAGTGTGGCGACCAAGGTTTGCATGCCCCGCACTGCCAACGCCGATTGAAGCCCAACTCGATTAAATCGTGACATGGCTTCCTCCTCGTCCAGGCTTGGGCG
Source organism: Bradyrhizobium sp. ISRA464 (assembly GCF_029910095.1). Classification (NCBI taxonomy): domain Bacteria; kingdom Pseudomonadati; phylum Pseudomonadota; class Alphaproteobacteria; order Hyphomicrobiales; family Nitrobacteraceae; genus Bradyrhizobium; species Bradyrhizobium sp. ISRA464. Next base: position 3,623,032 of record NZ_CP094526.1, on the reverse strand, counting down.
CGCTGCCTGGCATTCGCGGAGCGGCCCTAGCGTTCCTGGCTCACTCCCTCGGAATCAGGTGAATGGCAGGGGCATTGACCAAAGCAGTTATTTTTCCTTGCCGCCGTGCGCGAGACCTCCTTCGAGACCTCAGATGAGCTCCGCAGCAGGTCGTTTAGCGCAGCTGCGTTTATCAACTTCCGTTTGCCCTTTCAGTTCATCGTGAACACGCAGGCACCGCCTTTGCTGCAAAGGCAACCCATCCCGAAGCGACGGCAAGCGTGCCAAGCGGTCTTGCGGTCATGCCTGCCTCGTCATTGGCGGCATAATGTGAAGATCATCCGCAAGCAGCGAGACCGTAACCGGCTTGCCGACAGCAACCCCGTACCGCATCGCGGTACGGGTCGGGACGCTGAACGCCAGCAAGCCGACTGCATCGCAGTTGATCGTACCCTTGACGCGCACAAGAATTTCCGCAGTGCCGCCAAGAATGAGCATCTCCGCGACGGTGCCGCGCACCGAGTTCCCATGATCGCCGCGCGATGATTGGTGTTGCCGATGCAAGACGACGCTGCCTGGCGGTACCAGCCAGTCTATCTGCGATCCCGCGGGAAACGCCGGTGCAAGGCGCGCTTCAAGCGTGTAGCCAAGCCACCGCAGGAGAGTACGATCTGAATCGGACCGACGCCCGACCACCTCCCCTTGAAAGAGGTTTTGCTGGTCGACGAGGCGCGCTACCTCGGCGTCGCGTGGCCGGCTCATCACCTCCGCCGGCGAACCCGTCTGCAGCGACCGGCCACGGTGGAGAACGACCATCCGGTTGGCCAGTGACACCGCCTCGTCCAGATCGTGCGTGACCAGGATAATCGGAAGCCGAATCCGCTCGCGAAGCTGCGCCAGCTCTCGCTGCATCTTACGGCGCGTTACTTGGTCGACAGCCGAGAATGGTTCGTCGAGCAGTAGAACGGCCGGGTCACGTGCGAGCGCACGGGCGAGCGCCACGCGCTGTTGTTGACCGCCGGAAAGTTCCGCCGGGTTCCGACCTTCAAGCCCCGTGAGATTGACAAGCGCAAACAATTCGCTTGCCCGAAGCGCGCGTCCGCTGCGGGGCAGACGGCCAAGCGCAAAGCGCACGTTGGCCTCGGCCGTAAGATGCGGAAACAGGGCGTAGTGCTGAGGGACGAATCCAACCGAGCGCCGTTGCGGCGGTAAGTCGATGCCGCGCCCTGTATCCAGCCACGTCGTTCCGTCGCACGCAATGAACCCCTGCTCGGCACGGTGTAACCCTGCAATGCAGCGTAGAATCGTTGTTTTTCCGCTGCCTGATGGGCCGACAAGGGCCAGCAACTCGCCACGCCCACAGTCAAGCTGGAGGTCCAAGGGGATTGGCCTCTCCTGCCGGAGTCTGACGCGCAGGTACTGCACGTCGTCAGGCGCAGTGGAAAGGGTACTCGCCGCATTATCCGTGCGTGACACAAGCCCAGTCATGGACATCAAAACTCGGTCTTAATGGACGTGTTCCAGCAGCGAAACCGAGCGACCACACCTTTATCCGCTATCCGCCGCGATCAAACGCATGCAGCCGCCCTCTGCAGCCGCCCTCTTGAGACTGTTCGCAAGCGACCTTTGCTTGAAGATGCCGAATGCGTCTCAATATAGATAGTCAAGGGACAAACGTCGACTTTCCGTCCGGGTTCATGGGAGGTCTAGATGCGCTCTATCTTCTGCGCCACGACGGTGTTTGCTGCCGTCTTCTCGCAGGCTCCCGCAGCTCGGGCGGACGCGATCCGTGTGGGTTACGCCGGTTCGATGGGCGTTGTCATGGACCGCGTCCTCGGCCCTGCGTTCGAGAAGGCGCACGGCGTTCAGTTCCAGGGCATTGGCATGGGCGCCTATGCGCTTGCCCGACTCCTCGCCGCCAAGCAGCAGCAGGCGGATGTCTTCGTCTCCATTACGCCCGGTCCAGTCAAGATTGTTCAGGAGGCGGGACTGCTTGGCGAAGGCGTCCCCGTCGCAAGCACCCAAATGGTCATCACATATAGTCCAAAAAGCCGCTTTGCCCCACAGTTCGAGGCTGCGGCTGCCGGCAGGACACCCTGGTGGCAAGTGCTGAAATCGCCCGGACTCCGTTTTGGCCGCACCGACCCTGCGATTGATCCCCAAGGACAAAACATCATCTTCGCGATGCAACTCGCTGAGCGATACTATAATCAGCCCGATCTAGTCTCGACGATCCTTGGCAGCTATCAGAACCCAACGCAGATCTTTACCGAGCCTTCACTGTTAACCCGTCTGGAGGGCGCGCAAATCGACGCAGCGTCCGGTTACCAAAGCGCGACCATCTCCCATCATCTTCCCTATGTTCCCCTCCCGGACGAGATCAATCTGAGCAATCCGGACAAGGTGGCCGACTGGTACGGCAAGGTCGAGTTTACGATAAAGCTTCCGAGCGGCAAGGAAACAACCTTCCACACGCAACCGCTCGTGTTCTACGCGGGAGTGCTAAGGAACGCCAAAAATCCGGAACTCGGAAAGAAGTTCATTGATTTCCTGTTGAGCCCCGAGGGCCAGAAGCTTTTTCGCGATTCTGGTTATGCAGAACCCAAAGGGGGGAAGATTTGACGAACGTTCTGCCATCCGAGCATACGTTGGGCACGGGCCGCGACACATGGCGCCCGGTTCGGCCGATAGCGGCGATGGTCGGAGTGCTGGCGCTTTGTTTCCTGATCGCACCCTTTGTCACGCTGATCTTTGTCACCGATTGGCGTGGCTTTCAAATCGCATCCGGCGATTGGAGTGCGGCGGGCACCTCTCTTCTCTACAGTTTCGTTTCAATGCCGATCTTGATCTCTCTCGGGACGCCGCTTGCCTGGTGGCTGGCGCGCAGTGAGTTCCCCGGCAAGTGGGTGGTGGACGGGCTGCTGCTATTGCCCTTGCTCACGCCGCCGCTTGCGATGGGCATGCTGTTAATGTCGCTCTATGGACCGTACAGCAGGGTTGGTTCGTCGCTTGAGGCGTTTGGAGTCGTGCTTACCAACAGCGCCGCAGCCTTCACCTTGGCTCAGGTGTACGCTGCAACCCCCTACTACGTCGTGTCGGCACGAGCCGCTTTCGAGGCTGTACCGCGAGACCTGGAGCAGGTTGCGTTAACGTTGGGCAAGGAGCCGTGGCAGGTCTTTCTCGAGGTGACCCTGCCGCTGTCGCTCCTGGGTCTCGTCGCGGGACTGGCGCTTGCCTGGGTCAGGGCCCTCGGGGAGTTCGGTATTGTCCTGATCGTCGCCTACTACCCGCAGGGAATTCCCGTAAAGCTCTGGGTCAATCTCCAGGATATCGGGCTTTCCGCGGTATATCCCTTACTCTGGCTGTTCTTCGCTGTCGCCATGCCGCTGCCATTGTGGCTAGGTCTGCTTTCACGGCGACGTGGCATTTTTTGACTGATTCTGCGCCGCTTCCGCCCTGTCCGGCTTGAGGGGCGCCTCGCCGTCACGAGCCTCCGCGGAACCGTCCTGGACTTGCGCCTCGCGAGAGAAGACGCGCAGCACGAACATGGTCACGAAACCGCTCAAAAATCCCGCCAACAGGTTCGGCACCAGTTTAGCCGCGGGAAAGAGATAAATTTCCGCGCGCGCGCCCAGAAGGAATACCAGGACGAGCTCCGTACTGGTCCTGGCAACGGCGGCGACAAGCCCGAGCAGGCAGTAGCCGAGCGCCCAGACAGGCAACCGGCGCACTAGCGGATATGCAAGGTCGATCACGAGGCCCGGCGCGATGTGTTTTAGGACCTCGAGCACGCCAAACCTCCCGTCTCCCTGCAGAAAGCCGATCACGCCCATAATGGCGCCTGCGGCGGTGGCCCCCCAGCGCGAATGGGTGAGGCGCGCCGCAAGTACATACAGGGGGAACAGGAGAAGAGCCTTGTGCCCCGAAGCAAAGGGTAGACCCGGGAGGATTTTGAGCATCTTGAAGGATGCCATGCAGAGCGCAATGCCGCTCACGACGGCGACGTCATGAGCGAGTCTGGCTTCGAGCTTGGGCCCGACTCCTTCGTCGGATTGCCCGGCCGCCAGCTCCATATTCGCCTTTATCGATTGCACGAAGCTGCCAACATCGCCGCGCAACAAGCGCTTGAGCGCCGTGAAGGTCCCCGGCTGCGCGCCAGCTTCACGTTGGCGTCGCCCGCTTCGCCCATCAGCGCCGCTCAGCAGCGAGAGCGTCCGATCGAGCGAGTAGACGAACAACCCCGGCAGCCGCAACTGTTGCAGCCCGTGCACCAGATCGTCTCCCCTCCCCGTCAGCCGAACCACAGTCGAGGCGAGCAAGACGGTCAGAATCTGCAGGCACATGACCGCGGCGCGATCGAGACCGGTCACGTTGAAGGGAACCAACCATCCGACGCCTGGAACTTGCCAGTGCAGCGCGAGGTCCTCTGCGGGATGCTCCGGCGGAAGCAGCGTGTAACAGCCGATTAGGAACAGGAACAACCATTTGAGCCGCCACGCCGGACGCACGATCTCACTAATGGAGATGCGACAAATGAGCAGCGTGAGTACCTGAAGGGCGATCAAGGCCGGGACAATAGCCCAGCGGAGGGGATGCGTTGCGGACAGCGCCGGCAGCACGAACGTGACCACAGTCACGACGAGCAGATAAATGACCTTCAGCACTGCCGCCCTGCTGCTTTGGTCGTTCCGCGAGGAAGCCACGTCGCTGCTCCAACGCTAGTTCGTTCCGCCTATCGGCCGCCCGTTCCGGTGTACTTAGTTTCGGCCGCCGCGCTCTGCCATACCGCCGCGCTCTGCCATACCATGGCACATGTTCTGCACCGGCTGACTGCCAGCCTGACGAAGGATCATCGCGCTACGAGTGAAGTCGATCGCGCCCTCCGAGACGATGCCCTTCGGCGTCGAACACAAGAGGCGCAGGCCAAAGCCGATGGTGCAAGCCGTCCAGCAGAAGATAGATCACCGGGGTCGTGTACAGCGTGAGAACCTGTGACACGAGCAAGCCGCCGATGATGGTGATGCCGAGGGGCCGACGCAGTTCCGCGCCGGGGCCGGTCGCGAGCGCAAGCGGCACGGCGCCGAGCATCGCCGCCATCGTGGTCATGAGGATCGGCCGGAACCGTTCGAGGCAAGCCTCGAAGATGGCGCGCTCCGGGGGAAGCCCGCGCCGGCGCTCTGCTTCAAGAGCGAAATCCACCATCATGATGCCGTTCTTCTTTACGATCCCGATGAGTAGGATAATACCGATAAAGGCAATGACGGTCAGCTCGGCACCGAAGATTCGCAATGCCAGCAATGCTCCGAGCCCCGCAGAAGGCAGCGTCGAGATGATCGTGATCGGATGAGCAAGACTTTCGTACAGGACGCCGAGCACAATGTAGACGGCGATCAGAGCCGCCACGAGCAGGACCGGCTGAGCGCCGACCGTTCGCGCGAAAGCCTTGACGTCACCCGCCACCTCCGAATGGATCGTACCAGGCAAATGCAAGTCTGCGACCGCGCGCTGGATACGCGCATTGGCCTCCTCCAATCCCATGTTCGAAGCGAGATTGTAGCTGATGGTGACGGACGGGAATTGTCCCTGGTGATTGACGACAAGCGGTGCGAGGGTTTTCTCGAAACGCGCGACCGCCGAGAGCGGCACCTCGTTCGACGAAATACCGGAGATGACGCCTGTCGCTGCATTGGTGGCCTGCGCTATTGCGATTGCGCCGGCGCACCCACTGTCGCCGGAAGCGCTGCCGCTCGCCTTGACAAAGACCTGGCTCAGGCTGGAGGGATCGCGCTGAAACCGCGGGTCGATCTCCAGGATCACCCGATACTGGTTACGCGCGCCGTAAATGGTTGAGACCTGCGCCTGAGCAAACGCGTCACCGAGCGCGTTATCGATATCTTGCACATTGACGCAAAGCCGAGCGGCTGCTTGCCGGTCAATGACAAGATTGGCCTGCAACCCGCCTTGCTCACGATCGCTCGCCACGTCGATCAATCCGGGAATCTTCCGAACTTGCTCGAGTATCTTTGGAGTCCAGCGAGTCAGCTCCTCGATATCCGAGCTCCACAGCGTGAACTGATATTGAGATTTGCTTAAACGAGCACCAACCCGCAAATCCTGGGTCGGCACCAGGAACACCCGCAACCCGGTGACGCGGGCCAGTTCTCCGCGCAAGCGGTCCGCGATGCGAGCGATGCTGAGCTTGCGCTCCGAGAGCGGTTTGAGGCTGATGAAGAGCCGTCCCTGGTTGATTGACGGATTGAATGTCGAAGTGCCGATCGAAGACCCCACGCTCGCAACCGCGGGATCCGCCTTGACGATCGCGGCGGCGCGCTGCTGGAGACCCGACATAGCTTTGAACGAGATATCGGATGAGGCCTGCGTCGCTCCGATCAGGAGCCCGGTATCGTCTTGCGGGAAATAACCTTTCGGCCCTTTGATATAGAGCGAGACGGTCAACGTTACCGTAAGCAGCATAACGAGCAACGTGAGCGCCCGGTGGTGCAACACCGCGCTAAGAGTCCGGCCATAGGCGCGGATGAGCGCGTTGAGGACAGAATCCGCCACACGATCAAGACGAGTCGAATCGGCACTCGGAGGCGCACGGATGAAATGCGCACAGACCATGGGAGTGACCGAGAGAGATACGGCCATTGATACCACGATGGCGAAAGCGAGCGTTACCGAGAATTCACGAAACAGCCGCCCAACGATTCCTCCCATGAATAGCAGCGGGATAAACGCTGCAATAAGCGACACGCTGATCGATACTACTGTAAAGCCGATCTGTCGGGCGCCTTCGAGCGTCGCGCGCAGCGGCGAGCGTCCTGCTTCGAGGTTGCGAAACACGTTCTCGATCATCACGATCGCGTCGTCCACCACGAATCCGACGGAGACCGCCAACGCCATCAGCGACAAATTGTCTATGGAATATCCCGCGACCCACATCAGTGCGCAGGTGCCTGCGAGCGAAAGCGGCACGGTTATGCCGGCTGCAACGGTAGGGGCGCCCCGGCGCAGGAACAGGAAAACGACCAGCACAACCAGCATGATCGTCGCGCCCAGCGTCAGCTGCATGTCGTGCACGCTCGCACGAATTGTCTTGGTGCGATCCGACAAGACCGAGATTTGCAGATCGGCAGGGATCCAGCCCTTGAGCTCGCCGAGAACCTGATGAATGTGGTCGATGGTCTCGATGACATTGGCTCCCGCTTGCTTCGTGATGATCAGCAGCACTGAAGGCTGACCATTGAACCAGGCCGCGGAAAGCGTGTTGCGCACCCCGGACTCGATCGATGCTATGGCCGAGAGCCGAACCACCGATCCGCTCGCGGTGCGTACGATGACCGGATCATAGTCGGCGGGCTTAAACAGCTGATCGTTGGTGGCGATAGTCTGCAGCTGCTGCCGACCATCGAACATGCCAATCGGGCCCGCCGCATTGGATTTGACAATTGCAGCACGCACATCGTCCATCCCGAGCCCCATCGAGGCGATCGCGGCGGGATCGACCCGCACCCGAACGGCGGGCTGCTCGGCGCCATTTACAGTGACCTCCGCGACCCCTTGGACCTGCGCGATGCGCTGCGCGATGACCGAGTCGGCGATGTCGTAAATTGCGCTTGGGGCAATGGTATTCGATGTAAGCGCAAGTATCAGGATTGGCGCCGCTGCGGGATTGCTCTTCTTGAAATAGGGCACGGTGGGCAAATCGGTCGGCAGATCGCTCGCTGCGGCATTGATGGCTGCCTGCACATCACGAGCCGCACCGTCGATGCTACGATTGAGGTCGAACTGCACCGTGATACTGGTCGAGCCGAGCGAGCTGATTGAGGTGATTTCCGTTACACCCGCGATCTCAGCCAGCCGCCGCTCGAGCGGTGCGGCCACACTTGCAGCCATGGTGTTGGGATCGGCGCCCGGACGGTTGGCGCCAACGCGGATGGTCGGGAACTCGATGTTCGGCAAGCTCGCGACCGGCAAGAATCCGTAAGCGACCGCGCCGACCAGAAACAACCCTATCGCGAGCAACGCCGTCCCGATTGGCCTGCGAATAAACGGATAGGAAAAGTTCATCGTCTGCGTCGTCTCAATGGGTGTGTCATTTTACGCTCCAACATTCGTCACTCGCTGGCGCGCTGGATGAGCTCCGACTTGGAAGCTTTCGATACCCGACTCGGCGCGAGCATTCGCACGACCCGCGCGCGTATCCGCTCCATATAAAGGTAGATCACCGGTGTGGTGTAGAGCGTGAGCAACTGGCTCAGCAGCAAGCCGCCGATGATGGTGACGCCGAGCGGGAAGCGCAGCTCGGAGCCGGTACCGTTCTCGAGCGCCAGCGGCAGTGCGCCGAACAGCGCGGCGAGCGTTGTCATCATGATCGGCCGGAAGCGCAGCATCGAAGCCTTGACGATGGCATCCCGCGGGGAGAGCCTGTCCTTGCGTTGCGCCTCCAGCGCAAAATCGATCATGATAATCGCGTTCTTCTTCACGATGCCCATCAGCAGAATGATGCCGATCAGCGCCACGACCGAGAGGTCCTGGCGGGTGAGCATGAGCGCAAGCAAAGCTCCGACGCCGGCGGATGGCAGGGTCGAGAGAATTGTGAGGGGATGGATGAAGCTCTCATAGAGGACACCAAGCACGATGTAGATCGTCACTGCGGCGGCGAGAATCAGCCAAGGCTCGCCGGCGAGGGAGTGGCTGAACTCGGCGGCAGCGCCCGAATAGGCGCCGATGATCGTGCCCGGCATGCGGATGTCGCGTTCGGCGCGGGCGATCGCAGCGACCGCGCCACTGAGCGAGGCATCAGGCGCCAGATCGAAGCTGATCGTGACCGCCGGGAATTGCGCCTGATGGCTGATGGTGAGCGGCGCGACGGTGCGCTGTATGCCTGTGAAGGCAGCGATCGGAACCTGCGCTCCGTTTGCGGAGGACACGAACAGCTTCGAGAGCGAACTCGGATCCTGCTGGTACTGTGGCATCGCTTCCAGGATCACCCGGTACTGGTTGGATTGCCCATAGATTGTCGAGATCTGCCGCTGCGCGAAGGCGTCGCTAAGTGTGTCGTTGATCACCTGCATCGAGATACCGAGCCGCCCAGCCTGTTCCCGATCCACGTCGATGAAAGTGCGCAAGCCGCCTTCCTGCGCCTCGGAGGCTACCCCGCGCAGCGCCGGCTCTGCGCGCAGCCGATCGGCAAGCTTGACAGACCAGTCCGACACCGCCTGCGCGTCGGTGCCGGAGAGCGTGTATTGATATTGGGCTCTGCTCGTGCGCGTACTGATCTGGATGTCCTGGACCGGCTGGAAATACACGACCATGCCGGGAATCGACGCGACCGCACTCTTCAGACGATCGACGATATCCGCGACCGCGGTGGCACGACGCTCGTCACGGGTTTTGAGTGTGATGGCGAGGTGGCCAGCGTTCGGCGTCGGATTGAGCGTGCTGACACCAATTACCGATACAACGCCCGTCACGTCGGGATCCCGGCGGATCGCGGCGACGACGTCCCCCTGCAACCGCCGCATCTCGGCAAACGATACGTCGGAGCCAGCCTCGGTGACAGCCGTGATCAGGCCGGTGTCCTGCAGCGGCAAAAATCCCTTCGGCACGATGACATAAAGAAAGATCGTCACCGCCAGCGTAAATAGCGTCGTCACCAGCGTCAGCCCCTGATGGCGCAGCACCCATTCGAGCGTCGTCCGATACACTTCGACGCTCCACGCGATCGCGCGGTTAAAGCCTCGCGTGAGTGGCCGCTCCGGCCCGTCCTGCGCACGTCGCAGCAGGCGGCTGCACATCATCGGGGTCAGTGTCAGGGAGATGATGGCAGAGATGACCACCGCAATGGTCAAGGTCAGGGCAAATTCGCGGAACATGCGGCCGACGAGCCCGGTCATGAACAGCAGCGGAATGAACACCGCAACCAGCGACAACGTCAGCGAAATCACGGTGAAACCAATCTCGCGCGCGCCGTTCAGGGCAGCGTGGAGCGGTGTCTCGCCCTTCTCCATATGGCGCACCAGGTTCTCGATCATGACGATGGCATCGTCGATGACAAAGCCCGTGCCGATCGTGAGTGCCATCAGCGAAAGATTGTCCAGGCTGAAGCCGCAGAACCACATGACGCCGAACGTGGCGATCAGCGACAGCGGCAGAGCGACCCCCGCGACGAAGGTTGCGCGGATCGTGCGCAGAAAGATGAGCACCACGAGCACGACGAGCGCCACGGCGATCACGAGGGTGAACTGCACGTCGCGTATCGAGGCGCGGATCGTGGTGGTGCGGTCGCTCACCACCTTGAGAACGGCGCCGGCCGGCATCGCGCGCTGCAGCTTCGGCAACTCGGCCTGCACGCGCTGGACGGTCTCGATCACGTTGGCGCCGGGCTGGCGCTGCACGTCGACGATGACCGCGGGCGTGCCGTCGTACCAGCCGCCCACCTTGGTGTCCTCCAGGCCGTCGAGCACGTTTGCGACATCGGTCAGCAGTACTGGCGCGCCGTTGCGATAGGTCACCACAACGGAGCGGTAGGCGTCGGCGACGGCAATCTGATCGTTCGCTGCAATGGTATAGGACTGGTGGGCGCCGTCGAAGGAGCCCTTCGGCCCCGCGACGTTGGCGTTGCTGATTGCAAACCGCAGGTCCTCGAGGCCGATGCCGTAAGCGGCAAGCCGCGCCAGATCCGCCTGGATGCGCACCGCAGGCCGAATGCCGCCTTCGACCGAAACACGGCCGACCCCGGTGACTTCGCTCAACCGCTGCGCCAGGAGCGTGTCGGCGATGTCACTCAATTGCCGCAGGGAGATCGTATCCGAGGTCAGCGCGAGGGTGATGATCGGAACGTCGGCCGGATTCACCTTGGAGTAGGTCGGCGGATAGGGCAGGTTGCGCGGCAGCGTCGATCCCGCGGCATTGATCGCGGATTGTACATCCTGAGCGGCGGCATCGATGTCGCGGCTGAGCTCGAACTGCAAGGTGATCTGACTGAGGCCATAGGAACTCGACGAGGTCATCCCGGTGAGCGCGGGGATCTGTCCGAGCTGCCGTTCCAGCGGCGCGGTTACCAATGACGCCGTGGTATCAGGATTGGCGCCGGGAAGCTTCGTTGTGACCTGAATAGTGGGAAAGTCGACCTGCGGCAGCGCGGAGACAGGTAGCTGCCAACGGCCGAGCACGCCGCCGAGCAACACTGCGGCGCCGAGGAGCAAGGTCGCGATCGGGCGGCGGATGAAGGGTTCCGAGACACTTAGGATACTCATTGGGCTCTGCCCTGCGTCGCTTCAGACTTCCCATCGCCCCGACGTCTGTGCTCGCCTCGTCCGCCGCCCTGACCCTGCCCCCTTTGGGATGAGGCTGTCCCCGACGGCTCGCGGCCTTCGCCTTGGACCGAGACCCGACGGCCTTCCGCAAGCTGCGCGAAGCCGGTTGTCACCACGCGGTCGGACAGCTCAAGCCCGCTGGCGATTACAGCCTGATTCTCGTCCTGCTGCTTGACCACGACCGGACGCACCGTGACTGTGTGGTCCGGCTTGAGCTGATAAACGAAGGTGCCGTTCGGACCATGCTGCACCGCGGGCGTCGGGACCACCAGGGCCTGCCGCAAGGTGTCGATCAGCAGCCGAACATTCACGAATTGACCCGGCCATAACTGAAGGTCCCCGTTGGGGAACTCGGCTTTCAGCTGCACGGTTCCGGTCGTCTGATCGACCTGATTGTTGATGACCCGTAGCTTGCCGCGATCGAGCACCTTTTTTTTGTCGGATTCGGTAGCCTCGACTGACAAAGGCCCTGCAGCAAACGCCTTGTTGATCTGCGGCAACACCTGCTGTGGCAGGATGAACAGAACGGCGATCGGCTGGATCTGCGTGATGACGACGATGCCGGCCGGATCCGACGCGTGCACAATATTGCCCTGGTCGACCAGCCTTATTCCGACCCGCCCGGCGATCGGCGCGGTGATGGTGCAATAATCAAGGAGGGCGCGCGCATTGTCGATCGCGCCTTGATCAAGGCGCACCTGGGCTTCGAACTGCGCGACCAGGGCACGCTGGGTATCGACTTGCTGGTGCGTCACCGCGTTCGTTTTGACCAGATTGGTGTAGCGCTCGAGATCGAGCCTGGCATTTGTGAGCTGCGCCTCGTCGACCGCCTTCTTGGCAACTGCCTGATCAAGCTGCGCCTGGTAGGTGGTGGGATCGATGCGCGCCAGGACATCGCCACGCTTAACGTCGTCGCCCTCGCGGAAATTGACGCTGATCAGCTTGCCATCGACCTGGCTGCGCACGGTCACCAGGTTGAGTGCACGCGTGGTGCCAACCCCATCGAGGTAGACCGGGACGTCGGCGATGGCGGGCTCCGCGACCAGAACGGGTACCGCGCCCTGAGGAGCAACAAGTCGACGCCCCATGCCTCCCGCGCCACCCCCGCCCCCGCCACCTCCCCCACCGCCGCCACCGCCGCCACTTCCCCCACCGCCGCCCGTCTGCTGCGGCTGTTCGGGCGCAATGATCACGACAGCTATGCCGACGACGAGCGCGCCAACGATCACCATCGCGAGAAGGCGGCCAAGGAAGGTTCGCAACTGTCATTCACTCCGAGCCCCCCGCAGCCTGTATTAACTCATAAACCAGCGCCTCGTTGCGAGGACGCCGGAACCACTGGCTGAGGTCCTTCCGAGCCATCGCCCAGCCCTCTTGAATGGCGCCTTGTGCTGCGCGAGCAAGTGCTCTTGGATGCGCAACCCTGACTTATGTGTCAGAAACTAACCCATTAGTGGTTCGAGTAATTCGTCATCTCCGACATCTATTGGAACGTGTCGTCATATCTTTCGTTCGCCTGTCAGAGGGGTGCGCGGAAAAGGAGACGCCCTATGTGGAAAAATTTGCTCGCTGTGACCACCGCCGCAGGATTGTGCGTCGCGGTCGCCGGCCATGCCGACGCGCAGCGCTTTGGCATGATGGGTGCTGGACACGGTGCGCACACTGGCTTCACCGCTACTAGCCGAATGCATCCGGCAGCCACGCGAGGACCCATGATGGCGAGAGCACCCATGCGTGGTCCTGCGTTCAGGCCGCCCGGCTGGAGCCACGGTCGAAAGGTCGGTTGGCACTGCCGTGTCGGGACTCGAGGATGTATCCCGCCCGGTTTGCGCTGATACAGTAACCGTGCTGTAGCCGCTTACGTTATCAAATGAGTTGAACGGCTCCGACCAATCGGAGCCGGAGAGTACCGTTTAGCTGTGCATGCTTATCCGAATTTACGGATACACAGGCGCTCCGAACACAGCAGTAGGGTGATTCGTAGAGACCGAGGCGCCTCGATCGATCCAGCCGGTGCCAGTGTGAACCTCAGCACTGCTTGGCCGAAACACAGCTTCGGTTCGGCATCATCGACGCATTCGGAGAGACGATGCGTGATCGGTCCGCGATCGGCCGATCAAAGCTAAGGGGATAGCTTTACCGCAATGCACCAGCGCAGGTCCTGGTCAATTGCAAGCAAAGTCAACTGAAATATTCTCCTTGCAATAGAGCTGTAAGCCGGTGGCCATCGCCGGCGACTCGATCAACTGCGCCTCCTTCCATCCCTATGGTAATAAATGTAGACAGTCCGGTAGGGCACGTCGAGAAGCCAAAGGCGATCAGACTATCGATCCTACACTTCGATCGGCGGCCTAACCGCCCGATGTGCGAGCTGCTCGCGTCGGGCCGTATTGCAAAAACGGAACGCTACTTTCTCGAATGTCCTTGATGCATTCATCGTGGTCGGAGAACGAAATGCGGATAATCGGCTCAAACGGCGGTATCCAGTCCGCTTTCCGGCTGAGAAGGCAACCGACGCAGAGGGTTCGTAGAGCTGTTCACGCGATGCGCGGATGCGGCAGGCTTCGCGGGGCCTCCACGCTGCTTGCACTCGCCCTTACCCCCGGCTTGTCGGGCTGCATTCTGGGATCGGAACGGCCCGAGCTGAATCTCGATATGTCCGCAACCTATCGCGCAGCACCCAAGGGCGACGCCGACGCCGCCGTCCCGGCTGTCGACTGGTGGCGCGGCTTTGGATCCAGCGAACTCACCTCGCTGATGGGCGCAGCCCAGCTCAATAACCTCGATATAGCGGTGGCGGTCGCTCAGATCGTGCAGGCCGATGCCCAGGTGGGAATGGCGGGCGCGCCGTTGCTGCCGTCGCTGACTGGGGCGGCAAGCGCCGAGCGCGCGCATTTCGGCCCGATAAGCAGCATCGCCCGCAGCCTCGGCGGCGGCATCGGTGCCACTGGTGACCCAGCTAGCGGTGTTGAAGCCGCTGGCAGCGCAGGTAGCGGCTTGACTTTCTCGCTGTTCAGCACAAGTCTCACCGCGAGCTACATGCTCGACTTCTGGGGCAAGAACCGCGCTGCGCTCTATGCTGCGGAGGAAAATGCGACCGCCTCAAGGTACAACCGCGAAGTCGTCACGCTGACGGCGATCGTGACCGTCGCCAATACGTATTTCCAGATTTTGGCCGCCCAGGACCAGCTTCGCGTGACGCGCCAAAATTTGGCTGCGGCCGAACGAATTCTTTCCGTGATCAAGGACCGGTTCGCTAGCGGAACGGCATCCCAGCTTGATCTTTCGCAACAGGAGGCGCTGGTTGCCACCCAGCGCGCCGCAATCCCCCCACTTGAGGTCACGCTAGGACAGAACGAGGCCGCACTCGCGGTTCTGGTTGGACGCGCGCCGGCAAATCTTTCGGTGCATGGCGGCTCGACTAGCCGCATTAAAGTGCCGCGAGTTACACCGGGGTTGCCATCCGAATTGCTCTATCAGAGGCCGGACATCCGCCAGGCCGAGGCGCGGCTTGCCGCGTCCAACTTCAGCGTCGAGGAAGCTCGTGCGGCGTTCTTTCCGCAGATCCAGTTAACAGGCACGACCGGGTTCCGGAGCACCGCGCTGGCGTCGCTGTTCACACCCGGTGCTTGGTTCTACACCCTGACGGCCAACCTTACTCAGCCAATCTTTGACGGGTTCTTGCTAGAGAGCCAGTTGAAGCAAGCGAAGGGCGTGCAGCTGGAGAATCTCCAAGCCTATCGCAAAGCCGTTCTGTCGGCCTTTTCCGATGTCGAGAAGGCCCTCATCGCGTTGCAGAAGTTCACGCTTCAGGAGCGACTGCAGGGACAAGTTGTCGCGAGTTCGCGGAAGGCATTCGAAGTCGCCGAGTCGCAGCTGCGTGGAGGAACGGCCAACCTCATTACCGTGCTACAGGCCGAGCAGACGCTTTTTAGCGCCGAAAACACATTGGTGCAGGTTCGGCTCTCGAAGCTGTCGGCCGCGAGCAGCCTCTTCCAGGCGCTCGGCGGTGGATGGACGCCAAGCGGAACGCTGGCGTCGCTGCAATGAGTCGGAATCGTCTGGCAGCGCTGGCTTCGATAGCCTTGATGCGAGTGGCCCACAGGAGGTTTCATGAGAAAGCGCACGTTGCACGTGATGGCATTGCTGGCCTTCGCGCCCACAGCGGTTCCTGCAACGGCACAGCAGCCAGAAATTGCAGTGCCGTCGAACATGATTTCGCTTCGACTTGGGATGAACGCCGACGAAACTGCGGAAGCGCTCGGCGTGCCTTTGATCTACATCCGGGGCCGGCCCGGCAACGAACTCTATCTTGTGCTCTCCAACGTCAAGGGCAGCGCATTGTCCAGCCGCAGCGATGGGCTTTATCTGCAGTTCCGGAAGGGAAAACTCGCGGGGTGGAAAGGCGATTGGGGCACTATTCGTCCGTGATGCAAAGGAAACGGGCATGTTCAAGTCGAAGATGCTAGTGGCAGCCGCAATACTCGCGACGATCGCTCTCGCGCCCGCCTTCGCGGGCGATCTGAGGGATATCCGACTTCATCCTATACGCTACGGCGACACCAGTAGTTGGTACTACGACAACCGCGACGACAATCGCGACTTCCCGACCAACGGATTCTTTCCAGGTAATTTCGCCGCCAACCCTATCCGGACGTCCGTCGGGGCCGCGGGCGTCATTGGCAGCACGCCCCGGCACTCGGCCGCGCCTTACCCTTCGCAGGTTGTCTTCGGCGCTCGAGGCAAACACCATCGGCCTGGCCGGAAGACGTGAGGGTGCAATTTTGCTGCGCTGTCGGTTGCCCCCATCAGGCGACTCGATCCGTCACCCAAAGCTCCTCATAGTTGCGAAACTTCGCAAGTGTCCCGTCGTATCGGGTTGGCTCGATCACCGGCAAAACGTGCCTCAACAGCGCGTTGATCGGTTCGGACGTGTGCCGAACATATAGGTCGATCGGATCGAGTAAGTGCCTGAGGTGCAGTTTTGGATCATAGTTCAGCCCGCCGCTCCGAAAGCATTTGTACCCGTTGGCAATCGCCCAGATGACCAAGTCGCGAAACACATAGTGATAGAGGTGTAGATCGAGCGCGACATCGTAGTCGAGCCCTATGTACTCCGCATAGATCGCGTCACCATGCACTATGCACGTTGCAAATGCGACGATCCGCTCGCTCTGGCGCCAGAGGAAGAATCGGACCTTGTCCCCCATCCACCGCCCAAGGTCGCAGAAATATTGCTCCGTGAGCCTTTCGAAGTGCAGCTTCGAACGCGCATAAACCTGGAGATACAGTGGATAAATCTGCGCGATCACCGGAGTCACGTCGTTGACGACGCTCATTTCGAGCGGGGCGGCCCGCGCCGCCGCCTCAAACTTCTTGCGTAGCTTCTTGCGCGTCGCGCTGTTGAGCGCGCTCCTCATGTAATCGTCGAAGCTTGCGTAATCGATGCAAAGCCTGGTCATAGGCATGCTGGGGATGCGGGTGAATCCGTGGTCAACCAGACATTCGAGAACCGATCGATACCGCGCCGGAAACTCCTTGAACACGACCAGACCTGCTCCGAGGCTACGCGCATGTCCTGTGATCGTTGAAGCCAGGAGCTCCGCGCGGGTGCGATGGCGAGCCTCGTCGCCATCAAGATGGCCTTCACCAGCTACGCACCCCACCATCAGCGTGCGCGCTCGCATCAGGCGCGGCCATAGGTCGCGGATGGCGTCGATTAGCAGGCCAAAGCGCGGGCTCGCTCCGACCAACAAATCCAGGTCCAGCAGGAAAAAGGGCTGTACGGCACAAACGCGGCCAACCTCGTCCTTTATAGCGAAATACCGGTAGTCGAACTCAGGATGAAGCGTATCCTCGACCAGTTCGTAATATCGATGATCCTTTCGCTCGTTCGCGAACGCGACCTGCCAGCGCGGACAATGCTGCAAATCGTTGCGTGCGATGACTTCGAGACACCATGCAAATTGCTTCGGCTCGTATCCCGATACGTCGACGACTCGGCTTGTCGAGTGCGCTGTCCTTGCTTCCGACACGGTCTTACGTTCGCCATGATCTGCGCCCGCAAGGCCGCAGCTTATCACGATGCTGCAACCCCCAAAGCTGACTTATCCGTTAGAAACTAACTCATTCGTAATTTGCGATTTAATGTTGGAGCGGCAGTGCTGGAGTGTCTTGGCGCCAGTGATCCGGGCTTGCCTTACGCATACCTTGCGGCGCGCGGGAGCACCCCGCGATCCATCATGAGCGCTGGTCAGCGTGCCATTTCAAGGAGTGGACACTTGGCAGCGGTAATTGGAGTGACGGGACTCGCGTTTGAGGCGAGGCTTGCTACGGACTTCCATACGCACGCCATTTGTAGCGGCGATGGCAGCACCCTGGCAAGCTCTCTCGCGTCTGCAATATCCGGGGATTGCTGCGGGCTGATTAGCTTTGGCGTCGCAGGCGGCCTTTCGCCCAGCCTCGCCGCAGGAACATGCATTGTAGCATCCAGGATTATCGCAGAGACCGTCGAACTCACGACTGACCGAAACTGGTCGCAAGCCTTGCTTCGACTTATCCCCGAAGCAGTTCACGGCCCTATTGCTGGCGTTACAACTATCGCGGCGCATCCGGAGGCAAAGCGATCGCTGCATATCAGTACAGGCGCGCTGGCTGTCGATAATGAATCTCATGTGGTGGCGAGCATCGCTGCAGCGCGCTATCTCCCGATGGCCGCCGTCCGCGTCATCATGGATCCGGCCACCCGCCGGATCCCTGCTGCCGCCTTGGCTACGGTGCGTGCAAACGGGACGATCGATCTCGCCGCACTGTTCCGCGCGATCATGAGACAGCCTGGTGAATTACCGATGCTGCTTCGGACCGCTCTGGACGCATTGGCCGGATTCGATGCGTTGCTTCGCTGCCGTCAATTGCTTGGCCCTGGCTTCGGGCTCCCCTCTTTGCAAGCATGTGGGCCAGAGCCAAGCTCGAGCATCGAGTTCCCCATTCATGGCTTGGATGAGCGCTATTTGTAGCGTTCATGATGGACAACGTCGCAAAGCCTGTTTGCCACAGCGGGTGCGTGATCGCCACTCGTTGACGTTTGCCACCTCGACGAGCAGATGGTTAGGGCGCTCAGTGTCATTGAACATGATGTCGGGCTCTGTCGTGGCCTGGGCCAAAATCCTTGCGATCGCGAGTTCAATTGTTATCGGCCAAGAGTGCAAAGCCCATGTGGAAGGTCGTATGATCGCCTTCTGGTCGCCTGTTCGGATAGAGAGGGTAAGCCGTTCTCTACAGGCCTTGACCGTAGACAACATCGATCCAGCAGCCGAACGCGATGACTGGACGCTCTACAGACAAAGCGACCGCTGGCTTGGCAATCCCGCGATCGGCGAGGATGGCTTGGCCGACAGCACGCGAGACGCGCGCACCGGACTGATCGAGTCGCTGATCGAAGACAATGGCGAGTGACCATTTGCGGCGCTGACCCGCAAGGTGCGCGAGGAACTGAGGGCGCGGACGCCGGTTCAGGCCGGCAACCTGTTGTCGGCGCTGCGCCACATGATCCGCTGGATAATCGAGGAGGAGCGCCTCGACCCAGAGGACGATCCGACCATCGGGCTCAAGAGCGGTAAGGCGAAAGCCTCGCGCGAGAGCGGCGGCTGGGTGCCATGGAGCGAGGAGCACATGGCGAAGTACCGCGCACGCTGGCCGCTCGGCACCGAGGCGCGGCTGATGTTTGACATCCTGCACTACACCTTCCTGCGCCTAGGCGATGCGCACCGCTTCGGGCCGTCGCATCTGAAACGAATCCTGAAGCAGATGGCGATCGAGATCGAGACCGAGAAGAGCAAGGGCTCGACGAAGGTTTCGATTCCGATCCACCCTGATTGCCAAGTCGCTCGCCGCAGCCCGCGATGCCGGCATCTTGGGGACTGGCGAGGTGTTCACCGTCAAGCTGGTCAAGGGCGAGGTGCTGCCGATGGCCAAGAAGGCCTGGGCGGTGAAATTCAAGAAGTACGCTCGCCTTGCCGGGATCAACGAGCCCAAGATGAACTGCCATGGCGTGCGGAAGGCGTGCCGAGGACGTGGCCTATGCGGGCGCAACGATCCCGCACATGATGGCGATGTTCAGTTGGAAGGACGAGAAGATGCCATCGATCTCATCGCGAAGGCCGACCGCGAGCGGCTTGGATTCGACGGCATGAGCAAGCTGATCGCCTACGATCAAATGCAGAACATCGTCGATCTGACGATGCCGGAAGACGAGAACAGAATAGTAACTTTTGAGAGTAACCGGCGGAAAAACCCTGAGATTTCAACGCCAAATGTAGAGGTGGTGCGCTCGGAGGGACTCGAACCCCCACGGTGTTACCCACTGCCACCTCAAGGCAGCGCGTCTACCAATTCCGCCACGAGCGCTTTGGGATGCCGGATGGAACCCCTAGGGCGCCGCCGGATCGACGGCGCCATGTAACAAATCACGGATGCAGGGACAAGGCAGTTCGTGAACGAATTAACTACCGAACATCGGGGGATTTCGGCAGCATTTGCTTAACCTCGACCGCAATCCGGTTGCGGTCGACCAGAACGACGCCGCTGGCAACCGGAAGGTTGTTGGCGAGGATCTTGACCTCGTCGGCTTCGGTGGCATCCAGTTCGATGATGGCGCCGCGGGATAGCCGCATCACCTGGTGGATGGGCATGGTCGTCGTGCCGAGGACCACCATGAGGTCTACGCTGACTTTATCGAGGGTGGCCACTTCTGAACCGCCGAACTGGAACTAAATTGTGAGTCCACCTGACCACGTTAGGGTTAGCCAATGGTTAACGACCGCCAAAGCCTTGATTTGACGACCTTTGCCCTGCCTTCGGGCGGCGGCGCGGTCGAATGGCGGATTTCGGACGCCCCGGTCCCCTACCCCGATTCTCTCAGCGCCATGGACGCCCGGGTGGCCGCCATTGCCGCGCGGACCGCGCCGGAGCTGGTGTGGCTGTTGGAGCACCCCCCGCTCTACACCTCCGGGACCAGCGGCAAGGCCGGCGACCTGCTCGACCCGCGGTTTCCGACCTTCCAGAGCGGCCGCGGCGGCCAGGTGACCTATCACGGCCCCGGCCAGCGGGTCGCCTATGTGATGCTCGATCTGAAGCGGCGCCGGCCTGACGTGCGCGCCTATGTCGCCTCGCTGGAGGAATGGATCATCCGCACGCTCGCGGCCTTCAACGTCCGCGGCGAGCGCCGCGAGGACCGGGTCGGCGTCTGGGTCCGCCGCCCGGACAAGGGGCCTGGACACGAGGACAAGGTCGCCGCGATCGGCGTCCGGCTGCGCCGTTGGGTCTCGTTCCACGGCATCGCGATCAACGTCGAGCCCGATCTCTCCCACTTCCAGGCGATCGTGCCGTGCGGCGTGGTCGATCCGCGCTACGGCGTCACCTCGCTGGTCGACCTCGGGCTGCCCGTGACCCTGGCCGATGTCGACGTCGCGCTCCGGCAGGCCTTTGCCGAGGTGTTCGGCGACACCGAGGCGCGGCTGCCGGAAGCGACGATATAGCGGGACGAACCTCACGCCGCCTTCTGCAGCGCGACCTCGAGCTTGCCGGCGATGTAGCGCCGCTCCTGGGTCAGGCCGCCGAAGCCATAGGCGTCGCCCTTCACCTCGTCGACATGGGCGTAGCTCTCATTGTGGAGCGGGCCGAGCAATTCGCCCATCCGCTTGAACAGGGCTGCGAGATAGGCCGCCTTCTCGTCCTTGGTGTTGGTGCCTTCGGTGACATGGATGTCCAGCCAGTAGCTCGCGAGTCCCTGCTCGGCGAGCGACTTGCCCCCGGCGAACCAGTCGGCGGCGTCCGCCGATTTGACGATGATCGCGGTGACCTTCGGATCCTTGTGCAGGATCTTGGCGGTGAGCTCCGACACGGCGGCGGCAATGTCAGACTTCAGCGTCGGCGTCTGGCGAGAGGTGGCATAGCTGACGGTCATGAGGGGCATAGGTTGGTCTCCTTGAATTCCATTGGCGCGAGTGAACCGCGCCCACTCCAGCTAGACCTTCCCGCATCATCTTGGTATCTTATCGAAATAGATAGCAATGATAACGATCATTGATGGTCACCCTCGACATCGACACCGTGCGAGCCTTCCTCCTCGTCGCCGAGCTGCAAGGCTTCACCCGCGCCGCCGAGGCGCTCGGCACCACGCAGGCCGCGATCAGCATGAAATTGCAGCGGCTCGAAGCCGTGCTCGGCAAACGGTTGGTCGAGCGCTCGCCGCGCGCGGTGCGGCTGACCGCCGACGGTTCGGCCTTCCTGCCTCACGCCCGCGCGCTGATCGAAGCGCATGACCGCGCGCTGTCGGGCGAGACGCCGGCGAGGCAGCAGATCACGCTCGGAATAAGCGATCACGCCGCCGGCCCCGAGCTGGTGCCGCTGCTGGAACGACTGCATGCCATGGCCTCGCAGCTTGCGCTCGCCGTGACCATCGGCTTCTCGCGCAACATGCTCGACGCCTACGATGCCGGCGAATTCGATGCGGTGATCGTGCGCCAGGAAGGCAGCCGGCGCGGCGGCGAGAGACTGGCCGAAGACGAGTTCGGCTGGTTCGCGACCAAGCGCTTCGTATGGCCGCGTGGCGATGCGCTGCCGCTGGCCACATTGGCACCGCCCTGCGGCGTCCGTGCCCTCGCCGTTCGCGCGCTCGACAAGGCTGGCGTCCACTGGACCGAAAGCTTCGTCGGCGGCGGCGTCACCGCGGTCGTGGCCGCAGCGCTCGCGGGTCTTGCCGTGGCGCCGCTCGCCCGCCGTATCGCGCCCGCCGGCCTGGTCGACGTTGGACCGGCGCACAAACTGCCGCGCCTCGGTGCATCAAAGGTGATGCTGCACTCGAAGGTCAGCGATCCCGCCAAGCTGGCGGCGCTGCGGACGTTGGCGGCGACATTCCGGAGCGTTGCCGCCGCGGCGTGACGTCACTCACAAGATCGCCTCGGGCGCATTGATCGGCCCGCACAATTCCGGCCTGGCATGCGCGCCGGCCCCGCCGGTGAGACGCGCGATGCGTCAGGTCTTCTGGCTTATGTGCGTACCGGGGGAGCGCAGTTGTCGCAGGCGACAAGTTTTCCTTTGTGGCTACCGGGTCCTCGTCCAAGCTGACCCGAATGGACAGAATTTTTTAGGCCGTACACCGGGCTCTCGATCCGAGCCTGCTCCACGGTCGCAAAGGAAATTGCGCCATGCCCGCATCCGACAAGGAGTTCGTCGGCTCCATTCCAGAGCTCTACGACCGGCTGCTGGTGCCGTTGTTGTTCGAACCTTACGCGCGCGATCTCGCGCAGCGCGTCAGGACATGCCAGCCGCGCGACCTGCTCGAGACGGCCGCGGGGACCGGCGCGGCAACGCGCGCGCTGTCGTCGGAGCTCGGCCGCAACACCCGGATCGTGGTAACCGACTTAAACGAGCCGATGCTTGCGCGCGCGAGATCGCGGATGCCGGACCGGCCGGACATCACCTGGCGACAGGCCGACGCGCTGGCGCTGCCGTTTGAGGGCGCAAGTTTCGATGTCGTCGCCTGTCAGTTTGGCGCGATGTTCTTTCCCGACCGGGTCAAGGGCTATGCCGAAGCCCGCCGGGTGCTCCGGCCCGGCGGACGATTTCTCTTCAATGTCTGGGACAGGATCGAGGAGAATGAGTTTGCGGATGTGGTGATCCAGGCGCTGCAGACGATATTCCCGGACAACCCTCCGCAATTCCTGGCTCGCACACCGCATGGCTACCACGACACAGTGCGCATTCGCGCCGATTTGACAGCTGCAGAATTCAAGGACATTGCGATCGAGACGATCACGCATCGGAGCCGCGCGGCGTCGCCGCAGGATCCGGCCATCGCCTTCTGCCAGGGCACGCCGATGCGCGGCGAGATCGAGAGCCACGGCGCACCTGCCCTCGAGGCCGCGACGAAGAGTGCCGCAGACGCGCTGGCCCGCCGTTTCGGCACGGGCGCGATCGACGGCCGGATCCAGGCGTTGGTGATTTCCGCTGCTGCGTAAGGCGGCGTCTTATACCGTCGGCAAGACCGAGAACCGCTCCCCCGCCCGGCGCAGGTTGAGAAGATCGGAATTGCCGGTCTCGGCCTGCACGGCATGGACCCGTGCCGAGATGGGCCCGCGGCCGCAGACCGCGATCATGTCGGCGACAATATTCTCGGGGCCGGAAAACACCGCCTCGACCCTGCCGTCACGGCGATTGCGAACCCAGCCTTCGAGGCCGCGCGAGACTGCTTGCTCCTCGACCCAGGCGCGATAGCCGACGCCCTGCACGCGGCCGCTCATGGTGACGTGGCGGATTGCGCCGCTCATGTCTTCAGACCCAGGAATTCGGCGCTGCGCGCCTTGGTCTCAGCCTCGCGCATCACGCGGGCGGTGAGTTCGGACGAGGCGATGCCCTTGAGATTTTTCGGCGAAGTACCTTCGCGCAACGCCTTCAGCGTCTCGTAGACGGCCTGGGTCGCGGCCGCGAACGGCGCATGGCCCTGCAGCGCGATCCTGACGCGCTGGCCGGCAAGATAATCCAGCGCCGTCATCTCCTCCGGCGCGCCGCCGAGCACGATCGGCAGCTTCGTTGCAGCCGAGAGCGCCTCTAGCTCACCGCGCGACTTGATGCCGGTGAAGAACAGCCCATCGACGCCAACCGCCTCATAAGCTTTCGCGCGCGCGATCGCGTCGTCGAGATTGGTGATCGAGACGGCGCCGGTACGGCCCAGGACAACGAGCGACGGGTCGCTGCGGCCACCGAGCGCGGCCTTGATCTTGCCGACGCCCTCCTCCAGCGAGATCAACTGCGTCTTGGCCTGGCCGAACGCCTGCGGCAACAACGTATCCTCGATGGTGAGACCCGCGGCGCCGGCGGCCTCGAGCTCCTGCACGGTGCGGCGGACATTGAGCGCATTGCCGTAGCCGTGGTCGGCATCGACGAGGAATGGCAGAGTTGAGGCGCGCGACATCCGCCGTACCTGCTCGGCAAGCTCGGTCAGGGTGATCAGCGCGATGTCGGGGTCGCCAAGCACGGCAAGCGACGCCACCGAGCCGCCGAACATGCCGAGCTCGAAGCCAAGGTCCTCCGCGATCCGGATCGATGTCGCGTCGTAGACCGACCCGGGCCGGATGCAGGTTGATCCGGACAGGATCGACCGCAGTGCTTCGCGGCGTTTGCGGAAGGCCATGTGTTCCTCTCCATTCTCGTCGTTGCGAGGAGCTCGCGACAAAATTGCAAAGCAATTTTGCGCTGAAGCGACGAAGCAATCCATTCTTGCTTACGAGAGATGAATTGCTTCGCTGCGCTCGCAATGACGTTGCGATTACTCTCGCTATGCAAACTCCAGGATCAACGCATCGACCGCCAACGTGGCCCCAGCGGCGGCGTGGATTTTCTTCACCGTGCCGTCGCGCTCGGCGCGCAGCACGTTCTGCATCTTCATCGCCTCGACCACGGCCAGCGTCTCGCCGGCCTTGACCTCCTGCCCCTCGGTCACTGCGATCGACACCACGAGCCCGGGCATCGGGCACAGCAGCTTCTTGCCGGTGTCGGCCGCCGAGGTTACCGGCATCAGCCGCGCGGACGTCGCCTCGGTTTCGGTGAAGACATAGACCGGCACCTCGTAGCCCTGATGTGCCAGGCGGAAGCCGTTGCTGATCGCACGCACCTGCATGGCGACAAAGTTGCCGTCGATCGTGCCCTGCCAGACCGGCTCGCCTGGGACCCAGTTCGAGACGAGGTTGTGCGGATTGCCCGGGAGCCCGTCGGCGCCGATAAAGCGCACCGCAATTCCATCGGCCTCGCGCGCGACATCGAGCGCGATCTCGGCGTGATCGAGCCAGACAGCGCGGCGGCGCTCCCGCTGCACCACGCGGCCCCCCATCTGGCCGGAAATCTGCCGCTTGCGTTCACCCAGCACATGGTCGATCGCGGCGCCGACCGCGGCCAGCCGCCGTGCGATCTCGCCCTCCGGGGGATGGGCGGAAAATCCCTTCGGGAATTCTTCCGAAATAAAGCCGGTCGAGAGCCGCCCCTCGCGCCAGCGCGGGTGATTCATCAAGGCCGACAGGAACGGAATATTGTGCCTGATGCCGTCGACATAGAACGCATCGAGCGCGGTCGCCTGTGCCTCGATCGCGGCCGCGCGCGACGGCGCGTGAGTGACGAGCTTGGCGATCATCGGATCGTAGTGGATCGATATCTCGCCGCCCTCCTGCACGCCGGTGTCGTTGCGGATCGTGACGTCGTCATGGCTTGCTTCGGCGGGCGGACGGTATTTCACCAGGCGCCCGATCGACGGCAGGAAATTGCGGAACGGATCCTCGGCATAGACGCGCGATTCCACCGCCCAGCCGGTCAGCGTGACGTCCTTCTGCGCGATCGCAAGCGTCTCGCCGGCCGCGACACGCATCATCTGCTCGACGAGATCGATGCCGGTGACCAGTTCGGTTACGGGATGCTCGACCTGCAGGCGCGTGTTCATCTCCAGGAAGTAGAAGCTCTTGTCCTGGCCGGCGACGAATTCCACGGTGCCCGCCGAATCGTAGTTCACGGCCTTGGCCAGCGCGACCGCTTGCTCACCCATCTTGCGGCGGGTCAGTTCGTCGAGCAGCGGCGACGGCGCCTCCTCGATGACCTTCTGGTTGCGGCGCTGGATCGAGCATTCGCGCTCGCCGAGATAGATCACATTGCCATGCTTGTCGCCGAGCACCTGGATTTCGATGTGGCGCGGATCGACGATGAATTTCTCGATGAAGACGCGGTCGTCGCCGAACGACGACTTGGCCTCCGCCTTCGCGAGGTTGAAGCCTTCCGCGACTTCGGCCTTCGAATGCGCGATGCGCATGCCCTTGCCGCCGCCGCCGGCGGAGGCCTTGATCATGACGGGGTAGCCGATCTCTTCCGCGATCTGCACCGCGTGCTTGTCGTCCTCGATGACGCCGAGATGGCCCGGCACGGTGGAGACCTTGGCCTTGGCGGCGGCCTTCTTCGATTCGATCTTGTCGCCCATCGCGGCGATGGCGCCGGGGTTCGGACCGATGAACACGATGCCGGCCGCCTCCAGCGCGCGCGGAAACGCCTCGCGCTCGGACAGGAAGCCGTAGCCGGGATGCACGGCCTCGGCGCCGGTCTTGCGGCAGGCATCGACGATCTTGTCGATCAAAAGGTAACTCTCGGCCGCGGGCGGCGGGCCGATCAGCACGGCCTCGTCGGCCATCTCGACATGCAGCGCGTCGCGGTCCGCCTCGGAATAGACGGCGACCGTCTCAATCCCCATACGGCGCGCAGTCTTGATGACCCGGCAGGCGATCTCGCCGCGGTTGGCGATCAGAATTCGTTTGAACATGCTCTTCTTGGGCTTCGACTTGGATTGTTCGATTTGGATTGTTCGACTTGGCAGGATCCTCCCCGCGCAATCTGGCACGGGCAATTGGGCGTCACCAGTCCGTGGTACAGCAAAACGCCCGGGAGGCAACGGTCTAATCGCGGCCCTGCCCCGCCTCCGGCGGTAGCCAGTGGGGTATTTCAGCCCGAATAGGTCTTGAAGCGGCCGCGCGAATGAGCTTGCGCGACCGCTTTCATCAGCTCGCAGATTTCGCTCTCCAGGAATTCATTGGCGACGATCAGCGCACGGATGGTCGAACGCATGTCCCCACCGCAGGCCGCTATGGCCTGATCGACAGCCGCCTCCAGCCCGTCATCGTCGTCGGATTGGGGCTTTGCGGAAATCATGGGAGCTGTCCGGATCAGTTGATGGAGCAATGTTCCTATTTTGTTCCAAACAAGTCAATCCATCGATTGGGCGAGCACGCCGCTGGCCGGAATATTTTTCCGCAGAACGAATGGTCATCAGAATCAGGGCGGCGCGAGCTCGAAAGGCGCCAAGGATCAGATCGGCCGTGAGCCCACGCACGTTCACCCTCAACGCGTTTGGTCGGATCGCGCCAGCCTGTGCTAGAAGTCGGTCGCCCCGCCCAATACCCGAAGTGAAGAAAAATGCGGTTTCGAGCCTCCCTCGTCGCGACGTTGCTCCTGACATGTTTGCCCATCGATCCCAGCCTCGCCGCCACCGCAATCGTCAAGGACGCCGGCGCTGTCCAGCTCGGCAATACAGTCTACCGGCTCGACGGCATCGATGCGCCGGCGATCGACCAGCTCTGCACCGACGAGCATGCCGACGTCTGGAGCTGCGGAATCGAGGCGCGCGACCAGCTCACCAAGCTGATCGGGGACAAGCAGATTCATTGTGACGATATCGGCGTTGACCCCACCGCCAAAAAGCGGCGCCTCGGCGTCTGCAAGGTCGAGGGCGACCCGACCAGCCTGAGCCAGTTGCTGGTCGAGCGAGGGTATGCCCTGAACGTCGAGGCATCGGCCAGCGGTCGCTTCCAGCCCGATGAAGGCGCGGCCAAGGACAGTCGTGCCGGGCTTTGGCGAGGCTGCTTCGTCGCGCCGCACGATTTTCGCCGCGGCAAGAAGGACGGCCCGCTGCTCGGCGCCGCCTGCCCGGCCGACCGCGAGCAGCAGATCCGCGACGCACTCTTCCCCAGCGATCCCCCAATGCCGGCAAGTTGCAATATCAAGGGCAAATACGCAGTGCGCGCCCGCGTCACCGGCGACATCGGCATCTACCATTTGCAGGCCTGCCGCAGTTACCCCGCCTTAACCAATCCGGATCGCTGGTTCTGCTCCGAAGAGGATGCGCAGGCAGCCGGCTTCCGCCGGGCCTATAATTGCCGTCCCCCCAGCAAGGGGAAGTGACATCTCGCCAAATCACGCTGGCAAAGCCGCCTCGTCCTGTGTGAGACTGCGCGAAGAGGTTCCCGGCACGAATGACCCCTTCCGATCCCTTCGATGTGCTCCCCGAGGCCGCGGCCGCGGAACGGCTGCGGCAGCATCTCGAGGAGATCGCGCGCGAACGCGATCGCGCCCATCGCGAGTTGCAGGAGCGCGAGGCCGAGCTCGCCAGGATCCAGCGCATCGCGCGGGTCGGCGGGCTCGAGATCGATTTCCGCGACGGCGTCCGGAACCGCCGCTCGCCCGAATATCTGCTGGTTCACGGGCTGTCGGCCGACGAGGCCCACGAGACCTACGAGAACTGGGTCGCGCGCATTCACCCCGAGGACCGCGAGCGCACGATCAAGCACCTGTTCAGTGTGCTCAAGGACGGCGGCGCAGACTATACGGCCGAATACCGGATCATCCGCCCCAATGACGGCGAGAGCCGCTGGATCCGCGTCGTCGCCAAGATCGAACGCGACCGCCACGGCCGCGCGCTGCGCCTGGTCGGCGCCGATCTCGATGTCACCGATCAGATGCTGGCGCAGGAGACCCTGCGCGAGAGCGAGGAGCGCTTCCGCCTGATCGCGGACAGCGCTCCGGTCCCGATCTGGGTGACCAAGCTCGACCGCACGCGCTCCTTCGCCAACCAGGCCTATCTCGATTTCCTCGGCCTGCCTTTCGAGGAGGCGATCGTCTTCGACTGGCGCAAGGCGCTGCATCCGGACGACCTGCCCCGCATCTTGCAGGAGCAGATCACCGGCGAGCTCTCGCTCAAGCCGTTCGTGCTCGAGGCGCGCTACCGCAACGCCGCGGGCGACTGGCGCTGGCTGCGCTCGGAATCGCAACCGCGCTGGGACCCGAACGGCAAACATATCGGCTTCATCGGCGTCGCCCACGATATCACCGCCGCCAAGCAGGCCGAGATCGAGCTGCGCAAGCTCAACGAGTCGCTGGAGCGGCGGATCTCCGAACGCACCGCGCAGCTCGAGTCCAACGAAGCGCAGATGCGCGCGATCTTCGAGACCAGCCATCAATACCAGGCGCTGCTCAATCAGGACGGCGAGCTGCTCTATGCGAACAAGACCGCATTGGCCGGCATCCGCGCCGAGGCCGCCGATGTCGTCGGCAAGCCGTTCTGGGATACGCCGTGGTTCAGCACGACCGAGGGCGCGTCCGAGGCGATCAAGAGCATCTTCGCCACGGTGATGCGCGGCGAAGACGTCAAGTCCGAAATGCTGCTGCGGCTGCCGATCGGCGACCGTTATTTCGATTTCGAGGTGCGGCCGCTGCACGACCGGCACGGCACCGTCGTCGGCGCGGTGCCGGAGGCTGTCGACATCACCGAGCGCCGCCGCGGCGAGGAAGCTTTGCGGCAGTCGCAGAAGATGGAAGCCGTCGGCCAGCTCACCGGCGGCGTCGCGCACGACTTCAATAACCTCCTGACCATCATCCGCTCCGCGACCGACTTCCTGCGCCGCCGCGAGCTCCCGGACGAACGGCGCCGCCGCTACATCGACGCGATCTCCGAGACGGTGGAGCGGGCCTCCAAGCTGACCGCCCAATTGCTGGCCTTTGCACGCCGGCAGCCGCTCAATCCGGAAGTGTTCAATGTCGGCGCGCAGGTCGACAGCGTGACGCAGCTGATCCGCCCGCTGGTCGGCGCGCGGATCCACATCGACGTCAGGATCGACGATGCCGATTGCTACGCGATCGCCGATATCGGCCAGTTCGAGACCGCGCTGATCAATCTGGCGGTCAACGGCCGCGATGCGATGAATGGCGAGGGCCAGCTGACGATCGCGGTCAGGAAGGTTCAGACCATCCCCGCCCTGCGCGCCCAGGCCTCGCGCAGCGGCGACTTCGTCGCAGTCTCGATCCAGGATACCGGCACCGGCATCGCGCCGGAAAATCTCGACGCGATCTTCGAACCGTTCTTCACGACCAAGGAGGTCGGAAAGGGAACGGGCCTTGGCTTGAGTCAGGCCTTCGGCTTCGTCAAGCAATCCGACGGCGACATCGAGGTCATGAGCACGCTCGGACAGGGCGCGACCTTCACCATCTATTTGCCGCAGGCCATGCGCCCCGCGGACGCCAAGGTCGCGGCGGCCGCGGGCAGCGAGCAGGCCTCGATCGGCCGCGGCTATCGCGTCCTCGTCGTGGAAGACAATGACGATGTCGGCCGCTTCTCCACCGAGCTGCTCGAGGACCTCGGCTATTCGGTCAAGCGCGCCGCCAACGCCAACGCGGCGCTGGCAATCCTGTCGGAGAACGAGTTCTCGGCCGATCTCGTGTTCTCCGACGTGATCATGCCGGGCATGAACGGTGTCGAACTCGCCGGCACCATCCGCGAGCGTTTTCCCGGCCTGCCTGTGGTGCTGACCAGCGGCTACAGCAACGTGCTCGCCGAGAACGCCCATAGCGGCTTCGAGCTGATCCAGAAGCCCTATTCCGTCGAGGCGCTGTCGCGCACGCTCAGGAAGGCGATCGCCGAGCAACGGGCGACCGTCTCCAAGCCGTGAGTGCCAAGACCGGAGTGCTCTGCGCGTCGACCGCAGCTACTCGATCACCACATGCGCCACGCCGAGCTGCAGGATGCCGAGCGCCTTAGCCGCCGTGGTCGAGACATCGATGATCCGTCCACGCACGAATGGACCACGATCATTGACGCGGCACCGGATCGTTCGCCCTCGGTAGGATACCGTGATCATGCTGCCGAATGGCCTGCTGCGATGCGCGCAGGTCATCTCCCCACGCCTGCCGATGCCACCATAATAGGACGCAAGGCCACTCTCTGCGTTTGCCGTGCAAGTGGCAAACAGCAGCATGGCCGCGGACGTTGCTGCGGTTTTCATTGGTTGCCTGCCCTTCGCGACCCGCGAGCGAACGCGGTGCCGGCAGAACGGACCCCACAAATATGGCTGTTACACGGCGTTCATGCCGCATTCTCGACACCGTCGGCCGCCAGCAGCGTCCGGACATCGGGCGCGGGGACCGGCTTGCTGAACAAATAGCCCTGCATCTGGGTGCAGCCGAGCATCTGCACGGTGTCGCGCTGCTGATCGGTCTCGACGCCCTCGGCCGTCGTGATGATGTTGCGGTCGGCGGCGATCGAGACCACCGCGCGGATGATCGAGGCCGAGCCGGTGTTGCGCGTCACTTCCTTGACGAAGCTGCGGTCGATCTTGATCTTGTCGAACGGGAAGCGCTGCAGATATTGCAGCGATGAGTAGCCGGTCCCGAAATCGTCGAGCGCGATGTGGGCGCCGAGCGCCCGCAGCTCGCCGAGCGTGACAAGCGCCGCATCGTGGTCGGCGATCAGCACCGCCTCGGTAATCTCGAGCTCGAGCCGCCGCGGGTCGAGCCCGCTCTCGGCGAGCGCACTGGCAACTTTCAGCGCCAACGTCTCCGACCGGAATTGAATCGGCGAGACGTTGACGGCGACGCGCACGTGTGCCGGCCAACCGGCGGCCTCGGTGCAGGCGGTGCGCAGCACCCACTGCCCAATCTCCTCGATCAGCCCGGTCTCCTCGGCAACCGGCACGAAGTCGGCCGGCGAAATCATGCCGCGTACCGGATGCCGCCAGCGTAACAGCGCCTCGCAGCCGGTCACCTCGTCGCTGCGCAGGTCCACCAGCGGCTGGTAGTGAAGCTCGAAGCCGCCCTCGCCCAGCGCCGTTCGCAGGTCGGCCTCGAGCTCGCGCCGCAGATTGGCGTGCCGCTCCATGGCCGGATCGAAGAAACGGAAAGTCCTGCGGCCGGCCGCCTTGGCGGCGTACATTGCGAGATCAGCGCATTTGAGCAGGCCGAACAGGTCGGTGCCGTGGCGTGGCGCGATCGCAATCCCGATGCTGGCATCGCTCGACAGACGATGGCCATGACAGATGAACGGCGTGCGCAACGCATGATAGATCCGCGCAACCAGGTCGCTGACATCGTCGTCCGAGGCAATGTCGTGCTGGACCACGGCGAACTCGTCGCCGCCGAGACGCGCGATGAAGTCGTTGGGCCCGACCGACTGGCGCAGCTTGTCCGCGACGCCCCTCAAGAATTCGTCGCCGATCAGGTGCCCCAGCGTGTCGTTGATGCGCTTGAATTCGTCGATATCGATATAGTGGATCGCGAAATCACCCGCGTCCGACTTAAGCAGCAACTCTTCCGCATGGCGCTGGAACAGCGTCCGGTTCGGCAGATTGGTCAGGGCGTCGTAATGCGCGAGATACTCGATCTGCGCCTGCGCGCGCCGCCCCTCGGTGACGTCCTCGAGCGTGGCGCACCAGCCGCCGTCAGGCGAACGCTTGTAGATCAGGCGGATGTTGCGACCGTCCGGCGTCGCGATCACCATGTCCTGGACGCTGTCGTTCTCCGGATTGGTGAAGCGAGCGCAATATTCGTCGACATCGCCGACGAACGAGCCGGTCGCCTCCCGGTGCAGGATCAGGTCGCGCAGCGGGCATCCCGGCTTGGCGACATCGGGCGACACGCCGAACATGTCGATGTACTGCTGATTGCAGATCACCAGCCGTGCCGATGCGTCGAACAGCAAGAGACCCTGCGTCATGGTGTTGATGGCGGTGTCGAGATGCTGGCTCTGCTCGGACAGCCTGCGCTGCGCCGCATCGTGCTGGCGCTGCAGTTGTCGCACGATCAGGAAGATCGTGACGACGACGATGACCACCGCAAGCACCGCGGCGAAGAACTGCAGCTTGGTCTGCGCGCGCCAGTTTTCCAACGCGCTGGACACCTTGGACGTGGCGACGATCAGGATCGGAAAATGCGACAGTGATCGAACGGCGCCGACCTTCTCCTCGCCCGTCGAATCGACGAAACGGCCCGAAGTGTTGCCGTGAAGCCGCAGGACCTTGCGGAACAACGGCTGGCTCATGAGGTTCTGGCCGACGACGCGGGCGTCCTTGGGATAGCGCGCGATGATTGTGCCGTCACAGTGAATGATCGAGATCACGGTGTCGCCGTTCAGGGCCAGCGACGCGACGAAATCCTCGAAATGGCTGGGTTCGATGCCACGGCTCGCAAAGCCGATGATCTCACCGTTGCGTCCCGTGATCTTGCGCGCGAAGATCGTGGTCCAGTTTCCCGTCACCCTGCTCATCACGGGTTCAACGATAACATCGGGCGTCGGCTTGCCCGAGGTGAACTCCTGGAAGTAGCGCCGGTCCGAAATATTGATATCAGGCACCGGCCACGTCTCGGACGAGTTGATCAGCCATCCCTTTGCGTTGAAGAGATTGAGGCCGCCGACATGCGGCAACGTCGCCAGTCGCGTGCGCAGCATTTCGTGCACGCTCAACTGCGACATGGTCTTTTCGAACTGATCGGCGGTGTCGATCCGGCCGGCCTGCAAGTAGTTCACGATGTCATCGTGGACGTGCTGGAGATCGCTGAGCTGCTGGTCGAAATGCCGCGACAGCAGGAGCGCGGTGTTGTTGAGCTCTCGTTCGGAAACCTCGAGTGCGCGTTCGCGGAATTGCAGCGCGAGATAGCCGGTGCCAAGCGTGATCGCGAGCACCAGCAGCGCGGCGCTCAGCACGAGCCACTGAATGGCGCCAAGCCTCGCGGCGCGCCGCATCCCTTCTATCGACAGCCACCGGTGTTCCGGCGTCGCGTCGTTCGCTGAACGAATTGACATTTTCCTGTCCCTGCGCGCGCCCTTCTACGGGAACACAACCCAAGGGGCGGTTAGGAAAATCAGTTATCGGACGGTTAAGTTGCTGACGCATCCATGGGCGGTCCAGCCGTCCGACACGACTGTCAGGAAGCTTCCTGGTCAGCTAAAGGCATCGCATCGGCCTCCTTCAGGCTGCACTCGATCAGCGCCCCCTCGATGGTGAATTTCGAGAACGGCGAAAGCGGCGTTGCGACCTTGAGCGCAGCGAAGAATTGCGAATCGCCCGGGCTCTTCAGAAAGAACCTGATATGGCTGGCTGCCAGCGCATCACGCGACAGCCAGACGACGCCGGAGAACAGCGTCACAAGCACCTGCGCGTAATCGCTGACATCGGCAACGCCGAGATCGTAGATCGGAGAGACGTTGACGAAGCGCACGCTCAAGGCCGGCGTCGGATATTTGCTCATCAGCAAACGCCTGACCTGGCAGAGCGCGTGGACGCGTTGGCTGTCGGCCAGATAATACAGGCCCTGGCAGTCGGCTTCCTTGGCCGTCAGGGCGTCGAACATGGTGATGCCGCCGAAGCTCGCAAAATCCTCACCGACGCCTTCAGCGTCCTTCTTCCATTGTGCCCTGATGTGACGCCAGGACCGCTCGGGATCCTTGATTGGCAGAAGCCGCATGGTAAACCGGCGGTTAGCGCGGAGGCCGTGATCGCAGCGATATTATGTCGCAGCTCTTAAGCCTTTCCTTACGGTGGCCGCCGCGAAGCCCGCTCAGTGCGAGCCGCCGGATTAGCCGTCCCCTTCTCGCCTCGCCTGTCGTACAGCGCACGGACTGCTCGTCCGTATCGTCGCGATAGCCAACGCTTCAGCCGTCACGCGGAACGTCTCGACGGGCGACATGGATATTTCATCTCGGGCATGTTCAGATGTCGACATGATCGTGACCGGGACTTCGCCGTTCAATGGATGCACTGACGCTTTTCGGATTGTTCGCCGTCACCATGATGCTCGTCTGCTATGCGGCCGAAGATCGCAGCCCCTGGTTCATCCTGGCTTTCGCGGTGTCTTGCGCGCTCGGTTCGGCTTACGGATTTCTGCAGGGTGCATGGCCGTTCGGGCTCGTCGAAGCCGTCTGGGCCGTCGTCGCCGCGCGGCGATGGTTCATGCGTCGCAGTCCGGGCAGCGCGTAACGTTATAGTATTCGCCGCCAATCCAGCGTCAGCTTGAACTTGAATGCGCGCAGTCGCGGCGCTAACTAGGCCCGCATGGACGCTTCGCCCGCCACGATTCAGTCTTCCTCTCGCGCAGCCAGATCGCGCCGTTGGCGCAGCGTGCTTGCAGGACTGATTTCGCTGGCGCTGGTGTTGTCCTTCTTCCATGGCTGGACGTCCGATGGCGACGATGATGCAGGGTCTGGTATCTCCATCGCGCAGTCCATCAACGACAACGGCGGCAAGGCGCCGTCGCATCCGGCGGCGCTCCATGGCGATCACTGCCTGACGCACGTCGCCTCCATGGCTCCGCAGGAGACCGTGTTCCCCATCGAGTATGCCCCGCATACCTATGGCGACGTCAGCTTGCAGCTGCCGGCCTCGGCCGATCGTCTCTCTCCGTTCAAACCACCCCGCGCCTGATCCGGTCGGCATGACCGCCCGCATCTCGCTGCCGGCAGGCAGCGGATATGCGTCCGCACACATCGATGTTGCGACAGCGCACAGCCATCGTGCGCTGCGGAGAGGCGTAGATGAAACGGATCGTACTATTTTTCGCCGGTGTCGCCGCCGGCATTGGCCTGGTAATCATGGCCGCTGGATGGATCGGCTGGCCGGTCTCGCTCCCCGCCGCGAGGCAGGAGACCGCGGGCGCGAACTCGCCGAAGGCCGAGGTCAAGCATGAGACCCCGGGGCACATTGAAATGAGCGAAGACCAGCTTCGCGAAGCCGGGATCACTCTCGCGCGGGCGAACGGCGGCGTGCTGAGACGCCATTTCCTCGCGCCGGGATCGCTGATCCCCGACGCCGACCATATCGGCCGCGTTTCGGTGCGCGTGCTAGCGACGGTGACGGAACTGCGCAAGCGCATCGGCGACAGCGTCGAAAAGGGCGAGATCGTCGCGGCGATCGAGAGCCGCGAGGTCGCCGACGCCAAGAGCGAATACCTTGCGGCAAGGCTGACCAACGATCTGCAGCAGACCCTCTATGCGAGACAAAGGACGCTGGTCGAGAGCCGTACCGTGTCGGAGAACGAATTCCTACGCACGCGGCTGACCGCGAACGACGCCCAGATCAAGCTCGACGGCGCGCGGCAGAAATTGTTCGCGCTAGGCCTGTCGGACAGCGAAATCGCTGACTTGCCAAACCAGCCCCAGGAAAGCCTGCGAACGCAGTTCCTGCGCGCACCGATCAGCGGCCGGGTGTCCGAGCGGCGCGTCGATCTCGGCGGATTGATCGGGCGCGAGGGCCAGGAGAGCGAACTCTTCGTCATCGTCAACCTCGACGACGTCTGGGTCGACCTCGCGGTGTCCCCCGAAGACATCGGCGCCGTCCGCGAGGGTGTTACGGTCAATATCCGCGCCATCGGCACCGAGGACGAAGCCAACGCGGACGTCATCTTCGTCAGCCCCCTGCTCGACCGCGAGACCCGCAACGCGCGCGCGATCGCGACCATGCCCAACAGGGATCATCGCTGGAAGCCCGGCACCTTCGTCACCGCGGAAGTGCCAATCGCCGGAGCGCCGTCGACCGTGATCGTCTCCAAGAAGTCGATCCAGACGATCAAGGGGACGCCGACCGTCTTCGTGCGCGAGGCCGACGGTTTCGAGGCCAGGTCCGTGCGCACCGGCCGCGAGGATGACGACGATATCGAGATCGTGGCCGGTCTCGCCGCCGGCGAGACCATCGCGATGGAGAACACCTTTACGCTCAAGGCCGAGCTCGAGAAGGACGACGCGGAGCACGATCATGATTGAGCGCATCATCGCCCTTGCGATCCAGCGCCGCTGGGTCGTCGTAACGCTCGCCGCCATCCTGACGCTGCTCGGCGGCGTCGCATTGACGAAGCTGCCGATCGACGCAGTGCCTGACATCACCAACAAGCAGGTGCAGATCAACGCCACGGCGCCCGCTCTGTCGCCGGCGGAAATCGAGAAGCAGATCACCTTTCCGATCGAGACGGCGCTTGTGGGTGCGCCGGGACTGGAGAGCACGCGGTCGCTGTCGCGCAACGGCTTCTCGCAGATCACCGCTGTGTTCAGCGAGGCGACCGACATCTATTTCGCTCGCCAGCAGGTCGGTGAGCGCCTCACCGAGGTCCGTGCCCGCCTGCCGCAGGGCATCGAGCCGCGGATCGGCCCGACCTCGACTGGGCTTGGCGAAATCTACATGTGGACCGTCCACTTCTCCGGGCAGCCGGTGCAGACCGACGGGACACCGGGCCTGCAAAGCGATGGCCGCTTCCTCACCAGCGATGGCCAGGTCCTGCAAACCGAGGTCGAGAAGGACGCCTATCTGCGGACGGTGCAGGACTGGATCATCAAGCCACAGATCAAGATGGTGCCGGGTGTCGCCGGCGTCGATTCGATCGGCGGTTATCTCAAGCAGTACCAGGTCCATCCCGATGCGGCGAAGCTGATCGCGCTCGGCCTCACCTTTGCCGACGTCGCCAAGGCGATCGAAGGCAACAATGTCAGCCGTGGCGCCCGCTATATCGAGCGCAACGGCGAAGGTTTTGTGGTCCGCTCCGGCGGACGCCTCGAGAACATCGAGGAGCTCAGTGCGGTCGTCGTCACCACCCGCGGCGGCGTCCCGGTTCGGATTCGCGACATCGCGAGCCTGTCGATCGGCGGCGAGACCCGCACCGGCAGCGCCAGCGAGAACGGCCGCGAGGTCGTGGTCGGCACGGCGCTGATGCTGATCGGCGCCAACAGCCGAACGGTGTCGGCCGCGGTCGACGCACGGCTGCGTTCCATCGCGTCGTCCCTGCCCGCGGGCATCGAGGTCAAGACGGTGCTCGATCGCACCCAGCTTGTCGATGCGACCATCGGTACCGTGGCCCGCAACCTCACCGAAGGAGCGTTGCTCGTGATCACGGTGCTGTTCGTGCTGCTCGGCAATTTCCGCGCGGCGCTGATCACCGCACTGGTGATTCCGATCGCCATGCTGATGACCGCCATCGGCATGTGGCAGGGCCGCATCAGCGCCAATCTGATGAGCCTCGGTGCGCTCGATTTCGGCCTGATCGTCGACGGCGCCGTCATCATCACCGAGAACAGCCTGCGACACCTCACCGAGAAGCAGCAGGCGCTCGGCCGCGTGCTGACGCGCGATGAGCGCCTGGCGACAGTGCGCGCCTCCGCCG
This sequence comes from Bradyrhizobium sp. ISRA464, assembly GCF_029910095.1. Taxonomy (NCBI): domain Bacteria; kingdom Pseudomonadati; phylum Pseudomonadota; class Alphaproteobacteria; order Hyphomicrobiales; family Nitrobacteraceae; genus Bradyrhizobium; species Bradyrhizobium sp. ISRA464. The sequence goes on along the minus strand of NZ_CP094526.1, from coordinate 3,584,957 downwards.
TGGAGATGGTGCAGCCGAGCCTCTACGGCCAGGCCATCATCCTGCTGGTCTATGTGCCTCTGCTCACCTTCACCGACGTCGAAGGCAAGATGTTCGAGCCGATGGCGCTCACCGTGATCCTCGCGCTTGCCGCGGCTTTCGTGCTGTCGCTCACGCTCGTTCCCGCGTTGATCGCGATCGCCATCACCGGCCGCGTGCAGGAGAAGGAAAACCATCTCATCGCGGCGTTGAAGAGATGGTACGGCCCGCTGCTGCGGCGCGCGGTCGCTGCGCCCGCGCCGGTCATCGCGGGTGCGGTCGTGCTGTTCGCGGCGGCGCTGTTCGGGTTCTCCCGACTCGGCCAGGAGTTCATCCCCTCGCTCGACGAGAAGAACATCGCCATGCACGCGCTGCGGATTCCAAGCGCGGCGCTGTCGCAGTCGCAGGCGATGCAATTGTCCGTCGAGAAGACCGTCAGCCGCTTTCCGCAAGTGGCATACGTCTTCTCCAAGACCGGCACGGCGGAAGCGGCGAGCGATCCCATGCCGCCGAACGCGTCCGACACCTTCATCATCCTGAAGCCGCGCCAGCGGTGGCCTGATCCCTCGATGACGAAGGAGCGGCTGATCGAGGAGATCTCCGCAGCCGTCGGCCGGTTACCGGGCAATGTCTATGAATTCACCCAGCCGATCCAGATGCGCTTCAACGAACTGTTGGCCGGCGTTCGCGGGGACATCGCAGTGAAGGTGTTCGGCGACGAGTTCGGGCCGATGCAGAGGGCGGCCAACGAAGTTGCGGCGGCGCTGCGCGCCGTGCGCGGTGCGACCGATGTCAAGGTCGAACAAGCGGGCGGCCTTCCGGTGCTCGAGATCAAGGTCGACAAGGCGGCGATCGCCCGGCGTGGCCTGAGCGCATCCGCCGTGCAGGACGTGATCGGCGCCGCGGTTGGCGGCCAGGATGCTGGCGTCGTCTACGAGGGAGACCGCAGCTTCGATATCGTGGTTCGGCTGCCGGAAAGCGTGCGCTCCGATCTCGAAGCGCTAAGCAACCTGCCGGTCGCGTTGCCGCAGGCGACGCCGAATACACCGGTGCAGAGCCTGCCGCTCAACCGCGTCGCGCGCTTCTCCTTCACTGAGGGCCCGAACCAGATCAGCCGCGAGAACGGCAAGCGCCGCATCGTGGTGACGGCCAATGTCCGCGGTCACGACCTCGGCTCGGTGGTCGAGGAGGCGCAGGCCAAGGTGACGCAATCGGTGAAGCTGCCGCCCGGCTATTGGATGACCTGGGGCGGCCAGTCGGAAAATCTGGCCGCGGCGCGCCAGCGCCTCGCCATCGTTGTGCCGGCCTGCTTTGCGATGATCTTCCTGTTGCTGCTGGCGGCCATGGGGTCGGCGCGCGATGCGCTCTTGGTGTTCAGCGCTGTGCCGCTCGCGCTGACCGGCGGCATCGCCGCGCTGTGGCTCCGCGGCATGCCGTTCTCGATCTCGGCCGCGGTCGGCTTCATCGCGCTGTCCGGCGTTGCGGTGCTGAACGGGCTCGTGATGCTGAGCTTCGTCAGGCAATTGCGCGAGCGCGGCGTGCCAATGGGGACAGCGATCGAGCAAGGCGCCCTCACCCGTTTCCGCCCCGTCGTGATGACGGCGCTGGTCGCGTCGCTCGGTTTCGTCCCGATGGCCTTTGCCACCGGCACCGGCGCGGAGGTGCAGAAACCGCTCGCCACCGTCGTGATCGGCGGCCTGGTCAGCGCGACCCTGCTGACGCTCGCCGTGCTGCCCGCGCTCTATGCGCGGTACGGTCATGCCGGCAACGTTGCGCGCAAAGAGAGGACGGCCGCCCAGCCTGCGGAATGACGGCTTGTTGACCGCCGTTTCGCGGGCCAGACTTGCACTGTTGTCCTGCTGCGAACGGCCTGTAACAATTCTGTCATATCGCAAAATTAAACGGGGGCAGCGGCGATCTGCCGCTGCCTGCTCTTCATGGGGGAACGAAAAAATGCGCCGCGCCATCACACTGTTGTCCGCCAGCATGATCGCCTTGTCAGCGGGCGCCGCCTCGGCGCAGAACGCGAAGCCCCACAACCTCATCCTGTTCGTTCCGGATGGCCTGCGCGGCGGCATCGTGACGCCGCAGACCGCGCCGGCAATGGCCGACATCCGCGACAAGGGCGTCAGCTTCAAGAATTCGCATTCACTGTTCCCGACCTTCACCATGGCGAACAGCTCGGCGCTCTCGACCGGCCACTATCTCGGCGACACCGGCACCTTCTCCAACACGATCTTTACCGGCTACAGCTCGGCGCCGGCCGGCGATACCGTGGTCCCCTTCATCGAGAACGATGCGGTGCTCGCCGACATCGACGATCACTTCAACGGCGACTATCTCAACGAGGAGACGCTGCTGAAGCTGGCCCGCGGCCATGGCTTCAGCACCGCGGCGATCGGCAAGGTCGGCCCCACCCTGCTGTTCGACCACACCGACCGCGGCAAGAACACCATCGTGGTTGACGACTCCACCGGCGGCAAGACCGGCGTGCCGCTCTCCGACGAGATGAAGGAGGCGCTGACCAAGGCTGGCCTGCCGCTCACCACGCCGGGCCGCGGCGACAACGCCAAGGCCGGCGACGCCAAGACGCCGGGCACCACGGTCGCCAACGTGGCGCAGCAGGCCTACATGGCCGACGTCGCGACCAAGGTGGTGCTGCCGATGTTCAAGGCGCGCAACAAGCCGTTCGTGCTGGTGTTCTGGTCGCGCGACCCGGACGGCAGCCAGCACAACACCGGCGACAGCCTCAACACCATCACCCCCGGCATCAACGGCCCGACCTCGATGGCCGGCATCAAGAATGCCGACAACAACCTGGCGCAGCTCCGCAAGGCGCTCGACGAGCTCGGCCTTGCCGCCACCACCAACATCATCGTCTCCTCCGACCACGGCTTCTCGACGATCTCGAAGGAGAGCAAGACCAGCCCGTCGGCCAAGATCTCCTATACCGACACGCCGAAGGATTTCCTGCCGATGGGCTTCCTGGCGATCGATCTCGCCAAGGCGCTGGACCTGCCGCTCTACGACCCCAACAACAAGAACGCCCAGGTCGCCGACACCGCCCATCCGAAGGCCGGCAACGGCGTGCTCGGCAAGGACCCGACCAAGCCCGACGTCGTGATCGCAACCAATGGCGGTTCGGACCTGATCTATCTGCCGAACCGCGACAAGAAGCTCGCCGGCCGCGTCGTCAAGGCGCTGCTCGAGCAGGACTATGTCAGCGGCCTCTTCGTCGATGACAAGCTCGGCCGCTTCCCCGGCACGCTGCCGATGTCGGCGCTCAACCTGAAGGGCAAGGCGACGACGCCGAACCCGTCGATCGTGGTCAACTTCCGCTCCTGGTCGAGCGGCTGCGAGATCCCGACCAACTGCTCGGTGCAGATCGCCGACACCGTGCTGCGCCAGGGCCAGGGCATGCACGGCAGCTTCAGCCGCGGCGATACCTTCAACTTCACCGCGGCGATCGGCCCCGACTTCAAGTCGGGCTACGTCGACCCGCTTCCGGTCAGCAACGCCGACGTCGGCATGACCGCAGCCAAGCTGCTCGATCTGCGCACCCCGAACAATGGCGGGCTGATCGGCCGGGTGATGTCGGAGGCGCTGCCGAATGGCATCGTGCCGAAGATGGCCGGTGGCACCGTCACCTCGAAGCCCGCCGCCAATGGCCTGCGCACCGTGCTGAAATTCCAGCGCGTGCTCTCGACCCGCTATTTCGACGTCGCGGGATTCCCGGGGCGGACGCTCGGGCTCGAGGCCGAGGACGGCAAACAGAAAACGGCGGGGAAGTAGTCCCCCGCCGCTCTCACGACAATCCGTCGTTCGGGATGATGGCTTACACCATCCCGATATCGAACACGTTGGGCAGCTGCGCCGCGAGCGGCAGCGCGGCCGCGCCGACCAGCGTCGCAACCATGGCCGCCAGCGCGCGACCGGCACGGCGCTTGCCGCGCATCTGGGTCGCGATCCACTCCAGCACCTTGGTGTCGATCTTGGTCGCCTGCGCCGGCGCCCAGCCCTCGATCTTGGTATCGGGCGACAGCGCCACCGTGCGCGGCGGAACCGGTAGCCCGGACTCCGAGGCGGCATGATGGGCAATCGCCTTGGCGAGCAGGTCGTCGAAGCGGCCGTTATCGCTGCGCTCGGCGGCGGCCTCGTTGATCTCAAACAGCGCCTCGATCTCGGCTCGGCTGACGGGCTGATGCTCGACGGCAGCCGCCGTCAGGATGCGCGCGCACCAGGCAGCGTCATCGGCATCGAGCGACCGGGAAAAATGGATACGGCCCTTGGTGGTGGGGCCCTCGCCGGTGATCACGCCGTCGCGCACGATGGTCAGCGCATGGGCGGCGGTCTTACGGCACGACGGTTGCAACGCACCGCTGAGAGGCTCAGCGGTCTTGGTACTAGGGGCAGACATTGTGGGGGCTTTCAATTCCTATCTCAGGCCAGCATTTCCATGCGGGCGTAAACGAGTGGTTAATGATTCGGAACTTGCGTTCCGAGATTTTTAGATGGTTGCTATTTGGTCGCTGTGAAGCCTGTCATGGATGGGTCGCATAACAACCGGGGCCCGGCGTGATGGCGGCGATAAGCGGCATTATCTGGGCGCTTCCAAGCTTTCACTGTCGCAGTTGATATTTCGCCGCAGGCGCAGGGATCAAAAGAACGTGCTAGGAGTTCCGGCCTGAAAAGAAGAATCTCACCTTTTTCATTAACCGGTTCACTTAAGTCCTGGCGACTCCTATACTCACCAGGACACTCCGAACACGAATTCAACAGCAACTTCAAAGACATGAGGTAAAATCATGGCACTTCAGATCGGCGCTGTCGCCCCCGACTTCGAAGCTCAGACCACCGAAGGCAAGATCAAGTTCCACGACTGGATCGGAAACAGCTGGGCGCTGCTGTTCTCCCACCCGAAGGACTTCACCCCCGTCTGCACCACCGAGCTCGGCGCGCTCGCCAAGTTGAAGCCGGAGTTCGACAAGCGCGGCGTCAAGCTGATGGGCCTGTCGGTCGACCCGGTCGACCGTCACGCCAAATGGGCCGAGGACATCAAGGAAACCCAGGGTGCCGCACCGAACTATCCGATGATCGGCGACACCGATTTCAACGTGTCGAAGCTCTACGACATGCTGCCGGCCTCGACCTCCGGCGATCCCCTCACCCGCACGCCGGCCGACAACCAGACCGTCCGCAACGTGTTCGTGATCGGGCCGGACAAGAAGATCAAGCTGGTGATGGTCTATCCGATGACGACGGGCCGGAATTTCCAGGAGATCCTGCGCTCGATCGACTCGCTGCAGATGACCGCCAAGCACCGCGTCTCCACCCCCTCCGATTGGAAGCAGGGCGAGGACGTGATCATCTCGGGCTCGGTCAGCGACGAGGAGGCCAAGACGATCTATCCGCAGGGCTGGAAGGCGCCGAAGCCGTATATCCGGATCGTGCCGCAGCCGAAGTAACTGTCTGCGAGGACGTGCCTCGCGCGTTATCGCAAGGGTCATTCGGGTCTGGTGCGCTGACACCAGACCGCAGGTGCGCAATGCGCATCCAGCAATTCCGAGATTCCCGGATGCGCAAGTGCGCACCGTCGTTCGATGCTCCGCATCGCCCCGGAATGACAAGGAATTGGTCTCGGCACCAGCCGGACTGCAATTGTTCGTGACAAGGGCTGCGCCTACGGGCGGCGGTTGACCAGCAACACCGCCGCGGCGCAGGCGGCCATGCCTGATATCGCGACAGGATCGAGCCGCTCGCCGAACAGCACATAGGCCATCAACGCGGTCACCGCCGGCACCAGATAGAACAGGCTCGCGACCGAGGTCGCGGCATGGTGGCGGATCAGCCAGTACAACAGCCCGATCGAGCCGATCGACAGCGCGAACACCAGCCAGGCCAGCGCCAGCACGAATTCGGCGGTCCAGTGCACGACATTGGACTCGAACAGCAAGGCGCCGATGCCGAAGAAGATCGTCACCGCGATGTACTGCACGAGATTGCCGACGCGCCAGTCGATCCGGTTGCAGTAGCGCCGCTGATAGAGCGTGCCGAGCGTGATGCTGATCAGCGAGACGACCGAGGCGAGCCAGCCCCACCCCGCCTCGCCTGTCATCGGCCGGTCGTGCAGGATCAGGGCGACGCCGGCAAGGCCGAGCACGAGCCCGCCCCATTGCAGCGACGTGACGCGTTCCCCTAACCAGCGGTTGGCGATCGTCGAGGTCAGGATCGGCTGCAGGCCCGGGATCAGCGCGGAGAGCCCGGCCGGAATCGAATGCGCGATCGCAATCGCCGTGCCGCCGAGATAGAAGCCGTGCACCAGGATGCCGGCGACCGCGCTGTGAAACATGCCGGCCCGGTCCGGCCATCTCGGCCGCGCGATCGCGGCGATGACCATCATCACCACCACCACGAACGCCATCCGGATCGCAAGATAGGTCAGCGGCTCCGCATTGTTGATGACGTATTTGGTGCCGATGAATCCGGTGCTCCACAGCACGACAAAGATCGCCGGCGCCAGACGAGCAGCAGTTTCCTCGTAGCTCTTGTTCATTGCCGGCCGTCATTGCCTGAAGATGAGGCAGTCGGCAATCGCGAAATTTGCAACCATGCTGCGCAAGGCAGTGGCTATGATGAAGTAGCGCGTCACGCGCAGTGTCATCCCTGCGCAAGCAAGGGAGCAATACTCCGCGGCAGGCGTTGTGCGTGCCACTCGTCGTTCGTCGTCCTGGCGAGCGCCAGGCCCCATAACCACCGCATTTGATTGTAAACGGGAACGTGGCCCCAGCGTCGCTCAACAATGAGCATTTGGGATAATGGGTCCTGGCTTTCGCCAGGACGACACCGAGTTTGTCGCACCGCTTGTGAGTCATACGTTCGCATTCTCGCGGCACGATGCGCCCGAGGTTTGCACTTCGCTCCACCCTCTCCTTGATCAGAGGGCGCAGGGAAAGCCGGGTGCCGATCGCACCCATGGGTCCCGTGCAAATGGAAAGCACGGGAGGTAGGACCACAGGTGAAACCGGAGCAATCCCGGCTTTCCCTGCGCGATGGGTTACGGCTTATACGTGCTCTCCCCGGCGAGACTGGGCTTTGTTGTCACCGTCATCAGCGAGAGAGCTTGCTCTTACTGATGAGACACCAGCCACTAGCATTACAGTTGTAATTTTTGCTTGAGATGCGCTTTGCGCGCGTTGGCTTGATGAGCCCTGCGCCAGGATGACCATGCGAGGATGTGGGCATGCGGGATGCGCCGCTGGGCGAGCTTCATGGCGATGCGGCGGATTTCCGGGATCGACCAGCGGATCAAGAACGATGCTTCGGTCGGGGCCGCGGTCGCGTTTTTTTAAGCAATGCTCCGGTGTTGGCCCGATGACGGATGACGGCCATCGTGGCGAAGGCAAGCATGACCAGTGAGACATGGCGATGCCAGCCATGCCAGGAGCGGGTTTCGTTGTGATCAAGACCGAGCTCGTTCTTGGCGGTTTCGAAGCTGTCTTCGATGGCCCAGCGATGGCCTTCCACGGATACCAGCTTCTGCATGGACGTGCCCTTGGGGCACCATGTGGAGAAGAAGGCTAAGCTGTTGTCGGCAATATTGCGGCGGATCAGAAGACCTCGGGTCCATTCCCCGGCAAGGTCGTCGTTGTATTCGCCGGCGTCGAGATCGGCCAGCTCAAGATAGGCCCAGTCGTGCCAGCGCGGACCTTTGGTTCCTTCGCCGGACGGCAGGCGGCGCCAGGCCTTCTTGGGAAGGCTCTGCGCGATCGTAGAGGCAGTGCCGGCGACAGGCTGCTGCTTGCCCCAGGAATAGAACACGTGATTGGAAGCAACCCCCAGAACATAGCCTTTGCCCGCCTTGCGCAGCAGGGTTTCGATCGCTCCCGTGCCATACACGCTGTCCGCTGCTATGAACGAGAACGGCACCTTTGCGGCGATCGCGCGAGCGATCATTTGATGCGCGATCCGGGGCTTCGTCGCAAAGCTCACATCGCTCGGGACATGTGCGGCCTTCAGGCGAGCGGGTTCGTCCGTCCATTCCTTTGGCAGGTAGAGCGCCCGATCGATGAAGGCATGGCCATGCCGCGACACATAGGAGGCAAACACTCCGATCTGGCAATTGGTGATCTTGCCCGCCGAGCCAGTGTACTGGCGCGCGACCCCACACGAGGCCTTGCCCTGTTTCAAAAAGCCGGTCTCATCGATGACCAGAACCGCGTCCTCGTCACCCAGCGTTTCCAGCGCGTACTCACGTACAATATCGCGCAGCGCGTCGGCATCCCACTGCCCCCGACCCAGAATCGCCTGCTGGCGCCACGGGCCTGGATCGCCAGCCGCTTCCGCCCGCATCCAACCCGTCTTGCGCGGCTCGTTGCCCAACAGTCCGTCGAGAAATTGCCCCGCCGAGGCCGCGACCCGCTCTTGCGTAAACAGCGGACGGATGCGTTGCTTGGCATCTCGCAACGACGAAGCCCACAGCGTCAGCGTATCCTCAACCGACGCGCCACCAATCATCAGATCCCGAATCATGGTCGCCCATAGATTCAGAACCTTCAGGAAGATGCAACTGTAATGCTAGGCAGTGTGGACTCTAAGGATTCCCTTTTGAGAGCAAATCAGATTCAAGGCTGCTTTTGGGGAGGCAGTCTTGGGTGTGATGGATCGTTTGGTGTTGAGCGACGCGGCCTGGGAGCGCATGGCGCCGCTGATCATCGGCCGGCCCGACCAGAAGGGCTCGACCGGGCGAGACAACCGGATGTTCGTGGAAGGTGTGCTTTGGATCGTGCGGACCGGCTCTCCCTGGCGTGATCTTCCGGAGGTGTTCGGGGACTGGAACAGCGTGTTCCGGCGCTTCAGCCGATGGAGCACCAAGGGTGTTTGGTGGCGGATCTTCGAGGCGATGTCCGACGACCCAGACTTCGAATATCTAATCGTCGATTCCACCATCGTCCGGGCGCATCAGCACGCCGCTGGGGCGAAAAAAGGGGGCCTGAAGATCAGGCGCTTGGCCGCTCGCGCGGCGGCCTGAGCACGAAGATCCATATGGCCGTTCGCGGTCTTGGATGTCCTGTCCGGTTCACGCTCACCGCAGGCCAGAAGGGCGATGCACCGCAAGCCGCCGCATTGATCGAGGGACTGCCCGCCGAGGTCGTCATCGCCGACACAGCCTATGACGCCGACCATTTGCGCCAAGACATCGCCGCCAAAAAGGCGCTCGCCGTGATCCCCAACAACCCGTCACGCGCGCTCAAATATCCGCTCGACAAGCATCTCTATGCCCAGCGCCATCTCGTGGAATGCTGCTTCTCCAAACTCAAGCAGTTCCGTCGCGTCGCTACCCGCTTCGAAAAAACCGCCCGAAATTACCGAGCCGTCGTCACTCTCGCCGCCATCGTCCTATGGATGCGATAAGTGTCCACACTGCCTAGCATTACAGTTGCATCTTCCTGAAGGTTCTGAATCTATGGGCGACCATGATTCGGGATCTGATGATTGGTGGCGCGTCGGTTGAGGATACGCTGACGCTGTGGGCTTCGTCGTTGCGAGATGCCAAGCAACGCATCCGTCCGCTGTTTACGCAAGAGCGGGTCGCGGCCTCGGCGGGGCAATTTCTCGACGGACTGTTGGGCAACGAGCCGCGCAAGACGGGTTGGATGCGGGCGGAAGCGGCTGGCGATCCAGGCCCGTGGCGCCAGCAGGCGATTCTGGGTCGGGGGCAGTGGGATGCCGACGCGCTGCGCGATATTGTACGTGAGTACGCGCTGGAAACGCTGGGTGACGAGGACGCGGTTCTGGTCATCGATGAGACCGGCTTTTTGAAACAGGGCAAGGCCTCGTGTGGGGTCGCGCGCCAGTACACTGGCTCGGCGGGCAAGATCACCAATTGCCAGATCGGAGTGTTTGCCTCCTATGTGTCGCGGCATGGCCATGCCTTCATCGATCGGGCGCTCTACCTGCCAAAGGAATGGACGGACGAACCCGCTCGCCTGAAGGCCGCACATGTCCCGAGCGATGTGAGCTTTGCGACGAAGCCCCGGATCGCGCATCAAATGATCGCTCGCGCGATCGCCGCAAAGGTGCCGTTCTCGTTCGTAGCAGCGGACAGCGTGTATGGCACGGGAGCGATCGAAACCCTGCTGCGCAAGGCGGGCAAAGGCTATGTTCTGGGGGTTGCTTCCAATCACGTGTTCTATTCCTGGGGCAAGCAGCAGCCTGTCGCCGGCACTGCCTCTACGATCGCGCAGAGCCTTCCCAAGAAGGCCTGGCGCCGCCTGCCGTCCGGCGAAGGAACCAAAGGTCCGCGCTGGCACGACTGGGCCTATCTTGAGCTGGCCGATCTCGACGCCGGCGAATACAACGACGACCTTGCCGGGGAATGGACCCGAGGTCTTCTGATCCGCCGCAATATTGCCGACAACAGCTTAGCCTTCTTCTCCACATGGTGCCCCAAGGGCACGTCCATGCAGAAGCTGGTATCCGTGGAAGGCCATCGCTGGGCCATCGAAGACAGCTTCGAAACCGCCAAGAACGAGCTCGGTCTTGATCACAACGAAACCCGCTCCTGGCATGGCTGGCATCGCCATGTCTCACTGGTCATGCTTGCCTTCGCCACGATGGCCGTCATCCGTCATCGGGCCAACACCGGAGCATTGCTTAAAAAAACGCGACCGCGGCCCCGACCGAAGCATCGTTCTTGATCCGCTGGTCGATCCAGGAAATCCGCCGCATCGCCATGAAGCTCGCCCAGCGGCGCATCCCGCATGCCCACATCCTCGCATGGTCATCCTGGCGCAGGGCTCATCAAGCCAACGCGCGCAAAGCGCATCTCAAGCAAAAATTACAACTGTAATGCTAGGGCGTCAGGCCTGCACGACTTCACCGTCCGCCATCAGCCACGCTCGTCAGCCGTGACATCGGCGTCCACCGCATCCCAACCCAACACTCGTGACGATCGCGAAGCGCCCCTCAGGCGGGTGAGACGGGCGCATCATAGACTAAACGTCATTTCTGGAAAACAGAAATATTTCTCGCCCGAGGGCTGGACATTTGCCAGGATGCGTGAAGCGAATATTGAGAAATTGAGTTGCCCGTCGGGTCCGGCGCGGCCCCGCTCCTCCGCTCTGAGCTCAGCCGGCACCGATCATCGGCATACCGGCCCGCTAAACGGCCCCGGTTCGAATTTCCAACCTGCACTTGGCAATGAGCGTGAGACTGATAGCTGGGACTCCTGTCCGCCGTTCGTCGCGACCGTTTTGGAATTCGCGCCAAGCCGCCGATGATTCCGAGCTCAGCGATGTCCGCTCTGCCCCGACGAGCCGACGTGCCGACGATTGAAGCGGCCTTCAGCTATGGGGCCAGATGCTGACATTCGCATGGAGCGTCGCAGCGGGACTTGACCGGCACGGCGAGGTAGCTGCAGACGGGAAGATGTCCCTACGTCTGCCGCCGCCTTAAGGCGGCGGGCTACCGCCTACGGCCCTCGATCGATGCCGCCGAGTTCGCTGGCCAGACGAGACGGCGCTACTGCTGCTTCTCCCAGAACGACAACAACCCTTGCGACGTGGCACCGCCGATCACGCAGGGAACGCCGACAGCGACTTGTCCGAGCGCAGCAGCGGACACACAGCCGAGGGCAAGCGCGCCCACCCCAACCTGTCCCCAGAAATCGAGGTTGCGGCGGGCATCCGATCCCTTCGTCTTTAGTTCCTCGACTGCTGCGACGGCATCGCGTCGCAAGGCGCTGAGCTGAACGGTGTCGGCGGCCCGAATGACCTCGGTCAGCGGACCCTTCATCGCTTCAGGTTGCTGCGCCAGCTCGCCACGCAGGAATTCGCGCAAGGCGTTGTCGCGCACGGCATAGCTTGCAAGGGTGTAGCGCGCCATGCTGCCCACCGTCAGCTTGTCGATGGTGTCGCGGCTTTTCGACCACGGCAGCATTTGAACGATTCTCATGATCGGCACGTGAGAGCCCGTCGCGAAATAGTAGCCCCAGAGCGTATCCAGCAGATCCTGGCTCGTCGCGAAGGTCAATTTGGTGTCAAGCTTCTTGTCTTCCTTCTTGAACGGATTGCGGCTGAAGGCGCTGCGTAGCTTGTCGAGCATGCCCGGCTTCGACTCTTCCAGGGGAATTTCCGCCAGCGTCGGTAGCGTACCGTTGAGATAGCTGTCGATCATGACCCGCCGTTCCGGCATTTTCGGCGCGATCCGCCGTAGCAGGTTGCGCCAGTCAGGCAGCCCCGAATAGGCAATGGCGCGAACGATGACCCACTCGTCTTCCGGCGGCACGGGGATCAAGCTGTTCACCAGCTGCTCGGCTTTCGGCGGATTCGACCCGATCGCCCCGGCGATGAAGCCGAGATAGATCCCCGCGTTTTCGGGCTCTTTGAACGTCTGCGAATGAAAGAGGACGCGAACAGCGGCCGGCACGTGCGCATAGTCCGGCTTGGCGCGATAGTTGTAGATCCACTGTTGCACCACACCGAGCGAGGCGCGCGGATCGATCTGGGAAGCGACTGCGGCGGGAGCCGGACCAATCAGAGCAACCAGTGTGAAGATGAGAGCTGCATAACGCATGTGATGCTCCTTCGCGCTCGCGACGGCGTGCATCGCGAGAGCTTCCAGCCCTTTGGCTAAGCGGCATTTGAAGCGGCCATACGACGAATCTTAGGACGGCAGGTCGGGGGCGCGTCGAAATTGTGGCAGCGTTCACCTTTGGCCTGCAACTGGCCTCGCCTCTGACATTCTTTTGCCCGGCGCCGGAAATTCGATGTCGCCCGTGAGATATCAGGCAGAAGTGACGGGGATATCCAATCGGCGAGACCGGCGGTGCAGTGCGGCGGCGCTGCTTGTCGTCGTGCTCGCGCTGTCTGTCTCGCGGGCGCTGGCTGCCGATCCCGCGACCAGGATCACCGTAGAGGGCAACCGGCGCGTCGAGAGCGCAACGGTGCGTTCCTATTTCCATCCCGCGGCCGACGGCCACTACGACGCGGCCGCACTCGACGCCGCGTTGAAAGGGCTGATCGGTACGGGACTGTTCGACCAGGTCAGGATTGATCGCGCCGGCGATGGCATCGTCGTGCGTCTGACCGAAGCTAGGCTGCTTGGCCGCGTTGCGTTCGAGGGCAACAAAAAAATCAAGGATCAAGATCTTGCCGCCGCTGTCCAATCGAAGCCTGGTGTTCCATTCCAACGCGCCACGGTGCAGGCCGATGTCGGCCGCGTCATGGAGGTTTATCGGCACATTGGCCGCGAGGAGGTCCAAGTGGTGCCGGAGACGATCGAGCGCGGCAACGACACCGTCGATCTCGTCTTTACCATCACCGAGGGCAAGAAAGCGACGGTACGGCAGATCAATTTCGTCGGCAATCACGCGTTCAGCCGGCGTCAGTTGGCCGCCGTCATCAACACGTCCGCGACGAATGTGCTGAGCTTCCTCACCCATACGGACATCTACGACCCCGACCGGGTTGCGCAGGACCGCGCGCAGCTTCGGCGCTATTACCGCAACCATGGCTATGCCGACGCCGGCGTCACCGACGCGCGCGCCGAATATGATTCGGCCAGCCAGGGTTTTGCGGTGACTTTCGTCATCGACGAAGGCGAGCCCTATCGACTCGGCAGCATCGGTCTCGAGTCGCACGTGTCCGGGATTGATCCCGAGCAGCTGCGTGCCCGGATTTCGGCACGTTCGGGCGTGCCCTTCGACAATAGCCTCCTCGACAAGAGCTCCGAGGCGCTGGCGTTAGAGATGGAAAAGCTTGGCTTTCCCTTTGCACACGTAACCCTTCGCACAAATCGCAACGCGGAGGCGCGGCGGATCGACGTGACCTTCGTGATCAAGGAGGGACCGCGCAGCTACATCGAGCGGATCGCGATCCACGGCAACACAAGGACGCGCGACTATGTGATCCGCCGCGAATTCGATCTCGCGGAAGGTGATGCGTACAACCAAACGCTGGTCGATCGCGCCGAACGGCGATTGAAGAGCCTGAACTATTTCAAGGACGTCAAGATCACGACCCGGCCGGGCTCGGCAAACGATCGCGTGGTGCTCGACGTCGAAACCGTCGACCAGCCGACCGGCGATTTCTTCGTGTCCGGCGGATACTCAACGACCGACGGATGGCTCGGCGAGGTCAAGCTGGGCGATCGCAATTTTCTTGGCACTGGCGCAGCGGTGCAGGCGCGCGTCGGCTACGGCCAGTATTCGCGCGGTGTCGATCTTTCGGTGTCCGAACCGGATATCTTCGACAGCCGCGCCACGGCGGGCGCCGAGCTGTTCGGCAGGCAGACCTTTGCCAGCACTTATCAGTCCTACGGGACCGATACCTATGGCGCCAATTTCACGCTCGCGACGCCGATGGCGGAAGAGACCAGCGTGCAGTGGCGCTATTCGATGTCCAACCAGAGTGTCACGCTCGCACCGACTTCGTCAGGCACGACAGTGTCGCTACCGATCCAGCAGGCCGCTGCGGCCGGGCCTGCCTTGGTATCGGGTATCGGCAGCACGACCACCTACAGCACCCTCGACAACACCAAGAGCCCGACCAGCGGCGTCAACTCGCAACTCAGGCAGGACCTCGCCGGCCTCGGCGGCGACGTCCGTTTCCTTCGGACGACGGGGGATGTGCGCCACTACCAATCTCTCGGCGGCGACCTGGTCGGCCTGGTTCGCGCGCAAGGCGGCTATATCACCGGCTGGGGCGGTCAACAGGCGCCGCTGATCAACAGCTTCTTCGGCGGCCCCGGCATGGTGCGCGGCTTCGCGCCCAACGGCTTCGGCCCGCGCGACCTGACCAGCGGCAGCACGATGGACAATGTCGGCGGCAGCCTGTATTGGGCAACCACGGCCGAACTGCAGAGCGGGATTCCCGGCCTGCCCAACGAATACGGTTTGAAGGGCTCGGCCTTCGTCGATGCCGGAAGCGTGTTTCGTTACACGGGACCCACAACCTTCGGAGGCCAGACGGTTAATGTGGCCAACAGCAACATCCTGCGTTCGTCCGTCGGCGTCGGCCTGACCTGGGCCTCGCCCTTCGGGGCGCTCGCCATCAACTACGCTTTGCCCATCACAAAGGCGGCCTATGATGTGACGCAGCCGTTCAATTTTACCGCCTCGCCGTTCTGACCGGCGAGATGCAGCGCCATAGCGACTTGATTGAGGTTATCCCGCAGCTCGACGTCGCTATCAGTATCCGACGGTGCCGATGCTTGATGTTCTCGAAGTTGGCCGCCTTCACGCGAAGGGCGAACTGCGATCTAAGTTGAACGCTTCACAGCCCAGGGCGCGATCGGGTCGCCTAAGGGGCATTTGCGTCAACTGGATCATGCCGTGGGGACGTCCGGTCCCCCTAGAAGCAGGCGCCAAAGCAAGCGTCGAGGTGGACGCTATGGGCCAATAGGCAAACTCATTACAAACTCATTAAGCTTCTGATGGCAACAGAGCGTCATCCTCGCTGAGGTTCTTACGGTCGTTGCCACATATGCAATTTGGGGCTCGCTGGAGACATGGATGTTGCATGGACATATGCTTCTCCTTCCTCCGCTCCTGCTTTCGATTCTTATAGGCATTTCGGCGCCGGTAGTAACCAACCAGCAGCGAGTTAGCCTGGACGCGAAGCGAAGTTGAGAAGCGCCCGTCGGGTCCGGCGCCGCCCGCTCCCCTCCGCTCTGAGCACAGCCGGCACTGATCATCGGCATACCAGCCCGCCAAACGGCCCCGGTTCGAATTTCCAACCTTCACCTGGCAATGAGCGTGGGACCCGCGCCAAATCATGCGAAAGCTCCATGCCAGGAACCGGACAGAAATCGCCATACTGGCGAACGAGCTGCTCCAAATCGGTAGGGAACTGCGCGAAGACGCCGAGCCGCCCCGATCTACTGGCGACGCACGATGTAGGAATCGAATGTCTCGCGCCATCGGACGATGTCCCGGACCTGATGAGCTGCGGCTGGATCGGCAAAGAGCGACGAGCCCAGCAGATTAGGGGCATCCCAGCCGGGCGGAGCGGCCGCTTCATCGCCGTATAGCTCGGACGCTATACTCGCAGCATCCATGCACCCTGCGAGGAACTGCTCGTCATGAGTCGCACTGAGCAGCATGATCTCTTCGCCTATTCGATAGTCGAGCCCGGTAATCTTGCGCCAGGCTTCCGTCTGAATCTGGCGCATCGCGGCCCCCTCGATGGGGCGCGTCTGCCGCTCCGCCGCCAAGGTGATCAGCATGCCCAAGAGCCCGATCATATAAGGTTCAAGCCAAACCGAGTCGGGAATGCCGTCGAGACGGCCTCTGCTTGCTTCAACCAATGGCCGGATCGTCGTGACCGCGGCATTGCGCACACGGAGCACGTCGATCATTGTAAAAAGCCACCTCAGCATTCTGGCTTCCGGCGTTGCCATCGGGCCATCAGCGCTAGCAAACGAGCGTAGCACGGTGGAGTCAAACTGCGCTAGGATGCCAACGTTAGTCGACTTGGCAAGGGATTGCGAGTCGTCGGGACGTCACGCGGGGTCCAGGTCAATGACTGCGAGCAAGCTACCTCCCAAACCGGATTTCAGCGCGCTTGAGGCGACCGCGCCGGAGTCAGCCGGCCATAGAACGACGGTCCTCGCGCTCATTGGCAATCTCATCTTCAATTGGTCGAACAATGAGAGCCTGTTCATTTACGTCCTGATGCTCCTGCTCAGCACGGATGAAGCGTCGGCTGCGTTAGTGTTCGCCACATTGAACACGACGCGCGCCCGTCTCGATTTGATTCAACGGCTGGCCAAGATCAAGATTAGAGATCAAGCTCTTGGTAGAGAGTTGAACAAGCTTATCGACCGCTTCAACGATACGACGCAAGTTCGTAACGAGCTCACGCATTGCATGTATGCGGTCGACGAGAGCGGCGAAATCGTCAAGACACAGTCCATGCGCGTGATTCAGACACGCGCAAGCCTCGCGTTTGGAGAAACGCGGCCGGTCGATGAGGCTCGTCTGAAGGAGCTCTCTGAGACGGTCCGCGCGATGATCCGCATCAACCGAGATGTCTGGGAATTTCTGCCGAAGCTCGAGGCTCACCTGCAGCAATGACGGCATGAGCGATACCTCAAAGGTAGTAGCCTCCCCGTCGAAGCTTACCTCCTTCGGAGAAGAACTCCACCCCTCGGACCACGCCCACTACTCCGGAAAGGCATTTGAAGACCTCCAGGTCTTCGACGATGCTGCCTGTGCGGACATCAGGCGATGTCCGTAGTCGGGAGAACCGGCTCAACGCAAAGCAGTATCGAAAGACGTGAGGGGTCGCAGACGCAGAAGATCAGCGGCCGCAAACGTTGACGATACTCCAAACCCAAACAGGAGTATCTCATGTCCAAGAAACAGGGCCAGCTTCAGGGTCAAGCTCAGGGCCAGCTGAACTTGCAGGGTCAGGGTCAGGGCCAGTTGAATCTGCAGGGCCAGGGTCAAGGTCAGGGCCAAGGTCAAGGTCAGGGCCAGCACGAGACGCAGACCGCCTCGCAGGCGCTTTACAATTCCAGCGACAATTCCAGCGACAACGACAACGCGAATGGCAACTGGAATGGCAACGGCAACTGGAACGGCAACGGTAACCTGAATGCCAACGGCAACTTCGACCACAACGACAACGACGTCCACAACAAGGTCGACAACGCGGTCAATAACAACGTCGAGAACCATGTCGATTCCAACGTCGACGTCAACGTCAAGGTCGACCTCGATCTGCATGCAACCGGCTTGAGCTCGCCGGTGATCGATATGCACGACATGGGCAACTTCAGCGATTCGCTGATCATGCCGCAGGTCGTGAACCAGACGCTGAACGGTGACGGCAACCAGTTCAACATCGATCAGGTGAACAACCTGGTGAACAATGGGCAGGTTGACAACGCCAATGTCACCTTCACCGGTGCCGAGACCGAGCACGGCGACGGGTTCAGCATGGATGCCAAGGCTCTTGGCGGCGATTCCAATCTCGACCACAGCCATGTCGGCGACGTCGCCGGCACGTCTGCCAGCGGCATCACCTCTCATGCCGACGCCGCCCTGACGCAGTCTGCCTTCACACAGACGATCACGCTGGGCGCCAACATCCAGTTCAACAGCCTGACGATGCAAGTGGCAGGGTCCGACCTGCACGACTCGCACGACACAGGCCTGCATCATTGATCATCTCCTCGGCCCGCGCGGATTCGACCCGCGCGGGCCGCTCCATTTTGGCAGCAATTCATATTGCGACGCTTGAGCTCGCAGAGACTCGATCTGTGAGTGGAGATCGACAATGATTCCGGGCGGCTTGACGGAAGCAATCTCTTATTTTGCCGGTTACCTTCATCTCTTCGATGACATCGCGCGCGATCGCCCGCAACTTGACGGGGGTCCCGGCGCGCGCGCCGCCGACGCGGACGATCCGCCACGCCCGCCCCAGAATAGTGACCCACTGAGCTTCGACGATCTTCAGACGGCCGCCGTGGCACCTCCAGGAAACCTGCCGGACGATATCGACCAATTCCACCGTGCGCCGCAGTCACATCTGCCAAAAATGAGCTGGCCTCACGGCGACGTCCCCGACGAACCGGATCGGCCCCTCCCGCCGTCGCCGCCATTCTTCGGCGGTGGTGGAGGCGGCGGTGGTGGCGGTGCCAGCTTCGAAGTCAAGGTTGTGTATCACGCCGGTGGCGAGCAAAGCGAGATCGAGATCCATCAGGTCAACGCGCTTTTCAATGACGACAGCGCCCTGATCGGAACCACCTATCCCCCGATCATGAACCACCTCATCCAGGTTTCGGATCAACTGCTTGGTACGATGATCCACCAAGTCAGTGATGCCGTTCCGGAGTCCTGGAAGCTTCCGCACGACACGTCCGCGATCGTTTCGTCACTCGGCGCGATCGACCAAGACTGGAACAACAGCCATGGTGGTTCAGGCAATCCCCCGTCCGTGAAGGACGGGTACCAATTGAACGGGCAGCCCGACGCAACGGAGCCGGATGCGCTTCATCAGAATCTGTCATCGCCTTTCGACAACAAGCCCGCGGACACCGGCCATAGCCTCGGACAATGGGCCGATGTCGGCGACAATCACCTGACCAATGCCGCGCAGATCGTTGATATGGGAAGCGCCTGCAAGACAATGATCGTGCTGGGAAACCAGTACACCACGAATGCGATCTTCCAGGTCAACGCCTGTGCAAACAACGATCATGTCGAAACGAGCGGGAGCTCGGGAGCACCCAGCTCCGTCAATTTCACGCCTGACGAGACGACGAATGCGGCCGGGTTTGTCCAGCACGCATCAGTTTATGCCGGATCTCCAGGAGCGCCGAGCGCCACGTGGGACATCGATGTCGTCCATGGAAATTACTACCAGGTCCACACGCTGACGCAGATCAACTACCTCTCCAACAACGATGTCGTCGAGCAGAAGAGCTCGGATACGCACTACGACGCTGTGGCTGGCGAGAACCAGCTGATGAATCTGGCTCAGCTCACGAATGGTGACTTCAAGTACGACATGATCATCGTGGGCGGATCGTACCACTCCGCCAACATGATCTATCAGTACAATATCCTGGTGAATAACGACATCATCCACTCCGTGCATAGCGCGGGTGGCGCCGGCGGACTGGGTGGGCAGTCGATCAGCCTCGGAGGAAACCAGCTCATCAATGCGGCGACGATCGACGCATACGGAGGTCAGGATTTCAATCCGCTCAATGGCGGCCTTCAGCAGATCGTCAACGAGATCGAAAATGGCCAGACCGGCATGGATCCATCGCTGGCATCTCTGATTCACGGTTACGGCGGAACGCTTCACGTCTTGTACGTGACTGGTGATTATTACGATGTCAACGCAATCTGGCAAACCAACCTTCTACAGAACAGCAACTACGTTCTGCAGGACATGTCGTCGCCCACGCCAGGAAATCCACTCATAGGCGATGGCCCAGCGGAGCAGTCGGTCATCGCAGGTCACGATCTGACGCTCAACCTGGCGTCGATCGTCTGCGCGGAGCCCGATCAAACCTTTGTGGGTGGGCATGTCTACTCCGACTCCGTGCTGATCCAGGCCAACATGCTCCCCCAGGGCGCAAGCTCCGGTGGAAACGGTGGTCACTGGAACGATCCTCAAGCGCTTGCTCCGGAGATCGTCGCATTCCTCAACGACACGAAAATCGTGGATCCGACTCCGCATCCCGTCGTTCACGTGACGACCACGGTAACTCACGATGATCCGATGTCACACATGATGCACTAGCAAATGAGCGCAGGCGGAAGGGCCGTGTGATGGACAAATGGGGCATAGGAAGTTCATCGGACACCGCGCGGACCGGCGAGAACGCGCGAGCGCCCAACGTCTTGAGGTTCGATCCGAGAGCCGCCCGCCATGATGCTGTCGCCGCTCCTGACGAACTGGGTGAGGTCCGGACCTCAAACCGTGCAGACATAGCGGCTTCCGGCCCGGCAGTCAGTCAGCTGGCCGAGACAAGGCATCCGCAGGTACACTCGAAAGACCCGCAGGCGAGTCCTCCGCTGGCGAAGGGGGGAGAATCGGGCGTGGCGGTCAATGCTGCGGGGGAAGAACGCAAAGTATCAAATTCAGGCGGATCGAACGGCGGCGGAACGAGGAGCGGCGGAGGCGGTGGCGGCGGATCGTCGCCATTGCAGAAGGCCACGGGAGGCGACGAATACCGGGAAACTCTTTCCAAGGGACTCGCGTCGATCAAGCGAAATTTTCTGACGATTGGAATCTTCTCATTTGTCGTCAACCTGCTGGCGCTGTCGATTCCAATCTATCTTTTCAACATGTCCGATCGCGTTCTGACGAGCCGGAGCATCGACACCCTGATCATGCTCACGACAATCGTTATATTTGCGATCGCAGCACATGTGCTCATGGACATGATGCGTCGTTTCATTCTCATGCGCGTTGCCGTTGATACCGAGGCGCGGCTTGGCGGTCCTGTGCTCAGTGCGGCGGCGAAGGCGGCACAGAGTGGCTCAAGCCGCGAATTCCAGACACTTGCCGACCTGCAGCAGCTTCGGTCCTTCATGACCGGACCGGTCTTGCTGACAATGTTCGATGCGCCGATTGCGCCCATCTATTTGATCGTGGTGTTCCTCATTCACCCGCAGCTTGGATTGATCGTCACCGTAGCTGGTCTTGGCCTGACCGGGCTCGCCTTGCTGAACCAGCACGTCACCGCCGATCCGTTTACCCGAGCGAGTGCCTTCGTAACCCGCGCCAACCTTCAGGCCGAAGCCATGGCGCGCAACGCGCAGGTCATAAACGCCATGGGCATGATTCCCGAGGGCGTTCGAGTGTGGGGCCAAGAGACGGTAGAGTCCCTCAAAGCGCAGGTGATCGCTCAGGATCGCAACATCCTCATGACCGGCCTCTCCAAATTCCTGAGGTTGGGGACGCAGATCTCGATCCTCGGCTGGGGTGCGGTCCTCGCGCTCGAGGCGCACCTCACCGGTGGCATGATCATTGCCGCCTCCATTGTGTCCAGCCGCGCGCTTGCTCCGCTTGAAGGCACGATCGAGGGATGGCGGAGCTACGTTCACGCGCGGTCCGCCTATCAGCGCATCAAGACGCTTCTGCAAAATACCCCGCTCAACCTGCGTCGGCTGCGGTTGCCGAGGCCGGAAGGGCGTCTCAGCGTCGAGCGCATTCTCTACGTCCCGCCGCCCACGAAGAAGGTGATCCTGAACGGCGTGAGCTTTCAGCTCGATCCCGGCGAATCCCTCGCGATTGTCGGTCCGTCCGGCACCGGCAAGACCATGCTCGCTAGGATGCTCGTCGGCTCCATCATCCCCACCGCCGGCAACGTAAGGCTCGACCTGATGGATCTGCGTAACTGGGATCCTCGCCAGTTCGGGGAATGCGTCGGCTACCTGCCGCAGGACGTTCAGCTCTTTCCTGCGTCTATCAAAGCCAATATCGCGCGCATGCGGGAGGATGCACGCGACGCGGACATTTTCGATGCTGCGGAAACCGCTGATGTGCACGAGATGATTGCTGAGTTTCCTCAAGGATACGAGACCGTCATCGGCATGGATGGCAGCCCCCTGTCGGGAGGCCAGCGGCAGCGGATCGGACTGGCTCGCGCGTTCTACGGTAGCCCACGCCTCGTCGTGCTGGACGAACCGAATGCCAATCTCGATACAAGTGGAGAACTGGCGCTGGCCAAGGCGCTGATGCGGGCCAAGCAAAAAGGCACGACCATCGTGGCGGTCACGCAGCGCCCCGCGCTGCTGCAGAGCGTCGACAGGATCATGATCCTGCAGAATGGATCAGTGCAGGCGTTCGGAGCGCGAGATGAAATGATCCATCTCCTTTCCGGCCGCAAGCCGCCGAGCGGCGGCGGGCCATCTCCGGGCGGCGCGCCGATCCTCGATGCGTGAAGCGCGTACAGTGTATCCAGGGGCTTATCCATGAAGTTCCTCATTGAGGCAGTCAGGCGAAAACGGGTCCAGGAACGGCCATCCTGGGATGCGGATCTTCCGCGCTCTACGAAGGCAGCCACGCTCGGCGGGATCCTGATCATCGCGTCCACCGTCATGGGCTTTGGCGTGTGGGGCACCACGGCCCCGATCGCCGGTGCGGTGGTTGCCTCAGGCGTGTTCGTCGCGACAGGTGAAAACAAGACGATCCAACATCTCGAGGGAGGCGTCATCCGGAAGATTGCCGTGCGGGAAGGAAACGTTGTCCAGGCCGGCCAGACATTGATGGAGCTGGATCCCACAACGCCTAAGGCTGAACTGCGACGGCTGCAGATCCGACAGAGCCGCCTCATTGCAGAGGACACTCGCTTGCAGGCCGAAATCCACGAGCAGGACGCGGTCAGCTTTCCACACGACTTGACTGAAAAGGCGAGCGATCCGGAAATCCTGGAGATTCTGAATACTCAACGCATGACGCTTGTTGCCCGCCGCAACAATCTGAAGAGCGATATCGCCGCAGTCGAGGCGAGCATCAAGGCGATCGAAGAGCGCATCGAAGGTTCGAAAGTGCAACTCGACAGTGTCAAGCGTCAGATGCACCTGCTCGATGAGGATATCGACACGAAACAGTATCTTCTCCAATCCGGTCTGGTGAAGAAGCCGGATCTCCTGCTGTTGCAACGGACCAAAGTGAACCTCGAAGGTGAAGTTGGGCGAATCATGGCCGACATTGGTGACGCCAAGGAACGCATCGCCCGTTCCCAGGAGCAAATCACCGGATTACGAAGGGACGCGGTGAAGAAGGCGGTCGATCAGTTGCGCGACGTCCGTGGCGAGCTTGCAGACGTCAACGAGCGGGTTCTTAGTGCCCAGGCGGTGCTCGATCGAGTGAACATAGTAGCTCCGGTTGAAGGTATCGTGGTCAAGATGCGGTATCACACCGAAGGAGGAGTCGTGGAACCTGGCAAGCCGATCATGGAGATCCTGCCGCTCAACGCTGAACTCATCATCGAGGCGCGCGTGAGGCCGCAGGATATCGATAGCGTGAGGCGGGGTCAGCATGCGATGGTACGGCTCACCGCGCTCAGCCAGCGCGTCACACCGATGATCAGCGGCGATGTCATCTATCTTTCGGCGGATTCCCTGCCGGATGAGCACAAGTCCATGCAAGTGGGTCCTACGGACGTCTACGTCGTGAGGGTCCGCTTGAATGCGGCAGAAGCTGCGAAGCTGCCGAATTTCCGCCCGACGCCCGGAATGCCGGCAGAGGTCTTCATCAAGACCACGGAGCGGACTTTCCTTCAGTACATCGCAAAGCCGCTTGAAGACAGCATGACACGGGCATTCCGGGAGCGGTAAGCCGCTCGCATTGCGCAGAGATTCCGAAGTTGGAAGCCTCCGGAGTAGCTGACTCGTGCCATTCACGACGATTTGTCTTCAAGGAAGCCATGCAGGTTTAGGCGGTGCGGCGTCCTGCTCTCGCGGATAGTCTATGATGTAATCGCGCGGCCCTCGGCCGCGACGAGTCGGATGCCAGCATATCGGCGATTGATCGCCGCTGATGTTGGCGCCCAACAAACCAGGCACAACAGACAGCCGGCAAGAAGAATGGATCAAGTGACGTTGGTCGTCGTGCGTGCGATCGAGAGTGGCGCGGCGACGACGAAGGGTATTGTCGACGCGACCGGATTATCCCGGCTTAAGGTCGAGCGTGCGTTGAACGCACTGGAGAAGCAGAACCTGGTCTTCCGCGAGAGTCAGGGCTGCTGGGCCCTCGGCATACCGGTGACACCGACCGTCCGGGAGTGCGGGTCCTGCACCCTCTGCTGCAAGGTGCTTGAAGTGACCGATATCGGCAAACCGGTCAACCAGTCCTGCAAGCACATCATGGCCGGCGGAGGATGCGATATCTATGCACAGCGTCCCCGGCAGTGCCGGTCGTTCAGTTGTGCCTGGCTGCAGGGTCATCTCGATGACGACTGGTTTCCCGAAAAATCAGGCATTGTGCCGCATTTCGGCTTGGACGCACTCAACGTGCAGGTCGATCTCGATTGTCCCGACCGGTGGCAAGAGGAGCCGTATTTCAGCAAGCTCTGCGAATTGTCCCTCGACGGAATCAGGGTAGGCGGAAGCCGCCGCTATGCCACGCTCGTCATCGTAGGTTCCGACAGATTTCTCCTGCTCGGGCGAACCGTCGTTCCCGATCCGACGCTGTTCGGCACGGCCTTCGTGCCCACCTCGCATGATACCTTCCGCTACTGGAGGGCTAGGTCGCTCGAGCATTTGCAGCGGTTGAACGATCGCGTCATCGAGATCCAGCGCATCCAGCAAGAGCTCGGCTATTGCGCCATCCCCGATGACGACGACCCTCACCCGCCCTATCGGCCCACCCTTCTCCGGCTGACGAAAAACCTGCACGCCGCGCCCTAGAGACGATCGCGCCTGAACGCGGCGCGATCGTGCAAACCCGATACGAGCAGAGAGCGCGACAGGATATCGATGTCAGCCGCGGGCGTTGGAACGCCTCCACGCGACAAGCGTTTTCGTGATGTTGCATGGGACCTGCGACACCTCCTTTGATCGGTGTTCATGCTCGGGAAGAAACAGGATGCCCTACGCACTGTTCGATCGCGATCGCCAAATCGACCAGGCCTTTCCGACCGAAAAGGAAGCCTGGGAACATGCGTTGATATCCGGGCTCGTCCTTGATGTCCCGGTCGCGGACGATGCAGCCGGTCAGGTGCTTCCGGCCGGCTATCAAATGAGGTTCGTGTCAGGCGACGGCGAGCTGATTGATCCGCCGAAACGGAATTCGTGATCCCTGCGATCGCAACGGGTTCAGCGATGGCTCGCGGGAGACCGTGCCGCGCGAGCGATCAAAGCCAGCCAATAACCGAGGATGACGGCATGGTCGACACTGGCAAGATCTTCCGTGTTCGCTGCATCGACAACACGTTGCAGCGAAACACGCTCACCGTGGGACATATCTATGAGGTGACCAAAGTCCACGAGCGAGATGACTATTACGAGCTGGGCAGCCTGGGCCGCTTCAGCCGCTCCAGATTCGAGATCGTGCGTTCGGCACCGGCGAACGATGACGAGGACAGTGAGGATCCCCCGCCTGCCGACAAGAGATAGACGGGAGGCAGCCCTCCCGAGAGGCGACAAATCCACCATGCCGACAAGCGGAAACGGCAGGCCGCACACATTGAGGCTATGAGACGCGTGGCGTTCCGGATCGTGGGCCGAGCGCCGGGCGTGGGTTCACCGGCTGGACCCGCAACACGAGGCACTGTCAGTCAGCGGCGCGCGACGATCACTCCAAGTAGGAAGGCGATGCCTAGCGCCTGAACCGGCGCCGTGCGCGCAACGTCGCGCAGCCGCCGCAGCGGGTCCGGCTGCGACCGGTTGGTGCCGCAAGCCGCCCCATCCAGATCGGCCTTGAGCTCGTCGGACATTGCGCGGATCGCCCGCGAGGCTCGCGCGATCCGCGCGTCGTCGCCTTCCGTGTTCGCTTCCGCCCTGCCTTCCATGGATGCGCCTCTACCCGCCACTCAGATGATGGGCGACAGCGAACAAGACCAACCCGCACAGCACCAGGGCCGAAGCGGCACCGGCGGCGCTGCGCGCAAGTTCTGCTTTCGAAAGATTGGTTCGTGTCGACATCTCAGCACTCCATTCGTGCGGGCATGGCCGCACGCGGAACGCCGGCCTAGCCCATTGGCATTGGGTCATCTGACATCATGAAGACAAAACGGATTGGCCTGGGCTCGGTTCCAAGCGGCAGGCCCCGTGGCGACTGTACGGATCGCTTTTGGAACCTGTGCGTTGATGGTTCT
This sequence comes from Bradyrhizobium sp. ISRA464, assembly GCF_029910095.1. Lineage (NCBI taxonomy): Bacteria > Pseudomonadati > Pseudomonadota > Alphaproteobacteria > Hyphomicrobiales > Nitrobacteraceae > Bradyrhizobium > Bradyrhizobium sp. ISRA464. The sequence goes on along the minus strand of NZ_CP094526.1, from coordinate 3,558,653 downwards.
GGCCAGAGGCTTGAGGTGCGGGTCGAGCGGCCCGCGGAACGCTAATCAGGCAATCGGAGACGCAATGCTGATCCGCAGGGGGCGGCTTCAACCGACGATCTGGGCGGTCGTCGTTCTGCTTGCGACGGTGACGGCCGCCGACGCCGAGGGCGGTCAGGCGAGCCGCGCGTCGGAATTCACTTTCCTGGTTCAGGTCGCGCTGCTGATCGCGGTCGGGCGCGGCCTCGGCGAATTGATGCAGCGGATCGGCCAGCCCTCCGTCATCGGCGAGCTGCTGGGCGGCCTGCTGCTCGGCCCGTCCCTGTTGGGCTGGGTGTGGCCGTCGGCGCAGGCTGCGATCTTTCCGTCATCCGGCGAGCAAAAGGCGCTGATCGACGGCGTCGCACAGTTCGGTATCCTGCTCTTGTTGCTGCTGACCGGAATGGAGACCGACCTCAAGCTGGTGCGCAAGGTCGGCCGCGCCGCGATGACGATCTCGATCGCGGGCATCGCGGTGCCGTTCGTCTGCGGCTTTGCGCTCGGCCAGGTGCTGCCGCAGAGCCTGCTGCCGCATCCCGAGGCACGGCTGATCGCCTCGCTGTTCCTCGGCACGGCGCTCTCGATCTCATCGGTGAAGATCGTCGCCGTCGTGGTGCGCGAGATGAACTTCATGCGGCGCAATGTCGGCCAGATCATCGTCGCCTCCGCGATCATCGACGACACGATCGGCTGGATCATCATCGCCATCATCTTCAGCCTGGCCTCGCGCGGCAGTCTCGATCTGCTGTCGGTCTCGAAGGCGCTGTTCGGCACCCTCGCCTTCCTCGCGGTCAGCTTCACGATCGGCCGGCGGCTGGTGTTCCGGTTGATCCGCTGGGCCAACGACAATCTGGCGAGCTCGGCCGCGGTGATCACGGTTATCCTGCTGCTGATGAGCGTGATGGCGATGATCACGCATCTGATCGGCGTCCACACCGTGCTCGGCGCCTTCGTCGCCGGCGTGCTGGTTGGGGAATCCCCGATCCTGACCCGGCAGATCGACGAGCGGCTGCGCGGACTGATCTCGAGCCTGTTCATGCCGGTCTTCTTCGGGCTTGCGGGGCTGAGCGCCGATCTGACCGTGCTGAAGGATCCGTCGCTGCTGCTGCTGACCGCGGCGCTGGTGCTGATCGCCAGCATCGGCAAGTTCGGCGGCGCCTTTGTCGGCGGCGCGCTCGGCGGCCTGACGCGGCAGGAATCCTATGCGCTGGCGAGCGGCATGAATGCGCGGGGCTCGACCGAAGTGATCATCGCAACTATCGGACTCCAGGTGGGCGTGCTCAGCCAGACCATGTTCTCGATGATCGTCACTATGGCGATCCTGACCACGATGGCGATGCCGCCGACGCTGCGCGACGCGCTGGCAAGGCTTCCGCTCGGCAAGGAGGAGAAGGAACGGCTGGAGCGCGAGGAATATGAGCAGCGCGGCTTTGTCGCCAATCTCGAGCGGCTGCTGCTCGCGGTCGACGAAAGCATCAACGCCAAGTTCGCGGCGCATCTCGCAGGCCTCCTCGCCGGCGGACGCGGCCTGCCGATCACGGTGCTGCATGTCGGGATGCGCGCCAGGCGGCAGGAGAAGAAGCGCAACGAGAAGGAAAGCCCGGAGACAGCGGTCATCAACGCGGCCAAGGCGAGCGCCGAGGCCGAACCTGACGGCGGCGGCGATGTCGATGTCCTCACCCGCGCGCCGGAGAAGATCGCGGCGGAGGCGATCGCCGAGGAGGCCAAGAAGGGTTTCGACCTGCTCGTGGTCGGCATGGACAAAGTCGCCAGCGGCGACGGCGGGTTCGACAAGCGGATCGACGATCTGACGTCCGGCTTCGACGGTCCGCTCGCGATCGCGGCTGCGAAGGGCGTCCACCGGAAGGAGCCGACCGCCAACGCCCGCAGGATCCTGGTTCCGGTCTCCGGCAGCAATGTCTCGCGCCGCGGCGCCGACGTGGCGATCGCGCTGGCGCGGCTCGGCACGGAGCCCTTACAGGTCATCTATGTCTCGACCACGCGCGACAAGGGTGCGCGCCGGACCGGCGCCAGCATGTCGCTGGCTCGCGAGGAAGCGATCCTGAAGGACATCGCGGCGACCGCCGCGCGCTACGATGTCCGGGTGGCCACGACCTTGCGCGCCAACACGGCGCCCGAAGTGGCGATCCTGCAGCAGATCGCGGCTGTCGGCGCCGATCTCGTCGTCATCGGTGTCGACCGCATCCGGGGCGACAGCCTGGATTTCGGCAGCGTCGCCGCAGCCGTGCTCGCCAAATCCAAGGCGTCGGTGTTGCTGGTGTCGGATGGCGAGGTCAGGCCGAAGGACTGAGGCGCTCTGGGGCGCCCTACCACTCGTCCGGGCAGGGATCGACGATCTTCCAGAGTTCGGGCCCGTTTTTGATCTTCTTCATCTCGGTGGTGAGCCCGCCGTTGCGGCGGATCCAGTCCTTCACCGAGCTGGGGTAGTAGGACATCAGGTCCGAGGTGCCCTCGAGACTGGTGACCTTGATGCCGAAGGTGAAGGCCTTGTCGTAATAGGCCAGGTGGAAGCCGAGGCTCGCCCGCGGCGTGACGCAGATCTTGTTCATCGGCACGATGCCGAACACCAGCGTACAGGCCGAGTTGCAGATGCCGTCGATGATGACGCGCTCGCCGCGGTCGCGGATGCGCTTGTACTTGGCCTTGTACTCCTCGACATAGCCGCCATGGTCACGCGTGATGTGCAAATCGGCCCGCGCAGGCGCGGCGGCCAGGACGAGAAACAGCACGGCAAGGGGCGTGATGCGCATCGAATGTTCGAAACCGAAGTGCCCAAAGAATATCGGCGGAAGGTCGGCCGGAGGCCGGACCTGACCGCAAGACTCTGGCCGGACTGTGTTGGCAATCCGTTAAGCATGCGCAAAAAGGCGAAATTTGGCGCGCTGTGACTGATTTCCCGCAGCTTTTCGCCCGATTTCGGGTTAAATAGATGATGGATCGGCCGAAAATGCCGATTCCAGCGCGATGTCAGGAGGCCGCTAATGACCAGACTGAAGCTTTTCGCCGCCACGGCCATTGCCGTCTTTGCCGTCGCCCCGGCGGTCGCGGCCGACCTCTCCGTTTACCCGCACCACCGGCACCACCATTACCGGCACCACGTCCATCGCGGCCTGCCCTACCACATCAGCTACCTGCACAATTACGGCCCCGGCCTGACGCCCGGCCGCTTTGCCTATTACGACGGCCCCTCCAGCAACAAATGCTATCAGAGCGCGGCCGCCTATATCGGCCAGGACCACCGCCGGCATCCCTGCGAGTGAGATCCGTCCCCTTCACGCGAACCTGTCGCCAGGTCGCCCAAAAACGCGGTCAGCGGCCGCTGGCCGTTTCGGCTCAGGTCTGCTAAGCGACCTCTGGCCAACGCGCTCGTAGCTCAGCTGGATAGAGCATCGGATTTCGATTCCGAGGGTCGGGAGTTCGAATCTCTCCGAGCGCGCCACTTCGGTACAAAACTGGGCACTCCAAAACCTGCCGATTTTTCGCTCGATCCGGCGAAGAGCGTGCGCAGGAGCACGCTTTTCGATCCCATGATGCGAACTTCTTTCGCGTCCACCTCGATGCGCTGGGCCAGGGCGCGAAGATGGTCACGGCGGTAGCCGCCCGACTCGGTCCGCATCCGCCTGCGGGCCTGGCTGGCGAAGGTCTTGAGCGTCTGGGGTGTGATGCTCGGTACGGCTCGATCGAGCGCGCCCTCGGCCCGCTCTGCGTCGGCGCGGGCCTGGTCGCGGACGGACTTCAGCTCGGTCACGCGATCCTTGAGCAGCGGATCGGAGACGTCGGCGATTCCGTTTTCGATGGCGTCGTACAGCCGCTTGAGCTTGGCTTCCGCCTCGGCCGCACGCTTGCGCAGTTCGGCGCTCGGCGCGCTCTTCCCGACGATGCAGGACGGCCGATAGGACTTCCTCGAGACGTGTGGGCTGCAAGAGGCGCTGCTCAATTTGCTCGGCCACCACACTGTCGAGCTTTTCCATGGGAACGGTGCGGCCCTTGCAGCCGGTCTCGCCCTGCCGGGCCTTGGTCGAGCAGGTGTAATATTTGTATCTCCCGCTCTTCCCGGTCCTCAGCGTCATCGCCCCGCCGCAGGCTGCGCAAAAGATGCCGGTAAGGAGGGTCGGCCCGCTGACGATGCGTGGCGCTGTCATTGCGGGGCTCCGCGTCTTGAGCAGCGTCTGCACCGCCTCGAACTCGGCCATGTCGATGATCGGCGGCACCGCCATTTCGACCAACTCAGCCTCCGGTTTGCGCTCGCGCGTCTTCCAATACTTGGTGTTGAAGCGGTGGCGGCCGACATAGGTTGTTCGCGTCAGCACCTTGTGCACGGCATCGACGTCCCAGCGCCCGCCATCGCGCGTTCGGATGCTGGCTTCGTTGAGATGTTTGGCGATCGATTTGACGCCCATTGGCCCCGAAGAGCCGTTCCCCTCGCGCGCCAGGCGGAAGATCAGCGCACGGTTTCGGCTTGGATGGGGTCGATCTCCAGCGTCTTCTTGGTGCGGTGGCCGCGCTGCTCGGCGGCGTTCACGATGCGGTAGCCGATCGGCGGCAACGCACCGTTCCAGAAGCCTTGCCGTGCATTCTCCTTCATCGCCCGCAACGTATGCTTGGCGTTCTCCTTGGACTGGTATTCGTCGAACAGCGCCATGATCTGGCGGATCATGTTGCTCATGGGATCGTCGCCGAGTTCTTGGGTGATCGACACTAGCCGCACGCCATTCTTGGCAAGCTGGCGGACGTAGAACTCAAGCTGGAACTGGTCGCGGAAGAAGCGGCTGAAGCTGTGCACCAGGACAACGTCGAACGCAGATGGCTTGGCGGTCGCCGCGTCGATCATGCGCTGGAACTCCGGCCGCCGATCGTCGGTCGCGGAAGCACCGGGCTCGACATAGTCAGCGATGATCTCCCAGCCGCGCGACGCACAGTAGGCTTTCGCCTGGCGGCGCTGATCCGGGATGGAGAGATCGTTGTCGGCTTGCCGCCCCGTCGAGATTCGGAGATAGAGAGCCGCCCGAACCGTTGCAGCCATGGTGATGCCCCCTTAACCCTTTCAAAACAAATCGTCGAATAGTTCGCCGAACCACGCCTCGAACACGTCGATCTCTGCATCCGTCACCGGCACGTCCTCCGGCCAGTCATCCGCCACCATCCAAGTTATCGAATCGCGCTTCGCCCGTCGTCGGTCACGACGACGGGGCGCCGCCGCGTAGTCGTAGAGATCGTCAAGCGGCGCGTGTTGTCTCCGCGAATCTTGGGAGGAAGCCATGGCGCCACTGTGGCAAGCTTGGCCGATCTACAGAACGGCCGAAGTCTACGCCACGTCCCGCTACAGCGCTGCGATCTCGCACTTCCTCTGCAGCTTTAGCGCAACCGCGCACAGCAAGCCATGATCGCATGGCGACAAAGAGCCGGGCCAGCGGAGCGCAGTCAAGGCCGCAAGCCGGCGGAGCCGGTCGCGCGCAGCGCGAGCCTTGACGGCGCACCGTTGGTCCGGCAGCGGTCTCCCATGCGATCATGGCCCGATACCGTCCCCAGCACGCGCTGGCAAACCGCTACGCTGCGATGGGCGGCGCTCGGGATATTGATTCCAAACGCTTTTTCCGTTGAAGCGGCACTGGGGCGTTTTGCACGGTGCCGTCACAGTGCCATCTAAAACAATGTGCACACAGACACTTACGACCCCCGACGGCACGGAGTGACACCGTCGCTTTTATCTTGCCGTCCCAATTGGTCGAGATCTGCGACCCATCAATCCTAATGACAAGCACGCGGCTCTCGGTCGGAAATGTCGGGTAATCGCCGATAGCGGATGAGAAGGCGGACTTGGCAATATCGACGCGAATGACCCCAAGGCGGACGGTGCCCGTTAGCTTTCCGGTACGCCGGCCCTGCGCAGACCGGTTAGCAGACGTTCGAGACATCGTTCGTCGAAGACCACGTAGTCACGCCGCGCCTGAGCAATGGAAAATCGAGGGTGGTGCTTCTCCAGTTCGACGCGCGCCTGCTCGGCGTTCGCGCGATCGCCGAGATGACCTAGCGACGACGTAATGAGCATCCGTGGCACCCAAGTGTCAAAAGTCTGGATAGCCTGACGGGCGATCTCGATGGCTTTGGCGTACTCACCGAGGTAGAAATGCCCGACTGCAAGAACGTTGAGATATTGCCGTGCGTTTGGCGCGAAGGGGCTCAGACGGATCGCCTGTTCGGCCTCCGCGATGCCCTCAAGACATCGGCCGGACTGAATCAGCAGCCGACCCAGGATCGCATGGGCATGGGCAAAGCTTGGACTAAGCGCGATCGCCCGTTTCACCGCGTCGATCGCGGAATCCGGCTGACGCATGAAGGTCAGCGCCCAGGCGAGCGCAAGATGCGACAGGGGATCGCGATCATCGAGGGTTGCGGCCCGGCGTGCCCGGTCGAAAATGTCCCTTGAATCGTGAACAGCAAAGCAAAAGAAGAGGTCCTCTGCCTGGCTCCAGGCGATCGCCGCATGGGCTGGTGCGAAGTTGGGGTCGAGGCTCAACGATCTTTCGAGCAACTGGCGGGCTTCGACGTTGCCCTCCCGGGTGCGCTTCGCGATCAGCGCCATTCCACGATGGAAGAGCTCCCAGGCACCAAGATTCTCCGGTGGCGTCGCCTTGGTCCGCTCATACTCGGCGCGGCTGAGCTCGGGCTCGATCTGCCCGGCGATCCCCAAGGCGATCTCATCCTGGACAGCGAATATATCGTCCAGCTTGCGGTCGAAGCGCTCCGTCCAGATATGGTTCCCACTGAGGCCGTCGAGGAGTTGAGCCGAAACTCTGACGCGCCCTTCGGCGTTGCGCACGCTGCCTTCCACCACATAGCGCACACCGAGCGTCGCGGCGATCTCACGCAAATCTAGCGGCGCTTGCTTGTATCGCTGTGTTGCGTTGCGCGCGATCACGAAGAACTGACGGATGCGGCTGAGCGCCGCCGTGATGTCCTCGGTGATTCCGTCGGCGAAGAAATCCTGGTCGGGATCGTTCGACATGTTAACGAAAGGCAGGACCGCAATCGAGGGCCGGTCTGGCGGCGCGAGGCTGACAATCGGCGTCTCCCGCGCCAGGTCCGATGACGCAACGCTGTCCAATTGCCCCCGTACCTCGCCGACGAACCGCACACCCTTGCGCGCGACCGTCCGGATCAGGCGTTGTTGATCGCCGTTGTCGCCGATTGCGCGGCGTGCTGCATTGATGCGGCTGATGAGCGTCGATTCGGACACGATCCGTCCGTTCCAGACCGCGAGGAGGAGGTCATCCTTGCTAACGACGCGACCGCGGTTCTCAATCAGATAGACCAACAGATCGAAGACCTGAGGCTGCACCGGCACGGGAGCCAGTCCACGGCGGAGCTCCCGACGCTCCGTGTCCAGGACGCACTGATCGAAGTGAAGGCGCATGCCGCCGCTCTCTAACTTGCCGCTCCGATTGGTATGTCAACGGAATGAGCATGAAAAATCAATAGCGTCTCCATGCGGACCTCTGTCGGCTTGCCTAGGCTTGCTCTCACGCGAATACGCAAAGGTGCAGCCATGAACCAGCAGGTCCAGCTGAACATTATCACGCCCGCCGCCACGCCGACGCCGGACGCCATCATGCAGCTTGGTTTTGCATTTTGGGGCTCGAAAACGCTGTTGAGCGCGATAGAGCTCGGACTGTTCACATTGCTGGCCGACGGGCCGATAAGCGCCGAGGCGTTGACCACGCAGCTCAAGCTGCATCCGCGCAGCGTCCGCGATTTCCTCGATGCACTGGTCGCGCTCGGCCAACTCGAGCGCCACGACGCGCTCTATTCCAATACGCCGGCGGGTGCACTGTTTCTCGATCGCCGCAAGCCGACGTATGTGGGCGGCATGCTCGAAATGGCAAACGCGCGGCTCTATCCATTCTGGGGCTCGCTAACTGAGGGGCTGCGGACCGGCGAGCCGCAGAACGAGGCCAAGCAGGGCCGCGACCTATTCGATGAGATTTACCGGAGCCCGGCAATCCTCGCCGACTTCCTTAAGGCGATGACGGGACTGAGCCTGTGCGCTGCACACGCGATCGTGGACAAATTCCCCTGGGCCGATCACAAGACTTTCGCCGATATCGGTACCGCCCAAGGCGCCCTTGCGGTCGAACTCACCCGCGCGCACACCCATCTCGACGGCATCGGATTCGATCTCCCAGTGGTGAAGCCGCATTTCGAGGCCTACGCGGTGCAGCACGGCCTCTCGTCGCGGCTCTCGTTCCAAGCAGGTGACTTCTTCGCCGACCCGATGCCCTCGGCCGACGTGCTGATCATGGGGCACATCCTGCATGACTGGAGCCTTGAGAAAAAGCGAATGCTGATCCGAAACGCCTACCAGGCGCTCCCTTACGGTGGCGCGCTCATCGTCTACGATCCGATCATCGATGACGAGCGCAGGAAGAATGCGTTCGGGCTCCTGATGAGCCTGAACACGCTGATCGAAACCCGCGAAGGCTTCGATTTCACAGGAGCCGATTGCATCGGTTGGCTCAAGGAGGCGGGCTTTGTCGAAACGCGCGTCGAGCCGCTGGTTGGCCCAGATTCGATGGTGATTGGCATCAAGTGAAGCGCGACCGAGTTTTTCTCCGCTCTCGGCTTATCACGCCATTCCCGGGATTGATCTAAAGGGTCGCTATCGACGGGCAACCGGAAATCGGGAAGACTGCGGCCCATGAGGCGTAGCGAAAGATCGCAGGCCATCGCAGGTTAGTCGGTTGGAGCCGGTAATCGGCTATGGCATCATAGCGCCACGGCGAAGCAATAGTGCCCATCTTCATCGGCCGTGGCGCGCCACCCGGTACGGTCCGTCCTGGACACATCGGCTACGGTTTATTCCGGAGACACGGGTACAGCTTTAGGTCCGAACGTTGTCGATCGGTCCGAGCCTCGCTCACCTGTTCGATTTGGACGTTCTGACCGCACTATGGAGCGCGAGCGGCTTCGTCTTCCAGAGCCATTCGCCTACACTCGATGCAGATAACGGACGCCCTCCGCACGAGCGCGTCCGTCATGTCATCCTTGCTAAGTCGCTGCACCGTTTCAGGCGCAACACGAGACGAGAATGCTAGAAGTTAGGCTCGATGTTGTGCTGGGCGCAAATGAGCCTGGCCTTCATGCTCGTCACATAGGGATCTTTGCTGATCTGGCAAAGCCTGGACGCACCATGGCTCTCCTTGGTGACGACCGGAGAGCCTCCCTTGAGCAAGGACTCCATTGGGAAGCGGTAAAGATCACCGGTGCCGCGTTCAACATAAGCGCCCGGTTCGCTGAGGTCTTCCCAATCAATTTCCAGGAGTTTGACGCGATGGGCCGACTCAATTGAGTTTTCTTGCTTGGCCATAGCAGAACCCTCCATGTTCGAGTGTTCCTGCCCTCCAGAGGGCCTCAGCGCCCGTCTGGTCCTGCGAGGCTACCTCAACGACGCAAAAAGAGAAGCGAGAAATAAGGAAATGGTAAGTTCCTCCCGCTGCCGTGCGTGCCGCCAAAGGCAACGCAACGCGAGATAGGCCGCCGCGTCAGGCTGCAAGCGCCGCGGGAGGCGGGCCCACGAGGCGCAGTGCAAAATCGCAGGCCATCGCAGTATCGCGAATTGGGCCGCATGGCGGGCTGCTCCGTCATCGCGCTACTGCGAATGAATAGTGCCCATCTTCATCGGCCGTGGCGCGCCAACATCGTCAGTTCCCAGTCAGCGCGCGTCTCGTCGAATTTCAGGATGTACAACGCCCCGTCGCGGCCTCGGACTTTAACGTAGCGGTAGTCCGGCCCGTACCATTGATCGAGCGCTTCGACGACGTCGATCCGACGGTTATCGAAATGAAGCGCCCGCATCATCGGTGTGCCGTCGTCATCAGGATGGATCTCGACTTGAACGCGCATGGTTTGCGCTCCAATGAGGGTGGCGCTGGATGCCGCGGCAAGCAGCGAACCGGGTCAGCGCTCCGACGGTGGAGCCGACCTCGCATTGGCTTGCATGGGGGCGCGCGCATAGCGCTCCGGGATAACGATCGAGGGATCGGCTGGGTCCAGCGCGTCGTGTGTGACCACCGTGCCCACGAGTGCGGTCGTGGCAAGATCGAACTCGGTCTTCCGCGGGGAGGCAAGCGAGGCCTGCACACGCGTGCGGTAGAATACGTAGGTCGCAAGCAGCGCCTGGACTATCGCGGTAAACAGGAATAGCGCGCGCGGTCCTTCCGCGGACATGAAGGTGGCGGCAATGAGAGGCCCGACCACCGAACCGAGGCCGTTGGTGAGCAGGATCGTAGCGGCGATCGGTACGACATCACTCGCGGGGGTCTTGTCATAGGCGTGGGCAGCGGCAAGCGAATAGCCGGGCAGAGCAAGTGCACCGAAGAGAATGCCGAACAGCAGCAGCGTCGTTCCAGACGCGGAGATCAGCCACGAGGCGACGCCCGCGGCGGCGGCTCCGATCAAGAGAACAAGCAGCACCCGGCGGCGATCGACGCGGTCGGACAGATGGCCCACCGGCCACTGAACGATCGCTCCTGCCAGCACCGCCGTACTCATGAACAGCGCCGCCTGATTGATGCTGAGGCCGCTGCCGGCGGCCGATAGCGGCGCGAGCCCCCAAAATGCACCGTTGGCAGCGCCAATCATGAAACTTGCCACAAGCGCGACCGGCGCCGCGCGATAGAGCTGTTCGACGCGAAAGCTGACGATGGTAAGCGGTGCTGGTTGCGCCGCGCGGGTCAGTGCCACCGGAACAATAGCCAAGGAGGAAAGCATGGCGGCCACCATGAAGTTCCCGGCCTCGGTGATCGGATAGAGCGTCACCAAAGCCTGACCAAGTGTAATGGCGCCATAATTGACCACCACATAAGCCGACAGCACGAGCCCGCGAGTCTCGTTGGAGGCGCGATCGTTGAGCCAGCTCTCGACCACCAGGTAGAGACCGGCGAGGCAGAGGCCGGTTACGCCGCGGAACGCGATCCAGGCCGCGACCACCGGCACGAGTGCGTAGGCAAGCGCCACGGCAGCCGCCACCGCCACCATTGCTGTAAAGGCGCGAATGTGTCCTGCGCGCAGGATCAGATAAGGCGCGAGCAGACAGCCGCTGACGAAGCCGACATAATAGGCAGAACTGATGACGCCGAGTGCAAGATCGTCAAAACCTTCCGCGCTGCCGCGCAACGGCAGCAAGGTGAATTGCAGGCCACTGCCTGCCAGCAGGAACGCGAGCCCCAGGAGCAACGACACGATCGGGCGCAAGGTCTTCGGCATCCAGATCGACCCAACAGTCATCGGCGTCCAGATTCATTGAATCCACAATGTGTTGACAAGACAGATAGACGGCAAAAGTTGCGTACCAATTCAGAGACGTTTCCGGCGGGATCGCTCTCGGACTCTTAGTCTCGAAGGCTAAAGTCGCGCGTTCGAATCCTGATTGTCGCCCGGAGCGGCTGCGCCGTGTCAAAGATCTTCGCCGACATTCCTATTGGAGCGCCTCTCCGGATAAGGTGTCATGGTGGAATGGCGAAGCAGTAGTGCCCATCTTCATCGGCCGTGGCGCGCCATTTCAATACAAAACCGTCAGTACAAAATCGGGCACTCCAACACCTGCCGTTTTTGCGCTTGACCCAGCGACGAGCGTGCGCAGGAACAAGTTTTTCGAGCCCATGATGCGAACTTCTTTCGCATCGACTTCCACGCGCTGGGCGAGCCCGCGGAGGTGGTCGCGACGGTAACCGCCCGCCTCGGTCCGCATGCGTGGCCTGCCAGGCCCTGGAACGCCCGCATGCTTGCGTTCCAAGGTCCGGCCAGCAATTTGCCCTCCTGAGTCCTATCCTCACTAGATCAGAGGTCTGACGGCTTACCTCAAGCACGCGGCTATCGACGGTCTGCATCCCTTCCGGGGCCGATATGCAACACCTTGCCGTCACGAAGATTGTGCGCGGCAAATTCAAATTCCAGGGCCATCGCCTGTGACGAGATACCGGCTATCTCGCCCACCGTCATAATCACCGCGATCAGTGCTCTCACCATTGTCACGGTCGTCACGCGCGGGTCGGTCACGGGGTGCTCGCGCAGGATGAGCTTGATCAGCTTGCGAGCGAGGTCAGCGACTTCTTTGTTTGTTGGCTCTGTCATCGCTGTCGTCTCCTTCTTTTTCTTTTTGAAACGAGCCGCGCCTTGGCAAGAACGATGCCAAGACACCGCTTCGAGCGCTAGCGCGCAGGCTCTCAAATTCCACTGACGTGGGGTGAACGCTTGCCGAGCCTGCGTCGCGATCATGAGGCGCTGGCAAGCGCGATTCCCCGGCGATGACGGCCGACACACTTGCGAGGCCAGTGTCTGAGGGCGTGCGCCACCCGTCACCACCGAGGGATGTTCAGCCTGAGACTGATTTGCTGGAACAGCAACACGCGTGAGTGTTTTGGTTGTGCATCAATTATGATGCAATCGCGGCACTGGAACCGATCGCGTTGACACAATCTGCACTTTCAAAAACCGCTGGTTGTAATTTCACGGCTGTTGGCGCTGGTATGCCGATCGCTCGGTTCCCGGCCGAAATGCCAAGGCTTGGATCACTGCGATCCTCAAGGATGGCGCCGCGCCAGGTTCAAGTTCAAAGCCTTGTCCAGATTGCTGGCCTTTTCCAGCGCGGCTGCGCTCGGCAAGAGGGCCGACGCGAGGTCGGCCTCGGTGAAATCGGCGCCTGCGAGATTGGTGTTGGACAAGTCGGCTCCCGCAAGGTCGGCATGGTTGAGATTGCAATTCGCCAGATTGGCGTTCTGCAGCTGGGCGAATTCGAGATCGACGCGCGAGAGATTGGCGCCGCTCAGGTCCGCATTTGTGAGATCGGCGGATTTGAGCACGCCGCGCATCAGGCCCATCGATTGGTTGCGCATATCAGCGCTCAAATCGGCGCCGGTGAGCTTGGCCCCGATCAAGCTGGCACCGGAAAAATCCGCGGTGATGCGGGTGCCGTTCAAATCGGCGCTGTCGAGCTTCGCGCGTTGCATCTGCGTGCCGAGCAGTGATGCGTGGACAAGGGACGCCCCGGTCAAATCCGCGTCGATCAGCCAGGCCTGGTTGAGGATGGCACGATCGAAGCGTGCGCCTTTCAGGCTGGTCCGGTTGAGCTTGACGAGGCGAAGATTGCTGCCGGAAAAGTCGAGCCCTGAGAGATCGAGGTGAGACAGCCGCTTTCCTTGCAAATCCGCAGAGCGCTGGCCCGCGGGGTCCTGAGGCGCCGCCTTGAGAAGCGCCTCGACCTCGGCGCGCGTCATCTCCGCTGTCGACATTTCGGGGCTGTTGAGGTCGACGTTGCTCAGCATGCCCTGCGACGCGGCGTCCATGGGATCGAGCAGCAGCGCCGTCATCGACACAAGCGCAAATGCGAAACGAAACAGCATCGCCGTCCCTCCGCTTTCCGATAATCCGGCATTGTCGCCTGCATTTCGCTTGGTCGCAGCGTCAGCTTGGCTGGTCGCGGTGGGCCGCCGGACTATGCAAGAGTATGAAACCGGATCATGCTCCTGGCAATGCCGTGACCACCCCATCGAGAATCTTCATTCGCCGCGGCGCGCCAGCTCCGTCAAGACCAGCGGACGAAACCATTTTCCTGGGCCCGCGAAGTCAGCCTGAAACAAATCCGGCGCAGCTTACCCGCATTGCACCAAAGGGATTGGGATCATGTGGGACTTCATCAACGCAATGTATCGGGAATATTGTCTGGCTCGCCTGCAGGAGATGCGGAAACTCGAGCACGTCATCTGATCGGGCCGGTATGAAGAACGACCATCCTTTGCGCGGCGCCATCCTCGCGGCCCTGGCGATCGCAGCGGTGGTGTGGGCGACGATTGGCCCCGCGCCGGCGCACAAAACGGTTTTGAATCGTCAGGCGATAGCTCAGCGCTAGGCGGCCGACGTGATCAGCCCGACCCTCATGTCCTTCGCCACGTAGACGCAGGCGCCGTCGGCAAGCACGCGGCCGTCGGCAATTCCGAGCACCAGCCGGCCGCGCTTGACCTGGCGCATGTCGACCTCGTAGCGAACATGCCTGACGTCGGGCGTGATGTGCCCCCTGAACTTCACCTCGCCGACGCCCAGCGCCCGGCCCCTGCCTGGCGAGCCCGACCATCCCAGCCAATAGCCGATCATCTGCCACATCGCGTCCAGCCCGAGGCATCCCGGCATTACCGGGTCATTGGCAAAGTGACAATCGAAGAACCAGAGGCTCGGCGAGATGTCCAATTCGCCGACGATGCGGCCCTTGCCGAATTCGCCGCCGTCGACGCTGATCTCGGTGATGCGGTCCATCATCAGCATCGGCGGTGCCGGCAACTGCGCATTGCCCGGGCCGAAATAGCCGCCTTCGCTCGATCTGAGAAGATCTTCCTTGCTGTAGGACGATTGCGGTGCGTGAAAGTCGTGCGGGTTGGGCAAAACGAGACCTTTCGTGATGTTGCCGGCTGAACGTCAGGCGCCCCTGCTCCGGGCGTCCGTCTCCACGGGCAGGCGCAGCGCCGCGGCGATGAAGACCCAGATGTCGTTGGTCAGTTTGTCCGGATCGGGTCGCGGCTCGCGCGTCAGGCTGCCGACCAGTGCCTGGCGAATGCCGCCGATCATCAGCGCGATGGTGAGTTGCGGATCGATGTCGCCGGGTACGATGCCGTCGCGCTGCGCCGCCTCGAGCATGAGCGCGCCCGCCGCGAGTTGCTTGGCGGTGAAGGCGGTCTCGACATCCACCACTTCAGGCGCGCGGCTCAGCGTCCCGATGACGAGAGGGGCAAACGGGTGCGCGTAATGAAACGCGATATAGGCACGGATCCGCGCCCGCTCCCGCGCCGCCCAGCTTTCCGTAGGCAGCCTCGCGCCGCTGAACACCGCCCCATCGAGGCGGTTGTAGAAGTCTTCGACAACGGCTGCGATCAAACCGGCCTTCGATCCGAAGTGATGATAGGCGAGCCCGACCGAGACGCGCGCCCGCGTCGCGACGGCCTGCATCTCCAGGTGCCCATGGCCGCGAATGAGTTCCTCTTGAGCCGCGCCGATCAGCCTCTCTCGCGTCCCCATACCGGTCACGGCCTTGCCTGATCTCCGCTATTGAATTGAATTCAATTCAGCGTAACCTCCAAGAAATGTCAAGGACGAGGGTCACGCCCGGGCGGCCATGCCCTGCAGAAGCGCGAGGGGGCTTCGTTGGCCCGATGCTCGGGCACGAACAGATGATCGTGATAGAACGCCGACACCGCATTCACGCTGATGTCGGCATGCGCGAGGCGAGCCGAGACCGCGGCCAGAAACCCGACCGCGTCAAGCGAGGAATGCACGGTCAAGGTCAAAAGGCGCGAGGCGAACTGGTAGCGCAGCCCGGCGCGTTCGGCCTCCTCTCGTCGGATCACCAGGGTGGTTGCTTCCTGTTCGCGAAATGTCAGCAGCGGCCTGATGCCGACGGGTACGTCTTCGTCGGCTGCAATCGTGCAAAACACGAAAATGCCGTCCTGCAGTTCGGGCTTCATGCCCCGCAGCAACGTATCCAGATTGCGTTCGCCGGCCACCGCGCATCCTCTTCGAGAGATGCGGCTTATTCTACCCGCGGGTGATGCCGGCGCCACAATGACGACAGAGGCGGCATTGCGCTGGTCCGTCCCGGCGCGCTGCGTCTCCGGACTGTTTTCAGTTGCTCGGGATCTTGCGGCGGACCGCCTCCACGCCGCCATCGGTGACGCGGTACTTTCGTCCCATCGCGCTCTCCGGGACGATCCATCCCTTCTCGATCATCCCCGCGATGGTGCTCGGGCCGACGCCGGCGGGAAACGGGCGACGATTCCGGATCGCGTCGATCGCCACGCGTTCGAGATGCGTCGCGACATGCGACGGGCGCGCCCGGTAGGCTTTCGCGACGATGAGGACAGATAGAACTTCCGCGCGGCGGCGCACGGCTGAGGGGCTGCGAGTCAGCTCGTTGCTGATCTCAAGGGCATTCCTGCCGGCCTTGGCGAGCTCCCTGAGCTTGTCGTCCTCATCAGAGGTCCAGCGCCGTACGCTCCCCATTTGCCCCTCTTCGCCTGGATACGCCGTATCTGCAACCGATGCATACGCAGGCGAAGCTGATTTGCCATGTGACTTTCGCCACCTCTTGATGTGACGATCGGCACTGTCTGCAATGGAGACCTGGGCGTCGACCTGACGACGGGCCGCAGCATCGGCCCGCGAACGGCGCACTCAAGCAACCGATCGCGGCGCCATGTGATGCAGCGCTCAGTGCTTGCTGGGCTCGAGAGTGATCAGCACGCCGGTCGGCTCCGGCTCGTGCGGCCGGAGACTCGTGAGCTCCGGATCGCTCCATTCGGCGAGGCTTACGACTTCACCGGTCTGCCCCTGCATATCGGGCGCTTCGGCAGGTTCGAGAACCTTGAGGCCACTTCTGTCGACGAAGAACGTGTGATCGCCGAACACGCTGTTCAGTTGCGCGACGGCCGGGTGATCCTCGGGGAGCACCTGGGCGTCGA
Organism: Bradyrhizobium sp. ISRA464; assembly: GCF_029910095.1. Taxonomy (NCBI): domain Bacteria; kingdom Pseudomonadati; phylum Pseudomonadota; class Alphaproteobacteria; order Hyphomicrobiales; family Nitrobacteraceae; genus Bradyrhizobium; species Bradyrhizobium sp. ISRA464. Next base: position 3,542,115 of record NZ_CP094526.1, on the reverse strand, counting down.
GTTGCGTCATCGTTTGTTTCACTTGTGCGGAACTCAGCTTCATGTGCTGCTCCTCTTTTTTCGTGGCTTCGGGCTGGCTGGTTTTTCCCCATTTTGCCCTCTTCCTCAGGGGTCACGGAGTTACGAACCGATCCCGCATCGAAATGTTCCCGCGCGCGACGCAATGACCACGTCTAACCACAGGTTCCTCGAAACCTAAGCCGCTGTTAATTTCCGCAGGTCGCGTGACGGCAACGCGCGCTAGGTCGCCAATGGCGACGCTTCTGCTTGCGCGGGCCCCTTCTCCGCCGGTCGCAGATGAATGAGGGCATCAAGCACCAGGACGAGGACAGAACGACGCTCGTCGTCGACCAGTTCCGTCCTGAAGATCACGACGGCGTCGCGCCGCTCCGGCCTGATGGTGATCTTCTGGATCTGCGATTGGCCGGTCAGTGTGGTTCCCGGACGAACCGGACGAGGCAACCGAATCTCAAGGCTTCGTCCGACGATGCCGGCAACTTTCGCCCAGATCGCCTCGACGACGAGACGTTGATAGATCGCGATGGTGTTGAAGCCGCTTGCGATCAGGCCGCCGAACGGGCCGGCAGCGGCCGCGACGGGGTCGGCGTGGATCGGCACGGGGTCATACTTCCGGGCGAAGTCCAGTATCTCCGCCTCATCGATCGTGTAGGCGCCGAGCTGAAATGTCTGGCCCTCGATGAGATCTTCCGCGTACAGCATTGCGCGCCTCCTCGTTTCGGCTGCGACGATAGACCAATGCCGACGGCTTTCCATTACCTGGCAGGTCATGAATCGCTGTCGCGCGCGCCGATCGACCTCGCGAAAGACGCGCGAAGTGGATCGCACGTCCCACCTGGCGCCAACGCTATTGCAACCGCACCGCCCTCGCCTTCGCGGCCTTGACGGTATTCTCCATCAGGCAGGCGATCGTCATCGGTCCGACGCCGCGCGGCACCGGCGTGATCGCGCCGGCGACCTGCACCGCTTCATCGAAGGTCACGTCGCCGCGCACCTCATAGCCGCCCTCCGGCTTTTCCACGCGGGTGGTGCCGACATCGATCACGATGGCTTGCGGCTTGATCCAGTCGCCTCGGACCAGCCCCGCCTTCCCCACCGCGCTCACCAGGACGTCGGCCTGGCGGCAGATGTTGCTGATCCCGCGGGTGTGGATATGCGTCTGCGTCACAGTCGCGTGCTCCTGCAGCAGCAGCGCGGCCATCGGCTTGCCGACGATGTTGGAGCTTCCGATCACCACGGCATGGCAGCCGGTGAGATCGCGTTGGATCGACTTGATCAGGCGCAGGCAGCCGAGCGGCGTGCACGGCACCAGCGCATCGTCACCGTGGAACAGACGGCCCGCATTCAGGGCGTGCAGGCCGTCGACATCCTTGGAGGGATCGACCGCGGCCACGACGCGCAAGGTGTCGATATGCGACGGCAGCGGCAGTTGGACAAGGATACCGTCGATATCGTCGCGCGCGTTGAGGGTTTCGATCCGGGCGAGCAGATCGGCCTCGCCGGCGTCGTGCGGCAGGAATTCGACCTCGCCGCGCAAGCCAAGCCGCTCGGCCATCCTGATCTTGCTTTGGACGTAGATATGGCTGGCCGGGTCGTCGCCGACCAGGACCACGGCGAGCCCCGGCACGCGGGGCAGCCGCTCAAGTTCGCCTGCAATGCTGTCGATGACAATCCGGGCATGCGCGTGCCCATCGAGAATGTTCGCCGTCATGGCACCTCCGTTTCGAAGCGGTGCCCAGGCGCGCGGCGTTCAGCCTCTGCGCTCCCCGATGGTCATCCATCCAAGCGCCAGTCGCGCAGATCGCCGGCTTATAGTCGGCTGCTCCGGAGAAGGCAATGGCGGCAAGCCTTCGCAGACCGCGGCGCCACGCCGAAGGCGGCCCCGCCCGGCTCGCGCGCAGAGGGGCGCAGCCAGCCCGGCCCCTCTTCCCGGTGGAAGCCATAGCGGGAGCTCAAGTCGGGGGTAGGATTTGGGCGGAACTTGCGATAGTCACGGCACACCCGGCTTTTCCGATCCCGGGCGCCTTCCTCTGGTCACCACGCCATTTCGGACATTTTCAACATGAGACATATCATCCTCGCGCTGGCGCTCCTGTACCCGGCTGCCGCGCTCGCCCAGGGTACCACCGCGCCGCCGGCCGATGAGGCCAAGCCAGCCGCCTCGCAGCCGCCGATGGTCGGCGACAAGCCGCTGGTCCAGATCGGCAAGAAGCACGCCGCCAAGAAGGGCGAGAAGGCCGCTCCCGGCAAGCCGCAATCGGTCGCGGTGAAGCTGCAGGCCTGCCAGGACATCGACGACGGCACCAAGGACCGGCTGAACTGCTATGATGAGATCTTCAAGCCGCAGCCGAAGCCGAAAGCTGCTCCCGCCAAGGGCGTCAACGAGTGCCGCTTCTTGAAGGAAGAGGACGAACGTCTGGCCTGCTACAACGGCTTCGCCGACAAGATTCCACGCCTGCCGCGCTAATTCCATTCGCCGCCGCAGGCGGCGGGCGGGCGGAGTGCGATTGGGAGCTTGATGAGCGGCCGTCGACCGGCGGCGCGGCTCAGGTTCCGGCTATGCCGGTCGGCGCGCTACCAGGTGCCGAAGCCGCCAAAGAAACCGCGCGGCTGCTGCTGGGCCATCCGGAACGGCTGGAACATGCCCGGCTGGGCCATTCGGGCCTGCTGGAACTGGCTCGGCGCGCGGGCCCTGGCGATCCGGCGCTTCTTCGGCGCGTGCGGCTGGGCCTGCGCGTGCTGCTCCAGCGGCTTGGCCTCCGCCGCCGGTTGGCCCTTGGCATCGTTCTTGGCTTGCGCGGGCACGAACTGGGCAAAGGAATCACGAACGCGCGAACCGGCCGACCCTGGAATCGCGCGCGGAGTGGCTGCGGCAACCGCATTCACCTGCGGCGGAACGATGGTGGGCAGGTTGGTGTCATACACCACCCGCTCCGGCAATTTCTGGGTCGACCTGATGCGGACCATGCTCTTGTCGAAGCCCGGCGACGACAAGCCGTTGCTTGCGGCAATGTCATCCTGCGGCACGAGCGCGTTGACGACGAATAGCAGCGCGAGCAGAACTCCGCCGACAAACAGGAAGTAACGCGCCACTGGCATCTTGATAGCTCCCCCCGCGCAACGCGCGCGGTTCAACTCGCCTTGCCACGACGACATCTGTCATCGCGCACCGAACTCATCGTTTGCGCATGATCACTCGGAAAACCGCCGTCGCGCTGCCGGGTCATGGTCCAAACGGGCAAGCTAATAGTTAGTTCCTTACTGCCCCTGATGGTTCACCCGGGGCGGTCACTTTTTCGGCATGAGGATCTAGAGGCGGCTCGCGGTTACGACCGAACACTTCGCCTTGCTTGCATTAATATTTATGAACCCGATCAACATGTGGGAATAGGTCTTCCGGCTCCTCATGGCGATGGTGCCGGGAATGACGCGCGTGCGCTCGGTCAGGGGGCTGCCGTCACGGCGGATGAAGGCGCAGGCGATCTCGACATCCTTCACCGCGAAATCGTTGGCATTGCGCAGCGTCAGGGTGACGAGCGCCTTCGAGCCAAGCCCGCCACGGCGGAAGGACTGCGATGCGATCCGCAGCCCGTCGAGGGGTGACTTTTGGGCTGCAGGCTCCGACGGCTTGGCTTCTTGCGTTGTCTGCGGAGCCGTGGCGACCCCGACCGTCGCAGGCTCACCCGGTGGCGCGGTCGCGACCGATCGAGAAGGGATCGCAGCCGCCTGAGCTGACTGCGCCTCGCTTGTCTGCGCCGGGGTCTGTGCGTTTTGTGTCGTGACCACGATTGCGGAGGACGAGGACCCCTCGTCGTCTCCAGCGTCGCTCGGCTCCGGGAGCATTAACCATGCGGCGATCCCGGCAACGACAATCACCGAAAGCGCCAGGCTTGCGCAAATACCAGTTGTACCGAAATGATCAGCGCCCGCATTCCGAAACGACGCCAGGCCGATCCGCATCGTCGTGCCCTCACCCCGCTGGCCACGCCAGACAGCGCCCTCCCGCACAGCCTCAGAGGCTGCCGCGGAAGGGCGCCACTGCCGAGACAATCGCCGATATCCGAAATGGTTTCATTCCGGGACGGCGATATTGCGGCAGGCATCGCGCCGGGATGGAATTGCCTTCGGCCGGTCGCTAGATTTGCGCCGCCTCAGAAACAACGCCCGCAGCACAAGCGGCGCAAGAACAAGCAAGGAGATCGCAATGCCGACCGTGACCTGGGACCACATCCACCTGCGCAGCCCGGATCCCGAGGCGACCGCCATTTGGCTTCGCGACATCCTCGGCGGCGAGATTATCCGCGGACCGGGCCGTATCGACGTCCAGCTCGGCGGCGCCAAGGTATTCATCGCGGAGGTGGCTCCGGGAGACGGCGTCAACGCTCCGCCGGTGACGCCGTATCAGGGACTCGATCATTTCGGCTTGACGGTGAAGGACATCGACGCAGTCGCCGCCGAGATCAAGGCCAAGGGCGTCGAATTCACGAAGGAGCCGACCACGATCCGTCCCGGCGTGCGCATCTGCTTCATCCGCGGCCCGCAGGGCATCTCGATCGAGCTGCTCGAGCGCGACAAGAAATACGTGTGAGCCGACCGCCGCGCTCGCAAAACCGGGGCGACCTTTCCTACCCCCGTCACCCTGAAGGAGCGCGAAGCGCGTCTCGAAGCGTCGACGGCCACCAGCCGGGCCGCGTCCATCCTTCGAGGCGCGCTGCGCTCGCACCTGCAGGATGACGCGGATCGAGATCGGGTGTGACTTCGTTCCGCTACGTCATGCTGCCGGGCATGAAGCAGCGGATCGTGATACCCATGTAACTGCGGATCGGCCAGACCATGGCGCGGCCGGCGCGGTTGGGCTCGGTGATCACGGCTTCATCCGGCACGTCGATCCATTGGCCATCGAGACGAACGCGGTAATGTCCATCCTTGGATTCCCAATCGACGTCGCTGATGGCGGTGCCATCGGCATCCGAACAGCACGGGCCCTTCCCGCTGCGCAAGCCATCAAACCATTGCTTGAGCGGCGAATTGGCGTAGCGGCCATCGGGATCGCGCGCCTGCGCGACATGCGCAGTGGCTACCGACAGGAGCGTCACAAGGCCAAGGCACCGTAACGTCGCGACACGGCCCGCGCGATGACGGGCCGAAGTTCCTTGGACATTGCCTGGGCGCGCCAAAGGGCCGCCAGCTTCAATCCAGTCTGTCATGTGTTTCTTGCTCCAGCACTTACCTGCCAGTGCTACCAGAGCTATGCATTTCGCGGGCCAGTCCGATCGCGCGCACGGTCCGCTGTCATGGCGCTGTCACACCGACTGGCAGGAACCGAGGGTTCACGCCAACTCAGGCCACCCCTGAATTAACCTGCCGCGTTGCGCGAGGTTGCGCGCTTTGGCATAAAAAACAACCGGCTTCCGTGGGCGCGGCGGCCGGCCAAGCGGGACGTCATGAAGAACGGGCTGTATTCTATCCACGTCACCCTGCTCGACGGGCGCGTCGGCAAGGGCAGCGGTGTGATCCTTTTCCGCGACGGCCAGATTTTCGGCGGCGACGCCTATCTCTATTACACCGGCACCTACACGGTGAGGGACGACGTGTTCAAGGGCGAGGTCCTGGTGCAGCGCCACACCACGCCGCGTGACACCGACAACCCGCTGTTCGGAGGCCCTGCCCCGGTCGGCATCGGCGTTTCCGGCACCTTCACGGATACGCGCGCGACCATGAACGGGACCGCACTGGTCGGCAAGGCGAGCTTGATCTTCAGCGCGACGCTGCACAAGCTAACGGATATCAACTAGGCGCATCGCCGCGCAAGGCACCATCCCCGTCATTGAGAGGAGCAATACGAAGCAATCCATGACGGAGTTTGCTGCGCCTACTGCGCAATGGATTGCTTCGCTTCGCTCGGCATGACGTGAGTAGAGCGGCACGCACAGCCCGCAGCGCGAGTGCACGGCCCCCGCCGTGTCTCAGGTCGCTCCGTGCGCCTCGACGTAGAGGGCGTAGATCGAGTGACAGGCCGCCATATAGAGGCGGTTGTTCTTGGGGCCGCCGAACGTCAGGTTCTCGCAACGCTCAGGCAGGCGAATGAAGGCGAGCGGTTTGCCCTGGGGGCTGAACACCATCACGCCGTCGAGATCCTCTGGCTTTCCCCTGAGCTGATAGACCTTGCGGCCGTTGACCTCGGTCGGTTCGGACTGCAGCGCTCCGTTGCTTCCCCAACCGCACCAGAGATTGGCGTCGCGATCGACGCGGAAGCCATCCAGTGAGCCCTGATCGGCGGCGTCGATCAGCTTCGTCCTGGTGCCGACCGTGCCATCCGGATTGACGTCGTAGCTCCAGATGCTGCGGTTCGGCGTGCGCTTCCATTCGACGACGTAGAGCTTCTTCTCGTCCGGCGAGAACGCAAGCCCGTTGGGATTGACGAGATCGGTGATGACGGCCGTCAGCTTGCCGTCGGTGCCGATGCGGAACACGTTGGTGTTGGCCTGTTCGGGCTTGGCCTTGAAGCCCTCCCACTCGCCAGCAATGCCGAACACCGGATCGGTGAACCAGATCGTATCGTCCGACTTCACCACGATGTCGTTGGGCGCGTTGAGGCGCTTGCCCTCGAAACTGTCGGCGAGCACGGTGATCTTGCCGTTCTTCTCGGTGCGCGTGACCCGCCGTGTGACGGAATGCTCGCAGGTGACGAGCCGCCCCTGACGGTCGCGGGTGTTGCCGTTGGCAAAATTGGCCGGACTGCGGAAGATGCTGAGGCTGCCGTCCTTCTCGCTGTATTTCATGATGCGGTTGTTGGGGATGTCGCTGAACAGGAGATAGCCGCCTTCGGGGAAATAGACGGGCCCCTCCGCCCAGCGCATGCCGGTGGCGACCTGCTCCAGCGTGCTGCTGTAGAGCCGGTATTTCGCAAAGCTCGGATCGAGGATCTCGACGGCCGGATCCGGATAGCGCTGATTGGGCTTGAACGGGAACGACTGCGCCATCGCAGGGCCAGCCACCGCGCTTGCCACGCCGGCGCCGATGCCGGCGATCAGGTTGCGACGCGAGATCATGTCGTTCCTCCCCTGCTGCTATCGCCCACTGACCGAAGGTCGATTGAGGGAGCGGTACGGGCGTCGCTCGGAATGGTCCAATTCCCTTCCGGTATCGATCGATACTGATCGAATATCGATCTTGCGCGATAGCGGCTCCTTCCCGTTGGTCTGTCACCGCCCTACAGAACTTTAACCCGTCACCCCCGGGCAACGGCTTTGCCGTTGTCGCTGGAGGAGCGCGGCGTGCGCGCGCCTCAGGATGACGCGGTTAGAGCAAACGGCCGCGGCAAATATCGGCGAGGTAGCCTACTCCGCCGCCAGCTCCAGCGGCGCGACGCGGGGCAGGACGATCTGGATGCGCGTGCCCTGGCCCGGTTCTGAATCAAGGTGGAGCCGTCCGCCAAGGCGCGTGGTGACGATGCTGTAGACGATGTGCAGGCCAAGCCCGGTGCCGCCCTGATCGCGCCGGGTGGTGAAGAACGGGTCGAAGGCGCGGCGGCGCACGTCGAGGCTCATGCCGCAGCCATTGTCGGCGAAGATCACCTCGACATGGTCCTTGCCCAATGCGCGCACCTGGATATCGACGTCTCCGGCCCTGCCGTCCGGAAACGCATGCGCGACCGAGTTGAGAAACAGATTGGTCAGCACCTGGCCGTACGGTCCGGGATAGGAGTTCATGATCAGGCTCGGCTCGCAATCGACGTTGAGCGTCAGATTGTGCTTGCGCAGGCCGGGCCGCAGGCTCATCACCACCTGCTCGGTGAGATCGCCGAGATCGAACGTTCGCTGGTCCGAATAGTTGCGATCGGCCGCGACCTGCTTGAACGACTGGATCAGCTCCGCGGCGCGATTGAGATTGGCGACGAGCTGCGACGACGCATCACGGGCCGTTCCCAGGAACTCGTTGAGGCTGGAGCGGCGCAGATCGCCACGCTCGACCTGGCCTGCGAAATTCGCTGTCTTGCGCTCGAGCGCGGACGCCACCGTCAGGCTGATGCCGACGGGGTTGTTGACCTCATGCGCGACGCCGGCCACCAGCCGCCCGAGCGCGGCAAGCTTCTCGGCCTCGATCAGCGAGTTCTGGGTCTCGCGCAGATTGCGCAGCGCGGCTTCGGCGGAATCCTTCGCCTTGCGCATCTCCTGCTCGGAGCGCTTGCGTTCGCCGATGTCGAGCGCGACCGTGACGATGTTCTCGATCTCGCCCTGCGTGCCCAGGATCGGCAACTTGTTGACCAGCCATTGCCGCATGTTGCCGGCGGCATCCTTGTATTCCTCCTCGTAGAAGCCGAGCTCGCGGCGCGCCGACAGCACGCGCTTGTCGTTCTCGTCGGTCTTGGCGCCGCCGTAGCGCGACATCAGCTCGGTGGTGGTCTGGCCGATCGCATCCTGCGGCTCGATGCCGAAGATGCCCGCCATGTAGCGGTTCATCAGCACGTAGCGCAGATTGCGGTCCTTCACGTTGATGACGGCGGGCACCGTGTCGATGACCATCTGGAGCAGGCGGCGGCCTTCGGCGATCGCGTCCTCGGCGCGCTTCTGGTCGGTGATGTCGCGCACCGTCCCCTCGTAGCGGATCACCTCGCCCTCATCGTTGCGCACCGCGGTGGCCGAGTCGGACAGCCACAGCACGGTGCCGTCGCGCGAGCGCACCTGGTACTCGTAGTCGCGCACCATGCCGTCGCGATGCATCAGCTGCTGATATCGCGCGCGGGCCGCCCGATCCACATAGACGGCAGAGGCGATGTCGTCGATGCCGTTGATCAGGTCCTGCGGCGTGGCGTAGCCCATCATCCGCGCCAGCGCCGGGTTGGCGTTGAGCAGCGTGCCGCCCGGCGTGGTCACATAGATGCCGTCGACGGAGGACTCGAACAGCTTGCGGTAGCTCTCCTCGGCGAGCCGCTGCTCGGCAAGGGCGCGCAACGCGGCCTCGCGTGCACTGTCGGCGTCGACAAGCGTCTGGCGGAACACCTCGGCGGCGCGCGCGATATCGCCGATCTCGTTGTCGAGATCCGCGCCCGGGATAAACGCGCTCTTCTCGCCGCCTGCGACCCTGCGGATCGACCCGGCGATCCTGGCGAGCGGCCGGACGGTACGGCGAACCACCAGCACCGCCGCGAACAGGCCGATCAAAACGCCCGCCGTGCCGAGCACGATGCTCTGCCATTTCGCTTCCGCCAGCGTGCGCGCGAAATCCCGCGACAGCACGTGCCCGCGCCGCGTACTGAGCTCGCGCAACAGCTCGGTGACGCGCTGGATCAGCCGCCCCTCTTCGCCGAGCACCTCCCTGTCGATGTCGGCGATCTGGCCCTCGCGCACCGAGATCGCGATGATCGCCTCGGCATATTTATCGACGGCCGTCCGCAGCGCCGGATCGGCAATCGTCATCGCGCGCATGCTCTGCGCGCCCTGCTCGGCCGCGGACGTATTATGCGCAAGCAGCGCAGTGCCGATGCGACTCTGGATTTGCGACAGCGCGGTCGCCATCGCCGGATCGGAGCTCGCGGCGATCGCTTTGTCGAAGGCGTCACGCAGCGGGGGCAGCGCGGCGACCAGTTCGGCGCGACTGCTGAGCAGCGCCGAGATGCGCTCGATGCCGCTGCGATAGGTCGCAAGCCGCTGGGTGACGCCGTCGATCATGTCCTGCTGTTCGGGAGCGAGCTCGATGCGGGTCTTCTTCAGGATCTCGCTCAGCGATTGCGCCGCCTCCGCGACCTGCACCGACTGGCTGCCCGGTTCGGTGACAAAGTCCCGCGCAGCCAGCCGCAGCTCGTTCATGCGCCGGTCGATATCCTCGGCGATGTCGCCGACGCTTTGCAGCCGCTGCAGTTCGGCAAAGGTCGCATCGATGTGACGGATCGCGACCACACTCGCGGTAGATGTGATGATGATCACAGCCAGGACCAGCAGGAAGCTGCCGAACGTGAGTTGGCCGATCGAGAGGGAAAACGCTCGCGGCGCTTGCGAATTCGGCGGCAGTTCTGCAGTCATGTCATCGAGGCCGGGATCCAGTTGGCCCGCAATATACGGGAAATTACGGGCGTTTGGGAACATGCCGACGCGGATCAACAAGCCGCCTGTGCGGCGAAGGTGATTTGCGTCACGCTGGTGAAGCACTTTGCCCCAATCCGGGACCCGCACGGCGGTGCCGGCTTCCGGTCGTAGCGACAGCGCTCTGAAGCTGGCCGTGTCAGGCCGCTGCCATGCTGGGCTGGCGCGGGGTGGTGGTCATGCCGCGGATTCCGTCTCGGTCATTGAGACGGAACCTACAATGCGGAGACACGAAATATTTCGCTGCTCAACGAAGTGTGCCGGCAGCCCCGCCCTCTCCCCGTCATGGCCGGGCCACGTCCCGGCCATCCACGTCTTCGACGCGCGGCGAACAAGACGTGGATGCCCAGGTCATCTTGCTAACTAAGACGCGCTTCGCGCTTTTGCCCGGGCAAACGATGGTGAGGCAGGCGCGGACGACGCCCTACCCCGCTGCGCCGACCTCGAAGATCTCGCCGTCATAGCCGGCTTCCTTGGGGATGCGGAGCTGGCGGCCGGTCGCGGTCTTGGTCATCACGGGCATCACCGTGACGATCGACATGCCCTCGGCATCGGCGAGCGCGGCCTGCACGCTCGCCTGCTTGCCGAGCCGGATCAGGTTGCGGGTGGTCGGGAACGGCAGCTTGAAGCGCCCGGACTCGCCGCCCTCAAGCGCCTCGCGCGGCGACACCCAGATCGAGTCGGTGGATTCCTTGCCGTCATGTGCACCGAGCTGCTCCGGCGGAGCGGCGGCGAGGAAGAACCAGGTGTCGAATCGCTTCGGCATGCCCTCCGGCGTGATCCAGTGCGCATAGGGCACGAGCTCGTCGAGCGCCAGCACCATGCCGTTGTCGGCCAGGATCTTCTGGAACGTGATCTTGCCCTCGTTCAGATCAGCGCGATGGGCGTGCGCGATTTCGCTCGCCCGCCTGGCCTCGACCAGGTCCTTCGAGCCCTTCGGCCGCGCCAGCAGGATGCCGCTCTCCTCGAAGGTCTCGCGGATCCCGGCGATGCGGAAACCGAGCGCGTCGGGGTCGAGCCCTGCCCCGCCGGAATAGAGCGCGGGACTCGCCGCGATCTCCTTATCGTTCTTGTCGACGCTGCCGCCCGGAAACACCAGCGCACCCGAGTTGAACTCGATCTGGTGATGGCGGACCATCATGAAGACTTCGATCCCGTCGCGGCTATTGCCGCTGACGTCGCGTGACGACGTGGCGTCACGCAGCAGCAACACGGTCGACGCAAGGCGCGGGGCTACGATCTCGGTCATAAAGGGGCTAGCCTGCTGCGCTGGATTGGGGTTGCAGGTTGGCGCGGCGGTCCACGCGGGCCACGCGCGACAACAGATAGTCCACCTCCGCCCTCGCCTGCGGCGTGATGACCGCACCCGGCTTGCGCTGGGCGCTGGAGGAGATGATGCCGCGCTTCTGCAGCACGTATTTGCGCACGGTGAGGCCGACGCCGGGCTGCTGCTCGTAACGGATCAGCGGCAGATGCGCATCGAACAGATCGTGCGCGGCATCGCGCTTGCCGGCCTTGGACAGGTTGACGACATCGATCAGGAGTTCAGGGAAGGCGTAGCCGGTCATCGCGCCGTCGGCGCCGCGCTCCATCTCGAAATCGAGGAACAGGCCGCCATTGCCGACCAGGATGGACAGCGGCCGCAGCGAGCCGTCCTTCTGGAAGTTGCGCAGTGTCGAGATCTTCTCCAGGCCCGGCCAGTCCTCGTGCTTGAGCATCACGCAGGACGGACTGTCCATCACGATCTTGCGGATCACGGCGGGCGTGAACACGACCGTCAGCGTCAGCGGATAATCCTGCAGCACCCAGGGAATGTCGTCGCCGATCGCATCCTGCGCCTGCTTGAAATAGGTGACGATCTGGTCGTCGGTGCGCAGGCTCGGCGGCGGCGCGATCATGACGCCGGCGGCGCCCGCGTCCATCGAGGCCTTCGCCAGCGACCGCATCGAGGCGAAGCCCGGCGCGGAGACGCCGACGATCACCTGCAGCTTCTTGGCGCGCTTGACGAAGCGGAGCGCGACCTGCTGGGCCTCGGCGGCATCGAGCTTCGGTGCCTCGCCCAGGATGCCGAGCACCGTGACGCCGTCGCAGCCGACCTCGGTGTAGAAATCGGTCAACCGGTCGATGGATGTCTCGTCGATGCGGCCGTCGTCATGGAACGGGGTCGGCGCGATCGCAAAGGTTCCTGCGGCCTGGGCGGTGAGCTTCATGATGAGGTCCTCGTTGGGTATCCGGGGCGGGCCATCCGGCGCCGCCCCGGCCCCTATAGCATGGGTCAGAACCGCCGCGCGCCCATCTTGATCTGTTCCTCGGAGAAGAAGATCTCCTTGGCATGGGTGACGATGTCCTCGGCCTTCCAGCCGGTAAATGGCGGCTTCCAGCCCTCCATTTCCATCATCCGCATCTCGCGGACGCCGCGCGGGCCCGAGACGCCGAGCACCTTGCCGGTCTGGTCGCCCGACAAGTCGCTGACCATGTATAGCACTGCCGGCGCGATGCCGTCCGGACCGAGCGCCGCACCCGGGTTCTCCTTGTAGCGGGGCAGGTCTGCAGTCATGCGGGTCAAGGCGCCCGGCGCCAGCGTCCAGATCCGGATGTTGTACTTGCGGCCCTCGATCGCCAGCACGTTGGAGAGGCCCCAGATGCCACCCTTGGCCGCGCCGTAATTGGTCTGGCCGAAATTGCCGATCAGGCCGGAGGTGGACGACGTGTTGACGATAACGCCGCCGCCATTGTCGCGCATCCATTTGAACACCGGCTGGGTGCAGCAGAAGGTGCCCTTCAGATGCACCTTCATCACCTTGTCCCAGTTCGCTTCCTTGGCCTTGTGGAAGGTCTCGTCGAGCAGGATGCCGGCATTGTTGACCAGGATGTCGGCGCGGCCGAAATTCTTGATGGCGTCGTCGAACACTGACTGGCCGCCGGCCATGGTCGAGATGTCGGCGCCGTTGGCGACCGCGCGGCCGCCCTCGGCCTTGATCGCGTCGACCACCTTTTGTGCCATCGACTTGTCGGAACCCGAGCCGTCGCGCGGCCCACCGAGGTCGTTGACCACCACCGCCGCGCCCTCGCGCGCGAACAGCTTTGCGTAGGCTTCACCAAGTCCGCCACCGGCGCCCGTGATCAGCGCCACCTTGCCGTCGAGTAATCCCATGGTTGCTTCTCCGTTTTGTTCTTGGTTTTTCTCCGTCATGGCCGGGCTCGTCCCGGCCATCCACGTCTTCTGTCTCCGCGGAAAGAAAGACGTGGATGCCCGGCACAAGGCCGGGCATGACGACACAAGTCAGACCACAGCCTGCGACATCGTTACGCCAGCACCGTCTTGCCGTTCCTGATCACGGTGACGCCGCGCGACCTCACCTTGGCCTCGAACGAGACCACATTGCCGTCCTTCCACAACTCCATGGTCACGGTCTCGCCGGGAAACACCGGCGAGGAGAACCTCGCCACGTGCTGCTTGAAGGCGGACGGATCGTAGTCGGCATAGGTCTGCAGCACGCCGCGGCAGGTGATGCCGTAGGTGCACATGCCGTGCAGGATCGGCCGCGGGAAGCCGGCCTTCTTCGCAAACTCCGGATCGGAGTGCAGCGGATTGCGGTCGCCGCACAGACGGTAGATCAGCGCCTGGTCGGGCCGCGTCGTAATGTCGACCACCTTGTCGGGGGCGCGCTCCGGCACCTTGTGCGGCTCGGGCTGGCCGTCCGACGGTCCGCCAAAGCCGCCGTCGCCGCGGGCGAAACGCGACGCGACCAGCGTGGCAAGCTTCTCGCCCTTCTCGTCGTTCAGCACGGTCTGGTGGCGGATCACCGCGCCCTTGTCCTTGCCCTTGTCGAAGACGTCGAGCACCGTGGAGTCGGCGGTGATGTGGGCGGCTGTCGCGAACGGCTTGTGGAAGGTGATGTCACGCTCGCCGTCGACCACCATCACGCGGTTCAGATTCATCTCGCCGGGCCCGGCGCCCCACGCGGCCACCGACGCGAAGGTCGGCACCACCTTCAGCGGACGCGGCGTCAGCGTGCCCTCATTGACGAAGGCGAGCTCCTTCTCGTCCATCGGATCGGCCCCTAAGCCGATGCCGTAGGCATAGAGCATCACGTCGCGGTCAGTGTAGCTGTATTTCTGGCCGAGATTTTTCAGGGCCATCAGCTGTTCGTACACGATCGGCATTGTTGTTTTCTCCCCGAACTTCTTTCCTTCAGCGCGGTACCCGTTGTTGAGCCCTCTCCCCTTGCGGGAGAGGGCCACACCGGTTGCGCAACGAACTCCTCAGGGAGAGGGGTTGCCTCCACAGACGCATCTCTCTCGCGGAGAGAAACCCCTCTTCCGGCAGCCTTCGGCTGCCACCTTCCCCCGCAAGGGGGGACGGTACTTCTTAGGCCGGCGTGAAGAACGGCAGCGGCGCGCCGTCGGTCGGCTTCCACACCACCTTCACCTTCTGGCCGATCGTCACCTTCTCCAGGTCGCAATCGACGATGTTGGTCTGCAGCGACGGACCTTCCTTCAGCGTCACATAGGCGATCGCATAGGGACCGGTCGGCGACTTCCGCATCAGGCTGTAGGTGTAGACCGTCGCCTCACCGCTCGCCTCTTCCCACACCGTCTTGTCGGAGAAGCAGAACGGGCAGATCGCGCGCGGGAAGTAATGCGCTTCGCCGCAAGTGTTGCAGCGCTTGATCATGAACTTGCCCGCCTTCGCCGCCTCCCAGAACGGCGCGGTCTCCGGGTTGGTCACCGGGGCATTGTACTTCTTGGCTTCAGACATTACGCACGCTCCAGAATGCAGGTTGAGGCGGCGTGGCGAACGCCGAGCAGACCGCCGGTGCCGTGGGCGATGGCGAGGTCGCAGTTCGGCACCTGCACCTTCGGATGCGCTTCGCCGCGCAGCTGACGGACGGCCTCGAGGATCTTGGTCATGCCGCCGCGGTTGACGGGGTGGTTGCTGCAGAGGCCGCCGCCATCCGTGTTGAACGGCAGCTTGCCGACGCCCGAGATCAGATTGCCGTCGGCGACGAACTTGCCGCCCTCGCCCTTCTTGCAGAAGCCGAGGTCTTCGAGCTGCATCAGCACGGTGATGGTGAAGCTGTCGTAGATCGAGGCGTATTTGATGTCCTTCGGCGTCACGCCCGCTTCTTCGAAGGCGCGCGGGCCGGACCACACGCCGGCGGAGTACGTCAGATCGAGATCCTTGCCGCCGCGCGGACCCTTCATCGCCTCGCCATGGCCGATCAGCCGGACCAGCGGCTTCTTCAGGCTCTTGGCGATCTCGGGCGTGGTGACGATCATCGCGCCGCCGCCGTCGGTGACGACGCAGCAATCCATGCGGTGCAGCGGGTCGGAGATCATCGGCGAGTTCAGAACGTCCTCGACCGTCACAACCTCCTTCAGCATCGCATGCGGGTTGTATTGCGCGTGATGCGAGGCCGCGACCTTGATCCAGGCGAGCTGCTCGGAGGTGGTGCCGTAGTCGTGCATGTGACGCATGGCACACATGCCGTAGGCATTATGCGTGGTAGCCCCGTAGGCGGACTCGAAATCGAGCTCGGCGCCGGCGGCACGCGGCGGCATCGGGCCGGTGCGCGGCTTGCCCGCCAGCGTGACCAGCGCGACCGAGCACTTGCCGGCGGCGATCGCCTCGGCGGCATGGCCGAGATGGATCAGATAGGAACAGCCGCCGGTCTCGGTGGAATCGACGTGGCGCAGCTTCTTGGTGTTGAGGCCGAGATAATCGACCATCGGCCACAAGCCGCCCGGCGCATCGCCGGCAAGGAAATAGCCGTCGATATCGTCCTTGGTAAGCCCCGCGTCCTCGAGCGCGCCCTTGGCGACCTCGGCGTGAAGCTGTGCAGTTGATTTGTCGGGTGCGTGCCGGGTGGGATGTTCGTAGATCCCGGCAATGTAGGCTTTGCCCTTGATGGTCAAATCGTTCTCCGCTGGCGTTCTTAACCGTCCAGCGTTTTTCTGAACTGCCCGCGCGACCTTGGCAAGCGCGGAAATATTCCGTCAGGCGAGACTGCGATCGCCGGCCGCCACATACTCGACCTCATCCTGAGGAGATCGCGAAGCGGTCGTCTCGAAGGATGGGCCACAGGCAAGATCGAGGCCTCATGGTTCGAGACGGCGCTATACGCCTCCTCACCGCGAGGGTCAGCTCACTCTGCCGCCATCTGCCGCGGTGCCGGCGGCGGGTTGGCGAGGTCGGCGGCGAGTTGCGCGTAGCGAACCTTTGGCCGAACTAATGATGCTTTTCCAGAACGATCACCGGTCCGAGCGACGCGCACGGCCACATCGTCGCGACATAGCAGTAGCTGCCGGGATAGTTGCAGACGTCAAAGCGATCAGCGTCTAAAGCCACCAGTCGATACTTCACTTCGTCCTTCCAGAACGCAAAACGATCGTCTGCGGATATCCACCGCAAAGGAAGTCCTGCGTCGGCAACCACGAAAGTCGAGCCATCCTGCAGAAGCCGAACGATTTCCGTTTCGCCTGCCCGTTCCCCACGGCGCGCGTCTAACGGTCCATTATCGTTCCAAAGTTCTTCGAGAGGCGCCTGCGTGACGATCCTCTTGGTCAAGTCCATCCGCCGCCCCCATACGCGTGACGTCCGCAAGCATAGCAACCGAAGCTGCGGGCCACGCTGCGCCAAACCACCTCACCGATTGAACTGCCCTACTCCGCCGCCATCTGCCGCGGTGCCGGCGGTGGATTGGCGAGGTCGGCGGCGAGTTGCGCGTAGCGAACCTTTGCCTCCGCGATCGCCTTCTCCTTCACCGGGCCGTAGCCTCTGATGCGATCGGGCAGCGACAGCAGTTCAACCGCGATGTCGTGATTGAGCGGCGATAGCAGGCTGAGCACGGTTGCGACATCCTTCTCGTAGCCCGTGATCAGATCGCGCTCCAGCTTGCGATCGGCGTTGTAGCCGAAGATGTCGAGCGGCGTGCCGCGCAGGAAGCGGAATTTCGCCAGCACCTTGAAGACGGACATCATCCAGGCGCCGAACGCGCGCTTCTTCGGCCGGCCCTGCGCATCGAGACCGCCGCCGAGGATCGGCGGCGCGAGATTGAAGCTGAACTTGAACTCGCCTTCGAACTGGTCGCGCAACTGCTTCTCGAAATGGCCGTCGGTGAACAGACGCGCCACCTCGTACTCGTCCTTGTAGGCGAGCAGCTTGGCGTAGTTGATTGCGACCGCGCGCGGCAGCGCCTCGCCAAAGCCGCCCTTGGTCGCGGCCTCACGGACCTGGTCGACCAGCTTGCGGTAACGCTTCGCCAGGCGCGAGCTCTGGTAGTCGGTCAAGAGCGCCATGCGGTGGCTTATGATCTCATCGAGCGACATCGCGTCCAGTGTCTTCGGCGGAACGACGTCGTCCTGATCCTTCAGCATCGCGGCCAGACGCGCCGGATCGGCGGCGGCGAGCCGCCCCAGTTCGAACGCCTGCGTGTTCATCTTGATCGAGACGCCGTTGACCTCGATCGCCTTCTCGATCGCCTCAGCCGACAGCGGCAGCAAGCCGCGCTGATAGGCGAAGCCCAGCATCATGATGTTGGTGGCGATGCTGTCACCGAGCAGCGCCTCGGCCGGCTTGGTGAAGTCGAAGAAGGTGGAGTCCTTGCGTAGCTCGGTCTCCAGCACGCTGTTGACCTTGCGGGTCTGGAAGTTGAAGTCGCGGTTCAGGATGAAATCGGCGGTCGGGATCACGTGGCTGTTGATGACGCCGACGGTGCGGCTCGCATCGCAGAGCGTGATGGTGTCCTTCGAGGCCGCCACCACTTCGTCGGCGGCAAGCACGAGATCGGCCGTGCCGGTCACGATACGCGAGCAAGTCACGTCAGCGGTGTGTTCGGAGAGCCGAACGTGGCTCAGCACCGCCCCGCCCTTCTGCGCGAGGCCGGACATGTCGAGGATCATGCTGGCCTTGCCCTCGATATGGGCCGCCATGCCGAGCAGCGCGCCGATCGTCAGCACGCCGGTGCCGCCGACACCGCCGACCGCGATGTTGTAGGGCCGGTCCAGCGCAGGCTTCGATGCCGGCTCTGGCAGGTCGCCGATCGCGCCGAGATCGGGCGGCGCGCGCCGCCTCAGCTTGCCGCCGTCGACCGTGACGAAGGACGGGCAAAAGCCCTTCACGCAGGAATAATCCTTGTTGCAGGTCGACTGGTTGATGGTGCGCTTGCGGCCGAGCTCGGTCTCCAGCGGCTCGACCGAGATGCAGTTCGACTGCACCGAGCAGTCGCCGCAGCCTTCGCAGACCGCCGGATTGATCAGCACGCGGCGCGGCGGATCCTCCATCAGGCCGCGCTTGCGGCGGCGGCGCTTCTCGGCCGCGCAGGTCTGCACGAACACGATCGCCGACGTGCCCTTGTACTCGCGGCACATCTTCATGACGTTTTCGAGCTCGTCGCGATGGTACAGCTTGACGCCGGGCGCGATCGTATCGGCGGGATAGGCGTCGGGATTTTCCGAGACCAGATAGATCTCGCGGATGCCCTCGGCGTGGAGCTGGAAGGTGATCTGCTGCGGCGAGAGATCGCCGTCGTGGCGCTGACCGCCGGTCATTGCGACGGCGTCGTTGTAGAGGATCTTGTAGGTGATGTTGGCCTTCGAGGCGATCGCCTGGCGGATCGCGAGAATGCCCGAATGGAAGTAGGTGCCGTCGCCGAGATTGGCGAAGATATGGTTCTCGTTGGTGAACGGCGCGATGCCGACCCACGGCACGCCCTCGCCGCCCATATGGGTGAAGGTCTCGGTGGAGCGGTTCATCCACAGCGCCATGAAGTGACAGCCGATGCCGGCGAGCGCGCGGCTGCCCTCGGGCACCTTGGTCGAGGTGTTGTGCGGGCAGCCCGAGCAGAAGTACGGCACACGGGTGACAGGGGCTGTCGCCTGCATCTGCGTCGACTGGCGGCCGTTGAACCAGTCGGCCTTGGCGCGCAGCATCTCTGCGATTTCAGGATTGAGATTAAGTCGAAGAAGTCGCTCGGTCAGCGAGCTCGCCAATGAGGCAACGCTGAGCTCGGCGGCAAAGGTGAGAAAGCGCTTGTCGTGATCGTCCATCTTGCCGACGATGCGCGGGCGGACGTCGTCGCGCCAGTTGAAGAGCTCCTGCTTGACCTGGTTCTCGACGATCTCGCGGCGTTCCTCGACGATGAAGATCTCCTCGAGACCGACCGCGAAGTTGCGCACGCCTTCCGGTTCCAGCGGCCAGGGCATGCCGATCTTGTAGAGGCGGATGCCGATCTTGGCGGCGATCTCAGGCGTGATGCCGAGCTCGCGCAGCGCCTGGCGGATGTCCTCGTAGCTCTTGCCCGAGGCCATGATGCCGTAGCGCGCGTTCGGCGAATCCATGGTGACGCGGTTGACCTTGTTGGCGCGGGCAAAGGCGATCGCGGCGAAGCCCTTGTAGTCCTGCAGCCGGCGGTCCTGCTCGAAGCGGTCGTCCGGCCAGCGGATGTTCAACCCGCCCGGCGGCAGCTCGAAATCGGTCGGGATCACGAACGGCGTCATCTCGTCGGTGAGGTCGATCTCGGCCGTGGTCTCGACCGTCTCGGTAATCACCTTCATGCCGACCCAGCAGCCGGAGTACCGCGACATCGCGATACCCAGCAGGCCCATCTCGATCATTTCATGGATGCTGGAGGGGTAGAGGTAGGGCATCAGCGCGGAGATGAAGGCGTGGTCGGACTGATGCGGGACGGTGGAGGACTTTGCGCCGTGGTCGTCGCCGGCGAGGCAGAGCACCCCACCATGCTTGGCCGAGCCTGCGGCATTCCCGTGGCGGAACACGTCGCCGCAGCGGTCGACGCCGGGGCCCTTGCCGTACCAGATGCCGACGGCTCCATCATACTTGGCGCCGGGCGACAGCCCGAGCTGCTGCGAGCCCCAGATCGCGGTGGCAGCTAAGTCCTCGTTCACGCCGGGCTGGAACTTGATGTTGTACTGCTCGAGATGCTTGCGGGCGGCGAACAACTGCTGGTCGTAGCCGCCGAGGGGAGACCCGCGATAGCCGGAGATGAACCCTGCGGTGTTGAGACCGGCCGCGCGATCGCGCCTGATCTGCGCCATGGGCAGGCGGACCAGCGCCTGGATGCCGGTCAGGAAGACGTGGCCGGTGTCTTGGGTGTATTTCTGGTCGAGACTGATAGGCCCTTGGTTGATTCCCATTTAGCCCTCTTTTCGTTGGTCGCGACGACCGGTTTTTAGCTAGTCATCCGAGCTGGTTAGAACCAGTCTATGTCGGATTTTTCGCAGCGCGCAGCACAATTCTGAGCAAGGAAGCCCGGCATTCAAAAATCGCAATATCGTGCCGGGAATATCCGAGCGTCGTTTCGGTTTCTGTCGCAAGGCGGGCCTGCGGCGAAATGGCGTAACGCGGCTTGTGGGCCGCACGGTGCAAGAATGGGGCAGCGACGTCGAACGACGGGTGCGATTCTGGCAGCTCTGCTGTTGTGCAGTGCGTTCGCGGCGCGCGAATGTGCGGCCGAGCCATCCGACGACATGGTTGCCCACGGCAAGGCGCTGACGATCGCCGGCGATTGCGCGAGCTGCCATACCGCCGACCCGGCAAAGCCCTTTGCCGGCGGCAAGCGGATCGACACGCCCTTCGGCGCCGTGTTCTCGCCGAACCTGACGCCCGACCGCGATACCGGCATCGGGGGCTGGAGCGACGACAACTTCCTGCGCGCGCTGCGCACCGGCGCCTCGCCCGACGGCACGCACTACTATCCCGCCTTCCCCTACCCCTATTTCACCAGGCTGATCCGCGACGACATTCTGGCGATCCGCGCCTATCTCGCGACGCTTGCGCCTGTCGCCAACAAGGCGCCGCCGCCGGAGCTGCGCTGGCCGCTGAACTACCGCGTGTTGATGCGGGCCTGGGATTACCTCTTCTTTACGCCCGGCATCATCCAGCCGGATCAGGGCAAGAGCCCCGAATGGAATCGCGGGCGCTATCTTGTCGAGGGCCTCGCCCATTGCGGCGCCTGCCACACGCCGAAGAACGTCTTCGGCGCCGACCGGCACGACCAGGCGTTCGGCGGCAGCATGGTCCAGGGCATGTTCGCGCCAAGGCTCGATGAGGCCGATCGCAGCGGGCTGAAGTCCTGGAGCGTCGACGACATCGTCGAATATCTGCAGAGCGGCCGCAACGGGCATAGCCACGCCGGTCCGCCGATGTCGGAGGTGGTCGTCAATTCGACCTCGAAGATGAGCGACGCCGACGTGCGCGCGATCGCGGTCTACCTCAAGAGCCTGCCTGCCGGCGCGCCGGAGCCCGAGGTCCCCCCGCCCTCGCCGGCGCAAATGAGCGACGGCGAGCAAATCTACCGCGGCGCCTGCGTCTCCTGCCACGAACTCGATGGTTCGGGCTCGCCGCGGATCTACCCGCCGCTCCCCGGCAACGCCAATCTGCAGTCGGCCAATCCTGCGAGCACGCTGCGCATCATCCTCGATGGCGCGCAGACCGTGACCACGCCGCGGGCGCCGAACGCAGGCTCAATGCCGTCCTATCCCAAGCTGACGGACCAGCAGATCGCCGACGTCGCGACCTATATCCGCAATTCCTGGGGCAATGCTGCGCCGGCAGTGACGGCGGACGAGGTCGCGAAGGCGCGGCAGGCGAAATAATTCGTCACCGCTCCTCGCCATTGAACACGAATTTCGGCATCTCCCATTTGTAGCGGATCGCGAGCAGACGCAGCGTCAAGCCAAGCGCGAATGTCAGCAGGGTCCAGAGCTGGTCGTTGAGCTCCAGGCCGAACGCGGTCGCGTAGAACAGGCCGGTGACGACGGAAACGCTGGCGTAGAGCTCGCTGCGAAACAACAGCGGCACCTCGTTGCAGAGGATGTCGCGCAGCACGCCGCCGGCGCAGCCCGTGATCATACCGGCGACGATCACGATCGGCAGCGAGGCGTCGACCTGCCACGCCACATCGCAGCCGGCCATCGTGAACACCACGAGCCCGATCGCATCGAGCACGAGGAATGCGAGGTTGAGCCGATGCACCAGCCGCGCCAGCAGGATGGTGGCGAAGGCCGCAACCGCCGCGATCGCAAGGTAGATCGGGTGCGCGACCCAGAGCAGCGGGTAATGGCCGAGCAGCACGTCGCGGATGGTGCCGCCGCCAAGCGCCGTGATGGCCCCGAGCATGCAGACGCCGGCCCAATCCATGCTGCGCTTGCCGGCGGCGAGCGCCGCCGTCATCGACTGCGCCGCGACCGCGATAAACGAGAGCACGTGAAGCACCGAGTCGGTGGGCGGCAAGGTCCACATCGCGAAAAAACCTCATGAAACAGGCGTCAGGAACCGGGAATCGGCGGTTCCGTCATGAGCAGGTTGCAACATTGACGCGGAACATCCTCAGGCGCCAGCCATTGTCCCCTGCGTTTAGTTTTGGGGTGCTAACGGAGGAACAATTAATGACCTACGATCCCAACGATCCGCGTCACGCCAACCTGACCGATGAGGAATTCCACCGTCAGGCGCGTTTCAACAGTTTGGATAACGAACTGCAGCCGGATCCGGAACTCGGAGAAGGTCCGGTGAGCGGCACCAAGGTCGCCATGTTCGCAGTCGCGGTCGCCGTGGTGCTGGGCGCGCTGTTCTATGGACTGAACAACACATCGGTGAACCAGGCAGGCACGACACCGCCCGCGCAGACCGCGCAACAGAACCCGGCCAACCCGGCCGCGGCGCCTCCGGGCATGCGTGACGTGACGCCGAAGCCGAACACCCAGCCCGGCACGACCACGGGTGCGGCGCCGGCGCAGCCTGCAACGCCGCCGTCGGGCGCGAATCCGGCTGACATGAACAAGTCCGACGCGAACAAGCCCGCTGCGCCGCCGGCCAGCAATGCG
The DNA here is from genome assembly GCF_029910095.1 of Bradyrhizobium sp. ISRA464. Classification (NCBI taxonomy): domain Bacteria; kingdom Pseudomonadati; phylum Pseudomonadota; class Alphaproteobacteria; order Hyphomicrobiales; family Nitrobacteraceae; genus Bradyrhizobium; species Bradyrhizobium sp. ISRA464. The sequence continues at coordinate 3,519,166 of NZ_CP094526.1, read as the reverse complement.
AAATAACGACCGACGCGTCGAATAAACTCCCGGCAGCGGGCCCCATCGGCCCGCTGCTTTTTTGCGCTTGATTACTTGAACATCTTGTTCAGCTCGCCGCCGGGATAGCCGTTGGCGAACTCGGTGAAGGTGCCCTTCTCGGCCATCTCCTTCGCTGCCTTCATCACGCCGGCCCAGGCCATCCGCGCCAGCGAGCCTCCGACGCTGATCCGGCGCACACCGAGATCGCCGGCTTCCTGCAGCGACAGGCCCGGTGCGCCAATCAGGAGATTGACCGGCTTCGGCGCCACCGCTTTCACGACGGCCGAAATCTCGTCCTTGGTCTTGATGCCCGGCGCATAGAGAACGTCGGCCCCGGCGGCCGAATAGGCCTGCAACCGCTCGATCACCAGCTTGAGGTCCGGCTGGCCCCACAGAAACGCTTCGCAGCGCCCGGTGAGCAGGACCCCGCTGTTGTCGGCGTCGATCGCCTTGCGCGCCGCCTTGATGCGCTCCACCGCGAGCTCAAAGTCGAACAGCGGCTTGGCTGCGTCTCCAGTGGAGTCCTCGATCGACAGCCCGGCGACGCCGGTCTTCACGCCGCGCGCGACGTTGACCGCGACCTTGTCGGGCTCCACCGCAAAGCCGCCCTCATAGTCCGCATTGACGGGAATATCGACGGCCGCGCACACCGCGGTCAGATGGTTGCAGACGTCATCGACGGTGACGCGGTTGTCGGCCTTGCCGATGGTCCAGGCAAAGCCGGCGCTGGTCGAGGCCAGCGCCTTGAAGCCGAGATGCTGCAATGCCTTGGCGCTGCCGACATCGAACGGGTTCGGAATGATGAAGCATCCGCTCTCATGCAACTTCTTGAAGGCGGCGCGTTTGTCAGCAGTTGTCAGCATCGTTTTCTCCCTGAGCCTGGTTGGCCGCGCAGAGATAGGCACGCGCGCTTCTGCGCGCCAGAGCTTCGGTTCTGACTGAGCGAGAATCGAAGCTCTCGATGTTGTTGCGGCGCGTTGCCTTCGCGAACCGCACGCACCTCGCCTGACGGCGCTCTAGCATTACAGTTGTAATTTTTGCTTGAGATGCGCTTTGCGCGCGTTGGCTTGATGAGCCCTGCGCCAGGATGACCATGCGAGGATGTGGGCATGCGGGATGCGCCGCTGGGCGAGCTTCATGGCGATGCGGCGGATTTCCGGGATCGACCAGCGGATCAAGAACGATGCTTCGGTCGGGGCCGCGGTCGCGTTTTTTTAAGCAATGCTCCGGTGTTGGCCCGATGACGGATGACGGCCATCGTGGCGAAGGCAAGCATGACCAGTGAGACATGGCGATGCCAGCCATGCCAGGAGCGGGTTTCGTTGTGATCAAGACCGAGCTCGTTCTTGGCGGTTTCGAAGCTGTCTTCGATGGCCCAGCGATGGCCTTCCACGGATACCAGCTTCTGCATGGACGTGCCCTTGGGGCACCATGTGGAGAAGAAGGCTAAGCTGTTGTCGGCAATATTGCGGCGGATCAGAAGACCTCGGGTCCATTCCCCGGCAAGGTCGTCGTTGTATTCGCCGGCGTCGAGATCGGCCAGCTCAAGATAGGCCCAGTCGTGCCAGCGCGGACCTTTGGTTCCTTCGCCGGACGGCAGGCGGCGCCAGGCCTTCTTGGGAAGGCTCTGCGCGATCGTAGAGGCAGTGCCGGCGACAGGCTGCTGCTTGCCCCAGGAATAGAACACGTGATTGGAAGCAACCCCCAGAACATAGCCTTTGCCCGCCTTGCGCAGCAGGGTTTCGATCGCTCCCGTGCCATACACGCTGTCCGCTGCTACGAACGAGAACGGCACCTTTGCGGCGATCGCGCGAGCGATCATTTGATGCGCGATCCGGGGCTTCGTCGCAAAGCTCACATCGCTCGGGACATGTGCGGCCTTCAGGCGAGCGGGTTCGTCCGTCCATTCCTTTGGCAGGTAGAGCGCCCGATCGATGAAGGCATGGCCATGCCGCGACACATAGGAGGCAAACACTCCGATCTGGCAATTGGTGATCTTGCCCGCCGAGCCAGTGTACTGGCGCGCGACCCCACACGAGGCCTTGCCCTGTTTCAAAAAGCCGGTCTCATCGATGACCAGAACCGCGTCCTCGTCACCCAGCGTTTCCAGCGCGTACTCACGTACAATATCGCGCAGCGCGTCGGCATCCCACTGCCCCCGACCCAGAATCGCCTGCTGGCGCCACGGGCCTGGATCGCCAGCCGCTTCCGCCCGCATCCAACCCGTCTTGCGCGGCTCGTTGCCCAACAGTCCGTCGAGAAATTGCCCCGCCGAGGCCGCGACCCGCTCTTGCGTAAACAGCGGACGGATGCGTTGCTTGGCATCTCGCAACGACGAAGCCCACAGCGTCAGCGTATCCTCAACCGACGCGCCACCAATCATCAGATCCCGAATCATGGTCGCCCATAGATTCAGAACCTTCAGGAAGATGCAACTGTAATGCTAGGCAGTGTGGACTCTAAGGATTCCCTTTTGAGAGCAAATCAGATTCAAGGCTGCTTTTGGGGAGGCAGTCTTGGGTGTGATGGATCGTTTGGTGTTGAGCGACGCGGCCTGGGAGCGCATGGCGCCGCTGATCATCGGCCGGCCCGACCAGAAGGGCTCGACCGGGCGAGACAACCGGATGTTCGTGGAAGGTGTGCTTTGGATCGTGCGGACCGGCTCTCCCTGGCGTGATCTTCCGGAGGTGTTCGGGGACTGGAACAGCGTGTTCCGGCGCTTCAGCCGATGGAGCACCAAGGGTGTTTGGTGGCGGATCTTCGAGGCGATGTCCGACGACCCAGACTTCGAATATCTAATCGTCGATTCCACCATCGTCCGGGCGCATCAGCACGCCGCTGGGGCGAAAAAAGGGGGCCTGAAGATCAGGCGCTTGGCCGCTCGCGCGGCGGCCTGAGCACGAAGATCCATATGGCCGTTCGCGGTCTTGGATGTCCTGTCCGGTTCACGCTCACCGCAGGCCAGAAGGGCGATGCACCGCAAGCCGCCGCATTGATCGAGGGACTGCCCGCCGAGGTCGTCATCGCCGACACAGCCTATGACGCCGACCATTTGCGCCAAGACATCGCCGCCAAAAAGGCGCTCGCCGTGATCCCCAACAACCCGTCACGCGCGCTCAAATATCCGCTCGACAAGCATCTCTATGCCCAGCGCCATCTCGTGGAATGCTGCTTCTCCAAACTCAAGCAGTTCCGTCGCGTCGCTACCCGCTTCGAAAAAACCGCCCGAAATTACCGAGCCGTCGTCACTCTCGCCGCCATCGTCCTATGGATGCGATAAGTGTCCACACTGCCTAGCATTACAGTTGCATCTTCCTGAAGGTTCTGAATCTATGGGCGACCATGATTCGGGATCTGATGATTGGTGGCGCGTCGGTTGAGGATACGCTGACGCTGTGGGCTTCGTCGTTGCGAGATGCCAAGCAACGCATCCGTCCGCTGTTTACGCAAGAGCGGGTCGCGGCCTCGGCGGGGCAATTTCTCGACGGACTGTTGGGCAACGAGCCGCGCAAGACGGGTTGGATGCGGGCGGAAGCGGCTGGCGATCCAGGCCCGTGGCGCCAGCAGGCGATTCTGGGTCGGGGGCAGTGGGATGCCGACGCGCTGCGCGATATTGTACGTGAGTACGCGCTGGAAACGCTGGGTGACGAGGACGCGGTTCTGGTCATCGATGAGACCGGCTTTTTGAAACAGGGCAAGGCCTCGTGTGGGGTCGCGCGCCAGTACACTGGCTCGGCGGGCAAGATCACCAATTGCCAGATCGGAGTGTTTGCCTCCTATGTGTCGCGGCATGGCCATGCCTTCATCGATCGGGCGCTCTACCTGCCAAAGGAATGGACGGACGAACCCGCTCGCCTGAAGGCCGCACATGTCCCGAGCGATGTGAGCTTTGCGACGAAGCCCCGGATCGCGCATCAAATGATCGCTCGCGCGATCGCCGCAAAGGTGCCGTTCTCGTTCGTAGCAGCGGACAGCGTGTATGGCACGGGAGCGATCGAAACCCTGCTGCGCAAGGCGGGCAAAGGCTATGTTCTGGGGGTTGCTTCCAATCACGTGTTCTATTCCTGGGGCAAGCAGCAGCCTGTCGCCGGCACTGCCTCTACGATCGCGCAGAGCCTTCCCAAGAAGGCCTGGCGCCGCCTGCCGTCCGGCGAAGGAACCAAAGGTCCGCGCTGGCACGACTGGGCCTATCTTGAGCTGGCCGATCTCGACGCCGGCGAATACAACGACGACCTTGCCGGGGAATGGACCCGAGGTCTTCTGATCCGCCGCAATATTGCCGACAACAGCTTAGCCTTCTTCTCCACATGGTGCCCCAAGGGCACGTCCATGCAGAAGCTGGTATCCGTGGAAGGCCATCGCTGGGCCATCGAAGACAGCTTCGAAACCGCCAAGAACGAGCTCGGTCTTGATCACAACGAAACCCGCTCCTGGCATGGCTGGCATCGCCATGTCTCACTGGTCATGCTTGCCTTCGCCACGATGGCCGTCATCCGTCATCGGGCCAACACCGGAGCATTGCTTAAAAAAACGCGACCGCGGCCCCGACCGAAGCATCGTTCTTGATCCGCTGGTCGATCCCGGAAATCCGCCGCATCGCCATGAAGCTCGCCCAGCGGCGCATCCCGCATGCCCACATCCTCGCATGGTCATCCTGGCGCAGGGCTCATCAAGCCAACGCGCGCAAAGCGCATCTCAAGCAAAAATTACAACTGTAATGCTAGCGTGCCTCGTGGACCGCGCGGCTATCCTTCGGCGCCTGCTCGCGCTCGTTCATGCCGTAGTCCCTGATCACGCTGGCGACGCGCAGGCGATAATTCTCGAAGATCCGGGCGCGGCCCTTGGCCTGGGTGCGGCGATGCTCGACCGTGTTGCGCCAGGCCTCGACCGCCGCCTCGTCGCGGAAGAACGACAGCGACACGAACTTGCCCTTCTCGGTGATGCTCTCGAACCGCTCGACAGAGATGAAGCCGTCGATCTCCTGCAGGATCGGCTTCAATTCGGCGGCCAGGTCGAAATATTGCTGCCGATGCTCCGGCTTCGGCCAGACTTCGAAGATCACGGCGATCATGGATGGCTCCGCTCTTATTGTGATGGACGCACTATAGCGCGACCTTGCGCAGAAAGGTCCGCTCCTCCGCCAGGATGAACCTGTTTTCTTCCGCGAAGTTGAAGTTCGCCACCCCCTCCTTGTCGGTGCGCAGCCGCGCCCGATAGGCCTCATAGGCGGCGAGATTCTCGAACGAGATCAGCGCAAACGCGATGTTGTTGGTGCCCTCGTGCGGCATCCAGTAGCCGATCAGATCGCCGCCGCAGCGCGGGATGATCGAGAGCCAGTTCCGCGAATACTCCTCGAACATCGCACGCTTGAACGGATCGAGCTGGTAGCGGATGAAGACGGTGACGGTCATGTGATGGCCTCCTGATTGTCCCGGTCATTGCAAGGAGACTAGCCGCTTGTCCGACGCCGATGCTTCGGCTAGTATCGAACTATGAAAGCAGGACCCGACATCTCCAGGATCGCTGCCCTCGTCGGCGATCCCGCGCGCTGCAACATGCTCACCGCGCTGATGACCGGCCGCGCCCTGACCGCGAGCGAGCTTGCGCAGGAGGCCGGCATTACGCCGCAGACAGCGAGCTCGCATCTGGCGAAGCTCGAGGCCGGCGGGTTGGTCGAGCCGGAAAAGCAGGGCCGCCACCGCTACTACCGCCTCACCGACCCGGACGTCGCCGATGTGCTCGAAGGCCTGCAGGGCATCGCCGCCCGCGCCGGCCATATGCGCGTGCGCACCGGGCCGAAGGATCCGGCGCTGCGCCGTGCACGCATCTGCTACGACCATCTCGCGGGCGATCTCGGCGTGCAGATGCTCGACAGCATGAAGCGGCAGAAGCTGATCCGCCAGACCAAGCAGGCGATCGAGCTCACCGGCGAAGGCAAGCGCTTCATGGCCGAGGAGCTGCAGATCGACGCCGACGCGCTCACGCATCCGCGCCGTCCCGTGTGCAAGGCCTGCCTCGACTGGAGCGAGCGACGACATCATCTCGCAGGGACCTTGGGTGCAGCCATGATGGACCGTTTCACGGAACTGAAATGGGCCGCGCGCGATGCCACGCCGGGCAGCCGCGTGGTCAATTTTTCGCGAAACGGCGAAAAGCGATTTGCCGCGCTGTTCGGGGCGGGCGAATAACGGCGCGCGTTCGACCCAGCGCCAGGCTGGCGCGCACGAACGCGTGACATCGCTTTCCGGAGCCTTCAATGAACTATCGTTCCTTCGCCGCGGCGCTGTTCGGCGCCGTGCTCGCCTTGCCCCTTGCGCACGCCTCCGCCGCCGAGCGCGAACCCTATGGCATCGGGCTCGAAGGCTTCCCCTATCCCTATCCCGTTCACATGCTGCCGCTGGTCAATGACGGCGAGCAACTGCGGATGGCCTATATGGACGTGGCACCGGCACAGCCGAACGGACGCGCCGTGGTGCTGCTGCACGGCCGCAACTTCCCCTCGAGCTACTGGGCGCCCGTCATCAAGACGCTGACCGATGCCGGCTATCGCGTCGTGGTGCCGGACCAGGTCGGCTTCGGCAAATCGTCGAAGCCCGAGGGCGATCTGCATTTCGACAACCTCGCGCGCAACACCGTCACCCTGCTCGATCATCTGCAGATCCCGAAGGCCAATGTCGTCGCGCATTCGATGGGCGGCATGGTGGCCGTCCGCATCGCCCGCGCCTATCCCGATCGCGTCAATCATCTGGTGTTGACCGCGCCGATCGGACTTGAAGACTACCGCCTCTATGTGCCGCCGACGCCGACCGAAAAGATCCTCGAGCACGAGGACAAGCTGACTGCGGACGGTTATCGCAAGCAGCTTGAGACCAATTATGCGCTGAAGCTGCCACCGGACCAGGTGACGCCGTTCATCGACGCGCGCTTCAACATCAAAGGCAGCGCCGAATATCCGCGCTGGCTGCACGCCTTCGTCGCTTCGGGGCAGATGATCTATCGCGAGCCCGTCGTGCACGAGATCCCGCTGATCACGCAGCCGACGCTGTTCATCATGGGCGCCGACGATCACAACGCACCGGGCCGGCCGAACGCACCGGAAGCGCTGCGGCCGAAGATGGGCCACAACGCCGATCTCGCCAAGGAGCTGGCGGCGAAGATGCAAAACGCGCGCGCCGAGGTGATTCCGAACACCGGGCATCTGGTGTTCCTCGAAGCGCGCGCGAAGTATGACGAATTGTTGCTGGGTTTCCTTGCGGCGCACTGACGCAGCCCCAAGCTGCAATGTTCATGTCGCATTCAGCCCGAGACGTTACGGTCGGCGACGGAAGGCACGGCTTCTGTAATGATCCGGCCGGGCGAATCGGGAGTGGATGATTGTTGCGGTGCCGCTAGCCGCGGCTCATATCGAAGGAGCAGACATGAAGTATCTTTTTGCAGCAGCAATTTTGGTCACGACCGCGTTCGCCGGAATGAGCGCCGCTGAAGCAGCGGGTGGATGCGGCCCCGGCTGGCATCGCGGACCCTATGGCGGCTGCGTCAGGAACCGCGGCCCTGTCGTGGTCGCTCCGGGCCCAGTCGTTGTTCGGCCGCCGGTTGTGGTGGCGCCGCGCGGGCGCATTTGCCCACGGGGCTTCGCCTGGCGCTACGGCCGCTGCCGCCCGATCTGATCGCGGCACGATACGATCAACAAAGCCCCGTCTCGTGCGGGGTTTTTCTTTTGCGATGCTTGTCTTTCGACCGCAGCATCACGTCATACAACCATCATGTCGCCATCGCCTCTTCGGCGAGCAGCAACAGATCGCGCGTGCGCGTCACGTCCGGCCAGTCGCGATTGAAATCGGCGACCAGCCGCTTCATGTGATCGCTGTTGACCGCGCGTTCGAGTGCCGCCTGGTCGGCGAACTGATACGTCGCCTGATGCAGCGACGGATCGCTCAGGCTCCAGCATCGCCACGCGCGCTGCGCGCCGAACGATTTCATCGCGTCAGGCAGATGCTCGCGCGAGTACCACGCATCGAAGGCTGGTCGCCTGGCGGCATCGGTGACGGTGGCGCGGACGACGAAATAGGCAGCAGGCATTGGGCTCCTCCACAATTTGTTCTCGTAGGGCGGGTTGTGCGAAGCCGTGACCCGCCGCGTAACGTTCCTAATATGGCGGGTTACGCTGACGCTCACCCGCCGTCCACACGCTGCCGCGCTGACCCGTCATGTCCGATCTGACCGTTCCGTGCGCGGCGCAACAGGGTTAGCATCCTTGCTTCCCGCCAGACGGGACCCAGGAAAATCTCAGGGAGGCCGCCATGAAGCAAGGACAGCCGGTCAAGGATGCCAGCCATCTCTACGAAGTCGAGCGCCGCGCCCAGCACGCCGCCCGCCCCGGCTTTCGCATCACTGAGTTGCAACTCTCGCCGACGCAGAAGGTGCCGTGGCACAGCCACAGCAATATCTCCGACACCTTCTACGTTCTGGAAGGCCAGATGCGGCTGTTCCTGCAGGAGCCCAAGGAGGAAGTGAATTTGAAGCCCGGCGAGGTCTATGCCGTCAGGCCGACCCGCCCTCACCTCGTGACCAATGCCGGCACCACGTCGCTCACCTTCCTGATCCTGCAAGGCGTCGGCGAATACGATTACGTGCCGCTGGCGGCGAGCTAGGTTCGCGCGCTGCATCCCATCGTCATTGCGAGGAGCGAAGCGACGACTTGTCCGCCGAAGCCTCGGCCAAGGCGGAAGCAATCCATCGCTCCGCCCCGCCGTCATACCCCGCGCATGCGGGGTATCCAGTACGCTGCGGCCTCTCGGATCAATCACTGCGGCCTCTGGAATACTGGATCGCCCGCTTTCGCGGGCGATGACAGTCGTTGAGATATGGCTTCGCGTTCCCGCGGCACGATGTGTCCGAGCTTTTGCCGTTCGTTTCGCCCCCTCTTGAGCAGAGGGCGCAGGGAAAGCCGGGCGCCGATCGCACCCATGGGTCCCGTGCAAATGGAAAGCACGGGAGGTAGGACCACAGGTGAAACCGGAGCAATCCCGGCTTTCCCTGCGCGATGGGTTACGGCTTACTTCGTGCTCTCCCCGGCGAGACTTGGCTTTTTTGTCACCGTCTTCGCAAACACGCTTTCGCGTGCCTAGCGAAGAGACACCTGCCACTGGGGCGTCGGAACCACACGACTTCACCGTCCGCCTCATGCGCACTCGTCAGTTGCGCACTTAGCGTCCACCGCATCCCACACCGCGTTCGTGACGATCGCGATCCGCCCCTCATCGGGTGAGACGGGCGGAGTCGTAGTGCTGAGTTGCCCGACGACGGAAGCAGAATTTTGCCCGTCGGGTTATTTTGTCGCAGGCCACCCCGCGCCTCGCCCATCGACACGCCCCTGCTCAATCCGTCCAGCGCGGCACAATGGCGGTCATACTTTGCTCAAAGACCGGATAGACAATCCAACCAAAAGAAGAAGGCGGGCTGGGGGCGCCTTGCGTGGATCAAGCAACCAGAGGAGACAACCATGGCAACACAGGTGAAGCCGGTTCCCGAGGGATTCCACACCATCACCCCCTACCTCGTCGTCGATGGCGCGGAGAAAATCATCCGCTTCATGAAAGAGGCGTTCGGAGCGCAACCGGTATTCGAGCCGATGATGCGCCCCGACGGCAAGATCATGCATGCGGAGTTCAAAATAGGAAACTCCATCGTGATGATTGCCGACTCCTCGGAGCGTGCACAGGCTACGTCCACCATGCTGTATCTCTACGTGCCCAACGTCGATGCGGTCTATCAGATGGCGCTCAAGGCCGGCGCCACATCGTTGATGGAACCCGCGGACCAATTCTATGGGGACCGCAGCGGCGGCGTGAAGGACCCGGCCGGCAACCACTGGCACATCGGCACACACATCGAGGACGTGCCGCCGACCGAACTCAAGAAGCGCGCGGCGAACTTCATGAAGCAACAACACAAGGCGGCCTAGGCGAAGGCGTGGCCGTCGCAGGGGCGGATTATCAGCCGCGTAGCCCGCATGAGCGGAGCGATATGCGGGTGAGTTCTGCTGCGCTGATGGAGCGCCCCCGGATGTCGCCGCGCTCATCCGGGCTACGCCTCGACGAGAGCTGGCACGTCACATCAGCTTGAGCGGCGCATCGTGAACCACGCGCAGGTCGATGCTGCCGATCAGGCGCGCACGGCGCGCCTCGGCTGAGCTGAGCGCGCCTTCCGTCTGTCGCAACGTGCTGACATTCGATCCAAGCGACACGATCCCGCCGAGCACCAGCGCAATCGCTCCGAGCGCGGCGGCCGGGCTGTCGCCAAGCAGGCCCAGTAGCGCGACGACCAGCAACACGAGCCCGCCTGCGATCGCCACCTTCGAACCCAGAATGATCCGCCGGCATCGTTCGGCGATCTCGGCAAGGTCCTCGATCAGCTCTTCGAGCTCTGAAATCTCGTCGGTCGGCTCGTCTTCGGTCATCATGCTCAAGCTCGTAGGGCGGCTTAGGCGAAGCCGTAACCCGCCGCAGATCGCTTGGAGCGAAGGTGGTGGGTTACGCTTCGCTAACCCACCTACAACAGCTCACAACGGCAAATTGTCGTGCTTCTTCGCCGGGATTTCCACCTTCTTGTCCTTCAGCATCGCGAGCGCGCGGGCGATCCGGCGGCGGGTCGAATGCGGCATGATGACGTCGTCGATGTAGCCGCGCTCGGCGGCGATGAAGGGGGACAGGAAGCGGTCTTCGTATTCCTTGGTTCGCGCCGCGATCTTGTCGGGATCGCCGATGTCGGAACGGAAGATGATCTCCACGGCGCCCTTGGCGCCCATCACGGCGATCTGCGCGGTCGGCCAGGCGTAGTTCATGTCGGCGCCGATTTCCTTCGACGCCATGACGTCGAAGGCGCCGCCATAGGCTTTGCGGGTGATGATGGTGACGAGCGGCACCGTGCACTGCGAATAGGCGAACAAGAGCTTCGCGCCGTGCTTGATCAGGCCGCCATATTCTTGGCTCGTGCCCGGCAGGAAGCCCGGCACGTCGACGAAGGTGACGATCGGGATGTTGAAGGCATCGCAGAAGCGGACGAAGCGCGCCGCCTTTCTTGACGCATCGCTGTCGAGCACGCCGGCCAGCACCATCGGCTGGTTGGCGACGAAGCCGACGGTGCGCCCCGCGATGCGGCCGAAGCCGGTGACAATGTTCTTGGCGAAGGCCTCCGAGATCTCGAAGAAATCGCCCTCGTCGACGACCTTCAGGATCAGCTCCTTCATGTCGTAGGGCTTGTTCGGATTGTCGGGGATCAGCGTGTCGAGCGAATCGTCGACCCGCTCGATGGAGTCGAAGCTCGGCCATTCCGGCACGCCGTCGGAGTTGTTCGACGGCAGGAAGTCGATCAGCCGGCGCATCTGCAACAGAGCATCGACATCGTTCTCGAACGCGCCGTCGGCGATCGAGGAGCGCGTGGCGTGCACCGAGGCGCCGCCGAGCTCCTCGGCAGTCACCACCTCGTTGGTGACGGTCTTCACCACGTCCGGACCGGTGACGAACATGTAGCTCGTGTTCTTCACCATGAAGATGAAGTCGGTCATCGCGGGCGAATAGACGTCGCCGCCGGCGCAGGGGCCCATGATGACCGAGATCTGCGGGATCACGCCCGAGGCGATGACGTTGCGGCGGAACACGTAGGAATAGCCCGCGAGCGCGGCGACGCCCTCCTGGATGCGCGCGCCGCCGGCGTCGTAGAGGCCGATGATCGGCGCCCTCGCCTTCATCGCCATGTCTTGCAGCTTGGTGATCTTCAGCGCATGGGTTTCCGACAGCGAGCCGCCGAACACGGTGAAGTCCTTGGCGAAGACGAAGGTCTTGCGGCCGTTGACCGTGCCCCAGCCGGTGACGACGCCGTCGCCGGGGATCCTGGTCTTCTCCATGCCGAATTCGATCGAGCGGTGCTCGACGAACATGTCGAATTCCTCGAAGGACCCCTTGTCCAGCAAAAGCTCGATACGCTCGCGCGCGGTCAGCTTGCCGCGGGCGTGCTGCGCCTCGATGCGCTTCTCACCGCCGCCAAGCTTGGCGCCCGCGCGCCGTTCTTCGAGGGTATCGAGGATATCTTTCATCTGCTTCCGCCCGTATTAGCTACTGGACCACCGTTTGAGGGATGGCGCCGACGTATTGTCTTGATGCGAACCGGTTCCCACTTCGCCCGAAAACGCTTTAGCACGGCGTTTTCGTAACCGGAAACCGCCTTGTGGGCGGGTTGGGGCGCAAAAACGGTAGGATTTTCCGATATCTGGGGAGATGGCAATGACCGAAACGACCGTGGCCGAGACCGGCGCACCGACCGGCGGGGTGCGTACCCTGCTCCGGCTGGAGGGCCTGGTGCTGTTCCTGGGCATGACCGTGCTCTATGCGCAATGGGAGGGGTCGTGGCTGGTCTATATCCTGCTCTTCCTGGTGCCGGACCTAAGCTTTGCCGCCTACCTCGCCGGCCCCCGGATCGGCGCCCTCGTCTACAATGCCGCCCATGCCTATCTGGCGCCGGTGGCGCTGATGACGCTCGGCTTCGCCAGCGCCGAGCCGCTGGTGCTCTCGATCGCGATGATCTGGCTCGCCCATATCGGGATCGACCGCGCGCTCGGCTACGGGCTGAAATATTCCAGGGGCTTCGGCTTCACCCATCTCGGGCGGATCGGGAAAGCACAGGAGCCGGCTTAGCGCGCAATCCGTTCCTCGCTTCGTCATGCCCGGCCTTGGGCTAGCCTTGGGCTGGGCCATGACGGCGCAACCTTGAAATCCCGACGCTGTCGGCCGGTCGTCAGCTTGGCAAGGCCTCGTATTCGACCCGGCAAATTGACAGCCTGCCCTGCGATTGGTCTAGTTGCCGCCATTTGCGAAACCCTTGGGTGAGCCGATGCTGACAGACTGGCGCCTGGCCGCGACCGCCATCCTCCTTTGCTGCGCCGTCCTGTTCACCTGCATCGAGACCAGCGCGCAACAGATCCCGAAGGAGATCGCCGCCCGCACCGAGATCTACGCCATCCCCTCGCTCACCATCTCCGACCGGCAATTCCTGACCGGCGACAGCAACGGCAAGCACGTCACGGTCGGCGGCGAATTGCGGATCGCGCAAGGCGCCGGCCGGCTGCCGGTGGTGGTGCTGATGCACGGCTCGAGCGGCGTCGGCAGCGGGATGGACGCCTGGGTGCGCCAGTTCAACGGCATGGGAATCTCGACCTTCGTGATCGACGGCTTCTCCGGCCGCGGCCTGACTGCGACCGGGCCGAACCAGGCACTGCTCGGCCGGCTCAATCTGATCGTCGACATCTACCGTTCGCTGGAGATCCTGGCGAAGCATCCGCGGGTCGATCCCGACAGAATCGCGCTGATGGGATTTTCGCGCGGCGGACAGGCGGCGCTCTATGCGAGCCTCGACCGCTTCAAGAAGCTCTGGAACAAGTCCGGCGTGCAGTTCGCGGCCTATATTCCGTTCTATCCGGATTGCTCGACGAGCTACGCAACCGACACCGAGGTCGCGGCGCGCCCGATCCGGATCTTCCACGGCACGCCGGACGACTATAATCCCGTCGCGAGCTGCAAGGCCTATGTCGCGCGCCTCAAGGAAGCCAAGCGCGACGTGGTGCTGACCGAGTATCCGGATTCCGCGCACGGCTTCGATTCCGGCCTGATCGGCAACAACACCGTGGTGGAAGCAACCGCCTCGCAGACCGTGCGCCACTGCACCATCAAGGAAGGCGAAGGCGGCGTGCTGATGAACGCGGCGACGCAGGCGCCGTTCAGCTACAAGGACGCCTGCGTCGAGCTCGGCCCGCATGTCGGCGGCAATCCGACCACCGCGATCGAGGCGCGCAAGGCGGTGAGCGACTTCCTGCGCACGCTGTTTGGGCTGGGCTGACAGAGCCGAGCATGATCCCCTTATCCTGAGGAGCCGCGAAGCGGCGTCTCGAAGGATGTAGGCCCGTGCATGGCCTCATGGTTCGCCTGGCGATGCGCAGCATCGTCCAGAGACGCGCGCTCCGCGCTCCTTACCGTGAGGATTAAGCACTGCTGTCAGGCGAACCGGCGCGCGAAGACGACGCAGGCGACGACGAGCGCGGTCGCCGCGATCATGGTCCACGGCACCTGCTCGTGCAGCAGCAAGCCGGCCAGCGCGAGGCCGAAGAAGGGCTGCAGCAGCTGCAACTGGCCGACGCTGGCGATGCCGCCGAGCGCGAGCCCGCGATACCAGAATACGAAGCCGACCAGCATGCTGAAGATCGAGACATAGGCGAGCCCGAGCCAGGCCGGGACGCCGATCCCGTCCCAGCTCGCCGGCAGCGTGGCGATCGTCAGCGCGAGCACCGGCGGCGCGGACAGCACCAGTGCCCACGAGATCACCTGCCAGCCGCCGAGCCGGCGCGACAGCGTTGCGCCTTCGGCGTAACCGAGACCGCAGACGATGATCGCGGCAACCATCAGGAGATCGCCGGTCAGCGAGGCCGCTCCGCCGTTCGAGATCGCGAACGCCGCGACCGTGGCGCTGCCGAGGCAGGAGAACAGCCAGAACAGCGGCTTCGGCCGCTCGCCGCCGCGCAGCACGCCGAAGATCGCGGTCGAGAGCGGCAGCAGGCCGATGAAGACGATCGAATGCGCCGAGGTGATGTGCTGAAGCGCGAGCGCCGTCAGCAGCGGAAAGCCGAGCACGACGCCGAGCGCGGTGATCGTCAGCGACACCAGGTCCTGGCGCTTCGGCCACGGCTGCCGCAACACCGCCAGCAGCGCAGCCCCCAGCACCGCCGCGATCAGGGCGCGCGCCGCGGTCAGGAACAGCGGTGAAAAGCCTGCGACCGCAACTCGCGTCGCCGGCAGCGAGCCGCTGAAGATGACCACGCCCAGCAGGCCGCTGCCCCAGCCGTCGAGCGATGCCCTGCTGATCGCCTCGCCCGACGCCACTCTCGAATCGGTCATCGTACCTCGCTTTTGCGCGTGGAGAGACATGGTCGGACCGCGAGCACGCTGGCCCCCTCTCCCGCTTGCGGGGGAGGGTTGGGGTGGGGGTATCTCCACGACGAAGGTTCTTGGTAATGGAAAGAGCCCCCACCCGCACCGCATCTTCGATGCGATGCGACCTCCCCCGCAAGCGGGAGAGGTGCAGCGAGCCTGCCGCCAGATTCATTCAACCGAATCTCATCCTGCTCTTTGCAGCGAGAATAGCCGCTTCGGGCTGGCCAAGGCAGCTACGGATCAGTACAATATTGCCGAACTGTATGGGCGAAGGTAGGCATACACTTGCAGCAGCCCTCCGAGCACAGCAAGACCACGCGGACCGCCGACGTGATGAACGCGATCCGCGCCAGGGTGGCAAGCCGCACGCTGGTCGCCGACGACCGGCTGCCCTCGATCAGAAGCTTCGCGGCGAGCATGGGCGTCTCGCCCTCCACCGTGGTCGAAGCCTATGACCGGCTGGTGGCCGAGGGCCTGATCCGGGCCAGGCCCGGCTCCGGCTTCTACGTCTCGGCCACCGCGCTGCCGCCGCTGGCGCTGGCCAAGGACCAGCCGCAGCGCGACCGCGCCGTCGATCCGTTCTGGGTGTCGCGGCAGTCGCTCGATACCGATGGCGCCACGCTGAAGCCGGGCTGCGGCTGGCTGCCGGCCCACTGGATGCCGACCGAGGCGCTGCGCCGCGCCTTGCGCGGCCTGGCGCGGGCCGAAGACGCCGCACTCTCGGACTATGGCGCCACGCGCGGCTCGCTCACGCTGCGCCGGATCCTGATGGCGCGCTTCGCCGACGAAGGACTGGAGCTGCCGCCCGAGCAATTGCTGCTGACCGCCTCCGGCACGCAGGCGATCGATTTGGTCTGCCGCTTCCTGCTGCGCCCGGGCGACACCGTGCTGGTCGACGATCCCTGCTACTTCAATTTCCGTGCCCTGCTCCGCGCGCATCAGGTGAAGATCGTCAGCGTGCCCTACACCGCTTCGGGCCCCGATGTCGCGCGCTTCGAGGCCGTGCTGGAGGCCGAGCGGCCGCGGCTCTACGTCACCAATTCGGCGCTGCATAATCCGACCGGCGCGACGCTGTCGCCGCAGACCGCGCATCGGCTGTTGAACGCCGCCGCGACATACGACCTGACGATCGTCGAGGACGACATCTTCGCCGATTTCGAGCCCGAACCCTCGGCGCGGCTGGCCGCGCTCGACGGGCTCAACCGCGTGATCCGGATCGGAAGTTTCTCCAAGACGCTGTCGGCCTCGGTGCGCTGCGGCTACATTGCCGCGCGGCCGGACTGGATCGAGGACCTCGTCGACCTCCAGGTCGCCACCGGGTTCGGCGGCCCGAGCGCGGTGGCAACCGAGATCATCGCGAGCGTGCTCGCCAGCGGCTTCTATCGCAAGCATGTCGAGGAGCTGCGGCGACGCCTGGCGCGCGCCCGCCGCGACGTCGGCGACAGACTGCAGCGCCTTGGCATTGCGCCATGGCTGATGCCGCGCGGCGGCTTCTATCTCTGGTGCCGCCTGCCCGCAGGCTGCGACTCAGCCGACGTGGCGCGCGCGGCGCTGGCCGACAACGTCGTGCTCGCGCCGGGCAATGTATTCAGCGCCTCGCAATCGGCCGCCGGCTTCATGCGCTTCAACGTCGCGCAATGCCGCGATCCGAAGGTGATGTCGGCGCTGCAGCGGGCGATCCGGCACTAGTGGGCCGACGCAGTTCGCTTCATCGTGGGTCGTGGAACCGGCCAGCTTCATGCATGTGCGTGGCAAGAACCTTTGGAACCCTGCTGCGTTGATGGGCATCAACCGCTAGAGGAGGCCAAGATGTCTCGATCCACACTCGCGAGGAGCAGCCTCGTGCTGCTGTCGCTCGGCCTGTTCGCTCCGCCTTTGCAGGCCGCGCCCGCCTCGCCTTTCCTCGCCATGGCCGGCTCATGGTCAGGCGGCGGCACCCTGACCACGTCGGACGGAATGCAGGAACGGCTGCGCTGCCGGGCGAGATACGATGTCGCCGGGACCGGCGCCGAGCTCAGCCTGTCGCTCAGATGTGCGAGCCCGAGCTACAATTTCGATCTGGCCAGCAATGTTGAATATCGCGGTGGCGCCATCTCCGGTGCATGGACGGAAGCGAGCCGCAATGCATCCGGAACGATTTCCGGACGAGCGATCGGCGATCACGTCGAAGCCGCCGCGCGCGGCAACAATTTCTCCGCCAATTTGTCGCTGACGACGCGCGGCGGTCGGCAATCCGTATCGATCCGACCGGACCCGAGCAGCAATGTGAGAGCGGTTTCGCTCTCGCTCACGCGGCGCTAGCGCCAAGCCCTACGCACTTCGGAACGTGATGACGTTGTTCGGAACGTCATCACGTCCCCGCTACCACCCCTCTCTCGCGGGCCTTTGAACGGGTCTTGCTTGCCTGGTGGCACGGTCTCCTCCGCCATCGCGAACATGATGGCAGGTCAGCCCGTCAGATCGCGACGATATCGGTGAGGCATTGCTGCGTCACCGACATCCGCGCGTCGATTTGCGCCTGCGTCTTGCAGTCCATGTTCATCGCGAACACGGTCACCATGTCGCCCTTCTCGACCCAACCGACCAGCCAGCCGAGCGAGCCGTGCGCCTTGTCGGTCAAGCCGGTCTTGGCGCGGATGACGGCGTCGCCGACCCTGGTCACCGGCAGGATGTCGCGCACCAGCTCCTGGCTGCGCTTCGACACCGGCAGCACGCCGCGGCGCAGCCGGTCGAGGAAGTCGACCTGCTGGATCGGATCGATCCGCAAATTTCCCGACACCCAGAACTGGTCGATGCCGCCGCTGATGTCGCGATTGCCGTAGTCGAGCATCTCGACATACGTCTTCATCCGCTCCTCGCCGATCCGGCGCGCGATCTCCTGATAGACCGGGAATGCCGACACCGCGATCGCCGAACGCAGCGTGTGATCCCTGTTCCAGGCTTCGATGCTGCGCGTCACGCCGTCCCACTTGAACACGTCCTTGTCGGGGTCCTGCACCACGCCGGTCTCGAGCGCGATCAGCGAGTTCGGGATCTTGAAGGTCGAGGCCGGCAGCTTGCCTTCACCCGAGCGAACCTTGTCGCTCGCGATGATCAGGTAGTCGTCGACCTTGTAGCCGACGAAGGTGCCTTCGGTACCGAGATCGAAGAACCGCCGTGCGAGATCCTCACGAAACTCGCTGCGCTGGTAGGACACGTTGGCGAAGCTGCGAGACGGCAAAATGCTCGCTGTGGCGAACAAACCGAGCGCATGGCGGCGATTGATCACGGCAGGTCCTGGACCGGTTCTTGAGGCAGACAACGATGGTTGATGCCATCGTGGTGAAAGGATGGCAACAAGGCTCTCCCCTTGACGCGCCGCCGTCACGCGAACCAGGTTCCTCACTTCGCTCGACAACACTCTTGCTAGCGCACCCGGCCCGACAGGCGCAGCACGAAGATCAGGACCTCGGCGACCGCCTTGTAGAGTTCCTCCGGGATTTCATCGCCGAGCTCGACATTGGAGAGCGCGCCGGCGAGCACCTCGTTCTCCTCGATCGGGATGTCGTGGGCCTTGGCGACCTCGATGATCCTGGCGCCGATCGCGCCTTTGCCCTTGGCGACGACGCGGGGCGCGCCGGAGCGATCGTAATGCAGGGCGACCGCGAGCTGGGACTTGGTCTCGCTCATAGCGCGCGGTCCAGGAAATGCCCGGCGCGCGCGGGCGTTGCTTGCGGCGGCGCGCCGTCGCGGATCTCGATCTCGCCGGGCGTGAGCTCGGCTCTGGCGAGTGCCTGGCTCAACTCGGTGGCGCCATCGCGCAACTGTGCGGCGGTTAGCGGCCGCTCTGCCCACATCCGCACCGATGTGGTGTCGCCGCTCAGCGAGACCAGCGCGTGCACCGGACCCGCCGGCTCGATGTCGAGTGTGAAGCGCGCCCGCCAGGCCCGCTTGGTCGCCTCAATGGCCTCGCCGCCGCCGTCACGGGAAATCTCGAATTGCGCCATCGCCGTGCCCTGAGCGGTAAGGAACGGGATCTCGAAATTCCAGCGTGGCGTCATCGCGTCGATCTGCGGGCGCAGGGCGTCGCCCCCATCCGGCAGCGAGGCGACCTGCAGCAGTGTCTGCCGCGCCAGCGCGGCATCGGTGTTTTCCATGAGGCGATGCGCGACGGTCGACAGCGGCGCATCCGGCGCGATCGACGGCTCTGCCATGGCCTGCGCGACCGGAAGCGCGCCGCGAAACGGCGGCGGCGGCGTGTTGGTGCGCGCAACGTCGCCGGTCGGCATGTCCTGCGGTCCGGCGCCGTGCCGCACTGGGCCGTCAAGTTCGTGCAAGGCTTCCTGAAGCAGGTTGAGCGCGCCGCCCGGCGACGGTCCGCCGTCGAGCGCATCGGCCAGCGCGCCGACAAGGCTCGCGCCGCCAGACGTGAGATCCTCCGCGACCGGCACGCGCGCCTGCGGCAGCAGGATCTCGATGACCTCGAGATCGGGCATGGCCGGTGGCGCAAGGCCCGGTGCTGCGCCGAGGTTCGGCAGCGGCGCCTCCTGAGGCAACGGCGCGGATGCGGGGCGGGCAGCATCGGCAGTCCCGAGCGACGACTGCAGCGTCTGGCGCAGCACGATCAGCGCGGCCTTCAGGTCAGGCACGGTGCCGGCCGGCGGCGCAGCGCGCGAGGCCAGCGAGGCCTCGAACAGCACGCCGGATTTCTGGAATGCGGCCTTGACGGCATCGCCGCTGAGATTGTCGTCAAGGTTGGTCTGCTGTGCCAACACCTGTGCGACGGCGGCCTGCAGCTTCGGCGGCAAATTGGCCGACGCGATCGCGGCAAGATTGGCAAACAGCGGCCCCTGGCTGCCCTGTGCGGTTGCGGCGCTCTGCATGGCTGCGGTGACGGCAACACGCTCGAGCGGCGTCAGCACAGGCTGCGACGCGGTCGTATTCACAGGGGAAGCGTCGCCGACGCCGGCCATCGCCGCTGGCGACAGTTTCACCGCATCGCCCGGTGTGCCGGTCGCGCCCCCACCCGACCCCACCAGTTGCAGGCGGACGCCATCCTGGGTGTTCAAGACCGCAAGCTGCAGGTTCTGGCCCTGCTGCAACGGGACTTCGGTCTGGACGTCGATCGCGAGACTCGCGATCGCAATCCGCACCAGATCGGCGGACAGTATCTTCAACACCTCCGCGTTGACCACACTGCCCGCCTGCAGGGTGAGATCCGGCGCAATGCTCCCCGCCTGGGGCGCGAGCACCGGCAGCACGGGATTGATTGTGATTGCCATATGGGGGTCTCGGCCGGCCGGTAAGATCGTGCGGCAGGCTAGCCGAGCGTCCTAAACCCCTCGTTAACCGACGGGCGACGCCAGAGCCCGGAGGATGCCGGCCGCGGCCTTGAAATCGACCAGCCGGGCGGCGCGGCGCGCGGCGACCTCCTCGTCGACGCCCCACTTCTCGATGTTCCAGTCTTCATCGACATGGGCGGCGGCCCAGACCTGGTCCTCGTCGCGAAAGCCATGCGCCAGCGCCAGCGCCAGCAGCGCCGAGCCCGTCAGCGTCGTCACGACGTGAACGGCGGCGACCGACCATGGATCCGCCGGAAACGCAGCCCGCGCCGCCGCGATCGCGGCCTCGGGCTGGCCGACATGCATGATCCCCTCGGCCAGGATGAAATGGGCCCCGAGCGTGTCGGCGGCCCAGAACAGGACCGGGTCCCAATGCGCCGCCTCGCGCGCCACCAGCGCCTCGGGATGGCCGGCCCGATAGAACAGCATGTCGCTGCCGAGAAATTTCGCGGCGTCCTCGGACACCTCATCGACGCGATCGATCACTCCCTCGACGACGCTGTTGGCAAAGCGCGTCAGCGGCATGGTCAGGGGGTCGATGGTCTCGCCTTGCGCATTCCACTCCGCCGCGATCGTGTCGGCGATCGCGCGCGACGGCACAACGATCGGCTTGCCCGAGGGCGAGCGGATCGACCGGTCGTCGAGTGTGACTGAAAATCCGCCGTCGGCCTCCGCGACACCGGCGCTCTTGTAGAAGCGCTTGCGCTGGGGGGCGCGGGTTTGACGCCGCACCGCCTCCTGCGGATCGATCGGGGATTGTCCTGCAACTTCGTCGAAGAGTTCGCGCATCGCGCCGGCCGGCTTTCGTTCCGAGGGATTTGCCCGCAAGATATGTCAGGGACACCGGCAAATAAAGCTGATGGGACTCGCCAAAATCCTCGCACCTCCAAAATCCTCGCACCTCTTGGCCTCGTCGCGGCCAGTCTGCGAGCCGTCTCGGCTGACGCCGGGTTCCGCTCACTGGAATCGCTGATCCGAAAATTGGAACAAGGGTCTCCGTCGCGAATTTGCTCCGCATGCCCCGCTATTTCTTCGATTATCGCGACGCGACCGGCGTCATCCGGGATGACGTCGGAGAAGACCTGCCCGGCGTCGATGTGGCGCGGGAGCTGGCCTTGGTCGCTCTTGGCGATGCCGCTCGCGATTTCACTCGACAGGGCCGCGAAGATCGCCTGACGATTGAGATCAGGGATGGCGAGCATGTCGTCGCTGGTGCAACCGTAACGGTCGCCACCAGTTGGTGGAGTTGACGGATGTTCGGGCGTCATGCCGGTCTTCGATGATAACTGGAGCGTCACCATTGGATTGAATGACATCGGGATCGCGCTCTTGTCGACACTCGAGCATATGCACCAAAAGTTAGTGGCCCGCTTGCACGCCGGCGTTGGCATTTCAGATCAGGACCGTACCGCACTGGAAGCCCTTCCTCACACGATCAGAACATTGAACGATCGCGAATGCCTGCTCAAGGAAGGGGATGCGGCGGTTCGCTGCGCTGTCCTGATGAACGGCTTTCTGTATCGTCGGAAGATCATTGGCGATCGCGGTCAGATTCTGTCGCTGCACGTCCCGGGCGACATGCCCGATTTGATGACGTTGTATCTGCCGGTGATGGATCATGACCTCTGCAGTGCGGGACCGAGCACTGTCGGCATGGTGACGCATGCGTCGCTGAGAGCCCTGCTCGACAAGTCCCCGACCCTCATGCATGCGTTTTGGCGCGAGACCTTGATCGACGCGGCGATTTTTCGCCAATGGGTCGGAAGCCTCGGCTCGCGCGATGCAATCCAACGGATCGGCCACCTCTTCTGCGAGATCGCGACGCGACTTGAGTTCGTCGGATTGCTCAATGAGAACAGCTTTTCATTTCCGCTGATACAGGCAGAGCTTGCCGCCGCCTGCGGACTCTCGACCGTGCACACCAACCGCACCCTGCAGGCGCTCAGGCAGCGCAAGCTGCTGGAGTGGCAGGGACACACCGTCGTGCTTCCACGGCGCAGCGAGCTTGAAGCTCTGGCGGAATTCAATCCCGACTATTTGCAGCCAAGGGCGGTATCTGCCTGACGGCAGCTTCGACACGCTCTTGATCGAGAATTCGTGTTCGAGATATTGCCGGCGCCAGACGCGCCCCCCGGTCTCGGCCAGGCAGATTCCGAGCAACTCGCTCGGCACTCTGGCGAGCGTCGGATACATCTGCGAATTGTTCCCTTCGCTGTTCGACTTGAAGCGCTTTGCAGGGCTTTGTCGCGAACACTTTGCGACAAATGTGTCGGGACGCGTTGCGCGTCCCGAAGTTCCGCTGCCGCGGCGGGATGCGCCGCTCAATCGAAGCGCCTGCCTTGTTCCATCGCGCCGCTAAGTAAGCGCGATTGTCCCAATCGTCAGAGCGCAATTCAATCAAAGAGAAAGTCATCAGCAAAGGATTTCCACCGTGGGTGCGCGAGTGTACGATTGCAGCCTGCGAATGCGAGCCTGTCGCTCGTCCAAGCAACTGGCTCGTGGTGGCCGCATCACTCAAAGAGCGAGGTTGATCATGGAAGCGCACGCGAGTGACGGGCAGCTTCTGCTGCTAAAGAAGCTTGGCGGGCTTGTCGCAATCATTCTTGGCTGCTTGCTGACGGCGGTCGGCGCGACATTCGAGTCCGCCGGGACATTTGTCATAGGACTCCTGCTCCTCGTGCTCGGAGCCGTCCTGCTCACACTCAAGATCGTAAGACGAAATCAGGACAGTCCGCTCGGATAAGCCGCCGTTTCCGCATGTTCGGATTGCCGTGAGTCCGGCGTCGCAGGCTGTCGGTATCGCTGCCCGATTGTTCGGCGATGACGTCGCGCTGACGCGGTCACGAGAGGTTCGCCAACAGCCGCAGCCGATACCTCTCGCGGTGCTCCGGCAAGGCCTGCTCATCAGCCCACGCTCTAATCGCCATTGGCGCAGGATCTCGCATAGGCGGCACGACCGACCTGGCTCAATCCGCCGCCGGAGGCGGCCTCGTCCATGCATCGGCTCATGCGGTCGCCAAACGACGCGCGCCCCCTGGAGCTGACGCTCGGCCGGGTGGGCAGAGCGTCCATTTTGGGGATTGCCGGCACCTCGATCTTGGGCGGCGGTGGAGGCCTGGGCGGTGGCGGATTGTAGATCGAGCCACCCGGTGGAATGGTCTGCGCAAACGCGCCCGTCGCCCCCACCATGCAGATCGCCGCACAAACCATGATCAACAAGCGTTTCATGACCAAGATGTCGTCCTTCTGCGGCAACGCTTCAAGTCATGGGTCGTATGCTCTGCTTTCACGGTTTCTGATAAATCACGTGACCGGCGCGGATGGTGTAGCTCACTTTCGCGAGATTGTGGACGTCGTTCAGGGGGTCGCCGTCGAGCACCACGACATCGGCGTCGAAACCCTGTTCCACCCGTCCCTTCTTCGCAGCCTTGAAATATCGCGCCGGATTTGACGTCAGCGACGCCAGGATCTGGCGCTCCGACAGCGCGCGGTGCATCAGCTCATATTCCTGCGTGGTGTCATAAAGCGTGGTGAAGCCGACATCGGTGCCGAACAGAACCGCGCCACCATTCTCGGAGAACTGCTCGAGCTGATTGACGGTTGCGGCGAGCAGGCGATTTGTCACGGCGGGATCGAGGACGACGGTGGTAAACAGCGACAGAGTCGGAATCAGTGCGATGCCCTGCGCCTTGAAATGCGCCAGCTGCTCCGCCGTATAGCTGCTTTCACTCGGGACGGTGTGCGCGAGCACGTCGACGCCGGCCGCGATCACCGTCTCGACGCCGATCCTGTTCTGCGGATGGGCAAACACCGGCTTGCCCTGCGCATGCGCCACGTCGACGGCGGCCTTGGCAACGGCCGGGTCCATGTTCACGACGGGCCTGTTTCCCTTGTACACACCGGTGAACAGCTTCACGCCGTCGAGATGGAGGTTCACGTAGGTGCGCGCCAGCTGCGACGCCTCGTCCGGCGTGGACGCCTCGGGTAGCTGCATCTCTGCCGGCAGATAGGCGGGATGGCCGTCCTTCGGGAAGATGCTGCCGGCGAGCAGGATGTTGGGACCCGCGACTTCGTTCGCGGTGATACGCCGGCGCAGCGCCAGCGTGTCCCTGGGATCCGAGCCGAGATCCCACACCGTCGTAAAGCCCCATCGGGTCAGCATCTGCTGCATATGCTCGGTCAATGGCGCCGCGGGTGCGGTGCCGGCATTGTGCCAGACGCCTTGCGTGAAATGGACGTGGCTGTTCCAGAAGCCTGCAACGATCGTCTTGCCGCTGCAATCGATCACGCGCGCATCCGCGGGCACCTGGATGTCGCCGGACTTGCCGACCGCGCTGATGACGCCGTCGGTCATCTCGATCACGGAATTGGGTAGCGGAGCTGCGTCGGGCGAGGCGTAAAGATTGCCGCCGCGGAGCACGACCGTTTCAGCGAGGGCCGTCGCGGTGATGGCGGCCGAGCCAAGAAGCCCGAGGAGCAGCGCCGTGCGGAGCCAGGTCCTGGTCATACACAACCCCTTTCGATCATGAACGCACGCCGGCCGATCCCGGCACACGGCACGGTAGCCGCGACGTTCGACACCGCTTTGATCGTTGTTGCTGTCGGCGAAGTTTATTCCGCGCCGGCGCCTGAGCGCCGGTCATTCCTCGGGCGCGTTCTCGATCGGGTCGAACCGGTCAGACTCGAGCCCAAGCAGATTCCAGGATTGCAGCATGTGCGGCGGCAGCGGTGCAGTCGCGTCGATCACGCCGCCGCGCGGGTGCGGAATCACGATGCGGCGGGCGAGCAGGTGCAGCCGGTTCTGCAGACCGCCGGGCAGCTCCCAATTCTCCTTGTTGAAATATTTGGGATCGCCGACGATCGCGTGATCGATATGCGCCATGTGCGCGCGCAATTGATGCGTCCGACCGGTCACCGGCTTCAGCGAGACCCAGGCGAGCTTCTGCGCCGAGGTCTCGACCACCGCATAATAGGTCACGGCATGGCTGGCGCCCTCGTCGCCATGCGCCGCGATCCGCATGATGGTGTCCTCCTCGCTCTCCTCCTTGGCGAGATAGGTCGAGATGCGGCCCTGCTTCGGTTTCGGCACGCCGGCGACCAGCGCCCAGTAGATCTTGCGCGCGGAGCGATGTCGGAAGGCGCCGGTCAGATGCGTCGCGGCAAACCGCGTTTTGGCGACCAAGAGGCAGCCCGATGTCTCCCGGTCGAGGCGATGCACCAGGCGCGGCTTCTGGCCCTTGGCATCGCGCATCACCTCCAGCATCTGGTCGACATGGCGCGTCATGCCGGAGCCACCCTGCACGGCGAGACCTGCCGGCTTGTTCAGCACCAGCACGTCGTCGTCCTCGTAGAGGGTCATCTCCTTCAGCGCCTGCAAGGTCCTGGTCTGGGCCTCGGACAGCACGCCCGCCGCCTTGGGCGCATCGAGCCGCAACGGCGGGATGCGGACGCTCTGCCCCT
Organism: Bradyrhizobium sp. ISRA464; assembly: GCF_029910095.1. NCBI lineage: Bacteria > Pseudomonadati > Pseudomonadota > Alphaproteobacteria > Hyphomicrobiales > Nitrobacteraceae > Bradyrhizobium > Bradyrhizobium sp. ISRA464. The sequence goes on along the minus strand of NZ_CP094526.1, from coordinate 3,493,386 downwards.
CCTCCAGCCGGTCCTTGGAATCGGCACGCTTGCCGTTGACCCTGAGCTCGCCTTTGCGGACGATGCGCTGGATGTGGGAGAACGACAGGCCCGGAAACCGCGCCTCGAGGAAGCGATCGATCCGCATGCCGTTCTCGTCCGCCGTCACCACGACGGTCTGCACCTTGGTCGGCAGCGGCCGCTCGCTCACAGCTTTCGCCGGTGTCGGGGCGACGGGCTCGCCCCGCTCCCGCCGCTCACGGCGCGGCTCGGCAAAACGCGCCGCCTTGCCGGGCGCGCGGTGCGCCGGCGGACGGTCGCTTGCCTTGCGCTCGTCCGGCTTGCGGCTGCGCTGCTCCGGCCCGCCCTTTGTCCGGTGCTTGGGGCGATCCTTGGCTTGATCCTTGGCTCGGTCCTTGGCGCGATCGCCCGGCGATATCGTTCTCTTGATGCGGCGGCTCATGGTGATTTTTCGGCTCCAGACCTGCATTGTGCGTAGCGCAAATGCCGCGAATCGTCACGGCGAAATCGGTGTAAATCCAGCGCGACATCGGCCGCCTTCGGCCGCACGCGGCAATCGACGGGGAAGCTTGCAATGAGACTGGCACTATCGGCCTTGGCGGCGGCGGCCGTGATGATCGCGGGCCCGGCGCTGGCGCAGAGCCCGATGCCGGACGATCTGGCCTGGAAGCTGCTGGAACTCGGCCGCGTCGGCGACTCGCCCAAGACAGCCGCGCTCTACGCGCCGCTGCAGCAGAAGGAGCCCTATCAGGGCGTCAAGGTGGAGCGCGACGTCAAATACGGTCCTGCCGACCGTCATTTGCTCGATGTGTTCACGCCGGATACGGCGTCGTCGCCTCGGCCGGTGCTGATCTTCATCCATGGCGGCGCCTTCGTCGCGGGCAACAAGCGCAATCCCGGCAGTCCGTTCTACGACAACATCATGCTGTGGGCGGTGAAGAACGGCTTTGTCGGCGTCAACGCGACCTACCGCCTGGCGCCCGCCTTCCCGTGGCCGGCCGGCCCTGAGGACATGGGCGCGATCGTGCAATGGGTCTCGGAGAAGATCGGCGAGCGCGGCGGCGATCCCGCGCGCATCTTCCTGATGGGCCATTCGGCCGGTGCGATCCATGTCGCGAGCTATGTTTCCCATCCCGAATTCCACAAGGTGAAGGGCGGCGGGCTTGCCGGCGCCATCATGGTGTCGGGCATCTATGACCTGACGGCCTCTCCGGTCGGCGATGCCGAGCTCGCCTATTACGGCTCCGACCCGTCGCGCTACGCCGAGCGCTCCTCACTGCAGGGCCTGGTCGCGAGCCCGATCCCGATGATGGTCGCCGCGGCCGAGCTCGACCCGCCGCGCTTTGTCGAGCAGTTCGAGCTGTTGAAGCAGGCCACCTGCAAGCGGCCGAGCGGCTGTGCACGCACCTTCATGCTGCCGCAGCACAGCCACGTGTCGGAGGTCTATTCAATCAACACATCGGACACGCGGCTGACCGACCAGATGCTGGACTTCGTGAAGAGCGGAAAGTGAGGCGCTATTTGCCGCCTCGCTCCTTGCGAAGCCTTTCCCAATAATCCAGCCGCTTGCGGATCTCGCGTTCGAAGCCGCGGTCCGGCGGATCGTAGAAGGTCTGGCGTCCCAACGCCTCCGGGAAATAGTCCTGACCGGAGAACGCATCGGGCATATCGTGATCGTATTGATAGCCGGAGCCGTAGCCTTCCGACTTCATCAGCTTCGTCGGCGAATTCAGGATGTGCTTCGGCGGCAGCAGCGAGCCGCCCTGCTTGGCGGTCTGCATCGCAGCCCCGAACGCGGTGTAGGCCGCGTTCGATTTCGGCGCGGTGGCGAGATAGATCACGGCCTGCGCGATCGCGAGCTCGCCCTCGGGCGAGCCGAGGAAGTCGTAGGCATCCTTGGCGGCGTTGCAGATCACCAGCGCCTGTGGATCGGCGAGCCCGATATCCTCCACCGCCATGCGCACCACCCGCCGCGCCAAGAACAGCGGGTCCTCGCCGGCATCGAACATGCGCGCAAGATAATACAGTGCCGCGTCCGGATCGGAGCCGCGCACCGACTTATGCAGCGCCGAGATCAGGTTGTAGTGACCGTCGGCCGACTTGTCGTAGATCGGCGCGCGGCGTTGCAGGATGTCCTGCAGCTGCGCCGCGTTGAACACCTCGCCCTTGCGCGCGGCGCGCCAGACCTCTTCGGCGAGCGTCAGCGAGGCGCGGCCGTCGCCATCGGCCATCCGCACCAGCACCGCACGCGCCTCGGCATCAAGCGGCAGCTTCCTGCCCTCGACCTTCTCGGCATTGGCGAACAGCTTTTCGATCGCGGCCGCGTCGAGCGAGTGAAACACCAGCACGCGGGCGCGCGACAGGAGCGCCGCGTTGAGCTCGAACGAGGGATTTTCCGTAGTGGCGCCGACCAGCACCACGGTGCCGTCCTCCATCACGGGCAGGAAGGAATCCTGTTGCGCGCGATTGAAGCGATGCACCTCGTCGACGAACAGGAGCGTGCCCTTGCCGGTCTCACGGCGGGCGCGCGCGGCATCAAACGCCTTCTTCAGATCAGCGACGCCGGAGAACACCGCCGAGATCTGCTCGAAATGCAGCTCAGTGGCGTCGGCCAACAGCCGCGCCACAGTGGTCTTGCCGGTGCCGGGCGGGCCCCAGAACACCAGCGAGCCCAGCGTGCGCGTCTCCAGCATGCGGGTCAGCGCGCCGTCGGGACCGAGAATGTGATCCTGGCCGACGACATCGGCAAGCGTCCGCGGGCGCAGACGGTCGGGGAGCGGATGCGGCGCATCCTGCTCCATCCCCGCCGCAGCGAACAGATTGGAAGCCTCGCGTGGTTGCTTCGGGCTCATCCGCCAAGCGTCACGTTGATCTGCTGGCCGGCGCGCACCAGCGTAATCCGCCAGATCCGCGTCCCCGTCTTCGATGCCCTCTCGAGATCGCTGGTCCGCGCGATCTTCTGGTTATTGACCGCGATGATGATGTCACCCTTCTGGAAGCCGACATTGGCCGCCGTGCCGTCATCGGCAAGTTCGGTCACCACGACACCCTCAGCTCCCGCGTCGAGATGCAGCTCGTCGGCCAGCGCTGGCGAGATGTTGGCGACCCTGGCGCCCTGGAACGGCGAGCGCGCGGTCAGCACGATCTCGTCACGGTTGGTGTCCGGCGCGGTCTCCAGCGGCACCGTCAGCTTCACCGGCTTGCCGCCGCGCTGCACGTCGATCTCCGCGCTGCCGCCAAGCGGCCGGGTGGCGAAGCGGTAGTCGAACGCATTGGGATCGTCGATCGGCGTGCCGTCGATCGCAACGATCAGGTCGGACAGCTTCAGCCCCGCCTTCGCCGCCGGGCTGTTCGGCGCGACGTTGGCAACCAGCGCGCCGGTCGGCAGCTTGAGCCCCAGCGTCTCGGCGATCTCTGGCGTCACCGCCTGCAGCCGCGCGCCGAGCCACGGCCGCTTCACCGCCTTGCCGCCGCTCTTGGCCGAGGCCACCACCACGCGCACCATGTTGGCGGGAATCGCAAAGCCGATGCCCTGCGAGCCGCCGGAGCGCGAGAAGATCGCGGTGTTGATGCCGGCGAGCCGGCCGGTCATGTCGACCAGCGCGCCGCCCGAATTGCCGGGATTGATCGCGGCATCGGTCTGGATGAAGAATTGATAATCCGTGATGCCGACCTGGGTGCGCGCCAGCGCCGAGATGATGCCGTGCGTGACGGTCTGGCCGACGCCGAACGGGTTGCCGATCGCGAGCACGACGTCTCCGACCTGCAACTGGTCGGAATTGGCGAAGTCGAGCGTCGCGAATTTCTCCTTGTTGGTGTCCTTCAGGCGCAGCACCGCGAGATCGGTGCGGCTGTCCTTCAGCACGATCTCGGCCTCGTATTCGCGCTTATCGGCGAGCGAGACCTTCACCTGGTCGGCGCCCTCGATCACGTGATTGTTTGTGACGACGAGACCGGACGCATCGACCATCACGCCAGAGCCGAGCGAGCGCTGCATCTGCTCGGGCTGCTGTCCCGGCACGCCGAAGAAGCGGCGGAAGATCGGATCGTCCAGGAGCGGATTGCGGTTCTGCACCATCTTGGCCGCGTAGACATTGACCACCGCCGGCTGCACCCGCTGCACGATCGGCGCGTAGGACAGCTGCAGCTCCGCCTGCGAGGACGGGACGCGACGGTCCTGCGCCGCGGCAGGGTCAAGGCTTGCCATGAAGGCCAGCGTGCACAGGACGGGAATAGCGGCAAAGCGGATGAATCGGAGCATTCTCACCTCTTGCGGAAAACGCCGGAATATAGGCGCGTTCGTATGGCAATTGAAGGGTATACGGCTCAATATCTGGCGCCCCACCTCGTGACGTCCGACGCCCAACCGAGCGGTGCAAAACCGGCCTGGGGCACGTTGATGCACGCCGCCAAGCCCCTATGATGGTCGTCATCTCACTGCGCAGCTTCGCTTGTTGCCGGCACACGACAAGCGGAACCGCAAGCCCGGACGGCGCTGTCGTGCGTCAGTCACGATACGCTCCTAGGACTCGGCTCTCAGTGAGTGGGGGACTTCATCTCAACAGGGGAGCGTAAGATGGGCGCGACAAGATTGGGGGCAATCGCCCTCGGCGTGGCGGGAGCACTCGCCACCTCGCCGGCACATTCGGAATCGGCAAGCAACAGCGACGCGGAGATCGCGCTGCTCAAGCAGCAGCTCCGCGTGCTGGAGCAGAAGATCGACAAGCTGCAGAAGCAGAGCAACGCGAACGCGGCGACGGCGGCCGCCGCGAACGCGCATGCGAAGGCGGCGGATGCAAAGGCCTCGAGCGTCGCCAACGCCAACGCCGCCATTCCGGTCAAGGGTCCGATCGCGCCGTCCGGCGTCGTGGTGTCGATGCCGAACAACCGGCCGACGATCTGCACCGCGGACGAGCAGAACTGCATCGCGATCACGAGCCGCGTGCACTGGGACGTCGGCGGTTACGACTATCGTCCCAACTCCGCGGGGACATCGCCGCAAAAGCTCGACAGCGGCGAGAACGTCCGCCGCGCACGCATCGGCGTCGTCGGCAAGTTCCTCAGCGACTGGAATTTCGCACTGATCTACGACTTCGGCGGCTCTTCCGACGGCTTCGGCGGTTCGGCGCCGGGATCGCTGCCGGGCGGCGGCGTCTCCGGCATCGAGAACGCCTATCTGAGCTATACCGGCTTCAAGCCGTTCGGCGGCAAGATGGCGATTGAAGGCGGCATCATGGACCTGCCCTACACACTCGACGAGGCCACGAGCTCCAACGACATCCTGTTCATGGAGCGCGCCTCGGCCGGCGTCGTCGCGACCAACATCGCGGCCGGCGACTTCCGTTCGACCGTCGGCACCCGCTGGTGGAACGATCAGCTTTGGGTCGGCGGCTATGTTACCGGACCGTCCACCGGCGCACTGCACTCGGCATCGAGCACCTCGCCGGCCGCAAGCACCGAGCAATATGGCGCAGTCGCCCGTATCGCCGGCAACCCGATCAGCGGCAGGGATTACTCGGTGCATATCGGCGCCGATGCAGAATGGCTGATCCAGCCGGCGCGGAATCTGCTGACGCAGGCGCAGACGGTCACGCTCAGCGACCGGCCTGAGCTCCGCATCGACCCCACCGTGCTGGCGACGACCGGCGCGATCGCCAACGCGTCGGGCGCGCAGGTCTACAGCGTCGAAGCGGCTGCGACCTATGGCCCGCTGATCCTGCAGGGCGAGTATTTCTGGTTCAATGTCGATCGTGGCGCGAACACCGGCCTGCCACCGATCGGTGCGCCAAGCCTGAAATTCCAGGGCGGTTACGCGCAGGCTGGCTACGTGCTGACCGGCGAGACGCACACCTACAACGCGGCGGCGGCCGCCTATAACGGCATCAAGCCGGCGCACCCATTCTCGCTTGACGGCGGCGGCTGGGGCGCCTGGGAAATCGCCGGACGCGTCAGCACGATCGACCTGAACGATCAGATCGGATCGGCAACCGGCGTCGCCGGCGGACGGCAGACCGTCTACACTGCCGCGCTGAACTGGTACGTCAACGGCAACATCCGCTTCATGCTGGACTACCTGCACGGCAACGTCGCCAGGCAGGCATCGCCGACCTCGCCCGCCGACGTCGGCTCGAAGTTCGACGCCGTGGCGATGCGCACGCAGGTCGCATTCTGACGCGGCCTGATCGCCGTCGGTCACCGTAGCCAAAACCGGGAGCCGCACCCTGCTCCCGGTTTTCACTCTCCTCATCTCCTCGCGGCTCAAGCCGCGCGCTTCGGCTTCCTCACCACCTCCGGCGCCGGCGCACAGGACAACCGCTCCTGGTGGCTCTCGCCCCACGCCTTGAGTATATCGATCACCGGGCGCAGGCTCTCGCCGAGTTCGGACAGCGTGTACTCGACCCGCGGCGGCACCTCGGCATAGACCTTGCGGATCACGAGACCATCGTCCTCGAGCGCACGCAGCTGCTTGGTCAACATCCGCTGGGTGATGCCGGGCATCCGCCGCCGCAACTCGCCAAAGCGCTGGGTGCCGGCCTGCAGATGAAACAGGATCACGCCCTTCCATTTGCCGTCGATCAGGTCGAGCGCCGCCTCGACCGCACACCCCGGCCGACGCGCGAAATTCTTCCGTTTCATCGGATTTTTCCCAATAGTATCCAAACGGGGACTAGTTCCCTGAATTTACAGTACTTGCCAAGTGGAGGCCAGCGCGACAGTTAGACAACAGGCAATCGCCGCCACCAATGGAGACAAGCCATGAAGGCCGTCGGATACCAAAAATCGCTGCCGATCGAGGCGGCGGATTCGCTCATTGATTTCGAGACTGCAAAGCCGGAGCCGAAGGGGCGCGACATCCGGGTCGCGGTGAAGGCGATCTCGGCCAACCCGGTCGACTACAAGGTGCGCAAGCGCGCGGCGCCGCCCGCGGGCGAGTACAAGATCCTCGGCTTCGATGCGGCCGGCGTGGTCGACGCGGTCGGCCCCGATGTCAGCCTGTTCAAGCCGGGCGACGAGGTGTTCTACGCCGGCTCGATCCAGCGCCAGGGCACCAATTCGGAGTTTCACCTGGTCGACGAGCGCATCGTCGGGAAGAAGCCCAAATCGCTGTCATTCGCGCAGGCCGCGGCGCTGCCGCTGACCTCGATCACCGCCTGGGAACTGCTGTTCGACCGGCTCGGCGCGGTGCCGGGCAAGAGCCTCGATCCGCGCACGCTTCTGATCATCGGCGGCGCCGGCGGCGTCGGCTCGATCCTGATCCAACTCGCGCGCGGGCTCACCGGCTTGACCGTGCTCGCAACGGCAACGCGTCCGGAATCTCAGAAATGGTGCCTCGATCTCGGTGCCCATGCCGTGATCGATCATGCCAAGCCGATGAAGGAGCAGATCGAGAAGCTGAAGCTGCCACCGGTCGGGCTGGTCGCCAGCCTCACTTTCACCGACCAGCACTACAAGTCGATCGCCGACTTCATCGCGCCGCAGGGCAAGTTCGGCCTGATCGACGATCCGCCGGAGTTCAACGTCGCCGTATTCAAGGGCAAGGCGGTGTCGGTGCACTGGGAGTCGATGTTCACGCGCTCCTCATTCCAGACATCAGACATGATCGCGCAGAATCATCTGCTCAATGATGTCTCGGACCTCATCGACAAGGGCGTGCTGCGCACCACCCTCGACCAGACCTTCGGCACTATCAACGCCGCCAATCTCAAGCGCGCCCACGCGCTGCTCGAGAGCGGCAAGTCGCGCGGCAAGATCGTGCTGGAGGGGTGGTAAGCCCACGATTGCGCAGGGTGGGTTCGCCGAAGGCGTAACCCACCCACGCATTTTTGAAGAGCGGTGGGTTACGCTAACGCTAACCCGTCGTACCATCAGGATCCTACGCCGGCGCGACGCCCTCCACGAAGATCAGCCGCCGCTCGAGAGCGGTCGCGCGCAACTTCAGCGCTTCGGCGTATTCCGGCGACGCGTACCATTCCCGCAAGATCGCCATCGCCGGAAATTCGACGATGACGATGGCCTTCGGCGGAGGACCACCATCCACCACTTCGGCCGCACCGCCGCGCACGATGTAACGTCCGCCATATTGCGCGATGCTCTTCGCAGCCAGCGTACGATAGGCCTCGAACGCAGCGGCGTCCCGCATCTCGACCTCTGAGATTGCATAAGCCGGCATGCGCCCTCACGCGATGGTGTTGACGATGCCACCTTCGGCGCGGAGCGCAGCGCCGTTGGTCGCGGAGGCCTGCTTCGAACAGATATAGACCACGAGATTGGCGATTTCCTCGGTGCTGGCAAAGCGCTGCAACAGCGAGGTCGGCCTGTGTTGCTTGACGAAATTCGAGGCCGCCTCGTCCACCGACTGGCCGTTCTGCTTCGCCAGATCCTTGACGAAGGTCTCCACCCCCTCCGACATGGTCGGCCCGGGCAGCACAGAGTTGACGGTGACCGCGGTGCCTTTGGTCAATTGCGCGAGCCCGCGGGCAATCGCAAGTTGCGCGGTCTTGGTCATGCCGTAGTGGATCATCTCGGTCGGGATGTTGAGGCCTGATTCCTAGGAGATGAAGACGATGCGTCCCCAGTTGCGCTTCAACATCCCCTGCATGTAGCCGCGCGACAGCCGCACGCCCGACATCACATTGACCTCGAAGAAGCGGCTCCAATCCTCATCCGGAATGTCGAAGAAATCCTTCGGCTCGAAGATGCCGGCGTTGTTGACAAGGATATCGACCTCCGGCAAGGCCGCGAGCAGCGCCTTGCAGCCGGCGGCGGTCGAGACATCGGCGGCGATGCCGCGCACCTTGCTGCCCGGCACCGCCTTTGCGACCGCCGCAACGGCGGCATCGATCCTGGCGTGGCCCCGGCCGTTGACGATGACATCCGCGCCTGTCCCCGCGAGGCCCCGTGCGATCGCGTTGCCGATACCTGCGGTCGAGGCCGGTGACCAGCGCAGTTTTTCCGGAAAGGTCGATTTTCATTGGGAGAGCTCCTGTCGGTCCTTTCCGTGATATTTGATCGAAATCACGCCGATGCAACCAAGCATCGAGCACGGGAGATGCGCGAATTCAGGACGAGTGCGAAGACGCTGTTACGGGACACGCAGAACAGCGCCAGGCGTCATAGCCCCATCGCCTGCAGCACGCACATGAGTGGCAACCGTGGCATCCCTCGCGCCATGCGGTTCTCGCCGACTTTCATCCAACCGTCACAAAACGCATCGTTTGCACCCCAGTCGTTTTCACAGATTGTCAATTCAACGACTGTAAGTCGTCGCCGCAAATAGCTCGAGCGGACCTCTGGCTATATCTTCGGCAACCGGGCGCAGATCCTCTTTCAGCGACAACGACGTCCGGAGCCGTGCGACTGACAGGAAAGCATCAGATGTTCGTAATCTCCAGGACGAAGCAACTCCGCGCGATCATTCTGAAGCGATTCCGACCAAGCCTTCGAAGCCAGATCGCGATGCTTGGTATCGGCGGAGTAGTCATCGTCAGCGCAGCCTGTCTCGGCGGCCTCGAATACGCGGCACGCATGCAGCGCGAGTCAGACGACAGCATGCGCTTCAGAGCGCAATTGTCCGAGCTGTCCGACGGCTTCCTGGAGACGCAGCAGATCGCGGCCAAGTTCCTGCGCACGCGCAATGAAGACCTGGCGAAGACTCTCGCCAATCGCGTCCAGGACGAGACGGCGATGCTCGACAGACTCGAAGCTTTCGCAGCAGCGCTGCCGGAGGACGATCCGATCAGGCAGGTGTCCTCCTTGCGGAGCGGCATCAATCTCTATGCGACCAGGTTCCAGAATATCGTCGGCGCCCAGCGCATGTTGGGCCTGACCGACAATGATGGCTTGCGCGGAAAACTGCGCAGTTCGGCGCAGCAGTACGAGTCCCGGCTGGCGCAGCTCGACCAGCCCGGGCTGACCGTCCTGTTGCTGACGATGCGCCGTCTCGAGAAGGATTTCGTCCTGAGCGGCGAAGAGCGATTTGGCGACCAGCTCGATGAGCGTGAGGCCGCGTTCGAGACGGCGCTGGCATCGTCAACGCTGGCTAAGGACGTGAAATCCGAACTCCTTGGTCTCGCCCGATCCTACAAGCTTGCGTTCGCCGGCGTCCTCGTCTCCCGCCAGGCGCTCGATGACCAGATGGAGGACCTCTATCAGATCTTCGACCGTATCCGGCCGATGCTGGTCAGGGTCGCCGCGGCAGCCAGCGCTCGCGCCGATCTCGCACAGCGCAAGGCCAGTGAGTTCAGGCAGGCCCTGACATGGGTGATCGGACTGACCGCGTTCGTGCTCACGTTGTTTGCCGTGTTGTTCGGCCGGCGCCTCGCCGGGCTCATCAGCCGCATGACGGCCGCGATGCGGCAATTGGCCGACGGTCGGTTCGACGTCGTCCTGCCCGGCCTGGAGCGGTCAGACGAAATCGGCGAAATGGCGCGCGCCGTCGAATCGTTCAAGACCAAGGCGCAGGAGAAGGCCCGTCTTGAGCTTGACGCGAGGCTGGAGGAGAACCGTCGCGCCGCCGATCGGCACAAGCGCGAACTCGCGCGGCTGGCGGAAGCATTCGAGGCCAGCGCCGGTGGCGTCATCGATACCGTCTCGGCGGCATCGGAGGAACTGGCCGCCTCGGCCCGCGATCTCAGCGACACGGCCCATCACACGCAGGACATGTCGGCAAACGTCGCGGCAGCCTCCGAAGAAGCCTCCGACAATGTCAGGCGCGTTGCGGCCGCGGCGGAACAAATGATCGCCTCGGCGTCCGAGATCGGACGCCAGGTCGAGGAATCGGCCAGCATCGCCAGCGAGGCCGTGCAGCAGACAAGGCAAACCGACGATCGGATGGCGCAGCTCGCATCCGCTGCCGACCGTATCGGCAACGTGGTGCAACTGATCGCAACGATCGCGCATCAGACCAACCCGCTCGCCCTGAACGCGACGATCGAGGCCGCCCGCGCCGGCAAGGCGGGTTCCGGCTTCGCCGTGGTCGCGCAGGAGGTCAAGACGCTCGCCAGGCGGACCGCGGAGGCGACAGAGGAGATCCGCGAGCAGATCGCCGGCATCCAGACCGCCACAAAGGAATCCGCCGAGGCTATCAGCGATATCGCAGGCATTATCCGCCGGATCTCAGAGATCGCCTCTGGCGTTGCGAAGGCGATCGAGGCGCAAGGCGACGCGACGCGGAGCATCGCGCAGAACGTTCAGGTCGCCTCCGAGCGGACCTCCCAGGTGGCCGTCAGCATCGGCCAGGTGGCAAGCGGCGCCTCCAGGACCGGCAGCGCCTCCTCCCAGGTCCTGAGCTCCGCACGGCTGCTGTCGGACGGCAACAACCGTCTCAAGCAGGAGCTCGATAATTTCATCGCCACCATCCGCGCCGGCTGAATGGTCACAAAAAAACGGCGCCCGAGGGCGCCGTTTTCGAAACCTTGACCAGAGACCGGCTTACGCTGCCTCGGCTTCCTTCTCCTGCGTCGGGCCGGAATCCTGGCCCTTGGCATCGACGTCGCGATCGACGAACTCGATCACGGCCATCGCCGCGTTGTCGCCGTAGCGGAAGCCGGCCTTGATGATGCGGGTGTAGCCGCCCTGGCGGTCCTTGTAGCGGGGCGCCAGCGTGTCGAACAGCTTCTTGACCTGGTCGACGTCGCGCAGCTCCGAGATCGCCTGGCGGCGCAGCGCGAGGCCGCCCTTCTTGCCCAGGGTGACGAGCTTCTCGACGATCGGCCGCAGCTCCTTGGCCTTCGGCAGCGTGGTGACGATCTGCTCGTGCTTGATCAGCGCGGCCGCCATGTTGGCGAACATCGCACGCCGATGCTCGGCGGTGCGGTTGAGCTTCCGATGAACCTTGCCGTGACGCATAGTCTATTCCTTACTTTGTATCTGCCGCGACGGTTCGTCGGACATGTTGCTCAGGTGGGCTGCCTGCGTTCGCCCGCAAAAGCGCTATCGAGCGCTTTTGCTTTCTTGTTTGAGCATGATCCTTGTCGGAAAACCGCTACACACTTTTCCGGGATCATGCTGGTGCTCAGTAGTGATCCTCGAAGCGCTTGGCGAGCTCGTCGATGTTCTCCGGCGGCCAGCCCGGCACTTCCATGCCGAGATGCAGACCCATCTGGGCCAGCACTTCCTTGATTTCGTTCAGCGACTTGCGGCCGAAGTTCGGGGTGCGGAGCATTTCCGCTTCTGACTTCTGCACGAGGTCGCCGATGTAGACGATGTTGTCGTTCTTCAGGCAGTTTGCCGAACGCACCGACAGCTCGAGCTCGTCGACCTTCTTGAGGAAGGCCGGGTTGAAGGCGAGATCGGGGATGATCTCCTGCGCGACTTCCTTGCGCGGCTCCTCGAAGTTGACGAACACGTTGAGCTGATCCTGCAGGATGCGCGCGGCATAGGCGACGGCATCCTCCGGCGAGATCGCGCCGTTGGTCTCGATCGTCATCGTCAGCTTGTCGTAGTCGAGGATCTGGCCCTCACGGGTGTTCTCGACCTTATAGGAGACCTTGCGGACCGGCGAGAACAGGCTGTCGACCGGGATCAGGCCGATCGGCGCATCCTCGGGACGGTTGCGCTCGGCGGCGACGTAGCCCTTGCCGGTCGTGACCGTGAACTCCATGCGGATCTCGGCGCCGTCGTCCAGCGTGCAGAGCTGCAGGTCGGGGTTGAGGACGGTGACGTCGCCGACGGTCTGGATGTCGCCGGCGGTGACCGCGCCCGGGCCCTGCTTCTTCACGACCATGCGCTTCGGGCCTTCGCCCTGCATCTTGATCGAGATGTCCTTGATGTTGAGCACGATGTCGGTGACGTCCTCACGGACGCCAGCGATCGAGGAGAACTCGTGCAGCACGCCGTCGATGTGCACGGACTGCACCGCCGCGCCCTGCAGCGAGGACAACAGGATGCGGCGCAGCGCGTTACCGAGCGTCTGGCCGAAGCCACGCTCGAGCGGCTCGGCGACGACGGTGGCGAACCGGGACGCGTCCGAGCCCGGCGTCACCTGCAGCTTGTTCGGTCGAATGAGTTCTTGCCAATTTTTCTGGATCGTCACTGTTTCACCCATGTGCCAGTCGAATGGACGAACCTGGCGTTGGAGATCGCGGAACAGTCCGCGCGGTCAATTCCAAAAACGATCGCAAGCGGCCGGGCCGCCCGCGATTTCAATCAAACGCGCCGACGCTTGCGCGGGCGGCAGCCATTGTGCGGGATCGTGGTCACGTCGCGGATCGAGGTGACGGTGAAGCCCGCAGCCTGCAGCGCACGGAGCGCCGATTCACGGCCCGAACCGGGGCCGGCCACTTCAACCTCCAGCGTGCGCATGCCGTGCTCCTGCGCCTTCTTGGAGACGTCTTCGGCCGCGACCTGCGCGGCATAGGGGGTCGACTTGCGCGAGCCCTTGAAACCCATGGTGCCCGCCGACGACCAGGCGATCGTGTTGCCCTGTGCGTCGGTGATGGTGATGGTCGTGTTGTTGAACGACGAATTCACGTGCGCGATGCCGGAGGCGATGTTCTTGCGTTCGCGGCGGCGTACGCGGGTGGCTTCCTTGCCCATTTCAAACCTTTCCTGTGATCTCAAGCGCCGCCGTAACGCCAGCGGCTACACCTCAAAACGCAAATAGCGAGTAGCGAACGTCCATTCGCTACTCTCCACCCGCAATTCGCAAAACTTACTTCTTCTTGCCGGCGATCGCCTTGGCCGGCCCCTTGCGCGTACGCGCATTGGTGTGGGTACGCTGGCCGCGCACCGGCAGACCGCGGCGATGCCGCAGGCCGCGATAGCAGCCGAGGTCCATCAACCGCTTGATGTTGATGCCGACCTCGCGACGGAGGTCACCCTCGACCAGATAGTCGCGGTCGATGACTTCGCGGATCTGCAGGACTTCCTGGTCGGTCAACTGGTTGACGCGACGGTCCAGCGGGATCTTGACCTTCTCCATGATGTCGGCCGCATTCTTTTGGCCGATGCCATGGATGTATTGAAGCGCGATCAGCACGCGCTTGTTGGTGGGAATGTTGACGCCGGCAATACGGGCCACGGATTTCTCTCCTGTCGCCGATCCCTCACGGATACGGGCTTCTCAAGTTCTTGCTTTCGCGGGCAGGTGTCCACAAACGCGAACACGACGCCCTTCCCCTCATATCCTTTGGGGCCCGGCATCGTCACAAAACTATCCGACTTGGATGCGGGGCTTATTAAGGGATTCATGTCGGTTTCGTCAACCGCTCCTAACGCTTAGCTCGCTGTTTCGTGAGCCTTTTTGCTGCCTTCTTGGCGGTTTTCCCGCCCTTCCCGGCGGCCTTGGTCTTGGCCACCTTTTTGGCCTTTTTGGCGACCTTGGCCGCCTTCCGGGCCGGTTTGGCGGTCTTTTTTGCCCCCTTGGCTGCCCTTTTGGCTGCCCTGGACGCCGCCGCGGTCTTCTTGGCGGGCTTCTTCGCCGCCCCGACGGAGGACTTGGCCGACTCAGCGGCCTTCGGTTCCAGCGCGCCGATCGCACCCAGGATCCGATTGATCTCGCGGGTGACGTGCTCGATGGTCATCATGCCATCGACGGTCAAGAGCTTCCGCCGCTCCGAATAATAGTGAATCAACGGTTCCGTCAGCGAACGGTACTGCGCAAGGCGCTTGGTCAGCACTTCCGGCGTATCGTCGAGGCGGACCTCCTCGCCACGCGCACGGGTCTCCTCGGCGCGCTTCTCAACTCGGTCCAGCAATGCGCTCTCGTTCACGCGCAGTTCGACGACGGCGTCGAGCTTGAGATGCTTCTTCCTGAGGAGCTCGTCGAGCGCTTCCGCCTGCGGAACCGTGCGCGGGAAGCCATCCAGGATGAAGCCCTTCTTGGCGTCGGGCTGCTCGATGCGGTCCGCGATGATCCCGACCACGACCTCGTCCGGCACCAGGCCGCCATTGGCCATGATCTCCTTGGCCTGCAGTCCGATCGGCGTGCCGGCGGCGACCGCCGCGCGCAGCATCTCGCCGGTCGAGAGCTGGACAATGCCATGCTTGTGGACCAACCGCTGTGCCTGGGTCCCCTTGCCCGAGCCCGGCGGCCCCAAAAGGATCAATCTCATGACTAATTCGCCCCCCGGCTAGGTGAGCGAGACCCGCACACCCGTGATGTGAGTTTGGAACCGCCGCGCACCCCAATCAGCGCCGACGACCCCTGAGCTTCGACTTCCTGATCAGCCCTTCATACTGATGGGCCAGCAGATAACCCTGAACCTGCGCCACGGTATCCATCGTCACGCTGACGACGATCAAAAGCGACGTACCACCAAAGTAGAACGGCACCGAGGCGTAGGAAATCAGAATTTCCGGAATCAGACAGACGATAGCAA
The DNA here is from genome assembly GCF_029910095.1 of Bradyrhizobium sp. ISRA464. Classification (NCBI taxonomy): domain Bacteria; kingdom Pseudomonadati; phylum Pseudomonadota; class Alphaproteobacteria; order Hyphomicrobiales; family Nitrobacteraceae; genus Bradyrhizobium; species Bradyrhizobium sp. ISRA464. Next base: position 3,478,066 of record NZ_CP094526.1, on the reverse strand, counting down.
GATAGATCGCACCAAGCACCGTGATACGCGACAACACGTAGTCGATATATTCGGCGGTGCGTTCGCCGGGCCGGATGCCCGGGATAAAACCGCCATGCTTCTTCAGATTGTCGGCGGTCTCGGTCGGGTTGAACACGATCGCGGTGTAGAAGAACGCGAAGAAGACGATTAGCGCGAGATAGAGGATCAGAAACAGCGGTCGGCCATGGCCGAGTTGGGTGGTGATCCACTGGAACCACTCCGGACCCTTGCCGGCATTGAAGTTCGCAACGGTGGTCGGCAGCAGCAGCAGCGACGAGGCGAAGATCGGCGGAATCACGCCCGAGGTGTTGAGCTTGAGCGGCAGATGCGAGGACTGGCCCTCGAACATCTTGTTGCCGACCTGGCGCTTCGGATACTGGATCAGCAGCCGGCGCTGCGCCCGTTCCATGAACACGATGAAGGCGATCACCGCGATCGCCATCACGATGACGATCAGGATCAGACCGGTCGACATCGCGCCCTGGCGGCCAAGTTCCAGCATGTTGGCGAGCGCCGACGGCAGTTCGGCGACGATGCCCGACAGGATGATCAGCGAGATACCGTTGCCGATACCGCGCGAGGTGATCTGCTCGCCGAGCCACATCAGGAACATGGTGCCGCCGGTCAGCGTGATCGCGGTCGAAAGGCGGAAGAACATGCCGGGGTCGCTGACGACATTGCCGGCGCCTTCGAGGCCGACCGCGATGCCGTAGGACTGGAACAAGGCCAGGATCACCGTGAGATAGCGGGTGTACTGGTTCAGCGTCTTGCGGCCCGCCTCGCCCTCCTTCTTCAGGGCCTCGAGCTGCGGCGAAACGGTGGTGAGGAGCTGGATGATAATCGATGCCGAGATGTACGGCATGATGTTCAGCGCAAAAATCGCCATGCGGTGGATGCCGCCGCCGGCGAACATGTTGAACATGCCGAGGATGCCGCCGGACTGGGTGCGGAACACCTGTTCCCAGATGTTTGGATCGATGCCGGGCAGCGGGATGTAGGTGCCCAGCCGATAAACAAGCAGCGCACCCAGGGTAAACCAGATGCGCTTCTTCAGCTCGTCAGCCTTCGCTAGAGCTCCGAAATTGAGGTTTGCTGCAAGTTGTTCGGCTGCTGAGACCATGTTTCGGCTTTCTCCCGGAGCCCCCTTCGCTGACGCCCCTGCGGGGGCGATCGGCAGACACCGGACATTATCTGGTGCTCGGCCTCGATAAGTCCATCATTCGATCTGCGGATTGCCCGCGCCGCGCGCGGGCAATGACGCAGATGTTACGCCGCCTCGCCTTCTTCCGCCTTGGCGGGGGCCAGGATCTTGACCGAGCCGCCAGCCTTCTCGACCGCGGCAATCGCCGACTTGGAGGCGCCGTGCACCTCGATGGTCAGCTTGGCCTTGATCTCGCCGCGGCCGAGCAGCCGCAGGCCGTCCTTGGCGCGGCGCAGCACGCCGGCCTTGACCAGGGTCTCGGCGTTCACAGTCGCAGACGCATCGACCAGCTTGTTGTCGATCGCTTCCTGCAGACGGTCGAGATTGATCTCGGCGAAGTCGAGCTTGAAGATGTTGTTGAAGCCGCGCTTGGGCAGACGGCGATGCATCGGCATCTGGCCGCCTTCGAAACCCTTGATGCGGACGCCCGAACGCGCGGTCTGGCCCTTGCCGCCGCGGCCCGAGGTCTTGCCCTTGCCGGAACCGATGCCACGGCCGACGCGCATCCGCTTCTTGCGGGCGCCGGCGTTGTCGGCGATATCGCTGAGCTTCATCGCCCTTCTCCTTATATCTTGCTTACTCGCCGACGACGCGGACGAGATGCTGGACCTTGCTGATCATGCCGCGAACTTCAGGGGTGTCCTGCAGCTCGGCGACCCGGCCGATCTTGTTGAGCTTGAGGCCGATCAGCGTCGAACGCTGCGAGTGATGGCGGCGGATCGCGCTGCCGATCTGCTCGACCTTAATCGTCTTGCTGGCCTTGGCCATGACAATAACTCCAAATAGCGCGCTGGTTTCCCGCGCGGGTTATTCCGCCACCACTTCGGCGTCGCCGCCGACGCGGCGCGACTGCAGGGTGGAGACCTTGATGTTGCGGCGGGCGGCCACCGAACGCGGCGAATCCTGATGCTTCAGCGCGTCGAAGGTCGCGCGAACCATGTTGTAGGGATTCGACGAGCCGATCGACTTCGCCACCACGTCCTGGATGCCGAGCGTCTCGAACACCGCGCGCATCGGGCCGCCGGCGATGATGCCGGTACCGGCCGGAGCGGCACGCAGGTAGACGCGGCCGGCGCCGTGACGACCGGCGATGTCGTGATGCAGCGTGCGGCCTTCGCGAAGGGCGACGCGCGTCAGGTTCCGCTTGGCCGACTCGGTCGCCTTGCGGATCGCCTCGGGAACTTCGCGCGCCTTGCCGTGGCCGAACCCGACCCGGCCCTTCTGGTCGCCGATCACGACCAGCGCCGCAAAGCCGAAGCGCTTGCCGCCCTTGACGACCTTCGCCACGCGATTGATGTGGACGAGCTTGTCGACGAACTCGCTGTCGCGCTCCTCGCGCTCCCTGCTCCGTTCGCGTCCGCCGCGTTCGCGTTCACCTGCCATGGTGTTTTCCAATCTCTAGGAGGCCTACGCCTCTTTCCTCGTAATCGTTCGATTCGTTTAGAAGCTCAATCCGCCTTCGCGCGCCGCATCGGCGAGCGCCTTGACGCGCCCGTGATAGATGTAGGCGCCGCGATCGAACACGACTTCCTTGACACCCTTCTGCGCCGCACGTTCCGCCAGCAGCTTGCCGACCGCCTTTGCCGCATCGATGTCGGCACCGGTCTTGCCGGATTCGCGCATGGTCTTCTCCAGCGACGAGGCGGACGCCAGCGTCTCGCCCTTCTGGTCGTCGATGACCTGGGCGTAGATGTGCTTCGACGAGCGGAACACCGACAGCCGCGGACGGCCGCCTGCCGAGCGGCGAAGCGCAAGGCGCACGCGCTGCTTGCGCCGGGCATTCGTAACCTTGAGTGACATGACCGGCTCCGTTACTTCTTCTTGCCTTCCTTGCGGAAGATGAATTCGTTGGCGTACTTCACGCCCTTGCCCTTGTAGGGCTCCGGCGGACGGTAGGCGCGGATCTCGGCGGCGACCTGACCGACGCGCTGCGGGTCGTTGCCGGTGATCGTGATCTCGGTCGGCTTCGGCACCGCGATGGTGATGCCTTCCGGGATCGCGTAGATCACGTCGTGGCTGTAGCCGAGCGCGAGCTGCAGGTTCTTGCCCTGCATCGCGGCGCGGTAGCCGACGCCGGTGATCTCGAGCTTCTTCTCGAAGCCCTTGGTGACGCCCTCGACGAGGTTCGCCACCTGCGCCCGCGCGGTGCCGTACATCGCCTGCGCGCGGTTGGTCTTGACGCGCGGAGCGACCTTGACCTGGCCGTTCTCGAACTTCACCTCGACGTCGTCATGCACGACGAACTGAAGCTGGCCCTTCGGCCCCTTCACCTTCACCGTCTGGCCTTCGACGGTCGCCGTCACACCCGACGGGATCGCCACCGGCTTTTTGCCGATACGTGACATCGTAAATTCCTTCCTCAGAACACCGTGAAGAGAACTTCGCCGCCCACGTTCGCCTCGCGCGCCTCGTGGTCAGCCATGATTCCCTTCGGCGTCGACAACACCGAAATGCCGAGACCGTTGTTCACGCGCGGCAGGTTCTTCACCGAGGCGTAAACGCGGCGGCCCGGCTTCGACACCCGCTCGATCTCGCGGATGACGGGCTCGCCGTCGAAATACTTCAGCTCGATCTCGAGCTCGCTGCGGCCGCTCGCATGCTCGACGCTGGCGTAGCCGCGGATATAACCCTCGGCCTTCAGCACCTCGAGCACGTTGGCGCGCATCTTCGAGCCGGGGCTCGAGACCTTGGACTTCGAGCGCATCTGCGCGTTGCGGATGCGGGTGATGAGATCGGAGATCGGATCGTGCGTGGACATGGTTCCGACCCTCCTTACCAGCTTGACTTCACGAGCCCGGGAACCAGGCCCTTGGAGCCGAGTTCACGCAGCGCGATGCGCGACAGCTTGTTCTTGCGATAGTTCGAGCGCGGACGCCCGGTCAGCTCGCAGCGGTTGCGGATGCGCGTCGGCGACGAGTTGCGCGGCATCTCGGCGAGCTTCAGCGTCGCCGCGAAGCGCTCTTCCATCGGCTTGGTCTTGTCGGCGATGATCGCCTTCAGCTTCTCGCGGCGGGGAGCGGCGTTCTTCGCCATCCGCTTGCGCCGGTTGTTCTTCTCGACTGAACTCTTCTTTGCCATGCTTGGCTCCTGGGTATCCGCGTTTGAGTTGCCTTGACTCAGCTACTCACTGCCGGAACGGGAAATTGAAAGCGGTCAACAAGGCGCGCGCCTCGTCGTCGGTCTTGGCGGTGGTGCAGACCGTGATGTCCATGCCACGCGCTTCCGAGACCTTGTCGAAGTCGATCTCGGGGAAAATGATGTGCTCCTTGATGCCGAGCGAATAGTTGCCGCGGCCGTCGAAGCTCTTCGGGTTCAGGCCGCGGAAGTCGCGGACGCGGGGCAGCGCCACATTCACCAGGCGGTCGATGAACTCGTACATATGGGCCTTGCGCAGCGTGACCTTGCAGCCGATCGGCTGGTTCTCACGCAGCTTGAAGGTCGCGATCGCGACGCGCGAATAGGTCACGATCGCCTTCTGGCCGGCGATCAGGGTCAGCTCGGCAGCGGCGGTCTCGGCCTTCTTGCGGTCGTTGACGGACTCGCCGACGCCCATGTTGAGCACGACCTTGTCCAGGCGCGGAACCTGCATCACGTTGGCATAGCCGAACTTCTCGGTCATCATGCCGCGGATCTTCTTGTCATACTCCGCGCGCAGGCGCGGCACGTAAGCGGTATCAGCCATCGATCTCTGCTCCCGAGCTCTTGGCAACACGAACCTTCTTGCCATCGGCCTGAATCTTGAACCCAATGCGGGTCGGCTTTCCGTCCTTGCCGACATACGCAATGTTCGACAGGTGGATCGGCGCCTCCTTGGAGATGATGCCGCCCTCCTGGGACTGGGTCTGCTTCTGGTGACGCTTCACCATGTTGATGCCGCGGACGAGGGCCTTGTTCTCGTCCGGACGCACCTCGAACACCTCGCCGGTGCGACCCTTGTCGCGGCCGGTGAGCACGATCACCTTGTCGCCTTTGCGGATCTTGGCAGCCATCACAGCACCTCCGGCGCGAGCGAAATGATCTTCATGTGGTTCTTGGCGCGAAGCTCGCGCGGCACCGGCCCGAAGATGCGGGTGCCGACCGGCTCCGACTGGTTGTTGATCAGCACGGCGGCGTTGCGGTCGAAACGGATGACCGAGCCGTCGGCGCGGCGGATGTCCTTGCGGACCCGCACCACGACGGCCTTCATCACGTCGCCCTTCTTCACCTTGCCACGCGGAATGGCTTCCTTGATCGACACAACGATAATGTCGCCCACGGTGGCATAGCGACGCTTGGAACCGCCAAGCACCTTGATGCACATGACACGGCGTGCGCCTGAATTATCGGCCACGTCGAGGTTGGTCTGCATCTGAATCATTGATGCACCTCGTCCTCTTTCTGCGCTCTAGCGCGCTCAAAATTTCCCTGAAATGCCTCGGCTAAGCCGAAGTTATCAGGCCGTTTTCTTGTGTTCGCCCCGGACCACGGTCCAGCGCTTCAGCTTCGAGATCGGCTTCGATTCCTCGATCCAGACCATGTCGCCGGGCTTGAACTGGTTGTTCTCGTCGTGCGCGTGGTAGTTCTTGGAACGGCGGATCGTCTTCTTGTAGATCGGATGGGTGAAGCGGCGATCGACGCGCACCACCACCGTCTTGGCTTGCTTGTCGCTGACGACCACGCCCTGCAGAGTACGTTTCGGCATAGCTTGGCCCCTTACTTCTTCTTCGCGCGCTGCTCGGCAGCGATGGTCTTGATACGGGCGATGTCGCGGCGGGCTTCCCGCATCCGCGACGTGTTCTCCAGCTGACCGGTGGCGCGCTGGAAGCGGAGGTTGAAGCGCTCCTTCTTCAGGTTGAGGATCGCGTCTTCCCGCTGGTCGTCGCTCATCGCGCGAATGTCTGCAACTTTCATCTCGGCCATGGCGATTACTCCGCAATGCGCGCGACGAAGCGCGTCTTGATCGGCAGCTTGGCGGCGGCGAGCGTCAGCGCTTCCTTCGCGGTCTGCACCGGCACGCCGTCGATCTCGAACATCACACGGCCCGGCTTGACCCGGACCACCCACAATTCCGGCGAACCCTTGCCGGAGCCCATGCGGACTTCGGCAGGCTTCTTCGACACCGGCACGTCGGGGAACACGCGGATCCAGACGCGGCCGGCGCGCTTCATGTGACGGGTCAGCGCGCGGCGGGCGGCTTCGATCTGACGGGCGGTGACGCGCTCAGGCTCCATCGCCTTCAGGCCGAACTGGCCGAACGCCAACGTCGCGCCAGAGGTCGCAACGCCGTGGATACGGCCCTTATGCGCCTTCCGGAACTTCGTTTTCTTAGGTTGCATCATGGCTTTAAGCCCTCAAATTCCTGCTTTGCCTCAAGCGGCGGCCGCATCGCGGCGCGAACGCGGGGTGTCGCCTTCGGCCATCTTCTTGTCCTGGGCCATCGGATCGTGCTCGAGGATCTCGCCCTTGAAGATCCAGACCTTGACGCCGCAGGTGCCGAAGGTCGTGAACGCGGTTGCAACGCCGTAATCGACGTCGGCGCGCAGCGTGTGCAGCGGCACGCGGCCCTCGCGGTACCACTCCATGCGCGCGATTTCAGCGCCGCCGAGACGGCCCGAGCAATTGATGCGGATACCTTCGGCACCGAGGCGCATCGCCGACTGTACGGCGCGCTTCATGGCACGGCGGAACGCGACGCGGCGCTCGAGCTGCTGGGCGATCGATTCGGCGACCAGGGTCGCGTCGAGCTCCGGCTTGCGGATTTCGACGATGTTGATCACGACGTCCGACGAGGTGATGTCGGCGACCTTCTTGCGCAGCTTGTCGATGTCGGCGCCCTTCTTGCCGATCACCACGCCCGGACGCGCCGAGTGGATCGTCACGCGGCACTTCTTGTGCGGACGCTCGATCACGATGCGCGCCACGGCCGCCTGCTTGAGCTCCTTGTGCAGGATCTCGCGGATCTTGACGTCCTCGTGCAACAGCTTGCCGTATTCCTGCTTGCCGGCGAACCAACGGGAATCCCAGGTCCGGTTGATGCCGAGACGCAGCCCGATTGGATTGATCTTTTGACCCATCGTCTTCTCCTGCGCCCTTAAGCGCTTGCCTCGGCCTCGACCTGACGAACCACGATGGTCAGGTGCGAGAACGGTTTGTACACACGGCCCGAACGGCCACGACCACGCGGCGCAAAGCGCTTCATCACGAGACCGTTGCCGACATGCGCCTCGGCAACGACGAGATCGTCGACATCGAGGTCATGGTTGTTCTCGGCGTTCGCGATCGCCGACTCCAGGCACTTCTTGACGTCGACCGCGATCCGCTTGCGCGAGAACTGCAGGTCGGCGAGCGCAGCAGACGCCTTGCGGCCGCGGATCAGCTGCGCCACCAGGTTGAGCTTCTGCGGGCTGACGCGCAGCATGCGGGCGACGGCCTTGGCCTCATTGTCCGCGAGGCTACGTTCGCGCTTTGGTTTGCTCATCGTCTAATCCTCAAGCCTTCTTGGCTTTCTTGTCGCCCGAGTGGCCATGGAAGGTCCGGGTCGGCGAGAACTCGCCGAACTTGTGACCCACCATTTCCTCGTTGACCGCCACCGGCACATGCTTCTGGCCGTTGTAGACGCCGAACGTCAGGCCGACGAACTGCGGCAGGATGGTCGAGCGGCGGCTCCAGATCTTGATGACGTCGTGACGGCCGGACGCGCGCGCGGCATCTGCCTTCTTGAGCAGAGAGCCTTCGACGAACGGGCCTTTCCAGACTGAACGAACCATGTCCGGCGTTCCTTACTTCTTCCGCTTGTGGCGGCTTAGGAGAATGAATTTGTTGGTCGACTTGTTGGTGCGGGTCTTCTTGCCCTTGGTCGGCTTGCCCCACGGAGTAACCGGGTGGCGACCGCCCGAGGTACGACCTTCACCACCGCCGTGCGGGTGATCGATCGGGTTCATGACGACGCCGCGGTTGTGCGGGCGCCAGCCGAGCCAGCGGGTCCGACCGGCCTTGCCGATCGAGATGTTCATGTGATCCGGATTGGAGACCGCGCCGATCGTGCCGCGGCAACGGCCGTGCACCAGACGTTGCTCGCCCGAGTTCAGGCGGATGATCACGTAGTCCTGGTCGCGGCCGACGATCTGGGCGTAGGTACCGGCCGAGCGCGCGAGCTGCCCGCCCTTGCCGATCTTGAGCTCGATGTTGTGCACGATCGTGCCGACCGGCATGTTGCCGAGCGGCATGACGTTGCCGGGCTTCACGTCGACATAGTTGCCGGCGACGACGGTGTCGCCCGCCGCCAGGCGCTGCGGCGCCAGGATGTAGGCCTGCTCGCCGTCCTGGTACTTGATCAGCGCGATGAACGCGGTGCGGTTCGGATCATACTCCAGCCGCTCCACGGTCGCCGGTACGTCCACCTTGTCGCGGCGGAAGTCGACGGTGCGGTAGGCCTTCTTGTGGCCGCCGCCGCGGAAGCGCACGGTGATGCGACCGGTGTTGTTGCGGCCGCCGGTGCCGAGCTTGCCCTCGGTCAGCGTCTTCACCGGCTTGCCCTTGTAGAGCGCCGAACGATCGACCATGACCAGCTGGCGCTGGCCCGGCGTCGTGGGATTGTAGGTTTTCAATGCCATCGTCGTTGCGCCTTATAGTCCGGTAGTCACGTCGATCCGGTGGCCCTCTTCCAGGGTCACGATCGCGCGCTTGGTGTCCGACTGCGAGCCGAGATTGCCGCGGAACACCTTGGTCTTGCCCTTGCGAACGAGGGTGTTGACGCTCTTCACCTTGACGTCGAACAGCTTCTCGACCGCTTCCTTGATCTGCGGCTTGGTGGCCTTGCCGGAGACCTTGAACAGCACCTTGTTGTGCTCGGAGGCGAGCGTCGCCTTTTCCGTCACGACAGGAGCGACGATCACATCGTAGTGGCGCGGATCAATGTTCTTCATTTGAAGCGCGCCTCCAGCGCATCAACCGCGGCCTTGGTCAGCACCAGCTTCTGGCGGCGGAGAATGTCGTAAACGTTGATGCCCTGGATAGGCAGCACGTCGATGTTCGGGATGTTGCGGGCCGCGGTCGCGAAACCGGCGTTCAGCTCCGCACCGTCGATGATCAGCGCGTTGGTGAGCCCGAGACCGGAGAACTGACCGAGCAGCGCCTTGGTCTTGGCTTCCTTGACGGCCGCGCTGTCGATCACGACAAGCCCGCCGTCCTTGGCCTTGGCCGACAACGCATGCTTCAGCGCGAGCGCACGCACCTTCTTCGGCAGGTCGGTCGCATGCGAGCGAACGACCGGACCGAACGCACGGCCACCGCCACGGAACTGCGGCACGCGAGCCGAGCCGTGACGGGCGCCGCCGGTGCCCTTCTGCTTGTACATTTTCTTGCCGGTGCGCCAGATCTCGGCGCGGCCCTTGGCCTTGTGCGTGCCGGCCTGACGCTTGTTCAGCTGCCACTGCACGCAGCGCTGGATGATGTCCGCGCGCGGCTCGAGACCGAAGATCGCGTCCGAGAGCTGAACCGATCCGGCGTCCTTGCCCTCAAGGGTCGTGACTTTCAGTTCCATCTCACGCGCCCTCCTTCTCGGCCGGAGCCTCGGCAGCCTCGCCGCCGGCAACCTTGAACTTGCCGGGCTTCGGGGCTTCCTTCGGCAGCGGCTTCTTCACCGCGTCGCGCACCGAGATCCAGCCGCCCTTGGAGCCGGGAACGGCGCCTTCGACGAGGATCAGGCCGCGCTCGACGTCGGTCTGCACCACGCGCAGATTGAGCGTGGTGATGCGATCGACGCCCATGTGACCGGGCATCTTCTTGTTCTTCCAGGTCTTGCCGGGATCCTGACGACCACCGGTCGAACCGATCGAACGGTGCGAGATCGACACACCGTGGGTGGCGCGCAGGCCGCCGAAATTCCAGCGCTTCATACCGCCGGCAAAACCCTTACCGACCGAGGTGCCGGTCACGTCGACAAACTGGCCGACCACGAAATGGTCCGCCTGGATTTCCGCGCCCACCGGGATCAGCGAGTCCTCGGACACGCGGAACTCGGCGACCTTGCGCTTGGGCTCGACCTTGGCGACCGCGAACTGGCCGCGTTCGGCCTTGGGCATGTAGACGGTCTTGCGGGTGCCCGCGCCGAGCTGAAGGGCGACATAGCCGTTCTTCTCGGTCGTGCGGTGACCCAGCACCTGGCAGTTGCCCAGCTTCAGCACGGTCACAGGGATATGCTCGCCGGTCTCCGTAAAGACCCGCGTCATCCCGACCTTTTGTGCGATCACTCCGGAGCGCATCGGCGTGCTTCCTGTCTTTCTGTCCGCAAGCGGCGGACGTAAAAATCCAAATCCTTAGAGCTTGATCTCGACGTCGACACCGGCGGCCAGGTCGAGCTTCATCAGCGCATCGACGGTCTGCGGGGTCGGGTCGACAATGTCGAGGAGGCGCTTGTGGGTGCGCATCTCGAATTGCTCGCGGCTCTTCTTGTCAACGTGCGGCGAACGGTTGACGGTGAACTTCTCGATGCGGGTCGGCAGCGGAATGGGTCCGCGAACCTGCGCACCGGTGCGCTTCGCCGTGTTCACGATCTCACGGGTCGACGTATCGAGGATTCGATGGTCGAACGCCTTGAGACGGATGCGAATGTTTTGGCCGTTCATTGCCGTATTCTCTCTTTAGTGAGTGGCGAGTAGCGAATAGCGAATGGAGTGACCCACTCGCTACTCGCCATTCCCTATTCGCGTTCTTACTCGATGATGGCGGCGACGACGCCGGCGCCGACGGTGCGGCCGCCTTCGCGGATCGCGAAGCGCAGCTTTTCTTCCATCGCGATCGGCACGATCAGGTGCACTTCCATCGCGATGTTGTCACCCGGCATCACCATCTCGGTGCCTTCGGGCAGGTGCACGACGCCGGTCACGTCGGTGGTGCGGAAGTAGAACTGCGGACGGTAGTTCGTGAAGAACGGGGTGTGGCGGCCGCCCTCTTCCTTGGTGAGGATGTAGGCCTCAGCCTTGAACTTGGTGTGCGGCTTGACCGAACCGGGCTTGCACAGCACCTGGCCGCGCTCGACTTCCTCGCGCTTGGTGCCGCGGAGCAGCGCACCGATGTTGTCGCCAGCCTGGCCCTGATCGAGCAGCTTGCGGAACATTTCGACGCCGGTGACGATGGTCTTCTGGGTGTCGCGGATACCGACGATTTCGATTTCGTCGCCAACCTTGACGATGCCACGCTCGACACGGCCGGTGACCACGGTGCCACGGCCCGAGATCGAGAACACGTCTTCGACCGGCATCAGGAACGGCTGGTCGATCGGACGCTCCGGCTGCGGGATGTACTCGTCGACGTTGCGCATCAGCTCGAGGATGGCGTCGTGGCCGAGCTTCTTGTCCTTGTCTTCGAGGGCGGCGAGCGCCGAGCCCTTGATGATCGGGATCTTGTCGCCCGGGAATTCGTACTTCGAGAGCAGCTCGCGGACTTCGAGCTCGACGAGCTCGAGCAGCTCCGGATCGTCGACCATGTCGCACTTGTTGAGGAACACGACGAGCGCGGGCACGCCGACCTGGCGGGCGAGCAGGATGTGCTCGCGGGTCTGCGGCATCGGGCCGTCAGCGGCCGACACGACCAGGATCGCGCCGTCCATCTGGGCAGCGCCGGTGATCATGTTCTTCACGTAGTCGGCGTGGCCGGGGCAGTCGACGTGGGCATAGTGACGGTTGGTCGTCTCGTACTCGACGTGTGCGGTCGAGATGGTGATGCCGCGCGCCTTCTCTTCCGGCGCCTTGTCGATCTGGTCGTAGGCGGTGAACGTCGCACCACCGGTTTCTGCGAGCACCTTGGTAATCGCTGCGGTCAGCGAGGTCTTGCCGTGGTCGACGTGACCGATGGTTCCGATGTTGCAGTGCGGCTTGGTACGTTCGAATTTAGCTTTGGCCATTTGACTCTCCGTTCAATCGTTAGTTGCCAACCAACGACAATCAGGCAAACTTCTTCTGGACTTCAGCCGACACGTTCGCCGGAGCTTCGGCGTAGTGATCGAACTGCATGGTGAAGGTCGCGCGACCCTGGCTCATCGAGCGCAGATTGTTCACGTAACCGAACATGTTCATGAGCGGGACCATCGCGTTGATGACGTTGGCATTGCCGCGCATGTCTTGGCCCTGGATCTGGCCGCGCCGCGAGTTCAGGTCGCCGATGACCGAACCGGTGTAGTCTTCCGGGGTCACCACCTCGACCTTCATGATCGGCTCGAGCAGAACAGACTTGCCCATCTGCAGCGCCTCGCGGAAGCAGGCGCGCGTGGCGATTTCGAAGGCCAGCGCCGACGAGTCAACGTCGTGGAACTTGCCGTCGATCAGCTGCACCTTGACGTCGACCACCGGGAAGCCGGCGACCACGCCCGACGACAGCACGCTCTCCAGACCCTTTTCGACGCCGGGGATGTATTCCTTCGGCACCGCACCGCCCACGATCTTCGACTCGAACTCGTAGCCCTTGCCGGCCTCGTTCGGCTCGACGATCAGCGTCACGGCAGCAAACTGGCCGGTACCGCCGGTCTGCTTCTTGTGGGTATAGCTGTGCTCGACCCGCTTGGTGACACGCTCACGGAACGCCACCTGCGGCGCGCCGATATTGGCGTCGACCTTGTAGGTGCGCTTGAGGATGTCGACCTTGATGTCGAGATGGAGTTCGCCCATGCCCTTCAGGATGGTCTGACCGGACTCGTGGTCGGTCGATACGCGGAAGGACGGATCCTCCGCGGCGAGCTTGGCGAGCGCCACGCCCAGCTTTTCCTGGTCGGCCTTCGACTTCGGCTCGATCGCGATCTCGATCACCGGCTCCGGGAATTCCATCTTCTCGAGGATCACGGGGTGGGTCGGATCGCACAGCGTGTCACCGGTGCGCGCTTCCTTCAGGCCTGCCAGCGCGACGATGTCGCCGGCATAGGCTTCCTTGATGTCTTCGCGGTTGTTCGCATGCATCAGCAGCATGCGGCCGATACGCTCCTTCTTCTCGCGGGTCGAGTTCACCACGCCGGTGCCCGACTGCAGGATGCCAGAGTAGATGCGGCAGAAGGTGATGGTGCCGACAAAGGGGTCGTCCATGATCTTGAACGCAAGCAGCGACAGCGGCTCCTTGTCGTCCGCCTTGCGCACCACTTCGTTGCCCTTGTCGTCGGTGCCCTTGATCGCGGGCACATCGAGCGGCGACGGCAGATAGTCGACGACGGCGTCGAGCAGCGGCTGCACACCCTTGTTCTTGAACGCGGAGCCGCACAGCACCGGATAGAAGGCGCCGGTCAGCACCGCCTTGCGAAGCAGCCTCTTGAGCGTCGCCTCGTCGGGCTCCTTGCCGTCGAGGTAAGCGGCCATGGCGTCGTCGTCGAGCTCGACGGCGGCTTCCACCATCTTCTCGCGATATTCCTTGGCCTGCTCGACCAGATCTTCCGGGATGTCGACATAGTCGAACTTGGCGCCGAGCGATTCATCGTTCCAGATGATGCCCTTCATCTTCACGAGGTCGACGAGACCCTTGAAGTTGTTCTCGGCACCGATCGGAAGCTGGATCGCAATCGGCTTGGCGCCGAGGCGGTCGACGATGTCGGACAGGCACTTGAAGAAGTCGGCACCGGTCTTGTCCATCTTGTTGGCGAAGACGATGCGCGGCACCTTGTACTTGTCGCCCTGGCGCCACACGGTCTCGGTCTGCGGCTCGACGCCCTGGTTGGAGTCGAGCACGCACACGGCGCCGTCGAGCACGCGCAGCGAACGCTCGACCTCAATGGTGAAGTCAACGTGGCCCGGGGTGTCGATGATGTTCAGGCGCTTGCCGTTCCAGAACGCGGTGGTCGCAGCCGAGGTGATCGTGATGCCACGCTCCTGCTCCTGCTCCATCCAGTCCATCGTCGCGGCACCTTCGTGCACTTCGCCGATCTTGTGGCTCTTGCCGGTGTAATAGAGGATGCGCTCGGTGGTCGTGGTCTTGCCGGCGTCGATATGCGCCATGATACCGAAGTTGCGGTAGTCCTCGATGGCATGTTGGCGGGGCATGAGACTGTTCCTTAGATTTCGTTGTTCGCCTTACCAGCGATAGTGCGAGAAGGCGCGGTTGGCTTCCGCCATCCGGTGCACGTCTTCACGCTTCTTGACGGCGTTCCCGCGATTGTTCGACGCATCCAGCAGTTCCGCCGAGAGCCGCTCCGTCATGGTCTTCTCGTTGCGCTCGCGCGCGGCCGAAATGAGCCAGCGGATGCCGAGCGCCTGACGGCGCACCGAGCGGACTTCCACCGGCACCTGGTAGGTCGCGCCACCGACGCGGCGGGAGCGGACCTCGATGGTCGGCATCACGTTCTCGAGCGCCTGCTCGAACACACCGAGCGGGTTCTGCTTGGTCTTGGCCTCGATCATGCCGAGCGCACCGTAGACGATGTTTTCGGCAACCGACTTCTTCCCGGCGTACATCACCGAGTTCATGAACTTCGTAATGACGATGTTCCCGAACTTCGGATCGGGAAGAACTTCACGCTTCTCAGCAGAATGGCGACGCGACATCTGATCGGTTCCCGCTTACTTCGGACGCTTCGCGCCGTACTTCGAACGGCGCTGCTTACGGTTCTTGACGCCCTGGGTATCCAGCACGCCGCGGAGGATGTGGTAGCGCACGCCCGGCAAGTCCTTGACGCGGCCGCCGCGGATCATGACCACCGAGTGCTCCTGCAGGTTATGGCCCTCACCCGGGATGTAGCCGATCACCTCGAAGCCGTTGGTCAGGCGCACCTTGGCGACCTTACGAAGCGCCGAGTTCGGCTTCTTCGGGGTCGTGGTGTAGACGCGCGTGCAAACGCCGCGCTTCTGCGGCGACTGCTGCAGCGCCGGCACCTTCTTGCGCGACTTCTGCACTTCACGTGGATTAGCGATCAGCTGGTTGATCGTCGGCATGCAGCCTTCACCCTTTAGTTCGCGCGAAACCTTGAATGGCTCCGCAAATTCTTCTCGGGATCAGCCATCCCGTACGGCCCGCTCGACGCGGAACAATCAACCGCGCAAAACGAAATCGCGCCAACCACTCATCGCTGAGTGGAAAGCGCTTCGACGCCACAGAGGACCGCGATTCCCGGACTGCTCAGCGTTCGCTGTCCAGCCCGCCACCGAGGTCATGCATCCGAATTCACTCTCAAGAGGACTTGCTCAAGAGAACTAAAATCGTCCTGGCATTGCCTAGCTATCATCGACAGCGTTTGAGCGGCATTCGTCGAGGTTGGTGCCCGTCCGGCTCCCGAAAAGGGACCCTAGGGGTGTTCCGTTCCGACGCTGGCGTTGCTCACCGCCTGTCGTTAAGTGGCCGCCTTGTATAAGCGCGGGATAGTGAAGTCAAGCAAAACGATAATCAAAGAAACGCCTCTGGCGCCTGCGGATTTCGCATTTCCTCCGCGCCCGGGTGCACGCCGGATTATGACAACTCCCCTGCCCCACACTACCCCACGGTGCGTTCGGGTGAATCAAATTTTACCCGGACATAATATGATCAGAAACAATTCTTCCCGACCGGGTTACCGGAGTCGGCCGCAAAATAAGGTTTTATTTGCCATTCGCAGCGCAAAAAGGCGGGTCCTGTCGTCTCAGACCCCTCATGCGGCACACCGACATTGCAATCATCGGCGGAGGCCTCGCGGGTTCGACCGCCGCGGCCATGCTCGGGCGCGCCGGGATTCCGAACATTTTGATCGACCCGCACTGGACCTATCCGTTCGATTTCCGCGTCGAGAAGCTCGGCGGAGTTGAGCAGCTGCAGCGATTCGCTGCGACGGGATTCGCCGAATCCGTGCTGCGCTCGGCCACACGGAGCGGCGAAAACTGGATCGCACGATTCGGCTATCTGCTCGACACTCCCCCGAACCAGCAATTCGGCATCATGTACGCCGCGCTGATCGCAGCAATCCGCGCCGAAATCGCCGAACCGGCCGAATTCGTCTGCGACAAGGTCATCGATGTCAGGACCAGCGCCGAGCGCCAGACGCTGGCGCTTTCCAACGGCGATACGATCTCGGCCCGGCTCGTGGTGCTCGCCAATGGACTGAACGTCGGGCTGCGCCGCAGCCTCGGCATTGGGCGCGAGGTCACCAGCCCCTGCCACTCCATCTCGTTCGGCTTCGATCTCGTGCCGGTGGGGCGTTCGGCCTTCCCGTTCGCGGCGATGACCTATTTCTCCGAGCGGCCAAGCGACCGCATCCCCTATCTGACGCTGTTTCCGATCGAAGGCCGGATGCGCGCCAATCTCTTCACCTATCGCCAGGCCGACGATCCCTGGCTGCGCGCGATGCGGCGCAATCCAGTCGAGGCACTCAACGCCGCGCTGCCGCGGTTGCGCCGGATCACCGGCGACTTCGATGTCTCCGGCGACATCAGGGTCAGGCCCACCGACCTCTATGTCAGCACCGGCTATCGGCAGGCCGGCGTCGTGCTGGTCGGCGACGCCTTTGCGGCCACCTGCCCGGTCAGCGGCACCGGAACCGACAAGGTGTTCACCGACGTGGTGCAACTCTGCAGCGTCCACATCCCGGCCTGGCTCGCGACCGACGGCATGGGTGCGGACAAGATCGCAACCTATTACGACGATCCGCTCAAGACCGCGTGCGACGCCTGGTCAAACGCCAAGGCGTTCTCGTTCCGCTCGGTGTCGATCGACCCCGGGCTTTATTGGCGCGCTCAGCGCTGGGCGCGCTTTCTCGCCTATCTTGTCAAAGGCCGGCTTCGGCGGCTGCGCAGCGGCGGCCGCCGGGCGGCAGTGGCGCATGCGGTGCCGCAGACGCCGCAGTAGCTGGTAACCGAGCTGGCGCGCCGCTTCCATCCGGTAGCCCAGCGAATGACCGGCGCGAACGTCGATCAGCATGTCCACCATGGGACGGCGGCCGGCCCATAGCTGCGCCATGAAGCTGTCCTCGGCTGCGCACGAATTGATCGTCTGGATATCGGATCCGACAAGCAGCTGGTCGGTGACCTTGTCGACCAGCAGCGCGCCGGGCGAGTACTTGCCGAACGTCAGATCGAACGCCGTCTTCCAGGTGTAGGCCGTCGTCCCGCAATACATCAAAACCTGTGCCGCGATCGGTTCATCGTTGACCTGCAGCAGCGCGACCGATGCGCATTGCACGGCGGCGAGATTCTGCACCAGTCTCCGCGCAAACGCCGCATCGTGGCCGTCCGACAGCAGCGCGGTGCCGCGCGCGCCCTTCCAGCTCGCCTGCTCCATCGTCAGAAACGTCTCGAACGCGGCGGGCACGGCGGCGGGCGATCGGTCGTTGATCACCTCGACGTTGCCCAGCGCCGACAGCCTGTTCCAGTCCTGGCGCAGCTTCTTCCGCGTCGAGCCGGAGCGCTTCACGCCGAACTCCCGCGTCACATAAGGCCGTGCGCTCGCCGTCAGCACCAGCGGGGCCACGCCCCGCGCGGCGAGCACCTCCATCATCGCTTTGTGGCTCGGCGTTTCCGCATCGAACTGCATCAGGTTCATCATCTTCGGCAGCTGCCGGTTCATCTCGACTGCCGCCAGCAGCGCCGGGATCACCTCGTCGACATGGAGGGGATCGACCACCGGGTTGGACAGAAAAGCGTAGTTGTAAGGCAGCCCCTCCAGCACCTCGGGCCAGCACGGGACCACCCTGCGCCGCTGCAGGGCCCAGGCGCCGACCAGGCGGCGCGAACCTGTGCCCTCATGCCATGCGAGCATCATCCCGATGCGGGCGAAATGAGTGTCGTTCGCCGCCTTCAGCGCGGCGGGATGCATGAACACGTTCGGCGATGCCCGCAGAACGAGATCGTCCCACTGCGTGCCAAGGTCCAGATTTGGTGAATCGATCGTTACCGAAATCATCCGCAATTTGCCTGTTCGGCCGTTTCGACAGGGCATCGTGCGATGCGGAGATTGTGATTCGGTTAAGCACGGCGGTGTTGACCGGATCGTGATCAGGCGCTTCAGCGTTTTTTTGCCATTGAAGCGCAGACTCGCCGCTTCAATTCGGGGCCCATCATCCATGCGGTACACGGACGTTGCGATCGTGGGCGGCGGGCTTGCCGGCGCGACTGCCGCAGCAATGCTCGGGCGCGCCGGCGTGGCGGCCTGCCTGATCGATCCGCACGTGACCTACCCGCCCGAGCTGCGCTGCGAGAAGCTGGCCGGAAACCAGCTCGAGCTGTTGCGCAAGACGGGGCTCGCCGAACGAACGCTGGACGCCACCACGCTCGACGGCGAGGTCTGGGAGGCACGCTTCGGCCTCGTGGTCGCCAGGAAACCGAGCGACCAGCACGGCGTGATGTACGACACGCTGGTCAATGCCGTTCGTGCGCAGGTCCCCGCGAGCGTGGAGATCATCCACGGCAAGGCCTACGCGATTGCAACCAGCAGCGACCGCCAAAGGATCACGCTCGCCGACGACAAGGTGGTTTCGGCACGCCTCGTCGTGCTCGCAAACGGACTGAACATCGGTCTTCGCGAGATGCTCGGCATGCAACGCCGCGTCATCAGCTCATGTCATTCGATCACGCTGGGCTTCGACATCGCGCCGGTCGGCCGCGCCTCGTTCGAATTCCCGGCGCTGACCTACTGGCCGGGGCGGCCAGGCCAGCGGATGGCCTATCTCTCGGTCTTCCCGATCGGCGACAAGATGCGCGCCAACCTGATGGTCTACCGCGACATGACCGATCCGTGGCTGCGCGATTTCCGGCAGGCCCCCGAAGCGACGATGATGGCGGTGATGCCGGGCCTGCATCGCATGATGGGGGATTTCAAGGTGGGCACGCCGATCCGGATCAGGCCCGCCGATCTCTGCGTGACCGACGGCTATCTTCGGCCCGGCGTCGTGCTGGCCGGCGACGCGTTTTCGACGTCCTGCCCGGCCGCCGGCACCGGGACGACCAAGGTCTTCACCGATGTCGAACGTCTCTGCAACATCCATATCCCTGCCTGGCTCGCCACGGACGGCATGGACGTCGACAAGATCAAGCAATTCTACGAGGACCCCATCAAGGTCGCATGCGAGGCGCGATGCCTCGCCAAGGCCTATCACCTGCGGTCGCTCTCGATCGAACGCGGGGTTGCGTGGCGGGCCGGTCGTTGGGGCCGCTTCGCGGTTCGCCTCGCCCAGGGCGTCCGCTACGCGATCCGCAAACGGCTGCCGGTGAGGTCTGCCCGCCCCGGACGCCGCGTGATCGGCGGACAACCGCCGCGAGGCCGGCTCGCCTGATCCAGGCGAGCGCGACCGGCGACAACCCGACGGGATTACTCCTCGTCGTCCTCATCCTCATCATCGTCATCGTCCGCGTCGTGCGAGGCGTGGCCCTGGTCGTCCCAGAGCTTGCGGTAGACGCCGTTCCTGGCGAGCAACTCGGCATGCGAGCCGCGCTCGATCGCCCTGCCGCCCGATATCACGATGATCTCGTCCATCTCGACCACCGAGGTCAGGCGGTGCGTCGACCAGATCATGGTGCGGCCCTTGGCGACCTTGAGCAGCGTGTGGTTGATCGCGGCCTCCGTAGTCTGGTCGAGGGCCGAGGTCGCCTCGTCGAGCAGCAGCACGGACGGATTGCGGATGATCGCGCGCGCGATCGCGATGCGCTGGCGCTGACCGCCCGACAGCGTGTCGCCGCGTTCGCCGACCGGCGTGTCGTATTTGTGCGGCAGGCTCATGATGTAGCGGTGGATCTCGGCCTTCTTCGCCGCGTCCTCGACCTCCGCGTCGGTCGCCCCTTCCTTGCCGAGCCGGATGTTCTCGCGGATCGACATGTTGAAGAGCATGTTCTCCTGGAACACGATCGCCATATTCGCCCGCAGCGATTCCCGCGTCACCTTGCGGATGTCGACGCCGTCGATGGCGACGCGGCCTTCGTCCGGCACGTAGAGACGTAGAATCAGGTTCAACAAGGTGCTCTTGCCGGAGCCGCTGGGGCCGACGATCGCGACGCTCTTGCCGGCCTTGAGCTTGAGGCTGAGATTGTCGAGCACCGGCGTCGCCGCGCCCTCGTATTTGAACGTGACGTGGTCGAAGGTGATGTCGTTGGTGATGCGCGGCAGATCCGGTGCGCCGGGGCGGTCGGCACCGCGGGTCGGCTCGTCGAGCAGTTCCTGGATGTGCTGCACCGCCGCCGCCGACTGGATCGACATCGGGATGAAGTGCATGAGATGCGCGATGTTGTACGACACCTCCCAGAACGCGCCCTCGAAGGTCACGAAGGTGCCGACGGTGATTTGCCCCTTGGTCGCCAGGTAGGCGCCGATCGCCAGCACCACGAGGTGTAACAGCAGCACCGCGATGGTGACGGTGCGCTCCACCATGGTCGACAGGAACATGGCGGAGGCCGCCTTCGCCCTGACGTCGCAGTTGCGCAGGGTGAACCAGCCGAGCGCTCGGCGCTGCAGGTTGAATGCTTTCACCACCGCCTGCGCTGCCACGTTCTCCTGCACCGTCCCCAGCAGCGCCGCCTCGTTCAGCTTCTGCTCGTAGTTCGCCTGCACCGCCTTCGGTGTCAGGATGCGCGGGCCGATCAGCGTGATCGGAAATATCAGCAGTGCGACCGCAGCGAGCTGCCAGCTGAGGAACAGCATCAGGATGATGCCGGCGATCAATTCGAAGAACGGCAGCGCCGCGCTGTTGGCAAAGTTCTTGATCGAGCCCTCGAACGCCGAGAGGTCGATCGAGAAGCGCGACAATATCTCGCCGCGCTTGGTGCGCGCAAAATAGGCAGACGGCAGGTTCTGGACGTGCTCGAACAGCCGCGTCCGCACGTCGGCAATGATGCCGGCGGCGAGCCGCGCGTCCCAGCGCTCGTACCACACCGCGATGATCGAGGTGACGATACCCGCGACGGCAAGCACGCCGAGGATTTTGTAAAGGGCCCCGAAATCCTCCTCGCCGAGCGCGTCGTCGATCAGGAATTTCAGGCTCAGCGGCATAATGACGTTGAACAACGTCTCGACCAGCACGCCGATGGTCACGAAGGCGAACGGCCTCTTGTAGCCAGCCAGGATCGGCTTGACGAAGCCGAAGATCGTGGAGAGCGCGCCAGCGGCTTCCTTGGCGGTGAAGACGGCCAGGTCCTCGTCGTCATCATCATCGTCGAGATCGAGCTCGTCGTCCTCGTCCTCCTCGTCGTCATCGTCCTGCAGCGGCGCGGCAGCCGGCTTCGGCGAGACGGCCGGCGCAGGTGTGCCTGCGAGCTTCTTCTTCAGCTCGGGATCATCGGGATCGAGCAGTTTCGGAGTGTCGGATGCGGGAGACTTGGGCGCCATGAAACCAACCGATGCTCCACGGCCGGCATGACCGCAAATCGAAATTGCAGCGGCAAGCACTGCGGCGGCGATCCTATGCGATCAGGACCAGTTCGGCAAAGCGTTTGGGACAACCAACCCGTGGCGCGGCGGCCCCATGGATTCGGCCGGACCGCTGCTGCTGCTTGACGGATTGTTGACGCGAGATGCCTGCCTCGCGCCCCTCCCCGCTAATCGTCCTCGTCAGCATCGACCTTGTCGAAGAAGGAATAGCGCAGGCTGTCGGCGTCGGCGTACCACTGCCCCGGTCCCTTGTTGGCTGCAAGCGTCAGCGCCCACAACGCATCGGTGCAGTCGTGGCGGTGCATCGACAGGTCGAACCCGTTGCTGAAGAACAGCTCCGACCATTCCCACCAGGTGCCGAGCTTCTTCACCCCCCGCAACAGGTCGTAGCGGTCGATCATCGCCGGCGCCATGTCCGAGGTCACCGAGCCGAACACAAGGCCGGTCTTGACCACGCGGTTGAGCTCGCGCACGGCGCGCGGCACCTGCTTTTCGCCGAGATGGCACAGGCTGGTCTCGAACACGAAATCGAACTCGTTGTCCTTGAACGGCATGTCGGCGATCGAGCCGAGCTTGTTGTACTTCGTCAGCGCCTTCGGCGTCTTGCCGTGGATGTAGCGGTTGTTCTCGATACCCCAGGCGTCGATGCCGCGTTCGCGCAGCGCGCCCACCAGCTCGCCGCTGGCGGAGCCCGCGATCAGCAGCTTGTGGTCCTTCGCCCGGCCCCACACCGTCTTGATCAGGTCCGTCAGATAGTCCGGATCGCTGAACTGACGCCAGGCTTTGCTGTACGGACCGGCGCCGCGGTAGTTGTCGAAGTAGCTGCGGTCAATCTTGTCGGAGAACGTCGGATCCGCCTGCGCGCGGGCGCGGCGCAGCCGCATCATCTCGGTAACGATGATGTCGGTCGCGGCGTCCGAAGAGTCGAGCAACCCGTTCAACGTCGAATCGAACAGATAGTCGCCGACCACCACGATGCCCGGATGCTCCTTCGGCTCGGGGCGGTGGTTGGTCATGATATCGCGCACCGGCAGGCCGCCGGGCAGCGCGTTGACCGATGAGAGCCAGCGGTGGATCTTGCCTTCCAGGAAATGCTCGCGCGCATTGCCGAGCAAGGCCGGCAGCGACTTCAACGCGGCGTCGATCAGCTCCTGGTCGCTGAGATTGGCGAAGGCGAGCGCGTCGGAGCCGGCGATCAGCCAGTTCAGCACGCCGTGCTTGCCGACGTCGTGGCGCGCGCCCTCATTGTAGACACAGCAGCCGCCGAACGCCTCCGACATGAACCAGGCGCCCGGGATCTTCTCGCCCCAGAACGGCTCGTCGAACAGGATCGAGACGCGCAGATAGTGCGCCGGCCGGTCGAAATAAGCGACGTGCTTGACCATCGACCGGCGCAGCGCCTCGCCGTCCCAGCGCATGGTCGCGAGCCAGGAATGCGGCAGGCAGACCAGCACGAGGTCGAAGTCGCGCGTCTCCGGCCCCTTGCCGTTCATCATGTTGAGCTGATAGCGGCCGTTGGCGGTCTTGCCGACCTTGAGAACGCGATGATTGAGCTGGATGTCGGCATCGACTTCCGAGCGCAGGCAGTCGATCAATTGCTCATTGCCGTTCTGGATCGAGTACAGGCCGATATAGCCGTCGACGTCCATCACGTAGTTCTTCAGCGCGTTGAGGCCGTTGGTGTTGTGGCTCTCTGTCGCGATGTCGGAGCGCGCCATCACCTTGAAGAAGCGCTTGGCGGTCTCGTCCTCGACCTCCTCGTCGAGCACCTGCTCGGCGGTCTTGTAGGCCCATGGGTGTTCGTTGTCGTGGGCGCCGATGCCCTCGTAATATTCGATCGGCGACACCAGGTCGGCGCAGCGCCTGCGGAACGCCTCGATCGCGGCCGCGGTCTGCGGGCCGTATTTGCGGCGCATGCCGGAGACGTCGGCGAGCAGCTCGCCGTCGAGCTGAACCTGCTCGGCGTCCATCGGAATCGTCTGCAGTCCGAAATGCTGGATCAGCTCGCGCAGCGGATCCGGCCCCGTCATCGAGTAATCGTAGATTTCGGCAACGCCGGCCTCGTACATCGCGGGCGCGGACTCGAATTTGCGCGTGAGAATCTTGCCGCCGAGTCGGTTCGACGCCTCGAAGATCGTGACGCGGCAGAGGTCGCCGAGCTTACGCTTCAAGTACCAGGCGCTCATCAGCCCCCCGGGGCCGCCGCCAACGATAGCCAAGTTAAGCATGTGAATTCCGTGGTCTCCGGAAACTGCAAAGCAGCCGGCCTAAGTCAGCTTAGCAAAAGCGCTTTTTTGCCTGAAGGAAAGATGAACAAAGTGCGTCCCTGCACCGCAACACCAAAAGAAAGCAGCAAAAAGGCCGGCGCGAAGCCGGCCTTCTCGTTGGCTACCGTAGTTCTGCGGGGCCCTATTCGGCGGGCGGCAGCGCCAGCGGCTCCGCTTCCGGAGCCGTCGGCACGATCGCCGCCTGCTTCTCGCGCTCGTCGAGAATCAGCTTGTCGCGCTTCATCGCGACTTCGCGGATCCGCGCCATCGAGGCGCCGGTGCCGGCCGGAATCAGGCGGCCGACAATGACGTTCTCCTTGAGGCCTTCGAGCGGGTCCACCTTGCCGTTGACGGCCGCTTCGGTGAGCACGCGCGTGGTCTCCTGGAACGACGCCGCCGAGAAGAAGGAGCGGGTCTGCAGGCTCGCCTTGGTAATGCCGAGCAGAACCGGCGTACCCGTGGCGGGCTTCTTGCCCTCCTCCTTGGCCTTGGTGTTGAGCGCGTCGAACTCGATCTTGTCGACCTGCTCGCCCGAGATCATGTCGGTGTCGCCCTGATCGGTGATCTCCACCTTCTGCAACATCTGACGGACAATCACCTCGATGTGCTTGTCGTTGATGAGCACGCCCTGCAGCCGGTAGACCTCCTGGATCTCGTTGACCAGATAGGCAGCGAGTTCCTCGATGCCCTTGATCGCCAGGATGTCGTGCGGTGCCGGGTTGCCTTCGACGATGAAATCGCCCTTTTCGACGATATCGCCGTCCTGAAGGTGGATGTGCTTGCCCTTCGGGATCAGGTACTCGCGCGGCTCCTCGGTCTTGTCCAACGGCTCGATCGAGATGCGGCGCTTGTTCTTGTAGTCGCGGCCGAAGCGGATCGTGCCCGCGGTCTCCGCAATGATCGCCGCGTCCTTCGGCTTGCGAGCCTCGAACAGTTCCGCCACCCGCGGCAGACCGCCGGTGATGTCACGCGTCTTGGCGCTCTCGGTCGAGATCCGCGCCAGGATGTCGCCCGGCATGACCTTCGCGCCGATGTCGACCGACAGAATGGCGTCGACCGACAGCATGTAGCGGGCGTCGCCGCCGCGCGCGAGCTTCATCACCTTGCCGTCCTTGCCCTTGACCACGATGGCCGGACGCAGGTCCGAGCCGCCGCGCGTCGTGCGCCAGTCGATGACCACGCGCTTGGCGATACCGGTGGACTCGTCGAGCGTTTCCGAGATCGACTGGCCCTCGACCAGGTCCTCGAACCCGATCGTGCCCTCGACTTCGGTGAGCACCGGGCGGGTGTAGGGATCCCACTCCGCGATGCGCTGGCCGCGCTTGACCGTGTCGCCGTCGTCGACATGCATGCGCGAACCGTACTGGATACGGTGGGTCGCACGCTCGGCGCCGTCGGCATCGACGATCGCAACGACCATGTTGCGCACCATCGCGATCAGGTGACCTTCGCTGTTGCGGGCGATCGCCTTGTTCTTGATCACGATCTTGCCGTCGAAGTTCGACTCGACGAACGACTGCTCGTTGAGCTGCGCCGCGCCGCCGATGTGGAACGTGCGCATCGTGAGCTGCGTGCCCGGCTCGCCGATCGACTGCGCCGCGATGACGCCGACGGCCTCACCGTGGTTGACCGGCGTGCCGCGGGCCAGATCGCGGCCGTAGCACTTGCCGCAGATGCCGTTGATCAGCTCGCAGGTCAGCGCCGAGCGGATCTTCACCTCCTGGATGCCGGCCTGCTGGATCGCGTCGACATGGCTCTCCTCCATCAGCGTGTCGCGCTTGACGATCACGTTGTTGGTGGCGGGGTCGCGCACGTCATCGCAGGCCACGCGGCCCAGGATGCGCGAGCCGAGCGAGGCGACGACCGTGCCTGCATCGACGATGGCGCGCATCTTGATGCCGAGCGTGGTGCCGCAGTCGGCCTGCGTGATGATGCAGTCCTGTGCGACGTCGACCAGACGACGGGTCAGGTAACCCGAGTTCGCGGTCTTCAACGCGGTGTCCGCGAGACCCTTGCGGGCGCCGTGGGTCGAGTTGAAGTACTCGAGCACCGACAGACCTTCCTTGAAGTTGGAGATGATCGGCGTCTCGATGATTTCACCCGACGGCTTGGCCATCAGGCCGCGCATGCCGGCGAGCTGGCGCATCTGCGCCGGCGAACCACGCGCACCGGAGTGCGCCATCATGTAGATCGAGTTGATGTCGGCGTCGGCTCCGCTCGCCGTCTTCTTGGTGGCGGAGATCTCCTTCATCATCGCCTTGGCGATCTCTTCGGTCGCCTTCGACCAGGCGTCGACGACCTTGTTGTACTTCTCGCCATGGGTGATCAGGCCGTCGTTGTACTGCTGCTCGAAATCCTTCGCCAGCGTACGGGTCGAATCGACGATCTTCCACTTGCCGTGCGGCACCACCATGTCGTCCTTGCCGAACGAGATGCCGGCCTTGAACGCGTTGTAGAAGCCGAGCGCCATGATGCGGTCGCAGAAGATCACCGTCTCCTTCTGGCCGCAGTGACGATAGACCTGGTCGATGACGCCGGAGATCTCGCGCTTGGTCATCAGCTTGTTGATGATGTCGTACGAGATCTTCGGATGCTTGGGCAGCAGATTGCCGAGCATGATGCGGCCCGCGGTGGTCTCGATCCAGCGCTTGGACGGCTTGCCGTCCTCGCCAAGGCTCTCCCACCGGTACTTGATCTTGGTGTGGAGGTGGATGACCTTCGAGTGCAGCGCATGCTCGAGCTCGGCCATGTCGCCGAAGATCTTGCCCTCGCCGGGCAGGCCTTCGCGCATGATCGAGACGTAGTAGAGGCCGAGCACGATGTCCTGCGACGGCACGATGATCGGCTGGCCGTTCGCGGGATGCAGGATGTTGTTGGTCGACATCATCAGGACGCGCGCTTCCAGCTGCGCTTCGAGCGACAGCGGAACGTGCACGGCCATCTGGTCGCCGTCGAAGTCGGCGTTGAAGGCGGCGCAGACCAGCGGATGCAGCTGGATCGCCTTGCCCTCGATCAGCACCGGCTCGAACGCCTGGATGCCCAGGCGATGCAGCGTCGGCGCACGGTTGAGCAGCACCGGATGCTCGCGGATCACCTCATCGAGGATATCCCAGACCTCCGGACGCTCCTTCTCGACCAGCTTCTTGGCCTGCTTCACCGTGGTGGACAGGCCCTTGGCGTCGAGCCGCGAATAGATGAACGGCTTGAACAGCTCGAGCGCCATCTTCTTCGGCAGGCCGCACTGATGCAGGCGCAGCTCGGGACCGACCACGATCACCGAACGGCCCGAATAGTCGACGCGCTTGCCGAGCAGGTTCTGACGGAACCGGCCCTGCTTGCCCTTCAGCATGTCGGCGAGCGACTTCAGCGGGCGCTTGTTGGCGCCGGTGATGACGCGGCCGCGGCGGCCGTTGTCGAACAGCGCGTCGACGGCCTCCTGCAGCATGCGCTTTTCGTTGCGGATGATGATGTCGGGCGCGCGCAGCTCCATCAGCCGCTTCAGGCGGTTGTTGCGGTTGATGACGCGGCGGTAGAGGTCGTTGAGGTCCGAGGTCGCGAATCGGCCGCCGTCGAGCGGCACCAGCGGGCGCAGGTCCGGCGGGATCACCGGGACGACCGTCATGATCATCCATTCCGGCTTGTTGCCGGAGACGCGGAACGCCTCGACGATCTTCAGACGCTTGGCGAGCTTCTTGTGCTTGATGTCGGAGTCGGTCTCCGCCATGTCGGCACGCAGCTGCGCCTCGAGCTTGTCGAGGTCGAGCCCCTTGAGCAGCTCGCGGATCGCCTCCGCGCCGATCATGGCGGTGAAGGAATCCTGGCCGTACTCGTCCTGCGCCTTCAGATACTCGTCTTCCGACAGCAGCTGACGGTCCTTCAGCGCGGTCAGACCCGGCTCGAGCACGACGTAGTATTCGAAATAGAGGATCCGCTCGAGATCCTTCAGCGTCATGTCGAGCAGCAGGCCGATGCGCGACGGCAGCGACTTCAGGAACCAGATGTGGGCGACCGGCGCGGCCAGCTCGATGTGGCCCATGCGCTCGCGCCGGACGCGCGACAGCGTCACCTCGACCGAGCACTTTTCGCAGATGATGCCCTTGTACTTCATCCGCTTGTACTTGCCGCACAAGCACTCGTAGTCCTTGATCGGACCGAAGATGCGCGCGCAGAACAGGCCGTCACGCTCCGGCTTGAACGTGCGGTAGTTGATGGTCTCCGGCTTCTTGATCTCGCCGTAGGACCACGACAGAATCTTCTCCGGAGACGCGATCGAAATCCGGATCTGGTCGAAGACCTGGGCCGGCGTCGTCGGATTGAAAAGATTCATAATCTCTTGGTTCATGGTCTTCTCCTCGCGTGCCGATCGTCACCGGCAGCAAATTCGAAATTTTTATCGACCCGCGCCCCGCTCAACGTCCGAGCGGAGCGCGAAGGCCCGGCGCTATTGCGCCGGGCATAAATCACAGCGTCACTCGGCCGCTTCCGACGTCGGCGCCGGCCCCATCTTGGAATTGTGCAGGTCGACGTTGAGGCCGAGCGAGCGCATTTCCTTGACCAGCACGTTGAACGATTCCGGAATACCGGCCTCGAAAGTGTCGTCGCCGCGCACGATCGCCTCGTACACCTTGGTACGGCCAGCGACGTCGTCCGACTTCACCGTCAGCATTTCCTGCAGCGTGTAGGCGGCGCCGTAGGCTTCGAGCGCCCAGACCTCCATTTCGCCGAAACGCTGGCCGCCGAACTGCGCCTTGCCGCCCAGCGGCTGCTGGGTGACGAGCGAGTACGGACCGATCGAACGCGCGTGGATCTTGTCGTCCACCAGGTGATGCAGCTTGAGCATGTAGATGTAGCCCATCGTCACCTTGCGATCGAACGCATCGCCGGTGCGGCCGTCATAGACGGTCGACTGGCCGGAGGCGTCGAAGCCGGCAAGCTTCAGCATCTCCTCGATGTCGGCCTCCTTGGCGCCGTCGAACACCGGGGTGGCGATCGGCACGCCGTGGCTCAGGTTGCGGCCGAGCTCGAGCAGCTCGTTGTCGTTCAGCGACCTGATGGTTTCATCCTCGCCGTAGATCTTCTTCAGGGTCTCGCGCAGCGGCTTGAGATCCTGCTTGTGATAGTAGGCGTCGATGGTCTGGCCGATGCGCTTGCCGAGGCCGGCGCAGGCCCAGCCCAGATGCGTCTCCAGGATCTGACCGACGTTCATGCGCGAAGGCACGCCGAGCGGGTTCAGCACGATGTCGGCATGGGTGCCGTCCTCGAGGAACGGCATGTCCTCGATCGGAACGATCTTCGACACCACACCCTTGTTGCCGTGACGGCCCGCCATCTTGTCGCCGGGCTGGATCTTGCGCTTCACCGCGACGAAGACCTTGACCATCTTCATCACGCCGGGCGGCAACTCGTCGCCACGCTGCAGCTTCTCGACCTTGTCGAGGAAGCGCTGCTCGAGGCCCTTCTTCGACTCGTCGTACTGCTTCCGCATGGCCTCGATCTCGGCCATCAGCTTGTCGTTCGGCGAGGCGAACAGCCACCACTGCGACTTCGGATACTCGTCGAGCACCGCGCGGGTGATCTTGGTATCCTTCTTGAAGCCCTTGGGGCCGGCGATGCCCTGGCGGTTCTCCAGCAGCTCGGCGAGGCGGTTGTAGACGTTGCGGTCCAGGATCGCCTGCTCGTCGTCGCGGTCCTTGGCCAGACGCTCGATCTCCTCGCGCTCGATCGCCAGCGCACGCTCGTCCTTGTCGACGCCGTGGCGGTTGAACACGCGGACTTCCACGATCGTGCCCTGCACACCGGGAGGAACACGGAGAGAAGTGTCGCGGACGTCGGAGGCCTTCTCGCCGAAGATGGCGCGGAGCAGCTTCTCTTCCGGCGTCATCGGGCTCTCGCCCTTCGGCGTGATCTTGCCGACCAGGATGTCGCCGGCGCGGACTTCCGCACCGATGTAGACGATACCGGCTTCGTCGAGGTTCTTCAGTGCTTCTTCCGAGACGTTCGGAATGTCGCGGGTGATTTCCTCAGGCCCGAGCTTGGTGTCGCGGGCCATCACCTCGAACTCCTCGATGTGGATCGAGGTGAAGACGTCGTCCTTCACGATCCGCTCGGAGAGCAGGATCGAGTCTTCGAAGTTGTAGCCGTTCCACGGCATGAACGCGACCAGCACGTTGCGGCCGAGCGCGAGTTCGCCGAGATCGGTCGACGGGCCGTCGGCGATGATGTCGCCCTTCTTGACGATGTCGCCGACTTTCACCAGCGGACGCTGGTTGATGCAGGTCGACTGGTTGGAGCGCTGGTACTTCATCAGCCGGTAGATATCGACGCCCGACTTGGTCGGATCGAGATCTTCCGTGGCGCGGATCACGACGCGGGTGGCGTCGATCTGGTCGATCACGCCGGAGCGGCGCGCGGCGATCGCGGCACCCGAGTCGCGGGCCACCACGCCTTCCATGCCGGTGCCGACGAACGGCGCCTCGGCGCGAACCAGCGGCACCGCCTGGCGCTGCATGTTCGAGCCCATCAGCGCGCGGTTGGCGTCGTCATTCTCGAGGAACGGGATCAGGGCTGCTGCGACCGAAACGAGCTGCTTCGGCGACACGTCCATGTAGTCGACCTTGTCCGGCGTCACCGGCATCACTTCGCCGGCGTGACGGCAGACCACGAGGTCTTCGGTGAATCGGCCCTTGGGGTCGAGCGGCACGTTGGCCTGCGCGACGCGGTAGCGCCCCTCTTCCATCGCCGACAGATAGACCACCTCGTCGGTGACCCGGCCGTCCTTGATCTTGCGATAGGGCGTCTCGACGAAGCCGTACTTGTTGACGCGCGCGAACGTCGCCAGCGAGTTGATCAGGCCGATGTTCGGACCTTCCGGCGTCTCGATCGGGCAGATGCGGCCGTAATGCGTCGGATGCACGTCGCGGACCTCGAAGCCGGCACGCTCGCGGGTCAGACCGCCCGGGCCAAGCGCCGACAGGCGCCGCTTGTGGGTGATCTCCGACAGCGGGTTGGTCTGGTCCATGAACTGCGAGAGTTGCGAGGAACCGAAGAACTCGCGCACGGCGGCAGCCGCGGGCTTGGCGTTGATCAGGTCCTGCGGCATCACGGTGTCGATGTCGACGCTCGACATGCGCTCCTTGATCGCGCGCTCCATGCGGAGCAGACCGATCCGGTACTGGTTCTCCATGAGTTCGCCGACCGAGCGCACACGGCGGTTGCCGAGGTGGTCGATATCGTCGATCTCGCCCTTGCCGTCGCGCAGGTCGACCAGCGTCTTGATGACCGCCAGGATGTCTTCCTTGCGCAGCGTGCGGTGGGTGTCGGGCGCATCGAGCTCGAGACGCATGTTCATCTTGACGCGGCCGACCGCAGACAGGTCGTAGCGCTCGGCGTCGAAGAACAGCGACTGGAACATGGCCTGCGCCGAATCCAGCGTCGGCGGCTCGCCCGGACGCATCACGCGGTAGATGTCGAACAGCGCGTCCTCGCGCGTCATGTTCTTGTCGGCGGAGAGCGTGTTGCGGATGTAGGCGCCGACATTGACATGGTCGATGTCGAGCAGCGGCAGATCCTTGTAGCCCTGCTCGTTCAGCACCTTGAGCGACTTGTCGGTGATCTCCTCGCCGGCCTCGGCGTAGATCTCACCGGTCTTCGGGTTGACGAGATCCTCGGCGAGGTAGTTGCCGACGAGCTCCTCGTCCGACATCCGCAGCGCCTTCAGGCCCTTCTCCTGAAGCTGGCGCGCCTGGCGCACGGTCAGCTTCTTGCCGGCCTCGAGCACCACCTTGCCGGTGTCGGCGTCGATCAGGTCATTGACGGTCGAATAGCCGCGGAAGCGGTTGGCGTCGAACGGCACGCGCCATCCGTCCTTGGTCCGCTTGTAGGTGATCTTCTTGTAGAAGGTCGACAGGATCTGCTCGCCGTCAAGACCGAGCGCGTACATCAGCGAGGTCACGGGGATCTTGCGGCGGCGGTCGATGCGCGCGAACACGATGTCCTTGGCGTCGAACTCGATGTCGAGCCAGGAACCGCGATACGGAATCACGCGCGCGGCAAACAAGAGCTTGCCGGACGAATGGGTCTTGCCCTTGTCGTGATCGAAGAACACGCCCGGCGAACGGTGCATCTGCGAGACGATGACGCGCTCGGTGCCGTTGACGACGAAGGTGCCGTTCATCGTCATGAGCGGGATGTCGCCCATGTAGACGTCCTGCTCCTTGATGTCCTTCACCGACTTGGCGCCGGTTTCCTCGTCGATATCGAACACGATCAGGCGCAGCGTCACCTTGAGCGGCGCGGCAAAGGTCATGCCGCGCTGGCGGCACTCGTCGACGTCATACTTCGGCGGCTCGAACTCGTAGCGGACGAATTCAAGCATCGAGGTGCCGGAGAAATCCGAGATCGGAAACACCGAACGGAACACGGCCTGCAGCCCCTCATCCGGGCGCCCACCGGCCGGCTCTTCCACCATCAGGAACTGGTCATAGGACGCCTTCTGAACCTCGATGAGGTTCGGCATCTCCGCAACTTCCTTGATGTGACCGAAAAACTTGCGTACGCGTTTGCGACCAGTGAATGTCTGCTGCGCCATCGTGGCCTCTCATTTTCGTCGCCTTGTGGGGCGAACCTTCCGGGACACGACTGCCATCGCCCCCGGGTTGAATTTCGAATCGCTTCGAAGGAACGAAGCCCAAATTCAGGAATTAAATCCCCAACCCGGACCAGCGGCCTTCAAAACGCAAAACGACGCGCGGGGCGCATGCCTGCACCCGCCCGTCAAAACCTTCCGCTTCTACGGACTGAAAAAGCCCGAAATCTGACTGTCTCCCAACGGCTTCCGCCGGGAGCCCCTGCCGCTCCCGCCGCCGACCGTGTTTTTCCGCTGCCGACCCGATATGGGTAGGCAATAATGGAGATTCGAGGGTTAAGTCTACGGATCCCCACACTTTTTTGTGTCCACCACGCCACGCGACAATCCGTCGCACGCCGTTTTGCATGGTCCGGAAACTCCCGGGCCATGCTCGTCCCGTCCCGCCCGCGCCGCCATGACCGGAACCCGGCCACTCGCATCCCGTTCGGGCAGACCCGGGCCCGCTTTCGCGCGCCCGGGGTTTCGCCCAAATAACCAGCGGTTACTTGAGTTCGACCTTCGCGCCAGCCTTCTCGAGCTGGGCCTTGATCTTGTCGGCTTCTTCCTTGTTGACGCCTTCCTTGAGCGGCTTCGGAGCGCCTTCGACGAGGTCCTTGGCTTCCTTCAGGCCCAGGCCGGTGATGGCGCGGACTTCCTTGATGACCTCGATCTTCTTGTCGCCGGCGGCAGCCAGCACGACGGTGAAGTCGGTCTTCTCTTCAGCCGGAGCAGCGGCAGCGCCGCCAGCGGCCGGACCGGCCACCGCAACGGCGGCAGCGGCGGACACGCCCCACTTTTCTTCGAGGAGCTTGGCGAGTTCGGCCGCTTCGAGCACGGTGAGGCTCGAGAGGTCGTCGACGATTTTCTGCAAGTCAGCCATTGATCTGTTTCCTTAAACGTTTGGTTCGAACCAGGTTTGAGATTAGCGAAGGGGTCAGGCCGCTTCGCCCTTTGAGGCATGAGCCTGAATGACGCGTGCGAGCTTGGCCGCGGGCGCGTTGGACAGCTGAGCGAGCTTGGTCGCCGGCGCCTGGATGAGGCCGACAAGCTTGCCGCGCAGTTCGTCGAGCGACGGCAGTGAGGCAAGCGCCTTCACGCTGTCGACATTCAGGACGGTTTTACCCATCGAGCCGCCGAGAATGACGAACTTCTCGTTCGCCTTGGCGAATTCGATGGCAACCTTTGGCGCCGCGACCGGATCGTTTGAAGTTGCGATCACGGTCGGCCCCTTCAGCAGGGAGCCGATGGCTGCGACGTCAGTGCCTTCAAGAGCAATTTTGGCGAGACGGTTCTTCGAGACCTTCACCGACGCGCCCGCCTGCTTCATCTGCTTGCGCAGGGTCTGCATCTGGGCGACGGTGAGGCCGGAATAATGAGCAACGATCGCGACGCTCGTGGTCTTGAAGACCTCGTTGAGCTGTTCGACCGCCTCTTTTTTTGCCGCTCGTTCCACAGCAAGCTCTCTCCGGTTGGCGGCCTCTCCGCGAGGACAGGACCGCCGGGTTGCACCCATCGTCCCGCCCAAAACCTGACCCGTCGGGCGTGAACCCTTCGGACATGCCGGGCAAGACGACGTTCTAGAAGCCTGCCCTCCCAGAGCCTTGCGGCCATGGGCTGTCGAGGTTCGAACCAAATCAGCGCCCAGCCGCGAGGTCGTCGCAAACTGGAATGCGAAATCCGGTCTTCACCCGTCTATGCAGGCCATGCGATTAAGCCGTTGAAAACGCGAAGTTCTCGCTGGCGCCTGCAGTCTCGGACAGGATCGAGGCAATTCGGCTCAGCCGAATGCCCCTGCTCTCGTTCCGTTCGAGCCGACGGGTCTCCTTCCTTTCGACATCCTTGCGGGCATGCGGAAAGGAATGGTCTCCTATCGTCTCAGGTTTTCGGAATGCGAGCACGGATATGCCAGCAACCGCTGGCACGCCCGGAGCGCGGTATTTAGCGAGTCTCGCCCGACTTGCCAAGAGCAAAATTCAGACCAGTTCGGATCGGCCTCCGGAACCCGGTTCCGTGATCCGGTCAGCCCGCTCAGACGCCTTTCACCCGATAGGGCAGCGGCCTGCCTGAGAAGAACGCCTCGAGATTGGCCAGCACACAGTCCTGCATCGCCACGTGCGATTCCAGGGTGTGACCACCAAGATGCGGCGAGAGCACCACGTTGGGAAGCGCCGTCAACGCGTCGGGGGCATGCGGCTCCTCGGCGAACACGTCGAGGCCGGCGCCGGCGATGGTCTGGCCGGTCAACGCCGCAACCAGCGCCGTCTCGTCGATGACGGAGCCGCGCGAGATGTTGACGACAAAGCCGTCGCTGCCGAGCCGGCGCAGGATGTCGGCGTCGACGGCATGGTTGGTCTCAGGGCCGGCGCGGACCGCGACCATCAGCACGCTGCACCAATCGGCGAGCGCTTCCAGGCTCGGCAGGTACTGATAGGGCAGATCGTATCTGGTGCGGCTGAAATAGCCGACCTCGGTTTCGAAGGCGGCGACGCGGGCGGCGATCTTCCGCCCGATTTCGCCCATGCCGTAGACGCCGACCTTGCGACCGCGCATCCCGGCCTGCGGCCGCATCATCGGTGACGGCTTGCGGCCGGCCCAGTCGCCACTGCGGACATAATTGTCAGCCACCGGCAGACGGCGCACCGCAGCCAGCATCATCGTCACCGCCATGTCGGCCACGGACGCGGCGTTGGCGCCCGGGCTGTGACCGACGGCGATTCCCCGCTTCGCGGCAGCGGCCAGATCGACGCCGTCGAAACCCGTACCGTAGCAGATGATCGCACCGAGCTTGGGCAGCAGGTCCATGGCATCACCGTCGAGCGGCGTCCCGCCGGCGGTGATCATGGCGCGGACCTCAGCGATCTCGGCCGCCGGGAAGGCTTCGTCCGGCAGTTGGCCCGCTGTGTTGAGGAGCTCATAGCGTTCGCCGAAGCGCACCAGCTGAGCCTTGGGGAAGCGCGAGTAGATCAGGACCTTGTCGGACATTTCTGTTGTTTCCTGGAAACTTCAAGCGCCAAAACAACAAAGGGGCGGAACCGGTTGCCCGATCCGCCCCTCTTTATCTCGTCACGGCCAAAGATCTCAGCCGAGGATCGTGCCCGGCTCGACCTTCACGCCCGGGCCCATGGTGGAGGAAACCGCCACGCGCTGGATGTAGGTGCCCTTGGAACCCGCCGGCTTCGCCTTGGAAACCGCATCCGCGAGCGCCTTGACGTTCTCGACCAGCTTGTCCTCGGAGAACGAGGCCTTGCCGATACCGGCCTGCACGATGCCGGCCTTCTCGACGCGGAACTCGACCGAGCCGCCCTTGGCGCCCTTCACGGCGTTGGTGACGTCCATGGTCACGGTGCCGATCTTCGGGTTCGGCATCATGCCGCGCGGACCGAGCACCTTACCGAGGCGGCCGACCAGCGGCATCATGTCCGGAGTGGCGATGCAGCGATCGAAATCGATCGTGCCGCCCTGCACCTTCTCGACCAGATCTTCGGCGCCGACGACGTCGGCACCGGCGGCCTTGGCTTCCTCAGCCTTGGCGCCGCGCGCGAACACGCCGACGCGGAGCGTACGGCCGGTTCCGTTCGGCAGGTTGACCACGCCGCGGACCATCTGGTCGGCGTGGCGCGGGTCGACGCCGAGATTGATCGCGATCTCGATCGTCTCGTCGAACTTCGACTTGGCGCGCTCCTTGACCATCTTGATGGCGTCCGCGAGCGGGTAAAGCTTCTCGCGATCAATACCTTCGCGGGCCTTCTTCAAACGCTTTCCGATTGACATGGCGCCTTACCCCGCAACTTCCAGACCCATCGAACGGGCCGAGCCCTCGACCATCTTCATGGCCGCTTCGACGGTGTCGCAATTCAAGTCCTTCATCTTCTTCTCGGCGATCTCGCGCACCTGCGCCTTGGTCACCTGGCCGGCCTTGTCGCGGCCCGGCGCCTTCGAGCCGGACTGGATCTTGGCAGCCTGCTTGAGGAAGTAGGACATCGGCGGCGTCTTCATCTCGAAGGTGAAGGAACGGTCCGCATAGATGGTGATGATCACCGGGATCGGGGTGTTCTTCTCTTCCTTCTGGGTCTGCGCGTTGAACGCCTTGCAGAACTCCATGATGTTGAGACCGCGCTGACCAAGCGCGGGGCCGATCGGGGGCGACGGGTTCGCCGCACCGGCCGGGACCTGAAGCTTCAGGTATCCGGTCACTTTCTTTGCCATTTATCACTCCTGTTGTGCCGGACGATGCCGGCGGTTTCAGGTTCCGTGGTTCGGTTGAAGGGGTTGGCGACCGCCTCCCGCCTCCCACGGCCTTTGCTGACGCGAGGCATATACCCCGCGCCGTCCGGTCAGACCACCTTTTCGACCTGACCGAATTCCAGTTCGACCGGCGTGGCGCGGCCGAAGATCGACACCGCGACCTTCACGCGCGAGCGCGCCTCGTCGATTTCTTCCACCACGCCCGAGAACGAGGCGAACGGGCCGTCGGCCACGCGCACGTTCTCGCCGATTTCGAACGACACCGAGGCCTTCGGCCGTTCCACGCCCTCCTGCACCTGGTGCAGGATGCGCATGGCCTCGGCTTCCGAGATCGGCATCGGCTTGTTCTCCGCGCCTAGGAAGCCGGTCACCTTCGGGGTGTTCTTGATCAGATGAAACGCCTCGTCGGTCAGCTTCATCTTCACCAGCACGTAGCCCGGGAAGAACTTGCGCTCGGCGTCGATCTTGCGGCCGCGGCGCACCTCGGTAACCTTCTCGGTCGGCACCAGCACCTGCTCGAACAGTTCTTCCAGTCCGCGCTGCTTCGCCTGCTCGCGGATCGACTCCGCAACCTTCTTCTCGAAGTTCGAGTAGGCGTGAACGATGTACCAGCGCTTGTCCATCAATTGAGTTTCAGTGCTCATCAGTGGATACCCAGTATCATGGTGACCAGGTAGCGGATGATCTGATCCGCCGCGAAAAAGAAGATCGAGGCCAGCGCCACCATCACGAACACCATGATGGTGGTGATGGTCGTCTCGCGGCGCGTCGGCCAGGTGACCTTGGCGGTCTCCGAGCGCACTTCCTGCAGGAATTTGAACGGGCTGAAAGCCATCGTAAGATCCGCGTCCGTCACCGAACGATTTGCAAAGCTTCAAGGAATCCGAACAGCCGATCTTGAGGACCCAGCCCTCGTTTGGAAGGTTGAGCCGATGAACGAGCTCGATTGTTCGGGGGAATTCAGGCCGCGCCGGATATCCGCGGTCAAAACGGGCCGGCAGCGAGTGGCGGGTATCTACTGCGAGACCGGCCAAAGGTCAAGGTCGGCGGAGCCGCACCCTTACCCCGATCGGCCGGAGGCCGGACAGGACCGGCCCTCTCAAATCAAGGGCTTAGGCGGCGGGATTGGTACCACCTGGTCCCGCCCTCCCACGCCCAGCCGGGCGGACGGATTACCCGGCAAAGCTCTTCTGGACCGCCTGGTCGAGCGTGGCCCCGCCGACATAGCGCTGCCGCAGCTCGCGCTTGAGCAGCTTGCCGCTCGGGTTCTTCGGCAGGCTGTCGACGAAGATGACCCGCTTCGGCACCTTGAAATGGGCCATCGCGCCTGCGCAATGCTTGATGACCGCGTCCTCATCGAGGCTCTGTCCCGCCTTGACCACCACGATCGCGGTCACCGCCTCGATCCAGCGCGGATCGGGCAGCCCGACCACCGCGACCTCCGACACCGCCGGCAGCCGGTAGATCATCTCCTCGACCTCGCGGCTTGCGACGTTCTCGCCGCCGCTCTTGATCATGTCCTTCACGCGATCGACCACGGTGATGTAGCCGTCGGCATCGACGGTCGCGAGATCGCCGGAGTGAAACCAGCCACCGGCGAAGGCCGCGGCGGTCTTGCCCGGATCGTTGTAGTAGCCGGACAGCAGATGCGGCGAGCGGTGCACGATTTCGCCCACCTCCCCGACCCTGACGTCGGTCATGTCAGGATTGACCACCCGCGTCTCGACATTGATCGCGGGCTTGCCGGCCGAACCGGCCTTCGGCAATTGATCCTCCGGCGTCAGCACGGTTGCGAGCGGCGCAATCTCGGTCTGGCCGTAGAAATTCCAGAACTTCACGTTCGGCAGCCGGCGCTGCAGCTCGAGCAGCACCTCGACCGGCATGATCGAGGCGCCGTAGTAACCCTTGCGCAGCGTCGACAGATCGGTGCGATCGAACGCCGGCGAACGCAGCATCGCGATCCAGATTGTCGGCGGCGCGAAGAACGCATTGATCTTGTGGGCTGCGATCAGCGCCAGGATGTGATCGGGCACCGGCTTGCCGGTGATCAGGCTGGTGGCGCCGAGATAGATCGCGGGCCCCAGGAAGACGTCGAGCTGCGCGCAATGATAGAGCGGCAGCGCGTGCAGGACGGCGTCGTCGGTCGCCATGCCGCCATCGATGATGCAACTGACATACTGCCACATCACGGCTTCATGGGTGAGGATCGCGCCTTTCGGCAGCGACTCCGTGCCGCTGGTGTAGATGATCTGCGCGGGGTCGCGGCTGTCGACCGAAGCATCGGGCGCCGAGGCGTCAGCATGCAGCAGGCTGTCGAACGTCCTGATGCCGTCGGGCGCCGTGGCAGGATCCTCGCCCGGCAGCCAGAACATCGTTTCGATCGCCGAGCCCTTGGCGGCCGCGGCGCGCGCGGTGTCGACAAAGTCCGGCCCGACCGCGAGCAACTTCGCGCCGGAATTGGAGAGGATGAAATTGATCTCGTCCGGGTTCAGCATGAAGTTGATCGGCACCAGGACGGCGCCGATCCGCGCCACCGCGAAGCGCAGCGCCGCGAACGCATGCGAATTGCGCGACAGTACGGCAATGCGGTCGCCCTTCCCGATGCCGAGCCCGAGCAGGCCGCGCGCCAGCCGGTTGCAGATCGCGTCCATCTCCGCAAAGGTCCAGCTCACCTCGCCGCAGATCAGCGCCGTCTTGTTTGGATAGCGCCTTGCGGACCGGCGCAAGAGATCGCCGATGCTGTGCTCGCGTGCGCGCTGGATGGTTGCGGCGATATCTTCACTCATGTCTCCCTCCCGAATGCGCTTGTGTCGTTGTTCTGATTTGAGCGTCCCACCGCCCTACCGTCGGCGGCGTAGGCCAGTGCGGGCCAAGATGCGCGCGACCCCGGTACGCGACGCCTTCGCCGACAACGGCGTGGTCGGCGAGGACGGCCGCATGGTGCACTCGATGTTCCTGTTCAAGGTCAAGAAGCCCGAGGAATCGAAGGGGCCGTGGGATTACTACAAGGTGCTCGCCGAGGTGCCCGGCGACCAGGCCTTCCGCCCACTGAAGGACGGCGGCTGCCCGCTCATCAAGTGAGCGAAAGTGATCATGGCCGGGGTCCAGGGCCTCGGCCAACTGCTTCAAATTGTTCGGTAAAGGCTGGCAGGAGTGGAGAGGCTCGAACTCCCAACCCCCGGTTTTGGAGTACGCGCGCAGCCGTTTTATCAGGTCTGCGCGCGTGCTCATTTGTCTGAATTTACGGCGCATTCTCGGTATCGCGCCGCCGATATTGTCTGTCCTCGTCCACCATTTTCCGGGGCCGTCTAGCGCACGTTGGGACACGCCTTGGGACACGAGCGCATCCGCAGCAGTGCGATAGTTGCCAGCCATGATCAACATCGCGCGCCGCTCTGCCGGCATGGTGGCGCGCTCTGCCAGCTCCCGGCAGACACGTTCAAGGCGTCGATAATCGTCGAGTTCTGATGACATGGGCGCGGATCAGACTCCCGCGCGGATTCGTCGTCAAGTATCTGCCCGACTGGCGCAAGATCTAACTCGGGCCCACTCCCGGGTTTCACACATCGCGTTGTGTGAATCGTGCATAAGCCGTCTTCTGACTTAACCTGGGCTCCGGTCGCCCTAGGATGCACGCGCTTGGTGGAAAAGCAGAAGGCCGGCGGTTGCGTCGCCGGCCCTCCAAGCCCCACCGAGATGGCTCCCTGCGGGGGTGGCTTCGGGCTTCCGTCCGGACCACCCCTAGGAGCTTGCACCAGGGTGGCCTGCCCGACAACCGTCAGGTTTGTGGACAGCGTGGACTACTATCGTTCTAGCCGCCGGCGGTGTCCCGCCAGCCGCTGCCGGTTACGCTTCCGGTGCGATCGGCGCCGGCGCTTCATCTCCTGTCCTCCAGGAGGCGGGCCCGGAGATCACGCGCCCGATCTGCGACGATCCCCATGAGGCGCTGCATCCCGTCTAGCGCTGTCTTTGCATCGGGTTGCGCCAACATCACGATCATCAATTCGGTGAGCGCGACAATGTCTTCGATATCGCACTCGTTCTCGAAGCCGACGGCCCGACGCAATTCAACGATTTTGCTCATTGCTGGGGTCCCTCGTTCCGCGTCGTGAGAACGCGCTCGATCTCGGCGCAGACAAGGCGCTTAAGTTCGGGCGGGGACTGCTCGTAGGCCATCGCAAACTCCACCGGCGAGAGGACGCGGACGTTTGCCGGCTTGGGCAAGCCTTCCATTCGCCCGACGAATCCATCGAGCTCCTCAGCCAAGAGTCGGGCCGCCTCGGCGCCCTGGCGTAGCCACTTAAGCTCGTCGATCCAGCCCTCGGCGCGGAGCGGCTCTCCCCTATGCAGCTTCCCCGCTATCGTCACAGCCATTCCAGTCCGGCTGTAGAGACGCCGCAACGGATTCCGCTTGAAGCCGGCGCGCTGACGGCCGGTCACACGGGGCCCCGCGGGTTCGGTAGGCGCATACGAGACGCGGCGCTCTGCGGCACGCGGGAAGACGATGACGTTTGATGTGCCCTCAGCGGGCCTAGGAGAGTCGCCGGATGGTCTTTCTTCGGGCCGGTGGTCGACAGCGGGTTGAGCGGAAATCGAATCCACGGACTCCGCACGGGGCGGAAACATGGGTCTTTCGATGGTCATGGGTGGTTCTCTGGATTGCCGGCTTGCTACGGCCGGTTGCCAGCGGACAGCGCTGGCGCCGGGAAGTTAGCAACGCCGCCAGAGACGGCGCGCGACGGCCTTTCCCCGAAGGGTATTGTATAGCCGCCGCCTTCCCGGCATAGTGGTGCCGTTCACGCTGGCGGCTAACCAGCGCGTCCTAATCGATGGCGACGTTTGATCCCGGCAAGGATCGCCCTGCCATCGCCCTGGTGCCAAACCGGCCCGGCAAGGCCTTTGGCGGGAGTTGCTAAGCTCCGCCTGCACCGTCTCACTGATTTGGTAAAAAATCTATCCCCTACATGGGGACCTCATCCCAGATGCTTCGCGTCTCGAAATCGGCCAAGGTCTTTGAACCGTCGCTGAAGATTGGTGCGTCGAGGGATTTGAGACCGAACTTGCCGACGCCGTGCCTGTTCGCCTCGCGATAGTGCGCCCTGATGAATTCCTGGACGCGGCCCCTTACCTGATCTGGCTGCAGTGAGCCTTCCAGAATTGCCAAGAAGATGGATTGGATGACGTCGTCTCTAACATCGTGCGGCAGCTGATACGGCACGAAGGCAGCTACGCGCTGATACTCTTGCGCTTCGGGCGTGAGAACGCTTGGCCGTGTAATGAGATTCGACCGCGGCCGCACGAGCAGAATCTTGCCGGTGTAAAGCCGATCGAACTCAGGATTACTCTGTCTCAGCACCTTCAGCTTGTTGAAACCGAAGATCCGCTCCGGAGATCTGTTGCCACAAAATTGAACGGCCCTCTGTCCGGCGTTGATCGCTGCCGTGACCCGCGAGACTTGATCCACCGTCGGCAATGGAGGGTTTTGCGAGTTAATGGCGGTGCAGATCTTGCACTTCCGATGACTTTCGCCTCGATCGAAGTAGACTGTCGCCTCGTTTAGCGGATGACCGCGTTTGCA
This sequence comes from Bradyrhizobium sp. ISRA464, assembly GCF_029910095.1. Lineage (NCBI taxonomy): Bacteria > Pseudomonadati > Pseudomonadota > Alphaproteobacteria > Hyphomicrobiales > Nitrobacteraceae > Bradyrhizobium > Bradyrhizobium sp. ISRA464. The sequence goes on along the minus strand of NZ_CP094526.1, from coordinate 3,435,860 downwards.
GTGTGTCTGGTTCCGCTTCAGATCGCCCTTTCGCCTTCGTGCTGCAATTGAATTTTTCTCGACGAGCTCGAGAGCTTCCTGCCGCCACTCGGGATTTGCGTCGCAGTGGGCTTTGAATGCGCGAGCAGAGCTCAGACCGCGAACACGCGTCCCGTCCAACAACTGCCCTTTGTAGATCGCTGCAGGCGTAAGCCCGGCTCGCAGCCGCGCCATGAATTCAGCGGGAGGGAAAGGGATGATCGGCATTGCCTGTCTCCATCATGCGCGGGATTGCGCGGGGACGGATGCGGCTCCCGAGTCGCGGCCCAGACACGGCGGAACAACGAAATAAAATCGGGACCCTTAGGTCAGCGCCCCTGCTTTTTCCGACTCGCGCACACTACTTTCGGCTATCCGCGCGCCCTTGGGCTTGCGCTCCACCAGCGGTTGCGGTTGATTGCGCGCCGCTGGGGGATTGTTTCATGCGAAAATTTTGGATCGCGGCGCTGTGCGTCGTGTTAGGCGGATGCGCAGTTCAGCGGGCTGAAATCGCTCAGGACGCCCGAGCACAAATGGTCGGAATGTCGAAAGAACAGGTGCTGACCTGCATGGGCGCGCCGTCGACCAAAGCCGCCGAGGGTGCCACGGAAGCTTGGGGTTATGCTTCCGGCAACGGCATGAGGGTAACCGATGCGAGCTTTGATCGTTTCGGTGGCACTGCTGTAAGCAGCAGCAGATTTTGCAACATCAATATCGTGTTCGGAAGCGGACTGGTGACGGCTGTCAATTACAGCGGGCCGACGGGAGGGCTCCTCACCGCGGGCGAGCAATGTGCATACGCCGTCAACGCGTGCGTAACCAAGCGATAGTCTGCCACACCCACGACGCGCAGTAGCTCGGCGCTGTTCCCTGCGACAAATGTCAGCCCGGGAACTGCGGCTGGAACAGGGATACGATCATCAGGGCGGCGATGAGAAACGCCGGCGCGCAGCCGACCGCAGCCGCTAACCAAAGCTCCGCATCCCGAAAGATTTCGTAATCGTCCTGAAGCTTGCCGACCTGCCCGACTGGGACTGGTACGATATCTCGGCACACCTGAAATGCACCGCCTGCGGCAAAGTCGGCTGGGTCGATACCCGGCTTCGACTGGGGGAGAGGTGATTAATTTCGCCAAGGGCGTCGGTTAGGGCCTGCTGGCGGGCCTCGCCCCACATACTTTCGGCTATCAGGGCGATCGCAGGGCTTGCATCCCACCTACGGTTGCGCTTGACTATTTTCCGCTCGCCAAGGCTCGCGTACGCACGTACGTTAACCACTGATTGCAGAATCAGTGGCATTTGGCGAAAAGCAACCTGTTTTTTACTTTGACTGCGGATCGAAAAAGCTGCTTTACCGTTGTTGTTAGAGAGATTTTGGAGGCTTCCGATGAAACTGATCGTTTCAGAAATGTTCGACGATCTTATTCGGATGGGGCACATCACCCCCGAAGCCGATCCGGCCGATCTCACGCTTCCAGGCGCGTACGCAGATGTACCTTCCGTAATCACGTACGGAACGCCAAACGTTCCGGTGCATATGGGGGTGCACTCGAATGCCGAACTGGAACAGCGTACTTCGCGAGATTTCCGTCTACCAGGCTGATCACAACGAATCGGCTTTCGACGTCGTTCGGCGAAAATACCTCAAAAGGCTTTTCACGCACACCAAGCGCAACGTGATCGCGTACTATTCGGGCTTTCTAAGCAAGCCGCGAATTGAGGGAACACAGATCAACGACGAGGACAAGAATGGCTTCATGCTCTGCATCCATGAGCTGAAGCGAGATCGTGGCCTCGATCTGATCTTGCACACTCCTGGTGGTGACGGCGCGGCTGCGGAGTCTCTTGTCGATTATCTTCGCAGCATGTTCGGCAATGATATCCGTGCAATTGTGCCGCAGATTGCCATGTCCGCGGGCACGATGATCGCCTGCTCCTGTAGCAGCATCGTTATGGGCAAAGAGTCCAGCTTGGGGCCGGTCGACCCGCAGTACGGATCAATTTCTGCAGTGGGCCTCCTGAAGGAGGTGCGCCGCGCTCATGATGAAATTCTGAAGAACAACCAATCGGCCCTATTTTGGAATCCCATACTGCAAAAGATCACACCATCGTTCTTGCAACGATGCGAGTGGGCGGTGCTTGCTGCGGACGGATTCATTCGCAGGACCTTGGCAGAGAACATGTTCTCTGCGTTGCCGGGAAATGAGCAAGCGGCGAAAATCGAATCCGTTTGTGACATCCTTTCAAATCTGAGCGATAGCAAAGAACACAACACACATTTTCAGATCGATCAGTGCAAGAAAGCGGGACTGGAGATCGTTGATCTCGAGGCGGACCAGAGACTTCAAGATCTCGTTCTCACGCTGCATCACTGCTACATGCATACGCTCAGTAACACCCCAGCATTTAAAGTTATCGAAAATCATCTCGGCCGTGCCATGGTGCGCGTGTCGCAGCCTCAACTCGCGCTTGTGCCGGCAACAGCACCGGCTTAACCACTCACTGGATCAGTTGGCGGAGTTAATCCGCATGCCATACACGTTGTAGCCGTGGCTCGCTGCAAACCCGTTTTTGATGATGTAGTTCGTCGAGCCGTTGTAGACGATGCCGGTTTGGCTCGTGCTCGGCGACGACGTCACGGCGAACTCTGCCGCGTTCTGGTTCAGGATCGTCGTGTTGCCGCCGCCGACGAAGACCAGCGCCCAGTTTCCATTGCTCGCATCGTACACAATGAGCAATCCGGAACCGGTCGCGATGTTGGCGGTCGCGTTCTGGGCGAGGCTGATCTGCGATTGAGACGACGCGTCCGTCTGCCAGCTGGTGCTGATCGTATTCGACACCGACAACGACGGGATGGTCCCAATGTTCGTTATCCCGGTGTAGGCGCCGCTGACCCGCCCGCTCGGCAGCGTCCCGCTTGAGATGTTCGCGGCGTTCGTCGTGTCCGTGCTGCAAGATGCCGCCGCGTTGGAGAGATCAGCACACGCAGCCTGAGACAACGTTCCGGAACCGTTGTTCTTCACCGCGCCGGTCGGGTTGGTGAACGTGTAGGTGCCGGCGCCGGTTCGCACCATCATGCCGTTGGTCGCAAAGCCAGTGATGTTGTCCAAGCATGTGCCAGACGCAGCCGCGCAGTTCGTGCCACCGCCGACAATGCCCAGCGTTGCGAACGCCGGGTTGACTGAGGAACCTTGCGCGACGAGGGGCTGTCCCGCGGTCGAGCCGAGCACGTTGCCAATAGGACCGGTGCCATTGCCGAGCAGAACGGAATGCGCCGGTAGGGTTGCCGCGCCTGTACCGCCGCCGGCGACACCAACTTGTCCGTATGACGGCGCAGCGCCGACATTGTTGATCAGCGGCAGGCCGGCCGTGGCACTGGGCGAGATATAGGTCGAGATGTTGTCATTGCCCATCGCGACCAGCGAACCTTTGCTCGCCGTTGTCACCGGTCCGAGCGCCAGATTATCCGACGTGTTGGACACGATCGACGCGGTCCAATGCGCGCCGGCATTGATATCCGAATTGCCGCTGCCGAAAACGTAGTGAACGTTCGTGAAGTCGAACGCGGCCGCCGAGGTCGCCTGCCCTGCGCCGTTGCACTGGTTGTTCGAAAACTGCCCGTACGAGGCGTTCACAAACACATAGCAGGAGTCGCCCGGATTGATGACGATGTTGTTCGCGACAACAAAATTCGTCCCTGGAATGTAGGGCGATTGGCTGAACCCGAGGCACGTGCCGACGCTTGACCGCGACGCCGAGCCGCAGACGGCGAGGCTGGCACCAGACGCCGTTCCGCCTCCGACAACCGTGTTGCCGGTCACGATCATCGGCCCAAGGCCGGAGCCGAGACCCCACTGGATGCCCGTGTAGACGTAGTTATTGATGCGGTTCGCCGTGACCGTCCCGATCGGCGACTCGATGCCGATGTAGGAGTTCTCGATGTAGTTGTGGTCGATCAACAGCCCCTCGTTTCCGCCCATCGTAATGGCCGGGCTGAGGGTGAACGGCGCATTGAAGTCGAGCGCGTCGAACCGCACGTCGTGCACGTACATTCCGGTGAGGCGGATCGACTGCACATTGCCGGGTCCAGGCACCGCAATGACGGCCTCGCCATGGAAGCCGCAGACCTCTCGCACGTTGATCAGGACGTTTGAGGCGTAGAGCGCCAGGATTCCCTTGCGGTTGAGCTGGAAAACGGGATTGTTGAAGTTGGGCGTGCCGCTGAATTCACCGCAAATCGAGCCGGTGCCAGACACTGAGAAGTTCGCGCCCTGGTCCGATCCAGTAGCGCCGGTGTATTTCGCACCGAACTCGAGAAATCCGCGGACAGGAGTGTTGCCATTGGTATCGACGGGCCAGCCGAGACCTGTAGGAGTTGCCGCGACCTGCATTCCCAGCGAGTGAAGATCGCCGTCAATGACGTAGTGAACATCGTGCGCGCCGGCTTCCGCCGTGGTGAACCGGCCGGCGCTGAAGACATGGGTTCGATCCGGGATCATCAAGTTGCGACTGCTGGGAACGGTGACGTTCCCAGCGATGAGGTAGGTGCCGACGGGAAAGTAAGAATTGGCCTGAAGCGTGAGCGCGTTATTCACCGCGGCCGTGTTGTCGGTGCCGCAGGTCACGGTCCCGACGGTGCCGGCGATCGTGGTCGACGCGTTCGTGTCGAGGACATAGGTCGTTCCGCTGACGCTGCTCACATTGGCCACCAGCGGCGCGTAGTCCGTTACGCCAGTCCCCGGGGTAGCGAGGCCTGCACCGGGGATGACAACGGTCGATCCCCTGACACACGTGGCTCCAAGAGAGATGCCGGTAACGAGGGCGTGCTGGCCGGACGCGATGGTGATGCTGGTCGGCGTCTGCACGGCATCGCTGACCAAGCCCAGGACGCGCTGATATCCTTGAGCTTCGTTGAGCGCGCCGAGTTGCGTGCTCAGGAGACTGAACGGAATTGCCGACGCGGGGCCGGAAACGCCGTTGCCGATACGGCCAATCACGCTGTTCGGTGGGAGGGTGTTAAATTGCTGCGCGATCGCGGCCAACGGCGATAGAGCGATGGCGACAGCAAGAGCAATCAATTTCCGGCGGACCGACAGCATGGCAACGTCTTTCGAGTGACGCACTGCTGTCGGAGCAGCGACCGAAAGACGTTAACGCCGTTGTCCATGGCGAGGCTTGTTGCGGAAAGCCCAACTCCGAAGCGCTCTATAGCGAGCGCGGCCTACTCGATCGGCAAAGATGCCGCATTCAACAAACGGCTGTACTGCGCATCAGAAAGTCCGGCGAGCTGTCGAAGTGTGCGCGCGACATCGCGCCACCGCTCGTTCTCTCCGGTCAATTCGCGGACCTTCGCGCGGACCGTTTTGATCTCGCGCTTAAGACCAACCACCGCTGAGTTAGGATCGCTCAAGACGCGCTGTCCTCGATCGACTTGACGGCCGCGCGCGCCGCCGGGTTTTCAGCAAGCGCTTGCCCGATTTTCTCCTGCACGTCGAAGAAGCCTTCCGGCGCCTTCTTGTCGATCGGCCAGAGGTCCTGCGAGCGGATGATCGCGATCACCATCTGTGGGGTTAGCGAAATCTCGATGGCTGTCTCATCCATGGTCTCGGGACTTTCAATAAGGGATGCGGGTCACAGCGCAGTAAATGGCCGTCGCGGTGGCGATCGTGAACCGGTACTGGCCCGGCGGCAGATCGATCACCGCATAGCCTGCGGCGGTGAAATCCGTCGCGGTGCTGACCGACTGATAGGTCGTGCCGTCTCCGAGCAGCTTCTGGAGCTTCACCGAGCCGCCGCCGAACGTCGCGACAGCGTCGACCCCGTACTTCCCACCGTTGAGCGCGAACGCGGTGGTCGACGCCGAGATGTTGGTGAATGCCTTGCCTTCCGCTGACGTCGGCATGGTTTGCGCTCCTAGGGAGTTGCGAAGCTTTCACCCGCAGGCATGAAGCCCGCCGGGATCGCGGCGCGCATCTTCGGCGTGAGGTCGCGCAGGTTGGAGCGCTTCGCATCCAGGAACTGCTTGTCGGTGAGCGACAGCGTCACGTGACGAAGCTCACCAGTCTTCGGATCGATCACCTTGATTACGTGGTCGGGCATTCTTTGATCTCCTATGCTTTGGCTTCTTGAACTGGGGCTAAACGCATCGCCGAGGCGATGGCAAGCAAACGAGCGGCTTCCGGATCTCCACCGAGCAGTTTCTTCTGCCACTCGGGGTCGCGCTTCCATGACTCGATTTTGGCGTCGACCGCGGCGCGCAGCTGCGGTGTGATCGAGCGTTTGCCCTCGATGTACTGTTGAACTTCAAGGCCCGCCTCGCTGATTTCAGGCGAAAGACCTGCCGCGATCAGGTGGTCGAGCACAGTGTCGGCATCGCGCTTTTCAGCGGCTGCCGCCTGCTCGGCTGCAAGCTGCTCGACAGTCGGCTGGGGCGCAGTGAAGTTGTTCGCGGAAGCCGTGGCGTATTCGCTCGACATCTCGGCGAGCTTGGCCGTGGCCTGGTCCGGCGTCATAGTCCACACATCGGTCATGCTGCTGAGGCCTCCATGTTCTCGACCTCGGTGAGATCGGCGACATCCAGGGCCCTGATCTGGCTTTCGATGTCCATGGTGATTTTTTCCGCCGCCGCCCGGTATTCGTCGAGCCCGGCAGGTGTCGAGGATGGCTTCAGGGCGTTCCCCGGATGCAGCGGCCGCGCGAAGGGCAGCGCCGCAAAATCGTTCGTATCTGCCCGCCGGAGCGGTGCCAGCCGGTGAAGCTCCGCGAGAATCAGCAAGTCGAGCGGCCCGTCACCGCGGCCGCCGAGCCCGAGCGGGCCAACCCCGACATAGGGAAACGTGACGCCGGCGGGCAAGGCGCCCTTGGCGAGGTCGGTGGCGTTGAGATAGTCGCCGAAAGCGCTCGACATCGTGGCCGCGGCCGACATCAGCGATTTAACCGCAGCGTCGCGCTTCGCCATGCACGATTTGAAAACGGCCAACTGATCCGCACGCGATCGCGCGTTCTGCTCTGCCACCGCCTCCCGATCGAGCCGCGCGGCAAGGCTTTGCGCCATTTGCAGTTCGGCTACCGCTCTCTTTGCCTGGTCCACACGGTCCCGGTGGGCAGATAGCCGCTCCGCGGCCTCTGGCTTGCGACTGACCGCATCGAGGATCAGCGGCGGAAGCTCGGCTTCCAGACCTGCAAGGACGGCTTTGGCGCCATCGAGCAGGCCGGCGACCTCATCAGCGCGCCCGGCGCGCGGCGAATGGTCGATGCGCTCGCTGGCCTTTGCCGGCGGCGGGGCGGCGGACTTCTTGAACATCGCGACCAGCCCCTTCACTGCGCGATGATGTTGACGGTTACATTGTGACCGTTTGGAATACGCCACCGGTAGGTGCCCGCGGCGAGTTTCGCGGCCTTGCTGCCGCCGACCTCGGTCGCCAGGAAGCGGATCGGCGGATCGACGCTGACAAACGACCCGTTCACCAGCTGCTGCAGCTCGGGGGTGTCGATGCCATGTGCGACTGTCCCCGAGAGGTTCGCGTGATAGGTGCCCCCATTCAAGGTGAACGGCGCGGTGCTCGCCGTGACCGCAGTATGGCTCACTTTTTCAACCATGGTGGATTTCCTTTTCGATGACCGGTTCTGCCGCCTGAAGGGCGTCCTCGAGACGGCAGCGGATCCAGTCAGCGACCTTCCGGCGCTCCTTTGCTGCAGCGGATTTGATCCGCTCCTTCATCTCCGGCTCCACTCGGGTGCCCATCATCTCCAATTGCGACACTCGTCGTCTCCGTGGTGGCGTTTTCAAAAGCCAACAAAGGATGCGACATGTCTCCAGTCGACAACAACGCACTACGGTTTGGCCGTGGTCCACTGTTGCCGCGCGCCGGCCACCGCGACCGCATCTTGTCGGCCTGCTCCGGATCCTCGACGATCACCACCGCCGCAACGCCGAGCCCGAGCGCATCCAGGACCGCCTGCAACATCGCGCCGCTCAATCCCCGCCGCGGCACCGGAACTAACGCTTTCGTCGACATCCGATCAGCCCAGCCAACCAGACGGTCCATGGTCTCATGGGAAAGGTTGAGGGCCTCTTTTCTATCCCGCAGCACCGCGATCAGCTCGGCCTTCGTGCGGACGATCCGGCCCGGCGCCGGCCTCGTCTTCTCCGGAATGGCCTCAGGCGGGCTTACGGCGGCCGCCGGTGAGTCTGGAGCCGGCCGGGCTACTTTGGCGCGCGCCAGCGCGGCAGAGACCATCATGTACTTGCCCCTGCCCCGGCGCCGCGGCTTTTTCGTGCCGACATTTCCGGCGGGGCTGAACTGCTGCGCGATCTCATCGAGATCATCGAAGATGTCGAATTGATCGCTCATCGCATCACCGGGCAGTGGCGCGACGCAGATGTGGACGATGTTTGCAGAGGGACGCGGCCGGAATTTTTCGGAGCGGCGCGAAATTTTAGGACGACCTCGATAATACGGTCGAGGCCGGCTTTCCGGGGCCACCCCACCCCACCCCGGTCTAAATGCCGGGAAATCAGAGCCTTTTCGGCACGTTCAGCCGTTTCGCTGGCGGCTCGCGCGCGCGGCCGCGCCTGGACTGCTTCAACAGAGTGAAAGACTGGGTTGGCACTCGCGCGTGAGATCCCTTCACCGAATGCGCAAACCGGTGGTGCTGTGCCTGCAAACACCTGATCTTGCACACGATCGTGAGGCTGACGGGCAGTGTATGTCCCAAGGGTTGGCCCAGACCACGCCGAATCTAACGATGATAACCTGTTACAAGCTCGACCAGGGCAGCGCATTATGCCCGACTGATCGCCAGCCGTTCCGCGGTTACTACACGCACGCCAGGAACGAGGTCTTTCCGCCCTTCCCTTCCTTGAGCGGCCGGAAGCGTGAGCGGTCCCAGCGACCGCGAGAGCGCTTCCAACGCTCGGGGGGTATGGGGGGTTGGAGAACAGGCGTTGGTAGTATCGTTGGTACCCGTTGGCAGGGGTGTTGGCAGTACAGTTGGTAGGGGTGTTGGAAGGCTGCCGACGAGGCAGATCACGGCATCGCGCTCGACGAAGAGCAGATGAAGAAACTGGTCGAGGGCTTCCGCCGCTCGGCGCTTTTCCTGATTGTCGCCATCGCGGCCTATACCGGGATGCGCCGTAACGAGATCCTCGCTTTGCGCTGGTCTGATCTCGACACAGAGAAGAAAATCCTGCGCGTCCGCCGCGCGCTCGAGCAGACCAAGGGCAATATCGGCTTCAAGCCGCCCAAGACCAAGCGCGGGATCCGGGACATCGACATCGAAGAGCGGCTGGTCGAACTACTGTCGGCAGAGCGGGACCGGTTCTTGAGGCTCAAGGCCGGGATTGTGGATAACTCGGGGGCGGTCGACCTGTCGTTGCTGAAGCTGGCCGATGACGCCCTGATCTTCCCCTCTTTTGCCGGGCCGAAATCGGACTTCACGCGGCCCCGTGATCCGCGGGCGGTGACCCGGGCATTCACGAAGCTGGCTGGCAAGCTCGGCTTCCCCGGCCTGCGGTTCCACGATCTGCGCGGCAGCCATGGCACCCAACTCCTCCGGCGCGGCGTCCCCGTCGACGTCGTGGCGCGGCGCCTGGGCCACGATCCCTATACGCTTCTGAAGTCCTACGCGAAGGAGATCGCCACCGACAAAGACCGCATCAGCAAGGAACTTGCCGGCATGGTGGCGCTGTAGAACGGCCGTAGAACACTTTGGGACACAACTTGGGACAGCGCTGGGATGGGAAGCGTTTAACGTGCCAGCTAACTAATTGATTTAACTGGCAGGAGTGGCAGGGCTCGAACCTGCGACCCCCGGTTTTGGAGACCGGTGCTCTACCAATTGAGCTACACTCCTGCAGGGAACCGGCGTCGCCGCCGGTTCGCGCCGTTTCAAGCACAGGGCATGGCCGCTTTGCAAGGGCGAAGCGCTGAACGTCCTGTTCAATGCAGAACTTCTGCGCCAGACTTCGGCCATCACCCCTTGCTGGCACCCCGCCGCAACAATCACAAGAGCACAGGGAGAGACCATGAACGCTCAAACCGCCGCCAGGCACGCCGCCAGCCCGAAGACCCCATCCCTCCCCCTCGCCAAGCCCGAATCGATCGGGCTGTCGAGCCTGCGGCTGCAGGCGATGTCCGACACCTTCAAGCGCGAGGTCGACAAGGGGAACACGCCCGGCGTGACGGTGCTGGTGGCACGGCGCGGCCAAATCGGCTGGTTCGACGCGATCGGCCGGCAGAGCCCGCTGGCCTCTGCGCCGATGGCCCATGACACGATCTTCCGCATCTTCTCGATGACCAAGCCGATCGTCTCGGTCGGCATCATGATGCTGCTGGAGGACGGCCACTTCCTGCTCAACGACCCCGTTGCCAAATTCATCCCCGAATTCGCCGCGACCAAGGTCGGCGTCGAACACAACGGCAAGCTCGAGCTCGTCCCGGCCAAGCGGCAGATGACGATCCAGGACCTGCTCCGCCACACCTCCGGTCTGACCTATGACCACACTGGCAACGGCCTGGTGCAGCAGCTCTACCAGCAGTCGCGGCTGCGCAGCCGCAAGATCACCAATGCCGAGCACGCCACCATGCTCGCTGGCATGCCGCTGGTCTGCCAGCCCGGCGCCGAGTGGAACTACAGCCGCTCCACCGACATCCTCGGCCGCATCATCGAGGTGGTCAGCGGCCAGACGCTCGGCGCGTTCCTGACCGAACGTATCCTCAGCCCGCTGCAGATGACGGAGACCGCCTTCCACACCGGGCAGGAGAATGCCGGCCGGCTCGCCGAGGCCCTTGCGACCGATCCCTGGACCAACGAGAAGGTGCAGCTGTTCAACATGCTGGAGAAGCCGGCGATGGAGTCCGGCGGCGGCGGACTGGTCTCGACCACGATGGACTACGCGCGCTTCGCACAGATGCTGCTCAACCGTGGCTCGCTCGACGGCACCAGGATCATCGGCCGCAAGACGCTCGAGCTGATGGCGTCGGATCATCTCGGCGCCGACGTCAAGATCCAGGGCACGCTGGTATCGCCCGGCCACAGCTTCGGCCTCGGCTTCGCCGTGCGCATGCAGCAGGGCATGGCGCCGTTCTCCGGCTCGGTCGGCCAGTTCTTCTGGAGCGGCATGGCCGGCACGTTCTTCTGGATCGACCCGAGCGAAGACCTGATCGCGGTCTTCATGATGCAGGGTCCCGGCCAACGCGAGTATTTCCGCTCGCTGGTGCGCAACGGAGTGTACGCGGCGGTGGAGTGAGTTCGACACTCCCCGCTCCGTACCCAGAACTGTCATGCCCCGCGCATGCGGGGCCTCCATTACGCCGCGACGGTTGTGAGGAACCGGGAGGCCTGAGTTTACTGGATCACCCGCTTTCGCGGGTGATGACCAGTTGAGTGTGCGGCGCGCTTTGCGCACCAAAGCCGGCGTCAGCTGATCGTCGCGCCGCCGTCGATCACCATGGTCTGGCCGGTCATGAAGTCGCCGGCGCGCGAGCCGAGGAAAACAGCGGCGCCCGCGATCTCGTCCGGCACGCCGATCCGCAGCAGCGGTGAGCGCGAGGTCGAGGCCTTCAGATTGTCCGGATTGTCCCACAGCGCCTTGGCGAAGTCGGTCTTGATCAGGCCCGGCGCGATGCAGTTCACGCGGATGTTGTGCTTGCCGTATTCGCAGGCGAGGTTGCGCGCGAGCTGCATGTCGGCCGCCTTCGAGATCGCGTAGGCGCCGAGGATGGTCGAGCCCTTCAGGCCGCCGATCGAGGAGACGATGATGATCGAGCCGTCCTTGCGCTCGATCATCTGCGGCACCACCATCGAGATCAGCCAATTGTTGGCCACGATGTTGTTGTCGAGGATCTTGCGGAACTGATCGTCGGAAATGCCGGCCAGCGGGCCGTAATACGGGTTCGATGCCGCATTGCAGACCAGCACGTCGATCTTGCCGAAGGCGCGATTGCTCTCGTCGACGAGGTTCTGCAGGTTTTCCTTCGACGAGATGTTCGCCGCGATCGCGACCGCGGTGCCCTTGCCGTAGGTCTCGTTGATCTCCTTCGCCACCTGGTCGCAGACGTCGGCCTTGCGCGAGGAGATCACGACCTTGGCGCCGTGCTCGGCCATGCGCTCGGCAATGGCGCGTCCGATACCGCGCGTCGAGCCGGTGATGACGGCGACTTTCCCCTTCATGTCGAACAAGGTCATGTTTCTCTCCCAAATCTGAGGTTTTGAGTCTGAGGTCTTGAATTCTGCGTTGAGCTTAAGCAGCGTTCCGGTGTTGCGATAGGGGCATCACGCGAGCTTGCTCGCCGGCCGAACTTCGGGCCCGGACTGCTGATGCATCGCGGCGTGCCGGGGATCGGCGATCCAGGGCTGCTGGTTCACCATCGGCAACCGCCAGGTCGACAGGCCGGGCGCCGCGACATGATCGAGCCGCGTCACCGAGACATTGTCGATGTCGAAGGCGAGCCCCCTGTCCGGCTGGCCGCCGAGCGCAAGACCGACAGCGCACTTGATCACGCCGCCATGGCCGACAGCGATCACATCCCTGCCCGCCTCCGCGGCATTGATCCGCACGATCGTACGGCAGACGCGGGTGTAGAGGTCCATGTAACTCTCGCCGCCGGGCGCGGGCTCGTTGACATCAGCGAACCAGGTGCTGCCGACCGGACGGCTGGCGAGGAACGCGGCGCGGTTCATGCCCTGCCACTGCCCGAGATGCTGCTCGGCGAAGTCGCGCTCCTGCGTCATGCTTGCCGGCTTCGGAAAGCCTGCGGCCCAGATCGCTTCCGCGGTCTTGTGCGTGCGCTTCAGATTGCTCGAGTACCACACCGCGTTGCGCGGCAGGATCTTGGCGACCGCCTCGAACACTTCGCTGTCGCTGGTGTCGCAGTCGATATCCTCCTGGCCGTAGATGTTGCCGCCGTCGCTGCGCACCGGTGCGTGGCGAACCCACCACCACCGCGTCGTGATCACCTTTGCTTGCTCTGGGTTGGACATCGAATGAGCCCTTCAATAGTGTCCCACGTCGCTGTACGTCACGCCGCACATCGTCTCAAGTGCTTCGGACGTTTGAAATCTTGTTTGAATTCCGTCGCGCGGCAGGCCGCCGCGGATCACGCCACAGGGAGAAACTCATGGGCCGCCTCGAAGGCAAATCCGTCATCATCACCGGCGCTGGAAGCGGCATCGGCCGCGCCGCCTCTTTGCTTTTCACCAAGGAAGGCGCCAAGCTGATTGCGGTCGATCGCACCGACGGCGTCAATGAAACCGCAAAGCTGGTGCGCGATGCCGGCGGCACCGTTGAAGCTGTGACGGCCGATGCGGGCTCCGAGGCTGACGTCAAAGCCTTCATCGACAAAGCGGTCACAAAATACGGCAAGCTCGATGCGATCTGGGCCAACGCCGGCGTCAGCGGCGGCCTGGTGCCGCTCGCCGACCAGACCGTGGAGCATTGGCAGGAAGTGCTGCGCGTCAATCTGATCGGCCCGTTCCTCGCGATCAAGCATTCGATTCCGCACATGACCAGGCAGGGATTCGGCTCGATCATCTGCACTGCCTCGGTCGCAGGCCTGAAGGCCGGCGCGAGCGGCCATCCTTACGGCGCCAGCAAGGCCGGCGTCATCAGCCTGGTGCAGACCACCGCCTACTCGCTCTCCGGCACCGGCGTGCGCATCAACGCGGTCTGCCCGGGCCTGATCGAAACCGGAATGACAAAGCCCGTGTTCGACCGCGCCAAGGAGCGCGGCACCTCCGACAAGATCGGCCAGCTCAATCCGTTGAAGCGCGCGGGCCAGCCGCATGAGCTCGCGGCGATGGGATTGTTCCTGGCGAGCGATGAAGCGTCCTACGTCAACGGCCAAGCCATCCCGGTCGACGGCGGCCTCACCGCCTCGATGCCGTATACAGGCAAGCCGATTTAGCAAAGGCTCGCTCCGTTCGCTGTCCTGGTGAAAACCCGGATGGCTCCACGTTCACCACCGTCGTCCCTGGCGCTACATCCGCGGCTGTCGTCCCGGCGAAGCAGGCCGTGCAAAAACCACGGTCTGATGTTGGATTTGGGAGGCAGAGACGGATTCGGGGGCAGGATGGCACACATCGTTGGCCAATCGCGCTATCAGGCGACGTTGTATCCCGAGACGTTGGACGAGGTGATCGCGGCAGACAGCGCGGTGCGCGTCATTGACGGTTTTGTGGACAGCCTGGACCTTGCCGGGCTGGGTTTCTCGAACGTTGAGGCGGAGGCGACGGGGCGGCCGCCTTACGATCCGCGCGATCTGTTGAAGCTTTATGTCTACGGGTATCTGAACCAGATGCGTTCGAGCCGGCGGCTTGAGCGTGAGGCTCGGCGCAATGTCGAAGTGTTCTGGCTGATCAACCGGGTGAGGCCGGTGTTCAAGACCATTGCGGACTTCCGCAAGGACTATCCTGAGGCGATTGCCGGGGTCTGCCGGGCCTTTATAAAGTTCTGCCGCGAGCAATCGGTGTTTGGAGGCGAAGTCCTGGCGATCGACGGGAGCAAGATTGCTGCGGCGGCGAGCCGCAAGCAGGTGATCACCAAGGCGAAGCTTGCGGAGCGGGATGCGGCGATCGAGCGCAAGATCGCCGACTACCTGACGGCGATGGATGAGGCCGACGCCGAGGAGACGCCGCTTGAGCCGACCAAGACCGACGTGGCTGCAGCCCTTGCCGCGTTGAGGGCTCAGCGGGCTGAATTGCAGCAGCAGGCCGAACAGCTGGTTCAGGAAGGGCTCAAGCAGAAGGTGCTGGGTGAGCCTGAGGCCAAGCTCATGCGCACGCCGCGCGGCCATCAGGTTGCCTACAATGCACAGATCGCGGTCGATGCCCAGCATGACATGATCGTTGCGTTCGATCTGACCAACGAGGGCAACGATCTGCAGCAACTCCACCCGATGGCCCGGCAGGGCAAGGCGGCCGTCGGCGCCGATCAGGTGAGCGTCGTTGCCGATACCGGCTATGCCAACGGCGCGCACGGCAAGCAATGTGAGCAGGACGGGATCACCGCGATCGTACCGCATGGCGAGCGGGTCAATCCGAAGGGCAAGCAATACTTCAGCCGCGATCAGTTCAGCTACGCCCGAGAGAGCGACAGCTGGGGTTGCCCTGCCGGTGAGGTCCTCCAACTCTTCAAGACCTCCCACACCAAACAGAAGAAGGAATATCGGACGCAAGCCTGCCCGGCCTGTCCGCTGAAATCGCAATGCACCGAGGCGGCGCAGCGGATCATCGTGCGCGGCTTCCATGACGATGACCGCGAGGCCATGCATCAGCGGGCGATCGCCGATCCAAGCTGGATGAGGCTCCGCCGCGAAGTCGCCGAGCATCCGTTCGCGACCATCAAATGGTTGATGGGAACCCCGCGCTTCCTCGTCCGCGGATTGCGCAAAGCCAAAGCCGAACTGGCGCTCAGCATCATCGCCTACAACCTCAAGAGACTGATTGCCATCAAGAGCGTACCCGCTCTGCTCAAGGCGCTCCGGCCCTGTCCAGCTTGAGGGTGCCCTCCTCGTTCTCAGCTCCAGGCACCGCGCCGACATTTTTGCACGGCCTGGAAGGCCGGGACCCATACGCCGCGGCGGGTGTTGTGAACGGGACCCGTCGTTCCGGCGATGCATAACAACAAACATTCGTGGGTATGGGTCCCGGCTTTCGCCGGGACGACAGTGAGTGTGTGGCGCGGCTTGTGAGTCATACATCCGCATTCTCGCGGCACGAAGTGTCCGAGGTTTGCTGCAATTCACGCCGCTCTAAAAACAGAGGGCGCAGGGAAAGCCGGGTGCCGATCGCACCCATGGGTCCCGAGCAAATGGAAAGCTCGGGAGGTAGGACCACAGGTGAAACCGGAGCAATCCCGGCTTTCCCTGCGCGATGGTTTTACGGCTTATACGTGCTCTCCCCGGCGAGACTGGGCTTGTTTGTCACCGTCATCCGCGAGACGCTTTTCGCGTCCTGGGAGTCGACACCTGCCACTAGGGCGTCGGAACCACACGACTTCACCGTCCACTTCACGCGTGCTCGTCAGTTGCGCACTCGGCGTCCACCGCATCCCAACCCAACACTCGTGACGATCGCGAAGCGCCCCTCATCGGGTGAGACGGGTGGATCATAGACTGAGTTGCGCTTCCGAAAAACAGAAATATTTTTCTGCAAGGGGCTTGCGCCGTCGGGCAAATCAGTGCCTTCAAAGTGGTACAATCTCAGTTTCTGCGAATGAGCCGCACCATGCCAAGCCAACGCCCCGACCGTATCCGCAAGCTGCTGGCCGATCTGGTCGCCTTCGACACCGTCAGCGACCGCTCGAACCTGTCCCTCATCACCCATATCGAGAGCTACCTCGCCTCGCTCGGCATCAGTGCTGAGCGGATCGTGGACGAGACCGGGCAGAAGGCCTCGTTGTGGGTCACCATCGGCCCCGACGACAAGGCAGGCTTTGTGCTGTCGGGACACACCGATGTCGTGCCGGTTGCGGGCCAGAACTGGACGCACAATCCGTTCGAGCTCGTCGAGCGCGACGGACGGCTCTACGGCCGCGGCACTACCGACATGAAAGGCTTTGTCGCGGTCTGTCTTGCCATGGTCCCGGAGATGCTTGGCGCCGGACTCAAGACGCCGATCCATCTTGCGATCTCCTATGACGAGGAGATCGGCTGCGTCGGCGTGCGGCCGATGCTGCGCGAGGTGAGCCGCAAGATGGTCAAACCGCTGGGCTGCTTCGTCGGCGAGCCGACGCAGATGCAGGTGA
This sequence comes from Bradyrhizobium sp. ISRA464, assembly GCF_029910095.1. NCBI lineage: Bacteria > Pseudomonadati > Pseudomonadota > Alphaproteobacteria > Hyphomicrobiales > Nitrobacteraceae > Bradyrhizobium > Bradyrhizobium sp. ISRA464. Next base: position 3,419,096 of record NZ_CP094526.1, on the reverse strand, counting down.
TCATCGGGCACAAGGGCAAGCATGGCGTCCGCGCCACGTTCCGCGGGCTCGCCCGCCACTCCTCGATCGCCCCCGACGGCGTCAACGCCATCGAATACGCAGCCGAACTCATCACCGAGATCCGCCGTCGCGCCCTTGACCTCGCGAGCCACGGGCCGCGCGACGAGCTGTACGACATGCCCCACACCACCCTGCTCACCAGCATCGTGCATGGCGGCGCGGCGCTGAACATCGTGCCGGATCAGTGCACGGTGGAATTCGAATGCCGCGGCCTTGGCGTCAGCGAGTCCAGGCAGGTCACCGATGCGATCGTCGCCTGGGCCAGGGCCGAGATCGAACCCGCAATGCGCAAGCGCCATCCGGAGTGCGGCATCGATTTCGAGGAGATCCTCGACTATCCCGCGCTCGATACGCCAACGGACGATCCCGTCGTCACGCTCGCCAAGCAGCTCGCCGGCCGCAACGACCACGCCAAGGTGGCCTTCGGCACCGAGGCCGGCCTGTTCGTCAGCATGGCGGATGTGCCGTCGGTGGTGGTCGGCCCCGGCTCGATCGCGCAGGCGCACACGCCGGATGAGTTCGTCGAGATGTCGCAGCTCGAAAGTTGCGCAGGATTCGTCGAGCGGCTGATCGCGCATTGTACGAAGTCTTAGTGATTTGGAGGGCGGGTTAGCAGCGCAGTTGCGTAGCCCGCATGAGCGAAGCGATATGCGGGACCACTCCCCCGGTATCGTTTCCGCCTTCGCTCTTCGAGCTACGGCGGACAAGTCGCTCACCCAAGCTACGGAGCACGGACTCACAGCCCGTCCGGCGGCAGGCCGGGGCCGGTTGCAGCGGGACGGAGCTTGTCGCGCTTGCGCTCGCGATAGAAGGCGTAGAGACCGGACGCCACGATGATCGCGGCGCCAGCGAGCATCGGCCCGTCGGGCTTGTGGCCGAAGACGAGATAGCCAAGCAGCATCGCCCACAACAGCGCCAAATAACGGAACGGTGCCACCGCCGAGATGTCGCCCGTGCGCAGCGACACGATGATGCATTGATAGCCGATCAGGATCAGCACCGCGGCGAGTGCCAGCAGGCCGAGGGCGTGGCCCGACGGCGCCTTCCATCCGCCGAGCGGAAACAGGATCACGGCGCCTGCCGTGCTGACTGTCACGGTCGTCAGCAACGTGATGAACAGGGTCGGCAGCTGCTTCGGGATGCGGCGCGTCGCGAGATCGCGCACCGCGCAGAAGCCGACCGAGGCCAGCGCCAGCAGCGCGGCCTGACTGAAACCCTCCGCGCCCGGACGGACGATCACCAGCACGCCAATGAAGCCGGCCGCGATCGCGAGCCAGCGTCGCCAGCCGACCGGCTCGCCGAACACCAGCGCCGCACCCAGCGTGATGACGAGCGGCAGCGCCTGGAAGATCGCCGAGGCATTCGCAAGCGGGATCTGCGAGATCGCCGCGAGATAGGTCAGCGTGCCGCCGATCTCGCCGACAACGCGCAAACCGACCGGCCAGATCAACAGCGAACGGAAGCTGCGCAACGCCTTGCGATGGGAGGCGAGCGCCGTGACCAGCACGATCGCGAACCCGCCGCGGACGACCAGTATTTCTCCGATGTTGAGTTCCGACGACACCCCCTTGGTGATGGTGTCGTTCATCGTGAAGCTGGCCATGGCCGCGGCCATGAACAGGCTGCCGTAAAGGTTCGAGGAGAGCGTCAATACAGTATCCGGCGGGAACATCCTCCCTCGCCCCGCTCTTCGCGGGGAGAGGGTCGGGGTGAGGGGCTGCCTCGGCAAACTCGGTGAAAGGTGAGGTCGCGGAGACTCCCCCTCACCCGGATCGCATCTAACGATGCGGCATAGCCGAAGCTGCGCTTCGGCGTCTACTTTCCGAACGGCCGCCAGAGGCGGCCTTTGCCTCTCCCGCAAGCGGGGCGAGGTTAAGTGAAAGCGGCGCGACCTCTTCAAGGATCGCGCCGCATTTTCCGTATCAGGTCGCGCCGGCCTTCTGCGCGTATTCCCATGACGCCTTCGACAGCGGCACGGTGCGCTTGGCCGACTCGAGGGCCTTGGCGTTCGACGCGGTGCCGTCACGGACCCGCCCCGCGATACCCTGCGTGATGCCCGCAAGGCGGAACAAATTGTAGGAGAAATACCAGTTGAGGTCCGGCACCGGGATGTTGGTGACGTCGCAGTAGATCTGCGCCGCCTCCTCCATGCTCGGAATGTTCAGCGCCTTGAGATCGGCGCCGGCCAGGCCCGGCATGGTCCACTGCATCAACAGATACGTGAAGTCGGCCATGGGATCGCCGAGCGTCGACAGCTCCCAGTCGAGCACGGCCTGCACGCGCGGCTCGGTGGCATGGAAGATCATGTTGTCGAGGCGATAGTCGCCATGGACGATCGAGACGCGCTGCTGCACTGGTACGGTCTTCGGCAGCCACTCGGCGAGCTTCTCGAATTCCTCGATATATTGCGTCTCGGACGCCCGGTATTGCTTGGTCCAGCGATCGACCTGCCGCGCAAAATAATTTCCCGGCTTGCCGAAATCGGCGAGTCCGATCGCTTCCGGATTGAACAAATGAAGCTTCGCCAGCGTCTCGATCTTGCTGGTGAAGATTTTCCGGCGCGCCGCCGGCGGCTGGCTCGGCAGCGTCGGATCCCAGAACACCCGGCCTTCCTCCATCGACATGATGTAGAAGGCCGAGCCGATCACGGCATCATCGGTGCACAGTGCGTAGGCTTTCGCCACCGGAAAGTTCTGCTTGCCGAGCGCTGCGATGACGCGGAACTCGCGATCGACCGCATGCGCCGACGGCAACAATTTACCGAACGGCTTACGGCGCATCACATAGTTGCGGCCGGGAGTCTCAAGCTTGTAGGTCGGGTTGGACTGGCCGCCCTTGAACTGCAGGACCTTGAGCGGGCCCTGATAACCTTCGACGTTGTCCTGCATCCAGGCGTCGAGATTCGCCTCGTTGATACGATGACGCTCCTCGACTTCCCTTGTGCCGGAAAATTCTTCGTCCTTCCTGACGCCGTCCGCCACGGTGACGCTCCCTCAACTGTTCTTGGGGAACGCCAGCAGGCGCTCCCGTTGGTTCGACACGAGGTTTAGCTGAATAGCAGCCGCGAAGGAACTGTACCCCCTCTCCCGCTTGCGGGGGAGGGTTGGGGTGGGGGTGCCGCCGCGAGTCCCGCTGTGGAGAGAGCCCCCACCCACAGCGCATCTTCCGATGCGCTGCGACCTCCCCCGCAAGCGGGAGAGGTGCAGCAAGCTTCGCGGAGACGCCAGTTCAACCAAACATCGTCTCGCGTTAGTGCGACGTGTTTGCATACTTCCGAAGTTCAAGTCTGGCAATGGCGCGATTGTGCACCTCGTCCGGACCGTCGGCGAGACGGAGGGTGCGGATGTGGGCATAGTCGCGCGCCAGCCCGGCCTCGTCGGAGACGCCGCCGCCGCCAAAGGCCTGGATCGCCTGGTCGATGATCTTGAGCGCCATGTTGGGTGCGGCGACCTTGATCATCGCGATCTCGAGCTGCGCGGTCTTGTTGCCGACCTTGTCCATCATGTCGGCGGCCTTGAGGCACAGCAGACGGTTCATCTCGATGTCGGTGCGGGCCTCGCCGATGCGCTGCTCCCAGACCGAATGCTCGATGATCTTCTTGCCGAACGCGGTGCGCGAGGCCAGCCGCTTCACCATCTTCTCCAGCGCCTCCTCGGCCTTGCCGATGGTGCGCATGCAGTGATGGATGCGGCCCGGACCGAGGCGGCCTTGCGCGATCTCGAAGCCGCGGCCCTCGCCGAGCAACAGGTTCGAGGCCGGCACGCGCACGTTCTCGAGCAGCACCTGGGCGTGGCCGTGCGGCGCATCGTCGAAGCCGAACACCGGCAGCATCTTCTCGACCTTGATGCCGGGGGTGTCGAGCGGCACCAGGATCTGCGACTGCTGCTGGTGCTTGGCCGCCTTCGGATCGGTCTTGCCCATCAGGATCGCGATCTTGCAGCGGGGATCGCCGACGCCCGACGACCACCATTTGCGGCCGTTGATCACATAGTGATCGCCGTCCTTCTCGATGCGGGTCTCGATGTTGGTGGCGTCGGAGGAAGCGACCGCCGGCTCGGTCATCAGGAAGGCGGAGCGGATCTCGCCGTCCAGCAGCGGCCGCAGCCATTTGCGCTTCTGCTCCTTGGTGCCGTAGCGGATCAGCACTTCCATGTTGCCGGTATCGGGCGCCGAGCAGTTGAACACTTCGGACGCCCAGGAGATGTGGCCCATCTCTTCCGACAGCAGCGCGTATTCGAGGTTGGTCAATCCCGCGCCATGGAATTCGTCGTCCTCATGCGACGACGGCGGCATGAACATGTTCCAGAGGCCTTCGGCCTTCGCCTTCTTCTTCAGCTCCTCGAGGATCGGGATCACCTTCCAGCGCGGGCCCTCGGCATCCTGCTTTTCGTAGATCGGCACGGCGGGACGGACGTGATCCTTCATGAACGCCTGAACGCGCTCGAGCCATTCCTTCTGCCGGGCCGACATCGTGAAATCCATGGGACGCTCCTCGTTGTTCCTAGACTTTGGGCTGCACTGTTCACCTCGCGCCCGCAGCCCGCAAGGGCGTTCGCGGGACCGCGACCGTGGTGTGCCAGAACGCCGCCCGCGACATCCGCGGATTGACATTTCCGGCTCTTCAAACGATAGTTTCATACAAATGTTTGAAATGCAACTCCTGCCGTAAGGCTCGCGCCTGCGACGCGCCCCGGAATGACGGAAGAGGTTGAAGGCCATGGCAAGCGATCAGACCCGGTCCGCGATCCTCGGAGCCGCAGAGCGCCTGTACGCCGACCGCGGCTTCGGCGATGTGACGCTGCGCGACATCGTCGCTGAGGCGAACGTCAACCTTGCGGCAGTGAATTACCATTTCGGTTCCAAGGACGAACTGATCGCGGAGCTGTTCGTCACCCGCAGCATCCAGACCAACCGCGAACGTCTCAATGAACTGAAGGCGGCGGAGGAAAAAGGCGGCGGCCGCGCCTCAATCGAGGACATCATGCGCGCCCTCGTCGGCCCGACCCTGCGCGGCTGCCTCGGGCCCGACCGCGAGGGCTCCACGGCCGCGCGCTTCATGATCCGGGCGTCGATTGAATCGGTGCCGCCGATCCGCCGCATCAAGAACCGCGAGGTCGATCACTTACGCAAGTTCGCAGCGGCGATGCGCCGCGCGATGCCCGGCCGCGACGACACCGAGCTCTATTGGGGGCTGCACTTCGCGCTGGCGATGGCCCATCACACCATCCGCGAGAAGGAGCGCCTGCTGCGGCTCTCCGAAGGCAAATGCGATCTTAACGACGTGCAGGCCATCATCGACCGCGTGGTCGCCGTCACCGTGATGGCGCTGTCGATGGGCGAAGCCGCGGCCGCCGCGCCGCCGCCCCCGCGGCCGGCGGTCGTGCACGGACGGCTGACGCGGCAGGATTTGTGAAGCGATACGCGCTGATTGAAGCGCCCTCGCCGCGAGCTCGTCACCTCTCCCATCGGGAGAGGTCGATTTGCGCAGCAAATCGGGTGAGGGGTTACGCTCTATCGAGGGACCTGAGACCCCTCACCCGGCGCTACGCGCCGACCTCTCCCCGATGGGGAGAGGTGAAGCGGGCGGTGCGCGAGTTCAAGCAGCGCTCTCACACCATCGCGATGCAATCGATCTCGACGTCGCCCGGAATTGGCCGAAACAACTCTGGCGTTACAGGATCCCCTGCGCCTTCAGCTTCTCCACCTTGGCGTCGTCATAGCCGATCGTGGCCAGCACGTCCTTGGTGTTGGCGCCGAGCAGCGGCGGGGCGCGGTATTCGGTGATCGGCGTGCCCGAGAAGGTCAGCGCGTTGCGGATCAGCGACAGGTCGTGCTCGAAGGGATGATCGACCTTGACCCGCATGCCGCGCGACTGGACGTGCGGATCGTTGAACACCTGCGAAAAGTCGTTGATCGGACCCGACGGCACACCGGCCTTCTCCAGCTCCTCGAGCCAGTAGGCCACCGGCTTCTTCAGGAACAGGCCGGCGAAGATCGCCATGATCTCCTTGCCGTGCACGACGCGGTCGTTGTTCTTGATGAAGCGCTTGTCGTTGGCGAGCTCGGGTTCGCCGAGCACGGCGCAGGTGCGCTGGAACTGGCCGTCATTGCCGACCACCAGCATCAATTCGCCGTCGGCGCAGCGGAACACGCCGGCCGGCATGCCGCCATTGCCCCAGGTGCCGCGGCGCGGCGGGGTCTTGCCGTTGACCAGGAAGATCTGTGCGTAGTGCGACAGCGCGGCGATCACGGTGTCGAACAGGCAGACGTCGACATGCTGCCCCTCGCCGCCATTGACCTTGCGGTGATAGAGCGCGGCGAGAATGCCGATCGAGGAATTCATGCCGGTCATGTAGTCGACGATCGAGGGGCCGACCTTCATCGGGCCCGCGCCGGGTTCGCCATCGATATGGCCGGTGACGCTCATCAGCCCGCCCATCGCCTGGAGGATCGCATCATAGCCGGCGCGCGTGGAATAAGGGCCAGTCTGACCGAAGCCGGTCACCGAGCAATAGATGATGCCGGGGTTGATTGTCTTGATCGTGTCGTAGTCGAGGCCGTAGCGCTTGAGGTCGCCAACCTTGTAGTTCTCCATCATCACGTCGACCGATTTGGCGAGCTCGCGGATGATCTCCTGGCCTTCGGGCTTGGCGATGTTGACGGTGACGGACTTCTTGTTGCGGTTGGCGCAGAGATAGAACGAGTTGTTGTTGTTCTGCCTGCCTTCGGGATCGGTGAGGTAAGGCGGGCCGAAGGCGCGGGCATCGTCGCCCCCGCCGGGCCGCTCGATCTTGATCACCTCGGCGCCAAGATCCGCCAGCATCTGGGCCGACAGCGGGCCCGCGAGCACCCTCGTCAGGTCGAGAATCTTGATGCCCGAGAGTGGCAGAGCCGACATGAACTTTCCTCCAATATGGTGATTGTGCGGCGCCGGACCTCCGCCCGTGCGCGCTGAGCCTGCCGATACACCATTTTGGCGAGGCGAGCACTGCATTGTCGGCATGAAGCCATCCGCCTGCGGCCTATGTGCGGGATCCGCGGCGACCTCTTTCGGGAACCAGCCACGAACGCTTCCTCCGGACAGGCCGATTGCCGCCGCGCGAAATTGTGAAAAGGGCCGACATCGTTTTGACGCCTTTTCCAACGGTATTTTGGCGCCGCAAGGAGGCGGGACATGCGAACGATCACCACGATGGGGCTGTTTCTGACCGCGCTGGCGGTCTCGATGGTGGCGGCCGACGCGCGCGGCGGCCATGGGTTCGGGCGCGGCGGGCTTCATATGCACGGTATGCACGGGGGCGGCGCAACCGGCGCGGGTGCGTTTGCCGCCGATAAGCGCCACGCCGACGATCCCTACATCAAAGCGGCCTCGGACGAGGAGGACCGCCTGCTCAACAGCAAGCTGAAGAGCATCTGCCGCGGCTGTTAGACCTACGACGCGATCGCCTGCCGCGGTTGCGCGCCTGAGCCGATCAGCTTGCTGATCTCGGGCTTGCAGCCGCCGCAATTGGTGCCGGCCTTCAGGCTGCGGCCGACGGCCTCGACGCTGTCGGCGCCCTTGCGGATCGCGTCGGCGATCTGGTGCTGCCCGACGCCGAAGCATGAGCAGACGATCGGCCCCTTGTCCTCGCCTGCCCCGAACGGCCGTCCGGCCAGCAGCGACATCCGCGCGTTGGCCGACAATTGAGTCCCCGCGAACAGCCCCGCCAGCCACGCCCGCGACGGCAGCGTGTGATCGGGCGCGATGAATACGCAACCTTCCAGCCGGCCGTCGCGCACCGCCGCGTAGCGGAAGCGTCCCGCCGCCGGATCGCGGTAGGCGATCCATTCGATCTCGACCTGCTCGAGGCCGAGCTGCGCCCGCGCCCAGTCGCGCCAGCTCTCGGGGCGCGCATCGCCGGTCAGTTCCAGCCGCCAGCAATCGCCGGCCCGGCCGTGAACCCAATAGCCGGTCTCGGGACGCCTGATCGCGTTGCGGCTCAGGATGAACGCATGCCATTTCGGCGCGTAAGGATCGGCCTTGACCGGCGTGTGCTTGGACTCCGGCTGCCCCGACAACGGATCGACCACCGGATTGACCAGCGCGTTGACGCGTCCTGCGCCGGCGAACTCCTCGTTCCAGTGCATTGGCACGAACACGCAGCCGCGGCGCTGGTCGGCGCTGACCACGACGCGCGCGACCATCTCGCCCCACGGGCTCGTCAGCCGCGTGAGCCCCTCATGCTGCAGGCCGGCGAGACGCGCGTCCTCGGGGTGGAATTCGGCATAGGGCTCGAAGATGTGCGACATCAGCCGCGACGTCTTTCCGGTCCGCGTCATGGTGTGCCACTGGTCTCTGACACGGCCGGTGTTGAGCACCAGCGGATAGTCGCGGCTGGTCGCGTTGCCCGCCGGGCGCGGCGCGACCGGCACGAAGCGCGCCTTGCCGTCGGGCGTGAAGAATGTCTGGGTCTCGAACATCCGCGCCGTGCCGGCCGGATGGTCTGATGTCACCGGCCACTGCACCGGCGCCAGCGCGTCGTAGGCGCTGTCATCGAGCGTCGACAGCGCCGAGATGTCGAAATCGCGCGTCCCTTCATTCTCGAAGCCGGACAGCGCGGCGTGCTCGCGGAACACCTCGGCGACGGAGGCGTAGTCGAAGCCGGAATAGCCCATCCGGCTGGCGACGTCGCAGATGATGCGCCAGTCGGCGCGGGCCTCTCCCGGCGCGTCGAGGAACGGGCGCTGCCGCGAGATTCGGCGCTCGGAATTGGTGACGGTGCCGTCCTTCTCGCCCCACGCCAGCGCCGGCAGCAGCACGTCGGCATGGCGCGTGGTGTCGGTGTCACGGATGCAGTCGGACACCACGACCAGCTCGCACGCCTCGAGTGCAGCCCGCACGCGATCCGCATCGGGCAGGCTCACGACCGGGTTGGTCGAGATGATCCAGACCGCCTTGATGCGTTTGTCAGCGATGGCGTCGAACATGTCGACCGCCTTCAGCCCGCCCTTCTCCGCGATCACGGGCGCGCGCCAGAACCGCTGCACCCGGTCGCGGTGCTCGGGCTTCTCGAGCTCCATATGCGCGGCAAGCTGGTTGGCAAGTCCGCCGACTTCGCGGCCGCCCATCGCGTTGGGCTGGCCGGTGAGCGAGAACGGCCCCATGCCGGGACGGCCGATGCGCCCGGTCAGGAGATGGCAATTGATGATGGCATTGACCTTGTCGACACCGCTGCTCGACTGGTTGACGCCTTGCGAATAGAGCGTGACGACGCGCTCGGTCCTGGTGAACCAGTCGAAGAACAGCCCGACCGCGCCTTCAGTCAGGCCGCAGGTCGCGGCGGTCTGCGCCAGGGTCTGGCCGGCCACCTGCTTGAGGGCGTCGACGATGCCCGTCGTGCAATTGCCGACAAAGGCGCGATCGACCGCATTGCTGCCGGCCAGGAACGCAAACAGCCCGTTGAACAGCACGGAGTCGCTGCCCGAGCGCAGCGGCAGATGCAGATCGGCGCCCTCGCAGGTCGCGGTGCGGCGCGGATCGATCACCACGATCTTGCAGGCCGGGTTCTTCTCCTTGGCCGCCAGCATGCGCTGATACAGGATCGGATGGCACCACGCCGCGTTGGAGCCGACCAGCACCAAGAGATCGGCCTGCTCGAGATCCTCGTAACAGCCCGGCACGGTGTCGCTGCCGAACGCGCGCTTGTGCCCGGCGACGCTCGAGGCCATGCAGAGCCGCGAATTGGTGTCGATGTTGGCGGTGCCGACAAAACCCTTCGCGAGCTTGTTGATGACGTAATAGTCCTCGGTCAGGAGCTGGCCCGAGACGTAGAACGCCACCGCATCGGGCCCGTGCTCCCGGATGATCCGGCTGAAGCCGTCGGCGACATGATCGAGCGCATCGTCCCAGTGGGCCGGCGCGCCGCCGATCATCGGCTCGAGCAGCCGTCCCTCAAGACCGATGGTCTCGGCAAGCGCCGAGCCCTTGCTGCAGAGGCGGCCGAAATTCGCCGGATGCTGCCGGTCCCCCTCGACGCGGACGCTGCCGTCCGCATCCTTGCTCGCGACGACGCCACAGCCGACGCCGCAATAGGGGCACGTGGTCTTGACCGACATCGCCTGTCGCTCAGCTCACCGGCACCGTCTGCCGAACCGACAGCCACACCACGCCGTTCTCGACCTTGGCCGGATGCGTGTGCGTGCAGCCCTCGTCGGGTGCGACCGCCTGGCCGCTCGCCAGCTCGATGACGAAATTGTGCAGCGGACAGGTCACCCGCTTGTTGTGCACGATGCCCTGCGACAGCGGCCCGCCCTTGTGCGGGCAGCGGTCGTCGAGCGCGAACACCTCGTCGCTCTCGGTGCGGAACACCGCGATGTTGCCGTGAGGCGTGCGGACGACACGCGAGCCGAGCCGCGGAATCTCGTCCAGCGCGCCGATTTCAATCCAGCCGGTCATGCGATCTCCAATTCGGCAAGCGGTGCGAATTCATTGCGGTCGACGCCGCGGCTGGCGCGTTCGGCCCACGGGTCGGTCTGCGCGAACTGCTGCGAATAGGCGAAGCGTCCGAACAGCGCCTTGCGGTTCGTGACGTCGTCGACGACGCGCTTCCTGATCTGATCGAGCCCGACGCGGTCGCACCATTTGTACATCCGCTCGAGATACCAGCCCTCCTCGCGGTAGAGCTGGGTCAGGGCCACGATCACCTCGAGCGCCTCGTCCTCGGTCTCGACCTTGGTCAGGAACTCGGTGCCCTTGATGTGCAGTCCGGCCGCGCCGGCGAAATGGATCTCGTAGCCGGAGTCGACACAGACCACGCCGACGTCCTTGCAGGTCGCCTCCGCGCAGTTGCGCGGACAGCCGGACACCGCGAGCTTGACCTTGGCCGGCGTCCACGAGCCCCACATGAACTTCTCGAGCTTGATGCCGAGGCCGGTGGAGTCCTGAGTGCCGAAGCGGCACCATTCCGAGCCGACGCAGGTCTTCACCGTGCGCAGCCCCTTGGCGTAGGCGTGGCCCGACACCATGCCGGCATCGTTGAGGTCAGCCCACACCGCCGGCAGGTCTTCCTTCTTGACGCCAAGCAGATCGATGCGCTGGCCGCCGGTGACCTTCACCGTCGGGATGTTGAACTTCTCGGCGACGTCGGCAATGGCGCGCAGCTCGCTTGGCGTGGTGACGCCGCCCCACATCCGCGGCACCACCGAATAGGTGCCGTCCTTCTGGATGTTGGCGTGGACGCGCTCGTTGATGAAGCGCGACTGCTGGTCGTCGCGATACTCGCCGGGCCAGGTCGCGAGCAGATAGTAGTTCAGCGCCGGGCGGCAGGAATGGCAGCCGTTCAGCGTCTTCCATTCCATGAAGCGCATCACGGCGGGGATGGTCTTGAGCTGCTGCTCGACGATGACGCGGCGAACGTCGTCGTGGCTGTGATCGGTGCATTTGCACAGCGGCTTGACCTTCGGCGCCGCCGAGTAGTCGCCGCCCAGCGTGAACGCCAGCACCTGTTCGACCAAGCCGGTGCAGGAGCCGCAGGACGACGATGCCTTGGTATGGGCGCGGACATCGTCGAGCGTGAACAGCTTCTTGTCGGTGATCGCCTTGACGATCGCGCCCTTGCAGACGCCGTTGCAACCGCAGATCTCGGTCTCGTCGCTCATCGCGGCAACCGAGCTCTGGCCGCTGACGCCGCCGTCGCCGAGATTGGCCGCGCCGAACACCAGGCGCTCGCGCATATGCGAGACGTCGGTGCCGTCGCGCAGATGCTGGAAGTACCAGGGACCGTCGATGGTGTCGCCATAGAGCACGGCGCCGACGATCTTCTTGTCCTTCAGGATGATGCGCTTGTAGACGCCGCGATTGGCGTCCTGCAGCACGATCTCCTCCTTGTCCGGCCCCGGCGCGAAGTCGCCGGCCGAGAACAGGTCGATGCCGGTGACCTTCAGCTTGGTCGAGGTGACCGAGCCGTCATAGGTGGCAAAGCCCTTCATCGCGAGGTGGTTGGCGCAGACCTTGGCCTGGTCGAACAGCGGCGCGACGAGACCGTAGGTCTGGCGGCGGTGCTGCACGCATTCGCCGACCGCATAGATGCGGCCGTCATAGGTCTGCATGGTGTCGGAGACGACGATGCCCCGCTCGCAATAAAGCCCTGCCTTCTTCGCGAGCTCGAAGTTCGGACGGATACCGACCGCCATCACCACGAGATCGGCCGGGAGCTCGGTACCGTCGGCGAAGCGGACGCCGGTGACGCGGTCCTCGCCCAGGATCGCCTGCGTCTGCGCCGGCATCTTGAACGCCATGCCGCGCTCTTCCAGCGACTTGCGCAGCAGTCCGCCGGCGACCGGATCGAGCTGGCGCTCCATCAGCGTGTCGAGCAGATGCACGACCGTGACGTTCATGCCGCGCTTCATCAGCCCGTTGGCGGCTTCGAGACCCAGCAGGCCGCCGCCGATCACGACCGCGCTTTGATAGGTGGTCGAGGCCTTGATCATGCGATCGACATCGTAGATGTCGCGGAAGCCGATCACGCCCGGCAGGTCCTTGCCCGGCAGCGGCAGCATGATCGGATTTGAGCCCGTCGCGATCAGCAAGCGGTCGTAGGGAACGCGATCCCCGGCCTCGGTGACGACCTCGCAGGTGCGACGATCGATCATGGTGACCGTCTCGCCCTTGCGCAGCGTGATGTTGTTGTCCTCGTACCAGTCGACGGTGTTGAGCATGATGTCGTCGACGGTCTTCTCGCCGGCGAGCACCGGAGACAGCAGGATGCGGTTGTAGTTGCCGTAGGGTTCCGAACCGAACACCGTGATGTCGTACAGATCGGGCGCGCGTTCGAGCAGCGCCTCCACGGTGCGGATGCCGGCCATCCCATTGCCGATCACAACCAGCTTTTGCTTCGTCACCTTGTCGAGCATGGTCTGCCTTTCAATTCCGACGACGCTGCGCAGCGACGCGGCACGCGTCGTCGATCAACGTCGATTGAGATTGGGATTGTTCGGAAGCCCAGCCGCGGGCGCAGACCGTCGTCGCTGACGATCGATGTTCCTTTGCCGACTGATATTCAAAACGCGTGCCAAGTCGGCGCGGCCGAATCCGATAGCGAAATCAAAGCGTTTCCGCCCTCCCCCGAAAATCCTGGACGAGTGCGAGGCGGATCACCGGCCGATTTTTTAGCCACGCCGATGATCTATTGTGCAGGACAGCAAAAGGAACGTTCGTGCGGTCGCCGACACGAGTTTCACGCGCCATCGCGCATGCCCGGCACGGCGCTCAAAAAAGCACCAGCGTGCGCGTTTGCGCGGCGGCACCTGCTGCGCGCGGCAGCAATCAGGAGAGTCACGGGCGAATCCGGGACATCTCGGCAACGCCTTGCTGACGAAGCACCGCGGTCGATTTCGATGGCACGGTTATTGCTGAAGTCCTTGCTGATTGGGAACGTCTCAACGACGAGCGCTCTCGTCCTTCACTCCATTCTGTCCGTTTGCGCCAAGGCCGGTCGCGACTGCGCGGCTGCCTTCGCCGCAGCACCGCGAGGCTTTGCAAATGAAGTTTGCTGAATTCAGGAAGGCGGGTCACTGGCCGACGCTGCTGGCCGCTTTCCTGTACTTCGATATCAGTTTCATGGCGTGGGTCTCGCTCGGCCCGCTGATCGTCTATATCGCGCGCGACATGCACCTGGCCGTGAACGAGAAGTTCACGCTGGTTGCGATTCCCGTGCTGGCCGGCGCGCTGCTGCGGGTGCCGATGGGCCTGCTCGCCGACGTCATCGGCGCCAAGCGCACCGGCATCATCGCCCAGCTCGTCGTGATTGCCGCGACGATTGCGGTTTGGCAGTTCGGCTTGACCAGCAAGCTGGCGATCGAGCTGTTCGGCGTGGTGCTCGGCATCGGCGGCGCCTCGTTTGCCGTCGCCCTGCCCCAGGCCAGCCGCTGGTATCCGCCGCAATACCAGGGCGTCGTGATGGGCATTGCCGGCGCCGGCAATATGGGTGTCGTGCTCGACACCCTGCTCGCGCCGAGCATTGCCGAACATTGGGGCTGGCAGGCCGTGTTCGGCTGCCTTCTGATCCCGATGGTGATGGTGCTCGCCTATTACGTCGCCGCCGCCAAGGACGCACCGGGCGAGCGCAAGCCGATCTCGCTGAAGGCCTATGGCGCGTTGCTCAAAGATTCCGACAGCCGGTGGTTCATGTTCTTCTACTTCATCACCTTCGGCGGCTTCGTCGGGCTCGCCAACGCGCTGCCGCTCTATTTCACGGTGCAATATCATGTCTCCGGCGTCGCGGCGGGCCTGCTGGTGGCCTTGATCGTCGCCTTCGGATCAGGCTTCCGTCCCGTCGGCGGCCTGATCGCCGACCGCATCGGCGGCATCCGGGCGCTGTCGATCCTGTTCGGCGTCGTGGTCGCCGCCTATCTCGTGATCGCCTTCATGCCGGAAGGCCCGACGGCGCCGGCACAGAGCGGCTGGGCGCTGACCCAGATGCCCCGGATCGCCTGGATCTCGGTTCTCCTGTTCTCGATCGGCGTGCTGGCACTCGGCATGGGCAACGGTGCGGTGTTCCAGCTGATCCCGCTGCGCTTCCGTCACGAGATCGGCCTGATGACCGGCCTCGTCGGCTGTGCCGGCGGCGTCGGCGGCTACTTCCTGGCGCAGACGCTGGGCACCGCCAAGGCCATGACCGGCGGCTTCGGCGCCGGCTTCCTGTTCTTCGGTGTCCTGGCGTTGCTTGGCTTCATCGGACTTGCCATGGTCAAGGTCCGCTGGCGCACCACCTGGGGCGCGGTGTCGGGGGCGCGCGTGTAAGCCACCCCGCGCCCGGGGATGAAACATGAGTTCAGGACGGATTGCCACGGCGTCAATTGTTTACCTCTCCCCGTCGGGGAGAGGTCGGATCGCATCGCCAGATGCGATCCGGGTGAGGGGTTACGCCCTCGAGTGGGACCCGAGCCCCCTGACCCGCGCCTTTGGCGCGACCTCTCCCCAATGGGGAGAGGTGACACGCGCGGGGCGGCCATCGCGTCTCACATGCATTCGGCGTTGAACGCACGTGGCGAACGGCTCGCAACGGGATCTCGGAGTTCGCGTCGGTTTCGCCAGCGAGACCGGCAAGCGCGCCGCCAATGAGGACTATGTCGCGGCCTGCCTCGGCCGGTCGGGCGGCATCAGTGCCGACGTGGTCGCGGCCGTGGCCGACGGCGTCGGCGGCCACAAGGGTGGACGCGAGGCCGCCGAGGTCGCCGTCCGCAGCTTCATCGACGCCTATTATTCCCTGCCGGAGACGCTCGGCGTCCGCCGACGCGCCGCACGCGCGCTGGAGGCCGCGAACGGTTGGATCTACAGCCAGGGCCGCGTCGATGCCGCGCGCAGCGGCATGGCCTGCGCTTTCTCGTCGATCGTGCTGTCGCGGCGGCAATGTCACATCATTCATATCGGCGACACCCGCGCCTACCGTTTGAGCGAGGGGCGGCTGGAGCGGCTGACGCAGGATCACATCGCCGGCCGCGGCGATCTCGCGCACATGCTCAGCCGCGCCATCGGCTTCGAGGAATTCGCGCGGTTCGACTACTTGACCGTGGGGCTCCGGCAGCATGACCGGCTCGTCATCTGCAGCGATGGCGTGCACGGAGCGCTCGGCGATGTCAGCATCCAGCAATTGCTCGAGCAACGCACACCGCCGGAAGAGTCGGCGCGCGCCATTGTCGAGGCCGCACTCGCCGCTGATGGCAGCGACAACGCCACCGCGCTGGTGCTCGACATTGTGGACCTGCCGCCGGCGGACCGCGACGAACTCACCCATGCGATCGCCGCGCTGCCGATCCTCGACCTGCCCGCGTCAGGCGACGTCATCGACGATTTCGTGCTCGGCGATGTTCTGTCCGACGGCCGCTACAGCCGCCTGTTCAGGGCCGTCGACAAGCGGGCCGGCCGCGAAGTCGTGCTGAAATTTCCCCACCCGCGCGTTGCCGGCGAAGGCTCCTACCGCCTCGCCTTCGTGCGCGAGGCCTGGGTTGCCGCGCGGGTGCGCAGCCTGTGGATCGGCGAGATCATCGAACTGCCGGCGGAGCGGCAGACGCGACTCTATTCGGCGATGCCGCTCTATGACGGCGAGACGCTGGAGCAGCGCCTCAAGCGCGCGCCGCGACTATCGCTCGCCGAGGGGATCGGGATTGCGACCAAGCTCGTGCGCGCGGTCACGGCGCTGCACCGCGCCGGCATCATCCATCGCGACATCAAGCCCGACAATGTGATCCTGCTGAAGGACGGCGGCCTGCGCCTGGTCGACCTCGGGGTTGCGCGCGTGCCGCTGCTCGAGGATTTTCCGGCCGAGGACATCCCGGGCACCGCGAGCTACATGGCCCCCGAACTGTTCGGCGGCACGGCGGGCAACGAAGCGTCCGATCTGTTTGCGCTCGGCGTCACCGTCTACCGGATGTTCACGGCGAATTATCCGTTCGGCGAGATCGAACCATTCTCGCGGCCGCGCTTCGGCAAGCCCGCGCCCCTGTCACGCTACCGCCCGGACCTGCCGGCCTGGCTCGACGCGGTAATCGGCAAGGCGATCAGCGTCGAGCCCGCGCACCGCTACGGCGATGCCATCGAGTTTGCCCATGAGCTGGAAAACGGCGCCACCTGGGCCGGGCCCGCGGTGGCGAGCCGCAAATCGCTGCACGACCGCGATCCCGTGACATTCTGGAAGGTGCTGTGCGCCATTCTCGCCGTGATCATCGTGGTGCTTCTGGCGCGGCATTAGCCGAGGATGAGTTTAGGTCGAATAGACCCGCCGCAGACTAGCTTCGCCTCAGGACCCGGCGCGACGAATTGTAATCCGGGTCTCGTCGGTGAAATCCTTGAGCTCCTTGTTCGGCTCGCGATAGAGGTGCCGCTCGATCTCGATCGATCGGCCCTCGGTCGTCTTGCTGCAATGCTCGTCGACAAAGCTGCCGCCGATGGCCTGCTTGTCGCCCGCCGGTTGCGCTTCCGAGCAGGTCCACCCGTCCGCACCGTAGCGGGACTTGGCCTGCAGCCCGAGCAGGAACGCCTTCTTGCGCAGATACAGTCGCGCCTTCGGATCGGTCTCGATCATCAGAGCCGCGACCTTGGCGTCGTGATCGATCATGACGGTGAGGATGGCCGGATGGCCGCCCACCAACGTGCCTTCCCGCGACGTCGCAGGGTCGTACTCAAAATGGATCGCGCGCAGCTGGTCCGCCCCGGCCGGGCAGTCGGACCACTGCGTCCAGCCCGACAGCTTGTGCGCTTTATTTCCCGCGCAGGTCAGGTTGACATACCCCGCGTTGGGCGCGCTGGTAATCGCCATGCCGACACTGATGTCGCGCAGGTCTCCCGCGGTCGCCATCGCCGGCACGGCTGCCGTGATGGTGGCAGCAAAGACCAGGCCATGGATTGCTGATCGCTGCCTGCTCATGGTTTTGCCTTGTCGCTCTGACCGGACGGCGCGGCGGCGTGCCCGGCCTCCTTGTAGATGTTGCAAACGCGCGAGCCCTCGCCGAAGAACGCGATGCATTGGTCATAGGTCGGCTCGCCCTTGCCCTTGACATGAGCCAGCACGTAGTCGGCGACGGCCTCGATCTCGTTGGGCCGCAGGAAGACGTTGGCTTCCGGCGGCATGCGATCGCCGACATCCTGGCGCGTCATCTCGTAGCATTTCGTGGTGTCGTAGGCGCCGCGCACGAAGAATGGCATGCCGGTGCCCGGCCGGCCGCAGCTGACCGTCTCGATGATCTGCTCGCGCGTCAGCTCGGTCTTCCGAAGTGACAGCGCGTCGCCACCATAGCCGCCGCCCCCGTTGCCGTGCCACTTGTGGCAACCCATGCAGTTTGCCCGCTTGAACACCGCCTTGCCTGCATCCGTCGGATCGCTTGCCGCCTGCGCATGCGCGGCCTCCACAAATCCCATCACGAGCGCGCAGCCAAGCCACGCGCCAACCAGCCATGTTTGCTTCATTTGCTTTGTTTCTCTCGGCCAAATCGACGCGGGAGGCTTCGGGGGGAAGCCTCCCGCGGTTGCGACGTCAAAGGGCGAACACGTAGAGCATCGAGCCGGGCTGCATCTTCTTCAGCTCGGGCGTGGCGTCGATGAACCACTTGTCCCAGGCACCGCCGAGACCGACCAGGATCGCGACGTACTGCTTGCCGTCGACCGAGAACGTCATCGGCGGCGCGTTGACACCGCCGCCGGTGTTGAACTCCCAGAGCTTCTGCAAGGACTTCGCGTCATAGGCGATCACCTCGCCAGACGGCTGTCCGGAGAACACGAGGTCAGGCGTCGCCAGGATGCCGCCGAGGTTCGGGAACTGCGTCTCCGCCTTCCCCGCCACCTTGCCGGTGGTGACGTCGATCGCGGTCACGCTGCCGGTGATCTTGACCGGTTGGCTCGGTCCACCACCGGTGAAGAATTCGCGCGGCTTGAACTTGTCCGGCGTCATCTCCTCGACCGTGATCCGGTTGCAGCTCTCGATGACGGGGATGTACCAGAGCTTCAGGTTCGGATTATACGCAGTCGGCGGCCAGTTCTTGCCGCCCATGTTGCCGGGGCAGATGTCCGTCACCTTGTTCTGACGGCTCGGCGTGACCGACACATTATAGCGCTGCACGCCCTGCTTCGCATCGTACTCCACCGGCTTGCCCGACTCCGGATCGAGGCCCTTGGTCCAGTTCACCTTCTTCACGAACGGCAGGCCCCAGATGAACTTGCCGGTGGTGCGGTCGATCGCATAGGCGAAGCCGTTGCGATCGGCCTCGAGCGCGAGCTTCAGCGTCGTGTTGTTCGGGCCGGGAACATCGGCCAGCACGTTTTCCGCCACGCTGTCATAGTCGTAGGGATCATTCGGCGTGTGCTGGTAATGCCACTTGATCTTGCCGGTGTCGGCATCGAGCGCGAGCGAGCTGTCGGTATAGAGATTGTCGCCGGGCCGGTATTCATTATCCCAGTCCGGGCCGGGGTTGCCGACGCCCCAGATGATCGTGTTGGTCGACGGGTCGTAGCTGCCGGTGACCCAGGTGGATCCACCGCCGGTTGCGGCGGCGCTCTTGTCGTCCTTCCAGGTCTCGTGGCCGGGATCGTCCTTGCCCGGGATCGTGTGCGTCCGCCAGACCTCCTTCTGGGTCTTCAGGTCGGTCGCAGCGATCCAGCCGCGAATGCCGTATTCGGCGCCGGCCACGCCCGTGATCGCCATATCCTTGACGATCAGCGGCGCACCGGTGATGACCTCACCCTTGTCGGGATCGGCGACCTGACGCTGCCAGACGACCTGCCCGGTCTCCTTGTTGGTTGCGATTAGGCGGCCGTCGAGCGTGTGCGAGATGACGAGGTTGCTCCACAGCGCGACGCCGCGGTTGTCGACGCCGCAGCACGCGACTGCGCCGGCCCAATCGTGGTCGGTCTTGGGATCCATCTTCCAGAGCAGCACGCCTTTGCCACCATGGGCATCGATCTTGTAGACTGAGCCCCAGCCGTCGGTGACGTACATGAATCCGTTTTCGACGATCGGAGTCCCTTCCAGTCCGCCATGCGACCAGATTCCGCCGCCCTCGACGCCACCGAGCGCCATGGTCCAGGCGACCTTCAGGTTCTTGACGTTGTCATGATTGATCTCGGTTAGGGTCGAGAACCGGTTGGCCGAGTAGTCTTTATGATGGTGCAGCCAGTTGCCGGCTTCCTTGTCAGCATTGAGCAGTCGCTCCTGGCTGACGTCTTCCGCGAACGCGAAAGAGCCGGCGATGGTCGCAGCGGATGCTACCGCCGCTGCGAGCATATGGGATTTAACCCAATTCAACCTCGTCATACTTGTTTCCTCCGGATCTAGCATCTTCATTGATCGATTGCCCGTCACATACGGGCTTTCGGGTGAGAAGCCTTGAGTCCCGGCGGGTGACTGTCGGCCCGCCGCCTTCCGTGGTCACTTCTGGACCATCACCTCCGTCTCGATTGTTCCAGCTTTCTGAAAAACGATTGCGCATTTGAACGTCTCGCCGGGCGCGAGCGCCTGACGCAACTGGAGCAGCATGACGTGGTAGCCGTCGCGCTTCAGCTCGAGCGTTCCCTTGGCGGGGACGGGGATGTTCGGGATCGAACGCATGGCGGGCGCGCCTTCGCCGCGGTCGACGGTATGACGCTCGGAAAAATTCGCGACCGGACAGCGGACGCGAAGCAGTGCGTCGGCGCTGTCGGCCTCGTTCCTGATCGTCATCGTCAAGGGAAGGTCCCCACCCTCTTTGTCGGCCGCCGGCACGCGCGCGTCCACGATCTGCAAGGATTCGCGCGCGGCCGCGCCATGCACAATTCCGAACGCGCTGATCAGGCAGAATAATGGCAGCGCGATCGTTGTTGTTCTGCACGCAACCACGCACTGCAGCATCCGCATCGCTGACATCCAGCTTACTCCCACTGCCACCACCGACAAGCACTGTTTCATGCTTCGTCGCGCGCTGCCAGCGATTGATGATCCGGAACCCGAAGAGTCTCACCGTGCGACTTCGATGCACGCGATGGTCGTGCTAGCCTTCGTGCGTGACCATCGATATACGTCCGCCAGTCGAGCGCGATGCCGCGCATGCCGCACTGCGTGAGGTTATTGGCGCGCGCGAGCAGCCATGTGCTCGCAAAGGCGTTCCTTGCCTCGTTCCTCACTGAGGTCGCGACGCCCGGCTCGATCCCTTGGTCTGACGTCAACCCGGCGGGATGAAGGTGCGCGCAAAGAACACCCGGGCCTTGGCCTTCTTCAATCGATAAAGCTGCGCGGGCCGGTTCGAGCCCTTTCGCATCCTGGCGACCGGCTCGATCAGGTCGGCGGCGAGCATGCGGGTGCGGAATGCGCTCTTCTCCAGCGGGCGGTCGAGCACGATCTCGAAGGTGCGCTGCAATTCCGGCAGCGTGAATTCGGCCGGCATCAGATAGGCCGGCAGCGAGGTGTATTCGACCTTGCTGCGCAGACGCTGGACCGCGGCCTGCAGAACCTCGGCATGGTCGAGGGCAAGCCGCGGCTTGACCTTTTCGCCATCGACCGCGAACCACTGCGCGTCGCCGCCAATACACGGCCCGCCGCCTGCTCGGGCAGCAGCGCGAAATAGGCGTGGGTGGCCGACCAGCCGCGCGGATCCCTCGTGGCGCTGCCCCAGCTCCCGAGCTGCTCCAGATAGGGACTGACGACGCCGGTCTTGTCCTTCAGCTTCCGCACCGCGCAGGCCTCCAGGTCGCGATCGCCGGCGATATCGACGAACCCGCCAGGCAAGGCCCAAGACCCTGGAAACGGCTCGCTTTCCGTCTTCGGGCGTTGAACCAGCAGGGCCTGAAGCGCGTCTGACCGTCGCGGAGCGCGAGGGACGGCTCGTCGTCTAAGGGCGACAACGGCGCCGTTCAGCGGGGAATGGGGTGCAGCCTTGCCAGCTGGTCGAGCGGCAGATCAGCCTCCCGCTCGCTCAACGGAAAGCGGACAATGATGTCCTGGCGGCCGAGCTGCCCCCACAGCCCCTCCGACGACCATTTCTGCGGCTCGGGTCCGCGCGGACCGTCGATCCAAACGAAGTACCACTCCGTCATGAGAACCATCCGAACACCAGCACACCCTGAAAATTGGTGCTGCGCCGACCATTCCGCAACGCCCGATTTGACGTCGCGGCGGCTGCCTCTGTTGTCCGCTGGCTCGGGATCTAGCCGTAGCGCGTGCCGTCCTTGTGCAGGAGCCGGCCATCGGAGCTCGGGCTTATCATGTCGATGTCGGAGCAGGTGATGACGTCATTCGGCGATCGCGAGCCGACCTCGAGATAGATCGCTTTCGTCCCCGACCGGTTGATCAAATGATGCCCGTTGCCGGAGTTCTTTGCAAACGCCGCGCAATCGCCGGCGCGCAGCACCGCTCGCCGCGGTCCTCGATCAGCGTCAGCTCGCCCGCGAGCACGTAGACGAACTCGTCTTCGTCGGAATGCCAGTGGCGCTGGCTCGACCAGCCTCCCGGCGGCAGGCGCATGAGATTGACGCCGAAATCAGTGAGCCCACCCGCGTCGCCGAGCCGCTGCCGCGCCCGCTCCGCGCTCGGCGCGGCGAACTCTGTGGGATAACCGGATCCCTTGCGCTCCGGCACATGAGCGATGTCGACCTTCGGCATGGCAACCTTTCAAGCGATGATGACGCGACGATCGCGTCGCCTAGCATTACAGTTGCATCTTCCTGAAGGTTCTGAATCTATGGGCGACCATGATTCGGGATCTGATGATTGGTGGCGCGTCGGTTGAGGATACGCTGACGCTGTGGGCTTCGTCGTTGCGAGATGCCAAGCAACGCATCCGTCCGCTGTTTACGCAAGAGCGGGTCGCGGCCTCGGCGGGGCAATTTCTCGACGGACTGTTGGGCAACGAGCCGCGCAAGACGGGTTGGATGCGGGCGGAAGCGGCTGGCGATCCAGGCCCGTGGCGCCAGCAGGCGATTCTGGGTCGGGGGCAGTGGGATGCCGACGCGCTGCGCGATATTGTACGTGAGTACGCGCTGGAAACGCTGGGTGACGAGGACGCGGTTCTGGTCATCGATGAGACCGGCTTTTTGAAACAGGGCAAGGCCTCGTGTGGGGTCGCGCGCCAGTACACTGGCTCGGCGGGCAAGATCACCAATTGCCAGATCGGAGTGTTTGCCTCCTATGTGTCGCGGCATGGCCATGCCTTCATCGATCGGGCGCTCTACCTGCCAAAGGAATGGACGGACGAACCCGCTCGCCTGAAGGCCGCACATGTCCCGAGCGATGTGAGCTTTGCGACGAAGCCCCGGATCGCGCATCAAATGATCGCTCGCGCGATCGCCGCAAAGGTGCCGTTCTCGTTCGTAGCAGCGGACAGCGTGTATGGCACGGGAGCGATCGAAACCCTGCTGCGCAAGGCGGGCAAAGGCTATGTTCTGGGGGTTGCTTCCAATCACGTGTTCTATTCCTGGGGCAAGCAGCAGCCTGTCGCCGGCACTGCCTCTACGATCGCGCAGAGCCTTCCCAAGAAGGCCTGGCGCCGCCTGCCGTCCGGCGAAGGAACCAAAGGTCCGCGCTGGCACGACTGGGCCTATCTTGAGCTGGCCGATCTCGACGCCGGCGAATACAACGACGACCTTGCCGGGGAATGGACCCGAGGTCTTCTGATCCGCCGCAATATTGCCGACAACAGCTTAGCCTTCTTCTCCACATGGTGCCCCAAGGGCACGTCCATGCAGAAGCTGGTATCCGTGGAAGGCCATCGCTGGGCCATCGAAGACAGCTTCGAAACCGCCAAGAACGAGCTCGGTCTTGATCACAACGAAACCCGCTCCTGGCATGGCTGGCATCGCCATGTCTCACTGGTCATGCTTGCCTTCGCCACGATGGCCGTCATCCGTCATCGGGCCAACACCGGAGCATTGCTTAAAAAAACGCGACCGCGGCCCCGACCGAAGCATCGTTCTTGATCCGCTGGTCGATCCCGGAAATCCGCCGCATCGCCATGAAGCTCGCCCAGCGGCGCATCCCGCATGCCCACATCCTCGCATGGTCATCCTGGCGCAGGGCTCATCAAGCCAACGCGCGCAAAGCGCATCTCAAGCAAAAATTACAACTGTAATGCTAGCAGAATCTCTCGCCGAAAGCTTGTCGGCCGCGCGCGGGCGATCCGGTCTCAGGCCCCGACCAGATCCATGCGCGTCGCTCTTCTCGTCGCTCATAAAGGATAATCCCGACTCCAGCCAAATAGTCCCCGCCGCGGGGAGCGATTTGCGCGCCGCGCTCTCTCTATCCCGCTCGCCCGATCGACCGGCCAGCAAGCTGGCCCGATCGCCGTGCAGCTCTGATCACAGATCTCAGTCGACCGGAGGCCGCCGCGTATGCCAGTCCGTCGCCGACTGGAAGGCATGACCGGCGCGCGCAAGGACATCCTCGGACAGATGCGGCCCGACCAGTTGCATGCTCAACGGCATGTGATCCGATGCCATCCCCATCGGCAGGGTGATCGTCGGGCTGCCGCTGAAGTCGAAGACGGCGGTGAAGCGCAGGATGCTGAGCAATATGCTTGGATCGGCGCCATATTCGCTCATCTTCGCAAGCGTCGGTATCGGGACCGGCATGGTCGGGACGAGCAGCAGGTCGATGTCCGAAAACAATGCGGCAAGGCTGCCGGAGAATATGAGCCGCTCGTGATGAATGGCAGCGATCTCCACACCACTGACAGATCTGCCCTGCTCGATCAGCAGCGCGAGGTCCGGGCCATACTCCAACTTGCGCGCCGGATAGGTTTCGAGATGTGCTTCCGCTGTCTCCACCGAGCACATCGGAATCCACATGCTGACGAGCTTCTCGTAGGAAGGGAATTTAACCTCGCGGATCTCAGCGCCGAGATCAGCAAGGGCGCGCTCGGCTTCCAGCAGGGCGACGACGACTTGCGGGTCGATCCCGTCCTGGGTGTATCTGCGGTCCACCCCGATCCTCAGGCCGCGGATGCCGTCTCCAATTCCGGCCAGATAGTTCGGCACGGCTGCCCGCAGGGCGGTCGGATCATTGACATCGGCGCCTGCGATGACGCCGAGCATTGCCCCGGCATCCGCCGCGCTCCGGCACATCGGCCCGACATGATCGAGCGAACCCGCCAGCGAAAAAATGCCGTGCCGGCTGACCCGCCCCCAGGTCGGCTTGATCCCGGTCAACCCGCAGGTCGCCGACGGAAACCTGATCGAACCTCCGGTGTCGCTGCCGATCGCGCCGTAGCAGAGCCCCGCCGAGGTTGCCACGCCCGACCCGGTCGACGAGGAGCCGACCCAATAATTCGTATTCCACGGATTGAGCGGCGCCTGATTATCGGGGTGATGG
Source organism: Bradyrhizobium sp. ISRA464 (assembly GCF_029910095.1). Lineage (NCBI taxonomy): Bacteria > Pseudomonadati > Pseudomonadota > Alphaproteobacteria > Hyphomicrobiales > Nitrobacteraceae > Bradyrhizobium > Bradyrhizobium sp. ISRA464. Next base: position 3,394,233 of record NZ_CP094526.1, on the reverse strand, counting down.
CTCGTATAGGCGCCTTCCGTCATCTTGAGCTTGCCGAGCGTCACCGCGCCGGCACGCTCCAGCCGATCCACGATCGTCGCATTGAAGGACGGCACGAACTTGGCATGGATCGTGGTGCCGCCCGCGGTCGGCGCGAACGTCGTGTAGCAGAGGTCCTTCAGCCCGATCGGGACGCCGTGAAGCGGGCCGCGCCAGATGCCTTTGGCGATCTCGTCATCGTAGCGCCTTGCCTGCGCCATGGCCCGCTCCGCGAGGACCAAGGCATAGCCGTGAAACTTCCCGTCGAGCCGTGCGACCCGGTTCAGGATTTCCTCGGTGATCTCCGAAGGACGCGCCTCCCTGCGGCGAAGCAGTTCGGCGATTTCAGTGATGGACTTGTAGTGCAACGGATCCGCTGACATCTGACGCCCTGTTGTTATCGAAATGATTGCCCGGATCGGTGCCGCGGGCGGCGCGGTTTCATGCCTTCGCTGCCTGCTCAGCGCCTAGAACTGGACGCCGCGCGTCAAGGCACCGTCCACCACCAGGTTCGTCCCCGTGATGAAGCTTGCCGCGCGGCTTGCAAGAAACACGGCGGCGTTCGCCATCTCCTGCGGCGTGCCCATGCGGCCGGTCGGGTTGAGCGCCAGCGCTGACCTGTACAGCTCGGGATTGTTGTCCTTGATCATGTTCCAGACGCCACCTTCGAAATAGGTGTTGCCCGGCGACACCGAGTTCGCCCGTATGCCCTTGGCGGCGAGTTGGTAGGCCAGCCCCTGTGTGTAGTGGATGATCGCCGCCTTGAAGGTGCCGTAAGGGCCGCTGGCAAAATCGACTTCACGCCCCGAGACGCTGGAGATGGTCACGATCGCCGCCGCCGCGCTCTTTTCCAAATAGGGCATCGCCGCATTGACCAGACGCACCGTCCCCATCATGTCGGTGGAGAACTCCTTCTCCCAGCTCTCCTCGTCCTGCCCGATCGACAACGCGCTGACATTGGCGACCACCACATCGATGCTGCCGAGCTTGGATGCCATGTCAGCGACCCACGCCTTGAGCGCGGCACCGTTCGAGACATCGACGGCGCTGCCGAACGCTGCAACGCCCTTGGCCTTGATCGCGGCAACCGCGCTGTCCACATCGGCCTGCTTGCGCGCGCAAATTCCGACATTGGCGCCTTCGGCAGCGAAGGTGTCGGCAATTGCCCTGCCGATCCCCCTGGTGCTGCCGGTGACAAGAACCTTTGCTCCCTTAAGTCCCAGATCCATCTGTCATTCCCTCCCTCATTATTGATTGCAGAACGCTTCCTGGCCCGCTGATCAAAGCAACAATTGCGCGCGGACATTGTCCGCGTTGACGTCCTCTCCAGCCAGTGATCGGGTGATCTTGCCTTTCTCCATGATGTAGCAGCGCTGGGCGATTGCCAGGATCGTGTCGAGGTTCTGCTCGACGAAGATGATCGTCGTCCCGAGCTCGTCGCGGAAGGATTTCAGTGCCTCGCAAATATGCTGCACGATCGACGGCTGGATACCTTCGGACGGCTCGTCGAGGATCATCAGGGTCGGATTGCCGATCAACGCACGCCCAATGGCGAGCTGCTGCTGCTCGCCGCCCGACATGGTGCCCGCGATCTGACGCCGGCGCTCCTTCAATCGCGGAAAATACTCGTAGACCAGCTCCGGTAGCTTCTTGCCGTCAGGTCCGCCGATCAGTTCGCCGACCTGCAGGTTCTCCTCGACGCTCATTTGCGGGAAGACGTCGCGGCCCTGCGGGATATAGCCGAAGCCGGCACGCGCCCTTGCATCGGCCTCGAGCTGGGTCACATCCTGCTCCATGAAGGTGATCGTGCCGCGCCAGGTCTGCAGCAAACCGATGAGGCATCGCATCAGGGTCGACTTGCCGACGCCGTTGCGGCCGATGACGCCGACGATCTCGCCGCGCGAGACCGACATGTTGACGCTCTGCAGGATCGGCGTCGCGCCGTAGCCCGCCCACAGTCCCGACACATCCAGAATGCGCTCAGTGGGCATGGCCCTGACCCAGATAGATGTCGGCGACCTTCTCGTCTTGCAGGATCGCATCGAGGCTGCCGCGCGCGAAGATCCTGCCGAGGTGCAGCACCGTGACGCGCTGCGCGACCTGGCGCACGAAGGCCATATCATGCTCGACCACGAGAACCGTCATGCCCTCGGCATTGAACGACTTGATCAGCTCGCCGGTCTTGTAGGTCTCCTCCGGCGACATGCCGGCGGTCGGCTCGTCCAGCAGCAGGAGCTGCGGCCGCAGCGCCAATGCCATCCCGATCTCGAGCCATTGCTGCTGGCCGTGCGACAGCTCACCGGCCAGCTTCCCGCTGTCCGCCGCCAGGTTGAGCAGCGTCAGCAGCCGCTCCTCTTCCGTGCCGCGTTCGGCGCCGGAAAGACGCTCCTGGAGCGCGATCTGGATATTCTGGCGCACCGGCAGCTCCTTGAAGACGCTCGGCGCCTGCATCTTGATGCTCATGCCTCGCTGCACCCGCGCATAGGGCCGCTCATTGGTAATATCGACGGAATCGAAGAAGATGCTGCCCTTGGTCGGCGGGTAGAGCCCGACGATCAGCTTGAACAAGGTGCTCTTCCCTGCCCCATTGGGCCCGATCAGGCAGTGAACCTCGCCGGCATTGACCGTCAGATCGACGTCGGAAACGGCGGTCAATCCACCGAAGCGCTTGGAGACGCCTTTCACATCGACGAGTGTCATGGTCAAGTCTCATCCGATTGCAGGCGGCCGGCGTCGGCCAACGTGGACGCCGGCTCGCGCCGCTGACGCCTGGTCCACCAGTCGACAACGAGCTTGCCGATGCCGAGCACAAAGCCCTGCGGCGCCAGCATCACGGTCGCGAGCAGAAGCGCCCCCATCAGCACCAGCGCTGCCTGCTGACTGTAGACCGTGATGGTCTGGAAGCCGAACAGCAGCAGGAATGATCCGACAAGCGTCGCGGTCAGATCGCTGCGCCCGGAGAACGCGACCCACACGATCGGCATCGCCGCCGCCGGAAGGCCAATGCTCGATGGGGTGATGAACTGTCCCCAGGAGGTGTACAGCGCACCGCTGAGCCCAGCGAGACCGCTGCCGATCACGAAGGTCAGGAGCTGGTATTTGCGCACGTCGTAGCCGAGCATCTCGGCGCGCTGCGGATTTTCCCGCGTGGCGACGATCACGTTGCCGACGCTCGAGTTCACCAGCATGCGCAGCGCGAAATAAACGATCACGATCAGCGCGATCATAATGTAATAGAGCGCCGATCCTTCGATGTAGAAGTCACCGATTGCCAGCGGGTCCATGCCCTTCATGCCATTGAAGCCGTTCAGCCGCGCCGGGCCGATATGCCATTCCGGCCCGGCCGTCTGCCCGAGGAAGAACGCAAGCACCAGCGTCGCCGACAGCGTCACGATGCCGAAGAAGATGCCGCTGATGCCGCCCCAGATCATGAAGTAGCCGAGGATCCCGGCCGCGACCATCGCGATGAGCACGGAGAGAACGAGCGCTGCGATCGTCGTCGTCCCGCCGCCCATGTTGATCGCGAGCACGCCATAGCCGTAGCCGGCGATGCCGAAGAAGAAGGTCTGGCCGAACGACAGCATGCCGCCATAGCCCCACATCAGGCAGAGGCCGAGCGCCATGAAGATCCAGATCAGGAAATAGGCGAAGTTGCCGACATCATAGGAGTCGGCAAACAGCGGATAGATCAGCGCGCATGCCAGCACGGCAAGGAAGCAGGACCAGAAGATCTTGCCTCGTCCGAGCGTCTGCGGACCGTCGAGCAGCTTGAACATCAGGGATCCTCGCTTCGACGGTGATACGGTCGACTGCGATCGCATCACCGTCTCGCCTCTTTGTTTGAGCATGATCCTTGCAGAAAACCGCTTCACACTTTTCCGGATCATGCTCTAGCGCCCACGACGCACCAGCACGCTGGACAGTCCTTCGGGCAGGACACGAATGACTAGGATGACTGCAAACAGCATGCCGATCTGCCCGATGATCTGGCCGTAGCTCGCGTTCAGCGTCATCCGGATCATCGCCAGGAACACCGCCGCCGGCGCCGTTCCGAGCAGCACATTGGCGCCGCCGATCACGACGGTGACGAAACTCTCCACCACGAAGGTCGCGCCCATCGTCGGGATCAGCGTCATGGTCGGCGCATACAGCGCGCCGCAGAGGCCCGCCAGCCCCGTGCCGATGCCGAAGCTGACCACATAGATCCGGCCCGTCCGGGCGCCCAGCGCCTTCGCCATCGCCGCGTTCTGCATCGTCGCCCGTGCGATCACGCCGAAGCGTGTCTTCATGAAGATGATGTAGAGACCGATGAGCACCGCTACCGCACATCCGAACAGCACGAGCCGGTAGGTCGAGAACGTATACTCACCGATCGCAAAGCTCCCTTCGGGGGTCCCGATGCCTCGCACCGCGGAGCCGACGATCAGCAGCATCGACTGCGTCACGATCAGGCTGAGACCCCACGTGGCAAGCAGGGAATCGAGCGGACGCTTGTAGAAGCGCCGCACGATCAGGAACTCGACGACGACGCCGATGAGCCCCGCCGTCACCGCGGCGAGGATCTGCGCGATCGGAAGCGGCACGCCGAGATTCACCAGTCCGACGGTCACATAGGCGCCGCACATGATGAATTCGCCATGCGCCATGTTGATGACGCCCATCATGCCGAACACGATGGCAAGGCCCGCGGCCGACAGGATCAGGAACGCGAAGACGTCGGCGAACTGATAGAACAGCGAGAAGAGTTCAGCCGACATCCTGGCCTCCCTGATCGCGGCGCCGCATCGTTGCGACGCCGGTGAGGCGGAACGCCTCCACGTGTTCACACGAGCAAGATTCGTGCCCCGCGCACGTCACGACTTGCTGGGAAGATGGCTCGGCGTGTACTGATCCTTGTCGTTCTTCTTGGTGAGATCGCAGCCGATCTCGCCAAGCCAGTACGGCTGGATCGTTCCGTAGTCCTTCTCAACCGTGACCTCGTGCTTGAGGCCGACCGAAATCAGGCGCATGCGGTGCGACGTGTGCTGGCTCTTCGGATCGATGCAGACCTTGCCTTCGGGCGCATCGATGCAGGCAGCGCCGGTCGCGATCACCTTGCGCAGGTCCTCGAGCTTGGTCGACTTCGCCTTCTCGACCAGCGCCTTGTACATGTAGAGCGCGTTGTAGGCGTTGTAGCCCATGTCGTTGATGTAGAGCTCGTCGGGGAACTTGGCGTGCCAGCGCTTTTTGAAGTCGTTGGCTTCGGGGGTGTCGATCTCCTCGAACCAGTTCGCGGTCGCATGCATGTTGTTGAGCGCCGGCGGCTTGAACCGCTTGTGCTCGAAGCCGAGCATGATCTTGATCGAGGAGCCCATCGGCAAATTGAGGTTGGCCGCGGCGGCCTGCTCGAAGAACGAGTCCTGCGCGGCTCCGACATTGATGGTCAGCAGCCAATCGGGTTTCGCCTTCTGGATGTTCTGAATCGTTTGCGCGAATTGCGAGACGCCGAGCGGGATGAACTCCTCGCCCACGACCTCGCCGCCGAGATCCTTCATGATCTTGCGGTTCCACTCCGCCGAGATCTGGCCGAAATTATAATCGGCGGCGATGACGTAGACCTTCTTGCCGAACTTCTCGACCATCCAGGGGATCAGGGTCGAGAACTGCTGCTCGGGCACCGCGCCCATGCTGATCATGTTGGCATCGCAGACGCCGCCTTCATACTGGTTCGTGTAGAAATACGGCGTGGTGGTGCGATCGACGATCGGACGCAGCGCCTCGCGCGAGGCCGAGGTGATGCCACCGATGAGAACGTCGACCTTGTCGCGATTGAGCAGCCGGCGGCCGAACTCCTGATAGCGGGCATTGTCGCCCTGCGGATCGAGATGGATCAGCTCGATCCGGCGCCCGAGAATGCCGCCGCTCTTGTTGATTTCCTCGACCGCGAGCTGCGAGCCGTGCAGCTTCGGCATGCCCATGAATGCGAGGTCGCCGGAGACGTCCTCGAGCAGGCCGACCTTCAGCGGCGGCTCGGCCGCGTGAGCAACACTCAGTGCCGCCACCGCGACAATTGCGCCGAGCAAAGCAGTCCCACACCTACGTCCCAAAATCATGGCGATGTCCCCTGTCCTTGAAAGTTGTGAAAGTCACGTCTTGAGATAATTCTTCAGGATCGACGCCCCCATCGTGTATTTCGGGTCGACCATGTTGCCGAGCCGCATGCGGCCGGCCTGGCTGAGCAGCATGTACGCGTCGATCTCGTCGAAGCCGTAGTCGGCGCTCATCCAGCGCACGAGCTCGCGATAGGCGATGCGGGCTGCGTCCTCGAGCGGGCGCGCGCTGCCGATCGTCATGATGAAGTCACGGGTCTCGAGCCGCGGCCAGGCGAAGCTCCAGTTCTTGATCAGATCGACCTGGAGCGTCACCGTCGCGCGCTGCTCGAGCGCGACGCCGGAGAGCTCGCCGTCGCCCTGCGTCGCGTGGCAATCGCCGACATAGAGCAGCCCGCCTTCGGCGTGGACCGGCAGATAGAGGATGGCCCCGGGTGCCACGTCCGGCAGATCCATGTTGCCGCCGTGGTAGTCGGGCTGCAGCGAGGAGATCGCCTCGATCTCGGGCGACACGCCGATCGTGCCGATGAAGGGCTCGTAGGGCAGCGTGATCTTGTCGTTCCAGCGCACGCCATTGCGGTCGACATGCAGCTTCTTCACCCGCTCGGGCAGCGGCGGATTAAGCATCGCCGTGGAGGCGGTCCCGACCAGCCCGCCGAACTCCGGGATGATGCAGGTCGTTCCAGCCGGCTGCGCGCCGCGCGTCTCGACGTCCATGATATAGACGGCAAGGCAATCGCCCTTCTTGGCGCCCTTGACCGCGATCGGCCCGCATTGCGGATTGAGGTAAGGGAAGTTGAGCTTGGCGGTGGGGCTGTCGCTCTCGCTGGTCAGCACGCCGCCGAAGGCGTCCTCGGTCTCGACGACGACCACGCCGCCTGGATCGATCGACAGCGTCGGCTTCGCGTAGGGACCGTAGACATAGTGGAGGCCGCCCTGTTGCTCGATGGTCAGACTATGGGTCGTGCCCGTCGCGCCCTTGGCGACGGCCCGCTTCGCCATGATCGAACTCTTCAGCCAGTCTTCTGCAGACATGCGAGGGACTCCTCGATTCAGAGTGCGGGATGGCGCTTGTGCCAGTCGGTGACGCGCTGGAGCGCATCGCCTGCGCGCACCAGGCTTGCTTCGCCGAAGTGAGGCGCGATAAACTGGAAAGCGACCGGACCGCCGTTCGGGGCGAAACCGCCGGGAAGTGTCACGGTCGGGCTTCCGGTCATGTCGAACGGACAGGTGAAGCGGAGTAGTCCGGTGATCAGGGACGCATCCTCGCCGAGCGTCGCCATCTTGACGAGCGTGGGCGCGGCGAACGCCTGGGCCGGAACCGCGATGAGATCGACCGTCTCGAACAGCAGCCGCACCGCGCCGCGAAATGCTTCGCGCCGCAGTACGATCTTCTGATAGTCCATGCCGGATTGCGCCCGGCCGAGATCGAGCAGGCTTGCAAGCGCGGGGCCATATTCGTCCTTGCGCGACGGATAGGTCTGCTCGTGCGCGACAGCCACCTCGATGCCGCACAGCGGGAACCAATCCTCGATCACGGCCACGGCATCGGGAAACGCGATGTCCTTGATCGTTGCGCCGAGATCGGCGGCGACACGCAAGCCTTCGCTAAGCACCTTGCCCGCGGCCTCGTCGGTGCCCTCGCTGGTCCAGCGCCGGTCGACACCGATCGTCACGCCGCGCAGATCACCCGATAGGCCGGCGAGATAGTCCGGCACGGGCAGCGGCACGGATGTCGTATCCTTGGGGTCCTGGCCTGCGATCACGGCAAGCATCGCACCGCAATCCACCGCGCTGCGCGCCATCGGTCCGATGTGATCCAGTGTGGCCGCGAGCTCGAACGCGCCATAGCGGCTGACCCGCCCCCAGGTCGGCTTCAGCCCCGTGATGCCGTTGGCGGCCGAGGGAAAGCGAATCGATCCGCCGGTGTCGGTGCCGAGCGATCCGAAGCAGAGGCCTGCGGCGGTCGCGACACCCGAACCGCTCGAGGATGCCCCCGACCAGAGATCCGCATTCCACGGGTTCTTCGGCGGATCGATCTTCGGATGGTGATCGGCATAGGCGCCCTCGGTCTGCTGCAGCTTGCCGAGAATGATCGCGCCCGCATTCTTCAGCCGCGCAACCACCGTGGCGTCCTCGTTGGGACGGAAGTCGCGGTGGATCGGCATGCCATGGGCGGCCGGCGCGCCCTTGACCCAGCAGAGATCCTTGACCGCGATCGGCACGCCATGCAGCCGCCCCTTGATCTTGCCGGATGCGATATCCTTCTCGGCAGTGGCGGCTTCGGCGAGCGCCGCATCGGCCATCACGTAAGCGTAGCTCTTGAGCTTGCCGTCGAGCTGCTCGATCCGTGCGAGCATCGCCTTGGTCACTTCGACCGGCGACAGCTTCCTTGCATGGATCTGCTGCCCGACTTCAATGAGTCCGAGATAGTGAAGATCTGTCGTCGGCATCGTTTCTCATCCCCGCGCTTGACGTAACGCAAGCGCGGGCCAATCACCGCGCATGCGCCTCCGGCTTGGCGACAACGCATCGCCAACTAATTTGGCGGCAAAAGAAAAAAGCCACCCGCCCCTCCGAAACGAGGTGACGAATGGCTCTAATGCCGCGGCTATGATCTATCGCATGGGCCTGAAATCGAACGCAGCACGTAGTGCGGGGATCAGGACGTCATCGGCCAGATCGACGCACGCAAGGTTCGACAGGAAGCCCGGTAGCAGAAAATTCTAAGTACGTGTCCGGCGCATTGTCAACGAGCTGGCTGCACAAATTTCACGAGGTGCATGCGCAGCAATTCAGCAAGACCTCTTGCGCCCATAGCGGCGATGATGGTCTGCTCAATGCCTTGCACTGCCGAAAGTCCCCGATGACGAAGCCGTCCATTCCAGTAGGCATCATATGCTCGCAGCACGGGCCCTATCAGGCCATGGGACGCGAATTGCTCAAGAGCGCGTTGATGGCCGTCGACGAGATCAACAACGAGAGTGACTTCGACTTCTCGATCACGCCCCACGTCCGCGATCCCCGTGGCGTCGTTTCGGAGTATCACACCGCTTGCGACGACCTCATTCGCAACGTCGGCGTCGAGCACATTGTCGGCTGTTATACCTCGGCATCGCGCAAGCAGGTGCTGCCAATCGTCGAGCGCACCGATCGCCTGCTCTGGCACCCCGCCCGCTACGAGGGGTTCGAATGTTCAGACAACGTCATCTATGTCGGCGCATCGCCCAACCACAACGTGCTCCCGCTCGTGCGCTATGTGCTCGAAAACGTCACGCGGCACCTCTTCTGCGTTGGCTCCAATTATGTCTGGACCTGGGAAACCAATCGCGTGACACGCGAGCTGGTGACGGCGGCGCAAGGCAGCATCCTTGCCGAACGGCTGCTTGAGCTCGGCGAAAGCACGGTCGGCCACATTGTCGATGAGATTGTGCGCCGCAGGCCGCCGGCCGTCTTCAATACCCTGGTCGGTAGCTCGAGCTACGATTTTATCCGCGCCTTCCACGCCGCGACCACAAGCGCAGGCCTCAACATCCCGATGCTGAGCTGCAGCCTGTGCGAGCCCGAGCTCAAGGTTGTGGGACCGGCATCGGCCGGCTGCATCACGTCGTCGGCCTATTTCGAAAGCATCCGCCTGCCCGAGAACCGCACCTTCGTCGCACGCTGGAAGGCGCGCTATGGCGATGCCAGCAGCCCCTGCGTCGACGGACAATCCACTTATGTCGCGGTCTATCTGCTGGCGCGCGCGCTGCAACGCGCGGGCACATCCAACATCGGCGAGGTGCGGCGCGCCGCGGCGGGCCATCGCTACAATTCGCCGCAAGGACCGGTCTGGATCGACGGCGGCAACAACCACTGCGTCCTGACGCCGCGGCTCGCCGTTTCCAACGCCGAAGGACAGTTTGACATCTTCTGGGAAGCAGATGCTCCCGTTAGGCCGGATCCCTATCTGACGCAGCTCGACGTCGCCGTCAGCCCCGCGCGGGAGACCGCAAGGGACGGAGCGTCGCCGAATGCGCCGCATTTGCGGGTTGTGAAATGAGCAAGCCGTCTTCATTTTCGCTGCGCGGACGCAAGGCGCTCGTTGCCATCAAGGACGAACGCGACGCGTCGATCGTCCGACGTCAGTTCGAGCGCCTCGGGATCGACACCATCCAGTGGGAGCCCGGCGGCGCCGTCGACGGCTGCGCGGACCTGGCGCTGATCGATGACGAATTCCTGCCGCTGACCGCGCCGGCGCAGCGCGCGTTCCTCGGACGATGCCCGGTCATCGCCCTGCTCGGCACGGAGACGCCGAGCCGCCTGAAGCTGATGCTCGAGCTCGATCCCGCCACGTTTCTCGTCAAGCCGCTGCGCTCGGCCGGTATCTACGCCGCGCTCGTCATGGCGTTCGAACGCAACGAGCGCACCAACGAGTTGAAGCAGCAGGTCGCCAAGCTGGAGCAGCGCCTTCGCTCGCGCCGCGTCGTGCTTGCCGCCGTCCTCCAGGTCATGCACTCGCATGCCATCGCCGAACCGGCCGCCTTCGCGCTCATCCGGCGAGCCGCCATGGAACAGCGCAAGACCATCGAGGAACTCTCCGCGGAAGTCACGGCCAGAGGCTATCTGCCCAGGGCCACCGGCTAGACCTATCTATCGGTGTTATTGCGAGTCCTTCCCCTCAAATCCCGCAAGGTGCGCTTCGGGCGTCGACGAGGCAGTCGTGCGGCGCTTCGCGCAGCAAAAATCCATTAATGCTGCGATTACAATGTCAGTATGGACCGCGAGACCGCGGAGGTTGGCGCCTGACTGAAGAACCTCACCGCCGCCATCGTGAATGACTGAGCGCTCAATGCCGCGTTGAAGCGACAGATGATCGAGGTCGAACAAGAATGCGACGCATCTTGCAGGCGAGAGCACATGCAACACGTTGTTTCGTCGTGATTTTTACGGACGGTGTTGGAGCGGGTGAAGGGAATCGAACCCTCGTATTCAGCTTGGAAGGCTGCTGCTCTACCATTGAGCTACACCCGCGTTGCGCGATCACCTAACACGGCCGGGCGGCCGCCTCAACTGCTCCGGCTGCGTCTTCGGCCTCTGTGAACGGCCTTTATTTGCGCATAATCCGCCCCGTTCCCTCGCCTGCCCCGCGAACTTGCCGCCTTAACAGAGGCCGATTCGCTGCCTATATTTGCAGTCCCATCAACAACGAAAGGAGGTGATCCAGTGTCTTATCTCAAGCGCTGTCACCTCGCTGGGATCGCCCGCTAGGCCTTGACCAATGAGCCTGGCATCGGGGCGCTCTCAGCCCTTGACCAGCGAGACAACAAACCGGGGCGCGGCGGGAGTGATTCCGCCGCGCCTTTGTGCTGTACGGGTCAGTTGATTCGCGGCTGGCGCTCCCGACAAAAATTGTCGGTTCGGGCCGTGTCGAAACGTCCTTTGTCCAGACGCAGCAAAATGAGGAGAGCTACCGATGCTTTATGCCATCCTGGCCTACCACGTCGAAGCCGAGGTCAAGTCATGGACCGCGGCAGAGGACGCGTCCGTGATGGCCGGCCTGCGCGAGGTCCACGAACGGCTCAAGGGCCGGCTCGGTCCCGCCGCACGGCTCGGCGACACCGACAAGGCGCGCACCCTGCGCGGGCCGGGCCAGGGGATGGTGATCGATGGCCCGTTCGCCGAGACCAAGGAGCAACTGCTCGGGCTCTACGTGATCGACTGCGCCGACGAGGACGCGGCCATCGCGGCCGCGCGGGACTTGCGCCGGGCGAATCCAACCGCAGTCTACGAGATCCGCCCGGTCAGGCTCTATCTGCCGGGCGCGCCTTTTCCGGAGACCGCGAGCCCGACCGACGCCTGAAGCGCGGATCGCCAAGATGCGATCAGCGATGGCTGGAACGGCTCGGGAGCTTCGGGAGCTTGCTCGCATCGAACTTCGGCGCGGGCGTGGGAGCGTTCGCTTTGGGCTCGGCTGGCAAGCCCTCGCTCGGGATCAATGTCGCCTCGAACGGCACACCAGGCACCTGGTCGGCGGTCCCGGTACAGGTCGCAATCGCGCCGGCCGACAAGCCTTCGAGCCTCAACACAAGATCATCGACGCCGAACACCGTCGCATGGCCCTCCGTATGCCGCTTGGTGGTGACGATGGCAGAGAAGCGATCGCCCGCGACCTCGTACGTGCCGCTGTAGAGCATGATGCTGTCACGGCCCCACAGCTTGCCGTCGGCAAAATGAACGATGCCAGTGCCTTCGCCAAGCGGCGTCCTGAACCAGGCCGCGTAGGTGCCGTCCTTGAGCACGGAGTTGTCTCCACTCTCGCGCGTTCGCAGCACCGATCTGGCCACCCTTGCGTTAACAAGAGGTGAAGGGCCATGAAACCGGACCGCCGGCTCACCGCCCGTCGATCTGCCGTCCCATGATGGCGATCGACTTCTGATAGACCTGTGCACCGTTCCAGGCCTCGATCGCTGCGAAATTGGGTTCTCCGGGCTGATAGCCCGCTCCCGCGCGCCAGCCATGGGCGCGCAGAAAGTTCGCCGTCGAGCTCAGCGCGTTGGCGGCGACGTCAAGATTACCGACGCCGTAGTTGAGGATATTTTTCGGCATGAACTGGGTCTGGCCGACCTCGCCATGCATCGAGCCGCGCTGGTTCGGCGAGATCGCGCCGCGGTCGATCAGCTTCAGCGCGGCATAGAGCTGGTCGGTGAAGAACTCCGGACGGCGGCAGTCATAGGCGAGCGTTGCGATCGACGACAGCATGTTCTGGTTGCCACGCTGGCTGCCGAAGCCGGTCTCCATGCCCCAGATCGCGATCAGCGGCCCGGGCGGCACGCCGTAGCGCTGCTCGATCTGCGCGAACATCGCGGCATGCGATTGCTTGAGCGAACGGCCACGCGCCACGATGGTCGCGGCGCCGCGCTTAGCCATGAACTGCTCGAGCGACAGGCCGAAGCTGCGCTGGCCGCGGTCGGCCGCAATGGTCGCGCTGGCGTAGTTCGTCTGCATCAGCGCGCCAACCGCGGTGGGGCCGACGCCCTTGGCTCTCGCCTCCTCGGCAAATTCGCGCTTCCAGTTCTCGAAGCCGCCCGGCCCGTTGCCGCACTGGGCAGCATTGGCCTGCGCGCCAAGCGACGCCACGATCGCGATAGCGACGAGCGCCGGCGTTACAAGCTGGCTGCCCCTGATCATTCAAAACTCCTCCATATCGTAGCCCTTGACCTCCGGCCGGCATAGACGATGGCCGAAGATAGATGACCCGCCGATGAACGGCCGGCCGGGATCGTACGATATGGCGGGGCAGCGGGATTGACCATCCCGGTCACGGGCGCGTTGCCGAGGCATTTGGCCCCGGCGCCGGGATGCGGACGGCACTATCGCCTGGAGCGTTTTCGAGCGAAGTGGACACTGGTTCGTGTGAAGAAAACGCGTCAAAACAAGAATCCAGAGCCTCGGTTCTGATTCAATCAGAACCGAAAATACTCTAGTCGGGAGAGACGAGCAGCCAGGCCAGGTATCCGTAGTAAGCGGTCACGGCCAACGCCAGCGCAACGGCGCAGCCGGCGATGAGGTCCGCTATCATGCGAGATTTCGCGTCGTTCACGACACCAGCCCCGTCTGTTTTCGCGACGTTGGGACGCGGCGCTCAGACCGTCTCGCCCTGCTCCATCGCGAGCTCGGCCCGCAGATTGTCCAGGTCGCGATAGACCGACGCGACAGCGAGCACGCGTCCCTTGCTCTTGTAGCGCAGCAGGCAGTCCCTGCCCTTGATGTCGCCGTCGACGGCGATCTCGTCCCACCTCTCCGCGTGCCCGACATAGTTGATCGGCACGTCATAATGCTGGCTCCAGAAGAACGGCACGGCATCGAAGGGCTCTTTCCGGCCGAGCATGTTGCGCGCGGCGGTCTGTCCCTGTCGCTCGGCGACCACCCAGTGCTCGACACGGATGCTCTCGCCGGAATGGGCATCGGGCCAGCGCGCGATATCGCCGGCGGCGTAGATGCCGGGCACGCTGGTCTCAAGATGCGCATTCACGGTGACGCCGCGATCGAGCGCGAGCCCCGCCTGCTCGGCCAGCGTCAGCCGCGGCCGCACGCCGACGCCGACCACGACAAGCTCGGCCTCCAGCATTCCGCCGCGCTTCAGGCTGGCACGATGCCCGTCGATCGCGGTGACGGTGTCGCCGAGATGGAAGATCACGCCGTGCTCCTCGTGCAGGGCCCGCACGAAGTCGCCCATCTCGGGCCCAAGGATCCGCTCCATCGGGCGCGCTTCAGGCGCCACGACATGAACCTCGAGGCCGCGGGTGCGCAATGCCGCCGCGGCCTCCAGCCCGATGAAGCTTGCACCGATCACGATCACGCGCCGCGCTGTCTTTGCCGTCGCGATGATGGCGCGGCTGTCGGCGAGCGTACGCAGGGTGAGGACGTGAGGCTGATCGGCGCCTGGGATCGGCAGCCGCACCGGCTCGGCACCGGTCGCGAGCAGCAACCGGTCGTACGGCACGGCCTTGCCGTCGCCGAGCACGACCCGGCTCGCCTTGCTGTCGATCGCAGTCACTTCGGTCTTGAGCTGAAGCTCGATCCTGGCTTCCGGATAGAAATCGTCTGGCCGCAACGGCACCCAGTCCTCCGGCGCGCTGCCTGCGAGATAGTCCTTCGACAGGTTTGGCCGGTCGACCGGCGGCGCCTTGTCGCTGCTCAGCATCGTGATCGCGCCGTCGAACCCTTCGCGCCTCAGCATCTCCGCCGCTGCGAAGCCGGCAGCACCGCCCCCGACAATCACGATCCGCTTCGGCGCGTCGGCCGGAAGCTTCTGAGGGGCCTTGTGTGGCTCCTGCTTGGTGCGAACGAGGACACGGTCGCCGTCCTGCTCGACCTTCCAGACTGACAGTGCAGACAATGCGGGCGCGCGGGTCGCCTCGCCGCTGCGCAGGTCGAAGCAGGCGTGATGCCAAGGGCAGCGGACGCTACCGCCAACCACGAGCCCGTCCGCGAGCGGACCATGATAGTGACTGCAATGGGCATCGATCGCGAAGATCTGCCCGTCCTTTCGCACCAGCAAAATCTCGTCTTCGCCGACATGGCCGACCAGCATGTCGTTCTCGAAAGCGCCGAGGGCGACGCCCTGCGTGAGGTCCGGGCCAGCGGGTCCGTTGCTCTGTTCGGCCATCCGTGCCTCCTCCATGACGAGAATCCAAATCAAAGCCCGCGGGCGCGATTGGTTCCAATCGATGCGGGGGCCGGCACGACGCTTAACGCTAGCACGGCGCTCGACATTGACGTTCGCGACAAGGTGCGAGGCCGCGTTGACGACGCGGCTGCGTCCGGCGCTCTATTCAAGATGTCAGATAGCAATGAGGATGTGCGCCCGCGTTCTCGCGACGGGAATCGTCCGAGCTTTGCGTTCGTTCCGCCCTCTCGCGAAGGCGAAGGAACCGCGTGAGAGGACCACATGGCACGATCAGCATGGAAGCGGCCTGGATCACCGATCGGCAGGAAAAGGGCCGCGCAAGGCGAACCCGAGATACAAGCGTCGCTCGCATCAGCGCTGGAGCAACAAGGAAGTGACGCAGCTTCTCGCGCTGGCGAAGGCAAACACCCCGACGGGTGTGATCAGCCTGAAGATGCAACGGCCGCCGGCATCGATCGCAAGCAAAGCGCAGCGCGAGGGCATCTCGCTAAGGCCAATCAACCGTTCACCCTATAATCGCCGGAAGAAAGCAGTTCGCCGCTAATCGTGATCGGGCGGGTCTCGCTGGGCGTCCTGCCCACCAGTCCCTGCAACCCGCGCCATTGAAATGCATCACGATGCCAGAACGAGCGGCTCGTATCTCAGCCGGTACGCATCGATAGCGGCGTTGGACAGGAGCAGGCGGCGCCTCTCACCTTTGCGCATCATGCGATCGATCGTGCCCAACAGAAAATGGGCAGCGGCAAGGGGATCACCAAGATCGCCGGATCGCTCGAGGACGTTCCAAGCGATTTCGAATGATTGTTCACGTAACTCGCTATCGGTCATGCGGACCAACGCCGCTGCTGTGCTAGCGTTCCTCCGTCGACGACGATGTGCTATGTCGACGGGTCGACTTGTCCTGCGTGCGCTGCTTCGGATTAGTAGAGATCTAATCAAGGCCTGGCGCACATTTTCAGCAGGAGGACCTAGATTGCTTACGGAATGTTCTGGGCCGGCCCGTTTTCTGATTTAGTCAAATTAACTAGGGATACGCCCGGTTCCGTGTCATAGTGCGGCGATGGACCTACATATGATGAGGGGCCATCTCGCGGATGCTGAGCGGCACATTGCGCTTAGTGAGAGGCATATTGCCCGCCAAGTCGAGATCATCGCCGACTTGGCGCGCATGGTCACAGCACGGAATTGGCAGTTGATCTTCTAGCGACCTATTGGCTGCTACATGAGAGCCATATCGATCACCAACGCCGCATCCTAAAAAGGCTGGCGGGATAAGGCCCGCAAAGGAACCATTTTGCCCGCTTTACGTTGGGATAGATGTCAAAACTGTCCCCCACCGAGCGCGAAAGACTGACACGGGAAGCACGAAAAGCAAGGGATGCAGAGCGCCGACAAGACGCCATCCGGGCGCTGCGAGAACATGAACTCGCTCAGGAAGCGCGCTACAAGAACCTGGAACGACTGAGAGCCGAGCGGTTGGCCCGCGAAGCCTTGGCAAACAAGTAAGGCCGCCTCAGTTGGCGGCCTCTCTCGTCATAGACCCTTTGCCGTTTCATAGACCCTTTGCCTTTGTCCTCTTCCGGCTCGCATCAATTGGCAAGTCGTACCAATTTCAGGTAGCGGCGCAGCGGGGGATACGCTGAGGTCAAAGGATGCCATAACGACCTTGAGGCTCAATCGTCTCCGTAGTCGGTTCGTTCGTAGGGGTTAGAAACTAAAGCTCTCGCCGGTACTTTGTAGCGAGCATGGAAGATAAGCCTGCCTCCGAGGTTCATTTGATTCGTGTGACGACCGATGAGGGCGAGCAACAGATTTGGCTCGCCGCGACGCCGCGAGACGAAGCCGTTGATCGAGTGCTGGACACCGTCCCGGAAGGATGGGCCGTTAGCCTTATTCAGCGGCGGCTTGGGGCAGAACAAATATCGGAATTGAACATGACAGTCGGAGAAGTCCGACGGCTTCGGGTATCCTAGCGCGAGGCTCCGGCTGATCCGCGGATCAGTCAGCCTTGTCGCCCTTGGTGGCGGCCGCGACCTCTGTTTCGACCGTGGCCGCGAGCGTCGACAGGTGCTCGGCCAGCATGGCGAACAGCTGGCGCTTGCGGGGATCCGTCGCAAGATCTCTGATCAGAGCGCACTCCGCCGCATCAGCGCGGAGCTTTTCGAGATGCGCCACCATGTCCTTCATGTTTGCTTTGCTCCCGGCTCCGATCTCGACAGCGTACGCGGGGGTACGGACCGCCGGCAATAATCCAGATGACCGCTTGGAACGATCTCGACTGCCCGGCTCAGATCACAAGGAGCGACTAACCGGAGGCCCCTGATGCAACGCCGTCGCCGGGTGAAGCGGGTACATACTTCTCTCGCCAGCGCCATTCAGGCAAACAAATTTTGTGGCCTGCTGGCGCTAAGCCAAAATGGTTGCGGCGCGGGATCCTGATGCCCTCACCTCACCGGCTGACACGACCGACCATCGATTGGTTCGCCTGACTCCAGACAGTCTCAAACTTGTCCTTCGAGATTTCTTTCGCGGAGAAATGATTCCAATCCCGGCTGCTGATCGCGAGCGGCTCGTCAATTGCCGCTCGCATAGCTGGCTGCGCCGGCCGCCTGCGGCACGTCCTACGGTACGCTGCTTCTCTTGATCGGGCCGACGGTTTGCGGCCGGTTGAGGAAGAACTCGCGGTTGCCGAGCGCCGCCTCCGCATATTGATCGATCGCCACGATGATCGCCTGGACGTGCTGAAAGCACCAACCTTCGCGCGTCGCCCGGTGGCGGACCTCGGCCAGCGCCTTGATCCAGGGCGAGTGTTCATCGCTGTCGTGGAAGTAGCGAAGCGGCTCTTTCATGCTTCCTCCGGCTGATCATGTCGTCCAGTTGCGCGCGCTTGCGCGACAGCAGGAGCTGTGCGGACGCGCTGTCGAGCCCGGCCTGCTTGAGCTGATCCACGGTCGAGCCCAGCTCGCGCAGTTGCGCGCGAAGCCTCAGCAGTTCGAGCGGTCGTCGCGCACGTTGTTCGCCGAAGACCAGATGACGCTTCGGGAGCGGCACGACAACGGACTTCCCCGCGCGAGGCTGGCGCGACGCGAAGTTGACCAGGATCGGCTCGTGATCGCCCAGCACGGTGCGCTCCTCGACCAGGCGGCTCATGACTAGGCGCATCTTCAGGATGTCCCCGGCCACGAAGGCGCAATCCTCGTCCCGCTTGATCTGCTCACGCATGATCGCCTCGGCCTCGAGCATGCTGATCCTCAAGGCCCTGATCTGTCTGCGAATTTCGTTGATGCGGTTGTCCATGGCGGTGTCTCCTCCGGGAACGCCACCATAAGAACAAATCATGAACATTCAGTCAATCAGCCGGAGGCTGAATCTCGCCGCTGCCACCCGGCGAACGAGCGCCGGAGGTCGAGAGTTCAACGGCAGGATGGCACGACGAAAACGATATCTATCGTCACTGCGCCGGTGCGAGCGGGCGATCGGATGTCGACACGTTCATCTCGAAGAACGTCTTGAGCCCGGCAAAAGCGGTATCCGGCGTGACGATGATGTTGACCGGCACGCGTCTGAGATAGGCCCCGAACCGTCCCTTACCTTCGAAGCGGTTGCGAAACTCCGATCGCGCCAGATAGTCGACGAAGCGCGGCAGGATGCCACCGGCGAGATAGAGGCCGCCGGACGCGGAGAACGTCAGCGTCAGGTTTCCGCAGACATTGCCCAAGAAACAGCAGAACATGTCGAGCGCCGCGCGGCTGGTGGCGCAGCGCTCGGAGGCAGCGGCGTGCACGATCGAGGCCGCGTCGCGCGCGGGCGCGCCGGCGCCATCGATGGCATTGATGGCGCGATAGAGGTTCTCCAGCCCGGACCCGGACAGCGCCCGCTCGATCGAGACGTGGCCGAACTGGCTGCGCATGCGCGCGATCACCTGCTCTTCCCGCTCCGATGTTGCCGGCAGGGTGGCGTGGCCGGCTTCGGTGACGACCGCCAGCGACGAGGCGCCGCGCCGCATCAGGCAGGACGCGCCAAAGCCGGTCCCCGGACCGACCACCAGCATCGGCCCGCCGGCGACCGGATCCTGCCCGCCGAGCTTGACCAAATCATGCGCGGTCAGCGCCGGCAGCGACCACGCCATGGCCTCGAAATCATTGAGAAGATGCACTGCGCGAAAGCCGAACAGGTGTTGCAGTTCGGCGGCGTCGAACGTCCACCGGCTGTTGGTCAGGGTGACGCGCTGGTTCTCGATCGGCCCCGCGACATCCATGATGGCGAAGCCGGTGGTGGCTCGTGCGCCCTGCTGATCCAGGAAGGCCGCCATGGCCTCGGCCGGGGTCTCGTAATCGGCCACCTTCATATGCGTGGTCGGGCCAATCGTCCCCTGATCGAGCAGCGCGAACCGCGCATTGGTGCCGCCGACGTCGGCGAGCAAGGCTTGATCCATCCCCGTCATTCGCGATCCGCTGTCCCTCATCAATCGGCCCGCCTTGTCTCACAGCGCGAGCCATCTCGATACCATCGCCGGACAACGACCAGAGCAGCGCCGGTCGGCCTCCGCCTCTCCGCAACACCGCCGACCTGCTTACGGTTCCATCGATGATGCGGGTCGTACACGACGATATCAGGATCGAAGGCACATTGCCGCGTCAGGCCCTGTCGTGAGGAGCCCGCGATGTGGCAACCGCGGCGCCGAGCAGGTCAGAATTGCGATGCAGTGTGGATGCTGAGCCCGCCTTCGCCCTTTGGGCTTCGGCGAGGCAGCCTTCGCCCGCTTCGCTACGATTGATCCTGCTGGCTTGCCTAGCCGAAGCTCGCGAAGCGAGCGAAGGCTGGTGGGGGAGGTAGTCGTCGAATAACCCAGTAATTACAATTAGCTACAAATCGGTGCGGGATTTTTCCCACCATTGAGCCTTAAAAGGAATTTTCAACGGCGCCCGCACCCGATCAAAAAGCGGTCGTTGACTCCGTGGCCTGCCTCGAACGGAGACAGAAATCCCGGGCCCGTCTCAAGCGTATGCGACGGCAGACGGAGCAACGTTCAAGCGCGTCAGCAGCGGTATGCGGTGCTGGGGCGGGCGGTCCCGGCCAATCCCAAAGCTACCTACCCCACGCTCGGGACCGCCTCGCCTGCACGAGGTAACCGCCCGATGCCGTTTGACGATCGCGAGCTCCGTCGCCTTATGGAAGTTGGCATGATCATCGCTGCCATCGCCCTCATCGTGATCTTCGGCTATTTCAGGATGCACGGGCGATAGCCGCACCGCACCGACGCAATCGATCTCCCCGGACGGGTTGTGCGCGGGACATTTTTGGTCGCTAAATCCTGAGCGTGCCCATAATCTCGGTGGATCGCAGGAACGGTTCCGACCATCAACCGCCCCCATTGGCCCCGGTCGGGGCCGTTCTCCCAACCACATGACGGGCTCGATGTTTGATTACCTAAGAACGCATGGTCTGACGATGGAGCTGCCGCATTGGCTGATCGCCACCGGTGGGCTTTTCATGGTCGTCGGGATCATTGGGCTTCTAAGCAGAAGCTCCAAGGCAAACGAGAACAGCCGGGAAACGGTGACGCCCGCTGAAACGCCACAGCTGGTCAAAGCTCAGCGGCCACCGGCTGGCAGCTCCGATTCATGACTTTCGGCACATTTGCGCCGGAGCATCAATCTGCCCCGTTTCATCGTTAATCAGCCGCGATCGATCGGACGGGTGTTTACCGGTCAAAATGGGGAGCAATCTGAAGTGAAAAAGACGATCGCGGTTGCGGCGCTCATGCTGGTCATGGTTCCAACGTCAACACTTGCGCAGGAGCGGGGCGGTGATGCCGCCCTCGGGGCGATCTCCGGCGCGCTGGTGTTCGGCCCGGTCGGTGCGATTGCAGGCGCGGTTGTCGGCTACACGGCTGGCCCTTCAATTTCGCGGTCCATGGTGGCTAGTGGTCGGCATACTCGTCGCTCCACACGTCGTGCAACACAGGTGGTCCGCGCCGACAGGCACCGCGTTGTCCCCGCAGCGGATGCGCCGCAGGCCGCCGCACCTGAACAGCGGCCGGTTCATGCGATGGTCGCGGCCCCGACGACAGAAACCGCTCCGCCGCCTGTGCAGGGGTTTGAATAAGTTGGGCGGGCAGTCTCTCTCGATTCAGTTCATCCGCCGCAACCACGAAATCCCTTGGGGTCAGCACCGCCCCTGTTTCCAGAGACCGGGCGGGCAGCCGTGTCCGCGCCAGCCGACCTTGCGACCGCGACTCCAGCCAAATGGTCGATAACCGTAGCCATGACCCCAGCCGTGGCCGTGTCCCCAGCCGTGGCCGCCTCTTACTTGGATTAGGTCAGTGCTGTTCGCGGTGCCCAGCGCAAGCGGGTAAGCACAGCTTCTGGTTCAGCTACAAGCTGAGCTGCAGGCTGAGCCACAGGCTCAGCAAGAAGTAAGAATTAATTGAGAGACGTTGAGTGCAGGGCATAGGTCGCCCAGCCCCGCTAATGCGAGGTTGGGCCGTACCCTGCGTGCTGTTGGCTCGGAGCCGACGCATCGTTTGGGCATGGTCCATCCACGAAGATCAGATGGAGCGTCACGTCGAAATTGCTGACATCGACGCCGCCAGTGCTGTCGATTCCGATCGGAAATCCGCCCGTCAGAATGTCCCATCGAGGAAGCAGGCCCTAGTCCAGCAGCGGCCCGATATGCTTTGATGAGCGAGACCGGAACTGAGATGCATGGGTGGTCTCATGTATATGTTCGTTCGAAAGTACACTAAGGTTCGTTCGGTTGCGGATGCTGCCCGCCGCGCCAAGAGCGGCATCGGCCAGATCCTGAAGGGATCGCCCGGATTTAAATCTTATTATGTATTGGATGGGGGCGAAGGCGTCGGTGTCGCTGTGATGATATTCGAGGACCGCGAAAGCGCCAACGCGGCGAACGATAAGGTCCTGCAGTTTGTTCAAGCAAGCCTGCATGACCTTGATCTTGGCACCCCCGAAATCATCGCAGGGGACGTCTTGGTGAACATTGAATCTGATGCATAATTGATCGCAAGGGCCGCTGACGACCGGCGCGTTCGAGCATTGAGGCAAGATTTTGGCCTTCGCTGCGAGCGATACGGGATGATCGCAGATTTATAACTATTGCCATTGCCCGGCCCCTGCCAATGGGCAGCATAGGTCCGAGCGCAGCCTCGATCGAGATCGCCGATAGTAGCAACCACAACCATTCGCGAGAGCTTCATCTCGTCGAGCCTATCACCCTGTACGCCTTCGCCCGTTTCCGGCGCGGCTGTTGCACCGGCCCGTGTCTGTTCAACGCCCGCATGACGCCGATCCGCGCAAACATAGTTGGTCTGCTGCGTTCAGCCCTTGTCCAAGATTACCGGGAAGGCCATCAAAGCAGGCATCGATCGGCGCAAAGGTCATGCGGCGCGGCACTTTCTCGATACCATGAAGGGCCTGTTCAAATGGGCTGTCGATGCCGAACATGTCAAAGCTGATCCGGCGGCCGGCAAGTCCGTAGCGAAGCCGAAGACTAAGGGCTTCCCGGTCTGGGAAGAAGAAGAGATCATCCAGTTCGAACAGCGGTGGCCGCGCGGGACTCGTGAGCGCGTCATGTTCGATATCTACTGCTATACCGGATTGCGCCGTGGTGACGCTGCAGCACTCGGCAAGCAGCACGTCAAAAATGGTGTGATCAGCATCGACACCGAGAAGACAGGAACTCGTGTCACGATTCCTGTGCTTGACGTCCTGCAGAATACCCTCGACGCCGGGCCGACCGGGGATCTGGCATTCATTGCCACAGCCAAGGGCCATCGGATGACTAAGGAGAGCGTCGGCAACGCTTTCCGCGACGCCTGCCGCGCCGCCGGAATCAAGAAGTCAGCCCACGGTCTCCGCAAGGCCGCGGCCACCAGGGCAGCAAATAATGGGGCCACGGAGGCTCAGCTCGAGGCGATCTTTGGCTGGGAGGGTGGGA
The DNA here is from genome assembly GCF_029910095.1 of Bradyrhizobium sp. ISRA464. NCBI lineage: Bacteria > Pseudomonadati > Pseudomonadota > Alphaproteobacteria > Hyphomicrobiales > Nitrobacteraceae > Bradyrhizobium > Bradyrhizobium sp. ISRA464. Next base: position 3,370,998 of record NZ_CP094526.1, on the reverse strand, counting down.
AGATGGCCGCCCTCTACACGCGAACCGCCAACCGGCAGAAGCTGGCGACGGGTGCCATGAATACTCTCGCGAGAACCGAACAAGAAACTTCTATTCCCGCACCTCAGGGGCAGGTGCGGGCCGCGGGCCAAAAAGAGTAGACCTTTCAAAGCCAAAAGATTGGGATGGTGGGGGAGGTAGGACTCGAACCTACGAAGCCATGAGGCGGCTGATTTACAGTCAGCTCCCTTTGCCACTCGGGACACTCCCCCGTCTAACAGCGCCAGACCGGCCGCGCGAGTGGCGGCGGACCGGGTCATCGAAATGACGCTGATAACCGCGCAGGCCCGGTTCAGGCGCGCGGTCGGGCGCCGTTATGGGCGAAGGGACCGGTCAAAGTCAACCAAGCCTGCGCGCTATTTGCGGGTTAAATTGCCAATATTCGGGAGCCGTGACACAAGCCTCACATGAGCGATCGCGACCGCAAACCCAATTTCCGAAGCAAGGGCGGTAAACCCTTCCAAAAAGGGCAGAAATTTTCTCGTCCCCCGGCCTGGCGGGAGCGAGAATCGGGTTCCGACGGGCCGGTGATTCTCTATGGCTGGCACACGGTGTCGGCCGCGCTCGCCAATCCGGACCGCTATATCCGCAAGCTTTACCTCACCGAGAACGCCGCGAGGCGCCTTGCTGAGGAGAATATCGACACCCGCGTCGCGCCGGAAATCGTCCGTCCCAGCGCGCTCGACCAGCGCCTCACCCCCGACGCCGTGCACCAGGGCCTGCTCGCGGAGGCCGATCCCCTGCCCTCGCCCGGCATCGACACACTGGCGCAGGAGGGCATCGTGCTGGTGCTGGACCAGATCACCGATCCGCACAATGTCGGCGCCATCATGCGCTCGGCTGCGGCCTTCGCGGTGAAGGCGATCGTCACCACCGCCCGCCACAGCCCGGAGGCGACCGGGGTGCTGGCGAAATCCGCCTCCGGCGCGCTCGAGCTGGTGCCGCTGGTCACCGTGCAGAACCTGGCGCGCGCGTTGAATGAGCTGAACGAGCGCGGCTTCCAGACCGTCGGGCTCGACAGCCAGGGCGCGGAAGACCTCGGCAAGGTGGAGTTGCAGCAGCCCTTAGCGCTGGTGCTCGGCGCCGAAGGCAAAGGCCTGCGGCAATTGACGCGCGAGACCTGCCGCGTCGTCGCCCGGCTCGACATGCCCGGCGAGATCAAGAGCCTCAACGTATCGAACGCCGCGGTGCTCGCGCTCTATATCGGGGCGAGCCGGCTCGGGCTGATGTAGCAAAACGCCCGCTCGCGAGATGCGAACGGGCGCTGATCTCTTCGAGAGATCGCCGGATCAGTAATAGCGGCGCAGCACGCGATGGCCGTAGTGATACGGCGCGTAGGCATGACGCGGCGCATGGCCGTAACGATAGCCATAGTGCGGACGGTGATACCACGGGCGATAGTGGTGATACGCGCGGTAGCCATAGTGGCGATAGCCGTAATACGGGCGGCCATAGCCCTCGCGATAATACGGACGCGGCGCCCAGTCGCCCGGACCGGTGTAGGTCGGGCCCTGGTTCACGTAGTAGTACTGCTGCGCGGTGCCAGGATAGACCGCATCCGGATCCGGCAGACGCTCGACTGCCCCCCAGCCGCCGTAACCGCCATAGCCGGCGTAGCCGCCGCAGGGGTTGCAGCCGGAATAGCCGTAACCGTAGCCGTAGGTCACGACCGGCGCGGAATAAACCGGTGCGGCGCACGGGCTGAAGCCGCATGCCATCGCGGGCGCAGCGGCCATGACCGCCACGGCCGCGATCATTCCTGTAATCATTTGACGCATTACTCTCTCCTGTAGGTGTTTTTCGTTGGTATGGGCTTCGTGAAGGCTATTGCGGGCTCCGGGGATGCGGCGGCCGCGGCACCGAACCCGGGCGCGTCCCGTTGAACTGCGGCGCGTAGATCACCGGCGGCGGATCGACGGGGACGTTGGACTGCGCCGGCAGCGGGGCCGATTGCGCCGACCATAACTGGTGATAGCTCTCGGCCGGCTGCGGCAGGCGGCGGTTCGCCGGCGGCTCGACCTCGAGGCGGCCGTAGCCGGGCATGTGGCCGAGGCTTGGATAATAGTGGCCGACATTCGGCACCGGATCGACCGGGCGGCCGCCATAGACCGTCGGCACCATCGACTCGTTGCGGGCGAGACCCATGGCGCTCTCGACCACGGCGTAGGAGGCGTCGACCCCATTGATGATGATGGGCACGCCGGGGCGAGAGGGCACGACGATGTCGAAGCCGCCGCCGGCCGACGCCGCTGAGGTCATTCCGGCCAGTATCGCCAGTGCTATGCCGATGCGCATGCCACGTCCCGGTTGTTCGACGCGCAACCTAAAGCAACGCGCAGGCGCAAGGGTTAAGGCCGCGGGTCGAACTGCCGGTAAGCCTAACGCGTAAGCATCCGCGCCCGCTCAATTATGAAGAAACAGCATCAGGAATCGTTAACGCGCATGTCCCGACCTGTCGGCGCGTCAGGCGAAGGCGTTCGCCATGATCGAATAGACGCAGATCGCGACAGTCGTCGCGGATGTCGCGCATGTGCATGCAATGTGCTCGACGATGGGACGGGGCTATGCCCATCACCACCGTACCACCCGGCGCGATCGCGACTGGCAGAGCAGCTACAACCGCTACGACCCCGGCCCATTCGGCCTTGCGGCCGGTGTGGTCGGCGGCGCCGTTGGAACGGCCGCCGCGATCGCCACCGCCCCGATCGGCGGCGCGGAATATGCCCGGCAGAACGGCTTCGTCTGCACCCCCGGCACCTGGTTCCGCGGCGCCGACGGCCGCCGGCATCCCTGCCAGTAGCGCGGAGCTTGGTGCATCCAGCGAACAAGGCGGCCTTAAGGGCCGCCTTTTCGTTGCCGGCTCGAAGGCGTAGACCGCCGCCGGGGCACGGGCATTTCTGCTTCTGGCTCTCGCCCGCCAAGTCTGCTATGCGAGCCTCGCAAATCCTCCCATTCGCCGGCTTAGCTCAGCGGTAGAGCAGCAGTTTTGTAAACTGAAGGTCGGGGGTTCAATCCCCTCAGCCGGCACCAGCCCTCGTCCCGTGGCCCTGGCAGGATTCGTGGGGACATTCCCGTAGGACCACGCAACGTCCAGATTGCTTCTGCCCTTGCCGGCCGAAACGGTGTATGCAATTTAAAAAGGGGGGCTTAGGCGATGACCTATTTGATCCTTGCCCGCGATGGCACCAGTCGAATCGTGTTGAAGCGCAACAGCGAGGACGCGGCCGAGAAGAAGGCGCGTGAGCTCAAGGAGATGGGCTGGTTCGAGGTCGAGGTTCGCGAGGACACGGCAGCGGACATTGCAGAGCCGGCGGATCATAAGCAAACGCTGCAATGAACCTTTAGGAAGCGGCCCCTTACATACGTGTGAGGTGCCACATGTCCGACTCAGCACATTACCGCTTCCAATCCGATCAGGCGAAACGGCTGGCCCGTCAGGTGACCGACGCCGCGGTGCGTGAGAAGCTGCTCGAAATGGCCGAGGAGTATGGCCGCTACGCTGACCTGATCGAGGCGCGTGCGGCCGAAGCGATCACTGTCGAGGCGGCGGCTCACTAGGGCATTTACCGAGCCTCGCGCGGCATGAGGGGACGCGAAGACAACCGCAACATGCTGCTGGGCATGGCCGTCGCGGGAATCAGCGCGGTGCCGACCGCCTGCTCCAGCCGGTAGCCGATCCCGCACGCTCCCGATCTGCCCCCGGTGCGGATCGTCGGTACCCGTTCGTCCCCAACACCCATCCCAGCGAGCGATAAGGGCGTCGCGCGTGGAAGTGGTGTCACACTTTTGTCACCCCGCGTGCAAAACGAACGTCTTCGTCAACCATCATTATGGTGAACGCTTGATTCCGCGAGGTTGCTTTGGTGCAATCCGCGCGCTCAAGGTGCGCCATGAAGTGGATGGAAGAACGCGATCTCCTGATCGCGCAGACAATCGCCTTCGTACAGTCGGTGACCGGCAAGCGCCCGGACGCCGAGATGATGAAGCCTGCTCCGCAGAGGACTGCTCCACCGGCCATTGTCCTGGAGACCGGGACGGAAACTCAGGAAGCGCCGACGCAGGTGGCCGCACCGCTGCCGGTGCCGACCGTGTTTGAGGTGCCTCCTGCCGCGGCGCCCGCTCCGCCCGCCCCCTTGGCCGTCACCGAAGCCGCGGCGGTGACCGCCCCTGCGCCGCAAGTGCAGATGCCGCATTTCGCAAGGCTCGACATCGATGGTGATTTCGGGGCGGACGTGCGGGCGCGCGTGGCAAAGTTCCGTGCGAACCAGCAGCGTTTCCTCAAGGAGCGCGAGGAATACTGCACCAGCACGATGGCGAAGGTGCGCGCCGCGATCCGCGACAACAGCGAGCTACCGCGCTCCGGCAAGTAGGCGGGTGCTTTGCTCGTCCGCCTCGGATCGAGCGCGGCAGGGCTCATTTCCCGTTCTTGAAGACTGGCATTCGGTTGAAGTCCTATCAGCATCGTCATGCCCGGGCTTGGCCTGGACGAGCCCGGCCATGACGGCGGCGGATAATAAATCCCACCCAAGGGCGCCGAAGCGCAGCAGCTCCCTGCACGCGGGAGAGCGAGCGCAGTGTCGCGCATGGCCTCACCGCGCGGCGATCTTCTCCAGCACCGGCAGCAGGTGCTTCAAGAACGCGCCCGGATCCTCGCTCATCGGGAAATGGCCGAGGCCTTTCATGATGGTGGCCTCCGCTCCGGGAATGCTGTTCGCCACCGCCAGCGTCTCCTCCGGCGTACAGGAATAGTCGTACTCGCCGGACAACAGGAACAGCGGGCAGCGCCTGGTGTCGATCTGCAGCGCGATCCGTCCGCCGATCGAGCAACCGATCACGATCGGCTTGTCGAGCTCGAGCGCATCGATCACGGCGAGGATCATCGTCGTGTATTGCGCCGAGGTGAGCTGGTACTCCTCGTCATGCCAGCCTTCAGGCGGCGAGGACTTGCCGTGCCAGGGCATGTCGAAGGCGATGACGCGATGATCGCGCGTGACACGCGGATCGTTCATCAGGCCGCGATATTGCCGGCCGTCGCTGCCGGCGGTGTGCAGGCAAAGCAGCGGCGTGCCCTCGCCCGCCTCCTCGACATAGATGCGGTGCGGCCGGCCGAACAATTCGAGATGCATGTAGCGGCCGACGATCGGTTCGAACCTTGCGCTCATGCGGCAACTCCCTCGCGACGCAGCTTGCCGAGCGCCTCCTTGAAGTAGCGCAGGTTCGCCATGAACACCTGGAGGTCACCCTCGGCCTTCAGCACGCGCCGCTTGATCAACGCCATCAGGTCGTTGGAGCCCGGCGGCGGCCGGTGCTCGCAGAACCTGTCCCACTCAGCCTCGGAGGTGCGCAACGCAAAGCACGACGACGGCATCACGAACGGCCCCTTCGTCACCGATCCGATCCGGCCCTCATGGATCGCAATCAGCCACGCCGTCCTGCCGATCTCGAGCAGGAAGGTCGTCGTGAGAAACCGGCCGCGGCGCACCAGCCCCGCGTCGCGATTGACCCGCTCCTTCAGTGTTTCGATCATGGTCGCTCCACCCCGCAATGGCCCATCCGCCGGTCGTGCGGAGGGCTCTTGTTGTCGCTTGAGATGATGGAGGGAATGAACGGACCGTCAATCGGTCCGACCGCCGGGCGGCCACGGCGTTTTCGCGTGGGTCAACGCGTTTTCAGTGGAGCACGCTTCGCGTGACGACAATGCGCGAAACGAGAATCTAGAGCCACGCCCAGACCAGCGCCACATTCGCGGCGCAGGCTGCCAGCAGCGTTACCGCCAGCGCGAACAGCACGCGTTCATTCGGGGTCTGCAGGATCGCTCTCATGGAACGGAGCATCCGGCGATTCTAGCCAGAGAGTCCCGGGGATTCTTTTTCGCCGGGTTTACCGCGCGTTAAGGACTCAAGGCGCGCCACGGAAAGGTCCGAATGGTTCGTACTTTCAATGGCTTGGCGACAATCCGATCACGGTTCCGTGATCGGAACGCTGATACCATTTGGGGAAACCTCTTAACCGGCGCCGGCGTTGTCGGGTTTTCGGGGGGAGCGACGAAATGCCGTATGCACTGTTCTATCAGGACGCCAAACTGAGCAAGGCCTATCCGACGGAGGCTGACGTCTGGAGCCTGGCCCAGAAATCCGGACTGGTGGTTGATGCCGTCACCGACGAGCAAAAGCGCTCGCCGCGCCCGGTGCTGGACAATGATTATGAGATCCGTCCCTGCCAGCTCGACCCGAACGAGGATCCGGACAAGAACAAGGCGGACGCCGATCTTGAAGCGCGCATAGAGCCGCGGCTGAACTCGTGACGTCTGCCGCTTCGGGGCGCTTGCGCGGACCCGACGTGCATAGGGGAAAATCCTGCGGCTTTACGGCGTCGCCGTCGCGAGCGAAGCTTGCTCGGAGGCGAGCGAAACACAGACCTTCCGTCGATGGAGACCCCGGATTGCGCCGGTGACCTTGAGGACCTTGCCGGTCGGACAGGATGCGTCCTGCACGAGCACGACCTCATAGGGTGCAAGGATCAGGGGCTCGGATTTGAGGACCGTCTGGGCAAAGCACGGCACGGAGACCGCAGAGAGAATGAGACCTAACGCAACTTTACGCATGTTTGTTTGTCCACCACCCGGCAGCCGCATAATAGCGCATCACGATGAAAGTTCCGTGCAAGGCAGGAATTATTTTTTGCATTTCATGCGAGGCGCGATCGCGCTGAACAAAAGGCCGGCTGGAAGCCGGCCTTTGCGCATTTCAAACGAACTGACGATCAGTAGTTGCTGCCCACCGGGCCGCCCCAACCGAAGCGATAGTTGATGCCCAGCTTGACGGTGTGCTCGTCGTTGCGGAAGCTCGTGCCGACAATGTCGGCCGGGCCGCCCGTGAACGTGGTCTTGCCGAAATTATAGTACTGGTATTCGGCCTTGGCCGACCAGCTCGGCGCGAACATGTATTCGAGGCCCGCGCCGACCGTGTAGCCGTCCCTGTGGTTGCCGTCGGTGGTGAACGCCGCTGGCACGCCGCCGACCGTGGCGGTGATGTTGTTGTTGTCACGCCAGGCGTAACCGCCCTTGGCGTAGAGCAGCGCCGGACCCCAGGTGTAGCCAAGGCGACCGGTCACCGAACCGATCTGGTCGGTATTGCCGGTCACGAGCGTACCCGCCGGGAACAGCACGCCATTGTTCGACGAGCTCGGCAGCCAGCTATACTGCGCCTCGATACCCATCACCCAGTTCGGCGCGAACTGGTAGTCGAAGCCGCCCTGCACGCCACCCATGAAGCGCGCGTCGCTGCCCATCAGGTTGGTGCCGTCGGTGAACGCGCCGCCAACATGGCCGCCGATGTAGAACCCGGTCCAGTTGTAGACAAGCGCAGGCGCGGTCACGGGCGGCGGTGCCTTGGTATAGGTGCGTGCCGGCATGTCAGCCGCAAGCGCCGGGCTCGCAAGAGCGGCCAGGGCGACGGTGCCGAGCAGAAACTTCTTCATTGGTGGTCCCCATTACTAGCGTTGCGCTACCAACCCAAACAACGTGACCTCAATTAGGTTGCTTTGGGGCAATGCCGCAGCCGTGATCTTCCCGAGCTGTGACAGAGCGGCAACGACGGCCGTTTGTTCCTGATCACAGAAGGTTTTTTATCGGTTAAGTGATCACTCCCTCGCCTCACGGAAGTCGCAAATACCTAAGCCAAGGTTCAGCACTCCCCGAAAAGTGATCGGCTCAGGCTAACCGTCCGATGATCAGGCAGACCGCGCTACCGCGACATATTGCCCAGTTCGGCAAACGGCCCGTAGGAGACGCCGGCACAGGGCTCGGCGGCGTTCTCCATGATGCGGTCGAGCCGGCCGTCGACGAAGATAAGGCCGCGCTCACGCGCCGGGCGGTAATTTCCATCCGTGTCCTTTGCGCTGTAGCGCACGCACACCACGTAGCGCAACCGGCCGCCTATCGTACGCTGCACCGGCTCTGCAATGGCGCCATCGTGTACGCCCACCGGATTGTTCAGGTAGGTCCGCATGAACGCCAGGATCTCGGCGCGGTAGTTGGTCGGAAACGGCTGCTCGGTCACGCCGCGATCGGAGGTGAAGGAGATTGGACCGCTGTCGCCGCCGCCGGCACAGCCGGCTAGCCCGATCGACAGCAGCAGCATCGCCGCCAGTTTAGCTGAAATCCCCAAGTGTCGCCGTAAGTGTCGCAGTTCCATGATCCCCGTGACGATCTCTTAGACCGCCCGGCGCCGGAATGGAATTCGCAACTCGGTTATCTTGCGGGGCCTGAGGCCCCGACAGCACACCGGCCCACCGCCATTGGGGAAGCAATGGCGAACGGGCCGGGTCTGACATCCGTCGGCGCGGCGGGGCAATGTGGATCGAAACCACGCCGGCGGATCAGTTTCAGCCGCGCTTGACCGGCGCGACGTGCTTGATCGCGACCTTCGCCTTGACGTGCTTGCTGGCGTGCTTCGGCGCCTTCTGCACCTTCAACAGGCCCATATGTTTGTGGTGGCGATGATGGCGATAGTGATGACGGTCCATCTTCGCGTTGGCGTTCAGGGCCTTCGACGGCTCCTGCTCGCTCTTGATCACGGGCGCGGGTTTGGTTGCCGGCGCGGGGGTCGTCGCAGGCGCGGGGGTGGCGGTCTTGGCCTGCTCGGCGGCGAGCGCCGGGGCAGCGATCACGGACATGGCGAGCAGCGCTGCGGAAATCGACTTCAACATGGTGGTCTCCTCTTCCACGGGATCGAGAGGTACCCGGCCGGATGGTCGGCCTCGCCGATCAATGGAGGCGACCTTAGAGACCGCGCACTGAACCCGTCCTGAAGGACGCTGACGGTCTTCATTCATGTGAATGACATCTTTGTCATGTGCCCGGGGCGCAGGGGTCACGGGGATTCGTGCGGCGGCCGGGAATGTTCTGATGCCCTAGGTGTTCAAGTCGACAGGCTTCGGTGTAGGATTACCGAGCGCGATCAGGAACTCAGGGAGCGACGAAGAATGAGCAGGACGACAAGGTTTTTGACCCTCGCGGTGCTCTCGATGGCGCTAGCAGGCGGCCCCGTCATCAAGGCCTACGCGGCGGGCGGCGACCAACCGTCCCCGCCCGCATCCGACAGCGGCAAGGGCAAGAAGGCAAGCAAGAAAGACAGGAGATCGTCGATCGACGACCAGAAATTCCTGGCCGGTTATCACGCGGCCTACGCCACGATCTATGATCGCCACGACTACGCCGCCGCGATCGAGCAGTTGAAGGCGCTGGGTCAGGACGATCGCGCCGACGTCGCCAACCTGATCGGCTACTCCTATCGCAAGCTCGGCGACTACAAGGTGTCGCAGATCTGGTACGAGCGTGCGCTCAAGGCCGACCCCAACCACGTGCGCACCTGGCAGTATTACGGCCTGTGGCAGCTCGAGCAGGGCAACCGCGACCAGGCGCAGTATCATCTGAACCGCATCGCGCAGCTCGCCGGCACCAACAGCGAGGAATACCGCTCGCTCGCCGCGGCGCTGGAGAAGCCGCCGGGCACCGCCCTCGTCTACTGAGCAGATGACATCGAAGCATCCCGCCGGTGCGGTCGATACGACCGCGCCGGCTTTTTCGTTATGACGTGGTGACGGTTATTGCGATCATGCGCCGGCGGCGACCGAGAATGCGCAGTATCAAAAGCGCGCCGGTCGAACACAGCGTCGCAAGCACCAGCAGCGCGTCGTTGCTGAACACGCGAGCAACCCAGCCAGAACCCGCAGCGCCGCCGCCGAGATCCGGTTCAGCGGCAGCGCGATGATCAAGGGCGACGATATCTCGACCATGGAACGGCGCACCCGCTCCCGGTCGACGGCATCGCAGCGGTTGCGGCTCTATGGATAGTGCTCGTTGCGCCGGTCGGTCTTGGACCTGCGGTTCACGCCGACCGTATTGCTCGCGGCGCCCGCGTCCGGCTTCGCCTGACGCGCCGCCTTGTCGATCGGCGGGCCGCTGTCGCCGGTCTTCTTGGCGCTGTTCAGCGCCTGGCCCGTCGTCGTGACATTGGCGGCCTGTCCACCTCCGGCGGGGCCGCCGGCCGACGGGCCGGAGCTCTGCGCCAGCACGGTTCCCGACAGCATGAGTGTAGCTATCAGCATGACCGCGGCGTGGACTTTCATGGGGAGGCCTTTCTGTGCGCTGGAATGCACAGCAACGCACCAATGCCGATCGCGTTCCAGCGCTACGGCCGATCAACGTGTTTTCGGCAGAGTAGAGTTAATGTTGGCTCTTCGCCGGTCCCGCGGCATCAGGCACACACGCCCTGACGATCGCGCCTGGGGCGGCGAGCGAATCCCCGCATCGCCCCAGACACAACCGCCGAGGGCGCAGCCGGGACTTGTTGTCGCGGATCGGAGGAACGCCCATATTCAGGCCTGCGTGAACATGTGCGAGGAGTGCGATTTCACGCACGCGCCAATCGACAAGACAGACCCGGGATGAAGCGCGGCATGCAACTCGTCTCCACCCTGACCTGCCCGGCCTGCGGCTTCGCCGAAGCCGTTACCATGCCGACTGACGCCTGCCAGTTCTTCTACGACTGCAAGGGTTGCGGCATCCGGCTCAAGCCCAAGGACGGCGATTGTTGCGTGTTCTGCTCCTACGGTTCGGTGCCCTGCCCTCCCGTCCAGGCGGACGGGAAATGCTGCGGCGAGACCGCGTATGGTGGCCAATGAGGAATTGGCCAAACGGCGCGCGATCGACCGGCATCGCACCGGCGTAACCGCACGACGCCCGGTGCACACACTCATGTGTGGCTCAATCAGCCATGCGCCGCAGTCGGACTGCGTAGCGCCGCTGCCTCACGATGCTCGGCCCACGCCTGCCGCAGAATCTGCACCGACGAGGTGAGGAATATCACCGCCATGACGGCGGCGACTGCGATATCGGGCCATCGCGTGGCTGTTCCCCAAACGCCCAGGGCGGCCACCATCACGACGAGGTTTCCCATCGCGTCGTTGCGCGAGCAGAGCCAGACCGAGCGGACATTGGCGTCGCCGTCCTTGTACGGCAGCAAGAGCAGAACGGACGCCAAGTTCGCAGCGAGCGCCAAGGTGCCTATTGCACCCATCACCTCGGCTTTCGGAACACCGAGAATGAGGGTCTGATAAACGGTCGAGCCGAACACCCACAGCGCCATCAGGCTCAGCGAAGTGCCCTTCAATAGCGCCGCGAAGGCACGCGTTCGCAGGCTGGCGCCGATCACGGCAAGGCTCAGTCCATAGGTGACCGTATCGGCAAGGAAGTCGAGCGCATCCGCCTTGAGCGCCTGCGATCCGGCCAGCTGACCCGCGATCATCTCGGTCAGGAACATTGCGCCGTTGATGCCGATGACTGTCCAGAGAACGCGCTTGTAGCGCGGATTGAGACCGTCAAAGACCGGAACGCCGCCCGAGCAGCACGCGTCAGCCGCGCGATGGCGCTCCACTGTCGGCACGCCAGCGTTCTTCAGCAGCGTCAGCGGCGGTTGTGCACAGCATTCGGATGTCTTCCGCTCGCAGCAATCGCTCATTGGCCTTCTTTCCAGAGACAGGATACGGCTGCCTACGCAGCTGGTTCAAGTTCATGCACGCGGAACTGCGCCAATCCGGGCATTGTGCTCCGCGCTCAACGCGACGATTCGGAAATCAGCACCGTCCTTCGATAGTCTTGCTGATCTCCTCTGGAGCCGCGAAGATCACGTCGGCACGGTCGCCCATCATTCCTGCGGGGACAATTGCTGGCGCTCCCCTCTGCGGGCCCTCCTGGCTGGAATCCGTCTTCAGACGCAGATTGCGTTCCCAGAAATGGCGCGTCTTACCGTCGGCGGTGATCACGCGATAGGTGTCGCGGCAGTGCGTGATGCCCGTCACGCGCTGTCCGGGCTCCAGGGTCTTCAGATTGGGAGCGCGATTGCCGCCCATCATACCTCCCATCATGCCGCCCATCCCCTTCATGCGATTTTCGGCGGTTCGGTCCGGCGCGGCCCCGGGTTTGGTGGCCTGCTTGAGGAACGCCAACAGGTCCGAGCGAACGCGTGAATCCTTGATCCCTTCGAACGGCATCTCATTGTCCGGCACCATGCGTTGCGGATCGGTCAACCAGGCGTCCAGCGAGCGGTCGTCCCAAATGATCCCCGAAGCTTTTAGCGTGTCGGAGTAACGGTCGAAGCTCGGCAGGCTTCCCGCCTTGCGCCCCAGAGGTTTGCGAGGCTCGGCCCGGTCATGTTGCGGTCAGGTTCAAGCGAGTGACACGGCACGCAAGCCTGAAAATCCTGTCGCCCACGTGACGGATCGCCGTTCTGGGCCAACACCGGCGACACGAAAGCGAGAGTCGCGAGTACCACAATTCGACAGGGCTTCATTTTGGCCTCCTCGGCTTCAGGAACGAAGATATTTGACCAAAGCCGCGGCCGCCAGAATCAGGACCACGACGACGAGTACACCAATCAGGCTCATGCCCCACATCATTCCCGGCATCATGTCGTGCATCATGGATCACCTCATCCGGCTGGCTCCGGCTCCCTCACTCGGCTGGCTCCAGCTCTCTCACTTTCGCTACAATCGATTTCGTCTTTGCCGGCGGCCGTGATTTGCCCGCAGGAGGCAAACGGAACCCTTTGACCAGCCCAAAGATCGCGGGAATCACGATCAGCGTCAGCAGGGTCGACGACATCATGCCGCCGATCATCGGCACCGCGATGCGCTGCATGATCTCGGACCCCGTGCCCGTGCTCCACATGATCGGCAACAGCCCCGCCATGACGGCGACCACCGTCATCATCTTCGGCCGGACGCGCTCAACCGCGCCCTCCATAATGGCCTCGCGTAGATCGGTCTGGCTCAACGCCTCCCCCTCGGCGGCGCGGCGCTGCCTGACTTCCGCGAGCGCTTGATTGAGGTAGATCAGCATCACGACGCCGGTTTCAGCAGCGACGCCAGCGAGCGCAATGAAGCCGACAGCAACGGCGACCGAGAGATTGAACCCCAGCCACCACATCAGCCAAAGCCCGCCGACCAGCGCGAACGGCAGCGACAGCATGACGATCATGGTCTCGGTGATCGACCTGAAATTGAGATAGAGCAGCAGAAAGATGATCAGCAACGTCGCCGGCACGACGATCTTCAGGCGTGCCATGGCACGCTGCAGATATTCGTACTGTCCGCTCCAGACCACGTAGGTCCCCGGCGGAAACTGGATGCTTGCCTGCACCGCACGCTGCGCGTCGGCGACATAGCCGCCGAGATCGCGGTCCCGGATGTCGACATAGACGTAAGTCGCGAGCTGCCCATTCTCGGTCCTGATCGAGGTCGGCCCACGCGCCGGCGTGACGTCGGCGACTTCGCCGAGCGGAACCGCTCCGCCTGCCGGCATCGGCACCAGGATGTCGCTCGCGATGGCTTGCGGATTGTCGCGCAGATCGCGCGGATAGCGCATGTTGACGGTGAAGCGCTGGCGTCCCTCGACGGTCGTGGTCACGCTCTGGCCGCCCAGTGCGGTCGCGATCGTATCCTGCACATCCTGCACCGCAATGCCGTAGCGCGACAGCGCCTCGCGGTTCGGCGTGATCTCGAGATAGTAGCCGCCGAGGCTGCGCTCGGCATAGGCCGACGAGGTGCCGGGAACGGTTTTCAAAACCTGCTCGATTTGTTTGGCGAGCTTGTCGATCCCGGCAAGGTCGGTGCCGATGACCTTGACGCCAACTGGCGTGCGGATACCGGTCGAGAGCATGTCGATGCGCGCCTTGATCGGCATCGTCCAGGCATTCGAGACGCCGGGAAATTGCAGGGCCTTGTCCATCTCGGCGATCAGGCTGTCGATGGTCCTCCCTGCCGGCCATTGCTCCTTCGGCTTGAGATTGATGATGGTCTCGAACATCTCCGGTGGCGCTGGATCCGTTGCCGTCGTTGCACGGCCGGCCTTGCCATAGACCGAGGCGACCTCCGGGAAGCTCTTGATGATCCGGTCCTGGGTCTGCATCAGTTCGGATGCCTTGGTCACGGAGATCCCGGGCAGCGTCGTCGGCATGTAAAGCAGCGTGCCCTCGTTGAGATCAGGCATGAACTCGGTGCCCAGTTGCCGGGCCGGCCAGACCGAGATGGCGAGCGCGCCGAGCGCCAGCAAGATCACCAGCGTCTTGGCACGCAACACGCACTGGATCACCGGCCGATAGATCCAGATCAGGAAGCGGTTGACCGGGTTCCTGTGCTCGGGAACGATCCTGCCGCGGACGAAGATCACCATCAGCGCCGGCACCAGCGTGACCGACAACAAGGCCGCCGCCGCCATCGCAAACGTCTTGGTGAAGGCGAGCGGGCTGAACAGCCGCCCTTCCTGCGACTCCAGCGTGAAGATCGGCATGAACGACACGGTGATGACGAGGAGGCTGAAGAACAGCGCCGGGCCGACCTCGGCGGCGGCCTCGATCAGGATCGCGACGCGCGACCGGCCGGGCGCGGCGCGCTCCAGATGCTTGTGCGCGTTCTCGATCATCACGATCGCCGCGTCGATCATCGCCCCGATCGCGATCGCGATGCCGCCGAGACTCATGATGTTGGAGCCGATCCCGAGCAGTTTCATGGCGCCGAACGCCATCAGCACGCCGACCGGCAGCATCAGGATCGCGACCAGCGCGCTGCGGACATGCAGCAGGAACAGGATGCACACCAGCGCGACGATGGCGCTCTCCTCGATCAGCGTGCGCTTGAGCGTGTCGATCGCCGCATAGATCAGGTTCGAGCGGTCATAGACCGGCACGATCTCGACCGACTTCGGCAGACTGGTTGCGATCTCGCTGAACCGCTTCTTGACGTTCTCGATCACCTCGAGCGCATTCATCCCGAAGCGTTGCAGCACGATGCCGCTCGCCACCTCGCCCTCGCCATTCAGTTCGGCGATCCCGCGGCGCTCGTCGGGGCCGAGCTCGACGCGCGCGACGTCGCGCAGCAGCACCGGCGTGCCATTGTCGATCTTGAGCACGATGTTGCCGAGGTCGTTGATGCTCTTCAGATAGCCCTTGCCGCGGATCACATATTCGAACTCGGAGAGCTCGACCGTGCGGCCGCCGACATCGGCGTTGCTGGCGCGGATCGCCTCGCGCATCCGCTGCATGGTGATGCCCCGGTCGCGCATCCGCTGCGGGTCGAGAATGACATTGTACTGCTTGACGAAGCCGCCAACGCTTGCGACCTCGGCGACGCCTTCGGCCTTGGCAAGCGCGAATTTCAGATTCCAGTCCTGGATCGTGCGCGTATCGGCGAGGTTCAACTCCTTGGACGTCACGGCATATTGGTAGACCCAGCCGACGCCCGTCGCATCCGGTCCGATCGTCGGGGATACGCCTGCCGGCAGCCGCGACGCCGCACCATTCAGGAACTCGAGCACGCGCGAGCGCGCCCAGTAGATGTCGGTGCCGTCCTCGAAAATGACGTAGACGAAGGACACGCCGAAGAACGAGAAGCCACGAACGACCTTCGATTTCGGGACCGTCAGCATCGCCGTGGCCAAGGGATAGGTGACTTGATCCTCGATCACCTGCGGCGCCTGGCCTGGATATTCGGTGTAGACGATCACCTGCGTATCGGAGAGATCGGGAATCGCGTCGAGCGGCAGATGGACGAGTGCGTAGAGGCCGGCAGCCGCCGCAAAGCCGGTGCCGAACAGCACGAGCAGCAGATTGCGCGCCGACCAGGCGATGACGCGGGCGATCATGGGCGCGCCGCCGTGCTTGGGGCCGCCGCCTCGGTCGATTTCGGACCGCTCGCCTCAGCAAAGCCCTTCAATGCCGCCTTCAGATTGCTCTCGGCATCGATCAGGAAGTTGGCCGAGGTTACGACTCGATCGCCTTCGCTGACGCCTTCGGCGATCTCGACATAGCCTCCGCCGCGCCCGCCGAGCTTGACGCCACGCGGCTCGAAACGCCCGTCTCCCTTGTCGATCAGGACCTCCTGTCGCGTGCCGTCGTCGAGGACGGCGCTCTCCGGGACGGCCAGAACCGGATCCGGCGAGCCGGACTCGATCTCCGCGTCGACGTACATCTCAGGCCGCAGCAATTCGTCCGGATTGGGAAGCTCGACGCGCAGTCGTGCAGTGCGGGTCTGAGCGTTCAGGTGCGGGTAGATAAGCGCCACGGTCCCGGTGAAAATCCTGCCGCCTAGTCCTCGCGGCCTGATCGTCACCTTCGTTCCAACCGAGACCTGACCGAGATCGCGTTCCGCAACGTCGATGACCACCCAGACAAGGCGATGATCGGCGATCCTGAACAGCACGTCGCCGGGGGCCGCCCGCATTCCGTTGACGGCGTTCCGCGCGACGATCTCACCGTCGCGCGGCGCGAGCCAGGGAATGGACAGCGAGATATCCCGGGTGCGTTCCAGCTCCTTGATCGCGGGCTCCGGGGTATCCAGGTTCTCCAATCTCCGGCGCGCTCCCTTCAACTCCTTTCCGGTTGCGCCTGCGTTGATGGCGGAAAGATACTCGGCGGCAGCACTGGAAAGTGCCGGGCTGTACACGTTCATGAGCACCTGCCCTTTGTGAACGTGATCCCCGGTCGTGACATTGGCGACGCTTTCGACAAATCCCTCAAAGCGCAGTGCAACGACTGACACGCGCCGCTCGTCCTCCTGGACGGTGCCCGGGGCACGGATGATCGAAGTGATGGGTCGCCGCACCACCGGCTCGGACTTCGCGCCGGTGCGCTGTATTTTTCCCGGTGAGAGCTTCACGGCCCCATCGTCGCTGTCCTCGCCCTCGTAGACCGGAATGTAGTCCATCCCCATCGAGTCCTTCTTTGGCACCGGCGAGGTGTCCGGCAGCCCCATCGGGTTGCGGTAGTATTTGATCTTGCGCTCGGCCTTGGCATCCGCCGGCGCCATGTCCGCGGATTGCTCGGGGTCCTCGAAGCTGATGTCGGCACCCGCCGGCACTGGGCGATAATCCCGCCCGTCGGACGTCGTCTTCGGCGTCAGCGAGTAGAACGGCTTGCCGTCGGGGTCGCGGTAATAAATCGGTGCGCTGGCCTCCGCCGCATGCGCGGTCGGCGCAATGGCAATGGCCATCGGTCGCGGCGGCAGGCCGCGACCGATGAGTGCAACGCCTGCCGCTGCGGCGATCGCAGCGGCAGCGCCGGCCAAGACGAGGCGGCTCATTTCTGGGCCGTAACGACGAGCTTGTTGTCGACCGATCCGGTCTCGCCCTGCACCTTCGCGCCGAGCGACAACTGCCAGCGTCCGGCCATGCTGAAGGTAGCCTTGAACCGATACGTGCCGGACTCGGTCCCCGGCATCGGCGTCACCTTGGTGACCATTTCCTGCATGCCATCGGGCGCCATGTCGAGCCGCGTCGCGAAGATGACCGCGTCGGGGACGGATTTTCCGGTCGCCTTGTCGACCAGCCGCACCGTGACGATGCGATCGGCCCCGACCTGGACGGTCGGCTGCACGAGCTGGAATTCGTAGTTCTTGATCTCGGCATGAGCGGGCAACGCAACGCCCGTGATGGCAATGCCGATCAGCGCGGCCGCGGTGGCCCGCGCCAGCTTGGAAGTCTTCATGGTTATGATCCTCGATACGTCTGGTTCACCGCGCGAGCGGCAGAAAGCAGCGCGCGCCATCGGCGCACGCGTCACTGATCAGGCGCTTGCGCACCTCTCAGACGTTAGCTCGAGGTGGATGGTCGGGAGGTTTGGCGCTGAGGCCGTCCAGCAAACGATCGTCATGCGCCATGAACCGGCTTCGCTGCGGGTCACGCACGATCAGCGACGTCGTCCCGTCAGGGACCGGCAGCGAGATGCTCAGCATACAAAGCGCGAGGAACGGACATCCGTCGCAGGTCCGCTGCTTGGTCTGGTCCGGACAGCACGGCATGTCGTCGGCCATGGCGTGATCGTCCGATGCCGTCGGCATGGCGGCTGCAGAGGCAGTCGGCATCGCCCCGGCAAACGCCGACGCCAGCGGCGCGAGCAGCAGCCCGGCCGCAACAAGAACCAGAATCCAGAGATTGGCGAAGCGCCTAAAATGCATGCCCGCTTGTCGCATGTCTCGGTGCGACCTGCAAATCCGCCCCACATCACGATCGCGCCAGCTCCAGCCGACCGACGGGTGCAGTCGCCCCCTGTCGAGCTGATCACTGATTTGCCCGACGAGGCTGGGCAAGAACTCGGCATTTTTTGGAGTTGATGTACGATTCGGCGCATGGCGAATCGGACGTTCAAGGCCGGCGACAGCCGGGAGCAACCCAGTCTTCTTCCTCCCCGGATTGAGGACTATGTCGGACAGCAGAATCCGGTGCGGGCGATCGACAGTTTCGTTGGCGCGCTCGACCTTTCAAAGCTCGGCTTCCGCCATGCGGATCGTGCCGCGGACGAAGTGGGGCAGCCGCCCTACGATCCGGCCGATCTGCTGAAGCTCTACCTTTACGGCTACATCAACCAGATCAGGTCGTCGCGGCGGTTGGAGCGGGAGGCCTGCCGCAATCTGGAGCTGATCTGGCTGTTGAAGAACATGAAGCCGGGCTATCGGACGATCGCCAACTTCCGCAAGGAGAACTGGGCGGCGCTCAAGGCCGCGAACCGCAGTTTCGTGCTGCTCCTGCGCGACCTCGGCCTGATCGGTGGGACCTTCGTTGCGATCGACGGGGCGCTATTCCATGGTAACGCCAGCAAGGGCAGCATCTTCACGCAAGGGAAGCTGGCCAAACAGATCGCCGCGTTGGACAAGGAGATCGAGGCTTATGGCAAGGCCCTTGAAGCCAACGATGCCGAGGAAGCCAAGCGATGTGCCGGTCCGGGAGATGGCAGCAAGGGCAGCGGCGATGTCGGCGAGAAGGTGAAGGAGCTGATGGCCCGGCGCGAGCGCGCGCAAGCCGACCTCAAGAACCTGGAGACAAGCGACAAGGGGCAACTCTCGAAGACCGATCCCGACGCAAGGCTTCTGAGCAAGGGCGACCAGACCATTGCGGGTTACAACGTGCAGAGCGTCGTTGACGACAAGCACACGCTCATCGTTGCCAGCGAGGTCGTCAACCGCAACGACGCGGGCCATCTTCATGAGATGGCAAAGGCGGCAAAAGAGGCCCTCGACGTCGAGACTCTGCAGGTGGCGGCCGATGCCGGCTATTCCACCAGCGAGGACCTGAAGGCCTGCGAGGATGACGGCATTGTTGCCTATGTGCCGCTGCACGAGGGCAATGGCAAGCTCAAGGAAGGCCGCCTCAGCCGCAAGGACTTCAGTTACGATGCGAACGCCGATGCCTACCGTTGCCCGGCCGGCGAGCTGCTGCGCCCGACGGAAGGGCGCTGGACGAACACGAGCGGCCGCATCGAGATCCGCTACCTGGCGCGCAAGGCGGCCTGCGCAGCATGTCCCCTGAGCGCGCGGTGTCTTGCCCCGAAGGCGCCTTACCGGAGCATCGCGCGCTGGGAACACGAGGACGTTCTCGAACGTCACCGCATGAGGATGCAAAGCGCCGAGGCTGCCACATTGATGCGCCGCCGTTCCGCCATCGTCGAGCACCCTTTCGGAACACTCAAATGCCGCGCCGGCTATCAGCACTTTCTCGTGCGCGGCTTCGACAAGGTCCGCGGCGAATGGAGCCTGATGGCGCTTTGCTACAACTTCACCCGCGTGCTCAGCATTCTCGGCTTCGACCGCTTCGTCGCGTACCTTGCAGAAAAGACGCGCATTGCCGGCGCAAACCTCCTTGCGGCCACTCTGCGCGCCATTCGGCTTGCTTTGCGGCCCTTCCGCGCCAAAATCTCGCTGTCGCTCGTCGTCAGTGCTTTCCGAGCCGCCCCAGCCCCTTAGTTGCCATTCTTGCCCAGTCTCGACGGCGCAAGGCCTCGCATCAAAAATATTTCTGTTTTCCAGAAGCGCAACTCAGTGTATGAATGGCCCGTCTCACCCGCTTGAGGGGCGCTTCGCGATCGTCACGAGTGTGGGGTCGAGATGCGGTGGACGCCGATGTCACGGCTGACGAGCGTGGCAGATAGCGGACGGCGAAGTCGTGCAGGCCTGACGCCCTAGTGGCAGGTGTCTCATCAGTCAGAGGCAAGCTCTCTCACTGATGACGGTGACAACAAAGCCCAGTCTCGCCGGGGAGAGCACGTATAAGCCGTAAAGCCATCGCGCAGGGAAAGCCGGGATTGCTCCGGTTTCACCTGTGGTCCTACCTCCCGTGCTTTCCATTTGCACGGGACCCATGGGTGCAATCGGCACCCGGCTTTCCCTGCGCCCTCTGTTCGAAGAGCGGCGAAGACGGCAGAAAACCTCGGGCGCATCGCGCCGCGAGAATGCGAATGTATGACTCGCGATCTCTCAACACCCTCAACGTCGTCCCGGCCTAGCGCGCAATTGCGCACGGGGGCCGGGACCCACAACCACCAATGTTGATTATCGCGCGATGCTGGAACGACGAGTCCCGTTCACAACACAAGCCGCGGCGTATGGGTCCCGGCCTCCGCCGGGACGACGCAGCCATATCGTGGCAGGCGGTGCAATCCACGTCGCTCCCCCCCTCACTTCACCAGCGCCTCGACCTCCTTGCGGAACGCCTCGCGCGCGCCGTCGCGGAAATAGAACATGTGGCCGCCCGGATAGACCACGAGCTTGGTGCGGTCTCCCCCCGCGAAGGCCGGCAACTGGTCGAGGATAATTCGCGATGCGAAATACGGCGTGGCGAGATCGAACAGGCCGTGGCCGATCAGGAGCTTCAGCTTCGGGTCGAGCGCCAGCGCCTGGCGAAGCTGCGTCACCGACTCGGCCGGACTGACGCCGTGACCGAAATCCCAGGCCTTGTTCACACTCCCGCTGAGCAGATGATAGGAGCCGTCCGGCCGCCAGTTCAGCTTGCGCGTGGTGAGGTCGACGGCCGCGCTGGTCAGCGGCGCCATCAGGGGATCGCTAGACGGGTCGTGGAAATGGAAGTTGCTGGAGTCTGGATAGGGATCGAAGCCTTCGACCGAAGCGTCGTAGCGGCCCGTCACCTTGCCGTTCTTGCGGTCGAACTCGCGACGGAACTCACCGATATCGAAACGGCCGGCGAGCCTGCGGCTCACCGCCTGATCGATGCCGGTGAGGCTCGCAACCCTGTCTGCAAGGCGCGTCGTGGCGTCGGTGTCGGCCTGGCCCTTGACGAGGTCGATCAAGAAATCGCTGCGCGCGTAGCGCTCGACGTCGGCGAGATCGTCGCGCGTCACCGGCCCCTTGGCCTGTCGCGCAACCGCCGCCATGGTCGGCAGGCTCGCCACGTACTGCAAAATGCTCGAGCCGGAATACTCCCGGAAATCGAGCACCGGCGAGATCAGGATCAGGCCGCGCACGCCGACGCCCTGCTGCATTTGCAGATTGTGCACCACCTTGGGCCCGCGAATGCCGCCATAGCTTTCGCCGACGACGTATTTCGGCGACAGCAGCCGGTTGTGCTTCTCCAGCCAGCGGCGGATCACCAGCGCGATCGCGTTGGCGTCGCCATCGACGGAGAAGAAGCGTTTGCGCTCGTCCTGCGACGTTGTGACGAAGCGGCTGTAACCGGTGCCGACGGGATCGATGAAGACGAGATCGGTGAAGTCGAGCCAGGTGTCGGCATTCGGAATCAGATCGGGCGACGCCGACGACGCCATGCCATCGCCGTCGAACGAGAGGCGCCACGGTCCGACATTGCCGAATTGCAGCCAGCCCGACGCAGCGCCTGGACCGCCGTTGAACAAGAAAGTCACCGGCCGGCTCGCCCTGTCGGCGCCGTCGAGCTGGTAGGAGGTGTAGGCGATGTCGGCCAGCGGCTCGCCCTTGTCGTCAAACACGCGAATCGAGCCGGCGGTCGCGGTGAAGGCGAGTGTACGGCCGGGCAGCACGACCGACTGCTTGGTGGTCGAGTCCGGCGGCAGGCGATGCTGTTCGGCAGTGGATGCGTTGGCGGAGGCGTTGGCATTGGGACCAGCCTCGCCGCGCCCTGCCCGTCCCTTCTGGCCGGTCGGCGCCTGCGCGCTCGGCGATGGCTGCGGCTGCGGCGCCTCATCCTCGGCGCGCGCCGCGGTCAGAAGGCAGGCTGCGAGCAGCGCCGCCGCGAGCCGTGTCGCAAAACTGTTAGCCATACCGCGCACTCCCTGCGCCCACATTTACCGATAGCAAAGCGTTTTCAAGCGAAGTGGACGCCGGTTCGCGTGCAGAAAACGCGTCAAAATGAGAGTCCAGAGCCCGGTTCATCAGAACCCGGCGCCAGGGCCGCAAGCCGCGACAGCCTGGCGGCATCAGCAAGGCGTGGCACCACCATCACAGGACCATCTCGACAAGGCCGCCCGGGATGTATAGACGAGCCCGGCGTGTTCCGTGGCAAACGAGTTCGTGAGCGATGAAAAGCTCCAAGCGGTATGACAAGATCGCCTTCGTCGCCAGCGCGAGCGCGGAAGCGCAGTCCGCGCTCGAGCAGCTCACCGCAATGTACGGCAACCGCCCGATCGACGACGCCGACGTCGTGGTCGCGCTCGGCGGCGACGGCTTGATGCTGCAGACGCTGCACGCCCATATGCGGACCGGCAAGCCGATCTACGGCATGCATCGCGGCACCGTCGGTTTCCTGATGAACGAATACTCGACGCACGACCTGCGCGAGCGGCTGGCGGCGGCGCGGGAGTCGCTGATCAATCCGTTGCTGATGCGCGCCACCGACATTCACGGCGCCGTGCACCTGCATCACGCCATCAACGAGGTCGCGCTGTTCCGCCAGACCTACCAGGTGGCGAAACTGCGCATCCTGATCGACGAGCATGAACGGATGCCGGAGCTGATGGCTGACGGCATCCTGGTGGCGACGCCGGCCGGTTCGACTGCCTACAACCTCTCCGCCCAGGGGCCGATCCTGCCGATCAACGCGGCGCTGCTCGCGCTGACGCCGATCAGTGCGTTCCGGCCGCGGCGCTGGCGCGGCGCGCTGCTGCCGAACTCCGCCTTCGTGGTGATCGAGGTGATCGAGGGCGAGAAGCGGCCGGTCGCCGCGGTCGCCGACCATGACGAGGTCCGCGACGTGCGCCGCGTCGAGGTGCTCTCCGACAAGACGTTCGCGATGCGGATGCTGTTCGACCCCGGCCACTCGCTGGAGGAGCGGATCCTGCGCGAGCAGTTCGGCTATTGAGAGCGGCGCCCCTGCCCGGCAACCAATCATTAACCGCAGCCGGGATATGGTTAATTTCGGGTAATACCGCGCCTCTCCGGTATGCCCGCTCGGGGCCGGACCATGTATCGCATCGACTTCAACAAGCTGCGATTTCTGATTTGCGACGACAATCCGCACATGCGCCGCATCCTGCGGACGCTGCTGCATTCGTTCGGCGCTCGCGAGGTCTACGAGGCCGAGGACGGCGCCACCGCGCTCGAAATGTACACCCATTACGTGCCCGACATCGTCATCACCGACTGGTCGATGCCGATCTTCGACGGGCTCGAGCTCGCGCAGATGATCCGGCAGCCGGAGTCCAAGGGCAACCCTTACGCGCCGATCATCATGCTGACCGGACATTCCGAGAAGCGCCGCGTCACCGTGGCGCGCGACGCCGGCGTCACCGAATTCCTGGCCAAGCCGATCTCGGCCAAGGGCCTCTACCAGCGGATCATGAACGTGGTCGCCAATCCGCGTCCGTTCATCAAGACCAAGACCTATTTCGGCCCCGACCGCCGCCGCAACACCACCAACACCTATATCGGCCCCGAGCGTCGCGGCAGCGGCGAGGTGGAAGTGATGCAGCAGCCGTCGCTGCTCGAGAAGGCGCGCTCGAGCATATAGCCGGTCAAGGACACCGCCATGGCAAAGGACAAACCCGGGACGATCGAGGTCAAGAGCTTCGGCACCCACCATGTGATCACGCAGCCCAACCCGCTGCGCAAGGTGCTGTTGCGCGTGCCCGAGAGCGATCTCGACGATCCGGTCGGGCGCGCGGAGAAGGCGCTGGCCGGCCTCTCCGGCGAGTTCAAGACCTGGATGACGGTCGAGGCCGACCGCCTCTCCGCCGCATATGACGCGGTGAAGTGCGAGGGCTTCAATGACCGCACGCGCGAGGAGCTGTTCCGCGC
Source organism: Bradyrhizobium sp. ISRA464 (assembly GCF_029910095.1). Taxonomy (NCBI): domain Bacteria; kingdom Pseudomonadati; phylum Pseudomonadota; class Alphaproteobacteria; order Hyphomicrobiales; family Nitrobacteraceae; genus Bradyrhizobium; species Bradyrhizobium sp. ISRA464. The sequence goes on along the minus strand of NZ_CP094526.1, from coordinate 3,346,911 downwards.
CGCGCACGACATCAAGGGCGACGCCGCGACGTTCGGCTATCCGTCGGCGGCTGCGGCGGCCGAAAGCCTGTGCCGCATCATCGAGCACGCGCCGGATCTCGATGCGGTGCCGCCGCAGCTGATCGCCCACCACATCAATGCCGTGCAGGCGATCGTGCGCGAGCGCACCAAGCTCGACACCGCTGTTGTGGCCGGCGTGCTGAGCAAGCAGCTGCGCGGCATTGCCGACGAATTCCTGACCCACGCCAACCGCGACCGGCCGGAGCATCTCGAGGCGATCCTCGCACCGAGCATCGTGCCGAACGAATAGCGGCATGCCGTCCGCCGCCGCTGACGCGGCGGTTGTCCGAACTTCCACCTCTTCTGAAGGGCGCGGTCTGGACTAGGCCGCGATGAGGTCGTCGTCGTAAGGCAGCGGCGCGATCGCGTCTTCCGCGACCAGCTCTTCGCAGAACATTCGGGCATCCTCCCGCGCCGATTCCGTCGCGAAGCGGCGTAACAGGATCAACAGCGGTTCGGCCGCGGAGTGGTCGGTCTCGCAATGGGTCAGCACGCGTTCCACCATGCGGCGATGCAGCCGCGCGGCGCCGTCCCCGGTATCGACATAGCCGATCTCGTGGCTGGCCTCGAGCGCGACGCGGAACGCCGCGAAGGTGGACTCCGGCAGGCCGGCGCGGATCAGGAGCGCCTGCAGGCCGTTGCCGCCGCGATCGTTGAGCAGCGCCGAGACGCGGCCATAGGGCAGCCCTGACAGTTCGGAGAGCGCGGCACCGAACAGGTCGAGATTGCCCGACAGCAGCGCACGCAGGATCAGCCCGGCGGTAAGCTGGCCGGTGGCGCGCAGATGAGTGATCAGGCCGCGCATGTCCTCGCCGAAGGAGCGCGCCGCGATGTTCACCGTGGAGCGTTCGCGCGCTTCATCGGCGATCCGCCCTGCCCGGTCGGCGCCGAGCCAGTTCCGCGCGACCACGAATTGCGTCAACGTGTCCGACAGCTTGGCGACCAGCGCCAGCCGCGTCGCGGACGGCAGGTCCTCCAGCTGCAGCATCGATTCCCTGATGGCCGCGAGATGGCCGTGGCGCTCGACGATGCGGTCCCAGGAGAACGGCGCAAGCTCGGCGTAGGGATTCTCGATGAGCTCGAGCGCCGCCGCCGCCGAGCCGACCTCGGCGATCGCCGCGGAAACCGAGGGCGGCAGGTTGATGCGGCGCGCGATCGCGCACTGCATCTCGTCGCTCCCGGTCGCGACGATGTCGACGAGATCGGCGTCGATCAGAAGCGGAGAATGTTCCAGCACTGGCAGCGCGATCGAGGGCTGGTCGACCGACAAGGCCTGCACGATCGCTGCCGGCGCCTCCGTGCTGCGCGCAAACACCTCGGCCATCACCTGGCGCACCAGCGGCGACGGGTCGTCGAGCAGCATCAGCAGCGCGCCTTCGGCCGCCGTGCGATCGTCGTCGCTGAGATCCGAAATGAGCCAGGCCCGCGCCAACGCTCGGGTCGCTTCCGCCCGCTCGCCTGCCGGAGCGGTCCTAATCCAACTAATAAACTGCCGAACGATCATGGTCCTGCCGGCTTACGCAACGAAACGGCATCGGTATGCGACGCCACTACAAGGAAAAATAAACCACGACGCTTAACAAAGCGTTCACCATAAACGTTTGGGATTATTGACGTTTCGTTAAGATGACGGCGATGCCCGGAAGGCGCGCACGGCGCCGCGGCAAGCGGCTAGCCGCTGCTGTAGGTGCCGTTGGGATCGCTGAACAGATCGAGCCGGCCGCGGGCGCGAACCGTTGGCGTCGCCGCCGCGGTCAATGACGACGAACTGCCCCACAATTCCTGCACCGCCGGCGAGATCGGCTGCATGCGGTCGCCGCCCTGGTACAGCGAGCGGAATACCGGCGCCTGCTGCGCGGACGCCGTGGTCTGCGACGTCGCCCCCACCGCCGCGACCGTGCGGGCGTCGGGGAAGGTCGAGAGATAGGCCGCGGTGTCCATGGTCAGCGCAGACGTCGGCGCTGAGCTGGCGACTGCGTAGGGACTCATCGTGCCGCCGCCCGCCGCAGCAAAGGCCGTGCGGGTATCCTTCGAATTCGCAGCGGCGGCATAGCGCGTGGTGAGGACCGAATAGACCTGCGAGACGCTACGCGCGTTGCCCGACCTGTCGTAGAAAATCGACTGGTTGGCGGCGGCGGCCATCGGGAACATCGCCGCGGCATTGGCGGCCGGGCTGTCCTCTGCGGCGGAGATCAGCTTGCCGGCGCCGCCGACCCCCATGAAGTGCGCCATGTACAGCTCGGCGTCGGTCGGACGCCGGCCGAGCTTGCCGGTGAGCTTGAAGCTGTTGGATTGGGTCAGCACCGCTGCCATCGATGACGCCGCATCGGGATTATCCCGCAACTTCATGATTGCGTTGCGCGCGGAGGGATCGCTGACCGAATAGCTGCCGTCGGAATTCTTGGTGATGGCGTCGGCATATTTACCGTAACCGAGCTGGCTTCCCGCCTCCTTGACGGTACCGAGCCAGGTCTGGTCGATAAATTGATAGAGCCCGTGCGCCGACGAAGTCGAGGCGCCGGCCTGCGGATCGAAATTGGACTCCATTTTTGCGGTCGTGAGCAGGTATTCGAAGCTCACGCCGGTGGTCGAGGCCGCCTGCTTGATCGAGCTTGCGATCTGCAGGCGTGAGGGATCGACACCTGCCGCAGCCGAGGCAATGAATGTGTCGACCGCCATCTGTCCGGTGCCTTGCCGGGCGCCGGCAATCGGCACCCATGTTCCGTCAGCTTGCCGCAATTATGGTTAATGACGCGTTAAACTGCTCGGCCGGCGGGAGGACGGACCGGACGCTGCTACTCGCGATAGACCTGTGCCGGATCGAACAGCCGCTCGGCATCGACGAAGGATAGGCTGACATCGCTCCCCTCGCCCTTGACCTTGCGGTAGAAGCACGAGCGCCGTCCGGTGTGACAGGCCGCGCCGATCTGCTCGACCTTGATCCACACCGCGTCCTGATCGCAGTCCATCCGCATCTCGACCACGCGCTGCGTGTGGCCTGAGCTTCCCCCCTTGCGCCACAGCGCGTTGCGCGAGCGGCTGAAGTACCAGGCTTCGCCGGTCGCGATGGTCTTGCGCAGGGCTTCGTCGTTCATGTGCGCGACCATCAGCACGTCACCGGTCGCGACATCGGTCGCGACGCAGGTCACGAGACCTGCCGCGTCGAATTTGGGCTGAAAGCCGAGCCCTTCCTCGCGGTCGTGATCGTGGGTCGATGCGGACACGGCAAACCTCGCATTTGAAACGCGAGGTTACCGGGTCGGTCCTCGCACCAGGGACAGGAAACGTTGCTGCTCCGCCGGATTGTCACGGAACATGCCGGTGAAGCGGCTGGTGAAGGTCGATGCACCGTGCTTGGCGACGCCGCGCACCGACATGCAGGTATGCTCCGCCTCGATCAGCACCGCAACACCGCGGGGCTTCAGGATCTCGTCGATCGCAGCCGCGACCTGCGCGGTCAGATGCTCCTGCGTCTGCAGGCGGCGGGCGAAGATGTCGGTCAGCCGTGCCAGCTTGGACAAGCCCACGACCCGCTCCACCGGCGTATAGGCGATATGCGCCCTGCCGTAGAACGGCATCATGTGATGCTCGCACTGCGAGGTGAACTCGATGTCGCGGACCAGCACGAAATCATCGTAGCCGGCGGTCTCGCCAAAGGTGCGGTTCAGCACCTCGGCCGGGGCCTGATGGTAGCCCTGGTAAAGTTCATCATAGGCCTCGACCACGCGGCGCGGCGTATCGAGCAGGCCCTCGCGGCCCGGATCCTCGCCGATATAGCTGAGCAGCGTCTTCACCGCCTGCTCGGCCTCCGCGCGCGAGGGACGCGGCTGGTCTGCGCGAACGGCAGCTCCCATGAACTCTGAAGGATCGAGCTCGGTGGTCTTGACGTCCGTCGGCTTGTTGGGGCGGATCGATTTGATTAAGGCGTCCATGTCTTCTCCGTTCGACCGGCCCAGGCATTTACCCTTGGGCCGGATGTGTCACCGGGCAGACGGGGCGGATCTTCGACCCGCCGGGCGCCTGAGTCCCATCTTCTCTCGCACCGCGGCGGCGGAGGTGGGCCGCAGCGGCCGCATGGCCGGACTGACTATATTTCCGCCAATGCCGTTCATATATAGGACGATGAAACCCAGCCGCCAAGAGCGCCCGGCAATGCCGGAACCAGACACCTGCCCTCATGCTGAACGACATTTACAATAAGCGGATCATCGAGTTGGCTGGCAATATTCCGCGCCTCGGCAGACTGGCCGACCCGGACGCCAGCGCCACCGCCCACTCGAAACTGTGCGGTTCGACCGTAAAGGTCGATCTCAAGATGGACGGTCCCGTGGTGACGGACTTTGCCCATGATGTGAAGGCCTGCGCGCTCGGCCAGGCCTCCTCCTCGATCATGGCAAGCCACGTCGTCGGCTCGACCGCGGACGAGCTGCGCGAGTTGCGCGAGACCGTTCGCAAGATGCTGAAGGAGAATGGCAAGCCTCCGGAAGGAGGCAAGTGGGCCGATATCGCGCTGCTCGAACCGGTGCGCGACTACAAGGCCCGCCACGCCTCGACCATGCTGACCTTCGATGCCGTGGTCGATGCAATCGGCCAGATCGAGGCCAAGGCGAGGCAGCTGGCGTAGGCGCCCGGTCGGGCCTCGTGGTTCGAGATGCCGCTTCGCGGCTGCTCACCATGAGGGTTTGGCAGTCATCCCTGGACGAAAGTGCGCTCCCGCACGCCCCTTTTGCTCCTCATTCTGAGGAGCGCGCTACGCGTGCGTCTCGAAGGATGAGGCCGTTTCAGAAAGACGCACCCGCCTACTGCGTGGGCTGAACCGGCGCGGGAGCCGCGGTGCTACCGGTCGGCACCGCCGCCTCGGCGGTCTTGGTCGCCTTCGCGGCTTGCGGCTGTGCCTCACCCTCCATCGCGCTGCTTACGAAGCGATCGGTGTTCTTGGGCTTGGCTTCGGCGACTGGGACGGCGTCGTTCTGCTGCGGCAGCACGTCGGCAACCGTATCGGTCGTGACCAGATTGGTCAGACGCAATTCAGCCGGCGACAATTCGTGGAGTTCCTCCCACGGCGGCACGCTGAGCGCCAGCGACAGCAGTTCGCCTGCCCCACCCATGTCGAATGTGTATTTGGCGAGACGGCCAAGGTCGCGCTCGACGATCATCAGGTCCTGCGCCGTGTAGCTTGCGGCCTTGGCATCATCGGCCCGGTCGCCCATCCAGATCTGGTGGACGCGGACATGGGCGGCCGGCGGGACATAACGCGTCTTGCCGGACAGCAGCAGGAACACGCACATCGACTCGCAATAGGCGTCCGGCAGCACGCTGGCGCGGTTGCCCTGCCCTGTCTTGCTGATGACGCTGGTGCCGACCGTCGTCAGTGCGCCCAGGCCGCGGAAGCGGCGACCAAGCGCGATCGCGTCGTTGACCGAACCGCCGCTGGAGTCGAGCACGATCGTGGCACCATTGAGCTGGCGCCCGCGGGCAAACGCATCAAAATCCTTCGGGCTGTCGGCCGTGATGATGCCGACCGCGGATACCCAGCCCCTGCAATTCGGCTGGCACGCGATCCAGCTGAACTTCATCGGCAGCTTGCGCTCTTCGAGGGTCGAACTCGCATGCGCCGAGTCGACCAGCATGGTGACGGTGCCGGAAACGGCGATGCCAAGACTGACAGCGCCGACAAGCGCCCAGCCGCGCAATGAAAGCGACTTCACGAATCTCAATTTGGTTCCTTCCCCCGTACCCCTGGTGCGAGCGGTGGCAACGGCCCCATATCGACGCCCCGTGATTCCGTCATCGGAGCGTTATCGAAACGGTATCCTTGCCGATCCTGAGCGTCCATAGGAGCGCTGCAGCAGTGCCTTTCGCGCAGTGCGATAATTGCGAACTGTGGCGTAAATATCTGCAACAACACAGTTCCTTGGCTTGGAACCCCCGCAAGACTACGTACATAATCCAGTGATGCCGTCGACAGACCATCCAACGTCACACCCTGAGCGATGCATGGAGTGTGCCAACAACATGCGCCGTTTGCCGCGCAATCTTGGCCGCGCGCTGATCTGGATCTACCGGCACACGCTGTCGCCGCTCGTCGGCTACAACTGCCGGCATCTGCCGACCTGCTCGGTCTATGGCGACGAAGCGATCGAGCGCTTCGGACTGTGGGCCGGCGGCTGGATGACGCTGGCGCGGCTGTTGCGCTGCCAGCCGTGGGGCACCTCCGGAATCGATAACGTGCCGCTCGCGGCACCGCCCGGTGCGCGGTGGTACCTGCCCTGGCGCTACGGACGCTGGCGCGGCGTCAACGACAATTGACGGGTTGCTGCAGTGCGTTCAATCGCGGAACGCATTGCCGCCCCATGGAACTGCCGGCTCATGGAACTGTCGCAGAGTTGCCGCATTGTCTCTTCGCCCCCTTTTGGGGAGGAAACAACAATGCGCTGGAAAATCAGCCACAACGGCCATGATCCTCGGCAGATCGATTTGCTGGCCGTCCTCGCCTTGCTCGTTCTGATCGGTGCCGCCTACGGCTACTTCACCCACAAGCCTCACACCCAGAATACGACGGCATTCATTGTGCCGAGCCAGAGCGTGAGGTGGTGACGCACCGAGTGCCTGCACGAAGATCACGCTCAATCAACGCGTTAAAGTGCGATGATGAGACGCTGATTGATTCCGATCGGATTGCGCTTTAGCGCCAGAACCAGAAAAAATCCTGCGGCGGTGGCAGCGGCGCCACGGCCCGCGGTCTGCGCGGCCGCGGCTTTGGCGGCGGTAGCTCTTCGACCGGCGGCGTCGCCTCCGCCGTGCCGCCCGTGCCGTCATCGGGCAGTTTCACTGACAGCAGCAGATTGGACTCGTGCGGGCGCCAACGATAGCCGATGCCGAAATCGATCGGCTGCGCGCGGCTGAACAGCTCCGCATAGGATTCCTGGAAACGGCCGGGAAACTTCTCGATCGGACCGAGATAGCGGCCGAACGGGAAGAAGCGCCACCGCTTCGGATTGTAATAGGCGAGCGGGATTCCGGAATCGTCCTGGATGATTGTCGCGCTGTTGGCCAGGATGAAGTTGCGCACCGTGGAGAAATTGCCGGCGTACATCAGGTACGACGCGCTCTTGATCAGGCTGTTGCCGGGCGCGAATGTCGCGCAGAATTTCAGGAAACCGCTCGCCTTCACACCCGAATTGGAGAGATCGGTCGAGAAATAATACAGCGTCTTCTGGATGCCGTCCGAGCCCGCAAAGGTGATCCGAACGCCATGCACGACGTTCCGCGCCGGCCCAGCGGGGCCCACGCTGAGCGTCCCGGCTTCGTCGATCGTGACCGGCTTGACGTCGCGGATCGTCTTGCCCGAGCGCGCGAGGAACACATAGAGGATCGGCAAGGTGCCGCCGAGCTCACCGGCGTGCAGGTCGGTCTTCATCTGCTTGGTGATGAAGAAAGAGAAGCTCAGGACCGATCCGAGCGAGCGCTCGACATTGTAGAGCGCCGTACCGACTCCGCCCGGCGGCAGCCGGGTCAGGTCGGGCACCGCGCCGGGCGGCTCCAGCGCACTCAGCACATAGGTCGTCGCCTTGGCGTAGAACGCGTTGGCATAGAGGAAGTCCGGGCCCGAGAACATGTAGAACATGGTCGGCTTCGGCGCGGCGAGGTTGACGTCCGACCATGCGCGGATCTTCGACAATTGCCGCTGTTCGAGCTGGGCAAACGCCCCATCGAAGAACTTGGCGTGGCGCTGCCACGCGGGATCCCTGGTCAGCGGCATCAATGGCGAACCGGCCGACGGCTGCATGCCGGCGAGGAAGCGCGCGGTATCGTCCGCCGTCACGTCCGCGGCACGCACCGAAGGCGCAACGAGCAGCAAGGCCGCAGCCAGCGTCAACAGCCTCACGGAGAACAGCATTTTCATTCGCGGCCCGAGCGCTCGGTCGCGGGACGATCGGCTCGCTTGCGGAAGATCGCGTAGATCAAAAGGCCCGAAATCATGATCAAGATACCAAGTGCCGACTGCAGCGGGCGCTGCGTCAGCAGATAATACATCATGAAGCCGGTCACGAGCAGGAAAACCAGCGGCGTGATCGGGTATCCCCAGGCCCGGTAGGGACGCGGCAGTCCGGGGTGCGTGATGCGCAGCTTGATTACACCGGCGACTGCGAAGAACGAGCAGAACAGAAGCGCGAACTGGATGAAGTCGAGCACCGCCTCGAAGCTGCGCGTCAGCAGCATCAGGCTCGCCACGGCAAGCTGGAACAGGATGGCATAGGCCGGCGCGCCGCGGCTCGACCGGCGCGCGAACACCCGCAGCGCCGGGATGTCCTCCCCCATCGTCATCGTCACGCGCGGGCCGATCCACATCATCGCGCTGATCGAAGAGATCAGCCCGACGCAGATCATCGCGCCGACGACGCGGCCGCCGATCTCGCCGAAGATGTAGCTGCCGGAGATGCGGGCGACGTCGAGCTGGCCGCCGAGCTTGCCGATCGGCGCAGTGTGCAGAAACACCGCGTTGAGCGCGACATAGAGCACCAGCACGATCAGCGTACCTGATAACATCGCGCGCGGCAGGTTGCGCTCCGGGAACCGCATCTCGCCGATGATGTAGGTCGCAGCGTTCCAGCCCGAGAACGAGTACATCACGAACACCAGGCTGATGGCGAACGGCGCGCTCAGCACATAGGCTGGATCGGCCGACGACGGCGCAAACGACACCGGTTGCGGTGTTGCGATCACGAAGCCGGTGACCAGGAAGGCCGTGATCAGCACCACTTTCAGAACGGTCGCGATCAGCTGGAACGTCGAGGAATGCTTCACCCCGGTAAGTTGCACGATCGACACCAGCCACACCACGCCGATGGCAAGCGCCAACGGCGGCGCGTCCGGCAGGATCGCGCGGCCATACTCCCCGAACGCCATCGCCGCCAGCGCAACCGGCGCGGCAAAGCCGACGGTCGCCGATACCCAGCCGGCGAGAAAACCGAACGCCGGGTGATAGGTGCGGCCCAGGAAATTGTATTCGCCGCTCGAGCGCGGGAACATGGCGCCGAGCTCGCCATAGGAAAACACGCCGCAAAGCGCGACGATGCCGCCGACGGTCCACAACAGGAGGATCGAGAAACCGGATGGGATGTCCTTGACCTGGAAGCCGAGGCTGGTGAACACGCCGACGCCCACCATGTCGGCCACGACGATTGCGGTCGCCGTCAGAACCGAAACGGTCGACCCAGTGCCGGGAAGCGGGCCGCGCAGTGCCGCGCTTCCCGTGGGTAATGCCGCCATCTCGACCGTACCTTCAAGCCGCCGCCCGCCTGAGCGCCGCCATGCTGCAGGTTCGCGCCATGCAATTCAAGCAGCGTTAACAATGGCTTAAACTGAAATATCAAAACGGTACTTTAGCACCCTTAGATCAAACTTGCCATGACCGGGTAACTGCCGGAATCCGGAAGCGGGAGGCCCTCCCACAATCAAGACACGATTGGATGGTCTCATCACGGCTTCCGGATGTGGGGAAATGCTCCGGAAGCTTAACGGGACCTAAACACCGACAAGCTCAAATACGTCGTTTGCCGGTGGGGTCGGGGCAACGGATGGGATGGTCGGGGCGCAGCCGAAATTCGACAAACGTGATCGTGCGTGCCGGGTGATGCCAGCCTGCGCGACGCGTCATGCGCGGTCGCCCCGCAGCACCCGGATCGCGGCGGCCTTGATCCTCATCCCGTTTGCGCTGCTCCTCGCGCAGTGCGGCAAGGCGCCGAACGCCGACATGCTGGCCGCCAACACGCAGGCAACCGGCGACACGTTCGAGGATCGCTTCCCGGCACCGCAATTCAAGGATCGTTTCCCGACCGAGAAGGAAAGCTTCGTTCCCTACCAGCGGACCGCGGCCGCCGCTCCCGTACCGGCCCAGGTTCCGCAGAAACCGGCGCTACCGCCCGTCCGCGTCGCCTCGATCTCGCCGACACTGACGCTGCCGCGTCCGACCGAGCGCGAGAAGCTGACCACGCTGGTCAGCATGAAGTCCTCGGCTTTCCCCTATTTCGGCAACAACCCGCGCACCGACGCGCCGTTCCTCAACGTCGGCAGCGGCGACCGCCGCGGCCACCGCAGCCTCAGCGGCCGCGTCTACTGGCAAAACGAAACCTACAACGACAACCGCGTGCTGGTGCACGTGCCGGAGACCTTCGACGCCAACAAGCCCGGCGTGATCGTGGTGTTCTTCCACGGCAACGGCGCGACGCTGGAGCGCGACGTGCGCGACCGCCAGCTCGTGCCGCAGCAGATCACCGACTCCGGGGCCAACGCGGTGCTCCTTGCGCCACAAATGGCCGTGGATGCTGCCGACTCCAGCGCCGGCAAGTTCTGGCAGCCGGGCGGCTTCAAGCGGTTCCTCGACGAGTCCGCGCACCACCTCGCCCGCCTCTACGGCGACCCGAAGTCCGAGCAGGTGTTTGCCAACATGCCGGTCGTGATCATCGGCTACAGCGGCGGCTTCCTGCCGACGGCCTGGAGCCTCGAGGTCGGCGGCGCCACCGGTCGCGTCCGCGGCGTGCTGCTGCTCGACGCCGTCTACGGCGAGCTCGACAAGTTTGCGTCCTGGATCGAGAAGAACCGCACCGGCTTCTTCATCTCCTCCTATACCCACTACACCAAGCCGCACGACCGCGAGCTGATGTCGATGCTGCGCGACAAGGGCATTCCGGTCAGCGAAAGCATGGAGGGGCCGCTGCGTCCAGGGAGCGTGGTGTTCGTGCAGACCCGCGACGGCATCACCCACCGAAGCTACGTGACGCAGGCCTGGACCGAGTTCCCGATCAAGCAAGTGCTCAGCAAGATGGCCGCGACGCCGGCGCTGACGCGCATGGCGAGCGCCCCGGCATCCGCGAGCCGTTGACGTCGGCGTCCCACGCACCGCGGTCTCGTTCTCCTTGGCGTGAACTTCAAGGCGATCCTGACGCGGATCGCCGACTGGGGCGCTTTCGAGCGGCTCCGATTCAATCAGAACCGACGCTTGGACTCACTCGGCCGCAGCGGCATGAGCGGCGGCCCGGCGCGGCCGCGTGACGATCACCACCGCAAACGCCACCGCCACGAAGGCGGTCGCGACATAGCCGGCGCTGTGGAGCCACTCGCGCGCAAACAGCAGTCCGCCGATCGCGGAGCCGATGGCCTGACCGATATAGAGCACCGAGGTGTTGAGCGAGACCGACGCCGACGCGAGCGCCGGCGCCGCGCCCACCAGGCGCACCTGCTGCATCGAATTGGTCGACGCAAAGCCGAGCCCCCACAGCGCCACCGAGCCGGCCATCAGCGCATAGGCACCGGCGCTCAGCGCCCAGCCGGCGACGCCGGCGAGCAGCAGCCCGGTGAACAGCAGCGAGGTCTTCCACGCACCCCAGGAATCCACGACGCGCGTCGCCACGACGATACCGATGAACCCGCAGATCCCGTAGAGCGCGAACACGATCCCAATGGCATCGGGGCTTGCGCCGGTGAGTTTGGCCAGCAGCGGCCCCATGAAGGTGAAGACCACGAACTGGCCGGACATCTGCAGCGTCGTGATCGAGAGCAGCAGGACGATCATCGGGTTGCGGCCGAGATCGACCCAGGTTCTCAAGTCGACCGGCGCGCCGCGCAATCCGCCGGGCAAGCGCCACCACAGGAACACGAAGCTCGCGAGCCCCGTCAGCGCGATCGCGCCATAGGTTGCACGGAAACCGTAGCGGCTTGCGATGAAGGTGATCAGCGGCAGCCCGATTGCGGCCGCGAGCGACCAGCCGAGGAAGACATAGGCGATCGTGCTGCCGCGTTTCTCCGCAGGCACGATCAGCGCCGCGGTGCCCGCCGCCTGCGGCGTATAGAGCACGCCGACCGCGAGCATCACCAGGCGGATGATCAGCAGACTGTCATAGTCAGGCGCAATCGCGGACGCCGCATTGGTCAGCGCGAGGACCAGCACCGTCGTCGTCAGCAGCACGCGCCGTTCGATCCGGCTGGTCAGCCACGCCGTCACCGGCGAGCCCACGCACAGCACGATCGCGCCGAAGGTGATCAGCAGACCCGCTGCGCGGATCGTGACACCGAGGCCCTCGGACAAGTCTGCCAGCATGCCCGCCGGCGCCAGCACCGAGCAGCCGGTGACGAGATTTCCGAGCATCAATGCGGTCGGGGCGAAGCGTTTCACGCCGCGTTATTAGCAGATGACGATTTCAATGCAACTGCATCTAAATGCATGGCCCGTGATCGATTGAGCCCCTTGCGCTCATGGCGACGGCGATATTGGAGGCGCTGCGTTGACGTTCGGCGACGCCGCTGCCGGCAACCGCCTCGCTGGCTTGGCAGTGGTTGTCACCGCCGGACAAGACGCCTGAAGCTGCATCCAGGCCGGCTCCAGGCCGGTCGTGTCGATATCGAACGTCGTGAGATCCGCCTTGCCATCGGGCGTCGACGCCGTTTCACCAACTTGCAGATGCGGGGCCGCCAGCACCGCCTTCAGCGCATCGGGCGCGATCGCATCGCTCCAGACCTCATATTTGCCGATCCGCGCCGGAGATTTCCCGAATGTCACGGACTGGTCGGCGCCCGCCGTCATCACCACCGTCCTCTTGCCAGCAGCAGTCTCGTCGACTTCCCGCACGTACATCAGCCGCGCGCGATCCTTGTGCTCGCAGAACAGCCGCCACTCCATCAGCCGGAACGCGGCGCCGTCGCGCTTCTTCTCCAGCGCGATCTTGCGGATATAGGGGCGCACGTCCTTCTCCAGCGTCCACAGCGTTTCGGGCCGCGGCCGCGTGTCGATCCCGAAACGATAGAGCTCTGCGCGCGTCAGCGCGTGCACGTTCTCGAATTTCACCGTCCTGATCAGATCGTTGAACTCGCGCTTGATTCCCATCGCCGCGACGAATGCCGCGCGATCGCGATCGGCGGACACCATCTGCCGCTGCCTGTATTCCGCGACCGCCTGCGGCGGCGGATGCCCATGGATCACGAATGTCAGCCGCGAACTATGCACCGCCATCGCCGCATCGGGCGCCACCTCGCGGGTCGTCGCGCCCAGGAATACGTAGGCGCAGGCTGAATTGCACATCGCATTGCGGGTGGTGAGCTCGGCCTCGACCTCGCCGCGCGCAGCCTTGATCTTCAGGCACTCGGCATCGACCTGCTTACCGCTGCACGCCGGCACGATCGTCCGGCCGACCCGGGCGGTCGCCTTGCGGGCGCGCAACAATCGCGCGATGGCATAGGATTGTTCCACATTGCCCCCGGGCGAATGCAGGTAGATCGGACGCTGCATGTCCTTGACGCCGGCGAGGAAACGGCGGACGCGCGCGGCCGCATCCCGATCGATCTCGCCTTCGATGGCAATCCAGCGGTCGCAGCCGGCACCGCATGCGTTCGCCGGACCCTTGGCCAGATAGATCGTGAGCTTCGGCGCATAGCCGGCCTTCTCGGCCGGCGTTTCTTCCGCCCGCAATGCACCGGCAATCGACAGCGAGGCTACAAGGAACAGGATTTGGATAAGCATGAAATATGCTGGATTGCGCGGTGGAAATTGAATTTCGACGTTAAACGAGGCGCGGCGCGGTCGCAACGTTCGGTCGCATGCGATGCTGGGGAAGATCTTTCCTGCGCGGCAATGCCGCGACCTCGCTTCATCCCTGCGACAATGCTGAGATGCGGATTTTCTTGATATTGCCCGATTGCAGACGCCAAATCCCCTGCTATACCGCTGCTTTCCGCTTACCTGCGCTCGTTCGCAGGAGTGAGCCACAGGAGACTTCAATGGCAGACACGCCCAAGTCCGAATCCGGATTCCAGTACAGCCTCTCGAACCTCAAGCCCGCCGAACCAGTGCACAAGATCGCCCTCACTTTCCCCGATGGAGCGAGGCGCGAATTCGCCAAGGGCACCACCGGCCTCGACATCGCCAAGGGCATCTCGCCCTCGCTCGCCAAGCGCACCGTCGCGATGGCGCTCGACGGAACGCTTGCCGACCTCAACGATCCGATCGAAGCGGACGCGAAGATCGAGCTGATTAGCCGCGACGATCCCCGCGCGCTGGAGCTGATCCGGCACGATGCCGCGCATGTGCTGGCCGAAGCCGTGCAATCGCTGTGGCCGGGCACCCAGGTCACGATCGGCCCGGTGATCGAGAACGGCTTCTACTACGACTTCTTCCGCAACGAGCCGTTCACACCGGAAGATTTTGCCGCGATCGAGAAGCGGATGCGGGAGATCATCGCGCGCGACCAGCCGTTCACCAAGCAAGTCTGGGATCGCGAGAAGACCAAGCAGGTGTTCCGCGACAAGGGCGAGGCCTTCAAGGTCGAGCTGGTCGACGCCATTCCCGGCAACGAGCCGATCAAGATCTATTTCCAGGGCGACTGGTTCGATCTCTGCCGCGGTCCGCACATGACCTCGACCGGCAAGGTCGGCAACGCGTTCAAGCTGATGAAGGTCGCGGGCGCCTACTGGCGCGGCGATTCCAACAATCCGATGCTGACGCGCATCTACGGTACGGCCTTCGCCAAGCAGGAGGACCTCGACGCCTATCTCAAGCAGATCGAGGAAGCCGAGAAGCGCGACCATCGCAAGCTCGGCCGCGAGCTCGACCTGTTCCACTTCCAGGAGGAAGGCCCGGGCGTCGTGTTCTGGCACCCCAAGGGCTGGACCATCTTCCAGCAGCTGATCGCCTATATGCGGCGGCGGCTGACCGGAGATTACAACGAGGTCAATGCGCCGCAGATCCTCGACAAGGTACTGTGGGAGACCTCCGGTCACTGGGATTGGTATCGCGAGAACATGTTCGCGGCGCAGTCGGCCGGCGACGAGGCCGAGGACAAGCGCTGGTTCGCGCTGAAGCCGATGAACTGCCCGGGCCACGTGCAGATTTTCAAGCACGGGCTGAAGAGCTACCGTGACCTGCCCTTGCGTCTTGCTGAATTCGGCGTCGTGCATCGCTACGAGCCGTCGGGCGCCATGCACGGCTTGATGCGCGTGCGCGGCTTCACCCAGGACGACGCGCACGTGTTCTGCACCGAACAGCAGCTCGCCGACGAGTGCCTGAAGATCAACGACCTGATCCTGTCGACCTACGCCGATTTCGGCTTCACCGGTGAGCTCACGGTCAAACTCTCGACCCGGCCCGAAAAACGCGTCGGCACCGACGAGATGTGGGAGCATGCCGAGCGGGTGATGGCGACGGTCTTGCGGGAAATCCAGGCGAAGAACAACAATATCAAGACCGAGATCAATCCGGGCGAAGGCGCGTTCTACGGGCCGAAGTTCGAATATGTGCTGCGCGACGCCATCGGCCGCGACTGGCAGTGCGGCACGACCCAGGTCGACTTCAACCTGCCGGAGCGGTTCGGCGCGTTCTACATCGATCATGACGGCTCCAAGAAGGTGCCGGTCATGGTACACCGCGCGATCTGCGGCTCGATGGAGCGCTTCATCGGCATCCTGATCGAGCACTATGCCGGCAACTTCCCGCTCTGGCTCGCGCCGACGCAAGTGGTGGTCACGACCATCACCTCCGAGGGCGACGACTACGCCAAGGTGGTGGCGGCGGCGGCGCGCCGCGCCGGCCTGCGCGTCGAGATCGACCTGCGCAACGAGAAGATCAACTACAAGGTCCGCGAGCATTCGCTGGCCAAGATCCCGGCCTTGCTCGTCGTCGGCAAGAAGGAGGCCGAGACGCATTCGGTCTCGGTCCGCCGCCTCGGCAGCGAGCGGCAGACCGTGATGCCGACGAACGAGGCGATCGCCGCCTTGGTGGACGAGGCGACCCCGCCGGACGTCAGGCGGGCGCAATCGGCGGCGTGATCTTCACAATCGGTCTAAATTGACTTTCATCGGCCTGGTCGTGTCCCCATCTTGGGGGCACGACTTCACTTGAAGGACATGTCCGTGCCCGATGCCATCGAACTCCTGAAGACCCGCCGCTCGATCAAGCCTCGCGAGATGACCGGGCCCGGCCCCTCACCCGCCGAGCTCGAGACCATCCTGACGATCGGCGCGCGCGTTCCCGACCACGGCAAGCTCGCGCCCTGGCGTTTCATCGTGTTCGAGGGCGATGCCCGCGTGCGCGCCGGCGACGTGATCGCCAAGGTTTTCGCCAAGAAGAATCCCGGCGCGCCTGCCTCCGACATCGAGATCGAGAAGAAGCGCCTGACTGATGCGCCGCTGGTGATCGGGATCGTGAGCTTCACCAAGCCGCACCCGAAGGTGCCGCCGTGGGAGCAGGAACTGTCGGCGGGCGCGAGCGCGATGAACATCGTCACCGCGGCGACCGCGCTCGGCTACGGCGCCTGCTGGTTGACCGGCTGGTTCGTCTTCGACCGCGACGTGCTCGACGGTCTTGGCCTGAAGCCCGACGAAAAGCTCGCCGGCCTGATCCATATCGGCAAGCCGACCAAGCCGAGCGAGGACCGCCCGCGCCCCGCGCTGTCGGACATCGTCACGCGATTCTGAGGTTTGCATACGCGGTGTCATTGCCGAGCTTGACCCGGCAATCCATCAAACAAGAGTCCTTGAAGGATGGATACCCGGGACACCCCGGGAATAACGACCCAAAAACTTGCTACGCCGCCCTCGACGCGCGCTCGGCAAAGCCGGTCAGCAACGCCCCGATCTCGCTCGCCGGCCTGGCGGCGCTGAACAGGAAGCCCTGCACCTCGTTACAGCCTTCCGCGCGCAGCCAGTCGAGCTGATCGATGGTTTCGACACCTTCCGCGGTCGTGGTGATCTTGAGGCTGCGGCCGAGCCCCGAGATCGCGCGCACGATCGCCAGGCAATCGGAGCGCCGAGCGAGGTCCTTCACGAACGAGCGGTCGATCTTGATCTTGTCGAACGGGAAGCTGCGCAGATAGCTCAGGCTGGAATATCCGGTGCCGAAATCGTCCATCGAGATGCTGACGCCGAGCTCGCGCAACTGGTGGAGGATCGCGAGGTTGGCTTCGGTTTCTGCCAGGAATACCGACTCGGTGATCTCGAGCTCAAGCCGCCGTGCCGACAGGCCGGAATGCGCGAGCGCCGAGATGACGGCCTGGACGAGATTGCGGCTGCGGAACTGCACCGGCGACAGGTTGACGGCAACCTTGACATCGGCCGGCCACTTCGTCGCTTCCGAGCAGGCCTCGCGCAACACCCATTCGCCGAGCGCGACAATCAGGCCGATGTCTTCCGCGACCGGGATGAACTCCGCCGGCGAGACCATCCCCTTCTGCGGGTGCCGCCACCGCAGCAGCGACTCGAAGCCGCTGATGCGGTCGGCCGCGATATCGACCAGCGGCTGGTAATGCAGCTCGAACTCGCCGTTAGCGAAGGCGGCGCGCAGATCGCGCTCCATGTCGCGGCGCTTCTGCGCCTGCAAGTCCATCTCGGGTTCGAAGAAATGGTGCACGCCGCCCCCCTCGGACTTGGCGCGATACAGCGCCATGTCGGCGTTGCGCATCAATTCTTCCGACGTCGTGCCGTCGCCCGGCGAAAGCGCGATCCCGATGCTGGCGCCGACCACCACCTCGAGCCCGTCGATGTCGTAGGGCGCGCTCAGGACCTCGATCAATCCTTCGGCAAATGCGCTCGCATCATTCGGCGAAACGTCGGCGCCGAGCACGATCGCGAACTCGTCGCCGCCGAGACGCGCAGCCATGTTGTCACCGTGCACCTCCGATCTCAGCCGCTCCGCCACCAGCTTGAGCAGCCGGTCGCCCATCGGGTGACCGAAGGAGTCGTTGACGTTCTTGAACAGGTCGAGGTCGACGCACATCACCGCGACGCGCCGGTTGCCTGAGCGGCTGCGCTCCAACGCCTCGCGCAGGCGCTCCTGGTAGAAGTCGCGGTTCGGCAGGTTTGTGAGTCCATCATGGTGCGCCATGTGAGCGATCCGTGCCTCGGCGGCGCGGCGTTCCGTGATGTCGACGATCGCGACCAGATAGCCATCGCGGCCATCGAATGTGACCTTGCGTCCGAACGTCAGCACATGAATCTCGCTGCCGTCGGCCTTGATGTGGCGCCAGTCGCGGTTGGATTGATAGACATCGCCGACCTCGCGCAACGCTTCGCTGTGGACGGCCCACTCGTCCTCCGGCCAGATCTCGCGCAGCGTCATGCGGAGGAATTTCTCGCGGCTGTATCCATAGTGCTGAACAGCCGCGTCATTGACGCTCAGGAATTCCATCTTGTCGGCGTCGAACACCCACATCGGCATCGGGTTGTTCTCGAACAACAAGCGGAATGAAACCTCGCGCCGCTTCAGCGCCGTGACATCGGAGACCGTCAGCGACAGCATGTCGCCGAACGCCGTGACGCCGAGCCGAACGCACCGGTCGCCGCTGTCGATCTCGAACTGCCCACCGTGGCCCCCTGCGACGAACGCGCGGAGCCGTCCGATCACCTCCGGCGCGGCAAGCGGATTGCCGCCAGCGGAAAGCCGGCGCCATAGCAGATCGGTCGCCGGCTGCATCAAGAGCCTTGCGGCGCCCTGGTTGAGATGCACGACCTGGAAGTCGGCTGGTTCGCCGTACGCGTTGCGGATCGCGGCAAGCGACAGCACGCCCTCATCGGTGGCAGAGAAAATCGTGTCCAGCAGATTGTACTGCGCATTGCGCTCATTGACGTAGACGCCGACCAGCATGCCGCCCCAGCGCGACCGCGTCGGCAGCGCCAGCACGTCATAGGTCCGCACCAGACCGTCGCGCACGCAATGCGCCGATGCGAGATAGGGGCGACTGTTCTCGCGTGCGTTCGCCGCGGCTTCGGCCAAAGCGGTCGCACAGTCCGGCGGCAGCGCACTCAAGGGGATGTCCCAGCGGTCGTCGTTCAGCCACGCCTGGATGTACCGGCCGGGGTGGGAGACGCGCAGCACGCCATCGTCGTTACGCAGCAGCACGATGTGATCTGCGAGCCGGCCGAGGCTGCCAAGCATCACGTCTTCATAATGCGGCAGCTTCTCGCCCGGACGGACGGCCGCCTGCCACTTGCGCTGCAGAACCGGGACGTCGGCGAACATCTCGGTGTTGAATTTGGCCGATGTCTTTGCTGATTTCTTGTTGGCCACGACCATGGCACGCCCCGTTCACGCAAACGCTTGTCCCCGCCGGCATCCAATTCATCCGCGCTTAACGCCATGTAAAAAAATGCGGAAGCGGCGCACCGCCCGGGCGATTATGACAGTTTTAAGTCGCGCGATGGTTAGTCGGCGTTAGAGACTATGACAGTCGCATGAAATGCAAGCTGCGCCCCGCGTTAGCGCGCGATGACCTCCACCTCGCCATCGACGCCGTTGACGACGTTGAAGGGACGCTCGAACACCTTGCCTTCGTTCTTGGCAATCGCACGATACTCGCCCTCGGAGAGCACCACGCGCGGGAAAGCGCCGATCGATTCCTTGATCACGTCGCCACCCGGGGTGATCACCGACCAAGCGGTGTTGGCAAGAGCTTCGCCGCCCTTCTCGCTGACGAGCTTAAGGGTGATGACCGCGGCGCGATGTGTGACGGTCACGTCGGTCAGCTTGCCGGCCTGGACGCGGATATCGGAGCGCACCACCGAGTTGGCGTCGCCGTAGTTGGAGACGATGTAGTAGGTCCCCTCCGGCAACAGCGCGACGTCGCCGGCGGCGACGTTGGGGATCAGCGGATTGCGATCCGAACCGTCGAACTGGCTGCCCTTGTAGATCGCGAACGAAATCTGGTTGGCCGGGATCTTGCTGGTGCCGACCCGGCCCTCGATCCGCAGGCCTCCAGCCGGCAGCACGAAGGACTCGCGGTCGGTCTCCGACTTGAGGCTGACGGCACGGACCGCGCTGACGAGACCGAGCGCGACATGCACGACATAGTTGCCCGGCGGCAGCACGATGTTCGGCGTCGCGCCGCGCTCCTCGCGGACCAGCTTGAAGGTCCCGTTCTCGTCCGGCTTGTCGGCGAACACCCGCCACACCAGCCCGCCGTTGATGACCGGCATGTCCTTGCCGTACCGCGCCGTCAACGCGAGCACCGCCTGCCCCGCGGTCGAGATGCCCGGCGGCGGCGCCACGGGCGGCATGGTCGCAATCGATGGCTGGACGATGGTCGGCTGGGTGAGCGGCGACGGCAGGGTGGGCCCTGAACCGGCTCCCGAAGGTGGCGCCAGATTGAGCGCCGGGCCGGAAGGGGCCTCCGGGACCGAGGCCGGCGGGATCGGCGGCGGCCGATCGCTGAACAATTGGGCCGACGCGAAATCGGGGAGCAGGGCGATCAAGATAGCCGCAAGCGCGATCACCGGAAGGAGCCGCCTGCCCCGCCCGCGTCCGCCGATGCCATTACCCCACGAAGTCATCGCCATGCTTTTCAACGAAAACGCGGCAAATTCAAGCCTTGGCGGCGGCCCGGAGGCCTTGATCCCCATTTGGAACAGATCGATCAAGCCGATGTTAGTCCTAGCGTCGTGGTCCAGTCACAATTCCTGCCTAGGCCGAGCTGGCTGGACATAAACCATGCATGTGGACGATTCTGGCGAAGCGGCGCCGCGAGGCATAAGCTCGCGCCGGCAGGAGATGTGTCGTGTTGGACAGCTGGATGGGCCGAGGCCACAAGAGCTCCGACGGCCCCGACAAGGTCGGACTGGGAACGGTTCGCCGTCCTGTGATCGGGCTTGCCCTCGGCGGCGGGGCCGCCCGGGGCTTTGCCCATATCGGTATCGTCAAGACCCTGCTCGCCCACGGCATCGTCCCCAATGTGGTGGTCGGCACCTCGATCGGCGCCGTGGTCGGCGGCGCCTATGCCGCCGGTCATATCGAGACGCTTGAGCAATGGGCTCGCGGCCTGCAGCCGCGCAGCGTCCTCGGCTACCTCGACATCCGCCTCAGCGGCTCCGGCCTGATCGGCGGCAGCAAGCTTGCCGCCGAACTCGAGGCGGCGCTGGGGCAGTCCGCGATCGAGGACCTCCCGGTCAAGTTCGCCAGCGTCGCGACCGAAGTGCGCACCGGCCACGAGATCTGGCTGACCCACGGCCGCGTGGTCGACGCCATGCGCGCCTCCTACGCCCTGCCCGGCATCTTCGCTCCCGTCCTGATCGGCGATCGCTGGCTGGTCGACGGCGCGCTGGTCAACCCGGTGCCGGTGTCGGCCGCGCGTGCGCTCGGCGCCGAGATCGTGATCGCAGCCAACCTCTCCAGCGACGTGTTCGCGCACTCGACCACGATCTACAATCACGGTCAGTCCGCCGCACCCGAGATGACGGTGGCGGTGACCGCCGAGCCGGCGCTCGAGCCCGAGCCGCCGAAGCGCCGCTTCGGGCGCTTCTTCTCGGCCGAACGCACCGTGAAGCGCGAATTCTTCGGCAGCGCGAGCCGGCCGGGCATCTCCAGCGTCATGGTCGACGCCTTCAACATCATGCAGGACCGCATCACCCGGGCGCGCCTCGCCGGCGATCCGCCCGACATGCTGATCTCGCCGCGGGTCGGCCAGATCGGCTGGTTCGACTTCCACCGCGCCGACGACCTGATCGCGCACGGCATCCGCGCCGCCGAGCGCGCCATCGGCGCGATCGAGGAAGCGATCGACATCCTGGTGCCGCCGTCGACCGGCGCCGGCACCGCGGGCAAATAGCGCTTCAAGCCGTCTTGATGTAGTCGCGCAACGCCTCCTGCTCGTGCTCGTATTCCTGCACGCGCCGCTTGACGATGTCGCCGATCGAGATCAGCCCGACCACCCTGCCGTCCTCGAGCACCGGCAGATGGCGGAACTTGCCCGTCGTCATCATCTCCATGATCCCGGCGACGGTGTCGGACTGCAGGCAGCTGACGACCTTCTTCGTCATCACCGCGCTCACCGGCTCCTCCAGCACGCCCGCGCCGCGCTGACCGAGCACACGCACGATGTCGCGCTCCGACAGGATGCCCTCCATCCGGCCCTGATCCATCACCAGCACAGCGCCGATCTTGCGTTCGCCGAGCAGCTTGATCGCAGCCGTCAGCTTCGCGCCCGGCTCGACGCTGACGATCTGATGGCCTTTTGCATCGAGAATGGAACGTACCGTCATTGTCGCCTCCCTGCATCCGTTCGTCTCCCCTTGAGCGGGGATCGATCTGTTCGCCAGAGCCTTCAATCAACAGTTCCGCGCCGATTTCGGTTCCGGGGCGCGGTCAACAGCGGCGCTGCATTTGTCAGCCCGCTTCATCTTGCGTTGCAAAGATGATGGATGAATTCGACCCGAGCCGCAAGCGGCGATCAGACGCGCCCCGACTGGTCCGCCGATGACGCATCTGCAGCATCGCCTTGGGTGCGCGGGACCGGATCGAACAGTGAGAACAGCACCAGCCCGGCAAGGAAGCCGCCGATATGGGCCTGCCAGGCGACGCTGACGTCGTCGCCGCCGACCGCGATCGAGCCGACGCCGAACACGATGTTGACGCCGAACCAGACCGCCAGGAAGCCCAGCACGCGGCCGTCGCGCAGCGCCCGCGACAACGACAGCGCCGGCACCTTGGCGGCCGCCTCGGCGTCGCCCCGGCTGAACGAGAGGAAGCTGCCCTTCACGAAGGCAAAGCGGATCGCCGCCGCCATCGTCCCCGACACCGACGCCGATGCACCGATCATTGGCGCGATCGCATGTTCGTGGGTCAACAGATGCGCGAGCGCGCCGGCAGCCGCCGTCACGGCCATGAACACGAAGAAGCGCAGCGCGCCGAAACGCCGCGCGAGCGCGCTGCCGAACGGCAGCAGCCACAGCACGTTGAAGCCGATATGGGTGAGATTGGCGTGCAGCAGCGAATAGGTGACGAAGGTCCAGACCTTGGCGCCCGCCCCGCCCGGAAAGGTGATGTCGAGCAGCGTCGAATCGTAGCGCTTGGGGATGAAGCCGAAGACGTCGATCGTCCAGTTTTCCATCTCCGGCGGCAGCAGGACCCGCAAATGGATCACCGCGAGCAACAGGATGTAAGCGGTGAGCGCCGGCGGCAACGTCAGGATCGGCTCGCGCGGCGCTTCCGGTGGCGGCGGTTGCTCGAGCTGAGGTTCGGGATGGGAGTCCAAGGGATCGACGACCTCGAAAGCGGCGGTGAATCCCAGATAGGCGGCTTTCGCCGCGCTGTGCAAGTGCACAATCCCGAAATCGGTCAACCTGGTGTCCCGAGGTGCGACACAGCGCCGACGCCGGCAGGCGCGGCAAAAGCAAAAGGGAGGGCGCTGAGAACACCCTCCCCTGTTTCTGCTGGTCTTCTCGCGCCCGAGAGGGATCGGGAACGCATCCCCACCCCTCCCCGCGCGACGACCAAACTGTTTGACGCCACCTGTATGCGTACGCCGCCGGCCCTTGGGGCCAATCGGCGCGAACGGGAATGCGGGCACCCTATGTCGGGTTCCGGCTACCGCCAAGCATATAGTTAAATTTACGTTAACGACGCAAAGATGCCGATAAGCCGCCGAAAACGCGGCCGCGGCATGGACGCTGCACAGCCTTCCCTGCACAACAGAGAAGGGAAAGCGCCTGCACGAAATCGGGACAGATGTGTCCCGCCAAGACGGGCGCCGGGCAAGGTTCTTCAGATGAAACACAGCTCCAGCCGCGAATTCTTCGCTTACTGGAATGCGAAACGCGGCGATGCACGCGCACCTGACCGGAGCGAGTTCGAGCCGTCCGCGGTGCGCGAGCTGCTGGCCGACATCTTCGTGCTGTCCTATGACGGCGAGGCCGGCTATCCCTTCCGTGTCGCGGGCACCCGGATCTCGGCCCTGCTGGGCTGCGACCTCAAGGACCGGAGCTTTTCCGCGCTGTTCGCGAGCGAAAGCCGCGGCGAGATCGAAGAGATCATCACCTGCGTTGCCGAGGAGACGCTGCCGGCCATCGCCGGCATTACCGCAACCACCGCGACCGGCGCGCGAGCGCACCTCGAATTGCTGCTGCTCCCCTTCTCCGCCCGCGTGCATACGCCGGCGAGCCTCACCGGGCTCCTCGCCCCCTTTGAAGATAACACCACCACGCTGCACGATCTGGTGCTCACCTCCTGGCGCTATCTGCATCCTCCGGAACGGCTGGTGCCGCGTGCCCTGCGAAAGCTCGCGATCGCGCGCGGCATGATGGTCTACGAAGGCCTGCGGTAGTCGCGAAGGTTTCGCTGCCGTTCGCGGTCGTCCCTGCGAAAGCCGGGTCCAGGGGACCATGACAGTCATTGCGAGGAGCTCGCGACAAAATTGCAAAGCAATTTTGCGCTGAAGCGACGACTTGTCCGCCGAAGCCTCGGCGAAGGCGGAAGCAATCCGTCGCTCCGCCCCGCCGTCATACCCAGCGCATGCGGGGTATCCAGTACGCTGCGGCCTCTCGGATCAATCACTGCTGCCTCTGGAATACTGGATCGCCCGCTTTCGCGGGCGATGACAGTCGTGGAGATATGGCTTCGCGTTCTCGCGACGTGAGCCGTCCGAGTCTTGCGTAACTTTCCACCCTCCTTCCGAACAGAGGGCGCAGGGAAAGCCGGGTGCCGATCGCACCCATGGGTCCCGTGCGAATGGAAAGCACGGGAGGTAGGACCACAGGTGAAACCGGAACGATCCCGGCTTTCCCTGCGCGATGGGTTACGGCTTATACGTGCTCTCCCCGGCGAGACTGGGCTTTGTTGTCACCGTCATCGGCGAGAGAATTTGTCTCTCCTGCTGATGAGACACCTGCCACTAGGGCGTCAGGCCTGCACGATTTCGCCGTCCGCTATCTGCCACGCTCGTCAGCCGTGACTTCGGCGTCCACCGCATCTCGACCCAACACTCGTGACGATCGCGAAGCGCCCCTCAGGCGGGGTAGAGTCGGGGAAGGGCGCGGTAGCTTGGGCCATTCGGCAACGCCCCGTTTCCCTTCCTCGCTCATCAAACCGGACGTGCGGAGCTACCGCATCCGGCTTTCCGACTGGCTTCAGTGCAAGGCCCACGGCGGCGGTCCCAAGTGGACGCGTCGGAGGTGCAAGACCCCGAGCGCGCCAAACACAGCCTCTCGCGGGAAGAGGCGGGTGCCACGCGACGGCACCTTGTGACGTCGGACCAGGAATCCGCGGACCCGTTCGTACACATGGTTATCGACGGTCCGGTACGCCGGTTTCCGAGTGCCGTAGCCGAAGTACGTGCTCCAGCCTCGCAACAAGCGATTGAGCCGGTCACGCACGTCAAGCCAGCACCCGGTGTTGCCGGGGACCAGGATATCGCTCACCTTGGCTTTGAGCCGCTGAACACTCTTCTTGGACGGGCTCGCGCCCAGATACCAATGGCCATCTTTCCGGTACCGATGCGGCCCGAAGCTATAACCAAGGAAGTCGAAGCTCTCGCGCCGGGCATCCTTCACCGAGGTTTTCGCCTCGTTGAGCGTCAGCCCGAGTTTCGTCATCACCGCTTTCGTCCACGCCAGAGCCTCGTGCGCATAGCCGCGGCTGAGGATGACGAAGTCGTCGGCGTACGAGACGATGTGGGCGCGGAAGGCTTCGCCGCGTCCGGTCAATCGCCAATGCTTCAGGAACCGGTTCATATAGATGACGGAGAGCAGCGGGCTTGCAACACCGCCTTGCGGTGTGCCGCGCTTGCTGTTCTTGCCGCCACTCATGCGCCGCTTCCCGTTGCCGTCCCGCTCCTCGACCGGCGCTTGCAGCCACAGCTTGATCAGCCACAGCACATGCCGGTCAACGATGCGTCGGGCCACCGATTTGAGGAGGTCCGAATGCGGGATCGTGTCGAAATATTTCGACAAATCGGCGTCAACCACGTCGGTATAGCCCCGGCAAATCAGCCGGTGCGTTTCCTTGATCGCATCGACCGCGCTGCGACGCGGACGATAGCCATAAGCACTGTCCTCGAAGTCCGCTTCGAATATCGGTTCCAACACGAGTTTGGCGGCAGTCTGAATGACGCGACAGCGGATCGTGGGAATGCCGAGCGCGCGCTCGCCTCCCCCGGGCTTCGGGATCATCACCCGCCGCACCGGATCGGGTCGGTACGTCTTCGAAACGAGGTCCTCGCGCAGCCCCGCTAACCATGCTTCCACGCCCGACGCCTCGATCTGCTCAAAGGTCACCCCGTCAACACCAGGCGCACCCGCATTGGCACGGGCCAGCGCGTAGGCGTGGCGCAGAATGTCCTCACGGCAGATCTTGTCGTAGAGCAAATAGAAGCGGTAGGCAGGCTCCGCCTTCGCCTTGCAATAGAGCTTTCTCTGAAGGGTCCTGATCCTTTCAGGCGTTTCGAGGCTCATCGCCAATCACCTGTTTCCTCACCGTCTTTGAAAGCACACCAGAAGTCAGGGACCTTCCCTCCGCCGGCATTACCCGGTTTCAACGGTACCGCGTCCCTGTCCGACTCCCGCTGCAGGCCGCCGCCAATTGCGACGTTGAAGACGCGACCTCCGCCCGCTGCGGGTCTCCCCCGATTACCCGCATCGCCCTTCCAGCGTGCCGAGTCCACTACCCCGGCGGATCAAACAGGTGCGCACGTCGATTGCTTCCCTATCCACACGGCCTTCCCCGTATCTCAGGCGGGTCGGCATCCGCATCTTCACTTTCGAGGCCTGCTCAGACTTCACTCATATTACGGCCCGCTGGATTGCTCGACCGCCCAAGGCGGCCTTTGTCACGAGGCTTCGAACCGGCCGGTTACCCGACCGATCCGCTCGTCAGCTACCAGATCAATCGACAACTATCTGGGTGGAATCCTCCTCCACTGGTGATGCGCGCCGTCGGGGCGCACTGAGACGGCCGGATTCGTGCCACTGATTTGCCCGACGACGGAAGCGGAATATTTTTCGCACGAGGACTGGACAGCCCCAATCGCGTTGAAATATCTGGCAAAATTCGCGCCTGCGCGCACGGGTGAACTTGCGCCGCGGGCGGAG
The DNA here is from genome assembly GCF_029910095.1 of Bradyrhizobium sp. ISRA464. Classification (NCBI taxonomy): domain Bacteria; kingdom Pseudomonadati; phylum Pseudomonadota; class Alphaproteobacteria; order Hyphomicrobiales; family Nitrobacteraceae; genus Bradyrhizobium; species Bradyrhizobium sp. ISRA464. The sequence continues at coordinate 3,320,016 of NZ_CP094526.1, read as the reverse complement.
GAACTCTATTAGCTGTACGGCGCGACCAGGGGCGCCAAGCGCAGGGCATGTTTCGCAAATCGATCAGGCAGAAGATCGTCGGCATCGCCGCGGGGCTGATCATCCTCGCGGTGGTCACATCGCTGTTGTCGATGGTGATGGCGAGCCGGGTCGGCCATCTGCTCGGAGAGCTCACCAATCGCTACATTCCCGCCTACGCCCATCTCGCCCGTATCAATGTCCGCTCGCTCGAACGCTCGCTCGCGATGCGGCGGATGATGATGGCGAAGATGCAGGGGCCGGCGGAAGACGAGACCTACGCCGCCGCGCGCAAAACCTTCGATGCGATCAATCCGGTGATCACCCAGGAGGCCAATGCCGCACGCAAGTTGATCGACGCGATCATCGAGGATCCATCTACCCCCTCCGACAACGCCGCGCTTGGACGCATCGACGACCGGATCGACAATGCGCTCAACGACCTGCTCGTCCGGCTGAACACGGAAAACCAGGCGCTGCTCGATGAGCTCGACGCCAAGGACTTCGCCGACGCGCGGAAGACGATGCTCCGCGCGGAAGCGCTGCGCGACGAATTCAACACCAGGATCGAAGGCATTCGCGCCGACATGCTGACCCAGGTCGGCCGCAGCGCAAGGATCGTGATGAGCTCCCAGCAGCGCGCCATCATCGTCTCGGCCGTCGTCACCGCGATCGCCGCCGTGCTCGGCTTCGTGTTCGCGATGCTGGTCGGCAGCGGGATCACGCGCCCGGTCATGCGGCTGCTGGAGGGCACCCGCGAGGTCGAGGCCGGCCGTCTCGACGGCACCATCACCATCACGACGCAGGACGAGATCGGCCAGCTCTCGGCCGCCTTCAATCGCATGATCGAGACGCTGCGCCACAACCAGCGCATCCGCGAAACCTTCGGCCGCTACATCAATCCGCGGATCGCCGAAGGCCTGCTCGAACAGCCGGCGATCGCCGCCACCGAAGGGCAGCGCCGCGTCATGACGGTGATGTTCTGCGACATGAAGGGCTTTACCACCCTGAGCGAGGGCGTGACGCCGCGCGGGCTGGTCAAGATCATGAACCTCTATCTCTCGACCATGTCCGCGCCGGTCCACGCACATCGCGGCATCATCGACAAATATATCGGCGATGCCATCATGGCCTATTGGGGCGCGCCCTTCGTCGAGGAGACCGAGCAGACGCAGCTCGCGGTGCTCGCCGCGCTGGACATGATTGGCCATGTTGCACAGCTGCGCAAGGAGTTGCCCGAACTGCTTGGGGTCCGCGCGATCCCGACCGACTGCGACATCCGCATCGGGATCGCCACCGGCGAAGCGCTGGTCGGCAGCATCGGCTCCGAATTCATGATGAGCTACACCGTACTCGGCGACACCGTGAACCTCGCTTCGCGGCTGGAAGGCGCCAACAAGGTCTATGGCAGCCGCAGCCTGATCTCGGAAGCGACCGCCGCCGCTTGCACGGCAACCGTCGAGCTGCGCGAGATCGACCGGCTGGTCGTGGTCGGCCAGAGCCAGCCGCAGACCGTGTTCGAGATCATGGGCAGGAAGGACGAGCTCACGCCGGCGCAGACGCTGCTGCGGCAGCATTATGCGGAAGGTCTCGCGGCCTATCGGGAACGGCGCTGGGACGACGCCGAGCGCGCCCTCGCCGTCGCGCTTGAAGCGGTGCCCGGCGATGGCCCGGCGGCGGCCTTGAAAGCGCGCGTCGAGGGCTTCCGGCAAAGCCCGCCTCCCGCGGACTGGGACGGCGCCTGGCACCTGGAGCACAAGTAGCGCCGCCGCGCGCTAAGGGGGTGTACTCATAAAAGTCCGCTTCTGAGGGCGAAGCGGTAGTTGCGACCCAAAGCGGACCTGAGGCAGCCTAAATCGCCACCTGCGCGCCGATCTCCACGACACGGCCAGTCGGAATCCGGAAATAGTCGGTCGCATCGCTCGCGCCGGAGGCGAGCGTGATGAACAGGCGATCCTGCCAGCGCGGCATTTCCGAGTGGGCAGCGATCCTGAGCGAGCGCCGCGACACATAGAACGAGGTCGACATGATCTCGAACTGCCACCCCGCCTTACGTGCCAATGCGAGGGCTTCCGGGATATTCGGCACGTCCATGAAGCCGAAGCGCAGCTTGACACGAAGGAAGCCATCACCCAGCGGCTCAATGCGAACGCGCTCTTGCTCGGGGACACGCGGCGTCTCGGCATATTCGACTGTCAGCACGACGTTGCGCTCGTGCAGCACCTTGTTGTGCTTGAGATTGTGCAGCAGCGCGGTCGGCGCATGGTCAGGGTTGCCGGTCAGGAAAACGGCGGTGCCGGACGCGCGATGCGGCGGCGATCGTTCCAACATCCCGACCAGAGTAGCCAGCGGGACTTGCAGCTTTGCGGTCTTTGCCGCCAGCACCGCCGTCCCACAGCGCCAGGTATACATCGCCGTCACCATGGCAGCGCCCAGCATCAGAGGCATCCAGCCGCCTTCCATGACCTTCAGCAGGTTGGCGCCGAGGAAGGTGAGATCCAGCAGCAGGAACGGCGCCACCAGCGCGCCGGCCGCGATCGCGGACCAATTCCACACTTTCCAGATCACCACGAAGGCGAGCATCGCCGTCACCACCATCGTGCCAGTGACGGCGATGCCATACGCCGAAGCCAGCGCGTTCGAGGAGCGGAACATGAACACCAGCACCAGTACGCCAACCAGCAGGAATCCGTTGACGCGCGGCATGTAGATCTGTCCTACGAGCGCCTCGGAAGTGTGCCGGATCTCCAGCCGCGGCAGCAGGCCGAGCTGGATCGCCTGTTGGGTCAACGAATAGGCGCCGGTGATCACCGCCTGACTGGCGATGACGGTGGCAGCGGTGGCGAGCACCACCATCGGAATCAAGGCCCATTGCGGGTAGAGCAGGAAGAGCGGATTTTCGATCGCTGCCGGACTGGCCAGGATCAGTGCGCCTTGGCCAAGATAATTGATAACGAGCGCCGGCAAGGCCACGAACAGCCATGCGGTCCGGATCGGCCCGCGGCCAAAATGGCCGAGATCGGCATAGAGCGCCTCCGAGCCGGTGACGACCAGGAACACCGCGCCTAACGTCAAAAACCCGATCATGCCGTGTTCGAGCAGGAAGCGCACGCCGTGCAGCGGATTGAAGGCGAGCAGCACCGACGGATTGTCCGAGATATGCCACAGGCCCGCCAGCGCAAGCGCGACGAACCACACCAGCGTGATCGGACCAAAGAACGCGGCCACCCGCGCCGTTCCCCGCGATTGCACCGCGAACAGCCCGAGCAGGATCGCTGCGGTTATCGGGACCACGTAGGGATCGAAGGCCGGAGTGATGATCTTGATGCCTTCGACGGCCGAGAGCACGGAAAGCGAGGGAGTGATGATCGCGTCGCCAAAGAACAGGCCGCCGCTGATGATGCCCAACAGCATGATCATCGGCGCGCGTCCGCTCACGGCCTTGTTGGCGAGCGCCATCAACGCGAGTGTGCCGCCCTCGCCATGGTTGTCCGCGCGCAGCAGGATGACGACGTATTTCAGAGTGACGACGAGCAACAGCGCCCAGATGATCAGCGACAGGATGCCGAGCACGACCTCGTAGCTCGCCGAATTACCGGAGCCTACCGCGGCCAGTACGGATTCTTTCACGGCATAGAGCGGGCTCGTCCCGATATCGCCATAGACGACGCCGATGGCGCCGAGAGTGAGTCCCCAGAAGCCGGCATGACGCCGACCGTCGACGGTCCGCGGGCCAGCGAGTTCGCCTCCGGCCTGATCGGCGCTGTTGATCGTCGTCATCTTTTTCACATGTCCCTGTTGCTGAATGCGCGCCGGGGCCCGGCACGCGTTCGGGTTCTTCATCCAAAATTGTCGCAGCAGAACGTGTATGCGGCCGCGCTGGGTGCGACCTGCGGCACGGACGATGCGCTGGCTTGTTCAGTTGTCGTGAGAAGCCGCTTCGCCTCGACGAAGGACAGCAGGATTGCAATCGCCTGCACTTCATGCCGCCCGTCAGCTGTGTCGTCGAATTCGAAGGGAACCTCGGGATGACGGGACAGCGAACACACCCATTCGCCGCCGTCGTAGATCAGCCGGCAAGGACGCCACATCGGAAGCTCCAACTCGATCAGTGCGAGCACCGCGTCGATCCAGGATTCTGCGTGCACCAGCCGGTCCAGGCGCGCGGCCCTGCCCGCCCGCGCCATGCTTGGCAACCGCGTGCAGGCATCCGTGACGACCCTGGAGATCAGGTGCGGCGTGAGCCCCGGCGTCAGGCGAAGCTCGTCGACTAGCCGATCCAAACGTTCCGTCATCGCATCCACCGGGTAACACCGTTCACCCTTGGAAAAACGATCGCCACATGCGACCGCGCCCGGAAAATGGGTGCAAACGCCATAGGGAAACCAGAGCGACCTAGAACTCGCGGCATAGGAATCTCATAGGAATTAACGTTCGCGATATAAGTGACCAGCCGGCGCCTTGATCGCAGGAATTGATTGTGTCATCGCATGGCGAACTGGGCTCGCCGACATGCGAACTCGAACGGGCACACGCCGATGCCGAAGGGCGCCAAAGACTCGCGGGAAGACAGTGCTTCAACACGGGAGAGGCTTCTCTTCGGCGGCGTTGGCGATTGGACGCTATCGGATTCACTCGTTCGTCCCGATTGGCGCGCGCTTGGTCTTGCGGCTGTGGCCGTGACATGCGCGGTCGGCATCGGCTTCCTGCTTTGGCCATGGATCGGCCAGGAGAACATCAGCCTCATCTTCCTGACCGCCATCGTGGCCATTGCGGCGAGGTTCGGGCTTTGGCCCTCCTTGTTTGCAACCGCCTTGTCCTCGCTCTGCTACAACTTCTTTTTCACCGCGCCCTATTTCACCCTCGCCATTGATGACCCCGCGAACATTGTCGCGGTGGTCGTGTTTACGGTCGTTGCGGTCATCGTCTCGAATGTCGCTGCCCGAGCCCGGGTAGAGGCGGTTGCCGCGATGGGGCGAGCGCGCACGACGGAGTTGCTCTACGCATTCAGCCGCAAGCTGGCCGGCACCGGTACGCTCGATGACGTCCTCTGGGCCATAGCGCACCAGACCGCCTTGATGTTGAACGTGAGGGTAGTGCTTCTGCTGCCGGAGAACGGCACCATCGCGGTCAAGGCGGGGTATCCGCCGGAAGACCAGCTGGAAGAAGCCGATCTCGCCGCCGCGCAATGGGCGTGGCAACAGGATGTTCCGGCAGGGCACGGCTCCGGCGTTCGGGCCGAAGCGAAACGTTTGTTCCTGCCGATGCGGACTGGCCGTGGCGTCATCGGCGTAGTCGGCATCGACAGCGACAGGGAGGATCCACTGCCGACCGCGGGCGAGCGGCGTCTACTCGAAGCCCTGATCGACCAGAGCGCGCTCGCCATCGAGCGCGTCTATCTCGTCGAGGACATGGAGCGGGTAAGACGCACCCTCGAGACTGAACGCCTGCGCTCGGCGCTGCTCACCTCGATATCGCACGACCTCAAGACCCCGCTGGCCGCGGTGCTCGGTGCAGCCGGAACTCTGCGCGATCTGGCAAGCAAGCTGAACCAGGATCAGAAGGACGAACTTCTCGCGACGATCATCGATGAATCGGAGCGGCTGAACCGCTTCATCGCCAATCTGCTCGACATGACGAGGCTGGAATCGGGAGCAATCACCCCGAACACCGCCCGCCACGATCTGCATGAAATCGTCGGCAGCGTGCTTCGCCGTGCCGGAAAGATCCTGCGACCACACCGAATCGAGCTCGATTTGGCCGGCGATCTGCCGATGCTTGAACTGGACGCCGTGCTGTTCGAGCAGGTGCTGTTCAACATTCTCGACAATGCCTCGAAATATGCACCCTCCGGCACCGCGATCACCATCCGAAGCAGACGAGAGTCTGGCGAGATGATCTCGCTGCAGGTCATGGATGAAGGCGACGGCATTCCCGCCTCCGAGCTCGGCCAAATCTTCGAGAAGTTCTACCGGGTACGAAAGGGCGACCGGGTCCGCGCCGGCACGGGACTTGGGCTTGCGATCTCCCGCGGGTTTATCGAGGCGATGCACGGCACGATTTCGGCGGCAAATCGCAGCGACCGCAGCGGTGCTGTTTTCACCATCCGCCTGCCGATCCCGGCAGCACCGCCGCGCATGGGCGAAGTCGCATGAGCACCGGGGCGCTGAAGGTTCTGGTCATCGACGACGAGCCGCCGATCCGGAAACTGCTCCGGATGGGATTGGTCACCCAGGGCTATGACATTCTTGAAGCCCCGAACGGGAAAGCCGCGTTGGAGCTGCTGTCTCAGTCCCCGGACCTCATCATTCTCGATCTTGGCCTGCCCGACATGCAGGGGCTCGACCTGCTCAGGATGCTGCGAGCCCAGAACGAGCAAGTCGCCATCGTCGTGCTATCGAGCCGCGGCGATGAAACCGGCAAGGTCGAGGCGCTGGATGGCGGCGCCGACGATTATGTCACCAAGCCGTTCGGAATGAATGAGCTGCTCGCGCGCACGCGGGCAGCACTCCGTCACCGGCTGCAGGTGCAGGGCGAGCGCCCGGTCTTTCGGGTCGGCGATCTCTCCATCGATCTGGTCCGGCGCATTGTCAAAGTGCGCGATGCCGAGGTGAAGCTTTCGCCGAAGGAGTACGATCTGTTGCGGCTCCTGGTGCAGCACGCCGGCAAGGTGCTGACACACAAGTTCCTGCTCGGCGAGCTGTGGGATCAAAGTACGGATGCGCAATACCTTCGCGTCTATGTTCGTCAGTTAAGACAAAAGATCGAAGCTGATCCAGAGCGTCCCGAATACGTCCTTACCGAGACCGGTATCGGCTACCGACTTCGCGCGCCGGATTGAGTAGAGTTACCGGCGGGCATGTCCGCTAATGGACCCCAACCGGTCCTCGGCTGGCTTCTGATAAGAACGCATATTGACACGCGCGCTTGCTGTTTGTTCCGAGTTTAGGAACCTCGCTGCGCGACTTCGCATTATCCTTAAAGTAGGAGGATCAGCAATGGCGAAAAAGGCGAAAAAGCAGACCGCCCGAGGCCGCAAGCAAGTCCGGCGCCTCGTGCGCTATCCGCCGAAGAAGGCGCGTCGTTCGGCCGGCGCCGTAAAGCGTGCGGCCAAGTACTCGGCTGGAGCTGCAACTGGAGCCGTAAAGCGTGCGGCCAAGAAAGCGGCCGGCGCCGTAAAGCGTGCGGCAGAAGCTTCAAAGCGCGCGGCCAAGAAAGCGGCCGGCGCCGTGAAGCGTACCGCCAGGAAAGTAGAGACAAGCCTAGCCTAGAAGGTTGAACCCAGGACTTTGATTCATCTACCAAGCTTGTGATTTGCCGATGCCCTGGCGCAAAGCTGGGCGACATTGGCACGTAAGCCATGTCGGCTTGTGTGACCCATCTCCGACATCACCTCTCCGGTACCCCAGCCAGGCGCATCCCATTCAGGATGCGCCTGCTTCCGTCGAAGAATGTCGCACTGTTACCTACTGAAAGGCCTTTCAAGCGACGAATAGTAAACGTGGGATCAAGCGTTTGCCCCGCTTTTGCGGCGGCGTGCGCCTCGTGCAGCTTCCCGAGTAGCGCGAGCGCAGCAGCAAGTCCAAAATGTACGAGGGGATAATTTCGATTGGCTTCGATACCGCGAAGGAACCAACTGACTGCTTCGGCGTCTGCTCCGATCTGCAACTTGGAAAATCCGACCGGGGATAGCCATCGGTAGACACAGATGTCACGAGGAGAGAGGCGCAATGCTTGGTCGACGTGGGCCTCGGTCTCTGCGCCGCACCCCATGAGAAATTTAGCCAGACCAATCATCGCGTGCGCATCAGCCAGATTGCGATCCAATGCCAACGCTCTCTCACACTCAGCCAAACCTTGATCTGCGCGGTTCGTATGCATTAGGACGACACCTAGGAGCAAGTGGGCCCAGGAATGGTTCGGTGCACGGGACAGCGCCTTTAGCAGTATCTTCTCTGCCGCTGCCAAATGCAGAGATAGGTCGTCAGTCAAGAAGGTCGATGAAAATGTCACATCGACGGCCGCCATCCAGACTGTTGCGTCGACGTTTTCAGGGTCGATCGCCAATGCGCGTTCAAAAAAAAGACGAGCTTGTGTCAGGGATTTAGACGTGACCCCCTTGTTGAACGAATGGCGGCCTTGGAAAAACAAATCCATAGCGTCGGGATGAAGCGTGTTTTCCGCTCGCCGGGCCTCAGCCTCAATGAGCTTGGCATTTAGTGTGTTAGCCAGCCGTGCTACGATCTCGTCTTGCATATCAAACAAATCGCCAACGGGTTTGTCAAAACGATCGGCCCACAAGTGCCCGCCGGTTCCCGCGTCAACGAGCTGAACGTTGATGCGGAGTCGGTCACCGCTGCGCTGGACCGTCCCTTCCAGCACATAGCGTACGTTCAATTCGCAACCGAGCTGCTTGAGATCGACAGGTTTGCCCTTATAGGTGAATGCAGTGTGCCGCCCGATGACGAAAGCGCCTTCAATCTGCGACAAGTCCGTGGTTAGGCTTTCTGTTATGCCATCGACGAAGTAGGCTTGCTCGGGATCACTGCTGAGGTCGGCGAAGGGCAACACAACGATGGAAAGACGAGGCGGCGAAAACGGCGCCCGCCGCCCAGTCTGTGAACCTAAGTTAATTCCATCCCGGACCATGGCATACGCCCGTACGGGGTGGGCGATGTTCTTGAGACTTTGCTCACCCATATTGACGAACTCAGCGTCGACCTTACCTCGGACATGTTCGTAGACAGAAGCCGAGATGCATATTCCGCCGGGCTCTGCAATGCTCTCCAGCCTTGCCGCTTGGTTGACACCATCTCCAAAGATGTCGTGGGGCTCGACGATGACGTCGCCAATGTTAACGCCTACGCGGAAAGCAATACGCCTGCCGTCGACGTCGCCGATTGTAAGTTCCCTGATGCGGGCCTGAAACTGCACAGCAGCCCGAACCGCTTGGACCGCGCTCAAAAATTCTGCCAAAAACCCGTCGCCGGTATTCTTCACGATGCGGCCGCCATGTTCGGCAATTGCCGGGTTGACAGCGTCCGCTAGGAGCGCGGCCAATTTGGCATGCGTAGGCTCTTCGTCGGTATGCATAAGCCGGGAATAGCCAGCCACGTCAGCGGCCAATATCGCCGACAACCTGCGATCAACCCGAGATGGTCGGTCTTGCTCCATAGCATTGGAACCTCTTCCTGCTCCTTGTACTACAGACCCCGCCAAGATGGCCACTCGGGCTGATGTCGCATGTTGTGTAGGCCCTTCGCGACATATTGCAGCGCCACACGATCTTGGTTGCTAACGGGGCATAGCGCAAATCGACAGGCCGACGTCTATTCCAGAGGGCGACGCTCGTGACCCCGGACCGGACTCCTGAAGCGTTCAAATGTGTTACACCTTGGCGCCAAATGAGCCATAGACCCATGGCGCGACAACAGGAGGTAATCATGTCGGGGCTGGATCCGTCACATATCATGCAAGTCGGGATGGGATTCTTTGCGTCGAAGACGCTGCTTTCAGCCGTCGAGCTGGAACTGTTCACCACGCTTGCGAGGCAGCCGATGACGGGCAAGGAGATCGCCGCGGCATTGCAACTCCATCCGCGCGCCATACCGGACCTCCCGGACGCGCTGGTAGCTCTCAAGTTTCTCCAACGTGACGGCGACGGTCCCGAGGCACGCTACGCGAATACGCCCGAGAGCGCCTTTTTTCTGGACCGAACCAGCCCTGGCTACATCGGCGGCATCCTTGAGATGGCGAATGCTCGTCTGTACCGATTCTGGGCGGATCTCACCGAGGCTCTCAAGACGGGCATGCCGCAAAACGAAACCAAGCACTCCGGAGAGCCGATGTTCACGAAGCTTTACGCGGACCCCGCACGCCTCGAGCAGTTCATGAACGCCATGTCGGGGATTTCGGCCGGAAACTTCAAGGAGTTTGCCCGGAAATTCGATTTCTCCAAGTTTAAGACCCTTTGCGATGTCGGTGGCGCCACCGGGCAGCTTTCCTGCATGGTCGCTGCAGCAAATCCGCAATGCGTTGCACCAACTTCGATCTCCCCAAAGTCGTGCCGATAGCCACACGCAAAATTCAGCAGGCCGGCCTGACCGACCGGGTAACGGCTGTCGGTGGCGACTTCTTCGCCGATCCATTACCCAAGGCCGACGTCATCACCATGGGGATGATCCTGCACGACTGGAACCTTGAGAAGAAGAAATTGCTCATTCGGAAGGCGTATGATGCCTTGCCCCCGGGCGGTGCATTTGTGGTTATTGAGGCGCTCATCGACGATGCAAGACGCGAGAATGTATTCGGCCTGATGATGTCTCTCAATATGCTGATCGAATTTGGCGACGCCTTTGATTACTCGGGATCCGATTTTGCGGGCTGGTCTCGTGAGGTCGGATTCCGGGACTTCAAGATCATCCCGCTGACGGGCCCGTCGAGCGCTGCGGTCGCCTACAAGTAGCTGGATTGCGATTTGAGTTCGTCGCACGGCCCCTCGACGTTGGCCAAGCGATTCCTTTTTGGCCGTTTGCCGACCGCTTCGGTAAACCGGCTGGATGGCCGCGCTTGGCACGAAACGCGCCAAGCGGTTTGTCCGATGTCTGCTGCTGGCTGAAGAGCAGAGTGAGGCCGATCACTACCTGACAGTAGGACATGACCCAAACCGGGCATTCGATTGCCAGAGTGTGACAGGTGCCGATTGAGCACAGCTCGGCTTTGTCTCGAGTGCGAGCGTCTTGGAGAGAAGGCCGAACCTCTTGATCCAGGGTCGCTCAATCGCCGGTCCGCAGCCGGAGCAAGGCAACGGCCGCTGAACTTTCCTGCCAAACGTGGGCAGATGTGATATATTTTTTGTCTGCGGTATCCGCAGAGGGTGTCCCCCGGGAGGGAAACCCGAATGGCTTCCGATCAGGTCAAGCGCAAGCTCGCCGCCATATTTGCCGCCGACATTGCCGGGTATAGCCGGTTGATGGGGGCGGATGAGGCCGGCACGCTGGCCCGCCTCAAACAATACCGCCGAGATCTGATCGACCCCAAGACCAGGCAACATCGCGGTCGCGTCGTGAAAACGACGGGTGATGGCATCCTCATTGAGTTTCCGAGCGTCGTCGATGCGGTATGCTGCTCGATCGAGGTTCAGCAGGGCATGCGAGAACGCAATGCCGATGTCCCTCGGGAGAGGCGCATCGAGTTCCGCATCGGGATCAACCTTGGCGATGTGATCATTGAGGGGCGCGACCTCTATGGCGACGGCGTGAATATTGCGGCGCGACTGGAGGGGTTAGCCGAGCCGGGCTGCATCTGCATATCGCAAACTGTCCTCAATCACGCGCGCGGCAAGATCGCTTTCGAGGTCGAGGATCTGGGCGAGCAAGCCCTCAAGAACATCGTCCAACCCATACACGTCTATCGTCTACTGCTCAATTTCAGCCAAGACCGGACGGTACCTCGGTCTTCGGAATCGGCGCTGGCTTTGCCGGACAAACCCTCCATCGCCGTGCTGTCGTTCGAAAACATGAGCGGTGATAACGAGCAAGAGTTCTTCGCCGATGGCATCGCCGAAGACGTCATCACGGCACTATCCAAGGCGCATTGGTTGTTCGTCATCGCCCGCAACTCGTCGTTCACGTACAAGGGCAAATCCGTCGACGTGCGTCAGGTCGGCCGCGAACTCGGCGTCCGCTACGTGCTCGAAGGCAGTGTTCGCCGGGTTGGCAATCGGGTGCGCATCACGGCCCAGCTGATCGATGCGGCGAGCGGCCATCACCTCTGGGCGGATCGCTACGACCGCGAATTGGCCGATGTGTTTGTCGTCCAAGACGAGATCGCGCGGAACATCACCGGCGCTATCGCGCCCGGCATCATCTCGGCCGAGATGCAGCATGCGCAGCGCAAGGATCCGAGCCAACTCGATGCGTGGGACCACATCATGCGCGCGCACTGGCACATCCGCCGCTTCACCCAGGATGATCTGGCGGAGGCAAGACGCCTGCTCGTCCAAGCCATAGCGCTTGATCCGGCCAATTCGATGGCGCTTAGCGATCTCGCCTTTGCCTGCCATTTCGAGGCCGTCTTTGGATGGGGGGACGGACCCGCCAAGTCGCATGCGCGACTCGGCGAAGCCGGGCGCAAGGCGGTCGCCATTGATGACGGCGATGCGGCCGCCCACACCGCACTAGCCATTTACGATCTGTTCTCGGGTCGGCACGGAGAAGCCCGACGCCGGCTGCGGCGCGCCCTCGATCTCGATCCCAACTCGGTGTTCGCACGTGGATATCTCGGCGTAAGCTTCGGTTTCAGCGGCGACTACGATGCCGCTCTGCCGCACCTCGACGAGGCAATCCGACTCAGCCCGCGCGATCCCCTGCTAGTCATTTGGACATTGTGCAAGGGCTGGGCGGCTTTGTTGACGCAGCGATACCAAGAGGCGATCGAATTCGCTAGCGACACAGCCGAAGCCAATCCGGAATTTCCCGACATCTACGCCGTACTAGCTGCCGCGAATGGTCAGTTGGGTCGAGTAGATCCAGCGCGGGCTGCGCTGGATCAGTTGTTGCGGCGCATGCCCGCATTGACCACGAACGACGAGCGCCTCAACCGCCCCTTTGGATGCACGGAACATCGAGAACAGTTCCTCGAAGGCTTGCGGAAGGCCGGGATGCCGAAGTGACGGGGGCAGCCGTCTTTGACTGCCATACGCTGACCGTTCTGTTGCGCCAGAGCATCGCCGAGGCCGTCTCGGTACTGCGCGGGCGGCATCAGAGCTGATCTTGGTCCGATCCTGGCGCAGAGCGATCGCGCTCGAAATACTGCCGGCGCTGAAAGTCCCCGGCGATGACGAATAAGGCGGCTCGAGTCAGCTTCTGGCCCTTCGCGTCATACTGCACTGCCACACGACCTCGGTCGCTAACGGGGAATAGCAGAAATCGACACGCCACTGTCTATTGGAGCGGGCGACGCTCGTGACCCATTGCGGAAGCGGCCGCAAAATCCATGAACCAAATCTGGTCTGTTTATATGATGCGCCAATTCGCCGAGAGTTCGTGCAGTCTCTGTTGCGTTATTCCTCTCACGAGTGCTGCTCCTGGCTCGTCCTAGGCGCTGTCAGCTTCGCAACGCAAGAACACGCAGAAGAATTCCGCGGCCGCCACGCGACAGGCGATCGTGAAACAATTCGGAGAGCCGGTCTCCCCGCTTCCGCACCGAGAGCCGCCTCCGCAGCTCATGGGCGCGAGACAGCGAACAAAAGAGAAAATCCCGACGGAGCTGGCGAAGGCGCCCGCCATAGCCTCTCACATCGGTGCTCGCGTAGGCTTCCATTAAGGTGCGGATCAAATAGTTATCGCTCGGATCTGGATAAGATTCGTAGGAAACGCTCGATGATCGCGTGGACACGGGTTCATCGGTCGTCGTCAGAAATACGTTCATGCGGATCAGCCCATCTGATACGCCGGTCGCCTCTTTGCTGAAATTTCCGTAGTTTACAGAGGGCAAGGCAGCGAGTTGCCGGCGCAAATTTTCGAGCGTCGCCGACGGGATCTTGACGCCGTTGCCCGCGCTGGTGTCGAGCCCGTTGGCGCGCACCGTGGCGAACATGTCGCCCCAGAACTTGTCCCAGGGGGCTGTGCCGTTGCGGTTAGCCGACGGATTCTTGCGAACGCTATAGGTCGTTTGAGTGAGATAGGCCGCCAATTCACCCATGTGACGCGTAACGGTGCCATCAGGATCATAGACGTCGATCATGGCGTGGACGCATTCATGCAGCAGCAGCGCCCGATCGCTGTCATTCGCGGGCGGTGACTTCTTCTGTGTCAACAGAACATCCGTCGTTTGATCGTAGAAAGCGAGATCCTTGGTGCCGCCCTTAACCAAGATATTACCGGCGCGAATGTGATCGCGAACTGTCGTCAAGTATTCGCCTTTAATGTGAATCTTATCCACGTAGAACTCGATGCCGAGCGTTACCGGGTCGCTCAGTGTATCCAGGACGTCGCCTTCGGTCAGTGGCATGACAGGCCTCCCTCACGAGATTGAGCAACAATAATCCGGCCAATCTCTGGTAAAAAAAAGCCCTTCCTCTCAGGAGGAAGAACATCGAACTGCGCCTCTCCGATACCGCTATTGGGCAGGCTTAGCGGCGTGCGCGGCGTCCTATTCTGATGCGGCAACCTCACCCGAGATCGTGTTTAGATGTGTCTGGCCAGGCGCACTAGGGTTCAAACGGTATGATCACCGATTACGATCAAGCTCTGCAGGCCTTTTTTTCGAAGCACTAGCGCTCGGCACCACCAGCATGTCAGCAAATCTGTGAAGGGTTTCGGATGCCGGCCGTTTGAGGGACAGCGCCGCGCATTCGGCGGCCGGCGTCCGAAAGCCTCCAAGGGAGGAAACCGCGGGTAAGGGAACGTAAGGCTGTGCGGCCGGGACTATGGGGATTTGAGCGCCGCGGGCGAGATGGCTGATTTGAATCGAGCCGATGCAGCGGGTTGTTCGACGGTTGAGCGGCTGACGAACGGGCCACGGGTGGCATCGAACTCCATAATTTGTCCGTCGATTTGCGACGGCTGGGGGAAATCTGAGCGCGCTCTGCCGTGGCCGGTCGAGAGCCAGCGGGCACGACGAGCAGATTTGCAGGATTGAGACGTGATCATGAGGTGTCGATCCTGATGCGGTTCATTGGAGCTGTCGGCCGATGCCGCGGCGTTGCACCGCGCGCGAAAACCTCGATGACGATCATGCAGCCGCCACAGCATGGACAGCTCGGCTTGCTGGGATCGGCGGTAGGCTGGCCTTCAGGTTTTGCAGCGGCGAGCAGCTCACGGGCGCGTGCGACGTTGGCGGCACAAGCGCCTTTGGCGAACAGGCCGTAGTGGCGGATGCGATGCAAGCCTTTTGGCAGCACGTGGATGAGGAAGCGGCGGATGAACTCATCTGTGGCGAGCGTCATCTGCTTGTATCGATCGCGGCCCTCGATGCGGTAGTCCTTCCACTTGAAGGTGACGCCGCCCTCGTCGCAGGCGATCAATCGGCTGTTGGCGATGGCCACGCGATGGGTGTAGCGCGACAGATAGGCCGGCACCGCCTCAGGGCCGCCGAACGGCCGCTTTGAATAGACGACCCACTCGGCCGTGCGCAGCGGGGCGAGATGAGTCGCGAAGGATTGCGCCTCGGCGAGATGGGCGTGGTCGCCGAAGAAGCTGAGGCGGCCGGCTTGGTGGGCGGCGACAAGCTTCTCCAGGAACAGTCGCCGGAACAGGCGGGAGAGCACGCGCACGGACAGGAAGAAGCCCGGCCGGCACGACACCCAGCGCTGGCCGTCGGACGAGATGCCGCCGCCCGGCACGATCATGTGCACGTGGGGGTGATGGGTCAGCGCCGAACCCCAGGTGTGCAGCACGGAGGTGACGCCGATCCGCCCACCCAGATGCTTCGGATCGGCGGCGATCGTCAGCATGGTCTCGGCCGAGACCTTGAACAGCAGATCGTAGACCACGGCCTTGTTCTGGTAGGCGATGTCGGCGATGGCCGCCGGCAGCGTGAACACGACGTGATAGTACGGCACCGGCAACAGCTCGGCCTCGCGGTCGGCAAGCCAGTCCTTCGCGGCGGCGCCCTGGCACTTCGGGCAGTGCCGGTTGCGGCAGGAGTTGTAGGCGATCGTGGTATAAGCGCAGTCCGCGCAGCGCGCGACGTGGCCCCCGAGGGCCGCCGTGCGGCAGCGCTCGATCGCCGACATCACCTTCATCTGGTCGAGGCTGATATGACCGGCATGGGCTTGACGCCATGCTAGGCCATGGCTGCGGAAGATATCCGCAACCTCCAAAGCCGGGCGCGACATGCGCGGCCTGCGCGTCAGGCAGGCGGCTCGTCTCGCTTGGCGCGGAGCGGGGTGAGGTGATCCAGCGGGCTCATGACCTCGCGGATGGTGTTGGTGGCGACGCGGGTATAGAGCGCCGTGGTCTCGAGCTTGGCGTGGCCCAACAGGACCTGGATCACCCGAATATCAATGTTCTGCTCGAGCAGGTGGGTCGCGAAGCTGTGGCGCAGGGTGTGCGGCGTCACCCGCTTGGCGATCTCGGCCATGTGGGCCGCCGCGTGGCAGGCGCGCGTGAGCTGGCGCGTCGTCATCGGGCTGGCCGGCTTCAGTCCCGGAAACAGCCAGCCCTGCGGGCGGGAAATGCGGTACCAATCGCGCAGAAGTTCGAGCAGCACAGGGGAAAGCATCGCGTGGCGATCCTTGCGGCCTTTGCCCTGCTCGACGCGCAGCATCATGCGTTCGGAATCGATGTCGGATACCTTCAACGCGACGACCTCAGAGACACGCAACCCTGCACCGTAAGCGACACTGAGCGCCGCCTTGTATTTGATGCTCGGCGCCGCCTCCAGAAAGCGCGCAACCTCTTCCGGGCTGAGAACAACCGGAACCTTGCGTGGCTCGTGCATGAACGACAGGTGCTTGGCAAGCTCGGGCCGATCGAGCGTCACATTGAAGAAGAACCGCAGCGCCGAGACGGTGGCGTTGATCTTTGGCGCGCCGGCGCCGTTCGACGCCAGATGCAGCCGAAAGCCGCGCACGTCCTCCGACTGGGCCAGGTCGGGCGAGCGGCCGAGGAATACCGCGAAGTCCTTGACCCTTTGCACGTAGTCGTGTTGGGTCTTGGGCGCGAACTTGCGGATCGCCATGTCTTCGATCATGCGCTGGCGCAACGGACTGATGGCCTGCTTGGTCATTGGGGATGCTCCTGTTTTGAGTGAAGGTTGCGAACCCCTCATCTCAAAACAGGACGCCCCGTCGCGCTATCGTCTTGGCTGCGTCGCCAGCCCCAGCGCCCTACCGCGCGAGCGGTTTAGTCCTTTGACCCCACTCGGACCCGGCCGTCTCTGGGGACGGGTATGCGCCAACAACCGCACCGGCGCTGACTCAGACGCCGAGGTAGCGATCCATCACGTCCGGCGAAGCTTGCAGTTCCTCGGCCGATCCCCCGAAAACGATCCTGCCCTTGTCAAGCACATAGGCCCGGCGGGCGAGACTGAGTGCCGCACGCACGTTCTGTTCGACGATCACGATCGTCTGTCCTTGGGCCACCAGCTCGCGGCATACCTCGAGCAGGCCCTGCACGATAGTGACAGCCAGCCCCTCGAATGGCTCGTCCAGCAGCAAGAGCCGGGGGCGCCGGATCAGGGCGCGGGCGATCGCGAGCATCTGCTGCTCACCGCCGGAAAGCGACCGGCCGTAACTGCTCCGCCGCTCGCGCAAGCGCGGGAACATCACGAAAATGTCGGCGAGCGGCAAACGCTGCGCCGCCGATAGAGTAGCAAGTTCAAGATTCTCCTCCACAGTCAATCCGCCGAAGATCCGCCGCTCTTCCGGAACGAGTTGCAGCCCTAGGCTCGCAATCCGGTGAGTGGGCAACAGTTCGATGGATTCACCTTCGAACCGTATCGTGCCGGAGCGCGGATGGAGCACGCCAGCGAGCGTCTTGAGCGTTGTGCTCTTGCCGGCACCATTGCGGCCAAGCAACGCAACGACTTCCTGTCCGCGCACGTCCATTGATACGTCGAACAGAACGTGAGAATCTCCATAATAGCTGTTGATCCGCTCCACCTCGATCATGTTCATTCCGATCGTTCTCAGGCAGCAATTCCTCCGAGATAGGCTTCTCTCACTCGCCGATCACCGGAAATTTCCTGCGGTGTGCCTTCAGCGAGCTTGCGTCCCTCGTGCAACACCGTGATGCGCTCCGCGAGCTCGAAAACCGCATCCATGTCGTGCTCGACGAGGACGATCGTGCGTCCTCTGCGCAGGTCTTGGATCAGATGCTTGATCCCCTCACGCTCGCCGGGACTCAAACCTGCAAGCGGCTCGTCGAGCAGCAGCACCGAGGGGCGGGATGCCAACGCAAGCCCGAGCTCGAGCCGACGCTTTTCGCCGTAGGCAAGCGAACTAACGCGGACGTCAGCGCTCGCAGTGAGGCCCAGACGTTCGAGCAAGGCGGACATCATCAATTCGATTTTGTCGAAACCATCTGCGGCACGAAAGACGTCGAGCCGCAATGCGCCGCGCACGTGACTGAGCGCGCCAATGCGCAGGTTCTGCCGTACCGTAAGCTGCGGGAACAGCTGGTTGATCTGGAAGCTCTTTGCCAGCCCATGTTGATGGGCTTGGGTAACGCCTGCTGTCGTGACATCGATTCCATTCAGGAGAATGCGGCCCGAGTCCGGTCTTTCCTCGCAGTTGAGCAGCCTGAGGAATGTGCTTTTGCCCGCGCCATTGGGGCCAATGATGGCGTGGAATCGACCGGCGGGCAGCTCGAGCGAAACTCCCTCGACGGCATGAATGCCGCCATAGGCTTTGCTGACATTGCGGACCTCGAGCGCCAGCTCAGCAGGCTTGCCAGCGCGCGCGCCGGCCGTGGGCAACGGGGCAAGGAGCGCCTGACCTGCAGCCGCTTTCTCGCCCGGGACCGCACTTGCGACCACGGGCTCCGGCCTGACCAAGCGAAGACTCAATCCGAGGCGGGCTGCGGCACCGACAATCCCTTTCGGCAGCAGAGTGACCAACACAACGAACACCAATCCCAGAATGAACAACCAGAGATCGCCGATTGCCGGCACCTGTTGCAGGAGCTGGCGCAAGATCAACCAGATTGCCGCGCCGATCGTTGGGCCAATCAGCGTCCCCGCGCCCCCTATGACGGTCTGAATCACGAGCTGACCAGAGGTTTCCAGCTCGAAAGCATTTGGCGGCATATAACCCTGGAATATGCCAAGCAACGCGCCGCTGCAGCCTGCAAAAATCGCGGCTAGCACGAAAACTGAAAGCTTGTAAGCATGGACATTATGACCGAGCGCCGCGGTCCGCAGCGGATTCTGGCGAATGGCGGTCAGCACGGCGCCCACCGGCGATCTCACGACGAACCGAGCAAACACGAAACCGACGAAGAAGAATGCCGCGATGAGCTCGTAGCTCGCCCAGGAGCCAGAGAAGCTGTAAGCGAATTGGCCAACTTGCAGGCGCGGGGCCGGCACGCCCGGCAATCCATTCTCGCCACCGGTCCATCGGGCCAGCGGCGAATTTTCCAGGAAATAGGCCAGCTCGCCGAACGCCAGCGTGATCATCGCGAAGTAGATTCCGACACGGCGCAGCGCCAGAAGTCCGACAATGACGCTGAACGCCGCCGCAACGGCGACACCAGCCGCGATCGCAAGCCAACCGTTGCGGATATCACCGCTCGTCAAAAGATAGGCTGTCACAAATCCTCCGCAGCCATAGAAAGCCGCCTGGCCGAAGGACAGAAGTCCGGTGAAACCGAACAGCAGGTCGAAGCCCAGTCCGAAAATTCCCCAAATCAGGATGCGAGTCAGGAGATCCACCGAGCCGAGCAAGGCACTGCATAGAAACGGCAGCGCCACCAGCGCGAGTGCCATAAGCAGTTCGGGCAGCCAGCGATGCAATCGTCGCCGCACATCCATCACGCGCGTCCCATGGTGCCGAACAGCCCGCGCGGTCTCACGATCAGCACCAGTGTCATCACGGCATAGATCGCCGCTTGCGCATAGGCCGGATTGAACAGCGTCGTCAGGGAGAGGATCTCGCCGACAACCAGGCCGCCGACAATGGCGCCCGGAAACGAGCCAAGTCCCCCGATCACGACGACCACGAAGCATTGGACCAGGAATTGTTCACCCATATTCGGGATGATCGCGGCGAGCGGTGCATAGATAACGCCCGCGATTCCCGCGGCCATGGCGCCAATTGAAAACACCGCCATGAAAGCGCGGCGCACGTGGGTACCCAAGAGCTCCACCATGAGTGGATCCTCGATCCCGGCGCGCACCACGAGGCCGATCCGGGTGCGATACAACAACAGATAAAATCCGAGCAGGATCAATCCGGCGATGCCGATCGCTTCCACGCGATAGAGCGGATAATAGAAGAAGTGGAGGTTCACGATGCCCTGTCCCCAGGACGGAACAGGCACCCGCTGGCTCTCGCCGCCGAACACGTAGTGGACTGCTTCGATCATCATGATGGCCAGCCCGAACGTGACGAGGATCTGATCCTCATGCGGCCGATCATAGTAGAGCCGGATCAATCCACGCTCGAGTGCGAAACCGAAAGCAAGAAGGGACAACGCGCCGAGCACCAGGGCAGCCGCAAATGAATCGAGGTGGCCGAGCACGATGAAAGCCACATAGGCGCCGAACATGAACATCGCGCCGTGGGCGAAATTGAGAACGCCGAGCGTGCCGAGAATGATCGTCAGCCCGCACGCAATCAGCGCCAGCAGGCTTCCCAGCGCTATGCCGTTGAAAGCCTGCGACAGAAATTGCGGTAGCGTCGGCATCAGATGACGCTCTTTGATCAACATCCGGAGTGCGGCGGGCGGCTTGTAGACGCCCGTAGCTAGGTTTCGTAGGGCTGCAAGTGACACCCGGTCTCGTTCAACGGCGGCAGGACCTGTTCGCCGGGAACGAGATCGACGATGCGATAATAATCTTCCGGTCCCTTCATCTCGTTCGGCTTCTTGCCGATCATGATCGGGACCGGCCGAACCATTTGATGGTCGCCGGCGCGGTAATACACCTCGCCATAGATCGAGTTCACCTTCTGCCCGCTCTCCAGCGCCTTGATCACCTCGATGGGATAGAACGTGCCCGCACGCTCGACGGCATCGGCCCAGACGAGCATCTGCAGATAGACTTCGCTTGCGCCCCAGCGAGGCTTGTAGTGGTTCTTCTTCTCGAAATCCTCGACAAAGAATTTTGCCAAGGGATAAGTGTCCTGCTCCGTCCACCACCACGGCTGCGAGCCATAGGAGCCGCCCATGATCTCGGCACCCAGCTCCTTGGCCTGAAACTGCGAAATATCGGGCACCACATATTTCATTCTGGGTAGGATACCGAACTGCTGTGCCTGCTTGGTCGAGGCGACAGCATCCGCGCCAAATGCCAGGTTGACGAAGACATCGGCGCCGCTATTGGCGATGTTCAGCAGGTAGGAGCTGAAATCGGTCGTACCGAGCGGCGCGAGTTGTTCGATCGATGTCTTCCAGCCCTGGGCTTCCGTGAACTGCTTCATCGAGGCAAAGATGGTGTGGCCAAAGGTGTAATCCGGGACCAGGTAACCAGCCTTGCGGTCCTTGCCCAGTTCCTTGGCCAGCACTGGCGCCAACGCCTTCGAGGCCATGTAGGCAGAATCCTGCGAGCGGAAACCGTATCTCTGGCAATCCTTGCCCGTAGTGTCGTTGGAACTGCTGTTGCCGATCATGACGATCGTGTGCTCGCGCTGCCCGAGCTCCTCGAGAGCGACAGCCACCGCGCTGCTCACGGCTCCGGTCAGCATGATGGCCTTGTTTTCGCGAACGTAGCGCGTGGCGGCCTGGACCGCCGGGTCCGGCTTTGTTTCGGCGTCGGCGACCTGGAATTCGATCTTCTTGCCGAGCACGCCCTTGCCCTTCTTCAGTGTCGGGATCTGTTCAGTCACGCGGCTGCCGTTGTTCAGATGTTCGACCGCAAGCTCAAAGCCAAGTCGCATGTCCTTTCCGGATGCGGAATAGGGACCAGTCAGCGGCACAAGGCAGCCGACAAAAATGCTGCTGCCGTTCGTCCCGGCCGGGAAGGTGCCAAGCGCAGGGTAGTCCTTGGCCCAGGCCGGAGAGGTCGCATAAGGCAGGAAAAAGCCGGCAACGCTTGCTCCGATGCCGGCTCTCATGAGACTCCGTCGCGTGAGCGATATGTCGGCAGCTTCGCGGTAGCTGTGTGGATATTGGGGCATGGCGCGTGCTCCTCTGCTGCGCCCGATCGAGCAGGCTCGGCCCCTTCAATTAACGGTTCTTTCGCGGACCGTGTTCCAAACAGCTGGCGCGATCGATGTACGCATAAAGTCTCATTCAGCGGGGCTTGCCCAGTCGAATAGGAGTTGCTTTTGGCGGAGGATACCACCGGGCGACGATCAGGTATGTGCGGCCTGGTGAAGACCGCATTGGAGACCGGTGCAAGATAGGTGAGCGAGGTTTAACCAAGCGGAAGCTGCCGTAGTCTTCGGCAATCATTTCGCTCGCAAGCCGTCGCGCACGATCGTGTTCGAGTTGAACGGGTATCGCGTGCGGAACGGCCCATCACTGGTCGACCAAGTCCCGCATTGGCCCGGTTGGTGCCAGATCCCGCGAGGACACCGACAGTCGATCAAATCGCAGCTTGCAGCAACAAGGCTGCTCTGCCCACGTCTCGTTCTGGCCCAAGGCGAACGTGCATTCCGATCGCCGTCCATGTCGCCTTTTGAGGGTTAAGCGGACGCGGCGCTCATGAGTACACGCCCTAAAGCTGGGCCTCGATCGCGGCCTTGTCGATCACCGACCAGACCTGCACGATCTTGCCGTCCCGGAATTCATAGAACACGTTCTCGGCAAAGCCGACGCGCTTTCCATTGATACGAGGCCGAGAAACTTTTCCTTCGACGAACAATCGAAGGTCAGACGGCTCGCAACGTACGTCGCATCGGCAATCAGCAGCTCGATGTTGAAATGTAGGTCCGGGATGTCGCGAAAGTCCCCTTCCAACATCTCGCGGTAGCCTGACAAGCCGATCCGCCGGCCGTTGTGGCACACGTCATCGTCCACGAACTGTCCCAACAGCGACCAGTCCTGTCGGTTGAGGCAGGCAATGTAGTCTCGATAGATGTCGGAGAGGTCAACCTTGCTCATGGCCTCGTTTCCGTTCTCCGCCGATGGTGCCGTCAACCGGCAGGCCAGAACCCATATGAGTGCGTGAGTGCGGCAACGTACCGTCCACAACATGCAGGACAATGCTGCACTTGCGAACGAACCTGGGGCTAGGTTCTACCGGTTCTCATTGGCAAAATTGCGTGGATTGGGAAGCGAGCTTTCGCGAGAGAGTGATATACTGAATTGCGTGGCGTGCCGCAGTGGATCGCTTTCCGGCTCGTGGATGCTGCAAGAGAGTTGATCGGCTCGCAGCAACCTGGACGAGCCCCGTCGCTCGCCGGATCAGGCGACGACATTGGTGATCGACCACCGGGCCGCCAGCGAATTTTCGATCCGCGCAGCGATCGCGCCGGCGAGCGCAATGTCAGCAAGAGTCCGGCTTCCTCCGAGGAGGAAACATGAATCAACTTATCCGACGTACAGGATGGAGCCCGTGGTACCTGCTCCTTCTCATTCAATTCATCGCAGTGCTCTGGCCGCCCTTCTACAACAGGGCCGAGCCATCCTTGATCGGCATGCCGTTCTTCTACTGGTACCAGCTGCTTTGGATCATCATCGGAGCCGTCCTGACCGCAATTGTCTACTTTGCAACCGAGGACTAGCGCCGAAGCAACGCCGGGCCGGACTGCCGAGATGAGGAGAAAGCGACGAGGAAACGCGGAGGGCTAACCGGGAGGGTGTCGTGCAGAGTGTTAACTGGACCGCCTTGATCATTTTCCTGGCGCTGTTTGCCTTCATTACCTGGTTGGGCTTTGCCGCAGCCCATTGGCGCAAAGGCGACCTCGATCTCTTGCATGAATGGGGGCTCGGAGGACGTCGCTTTGGCACCGTCGTCACCTGGTTCCTGATCGGCGGCGACCTCTACACGGCCTACACGTTCATTGCCGTTCCGGCGCTCGCCTTCGGGGCCGGTGCAATTGCGTTTTTCGCGGTCCCTTACACGATCGTCGCCTACCCCATTCTCTTCCTCGCCTTTCCGCGGCTTTGGTACGTCTGTCACAAGCACAATTACATCACCGCCGGCGACTTCGTGCGTGGGCGCTTCGGCAACCGCTGGCTTGCGCTGGCAGTCGCGGTGACCGGCATCGTCGCGACGATGCCGTACATCGCGCTGCAACTCGTCGGGCTGCAGGTCGTGATCGGAGGCTTGGGCATTTCCGGAACCGGTTATGCCGGCGATCTGCCGCTCGTCATCGCATTCATCATTCTCGCGGCCTTCACCTACTCGAGCGGGCTGCGAGCCCCCGCCTCGATCGCCATTGTCAAGGACCTCCTCATCTATCTGACGGCGTTCGCCGCGATCGTCATCGTTCCGATACAGTTGGGAGGCTTCGAGAAGATCTTTGCGGCCGTGCCGGCCTCGAAGCTGCTGCTGGCTGTCCCAGGCGACAACACTACCGGCGCATATGGAGCTTATGCGACACTGGCGCTTGGATCGGCGCTTGCGCTCTTCCTGTATCCGCACTCCATCACCGGGATCCTCGCCGCAAGCAGCGGTCGCGCCATCCGTCGCAACGCGGCATTACTGCCGGGCTATTCGTTCATGCTCGGTCTGCTTGCGCTCATCGGCTTCTTCGCGATCGCGGCAGGCGTCAGCACGCTTCCCGAGTACGCCGCGGGCTTCAAGCAATTCGGCAACAACTTTGCAGTGCCGGCCCTGTTCCTCCATAGCTTCCCGTCGTGGTTCGTGGGGATCGCTTTCGCGGCCGTCGGGATCGGAGCGCTCGTCCCGGCAGCGATCATGTCGATTGCTGCGGCCAACCTCTACACACGCAACATTCATCGCGAGTTCATCAATCGACAGCCGACCGACAGGCAGGAAGCGCAGATGGCGAAGTGGGTATCGCTGATCGTCAAGTTCGGCGCGCTCGCCTTCATCATCTTCCTGCCTTCCAAGTTTGCGATTTACCTGCAACTCCTCGGTGGCATCTGGATCATCCAGACGCTACCCTCCGTGATGCTGGGCGTCTATACCCGCTGGTTCAACGATTGGGCATTGCTGATCGGTTGGGCCGGCGGAATCGCCACTGGGACCGCGATGTTCATCGCAGCAAAACTTGCGCCGACCTACGCGCTCGCGATCGGCACCTTCACCTTTCCGGGCTATGCGGCGCTTTACGCGGTCATCGTCAACCTGGGTCTGACGGTTGTCCTCACTCTGCTCCTCACCTCGCTGGGCGCCGCTTCGACCGACGAAACCGTCGCAACCGAATATCACGCGCCGACGGCATGACCCGTGGCCTCGCCGCTCCCGGCGAGCGCCCTGCCACGGATACGCAAGCCATTCCGTCGAATGATGCTCGGCCATATGCGGGAAGGCAGGAACGCGGCAGGTTGCCGTCGCCTTGCGCAAGGCAGCAGCCGCACTCCATCACGCCCCGCAGCTAACACGAATGTTGGTTTCTGACTGCACCCTGCAGCGACCGTGACACGGCGTGCGCAGCGCGCGGCAGCGCGCCTGCATCGGAAGGACAGTGCGGTTGCCGGATTCGTTGCCGCAACATTTTTTTGTAGCGAACAGGGAATGTCACCTGTCACCTGGAGTTGTTGCTTCAGGTCAACGACTGTCCTCGGGAGGTGTGCATGATCAAGTCACCGATGAAGCTCGCAACGCTAGCGGCATTCCTGACAGTGCCGCTCACCCTCTTCCCGCCGCAGGCAACCATGGCGGCCGGAGGTGGAGGCGGTGGTGGCGGCGGCGGAGGTGGAGATCCCTACGGATCGCACTACGACACGCCGGCGACGGCGCCGGCCTATCCGCAGCAAGAGGGCAAGAAGACCACGCACACCAAGAAACCCACCAAGCAATCCGGCTTCGAGGATCCGGCATTTCGCGAGGGCTACCGCGCCGCCTATGCGACGATCTACGAACGCAACGACTATGCCGCCGCGATCGATCAACTCCATGCGCTCGGTCATGACGATCATCCGAACGTCGCCAATCTGATCGGCTACTCCTATCGCAAGCTCGGCGACTACAAGCAGTCGCAGGTCTGGTACGAACGCGCGCTGAAGGCCGATCCGAACCACGTGCTGACGTGGAATTACTACGGCCTCTGGCAGATCGAACAGGGCAACCGCGACCAGGCGGAATACCATCTGCGCCGTATCGCCGAAATCTGCGGTACCGATTGCGCGGAGTATCGCTCGCTCGCAGCGGCGCTCGAGCAGCCACCGGGCACGAATCTCGTCTACTGACCCGCGCCGCCGATCCTGAGACAGCCTGTAGCCCGCATGAGCGGAGCGACATGCGGGAAAGCCGTCCCCGGATGCCGCTGGCGCTCATCCGGGCGACGCGTCGACACAGACTCGGCCGCCGGCATCGGCGTGTCCGTTTTTGCGGGAAATACGCCATTTCGATCGACACTGTCGCCGGATAGCTTGCGCCCAGACGCAACAGATCCGTTGAGACATATCCTCATGAACTGGCGGCTTC
The DNA here is from genome assembly GCF_029910095.1 of Bradyrhizobium sp. ISRA464. Taxonomy (NCBI): domain Bacteria; kingdom Pseudomonadati; phylum Pseudomonadota; class Alphaproteobacteria; order Hyphomicrobiales; family Nitrobacteraceae; genus Bradyrhizobium; species Bradyrhizobium sp. ISRA464. The sequence continues at coordinate 3,293,832 of NZ_CP094526.1, read as the reverse complement.
TTGCATGGGGCGGTCTTGCCGTTGCCGCGCTGGTTCCAATCCTTGGTGGCGGCTGGCTGCTCACCCTCCCCGCCGCTTCGACATTCAAGGCGCCGCCGCCGATCGCGAAGGAAGAACATGATGCAGCGCTCGCCGCTTTGAAGCCGCCGAAGCGGCAACGCCCGCTGATCGCGATCGTCGGCATCAACGATATGACCGAGACCACCGACTATCTGATGCCTTACGGCATCCTCAAGCGTGCCGATGTCGCCGACGTCGTCACGCTGTCGACCGCGCCAGGCCCGGTGACGCTGTTCCCGGTGCTGAAAGTCGAGCCGGACGCAACGATCGCTGCGTTCGATGCCGCGCATCCCGACGGCGCGGACTATGTGATTGTGCCCGCGATGAGCCGCGACGACGATCCGGCCGTGGTGCAGTGGATCCGCCGCCAGGCGGAGAACGGCGCCGTGATCGTCGGCGTCTGCGCCGGCGGCAAGGTCTTGGCCTCCACCGGCCTGCTCGATGGCCGGCAGGCGACCACGCACTGGTTCTACCTCAAGGACTGGCGCGACAAGCATCCTGAAATCCGCTACGTCGCGAACCGCAGGATCGTGGTCGACCGCGGCGTTGCAACGACGACCGGGATCTCGGCGTCGATGCCGATGTCGCTCACCCTGATTGAGGCGATCACGGGCCGCGCCAAGGCGGAGACGATCGCCCACGAGATCGGCTTAGGCGATTGGGACGCGCGTCATGACAGTGGCGCGTTCAAGTTCACGCGGCCGTTCGCGCTGACCGCGATCGCGAACACGCTGGCGTTCTGGAGCAGCGAGCAACTCGGCCTTGCCCTGACGCCTGGCATCGACGAGGTCTCGCTGGCGCTGGTCGCAGATAGTTGGTCGCGCACCTATCGCTCGCACGCGGTGACGTTTGCCGCGACTGGCGCTCCGCAGACAACCCGCAACGGCTTGCGTATCTATCCACAACAGGTCGCGACCGATTGGCCTGCGGCGCACCTGCTTCCGGCGGTTGGAACGACGCCGCCCGCTCAGGCGCTGGACCAGGCGCTCAAGGGAATCGAGACGCGCTACGGCGCGGGCACGGCGGACTTCGTCGCCATGCAGCTCGAATATCCGCGGCGCTGAATCCAAGCAATGCCCCATTGCCCTCGTCGCGCGCCGTCCGCTATCGTGGCGACAAACCACGCGCGAGACGACGATGCCCGAACTGATCGATATCGGCGCGCTGCAGCTCAAATTCCTGCAGAGCAAGGAGACCACCGGCGGCAGCATCGACCGGTTCGAGATGACGCTGCAGCCGAATGCGCGGATGCCGATCCCGCATTACCACGAGAGCTGGGACGAGACGATCTACGGCCTGTCGGGCATCTCGACCTGGCGGGTCGACGGCAAGGACATCGACCTCGCGCCCGGCGAGACCGTGTTCATCAAGCGCGGCATCGTGCACGGCTTCACCAACCGCTCGAACGGTCCGGCAAGCTGCCTGTGCATGCTGAGCCCCGGCGTGCTCGGGCCAAAGTACTTCAAGGAAATGGCGGCGCTGCTGGCTGGCGGCGCGCCCGATCCGGCGAAGATCAAGGAGACGATGCTGCGCTACGGGCTGGTGCCGGTTGCGCCCTGACGACGCGGATCGCCTTCAGAACCGCCAGGTGCCGGCGTCGAGGCCGAGGCTCACGCGTCCGGCGAGCGCATAGCTGTTCGGGCTCATCGCGATATGCTTGATCGCCGCGTCGACGTCGCGGACCGACCGTTCCAGCGTCCCGGTCTCGAAGATCGCGGCTGTCCCGGCACTGGCCGCAATCATGTCGACGACGCGCGCGGCGTTTTCCGCGGCATTGGCACAGGCAACGCGCAAGAACGCGCGTGCCTGAACGAGCCGACCGCCTCCGACGTCGGTTGCTTCCATCAGTTCCGTCATGGCTTCGACGAGCAAGGCTCGCGCAGAGCGCAGGGCAGCCTCGGCGCGGCCGACCATGGCCTGAACCAGTTCGCCGTCGCGCAATTGACCGGCACCCCCCGGGCGCGGCTTGCGGCTCGCGAGCGCGATGAAGGCGTCAAGCGCACCGCGCGCGATTCCGAGCGGCACGACCGAGATGGTCCAGGAGAACGCCGAGATACCCGGCAACCGATACAGAATGCCCGCCTGCGTCGGCTGGAAATCGATCAACAAATGGGTGTGACTGAGCGGAACGAAGCTGTCGCGAACCTCGAAATCGCAGCTTCCGGTGCCGCGCAGCCCCGACACGAACCAGGTGTCGTCAACGCGGACATCCGATCGGTCGAAGTAGCAGCACAGCGGCGCACCGTCCTTGCCGTCCGGCCCCTTCGCTCTGGCAAGCCCCATGAACCGCGTCGCGTGATGTGAGCCGCTGCCGAACGGCCAGCGTCCGCTGACGCGATAGCCGCCCTCGACCTCCACCGCCGTTCCGACCGCGCCGGTCGCGCTCACCACGAACGCGAGCGGATCGGCGAACCAGTTCCGCACCACGTCTTCCGGCAGATAGCCGCCGATCCGGCTCATGCCCGCACCATTCCCGACCAGCCAGCCGACCGAGCCGTCGAGCGCCGAGGCGGCCTCGACAATCGTCATGAAGTCGAGCGGCGAGAATTCCGGGCCGCCGAGCGATCGCGGCAGATAGAGCCGAAACAGCCCGGCCTCGGCGAGCGCGTTGAAGACCGCATCGGGAAGCCTGCGGTCGCGGTCGAAATGCTGGCGTTCCGCCGCAATCAGGGGCGCCAGCCGATCAATGGCGGCGAGATAGTCTACAACACTGGCTTGGGTCGGTACGAGCATGGCAGCCTCCAGACCGGTAACGCGCTCAGTGTTGGGCATCATGCCGCACCAGGCAAACGCGAAGAATTCAGCTGCGGGTGAACTGAATTCATCTACACTCACCGCCATGCGCAAGCTGCCGCCGCTGACCGAACTCTGCGCCTTCGAAGCCGTTTCAAGGCGGCGCCCGCGGAGTTGCAGGTGTCGCCGACCGCCATCAGCCACCAGATCAACCTGCGGGAACGTCACTGCGGCCAATCGCTGTTCCGGCGGTGGCCGCGTCCGCTGACGCTCACCATTCCGCCTTGATCGTCGAGCGCGTACCACCTGTCATCTGCCTGTCATGAATTGTGCCGACACGTCAGCGGACACAGTTCGAGGACACGCATGGACTATTTCAAACGCTTCAACTTCCTGTTCGCCGCGCCGGTGTTCGAGGCCGACGACCTCGAGGGCATCCGCTTCAACCAGATCATCACCGAAATCGAGCGGTCCGGCTTCGAAGTGGTGCGCGCCCGCAAGCTGGAGGATGCCGAGATCGCGGTGCAGACCGATGCCGCGATCGGCTGCATGGTGGTCGACTGGGGCAAGAAGGGACTTGAAGGCAAGACCGCGGCGCTGATCAATTTGATGCGCCGGCGCGGCCTCGACTTCCCGATCATCCTGCTGATTCGCCGCAAGCGCTTCGAGGACCTGCCGGTCGAGGTGCTGGATTTCATCGACGGCTACGTGTTCCTGTCCGAGGAGACGCCGCCCTTCATCGCGAAAAATCTGATCAGCCGGCTCAAGCAATATGCCGAGACGTTGAAGACGCCGTTCTTCGGCGCGCTGGTCGACTATGCCGAGGAAGGCAACCAGCTCTGGACCTGCCCCGGCCACAATGGCGGCGTATTCTACAGCCGCAGCCCGATCGGGCGGGTGTTCGTCGAGCATCTCGGCGAAGCCGTGTTCCGCGACGATCTCGACAACTCCGTGCTCGACCTCGGCGACCTCCTCACCCATGAAGGGCCGGCGCTGCGGGCGCAGAAGGAGGCGGCGCGGATCTTCGGCGCCGAGAAGACCTATTTCGTGCTCAACGGCACCTCGACCTCAAACAAGGTCGCACTCGGCTCGCTGGTCACCGACGGCGACCTCGTGCTGTTCGACCGCAACAACCACAAGGCCGCGCATCACGGCGCGCTCTTGATCGGCGGCGGCATCCCGGTCTATGTGCCGACCGTGCGCAACGCCTGGGGCCTGATCGGCCCGATGCGCTGGGACCTGCTCGACGAAGCGACCTTGCGCGACCACATCCGCAAGCACCCGCTGGTCAGGGACGAGAATGCCTGGAAGAAGCCCCGCCCCTTCCGCGTCGCCGTGGTCGAGCAGTGCACCTACGACGGCACCATCCACAGCGCCGAGATGATCCTCAAGCGCATCGGCCATCTCTGCGATTACATCCTGTTCGACGAAGCCTGGGCCGGCTTCATGAAATTCCACCCAATCTACGCCGGCCGCTTCGCGATGGGACTTTCCGATCTCGGCGCCGAAGCGCCCGGCATCATCGCGACCCAATCGACCCACAAGCAGCTCGCGAGCTTCTCGCAGGCCTCGCAGATCCACATCCGCGACCGCCACATCAAGGGCCAGAAGCGTCGCGTCGAGCACCGCCGCTTCAACGAAAGCTTCATGCAGCACGCCTCGACCTCGCCGTTCTATCCGCTGTTCGCCTCGCTCGACGTCGGCGCGCAGATGATGAAGGGCCGCTCCGGCGAAGTGTTGTGGGACGACACGATCCGGCTCGGCATCGAGCTGCGCAAGAAGATCCGCGCGGTCAAGCGCGAGTTCGAGGAGAACGAGACGCGGCCCGATCGGCGCTGGTTCTTCGAGCCGTTCGTGCCGGATCGCGTGATGATCCCGGACGTGGCGCGCGAAGGCGGCGTGCACAACGTGGCCTGGGAGACGATCTCGACCGACCAGCTTGCGACCAACCCGTCCTATTGGCAGCTCAAGCCCGGCGAGAGCTGGCACGGCTTCCCGGACGTGACGGCAGGCTTCGCCATGACCGACCCCAACAAGCTGACCCTGCTGACGCCGGGCTTCGATCACGCGACCGGCGCCTATGCCGACCATGGCATTCCCGCACCCGTGGTGGCGCAATATCTGCGCGAGAACCGCATCGTCGCCGAAAAGAACGACCTCAACTCCCTGCTCTTCCTGCTGACGCCGGGCGTCGAGGCCAGCAAAGCCGGCACGCTGGTGAGCGGGCTCGTCGCCTTCAAGAAGCTGCACGACGACAACGCGCTGCTCGAGGACGTCATCCCCGAATTCTACCGCCGGCGGCCGAACCGCTATGCCGGCGTGCGGCTGCGCGATCTCTGCGGCGACATGCATCGCTTCTTCCGGGACGCCGGCGTCAGCGCGCTGCAGGCGAAACAATTCCTGCCCGAGCACCTGCCCGAGATCGCGATGTCGCCACGCGAGGCCTCGCGCTACCTGGTGCGCAACGACGTCGACTATCTGCCGATCGACGAGATTGCATCGCCGCGACGCCGTTCGTAGTCTACCCGCCCGGCATCGCCACCATCGTGCCCGGTGAGCGGCTGTCGGAACGCAGCAAGCCGATGATCGACTATCTCAAAATGTTCGAGGCGAGCTTCAACGCATTCCCCGGCTTCGAGGTCGAGATCCAGGGCGTCTACAAGGAGATCGATGCATCAGGACGCGTCCGCTTCTATACTTACGTCGTGGCGGAATAAGTGGACGGACTGCACCCAATGGAGAATGACCACAAGATCATTGTGCGCGCCTCGCGCGACAGCGACGTCGACGCCATGCTGTCGATCTACCGCCGCCACATTCGCCGCGGCGTCGAGGAGAGCGTCGACGACAGCGGCACGCCGGAGCCCGACGATCTGCGCGAGCGCCGCAAGAATTTGCGCAACACGCGCCTGCCGCATCTGGTCGCCGTTTGCAACGGCGACGTCGTCGGCTACGCCTATGTCGTGATGTTCCGCAAGCGTCCCGCCTACCGCTACACGGTGAAGCACTCGATCTATATCCATCACCAATATGTCGGCCAGGGCGTCGGCAGCCGTCTGCTGCAGGAATTGATCGACACCTGCGCCGCGGCCGGCTTCCGCCAGATGATCGGCTATATCGATTCCGACAACGCCGCGTCGCTGGCACTGCACGACCGGTTCGGCTTCGCGCGCGTCGGGCACCTGCCCGGCGTCGCCTATCGCTACGGCCACTGGTCGGACAGCGTGATGGTGCAGCGCTCGCTCGGCCCCGGCGCGACCGAGCCGCCCCCGCCCGCGCCGCTGTCGCGGCGGTGACGCAGCGACGCGGGCAACGGCGTGGATCAGCGCGTTCACATCTATCCCTGTCATGCTGAGGAGGCCGCGCAGCGGCCGTCTCGAAGCACGACGGCCACCAGCGAGGCCGTACATCCTTCGAGGCTCGCCGAAGAGGCTCGCACCTCAGGATGACGGGATTGGATCACGGTGCATCACTGCGGTCTTATTCCAGCGTGAAGCCGACCCGCAACGTCACCTGATAGTGGCGGACCTTGCCGTCTTCGATATGGCCTCTGGTCTGCACGACCTCGAACCATTTCATCTCGCGGATCGTCTCCGACGCGCGGCCGACGGCGTTCTCGATCGCCGCTTCGACGCTCTTCTCCGATGATCCAACGAGTTCCAGGATCTTGTAGACGTGATCCTTGTCATGACTTGCGGGCATGTCGACCTCCTTGAGATGGATGGACGAACCGGACGAGTGAATGCGCGAACCGGACAATTTTGTCCTCTGCAATCCGGACAGTCTGTCCTCCGATCTGGACCAGATGGTGTCGCGTGGACGAATGCTGCGCGGCACCACACCAGACGAATAGAATCAACGTGTCGCGCTGCGTTCGGTGCCACCGGCACCCGCCCTTGCCGGCACGCCTACCTATGGTAGCATGGTTTGATCCAGTTTACGGGAGCGATGCCATGTCGACGATGTCCAGCTCACCCGCCCATAGCCTCGGATCCGGACTGTCCAGCCTTCGCTCGAAGTGGGGCTGGATCGTCGCGCTCGGCGTGATCTATCTGATCGCCGGCGTGCTCGCGTTCGGCAGCGTGTTCTTCGCAACCGTCGTCAGCGTGCTGTTCGTCGGCGCGATGATGATCGTCTCGGGCGTCGCCGAGATCATCAACGCATTCCAGGTCAAGTCGTGGGGCAAGTTCCTGTTCTGGGCCCTGCTCGGCGTGCTCTACGTCGTCGCAGGCTTCATCACCTTCGAGAATCCCCTGCTGGCGGCGGCAACATTGACCCTGTTCCTTGGCGTCGCCCTGGTCGTCTCGGGGATCGTCCGCATCTTCCTCGCCTTCGGCATGAACGCCGCAGCGCCCTGGGGCCTGGTCGCGCTTTCGGGCCTCATCACGCTGGTGCTCGGCGCCATCATCCTCGCGCACTGGCCGGTCTCGAGCCTCTATGTGCTCGGCATCTTCCTCAGCGTCGACCTGATCTTCGCCGGCATCAGCTGGGGCATGGGGATGGCGTTGCGGCGCCGGACGTAGTCCCGGTCGCAGGGTGGGTTAGCGAAGGAGCCCGCAGCGCTTCTCGTGCGCGGAGCGCGGCGGATTGCGCTCGCGGGTCTGCCGCCGGGCGCGCATGTCCGGTTGACTGGCCTTTCCCGCGCGCTATCCATCCCCGATCAAGTCCGGGGCCGCGTTCGGTCGAGCCCAGCCAGGAGCGCGAGAGCGCTGCAGAGGAGAGCGCAAGCGCGCTCAGAGGAGAACGACGTGCATTTTGTCGACGACAGCGAGGTCAATCGCGTCCTGACCTTTCCGATCCTGATCGAGGCGATCGAGGCGGCGCACCGCCGGCCGAAGATCGCGGTGCACGACGGCTATCTCGGCGACGGCAAGGGGCAACAGCTCGTGACGCGCAGCGCGGTCGATGCCGGCCGCTTCATGATGACCAAATTGTACACCAGCTTTCCGGGCAATCTCGCGCACGGCAAGCTGCCCGCCGTGCAGGCGGTCTGCGTGCTGTTCGACGGCGTCGACGGGAGGCCGCTCGCGGTCATGGATGCGTCCGAAATCACCCATTGGAAGACGGCCGCGGACTCCGCGCTCGGTGCCAAGCAGCTGGCGCGACCGGACGTCGAAACGCTGCTGGTGGTCGGCGCCGGCGAGATGGCGCACTGGCTGGTACGCGGGCATCGCACCGTGCGGCCGTCGTTGCGACGTGTGCTGATCTGGAACCGGACCGCGGAGCGCGCCGAAGTGCTCGCCACGCAGCTCGCGGGCGACGGCATCGCCGCCGAAGCCGTCACCGATCTCGATGCCGCTACGCGCGAGGCTGACGTGATCACCACCTGCACGCGCTCGCGCGAGCCGCTGCTCAAGGGCGCCAACTTGCGGCCCGGCACCCATCTCGACCTGGTCGGCGGCTTCACGCCGGAGACCCGCGAGGCCGACGACGAGGCCGCGCGGCGCGCACGCGTGTTCGTCGACCGCCGCGAATCCGCCTTCGACGGCGTCGGCGACATCCTGCAGCCGATCGAAAGCGGCGCCATCCGCGAGAGCGACGTGCTCGGCGACCACTACGACCTCGCCAGCGGCAAGGTCACCGGTCGGCTGTCAGCCGGCGACATCACCTTCTTCAAGAACGCCGGTGGTGGGCATCTCGATTTAATGACGTGTGAGACGGTGTTTGCGCGCCTGGGGAAGGAACTGCGCTGAACGTCGACGCTTGCCAAAAAAGTAGGGCAGGTTAGCGAAGCGTAACCCGCCGCGACTCGATGTGCAGAAGCATTGGTGGGTTACGGCTTCCGCCTTCGTTCGCTGAGCTACGGCGGACGCCGTCGCCTGACCCACCCTACGCTTTCCTACTCCGCCGCCTGCTGCGTCGGCGCGTCCAGCTCCGCCGAGACCTTCGGCGGCGACATCGGCAGGCTGTAGAACCGCTTGCCCAGCGCATTGTGGACGGCGTTCGCCACGGCGGCCATCACCGGCACCAGCGGCACTTCGCCGACACCCTTCACGCCCTGCGGATGCTTCGGGTTCGGCACCTCGACCAGCGCACAGTCGATCATCGGGAGGTCCGAGCACACCGGCATGCGATAGTCGAGGAAGCCGGGATTATCGACCTTGCCGTCCTTGTTGTAGATGTACTCCTCGTTCAGCGCCCAGCCGATACCCTGTGCGACGCCGCCCTGGAGCTGACCCTCGACATAGCTCGGATGGATGGCGCGGCCGACGTCCTGCACGGCCGTGTAGCGGATGACTCTGATGATCCCGAGCTCGACGTCGACCTCGACGTCGCAGATATGCGTGCCGAAGCCGCCTTCGGCGCCTTGCGTGTTGAGCTGCACGCTGGCGCCGATCGGGCCGCCCTGCGACGGCGCCTTCTCGGCGAGGTCGGCGAGCGTCAGCGGCTTGAACTCGCCGGCATTCGGGCTCACCGGATGCGCGGCGCCGTTCTCCCACTTCACCGCTTCAGGATCGATCTCCCAGATCTTGGCGGCGCGCTCGCGCAAGGTTGATATCACCTTGTCGGCCGCCTGCGTCACCACCATCGAGGAAGCGAACAGCACGCGGCTGCCGCCGGTCAGATTGGAGAACCCGACAGTCTGCGTGTCGCCGATGATCACAGAGACACGCTTGTAGTCGATGCCAAGCAGCTCGGCGCAGATGTTGGCGATGCCGGCGCGCGAGCCGCCGATGTCCGGATGACCCGTGGTGACGACGACGTTGCCGTCCTCGGTGATGTTGACCTGCGCGGAGGATTCACCGCCGGCGTTGAACCAGAAGCCGGAGGCGACACCCCGACCCTGCAATTTGCCGAGCGGCGCCGAATAATGCGGATGGTTCTTCGCCACCTCCAGCGTCTCGACATAGCCGATGCGCGGGAACACCGGGCCATGCGCCGCCTTGGTGCCCTGCTTGGCCGCGTTCTTGAGGCGCAGCTCCAGAGGATCCATCTGCAAGGCTTCCGCGAGTTCGTCGAGCACGCACTCGACAGCATAAGCGCCGATCGGCGCACCGGGCGCGCGGTAGGCCGCGACCTTGGAGCGGTTGGAGCAGACGTCGAAACCTTCCGACAGCACATGCGGGATGTCGTAAGGCGCGAAGCTGCAGCCGACCGCGCCGCGGATCGGCGAGCCCGGAAACGCACCGGCCTGGAGATAGAATGCACCGTGGGCGGCGACGATGGTGCCGTCCTTCTTCGCGCCGATCCTGACCGTGCTCTTCGAGCCGGAGGTCGGCCCGGTTGCACGCATCACCTCCTCGCGCGTCATCACCATCTTCACCGGACGGCCGGATTTCTTTGCCAGCAGCGTCGCGAGCGGCTCCAGATAGACGATGGTCTTGCCGCCGAAGCCGCCGCCAATCTCGGCGGGAATGGCGCGGATGTCGCTCTGCGGGATGCCAGTCAACATCGACGTCATCGCGCGCACCATGAACTGGCCCTGGCTCGAGCTCCAGATCGTGGTCTTGCCGTCGGCCGCCACCGAGATCAGGCAGGCATGCGGCTCGATATAGCCCTGGTGCACCGGGCGCGTGGTGAAGGAGCGCTCGATGACGACCTCGGCCTCCTTGAAGCCTTGTGCGATGTCTCCCTTCTTCGATTCGAGCCGGCCCACGATGTTCGACGGCTTGCCGTCGAACTTGTTCCACTCATGCAGGATCGGCGCATCCGGCTTCAGCGCGTCCTCGATCTCGATTGCCCAGGGCAGCACCTCGTAATCGACCTCGATCAGCTTGCAGGCTTCCGCCGCGATCGCCTCGGATGTGGCGGCCACCGCCGCCACGGGATGGCCGGGGAATAGCGCCTTGTCGCGCGCCATCACGTTGCGGCACATCCAGCGCATGTCCTGGATGCCGAGCATCACCGCACCCTTCTCGACCGTAAAGTCGACGATGTCGCGCGAAGTGACCACCGCCTTGACGCCGGGCAGCGCCTCGGCCTTCGCGGTGTTGATCGACTTGATCCGCGCATGCGGATGCGGGCTGCGCAGGATCTTGCCCCAGATCATGCCGGGCATGGTGGTGTCGGCGGCGAACGCCGCGCGGCCCGTCACCTTGTCGACGCCATCGGGCCTGATAGTGCGCTGGCCGATCCATTTGTTGTCGACGACGTTCATCAGCGAGCCTCCCGCATTTCGGCAGCGGTCTCCATTACCGCGCGGACAATCTTGTCGTAACCGGTGCACCGGCAGAGATTGCCGGCGAGCCAGAAGCGGACTTCCTCTTCGGTGGGATTCGAATTTCTTGCCAGCAGTGCCTCGGACGCGACCAGCATGCCCGAGGTGCAGATGCCGCATTGAAGCGCGGCGTGCTCTAGGAACTTCTGCTGCAGCGGGTGCAGCCGGTCGCCCCTGGCCATGCCCTCGATGGTCCTGATCTCGTGCCCTTCGGCTTCGGCTGCGAGCATCAGGCAGGAGCAGACCAGGCGATCGTCGAGCGTGATCGAGCACGCGCCGCAATCGCCGGACGAGCACCCCTCCTTGGAGCCGGTGAGGCCAAGCTGTCCGCGCAGCGCGTCGAGCATGGTGTCGTAGGGCTCGCAGAGGAACTCCATCGGCTCGCCGTTGACAGTGGTGGTGACGTGCAGTTTCGCCATGGTGCTAATTCCCTCCGGCGCGCGTGGCGGCGATCGCGGCGACACGCTTGAGCAGCACGCCGGCGGTTTTGGTGCGATAGGCGATGGTGCCGCGCTTATCGTCGATCGGACGGCAGGCGGCGCGGCACGCCGCGGCAGCAGCCTTCAGCGCGGCATCATCGAGCCTGGAGCCGATCAGCGCCTTCGCCGCTGGCTCGACCAAGAGCGCGGTCGGCGCCACTGCGCCGAGACCGACGCGGGCCGCGGTGCAGACGCCGTCTTTCAGCGTCAGATTGACGCCGAGGCCGACCACCGCGATGTCCATCTCGGTGCGCGGGATCATGCGCAGGTAAGCATCGCCCGAGCCCGCAGGGCGCGGCGGCAATGCAAAGCTGACGAGGATTTCGCCCGGCTTGAGGTTGGTGCGGCCCGGCCCGGCCGGCACGTCTTCCACCTTGATCTCGCGGTGGCCATTCGGGCCTTGCACGGTGACGACCGCGCCGGCCGCGATCATCGCCGGAACGCTGTCGCCGGCGGGCGAGCCGTTGCAAAGGTTGCCGCCGACGGACGCCCGGCCCTGCACCTGCTTGGAGCCGATCAGGTTCACGGCCTCGAGCACGCCGGGCCAGACCTTGCCGAAGCGTTTGTGCTCGGCGAGCTCCATGCCGGAGACGGCGGCGCCGACGCGGAAGCCGCCGTCGGCGGTCTCCTGGATTTCAGTCATCTCGCCGATCTTCTTGATGTCGACGATCAGTCCCGGCCGCACCAGGCCGGAGCGCATTTGCACCAATAAGTCGGTGCCGCCTGCCATAATGCGGGCGGCACTTCCGGCGGCAGCAAATGCGCCAATTGCTTCATCAAGCGTGCGCGGTGCTACGTATCGGATATCGGTCATGGTTGTTGTTTGGTTCTCCCTCGCCTGCCGTTCCCTTGTGGACGGTCGTTGGCCTCACTGGCTTGGCCTGCAGGAGCAACAGCCTACACGGCGAAGCGGGGCCGGAACAGCCTCCGAGGTGCGGTGGAAAGCGGCAGGCTCCTATGCAGGATGCGGACTTGTGCGGCCCTTGCCGCGGAGTGCGCGCCGTCGTCACCGATCTTTCACATCGTGAGAATCGAGGGCCGCGGCCCCGGCTGCACCGCCCTTGCTTGCCTGAGAGGCCGGATTAGGGAAACATGCCCATCGCTGCAGCGCATGTGCCGGATCGAACGACACACGGATCGATGTTTGCCACCGATCCCGCCTGCGCCACATCGGGAGACAGCGAATGGCCCAATTTTCGCGCCGGACCCTCCTCAAGCTTGCTGCCGGCCTGCCGCCGGCGATCGCCGCGCCAGCTACGTGGACGTCACGGGCCGCCGCCGCGGGCAAGGGCAAGACCATCACCGCGGTGATGCATTCGGACCTCCGCATCATCGATCCCGGGTTCACGACCGCCTACATCACCCGCGACCATGGCTACATGGTCTACGACACGCTGCTCGGGATCGATTCCACATTCAAGGTCCGGCCGCAGATGGCGGACTGGACGATTTCCGACGACAAGCTGACCTACACCTTCACGCTGCGCGACGGCTTGAAATGGCACGACGGCGCGCCTGTCACCGCGGAGGATTGCGTCGCCTCGCTGAAGCGCTGGGGCACGGTCGACGGGATGGCGCAGAAGCTGGCCGAGTTCACGGCAACCCTCGAGGCCACCGGACCGAACACGATCGTGCTCAAGCTCAAGGAGCCATACGGCCTGGTGCTGGAGACAATCGCAAAGCCTTCCTCCTATGTCGCCTTCATGATGCCGAAGCGGCTGGCGGAGACGCCGCCGGGCAAGCAGATTTCCGAACAGATCGGCTCCGGCCCGTTCAAATTCATGAGCGCCGAATTCCAGCCGGGCGTGAAAGCGGTCTATGAGCGGAATGCCGACTATGTCCCGCGCAAGGAAAAGCCGGAATGGACCTCCGGCGGCAAGGTGGCGAAGGTCGATCACGTCGAATGGGTGACGATGCCCGACGCACAGACCGCGATCAATGCGCTGCAATCCGGCGAGATCGATTTCCTGGAGCAACCGTCGATCGACATGCTGCCAGTGCTGGAAGCCAATCCCGACCTGACCGTCGCCGTGCTGAACAAGTTCGGCTTCCAGATCGAGGGCCGCATGAATTTCCTGTACCCGCCGTTCGACAACGTCAAAATCCGCCGCGCCGCGCTGCTGGCGATGAACCAGAAGGACGTGCTCGACGCCACCGTCGGCAATCCCAAATATTACGAGATCTGCGGCGCCTATTTCGCCTGCGGCACGCCGCTTGCCAGCGACATCGGCGCGGAGACGCTGATCAAGGGCAACGGCATGGCCGAAGCCAAGAAGGCGCTGGCTGAATCCGGCTATGACGGCACGCCGGTCGTGATCATGGTACCCGGCGACGTCCAGACGCTGAAGGGGCCGCCGACCGTTGCGGCGCAGCTCCTGCGCGAGGCCGGCTTCAATGTCGATGCCCAGGTGACCGACTGGCAGACTGTGGTCAGCCGCCGCGCCAGCCAGAAACCACTGAAGGAAGGCGGCTGGAACATGTTCTTCACCTTCACGGGCGCTACTGAAACGATGAACCCGATCGTCAACAACCAGATCGTAGCAAACGGCAAGCGCGCCTGGTTCGGCTGGCCGGAGGATGCCAGGCTGGAGCAGATGCGCGACGCCTTTGCGCGCGCGAACTCCGCCGAGGAACGGAAGAAGCTCGCGACCGACATCCAGAAGGAAGCCTATGAGCAGGTGATCTACATCCCGCTCGGCCAGTTCCGCTCGCCGAGCGCCTGGCGCAAATCGCTGACCGGCGTGCTGGAGGGCCCGGCGCCGCCCGTGTTCTGGAACGTCGACAAGACCGAATGACGAACGGCGCCGCAATCAGTTCGGATGCCACCAGCGGCCGCCGATCACGACGCCTTCGGAGACAATCTTGCGGTGATGTCTCGGATGGCGCGGACATCACCGGTCTTTGATCGGCAGCTCAACCGAAGAGCGCCTTCTGGGCAGCGGGCGCGGTCACCGGGGCCGCTTGATCTGTGCCCCTGGCCGACGCGACGAAGGCCGCAATGGCCGGATGATGCGCCGCCTCCTGGGCGGCGATGGTTTCCCGGGCCCAGCGGTACGACGATTCGAAGATTTCCTGATGGCGGTCGAAATCGGTCACGTCGATGCCATCAGGAGTTGGCGGGCGCATCACCATATCGAGCGGCGTGATCGGCAGGGTGTCGTAGCGTTGATGCGCGACGAGGCTCCGCCACAACACGTTGACGGCGCTTGGCGCTGCGGGGAGCGATTTCCTCCGGAACGGTGTCAGCATGGCCGCGAGCAGTTCAAGACGCCCCGGCAGCGCGGCATAGTCGACGTCGAACATCTCGGTTGCCGGCTCACCGAAATGAACCACCAGATTCGGACCGCTCTTCAACTGATGCATTTGCGCGAGCGGAACGTTGTCGACGAGGCATCCGTCGACCAGCATCAGGCCGTCCCGCGTATAGAAGGGTGGCAGCAGGCCGGGAATGGCGCTCGATGCGCGCACCGCCTGCCAGAGCAGTCCCGTTCGGATCAGTTCGAGACTGTGCGTCGAAAGATTGGTCGCGACTGCCGCGAAGGGCCGCCAGCAGTCCTCGATCCGGCAGTTGTGGCCGTACTGATCGGCAAGGGCCTTGTCGAAGGCCTTGTGGTCCAGCAAGGCGTAGCGCGGCCAGGTCGGGCGGCGGAAGCTGCGGCTGGAGACGAAGATCTCATGCGTGCCGCGCTCGAGACGCTCGGCGTCGTAGTTCTTGGCGAAGCCGGCTGCCATCGCGGAACCGACGCTGGTGCCGACAAAGATATCGAACATCACGCCGCGCTCACGAAAGGCCTTGTAGATTCCGACGTGCGCCGTGCCCAGGCTGCCACCGCCGCCGGCGACAAATCCGACGGCGCGACCACAGAGAAAGCGGACCAGGCTATCGATATCGATCTGGTCCTCGAGCGAGACATGATGGTGCATGAAGGACGGCAGCCGCGCCAGCCAGGCCGCGGTGCCGCTCACCTCATGTCGTCGGCGGTCATGAACGCGAACCAGGCGTCGCGCCGATGCGGGGTGCACCCCGCAGGCGAAGCTCTCGATCTCCGTCAGATCAGGCGCGGGCGCATCGCCGCGGCAGACGAACACGACGAGATCGGCCTGACGAATGGCTTTTCGCGCCCATTCGGACGCATCCGGACCGCCGAAATAGGCCACCAGCGGTGCGTCATACTCAATCCTGTTGAGCCAGTCGGCGACTTCGGGCGCGTCGAGCGCGCGCCCGGGAAACAGGGCCTGAACACGTGCGAGGTCGACGATCTCCGCGTCAACGGCGGCAAGCCTCTGACGCAACCGGTGTTCAAAGTCGGCCGGTGCCGGCTCATGTCCGCCTGCTATCAGCGCGACGGTCCGTGCCTTGGGTGACGCCCGGGCGGGCAAGAGGCGTGCCGTCTGGATGGCAAATCGCTGTGCAAGGGCGGCAAGCAGCGCCTCGACGATGCCCGGCGTTTCCTGCGCAAGCTTCGCGTAGGCGGCGCGCGTCAACACCAGTACGCTGGTATCGCGGATCGCAATCACATTGGCCGTGCGCGGGATATTTGCAAAGAAGCCGATCTCGCCGACCAGTTCGCCGGCGCGAAGCTCCGCAATCGGTTCGGGATGATCGGTCCGGTACACAGCGAGCGCGCCGTGCAGCACCAGAAACAATGCGTCCGAAGGTCCACCCTGTTCGACCAGCAGCTGGCCGCGCACGAGGTCCTGCCGGGTCATCGCACCAAAGGCGATCAGCCGCTGTTCCGCGCTGAGCGTTCTGAACAGCGCGAAGTCCTCCGACGCGTTTCCCCACGCAAACGTTGCGCTCGTCCCTTGCGTGGGCGGCACCCGGTTCGATTGCATGATCCAATGTTAGCGCCGAGCCGTGGCCCCGGCGAGCAATATAGCGGCATGCGCGGCATCACTATTTTGGAAGCACTGCAACAGGATTTGCAGCACCGCTAATCGTCGGGATCACCCGACCAGTTCCGGCCATGGCACGATCGTCGACTTCACCGTCTTCATCGCCATCGCATCCGCGACCGCGCTCGCGACGCCCTCCTCCGTGAACGGATAGATCGTCTGCATGTCGAGCCAGGGATATTTGTTGCGGGTGCGGTAGAGCATGTCGACGCCGAGCGGCAGGTCGTTGCCCGTGAAGCCCCAGGAGCCGAGCACGTTGAGGTCCTTGGTGCAAATGCGATGCCATGACGTGTTGATCGAGCCGGCGTCGGTGAACTGGCCCATCTCGACATAGGTGCCGCCGTCGCGCAGCATTTCGATGCCCTCTGGGCCAGCGGTCGGATGGCCGGAGCAATCCATCACCAGATCGGCGCCGAAGCCGCCGACGATGTCGCGCACCGCCTTGATGCGCTCTTCCGGCGTCTTGAGCGCCTCGATGTCGATGGTCGCCTCCGCGCCGAACTTCCGCGCCAGCGCAAGCCGCGGGGTTTCCGGCGCGCCGACGCAGATCACGCGCCCCGCGCCCATCTCCTGCGCGGCGGCGACCGCGAGAATGCCGATCGGACCCGAGCCCTGGATCACGACGGTGTCGCCCCAGCGGAAGCCGCCGGCGCGCGTCGCGCGGTTGAAGGCACGGATGCAGGAGGTCAGCGGCTCGGAGAGCGCGCCAAGCCGCAGCGACATATCATCAGGCAATTTGTAGATCTTGGTTCCCGGCAGCATGTCGAGATCGACATAGACATATTCGGCCCAGCCGCCCCACATGTGCGGAGGTTTGTCGAAGCCGAGATAGCGGCCGTAATAGACCGGCGTCAGGCACTTGTTGGCGCTCTCTGGATAATGGATGCAGTAGTAGCAGCGGCCGCACGGCATCAAGGGCGGAATCATCACCTTGGAGCCGACCTGAAGCGGCCTGCTCATGAAGTCCTCGGTGAATTCAGGGCCGCACTCGACGATCACGCCGCCGAGCTCATGGCCGAGCGTGAACGGCCACGGCAACGGCTTTGGCCAGTGTCCCTTCAAGATGTGCAGGTCGGTGCCGCAGACGCCGCAGGCTCCGACCTTGATCAAGGCGGCCTTCTTGCCGACGTCAGGCCACGGCACAGTGCGGATCACGGGCTGGGCGCCGGGCCCCTCATGGGTGCATACGCGGATCTCTCGCATCGGCCTGTCCTCCCTGTCGCTGTCGTTGATCGCGGCTCTCACGGCCGATCATCGGCCGTGGCGAGCGGCTGCATCGGGCTGCCGTCGGGCGCAAAGCTCTCGACCTTGTCGGAGATCACGAACGACATCAGGTCGCGCCCGATCACCAGCGGTTCCTGATAGGTGGTGCGCGTCCGCTCGGCGAGGCAGAACTTAGGTGAAGGCCGTGGGGATGTCATGGCCATCCGGCCGCGCGCCTGGCAGCATCGTCTGACATTTCGCGCGGCAACGTCTGGCCTGCAACCCTGCGTCGCTCAACCGCAACCCTCTGCCTATCCTTGATGCGCCCAGCGATAACGCCTCGTTAACCCTATCAGCCTTAGGGTCGTTAGGCGAAAGCCTGTGGTCGGGTTGCGGTGATGTCGTTTGCACAGAAGAAACCTTCCGTCGTCCCCGTGGCCGAGGAGCGCCGGCGCTTCCAGCGCGTCAGGGTGCACCTGCTCGGCCGCTATATGCTGCCCGACCGGCGCGAGTTCCCCTGCCAGATCATCAATATGTCCCCGGGCGGCCTCGCTCTGCTGGCGCCGGGAATCGGGAATGTCGGCGACCGTGTGATCGCCTATCTCGACCATATCGGCCGGGTCGAGGGCCGCATCACCCGCATCATCGACAACGGGTTTGCGATGACGATCGGCGCCACCGCCCGCAAGCGCGACAAGCTCGCGGCACAGCTGACCTGGCTCGCCAACCGCGACATCCTCAATCTGCCGGAGGATCGCCGCCACGACCGCATCGTACCGCGCAACCCGATCGCCCTGCTGACGCAGGAGGACGGCTCGCGGATGACCTGCCGGATCATCGACCTTTCGCTCTCCGGCGCCGCGATTGCCGCCGAGAACCGCCCGCCGCTGAAGTCGCTCGTGATGCTCGGCAAGGTGCAGTCCCGCGTGGTGCGAAACCTCGACGAAGGCTTCGCGCTCGAGTTCGTTCACGAGCAGCTTGCGGAAACGCTCGAAGAGAGCGTTACCGCCCGGTAAAGCGGCGAACCGCCCCAAACGCTTGAATTTCGGCTCTCGAAGGCGGCCTCCGATGCACCGGACGCCGCCTTCGATGCATTTGGGCTGCGCGCTTTGCGGTTAACGCCGGGAACCATCCGCCGCGACAAACCGCGCTGTCACAGCGCTTTGCTGTGTTAATGCATAAAATTTGAATCAATTGCAGTTGTTTCAAATGTTATGCGAGTTTGATTCAAGTACAGATCGAATTCGCGGAGGCTTTTACGAGTATTCGCGTCAAATCTACTTTTGACACTTAGCGGCGACGCAAATCCTTTGTGCGAAACATGGTCCCAACAAGAAGAACGGGGGCCACAATGTTTGGGTTCAGGGGACAGGCGAAGGGAGTGGCGGTTGCCGTCATTCTGTTTGCGACTTGCGTCTCGGCCAAGGCCGGCGACGTGCTCTACGCCAGCCTGGGCGATGTTGCGCGATCGCCGATCGGCTGGGTCGAATTCTGTGCCGACAATCCGGGCGAATGCCGCGGCGGCGCGACGCAGCCACGCGACATCGTGCTGTCGCAGACCGCGTGGCGCGACCTGGTGCGGGTCAACAAGTGGGTAAACGAGACGATCAAGCCGATGACCGACATGGATCATTGGGGCGTCGTCGAGAAATGGTCGTTGCCGACCGACGGCTACGGCGACTGCGAGGACTACGTGCTCCTGAAG
Source organism: Bradyrhizobium sp. ISRA464 (assembly GCF_029910095.1). Taxonomy (NCBI): domain Bacteria; kingdom Pseudomonadati; phylum Pseudomonadota; class Alphaproteobacteria; order Hyphomicrobiales; family Nitrobacteraceae; genus Bradyrhizobium; species Bradyrhizobium sp. ISRA464. Next base: position 3,274,598 of record NZ_CP094526.1, on the reverse strand, counting down.
CGCAAGATGCTGATGGATGCCGGCTGGCCGCGCGAGGCGCTGTTGATCACGGTCGTCCGCGACAAGAAGGGCGAAGGCCACGCGGTGCTGACGGTGAAGACCGACAAGGGTGAGTTCGTGCTCGATAACCAGAACGAGAGCATCGTCGCCTGGACCGAGACCGGCTACCGCTTCGTCAAGCGGCAGTCGCAGAGCGATCCCAATGTCTGGGTCTCGCTCGGCGACAACCGCCCGGCCGTTGCGACTGCAAGCTCAAAGTAAAGCCCAGCGATCATTCGAACACGCGACCCGGTCACATCCCCACCCCTCCCCGTCCCAGACCGGCTCGCGCGCGGCCAGGCTTCCCCCAAAGCCTGGCCGCACCATTTTTTGGGGTGGCTCCCACCTCGCCCCTGGATCGATCGCCGCTGAGTGATGATCATGCTCGCTGCCGGACAGGGGCAGCGTGTTCGCGCGCGGCACGGGAGCCTTCATGGTATCGGCATGGTATCGGCGCTCGTCGTGCTGCTGTTCAAAGTATTTCGTCCAATGTCCGGAGATCGATTTCCTTGCGCTCGCTAGGCCGGTATTGCGGCGCAACCGCCACAAGGTCCCGAAAATGCCCCCCGGGACAGGTGATATACCCACATTCAAAGGTTGCCGTCCCTGAGATTAGATCAGGCGGGGGGCGGATTCTGGATATTGAACGGCCAGAGCGGGCAGCACTTAACCCCACCCGAATCCGCAGTTTTAGCCCTGCCCCGGTTGTGCTATGCGGAACCTCTCAATTGATGTCCGGTTCTGGTCGCATGATCGATCTAGCCCCAGAGGATTCGCAGCCGCGCAGCGGCATCGGCGTCCAGCCGATCGCGATCGCCGCGGTAGCGCTCGTCCTCGTGCTGTTCGGGATCGGCTCGATCGGGCTGTGGCGCGCCTTCGGCAACGCGCCCGAGTCGGATCGCGCCGTGACTGTCCGCCAATTGCAGGCACACGCCGCGCAGGTCTCCGCGGCCCTGGAGGAAAAGACGAAGGGGCTTGAGACGACCCAGCAGGAATCGATCGACCAGTTGCAGGTGATGCAGGACCAGATGCAGACCATGCGCCGGCAGATCGCCGCGCAGCAGGCTGACGCCAAGAAGCTCTCCGACCAGGTGACGGCGCTGACCGAAGCGGTCGAGAACCTGCGCCAATCCTTCGCCAGCTCGCAGGCCAATGAACCGGCCGCAGCCGATCAGTCGCCGCGCAAGCGCTCACCGACCGCGCACCGCAAGCGTGGCAGGTCGCGTAGCTGATCACTCGGATCCGGCGGCCAACTCTGGCTGATCGTGCTCAACGGCTCCTCGAGCAGCGCGACGGCGGGCTGGCTCCCGAAAAATGCCGCCCCCGTGAAAGTTGCAATTCGCGCCGTTTTGACCGCTCGGGGCCCCGTCCCAAGCGCCCGGTAGCGTGAATTAATCCTGACTTTGTGAACTGGTTCACATGTCGCGCCTCGAATCCGGGCCATCCTGCAATCACCGGATGGCGTGAGCCGATTTCAATATCCGGGGCTGGCAAGGTCGTTGACGGTATACTGCGTCGACGGCCTTGTTTTTTTGAGCGGGTCATCGCAGTGGCTCTCGCTCCGAGAAGCTGCCGGTTACGACCTCCCGCCTGTTCTTTTGGCCGCTCGCCGCGGCGCGCGTGAATGTCGGAGCCAACAGTCTCGCTGTCACCAAACTGCAATGCTGGTTTAGCGAGATTGTCACTCGCTCGGCCTGCGAGGTGCCTCCAGCACGGCCAAGGCGGCGGTCGCTCGATCAGTGCGGCAGGGTGACCCCGCTAGTCCTTGAGCCCTCGAATTGAAGGCTGGACTGTCAGACGATAGGCAACCAGCCTGTCACCGTCAAAGCGCTCCAACATCGTATCGCAGGCCGGGCAGTGATACTCGCCCCGGGTACCGGATTCGGACGACAGTTCGAGCCGGCGGAAACCGGCCCCACAATGTGGGCACGTTACATCAGCCTTTTTCATTTCGCTCACCCCACGCTGCCGGCGGCATCGTTTTAGCGCTGGCTACGAGGCGGAACTATGTTCAAGGCCGCAGTAGCCCGGAAGGGCACTCGCCTCGCAACGGGCACCGCCTTCCATGGTCCGCCCGTCGATCCGCCAAACCCGCTCCGGCCGCAGAGCCCGATGCGGCTCACGCTCAAGATGAAGGCGCCGTTCTCGGCCCCTATGGCAAAGCCGATACCGGGATTCCGGTTTCCAGCGTCGACGCATTCAAGCAGGCGCACGCTGCCAACAACACCGCCGAATTCAAGATCCATCCTGGCGCGCGGCACGGCTTCCACGCCGACCATCCGACAGCTATCGCAAGGAAGCGGTCGAGGACGCCTGGAACCAGATGCAGCCATGGCTGAAGGAGTACGGCGGATTCTGCTGACGACATCCGCATCGGCGCGGCATCGTTGCGCGCTCGCCGGATTCTTCCGAAGGCGCGGCGCGCGTCGCTCGCGATCCTACTCGATGCGATCGCACGAGAGGCGATCGTGCCTCAGTCGTAGCCGCGCAAACTTGGGCTCGAGCTCGTGGAGCATCAGATCAAGGCGGCAGCGAGGCTGAAAACAATACTCATCAGCAGCAAGGTCAGATCAGGAGTTGCCAGCGTCTCTGATATCCTCTGAGACCCTGCTCCGATTGGAGCCGCATCCTTTGTTTCGCCGCGCGTTCACGCGGACGAATACGATGCGAGCCGCGTACCAGTGGGCGGCATCAACAACACGGCCTCGGCATGGAGATACCGAGGCCGCGACAACCATTCCAAAGCGGCCGGCACAGCGATCAGCTGTGTCCTGCGTTGCCGCGTGCGCTCAGTTACAAATCTGCACGGGCCGGACCTGCCATCCAAACGGCGTCATCACGCCGCGACGGATGACGTAACAACCGCCGCTGCCGTAGTAGTCGTCGTCATAGCCGTAGTTGGCGTAGTAGGGATAGCTGTAATAGTCGTCATAGTAGCCATAGCCTAATCCAAAGCCGATCGCTGCCGCAGCGAACGGGTAACCCCAGCCCCAGCCGCGATGACGCCAGTAGCCACCGCGCCAGCCGCCACCGTGCCAACCGCCGCCTGCCCATCCGCCGCGGAAAGCAGGGCCCGCGATCGCTGCGGATCGGAAGCCGCCGCCGAAGCCTCCGGCGCGGAAGCCCGGGCCGCCACCATGGAAGCCACCAAATCCACCGCCGCGGAAGCCGCCGCCACCGTGGAAGCCGCCACCGTGGAAGCCGCCGCCGCCGAAGCCGCCGCGCGCCGACGCGGCGTCGACCGTGAGCAAACTGATCGAGGCGGTCGCCATCAAGGCGATCATCATCTTACGCAACATCACCCGTCACTCCTTCTGATCTAAAGAACCTCCGGCGCGTCCCTGCGTCCGACCACGCCAACTCAATCTAAGACTGCGGCTTCCTGTCCGCGCGCCGTGTCGCGCCCACTTCTGCGCGACCGGCGTTCATCAAGGCGGCGGCCGCGAAATCGCTAATGCCTAACAGCCGCGGCAGATGCCCTTCAGCCGACGGTCGATCGATCGGTTCTCGTTGGCGATGGCCTGGTCGACGCTATGAGCGTTTGCCGAACCGGTCGTGACGCCTTCACCGGTGTTGGGCCTGCCTCCCGAAGATTGGGCGGTGCCCGCACTGTTGGTGCCGGGCGGCGGCGGTGGGGTGAGTTGCGGAGACGATGGGCTGCCAGTGCCTTGTCCGGCGCTCTGTCCTGTGCCCTGAGCAAGGGCCGCCGGAGACGCCAGCAGAATCGCGATTGTCGCGAGTGCGGCGGTGACGGATAATTTGCGCATGGAAGTTCTCCTTGCGGAGGTCAACGATTCCGCAAGGTGGCGGTTCCGACAGGCATTGGAGCGATGCTGTTTTGCGCAAGCTGATCGAGTTCGACGACGACACTTTCGACAAGCTGAAGCAGCTTGGTCGCGACCGGATGGCGACCCTTCAGGAGCTCGCCGACGAAGCCTTCGCCGACCTGCTCAAGAAGCACGGTATTCCGATCGACCTGAAGGACGCGCTGCGCAAGAGCGCGCGGCTGCAGGACGCCTCGAAGCAGAGCTCGGCCCGGTCGAAGAACACAAGCAAGCGAGGCCGGAAGCGCTGACGTCGCCTCAGCCGATCTTCTTCAGCCCCGCCTTGTACTGCGGCCCCCTGATGGCGTAGGACTTGGCGGGCCTGGACAAAGCCTCGATCTGGGCGGCGTCGAGCGTGCGGATGGCGCGCGCAGGCGCGCCGATGATCAGCGAATATTCCGGAAATTCCTTGCCCTCGGTGATGACGGCGCCGGCGCCGACGACGCTGCCGCGCCTGATCCGCGCGCCGTTCATCACGATCGATCCCATCCCGATCAGCACGCCGTCTTCGAGCGTGCAACCGTGAACGATCGCATTGTGGCCAATGGTCACGTCCTTGCCGATGGTCAGCGGAAAGCCGGGATCGACGTGGAGAGTCGAATTGTCCTGGACGTTGGAGCCCTCGCCGATCTCGATCCACTCATTGTCGCCGCGCAGCACGGCGCCGAACCAGACGCTCGCCAAAGACTTGAGTCGCACCTTGCCGATCACGACGGCGGTATCGGCGATGAAGTAGCTGCCGTCAGCGGGAAGATCGGGCGCCTGCCCGTCGAGCTCGTAGATCGCCATGAAGGTCTCCTTGGTCAGGGCGACCTTGGCACGACGGCGCGCGTGGTTTCAAGCGAGCGGGATCATTATCCGGTACGGATCCCGATCGGATCAGGCGAGCAGACCGGCCGCGCGCAGCGTCATCAGGAAGAAGGTGCCGGACATCAGGCTCCAGAAGCCGGCGATGATCGTTGCCATCATCACGAATTCGAAGCGGCGGCGCTCGATACGCGCTCCGCGCAGCGTGTTGCGCATGATGATGAAGGGCGCCGCGAAGACGAGAAACGGCACCGCCGCGAAGGCCTTCGTCGCCACCCCATTCTGGAGCAGGCCGAACCCGGCCGGGCGCGCCGCCATCACCTGGTAACCGTTGGCCAACGCACCCGCGAGGGCAAAACCAATGCAAAGCGAGAACAGGGAATTCAGAGCATCGGGCGACATCGGAACTTCCGCTACGCAACAGACCATCGCCCTGCTTCGCAAAATTACCGGCCCGCCGCCACATCATCCTTAAGAAAGGGTTAATAGGGCAGGCGCGAGAGCCCCCCGCGCACGGCATTCCTGGTGCGGATTCCATTGGAATCATACGAGAATCCGCCGCCCTCACGTGGCATATTCGTCAAGTGATTCGGCCCTCCGACCTGATCCGATGCCTCGCTCATGACGCTCCTTTCGACAGCCCAGCATCTCGCCCGCGATACGCGGCGCAATCCGCGCGCGCATCTGCTTCCGATCATCATTTCGGCTGTCATCGCAGCAGTAGCGATCGCACTGGTCGCCTATCTGTTGTGGCCCACCTACGCCACCGTGCCGCCGAGCGACCCGTCGCGGTTGCCGGTCAGCGTCGGCGGCACGCTGTTCAACGTGCCGACCTTGGCGGTGCGCATGAAGATCCAGCGCCATTCCGGGCCGCAGGAGCGCGTCGACCTCAGCTTCCTCTACCCCTCGCTGAAGGCGCCAGCGGCACCGAAGCACTACAGCGCCGACACGATCGAGGACAAGGTGCAGCCGATCGACCGGATCTTCGTGTCGATCGCCGCGCACCACGACTCGCTTGCGCCCGACATGCGCCTGCGCACGATCTACCCGCGCTATCTGGAAAACGCCGCAACGACCAACGACGGCCTGACCACGCGCGCGTTTCGCGATGGCTCGGCCTATGGCGGCGAAGACCTGGTCACCGCGAGCGAACCCGAGCTGACCGCGCGCTGCTCGCGTGACTCCTCAACGCCCGGCATGTGCCTGAGCGAGCGGCGCATCGAGGGCGCCGACCTGACGTTCCGCTTTCCGCGCAGCTGGCTTGCGCAATGGCGCGATATCGCAACCGCAATGGATCGCCTCTCCGCGCAGATGCACAGCGCGAAGGGATAGCCCGTCGTCATTGCAGGATTGGTGGGGTGGACAGAGCGAGGCGTCCCCACCATTCGCGTCGGTCGTCCCGATAGTGGGCACGGCGCAAACGCGCCTTTGCCCAGTTTGCGGCTTTGCGCCGAGCAAAGCCTACTCGCTCAGATCCTCTTCCAGAATCGCCATCTGGAACTGGAACGAACGATCATCGTCCTCGTCATCGACGAACAGCACGCCGATGAATTCCTCGCCCACATAGACCTCGGCCGAGTCATCCTTCTTCGGCCGCGGCACCACGCGGATCTTGGGATTGCCAAACACGCGTTTGAGATACGCGTCGAGCTTCCTGACTTCCTGAACGTCCACGGCCGTCTCCAATCGGGTCGATGATTTTCCGGGGAGTTTTAGGACGAGACGACGGAGATCGCCAGAGCCTTTTCGGGCTCCGGCGACACGATATTTGTGCAAGAGGTTCGGTTCTGATGAATCAGCACCGAACCTGTAGATTCTTGTTTTGACGCGTCTTCTTCACGCGAACCGGCGTCCACTTCGCTCCAAAACGCGATCACGCGTCGCGGTCAGAAAGCGAATGCAATCAATCAAAGCCCGGTCGCGTTGAGCATCTGGTCCATCGTGCGCGACGGCTCGGCACAGCCAGCCTCGCCGACGATTTTTGCAGGCACACCGGCGACGGTGACGTTGTGCGGCACCGGCTTGACCACGACTGAGCCCGCGGCGATGCGCGCGCAATGACCGATCTCGATATTGCCGAGGATCTTGGCGCCGGCGCCGATCAAGACGCCATGGCGAATCTTCGGGTGGCGATCCTCGTTCTCCTTGCCAGTCCCGCCGAGCGTCACGCCGTGCAGGATCGAGACATCGTCATCGATCACGGCCGTCTCGCCGCAGACGAAGCCGGTGGCGTGATCGAGGAAGATGCCGCGGCCGATCCGTGCGGCCGGGTTGATGTCGGTCTGGAACACCGCCGAAGACCGGCTCTGAAGGTAATAGGCAAAATCCTTGCGGCCCTTCTGATAGAGCCAGTGCGCGAGGCGATGGGTCTGCAGCGCGTGAAAACCCTTGAAGTAGAGCAAGGGATCGATGAAGCGCGAGGTCGCGGGATCGCGATCGTAGACGGCGACGAGGTCGGCACGGAAGGCGTTGCCGATATCCGGCGCGTCGCGCAGCGCCTCGTCATAGCTCTGGCGGATCAGGTCGCCGGACAGCGCAGCATGATCGAGCCGCTCGGCCAGGCGGTGCACCACCGAATCTTCGAGACGGTCATGATGCAACACGGTCGCATAGATGAAGGACGCAAGCTCAGGCTCGCGCCGGACGATGTCCTCCGCTTCGCCGCGGACGCGATCCCAGATCGGATCGAGCGCCGCCAGCTTCCCACCCTGCGGATTGACCTGATGAACTGCCATGGACTGCTCTCGCAATACGGTTGTTCGGTTGCGCGTTGTAGCACGATGGAACAGGCGCGTCCCGGGGCGGTTGGGTAGGGTAACCCCGGCCAAACGCCCCCGGTGGCCGTCTAGGGCAAGTGGTCGGGATTTTGCCGAAATCAAGCCGTGCTTCTGCAACTATTGGCGGATTTCTTCCCTAATGGAGTTCTGGGCATGGTCGACTCCAAGACAGGGGGATACATCATCAATACGCAGGTTTTACGCGCGCGCCTGACCGATGCATGGTCGGTCTGGGTCGCTACCATCGCCATTCCCCTGTTGCTGCTCGCGCCCGCCTTCTGGAACGGCTATCCGCTGCTCCAATGGGATACCGGCGGCTATCTGGCCCGCTGGTACGAGGGATACCTGGTGCCGAGCCGGTCCACGGTGTTCGGCATCTACCTGCATCTCGGCGAGGGATCGAGCTTCTGGCTCAACCTCGGCGTCCAGGCGCTGGCGACGCTGTGGATCCTGCACTTGACGCTGCGGGTGTTCGGCCTCGCCCGGATGGTCCGGCTGGTCCCGATCGGCCTCGTGCTGATTCTGACCACCGCCCTGCCCTGGCTGGCCAGCATGCTGCTGACCGACATTTTTGCCGGCCTGTCGGTGCTCGCGCTGTTCGTCCTCGCCCTGCATGGCGGGAAAATCGGGACGCTGGAAAAATGCGCGCTGTTCGCATTCATCGCATTCTCGGGCGCGACCCACAGCGCAACGCTTGCGGTCCTGCTCGGCCTGTGTTGCGTAGGCTGGGTTGCACGCCCGTTCCTCGGCGGACGCGTCTCAGTCGCTAACCTGCTGCAAGGCAGCCTGACCATCGTTGCCGGCGCCATCATGTTGCTGGCAGCGAATTTCGCCCTTTCCGGCCAACTCGCCTGGACGCCCGGCGGCTACGGCGTCGCGTTCGGCCGCATGCTGCAAGACGGCATCGTCACGCAATATCTGCGGGACCATTGCGCGAAGGAGAACCTCAAGCTCTGTCCCTATCGCAACGAACTGCCGCCGACCGCCGACGACTTCCTGTGGGGCCACAGCATGTTCGACAAGCTCGGCCGCTTCCAGGGCCTGAATGACGAGATGGGCCACATCGTGGTGCGGTCGCTCGCCGAATACCCGGCATGGCAGGCCAAGGCGGCGCTGGCCGCGACCGCGGACCAGCTTGTGCATGTGGCGACCGGCGAAGGCACCAACGGCTGGATCCCCCACACCTACGGCATCATCGAGCGTTATATTCCGTCGCAAGTCACAAAGATGCGCGCGGCGCGCCAGCAGCGCTGGCGGCTCGATTTCACTGCAATGAACCGCGTCCACGTGCCGGTTGCACTGGGCTCGATGTTCATAGTCGCGCTCCTGTTCGCCTACGGCCTGTGGCGGCGACGGCGTGACGACCTCACTTTACTCGCGGGCACGGTCACGCTCGCCTTGCTCGGCAACGCCGTCATCTGCGGCGTGATATCCGGTCCGCACGACCGCTACGGCGCGCGCCTGGTCTGGATCGCAACCTTCGTGGTGTTGATCGCGGCTACGCGCATGTTCGGCCAACGTGACGCCGACGAGCTAGGCTCGCCGTGACAGGAAGTCGGCGACGCCGGTCTTGTAGACCTTGTCGCCGACGGCCCGCATGTGATCGCGGTTCGGGATGTCGAGCACCTCCGCGCCCGGAATGATCCTGCCGAGCGCCACCGCCGAGCCCGCGATCTCGTCCTTGCTGCCGACCGCAATCAGCACCGGCACGCGAATGCCAGCAGCCTCCGCGCGCGTCATCAGACGGCGCGAACCGCGCAGGCAGGCCGCGAGCGCGCGGCGGTCGGAGCGGGTCTGGTCGGCAAAGGCGCGGAAGGTGCGGCCGATCGGATCGGCGACATCGTCGAACGACGGCGCTTCCAGCGCGAGCGCGACATTCTCGCCGGGGCCACCACCCTCGATCAGTCCGATGCCGATGCCGCCCAGGATCGCCGAGCGCAGCCGGTCGGGATTCTCCCGCGCCAGGATCGCGGTCATCCGCGAGCCCAGCGAATAGCCCATGACGTCGGCGCGCGCGATCTCGAGATGATCCATCAGCGCGATCACGTCGCTCGCCATGATCGCGATCTCGTACTGCGCGGGATCGTAGAGCTTGGTGGACTCGCCGTGGCCGCGATTGTCAAGCGCGATGACGCGTCGGCCGGCCTTGACCAGTTCGGACACCCAGGTCGGATAGATCCAGTTGACGTTCTTGCTCGACGCAAAGCCGTGCACGAGCACGATCGGCTCACCCTCGCCTTCGTCGAGATAGGCAATTTCAACATCGCCGTGATGAAAACTCGGCATCATCCATTCCGTTGCTCTTGGGGGGATTGGGATTGGCGATCGACAGGCGATCGCGAGCTTAGCCCTGGGCGGCAGGACCCGCCAGCGCAACCTGGGCCGCCATCTGCCGCTGCAGGCGGCGCGCCTTGCTCCGCCTGAGCCACGATGCCGTGGCCCGCTCGGCGGTCGCCTTGATCGACGATAGGAAGCCGAACAGCGTGAGCAGCGCGCCGAACAGCCACATCGTCAGATTGAATGTCCCGGCCGCAAGCAGCAACGCGCCGCGGCCGAGCAGTTTCAGGATCGCACGGGTCTGACCGCCCTTCGCTTCCGCAAGCCGGGCGGCGCGCGTAAGGTCCTTCGGGCTCTCCGCGACCTTCAGCGTGTCGCGCGCGGCGCGAACACCGGCCGCTTCGCCGATGCGCCCGACGTCCTTGGCGGCGCGAACAAGCGCACCAGCCTTGTCGGCACGGAAGGCGGCGCGGATCGCGCTCGCGGTTTCCGCCGGCCGAAATACCGAACCGGATGCGACCGCCTCGCGCAACGCCGGCGTGTCGACAACGTCGCGCGTCGAACGGCCAGCCCATTCGACCAGCCCTTCGCTCAGCCGCCCCGCCTTGCGCGTATCCTTGACCAGCGTCAGTCCGGCGCGCAGCGGCCCGACGCCGCCGACCGAAATATAAGTCGCCGCGGTCACCGCGAGCCCGGCCGCTGCGAGCCCGAGCACCAGACGGTCGGTATCCTCACCCATCGCCAGGTGCTTGCCCTCGCGCACGACGTCCCTGACATCGCCGAACACGAAGAGATCGCCCGCGATCGTGCCGGACAGGCTTGCGACATCGTCGGCATTGCCGGTCACGAGGCCGGCCGCGAACCCTTTGGCAAAATGCGTGGTGGAATTCTGTTCGGCGACCGCATCGTCGACGCGCTTTGCGAGATCGCCACTGAGCACGATGTTCTTCTCGCGCGCGAGCGCGACGAAGCTCGCCGCGAGATCGGCATCGTCAGAGGCGAGCGCCGCCTCGATATTCTCGGAGAGCAATGCAGGATTGCTCCGCAGGACGGAATTCAGCCTGACATCGGCGAGCGCTGCGGGATCGTCCTGCGCCGCCAGCACGACGCCAGCATCGCGGGCATGCGGCCAGATCGCGACGCCCAGCGCAACGCTTGCTGCCATGCCAGCCACCGCGAAGCTGAGACGCATCCGGGTCATTCCGCGAAGAAACCTCTAGTTTAATTCGCCTTGGAAATAGTGTGCCGTTTTTGCGACACAACGGCTCCGACCAAAGGAGGGCTTCTCTGGGACGACAAGATTGTGTCGAATTTGCATGAGCAGATGAGCGATCGGGGCTCTAGGAATCAATTGTTCCCGCCAGTATGGTGCGCCGCGTTTCGCAGTGCCGCAGCCGAATGCGTTCGTCCGCCGTTGCCACCCAAGGTGAGATTATGTCCGACCACGTCGTCCCGCACTTCCATAACGATGCCGGTGTCTCGGTGATCGAGATCGGCTCGCAGGAATTCATGTGCGTGGGCGCAAACCCGCCATTCGACCATCCGCACGTGTTCCTCGACCTCGGCAACGACAACGAGATCATCTGCCCGTATTGCTCGACGCTCTATCGTTTCGCGCCCGACCTCGGTCCCGGTGAGGCACGCCCTCCGGAATGTGTGCTGAAGGACAAGGTCGCCTGACCGCTCCCGCTCCGTGGCGCTGACGCGAACCGTTATCGTTGCAGGCGCCGGAATCGGAGGACTGACGGCGTCGCTGACGCTGGCGGCGCAGGGTTTCCGCGTCGTGGTGCTCGAAAGGGCCGAGCGGCTCGAGGAAGCTGGTGCCGGCATCCAGCTCTCACCCAACGCCAGCAGAATCCTGGTCGGGCTCGGACTGAAGGAGCGGCTTGCACCGCGCGCGGTGACGCCTGAATTCGTCAACATCATGAGCGCGCGGGCCGGCGGCGAGATCGCGCGGATGCCGCTCGGCGAAGCCGCTGCGTTCCGCGCCGGCGCCCCCTATTGGGTGATCCATCGCGCCGACCTGCAGGCCGTGCTCCAGACTGCAGCCAACGACCACCCCGACATCGATCTCCGCCTCGGCTGTCAGTTCGATGATGTTAGCAAGCACGCCACCGGGCTGACGGTGGTGCAGCGGCGCGGCAATGCACGGCAACAGGAACTGGCTGTGGCGCTGATCGGAGCCGACGGCATCTGGTCGTCGGTGCGCGGGCACCTGTTCCCGGACGTGCAGCCGCAGTTCTCAGGCCTGATCGCCTGGCGCGGTACGCTGGAGGCGAGCGCCTTGCCGCGCGAATACATCACACCGCACGTGCAACTCTGGATGGGGCCCGACGCGCATCTTGTCGCCTACCCGATTTCGGCCGGACGACAGATCAACGTTGTCGCAATCACAGCCGGCGTCTGGAACCAGCCGGGCTGGAGCGCACCCGGCGACACCAACGAGATCAAGGGCGCGTTCGCTACGTCGCGCTGGCCCTCGACCGCGCGGATGCTGATCGGCGCGGTCGACAAACGGTGGCGCAAATGGGCGCTCTTCACCTTGCCCGATCTCGGCCGCTGGAACGAAGGCGCGATGGCGCTGCTCGGCGACGCTGCGCATGCAATGCTGCCATTTGCCGCGCAGGGCGCCGGCATGGCGATCGAGGACGCAGCCGTGCTCGCAAAGGCCCTGAGCGACAGCACCGGCGAAAATACATCGGAAATTCCGGCCGCGCTGACGCGCTATACGCTGATGCGGCGTGCGCGCGTATTGCAGGTGCAGCGCCTGGCCCGGCAACAGGGCCGGATCTATCACCTGAGCGGGGCCGCAGCGATCGCGCGCGACCTTGCCATCCGCGCGATGGGACCGCGTCGCATGCTGGCACGGCAGGATTGGGTGTACGACTGGTGCTTGTGAGGCTCGCGCCTGGTGCACTTTCGCACTGATTGGAACTGACGTGTGTTCTTCACGCTGACCGGTGTCCACGGCGCTCGGAAACGCGTTAGTGGAGGCCGGAACGCGGTCGCGCCCCCTTCGCGTTGGGTGTGGGCATGGGGGCCGGTGTCGCCGCAGGGGCGTCCGGCGTCGTTTCATGGCACTTGTTCTTGCGCCAGGCTTCGTCCGCGAACTTCTGCTGGCCATGGATCGCAATCAGCTCGTTGCGGTAGGCCATTTCCGATATCACGGCACCGCCGACGCCGGTCCGGGCCTTTGCCATCAGCCCTTCCTGCTCCGCGGCACGGTTTGCAAGGCCCTTACGTTCGGCCTCGAGCTGTTTGCAATCATAGAGCTCGTATTTGGCGGGATCGGCGAAAGCCGAGGACATCGAGTCGCCGATCTGCGCGCAGCCGGATTCGCCCGCGGCCAAGGCGAGCAACGCAGCGACGACAGCCGCGCGCGACAGGCTTCGGCGGCGTGAAAAGCGAACGGACATGCAGCTTTCTTAGTCGGACAGTGTTGAGATTGCCTAAAGCAGCCGCCGGTGTCCGGATTGAGGCTTCTTCGGGGCAGCGCCTTATCCCGAGATGCGCTCATTGCGCAAATGGTATTGCGCACTGACGCGCTAAGCCATTGAAACCGCATCTGTTCGAACAGGATAATGACAATTCCACTCGGCCGCCAAACGCGCTAGAAATCGGCGCGCCTGGCGCAACGCGGACGTGGCGGAACTGGTAGACGCAAGGGACTTAAAATCCCTCGATGGCAACGTCGTGTGGGTTCGACTCCCACCGCCCGCACCAACCTTCGCTCAGGGTGAAGGCCGTCGCACCGAAGCACCGCGGTCGGGTTTTGGCGACCACCGGCATTGCAGGCCGCGCGTCAAACGAATGCGAGTCCGAGACGCTTCCCCTTTTTCCACACGATCCGGGACGGTCGTCGCTCGCCCTCGACGGCAAGGACGAAGCGGTCAGGAAACCAGAGCGGCGAGTTGACCTCGATGCCGGCCCCCTCTGCCGAGAGGCTGCGGACCGTACATGGAATCGCTTCGCTGCCGAACTCGATCGCCCCGGACTTGAGAATCCGGCGGCGCAGAGCGGCGCGCCGCTCCTGGGTGGCGGTTGGCCATTGTGAGCCGATCGGCGCGGGCTTGATATCGTCTTCGACCATGGACCCGCCGCGGTATGCACAGAATCGAGCATTTAGTTTGCGGCGCATACCTGACACGAGGCTTGCGCACAAGCAACCATGGATGCGACGTGGGGCCCAACACAGGGCATGCCAACCGATTGGGCATGCCGCTAGCGACATGAATAGCACACCCATCACCTTATCGTGTCCTACGGGTGTAGCGCAGTTCACAAGAGATGATCACGGAGTGGCGCAGCTTTCATCCGCCGGAAACTCCGACCGCATTTTTCGCGGGCTTCGCGTCCCTAATTGATTTCAATTGGAGATTTGTTTCATGGCCATTGCCGAGCCCAATCCGATTCCCGACAGCCAGGCGCATGACAACGTCGCTGCGACAATCACCCACAGGGACGACGCCGCCCATTGCAGCAATGGATTGAGCGTACGGAAATTCCGCGACGGGATGCAGGAGGAACGCGCGGTCTTTCGACGATGGATCCGCGGCGTGGTCGGCTTCTACGGCATCCTCCTGTTGGCGAGCGGCGTGTTCATCTCTCTGAACCACGCGCGCGTGGGCTCGATCGAGCTCACGAGCCTCGCGGACCGCGCGGCCTCCCGATAAAGGAACGCACCTCCCGAACAACGATGTCGAGGCCCGTGCAAATTGCTGCCCATGCCGCCGGCGAAAACGAGAAATGGCCGGGACGAACCCGGCCATTTGTCCTGGGTGAGGCTTGCGCCCGCGCCTACTCCGACTTGTCGATATTCCAGAAGATCGGAGTGGCCGGTCCGTCGAGCACGCCGGTGAGCGACTTCCGCCACGCGCTGGGCGCCTGGTATTGGCCCAGCGGTATGTAGATGACCTGATCGTAGGCCTCCTTCTGGATATCGGCCGCAATCTTCTTCTGCTCGTCGAGCGAAGGCGCACGAACGAAGGCATCCTTCAGCTGCTCGATCTTGGCGTCTTCGGCCCAGCCGAACCAGCCGCCATTCTTGCCCTGTCCACCGACCGAGAGGTTGGTGATCGGGTTGGAGACGTCGGCGCTAACCCAGTTGGTGAAGAACATGTTCCAGCCGCCCTCCTTCGGAGGCTTCTGGCTGGCGCGTCGGCTCACGACGGTCTGCCAGTCGGTCGCCTGCAGGTCGACCTTGAAACCCGCCTCCCGCAATTGCTGGGCGACAACGACCGGCTGAGCCTTCAGCGTGGTGACGTCTCCCGGCGCCATGATCACGACGGGCGTACCATCGTAACCGGACTCGGCGAGCGCCTTCTTGGCCTCGGCGATGTTGCCGCCCTTCAGCAAGGTCTCACCACCGACATCCGTCGCGAACGGCGTGTCGCAGATGAAGAAAGCGACGCAGGTCTTGTAGTATTTGGGATTGCCGACCAGGGCGTCGAGCACGTCCTTCTGGTTGACGGCAAGCAGCGCGGCGCGACGGACCTTGACGTTGTCAAAGGGCGGATAGAGGAAATTCATCCGACCGAGGGTCTGGAAACCGAACTTGTTCAGCGTCTCGACCTTGAGATCCGGATTGCTTTCGAGAACCGGCAACATATCGAACGATGGATTTTCCATGAAATCGATGTCGCCCGACTGCAGCGCGTTGATCGCGGTTTGCGCATCCGCCATCGTGAGCCACTCGACGCGGTCAACCTTCACGACCTTGCCGCCCGCGGTCCAGCTCGCTGGCTCCTTGCGCGGCACATAATCCTTGTTCTTGACATACACCGCCTTTACGCCCGGCTGGAATTCAGACTGGACAAACTTGAAGGGACCCGAGCCGATCTGCTCCGGAATCGGCTTGTCCGGCGGCGTTTCGGCAAGCCGCTTCGGCATCATGAAGGCAACACGCGACGACGGCTTGCCGATCGACTCCAGGACCAAGCCGTACGGCTCCTTCAGCTTCAGCGTGATCGTCTTGGCATCAGTGGCCTCGAGGCTGGCCGTGAAGTCCATCAGCTTCTGGCCCATGCCATCGACCTTGGCCCAGCGCTTCAGCGAAGCGACGCAGTCTTCCGCGGTCACGGGCGTTCCATCGTGCCACTTCAGGCCATCGCGCAGCGTGAAGGTGTAGGTGAGCTTGTCGTCGGACACCTTCCAGTCCGCCATCTGCGGCTGGATCTTGAAGTTGGCGTCGGTGGCCAGCAGGGTGTCATAGATCATGTAGCCGTGGTCACGCGTAATATAGGCCGTGGTCAGGATCGGATCGATGATGCGCAAATCCGAATGCATCACTGCGGTGATGGTCTTCTCCGCGGCCATCGCCTTCGGCACAAACGACAGCGCAAGCACCGACAGCGCAGCCGCTATCGTGTGATGCTTCCAACGCGACCTGAGGAACATGCAATCTCTCCTGACGTGAAAGTGGTCAAAGCCGGCTTATTCGTTATGCATGCGGTTCGTTATTTAGGCGAACTAACACGCTGTATGGCTTGCGAAATCGAGACTTGCACCAAGCGCTGTGCGCGTCAATCCGGTTTTGGCCGCGATCGGACGTACACAAACGAATTTCCTGGCGCGCCGCATTTTGGCTTTACAAAATCGCCGCCTGAGATTTTCGTAGGCGTGCGCGATGCGGGCGCGGTCAGAAAAGCAAAGCGAGAATAACCATGAACCCAGCTAATCTTCCCTTTGATTCCGAAGCGATGCTGCAGGGCCTCCGCGGCTGGGTGGAGTGCGAAAGCCCGACCTGGGACGCTGCGGCGGTCGAGCGCATGCTCGATCTCGCGGCACGCGAGATGGCGATCATGGGCGCGACCATCGAGCGCATCGCAGGACGGCAGGGTTTCGCCGGCTGCGTGCGCGCCCGCTTTCCCCATCCCAAGCAAGGCCAGCCCGGAATCCTGATTGCCGGGCATCTGGACACGGTGCACCCGGTCGGCACGATCGAGCAGCTGAAATGGCGGCGCGAAGGCAACAAGTGCTACGGCCCCGGCATCTTCGACATGAAGGGCGGCAACTATTTGTCGCTCGAAGCGATCCGGCAACTGGCGCGCGCGTCGTTCACGACGCCGTTGCCGATCACCGTGCTGTTCACACCCGACGAAGAGGTCGGCACGCCGTCGACGCGGGACATCATCGAGGCGGAAGCGGCCCGCAACAAATATGTGCTGGTGCCGGAGCCGGGCCGGCCGAACAACGGTGTCGTCACCGGCCGCTACGCGATCGCACGCTTCAATCTGGAAGCCATCGGCAAGCCCAGCCATGCGGGCGCGACGCTCTCCTCCGGCCGCTCCGCGATCCGCGAGATGGCGCGGCAGATCCTCGCCATCGACGGCATGACGACCGAGGACTGCACCTTCTCGGTCGGCATTGTGCACGGCGGCCAGTGGGTCAATTGCGTTGCAACAACCTGCACCGGCGAAGCGCTCAGCATGGCCAAGCGCCAGGCCGATCTCGATCGCGGCGTCGAGCGGATGCTGGCGCTGTCGGGCACCAGCAACGACGTGACCTTCAAGGTGACGCGCGGCGTCACCCGCCCGGTCTGGGAACCCGATGCCGGCACGATGGCTTTGTACGAGAAGGCAAAAGGCCTCGCTCGCGAGATGGGCCTCGATCTGCCGCATGGCAGCGCCGGCGGCGGCTCCGACGGCAATTTCACCGGAGCGATGGGCATCCCCACCCTCGATGGCCTCGGCGTCCGCGGCGCCGACGCACACACACTCAATGAGCATATCGAGGTCGACAGCCTCGCCGAGCGCGGCCGCCTGATGGCTGCGCTGTTGGCGACGCTGGAGTAAACGCCGTTCAGAGCCGATACGGATTACTTGCCGCGGGAGCCCTTGAAGCGCGAATGCAATCCACCATTCAGTGGACGGCCTCGCGCTTCATGACGGGAATAATCCCCAGAGGGATTAGCTGCACCGCAAAAATGCCGGCTCCGATGGCACAGGACTTGCTGAGATGCTACGGTCCCGCGGGGACTTTATCGACCACAATCCAACGGAGTGCATTTGCTCGGCTATCTCGTTCGCCGCATCCTCGCCGCCATTCCCGTGATGGGAGTGGTCGCTCTGTTCGTGTTCCTGCTGCTGCGGCTGACGCCCGGCGATCCCGCCGCGATCCTCGCCGGCGACAATGCGACGCCGGAACAGCTCGAACGCATCAGAACGTCGCTCGGCCTCAATGAGCCGATCTACATCCAGTTCTACACCTGGATCGTCAAGCTGCTGCACGGCGATCTCGGCGTCTCCCTGATCTCCAACGTGCCGGTCCTGAAGATGATCAGCCAGCGCGTCGAGCCCTCGATCTCGATCGCGCTGACCACGATCGTGCTGTCGATCCTGGTTGCGGTGCCGCTTGGCGTGATCGCGGCGTGGAAGCACGGCACCTGGATCGATCGCGGCGTGATGGGCCTTTCGGTGCTCGGCTTCTCGGTGCCGGTGTTCGTGATCGGCTACGTCCTGATCCAGGTCTTTGCGATCGACCTGCGCTGGCTGCCGGTGCAAGGCTTCAAGAGCATCTCCGCCGGCTTCGGTCCGTTCTTCGAGCGCATCATCCTGCCGACCTGCACCCTCTCCTTCATCTATGTCGCGCTGATCGCGCGCATGACGCGCGCCTCGATGCTCGATGTGCTCGGCGAGGATTACGTGCGCACTGCGCGTGCCAAGGGCATCGGCGAGACCGGGGTACTGCTGCACCACGCGCTGCGCAACGCCGCCGTGCCCGTCATTACCGTGATCGGCTCCGGCTTCGCGCTCCTGATCTCCGGCGTCGTCGTCACCGAGAGCGTATTTAATTTGCCCGGGATCGGCCGCCTCACCGTCGATGCGGTGCTGGCGCGCGACTATCCGGTGATCCAGGCCATGATCCTGCTGACGTCGGGCATCTATGTCGGGGTCAACCTGCTGATCGACGTTGCCTACACCCTGCTCGATCCTCGTATCCGGTACTGAGCGATGGCGATCGATACCCTCCCCGAATCCTCGATTCCGGTCACCCGGCCGTTCCGGCTGAAATTCGGTTTCCTGACCGCGACGCCGATCATCGCCGTTGCGACGATCTGCCTCGTCCTCATCATCCTGATGGCGATCTTCGCGCCGGTGCTCGCGCCGCACGATCCGCTGCTGCTGACACCGGCGCAGCGGCTGAAGCCGTCCTCTGCGCAGTTCCTGCTCGGCACGGATGCCTATGGCCGCGACGTGCTGTCGCGGATCATCTATGGCGCCCGGATCTCGCTCCTGATCGGGCTTGGCGCCGCCATCTGCTCGGTCGGCATCGGGCTCCTGATCGGCCTCGTCTCCGGCTTCTTCCGATGGGTCGACGCCGTCATGATGCGCGTGATGGACGGCTTGATGGCGATCCCCTCCATCCTGCTCGCGATCGCCGTCGTGTCGCTATCGGGCGCCAGCATCTGGACCGTGATGATCGCGATCACCATCCCCGAAATCCCGCGCGTGGCGCGACTGGTGCGCTCGGTGGTGCTGACCGCGCGCGAGGAGCCCTATGTCGAGGCCGCGATCTCGGTCGGCTCCAGCCTGCCCAAGATCATGTGGCGGCACTTGATGCCGAACACGATCGCGCCCTTGATCGTGCAAGGCACCTATGTCTGCGCATCCGCGATCCTCACCGAGGCGATCCTGTCGTTCCTCGGCGCCGGCATCTCGCCGGAAACGCCGACCTGGGGCAACATCATGGCCGAGGGCCGCGCCTATTTTCAGGTCAAGCCGTCGCTGATCTTCTGGCCGGGACTTCTGCTCTCGATCGCCATCCTCAGCGTCAATCTGATCGGCGACGCCGCACGCGACGCGCTCGATCCCCGCATGAAGCAGCGTGAGGGCAAGTGACCGCAGCCAATTCAACCAACGTCGTTCTCGACATCAACAATCTCGTCGTCAGCCTCGGCCGGAAGACGGATGCTCACCGCATCATCGACGACCTGTCGCTGCAGGTGCGCGAGGGCGAAACGCTGTGCCTCGTCGGCGAAAGCGGCTCCGGCAAGTCGGTGACCTCGCTGACCGTCATGGGTCTGCAGCAGAAGGGCACGCTGGTGCCATCCGGCGGCAGCATCAAACTGGTCGGCGAGGATCTGCTCGGCGCCAGCGACCGCCGGCTGCGCCAGCTGCGCGCGACGCGGATGGCGATGATCTTCCAGGAGCCGATGACCGCGCTCAATCCGGTGGTGCCGGTCGGCCGCCAGATCGACGAAGTGCTGCGCGCCCACACCGATCTCGATGCCCGCGCACGGCGGCAGAAGATCCTGGCGATGATGGAGCATGTGCGGCTGCCCGACGTGCAGCGCATCTTCTCCTCCTATCCGCACCGCCTCTCGGGTGGGCAACGCCAGCGCATCATGATCGCGATGGCGCTGGTGCTGGAGCCGAAGCTCTTGATCGCGGACGAGCCGACCACCGCGCTCGACGTCACCACCCAGAAACAGATCCTCACCTTGATCCGCGACCTGCAGCGCGACCACGGCACCGCGGTGTTGTTCATCACCCATGACATGGGCGTGGTCGCCGAGATCGCCGACCGCGTCGCCGTGATGCGGCATGGCCGGCTGGTCGAAGCCGGCGCGCTGCAGGACGTGCTGCGCAATCCGAAAATGGATTACACGCGCAACCTCCTGTCCTCGGTGCCGAGCCTCGTGCCGCGCGCGCCGCGCCCGGAGACCACTGAACCCGTGGTGCTGGAGGCCAACGAGCTCGGCAAGGTCTATCGGGAACGGTCGCTGTTCGGCAAAGCCCGCGAGGTCGCGGCCGCGCAGAACGTCACCCTCACCTTGCGCAAGGGCCGTACGCTCGGCATCGTCGGCGAAAGCGGTTCCGGCAAATCGACGGTGGCGCGCTGCATCGTTCGCCTGATCGACCCGACCTCGGGCGGCGTGCGCCTCGCCGGCCGCGAGATCTCCGATTTGTCGCGGCGGCTCTTGCAGCCGCATCGCCAGAAGATCCAGATCGTGTTCCAGGATCCCTACCGCTCGCTCAATCCGCGCGTCACCGTCGGCGAGAGCATTGCGGAAGGCCCGATCAATTACGGCATGCCGCGCAAGGACGCACTTGCGAGAGCCCGCGAACTGCTCGAGCTGGTCCACCTGCCGCCCGATGCCATCTCGCGCTACCCGCACCAATTCTCCGGCGGCCAGCGCCAACGCATCGCGATCGCACGCGCGCTGGCGCTCGATCCCGATGTGCTGGTGGCTGACGAAGCGGTGTCAGCGCTCGACGTCTCGGTGCAGGCGCAGGTGCTGGATCTGCTTGATGAAATCCAGAAACGGCTTGGCATCGCGCTGCTGTTCATCACCCACGATTTGCGCGTCGCCGCACAGATTTGCGACGACGTCGCCGTGATGCAGCATGGCCGCGTCGTGGAACAGGGGCCGGCCGCCGAGGTGCTGACCAATCCACAGCAGGCCTATACCCGCGCCTTGCTCGATGCCGCCCCCGGTCGCGGCTGGGACTTCGCAAATTTCCGCGCGGTTTCGGAAGGCATTGTGGCAACGGCCTAAGCCTTTAGCCTTATGCCTTTAGCCTTGGGCCTTCGATACGCCCATGCGGCATGCAAATCCGGAAGTGCTCCACGGCTTGCGCTTGGCGCGACGACACGCTTAACGTCGCCGGCCAGAGCATGATCCGTCGCATCATGATCGAAGAAACGTGTCGAGACCGACTTGATGACTCGCATTGCCGTTGGCGGCTTCCTGCACGAGACCAATACCTTCGCGCCGACGAAGGCAACCTATGACGACTTCGTGCATGGCGGCGGCTGGCCGTCGATGGTGCATGGCGCTGATGTGCTCAAGGTCATGCGCGGGATTAATGTCGGCCTCGCCGGCTTCGTCGAGGCGGCGGAGGCCAATGGCTGGGAGCTGGTCCCGACGATCTCGGCCGCCGCGAGCCCGTCGGCGCATGTGACGAAGGATGCCTTCGAGCGGATCGTCAAGGAGATGGTCGACGGCATCGCCGCGGCCGGGCCGATCGATGCCGTCTATCTCGACCTGCACGGTGCGATGGTGACCGAGCACCATGACGACGGCGAAGGCGAA
This sequence comes from Bradyrhizobium sp. ISRA464, assembly GCF_029910095.1. Taxonomy (NCBI): domain Bacteria; kingdom Pseudomonadati; phylum Pseudomonadota; class Alphaproteobacteria; order Hyphomicrobiales; family Nitrobacteraceae; genus Bradyrhizobium; species Bradyrhizobium sp. ISRA464. The sequence goes on along the minus strand of NZ_CP094526.1, from coordinate 3,252,837 downwards.
ATCCTCGCCCGCGTGCGCAGGGTGATCGGCAAGGATCTGCCTCTGGTCGCGAGCCTCGACCTGCACGCGAACGTCTCGCCCGAGATGATCGCACATGCCGACGCGCTGATCGCCTACCGCACCTATCCGCATGTCGACATGGCCGACACCGGCCGTGCCTGCGCGAGACATCTGGCGCTGCTGCTCAAGACCGGCGAGCGCTTCGCGAAATCATTCCGGCAATTGCCGTTCCTGATCCCGATCAGCTGGCAATGCACCAACGACCAGCCGACCAGGGGCATCTATCAGAAGCTCGCAGCGCTGGAGAGCGACGCCGTGCCGACGCTCTCCTTCGCGCCGGGCTTTCCGGCCGCCGATTTCAGGGACTGCGGGCCGAGCGTGTTCGCCTATGGCCGGACGCAAGCCGATGCGGACGCGGCCGCCGACAGGATCGTCGCGCTGGTCGAGAGCCATGAAGACGATTTCGACGGCCGCATCTATTCGCCCGACGAGGGCGTGCGGCTGGCGATGGAGCTGGCGCAATCGGCGAGCAAGCCGATCATCATCGCCGACACCCAGGATAATCCCGGCGCCGGCGGCGATTCCGACACCACCGGCATGCTGCGTGCGCTGGTGCGCAACAAGGCCGTCGGTGCCGCCACCGGCGTGATCTACGATCCGCAATCGGCAAGGACCGCGCATGCGGCTGGCGTCGGCGCGACCGTCACACTCGATCTCGGCGGCAAGTCCGGGATTCCCGGCGACGCGCCGTACAAGGAAACCTTCGTCGTCGAAAAGCTCTCCGACGGCAAGTTCGTTGCACCCGGTCCCTATTATGGCGGCCGCGACATGGACATGGGGCCATCGGCCTGCCTGCGCATCGGCGATGTCCGCGTTGTCGTCGGCTCCTACAAGGCCCAGCTCGCCGACCAGTCGATGTATCGCTATGTCGGCATCGAGCCGACGACGCAGAAGATCCTGGTCAACAAGAGCTCGGTGCATTTCCGCGCCGATTTCGAGCCGATCGCGGCAAAACTCCTGATCTGCGCCGCACCCGGCGCGATGCCGGCCGATACCGCCTCGTTGCCCTGGAAGCATTTGCGTCCGGGCATTCGCATCAAGCCGAACGGTCCCGCCTTCACGCCCACCTCCCCATCACGCACCAACGGATAGAGAGACCATGCCCACAATTGAGCGCATCGACAGCTTTGCCGACGAACTCACCGCCATCAGGCGGGATTTGCACGCGCATCCCGAGATCGGTTTCGAGGAAGTGCGGACGTCCGGCATCGTCGCCGACAGGCTGCAGAGCTGGGGCATCGAGGTGCATCGCGGGCTCGGCGGCACCGGCGTGATCGGCGTGCTCAAGGGCAAGGGCAACGGCACCAAGCGGATCGGCCTGCGCGCGGACATGGACGCGCTGCCGATGGAGGAAAACACCAATCTGAAGTGGCGCTCGACCATTCCCGGCCGCTTCCACGGCTGCGGTCATGACGGCCACACCACGATGCTGCTCGGTTCGGCGCGCTACCTCGCCGAGACCCGCAATTTCGATGGCACCGTGCATTTCATCTTCCAGCCGGCCGAGGAAGGCCTCGGCGGCGCGCGGGCGATGATCAAGGACGGCCTGTTCCAGAAGTTCCCCTGCGACGAGGTCTACGGCCTGCACAACGCGCCCGACCTCAACCACGGCGAGATCGCGATCCTGCCCGGACCGGCGATGGCCGGCGCCGACTTCTTCGACATCCGCATCCACGGCTATGGCGCGCACGGCGCGATGCCGGAGCGCTCCAAGGACGCGGTGGTGATTGCGATGACGCTCGGACAGGCGCTGCAGTCGATCGTCAGCCGCAATGTCGATCCGCTGCAGCCCGCGGTGGTCTCGATCACGCAGATCCACTCCGGCTCCGCCTACAACGTGATTCCGGGCGAGGCCTGGCTATGCGGCACCGTCCGCGCCTTCGACGATGACACCCGCGCATTGATCCGCAAGCGCATGCGCGCGATCTGCGCCGGCATGGCGGCGGCCTATGATGTCGAGATCGAGGCTGATATCCGTGATACGTTCAGCGTGCTGGTGAACCAGGAAGAACAGTCCCGTGTGGTCGAAGAGGTCGCGCGCACCGTGGTCGATCCTGCCAAGGTGTTCACCCGCTCGACCCCGAAGATGGGCAGCGAGGATTTCGCCGACATGATGCAGGCCATTCCGGGGGCGTATTTCTGGGTCGGCCATGACGGCTCGGTCCCCGTGCATAATCCGGGTTACGTCCTCGACGACAAGATCCTGCCGATCGGCGCCAGCATGTTCGCCCGCATCATCGAGAAACGCATGCCGGTAGGTGCCCATGCCTAAGTCCGCACAGGACGCCATCACCTCGCTGCACGATCTCTCCGCCGTCGACCTGCTCGCTGGCTATCGTGCGAAGCAGTTCTCGCCGTCGGAGGTCCTCGAAGAGGTCATCGCCCACGTGGCGGCATGGGAGCCGCACATCAAGGCGCTGTACCTCTACGATCCCGACGGGGCGCGCAAGGTTGCGAAGGCCTCGACCGAGCGCTGGAACCAGGGCGAGCCGGCGGGCACGCTCGACGGCGTTCCCGCGACCATCAAGGACAATGTCGCGACCAAGGACCAGCCGGTGCCGCTGGGCTCGGCGAGCGTCAAGCTCGTGCCGGCGCCGAAGGATGCACCGCCCGCGGCGCGGTTGCGCGAAGCGGGCTGCGTGATCTTCTCCAAGACCACGATGCCCGACTACGGCATGCTGTCGTCGGGGCTGTCGTCGTTCCATCCCCTCACTCGCAATCCCTGGGATGTCAGCAAGAACCCCGGCGGATCAAGCGCCGGCGCGGGTGCGGCCGGTGCCGCCGGATACGGTCCGCTGCATCTCGGCACAGATATCGGCGGCTCGGTACGGTTGCCGGCCTGCTGGTGCGGCATCGTTGCCCTGAAGCCGAGCCTCGGCCGCGTTCCGATCGACCCGCCCTATGTCGGCCGCGTTGCCGGCCCCATGACCCGCACTGTGGACGACGCCGCGCTGATGATGAGCGTGTTGTCGCGCCCCGACCGCCGCGACGGCATGAGCCTGCCCGCCGCACTCGAGGTCAACTGGAAGGCGCTGGAGAAGTCGCCGCGCAAGCTTCGCATCGGCCTGATGCTCGATCTCGGCGTAGGCCAGAAGCTCGAGAAGGACGTTCGCGACGTCGTCGTCAAGGCTGCGAAGGCATTCGAATCCGCCGGCGCCGCGATCACCGAGATCGACGGCATCCTGACCCAGGAGATGCTCGAGGGGCTCGACAATTTCTGGCGTGCCCGGATGTGGGACGATCTCTCGAAACTCCCGGCTGCCGAGCGCGACAAGACCCTGCCCTACATCCTCAAGTGGGGCGAGGCTGGTGCGAAGCTCTCGGGTGTCGACGTCGTGCGCGGCTTCAACCAGACGATGGCGATCCGCGCGGCGGCCGCGAAGCTGTTCTGCGAGATCGACTACGTGATTTCGCCGGTCTCGCCGGTCGTGAACTTCCCGGCGGAGTTCGCCGCGCCGCTCAACGATCCCGCAAAGCCGTTCGAGCACATCTGCTATACCGTGCCGTGGAATATGTCGGAGAACCCTGCGCTGTCGATCAATGGCGGCTATGACAAGAAGGGCTTCCCGATCGGCGTCCAGATCATCGGCCGCCGCTTCGACGACATCGGCGTGCTCGGCATGGGCAAGGCCTTCGAGAGCCTGCGCGGCGCGCAGAAACCGTGGCCCACGCCGCCGAAGAAATAGCGCCTCAACGCAAGTCGCGATGCACGGGACGCTCCGCGCATCCGGCTTCTTCACAAGGGATGCATTGCCGGGTTATCTGGATGAAGATGCGCGTTGCGCTCTTCATCCAAGAAAACCGAGAGGAAATCATCCCCATGGCGTATGAGACGATCAAGTACGAGGTCGCCGAGCAGATTCTCACCATCACACTGAATCGGCCCGACAAGCTCAACGCCTTCAACGCGACGATGCAGCAGGAGCTGATCGACGCGTTCGACAAAGCCGACAAGGACGACGATGTCAGGGCCATCATCGTCACCGGTGCGGGCCGCGGCTTCTGCGCCGGCGCCGACCTGTCCTCCGGCGCCAACACCTTCGACCGCGACGCGCGGCGCGGCCCGGTGCGGCGGAATGCCGACGGCAGCGCCGACTACAGCGATCCGCAGGTGCGCGACGGCGGCGGCCAGGTGACGCTGCGCATCTTCAAGTGCCTGAAGCCGGTGATTGCCGCGGTGAACGGCCCTGCGGTCGGCATCGGCGTGACCATGCAGCTTGCGATGGACATCCGCATCGCCTCCGAGGCCGCCCGCTTCGGCTTCGTGTTCTCCCAGCGCGGGATCGTGCCGGAGGCCGCCTCGAGCTGGTTCCTGCCGCGCATTGTCGGTATCTCCCAGGCGCTGGAATGGTGCTATTCCGGCCGTGTCTTCCCGGCGCAGGAGGCGCTCGCCGGCCGGCTCGTCAGCAACGTGGTGCCGCCGGACGATCTGTTGCCGACCGCGCGTGCGCTCGCCAAGGAGTTCGCGGCAAAGACTGCGCCGGTGTCGGTGGCGCTGATCCGCCAGATGATGTGGCGCATGCTGGGCGCCGACGATCCGATGGAAGCACACAAGGTCGACAGCCGCGGCATCTATGCCCGCGGCCGCTCCGATGACGTCAAGGAAGGCGTGGTGTCATTCCTCGAAAAGCGTCCCGCGCAGTTCAAGAACAAGGTGTCGTCGGACATGCCCGACTATTTCCCGTGGTGGCAAGAGCGCGAGTATAAGTGAGCGAACGGCGTCCCGCGACGTCAACACCTGACGGCGTCGTCCTGCTGCACGGCATCAGCAGGACGGCGCGCTCGTTTCGCCGGATGGAGCTGGCGCTGCAGGCCGCTGGCTTTGTCACCCTCAATCTCGATTATGACAGCCGGAGGAAGCCGCTCGATGCGCTGGCCGAGGACATCCATCCTGCGGTCGAGCTGTTCGCGGGCGACCTTGGGGGCTCCGTCCATTTCGTCTGCCATTCCATGGGCGGCCTTCTCGCCCGCGTCTATCTCGCGAGGCACCGCCCGCTGCGGCTCGGCCGCGTCGTGATGCTCGGCACACCGAACGGCGGCAGCGAGATCGCCGACCGCCTGAAGAACCTCGCGGCCTATCGCGCCTTCTTCGGTCCGGCCGGTCAGCAGCTCGTCACCCGCCGCGATGCCGCGACCAGCACGATGCTGCCGCCGATCGACTACGCCACCGGCATCATCGCGGGTAACCGCTCGATCTATCCGATCACCTCCATCGGGCTGCCGCGGCCGCACGACGGGCGGGTCTCGATCGTCAACACCAGGCTCGACGGCATGGCCGATCACATCGTGGTCCGCACCTCGCACCCCTGGTGCGCAACAGCGAGGCCATCGCGCAAACCATCGCCTTCCTGCAAGAGGGGAAGTTCGCCGCCAATCGCAGGGCGGACTAGCGAAGCCTAATCCGCCCTGCACAGCTTATTTGGTCAGCAGCGCCACGCGCCCGATTGCCTTGCGTTCGATCAGGAGCCGCATCGCCTTCGCATAATCCTCGAGCGGCACGCGGTGTGAGATGTTGGGTCGCACCTTGCCGGCTTCCGCCCACTCGCTCAGCGTCTTGAATCTGACCTCGCCGAGTGCGGGGTTCTTTCGCACCGCCTCGCCGGCGCGAACGCCGAGCACGCTCGCCCCCTTGATCATCAGGAGATTGGTGCGGGCAAGGCCGATGCCGCCGGTGAAGCCGACGACGAGGATCCGTGCGCCCCAGTTGATGCAGCGCATCGAGTTCTCGAACACCTCGCCGCCGACGGGATCGAACACCACGTCGGCGCCGCGGCCATCGGTGAGGCGCTTGACGACGTCGCGGAACGGCTCGCGTTCGTAGAGCAAGACGTGATCGGCGCCACGCGCCTTTGCGATAGCCAGCTTCTCCTCGCTGGAGGCCGCCGCGACCACGGTGGCGCCGAGCAGCTTGCCGATTTCGACCGCGGCAAGCCCGACGCCGCCGCCGGCGCCGTGCACCAAGAGCACCTCGCCCGGCTTGATCTGCCCGCGGTCGATCAGCGCGTGGTACGCGGTGCCGTGCGCGGCGAGGAAGGTGGCGCCTTCCGCATAGTCGAAGGTCGACGGCAGCGGCACGAGCTGCGACGGTGTCGCGACCGTCTCGTCGCAATAGGCGCCGAAACGCATCTTGACGATCACCCTGTCACCGACGGCGACACCAGCGGTACCGTTAATCTCGACGACATCGCCGGCGGCTTCCGAGCCCGGCGTGAACGGCAGCGGCGGCTTGAGCTGATATTCGCCCGCGGCCATCAGGATGTCGGGGAAATTGATCCCGGCGGCGCGGATCGCGACACGGACCTCGCCCGGCTTCAGCGGCACCGAGGCGAAGCTTTCCAGGCGCAGGCGCTCGGGCGGCCCGAGCTCGCGGCAGACGACGGCTTTCGGCATCAGGCAGCTCGCGCCTTGAGGCGTGCCAGCGCCTCGCGGATCAAGGGCAGACGGTCGTTGCCGAAATACATGTCGGTCTTGTCGATGAAGATCGTCGGCGAGCCGAAGCCGCCGCGCGCCATCACCTCGTCCGTGTTGGCCTTGAGCTGGTCCTTGACCGCCTGGTCGCCGATCCCGGCAAGGAATTTTGCCGGATCGATCCCGACCTTACCGCAGATCTCGGTCAGCACCGCGTCCTGCGAAATGTCCTTGTCATCGCCCCAATAGGCTTCGAACACCGCGCGGGCGAACGGCACCATCTTCTCATTGCCGAGCCAGACGCAGCCGCGCATCGCTTTCACGCTGTTCACCGGAAACACAGTCGGCGGCATCTTGATCGCAAGCCCCGCCGAGCGCGCCCAGTCGGCGAGATCCTTCTTCATGTAGCGCGCCTTCAGCGGCACCGGCTTCTCGCGCTGCGCGTAAACCGACGGATTGACGGTATTGAAGATGCCGCCGACCAGGATCGGCCGCCAGGTGATCTCGACACCGAACTCCTTCGCCAGCGGCTGGATGTTGTGCCAGGCGAGATAGGTCCAGGGGCTGGAACAGTCGAAGAAGAATTCGATCATGGCGTTTCCTTTGTTCTCGCTTCTCTCAATCCTCATCCTGAGGAGCGCGGAGCGCGTCTCGAAGGATGAGGCCACCATCCGGGCCTCATGGTTCGAGACGGCTACGCCTCCTCACCATGAGGGGTTATAGCGTCATTTCCTCTCGGCAAGCTCCTTCGCGCGCTGCCCGAACATGTTCTTGCGTGCCTCTTCGTCGAACGGCTCCTTGACGAATTTGCCGATCGCAAGCCCCGCTTGCACCTGCGGGCGGGCGCGCACGGTCGCGTACCAGCGCTTGATGTTCGGGTAATCGTCGAGGGTGAAGCCCTGCGCCTTGTGGGTCATGGTCCAGGGGAAGCAGGCGATGTCGGCGATCGAGTAATCGTCACCGGCGATATAGGCGCCGGTCTTGCCGAGCTGACGGTCGAGCACACCGTAGAGCCGCGCCGCCTCGTCGCGATAGCGCTCGATCGCGTAAGGAATCTTCTCGGGGGCATAGAGCGCGAAATGGCCGTGCTGGCCGAGCATCGGACCCAAACCGCCCATCTGCCACATCACCCATTGGATGACGGTCGACCGCGCGCGCAGCTCCTGCGACAGGAAGCGGCCGGTCTTATCGGCGAGATAGATCAGGATGGCGCCGGTCTCGAACACCGAGAACGGCCCTCCGCCGTCGGCCGGCGCGTGGTCGACGATCGCCGGGATCCGGTTGTTAGGGCTGATGGCCAGGAATTCCGGGCGAAACTGCTCGCCGGCCCGGATGTTGACCGGGATGACCTTGTAGGGGAGCCCCAGTTCCTCCAGCATGATCGAGACTTTCCAGCCGTTTGGCGTCGGCGCGTAGTGCAGGTCGATCATGGGCGTCCTTATTCCCGGTCACAAAGACTTTTGTTGTTCTGTACCTCCACCATAGGACATGGCACACAGGCGCTCAATCCGAACCCATCGGGAGGCTCCCATGTTGTTTCCAACCACGATCGCGGGCTCCCTGCCCAAGCCGGAATGGCTGGCGGAGCCGAACATGCTGTGGGCGCCGTGGAAATCTCAAGGCGCCGAGCTCGCCCGCGCCAAGCGCGACGCCACGGTGCTTGCGGTCAAGCTGCAGGAGGATGCCGGCGTCGACATCGTCACCGAGGGCGAACAGGCGCGGCAGCATTTCGTGCACGGCTTCCTGGAGAAAATCGAGGGGATCGATTTCGCCCACAAGGTCGAGATGGGTATCCGCAAGGACCGCTATAAGGCGATGGTCCCGCAGGTGGTTGCGCCGCTCAGGCTGAAGGGCCGCGTCCACGACGCCGAAGCCCGCGCCGCGCGTGCGCATACCAAGAACAAGCTGAAGTTCACCCTGCCCGGCCCGATGACCATCATCGATACGATCGCCGACCGGCACTACGGCGACCGCGTCAAGATGGCCTTTGCTTTCGCCGAACTGCTCAACGAGGAGGCCAAGGCGCTGCAGGCCGACGGCGTCGACATGATCCAGTTCGACGAGCCCGCCTTCAACGTCTACATGGACCAGGTCCGCGACTGGGGCATCAAGGCCTTGGAGCGCGCGGCCGAAGGGCTGACCTGCGCCACGGCCGTGCACATCTGCTATGGCTACGGCATCAAGGCCAACACCGACTGGAAGCAGACACTCGGCGGCGAGTGGCGGCAGTATGAAGAGACCTTCCCGGTGATCGACAAAAGCTCGATCCAGCAGGTCGCGATCGAATGCCGCAATTCGAAGGTGCCGCTGGAATTGCTGGCCGCGCTGCCCGGCAAGATCGTGCAGGCCGGCGTGATCGACGTCGCCAGCGACGAGGTCGAAACCGCCGAGGACGTGGTCAAGGTGATTGAAGCCGTCGCGAAGTTCGTGCCGAAGGGCAACATCATCGCGACCACCAATTGCGGCATGGCGCCGATGCGGCGGGATATCGCCGAAGCCAAGCTGGTCGCGCTCGGTGCCGGCGCGAGGCTGGCGCGGCAGCGGCTGGCGTAAGGGCTGCGCCGATGGATCAGCCGAGCGCGGGCGCGGCGCTCGGATGCAGCACCGGCCGGTAGCCGGCCTGGAATGCACGGACCGTTGACGGCGGCGTCAGCAGCATGGCGAGAGCGATAACGTCGGCAGTGCTGTAGCCGGCAAACGACCAGCGCAACGTCTTGCCATCGGCGACGAGATAGCTGCCCCCGTTCGCCTGCACCATTGTGCCATCGGGCAACTCGTCGACTGGCATCGGCAGCGGATGCAGCCGCTTCTTGCCGCGATCGAGCCGCTCGGCGTGCAGCACGACGTCGATAGCCTTGGCGCTGAGATCGCTTACGCGATTGCCCTGCTCCCATGCCGCCCGAAACCGCATGGCGTCATCGCGGCGGCAGAAGAAGCAGGGCCGGTGCCCTGCCGCGAATGCTGTGGCTTCATCGAGGAAGAAGAGTTCGGTCCAGCTCTGCCGGCTCATTACCTTGCGCCGCCGTCCCCTGAACTCGCAGACGCAGGTGAGCCAGGCTGGCGTCGACCACCGCTTGTTCAGCAGCGTGCGGGTCGCGGGATCGTGGATGATGCCGCGGTTGCCGGTGAACATCCCGCGATGCTCGGTGGCGACGATGTCGCCGGTCGGCGTGACGCGGTTTTGCAGCGGCATGGCTTTCCTTCCTCCCTCTCCCCGCCCTTGCGGGGTCGAGACGAGCACAGCTCGCTCTGAGAGGGTCGGGGTGAGGGGCGGTTTCCACAAATACGGTGAGAGACAAACCCGCGGTGAGTCCCCCTTCACCCGGATCGCATCGTGCGATGTGATCCGACCTCTCCCCGCAAGCGGGGCGAGGTGACTCTACGCCGCGCCGTCGCGGATCGGCGGCTGGAACGACAGCGCGGTATCCCAGGGAAAGAAGATCCAGGTGTCCTGCGACACCTCGGTGATGAAGGTGTCGACCAGCGGCCGTCCCTTCGGCTTGGCGTAGACGGTCGCGAAATGTGCGTCCGGCAGCAGCTCGCGCACCAGCTTGCCGGTCTTGCCGGTGTCGACGAGGTCGTCGACGATCAGGAGTCCCTTGCCAGTTCCGCCGCCGAGCTTCGCGGTCAGCTCCGATATACCCTTGAGCACTTGCAGGTCGCCCTGCTTGTCGTGGTCGTAGCTCGCCACGCAGACGGTGTCGATGACGCGCAAGCCGAGTTCGCGCGCCACGATCGCCGCCGGCACCAGGCCGCCGCGGGTGATCGCGATCACCGCGTGAAACGGCCCGACCTCGTTGAGCCGCCAGGTCAATGCCCGGCAATCCCGGTGGAATTGATCCCACGAGACCGGAAACGGCCTGCCGGCCCGTTCCTGCGCGCTTGATTCCGAATTCTTCTCAACCATGTCGTATCAACCCGCCGCTGGCTTCCTCTGCGCAGCCTGTACCTGCTTCAACATCTCTTTTACGGCGCCCATCGCCGCCGCAAGCTTTTCCGGATCGCGCGAGCGCACCACCAGATTGGTGTTCGGCTTCTTGTTCTCGTCCTGGAACGGATAGCTGCCGATGATCGTGTCGGGATGTGCCTCCGCGATCGCCCGCAGCGGGCCGCCGATGTCGCCCTCCCGCGCGTCGGCCCGCACCGAATCCGACAGCATGCGCACGCCGGACTTCAGGGTGGGCGCCACGATGTCCATCATCGCCTGCATGATCGTCGGGATGCCGGCCATCACGATGACATTGCCGAGCTTGAAGCCAGGCGCCAGAATCGTCGCGCTCTGGATCAGCTCGGCGCCGTCGGGCACGCGGGCCATCCTGAGCCGGGCCTCGTTCAGATCCTGCCCGCTCCAGCGCTCCCTGAACCGCGCCACCACCTCCGGATGATGGTGGATATCGACACCGAACGCCTTCGCCACGCTGTCGGCGGTAATGTCGTCATGGGTCGGCCCAATGCCGCCGGTGGTAAACACGTAGGTGTACCTATGCCGCAGCGCATCAAGAGCAGAGACGATGTCGGCCTCCTCGTCGGCGACGACGCGCACTTCCTTCAAGTCGATGCCGATGTTGGTTAGGTACTCGGCGATGAAGCCAATATTCTTGTCCTTGGTCCGGCCGGACAGGATCTCGTCGCCGATCACCAGAAGTCCTGCCGTGACGATCTCGCTCATGATCTCATTCCTTAACTTGGTCCCCTGACATTGCCGATCCAACGCCTTGATGTCACGGGGTTTTGCCGTCGAAATAAGCAGATCTCCGCCGGTTTTTCAGGCAGCCCGCCGGGTCATCCCCGGCAAATGCCGCAAGCCAATGCATATAGCGCTGGCCCGCCCCTTGCTACCATCCCATCAAGTCATGCACTGTGTCACACGGCTTCGGAGGGCGGCAGGCTTTATGGCAGTTGCGTTCGATGAGATGAACGGTCTCGGCGAGGACATCCGCCCGGCCTACCAGGAGCTCTCCCGCTGGCTCAAAGAGACCCCGCCAGACGCGCTCGAATATCGACGCCAGGAAGCGGAGCTCCTGTTCCGCCGGATCGGTATCACCTTCGCGGTCTATGGCGATGCCGAAGCCCAGGAGCGGCTGATCCCCTTCGACGTGATCCCGCGCATCATGTCGGCGAACGAATGGACGCTGCTGGAAAAGGGCCTCAAGCAGCGCGTGCTCGCGCTCAACATGTTCCTCAGGGACATCTATCACGGCCGTGACATCCTGCGCGCCAACGTCGTCCCCGAAGACCTGATCTTCCAGAACCCGGTGTTTCGGCCGGAGATGAACGGCCAGGACGTGCCGCACGACGTCTACGTCCACATCGCCGGCATCGACATCATCCGCACCGATCCGGAAAACTTCATCGTGCTGGAGGACAATGCACGCACGCCGTCCGGCGTGTCCTACATGCTGGAAAACCGCGAGATCATGATGCGGCTGTTTCCGGACCTGTTCGCGCGGCACCGTGTCGCGCCGGTGGAACGCTATCCGGATGAATTGCTGTCGGCGCTGCGCTCGGTAGCGCCGCACAGCGCTTCCGCCGAACCAACGGTCGCGCTGATGACGCCGGGCGTCTACAACTCGGCTTATTACGAGCACTCCTTCCTCGCCGACAAGCTCGGCATCGAGCTGGTCGAGGGCCGCGACCTCATCGTCAAGAACGATGAGGTCTTCATGCGTACCACCGAGGGGCTGAAGCGGGTCGATGTGATCTATCGCCGCGTCGATGACGATTTCCTCGATCCCCTCACCTTCCGCCCGGATTCGGCGCTCGGCGTGCCCGGGCTGATGTCGGCCTATGCAGCCGGCAACATCACGCTCGCCAACGCGGTCGGCACCGGCATCGCCGACGACAAGGCGATCTACTCCTACATGCCCGATATCGTGAAATTCTATCTCAGCGAGGAGCCGATCCTGAAGAACGTGCAGACCTGGCGCTGCCGCGAACCGCAGGATCTGTCCTACGTGCTCGACAACCTCGCCGATCTCGTCGTCAAGGAGGTGCACGGCTCCGGCGGCTACGGCATGCTGATCGGCCCGGCCGCCACCAAAGCGACCATCGAGGCATTCCGCGACAAGCTCAAGCGCGAGCCCGAAGGCTTCATTGCCCAGCCGACGCTGGCGCTATCCACCTGCCCGACCTGCACCGACAAGGGCCTCGCGCCCCGCCATGTCGACCTCAGGCCGTTCGTGCTGACCGGCAGCAGCCACACCACCATCGTGCCGGGCGGGCTGACCCGCGTCGCGCTGAAGGAAGGCTCGCTCGTGGTCAATTCGAGCCAGGGCGGCGGCACCAAGGACACCTGGATACTGAGTGAGTGATTTGAAGCCCAACGCGCAGCGGAAACCCTCCCTCCCCCTGCAAGGGGGAGGGTCGGGGTGGAGGCCGGCCGCTTGCGCTGCATGGAGAGAAGACCCCCACCCGACGCTACGCGTCGACCTCCCCCTTTCGGGAGGAGGTGAACTCAAATTGCTTGGCGTCTTGTGAGGATTTCTCGATGCTGTCGCGCACCGCCGAAAACCTGTTCTGGTTGGCCCGCTATGTCGAACGCGCCGAATATCTCGCGCGCACGATCGATGCGACGCTGCGCGTCACCGCCCTGCCCGCAGCCTATATCGGCAAGACCAATGAATGGGACTCCGCGCTGCTCACCGCCGGCGTCGGTGCGAGCTTCTATGATCACTACCAGGAAGCCAACGAGCAGAACGTCGTCGAGTATCTTTCCTTCTCGCCGGAAAACCCGTCCTCAATCAAGAACTGCATCGAGGCGGCCCGGCTCAACTCCCGCTCCGTGCGCACTGCGCTGACGTCGGAGATGTGGGACACCATCAACTCGGCCTGGATCGAGCTGCAGGCGGTCTGGAGCAAGGGCCCCGCCAATCGCGAGGAACTGGCCAAATTCCTGCGCTTTGTGCAGGAGACCTCGCTGCGCTTCGACGGCTCGGCCTACCGCACCATGCTGCGAAACGACGCCTACTGGTTCTCGCGGCTCGGGGTGCATCTCGAGCGCGCCGACAACACCGCGCGCATTCTCGACGTGAAATACCATGTGCTGCTGCCCGAGGAGGAGCATGTCGGCGGCCCCTTGGATTATTACCAGTGGACCTCGATCCTGCGCTCGGTCTCGGCGCTGACGGCCTATCACTGGGTCTACCGCGAAACCCTCAAACCCTGGCTGATCGCCGATCTCCTGATCCTCAATGACACGCTGCCGCGGTCGCTGGCCAGTTGCTACAGCAATCTGGTGCGCAATCTGGACCAGATCGGCGTTGCCTATGGCCGCCAGGGCGCCGCCCAGCGCCACGCTCGCGGCATCAGAAACCGGCTTGAACACAGCCATATGGACGATATCTTCCAGCACGGCGTGCACGAGTTCATCCAGGAGTTCATCGCGGATAACTCGCGGCTGGGTGAGATCGTCACCAAGCAGTATTTGATCTAGCGCCAGCTTCGCTGCTCCAAGCATTTCGGGACCGGTGCCATGCGCCTGCGGATAGCCCATACCACCACCTATCGCTACGAGCCGGCGGCCTCGGCCGTGATCCAGATTCTGCGGATGACGCCAGGCAGTCATGACAGCCAATATGTTGCGGACTGGCAGATCGACGTCTCCACTGACTCCCGGCTGGACACCCATGAGGACGCGTTCGGCAACATCACCCATGTGCTGACATACGGCTCAATCGCCGACCTCACGATCCATTGCGAAGGTCTGATCGAGACCCACGACACCGGCGGCGTGCTGCGCGGCACCGACGAGCGGTTTCCGCCGAGCCTGTTCCTGCGCTCCACGCCGCTCACCGACCTCAACCCGGCGATGACGACATCCGTGCGCGAGCTGCGCGCGGAAGCGGGCAGCGACGTGCTCGGCTTCCTGCACGCGCTGATGGTGCAGATCTACGAGCACATGACCTTCGACGAGGACCCGACCAACAGCGCCACCTCGGCCTCGGAGGCGTTCGCGCTGAAACGCGGCGTCTGCCAGGACTACGCGCATATCTTCATCGCCTGCGCGCGCGCCGGCGGCGTCCCGGCGCGGTTCGTCTCCGGCCATTTCCTGCGCTCGGACGGCATGGTCAACCAGCAGGCCGGCCACGCCTGGGCGGAAGCTCATGTGCCCGACCTCGGTTGGGTCGGCTTCGACGCCGCCAACGGCATCTGCACCACCGACGCCCACGCCCGCGTCGCGATCGGCCTCGACTATCTCGGCGCCGCTCCCGTGCGCGGCACCCGCTATGGCGGCGGCACCGAGACGCTCACGGTTGCAGTCAAGGTCGACCAGGCAGGACGTCCCGGGCAGTGGCAGAGTCAGACGCAGTCCTAGCGGAAGACCGGCACCCTACCCGCGCCCGTTGCGAGCCACCCGGTCGGTGCCAAGTGCCGCCGGTCGACAGGCGCATGGCTGGAATCAGGGAATGCGCTCAAGCTCGGATTTGAGGACAACCAGGAAACGGGCCGCTTCGCCGCCCGTCACCACCCGATGGTCGAAGGTGAGCGATAGCGGCAGCGTGCGTCTAACTGCAATCTGCCCCCCATGGGCGACCACGCGCTCCGAAATCCGCCCGGCGCCGACGATCGCCGTCTGCGGCGGCACGATGATGAGATTGGCAAACCGGCCTCCGATCATTCCGAAATTCGACAACGTGATCGTCGCACCGCGCAGCTCCTCCGGGGGTATGGCGCGCGCGATTGCGTCGGCGCGCAGGCGGTCGAGCCCAGCCCGCAGGTCCGATACGCTACGCTCCGCGACGTTGCGCAGCACGGGAACGATCAGGCCGCCGCCGGTGTCGACAGCGATGCCGAGATCGATGCGCTCGATCAGGCGCCGCTCTCCCGAGCCGGAATGATACCAGGCATTGAGCGCGGGCTCTGCTTTGCAGGCGGCAGCGATCGCGCGCACCAGACGGATTGTCACGTCCTCGCCCTGTCGCCAGTCGTCGATGTCGGCTTCATCGGTGACCGTCGCAGGGACGATTTCCGCGTGCGCCGCCGCCATGCGTTGCGCCATCGCGCGGCGCAAGCCGCGCAGCGGCTCGGCGGGTCCGCCGTGAGACATCCGCTTCGCCGCCCTCTCGACATCTGCCCGCGTGATGGTGCCGCCGGGCCCCGTCGCCTCGACGAGATCGAGCGCGACGTCAAGCTTGCGCGCGAGGGCGCGCACCGCCGGAAACACGTGAGCTCCCTGCGCGCTGGGCGGCGTCGAAGGAGTTGCTGCCGCCGGCTGTTGCTCGCCGGTGCCGAGCTCGCCCACAATCGTGCCGGTGTCCTCCCCGGCGCCTTCGGCAAACTCCACGAGCGGCGCGCCGACCTTCACGATATCGCCCTTGGCACCGAACAGACGCGCGATGCGTCCGTTCGACGGCGCCGGTATCTCGACCACCGCCTTGTCGGTCTCGACCGAAACGAGCGGCTGGTCGGTCACGACGTGGTCGCCCTCGTTGACGTACCAGGTGACGATTTCCGCTTCTTCAAGACCTTCACCAAGGTCCGGCAACGTGAACTGGCGCATGGCACAAGGTCCGCTAGTGTTCAGTTGTACTGGCACGCCTTTCGGGCTGCGGTCACGATGCGTCCGACCGACGGCATGTAGCGTTGCTCAAGGCGGGCCATCGGGACGATCGTGTCATAGCCGGTAACGCGGGTCACGGGTGCGAGCAGCGAGGATAGTCCGCGCTCGGCGATCAGAGCGGCGATCTCCGCGCCAAATCCGCCGGTGTGCGCCGCCTCGTGCACGATGACGCAGCGCCCGGTCTTTGCGACCGATCCGAGCACGGTGTCCTCATCGTAGGGCTTGAGCGTGGCGAGGTCGACGACCTCCGCAGCGATCCCCTCATCGGCGAGCGCGTCCGCTGCGGCCATCGTTTCCCTCAGCATCGCGCCCCAGCTGATCAGCGTGACGTCGCGACCTTCCCTCAAGACGAAGGCGTGATCCAGCGGCAAGGCTTCGCCGTTGTCCTCGACCTCGCCTTTCGCCGCGCGGTACAGTCGCGTCGGCTCCAGGAACACCACCGGATCGGGATCTCGGATCGCGGCGAGGAGAAGTCCATAGGCGCGCTCCGGCGACGAAGGCATGACGACACGCAGGCCCGGAATGTGGGCGAGCATCGCTTCGGTGCTTTCGGAATGATGCTCGGGCGCGCGAATGCCGGCACCATGCGGCGTGCGCAGAACCATCGGACAGGTAAGCCGTCCCTGGGTACGGTTACGCATCCGTGATGCGTGGTTCACCAGCTGATCGAGACAGGGATAAATGAATCCCATGAACTGGATTTCGCCGACGGGCTTCAGTCCCTGCGCGGCCATGCCGACGCAGAGACCGCTGATCAGGAGTTCGGCAAGCGGCGTATCAAGGACGCGCTCCGGACCGAAGCGCTCTTGCAAGCCGATGGTCGCGCGGAAGACGCCGCCATTGACACCGATATCTTCGCCGAGCACGACCACAGCGGGATCATCAGCCATCGCGCGGCCGAGCGCCAGATTGATGGCTTCGACCAACGTCACTTCAGGCATCGTCCTCTCCCGCGAGTTCGCGACGCTGCACGGCATACGCCTCGGGCAGATCGGCATAGAGGTTGTCGAACATGGTTTCTGGCCGGCGCGGCGGCGTCGTCAGATAACGCTCCACCGCCGCCTCGATGCGCTGATGGCACTCGGCGGCAAGCTGCTCCTCGTCCGCCTTGGTCCACATCTTCTGACCGACAAGATATGACCTGAGGCGCGCGATCGGCTCTTCCTTCCAATGCGCCTGGACTTCTTCGGCCGAACGATAGCGCAATGCATCATCTGACGTCGTGTGATCGCCGAGCCGGTAGGTGACCGCTTCGATGAAGTGAGGGCCCTTGCCGTCGCGGGCAGCGGCAATGGCCTCCTCGGCCGCGGCGCGCATCGCCACCACGTCGCAACCATCCACTTGCTCGCCGCTGAACCCGGCAGCGATCGCCTTCTGGGCCAGCGTTTCAGAAGCGGTCTGCAGCCGCAGCGGCACGGATATGGCCCATTGATTGTTGGTGGCGACGAATACGACCGGCAATTTGTGCACGCCGGCAAAATTCATGGCCTCGTAGACATCGCCTTTCGAAGTGGCTCCGTCGCCAAACAGGCAGACGGCCACGCTCGGCTGCTTGCGCAGCTTCAAGGCATAGGCCACACCGGCGGCATGCGGCGCCTGTGATCCGACGGGAACGCAGAACGGGAAATCGTGAACCGGACCGGAGAATTGATTGCCCCGTTCATCGCCGCCCCAGAACAGCAGGATCTCCTCCAGCTTGACGCCACGCCAGAGCAACGCGCCATTGTCACGATAAGAGGGCAGCAGAACATCATCTTCCCGCATCGCACTCGCGATGCCGACCGACACCGCCTCCTGGCCGAGCGAAACGGCATAGGTTCCCAGCCGGCCAGTGCGCTGCAATGCGACAGCCTTTCGGTCAAACAGGCGCAAGAGCACCATCGAACGGTAAAGTTCGACGAGCAGCTTGGCATCGCTGGCGAAGGCGGGAAGCGGCCGGTTCATCGCGCCGTCCGGCGCGAGGTAGTTGCGGCGGCGCACCTCAAAGCGCGCAATGACGGGGAGCTCTTCGTTTGCTCTTTTGCTGGCCACGCTCACTCTCCTGGAGCGGTTCTGCCTCCCACGTTCAACTATTTGGTGTTCGAGCCGCCACGATGCAATACCGTGGCGGCTTCTCTCTTGGCGCGCACGTCGCCGGCCGGATCGCCGAGATCGATCGATGGGATCCGTGGAAACAGCGCCGCGATAGTGATATATGAGGGCATGGCAAATGGTCAGGTTGTCCTCGTAACAACTGAGCCGTTGGACGGCGGCCCGCCCGTTCGCTCGGTCTTCTTCGTTGCTGAAGGAGACGCGGCAAAGGCCACGGCAATTATTGCGGAAATGATGGCCCCGAATGAAAGGGTCGAAGCGTGGGGGCCGCTTCCCGAAGCGGCTGTCAAAGCCCTCGGATTGAAACCGGGTGACTACACCCACACCTGACTTGACTTGCACCAAATGGCAGCCCGGCAAGCGAAAGCCTTCTGCGGCCCTTATCCTTTGCGCAGAGCGTGTGATCTCGACGCAGTGCTCTCGCTTACGCGAATATCGTGTGATCACCGAGCCTTGCCACCGCGTTTGCGATCACAACGCGGGGAGCCCTCTTCCTTGAGCAAAGGACATGGCGTAATCTCGGGGGAGCTGCCCTTTGAGACGGGACGGGCCGACGTCGCCGTTTGACGGAACAGGCAGCGGTCAGGCCGTCGGCAGGCATCTCAGTCTGAAAGTAGCGCCTGCCTTATATGGCGCTCCCTCAGCTTCAACATGAAGCAGGTTGGCCTGCCGCGCGCGGCAGACAAGGGGAATGCGTAACCCTTGGAGGACGACATGGCGACATTCATAGTGAGGATCGACTGGACCGACCAGGGAATTCGTAATGTGCGGGAAGCTCCCAAGCGCAGCCGAGCGGCGAGAGAACTCGCCAAGACGCTCGGCGTCGAAATCAAGGAGGTCTATCTCACCTCCGGCGAGCATGACCTTCTTCTCCTCGCCGAAGCGCCGCTCGGCGACCACATCACAAAGCTCGCACTTGCCCTCAGTTCTCAGGGAAACATACGGACCTGCACCTCACGGGCCTGGCCCGAGGCCGAGTGGACCAAGCTGATATCCGAACTTCCGTAGCGGCTTCGGATGTCCCGATGGATCTCTACGCGGCCTGACTGACGGTGCCGTCGCTACTCTGACACCCGGCGATCGGCGCGAGCGCTTCGCGTGTGCGAAGGGCGGCGGCGCATGTCGTCGCCAGCGGGGCAGGACGCATTATTTATCCAGCCACACGTCATTTATCCAGCCACACGTCCTCAAACCGCAGATTGTTGTACTGGCTGTTGTCGTGCGGATGGAAGTTCTTCACATAGGGCTGCCAGCAATTGCCGGCCGATGAGTGCAGGATGATCGGGCGCGCCGCGTCCTCGGCCAGCAGGCGTTCGATGTCGAACACGAGCTGCCTGCGCTTGTCCTTGTCCAGCTCGCGGGACTGCGCGGCCAGCAGCTTGTCGACCTCCGCATTGCAATACTGGGTGTAGTTGCGCTCGGAGTGGCAGGAGTAGTTTTCGACCAGATTGCCGTCGGGATCGTCGACGCTGACGCCGGTCACGTTCAGCCCGATCGTGTAGTCCTTGCGCTGCAGCCGGGAGTACCAGCGCGGCGTATCCAGAATGTCCAGCTCGGCCACGATGTAGATCTTCTTGAGCTGGTCGGCGAGGATCACCGCCGGATCGCGATAGGTCGGTAGGTTGCGGGTCTGGATCTTGATCGGCAGCGGCTTGGCGTCGCTGTAGCCGAGCTTCTGCATGATCGCTTGCGCCTCCGCGATATTCTTCTCGGTATCAGGCCCATAGCCCGGCAGCGTCGCCAGCACATCGGGCGGCATGCCCCACTCGCCTTCCGGCTTCGCGAGCATGGCGCCGCCGAGCCGCCCGTTGCCCTCGAACAGGATGGTGTTGAAGGCCTTGCGGTCCAGCGCCAGCGACATCGCGCGGCGGATGTCGGGATTGTCGAACGGCGGATTGACGCGGTTGACCATCAGATTGATCTGGGTGTTGGTCGCCGTCATCTCGCAGATCGCGTTCGGCGCCCGCGCCTTGACGTCCTTCATCAGGGGAATGGTGACGTCGGAGGGAAAGGTGATGTCGTAGTCGCCGGTCGCAAACGCCAGCATGCGCGTCGCGCGGCTGTCGATCGTGCGCACCGTGATCTCGTCGAGATACGGCCGGTCCTTCTTGAAGTAATCCGGGTTACGCACGAGCCGGATCGAATCGCCGCGCCTGAACTCGACGAATTTGAACGGCCCGGTGCCGATCGGCTTGGTGCGCATCACCTGCTGCGGCACGTGGCAGGGATAGACGACCGAGAAAGCGCTGGCGAGCAGCGCCAGCAGCCCCGGCTGCGGCTCGCTCAATTCGAACGTCGCCTCATAATCGCCGTTGATGCTGACGTCCTTGAGCTTGGTGTACCAGACCTTGCGCGGATTGCGCTTGAAGTCCTGGGTCTCGCTCTTGCCGATCAGCATCCGCCAGGTGCATTGCACGTCCTTTGCCGTGAACGGCTGGCCGTCGTGCCATTTCACACCCTGCCGCAGCTTGAAGGTGAGCTTGGTGTTGGTCGAATCCCATGACCAGCTTTCGGCGAGATCGGGGATCACGGTGTCGATGCTCTCGTGAACCTTGGCCGGGTCGAACACCACGAGATTGTTGAATACAGCCGCGAACGGCATCACCGAGGCGATGGTGGATTCCTCGAGCAGCGAGGTCGAGGGCGGATTGTCGTTGTGATAGAGCCGCAGCGTGCCACCCTTCTTCTGCGCCAATGCTGGGCTTGCCGCCATGGTCACGAGACCCAACGCCGCAATGCATGCGGCCAGCCTGAACGACATTCTCGCCTCTCGGAATTTCTTTTTCTTGTTGATCGCGAACAGTCGAGCACAATGCCGTGCGCGCCGCAACGATGCGGGAGGCAGATCATTGCCGGCTGCGCGCAACGCAGAGCAGGCGCATGAGTCATTGCGTCGTTGGAGGCCGCGCATCGCGCTGAACATTCCGGCCAGCCGTTCCTGAACCGGGACGGCGCCTCGGGCTGCCGGGACCGTTGCCAGCCGCGAGCCAAGGCAGCCGCTGCCCTGGCCATCGACGCGGTCGAGAGGCAACCATTTTTGACCATTCACCGCATGTTCCGCGGAAAGGAATTGGGGTTGGATGGCACCGTGAAATTGGCTACTAGTTTGGCGCCGAGACAGTCGGACCGGCGGGGACTGGACATGACCTATTGCTGTGGAATTCTGGTGCGAGACGGCCTCGTCATGATCGCGGACACCCGCACCAATGCCGGCCTCGACAATGTCTCGACCTTCCGCAAGCTGCACATCTTCGAAACGCCAGGCGAGCGCATCATGGCGGTCGCGAGCGCCGGCAATCTGGCGATCAGCCAGTCGGTGCTATCGACCCTGACCGAGGGCATGGCAGACCCGCAGACCGGCGAGCTCGAAACGTTGATGAATGCGCCGACCATGTTCCAGGCGGCACAGCGGATCGGCCGCGCCATCCGCGCCGTGCACGCAACCGAGGGAGAAGCGCTGCGCGGCGAAGACATCTCCTTCGACGTCTCCTTCCTGTTCGGCGGTCAGATCAAGGGCTCGCGGATGCGCCTGTTCATGGTCTACACCGCCGGCAACTTCATCGAATGCACCACCGACACGCCGTACCTGCAGATCGGCGAGCACAAATACGGCAAACCGGTGCTCGACCGCGCCATGCATTACGACGTCGAGCTCTATGAGGCGCTGAAGACCGGCCTGATCTCGATGGATTCGACGATGCGCTCCAACCTCGGCGTCGGCCTGCCAATCGACGTGCTGGTGGTCCGCGCCGACGCCTGCGAGGCCGACCTCAACCACCGCATCGAGGCCGGCGAACCCTATTTCCATGACCTGCGCTCGCGCTGGTCCGCGGCGCTGCGCGCGGCGCACCAGAATATTCCGCGTCCGCCCTACAAGACCGAGATCGAAGCAAAAGCCAAGAAAGAGGAAACCAGATGACTGAGGCAGCCAACAAGATCGCCGTCGTCACCGGTGCCGGCACCGGCGTCGGACGCGCCGCGTCGCTTGCCCTGATGAATGCAGGCTTCACCGTCGTGCTCGCCGGACGCCGGCTGGAGATGCTGGAGGAAACCAGCAAGCTCGGCCCCGCCGGCAAGAGCCTGTGCGTCACCGCCGACATGACCAGCCCGGCCTCGATCGCCGCGCTGTTCGACAAGGTGAAAGCCACCTACGGCCGGCTCGACCTGCTGTTCAACAATGCCGGCATGGGCGCACCGCCGGTCAATTTCGAGGATCTGCCGCTCGAGCAGTGGCAAGCCGTGGTGAACACCAACCTCACCGCCCCGTTCCTGTGCACCCAGCACGCCTTCCGCATCATGAAGGACCAGAAGCCGCGCGGCGGCCGCATCATCAACAACGGCTCGATCTCCGCGCACGCGCCGCGCCCGTTCTCGGCGGCCTACACCTCGACCAAGCACGCCATCACCGGCCTCACCAAGTCTTCCAACCTTGACGGACGCATGTACGACATCGCAGTCGGCCAGGTCGACATCGGCAACGCCGCAACCCCGATGACCGACCGCATGGTCAACGGCCCCGGCGTGCTGCAGCCCGATGGCACGACCAAGCACGAACCGCGCATGGACGCGAAAGCGGTCGGCGATGCCGTCGCCTACATGGCGGGCCTGCCGCTCGACGCCAACGTGCTGTTCATGACGGTGATGGCGACCAAGATGCCGTTTGTGGGACGAGGCTAGCCCCACAGCCGCTGCCGCCATTGCGAGGAGCGTTAGCGACGAAGCAATCCATGCCTCCACAAGCGGCAAGATGGATTGCTTCGCTTCGCTCGCAATGACAAGAGAAAGCCCCTACTCCAGCTTCTCCACAGTCCGCAGCGTCGGGAACAGCTTCATCCAGAGCAGCGCGATCGCGATCGTGCCGACGCCGCCGAGGACTGCGGCCGGCACCGTGCCGAGCAGCGCCGCGGTGACGCCGCTTTCGAACTGCCCGAGCTGGTTCGACGCGTTGATGAAGAGGAAATTGACGGCGCCGACCCGGCCGCGCATCTCGTCGGGCGTCGCCAACTGTACCAGCGAGAACCGGATCACGACGCTGATCGTGTCGGCCGCGCCCAGGACCGCGAGCGCCAGCGCCGACAACCACATCCAATGAGACAGCGCGAACACCACCGTCGCCGCCCCGAACACGATGACCGCCTGGAACATCCTTAGTCCGACGCGGCGGCTGATCGTATGCTGTGCCAGCACCATGGTCATCAAGAGCGCGCCGACCGCGGGCGCGGCGCGCAGGATACCGAGGCCGAGCGGACCGGTTTGCAGGATGTCGCGCGCATAGATCGGCAGCAGCGCGGTGACGCCGCCGAACAGCACCGCGAACAGGTCGAGCGAGATGGTGCCGAGGATCGCCGGATTGCTGCGGACGAAGGTGACGCCGGCGAACACATCGTCCGACGATGCGCCGTTCTTCGCCGGCGCCTGCTGCAGCCGGCCGATGCCGCCGGTCAGGATCATGCCGAACAACCAGAACACCGTCATCACGGCATAGGGCGCGCTCGGCATCAGGGCATAGGCAAAGCCGCCCAGCGCAGGTCCGGCAATGGTCGCAACCTGCGCCGCGCCGCTCGAGATTGCGGTCGCCCGCTGCAGCGAACCCTGCGGCGCGATCAGCGGCAGCAGCGCCGCGGTCGCCGGGCTCTCGAACGCGCCGGCGATCCCGAGCACGAAGGTCGCAACAAAGGTCTGCACCTCGGAGATGGTGCCGGCAAACGTGCTCACTGCGAGGAACAGCGCGGTCAGCGCCTCGGCGAGCTGGCAGGCCTGCACCACGCGTTTGCGTTCGAACCGGTCGGCGGCGTGGCCGGCGACGAACACGAGCAGCGCCGTCGGCAGGAACTGAACCAGGCCGACCATGCCGAGGGCAAAGGCGCTGCCGGTCAAGTCGTAGATCTGCCAGCCGATCGCGACCGCGCCGATCTGGCTGGAAAACCGCGACAGGCTGCGCGACGACAGGAAGAACAGAAAAGATCTGTGACCGAGCAGATCGCGGGCGCCGACGGTCGTTACGGAAGACATGAGCGAGCCGTGGCCGACCGCCTGCAACTTGTCAATGGCGGCGACGTCAACGCGCAACAGCATTGCGCTGCACGAAGCCCCTGCCATAATCGCGCGAAGGGTTTTCGGGGTCTTGATGCTGCAATTGCAATCAGCGTTTGGCGTGGTGGCGCTCCTTGCGATCGCCTGGGCGTTCGGGGAGAGCCGCCGCGCGGTGTCGCTGCGTCAGGCCGCGATCGGGCTGGCCGTCACCATCGTCACCGCGCTGGTGCTGATCAAGGTGCCGCTGGTGACGAAAGCCTTCGGCTCGATCAACGATGCGGTCGGCACCATCGCCGCCGCGACGCACGCCGGTACCGCCTTCGTGTTCGGCTATGTCGGCGGCGGCCCTGCGCCGTTCGATCCCAAGGCGCCGGGCACAGACTTCATTCTCGCCTTCCAGGCGCTGCCGATCGTGCTTGTCATGAGCGTGCTGACGACGCTGCTGTTTTATTGGCGCGTGCTGCCGCCGGTGGTGCGCGGCATGGCCTGGCTGCTCGAGCGCACGCTCGGCGTCGGCGGCGCGGTCGGGCTCTCGACCGCGGCCAACATCTTCCTCGGCATGGTGGAGGCGCCCCTCTTCATCCGCCCCTATTTGGCCCAGCTCACCCGCAGCGAATTGTTTCTGGTGATGACTGGCGGCATGGCGGGAATCGCCGGCACCGTGCTGGTGCTTTACGCCACGCTGCTCGCGCCGCTGATCCCGGACGCCGCCGCGCATTTCGTCATTGCCTCGGTGCTCGGCGCGCCGGCCGCCATCCTGGTCAGCCTGGTCATGGTGCCGGAGACGACAGACAAGCGCACCGGCGGATCGCTCGACGATCCCGACATCCATGTCTCGTCGACAATGGACGCGATCGTCAAGGGCACGGTGGCCGGGCTCGAGCTGCTGATGAACATCATCGCGATGCTCCTTGTGCTGGTGGCACTGGTGTATCTCCTCAACGCGATCGTCGGCCTGTTGCCGGAGGTCGGCGGCGCGAAGATCTCGCTGCAGCGGCTGCTCGGCTATGCGATGGCGCCGGTGTGCTGGCTGATGGGCCTGCCATGGTCGCAGGCGGTCACGGCGGGAAGCCTGATGGGCACCAAGACCGTGCTGAACGAGCTGATCGCCTATGTCGACCTCTCGAAGCTCGGCACCGATGCGCTCGATCCGCGCTCGCGGCTGATCATGCTCTATGCGACGTGCGGCTTCGCCAATTTCGGGAGCCTCGGCATCATGATCGGCGGACTCGGCATCATGGCGCCGGGGCGGCGCGAGGAGATCAACGCGCTCGGGCTGAAGTCGATCGTATCAGGCACGCTCACAACATGCCTGATGGGCGCGATTGTGGGGACGATGACGTCCCCGTAGCCCGGATGGAGCGAAGCGCAATCCGGGGGCATCATCATAGTGTGCACGACTCCCGGATTCCGCGGAGCCTGTCATCGGGCGCGCATTCGCGCGACCCGTTGGCTCCATCTGGGCTACGAGATCACGCCGTCAACTCGACCGTCTTGAACTCCGCCGGCAGGATCACTTCCAGCAATTCGACGTCGTCGGAGTAATCCAGGATCACGTGCCGGATGCGCGGCGGCTGGGTCCAGGCGCTGCCCTGCGTCATCAACGTCTCGCCCTCGCCTTCCATGTAGGTCTTCACCCAGCCCTTGAGCACGTAGACCATCTGGAACTCGACGTCATGATAATGCAGCTTCGACACCTCTTCCGGATTGCACGGACCCTGCAGCCGGATCACATGCGCCTGGGCCAGCCCGTGCGTGGCATCAGCGATGCCGAGGTCGCGATACTTGGCATAGGCGCGCAGTCCGTCAGCCCTGAAATCCTCCTCGCGGTGGTGGCTGATGGCAACCCGCTGCTTCGGCCGCGCCTTGGGCTTGGCCTTTGTTGTCGTCTTCCTGGCGGCCGAGACGCGGCCCTTCGACTTGATGGTCTTGCGCGCCGAGGGTTTGGCGGCGCTCCCGAGCCCGGTCCATTTCTTCCTCACCGCGGTCTTGGCCGCTGGTCTTGATGCCGGCTTTCGCTTGGCCATTGTTGGTTACCTCCCGTCTTCTAACCGGATGACGGTAGCACAAAAGCCTGTTGGGGGATGGGCGAAAGCATCGGGTCGCGCGAACGTGCATGCGCTCCCTCAAGCGCGCCGCCAAGCGGCGGCCCCGGCGCGATCACGCCGTGGTCCCCTCCGCCGTCAATGCAGCCGGAAGACGCCGTCGACGGCGCGCAGCTCCGCGGGCTTGACCAGCCTGGAGTGCGCGACCGTCACCGAGAACAGCGGCCCCTCGAGCTTCTCCTGCCAGAAGGCGAGGAAATCCTGCAGCGCCGGGAATTTCGGGAAGAGATCGTAATTCTGCCAGACGTAGGTCTGCAGCAACGAGGGGTGATCCGGCATCCGATACAGGATTTGCGCCGTTGTCAGCCCATACCCCAGCAACTGCTTCCGGAAGTCGTCGGAAACAACCCCACCAACACGCGAGACCATGCCAACCTCCTGTGACGGAGCGCATGTGCGCGTGGTGGCCGACCTGCCGGGGCCACCGCCGGCAAAGATGCGCTCACATGAGAGAAATGTGACGCACGCGACTAACCGATCTCAAGCCTAAATGTTTAACGGGTTGTTGAAATTTCTCGCGCTGGCAGCAGCTTACCGCAGGTGCTAATACCAGTTGGGCGGCCTCCAAGCCGTCATTAAGCATGACCGGCGATGCTGGCAGACGCCCCGTCCGAGTGCCAATTTTTCTGCTAGAAGCCCTTGCCCGGTGCCCGCGACTGGCCTATCTCCATCTCGGCTAGGTTGGCACTCGCTGACCTGGACTGCTAACTCTCCAAAATTCTACAACATCTGCAAATGTTTAGGAGGACTGCATGAAATTCCGTCCGCTTCACGACCGCGTCGTGGTCAAGCGCATCGACGCCGAAGAGAAGACTGCTGGCGGCATCATCATTCCGGACACTGCCAAGGAAAAGCCCTCCCAGGGCGAAGTCGTCGCCGTCGGCCCGGGCGGCCGCGACGAGGCTGGCAAGCTGATCCCAATCGACGTCATGGTCGGCGACCGCGTCCTGTTCGGCAAGTGGTCGGGCACCGAGGTCAAGATCGACGGTGAAGACCTGCTGATCATGAAGGAAAGCGACATCATGGGCGTGCTCGACGTCCCCGCTTCCAAGAAGAAGGCCGCTTAAGCGCCCCTCTCCCTCCCTGGTTAAATCTCTCAAGGAAAAACTCAGAT
This sequence comes from Bradyrhizobium sp. ISRA464, assembly GCF_029910095.1. Classification (NCBI taxonomy): domain Bacteria; kingdom Pseudomonadati; phylum Pseudomonadota; class Alphaproteobacteria; order Hyphomicrobiales; family Nitrobacteraceae; genus Bradyrhizobium; species Bradyrhizobium sp. ISRA464. The sequence goes on along the minus strand of NZ_CP094526.1, from coordinate 3,225,467 downwards.
GGCAGCTAAAGAAGTCAAATTCTCCGTCGAGGCGCGCGACAAGATGCTGCGCGGCGTCGACGTTCTCGCCAACGCGGTGAAGGTCACCCTCGGTCCGAAGGGCCGCAACGTGGTGCTCGAGAAGTCGTTCGGCGCTCCCCGCATCACCAAGGACGGCGTCACCGTCGCCAAGGAGATCGAGCTCGACGACAAGTTCGAGAACATGGGCGCCCAGATGGTGCGCGAAGTCGCCTCCAAGTCCGCTGACGCGGCCGGCGACGGCACCACCACCGCGACCGTGCTCGCCCAGGCGATCGTGAAGGAAGGCGCCAAGTCGGTCGCCGCCGGCATGAACCCGATGGACCTGAAGCGCGGTATCGACCTCGCGGTCGAAGCCGTGGTGGCGGACCTCCAGAAGAACTCCAAGAAGGTCACCTCGAACGAGGAGATCGCCCAGGTCGGCACCATCTCGGCCAACGGCGACGCCGAAATCGGCAAGTTCCTCGCCGACGCCATGAAGAAGGTCGGCAACGAGGGCGTCATCACGGTCGAGGAAGCCAAGTCGCTCGAGACCGAGCTCGACGTCGTCGAGGGCATGCAGTTCGACCGCGGCTATATCTCGCCCTACTTCGTCACCAATGCCGACAAGATGCGCGTTGAAATGGACGACGCCTACATCCTCATCAACGAGAAGAAGCTCTCCTCGCTGAACGAGCTGCTCCCGCTGCTCGAGGCCGTGGTGCAGACCGGCAAGCCGCTGGTCATCGTCGCTGAGGACGTCGAAGGCGAAGCGCTCGCCACCCTCGTCGTCAACCGCCTGCGTGGCGGCCTGAAGGTCGCGGCCGTCAAGGCTCCGGGCTTCGGCGATCGCCGCAAGGCCATGCTGCAGGACATCGCGATCCTGACCGGCGGCCAGGCCATCTCGGAAGACCTCGGCATCAAGCTCGAGAACGTCACGCTGCAGATGCTCGGCCGCGCCAAGAAGGTGATGATCGACAAGGAGAACACCACGATCGTCAACGGCGCCGGCAAGAAGGCCGACATCGACGCTCGCGTTGCCCAGATCAAGGCGCAGATCGAGGAGACCACCTCGGACTACGACCGTGAGAAGCTGCAGGAGCGTCTCGCCAAGCTCGCGGGCGGCGTCGCGGTGATCCGCGTCGGCGGCGCGACCGAAGTCGAGGTGAAGGAGCGCAAGGATCGCGTTGATGACGCGATGCATGCGACCCGTGCGGCGGTCGAGGAAGGCATCGTTCCGGGCGGCGGCGTCGCCTTGCTCCGTGCCTCCGAGCAGCTCAAGGGCCTGCGCACCAAGAACGACGACCAGAAGACCGGCGTCGAGATCGTGCGCAAGGCGCTGTCGGCTCCCGCTCGCCAGATCGCGATCAACGCCGGTGAAGACGGATCGGTGATCGTCGGCAAGATCCTGGAGAACAAGACCTACAATTACGGCTTCGACTCCCAGACCGGCGACTACGCCGACCTCGTCAAGAAGGGCATCATCGACCCGACCAAGGTCGTGCGCACCGCGATCCAGAACGCTGCCTCGGTTGCCGCGCTGCTGATCACCACGGAAGCGATGGTCGCCGAGCTGCCGAAGAAGAATGCCGGCGGTCCCGCGATGCCTCCGGGCGGCGGCATGGGCGGCATGGACTTCTGATCCAGCCTCTCAAGGCAATCCACGAAATGCAAAACCCCGGCAGCGATGCCGGGGTTTTTGTTTGCGGCAAACCGGGTGCTTGCCGCAGCGCAGCCAGTGGCGGGTCCTGCACAACCTTACGCTGAAGCGGGGAGTCCGCTGGCGCTCACGATGTCCACGCTATACACAGCCACGCCGGTAAACATACCTTGGTCTGAGTTGACAATTTCAAAAAAATTATTGGCGAGAGTCGCAAACCGAACCGACAGTCCCACTTTCGTCCCGCACAGTAGGATCGGGACTGATCAAAACTGCTCACCTAGAATCTGAACCGAACACGGAGCGTCAGCTCTCGTGACGCGAGCGAGCGTTGCGAGGAACGCTTTCGCTTGAGAAAGGAACTGCGTCTTGAGTGAAACAGAAATGAAAGTCACAGTGAACGGCACGACTATCTTCGGCATGCCGTTGTCGAGCTTCCCGAAGATCGCCTTGCCCGGCATGATCGGCGATCTTGCCGAACAGGGTTTTGCCCGCGCCCGGGCCGCCTCCGAACAGATGACGGAGACGTTGGGCGAAACGTATTCGCGCAATGCGCGATGCGCGGCCGACTACGGGCTCAAGGTGTTCGAAATCTCATACGCCAATACCGCCTCCGCGCTCGATTTCTTCGTCCATCTCGCCGGCAGCAGGTCAGCGACCGATGTCTTGGCCTTGTCTACCGAGCAAACCCGCAAAGCCTTCGATATGGCATCCGACCAGAACAAGGAATTGTGGGCGCTTGGCCAGAAGCTTGCGACGGAAATGGGTGAGCCGGTCAGGAAGCATTTCGGCAAGGTTCTCCACCAAGCCGGCTAAAAAAGCGGCGCTCAATTCACGTCGAGGATTCGTTTGAGGAGGGATCCGGCCGGTTGGAGAAGCCCAGTGACGAGCATGCAGCCCCCACTGCCCGATGCTCTGTCAAAAGCCACAGGTGCGCGATGCCCCCCAACTGGTCGCACCGACAAGAGGCGCAATCCAACCGGCCGGTGCTTTTCTGCAAAAAACAAAAAGGCAATCTCGAGGGAGGCTCACATGGGCATGCTCATGGTCAAATGTCCGCAAACCGCACACGCGATTCCCACCGGCATCAAAACCGATCGCGAAAGCTTTGGACGTAGCACGGTATTCTTCTCGCGCACACCTTGCCCATTCTGCCGCACCGATCACGCCTGGTTCGCGCGGGACGCCTGGGTCGCTGAGCCGAGCATCCGCGTGCGGCGCCGGCTCACCGGCCTGAAGGTCGACACAGACTATTGATGATCGCGATGGAGGGACACCATGGGGCGCATGCAGACCTCGACCGAAACATCCGCCTGGCTGCTACAGGCCAAGGATTTTCTCGACGAAGCACGACGGCTGAAGCCCGGCCCAGAGCGCAATGAGTTGCGCCAGACGGCGAAGGTGCTGCGCGAGATTGCGAAGCTCGAGACGGCATCCGAACCCGCACGGGAGCCTGATCGGCGGCGGAGGAGCTGATCGCGCCGAAACGCGCTCACACCGCGTCGTCCGCTTCGATTTCCGGGATGCACGGATCGTCAGCTCGAGCCGCCGCGTGAGATCGGATCTTGTGGTCCGAGAAGATCTCCTCGGCTTCGAGACGCATGACGCGGTGGCATTCGCACGCCACCGCCGAAAGCCGCGACCGGTCGATCTCGATCCGGCCTCGTTGATCGGACCTGATCGCGCCACGCGCGCGCAGATTGCGCATCAGCAGCGTCACCGTCGTTCGTCGCACACCGAGGATCTGCGACAGCGCCTGCTGGGTCAGCGGGAGGACGTCGCTGTCGACGCGATCGCGAAGCTGGAGCAGCCAGCGCGCCATGCGGGCTTCGACCGGATGCAGCGCATTGCAGGCCGAACCGAGCTGAAACTGTATCAGCATCGCCCTGAAGTGACTTTGAATGACCTGCCGGATCGCGGGGCTGCGGCCGAAGGCCGTGTAAAATCGTGACGCAGGAATCCGCGAAGCGGAGCCCGCCGCATGGACGACCGCGGTAATGGCCGACGGTGACGACCCGAGCACCGAAAGACTGCCCACGACCCCCTCGCGCCCGATCACGCCGGTGGCAACGGTGTGTCCGTCCGCCATTTCGATCATGAGCGAAATGGCGCCGCCATATGGAAAGTACACGTGATCGATTTGGTCACCCGCTCGCGAGATCACCGTGTCCTGCTCGAGCGCAACGATCTCCAATTCGGGCCTCAGCAGATCGAGGTCCGCTGCCGGCAGTGATGCAAGAAGGCGATTACCGATTCCGCCGGGAGGACTCACTAGCGGGGCCCCGTAGTGAGGCGACGCGCAACGAGAACCAACTCACTCAGATACACTCTCAAAAAACAACTCCAAACGCTTGGCCAGACGGAATTTCTGTACGCAGCATTTTCGGGAGTTAGATGCAGAAATGCGTGGCCGGACGCAACAATAAAATGCGCGTGAGCCTTACGTGAGTCTTACGGTAGCACTGCGGGAACCCGGAAGTTCCAATTTCCGGAGATGGCGATGCTGCGTGCGATCGATGCGGATGTCGCACGTCTCTGAACCGCATCGGCTAGATCGTGCGCAAGGCGTGGGCAGCACAGGACTTCTGATGCGCAGGGTCAGGCAATTTTGGAAATTGCGCTCATGCACAACGTGACGCAAGTGCCGCCCGTGTGCGACATAGTCGGGCGTCTTACGACCCAGATCATTCCTCAGAGGCCCGCGCCGGCGGGCTTCGACTCCCGGACCGGTGAATTGCCGACCTCGTCAAGAAGTGCATCATCGACCCGACCAAGGTCGTGCGCACCGCGATCCAGAACGCTGCCTCGGTTGGCGCGCTGCTGATCACCATCGAGGCGATGGTCGCCGAGTTGCCGAAGAAGGCCGCTGCCGGCCTCGCAATGCCTCCGGGCCGCGGCATGGGCGGCATGGACTTCCGATCCAGCCTCTCAAGCTATCCACGATAAGCGAAACCCCGGCAGCGATGCCGGGGTTTTTGTTTGGAGCACAGAATGCCTGCGCCTGGACGCCGGGAAGGTCGTTGCTCCAAAGTCTGCACTTCGCCAATGATTGCCTCGAGTCTGGGCAGCTTTCGAAGGCGAGACGCTTTGACGAATGGCAACGGCAAATCTACAACAGGCAGGGAAATACCCTTGTGCCTGCGGCATGCTGCTTTCCGGACTACGATACCGGCAAGCGCAAAATTCCGCGGCACAAGCAGTACCCCATTGGAATTGTTACGGATCGCAAGCTGCCACTGACAAGCTGCCAAGAGGCCCTGACTTGGATATCGACAGTTGGCTTCACAGCATCGGTCTGGACCGATATGCGCAGATATTCCGAGAGAACGCCGTCGACCTCAGCGTCGTCCCTTATTTAACCGATGAAGATCTGGAGAAGCTCGGCGTGCTGCTCGGGCACCGCCGCAAATTCCTGCGGGCTGCCGCCGAACTCGGAGCCGTCGACAAGAGCGCCTCCCCCGTTGCGCTGACGGCAACCGCTCCACCTCGCAAGCATGATGCAGCAGAGCGCCGTCAACTGACGATCATGTTCTGCGATCTTGTAGGCTCGACCGCGCTGTCGACGCGACTCGACCCCGAGGATTTGCGCGAGGTCATCGGCGCCTACCAGAGCTGCTGCGCCGACATCATCACCGGCGCGAAGGGTTTTGTCGCCAGATATATGGGCGACGGAGTCCTCGCCTATTTCGGTTACCCCCAGGCGCACGAACATGACGCCGAACGCGCCGTCAGGGCGGGCCTGACGCTGGTCGAGGAGGTGCCGAAGCTCGCCTCGCCGGTCGGCGACTCCTTGCAGGTCCGTATCGGCATCGCGACCGGTCTTGTGGTCGTCGGCGACCTGATCTCGGCCGGCCTCGCCGAAGAGCAGGCGGTGATCGGCGAGACGCCGAACCTGGCCGCGCGACTGCAGGCAATCGCCGAGCCCGGCACCGTGGTGATCTCATCGAGCACCCGCCGCCTGACCGGCGGCCTGTTCGACTACCGCGAGCTCGGGACGTTTCCGCTCAAGGGCTTCGACGAGCCGGTCAAGGTATGGCGGGCGCTGGGCGTCAGCGCAGCCGAAAGCCGGTACGAGGCGCTGCGCGCAAGTGCGTTGCCGCTGGTCAACCGCTACCAGGAGCTCGACCAGCTCATGCAACGCTGGGACGGCGTGCAGCATGGCGAGGGCTCGGTCGTCCTGCTGTCGGGCGAGGCCGGCATCGGCAAGTCACGGATCGCACAGACGGTGCTGGAGCGGCTGAGCAGCGAGCCGCATACGGTGGTGCGGCAATTCTGCTCGCCCTACCACCAAGATACAGCGCTCTACCCGGTTATCGCACAGCTCGAACGAACCGCGGGCTTTCGTCGCGACGACAAGGACGAGCAACGGCTGGCGAAGCTGGAGGCGTCGCTCGTCACGCCGGCTAGCGGCCGCGCCGAGACCATGTCGCTGTTCGCCGGCCTGCTGTCGATCCCCGATGGCGGGCGCTATCCGGCTCTCGATCTGACGCCGCAAAAGCGCAAGGAAAGGACCCTGCAGGCGCTGCTCGCGCAGCTCGAGGGTTTGGCAACGCGCCAGCCGTTGCTGTTCCTCATGGAGGACATGCACTGGGCCGACTCGACCTCTCTCGAATTGTTCGGGCAGATCATGGATCGCGCCCCTGCCCTGCCGCTGCTCGCGATCGCAACCTTCCGTCCCGATTTTGTCCCGCCCTGGGCCGGCCGTCCCCAGGTGACGATGATCGGTCTCGACCGCCTCCAGCGGCGGCACTGCACCGAGATGATCGTGCACCTCACGGCCCGCAAGGTCCTGCCGCAGGAGATTGCGGACCAGATCACCGAACGAACCGACGGCGTACCGCTGTTCGTCGAGGAATTGACCAAGGCTGTCGTCGAAAGCGGCGTGCTGGTCGAGCAGGATGATCGGTACGTCGCCGCCGGCCCGGTGACCCAGGTTGCGATCCCGACGTCGCTGCAGGAATCGCTGCTGGCACGGCTCGATCGCCTTGCCCCCACCAGCAATGTGGCGCAGATCGCCGCTGCGCTCGGCCGGCAATTCTCGCACGAATTGATCAGCGCCGTCGCAGGAATGCCGCCCGCGCCGTTGAACGAAACCTTGCAGCAGCTCGTGAACGCCGAGTTGATATTCAGGCGCGGTACGCCGCCTGACGCAGAGTACACGTTCAAGCACGCGCTTGTGCAGGATACCGCGTACGGCACGATGCTACGGAGCACCCGCCATCAGGTTCACGGCCGGATTGCCGCAGCGCTGGAGGCACAGTTTCCCGACATCTGCGCAACTCAACCCGCCGTGCTCGCGCGGCACTGCACCGAGGCCGGGCTGACCGACAAGGCGGTCTCTTACTGGCTCAAGGCCGGTCAGCAGGCGCTCGCGCGCTCGGCTACGATTGAGGCCGCCACCCAATTGCGGAAGGGGTTGGACGCGCTGAAAGGGTTGCAGGACACGCCTGAGCGACGCAAGCAGGAACTCGACCTGCAACTCGCGCTTGCATTGGCGCAGATGGCTATGAAGGGCTATTCGGCGCCTGAAGTGGGTGAGACTCTTGGCCGCGCCCGCGTTCTCGCCGAGCGGATCGATCAACCACGCTACCTCTGGCCGGTGATCCTCGGCCAGTCCTCGTTTCACCGGGTCCGGGGCGAACACCGGCGCGCGCTCGAGCTGGCCGAGCAACTGGAGCGAGTCGGCGAGGCGCGAAACGATGTCGCAGCCCAATTGGTCGGCCGTTGGGCCAACGGGCGCACCCGCCTCTTCCTCGGCGAATTCGCCGCGGCCCGCGAGCTCCTGGAGCGCTGTCACGGCCTTGCGGATCCGGCGCATCGGAGCGGCGTCTCGTTCGCCGATCCCTTTGTGATGACCCTTGCCTATCTGGCCTGGACTCTCGCCGTGCTCGGCCACTTGGACGAGGCCCGGACGCGGTTGAACGAAGCCTTGTCGGAGGCACGTCGGCTCAACCATACCCAGACGCTGGTCGAAGTGTTGCTCTCGGCGTGCCCTGTCGAACGCATCATCGGCTCGCCGAACCTACAGCAGCACGAGGAAGAACTGCTCGCGCTCTCGACCGAGCGCGGCTTTCCGTTGCATCTGGGTTGGGCTACGGCGTACCGAGGCGTGTCGTTGACCCTGCTCGGACAGCCGCAGGAAGGGCTGTCGCTGATCCATCAGGCGATGACGACAATTAGAACGACCGGAGCCGTCACAGGCACCCCGGACCTCCTGATGATGCTCGCCGACGCCTACGCCAAACTCGAAAGGCCCGCCGAGGGATTAAGCTGCCTCGCCGAGGCCAAGCAGGTCATCGAGGCGACTGACGAGCGGTACGGCGAGGCCGAATTGTATCGGCTGCGCGGCACACTGTTGAACGCGACAGGCGATCCAGTCGCGGCGGAGCAGAACTATCGTCAGGCCATCGCCGTCGCACAGCTGCAGAGCACAAAGCCCTTCGAATTGCGAACGTCGATCGGTCTGGCGCGTCTCCTGCGCGAACAGGGCAGACATGCCGAGGCCCATGATCTGCTCGCCTCGATCTACGGCTGGTTCGCAGAAGGCCTTGATGCGCCCGACCTGAAGGAAGCCAGGGCGTTGCTTGACATGCGCGCCTCGTGATTTGCCCGATCTGCAAGTCCTGGCTGCGTTCGCAGGGGCGCAAGCGTCGTCCGAACTTGTGACGCCCGGATAAGAATTCAACCAATATTGACAATCCTCTGCGACTGGCTCGATTGTATCGGCCGCGTCCAGCGGACGCGATCATAGTGGAGGAATCAATAATGAGGCGGATTTCAAAAGGTGTCGCCAAGGATGAGGTGACGTATTTTTATCTCATCACTCGCACCGAAAGAGGCCGGGCACAAAGCGAGGCCCAGAAGAAGAGGGGCGCGAACGATGTCACGAAAGTCGTTCTAAAGGCCGGAGGCCAGTGTCGGCTCTATTCGACCCGCGGGTCGAGCTTTGACTATGTCAGCGTCATCACGGGCGTGAGCGCTGCCGCAACCATCCGAATTGCCGAGGAAATAGAAAAACTGGGAGCCGTGAAGGCGACGCTGGTCTCCGGCGTCGAGATGTTCGGCGGCTAGTCCAACGTATCGCACGGGGACGCTTTCCTCGTGCGAGGACATCTGTATCAATCATCAGCCGCGATGCGGCGGGGCAGTCGCCCGCGTCACTCCAAGCGCCGCCGCCCGCCCTGCAGATGTAAACCGTTTCGCCGACGGCCGTCATTTGAGACCTGATTCAAGAACTGAAGACGCGCGACGTCAGCCCCGCGAAACATCCTGAAAGCAGCTGCGCACCCAATCGATCGTGACCCGCGCAGCAGGGTCGCGCTTGAGGTGATTTTGCACCAACAGCCAAACGTCGCGTCGCTTCGGCAGCAGCGTGGCGCGCAGACGGCGATCAGCCAGCAAGGCCGCGGAGCCATATTCGGGCAGCACGCCGGCCGCCTGATGCGACTGGATCAGCGTGCGGATGACGCGAACATTGTCGGTGACGCAGCGCGCGCGAATTCTCCGCGCACGCAGGAACTGCATCTCGGGGATACCTTCGAGCTCATCGGGATAGGCACAGGTCACCGCTTCGCCCGTAGCGGCGGCCGTGATCGGCTCGAAAAAATACAGCCTGACCTCGGCGAGCTTCGAGATCGCGAAGTCGCCCTTGTCGGGCTTGCGCAGGCGGATCGCGAGGTCCGCCTCCCAGCGCGAGAATTTGACGTTGTCGCTCGACGTCAGGAATTGCAGGGTCAGGCCCGGATTGGCGCGCAGGAAATCGCTCGCGCGCGGCGCCAGCACCTCTTCAGCGACCGCATTGGTGGAAGCTACGCGAAGCCGGCCCACCGGACCCGGGAGGCTCTCGCCGATACGGCCGATGTCCTCGGCATGCGCGGCCATCGCCTGGACATGCGCCAGCACCATCTCGCATTGCCGGGTCGGCGTACGCACGCCGTCGGCGGCCTCGAATAGGCGCAAGCCAAGCGCACGCTCGATGCGTGCCAGCCTGCGGCCGACCGTGGTCTCGTCGATGCGCAGCCGGGCGCTGGCGCCCGCATACGTGCCCTCGTCCCTGACGGCCGCGATGATGCGAAGATCGTCCCAGTTCATGGCTGCAAGGCTACATCGCCACTGCCTCACCTGCAATAACGCAGCCACCGGCTGCAATATCCCTGCATAACGGCAGGACGCTCCACGGCTATTCTGAACGAGCAAACTTCCGGGAGACTTCAGAACCATGACCGCGGCCAAAACACTGATGCAGCTTGCCGGTATCGACCTCACCCCGCCTCGCCTCGGCGACGCCTGCCTGGTGCTGATCGATATCCAGAACGAGTATCTCGCAGGTCCCCTCGCCCTGCCCGACGCCAACGCCGCGATTGCGCGCGCCACCGCGTTGCTTGCCCAGGCGCGGGAGAGCGGCGCTGCGATCTTCCACATCGCGCACAAGGGACGGCCCGGAAGCCTGTTCGACCGTACCGCCGAGCGCGGCGCGATCGTCGCACCGCTGGCACCGCGCTCGGGCGAAGCCGTGATCGAGAAGGAATTGCCGAACGCGTTCGCCGGCACCGAGCTCGACGCGCAGCTTGCCGCGACCGGCTGCAAGGAGCTGGTTCTCGCCGGCTTCATGACGCATATGTGCGTCAGCTCCACCGCCCGTGCGGCGCTCGATCTCGGCTTCCGCACCACCATCGACGCCGACAGCTGCGCCACCCGCGACCTGCCGGACGGCATCGGCGGCACGATTGCGGCAAAGGTCATTCACGACGTCGCGCTCGCCGAGCTGTCCGACCGCTTCGCCATCATCGCGCGCGGCGACGCCCTTGCCTGAGGACACCGGCATGCTCCAGCTCTATTTCTGGCCGATGGCCTGCTCCCTCGCCAGCCGCATCGCGCTGCTGGAAGCCGGCATCGAGGCGCGCTACCACCTCGTTCATCTCTGGACCAAGAAGGTGCTGGAGGACGATGGCGACTTCCGCGCGATCTCGCCGAAAGGCGCGGTGCCGGTGCTGGTGCTGGAGAACGGCGAGCGGCTGACGGAGAGCGCTGCGGTGCTGCAATACATCGCCGACCTCAAGCCCGAACTCGCCCTCGCGCCGCCGCCCGGCGATCCGGATCGCTATCGGCTGCAGGAATGGTTGAGCTTCATCGGCACCGAGCTCCACAAGGGCTTCCTGTTCCCGACCTTCTGGTACAAGGACGACACATCCAGGGCCAGCGCGCGCGAGCGGATCGAACAAAGCGTGTCGGTGGCCGCCGCGCATCTTAGGGACCGCGAATTCCTCATCGGGGACCGCTTCACGGTCGCCGACGGCTATCTCGCCTGGGCGCTGATGCTGCTGCGCCACGCCGGCGTCGATATCGCGCAATGGCCTGATCTCGCCAACTATCTTGCGCGCATCCAGGCGCGGCCGCATGTCAGGGCCGCCGTCGGCACCGAGATGCAATTGTGGAAGTCGGTCGCGGCGTGATCGCCGTGGACGCGACATAACGCTACTGAAACGCGACCTCGGCAAAGCTCCGCAGCTTGCGCGAATGCAGGCGCTCGGATTCCTGCTGCTTGAGCCGCTCCAGCGCCCTCAGGCCGATCTCGAGATGCTGGCCGACGCGCTGCCGGTAGAACTCGCTGGCCATGCCTGCGAGCTTGATCTCGCCGTGCAGCGGCTTGTCGGAGACGCACAGCAGCGTGCCGTAGGGCACGCGGAAGCGATAGCCGTTGGCGGCGATGGCCGCCGACTCCATGTCGAGCGCGATGGCGCGCGATTGCGACATGCGCCTGATCACCGACGGGCCGCTGATCTCCCAGTTGCGATTGTCGACGCTGGCGACCGTGCCGGTGCGCATCAGCCGCTTGAGCTCGAAGCCGGACACGCCCGTGACTTCGCCGACCGCCTCCTCCAGCGCGACTTGCATCTCGGCGAGCGCCGGGATCGGGACCCAGAGCGGCAGCTCGTGATCGAGCACGTGATCCTCGCGGACATAGCCGTGGGCGAGCACGTAGTCGCCGAGCCGCTGCGTATTCCTAAGGCCCGCGCAGTGCCCGATCATCAGCCAGGCATGCGGCCGCAGCACCGCGACGTGATCGGTGGCATTCCGCGCGTTGGACGGACCGATCCCGATGTTGATCAGGGTGATGCCGCGATAGCCGGGCTCGACCAGATGAAAGGCCGGCATCTGCGGCACGCGGTCCGGCGCAGTCCCGGTCGTGCCGCCGCCGAGCCGCGCATTGCGCGTGATCACGTTGCCGGGCGCAACGAAAGCTTCCAGGCCGGCCTCGCCTGACGCGAGGCGCTGCTGGCACGATTGCGCGAAGGCATCGACATAGAACTGGTAGTTCGTGAAGATCACGAAGTTCTGGAAGTGCTCCGGATCGGTGCCGGTGTAGTGATAGAGCCGGCGCAGCGAGTAATCGACCCGCGCCGCACGGAACAGGGCCAGCGGCTCGGGCGTCCCCGGCGCCAGCTCGAAGGTGCCGTCGGCGATCGCATCGTCCATCGCGGCGAGATCGGGAGTATCGAACACGTCGCGCAGCGATCGCGTGAAGGCCGAACTGTCGGCAACTGTCAGCGCCGCCTCGATGTTGATGTCGCGCCGGTAGGCGAAGTGGATCGGGATCGACTCGTTCGACTCGCCGATCTCGACGGCAACCCCATGGTTCTTGATTAACAGGCCGATCTGCTCGGTGAGATAGGTCCTGAAGATGTCTGGCCGCGTGACGCTGGTCTCATGCACGCCCGGCCCGGCGACAAAGCCGTAGGCGAGACGGGAATCGAGCCGCGCATGCGACGAGGTCGTGAGGCGCACGAACGGATAATGCGCACGCACGCGTGTCGCGAACGACACGCCGCTGACATAGGCCTCAAAGCGATCGCGAAGGAACTGGGTGTTGCGCTCGTAGATCTCTTCGAGACGGCTGACGGCCGCACCTGCATCGACGAAGGCTTCGGTTGCGATCTGGGGCGGAGTTTCGATGAACGGTGCAGGAGACATTGCGCTTCAACCGGTGATTTGCCGTTGAAGTATAACAACAATCGAGTCCCTGGTTCCAGACGGGTCCGGAATGCTGCATGCTGTCGGAGTTGTGGGCCTGGTGGCTCGAAGCCGCCCGGGCTTCACCTAGGACCATCGTCACGAACGAGCCGGCGGTCTTGCGTTATCGCGAAGGCTCCAAAGGACCGCGACGAACGCAATCCCCCGGCCTACTGGATCCTCGCGAGCACCGCGAGGCGGCGGATGCCCTTGTTGCGATAGGCGTCGAGGAATGCGTAGTAGTTCTTGAAAGAGACGCAGCCGTTGGAGTCGCCCTTCGGGCCAAGCATATAGGTGTGCGCGAGCAGGCCGACGCGGTTGTAGATCCGGCCCTCGCCGCCGATCGGATTGAGCCGCAGCGCCGGCACACCGTGGAACAGCGCCTCGCGCGGCTTCAGCTCATAGATGTGCGGCGGCGTCACGCCGACCATCTTCATGCTCGCGGAGCGCGGATCGTCGAGCCTGGAGCCGAGCCCAGAATGCGCTTCCAATCGCGTGCCGTCGGGCAGGTACACCGTACTGGCCGAGATGTCGTAGACCGCGGTCTGGCGGTCATAGGGCGGCGAGCCGCCGCGGGTCGGGTCCTGGTCGAGCGTCGAGGGGATGCTGCCGGTGACGTTTGCATCGGCGGACGCGAAGGAGAGCAGACCGCCGGTCGACTCGCGCTTGCCCCACAGCTTCTCGACCATGGTCTGCCGTTCGTTCGATGCGATCGACATCACCGCGGCCTTGGCGCGCGCAGCCATGTCGCGCACCGTGACGCCATCGGATTTTGCGGACGACTTCGCCGCGGCGGATTTGGATCCGGCGGACTTGGTCTCAGCCCGCTTGGACTCGGCGGATTTCGGCTCCACGGCGTCGGCAGGCGTGTTGAGTGCGACCTGCAGATTGGCGGCAGCTTCCTTCTTCGCGGCCTCGACCGGCTTCGGCGTCTTCGCTTCGGCAAGCTTCGGTGCGGCGACGGGCTTCGGCGCTTCAGCGACCTTCGGCGCATTGGCCGGCTTGACCGGATCCGTCTGCGGCGCGGCGTCGGCCACGACGCTGGACGGAACGCCGTCCGGCGACGCTGCGGCAAACCTTTCGTTAAACATCAGCGGCGGTGCGGCAGGCTCGGACTTAACAGACTCGGACTTGGCAGACTCGGACTTGGCAGAATCCGACTTTGCGACCTCGGCCTTCCCGGGCGCGGACGGCGGAGGCGTCAATGACGCAAACACCTCGTTGAACGACGGCGCAGGCCGCGGAGCGACCGCCACGCGGTGCTTGACCGCAGGCTCATCGAGCACCGCGCTGCTCACCGAAGGATAGACACTCGCTGCGAAGATGTTGGCGTAGACGGTCCAGGCGCAGCCAAGCACCAGCCCCGCCACAGCGGCGCTGCCGAGGAAATGCTGAGGGAGAATCCTTCCGGAGGATTTCTTGCGGCCCGGAGCCCCAATAACATACGCAGTCGCACTCGTACCCATACGCCCGGCGCTCAAAACAGGTCCACCTTGTCCCTCATGCGACTCGGAGCCGAACGAGTTTCGGCTCAGCGTCTCGCAGGGACGCGGATGCCCATTAAGGCGACTTTTAGTTAAATGCGACTTAACCGGATGCGATCCCCTGCAGCGCGGGAAGTGCCTGTGGCGTGGGGCTTTTTTAAGATCACATTGGATCGCGAAAGCGGATTTTTTGTCTCATCATGGGACATCCGCAGATGCCGCTGAGGCAAGCACCGGCAGCGACATGCCGCGGAAGAAATTCCTTGCCGATCGCCCCGTAATCACGCGGGCATTTTGCAAGAACAATCTCCTCAGTAGGAGAGCTTCGGATACCAGTCCTTGCCGCGTCCCTCGGGCGTGGTGTCGAGAATGGTCCAGAGCGGATCCACGTCAGGCGCACCGCGCGGATCCTGGCCGGGATCCGCGGTGCCCTGCCCCATCTCGCCGGCCCAGAAATGACGAACCGTGCCGTCACGCCGCGTGAAGACGTTGTAGCCGGGCATGTCGGCGTCCTCCTTGCTGACATAGTCGCGCGTGTAGTCGCCCGATGCGTCCGAATAGAGCTTGTGGCGCGTCCAGCCGCGCGCGGTCTTCGCCTCGATCAGCCGCGCGATCGGCGAACGCGCCACGAAGACGAAGGAGACGCGCTGCTCGATGTCTGGCAGCTTCGCCTCCCATGTGCCCATGAAGGAGGTGCACATCGGACACGGCTTCTCGCGCTGCGGACCGAACATGTAGCTGTAGATGATGAGAGTTTGCTTGTTGCCGAAGAGATCGGCCAGCGACGCCGGACCCGCTTCGCCGATGAACTCATAGGCTTTCGTCACCTCGCCGCCCGGCGGCAGTGCACGGCGCAGCTCGGCGACGCGCTCGATGTGGCGGCGCAGCTCGATCTCCTCGGTGAGCAGCGTCTGGCGGGCACGACGATACTCGGCGCTCTCATTGGGAAAGCGCGTGGTGTTGGTCTTGGCGAGTTCAGCGGCAGGCTTGAGGGTGGAACCGGTCATGGGTGGAACCTCGTTTGGTTGACGGGCTTCCTGGAAGACGAGTCGGAGCGAGACGATCCGACATCGACCACCAACGTTCCTACTCCAGTTCCGGCGGCGGCGAGCGATCGAGGACGTCGCCTTTCGGGCCTTCCAGCGCATCGAGCGCGTAGCTCTCGATGGTCAAGGGCCCGCGCATGCGCCTGGCCTCGGCGACGGTCTCGATGTGGGCAAAGTTGGCGCGCATCGACGCCGGCACGGCCTGCTCGACCTCATGCACGTAAAGCAGCTTGCCGGAAAGCTCCGCCGGGTTTGGCTCAGGCATATTGACCCAGCGGATGCGCTGCCCCTGCTGCACAACGCAGGTGCCCTTCGGCAGATAGAACACGAGCCAGCCGGTGGTGCCGTAATCCGGCGCGAGCACGCAGGTCGCGCCGATGCGCACGCGCACCTTCTCGATCTCGTCCGCGAGCTCCTGCCAACCGACCCCGACGCTGCGCACGGTGGCGTCGCGGCGATAGCCGGAGAGCACGCCGGTGTTGGCTTGCACGATCAGCAGCGCGAACAGCACGATGCCGCTCGGAGCGGCCCACCGGCGGCAGAAATCGATCGTCCGCTGCTCGCGCGGCGCCCATTGCACCTGGATCGCGGCAACCGCAGCCGCGACCGCGAAGGCCGGGTAGACCGGCGCGAACCAGTTGGCCTCGACCCGCGCATGCAGCGCGTGCCATGCGAAATAGCCGACGATGGTCCAGAACATGGTGTTGACGAGCACACGCGCGGCCATCGCGCCGGCGCGACGCTTGTACAGCGCATAAAGCCCCATCACGCCAAGGATGAAGACCAGCGGGGTTGCAAACGCGAACTGGGTCGGGATCAGCTCGGCGATGTAGGTCGGCCGGAAATCCTCGATCCGGGCGCGGCCCATCTGCTTGATGAAGGACACCCAATGGTGATCGGCATTCCAGAGAATGACCGGCGCAAACATCCCGAGCGCGACCAGACCGCCGAGATAGAGCCAGGGTGAGAGGAACCAGCGCCGCAGCTTCGGCACCATCGCAAGCCAGATCAGGATCGCAGGGCCGAAGAACAGCGCGGTGTATTTCGACAGCAGCGCCGCGCCGGCGCTGGCGCCCACAGCAAGCCACCAGGCGCCGCGGCCGCTCTCCAGCACCTTTGCGAGCGAGAACAGCAGCAGGCTCGCGGCGACCAGGAGCGGCGCATCCGGCGTCACGATCAGCGTGCCGACGGCAGCCATCAGCGTAATGTTGAGCAGGATCGTGGCGCTTGCGGCAACGCGCTGGCCGCCGAACAGGATCGCGGCCGCCTGGTAGATCGCCCAGCTCATCGGCAGCGCAAGCAGGACCGACACCAGCCGCACGCCGAGCGGCGTATCTCCCGCGATCATCGTGCCGAGCCGGATCACGACCGCCACCATCGGCGGATGATCGTAATAGCCGCCGGCGAGTGCCTTCGACCACATCCAGTAATAGGCTTCATCGAAGGTCAGCGGCGTCCAGGCCGCGGCCGCAAGCCGCAGCGCGACCAGCCCGCAGACCACGAGAGCTGTGTTGAGGGCGAGCCGCCCCTCGTTCGGGTTCATGCCAGCGTCATCGCTTGCGCCAGACGAACAGCCCGGACATCGCGTAGTTCCAGACCACGCCCATCAGCGCGCCCGCCGCACCGGCAAGCCACCAGATCGGCTCCTGGTCGTACACCGAGAACGCGACGCCGACATTGGCGAGCAGGCCGACGCCGCAGACGAGATAGAACAGCAGCAGGCCGCGCACGATCGCAAAGCCCTTCAGCCGCTGGTCGCGGTAGGTCAGGAAGTTGTTGAGAATGAAATTGCTGGTCATGGCGACGATCGCGCCGGTGGCCTGCGCCTCCGGGAACCGCGCGCCGAACAGCTCGAGCGCGATGAAGAGCGCGGCGAGATGCACCACCAGACCGAGCGCGCCGACCATCGCGAACAACAGGAAGCGCAGCGAGATCACGTCATGGGTCAGCTTCGCGAGCACGAGGCCGAGGAAGTCCAGCGCAACCATGGAGTCGAGCTTGCTCTCGCCATGCTGGCGAGCGCCGAATGTGTAGGGGATCTCGACCGTGCGCAGCTTGCCATGCGCGGTCGCGACCACGTCGAGCAGGATCTTGAAGCCCTGGGTCGACAATTGCGGCGCGAGCTGCTCGAAGCGGTCGCGGCGGATCATGAAGAAGCCGCTCATGGGGTCGGCGACCTCGACCTTGAGCGCGCGGCGCGCGATCTCGGTGGCGAAGGCGCTGGCGCCGGCGCGGCTCTTGTTGAAGCCCTCGGCACGATAGCCCTCGATGTAGCGGCTGCCGACTACGAGCTCGGCCTTGCCGCTCTGCAGCAACGTCATCATCTTCGGAAGCTGGGTTTCGTCGTGCTGCAGGTCGGCATCGATCACGGCGGCATAGGGCGCGCTCGAGGCCAGGATGCCCTCGATGCAGGCGCCCGACAGGCCGCGCCGGCCGATCCGGCGGATGCAGCGGACGCGAGAATCCTGCCGCGCCAGGCCACGCACCACATCCCAGGTTCCGTCGGGTGAATTGTCATCGACAAAGATGACTTCCCAGGCCACGTCCTTCAGCGTGGCGTCGAGCCGCCGGTACAGGACCGTGACATTGTCGCGCTCGTTGAAGGTCGGGACGACGACCGAAAGTTGCGGCAAACCAGCGGCCTGCGACGGGATTTCGGGGCCCGGTTTGATGGCGTCATACATGAGCGCCAGCGTATAGCCGGAGCCTCTCCCGCTGCCAAGGCAGACGGAGCCCAAACACCTCTCGGAAGGCGGGAAAACGGGGGCAAAATACCCCTGAAATGCCAACGACCACGACCGGAGGCTGCGCGTACATCCGGCGCAGCCAACATTGTCGTGGTCGTCCCCGCGCCGGAGCCCTTGCGAGCTGCAACGCCGCCGTTCCATTGCAGCTAGGAAGGCCTCGAGCTGTCCGCAAGGTGTCCAGGGGCGCTAGTTGTTGGGGACTTCCCGGATCACCGGGCCTCGTGGTGTCGGGGCCGGCGCGGGCTCTGCGGCGGGGGCCGCCTGCTGCTGCGCCGCGGCGGGCGGGGCGGGATTGTGGATCTGGCTGGGCGACGGCCCATAGATGAACGCCGCCGCCAACACGATGGCCGCGACCAGGGCGCCCAAAAAGCCTGCCGCCGATTGTGAATTCATGCCGGACTCATCCCTCGCCTATGCCTGGATTGATATCAAAAATCGGTCAACCGCAACAGGATTTGGGACGCCTATTTGGCCGCCGCCCTGCGGTGGACGAACGCGTTCACGATGTCCTTTTGCGCGAGCTCGATCGCGCGATTGGCGGTCGCCAGATGCGTGTCGGCATCTTGTTTCGGAAACCGCAGCGCCAGGAAGTCGATCAGCGACACCCGGAAATTCTGCCGCTCCGAGGGACAGACGTTCGCGATCAACGAGGTGAACTCCTGGTCGGACATCGTCTTGTTGCTGTCGCGGGGATACTCGCGGGCGAGACAATTCCAGTAGGCATCGCGGCCGCTGACCGCGAGCTTGTGCGCATCGTCGACCTCGTCAGCCATTGCGGCGGAGGACATGATCAAGAGGACGGCTGCGATCAGCATGCGCATTGTTGTTCTCCCGTTTTGCCGCATCCTAACGAAGGCCGATCGCCACGATAAGCATCGCCCCGCAGATCTGGCAAACTGGTCAATCACGATTATTTTGACTACTCTGACCTCTTCTCCCTCCTCGCGATGAGTGCAATCGTGGCCAAAGCTCCCAGCAAGACAGCCAAGACGGACGCAGGCAACATCTATATCGGCATCGGCGGCTGGACCTTCGAGCCGTGGCGCGGGGTGTTCTATCCGGAGAAGCTCGCGCAATCGAAGGAGCTCGCCTACGCGGCGTCGAAGCTGACCTCGATCGAGATCAACGGCACCTATTACGGCTCGCAGAAGCCGGAGAGCTTTCGCAAATGGGCCAGCGAGGTGCCCGACGGCTTCATCTTCTCGCTGAAGGGACCGCGCTTCGCCACCAACCGCCGCGTGCTGGCCGAGGCCGGCGATTCCGTGAAGCGCTTCTATGATTCGGGCGTACTGGAGCTGAAGGACCGGCTCGGGCCGGTGCTCTGGCAGTTCGCTCCGACCAAGAAATTCGACGGCGCGGATTTCGGCAAGTTCCTCGAGCTGCTGCCGCGCAAGCTCGACGGCCGCGCGCTGCGCCATGTCGTCGAGGTGCGTCACGACAGTTTCCGCGTGCCCGAGTTCGTCGCACTGCTGCGCGAGTTCGAGATCCCCGTGGTGTTCGCCGAACACGGCAAATATCCCGCGATCGCCGACGTGGTCGGCGACTTCGTCTATGCGCGGCTGCAGAAGGGCAATGACGAATTGAAGACCTGCTACCCGCCGAAGCAGCTCGACGCCTGGGCCAAGCGGTTTCAGGACTGGGCCGGCGGCGACGAGCCGGATGACCTGCCGCGCGTCGACAAGGCCAAGCCGAAGAAGGTCCCGCGCGACGTGTTCGCCTACGTGATCCATGAAGGCAAGATCCGCGCGCCGGCGGGCGCGATGGAATTGATCGAACGCGTGAAATAGACGGAGCGGCGATGGCGAGGGCCAAGAAGCTGTTCACCATTGGCTACGAGCAGACGCCGTCGAAGGCGGTGCTCGACGAGCTCCAGCATGCCGGCGTCAAGCTGCTGGTCGACGTCCGCGCCATCGCCTCCTCGCGCCGGCCGGGCTTCTCCAAGAGTCAGCTCGCCGCGGGCCTCGACGAGCGTGGTATCTCCTACGTTCATCTGCGCGGTTTGGGCACGCCGAAGACCGGCCGCGAGGCCGCGCGCAGCGGCAAATACGAACTCCTGCACAAGATCTATTCGGCCCACCTCAAGACGACGCAGGCCCGGGATGAGCTCGACGAGCTGTCGGCGCTGGTGAAGAAGTCCGGTCCCGTCTGCATCCTGTGCTACGAGCGCGACCATTCGCACTGCCACCGGCAATGGATCGCGGAGATCATCGAAGAGCGCGACGGCGTCAGGATCGAGAATCTGGTGGCGCCGCAGGTCTAGCCCCCCTCACCCGGCACGTTCAGCGTCCCTTCCATCATCTCCACGCAGCCGCCGCCGACATGCACCGACGCGACGGCGCCGCCCTGCTTGCGCACCCGTGTCAGCAGCAGGCTCGGCCGGCCCATGTCGACGCCCTGCCCGATCCGCAACCGCAACTCGCCGTCGCGCAGCGGATCGATGTCCGCAAGCAACGCCGCAGCGGCGGCCGTCGCGCTGCCGGTGGCGGGATCCTCGGACATCCCGCTCGCGCCCGGATGGAACATGCGCGCCTGCAAGTCCAGCGGCTGCTCGCTCGCCGGGATATCGCGTGTGTAGAAATAGACGACGTCACGGCCGATGCGCGCCCGTGCCTTGTCGAAGGCCGCGGCATCCGGCCGGGCACGCTTCAGCGCCTCGCGCGACGCGATCTCCACCGCCAGGAACGGCAGGCCGACCGAGACGACCTGCGGCGCATGGCGATCGGTCTTCACATCGCTCGCCGACAGCGAGAGGCACGCCGCCGCCTCGGCGGCGCTCACCTCGTTGGTCCGCTGCAGCTTCTCCGGCGCGGTCAGTTCGGCGCCGAGTACCCTGCCCTGCTCGGACAGGATCTCGACCGGCACCAGTCCGGCCTTCTCCTCGAATACCAGCCGCGCCGGCGCCTTCGCGACCTGCGTTGCCAGCACGAAAGCCGTGCCGACATTGGGATGGCCGGCGAACGGAATTTCCGAGCGCACCGTGAAGATGCGCACCTGGGCGCTGTGCGCTCCGTCCTGCGGCGGCAGCACGAAGGTCGTCTCGGAATAGTTGAACTCGGTCGCGATCGCCTGCATCTGCGCCGTCGACAGCCCACCGGCGTCGAGCACCACGGCGAGCGGGTTGCCTCCGAATGCCCGGTCGGTGAAAACGTCGACGGTGATATAGCGCCGCTGCATCTTGCTTGTCCTCAGGCTTTGGCCGATCGTGATCGACCGGATCGCAGTGATGATAACACGGCCAAGAACACGCCCTTCAGAGCATTCGGTGCAATCAAGCCTCAGAAGCGAAACAGCTCACGCGGCGATGCGAGCACGCGCGCGCGTTCGTCGGCATCACTGACAAGCGCGTCGAGATGACGACGGATTCAGTACTTCGAAAATACATCGATCTCTTAATGTGTGCCCCTACCCCAGTTGCCAGACCGGGACGGGACGGTCGTAGCCCCGCACCGGCACCGCTCCGCGCGGCACGGCATCCTTGCCGTCGTCGCCCAGCGCGTCGCGCACCGCGGACGAGATCAGGAATTGCGAACCGAGATCCTTGTTGAGCGCCTCGAGCCGCGCGGCGAAGTTCACGGTGTCGCCGATCACGGTGTACTCCTTGCGCCGGGGCGAGCCTATGTTGCCTGCGACGACCTCGCCGACATGAACGCCGATGCCGATGCGCAGCGGCCAGTCCGACGTCTCATTGGCGCGCTCGTTGGCCGCAAGCATCTCGCGCGCGGCGGCGACCGCATGCTGCGCGGCGTCGCCGGCTTCGAACGGCGCGCCGAACAAGGCGAGAAAGCCGTCGCCGAGAAACTTGTTCACGATGCCGCCGTGACGGTCGAGGATATCCACCAGTACCGCAAAGGCGCCGTCGAGCCGGTCCACCACCTCCTGCGGCGAGCGTGTGCGTGCGCTGGCGGTGAAGCTGCGGAAGTCGACGAACATCACGGCGACACGGCGGATGTCGCTCTCGGTGCTGGCCCCCTCCGCCATCAACCGCTCGACCACCTGCGGCGAGACGTGCTGGCCGAACAGATTGGTGATGCGGTCGCGCGCGGTGGCGGCTGTGATACTGGCCTCGAACTGCCGGCGCAGTTGCATGCCGACGGCGCCGGCGAGCACGCCGCAGATCAGGACGATCGTGCTGCGCGCGGCATGATAGTAGACACTCTGCTCCGCCGCGCCGGGACCTGCCGGGTGGAAGAACACCGCCATGTAGAACAGTTCCGACGCCGCGACGAAACCGGTGAAGGCCGAGAGCCAGAAATCGAGCCGCAGCGTCGAGAGGATGATGAAGACGAAATAGATCAGCGGCGCCACGAAGCCGAGCGCCTGCTCATGGCCCATGCTGTTGATGTGCATCCCCAGCACCACGGTCGGCAGCGAGGTCTCGACCAGGACGCCGACATAGCGCCGGATCACCGGCAAATCGCGCCCCTTGCGCATGTGCCAGGTGATCGCCCCATGCACCCACAGTTCGAACAGGATCAGCGGGACGATAACGTAGAAGACATAGACGGGGCTGAGATTGCCGTGCCAGACGCGGCTGACCGCCTCGGGCGCGAGGAAGAAGATGGCGAGACTGACCGTACCGAGCACGGCAGCGGTACCGATCAGCACCTTGATGCGGAGCAACTCCGTGGTCATGACCTCGCGCATCAGCGCGTGATGGAAGTCGGCCGATACGGACGTGTCTTGCTGCGTCGTCTTCTCGCTGGTGGTGCCCCAGAATCCCGCCATGTCCTGTACCCGGTCATTCCGGGATGGTCCGAAGGACCAGACCCGGAATCTAGAGATTCTCAGGTGCGCAATTGCGCACCCCAGTTCGGCACTTCGCACCGCCCCGGAATGACGATCACTGCCAGCAGCCATACTAACCTCAATCGAGCGTGCGGCGGAAGCGCGTCACCGCGACCGTCATCGCGAACAGCATCAGGGCGGCCAGCGCGATCGTGTCATATTGCAGGTTCTGCACCACCGCGCCTTTCAGCATGATCGCGCGCACAATGCGGACGTAATGAGTCAGCGGCAGGATCTCGCCGATATATTGCGCCCAGACCGGCATGCCCGCGAACGGAAACATGAAGCCGGAAAGCAGGATGCTCGGCAGGAAGAACATCATCGAGAGCTGCATCGCCTGCAGCTGGTTCTGCACGATGGTCGAGAAGGTGTAGCCGATCGACAGGTTGGTGGTGATGAACAGCGTGGTCAGGAGCGCCAGCAGCAGCAGACTGCCGAGGATCGGCACGCCGAACAGCAGCACGCCGATGCTGATGATCAGCGCGGCCTGGATGAAGCCGACCATCACATAAGGAATGATCTTGCCGAACATCACCTCCACGGGCTTGATCGGCATCGACAACAGGTTCTCCATGGTGCCGCGCTCGATTTCGCGCGTCACCGAGAGCGCGGTGAAGATCAGCATGGTCATGGTCAGGATGGTGCCGACCAGGCCGGGCACGATGTTGAGCCGCGATTCCGCCGCCGGGTTGTAGCGGGCATGGGCCCGGATCTCGAACGGCATCTCGGGCGGATCGCCAATATGGAGGTCGTGCGCCAGCGCAGATTGCACCAGCGGCCCCAACGCGCCCAGCGCCGCGCCGGCCGCCACGGGATCGGTGGCGTCAGCCGCGACCAGCAGTGCAGGCTTGTCGCCGCGCCGCACCGCGCGCTCGAAGCCGCGCGGGATCTCGACGCCGAACAGCACCTTGCCGGACTTCAGGAGCTCGTCGAACTCCTCGACAGTGTGCACTTCGCGGGTGAAGCGGAAATAGCGGGTGTTCTCCATCGCCTTCAGGATCGAGCGGCCGATGTCCGTGTCTTCCTGCAACAGCACCGCAGTCGGCAAATTGCGCGGCGTGGTGTTGATGGCGTAGCCGAACAACAATAGCTGCATCACCGGGATCATGATGATCATGGCGAATGACACGCGGTCGCGGCGAAGCTGGATGAATTCCTTGACCAGCATCGCATAGCTGCGCCGCCAGAAGCCGAAGGCCGGCTCCCTCTCCTCGCCATTCCGGGTCACATCTGTCGCGCTCATTGGAAATTATCCTTCGAGCGGCCCATCAAATCGATGAAGACGTCTTCGAGCGACGGCTCGCTCGCCTGCCAGTGCCATTTCGCATTGTCGCGATACCGCGCAACGGCGGCTTCGAGCGCGGCCTTGTCGCGGCCGGAGACGTGGAGGCTGGTGCCGAACGGCGCCACCATGTCGATCCCGGGCTTGCCGGTCAGTTCGGCCGGCAGGCCATTGAGGTCGTCGCCGGTCACCGTGTAGGTCGACAGCGCCGAGTTCGCGATCACCTCATCCACGGTGCCGCGGGCCAGCAGATGGCCATAGGCGATATAAGCGATCTCATGGCAGCGCTCGGCCTCGTCCATGTAATGGGTCGAGACCAGCACGGTGAGGCCCTCGGCGGCGAGCGCGTGGATCTCGTTCCAGAAATCGCGCCGCGCCTTCGGGTCGACGCCGGCGGTCGGCTCGTCCAGCAGCAGCAATTGCGGATTGGGCAACGTGCAGGCCCCGAGCGCCAGCCGCTGCTTCCAGCCGCCGGACAGCTCACCGGCGAGCTGTTCCTCGCGCCCCTGCAGCCCGATGCGCGCGATCATGTCGGCCGCGGCGCCGCGCGCGTCCGGCAGACCATAGAGCCGCGCCACGAATTCGAGGTTCTCGCGCACTGAGAGGTCCTGGTAGAGGCTGAAGCGCTGGGTCATGTAGCCGACCTTGCGCTTGATCTTGTCGGCGTCGCGCCGGATGTCGTAGCCGAGACAGGTGCCGCGGCCGCTGTCGGGCGTCAGCAGGCCGCAGAGCATCCGGATCGTCGTGGTCTTGCCGCTGCCGTTGGGGCCGAGGAAGCCGTAGATCGAGCCGCGCTTGACCTGCATCGAGAGGTCATGGACCACCTCGCGCCCGCCGAACGACTTCGAGAGGCCTTCAACATCGATGGCGATGCCGTGCGCGTTGGTCGAGCCGCCGTTCATCGCTGGTCCGCCACCGGAGTCTTGGGGTTGAGATAGATGCTGATCGGTTGACCGACGCGCAGAGCATCCGGCCGGCTCGGCCGTGCCTGGATCAGATAGACCAGCTTGTTGCGCTCATCGAGGCTGTAGATCACGGGCGGGGTGTATTCGGCCGTGGTCGCGATGAAATAGATCTTCGCAGTGAGATCGGCGGCGCAGTTGTCGCAGGTGACCTTCACCTCGTCGCCGATCGCAAGCTTCGGCAGCTCCCTCTCCGGCACGAAGAAGCGCAGCTTCATGTTGCCGGGCGGCATGATCGACAGCACCGGCCGCTGCGCCTGCACCATCTCGCCCTCGCGGAAGTAAATCTGCTGCACCGTACCGGCGATCGGCGCAAAGCCCTTGCGCCGGTCCAGCCGCGTCTGCGAGGTGTTGACGCGCGCTTCCGCGACGCGCAGCGCCGAGACCGCGGAATCCAGCGCCGCCTGGGTGCCTGCGCCGGTGCTCCTCAGGGACGCGGCGCGGTCATAGGTCTGCTGCGCATTCGCCAGCGTCGCATTGCTCTGGTTGAGGTCGGCCTTCTGCAAATCGTCGTCGACGGAATAGAGCAACTCGCCGGGCTTGACCTCGTCGCCCTCGCGCACGTTGAGCTTGATGACCCGGCCGGATTCGTCGGGGCTGACGAAGATCATGTCGGCTTCGACCCAGCCCTGGAAGCCGGGGTCCCGCTCTTCCTTGCAACCGGCGAGCGCCGCCGCCAGCGCGAGCACCGCCATCAGCTTCACCAGGTGCGACGAGGTCATGACGTCCTCCGTTCGCCGAAGACCAGATCGAGATGAACCCTGAACATCGCGATCGCATCCAGCGGCGCATGCCTGGCGAACAGGCTCTGCCAGATCACCGCGACGATCGCGGGCGCGACGAGCAGTTGCGGGAATCGCGCCAGCTCCTTCTGCCGGATTTCGCCGCGGGTGATTGCGAGCTGGATCAATGCGGTCATGCCGGCCAGCCCCTTCGACACCACCTCGCGGAAATAGAAATCGGCGATCGCCGGAAAGCGCGGCCCTTCGGCCACGATCAGGCGGATGATGTCGCCGCGCCGGGTCGAGGCGACCTCGCGGATGAAGGTCTCGGCGAACCGCTCCACCGCGTCGCGCACCGGACCTGCGATGGTGGGCGGCGCCGCCAAGCGATCGATCAAGGGCACGACGGCGGTGCGGATCAGCTCCTCGAACATCGATTCCTTGTCCTTGAAGTGCAGGTAGATGGTGCCCTTGGCGACCCCTGCCCGCTTCGCGATGTCGTCAAGCCGGGTCGCGGCAAAGCCGCGTGCGACGAACTCCTCCATCGCCGCCTCGACGATCGCGGCGCGCCGCTCCGCCGATTTTTCGGAGCGGTTCGCTGCCCGCCCGGCGTCGGGTGCTTTTGGCGAAGTCATCTTCGGAACGTTGGCCGAAGCGGCTCTCGCAATGGTCCGGCGCCTTGCGGCGGGTGAGGACGTCGAGGGTTGGGTGCGCTTTATCATGCGTAAATTATGACTGACTGGTCAGTCATTGTCAACACCAAGCGGATCAGAATATCCGACGGGGTCATCGCGACGTCTTTGCCGAGGTGTCGAGGGATTCCGCTCCTGTCGCCGTGCAACCGCGATCTCACGGCACGACGTGTCCGAGCTTTTGCGGTTCGTTCCGCCCTCTCCGATCAGAGGGCGCAGGGAAAGCCGGGTGCCGATCGCACCCATGGGCCCTGTGCAACAAAAAAAGCACAGGGGTAGGACCACAGGTGAAACCGGAGCAATCCCGGCTTTCCCTGCGCGATGGGCTACGGCTTATACGCGCTCTCCCCGGCGAGACTGGGCTTTGTTGTCACCGTCATTAGCGAGTGACCTTGCCTCCTGCTGATGAGACACCTGCCACTAGGGCGTCAGGCCTGCACGATTTCGCCGTCCGCCTCATGCGCACTCGTCAGTCGCGCAATCGGCGTCCACCGCATCTCGACCCAACACTCGTGACGATCGCGAAGCGCCCCTCAAGCGGGTGAGACAGGGTCATTCATACACCGAGTTGCATTTCTGTAAAACGGAAATATTTTTGCCACAGGGGCTTGCCACGTCGGGCAACTCAGTGATTGGCGTGTTAGGGAGGCACCGGCAAAAGGGTTCCCTCTCCCCTTGCGGGAGTCCGAGGCGAGCGAAGCTCGCTCTCGAGGTTAGGGAGAGGGTGCCACACGACGCGCTCTCTCCGCTTTCGTGATGACGGCAAGCGAACGCAATTTGCGAGGGCCCTGCCCTCATTGATCATCTCGCCCGCGGCTTACCCCTCTCCCCACCCTCGAGAGCGAGCTTCGCTCGCCTCGGACCTCGCAAGGGGGGAGGGAGCCTGACGTACGTGCTCACCTCACACCAGCCGGGAGAGTTCGCACCGACTGCACCCGCGCCGAATCCGAACTCGCGCGACGTGTCATGCGACGAATGTCACGCATCCGCCGCTAGCTGTGAAACTTGAGCCCGTCGAGGATCTTGTCCACCACCTTGCGTTCGGCGCGGACGGCGAGGCCGACGAGATTGAGATCGGCGCGTGCAACCGCCCTCACCGCCTCGCGGTTGGCGGCGTCATGCGTGGTCTTGAACATGTCCTCAGTGTAAAGCGCAGGCATCACGTTGCGACTCAACGCGCGCTCCAGCGCCCGCGACAGCGCGGCGCGGTCGGCGCCGTAGATTAGGATCGGCTGGCCGATCAGGGGCAGATATCTGGTCCCTGAGCCGTCTTCGTAATTCTCGCCGACGCATTCCGGAAAGGAAGCCGCGATACCGCCTGACAGAAAGGATGCGACGTTGAGCTTCTGCCAGACTTCAAGGTCGTTGCGGATCACGACCGCGATCTTGGTGTCGAACTGCATGACGCAAATGTAGCGGCATTGTGCGGCAAGGCTAGAGCATTATCGATTCCGATTGAATCAGCACCGCACGCTCTCAATTCCTGCCTTGACGCGTTTTCTTTCACACGAACCGGCGGCCACTTCGCTCGTGAACGTTCTACCCCTTGGCGTCGCAGGCCCAGGCGCGGATCACGCATTCCTTGCCGCCATATTCGTAGCATTTGCGGGTGGCGGCGTTGAGCGAGCTCGAGATCTGCGGCGCCACGGCATAGCCGTGGGCGCCGCAGGGATTGGTCATGTCGATCGAGAGCGCGGCGCAGGCGCGCTTCATGGTGACGGTGGTGCAATCGCCCTTGCACTGCTTCAGCGCAGCCGCGCGCGCCGCCGCCTCCGCCGGGTAATCATAGGCCTGGCCGTAGGCGCCGCATTTGCCGACCGCGAACGCACCGGCCGCCCAGGCCTTGCTGACGAAGTTTTCCGTGATGTAACGCGCGGCACCGAGCAGCAACGTCAAGACAAGAATCATCAGCGCGCGGCGCTGCGCGGCGGCGGTCGAAATGATCAAGACGGAAATCCCCCAAGCTCCGCGGCGACTGTATTCGGGGGTCGTTTCCAGATGGTGAATGGGAGCGGATGACAATCATTTGCCCCTCATGGTGAGGAGGCGCGAAGCGCCGTCTCGAACCATGAGGCCCGGCTGGTGCCATTCATCCTTCGAGACGCCGCTGCGCGGCCCCTCAGGATGAGGTCTGACAGTTCAGGAGGACGAGACGATTTCTCAGGCGCTCCTACCCGCGCCGTGCCGCTTCCAGCGCTTGGGGAGTATCGATGTCGAGGAAGGCACTCTCGCCTTCGACCGGCACTTCGGCGACCGCTTCGGCGTGCTTGGCGATCAGATGGCGGGCGCCGATGTCGCCGTCCAGCGTCATCAGCTCCTTGAAGAAGCGCCGCGACCACAGCACCGGATTGCCGCGACGGCCTTCGGCGACCGGCACCGCGATCAGGTGGCCGCGGTCCGGCGCGAAGGTCTCGATCAGGCGGTCGATCAATTGCGCAGAGATCAACGGCATGTCGCCGAGGCAGACGATGGCGCCGTCGGCGTTGTCGGATACCGCCGCGATGCCTGATTTCACAGAACTCGCGAGGCCGCCAGCGAAATCCGGATTGCGGACGAATTTCACCTTGAGGCCATCAAGCCCCTGCTCGACCAATTCGGCCTGATGCCCGGTGACGACGATCACCTCCGACGCCTTCGAGGCCAGCGCCTGCTCGGCGACGATGCGCACGAGCTTCTTGCCGTCGAGTTCGGCGAGCAGCTTGTTGGGCCCGCCCATTCGGGTCGAACGTCCCGCCGCGAGCACGATCGCCGCGACGTTGCGGTTGCCTTCGGTGTCCGGAACGGTGCGCGGCTGCGGCCGCGTCACGATCTCCATCAGGAGGCCGCCGACGCCCATGCCGGTGAGATCGGCGCGCGTCACCTTGATGCCGGCGAGCAGCCGCATCAGCACCCAGTCAAAGCCGTTCTCGACCGGCGAGCGCGCGCAGCCCGGCGCGCCCAGCACCGGCACGCCGCCGGCGCTGCCGATCAGAAGCAGATTGCCGGGATCGACCGGCATGCCGAAATGCTCGACCGCACCGCCGATCTCGGTGATCGCGGCCGGGATCACGTCGCGCCGGTCGGCGATCGCAGACGCGCCGAACACGATAACGAGCTCGGCGCCCAAGCCGAGCAATTCCTTGATCGCGGCCGCAAGCGCCGCCTCATCATGCGGAATGCGCCGCTCGGCGATGATGGCAGCGCCGGCCGGCGCCAGCCGCTCCGCGGTGACGCGCAGCGTCTTGTCGATCACCTTGGGCACGAGGCCCGGCAGCATCGTCGAGACCACGCCGACCTTCTTGATCACGTAAGGCGCGATCCGCAGCGTATCCTTGCCTGCCACCGCAACCGCCGCATCGCGCAGCCTGGCTTCGACGCCGAACGGGATCAGCTTGACAGTCGCGATCATCTCGCCTTCGACCACCGGCTTGAAGGCTGCGAGCGTGGCGAAGGTGATGGCCTCGTCGACGCCATTGATGCGGTCGACCGCGGCGCGATCGACCACGAGCACACCGGGGCGCGCGGCGAACAGATTGGCGCGGCCGGTGAAGGCGCGCTCAACATTGACGCCGTCGCCCGCCACTGCCTGTGCGATGCTGGCAGCCGCGACGTCCTCGGAGACGTCGCCCTCCTCCAGCCGCACCACGACGATCTCGTTGACGCCGGCCTTGTTGAGGGCCTCGACTTCCGCTGGGCCGATCGTCGTGCCCTTCTTGAGCACCAGCGAGCCCTGGCGGAGCGTGTGCACGGTGACGCCGCCAATCGCGTCGGCCGGACTGGCGGGACCGAACTTCATGCCGCTTCTTCTTTTTCTTTGGGAGGCAGGCGCAACTGCGCGGTGATCTCGGCCATGATGGCGACCGCGATCTCCGCCGGCGACACCGCGCCGATGTCGAGCCCGATCGGCGCGTGGATGCGCGCGATGTCGCTGTCTTTCGCGCCCTGCGCGCGCAGCCGCTCGGCGCGCTTGGCATGAGTCTTCCGCGAGCCGAGCGCACCGATATAGAAGCAGCCGCGATCGAAGGCGTGCATCAGCGCCGGATCGTCGATCTTCGGATCGTGGGTCACCGCGACGAAGGCGGTGTAGGGATCGATGTTGAGCGGCGGCAGCGCGACATCGGGCCATTCCGCCACGAGCGGCACGTCGGGGAAGCGCTCGGGGCTGGCAAAGGCAGTGCGCGGATCGACCACCGTGACATCATAGTCCAGCGAGCGCGCCAGCGGCGCCAGCGCCTGGCTGATATGGACCGCGCCGACGATCACGAGCTTGGCGGTCGGCGCGTAGACGTTGAGGAACAGCTTCTTGCCGGCGACCTCGACATTGCCGCTCTTGCCCATCCGCAATTGCTTGGAAAGCTCGGCGCGGAGCGGATCGGCGGCGATGTCCTTGGCCTTCACCAGGCGCTGCTCGCCATTCGACGTGTCGGTGATGATGATAACCGGGCGGCGCGCGGCGCGCTCGGCGTTGAGCTCTTTCAGCGTTTCCAGTTTCACGGCTAGCCGACCTTCTCGACGAAGACGCGGATGGTGCCGCCGCAGGACAGTCCCACATTCCAGGCCGTTTCATCGGCGACGCCGAATTCCAGCATCTTGGGCTGGCCGCTCGAAATCACGTCGAGCGCCTCGGTGACAACAGCGCCCTCGACACAGCCGCCGGACACTGACCCTAAGAACGTGCCCTCGTCATTGATGACGAGGCTCGAGCCGGCCGGACGCGGCGCCGAGCCCCAGGTGTCGACCACGGTGGCGAGCGCCACGCCGTGGCCCTGCTTCTGCCAGGCCTCGGCAGCCTGAAGAATGTCTTCGTCGCGGTTGAGCATGTGCGCCTCCTCTTTTGGGCATGATCTATTCGAAAAACCGGCTTCCACTTTTTCGGATCATGCCTCTCAGGCTACGGAGCGGATCAGGCTGCGATGATGCGCCGGCGGCGGGGATGACAGCGCCTCGATCAGCCCCTTGATGGACGTCAAGTTATGCACCGGGCGGAATTCGTCAACGTGGGGCAACATCATTTTGATGCCCTGCGCCTTGGCCTCGAAGCCGGAATAGCGCAACAGCGGGTTGAGCCAGATCAGGCGGCGGCAGGAACGGTGCAATCGGTCCATCTCGAAGGCCAGTTTGGCATCGGCCTCCCGTTCTAGTCCATCGGATATAAGGAGTACGATCGCCCCCTGCCCGAGCACGCGGCGGGCCCAGAGCTGGTTGAAGCTGTGCAGCGAGGTCGCGATCCGCGTTCCCCCGGCCCAATCCTCCACCGAGGACGAGCAGCTCGCCAGCGCCTCATCCGGATCGCGCTGCCGCAACGCCCGCGTCACATTGGTGAGGCGGGTGCCGAACAGGAACACCGAGACGCGCTTGCGGGCATCGGTAATCGCATGGAGGAAGTGCAGGAACAGGCGGGTGTATTCGCTCATCGAGCCGGAGATATCGAGCAGCGCCACGATCGGCGCCGGCTTCTCGATCCGGCCGAGCTTGCGGAGGTCGATGATCTCGCCGCCGGTGCGCAGCGAGTTGCGCACCGTGCGGCGCATGTCGAGCCGCAGTCCCCGCGCGTCCGGCTGGTAGCGGCGGGTCACGAGCTCGGCCTGCGGCAGCCGCATCAGCGCGATCTCGCGCGTGACCTCGGCGATTTCAGCCGCCGTCATCTGCGCGAAATCCTTCTTCTGCAGCGCCTCCTTGTCGGAGACCGAGAGCTTCAGCTCCTGCTCCTGGGCCTGCGGCCGCTCCTCGCGGCTTGCCGGCTGCGACATCGCCTCCTGGACGCGGCGCGAGGCCGGCGGCGGCTTCTTCTTGGCGTGATCGGGCAGCGGCACCGAATCGAGCATGCTCTTCCATTCCTCCGCGGCGCGGAAGAACAGCTCAAAGGCCTGGCGGAAGATCAGCGCGTGCTCGTGGCGCTTGACGAAGATCGCTTCCAGGGTGGCGTAGAAATCGGCGCGGTTGCCGACCTCGATCAGCTGCAGCGCATTCAGCGCGTCGATCACCGAGCCCGGACCGACGGGAAGTCCGGCCGCCCGCAGCGCACGGGCAAAGCCGATGACGTTGTCGGCCATGTGACCCGTCGGAGGCGCAAGGTGATTGATCGCCATCGTTCTTACCTCGTCATTCCGGGGCACGCGACGCGTGAACCCGGAATCTCGCGCCGCAATCTCCAGATTCCGGGTTCGATGCTGACGCATCGCCCCGGAATGACGGACGCAACATACAACGCGCGAGCTAGATCTCGCTCGTCGCGTCCTTTAATGTCTTCTGCAGCGCATCGCCCTGCATGCGCGCGATATCGTCCTGGTACTTGAGCAGCGCGCCCAGCGTGTCGCCGACCACCTGCGGCGTCAGCGAGCGCGCGTCGAGCTCGGACAGCGCGGTCGCCCAGTCGATGGTCTCGGCCACGCCCGGCGACTTGTAGAAATCCTGGTTGCGCAGCGCCTGCACGAAGCGGACGACCTGCTGCGACAGCTTCGCCGAGATGTTCGGCACCCGCGACTTGACGATCGCGAGCTCGCGCTCGGCGGAGGGATAATCCACCCAGTGATAGAGGCAGCGGCGCTTCAGCGCGTCGTGGATCTCGCGTGTGCGGTTCGAGGTGATGATCACGATCGGCGGCGCCGGCGCCCTCACGGTGCCGAGCTCGGGGATGGTGACCTGGAAGTCGCTGAGGATTTCCAACAGATACGCCTCGAACGCCTCGTCGGCGCGGTCGAGCTCGTCGATCAAGAGCACCGGGGGACCGGCGACATCGGGCTCGAGCGCCTGCAGCAGCGGCCGCTTGATCAGGAAGCGCTCGGCGAAGATGTCGCTTGCGAGCTGGTCGCGATCGGTATCGCCGGAGGCTTCCGCAAGGCGGATCGCGATCATCTGCGCCGCGCTGCTCCACTCATAGACGGCGGAGGCAACGTCGAGGCCTTCATAGCATTGCAGGCGGATCAGCTTGCGCCCAAGCGCGGCCGACAGCACCTTGGCGATCTCGGTCTTGCCGACACCGGCCTCGCCCTCGAGAAACAGCGGCCGGCCCATGCGCAGCGCAAGATAGGTCACCGTCGCCAGCGACCGCTCGGCAAGATAGCCGCGCGAGGTCAAGAGCTCCACGAGCGCATCGACGGAAGTGGGTAACGCCGATGCACTCATGGAACAGCCAATCTTGAAGCAGGGGTTAGCAAAATCACGCCTTGGTATTTAGCCCTTGGCGGTCGCGGCTTCCACGGCCCTGCGTGCCAGGACGCCGATCAAATGTGCGCGGTATTCCGCGCTGCCGTGCAAGTCGCTGTTCAGCCCTTCGGCCGGAACGGTCATGCCGTCGAGCACCTTGTGCGAGAAGCGCTTCTTCAGAGCTTCCTCGAACGAGGTGACACGGAACACGCCGTCCGAGCCCGCACCGGTCACCGCGACGCGCACGTCCGACGGACGCTTGGCCACGAACACACCTACCAACGCGTAGCGCGACGCCTGGTTGCGGAATTTCACATAGGCCGCCTTCTTCGGCAGCGGGAACATCACCCTGGTGATGATCTCGTCCGGCTCGAGCGCGGTCGAGAACAGGCCCTGGAAAAACTCCTCGGCCTTCAAGCGGCGCTTGTTGGTGACGATGGTCGCGCCCAGCGCCAGCACCGCGGCCGGATAGTCGGCGGTCGGATCGTTGTTGGCGAGCGAGCCGCCGATGGTGCCGCGGTGACGCACGGCCGGATCGCCGATCATGCCGGCAAGCTCGGCGAGTGCCGGGATCGCCTCACCGACGATCGGGGAGTTCGCGACATCGTCATGCTTGGCGGTGGCGCCGATCACCAGCGAGCGGCCCTTCATCTCGATCGTGTCGAGGCCTTCGATGTGGGAGAGGTCGACCAGATGCGGCGGGCTTGCGAGCCGCTGCTTCATGACCGGCACCAGCGTGTGACCGCCGGCGATCAGCTTGGCGTCCTCGTTCTTCACCAGGAGGTTGGCGGCCTGCCGCACGGTCCCGGGACGATGATATTTGAATTCGTACATTGGAATGTCCTGATCGCTTGTCGCGATATTTACTGGAGCATGATCTTTTCGGAAAACCGCTTCACACTTTTCCGGATCATGCTTTAGGCGAGGTCCGACTTCGCCATCGCCTTGGCGCCGGCGGCGATCGAAGCGACGATGTTCTGATAGCCGGTGCAGCGGCACAGATTGCCTTCCAGCTCCTCGCGGATCACCTCGTCGGTGAGATCGTGGCCCTTGCGATGGACCAGGTCGACCGCGGTCATGATCATGCCGGGCGTGCAGAAGCCGCACTGCAGGCCGTGGTGCTCACGGAAGGCCTCCTGCATCGGATGCAGCGGCGCGCCGTCGGGCGCGAGCCCTTCGATGGTCCTGACCTCATGACCGTCGGCCATCACCGCGAGCGTGGTGCAGGACTTCACCGCCTTGCCGTCCAGATGCACGACGCAGGCGCCGCACTGCGAGGTGTCGCAGCCGACATGCGTCCCCGTCAGCCGCAGATTTTCACGCAGAAACTGAACCAGAAGGGTACGGGGGTCGACGTTCGCGGTAACGGGGTTGCCGTTCACGATCATTGAAATCTTGGCCATCAGCACTCTCTTATCTGCACTGCCGCATATCGGCAGAACAGGCGGTTTTAAATCATTCCAGACGGCATAATATGGGCGGGCCCCCCAATGAGCAACCTTTCGAGCCACTCATCCAGGGCATGGCCGGACCGGTGTGATCCAGCCTGGCGGCAGGGCTTGAGGCTTGGTTCTGGTCTTACCAGAACCAAGCCTCAAGATTCTAGTTTTGACGCGTTTTCTTGACGCGAACCGGTGTCCACTTCGCTCGAAAACGCTCTAACCCTGCACCGCCTTGGCAAAATTGGCAAAGAATTCGTCAGCGAGTTTCTTGGCGGCGCCGTTGATCAGGCGTTGGCCGAGCTGGGCGAGCTTGCCGCCGATCTGTGCCTCGACGTTGTAGCTGAGCAGCGTGCCGCCATCCTTTTCCGCCAGCGCAACGGTGGCGCCGCCCTTGGCGAATCCGGCCACGCCGCCCTCGCCCTCGCCCGTGATCTTGTAGCCGTTGGGCGGGTCGAGATCGCTCAACGTGACCTTGCCCTTGAAGCGGGCAGAGACCGGTCCGACCTTCATCTTGGCGGTGGCGCGGAAGCCGTGCTCGTCGGTCTTCTCGAGCTCCTCGCAGCCGGGGATGCAGGCCTTCAGCACCTCGGGATCGTTGAGCTTGTCCCACACGGCCTGGCGCGGCGCCGCAAGCTGGACTTCGCCGGTCATCGTCATGGCCATGGGGGGACCTCCTCGTCGCTAGAACCTCTGTCTTTCCAAGTAAAGCAGCCGGCGGACAAAGGAAAGGGCACCTTCGGAGGATGAGCGATGCATATTCGCAACCGCAGCAAGACGATCTCGCCATTCACAAAATCGCGCAATCGGCGCTCTGGTTGGATAACGCCGGCGAGCCGTCGCCGGGCATTGGCACGGGCGCGCCGGAGTGGTTAGGTCGCACGGCATGAGCACAGCCCTCTCTCCCCTGCTTGCGCCGATGCTGTCGAGCGCCGCGATGCGCGCGATATGCGACGATGCCGCATACCTGCAGAACATGCTGGATTTCGAGGCCGCGCTGGCCCGCGCCGAGGCCGCCCGCGGCGTGATTCCCAAGCCGGCCGCGGGGCCGATCGGCGCCGCCTGCCGGAGCGAATCAATCGACCGGGCCGCGCTGGCGGAAGCCGCGACGCGATCGGGCAATCTGGCGATTCCCCTGGTCAAGGCATTGACCGCCAATGTCGCCAAGGCCGATGTCGAGGCCGCCCGCTACGTGCATTGGGGCGCCACCAGCCAGGACGTGATCGACACCGCGACGATGCTGACGCTGCGCGCCGGGATCGACGCGCTGCTCGCCGATCTCGACCGCGCCGTCACAGGCTTTGCCAAGCTGGCGCTCACGCATCGCAACACCGCGGTGGTGGCGCGCACCTGGCTGCAGCACGCGCTGCCGATGCCGTTCGGATTGAAGCTCGCCGAATATGCCGCGGCGCTGCACCGCTCCCGCAAGCGGCTGCAACGCCTGCGCAAGGAAACCCTGGCACTGCAATTCGGCGGCGCCGCCGGGACGCTGGCCGCGCTCGGCGACAAAGGTCTCGCGGTCGCCGAGCAGCTTGCGAAAGAATTGGATCTGCCGCTGCCCGACGCGCCGTGGCACACCCATCGCGACCGCATCGCCGAGGCGGCCTCGGTGTTTGCGATAACAGCAGGCAGCTGCGGCAAGATCGCGCGCGACGTCTCGCTGATGATGCAGACCGACGTCGCCGAAGCCTTCGAGCCTGCGGGCGTCGGGCGCGGCGGCTCCTCCACCATGCCGCACAAGCGAAACCCGGTGGCCGCGGCCAGCGCGCTCGGCGCCGCCACCATGGCGCCCAACCTCGCCGCGACGATCTTTGCCGCGCAGGTGCAGGACCACGAGCGCAGCGCCGGCCCGTGGCACGCGGAATGGCCGACGTTGCCAAGCCTGATGCTCGTCACCTCGGGCGCGCTTGCGGCAATCGTCGATCTCGCCGAGGGGCTCGAGGTCGACGTGGCGCGGATGCGCGCCAATCTCGACGCAACCGGCGGACTGATCATGGCGGAAGCGGTGGCGATGGCGCTCGCCGAGACAATCGGCAAGAGCGACGCCCATCATCTGATCGAGGCCGCCAGCAAGCGCGCCGTCGCCGAAAAGAAGCATCTGCGCGACGTGCTGAGCGCGGATGCCAGGGTCACCGCGCATCTCGACGCCGGCGCGATCGCAAGACTGTTCGAGCCGATGGCCTATCAGGGCGCCTCGCAGGCGCTGATCGACCGCCTGCTCGCTTCCCTCAACGAGACATGAGAACCGGGAGTACTGTCCGATGCCAATGATCGACGCCGATGGATGCCTGCTCAATGTCCAGGTCGACGGCCGCGACGGCGGACCGACGCTGATGCTGTCGAACTCGCTCGGCTGCACCCTGCAAATGTGGGAGCCGCAGATGAAGGCGCTGACGCAGATGTTCCGCGTCATCCGCTACGACCGCCGCGGCCATGGCAAATCGAGCGTGCCACCCGGCCCCTACTCGATGGAGCGCTTCGGCCGCGACGTGCTGGCGATCCTCGACGACCTCAACATCGAGAAGGTGCATTGGTGCGGGCTCTCGATGGGCGGCATGGTCGGGCAATGGCTCGGCGCCAACGCGCCTGAACGATTCGACAAGCTGATCCTTGCCAATACTTCCTGCTATTACCCGGATCCGACCAACTGGCTGAACCGGATCAAGGCGGTGAAGGAAGGCGGCATCGCGGCCGTCGCCGACACCGTGATCGCCGGCTGGCTGACCGCGGATTTCCGCGAACGCGAGCCCGAGACCACGGCGCGCCTGAAGGCGATGCTGCTCGCCTCTCCTGTCGAGGGCTATCTCGCCTGCTGCGAGGCGCTCTCCACGCTCGACCAGCGCGCGCTGCTGCCGAAGATCAAGAGCCCGACTTTGGTGATCGCGGGACGGCAGGACATGGCGACGCCGGTGTCGGCGGCGGAAATGATCCGCAGCGGCATTCCCAACGCCAGCATGACGCTGCTCGACGCCGCGCACATTTCCAATGTCGAGCAGTCGCACGCCTTCACCGAAGCCGTGGTCGGCTTCCTGACGCAACGCTAACGCCGTGCATTCGAACACCTCTCCCTTCGGGAGAGGTCGGATCGCATCGCAAGATGCGATCCGGGTGAGGGTTACGCTCGCTCGTAACACCTGAGCCCCTCACCCGGCGCTTCGCGCCGACCTCTCCCACGGGGAGAGGTGAAGGACCGACGGAGAGGAGACAGCCATGGACGACAACCAACGCCGCGATGCGGGCATGACGCAGCGACGCAAGGTGCTGGGCAACGAATGGGTCGACAAGTCGATCAAGAGCCGCAACGCGTTCAACACCGACTTCCAGGACCTGATCACCCGCTATGCGTGGGGCGACATCTGGACGCGGCCGCATTTCGATCATCGCACGCGGCGCGTGCTCGTCATCGGCACCATGGTCGCGCTCGGCCAGTGGGAGGAATTCCGCCTGCATGTGCGGGCGGCGCTCGCCGAGGGCGGCTTCACGCCCGACGACATCAAGGAAATCCTGCTGCAACAGGCGATCTACTGCGGCGTCCCGGCGGCCAACCACGCCGTCAAGGAAGCCAATGCGATCATCGCCGAATTAGGGCTGCTGAAGGGATAGCTCGCCGGACGGTGCGGCTGCTTTGGCCGCGCCTGCTTCGACGGCCGGCGTCACCGGCTTCTCGACCAGCATCACGATCGCGGTGCCGAGCAGCATCAGAAGCTCGGCCGCATGCATGCGCAGCGCTTCCAGCTCGCCGGCCTTCGAGGCCAGCAGCATGCTGGTGAAGCTGAGCACGCTGCCGAGGCAGAGCGCGACGGCGAGCGCTTCGTCGCAGCCGCCGGTCTTGCGCAGCGACGGACGGGTGAGCATCACAAGGAAGACCGCGAAGAACGCCACCACAGTGATCCGCGCCAGCGCCAGCAGCCAGGCGAGCCGCACGGTCGCCATCTTGGCGAGCTGCAGATGATCGCTGGCGTACAGCGCGATCGATACGCTCGGCCGCTCATAGAGCCCGTGGATCGGCGACACCATGATGTTGAAGGCGATGAGCG
The DNA here is from genome assembly GCF_029910095.1 of Bradyrhizobium sp. ISRA464. Taxonomy (NCBI): domain Bacteria; kingdom Pseudomonadati; phylum Pseudomonadota; class Alphaproteobacteria; order Hyphomicrobiales; family Nitrobacteraceae; genus Bradyrhizobium; species Bradyrhizobium sp. ISRA464. Next base: position 3,186,479 of record NZ_CP094526.1, on the reverse strand, counting down.
TCCACACTGGAATGAAATAAGCCGCGAGCAGCGCGCCGTTGCATGAACTGATCCGCCAATTGCTGGACATGTCGCTTCTCACGCTTGCGCGGCCCCTGGTTGCGGGCGGCGATCCGGCTTGCGACGTAACGCCGTTAGACAGCCAGCGGCAATTTAAACCCTTTGTTTACCTTAACTCGTCTGGGGATTGTCGGGGACGGTCCGTACCCGTGCCAAAACGGGGCAAAAGGGCAAAGATGAAAGGCCCCGCCTTACGGCGAGGCCCTTCGGTCATTGCTGCTCTCAGGTTTTCCCGAACTAGCGCCCCTGCTGGCCGGGGTTCTGGCCCTGACGGCCTGGATCCTGCTGCTGCTGGCCGGGCTTGGCGCCGCCGCCCTGCTGCTGTCCGGGCTTCTGACCCGGGGTCTGGCTCTGCTGGCCCGGCTTTTGATCTTGCTGGCCCGGGTTCTGGTTCTGGCCGCCCATGCGGGTATCTCCCTTGCTTCGTGAAGCATAGAAGCAACGCATCGGCCTGATCCGGAGTTGCGCGGGAACAACAGTTCCGGCGTGATCATTGCAAGGCAAAGCCGTGTCTGACCTGTGACGGCGGAACCGCACCCTCCAAAGTAGTTATGTACAAGCCCCTTCCGCGGCAGCCGGCGCTGTTGCCGCCCCCGTGGTTCCGCTGTTAGAAAATGACACGACGCGTCGCCTCAGGCTGCCGGGGCCCTCGCCGCGTCACTCTCGACGTAGCGTTTTCAAGCGAAGTGGAGACCGGTTCGCGTGAAGAAAACGCGTTCAACCCAAAACGAGGGCCTGCTTGGTTCTCAATCGAACGGGCTCTAGCGGCAGCGCATGGATTATTTCGCCCAGCAACTGATCAACGGCCTCGTGCTCGGCTCGATCTACGGCCTGATCGCCATCGGCTACACGATGGTCTATGGCATCGTCGGCATGATCAACTTCGCCCATGGCGACATCTTCATGATCGGCGGCTTCATCGCCCTGATCTCGTTCCTGGTCCTGGTCTCGCTCGGCCTCACCGCGATCCCGGTGATCCTCCTGATCGTGCTGCTGGTCTCGATGGCGATCACCGCGCTTTATGGCTGGACCATCGAGCGGATCGCCTACCGGCCGCTGCGGCATTCGTTCCGCCTCGCGCCGATGCTCTCGGCGATCGGCATGTCGTTCGTGCTGACCAACTTCTCGCAGGTGTCGCAGGGCGCGCGGGTGAAGCCGGTGCCGCCGATCATCACCGGCGGCTACACGCTGCATGAAGGCGCAGAGGGCTTCGCGGTGCAGCTCTCCAACATCCAGATCCTGGTGGTGCTCGCCACCATCGTGGTGCTTGCGCTGTTCACCTGGCTGGTCTCGCGCACGCGGCTCGGCCGCGACATGCGCGCCTGCGAGCAGGACCAGACGATGGCTGCGCTGCTCGGCGTCGACGTCGACCGCACCATCTCGATGACCTTCGTGATCGGCGCCGCGCTCGCCGCCGTCGCCGGCATGATGTACCTGCTCTATTATGGCCTGGTCGATTTCTTCATGGGCTTCGTCGCCGGCATCAAGGCGTTCACCGCTGCCGTGCTCGGCGGCATCGGTTCGTTGCCCGGCGCGATGCTCGGCGGGCTCGCGATCGGCCTGATCGAGACGTTCTGGTCGGCCTATTTCTCGGTCGAGTACAAGGACGTCGCCGCATTCTCGATCCTGATCGTGGTGTTGATCTTCATGCCGACCGGTCTACTCGGCCGTCCCGAAATCGAAAAAGTCTGACGAGGCGGCACTACGTGAGCGCGACATCAGCCCGCCCCCACGCCTCGCAGCCTTCGGGCGGCGCCTTCATCCTCAAGAAAGCCCTGGTCAGCGCTGCTGCCGCGCTGGTCCTGTTCTCGCTAATGATCGGCGCGCGCACCGAAGCCGGCCCAGAAGGCAGTCTGATCTACTGGACGCGGTTCGGCGATCTCGCCGCCATCGTCGCGACCGTGTTCGGCGGCAGCATCATCATCGAACTGCTGCGGCAATGGTGGGGACCGGTCGACACCGATCGGGTCATCCCGAAGCCGCTGCAAGCCGCGACGTCCTTCGTGGGGCGCTGGCTCGCGCCGGCGCTGCTGGCCTTCACCTTGTTCGTCCCGGTGATCTTCTACAACCAGCGCTACATTCTCGACCTCGCCATCCTGGTCCTGACCTATGTGATGCTGGGCTGGGGGCTGAACGTCGTGGTCGGCCTCGCCGGCCTGCTCGATCTCGGCTATGTCGCCTTCTATGCGGTCGGCGCCTATTCCTACGCGCTGCTCGCCACCAATTTCGACCTTTCGTTCTGGGTCTGCCTGCCGCTCGCCGGCATCCTGGCGGCGTGCTGGGGCGTGATGCTCGGCTTCCCCGTGCTGCGGCTGCGCGGCGACTATCTCGCCATCGTCACGCTCGCCTTCGGCGAGATCATTCGCCTGGTCATCATCAACTGGCAGGACCTGACCGGCGGCCCGAACGGCGTATCGGGGATTCCGCGCCCGACCGTGTTCGGTATCCCGCTCGACAACAGCGATGACGGGCTCGCCGCCAAGCTCGGCATCGAGTTCTCGCCGACCCACCGCCTAGTCTTCCTGTTCTACCTGATCCTGGCGATGGCGCTGATCACCAACTGGGTGACGATCCGGCTGCGGCGGCTGCCGATCGGCCGCGCCTGGGAGGCGCTGCGCGAGGATGAGGTCGCCTGCCGCGCGCTCGGCATTAACACCACCACGACCAAGCTGACGGCGTTCGCGACCGGCGCGATGTTCGGCGGCCTTGCCGGCGCGTTCTTCGCCACCCGTCAGGGCTTCATCAGCCCGGAATCCTTCACCTTCCAGGAATCGGCGCTGGTGCTGGCAATCGTCGTGCTCGGCGGCATGGGTTCGCAGCTCGGCGTCGCGCTGGCCGCGCTTGCCATGATCGGCGGCTTCGAGCTGTTCCGCGGCCTCGACCAATACCGCATGCTGGTGTTCGGCATGGCCATGGTGCTGCTGATGATCTGGCGGCCGCGCGGGCTGATCGGCCATCGTGCGCCGACCGTGTTCCTCGAGCGGCAGCAGGCGATCTCGTCCGACCTCGTCAAGGAGGGCCACGGATGAGCGGCGACGACATCCTCACCGTCGACCATTTGATGATGCGCTTCGGCGGCATCGTCGCCGTCAACGACCTCTCCTTTGCCGCCGAACGGCGCAAGATCACCGCGTTGATCGGCCCCAACGGCGCGGGCAAGACCACGGTCTTCAACTGCATCACCGGCTTCTACCGGCCGAGCGGCGGCGCCATCCGGCTGGCCCATGACGACCGCCGGGTGATCCAGCTCGAGCGGTTGAACGATTTCCGCATCTCCAGGCAGGCCAAGGTCGCGCGCACCTTCCAGAACATCCGGCTGTTTCCAGGCATGACCGCGCTGGAGAACCTGATGGTCGCCCAGCACAACGCGCTGATGCGCGCCTCCGGGCTGACCTTCCTCGGCCTGATCGGCGCGCCGACATGGCGGCAGGCCGAGCAGCGGGCCATCGAGCTGGCGCGGACCTGGCTCGGTCGTGTCGGGCTGCTCGCGCGCGCCGACGACGCCGCCGGCAACCTGCCCTATGGCGACCAGCGGCGCCTCGAGATCGCGCGCGCGATGTGCACCGAGCCCGCGCTGCTCTGCCTCGACGAGCCGGCGGCCGGCCTGAACGCGCGGGAGAGCGGCGCGCTCAACGAGCTCTTGCTGTCGATCCGCGCCGAGCAAGGCACCTCGATCCTGCTCATCGAACACGACATGTCGGTCGTGATGGAGATCTCCGATCACGTTGTGGTCATGGACTACGGCGTCAAGATCGCCGAGGGCACGCCACAAACCGTGCGCGACGATCCCAAGGTGATCGCCGCCTATCTCGGCGCCGACGAGGAAGAGGCGATCGCGGTGATGGAGAGTACCCCGTGAGCGCCGCTGACAAACTCCCCACCTCCCCCTGCAAGGGACTCATGCTCGTCCGTTCTCCATCATCGTCATGGCCGGGCTTGTCCCGGGCATCCACGCGTTTCCGATCACGTGGCGAGAAAGACGTGGATGGCCGGGACAAGCCCGGCCATGACCGTTGCCAGGTGGTTCGATGAGCTCGACCACACCCCTCCTCGCGGTCCGCGGCCTCCGCGCCGCCTACGGCAAGATCGAGGCGCTGAAGGGCGTCGACATCGAGATCAATCCCGGCGAGATCGTGGCATTGATCGGGGCCAACGGTGCCGGCAAGTCGACGCTGATGATGACGATCTTCGGCAAGCCGCGCGCCCGCGCCGGCCGGATCGAGTTCGACGGCCACGACATCACCGGCGTGCCGACCCACGAGATCGCCCGGCTGCGGATTGCGCAGTCACCGGAAGGACGGCGGATCTTTCCGCGCATGAGCGTGGCGGAAAACCTGCAGATGGGCGCCGATGCAACCGACAGCAGCGAGGCCGAACGCGCCGTCGCGCTCGAGCGCGTCTTCGCATTGTTCCCGCGCCTGAAGGAACGCATCGCCCAGCGCGGCGGCACGCTGTCGGGCGGTGAGCAGCAGATGCTCGCGATCGGCCGCGCCCTGATGAGCCGGCCGCGCCTGTTGATGCTGGATGAGCCCTCGCTCGGCCTCGCGCCGCTGATCGCGCGGCAGATCTTCGAGGCCATCCGCACGCTGAACCGGCAGGATGGCCTCACTGTGCTGATCGTCGAGCAGAACGCCAACCACGCGCTGAAGCTCGCCCATCGCGGCTATGTCATGGTCAACGGCCTGATCACGCTGGCCGGAACCGGCAACGAATTACTGCAGCGCCCGGAAATCCGCGCCGCCTATCTGGAAGGCGGCCGCCGCGGCTAACCTCGCGCTGCGACGCCCCCTGCATCAGGATGCTGCGCGCGAAGCGTCGATTTGCCTGAAAATTGCCGGTGACTTCGCCGGGAAATCAGCCGACAATGGCGCCGGTTATTGAACCCGCCTGCCGGGTTCTTCCCAAGAGGCAACGACCACGAGGACTTGTCATGAAATCATTGAAGCTCATCGGCCTGGCTTTGGGCGCTTCGTTCGCATTGTCGGCGAGCGCGTTCGCGCAGGACATCACCGTCGCAGTGGCAGGCCCGATGACGGGCTCCGAATCCGCGTTCGGCCGACAGATGAAGAACGGCGCCGAGATGGCGATCGCCGATATCAACGCGGCCGGCGGCGTGCTCGGCAAGAAGCTCGCGCTTGAGACCGACGACGACGCCTGCGATCCCAAACAGGCCCGCTCGGTGGCGGAGAAGATCGGCAGCTCGAAGATTCCGTTCGTGGCCGGTCACTTCTGCTCGTCGTCCTCGATCCCGGCGTCGGAAGCCTATGCCGACGGCAACGTTCTGCAGATCACGCCGGCCTCGACCAACCCGCTGTTCACCGAGCGCAAGCTCTGGAACGTGGCACGCGTCTGCGGCCGCGACGACCAGCAGGGCCTGGTCGCCGCCGACTACATCATCAAGAACTTCAAGGGCAAGAACGTCGCGATCCTGAACGACAAGACCACCTACGGCAAAGGCCTCGCCGACGAGACCAAGAAGGCGCTGAACAAGGCCGGCTTCAAGGAGAAGATGTTCGAGTCCTACAACAAGGGCGACAAGGACTTCAACTCGATCGTCTCCCGCCTGAAGCGCGAGAACATCGACCTGGTCTATGTCGGCGGCTACCATCAGGAAGCCGGCCTGATCCTGCGCCAGATGCGCGACCAGGGCCTGCGGACCGTGCTGATGGCCGGCGACGCGCTGAACGACAAGGAGTTCGCCTCGATCACCGGCCCGGCCGCGGAAGGCACCCTGTTCACCTTCGGCCCCGATCCGCGCAACAAGCCGACCGCGAAGGCGATCGTCGAGAAGTTCAAGAGCAAGAATATCGATCCCGAAGGCTACACGCTCTACACCTACGCCGCGATGCAGGTCTGGACGCAGGCCGTCGCCAAGGCCGGCACCACCGACCCCAAGAAGGTGATGGCCACGATCAAGGCCGGCGACTGGGATACCGTGCTCGGCAAGATGGGCTTCGACGCCAAGGGCGACATCAAGGCGATCGACTACGTCGTCTACAAGTGGGACGCCAAGGGCAACTACGCCGAGATCAACCCGAAGGGTTCCTGAGATCGTTCTGATCGCAATCGGACGACAGCGCAAAACGCCCCGGCAAGCCGGGGCGTTTTTTGTTGAGCGTTCGGCAATACCTGCCGCGCGTGCCCGCGCGCATTGCGGTTGATGCAGCCGGCGCGGCTGCTATATCCGATCCAGGGCAGCAGGCACGAACGGATCGCATCGTGAAAAACCTTCTCACCGACATTATCGGCGTCAGCGTCGGCCACGCCGACGACGCCGCGATCGCCTCGGGCGTCACCGCCATCATCTTCGACAAGCCGGCGGTGGCCTCGATCGATGTCCGCGGCGGCGGTCCCGGCACCCGCGAGGATGCCCTGCTTGCGCCGCAGAACGTCGTCGAGGCGATCGATGCAATCACGCTGTCCGGCGGCTCCGCGCTCGGGCTCGATGCCGCCGGCGGCGTCCAGGCGTGGCTTGCCGAGCGCGGCCGCGGCTTCCGCATTCGCGACGCGGTGATCCCGATCGTGCCGGGCGCGGTCTGCTTCGATCTGCTCAACGGCGGCAACAAGGCGTGGGGACGCTTTCCGCCCTATCGCGATCTCGGCTACGCGGCGGTGAGCGCGGCAACGAGCGACTTCCGGCTCGGCAGCGTCGGCGCCGGCATGGGCGCGACCACGGCCGGCCTGAAGGGCGGCCTCGGCTCGGCGTCGGCCAGGACCGACGACGGCGTGACGGTCGCAGCGCTCGCGGTGGTCAATGCCGTCGGCAGCGTGACCATCGGCACCGGCCCCTGGTTCTGGGCCGCACCGTTCGAGGTCGACGGCGAGTTCGGCGGCCGCGGCCTGCCGCCGTCGTTCACGCCGGACATGCTGAAGGTGCGGCTGAAGGGCGGTGTGGACGCGACCGCCGCGGAGAACACCACGCTCGTTGTGGTCGTGACCGACGCGCAATTGACCAAGCCGCAGGCCAAGCGGCTTGCGATGATCGCGCAGACCGGCATGGCGCGGGCGATCTATCCGGTGCATGCGCCGCTCGACGGCGATGTGGTGTTTGCCGCAGCCACCGGCGCAAAGCCGATCGACCCGCTGTTCGGCCTGACCAGTCTCGGCGCGGTGGCCGCCAACACGGTGGCGCGGGCGATCGCACGCGGCGTCTATTCAGCGACCGCGCTGCCCTTCCGCGGCGCCCTGCCGAGCTGGCAGGGCCGGTTCGGCTAGGCGCTGACCGAAACCGACGGCGACGCCTGCGCGGTGATCGCCTGCGACTGGCGCTGGATCAGCTGCTCGATGAAATTGTAGGACGAGGTCGCGTTGCTGGAGGCGGACGACGACGAGGCCGGCATCGTCAGCGTCACCTTCGAGCCGTCGGCGTAGGTCGTGGTGGTCGTGGTCGACCCGTCGCTGTTGGTCACCGAGGTGGTGGTGGCGCCATCAAGCGACTGTGTCAGCGGATCGGAGCCCGAACCGCCGGCGCCGCTGCTGGAGCCGGCGCCATCGGTCGAGCCGCCGGCCATGTGATGGTGATGGTGGCCACCCTTGTGGCCCTGCAGCGCCTGCGCCATCTCGTTGAGGCTGACGGTGCCGTCGCCATTGGTATCGAGCTTGGAGAACACATCGTTGGCCTGCGCGACGTTTGTGCCGCCGGCGCCGAGCGCGCTCTCGAATTCGGACTTGGTGATCTGGCCGTCGCCGTTGGTGTCGATCTGGGAGAACAGGTCCTTCAGCGCGTCCGACCGGCTGGTCGAACTCGCGCTGCTCGTGCCTGTGGTCTGCGACTGACTCTGCGCGGCGAGCAGCGCGCTCATCGTCTGCGGCGAGATCTGCGCGGTGCCGCTGCCCGATCCGACGCTCGCATTGCTGCTGGTCGAGATCGACGTGGCCGTCGACGGGTCGAACAGGCCGGTGCCTTGGTTGGACCCAGCCGTCTGCGTCTGCGCCGTCGCCTGGGGCGACTTCGACGATATCAAGGAGCTCAAGAGATCGATGGCGGACGACGCAGCGCCAATGGCAAACAACATGGCAATACTCCGAACAGCGCCGCACATGGCGGCTACAACGCTTGCCGGTTCCCTCGAGCATGATCGCGCCTCGGTCGACGGAAAGCCGGCCCCACTCTTCTGGATCATGCTCCAGCAAGCGCTGTGCCATGGCAAAAACCCAATCAAATCCGCGCCTTCCGCAAGCGGCCGGAAGGCCGCACACCCGGCAAGAGCTGCCGCCGCGGCATATTTTTCCGGCCACAGCGCCCAGCCCGCTCGCATTGCCCGCCGCGCATCCGCATGTTAGGCGGAATCGCCCGTACGCCCCCGCAAGTCTCCGGAACAGCGCATATGACTCAGTCGTTCACCCCGCGTCCCCTCGTCATCGCTCCGTCGATTCTGGCGTCGGATTTCTCCAAGCTCGGCGAGGAAGTCCGTGCCGTCGACCAAGCCGGCGCCGACTGGATCCATCTCGACGTGATGGACGGCCACTTCGTGCCGAACATTTCCTACGGCCCCGACGTGATCAAGGCGATGCGGCCGCACACCAAGAAGATCTTCGACGCGCATCTGATGATCGCGCCGTGCGACCCCTATCTCGAAGCCTTCGCCAAGGCCGGCTGCGACCACATCACCGTGCACGCCGAGGCCGGCCCGCACTTGCACCGCTCGTTGCAGGCGATCCGCGCGCTCGGCAAGAAGGCCGGCGTCTCGATCAATCCGGGAACCCCGGCAAGCGCGATCGAATACGTGCTCGATCTGATCGATCTGGTGCTCGTGATGTCGGTCAATCCAGGCTTCGGCGGCCAGGCCTTCATCCGCTCGGCGCTGGGCAAGGTCAGCGACATCAAGGCGATGACGGCGGGCCGGCCGATCGACATCGAGGTCGATGGCGGCGTTGCGCCCGATGTCGCCGGCCAGCTCGCGGCCGCCGGCGCCAATGCCTTCGTTGCGGGCTCCGCCGTGTTCAAGGGCGGAACTGTCGAGGCCTACAAGACCAACATCTCCGCGATCCGCAACGCGGCAGCCTTGGCGCGCGGCGAAGCGGTCTAATCATCGCGATCCGATCGTCACGCGTGGTGCGCGCCGATGCCTGCATGTGCGGCGCACACCACGCTGCTGCGTTGCCGCATGCATAATATTCGTGCTGGGCACCGTGGCCATCCGGGCTTCACAGACTCATACAATCGGATGCACAACACTCCTTAAAATAAAAAGGGAGGCGCGCATCATGACGATGACCCTTGTCTGGACCGGCCTGGCGTTCTGGCTTGGCCTGAACGCTGCCTTTGTTGCCCGGCGTGCGTACGTGGCATTGCCCGATCAGGCCGCCGCCGCACGCATCGTCTACGTGCATCTGCGGCGGGCCTGAGGCCGATTCACCCGCGCGCGGCGAGGCGCGTGATCAGAACATTCCGGGCGGCATGACCGCAGCCTGATTGGTTGTGCGATCCGCACCACCGCTTTCGTCGGCATTCGCCTGTGAGGCCAGCCGCGACGGCCGGATGCGGCGCGCTCCATTGCGCCGCCGCGGCCATCACCGGCCGATGAACAGGCGATCGGCCAGCCAGTGCGGCAGCCCGTTCGCCCTGATCCGCGCCGCCGCGGTCTGGACGTCGTAGGGCACGCGCAGATAGGTGATCTCGCGGCTTGCGGTATCGAACATCGCAAACGCTGCGGCGGAATCGCCGTCACGCGGCTGGCCGACCGAACCGAGCACCGCGAGCCAGCGCCGTCCCGTCAGCAATTGCACCGCGACGCCCGCAGTCGGAACGAAGCTCGTCATCTTCGCGGCCGACGACATTGAATAAAGCCCGGGCCGGTGGATGTGGCCACAGAACGTGATCTGCAACTCGGTCGCCATCATGCTGCGCGCGGCATCGGAGGTGTCGCGGACATAGCGCCATCTCGCCGGATCCGACGCCTCGGAATGCACGTACAGACGATTGTCTTCCTCGTGCATCATCGGGAGGCTAGCGAGGAAGCGCTTCTGCTCCGCGCTGAGCCGGCCGCGGGTCCAATCGATCGCGGCCTGCGCCTCGTCATTCATGCGGTCGCTCGGCAAGCCGACCGCATCGTCGTGGTTGCCGCGCACGGCGATGGCGCCCCTGGCCACGAGGTCCGCCACGGTGTCCACGGCCCATTCGGGATCGGCGCCGTAGCCGACGATATCGCCGAGGCAGATCAGCCGCTCGGCGCCGTGCGCCCGCGCGGCCTCGAGACAGGCGGCGAAGGCCTGCCGGTTGGCGTGAATATCGGCAAAGAGTGCGAGCCGCATCGTGGTCCGCTGCAGTTGAGGCGGATCAGACTGAACCCGGCCTTGATCGACATCAAGCGCGCGCGGCCCCGGGCCCGCAATCGGACCAGAGGCGTCAACGTAGGTGTGGAGGATGTCTAAACGGCGGCGTTAGTGCTTGCGCGGCGCTTCCAGGCCCTTCAGCAGCAGGGCGAGCAGCGCATCGATCCGCGCCGGGCATTCGGGCTTGGCCCACTCCTCGGCATGCGCCGGGTGATGGTAGCGGACGGTCGCATCGAACACGGCCCGCGCGGTCGCCTTGACGTTGTCGATCTGGAACACGCCCTGCGCGACGCCATCGGACAGGATCCGCGCGATCAGGTCGACCTGCTTGTCCTTGTAAGCTTCCACCACTTCGCGCGCCTCCTGGGCCAGCGCGAGATAGGTCGCGAACATCTCGGGATCGTCGCAGACCTTCTTCTGCTTGATCGTAAAGGCAGTGCGGAGCCATTTCTCCAGCCGCTCTGGCGCCGGGCCGGAGCTCGCCGCAAGCTTGCAGAGCGGTTCATTGGCGCGATCGAGCCAGCGCTTGGCCACCGCGTCGCGCAGCGAAGCCTTGCTGGGAAAATGGCGATAGACGCTGCCGTGGCTGACATCCAGCGCGCGAGCGACGTCGACCACGGTGGCCTTGGCTAATCCGAAGCGCCGCAAAACATCCTCGGTTGCTTCGAGGATCCGCTCGGGTGTCAAGACCACCGCCTCGTTCATGCGTTCACCGTCTGATTGTCGCCGTCCTGCCCGCGGGTGAATTTGGCGGCCTGGGCGGCCAAATGGCGGGCGACGCGATGGTTGAGCCACTTCTGAATCTGGGCGGTCAATTGAATGATTTCGATAGTCATGGAGGTAGTCCTTCGAGGTAGTCAATTAAGCTCGGCCTCCCGACCAAGTGCCGGAAAAGCCTTCTGGCGCCCCTGCCTGGCGCTGATCTCAATATAGACCATCTCGCTGACAGATTTCAATATCTGTCATAGAATATTTCTGTCCGGCCGGCGGGCACCCTGGCGCCCGACGACGGCTTCTCTCCTTCGGGTTGCGGCAGCCCGTAGCTTCGCCGGGGAGGCCCTGAAACGAAAGGGGCCGCTCACGCGGCGGCCCCCTTGCCGGGAAAAATGGGTTACGAAATGAAATTCTAGCCCCGGATGGCGCCGAGTTTACATATTCTGCGGATTGAGGGGATTCCGGGCGATTACTGTCCACCCTGCTGACCAATTAACCACTATTGCTGCTCGTCCTTGGCGGGCATCCGGGGCGGTGGCACCGGCGTGAAAACTGATCCTTGCGCGCCCACCGGCGGAGCTTTGAACTCGCCCGTCGAGGAATCCCCGCCCGATGTCTCCAGGATCGCCTTCGGTGTGACGTACTCCCGGACAAAATCCATGAGGCTGCCGTCGCCACCGCCGAAATCAGCCGCCCGCCCGCCCTGCGTATGCCCTGCCTTGATCTCGTTCTCCGCGGCGTGAGTCTGCTCGGCCAGTGCGTCGTTGTAAGGGACGCGGAAGGCCCGCGGAATGGCGCTCGGCCGATTGTCTTCATCGAGTTGTTCGACCCACAGGTAGATCGCGCCGGGGTCGCCCTCCAGCGAATGCGGCTCCACGATCCGCGCGGCGAGCAGCTTGAAGGATGCGGGCAGCTTGTCCGTCGTGGCCCAGCCGAGCAGCCCGCGCATTCCACCGAAACTGACGACGTAGAAGGAGCTGGTCACGATGATCGCAAGCGCCTTCAGCGACCAGTGCAGCCGCGCATAGACGAGCACGATCAACAACAGTGCGCCGATCACCGCGTAGGCGACCGCGAGCGTAAGGATGATCGACTGCAAGCTAGTCACGGCGCGTCCTCACCCCTGTCTTCGGATCGATATCGGCGCCGTTCGCGTGGACATTGCGGAACGTCTCCAGCAGCGATTTCGGCCGCTGGTCCACGTTGATCACCTTGCCTTCGGCATCGAGGCGAAAGCGCACTGCGGTCTTCTCGTCGCCGGTGTGGTTGAGGGTCACCTTGTCGTCGAAGATCACCTGCGCCGTCGGATTGAGCTTCTGCACCTTCACATTCGCCTCGACCGGTTCGCCGGTCGTGGCCTGGAAATGCGAGACGTTGACGGTGTATTCGCCGGGGATGATGCCACGCAACGTGACGATCTCCTCGCGGATCGGCGATGGGATCTTCTTGCCGTTGACCACGATGAAGTCGTTGGCGCCACCGCGATCGTCGCGGTCGAGCGTCAGGAATCCGGCCTCGCGATGCCGGTACCAGGCGATGTTGCCGGCGGGATCCTGCACGAACAGGTCGAGATCATCGGGATGGTTGTCCGGCCAATCCATCGTGATGATGAACTCTGCCTTGGAGTCGATCTTGCCTTCCTTGGAGTCCGGCGACACGACGAGCAGCGCCAGGAAGAACAGGAAAGCCACGACCTGCAGCGCCTTGAACAGCATCACGCCGAGCGGGTCGAACTGTTCGTCGCGCGGATAGAGGCCGAATTCATCCATCATGACCGGCGTTCCAAAGCCGGGGTAACGTGCGTCTCGGTCAGCACGACGGCGTCGGAAAACACCCGCTGGGTCGCGGAGTCCAGCATGTAGTACTGGATCCTGACCATGATCGATCCGATCAGCCCCGCCAGCGTCGTGTACATGGCGACCGCCATGCCGTCGCTCATCAGCCCCATCGACGATTTCATCGCGACCTTGTCGGCGGCGTCGAGGCTGGCGATCGGCGCCAGCATGATGATGAAGCCGATAATGGTCCCGAGCAGGCCGAGCTTCATCAGCGTGTCGGAGGCGAAGGCGCCAAAGCCGTTGGAACCGCGCAGGCGGTCCGCGAGCGTCCTGAGCAGCAGGGTCTGGTCGATCGGGCCTTTGGCCTGCGCCTCGGCCTTCTGCACCAGGCTCCTTATGTGATCGGTGACCAGCCCGCGCGGCAGGCCCTGCGCTTCGTGAGCGAGCGCCCTGGCGCCGCCGGGCGCGGCGAGGATCGCGCGACAGCCGCGTGCCACCTCGCCCTCCCGCGCGATCGCCCGTGTCCGCCAGAAGCAGTGGACGCAGGTGGCGATGTAGAGCACCGCGATGACGCTGGAAATGTAGGTGCGATCGGAGCTGACCATGAGATGGATCAGCCCATATCGCCAGAGCAGGAATGCGGCGAACAGCGACAGGCCGGTGAAAATCATCCAAAGCAAGAGGACCCTGCGTTCGGCCGTGTCCTTGTCCTTGCCCGCTGTTGCGGTCGCGGCGCCGACCTTGGCACTCATCTGCGTTGGCTCCCTGCTCCGACTGTCCCTTGCGGCCTTGCCTGATCGAAGGCCTCTCCTGTCGTTAGACCAGAGGCCTCCGTTGCCGTCCAAAGACATCTGCCCAAAATCTGTTGGGCAAATTTCCCGATCTGCACCGCGACGCGCGCTTGCAATTGGCCGGGAATGGCGGTGCTGTTACGATCGTTTACTAGTCCTGCGGTGGCACAACACCCTCATGGTGAGGAGCGCGAAGCGTGTCTCTGGACGATACTGCGCATCGCCAGGCGAACCATGAGGCTCCATCTGTGGCCTACATCCTTCGAGACGCCCGCGTTCAGCGGGCTCCCCAGGAGGAGGGTCCGTCGCTGTGACGCAGTAGCTCTGGCTGTGGAGTGATCGCATGCGCCTCGTGCTTCAACTGGTTGCCCGCCTGCTCGTCATCGTCGCGCTGTGCCTCGGCGCGGCCACCGTCTGGGCCACGATCGACGCCTACCGCAGCGTCGATCGCACCACGGCGGCGTCCGCCGAGCGTGTCTCGCAGGCGCTCGGAGCGCTCTACTGGCATGAATTGTTGCTACGCAGCAACCGCATGCGCGACCAATTGCTGCCCGCGCCGGACTGGCGCACGATCGAAACGATGGGGCTGATCTCGCCCGGCATCTGCGTTCAGTTCGAGCCCGCCCGCCCGTTCGAGAAGCCGCTCTGCGGCCAGAGCAAGGGGATCGGCAAGGCGCCACCGCGCTGGTTCGCTGCCGCCGTGCACACGCTGCTCGGCGATCACGCCGCCGTCGCCCGGCCGATCAGCGCCCGCTCGGTCACCGCGGGAACCGTCCTCGCCAAGCCCGATCCGGACGCCGCGATCGCGCTCGCCTGGCAGCACATCCTGGACAACATCCATGTCGCCTTGCTGATGGCCTTCGCCATCGCACTGCTTGCCTCGCTGGCGATCGCGCATACGCTGGCACCTGCCCGCTCGATCGTCTCGGCGCTGCGGCGCATGGCCGATGGCCAATATCGAACGACGCTGCCTCGCATCCGCTCGATGGAGCTGGCGATGATCGGACAAGCCGTCAGCGATCTCGGCGAGCGCCTCGCACAGGCTGAGGAAGAGCGCGCCGTTCTGACCCGGCGCCTGCTCGAGATCCGCAACGACGAACGCCGCACGCTGGCCCGCGAGCTGCACGACGAGTTCGGCCAGAACCTCACGGCCATCCTCGCCTTCACCAGTACGATCGAAGCGAGCGCTGGGGACAAATACGCTGCGGGTACCGAAATCGCGCAGGACGCACGGATGATCTCGCAGGCCACGCGCCGCATCATGGCGTGCCTGCGCGACACGTTGAATCGCCTGCGCCATCCGCCGGCCGAGGAACTCGGGCTGGAGGCGAGCCTGGTGGATCTCGTCGACAGCTGGCGATCGCGCGCCGCGACCCAGCCGATGATCCAGCTCGACCTGCAGGGCGACCTCGCAGATATCAGCGGCACGGTCGCTGCCACCGCCTACCGTGTGGCGCAGGAATGCCTGACCAATGCGCTGCGCCACAGCGCCGCACGCGAGATCGTGCTGCGGATCGAGCGGCGCACCGAGCCGGAGAACGCGCTGCTGGTCCGCGTCGAGGACGACGGCGACGGCGACGCGGCCAAGGTGGCGCAGTCGGCGGGCTTCGGCCTCATCGGGGTGAGCGAGCGCGTGGCCGCGCTCGGTGGCTCGCTGTCGATTGCGCGCGCCAGCCGCGGCCTGTCCGTCGCCGCCACGATTCCGCTCGCCGCCTGATGACCGCGGCAAGGACCGGAGGCATCTCGATCCTGCTGGTCGACGATCATCCCGTCGTCCGCCAGGGCTACCGGCGCGTGCTGGAACACCAGGACGATTTCCGCGTGGTCGCCGAAGCCGACAACGCCGCCAACGCCTATCGTGCGTTCAAGTCGCATGAGCCCGACGTCGTGGTGATGGACATCTCGATGCCGGGGGCAAGCGGCCTCGAAGCCATCCGCAACATCCGCGCGCGCAACTCCACCGCCCGCATCCTCGTCTTCAGCATGCACAGCGAAGCGGCCCAGGTGAAGGCGGCGTTCGGCGCCGGCGCCAGCGGCTTCGTCACCAAGGGCAGCGAACCGGCCGAGCTGATCAGGGCGATCCGCTCGGTCGCGCGCGGCGAACATGCGATGAGCGACGACGTCGCCAGGGTGCTGGCCATGGAAAGCCTGGTGCCGACGAAATCGGTGCTCGACCAGCTCGGCGAACGGGAGATCGAGATCCTCAGGCAATTCGCGGCAGGCAGCACCAAGGAGCAGATCGCCGCCAACCTCAACCTCAGCACCAAGACCGTGCAGAACTACCACTATTTGATCAAGGCCAAGACCGGCATGCGGACCGACGCCCAGCTCGTCCGCTTGGCCGTCGAGTGCGGGCTGGCGAACCTTTAGAGGGATGATCGGTCCATCCCAAGGCTCGCTGCGCCTCTCCCGCATGCGGGGGAGGCATAGGCCGCCGTTGGCGGCCGTTCTTGAGAACGACGCCGAAGCGGAGCTTCGGCTATGTCGCATCGAGAGATGCGATCCGGGTGGGGGCTCTCTCCACGGCATGACTCGCGGAAAGAGCCCCCACCCCAGCCCTCCCCCGCAAGCGGGAGAGGGAGCGCAGTCCCTTCGCGGCTACCATTCCGCCGGCCGCCGCGGAGTGCCCATTTGGCCTGGTTTTCCCCTCGAAATCCCCCATATGGGTGGCCTCCCCGGGCCCGATTTGCTATAGCGCGGCGTAAAAACAAATCGGCCGGCAGCGCTGCTTTGCGCGCCCCGCCCCCCTTCGGAGTTTTCGATGATCCCCCGCTATACCCGCCCGGAAATGGCCTCCATCTGGGAGCCGCAGACGCGTTTCAAGATCTGGTTCGAGATCGAGGCGCATGCCGCCGACGCGCTGGCCGAGCTCGGCGTGATCCCCAAGGAGGCCGCGAAGACGATCTGGGCCAAGGCCAAGGATGCCACCTTCAACGTCGAACGGATCGACGAGATCGAGCGCGAGACCAAGCACGACGTCATCGCCTTCCTGACCCATCTGGCCGAGATCGTCGGCCCCGAGGCGCGCTTCGTGCACCAGGGCATGACCTCCTCCGACGTGCTCGACACCTGCCTCAACGTCCAGCTCAAGCGTGCCGCCGACATGCTGATTGCCGACCTCGACCGAGTGCTGGCGGCGCTCAAGACCCGCGCCTTCGAGCACAAGATGACGCCGACCATCGGCCGCTCCCACGGCATCCATGCCGAGCCCGTGACCTTCGGCCTCAAGCTCGCCTATGCCCATGCCGAGTTCAGCCGCGCCCGCGCCCGCCTGGTCGCCGCCCGCGACGAGATCTCGACCTGCGCGATCTCGGGCGCGGTAGGCACCTTCGCGCAGATCGACCCACGCGTCGAAGCGCATGTCGCCAAGGCGATGGGCCTGCGGCCGGAGCCGATCTCGACGCAAGTTATCCCGCGCGACCGCCATGCGATGTATTTTGCCACGCTTGGCGTGATCGCTTCCTCGGTGGAGCGCCTCGCGGTGGAGATCCGCCACCTGCAGCGCACCGAAGTGCTGGAAGCCGAAGAGTTCTTCTCGGAAGGCCAGAAGGGCTCGTCCGCGATGCCGCACAAGCGCAACCCGGTGCTGTCGGAAAACCTCTCCGGCCTGGCGCGGATGGTGCGCGCCTATGTGACGCCGGCGATGGAGAACGTCGCGCTCTGGCACGAGCGCGACATCTCGCACTCCTCCGCCGAACGCATGATCGGCCCCGACGCCACGGTGACGCTCGACTTCGCGCTGGTGCGCCTCGCCGGACTGATCGAGAAGCTGCTGGTGTACCCGGCGAACATGCAGAAGAACCTCGACCGCCTCGGCGGCCTCGTACATTCGCAGCGCGTGCTGATCGCGCTGACCCAGAAGGGCGCGAGCCGCGAGGACGCCTACAAGCTTGTGCAGCGCAACGCGATGCCGGTCTGGCGCGGCGAAGGCGACTTCCAGACGCTGCTCAAGAAGGACGCCGACGTGAAGAAGTACCTGACCGACGCGGAGATCGAGGAAAAGTTCGACCTCGGCTATCACCTCAAGCACGTCGACACGATCTTCAAGCGGGTGTTCGGCGAAGGCTGAAGCACAGACACGTAGCCCGGATGGAGCGAAGCGAAATCCGGGGATCGTTTGGATGCCTGGATCCCGGATTGCGCTTCGCTCCATCCGGGCTACCGGCTGACGTCCTTCCGCGTGACAAAGCGGCGGGTTACGCTAGGCTCACGCGCCCTGCAAAACGCACAAACGGACTCTCCCCATGCCCATCGTCAACCGCGTCGCCGCCCTCTCGGACGAAATGGCCGCCTGGCGCCATGACTTCCACGAGAATCCTGAACTGCTTTACGAAGTCCACCGCACGGCCGGCATCGTCGCCGACCGACTGCGCGAGTTCGGCTGCGACGAGGTGGTGACCGGGATCGGGCGCACCGGCGTGGTCGGCGTGATCCGCGGGCGCAAGAATACGTCGGGCAAGACCATCGGCCTGCGCGCCGACATGGACGCGCTGCCGATCGAGGAGACCTCGGGCGTGCCCTACGCCTCGAAGATTCCCGGCAAGATGCACGCCTGCGGCCATGACGGCCACACCGCGATGCTGCTGGGGGCCGCGAAATACCTGACCGAGACGCGCAATTTCGACGGCACGGCGGTCGTCATCTTCCAGCCGGCCGAGGAAGGCGGCGCGGGCGGCAAGGCGATGGTCGACGACGGGCTGATGACCCGCTGGGGCGTCCAGGAGGTCTACGGCCTGCACAACATGCCGGGCCTACCCGAGGGGCATTTCGCCACCACGCCGGGCCCGATGCTCGCCTCGTCGGACACGGTGCAGATCACGATCCACGGCAAGGGCGGTCACGCCGGCGCCGCTCCGCATGAGGCGATCGACAGCGTCCTGATCGGCGCGCAGGTCATCAATGCGCTGCAGTCGATCGTCGCGCGCAACGTCGATCCGCTGAAATCAGCGGTGATCTCGATCACCATGTTCCAGGCGGGCACGGCCTTCAACATCATCCCGGAGACTGTCAAGCTCGCCGGCACCGTGCGCACACTCGATCCCGAGGTGCGCGATCTCGTCGAGCGCCGGATCGGCGAGATCGCCGACAATGTCGCCCGCGCCTATGGCGGGCGGGCCGAGACGAGCTATACCCGGCTCTATCCGGTGACGCTGAACCATGCGCGCGAGGCCGGCATTGCCGCGGAGGTTGCCCGCGACGTGGTCGGCGCCGACCGCGTCAACGAGCGGGTGGTGCCCGTGATGGGCGGCGAGGACTTTGCCTTCATGCTGGAAGCGCGCCCCGGCGCCTTCGTGTTTCTCGGCATGGGCGACGGCCCGATGTGCCACCACCCGGCCTACAAGTTCAACGACAACATCCTCGGCCACGGCGCGTCCTATTGGGTGCGGCTGGTCGAGAAGCAGATGCCGGCGGGATAAGGACCGCCTGCCCGCACACCGTTCTGCCACGAACCATCAGGTCGCGTTCCCCTGCGGTCCGTTCGGATTTTGCATGTCACAGCAATGGCTTGCGCTGACAGATAAAGATATCGGTCGAGGCTATCCGAAATTCCCTAACACCACCGCCTTGTGCATGCCCCAATGGTCGGACAGGCAACACAACCGAATGGTAACCCTGGACCGGATATCTTCTGGACGTGTCTACTTCCCCAACCATCCTTGTCTTCGATTCCGGCCTTGGCGGCCTCACGGTGCTGCGCGAGATCGTCCGGGCCCGGCCCGACGCGCATTACATCTATGTCGCCGACGACGCCTTTTTTCCCTATGGCCATCACGGCGAGGACGAGATCGTCGCCCGCGTGGTGCCGCTGGTCGGCGAACTGATCGAGACACATGCGCCCGACCTCGTCGTGATCGCCTGCAATACCGCGTCCACGATCGTGATGTCGCATTTGCGCGACGCCTACCGGGTGCCCTTCGTCGGCACGGTGCCCGCGATCAAGCCGGCCTGCACCTCGTCGAAGACGCGGCGGGTCTCGGTGCTCGGCACCAGGGGCACCGTGAAGCGGGAATATACCCGCAAGCTGATCGCCGATTTCGCCCAAGGCTGCGAGGTGACGCTGGTCGGCTCCGGCGAGCTCGCCTCGCTGGCGGAGGCGGCGCTCAGCGGGCAGATGGTGCGCGACGAGGACATCGCGGCCGAGCTCGCGCCCTGCTTCGTCGGTTACGGCGCCGACGACCCCGCCCGCACCGACACCGTCGTGCTCGCCTGCACGCATTATCCGCTGTTGCTGGAGCGGCTCGCCCGGCTCGCGCCGTGGCCGGTCGACTGGATCGATCCGGCACCCGCGATCGCCCGCCGCGTCGCCGACCTGCTCGGCCCGGCCAATGGCAAGGGCGATGCGGCCGGCGCCGAGATGATCTTCACCTCCAAGCGCCCGCACAAGCTGAGCGAAGCGCTCACGCCGTTCTTCGGCGGCCGCGTCCCGGCCTGATCCTTTCCGCCGTCACGGCGTGCTGCTAGTTTTCCCTCGCCTCACCGAGGGAGGACTGCCTTTGACATCCGCACCGCTGACGCCGCTCAACCGCCTGCGCAAGCAGTGGCGCGATAAGCGCCCGACCTTCGGCGCGATCGCCACCATTCCGAGCATCCAGACCGTGCAGATCATGGCGCAGTCGCTGGACTGGATCATCGTCGATCTCGAGCACGGGCCGATCGACCTGACCACCGCGCATGCGATGATCGTGGCCACCTCTGGCACGCCGTGCGTGCCGATGGTGCGGATCGCGGCCAACGAGCCGCACCTTGCGAAGGCGCCGATGGATCTCGGCGCGCTCGGCATCAACTTCCCGATGATCTGCAACCGGCAGGATGCCGAGCAGGCCGTGCGCAGCGTCCGCTATCCGCCGAAGGGCGACCGGCTGTGGGGTCCGTTCCACGCCCCGTTCCGCTGGGGCGTCTCGATGACAGACTACATGGCGACCGCCGATGACGACATGATCTGCATGATCACGATCGAGCATGTCGAGGCGGTGAACCGCATCGACGAGATCATGGCGACGCCTGGCATCGATCTCGCCGTGATCGGCCCCGGCGATCTCGCCACATCCATCAACAAGCGCGGCCTGCCCGACGACCCGGAGGTCGTCGCGCTGATGCAGCGCGCCGAGGAAGGCATCATGAAAAGTGGCGTGCCGATCGGCGGCGTCGCGCGCACCGCGGAGCAAGCCAACGCGATGATCGACCGCGGCTATCTCGCGCTCGCGCTCGGCTTCGACTGGTCGCTGTTCCAGCGCGGCATCGCCGCGGCGTTCGCCGGGATCAAGCGCTGAACGCAAGCCGGCTTGATCCGGATGCGCGAGCGATTCGCGCAACGAACCCGCCGGACCTCGATGTCCCGGCGCGCGACAACACCGCAATCGCGATTGCCGAAGTTCCCACCGAGGTGCGTCGGGAGGTCACACCCATTCCGGGGTGGGAAGCGAAGGCAAGCTCGAACTTCCCCTGAAACTGAAGCGGGCCGTTCCTGCGGGATTCCGGAAGGTGCGATGCATCACACTGGAATATCCTGACAAGCCCCTCAAGGTGTTCGGGATTCACCCGAGCAAGGCTTTCGAGCCCCCAGGCGAAACCCGTGCCACAGATAGGACTAAGAGATAGGTAGAACCGACTGGCCCTAGGCCAGTTAGTTCGTGCTATCAGTGGCTTGGCGAGCAGTCGATTTTGCTCGCCGGGCGCCTGACTTTTTTGCCGATTGCAGGGATTTGAGCAGAACGGATGCGCGGTACGCCTCGGAAGATCTCATTGCCGCGCCGCCTTGTTGCCGATCTGATGTACGCGTCGGTCCGTGTGCCGCTAGTCACATTGACCCGTCCATTGAACGTCAGCGCGGTGATCGAGGCCCGCGCCCAGGCGGGCCGGTCGGCGGGTTGGGCCGCAATCTTCGTCAAGGCATTCGCGCTGGTTGCCAAGAGCGAGCCGATCTTGCGGACGCTCTATGTCAGATGGCCCTGGCCGGCCCTCTATGAATTGCCACGCAGCGTCGGCATGGTGGCCATTGCCCGCGTCGAGAACGGCGAGGATTGTGTGATGTTCGAGCGCGTCTGTGCGCCGGACCAGATGACCCTTGCCGATATCGACGCGCTGATCCGGCGCGCCAAGACTGCCCCGCTGCTCGAAGTCGACGCGTTCCGCAAGATCCTGTGCGTGGAACGCCTGCCTTTGCCGCTGCGGCGGCTGGCCTGGGCGATCGGGATGAATGTCGGCCGGCAACGCGCCAATTTCTGCGGCAGCTTTGGCGTGACCTCGGTCGCGGCTTATGGTTCGGGTGAGCTGCACGCGCTGAGCCCGGGCCCCTTTCTCGTCAGCTATGGCGTGGTCAAGCCGGACCACACCGTCGATGTCGTGCTGCGTTGGGACCATCTGGTCTGCGATGCCGCCATGATCGCCAAGACCCTGACCAGGCTCGAAGAGGTGCTGAACAGCGAGATCGCCGCCGAGCTGCGCGCGATCCGGCCGCAGGCCGAAGCCCGCCCCGTCCGGGTGGTCGGAAACCGGCCGTAAAGGGCCCAAAATAGCCGGTTTGGCGTCAATCGGCCCGAAAAATCGGCCTATTTGTTTGACATGACGGCACAATGACCTTAAGACCACCCCTGCTCGCGGGCCGGTTTCGGCCCGCGAAGCGTTTCGCGACCCGTGGTTCGTCCCCGAGCTTTCGAGGCGGATCTGTCGGCACAGGCCTTTGGGCCGGTGCACAGGAGGGCGCGTCTCCTCAAACCTGAAACCAGACAAAACGCCGGCGCACTGTGCGACGGCTATGCAAAGAGGACGCGATGACAAAGCGCAGTGAGGCGAAGTACAAGATCGATCGCCGCATGGGCCAGAATATCTGGGGCCGCCCGAAGAGCCCCGTCAACCGCCGCGAATACGGCCCCGGCCAACACGGCCAGCGCCGCAAGGGCAAGCTCTCCGACTTCGGCGTGCAGCTCCGCGCCAAGCAGAAGCTCAAGGGCTACTACGCCAACATTTCCGAGCGCCAGTTCCACGGCATCTATGTCGAGGCCAGCCGACTGAAGGGCGACACCGGCGAGAACCTGATCGGCCTCTTGGAGCGCCGTCTCGACACCGTGGTCTATCGCGCCAAGTTCGTCTCCACGATGTTCGCCGCGCGCCAGTTCATCAACCACGGCCACGTCAAGGTGAACGGCCGCCGCGTCAACATCGGCAGCTACAAGCTGAAGGTCGGCGACACCATCGAGGTGAAGGAAGCCTCCAAGCAGCTCACGCCGGTGCTGGAAGCGACCCAGCTCCCCGAGCGCGACGTGCCCGACTTCATCGAGGTCGATCACTCCAAGATGACCGCGAAGTTCGCGCGCATCCCCGGCCTCTCCGACGTGCCGTTCCCGGTGCAGATGGAGCCGCACCTGATCGTCGAATTCTATTCGCGCTGATCACTGCAGCGTTGCGAGATACGAAAGGCCCCGGTTTTGCCGGGGCCTTTTTGTTTGGCTAGAGCATTTCGGTTCTGATTGAATCAGAACCGAAGCTCTGGATTCTTGTCTTGACGCGTTTTCTTCACGCGAACCGGGAACCGGTATCCACTTCGCTCGAAAACGCTTTAAAGTCTGCGCGCACCGACCGAGAGACACATCATGCATTACACCCCTGCCCCGCCCGATCCCAAGGCGCCGCCCGTCCGCATCAACCTGTTGTCGGATACGCAGACGAAGCCGACGGCTGCGATGCGCGAGGCGATGGCGAAAGCGGAGGTCGGCGACGAGCAGGTCGGCGACGATCCGACCACCAATGAGCTCTGCGCCCGGGTCGCCGATCTGCTCGGCAAGGAGGCGGCCGTCTTCATGCCGTCGGGCACGATGTGCAACGTCGCGGCGACTCTGGCCTATTGCCGCCCCGGCGACGAGATCCTGGCGCATGCGACCGCGCACATCATCGCCCGCGAAGGCGGCGCGCATGCAGCCCTCGGTGGCTTCCAGATCACACAGCTCGCGGGCGACGACGGCCAGTTCACGCCAGAGGCGCTCCGCGCCGCCCTGCATCCGCGCACCCGCTACCAGCCGCCGCAAGTCCTCGTCAGCGTCGAGCAAACCGCCAATATCGGCGGCGGCACGATCTGGAAGAAGGCCGCGCTCGACGAGGTCGTCGGCATCGCCAAGGCCCATGGACTTGCCACCCATATGGACGGCGCGCGGCTGCTCAATGCCACCGTCGCATCTGGCATCTCGCCGCGCGACATGACGGCGGGCTGGGATTCCGCCTGGATCGATTTCTCGAAGGGACTGGGCGCCCCGATCGGCGGCGTGATCGCCGGCACGCGCGCCTTCATCGACGACGTCTGGCGCTGGAAGCAGCGGCTCGGCGGCTCGATGCGCCAGTCCGGCGTCTGCGCCGCGGCCTGCATCTACGCGCTCGACCATCACGTCGATCGCCTCGCCGACGACCACGCCAATGCGCGCGCGCTGGCGCGCGGGCTGTCCCAGATCAACGGCCTGCAGGTGCAGGCGCCCGAGACCAACCTCGTCTTCTTCAAGCCCGACGGTGCCGGCGTGCCCGGCGACAGGATGGTCGCCGAGCTGCGCAAGCGCGGCGTGATGCTGGCGATGATGGACGGCCGGATCAGGGCCTGCACGCATCTCGACGTCACCGCCGCGATGATCGAGGAGGCCATAGGCCACGTCAGAGACATCGTGCGCGCCACATAGCTCTTGTAGCCCGGATGGAGCGCAGCGCAATCCGGGAGAGCATGATCCACGGGGAGACTGCCCCGGATTGCGCTTCGCTCCATCCGGGCTACCAAACTACGAAACGAGCGTTTCTTACCGCCCCATCGCCTGGTAGATCAACGTCTTCAGCCTGAGCTGGATCCGGCCGCGCTCCGACGGCGTCTGCACCAGGAAGATCCCGATCAGGTCATCCTCGGGATCGATGAAGAAGAACGTGCCCCCGACGCCGTCCCAGCGATACTCGCCGAGCGGCCAGGAGGTGTTCGCCGGGACCGAGGTGCGCACTGCGAAGCCGAGACCGAAGCCCGAGGTCTCGCCTGGATAGTAGTTCTTGTCCCGCCTGATCCCGGTTTCGGGCCCGACATGATCCCGCGTCATCAGCGCGATGGTTTCGGGCTTCAGGTAGCGCCTTCCCTCATAGGTGCCTCCGTTCAGCAGCATCTGCGTGAAGCGCGCGTAGTCGCCGACGGTGCCGACCATCCCGCCGCCGCCCGACTCCCGCTTCGACGGCTTTCGCGGATCGCTGATCTGGTTGGTCGGGCTGAGCGCGCGATCGTTCGGCATCGGCTCGGCAATCAGCCGCCACTTTGCGGGATCGGCGACATAGAACGCGGTCTCCTTCATGCCGAGCGGATCGAGCAGCCGTTCCTTCTCGAACTCGAGCAGCGACTTCCCCGAGATCACCTCGATGATGCGACCGAGCACGTCGGTGGAATAGCCATAGTCCCAGAGCGTACCCGGCTGCTCGGCGAGCGGCAGCTTGGCGAGCTTCGCCACGAAATCGGCGTTCGTCATGTCACTGCCGAACAGGCCCGCGTCAGCATAGACCTTGTTCACCAGGCCGCCGCCATAATAGCCATAGGGCAGTCCGGCTGTATGGCGCATCAGGTCCTCGATCGTGACAGGACGCTTCATCGGCTCCATCACCATCATCGGCTTGCCGTCGTCCCCGGGCTTCTCCACGCAGACCTTCATGTCGGCAAAGGCCGGAATGTATTTCGAGACCGGATCGTCCAGCCCGAGCTTGCCCTCCTCGACCAGCATCATCGCTGCGACCGATGTGATCGGCTTCGACATCGAATAGAGGCGGAAGATGGTGTCGGCGCTCATCGAGAGCTCGGTTGCGACGTCGCGGACACCGAAATTCTGGTAATAGACCGGCTTGCCGTGCTGCTGCAGCAGGAGGATCGCGCCGGGAATCTTGCCGGTCGCGATCTCATTCCTGATGTAGTCGGAGACCTTGGCCAAACCTTCCGGCGAGAACCTGTGCCCGACGTGCCCCTCGGCGCCCGCCTTCGCACCGGTCGCGCCAACCGTAAGCACGAGCGCTGCGACGATCGCGCGGCGCCCGGGCAGGTCAATTGTCCATTGCTTCATAGATCAACTGCTTCAGGGTCCGCTGGATGCGCTGGCGCTCGCTCGGCGTCTGCTCGAGCAGGATGAAGAACATGTCCTGCTTGCGGTCGATCACGAAGTAGCAGCCGCTGGCGCCGTCCCATTTCAGCTCGCCGAGGTCGCCAGGCGGCGGCGGCTTTGCATTGCCGGGATCGGTGCGCACCGCGAGCCCCAGCCCGAAGCCGAAGCCGTCACCGGGGAAGTAGAAATAGTCGCGGTCGACTCCGGAGCCCGGACCGACATGGTCGGTCGTCATCTCCTTGAACGTCTCCGGCTTCAGGATGGTCTTGCCTTCGAAGGTGCCGCCGTTGAGCAGCATCTGCGCGAAGCGCGAATAGTCAGCCATGGTCGAGACCATGCCGCCGCTCGCGGACTCCCACTTCTTGACCTTGGTCGGATCGTTGATCCGCCCGACCCGGAAATCGCTGTCGTTCGGCATCGGCTCGGCCATCAGCTTCTGCTTTTCGGGATCGGTGACGAAGAAGCTGGTGTCCTTCATGCCGAGCGGATCGAGCAATTTCTCGCGCTCGATCGTCGAGAACTTTTGGCCGGTCACGACCTCCATCACACGCGCCAGGATGTCGGTGGAATGGCCGTACTGCCAAAGCGCGCCGGGCTGGTTCTGCAGCGGCAGCTTGGCGATCCGCTCGGCGAACTCGGCGAGATCGAAATCGCCGGCATAGATGTTGGCCGCGCGATAGGCCTTGCGCACCAGGCTGTCGCCATAGAAGCCATAGGTGATGCCGGAGGTGTGCCGCATCAGGTCGAGAATAGTCGGCGGCCGGTTCGGCGGCACCAGCTCGAGCGTCTTGGTGCCGTCCTCGGCCTTCCTCTCGACGCCGACCTTCACATTGGTAAAGGAGGGAATGTATTTCGAGACGGGATCGTCGAGCTTGTACTTGCCCTCCTGCAGCAGCTGCATCGAGACCACGGCGGTGATCGCCTTGGTCATCGAGAACAGTCGGAAGATCGTCTTGTCAGTGATCGGCGCCTTGCTGACCACGTCCTGCACGCCGAAGGCTTCATGGTAGACCGGCTTGCCGTGTTGCTGGATCAGGACGATCGCACCGGGAATCTTGCCGGTCGCCACCTCGTTCTTGAAGAACGCGCCGATCTTGGCGAGCTTCTCCTGATTGAAATGCGCGCCCGCCGGAATTTCGTAGGTGCCTTCGGCGTGCGCCAGAGGCGCCGCCAGCAGCACCGCGCCAGCGGCTGCCGCGCGCAACAATCCTGACAAAGTCATCTATCTCCCTCCCCCGGAAAATCACCAGGAAGTGTAGCGACCACGGCATCAGGCACAAGGGCTGCCAAAGGTGGACAACGCGGCCTCGTGCAGCTTGCCGCCCTGGGCGGAGAAGCAGCAGAAGATGACGTGCGTGACATCGGGAGCGGCGGCCAGGGCATCGACGACCGCCTTGATCGCAATGCCGGCCGCACGGTCGGGCGGAAAATGATACACGCCGGTCGAAATGGCCGGAAATGCCACTGAGGCGAGCCGGTTGGCCTGGCACAGCTCGATGCCGCGGCGATAGCAGGACGCGAGCAGCGCATCCTCTTTCTGCGTGCCGCCGTGCCAGACAGGGCCGACGGCGTGGATCACGTGCTTGGCGGGAAGCCGATAGCCTCTGGTGATCTTGGCGTCGCCGGTGCTGCAGCCGTTCAGCGTGCGGCACTCGGCGAGCAGCTCCGGGCCGGCTGCACGATGGATCGCGCCGTCCACGCCACCGCCACCCAAGAGCGACGAATTGGCCGCGTTGACGATGGCGTCAACGCGCAGGGTTGTGATATCTGCAACGATGACTTCAAGCCGCGCCTTGCCGATCTGGCGCGCGGTCAAGCTCAGGCCGCCGCGTCGACCGGGATGCCCTTGTCGGCGAAGAGCTGCTGCAGTTCACCGGCCTGGAACATCTCGCGTACGATGTCGCACCCGCCAACGAATTCGCCCTTCACATAGAGCTGCGGAATGGTCGGCCAGTTCGAATAGACCTTGATGGCGTTACGCAGCTCGGCGGATTCGAGAACGTTGAGACCCTTGTAGCCGACACCGATGTGATCGAGGATCTGCACGACCTGTCCGGAAAAACCGCACTGCGGGAATTGCGGCGTGCCCTTCATGAACAGCACGACGTCGTTCGACTTCACTTCATTGTCGATGAATTGCTCGATGCTCATTTTCGCTTCCTTATGGGGCGGCGCTCTGAAGCCCGACGGGCCGGCCCGCCCTGCTTAACCCGTGACATGCCATATATGTAGCTCAAACCATTGTGCATCCAAAGCAAAATGGCGGAAATCTGGCATGCGGCAGGAGCCGGACGGTGTCCCTCTAGGGGCAAATCATAGTCTGACGGCACTAATATAATCACCGGGGGAGGCTTTTTTCCTGAACGGTAGCTCCTATCTAGGACGAACTGTCCGTCAGGAACCAGTTCGCCGAAGCAACGTTTCCTGAAGAATCGGAGATCACCGTGACGAAACCAGCCTCTGCTGCGGCCGCCAAAGCCACCGCTTCCCCGTCACTGTCGTCCGAGTCCGGGCCCCTCGCCCAGAGGCTGGTGGACGCTTACCTTGCGGTCCGCGGCGAGACCGAGCGCCGGGCGGCGCCATTGTCGCCGGAAGACCAGTTGATCCAGTCGATGCCGGACGCGAGCCCCGCCAAGTGGCACCGCGCCCATACGACCTGGTTCTTCGAGCAGTTTCTGCTTGGCGAGCATGTCGACGGCTACACGCCATTCCATCCGGACTACGCTTATCTGTTTAATTCCTATTACGTCAGCGCCGGCCCGCGGCATGCCCGCCATCAGCGCGGCCATCTGACCCGCCCGACCGCCGACGAAGTCACCGCCTACCGCCGTCATGTCGACACCGAGGTCGTCAAGTTCTTCCAGACCGCCGGAGAGACGAAGCTTCAGGCATTGGTGCCGCTGGTCGAAGTCGGCCTCAATCACGAACAGCAGCATCAGGAATTGATGTTCACCGACATCCTGCATGCCTTCGCGCAGAACCCGATCTCGCCCGCTTACGATCCGGCATGGCGCTTCCCGGCGTCCAGCCGCGCGACCGAGGAATGGGTGACGCTGAACGAAGGCATCCACACGGTCGGCCACGCCGACGACAGCTTCCATTTCGACAATGAGAAGCCCGCGCATCGCTCCCTCGTCGGCCCGGTCAAGCTCGCCAAGAACCTCGTTACCAATGCCGAGTGGCTCGCCTTCATGAAGGACGGCGGCTATTCGACCGCGACGCTATGGCTGATGGATGGCTTTGCCACCGTCAGCAACGAGGGCTGGGAGGCGCCCGGCCACTGGCGCGAGATCGACGGCGAATGGAAGATCATGACGCTCGGCGGCCTGCAGCCGATCGATCCGCAGGCCCCCGTGTGCCACGTCAGCTATTACGAAGCCGATGCCTTTGCCCGCTGGGCCGGCAAGCATCTGCCGACCGAGATGGAATGGGAGGTCGCCGCCCGCGCCGGCCTGCTCAACGACGCCTACGGCATCGTCTGGCAATGGACGCGCAGCTCCTATTCACCCTATCCGGGCTACCGCGCCATTGAGGGCGCGCTTGGCGAGTACAACGGCAAGTTCATGGTCAACCAGCTTGTGCTGCGCGGCTCGTCGCTGGCGACGCCGGCCGGCCACAGCCGCGTCACCTACCGCAACTTCTTCTATCCGCACCATCGCTGGCAATTCACGGGGGTACGCCTCGCTGATTACGCCTGATTGAGTCCTGTCGACATCAATAGCGCGCCGGTAAGCGCGTTCGGGAGAGTACCATGAATGTGCATGCCGCCGCTTTGGCAAAAGCGTACCCGTTCGACGAGGCGACCTCGGCATTTGCCGGCGACGTAATCGGCGACCTCGCCCGCCATCCGAAACGGCTGTCGCCGAAATATTTCTACGACGCCGCCGGCTCCGAGCTGTTCGAGCAGATCACGGTGCTGCCGGAATACTATCCGACGCGGACCGAGCTCGGCATCCTGCGCGACCGCGGCGACGAGATCGCCGCGATCATTCCGCACGGCGCGGCGCTGGTCGAATTCGGCGCCGGCGCGACCACCAAGGTGCGGCTGCTGCTCGATCACTGCGAATTCAGCGCCTATGTGCCGGTCGATATCTCGGGCGACTTCCTCAATGCCCAGGCCGACGGCCTGCGCAAGGATTTTCCGGATCTCGGCATCTATCCGGTCGCCGCCGATTTCACCACGCCGTTCGCCCTGCCCGAGGCCGTCGCCGGCATGCCGAAGGTCGGCTTCTTCCCGGGCTCGACGCTCGGCAATTTCGAACCGCACGAGGCGGCGGCCTTCCTGCGCAGCGCGCGCAAGATCCTCGGCCACGGCGCGCAGATGATCATCGGCGTCGACCTCGAGAAGGACGAGCGCGTGCTCTACGACGCCTACAACGACGCGGCCGGTGTCACCGCGCGCTTCAATCTCAATGTGCTGGTGCGGATCAACCGCGAGCTCGGCGGCAATTTCGACCTGTCGGGATTCACGCACCGCTCGATCTACAACCGCGATCGCCATCGCATCGAGATGCACCTGATCAGCCACAAGGCGCAGACGGTGCGCATCCTCGGCAACACCTTCGCGTTCCGTCCGGGCGAGAGCATCCACACCGAGAACAGCTACAAATACAGCCTCGACCGTTTCACCGCGCTCGCCCGCAACTCCGGCTGGCAGGTGCGCGAAAGCTGGACCGACGCCAACAAGATGTTCTCGGTGCATGCGCTAGTCGCGGAGTAAATCGACGCGGGCGGCGACGGCTGCCGCATAGGCTCCTCATGGTGAGGAGCGCGCACCACGTCTCTGGACGATCCCGCGCATCGCCAGGCGAACCATGAGGCCCGTCTGCGGGCTACATCCTTCGAGACGCCGCATACGCGGGCTCCTCAGGATGAGGAGATAGACCATTGATGAGATAGTGAATCGCCCACATGCGATTACGCTTGCTCTTCACCTTCCGCCGCCGACGACCCCAGCGAGATCGATTCCCACGCCGCGACCACGATCATGATCGCGGTGGTGACGATCGAGAGCCACAGCGGCGGCAGCTCGCTTGCGAAATAGGCGGTTATGGCGAGCGCGACGATGCCGACGCAGTGCGAGAGCTGCAGGAAATTGCGGATCACATGCTTGAACAGGATGGTCCCGACCAGGAACAGCAGCGGACCGCCGACCGAGCTCACGATCGTCTTGAGATCGGAATGCCCGCTCGGGTGCTTCAACACCAGCTCGTCGGCGACCGCGGTGAGGATGATGCCGCCGACGATCGGCATATGGAGATAGGTGTAGGCGATCCGCGCCACGCGCCCGGACTCGGCCGATTTCGAGATCATCTCCGAGCCGGCCTCCGCCCCCTTGTGGAAGTAGATCCACCACATCGCAATGCTGCCGACCAGGGCGGAGACGAAGGCGGCAACGTTCTCCGGCGTCCAGGCCAGATCGGCGAAGGTCGCGCCGTCGACGACGATGGCCTCGCCCAGCGCAATGATAACGAACAAGGAGCAGCGCTCGGCCATATGGCCGCCCTCGACCGCCCAGGCCTCAATCGAGGAGAAGCCGAGCTTCGGCGTCCAGAACCGCGCGGCCGGCGCGACATATTCGATCACCAGCGCCGCGATCCACAGAAGCAGCCGGGTGTCGCCCTCGGACAGGCCGCCTGATATCCAGAGCACGCCCGAGCAGGTCAGCCAGGTCAGGATGCGGATCGCGTTGTGGCGCACCGCCGTCCGGTGCCGCGGCGTCGCCAGCAGCCAGAACAGCGTCCGCCCGGTCTGCATGACGGCATAGGTGGCGGCAAACCACAGCCCGCGCCCCTCGAACGCCGTCGGGATCGACGTCGACAGCACGAGCCCGCCCAGCATCATCAGGAAGAGCAGGATGCGGACCGGCGTCAGCTCGGGGTTGAGCCAGTTGGTGACCCAGGTGGTGTAGACCCATACCCACCAGACCGCGAGGAACAGCAGCGTGACCTGGACCGCGCCGAGCGGGGTGAAATGGTGCAGCAGCGTGTGCGACAGCTGCGTGACGGCGAAGACGAAGACGAGGTCGAAGAACAGCTCGGCGTTGGTGACGCGGCTATGCTGGTTCGGCACGACAACGCGGAACATCGCGCCGTGTGGGTTGTCGGCCATCGATCAGGCCTCCGCCGGCCGGACCTAGCCTTCCGGCACGCCGGTCTGCAGGGCCAGCGCGTGCAGCACGCCGCCCATCTGCCCTCTGAGCGACTGGTAGACGATCTGGTGCTGCTGAACGCGGGACTTGCCGCGGAAGGACTCTGAAATCACAGTGGCCGCGTAGTGGTCGCCGTCGCCGGCCAGATCGCGGATCGTTACCTCGGCGTCCGGGATCGCGGCCTTGATCATCGATTCGATATCACGGGCGTCCATCGGCATCCCAGTCCACCTCCATCAGGTCATTCGAATCATGGCTGGGTCGGCAGCCATGCGGGCAAAACCTAGCGCCAGTGGTCTTCTAGGTCATCCCTGGCAGCACTATATTCCCATTCCCAGCGATTTAAACCTGCATCAATCGGTCACAAGCATTCACGACGAAATGACCAGAAAGGGCGCAGAACCATGAAGCTCCCCGGCCCCGACCATCCGATCACGATCACGCCCAATCCGAAGCGCGTCCGCGTCACCGCAGACGGCGTTGTCGTGGCCGAGACCAGCCACGCGCTGACGTTGAAGGAAGCAAGCTATCCCGCCGTGCAATATGTCCCGCGCCAGGACGCCAACATGGAGTTGCTGGCCCGCACCGAGCGGACCACGCACTGCCCCTACAAGGGCGACGCCAGCTATTTCAGCATCAAGGCCAACGGCAAGACGCTGGACAACGCGATCTGGACCTATGAGACGCCATTCCCGGCCATGACCGAGATCGCCGGCCACCTGGCGTTCTACCCGGACAGAGTGAAGATCGAGGAAGTATCCTAGGGGTCAGTCTTCCCCTGCCGTGGTTGGCCTGGCTCGTCCCGGCCTGTCACGCGGTCCCTTCCCAGCCCGCAAGACATGAATGCCCGGGACAGGCCCGGGCATGACGACGAGGGTGTTCGACCCGGCTCAGGCTACGCTCTGAATATCGTGAGCCCGAGGATCAGAAGCACCAGGAAGATCACGACAAAAACGTAGAACAGGAAGCGCGCGATGTCGGCGGAGGCGGCCGCAATGCCGGTGAAGCCCAACAAGCCCGCGATGATCGACACGACAAGGAAGATCAGCGCCCATTTAAGAATAGTCATTACCAACTCCTCCAAACCGTGCGGCATGCGCGGCCGCCAGTCGCCGCGACAACGTCCGCGAATGACCGCAGTTCCTGAAACGAAGCAGATGCACGCAGATGATGGACCTCGACGCCACGGAATCGAGACGAATGGGCCTTGCTGAATCGGATTCCCGGTTGCAACATCCGATCACTCACCCTGCTGGGGGTACCATGAAATCGATCGCTCACGCCGCTCCGGCCGTCGACGTTCAGGCAGCCCCGAAGGCTCATGCGCGCAATGTCGCGCTGGACCGTGCGCGCACATTCCTGACCCTGGTCGTGCTGCTGCATCACTCGGTGATCCCCTACACCTATTTCGGGCACACCGATCCGACGTCGTGGATCGGCTTCGACTGCGTGGTGCTCGCCACCGACAGCTTCTTCATGGCGATGTTCTTTTTCCTGTCGGGGCTGTTTGTCTGGCCTGGGCTTGGCCACAAGCCGCTGCCCATTTTCCTGCGCGACCGCCTGTTGCGGCTCGGCCTGCCCTTCGCGATCTGTGCCTTCACCGTGATCCCGCTCGCCTATTACGCGATCGCGTTGCGCGAGACGCCGACGCTGACATTCTCTGAGTTCTGGTGGAAGACGGTGACTGTCGGACCATGGCCGAGCGGCCCGATCTGGTTCGTCTGGGTGCTGCTGGCCTTCGACGTGACCGCGAGCCTGCTCTACCGGGTGTCGCCGCGCCTGCTCGATCCGATCAACCGCCTGTCGCAGCAGGCATTCGATCGCCCCGCAACGTTCTGGCTGTTGATCGTCGTCGGGAGCGCCGCCGTCTACCTGCCGATGCTGGTCTATTACGGCCAGAACCGCTGGTTCGAGTTCGGACCATTTTCGGTGCAGGCCAGCCGCGTGCTGCTCTATGCGTCCTATTTCTTCATTGGCGCAGGCATCGGTGCGGCAAACTTCGAACGTGGCGTCCTCAGCGCGAACGGACGGCTGACCAGGACTCCGCTGTTCTGGGCGATCATCACGCTGATCCCTTACGCCGGGATGTGGATGATGATCTACATCAAGCGCGCGATCATCGGTAATCCCGATCCGCTGCCGGGCTGGTATCTTGCGTTCTACGGCACCTTCTTCGTGCTGTTCAGCGCCTCGATCCTGTTTGCGATCCTGGGCTATTTCCTGCACTCGAAGGCGTCGGGGCCGACGCTGCTCGATCGCATGCAGGGAGACGCCTATGGCATGTTCCTGGCGCATTATCCGATCGTGCTGTGGCTGCAATACTGGCTGTTCGACTTCGACCTGCCGGCGATCGCAAAGGCGGCGATCGCGTTCTTCGCCACGGTGGCGCTGAGCTGGGCCGCCACGGCGGCGCTGCGCAAGCTCCCGGGCGCCAAGCAGGTGCTGTAGCCTAGCACTACAGTTGCATTTATCTGACGGTTCTGAATCTATGGGCAACCATGATTCTGGATCAGATGAATGGTGGTGCTTCGGTTGAGGATGTGCTGTCGCTGTGGGCGGCGTCATTGCGGGAGGCCAAGCAGCGTATCCGACCTTTGTTCACGCAGGAGCGTGTAGCCGCTTCGGCGGCCCAGTTTCTCGACGCGTTGCTCGGCAACGAGCCGCGCAAGACAGGCTGGATGCGGGCCGAGGCAGCTGGCGACAGCGGACCGTGGCGACAGCAGGCCTTACTGGGTCGTGGGCGCTGGGATGCCGACGACTTGCGCGACATCGTTCGTGATCATGTCATCGAACATCTGGGCGACAACAACGCAGTCCTGGTGATCGACGAGACCGGCTTTCTCAAGCAGGGCAAGGCCTCGTGCGGCGTGGGGCGGCAATACACGGGTTCTGCCGGCAAGATCACCAACTGCCAGATCGGCGTGTTCGCCTCCTACGTATCCGTCAAGGGTCACGCCTTCATTGATCGTGCGCTCTATCTGCCGAAAGCCTGGACATCCGATCCCACCCGATTGAAAGCGACCCATGTGCCGGAGACGGTGGCATTTGCCACCAAGCCGCAGTTGGCCGTCAGCATGGTCAAGAGGGCGATCGCGGCCGACGTCCCCTTCGCTTGGGTGGCTGCCGACAGTGTGTATGGCGTCGGCGACCTCGAAGCGGCTCTGCGGCGTGCCGGCAAAGGCTACGTGCTGGGCGTCCACGCCAACCACTGGTTCAGCTCATGGCACCCGGATTACCTCGTGGCTGGTGAAGCAAAGGAGATTGCCGAGGCGCTCCCCGCCCAAAAGTGGAAGCGCCTGTCGGCAGGTCATGGAACCAAGGGCGAACGTCTCTACGATTGGGCCTATTGCCCGCTGGCCGATCTCGACGCTGCCGAATACGACATGCAGCTGCCAGGCATCTGGACCCGCGGGCTGCTGATCCGACGCGGCCTTGCCGACGGTGAACTCTCCTACTTCACCACATGGTGTCCCGAGGGCACCTCGATCGAGAGCCTCGTTCGTGTTGAAGGAACGCGATGGCGTGTCAAAGAAGATTTTGAGACGACAAAGGGCGAGCTCGGTCTCGACCACAATGAAAGTCGCTCTTGGCACGGCTGGCACCGGCATGTCTCCCTGGTCATGCTGGCTTACGCCGTCATGACCACCGTCCGATCTCAGGTGAACGCGATGATGCCGAAAAAAACGAAATCGACGCACCGGCAAGACTCATCCGCTGGTCGGTCCAGGAAATCCGACGCCTCATCTTAAAGCTTGCACAGCGCCGGATCCCAATCGTTCGCGTCCTGGCATGGTCCACATTCCGACGCGCCCATCAAGCCGCAGCTCGAAAGGCGCATCTCAAATCAAAAATGCAACTGTAGTGCTAGGCGGTGTGGACACTTATCGCATCCATAGGACGATGGCGGCGAGAGTGACGACGGCGCGGTAATTTCGGGCGGTTTTTTCGAAGCGGGTAGCGACGCGACGGAACTGCTTGAGTTTGGAGAAGCAGCATTCCACGAGATGGCGCTGGGCATAGAGATGCTTGTCGAGCGGATATTTGAGCGCGCGTGACGGGTTGTTGGGGATCACGGCGAGCGCCTTTTTGGCGGCGATGTCTTGGCGCAAATGGTCGGCGTCATAGGCTGTGTCGGCGATGACGACCTCGGCGGGCAGTCCCTCGATCAATGCGGCGGCTTGCGGTGCATCGCCCTTCTGGCCTGCGGTGAGCGTGAACCGGACAGGACATCCAAGACCGCGAACGGCCATATGGATCTTCGTGCTCAGGCCGCCGCGCGAGCGGCCAAGCGCCTGATCTTCAGGCCCCCTTTTTTCGCCCCAGCGGCGTGCTGATGCGCCCGGACGATGGTGGAATCGACGATTAGATATTCGAAGTCTGGGTCGTCGGACATCGCCTCGAAGATCCGCCACCAAACACCCTTGGTGCTCCATCGGCTGAAGCGCCGGAACACGCTGTTCCAGTCCCCGAACACCTCCGGAAGATCACGCCAGGGAGAGCCGGTCCGCACGATCCAAAGCACACCTTCCACGAACATCCGGTTGTCTCGCCCGGTCGAGCCCTTCTGGTCGGGCCGGCCGATGATCAGCGGCGCCATGCGCTCCCAGGCCGCGTCGCTCAACACCAAACGATCCATCACACCCAAGACTGCCTCCCCAAAAGCAGCCTTGAATCTGATTTGCTCTCAAAAGGGAATCCTTAGAGTCCACACTGCCTAGCATTACAGTTGTAATTTTTGCTTGAGATGCGCTTTGCGCGCGTTGGCTTGATGAGCCCTGCGCCAGGATGACCATGCGAGGATGTGGGCATGCGGGATGCGCCGCTGGGCGAGCTTCATGGCGATGCGGCGGATTTCCTGGATCGACCAGCGGATCAAGAACGATGCTTCGGTCGGGGCCGCGGTCGCGTTTTTTTAAGCAATGCTCCGGTGTTGGCCCGATGACGGATGACGGCCATCGTGGCGAAGGCAAGCATGACCAGTGAGACATGGCGATGCCAGCCATGCCAGGAGCGGGTTTCGTTGTGATCAAGACCGAGCTCGTTCTTGGCGGTTTCGAAGCTGTCTTCGATGGCCCAGCGATGGCCTTCCACGGATACCAGCTTCTGCATGGACGTGCCCTTGGGGCACCATGTGGAGAAGAAGGCTAAGCTGTTGTCGGCAATATTGCGGCGGATCAGAAGACCTCGGGTCCATTCCCCGGCAAGGTCGTCGTTGTATTCGCCGGCGTCGAGATCGGCCAGCTCAAGATAGGCCCAGTCGTGCCAGCGCGGACCTTTGGTTCCTTCGCCGGACGGCAGGCGGCGCCAGGCCTTCTTGGGAAGGCTCTGCGCGATCGTAGAGGCAGTGCCGGCGACAGGCTGCTGCTTGCCCCAGGAATAGAACACGTGATTGGAAGCAACCCCCAGAACATAGCCTTTGCCCGCCTTGCGCAGCAGGGTTTCGATCGCTCCCGTGCCATACACGCTGTCCGCTGCTACGAACGAGAACGGCACCTTTGCGGCGATCGCGCGAGCGATCATTTGATGCGCGATCCGGGGCTTCGTCGCAAAGCTCACATCGCTCGGGACATGTGCGGCCTTCAGGCGAGCGGGTTCGTCCGTCCATTCCTTTGGCAGGTAGAGCGCCCGATCGATGAAGGCATGGCCATGCCGCGACACATAGGAGGCAAACACTCCGATCTGGCAATTGGTGATCTTGCCCGCCGAGCCAGTGTACTGGCGCGCGACCCCACACGAGGCCTTGCCCTGTTTCAAAAAGCCGGTCTCATCGATGACCAGAACCGCGTCCTCGTCACCCAGCGTTTCCAGCGCGTACTCACGTACAATATCGCGCAGCGCGTCGGCATCCCACTGCCCCCGACCCAGAATCGCCTGCTGGCGCCACGGGCCTGGATCGCCAGCCGCTTCCGCCCGCATCCAACCCGTCTTGCGCGGCTCGTTGCCCAACAGTCCGTCGAGAAATTGCCCCGCCGAGGCCGCGACCCGCTCTTGCGTAAACAGCGGACGGATGCGTTGCTTGGCATCTCGCAACGACGAAGCCCACAGCGTCAGCGTATCCTCAACCGACGCGCCACCAATCATCAGATCCCGAATCATGGTCGCCCATAGATTCAGAACCTTCAGGAAGATGCAACTGTAATGCTAGAGCATTGAGCATTCAACACCGGGACTGCGTCCCAGCGCGAACGGCGCCGCCGGCGCGTCTTCGCCTGAACGCATTGTGCAAGTAGGCGGCATCTGCACCACCGCCAGGTCAACGCGAATCAAGCCGCACACGGCTGGAACCGAGCGTCACTCCACCATCCCGGCTTTTCGTCCACGGATTTCGCGGCGTGACGCGAGTTCGTCACAAACAGTATTGCACCCGAGATATCCGTGCGCATCGCCTTGGTGCGATTGGAGTCTTTCGTTCATCCTTGCACTCTTTCGTTGCTGCAGGTCGGCAGCAATGACTGCGGCGCGCGTGCATGCGATTGCGAGTGAATGGTTCTCGGTTATGCTGATCGTATTGGTGGACCGCACACGGAGACTAGCATTACAGTTGCATCTTCCTGAAGGTTCTGAATCTATGGGCGACCATGATTCGGGATCTGATGATTGGTGGCGCGTCGGTTGAGGATACGCTGACGCTGTGGGCTTCGTCGTTGCGAGATGCCAAGCAACGCATCCGTCCGCTGTTTACGCAAGAGCGGGTCGCGGCCTCGGCGGGGCAATTTCTCGACGGACTGTTGGGCAACGAGCCGCGCAAGACGGGTTGGATGCGGGCGGAAGCGGCTGGCGATCCAGGCCCGTGGCGCCAGCAGGCGATTCTGGGTCGGGGGCAGTGGGATGCCGACGCGCTGCGCGATATTGTACGTGAGTACGCGCTGGAAACGCTGGGTGACGAGGACGCGGTTCTGGTCATCGATGAGACCGGCTTTTTGAAACAGGGCAAGGCCTCGTGTGGGGTCGCGCGCCAGTACACTGGCTCGGCGGGCAAGATCACCAATTGCCAGATCGGAGTGTTTGCCTCCTATGTGTCGCGGCATGGCCATGCCTTCATCGATCGGGCGCTCTACCTGCCAAAGGAATGGACGGACGAACCCGCTCGCCTGAAGGCCGCACATGTCCCGAGCGATGTGAGCTTTGCGACGAAGCCCCGGATCGCGCATCAAATGATCGCTCGCGCGATCGCCGCAAAGGTGCCGTTCTCGTTCATAGCAGCGGACAGCGTGTATGGCACGGGAGCGATCGAAACCCTGCTGCGCAAGGCGGGCAAA
This sequence comes from Bradyrhizobium sp. ISRA464, assembly GCF_029910095.1. Taxonomy (NCBI): domain Bacteria; kingdom Pseudomonadati; phylum Pseudomonadota; class Alphaproteobacteria; order Hyphomicrobiales; family Nitrobacteraceae; genus Bradyrhizobium; species Bradyrhizobium sp. ISRA464. The sequence continues at coordinate 3,147,356 of NZ_CP094526.1, read as the reverse complement.
GGCTATGTTCTGGGGGTTGCTTCCAATCACGTGTTCTATTCCTGGGGCAAGCAGCAGCCTGTCGCCGGCACTGCCTCTACGATCGCGCAGAGCCTTCCCAAGAAGGCCTGGCGCCGCCTGCCGTCCGGCGAAGGAACCAAAGGTCCGCGCTGGCACGACTGGGCCTATCTTGAGCTGGCCGATCTCGACGCCGGCGAATACAACGACGACCTTGCCGGGGAATGGACCCGAGGTCTTCTGATCCGCCGCAATATTGCCGACAACAGCTTAGCCTTCTTCTCCACATGGTGCCCCAAGGGCACGTCCATGCAGAAGCTGGTATCCGTGGAAGGCCATCGCTGGGCCATCGAAGACAGCTTCGAAACCGCCAAGAACGAGCTCGGTCTTGATCACAACGAAACCCGCTCCTGGCATGGCTGGCATCGCCATGTCTCACTGGTCATGCTTGCCTTCGCCACGATGGCCGTCATCCGTCATCGGGCCAACACCGGAGCATTGCTTAAAAAAACGCGACCGCGGCCCCGACCGAAGCATCGTTCTTGATCCGCTGGTCGATCCAGGAAATCCGCCGCATCGCCATGAAGCTCGCCCAGCGGCGCATCCCGCATGCCCACATCCTCGCATGGTCATCCTGGCGCAGGGCTCATCAAGCCAACGCGCGCAAAGCGCATCTCAAGCAAAAATTACAACTGTAATGCTAGGATGAACGACCCTCAAATCGGATGGATCGCCGCAATCATCGTCGGCGGGGTCGCCGGCTGGCTTGCCGAGATGTTCATGAAGTCCGGAACCGGCATCGTGATGAACATCATTCTCGGCATCGTCGGCGCGGCGCTGGCGAACTGGCTGCTCGGTCTCGTTGGCGTGTCGCTCGGCGGTGGATGGATCAGCTACCTCGTGGCCGGTTTCATCGGCGCCTGCATCATCATTTTCGCCTGGCGCGCGGTCCGGAGCGCGACCTGATGGCGATCTTCCCTCGCGACAACGCAAAGAGCGTTTGCGCGGAGATCATGCCCATACAAAAAATAACAGCGCGATGATGCTTCATCGCGCTGTTATCTTACCTTCACACTGTGACGCCTGATCAGGCAGCAGCGCCGCGCATATAGTTCGGCAGCCAGTGTTCGAACGCGTGCGAGAGAGTCTCGACCAATACCGGCGGCTCTCCGGCAACTGCGATTGCGTCGCCCCCGGTGGTGCCGATCCGCGCGCACGGCACGCCCGCGCCCTTCATCTTGGCGAGCACGAGACCGGCTTCCGCTGCCGGCACGGTGACGATGTAGCGCGCCTGATCCTCACCGAACCAATAGGCATGCGGCACGATCGAGCTCGGCGCTGCCAGAAGCTGCGCGCCGATGCCGCTCGCGATCGCCATCTCGGCCAGCGCGATCAGAAGCCCGCCGTCGGAGACGTCATGCACCGCGGTGGCGGTGCCGGCGTGGACCATGCCGCGCACGACGTCGCCGTTGCGCTTCTCGGCGGCGAGATCGACGGGCGGCGGAGCGCCCTCCTCGCGGCCGCAGACGTCGCGCAGATAGACCGACTGGCCGAGCCAGCCCTGGGTGTCGCCGATCAAAAGGATCGCCTCGCCCGCAGCCTTGAAGGCCAGCGTCGCCGACTTGGTGAAATCGTCGAGCAGACCGACGCCGCCGATCGAGGGTGTCGGCAGGATGCCGCGGCCGTTGGTCTCGTTGTAGAGCGAGACGTTGCCGGAGACGACCGGGAAGTCCAGCGCGCGGCAGGCTTCCGAAATGCCCTTCAGGCAGCCGACGAACTGGCCCATGATCTCGGGCCGCTCCGGATTGCCGAAATTGAGATTGTCGGTGATCGCGAGCGGGCGGCCGCCGACCGCGGTGATGTTGCGCCAGGCTTCGGCCACTGCCTGCTTGCCGCCCTCGAACGGATCGGCCTCGCAATAGCGCGGCGTGACGTCGACGGTGAGCGCAAGGCCCTTCGGCCCCTCCTGCACACGAACAACGGCGGCGTCGCCGCCCGGCCGCTGCACGGTATTGCCGAGAATGACGTGGTCGTACTGCTCCCACACCCAGCGCTTGGAGCAGAGCTCGGGCGTGCCGATCAGCTTCTCCAGCGCCGGCGCGATGCCGAGCGGCGGCTTCACGTCCTGCGCGCGGATCACCGGCAGCGCGTTCGAGGCGACGTGCGGACGGTCATAGACCGGCGCCTCGTCGCCGAGCTCCTTGATCGGCAGGTCGGCCATCACGTCGCCGCCGTGCTTGACGACGAAGCGCTTGGTCGGCGTGGTGTAGCCGACGATGGCGAAGTCGAGCCCCCATTTGCGGAAGATCGCCTCGGCCTGCTTCTCCTTCTCGGGCTTGAGCACCATGAGCATGCGCTCCTGGCTTTCCGAGAGCATCATCTCGTAGGCGCTCATACCGGTCTCGCGGGTCGGCACCGCGTTGAGATCGAGCTCGATGCCGAGATCGCCCTTGGCGCCCATCTCGACCGCCGAGCAGGTCAGGCCCGCCGCACCCATGTCCTGGATCGCGATCACGCACCCCTGCTCCATGATCTCGAGGCAGGCTTCCAGCAGCAGCTTCTCGGCGAAGGGATCGCCGACCTGCACGGTCGGGCGCTTCTCCTCGGAGGCGTCGTCGAATTCGGCCGAGGCCATCGAGGCGCCGTGGATGCCGTCGCGGCCGGTCTTGGAGCCGAGATAGACAATCGGCATGTTCACGCCGGAGGCCGCCGCATAGAAGATCTTGTCGGCATCGGCGAGGCCGACCGCCATCGCATTGACGAGGATGTTGCCGTCGTAGCGGGTGTGGAAGCGCACCTGGCCGCCGACCGTCGGCACACCGAAGGAATTGCCATAGCCGCCTACGCCCGCGACCACGCCGGACACCAGGTGCCGGGTCTTGGGATGCTCCGGCGCGCCGAAGCTCAGCGCGTTGAGGCAGGCGATCGGGCGTGCGCCCATGGTGAAGACGTCGCGCAGGATGCCGCCGACGCCGGTGGTCGCGCCCTGATAGGGCTCGATGTAGCTCGGGTGGTTGTGGCTCTCCATCTTGAAGACCACCGCCTGGCCGTCGCCGATATCGATCACGCCCGCGTTCTCGCCGGGGCCCTGGATCACCCAAGGCGCCTTGGTCGGCAGCCCGCGCAGATGGATGCGCGAGGACTTGTACGAGCAGTGCTCATTCCACATCGCCGAGAAGATACCGAGCTCCGTAAAGGTCGGGACCCGCCCGATCAGCTTCAGGATGCGCTCATACTCATCCGGCTTCAGCCCGTGGGCGGCGACGAGTTCGGGGGTGATCTTGGGCTCGTTCTTGGGCTCGTTCATGGGTCCCTTAATAGGCAGATCGAACGGGGGCGAAAAGGCCTTATTACGGGGCATTTTCGGCCTGTCCAGAGCTTTGCGGCAGCTGGCCGCGGATCGCAGGATTTGCACATCGCGGATGGATCGGATTTAAGGACCGAAACCCGATAATTGAAGGCCAATTTCGTGAACGAGCTCGCCAAGACCGCATTCAACCGCCGCCCCGATCTGCGCGTCGAAACCGAGGGCGAATTCGCCGGCTGGCGAACCTGGACTCGCGACAATTTCGAGACCCATACCGGCCCCTTCTACCACCGCATGGACGAGAATGGCGTCATCACCTGCGCGTTCCGGGTCGGCAAAAAGCACCTCAACGGCTCCGGCAACGTCCACGGCGGCTGCTTCATGACCTTCGCGGACTACTGCCTGTTCGCGCTCGCCGCTTCGGTGCTCCAAGGGCCCGGCGTCACGGTGTCGTTTTCCTCGGAATTCCTCGACGCGGCCCGCGAGGGAGAGCTGATCGAATGCACCGGCGAGGTCACTCGCGCCGGCGGATCGCTGATTTTCGTGCGAGGTATGCTGACATCGGGCGAGCGGCCGCTGTTCACCTTCTCCGGCACCATCAAGCGGGTGAAGCGGAAGGTGCCGGCGGAGGCCGGCGCGTAGAGCCTGGCGACGATGCGGCCACTCTCCGGTGCGAACTCAAGATCTCGTAACTACGACTTCGAGATATTCGCCGGGGACGATGAGGCTGCCGCCGCGGCTCCAGTTCGACCTTTCCAGCAGGTCGAGAATGTCGGCTTCAAGTGCGGCCGCCTTCTCGGCATCCAGCGCCGCGAACGCACGGTTCGTAGGACCGTAGCAGGTGCGGAAGACCTCGAGCCAGTGCTCCGGAGATTCATACCTGAAGGTGAAGGTCTGCACGGAGCTATCGATTTCATGCCCTTGGAACAGCTCTCCGAGGCGGGCCGCAGTTCCCCAGAGCGTAGGCGATTTGATGCCGGTCGGCGGCGGCACGTAGCTTCCAACGGTTTTGAGAAGCTGGCCGACAAAGCCATCCGGCGTCCAATTGGCGAGCCCGATCTTACCTCCTTTGCGGACGACGCGAATGAGCTCGGCGGCCGCCTTCTCCTGATTTGGAGTGAACATGACACCGAACGTGGACAGCGCCGCGTCGAAGCCGCCATCAGCAAATGGAAGCGCTTCGGCGTCGGCCTCCTGAAAATTGACGGCAAGACGATCGGCGGCGGCGCGCTCCTTGCCTCGCTCGAGAAGTGCGCCGACGTAGTCGGTGGAGGTGACGCGCGCGAAACGGCGTGCTGCAGCCAGGGTCGCGTTGCCGTTGCCGGCTGCAACGTCGAGCACGGTGCTGCCGGCGCGCATATCGACAGCCTCGCAGAGCCGCTCGCCGACGATCTGAAGGGTCGTTCCAATGATTGCATAGTCGCCTGCGGACCAGACGGCCTGCTGGCGTTGCTTGATGGCAGTATAATCAAGGGGTAGCGTCGCAACCGACATAAGCGATCTCCTTTGCCTAAATGCCTCCGCCTGAAGGCGGACCCCGCAACTTGCGAGCGGGCGGGAGCATCTCATCACGGCCCGGAAAGCCGCCAGTTCAGGATCTGAATCCGGGTGGTACAGATTTTGAACTGGCCCCGTTGGATCGATCGTAGCATTCTTGCCGTGCGAGTTATGGTCGGAGGAACGCTGCAATGTCCGACAGCGGCTACAATCAGTTCTGTCCCGTCTCGATGGCAGCAGAGATCATCTGCTCCCGTTGGACGCTTCTCGTACTGCGCGAGCTCGTGCTGGGTTCGAACCGTTTCAATGAACTGCGGCGCGGGCTGCCGAGCATGTCGCCCGCGCTTCTCTCCAAGAGGCTGAAGGATCTCGAAGCCGCCGGGATCGTCGTGCACGCCGCCGCTGAACGCGAGCCTGGCGTACTTGAATATCGTCTCACCGAAGCAGGAAACGAGCTGCGTTCCATCATCGAAGCGATCGGCGTCTGGGGACATCGGTGGGTTACGACCGAAGCTACGCTGAAGAATCTCGATGCCAATCTGCTGATGTGGGACATCAGGCGAAACATAAACACGGATCCAATGCCCGCTCGCCGCAATACAATCCAGTTCATCTTCAATGACAGGCCGTCCTCGGAGCGCAATTATTGGCTCATCGTGGAGCCGGGCGCAGGAGTTGACCTGTGTCTCGTCGATCCCGGCTTCGATGTCGATCTTTACGTGTCAACGGATCTGCGGACGATGACCGAGATCTGGCTCGGATATGCGGCGATCAGCGCTGTGTCTGAAGATGGCCGGCTCGTCCTGACAGGAAACCCGAAGCTCGCCGCCGACCTGCGCACGTGGTTGAAGCTCAGCATGTTCGCAAACAGGGAGAAGAGGGTTGCCTGAAGCCGGGTGCCATCGCTCTTGCATCGCGCGGCGCGCCAGTGTTGCTCTTGTGAAAGACGCATGGCTCGATTGAGACTGCAGCACGCACGCGTCGTTCTGATATGCCGTATGGCAGAATTGCGAGTGAGCCGATGCCACTGTCGATCTCCGCGCCACACTCCGCACACGGTCGAATTCCTCGTCACGGTAAACCGGCTGGTCGACCGTCCGCCGAGACTGTGCCGCACCGAGATGATCCGGTGAGGCGCGGCGGATTATCCGCTGGCCTCCACCGGAATCCCGAAGTATCAGTGTCCCAGCGCGCCAATGCGCCGGGAGCCAATCAAGGTGCCGAAGAGCACAGCTAGAGCGGGCGGCGTGACGGCTCCCGTGCGAACGTCCACTGTATCCACGACAGCACCATCCGTGCGCGGCTGGCGCGACTACGCACTGCTGTTGGCGCTCGCCTGCTGCTGGAGCTCGACCTATCCGCTGACCAAGATCGCGCTGGGCTCGATCCCGCCGGTCACCTTCATCTCGGCCCGCTCGCTGATCGCCGCGCTCTTCCTGCTCGTAGTACTGCGCATCCGCGGCATCCGCGTCCCGACCGACCTGAAGGCCTGGAAGCTGTTCGCGTTCCAGCAGACCATCAACTCCACGATCCCGTTCCTGGTGATCACCTGGGCGCAGCAATTCGTGCAGGCATCGCACACCGTGGTGCTGGCCTCGACGACGCCGATCTTCGCCTTCCTCATCACCTGGGCGATCACGCGGCACGAGCCGGCCTCGCTCATCAAGCTGCTAGGGGCGATCCTCGGCCTCGCCGGCACCGTCGCGATCATCGGTCTCGATGCGCTCAGCGGTTTCGGCAAGGAGATCGCTGCCGAGATCGCGATCCTGCTCGCTACCATCTCGTTTGCCTGCGCCACGATCTTCGGCCTGCGCCTGTCGGATTACGACCCGATGGTGGTCGCGGCCGGCTCGCTGCTGTTCGGCGGCATGGTGCTGCTGCCGGTCGCATTGATCCTCGAACACCCCTGGACGCTGCATCCGACGCCGCAGGCGCTGGTGGCCACCGTCACCATGGGCATCTTCTCGAGCGCGTTCGGCCTGATGCTGTTCTACATGTGCCTGACGCGGCTCGGCACGCTCGCCACCAACGCGCAGGCCTATCTGCGCATCCCGATCGGCGTGGCGCTGTCGGTCGTGCTGATCGGGGAATCCGTGCCGTCGAACCTTGCGCTCGGCCTGGTGCTCGTGATGGCCGGCGTCGCCGCGATGACCGTGCCGGCCAACGTGCTCAAGCGCGGACTAAGTCGCTTACGGGGCACGTAGCTTCCGGTCGCGCCAAGGGGCATCATTCCAGGGCGTGTCGCGAGACGCGAACCTCAGGTGCGCAATTGCGCATCGGGGAATTTTGAGATTCTCAGGCGCGCAAATGCGCGCCATAGTTTGATGCTGACGCAACGCCACGGAATGACGGGCATGCGATGACTTCTGGCCGTCAGCCAGCAGCGGGCGGTATTCGCGACGTCGCGCGAGAAAGCACGATGCGACTTACGCCGCCTTCTCGTGATGCTGGACCAGCCCTGCGAACAGGCCGCGGCCGTCGGTGCAGCCCATGATCTCTTCGACGTGGTTCTCGGGGTGCGGCATCATGCCGAGCACGTTGCCGCGCTCATTGACGATACCGGCGATCGAATGCGCCGCGCCGTTGAAATTGGAGGCCTCGTCGACCACGCCCTCCGGCGAGCAGTAGCGATAGAGCACGCGGCCCTCGCCTTCGAGACGCTTCAGCGTCTCCTCGTCCGCCTCGTAATTGCCCTCGCCATGCGCGACCGGCACGCGGATCACCTGGCCGGCATTGTAGCCGCGGGTGAACGGCGTGTCGGAGCGCTCGATGCGCATATGCACGTCGCGGCAGACGAATTTCAGCCCGGCATTGCGCATCAGCACGCCCGGCAGCAGGCCGGACTCGCAAAGGATCTGGAAGCCGTTGCAGACGCCGAGCACGAGCCCGCCCTTGGCGGCGAAGTCGCGCACCGCGTCCATCACGGGCGCGCGGGCCGCGATCGCGCCGCAGCGCAGGTAATCGCCGTAGGAGAAGCCGCCGGGCACCACCACGAGATCAGTGCCCTTGGGCAGGGACGTTTCGGCGTGCCAGACCATCGCGGTCTCGTTGCCGGAGGCGAGCTTGAGTGCGCGCGCCATGTCGCGCTCGCGGTTGATGCCGGGGAAGACGAGGACGGCTGATTTCATGAGTTCACCGGGTTTTAGGCGCTAGAGCAAGCATAACTGCGGCCGCAAACTTTGCGTAATTGTCGTTGCTGGCCTTCTCGTCGTGTGCCGAGCTGATCAGGCTGGCCGAGGCGCGTGTGCCAAACAGCAAACCGTTGACTTGATATTCGCTGGTGCCGTCGGGTGTCACCGTCAGGCGCCGGGCCCGGTACATCCGCGGCACCGCTGTGCCCTTGGCGCCATCGACACCGAGAAGCGTGATCCGCTGCCCTGGCTTCCGCTGCTCCAGCGCCTTGATGATCTGGTCCTGGCTCGCACGAAACTGTTGCAGGGTCATCGGATTATTGGCTGCATAGAGCCGATAGGTCACCTTGGAGCCCGCACCACAACTTGGCTGCTCGCAGTGGAAGATGTGCACATCGGAGCCGCCGCGATGATAACTCCACCCGCTGACTGAAACTGGCGGAGCCTGCGGTCCTGCTGTGGGCGCAGGTGACGATTGAGCCGAAGCACCGCCAATTCCGGCAACCGTGAACAGGGCAAGCAACAACGATCTGATGAAAACGCGGTTGCCGCCGGGAAAGGCGGGAGCGGCTGTTATCATTTGGCTCGCCCGACTAGCTCAGAACCTCGACCCGGTAATTCTCGATCACGGTGTTCGCCAGCAGCTTGTCGGCGGCCGCCTTCAGCGCGGCTTCCGCCTTCGCCTTGTCGGACGCGGCGAGTTCGATGTCGAAGACCTTGCCCTGGCGGACGCTGGCGATGCCATCGACGCCGAGCGATTTCAGCGCGCCCTCGATCGCCTTGCCCTGCGGATCGAGGATGCCCGACTTCAACGTCACAGTCACACGTGCCTTCACGATCGCCCTCCTAAAGCTTGAGCATGATCTTTTTCCGAAAACCGGTTCCCACTTTTCGGGATCATGCTCTAGCTCTTCACCAGCACCGGGCCGGTCCCGGCCGGCCGCTCGTTTTCCATGAGAATGCCGAGCCGCTTCGCGACCTCGGTATAGGCCTCCAGCAGGCCGCCGAGATCCCTGCGGAAACGGTCCTTGTCCAGCTTCTCGTTCGACTTGATGTCCCACAGCCGGCACGAATCCGGCGAGATCTCGTCGGCGACGATGATCCGCATCATCTCGTTCTCGAACAGCCGCCCGCACTCCATCTTGAAGTCGACGAGGCGAATGCCGATGCCGAGGAAGAGGCCGGTCAGGAAATCGTTGACGCGGATGGCGAGCGCCATGATGTCGTCGATCTCCTGCGGCGTGGCCCAGCCGAAGGCGGTGATGTGCTCTTCCGACACCATGGGGTCGTTGAGCTGGTCGTTCTTGTAGTAAAATTCGATGATCGAGCGCGGCAGCTGGGTGCCCTCCTCGATTCCGAGCCGCTGCGACAGCGAGCCGGCAGCGACGTTCCGCACCACCACCTCGAGCGGCACGATCTCGACCTCGCGAATCAGCTGCTCGCGCATGTTGAGGCGGCGGATGAAGTGGGTCGGCACCCCGATGTCGTTGAGGTGCTGAAACAGGTACTCCGAAATCCGGTTGTTGAGGACGCCCTTGCCCTCGATCACCTGGTGTTTCTTGGCGTTGAACGCGGTCGCGTCGTCCTTGAAGTGCTGGATCAGGGTTCCCGGCTCTGGGCCTTCGTAAAGGACCTTGGCCTTGCCTTCATAAATACGGCGTCGACGGCTCATTGGGATGTACCGTGTTTTGTTGAAATCCATGAATTTGGGTGCTCCGGATGACTTGGGGTTACGACCCACGACGGAGCTGCCGCGGAGGCCTGGAACCTTGGTGCTCCAACTGGAAACAGAACAAGAACCAAGCCTGCTGGCAACCTATCCGATTGGCCCATCCAGCACAATCGATACGACCCCATCGGGCTGACTTATACCGCCATATGATAAAGGGCCGATTCCGCCTGTTTTGCCTGCGGCTTAACGGCTCGTTGTGTTGCCGATTCCTCTTGCATATCTAGGCAGGGATCGGGGCTGCCGCAACGAGCTGCGGCCTACCATTCAGCAGGGGATTGGAACTTCGGCCATGAACGAATTCAACAAGCGCGAGGAAGGTTTCGAGAAGAAGTTCGCCCTCGACGAGGAGCAGAAGTTCAAGGCCGAAGCCCGCCGGAACAAGCTGCTCGGCCTATGGGCCGCGGAAAAGCTCGGCATCACGGGCGATGCCGCCAATACCTACGCCAAGGAGGTGGTGGCCGCCGATTTCGAGGAAGCCGGCGACCGCGACGTCCTCCACAAGGTGCTGAAGGATCTCACCGCCAAGGGCAACGCCGTCACCGAGGCCGACATCCGCGCCAAGATGGATGAACTTCTGGCACAGGCCGTGGCGCAGGTGAAGGCGGGCACCTGAGGACCCAATCCAACCCCTGCACGCGGCGGATGTCGATCCGGCGCGCGCTTGTGCGGATTTCGCCATGGTGAAGTCCGCACGCATGATCTCCAGAAGACAGCGGACGATGGCGCGCGACGCGCTTGCTGCGTCAGCCGCAATTCACCGCTTCAGCCTTCCTTGAAGCCGTACTCCGGCACGTTGCCGCTGGCGCCGTAATATTTGTAGGGCAGGAACTTGCCGCTCATGGTGATCTTGACGCGGTCGCCCTTCGGGTTCGGCAGCCGCTCCATCACCATGTCGAAGTCGATCGCCGACATGATGCCGTCGCCGAACTCTTCCTCGATCAGCGCCTTCCAGGCCGGGCCGTTGATCATCACGAGTTCGTAGAAGCGATAGATCAGCGGATCGGTCGGCGGCATCGGAACGCCATGCCCGCGCATCGGCGTCTCGTTCAGCATCGCGACCTCCGATGTCGACAGCCCGAACAGCTCGCCGGCATTGGCCGCCTGCGGCTTGGTCAATTTCATCTGGCCGAGGATCGCGCCTGTTATCAGCACCTCCGAATAGCCGCCGATCTTTTCGCAAATGTACTTCCAGCTCCAGCCCTTCTCGCGCTTGATGTCGAGCAGCTTTTCGGTGAGCTCGGATCGTTTCATGGGTCGTCTCCTTGGGCGTTGCACTGTCCAACAACGAGCAAGGAGCATGCCAGCAGCCGTGAGCAGAGACGCCCGTGCCCTGACCTTGCTGCCTAAAGCGCGATGAAATCGGCTTGAGTCATCATCGCGCTTTAGCTCCTTGTTTGCACATGATCTTTTCGCAAAACCGCTTCACACTTTTCCGGATCGTGCCCTAGAGATCGAAATTCGTCGGCAGCATGACGACGTCGCGAATGGTCATGCCGCGCGGCCGCGTCAGCATGAACATCACGACGTCGGCCACCTCGCTGGCTTCGAGCAGGCTTCCCGCCGCCTTGGCCTCCCTCAGCTTCTCCGCCGGCCAGTCGGCGAGCAGCGCGCTGATGACGGGTCCGGGCGAGATCGAACCGACGCGAATGCCGTGCTTGAAGACCTGCCGTCGCACCGTCTGCACGAAGCAGTTGATGGCCCATTTGGACGACGCATAGACCGGCTCCCACGGCGTCGGAAAATGCGCGGCCAGCGAGCTCGTGACGATGATGTCGCCCGTCTTGCGCGCGATCATGTGCGGCAGCACGTCGTGCACGTTCTTCATCACGACATTGACGTTCAGGTTCAGCATCCGGTCGATGGCGGCGGTGTCGGCATCGACCAGGTCGCCGCCGATATACGTCCCGGCATTTGCATGCAGGATGTCGAGCCGGCCGGCCTTCTCCAGCACGCCCGGCAACAGCGTCGCGCAGCCGTTCGGGTCGAGCAGGTCGACGACCAGCGGGATTGCCGCGTCGCCGTGCCTGTCGCGGAGCGACTTCAGCGCCGCCTCGTCGCGGTCGACCATCACGACGCGCGCCCCCGCCGCCAGCATCGCTTCCGCGCTCGCCAGACCGATGCCCGAGGCGGCCCCGGTCACGGCGGCGACTTTCCCTTCCAATTCTCTCGTCATAGGTCCCCGCCTTGCTGAAATCTCCACGCCTTGCGGCGGAGTATAGCAATCCCATCCGCTATTGTCGGCGTCGGAGGCAGCCTGCCACTTGGCTTGCGCTCGGTTGCAGACATTGTCGCACCGAGCGGACAATCTGCCACGGCGCCGCGCGCTTTGACCCACCTCAAACCCGTCGTCACATTTGCAATCTAACGTCGGCGCCGATGGAACAGATCGGCGGCTTAGGGGTCATTTGTTCGCATCCTCCCAAGGAGATCGGCATGCCGCTGACGACATCCCCAGGCGAACAAGCCCGCACCGACGATCTGGAACTGCTCGACCGCTACTGGCGCGCCGCCAACTATCTCTCCGTCGGCCAGATCTATCTGCTCGACAATCCGCTGCTCAAGGAGCCGCTCAAGCCCGAGCACATCAAGCCGCGGCTGCTCGGGCATTGGGGCACCACGCCAGGCCTCAACTTCATCTACGCCCACCTCAACCGCGCGATCCGCGCGTCCGATCTCAACGTCATCTATATCTGCGGTCCCGGCCATGGCGGACCCGGCATGGTCGCCAACACCTATCTCGAGGGCACCTACACCGAAATTTATCCGGAGGTGACGCGCGATGCGGATGGCTTGCGCAAGCTGTTCCGCCAGTTCTCCTTCCCCGGCGGCATTCCGAGCCACGCGGCGCCCGAAACGCCCGGCTCGATCCACGAGGGCGGCGAGCTCGGCTACGCGCTGGTGCACGCCTACGGTGCCGCCTTCGACAACCCCGACCTGATCGTGGCCTGCGTGGTCGGCGACGGCGAGGCGGAGACCGGCCCGCTCGCGGCCTCCTGGCACTCCAACAAGTTCCTCAATCCGGTGCATGACGGCGCGGTGCTGCCGATCCTGCACCTCAACGGCTACAAGATCGCCAACCCCACCGTGCTGGGGCGAATGAGCGACGAGGAACTGCGCAACCTCTTCACCGGCTATGGTTACGAGCCGCTGTTCGTCGAAGGCGACGATCCGCCTGTGATGCATCGGCTGATGGCCGACACGCTCGACAGCGCGCTCGCCGGCATCCGCTCGATCCAGCAAGGCGCGCGCCAGCAGGCCGCGGGTGTCCAGCGGCCGAAATGGCCGATGATTGTGCTGCGCAGTCCGAAGGGCTGGACCGGTCCGAAAGAGGTCGATGGCTTGAAGGTCGAAGGGTTCTGGCGCGCCCATCAGGTGCCGATATCAAATGCACGCAGCAATCCCGATCACCTGAAGCAGCTCGAACGCTGGATGAAGAGCTACGAGCCGGACCAGCTGTTCGGCGCGGACGGCCGGCTGGTGCCGCAATTGCAGGCGCTCGCGCCGACCGGCGACCGCCGCATGGGCGCCAATCCGCACGCCAATGGCGGCCTGCTCAAGCGCGAGCTCAAGCTGCCGGATTTCCGCAAGCATGCCATCGAGGTGCCCTGCCCCGGCGGCGTTGTCGGCGAAGCCACGCGCGAGCTCGGCAAGCTCCTGCGCGAGGTCGTGAAGCTGAACGCGGACGCCCGCAATTTCCGCATCATGGGCCCGGACGAGACCTCATCGAACCGGCTCGACGCGGTGTTCGAGGCAACCAACCGCGTCTGGACGGAGGCGATCGAGCCCTATGACGTCCACCTCGCCCATGACGGGCGGGTGATGGAGGTGTTGAGCGAGCATCTCTGCCAGGGCTGGCTCGAAGGCTATCTGCTCACCGGGCGGCACGGCTTCTTCTCCTGCTACGAGGCCTTCATCCACATCGTGGATTCGATGTTCAACCAGCACGCCAAATGGCTGAAGGTCTCGCGCGAGCTGCCCTGGCGGCGTCCGATCGCCTCGCTGAACTATCTGCTCACCTCGCATGTCTGGCGCCAGGATCACAACGGCTTCAGCCACCAGGATCCCGGCTTCATCGATCTCGTCAGCAACAAGAAAGCCGATATCGTCCGCGTCTATCTGCCGCCGGACACCAACACGCTGCTCTGGGTCGCCGATCACTGCCTGCGGACCTATAACCGCATCAACGTGATCGTCGCCGGCAAGCAGCCCTCCCCGCAATGGCTTCCGATGCGCGAGGCCATCACGCATTGCGAGGCAGGCATCGGCATCTGGAAATGGGCCGGCACGGAGCCGCCGGATGCCGAGCCCGACGTGGTGATGGCCTGCGCCGGCGACGTCCCGACGCTGGAGACGCTCGCCGCGGTCGACCTGCTGCGCAAGGCGCTGCCGGACCTGAAGATCCGCGTCGTCAACGTGGTCGACCTGATGACGCTGCAGCCGAAGGAGCAGCACCCGCATGGCCTGTCCAACCGCGATTTCGACAGCCTGTTCACCCGCGACAAGCCGGTGATCTTCGCCTATCACGGCTATCCCTATCTGATCCACCGCCTGACCTACAACCGCACCAATCATGCGGGCATGCATGTGCGCGGCTTTGCGGAGGAAGGCACCACCACGACGCCGTTCGACATGGTGGTGTTGAACCAGCTCGACCGCTTCCATCTCGCCATCGAGGTGATCGAGCGGGTGCCGGGGCTCGACGTCGCCGCCGCACCCGTCACGCAGCAATTCCGCGACGCCCTGATCGAGCACTCCCGCTACGTGCGCGAGCATGGCGAGGACATGCCGCAGATCCGCGACTGGGTCTGGCCCTATCGCGCAGCCGGCGCGACACCGCGCAAGTCCGGAGACTGAGGCGCAGCGAACGCGAAAGAGACCGCCGATGTCCGATAGCGTCCTGGTGCTCAATGCCGGCTCCTCCAGCGTCAAGTTCGGCCTGTTCGACATCGCGCCGGCCGAGCCGGAGCTCAAATGCAAGGGCCTGCTCGACGAGCAGGAGCAGGTCCCTCGCATCGTGGCAAACGATGCGTCGGGCCATCAATTGTTCGAGAAGCGCCGCGCGAGCGGCGCGGCAAAGGACAACGGCCTGTTCGCCGACATATTTGCCTGGATCGAGGACTATCTTGCGGGCGGCAGGCTCGCCGCGGTGGGCCATCGCATCGTCCATGGCGGGCGCGACTTTTCCGGCCCTGTCCTCATCACCGAGCAAACCCTCGCCGCGCTGGATGCACTGACGCCGCTTGCGCCGCTGCACCAGCCGCGCTGCCTGGCGCCGGTTCGCGCGGTGCAATCGCTGCAGCCGGAGCTGACGCAAATCGCCTGCTTCGACACGGCCTTTCATCACGGCCTGACGCCGCCGGCGAGCCGCTTTGCCATCCCGCGGAATTTGGAAGCGCGCGGCATCCGCCGCTACGGCTTTCATGGCCTCTCCTTCGAATATGTCGCGGGGCGCCTGGCCGCGATCGCACCGCAATGGGCCGGCAAGCGCGTCGTGGTGGCGCATCTCGGCAACGGCGCGAGTCTGTGCGCCCTGCATCGGGGCAAGAGCGTCGACACCACCATGGGCCTGACCCCGCTCGACGGTCTCGTGATGGGCACGCGCTGCGGCACGATCGATCCGGGCGTGCTGCTGTATCTGCTGCAGGAAGAGAAGATGTCGGCCGACGAGGTGCAGCATTTGCTGTACGAAAAGTCCGGCCTGCTTGGCATATCCGGCGTGTCGGCCGACATGCGCGCGCTGCTGGCAAGTCGGGAGGCTGCCGCGCGTGAAGCCGTCGACCTCTTCACTTTCCGCGTCGCCGCCGAGGTCGCCGTGATGGCGAACACGCTCGCCGGTCTCGACGGCCTGGTGTTCACCGGCGGCATCGGCGAGCATGCCGCCGAGATCAGGCAGCAGGTCTGCGAACGCCTCGCCTGGCTCGGCGTCCGCCTCGATGCCGCAGCCAACGCCGAGGGGCGGCCGCGCATCGCGGCGGCAGACAGCGGGGTCGACGTGCTGATCGTCCCCACCAGCGAGGAGACAAGCATCGCGCGACACTGCGCGGCGCTGCTCCGTTCGCGAGCGGATCCGTAAAGTCCCGGGTAGCGTCCGCAATCATCAACCGGTAGTGGAATAATGCGTCGACTAACTTGTCTATCAAAGTAGACAAGCTAAAGTGTGATCGATTCCATTTAGATTTACTGCAAGCAATGCCCAAGTCTTCCAAGCTGGTGGCCGCGAAACGCGGCAAGGTTCTTCTGGTACGACGCCGATCCGACGGTCTGTGGATGTTCCCCGGGGGGCGCAGGCGCGCTCGCGAGTCCGGAAAGGATTGTCTCCGGCGCGAAATCAAGGAGGAATTGCCAAAGCTCAAGCTCGGCAGGCTCAGCCTCTGGAAGGAAGTAAAGGCAAGGAACAAGCGCTCAGGCCGCAAGATGAGCGACGCGATCTTCATCGCCAAGAACGCCAAGGGCAGGCTGGCGATCGGCGACAAGAAGGAGATCGACCGCGCCGTCTGGCAGAAGCCCCGGGGCATCCGCCTGACGCCGACGTCACGCTATATCCGTGACCGCCTGTTTCCGAGGAAGCGGGGACGCCGGGGATAGGCGGCGGAATATTCGACCGCCGTGGAGGCAGCAAGCTTCCGCATTGCGATCAACCCCAATGTCGATCGCTCGTCGCTGCGTCAGCTCGATGAACGCTCGCGCGAGGCCAGGCGAATGGCACGGCCTTTCGCGGACCTTGTCTTGGCGTGTGCGACGACGTGGCGCACCTTGCCGAGCCGGGCAGCCCCCGGCGTGGTCTTCTTGAGCAGGATCGCAAGCCGCTTGCGCGCGCGGCCGGCAGCAAGCCTTGCCGCCTGCTCCGCGGCCTCGGCCTTGCGGATGATCGTGGTCACGCCGGGCGCGGCTAATGCCGAGACGAATGTCACATCCTTCGACTTGGACAAGCCGCCGATCCCTTCGCAGGGTGCTTCGCGCGGCAGATCGATGCGGATTGCGAGCCGGTCGGCGTCCTCGATCCAGTCCTCCGCCCTGGTTCCGGTGATGATCCGGACATAGTCGCGGGTCTCGCGCGGCAGTTCGCGCTGCCTGGCGAGCCACTTCTGGATACGGCCGGGGCCGGCGTTGTAGGCAGCAGCCGCAAGACCGAGATTGCCGAAATCGTCGCGCAGCTTGCGCAACAGTTTTGCGGAAGCGAGCAGCGCCTTGAGCGGATCGAAGGGATCGTCGAGGCCGACTTCCGCGGCCGTCTCCGGCATGAACTGCGCAACGCCCTGCGCGCCCGCATGGCTCACTTCGTTCAGGCGGAAGCGGCTCTCCTGCCAGATCAGGCGCGCAAAAAACGCGACGGGTATTTTGCTCGCCTCGGCGGCATCCCGCAGGGTACGGCAAAACGCATCGATCGCGGATGCCTGCGGCTCGGCTGCGGTATTGCCCGGCTGGCTTGCAGGCGCAGGCGTTTCACCCTCGACCGTCGCACTCTCGACCATCCAACTCGGCTGTTCGCTGGCAACCGCGCTTTCGATGAAGCGGGCGGCGAAGGGAACGGCGTCGGATACGGAGTCTTCCGAAACAGGCGAGGCTTGGGTTGTTGGGGTATCGTTTGGAACTGGGCTTGGCGAACGATCGACATCGACCATCAAGGCGAGAAACGCGGCAAGCACCGCGACGATGAATCGCATTTGCTTCGGAGGACCTGAATTGTGCTGTGAGTTGAATTGTGGTGTGAGTTGCGCGCAGAAATGCGCTTCTGATAACGACTTTTTAACGGGTCGATTGCGGCGAAGCTGCGATCTTCCCTGTTCCATCTCGGAACGTCGCCGGTGTTTGCGATGGAACTTCGAAGCTCCCCGTAACTTTACCGAATGATCCACGCATCGGATGCACGATGTTCCGATCGCTTGCCATTGTCCTTCTGCTTGTGTCGGCCGGGCCGGCGATTGCAGCACGGCTCGATGCCGCCTCCATCAATGACGCGGCGGCGCCGGCAAAAATGCCGGGCCATAACCAGTTCAGCGCCTCCATTGCCAAGCTCGAGATCCTGCTCGATCGCGCGCATTTTTCCCCCGGCGAGATCGACGGCAAGCTTGGCGAGAACGCGCAGAAGGCGCTTGTGGCCTTTGCCGGGGCGAATGGATTGTCGTTTGACAACGTCGTCACGACGGATCTCTGGGACAAGCTTGCCGCCGCCAGCGATGGTGCCGTGATCGTCAACTACGAGATCGCCAAGGCCGACGTGAAAGGACCGTTCCTGAAGAAGCTGCCTGCAAAAATGGAGAACATGAAGAACTTG
Organism: Bradyrhizobium sp. ISRA464; assembly: GCF_029910095.1. Lineage (NCBI taxonomy): Bacteria > Pseudomonadati > Pseudomonadota > Alphaproteobacteria > Hyphomicrobiales > Nitrobacteraceae > Bradyrhizobium > Bradyrhizobium sp. ISRA464. Next base: position 3,129,417 of record NZ_CP094526.1, on the reverse strand, counting down.
CCGGCTCTGAACTACACCAGTCCACGCGAAGCGCTCGCCGAGAAATTCCACATGAGCGAAGAGTTGCTTCAGGCGATCAATCCCGGAAAGAAGTTCGACAAGGCCGGCGAAACAATTGCGGTTGCAAACGTCCTGCAAACCGGAAATTCGGTGCCGGTCGCGCGCGTCGAGGTGAACAAGACGCGGCAGACGGTCAAGGCGTTCGACGCGACGGGGAAACTGCTCGCGTTCTATCCCGCGACGGTCGGCAGCGCGGAGAAACCGACGCCGAGCGGAACGCTGAAAGTGACGGCGATCGAGAAGAATCCGACCTATCGCTACAATCCCAAATATCACTTCAAAGGCGTCAAATCGAAGAAGCCCTTCACCATCAGGCCCGGTCCGAACAATCCGGTCGGCTCGATGTGGATCAACCTCTCGGCGGAGGGCTATGGCATTCACGGCACTGCCGATCCCAGCAGGATCAGCAAAGCAGCCTCACATGGCTGCGTGCGATTGACCAATTGGGATGCGCATGCGCTGGCTGCGGGCGTCAAGCGCGGCACGCCCGTGATCTTCCTGGATTTGACGAGCCGGACGTGATTCGGGATTGCTGGAAAAGTAGAACGTGCGCCCGGCCGCGATGTTCGATCGAATTCCCCTCGAGGGCCGATGGCCCCTTGCCCTCGCCGTCCGCTCATCGAATACTTGGTGTCTCATGAAGCCGGGGGCGCATTTGCTGAGCAACGATACATTGGCCAAGCTGGTCATCACCGCCCTTCTGCTCGGAGGCTTTCTGATTTGGCGGGTGCGGGATAAGGCCGACTTGTCGTGTCCGAATTGCCCGACGGAGTTTTCCGCCAATCGACGTTAGCTCTGGGCGGGTCACCCCCAAGCGCCCGTTGCCGGCGGCCCGCCGCGGGCCTGCCCCAGGGTCATTGCTGATCGCATGTCGGCAGGCAAAATGCTTGATCCCGCTCCGTTGGTTCCTACCTCCCGCGACAGGGGCCATGAGGAGGTTCGCATGAAACTCGCACACCTTGTCGTCGCCTGCTCCATTCTTTCCTGTGCGCTCGCGGGCCCTGCAATTGCACGCGATGCAGCGACCGGCCACGGTCGCGGCGCAACCGGCACCGTTGGCGCAGATACTGCCACACCGCCGAAAGGTGCTGGACACGCTTCCAGCAAAGACAACCCGCGCACATCCGACGACAACGCCGGCCGCAAGGGCGTCTCGTGTCAGCGGGACACATTCTTCAAGGGCGACGACGGTCAGATGCATCTCTGCAAATGAATGCGTGAAACTCGATCGCCAACGCATGGCGGTCGCAGGAACAAATCAGGACAGCGCGCGTTACCGGTCCGTACTGCCATCTGGAGAAGGCCCTGGCGCATCAGCCCCTGCGTCGGGGCCTTTGTGTGCGGCAAACGCCTTTGTGTTCGGCAAACAATGTGTGCGCCAAACAACACAACGCCGCCCGCTTGAAATACGTGCGAGCGGCGTTGGCTCTAGCCCCAGGAAGGTGATGCAAAATCCCGGTAGCTATAGGTCTACACACCCCGGCCCAAGGTTCATGTCCCAAATGGGCTATCCGGGACGTTGGTGATCAAGCGCACGAGAAACGGCCTGCAGCGACCGGCGTCTGGCCGAACGAAGTGTCAATCCTTGATGCGATTTTCGCCGCGATTTTCGACGCGATTTTCGTCTTGGGCCTCAAATACCCGTTGCGCATAGCTCTCAAGCAGCGCTTCACAGGCCTTGAGTTGCCTCTCTGCCTCGGCGGCAAGCGTTGCGCCGTAGAAGTCGAGCTTCTTGATTTTCTCCAGCCATCCCTGAAGCTTCTTGAGATCTGTATCTTCCTCCTCGAGCTCCGCGTAGGTGAACTTGTTGATGGAGAATTCCTTTGCGATCTCCTTCTCGAAGTCGGCGCAGCGCCCGAGGAATTCGCGATATTGTTCATCGCGGTCCGCCTTGAAGCGGTCGACGACCTTGTCCTCCTGACTTTTGTCGAGCGCGACCGTCTCCAGGATGACGGCCTCACCATCCATCTCGGCGACCTCGTTCTCGATCATCTTCAGCTGCCTGATGTGCGCATCCGTTTTCGGAAGCAGGCAAACACCGTTCTGAAGATAGACCGCGCCCATTGCTTTCACGCGACGCCATAACGCGACCCGCCTGGCACCGGGTTCGGACGGAACTTTGTAGGTCAGAAGCAGCCAATTTGGTTGTGACATGGCAACAATATAGTGTTACCATGGTTACAAATCAATTGGAACGCGCCCGAGCAAAGCGAAGTTTTTGGCTATAATGATACCAAAGCGCGCTAACCACGCATCAGTCAGACACTCGAGACTTGGCCGTGAATCCGGGACGAGCTTGGTCGGGGACGCCACATGAGCCGGCAGAAGGAATCGGCAGTGTCGTGGTCGGTGAGACTGCTGGTTGCGGCGGCCGTCGTCGCTTGCGGTGCTCTGCTGGGTTGGGGACTCGTCGCGGGACGGGAGAAGGCCGCAGTCGAGGAGCAGCAGGAAGGGGCTATCAAGGTCCCGGTTCGGGTCTCCGATAAGAACGGCGAACGGGTGATCAGGCTCGACGCCGATACGCAACAACGCAGCGGCATCGAGACAGGTGTTCTGTCTTCGACTCCCCATCCAGAGCAGCTTCGCGCCTACGGAATGGTTCTCGATGTCGCGCGACTGACTGAGCTCAGCAACAGTTACGCCAATGCCAAGGCGCAGGTGCAGACCGCACAGGCGAAGCTTGCGATGTCGAAACCGGCATACGACCGCGCGCAAAAGCTTTTCAACGAGACTCACGTCGTCTCGCAGGCCCAGGTGCAGGCCGCCGAGGCGGCTTTCGGTACGGACCAGGCCAGTCTGGTCGCAGCGGAAGCTCAGGTACGCACCCTCAGCGCAACGGCCTACCAGGAGTGGGGCGCCGTTCTCGGCAAATCGCTGATCGAGGAGTCCCCGATGATCAAGGCGCTGATCGAGCGGCAGAGTTTCCTGTTGCAAATCACCCTGCCCCCCGGCGTGGTGCTCCCGACGCCACCTGCCACGGCTTCGATAAAGGTCGGCGACGCTCGGCAACAGATCGCCTTCGTATCGCCAGCAACGCGCATCGACCCGAGGATTCAGGGCGTCAGCTTCTTCTACACCGTGGCAGCGGCAAGTGGCGTTCTGCCCGGGATGAACGTGCTCGCCTTCCTGCCCACCGGCAAATCGATCGAGGGCGTCGCAGTGCCAGCCTCCGCTGTCGTCTGGTGGCAAGGTCGAGCCTGGATCTATCGCCGCACGGCCCCGTCGAGTTTCACACGCCTGGCAATCGCAACGGACGCGCCAACACCGGACGGCGGCTACATCGCAAACAACGTGGCGAAAGACGCGGAGATCGTCACACAAGGTGCGCAGTTGCTGCTGTCCGAGGAGTTCCGCGCACAAATCCAGGTTGGCGAGGATTCGCAGTGAGCGCCGCCTCGCGTTCTGGTCCACAGGCCGCGATCCTCGCTTGGGCGATCCGATTCCGCGGCATTGTCGTCGCGCTCGCTTGCGTTCTCGTCGCCTACGGGGTCTATGGGCTTGGCCGCGCCAAGTACGATGTCTTCCCCGAATTTGCGCCGCCCCAGGTCAGTATTCAGACCGAAGCCGTCGGGCTGACGCCCGAGCAGGTCGAGGTCCTCGTCACACGTCCGATCGAGAACGCCATCAGTGGCGTCCCTGGCGTCCGGACCCTGCGCTCCACGTCGATCCAGGGGCTATCCGTCGTGACGGTGTTTTTCAATTCGTCGAGCGACATTTATCGCGACCGGCAAGTTGTCGCTGAACGTTTGGCGGCTGCCGCGCAGCAGCTTCCGCAGGGGGTGCAGGCGCCCGTCATGACGCCGCTCACGTCATCGACCAGCCGAATGCTGGTGGTTGGCTTGACGTCCGAGACGCGCTCATTGATGGAGCTGCGCACGGTCGCGGACTGGACGGTTCGCTTGCGCCTGCTCGCCGTTCCCGGGGTGGCCAGCGTCACGGTGTTCGGGGGCGACAAGCGCTCGATCCAGATCCAGGTCCACCCTGACGAATTGATCCGATACGGCCTGACGCTCAACGATGTGCTGACCGCAGCGCGCCGGTCGACCGGCGTGCGCGGCTCGGGCTTCATCGACACAAGAAACCAGCGGATTGTCTTTCAGACCGAGGGACAATCGCTCAAGCCAGATGCCATCGCGCGAACCGTGCTGCTGAGCCGGGGGGCCGCGAGTGTCACGCTGGGGAACGTGGCCGATGTCGTTGACGCGCCTGTACCACCCATCGGCGGTGCCGAGATTGGAGGAAAGCCCGGCGTCATTCTCAATCTGGCAGAGCAATATGCCGCCGACACGCTCAAGGTCACGCAGGAGGTCGAAGCGGCACTGGAAGAGCTGCGGCCGGGTCTTGCGGCGGATGGCATCACGCTCCACGCCGATCTTTTCCGACCGGCAAATTTCATCAACGTGGCAACCAGCAATGTCCGGGATTCGCTGGTTTTGGGCGGCATTCTGGTTATCGTCGTCTTGTTCCTCTTTCTGTTCGACATGCGGACAGCAGCGATCTCCTGCGCCGAGATCCCGCTTTCGCTCTTTGCCGCCACGCTGATCCTCGAGCGCATGGGCGCCTCGCTCGACACGATGACGCTTGGCGGGCTGGCCATCGCGATCGGCGTTGTCGTGGATGACGCGGTGATCGACGTCGAGAACATCGTGCGACGCCTGCGCGAGAACAGAAGGCTGCCCGAGCCGCGGCCGTTCGCTCAGGTGGTCCTCGATGCAACGCTCGAGGTTCGCGGCGCCGTCGTCTATGCAACCTTCGCCGTCATTTTGGTGGTCTTGCCGGTGATGGCATTGTCCGGAACGGTTGGACGCCTGTTTGCTCCGCTCGGGCTCGCCTACGCTACCGCCGTCATGGCCTCGCTTGTCGTCGCGTTGACCGTCACGCCCGCCTTGTCGATGGCGCTCCTGCCGGACAGGATTCCCGCCGGCGATCCGCCCGTGATCCGCTGGGTGCGCGCTGGCTACCAGGGCTTGTTGCGGAAGCTTGCAGAATGGCCGCGTACGCTGATCACGGTCGCTGCCGCGCTGACGATTGCCGGCTGCGCTGCGCTGCCGTTTTTCGGCCGCGGGCTCATTCCCGAGTTGAAGGAGGGGCACTTCGTCGTCCACATGGCGACAGTGCCGGGTACATCCATCGAGGGTTCGCTGCAAGTTGGCGCGCGCATCGCCGATGCATTGCTAAAATTGCCTGAGGTGCGGTCGGTTGCGCAGCGCGCAGGGCGGGCGGAAGAGTCCGAGGACACCTTTGGGCCTCACTACAGTGAGCTCGAAGTTGCTTTGAAGCCGGGGTTGTCAGGAGACGACACCGAGAAGGCCGAAGCAGACATTCGCCGAACGCTCGCCGGCTTCGTCGGCGTAAGCGCCTCCGTCATGACTTTTCTGACCGAGCGCATCGAGGAAACGCTCTCGGGATACACCGCGGCCGTTGTGGTCAACGTCTTCGGCAATGATCTCGACCTCCTCGATCGCAAGGCGCGGGAAATTGCCCAGGTATTAAATGAGGTTCCTGGCGCGACCGATGTTCAGGTGCAGTCGCCGCCAGGCCTGCCGCAGCTGACGATCCGCCTCCGCAATCCCGATCTGGAGCGTTGGGGTTTCGACGCGGTGGAGGTGCTCGAATTGATCCGCACCGCCTATCAGGGCGACGTCGTCGGGCAGACCTATGAAGGCAATCAGGTCTTCGACGTCATGACGATCCTGGACGCTGCCAGCCGGGACAACATTACCAAGGTCGGCGATCTGCCATTGCGCAGTCCGAGTGGCGTGTACGTCACGCTCAGGCAGATCGCAGACATTTACCAAAGTTCGGGACGCTACCAGGTCCTCCACGAAGGAGCGCGTCGCGTTCAAACCGTGACAGCCAACGTCACAGGGACCGATGTGGTTTCCTATGTTCGCGCGGCCAAGGCGATGATTGCCTCGAAGATCCATCTTCCCTCCGGAGCGTACCTCCAGTTCGCCGGTGCAGCGGAGGCGCAATCGCGGTCGCAGCGCGATCTCATCGTCAACTCGCTGATCGCCACGATCGGCATCGTCCTCTTACTGTCGGTCGTCACCCGGAACTGGCGCAATCTGCTGCTGGTGCTGGCGAACCTGCCGTTCGCGCTGGTGGGCGGCGTGCTGGCGGTCTTCGCGACCGGTGGGGTTTTGACCCTGGGCGGCATGGTCGGCTTCATCACGTTGTTCGGCATCAGCCTTCGCAATTCGATCCTGATGATCGCACATTACGAACATCTTGTTGAAATGGAGGGCTGGGCATGGGGATTGGAGGCTGCCATCGCGGGCGCCGCCGATCGGCTTACACCTATCCTCATGACGTCGATCGTGACAGGGCTCGGCATCCTGCCGCTCGCGATCGGCATGGACGAACCCGGCCGTGAAATTCAGGGACCGATGGCAATCGTCATCCTGGGCGGGCTCGTAACGTCGATGGCACTTAACCTGATCGTATTGCCGACACTGGCGCTGCGCTATGGACGCTTTGAACCCAAACCTGAGGAATTCACTCACTTGGCTTCATCTCATCGCTCCAAGGCTGCTGAGTGAGGGGTGCGCCGCTCAGCCGCCGGCGCTTGTAAGGGGCCTGGTTTCTCCTGCCAAGGAGAGACGGCGACCCGGCAAGTCCACGGCAAGTCCACGGGGTGAAGTGCGACAAATCAACCCGACGGGCAACTCAGCAAAACCCGTCAAGCCCTCGCGGCAGAAATATTTCTGTTTTCCAGAAATGAAACTCAGTGTATTATCCGCCCGTCTCACCCGCCTGAGGGGCGCTGCGCGATCGTCACGAGTGCTGGGTCGAGATGCGGTGGACGCCGATTGCGCAACTGACGAGTGCGCGTAAGGCGGAGGGTGAAGTCGTGCAGGCCTGACGCCCTAGTGGCAGGTGTCTCATCAGCAAGAGGCTATGCCTCTGCTGATGACGGTGACAACAAAGCCCAGTCTCGCCGGGGAGAGCACGTATAAGCCGTAAGCCATCGCGCAGGGAAAGCCGGAGTGTTCTTCGGTCTCACCTGTGGTCCTACCTCCCGAGCTTTCCATTTGCTCGGGACCCAAGGGTGCGATCGGCACCCGGCTTTCCCTGCGCCCTCTGCGAATTGAGAGGGCGGAACGAGATGCAAAGCTCGGACAGATCGTGTCGCGAGAATGCAAAGCTGCGTCCCCATCCACTTCTGTCATCGCCCGGCTTGACCGGGCGATCCAGTACGCCGCGGCCTCTCGGCTCAAGTCCTGACGTCTCTGGAATACTGGATCACCCGCTTTCGCGGGTGATGACACCGAGCGAGCTGCTTACACCTCGAAACGAGAACTATCCGACTTGATCCCAACGGTGAAGTTATCGCCCTTGCTAAGCTCACCGCCCCTGCCGAAGACTCGCCTCCAACCGCGCCAACTCACCGTCGAGATCGCGCTCCACGTCGGCGACCTGCATGTCGACGACGCGGTAGTCGCGCGCCTCGAGCCAGGCGCGGCGCTTGGCGCGGTCGGCCGCGATCGCCTCGCTCTCATTCGGGTTGACCAGCTCGATCGCGATCCGGTGGGCGAAGGAGACGAAATCGGGGATGTGGCGGCCGACCGGGGTCTGGCGCTTGAACAGGCCGGCGAAGCGGCGGTCCCGCGTCAGCGCCTGCCACAGGATCCGCTCGGCATCGGTCGGGTTGCGGCGGAGCAGCCGCGCCAACCCGCGGACGGTGCTGCTGTTGTCGGCGGTTGCGCCGCCCTGCCCCTGCTCGGCGAGCAGCGCACGCAGGCGCGTCGCCTGGGCGCCGTCGAGCACCCCGCCCTTGGCCGGGCCCTTGCGCCCTTCGGCGATCGCCATCACCACCCCGTGCAGCGTGTGCATGTCCTGCTTGGTCGGGTCCATCCGGGTGAAGATGTTGCGCAGGTTCACCAGCATGGTGTCGCGCTTCTCCGCCGGCCGCAGGAACTCGACCTTGTCGAGCTCGGCGACGAGATTGTCGAAGAAGGCCTGGATCTGGTGCTGGGACGCCGGCTCGGACCGCTCGGGCATGGCGAAGGGCAGCGCGCCCGCGGTCGAAAGCTTGAACCACTCATAGCCCGTCAGCAGCACTGCCTGCGCGAGGTTGAGCGAGGCGAAGCCCGGGTTCACCGGGAAAGTGATGATGCGGTTGGCGAGCGCGACCTCCTCGTTGGTCAGGCCGGAGCGCTCGCGCCCGAACAGGATGCCGGCGCCGCCGCCACGCCCGACATGGCCGACGATCTCGCGCGCCGCGGCCTCCGGCCCGACCACCGGCTTGGCCTGGTCGTGGGCGCGGGCCGTGGTCGCGAACACCAGCGTGAGGTCGGCGATCGCCTGTTCGACGGTGTCGAACAGCTCGACGGAACCGATGATGTGGTCGGCGCCCGCGGCCGCGCGTTGGGCGGCGATGTTCGGCCAGCCGTCGCGCGGCTTGACGAGGCGAAGCCTGGTCAGCGCGAAGTTGCCCATCGCGCGCGCGGCCATGCCGATGTTCTCGCCGAGCTGCGGCTCGACCAGGATGACGACGGGACCGGCAAGGTCGTGCCCTGCCTTGGTCTTGTCGGTGCCGGACATCTCACTTCACTTTCTGATTCAACGTCTGAAGGTTTTGAATCAGTTTCCGAACCGGCTGATTCAACACCTCACGCCGAGACTTGCGATCGGCTGTCCACCGGTTTCGCGCAAGACCGTTTTCTCCAGGTAGAGTCGGGGAAGGGCGCGGTAGCTTGGGCCATTCGGCAACGCCCCGTTTCCCTTCCTCGCTCATCAAACCGGACGTGCGGAGCTACCGCATCCGGCTTTCCGACTGGCTTCAGTGCAAGGCCCACGGCGGCGGTCCCAAGTGGACGCGTCGGAGGTGCAAGACCCCGAGCGCGCCAAACACAGCCTCTCGCGGGAAGAGGCGGGTGCCACGCGACGGCACCTTGTGACGTCGGACCAGGAATCCGCGGACCCGTTCGTACACATGGTTATCGACGGTCCGGTACGCCGGTTTCCGAGTGCCGTAGCCGAAGTACGTGCTCCAGCCTCGCAACAAGCGATTGAGCCGGTCACGCACGTCAAGCCAGCACCCGGTGTTGCCGGGGACCAGGATATCGCTCACCTTGGCTTTGAGCCGCTGAACACTCTTCTTGGACGGGCTCGCGCCCAGATACCAATGGCCATCTTTCCGGTACCGATGCGGCCCGAAGCTATAACCAAGGAAGTCGAAGCTCTCGCGCCGGGCATCCTTCACCGAGGTTTTCGCCTCGTTGAGCGTCAGCCCGAGTTTCGTCATCACCGCTTTCGTCCACGCCAGAGCCTCGTGCGCATAGCCGCGGCTGAGGATGACGAAGTCGTCGGCGTACGAGACGATGTGGGCGCGGAAGGCTTCGCCGCGTCCGGTCAATCGCCAATGCTTCAGGAACCGGTTCATATAGATGACGGAGAGCAGCGGGCTTGCAACACCGCCTTGCGGTGTGCCGCGCTTGCTGTTCTTGCCGCCACTCATGCGCCGCTTCCCGTTGCCGTCCCGCTCCTCGACCGGCGCTTGCAGCCACAGCTTGATCAGCCACAGCACATGCCGGTCAACGATGCGTCGGGCCACCGATTTGAGGAGGTCCGAATGCGGGATCGTGTCGAAATATTTCGACAAATCGGCGTCAACCACGTCGGTATAGCCCCGGCAAATCAGCCGGTGCGTTTCCTTGATCGCATCGACCGCGCTGCGACGCGGACGATAGCCATAAGCACTGTCCTCGAAGTCCGCTTCGAATATCGGTTCCAACACGAGTTTGGCGGCAGTCTGAATGACGCGACAGCGGATCGTGGGAATGCCGAGCGCGCGCTCGCCTCCCCCGGGCTTCGGGATCATCACCCGCCGCACCGGATCGGGTCGGTACGTCTTCGAAACGAGGTCCTCGCGCAGCCCCGCTAACCATGCTTCCACGCCCGACGCCTCGATCTGCTCAAAGGTCACCCCGTCAACACCAGGCGCACCCGCATTGGCACGGGCCAGCGCGTAGGCGTGGCGCAGAATGTCCTCACGGCAGATCTTGTCGTAGAGCAAATAGAAGCGGTAGGCAGGCTCCGCCTTCGCCTTGCAATAGAGCTTTCTCTGAAGGGTCCTGATCCTTTCAGGCGTTTCGAGGCTCATCGCCAATCACCTGTTTCCTCACCGTCTTTGAAAGCACACCAGAAGTCAGGGACCTTCCCTCCGCCGGCATTACCCGGTTTCAACGGTACCGCGTCCCTGTCCGACTCCCGCTGCAGGCCGCCGCCAATTGCGACGTTGAAGACGCGACCTCCGCCCGCTGCGGGTCTCCCCCGATTACCCGCATCGCCCTTCCAGCGTGCCGAGTCCACTACCCCGGCGGATCAAACAGGTGCGCACGTCGATTGCTTCCCTATCCACACGGCCTTCCCCGTATCTCAGGCGGGTCGGCATCCGCATCTTCACTTTCGAGGCCTGCTCAGACTTCACTCATATTACGGCCCGCTGGATTGCTCGACCGCCCAAGGCGGCCTTTGTCACGAGGCTTCGAACCGGCCGGTTACCCGACCGATCCGCTCGTCAGCTACCAGATCAATCGACAACTATCTGGGTGGAATCCTCCTCCACTGGTGATGCGCGCCGTCGGGGCGCACGGAGATAACAGGGTTAGCGGCGTTTGCGAATCCTCAATCGGAATCCCGGCCACGCTGCTGCGGGGCCGCGCCTCGCGCGCGCTTCGCCTTCGGATAGGCTATCAACCACAATCAAAGCGAAGCTGTAAAGCCGCGCTTCAGACGCCGCTTGAACGGCGGGGCGCAGGGGAAAACGACAATGCGGGGCAGATGGACGCTGGCGATCCTCGGGATCGTCCTGATCGTGGCGGGCGGCCTGCTCGCCCTGATGCGCCTCGCGCCCAAGCGCGCCAGCCGCGCCGGCCTGATCGGCCAGTCCATCGTGATCGCGCTCGTCTCGGTCGCGGTCGGCTATGCCGCGCTGTGGCCTGCCGATCTCGCCTTCAAGATCGCCGGTTCTGGATCGTCGCGCTGAAGTTGATGAGCGCGAAGCAATTCCTCATCTTCCTGATCTATCTGATTCCGTTCACGGCGTTTTTCGCCGTGGCGCTGAACGTGCTGCACCGAAATTTCTCGACCATGGACGCCTCGCGCGGCGCCCTCTACCTCACCAACATCCTGGCGCTGACGCTCGGTTTCATTGTGTTGCTGGTGCTGCAATACGGCACGCTGTGGCTGACGGGGAAGCTGTTCAACCCGATCCCGGACCCCGGCTTCGTGCCGCTCTCGACCATCGTCGCGATCCAGTTCGTGCCGCTGCTGGCGATCGTGGCCGTGATCGCGACCTTCACCTGGCGGCGGACCGGATCGAGCCTGCCGGGCGCCCTGATCGCGGGGCTGTTCGTGACCTGGTACGTCGTGGCCGAGACCGCCACGCAGGCCCCCTTTTTAGGCTAAAAGATGGGCTTAAACTGCATAACCGGTCCGCTTCCGCCCGCCCGCGGGCGGTGCTATAGCGCAGGCCTATTCCACCCCGCCGTCAAAAGCGCGCTGTTCCCAAGAGGGCCTCTCCGTCATGGCAAAAATCAAGGTGTCCAACCCCGTCGTCGAACTCGATGGCGACGAGATGACCCGGATCATCTGGCAGTACATCAAGGACAAGCTGATCAACCCGTTCCTGGATGTCGAACTGCTCTATTACGACCTGGGGATGGAACACCGCGACGCCACCAATGACCAGGTGACCATCGACGCCGCCCACGCCATCAAGAAGGTCGGCGTCGGCGTGAAGTGCGCCACCATCACCCCTGATGAGGCCCGGGTGAAGGAATTCGGCCTGAAGGAGATGTGGAAGTCGCCGAACGGCACTATCCGCAACATCCTCGGCGGCTGCATCTTCCGTGAACCGATCATCTGCAAGAACGTGCCGCGCCTCGTTCCGGGCTGGACCAAGCCGATCATCATCGGCCGCCATGCCTATGGCGACCAGTACCGTGCCACCGACATCAAGTTCCCGGGCAAGGGCACGCTCTCGCTGAAGTTCGTCGGCGAGGACGGCACCGTGATCGAGAGGGAAGTGTTCAAGGCGCCTGGCGCCGGCGTCGCGATGGAGATGTACAATCTCGACGACTCCATCATCGACTTCGCCCGTGCCTCGTTCAACTACGGCCTGATGCGCAACTACCCGGTCTACCTCTCGACCAAGAACACGATTCTGAAGGTCTATGACGGCCGCTTCAAGGACATCTTCCAGGACGTCTTCGACCGCGAGTTCAAGAAGGAATTCGACGCCAAGGGCCTGACTTACGAGCACCGCCTGATCGACGACATGGTGGCCTCGGCGCTGAAGTGGTCCGGCGGCTATGTCTGGGCCTGCAAGAACTATGACGGCGACGTGCAGTCCGACACCGTGGCGCAGGGCTACGGCTCGCTCGGCCTGATGACCTCGGTGCTGCTGACCCCCGACGGCAAGACCGTGGAAGCCGAAGCCGCCCACGGCACAGTGACCCGCCACTACCGCGAGCACCAGAAGGGCAAGGAGACTTCGACCAACTCGATCGCGTCGATCTTCGCCTGGACCCGCGGCCTTGCCCATCGCGCCAAGCTCGACAACAACCCGGAGCTGGCGAAGTTCGCCACCACCCTGGAGAAGGTCTGCGTCGCGACCGTCGAGGACGGCTACATGACCAAGGACCTCGCACTGCTGGTCGGCGCCGACCAGCGCTGGCTCTCCACCACCGGATTCCTCGACAAGGTTTCCGACAACCTCGTGAAGGCGATGGCGGCCTGAGGCCGCTCTTGCCGGCAGCAACAGCGAGCGTGACCATGGCCCTGGTCCAAAGCGTGACGCTCGCATCCTTGCTACTGACCGGGTCGGCGGCGCTCGCCGCCGATCCCCTTCCCTCCGCCGTCGCTACGTCGGGCGAGACCGCCGTCCTCACCATCCACGCCGAGGGCGTGCAGGTCTACGAATGCAAGCCGGTCACCGACGGCAAGTTCGCCTGGTCGTTCCGAGAGCCGATAGCGACCCTGATCGCCGACGGCCGGACCGTCGGCCGGCATTATGCCGGGCCAAACTGGGAGCATGTGGACGGCAGCGCCGTGACCGCCCGCACCGCCGGCGACGCGCCTGGCGCCACCGCGTCTGACATTCCCTGGCTGAAGCTCGAGGTGATTTCCCACCGCGGCGAAGGCGTGCTCACCGGCGTCGCCACCGTGCAGCGGATCAATACGTCGGGCGGCCAGCTCAAGGGCGCCTGCGACAAGGCCGGCGCGCTGAAGAGCGCGCCGTACACCGTGGACTACGTGTTCCTGCGAAAGAACTGAGCCGTCGACGCCCGCTCAGGCGCCGACCATCGCCTGTTCAATCGCCGTCAGCGCCGCGTTCGCCTTGGCGCCGTCGGGCCCGCCGGCCTGCGCCATGTCGGGCCGGCCGCCGCCGCCCTTGCCGCCGAGGGCTTCCGAGCCCTTGCGCACCAGCTCGACCGCGTTGAAGCGCGAGGTGAGATCGGCGGTGACGCCGACCACGATGCCGGCCTTGCCGTCCTCGGTGACGCCGACGATCGCGACCACGCCGGAGCCGATCTGCTTCTTGCCGTCGTCGACCAGGCTCTTGAGGTCCTTGGTCTCGACGCCCTCGATCGCGCGCGCCAGCAGCTTGACGTTGCCGACCTCGCGGACGGCGGCTGCGCCGTTCGACGCAGCGCCGCCGCCCATCGCGAGCTTCTTGCGGGCATCCGACAGGTCGCGCTCGAGCTTCTTGCGCTCCTCCATCAACGCCGCGATGCGCGCCGGCACGTCCTCGATCGTGGTGCGCAGCTCGTTCGCCGCCGTCTTGGCCAGCGCCATGGTGTCGTTGGCGTGCCTGCGCGCATGGCGGCCGGTCAGCGCCTCGATGCGGCGGACGCCCGACGAGATTCCGCTCTCATGCGTCACCGAGATCAGGCCGATGTCGCCGGTGCGGCGGACATGGGTGCCGCCGCAAAGCTCGACCGACCAGCCGAGCGCGTTCTGGCCGTACTCGCGCGCGCCCTTGCCCATCGAGACGACGCGGACCTCGTCGCCGTACTTCTCGCCGAACAGCGCGCGGGCACCGGCCTCGCGGGCATCGTCCACCCCCATCAGGCGGGTGGTGACCTCGTCGTTCTCCAGCACGACGTCGTTGGCGATGTCCTCGATCCGGGCGAGCTCCTCGGGCGTGATCTGCTTCGGATGCACGAAGTCGAAGCGCAGCCGGTCGGGCGTGACCAGCGAGCCGCGCTGGGCGATGTGGTCGCCGAGCACCTGGCGCAGCGCCTCATGCAACAGATGCGTCGCCGAGTGGTTGGCGCGGATCGACGAACGCCTGGCGTGGTCGACCTCGAGCTGCAACGCGGTGCCGACGTTCAGGATGCCCTGCTCCACCGTGCCGAGATGCACGAAGAGATCGCCGGCCTTCTTCTGCGTGTCGGTGACACGGAACCTGACACCCTCGCCGGTCAGCACGCCGGTGTCGCCGACCTGGCCGCCGGACTCCGCATAGAACGGGGTCTGGTTCAGCACGATCGCACCGGTCTCGCCCGCCTTGAGACTGTCGACTTCGGCGCCGTCCCTGACCAGCGCGGTGACCGCGCCTTCCGCGCTCTCGGTCTCGTAGCCGAGGAATTCGGTTGCGCCGAGCTTCTCGCGCAGCGGGAACCAGACGCTCTCGGTCGCCGCCTCGCCCGAGCCGGCCCAGGAGGCGCGCGCCTTCTCGCGCTGCCGGTTCATCGCATCGGTGAAGGCCGCTTGGTCGACGCCGATGCCGCGCGACTTCAGCGCGTCCTGCGTCAGGTCCAGCGGGAAGCCATAGGTGTCGTAGAGCGTGAAGGCGGTGTCGCCGTCGAACATGTCGCCCTTCTTGAGGCCCGCGCTCTTCTCGTCGAGGATCGATAGTCCCCGCGCCAGCGTCTTGCGGAAGCGAGTCTCTTCCAGCCGCAGCGTCTCCTCGATCAGCTTCTCCGCGCGCACCAGATCCGGATAGGCCTGGCCCATCTCGCGGACGAGCGCCCAGACCAGGCGATGCATCAGCGGCTCGCTCGCGCCCAAAAGCTGCGCGTGGCGCATCGCGCGGCGCATGATCCGGCGCAGCACATAGCCGCGGCCCTCGTTCGACGGCAGCACGCCGTCGGCGATCAGGAACGCCGAAGAGCGCAGATGGTCCGCGATCACCCGGTACGACGCGACGGTCCGCTCAGTGGGTCCGTGCCCGAGCGCGGACGCGGCGGCATCGATCAGTTGGCGGAACAGGTCGGTCTCGAAGACGCTGTCGACGCCCTGCAGGATGCAGGCCATGCGCTCCAGCCCCATGCCGGTGTCGATCGACGGGCGCGGCAGCGGCACGCGCTCCTCCTTCGTCACCTGGTCGAACTGCATGAACACCAGGTTCCAGAACTCGAGGAAGCGATCGCCATCCTCATCCGGGCTGCCAGGAGGTCCGCCCCAGATGTGCTCGCCGCGATCGATGAAGATCTCGGAGCATGGACCGCACGGGCCGGTATCGCCCATCGCCCAGAAATTGTCCGAGGTCGCGATGCGAATGATACGGTCGTCCGAGAAGCCCGCGATCTTCTTCCAGTGGCCCGCCGCCTCGTCGTCGGTGTGATAGACGGTGACAAGCAGCTTGTCCTTCTTCAGCCCGAAATCCTTGGTGATCAGGTTCCAGGCGAGCTCGATCGCGCGCTCCTTGAAGTAGTCGCCGAACGAGAAATTGCCGAGCATCTCGAAGAAGGTGAGATGGCGCGCGGTGTAGCCGACATTATCGAGGTCGTTGTGCTTGCCGCCGGCGCGCACGCATTTCTGCGAGGTGGTAGCGCGCTGATAGGGCCGCTTCTCGACGCCGGTGAAGACGTTCTTGAACTGCACCATGCCGGCGTTGGTGAACATCAAGGTCGGATCATTGCGCGGAACCAGCGGCGACGACGCCACGATCTCGTGGCCGTTCTCCTTGAAGAAGTTCAGAAATGTCGACCTGATGTCGTTGACGCTGCTCATGTTCATCCAATCGGAAAAGGGCCGGCCAGGCGCAAAATAACGTCAATTTCCGGCCGAACGCTTTTAGACATTGCCAGCCGCGGTGTCCAGAAACTGTGCAGGCGGATCATGGGCTTGCCGCAGGAGCACAAAGCCCGTTGATAGTGCCTTGAGCCGCGTTGACAGCCTTGGCGAAGGCGTGGTTCTGTCCTACCTATTGTTAAGTCACGTCGGGAGAGACCGGCCTTGCCGGCGCCGAAGGAGCAACCGCCCCGGAAACTCTCAGGCAAAAGGACCGCGTGACATCTGACATCTGGAAAGAGACGCCGACGGGCCAGACCCTGATGCGTCCGCCGACGGGATAATACTCTCAGGCACAGCGACAGATGGGGCTTTCTGCAGGTTTCTCAAGGGGAATGGGTCCCCGGCGGGAACCGCGAGGGCCCTGTGATGCTTGCACCCGATAATTCCCCGCTGAAGCAGACCCCGTTGCACGCGCTGCACCTTGCACGTGGGGCCAAGATGGTGCCGTTCGCCGGTTACGACATGCCGGTGCAATATGCCGCCGGCGTCCTGAAGGAACACCTGCACACCCGCAGCCAGGCGGGCCTGTTCGACGTCTCCCATATGGGCCAGCTTCTGCTGAAGCCCAAATCCGGCAAGGTCGCGGACGCGGCGCTCGCGCTGGAAAAGCTGGTGCCGCAGGACATCCTGGGCATCGCGCCGGGACGGCAGCGCTACGCGCAGTTCACCAACCATGACGGCGGCCTGCTCGACGACCTCATGGTGGCGAATTTCGGCGATCACCTGTTCCTGGTGGTCAACGCCGCCTGCAAGGCCGAGGACGAGGCCCATCTGCGCGCGCATCTCTCCGATACCTGCGAGATCGTGTCGCTGGCCGATCGCGCGCTCATCGCGCTGCAGGGGCCGAAGGCAGAATCCGCGCTGGCGACGTTTTGTGCCGACGTCACGGCGATGAAGTTCATGGACGCCGGGCCGCGCCGCCTCAGTGACGTCGACTGTTTCGTCTCGCGCTCCGGCTACACCGGCGAAGACGGTTTTGAGATTTCGGTGCCCGCCGACAAGGCCGAGGCGCTGGTCACCGCCCTGCTCGACAATCCCGACGTGCTGCCGATCGGGCTCGGCGCGCGCGACAGCCTGCGGCTCGAGGCCGGGCTCTGCCTCTATGGCCATGACATCGACACCACGACAACCCCGGTCGAGGGCGCGCTGGAATGGTCGGTGCAGAAGGTCCGCCGCAGCGGCGGCGCCCGCGCCGGCGGCTTTCCGGGAGCGGACAAGATCCTCGCGCAGTTCGCGCAAGGCGCATCGCGCCGGCGCGTCGGCCTCAAGCCGGACGGCCGCGCCCCGGTGCGTGAGGGTGCCGCGCTGTTCGCCGATGCCAGTTCGAGCGAGCAGATCGGCAAGGTCACCTCGGGCGGCTTCGGCCCGAGCCTCAATGCACCTGTTGCAATGGGCTACCTGCCCACCGCCCTTTCCGCCATCGGCACCACCGTTTTCGCCGAAGTGCGCGGTCAGCGGCTGCCGCTCAAGGTCGCCGCCACGCCCTTCGTCCCCAACACCTATAAACGCTAGAGGACATCCATGACGACGCTCTACACCTCCGATCACGAGTGGCTCCGCATCGAGGGCGACGTCGCCACCGTCGGCATCACCGACTATGCGCAATCGCAGCTCGGCGACGTCGTGTTCGTCGAATTGCCCAAGGTCGGCCGCAGCCTGAAGAAGGCCGAGGCCGCCGCCGTCGTCGAATCCGTCAAGGCCGCCTCCGACGTCTACGCGCCGATCACCGGCGAGGTGATCGAGGTCAACGAGGCGCTCGCGGCCGACCCCGCGCTGGTCAATTCGGATGCCGGCGGCAAGGCCTGGTTCTTCAAGCTGAAGATTGCCGACAAGAGCGAGCTAGGCGGCCTGATGGACGAGGCCGCCTACGCCGCGCACACGGCCTGAGAGAATGACAACATTCGCGACCACGCACTCACTGTCATCGCCCGGCTTGACCGGGCGACCGAGTACGCCGCGGCCCTTCGGCTCGATCGCTGATGTCCCGGCGTACTGGATGCCCCTGCCTTCGCGGGGCATGACGGCGAACAGAGAGGATTCTCCATGAACGCGCCCTTCAAGCCGACCAATGAAGCCGCCACCGATTTCGTGCGCCGCCACATCGGCCCGTCGCCCCGCGACATCGACGCGATGCTGGAAACCGTCGGCGCCTCGAGCCTGCAGGCGCTGATGAACGAGACGCTGCCGCCGTCGATCCGGCAAAAGGCGCCGCTCGATCTCGGGCGCGCGCTGAGCGAGCCCGAGGCGCTGGCGCATATGAGCGAGCTCGCGGCGCAAAACCAGACCTTCACCTCGCTGATCGGCCAAGGCTATTACGGCACCATCCTACCCACCGTGATCCAGCGCAACATCCTGGAGAACCCGGCCTGGTACACGGCCTACACGCCGTATCAGCCGGAGATCAGCCAGGGTCGGCTGGAAGCGCTGTTCAACTTCCAGACCATGATCTGCGATCTCACCGGGCTCGACGTCGCCAACGCCTCGCTGCTCGACGAGGCGACCGCGGCGGCGGAAGCGATGGCGCTCGCCGAGCGCCACTCGCAGGTGAAGGCGAAGGCCTTCTTCGTCGACAAGGACGTGCATCCGCAGACGCTGGCTGTGATGCGCACCCGCGCCGCGCCGTTGGGCTGGGCCCTGATCGTCGGCGATCCCCTGACCGAGCTCGACAAGGCCGATGTGCTCGGCGCGTTGCTGCAATATCCCGGCACGTCGGGCGCGGTGCGCGATCTCCGGCCCGCGATCGCGTCGCTGCGCGCAAAGGGCGCGCTCGCCATCGTCGCAGCCGACCTGCTGTCGCTGGCCTTGCTCACCTCGCCCGGCGAGCTCGGCGCCGACATCGCGGTCGGCTCGGCGCAGCGCTTCGGCGTGCCGATGGGTTACGGTGGCCCGCACGCGGCCTACATGGCGGTGCGCGACACGTTGAAACGCTCGCTGCCGGGCCGCATCGTCGGCCTGTCGGTGGACTCGCGCGGGCTGCCTGCCTACCGGCTCGCCTTGCAGACCCGCGAGCAACACATTCGCCGCGAGAAGGCGACCTCCAACATTTGCACCGCGCAGGTGCTGCTTGCGGTGATCGCCTCGATGTACGCGGTCTACCACGGCCCCGAGGGCCTGATGCACATCGCGCGGTCAGTGCATCGCCGCGCCACGGCGCTCGCCGCGGGCCTGCGCAAGCTCGGCTTCGCGCCGACGAGCGAGGCGTTCTTCGATACCCTCACCATTGAGGTCGGCGCGAAGCAGAATGAGCTCATCGCCCGCGCGCTCGCGGAGCGGATCAATCTGCGCATCGGCGAGACCACGCTCGGCATCGCGGTCGACGAGACCACGACGCCCGAGACCATCGAGGCCGTTTGGCACGTGTTCGGGGGCAAGCTCAGCTATGCGGATATCGAGAGCAGCGCGCGCGAGGCACTGCCGAAGGATCTGAAGCGCACCAGCGCCTTCCTCACCCATCCCGTGTTCAACACGCATCGCTCGGAGACCGAGCTGTTGCGCTACATGCGCAAGCTTGCCGACCGCGACCTCGCGCTCGACCGCGCGATGATCCCGCTCGGCTCGTGCACGATGAAGCTCAACGCCACCACGGAGATGATTCCGCTGACCTGGCCGGCGTTCGGCAATCTGCATCCGTTCGCGCCGGCGGACCAGGCCAAGGGCTATCACGCGCTGTTCAAGCGGCTGGAAAAGTGGCTGTGCGACATCACCGGCTATGATGCGGTCTCGCTGCAGCCGAATTCCGGCGCGCAGGGCGAATATGCCGGACTTCTCGCAATCCGGGGTTATCACCTTGCGCGCGGCGAGCCGCACCGCAAGGTCTGCCTGATCCCCTCCTCGGCGCACGGCACCAATCCGGCATCCGCTGCGATGGTCGGCATGGACGTCGTGGTGGTGGCCTGCGACATCAGAGGCGACGTCGATGTCAATGACCTCCACGCCAAGGCCGAGAAGCATTCGAAGAACCTTGCCGCTGTGATGATCACCTATCCCTCGACCCATGGCGTGTTCGAGGAGCATATCAGCGAGATCTGCGACATCGTTCACGCGCATGGCGGACAGGTCTATCTCGACGGTGCCAACATGAACGCGCAGGTCGGGCTCTCCCGGCCCGGCGATTACGGCGCCGATGTCAGCCATCTCAATCTGCACAAGACCTTCTGCATCCCGCATGGCGGCGGCGGCCCCGGCATGGGCCCGATCGGCGTGAAGGCGCATCTGGCGCCGTATCTGCCCGGCCATCCCGCGACCGACGGCGCGACTGCGCATCCGATCGGCCCGGTGTCGGCCGCGCCGTTCGGCTCGGCGTCGATCCTGACGATCTCCTACATCTACATCCTGATGATGGGCGGCGAAGGTCTGACGCGGGCGACCGAGATCGCGATCCTTAATGCGAACTACATTGCCGCACGGCTGCAGCCGCACTTCCCGGTGCTGTATCGCAACGCGCGCGGCCGCGTCGCGCATGAGTGCATCGTCGACCCGCGGCCGCTGAAGACGAGCGCCGGTGTCACCGTCGACGACATCGCCAAGCGGCTGATCGACTACGGCTTCCATGCGCCGACCATGAGCTTCCCGGTCGCGGGCACGCTGATGATCGAGCCGACGGAATCGGAGTCGAAGATCGAGATCGACCGCTTCTGCGACGCCATGATCGCGATCCGCAACGAGATCGCCGAGATCGAGAAGGGCCGCTTCAAGGTCGAGGCCTCGCCGTTGCGTAACGCACCGCACACCGTCCACGACATCGCCGACGATGCCTGGAACAGGGCCTACACCCGCACCGAGGGCTGCTTCCCGGACGGCGTGTCGCGATCGGACAAATACTGGAGCCCGGTTGGCCGCGTCGACAACGTCTACGGTGATCGCAACCTGGTGTGCTCGTGCCCGCCGGTCGAGGACTACGCGCAGGCGGCGGAATAGCGACATCGATCCGGACCCGCACCACGTGTGCTCCGGATATCGAAGCATGGGTTGGGCCCAGCGGCCCAACCCGCCATCTTCAACGAGAAGAACCTGTCGTCTCGCCCCGAACTGCCCCCCGTGTCGCGGCAGCTATTCACGCGGGCTGATTGCGGGACCAACGATGGCTCATAAGAAGGCCGCTCGTAGCAGGAGGATTCATGCGCCAGGATTTCTGGTTCCATTTCCCGTTTCGCGTCCGCTATTCCGAAGTCGACGCACAGGCCGTGGTGTTCAACGCTCACTACTTGACCTACTTCGACACCGCGATAACAGAGTATTTTCGCGCCCTCGGCTACGACTACCTCGGTGAAGTGGCGAGGACCAGCATCGATTTTCACACGGTGAGGTCGGTGGTCGAGTACAAGGCGCCGATCCGGTTCGACGAGGACATCGATGTCTGCGTGCGGGTCGCGCGGATCGGCCGTTCCTCGATCACGCTGGCGCTCGCGATCTTCGCCAAGGGCACGGACGATCTGCGCGCGACGGGCGAGATCGTGTGGGTGGCGACCGATCAGAAGACGCATCAATCGGTCGCCGTGACGGAGGATCTGCGGGCGCTGATTGCAAGCCGAGAGAAGGCGCTCGCGCAGGGTTGAGCGGGTTACGGCTTGATCAGCGTCGGAGCCCAACGCCAGAGATTATCGTTGGTGAGGTGCGTGCCGCCCCACCAGCGATCGATCGGATTATGGCTGCTGAAATCTTCCTTGTGCGCGATGACCCTCTGACCGAACTTCGTTAGAGAAAGCTCGCTTCGGCGATACGCGAACAAGCGAGCCCGCAGCGCGTCCCTATCAAGGGTGCGCAATTCGTCATCAAGGCCCGCCACGGCTGGTCGCGAGCCGAGAGCAAGTCCGTCAAGCAGATAACCAAGCTCGTTCTCGTTGAAGATGCGAGTCTGGCGCAAGCTCTCAAGATAGAAGAGCGCGTTCGTTAGCGAGTATCCTCTCGCGACCATCTCGAGCATCCGCATTTCCGTGGCGCCAAGTCCTGTTGACGGCGACGGCAGTTCGGCGAGCAGATCGATCAAAGCCGGCTTGAGCAATGGCAATGCGCTCAAATCCCGACCGAGTAGATCAAAGCAGCCTTCCGGCGTCGCCGCCCGATATGCGTGCCATGCCGCACGCGCTGTCGCGAGCTCTATTTCGGTAACGTCAACGACCGGCGGTCGCCAATTGTCGAGTGCACCCGGGCGAAGCCCTATCATCTCCGAATCGACCAGGCACAATCTCAACTTGGTCGCAGCTTGCGGATGGGACCGGAAATAATCGAGCAGCCAGACCAGTTGCAACTGAGCCTTGGGGTCCATATCGAACCAAAGTTCGACTGTCTCATACTGTTGGCAGGCGCTCGCCAAGCTGAGGTTCCTGGCACTTTCGTTGCGCTCATTCCATCGACTGGCAAAATCCGACCAATGGAAGCCTGGACGGAGATCGGGTGTGCGCGCACCGAGATAGGCTGCGAGTTCGCCTGGAGATGGCAGCGGCCCCCAAACGAAGCGGAACGTAAAATCGACCGCCAGATCGGCGAAACCCGACTTGGTGAACTCCGGGGTCAGCCAGCCGGTCAGTATCAGACGCTTCATCGGTCATTCACTCAGCGAACGCACAAAGCGAAACGGGCGTCGAAGACGTCGGCAACTCAACGTCCTCAGCGCCCGCTTGCAGCGAAATCATTCAAGCCTTGAGGCTTACTCCTCCGTCGGCTCTTCGCCGTCGGCGTCGCGCTCGGGCGTGCCGGCGAGGATCTGCTCGGAGATCAGCCCGGAGTTCTGCCGGATCGCGGCTTCGATCTTGGTGGTGATGTCGGGGTTCGAGCGCAGGAACGCCTTGGCGTTCTCGCGTCCCTGGCCGAGCCGCTGGCTGTCATAGGAGAACCAGGCACCCGACTTCTCGACGAGGCCGGCCTTGACGCCGAGGTCGAGGATCTCGCCCATCTTGGAGACGCCCTCGCCGTACATGATGTCGAACTCGACCTGCTTGAAGGGCGGCGCCAGCTTGTTCTTCACCACCTTGACGCGAGTGGTGTTGCCGACGACCTCGTCACGCTCCTTGATCGCGCCGATGCGGCGGATGTCGAGCCGGACGGAGGCGTAAAACTTCAGCGCATTGCCGCCCGTGGTGGTTTCCGGCGAGCCGTACATCACACCGATCTTCATCCGGATCTGGTTGATGAAGATCACCATGGTGTTGGACTTGTTGATCGAGGCGGTGAGCTTGCGCAGCGCCTGGCTCATCAGCCGCGCCTGGAGGCCCGGCAGCGCATCGCCCATCTCACCCTCGAGCTCGGCCTTCGGCACCAGCGCCGCGACCGAGTCGATCACCAGCACGTCGACCGCGCCGGAGCGCACCAGCGTGTCGGCGATTTCCAGCGCCTGCTCGCCGGTGTCCGGCTGCGAGATCAAGAGCTCGTCGATGTTGACGCCGAGCTTGCGCGCATAGACCGGATCGAGCGCGTGTTCGGCGTCGATGAAGGCGCAGATGCCGCCCTTCTTCTGGCCTTCCGCGACCGTGTGCAGCGCCAGCGTGGTCTTGCCCGAGGATTCCGGCCCGTAGATCTCGACGATGCGGCCCTTCGGCAGACCGCCGACGCCGAGCGCGATGTCGAGTCCGAGCGACCCCGACGACACCGTCTCGACATCCATCGAGCGGTCGTTCTTGCCGAGCTTCATCACCGAGCCCTTGCCGAACTGGCGCTCGATCTGGGAGAGCGCGGCTGAGAGGGCCTTGGACTTGTCCATGGAGGATCCTTCGACGATACGCAGTGCAGTGGCGGACATTTGGGATGTGCTCCTTATGGCGGGGATTCGCTAGCGGGACAAACGGCGATAAGATCAGACGGAATGCGTTGTTGCTGGGAACTGCGTACCACGTTTGTTCCATGTTCGCAATATGTTCTTTCTGTGCGCGTGGCGCTGGCCTGCTTCCGGCTCTAGTGGCCTAGTTTGATTTTCGCAGTGGCCTGAATTGGTTAGGCCGCGTTCTCAGTAGGATTACTGAGAGGTCAAAGAACGTTCCGACCACAAAAAATTTTACGGCGTAAAAAGTTGTTCTGTCCGGAGTTCTCCGGAGGTGCCTCCGTCCAGCAACCGATAGGATGCCCGATATTTCAGGTGTGGGAGCATCTGATGAAAGGCATATTGATTGCCCTGGGCGTCATTCTGGCCCTCTACGTAATCGACCAGCAATTCGCTGATGGTCAATATACCGACGCGCTCCAGCGTATGATGATTCAGATCAGACGCTCTTTCGGAGTATGAGGCGGCCTCAGTTGGCGGCCCCTTCCTTAAACGGCAATGGCAGCATTCCGTCGTAACGCGGATGGATGCGGTCCAATTTCAATTCGAAATCCCAATTGACGAAGCCCGCGCCGAATTTGATCTGGCTGGCCTCTGGGATCATCAAAACGGCTGGGATTTACGACTTGCCCAATTCGCCTCCGCGCTCGCCCAAAAGAAGCGGCCCCAGCGCGGTTGCTGCGCCGAGGCCGAAGGGCGGAAACTCACTCGAAGTGAGACCCCAATCCGGGGCGATGTCGTTCGTTCCTACCCGTGCCCGTAATCATACGGGGCGCGATGTCATGAACCTTTGGCCCGCTTCGTGCAGACTCATAGAGGTCAGGATTTTGCCACGACCCTCCTGGGGCTAGAGCAGACGCCGCCCGTATGTATTTCAAGCGGGCGGCGTTGTGTTGCGATCCTTCGAAACGGCCCCGGCGCACCTTCCGGGGCTTGGCGGCACGCGCCGGAGCCGTCCCACCATTGCGCTCCACCGGAGCGCCATTCACAGTACCGGGAAAGGCTGGCAACGGAGATGCCCTCCCGGGTTACCTCAATTGGTAGGTGTCCTAGCTTCCCGCGGCGCGTGTCCTAATCGGGACAGCACCGATGCCTGAGCGCTGGCCTGTTTATCCCCCTTGGCCCAGGTTGATTTTGGGAGCGGCCTAATTCGGTTTAAACCGAAGGAAAACCACGACTTAGCAGCGTTCCGAGTAGTCCTGCTGAGATGGCTAGCAAATGTTCTCCCAATCCAATCTTTGGAAATTCACGCGAACCCCGTAATCATACGGGCCCAAACACATGAACCTTTTTGGCACATCGTGCAGACTTATGTGGGCCAGGATTTTGCAGCAACCTTCCTGGGGCTAGAGCCGACGCCGCTCGCACGTATTTCAAGCGGGCGGCGTTGGGTTGAAACGAAATCGCCTGGCGCCCTTGGACACCATCGGGACCTGTGCTGGCGCCGTCGCCTGATCCGCGGCTAGCACAGAAGACATCGTTGATGCTGCGCGGTCGCTTGCGGTTCCCGCATTAGCTTGTGCATCCGAAGCTCCCGGTATCGCAGACAGCGCACGATCCGGCAACGAGGGCCACGTCAAGGTCCGTAGTTCTCCGGGCAGAACAAAGTTCCTGAGGCAACACGGCCTCGCCTAGAACATATGTTATCTCTATAAATCAAACCCTTAATGAGCAGCCGAAAATGCATCCCGAACCCACTCCAGCCCGTTTTCGGAAATCTGGTTGAGGCATCGATCCGTATTTGCACGTACTACCTTGGTACGCCTCCTACTCCTGAAAAATGTGCGTAGCCTTCAAGGGAACACACCGGTTCCATCGGTGTTCGTCACAGCAAGTGCCCGGACAATGTCGCTCGACCGTGCCTGCGCGCGAATTGCGAGCCCCCTGGACGCGCGGGCGACCGCTAGCGGACGGATCCCCGCGAAGGTCCGCTACAAAACTGAAATCCGAACTTGGGGCAACGCGCCGCAATGCGCGTCTGACGAGCTTTATTTATTAATACAACCAATTGTTTAAGCGCCCGCCTTTGATTTCCGCGGAGCTCCATCAATGATCCACAAGGGCGTCGAATTCAGCGTCACCGAGGTTGCGGCCGGCGTCTGGACATGGCGCTTCCAGATCGGCGATCAGGTCTTCACCGGCAGGACCGAGACAAATCTCAATCTATTGGCGATCCGCCGCGTGCAGTTGCGGATCGACCGCGAGCTGAAGAAGATCGGGCAGGACCGGCCTCGTGGACGCGGCGATACGGATTAAGCGCGATCCGGACAAGACCGCAGCACCTTCCCGAACGAACCGATGAGACACACTCGTGCCGAGATCAACTTGACCGACGACGCATGCCGGATTCCCGTAGCCGCATCAGGACCTAGTCCGCGCTCGCAAGCCGCCGCATCGTGAACTCGATGTCGCCACCGGGCAGCTCACGCCAGCTTTCGACGGCGCTCATATAGGCGGCCTTCGGGTAGCGCGCGAGAAAGTCGCGCGCCCGCAACCGCGCCTCGTCGCGTGGCAAGGTGAAGGTCTCGCGCACATAGCCGTCCTGCGGCTTCCGCCGCTCGGCCATTCGGCTGGCAAGATCGCGCGGGCGAAAGGCCATTGTCGCAACTCCAGACCATCTGACGACCTTCCCAATATAGGGATGGCGCCGATGGAATCCGAGTCCGCGAGATGATCGATGCCGGGTGGTCGTGCGCTACTGGCCGCGCTGCGCCGTGCTGCCGGTCTTGGCCTTCGGCTTGGCGGGACGGGCGGCCGCCTTGGGCGCATCGCTGCGCACCGCACCCCAGGGATCGGACGACGTCTTGGCGTCCGGGATCTTGCTGAGCGAGTCCTTGTAAGCCTTGTCGTTGGCCGCGTCCTGATCCTTTTCTTCCTGGGTCTTGCTCTTGACCTCGGGCATCAGGTTGATGTTGGGCATCTGCGCATAGGCCGGCGCCGACAGCAGCACCGCGACCCCAACCGCGCACAAAACTCGCATGAGAACGCTCCCTCGCATTGTCGTCAGCGGTATATCACCGCAGAAAAGGCGCCGCCAAGCGCGCCTGCGGCGGACCTCTCATGCCCTCTAGAGATTGTCCGACTTGCAGGATTTCGGCGACTGCACCCAGTCATCCCAGATCGGTCCGCACTTCGTGCAGCCACTGAGCGCAAGCCCGATCGCGATCACGCTGCCCAGCATCACCAATCTGCGGAACATGAGCGGCCCCATCCCCTGACGGCGGCAATAGGCCCCAAAACTGGGGCATTTTCAAGCCGGCGGGCGCAGCGCGCCGCTCCTGCGCCGCCACACGCTGCGGATGGTTTGACCCGACGCCCGCTCAATTTACAGTGCGAAACAAAGCAGAAAAGGAATCGACAACATGACTTTGGCGATGGGCTGGGACGAATGGGCGCAGCACGATGGAACGGCACTCGCCGCCCGCGTCAAGACGGGTGAGCTGACGCCCCGGGAATTGGCGGCCCAGGCCGCCGCCGCCGTCGCCAGGGTCGATCCTGCACTCTCAGGCGTGGTCGAACTGTTCGATGACGTGATTGCCGACCCGGCGCGCGACGGCGCCGATCTCGACGGCCCGTTCGCCGGCCTGCCCTTCCTGATGAAGGACCTCGGCCCAACGCTGAAGGGCCGCCTGCAGGAAATGGGCTCGCTGATGATGCGCGGCAATCGCGCCGCGGAAGACACCTTCCTGACGTCGAAGATGCGCAAGGCCGGTCTCAACCTGATCGGGCGCACTACCACGCCGGAGTTCGGCGTCTGCAGCTCGGCCGAGAACCCCGCGGTCTATGTCACGCGCAATCCCTGGAACACAGATTACACCACCTGCGGCTCGTCGGCCGGCAGCGCGGCGATGGTGGCGGCCGGCGCCGTCCCGATCGCGCATGCGACCGACGGCGGCGGATCGATCCGCATTCCGGCAGGCGTGAACGGCAACATTGGCCTGAAGGTCTCGCGCGGCGTGTTCTCGCTGGCGCCGCATCTCTCGGACCTCACCGGGCTGGTCTCGATCCAGGGCTGCCAGTCGCGCTCGGTGCGCGACACCGCGGCCTTTGTCGATGCCTGCCGCGGCCCCGGTCCGGGCGAGTTCATGCCGTTCTGGACGGTGCCCGAGCCGTACACCGCGACCATTGCCCGCGATCCGGCACGGCTGAAGATCGCGCTGTCGCACCAATGGGGCGACCATCGCGCGACGCCGCATATCGCAGCCGAGCTCGAGCGGGTCGGACGCTTCCTCGAAGGCCTCGGCCATCAGGTCGACTACGCGTTGCCGTCGGTCGATTACCGAGAGGCCTTCGCGGCGCAGACCACCTGCTACATCAGCAACTTCGCCGTCGTGATCAGCAACATGCTCGCCGCGCGCGGCCTGCAGCAGCCGCCGGCGGACCTGATCGAGCCGATCAACATCCGGATCTGGGAGCACGGCCGGCACACCAGCTTTGCCGATCGCGCCCGGATGCAAGCCACCTTCAACACGACATCACGCGGCTTCGGCACCTTCTTCGAGGATTGGGACATCATCCTGACGCCGATCACGGCACTGCCGACACCAAGGATCGGCACGACCGAATTTCTTACGATCAGCGACAATCCGTCGGTGCTGGACTGGTTCGCCAATCTCTGGCGCAACTTCGCGTTCACGCCGCTCGCCAATCTCTGCGGCATCCCCGCGATCTCGCTGCCGCTTGCCACCAACGAGCATGGCCTGCCGCTCGGCATCCAGGCGATTGCGAAGCAGGCCAATGATGGGCTCCTGTTGCAGCTCGCCGCCCAGATCGAGCGGGCGATCGGCGGCAAGTGGAATCGCGGCGAGACGCCGCGCGTTCATGTGACTCGCGACTAGAACGAGATAGCCATCTGGAGAGGAAACGGGACATCATGCAGCAGCAAGCCGGAGAGTTCGGGATCGACGATGCGCGGCGCCTGCTCGGCGACGTGTTTGCGCCGTGGGTGCAGGATCTCAATCTGTCGATCGAGCAGTTCGACTTCGCGCCGCCTTCAGGCAGTGCCGCCGACTGGCAGCCCGGCGCGGTGCTGCGCATGCCGTTCTCCGAACGGCTCTGCCGCACCGGAGGCATCGTCTGCGGCCAGGCTTTGATGGCGTTTGCCGACACCGCGATGGTGCTGGCCAACCTCGCCGCCAACAAGGCCTACCGCCCGATGACGACGGTCGACCAGACCAGCCATTTCATGCGCGCGGTGACTGCGTCCGACGTGCTCGCCGATGCGCGCGTGGTCCGGCTCGGCCGCACCATGAGCTTCGGCCGCGTCACGCTTCTCTCCGCCACCGACAACAAGCCGGTGGCCATGGTGTCGAGTGCATTCGCGATGCTGCCGGGCTAGGTACTGGCTCGCGGGGAGTGTCATGCGCCCGACCTCGGCTATGCGGCCCTCACGCGACGCCTCCGCCGCCAGCGCCACAGCAGCGCGACGAGTGCGATGAGCACGACAACGGCCGCAGCCGCCTTGGCCGCAAATCGCCCGCCCGGACGATCGATCATCCGCGACCACAGCGAAGGCCCCTCGCCCCCGCGCGGCAGGCGGAACGCCACCACGCTGTCGCCGATCGAGGTGCCGGCTTCGGAATGGCCGCCAGCGCCGATTGCGACATATTGCTCGCCCTTCCAGAGATAGGTCATGGGATTGGCCACGCCTGGCACCGGCAGGCGGCCCTGCCACAGCTCCCGGCCCGACCTGGCATCGAACGCGCGCAGATAGGCGTCCATCGCGCCGGTGAAGACCAGCCCGCCCGCGGTGATCACCACGCCGTTCACCAGCGGTGTGCCCCAATGGAATGCGAGGCCGAGCGGCGCGAGATCCTCGCTGGTGCCGACCGTCGAATGCCACAGGATCTTGCCGGCCTTCAGGTCGACGGCCACCATCTCGCCCCATGGCGGCTTGTTGCAGAGCAGGCCGAGCGGCGACATCGCAAGCGCCCGTGACATCGCAAATGGTGTCCCCTCCTGGCGGCCGAAGTCATGACCCGGCGGCGGATTGAAGCCCTTCGCCTCGTCGCGCGGGATCAGCTTGACGATATGCACGGCGTGGCTGGTGTTGGCATAGAGGATCTGATGAACGGGATCGAAGGCCGCGCTGCCCCAGTTCACACCGCCGCCGGTCATCGGATAGACCACCGTGCCCAGCGTCGATGGCGGCGTGTAGAGGCCCTCGTTGCGGGATTGGGCGAGCAGCTTTTCGCAAGCGCCGCCAAGACCCGGCATCAGGCTGAACGCATCGGCGGCGGAGATATGCTGCGGCAGCAGCGGTGGCACGTGGGTCGGAAACGGCTGCGTCGGCGACAGCCGCTCGCCCTCCGCGCTGTCCTGCGGCACCGCGCGCTCCTCGACCGGCCAGACCGGCTTGCCGGTGTCGCGGTCGAGCACGAACACAAAACCCTGCTTGGTCGGCTGGATCACGACATCGCGCAGACCAGCGCCGGTGTCGATCCGCGCCAGCGTGGGCTGCGCCGGCAGGTCGTAGTCCCAGACGTCGTGATGAACGGTCTGGAACGCCCAGACGAGCTCGCCAGTCTCGATCTTCAGCGCCACCACCGAGTTGGCGTGCTCGTCGTTGCCCGGGCGCTCGCCACCCCAGAAATCAGGACTGGGTGACGTCGTCGGCAGGAACACCAGGCCGCGCGCCTCGTCCACCGACATCGGCGCCCAGACATTGCTGTGGCCGGCGGCGATGCCGTCATGCATCAGCGGATCGAAGCTCCAGCGCGGCTGCCCGGTCCGCGCGTCATAGGCGCGGACCGCGCCGACCGGCGCGTCGACCCTTCGGTTGTCCGCGATCGCCGATCCCACCACGACCACGCCGCGCCCCGTCACCGGGGCCGACGTGATCTGGAATTCACCGGGCCATCCCAGCTTCATCCCGGCGTCGATCCGGATCTCGCCACCGGTCCCGAAGTCGGCGCAAGGCTTGCCGGTCCTGGCGTCGAGCGCGATCAGGCGCACATCGTTGGTGCCGGTGAAGATCCGCGAGCGGCAGGCGACGCCGTCAGGTGCATGATCGTCGACCCAATAGGCGACGCCGCGGCAGACGAAGCGGTTGGCCGGCCGCTGCGTGATGCTGATCTTGGGGTCGAAGCGCCATTTCTGTGCGCCCGTGCCGGGATCGAGCGCAATCACTTCGTTGAACGGCGTGCAGAAGATCACGCTATCCTCGACGAACAGCGGCGTCGCCTCAAACTTGGTGCGCTTCATCACATCGTGCGGGCGCCTCTCGAGATCGCCGGTGCGAAACTCCCAGGCGCGCACGAGGCTGCCGACATTATCAGGCGTGATCTGCGTCAGCGGCGAGAATCGCGTGCCGCCGCGGTCGCCGCCCCAATGCTCCCAGGCCAGCGCGGGTGATGCGACAAGCAACAGCAGCGCAAGCAGGCGAAACAGCGATCGCATCGCACCCTCCGGCCGATGCGATCGTTGACCGATTTGTCGCATCTCGTGCGCTGGAGGATTTAAGCCATCAGCGCGTCAGTATCCACCCCTGCGAACACCTCCGCCGCCATAGCGGCCATAACCGCCACCGATGCCAATTCCGATGCCGACGCCAATCGGCGGTCCCACAGGCGCGTACACGACGGGCGGAGGTGGCTCGCGCACCACGACGACGTCACCGTCATCCACATAGCGTTTCTTCCGCGAACGCGGCGGAGGTTCGCGATCCGCGCGCTTCTTCGTCACGGCGTCGGCCTTCTTCGGCTGCGGCGGCGCCGCGTTGCAGGGACAGGTCGGCCCGGCCAGCGCGACATTGGTCGCGGCGGCCACGGCGTCGGGACGGTAGCGCAGCCGCTCGATCAACTTGCGCGCGGTTGCGGTCAGATCGCTGTCGGGATACTGCGCGAGGAACGCGCGATAGGCCGCGGCCGTGTTGGCGAGAACGGCATTATTCCAGGCGACCATGCGGCGATGGCGATCGAGCCAGTCGCGCGCCTGCAGGCCGCGCGGCGTGCCGGCATAGAGCGCGACGAATGCCTCATAGGCCTCGTCGGTGCCGTCGACGACGATCAGCTCGTTCGCGGCCTCGACCGGCTTGCCCCGCAATTCGCGCTTCCAGTCCGCGACGGTGCGCTTCGTCGCTTCTGGCTTCGTCGCTGCCGGCTTTGGCGCATCCGCGAGCGGCGGCGTCGCCGCACCGGCCGTGAAGCGGAAATCCTCGGTGAGCGACGAAGAATCCCACGGCGTCTGCCGGCCGTCGGTCGCCTTGTTCACGGCAAGACGCACACGCTTGAACGTATCCTCGATCGGAATGCCGGGCTCTTTCGCCGTCGCCAGCAAGGCCGTCGTGTAGGGGCTGTTGCTGCCGCTGCCGTCCTCGGCCTCGGCGCCCGGCGAGGTCGAGAACGACACGAAGGTCCCGGGCGCGCCGACCTTGGCATCGATGATCGCAAGCCCATGGCCCGCGGTCTTGCTGAGCTCGGGGAACGGATTGTTGCGGCAGGCATCGAGCAGCAGGATGCGCATCCGGCTCGGCACCGAGGTCAGCGTGTTCAGGATGTCGTTGAGGCGGACGGCCTGGATCGGGATGTCGGCCTCGCGCTTCGGATCGATATCGACCGGGATCAGGTAGTTCTCGCCGTCGATCTGCAGGCCGTGGCCGGCATAGAACACGAGCGCCACCGTGTCGGCGCCCCTTGCGGCGACCTCGCCAGCGAAGTCACTGATTTTTGCCCGCATCTCATCCTGCGAAAGGTCGGATGCCGATGTCACGGTAAATCCGGACTCGGTCAGCATCTGGGTCACAGCCTTGGCGTCATTGGCCGGATTGGGCAACGCAGGAACCGATTTGTAGGCCGATTGCCCGATGACCAGCGCAAGGCGGCTCTCCGCGAAGGACGCGGTGCTGCTGAGCAGGATCGAGACGGGAATAATCAGGCTGAGGAGTGAGCGGCGAAGCATGGTGACCTCCGACGACAACGTCAAGAATAGGTCGGAATCTCCACGCGAAGGTTCATGACGACCGGCCGTGCGCTGTCTGGCCGGCGTTCTCAACAGTCGAATTGTCGCAGCGACCGACGGCGGACCGTAACGGAATCACTTCGGCTTCCTGGCGGTATTGGCCGGCTTGGTGACGCCCCACGGATCGTATTTCTCCTTGGGCTCGGGAATCCGGTCGAGCGCGGCCTTGTAGGCCTTCTCGTCGATCTGCGGCTTCTTTTCGGTCGTCTTGTCCTGCTGATGTCCCCGCCGGCCCTGCGCCAACGCAGGCGTCGCGATCAGCGCAAGAATGACCGCAGCCACCGTGAAGCTCTTCATGTCAACCCATCCCCGCGCAGAAACATCCGGCAACACCGGACCTTAAGAATAACTTGCCCATCGACATTTGTTGATCGACAAGCGCACCCGTGAAGCGAATTCAGCGCCTCCAGGGGGCGCAATCTTGGCGGCGGTACATTAAGTAACTTCCATGGGACAGGAACGTATTTCCATAGCGGCGCTGCTGACCGGCGCCATGTTGACCTTGAGCGGCTGCGGTCTGGCTGATAGCCACGCGGTGTGGCCGGAGTTCTTGAAAGCCAAGGCCTCCGATCCAGCGCCGCTCGAAACGCCGCCGGATATCAAACAGTTGGTCGGCACGAAGCTGGATTCGGTGTTCGCCGCGGGCTCGCAGCCGACCCATGTCAGGGTCTCGGCGCCGCTGCACGATCCGCGCGGCCCCGGCTGGACCGCCTGCGTGCGCGCCGAGCTGACATCGGTGATCGGCAAGCCGCTCGGCACCCAGACCTACCGCATCTTCATCGACGGCGGCACGATCCAGGATCGCCGGCTCGTGGACGCCGACGACAACTGCCTCACGGAAAATTACGAGCCGATCGAGAGCTCCGGTCCGATGGAAGCGCAACGAAACCCCAAATCCTAGTCTGTCGCGTGGCCTGGCGCGAACCGGCATCCACTTCGCTCGAAAGCCCTCCGGCGCGACAGCCGCGCGGCGAGATCGATTGCGTCCGCCGGCTCGCAATGCCGGCAAACATGATTCCGCTCCCTCGCGACATCATCTGTCCGAGTTCTGCATCTCGTTGTCCCTCTCCTAGAGAGCAGAGGGCGCAGGGAAAGCCGGGTGCCGATCGCACCCATGGGTCCCGAGCAAATGGAAAGCTCGGGAGGTAGGACCACAGGTGTAACCGGAGCAATCCGGCTTTCCCTGCGCGATGGTTTACGGCTTATACGTGCTCTCCCCGGCGAGACTGGGCTTTGTTGTCACCGTCTTTGCAAAAGCGCTTCGCGCTTTGCAAAGGAGACACCTGCCACTAGGGCGTCAGGCCTGCACGATTTCACCGTCCGCTATCTGCCACGCTCGTCAGCCGTGACATCGGCGTCCACCGCATCCCAACCCAACACTCGTGACGATCGCGAAGCGCCCCTCAGGCGGGTGAGACGGGCCATTCATACACTGAGTTGCATTTCCGGAAAACAGAAATATTTTGCGCGCGGGGTCTTGCGCCGTCGGGCAAATCAATGCCAAGGGCGATCGTTGTTGTAGCGCGCAAGAACGAATGGCACCGCGCAACTTCGAATGACACCCCGGCTAGGCCCGGGGGGCGTGCCCAGCGGGGGCGGAACCGCCGGGGTCGGCCGGGTGAACAGCCGATGACGGGGAATGATTTCGAGCGCATTCGGTGTCGGCTGGTCAGGTAGAGCCCAGCCCGGCCATCTGCGGAAAGAACCCGACATACTTGCCGTCGCGATCCATCAGATAGATGAAACCTGAATGATCGACGGTGTATTCTGCGGCCCCTTCGATCGCGCTCTTGGCGTAATAGACCCGATACAAGCGCGCGGCGTCACGAATCTGCGCAGCGTCGCCTGTTAGGCCGAGCAGGCGCGAGTGAACGAACGACACGTAGTCGGCAAGATGCGCAGGCGTATCGCGGTCGGGATCGACAGTGACGAACAACGGCTGCACCGCGTTGCCCGCGGCGCCAAGCTTGTCGATGGTCTGCCGGATCGCCATCAGATCGGTCGGGCAGACGTCGGGACAGAAGCTGAATCCGAAATAGACGAGCATCAGCTTGCCGCGGAAATCGGCGTCCGTACGAGGCTTGCCGGTGTGATCGATGAGAGCGAATGAGCCACCGATTAAGTTCTACGCGACCCGATGCGCCTTAGAAATGGGGAGAGAGGCACAATGTCTCAGTTTGCTTAGAGCCAAAGAGCAGCCCGCTGCGTGCGGCAGGCATTTTCATTTCAGCCAACTGAATGTGGCAAGTCAGCGTCACTGACTCGTCCTGCGGCTGGTCGCAGCAATCGCGCCCACGACCTATTGGCATCCCGTGCGGAGACTGCAGCTCTCACAGATGTCCGGAGCTGGACCCTCTGCGACATGACGAAGTGATCAATTGACGTCAGCTTGCAACGGAGACTGACCGTGTCACGGATTGTGCTGCTATGCTATGGTGGCGATGACGAGACAAGGTTCGCAATGACGTCCAAGTCTTGGATCAGCCGGGTCGGCGCACCGCTCATCGCGCTTGTTTTGACGGTCGTGCCGTCGGTTTCGACGATGCACGCGGTTGAGGACGCTCGCAAGGTGAGCGTGGTGTCCTTCGGCCTTTTCGGCGATCAAGGCGTGTTCAGAAGCGAGGCGACCGGCGCAGCACAGGTCGTAGCGGGCCGTTTCGGGAGCGGCCCAGTCAATGTGCAATACAATTCGAAGAAGGGCGGAGGTGCAACGATCGAAGCCCTGGCCATGTCATTGCAAGTTGCCGCCAATGGGATGGACGCCGAGAACGACGTTCTGTTTTTGATTCTGACCTCGCACGGCTCCCGCGCCGGTCTTGCAATCAAAGCGGGGCGGCTCACGCAAACGCTCACGCCGTCTAATCTCGCTGATATGTTGGCGCGGACGGGCGTACGACACAAGGTGGTGGTCATATCGGCCTGCTATTCTGGAGTCTTTATCCCTCGTCTCGCGAACCCCGATATGTTGGTCATCACCGCGGCCGACGCCGACCATCCATCGTTCGGCTGTCGGGACAAGGCCAAGTGGACCTATTTCGGCGATGCCTTTTTCAACGTTGCGCTCCGGCAAGCTAAAAGCCTTAAGGACGCCTTTGTTGTTGCGCGCGCGCTCGTCCGGAAGCGAGAACTGCGCGAGCACTTCGAGCCTTCGAATCCCCTAATGGCAGGCGGCGCAAACGTGGAGCCGTTGCTCATGGCGAGTCCTTGAACTGCACTTCTGCTTTTGGGCCCCCAGCCGAACAGAGCTCAAGCCGTTGTCACGTCGGCTGTCAGGGGTAAACCGGACATCGGTCCGCGCTCGCCTCCACCGCCGCTTGTGTGAAGGGTTTCGGATGCCGGCCGTTTGAGGGACAGCGCCGCGCATTCGGCGGCCGGCGTCCGAAAGCCTCCAAGGGAGGAAACCGCGGGTAAGGGAACGTAAGGCTGTGCGGCCGGGACTATGGGGATTTGAGCGCCGCGGGCGAGATGGCTGATTTGAATCGAGCCGATGCAGCGGGTTGTTCGACGGTTGAGCGGCTGACGAACGGGCCACGGGTGGCATCGAACTCCATAATTTGTCCGTCGATTTGCGACGGCTGGGGGAAATCTGAGCGCGCTCTGCCGTGGCCGGTCGAGAGCCAGCGGGCACGACGAGCAGATTTGCAGGATTGAGACGTGATCATGAGGTGTCGATCCTGATGCGGTTCATTGGAGCTGTCGGCCGATGCCGCGGCGTTGCACCGCGCGCGAAAACCTCGATGACGATCATGCAGCCGCCACAGCATGGACAGCTCGGCTTGCTGGGATCGGCGGTAGGCTGGCCTTCAGGTTTTGCAGCGGCGAGCAGCTCACGGGCGCGTGCGACGTTGGCGGCACAAGCGCCTTTGGCGAACAGGCCGTAGTGGCGGATGCGATGCAAGCCTTTTGGCAGCACGTGGATGAGGAAGCGGCGGATGAACTCATCTGTGGCGAGCGTCATCTGCTTGTATCGATCGCGGCCCTCGATGCGGTAGTCCTTCCACTTGAAGGTGACGCCGCCCTCGTCGCAGGCGATCAATCGGCTGTTGGCGATGGCCACGCGATGGGTGTAGCGCGACAGATAGGCCGGCACCGCCTCAGGGCCGCCGAACGGCCGCTTTGAATAGACGACCCACTCGGCCGTGCGCAGCGGGGCGAGATGAGTCGCGAAGGATTGCGCCTCGGCGAGATGGGCGTGGTCGCCGAAGAAGCTGAGGCGGCCGGCTTGGTGGGCGGCGACAAGCTTCTCCAGGAACAGTCGCCGGAACAGGCGGGAGAGCACGCGCACGGACAGGAAGAAGCCCGGCCGGCACGACACCCAGCGCTGGCCGTCGGACGAGATGCCGCCGCCCGGCACGATCATGTGCACGTGGGGGTGATGGGTCAGCGCCGAACCCCAGGTGTGCAGCACGGAGGTGACGCCGATCCGCCCACCCAGATGCTTCGGATCGGCGGCGATCGTCAGCATGGTCTCGGCCGAGACCTTGAACAGCAGATCGTAGACCACGGCCTTGTTCTGGTAGGCGATGTCGGCGATGGCCGCCGGCAGCGTGAACACGACGTGATAGTACGGCACCGGCAACAGCTCGGCCTCGCGGTCGGCAAGCCAGTCCTTCGCGGCGGCGCCCTGGCACTTCGGGCAGTGCCGGTTGCGGCAGGAGTTGTAGGCGATCGTGGTATAAGCGCAGTCCGCGCAGCGCGCGACGTGGCCCCCGAGGGCCGCCGTGCGGCAGCGCTCGATCGCCGACATCACCTTCATCTGGTCGAGGCTGATATGACCGGCATGGGCTTGACGCCATGCTAGGCCATGGCTGCGGAAGATATCCGCAACCTCCAAAGCCGGGCGCGACATGCGCGGCCTGCGCGTCAGGCAGGCGGCTCGTCTCGCTTGGCGCGGAGCGGGGTGAGGTGATCCAGCGGGCTCATGACCTCGCGGATGGTGTTGGTGGCGACGCGGGTATAGAGCGCCGTGGTCTCGAGCTTGGCGTGGCCCAACAGGACCTGGATCACCCGAATATCAATGTTCTGCTCGAGCAGGTGGGTCGCGAAGCTGTGGCGCAGGGTGTGCGGCGTCACCCGCTTGGCGATCTCGGCCATGTGGGCCGCCGCGTGGCAGGCGCGCGTGAGCTGGCGCGTCGTCATCGGGCTGGCCGGCTTCAGTCCCGGAAACAGCCAGCCCTGCGGGCGGGAAATGCGGTACCAATCGCGCAGAAGTTCGAGCAGCACAGGGGAAAGCATCGCGTGGCGATCCTTGCGGCCTTTGCCCTGCTCGACGCGCAGCATCATGCGTTCGGAATCGATGTCGGATACCTTCAACGCGACGACCTCAGAGACACGCAACCCTGCACCGTAAGCGACACTGAGCGCCGCCTTGTATTTGATGCTCGGCGCCGCCTCCAGAAAGCGCGCAACCTCTTCCGGGCTGAGAACAACCGGAACCTTGCGTGGCTCGTGCATGAACGACAGGTGCTTGGCAAGCTCGGGCCGATCGAGCGTCACATTGAAGAAGAACCGCAGCGCCGAGACGGTGGCGTTGATCTTTGGCGCGCCGGCGCCGTTCGACGCCAGATGCAGCCGAAAGCCGCGCACGTCCTCCGACTGGGCCAGGTCGGGCGAGCGGCCGAGGAATACCGCGAAGTCCTTGACCCTTTGCACGTAGTCGTGTTGGGTCTTGGGCGCGAACTTGCGGATCGCCATGTCTTCGATCATGCGCTGGCGCAACGGACTGATGGCCTGCTTGGTCATTGGGGATGCTCCTGTTTTGAGTGAAGGTTGCGAACCCCTCATCTCAAAACAGGACGCCCCGTCGCGCTATCGTCTTGGCTGCGTCGCCAGCCCCAGCGCCCTACCGCGCGAGCGGTTTAGTCCTATGACCCACAGCGGTCCAACGCGCTCCGGCGTGCCGATATCTCGGGTTCCGTCCCGCCGCGCGTCGTCAAGCCGATCCTCGATAGTAAAACTAACTTGGATGTCAGAATCTGTCACATCAGTCATTTGACGTTTCAAAAGAGTTTTGGCCTCCTCATCGTTGTTCTTCCTGCGACAGGCGTTCTCGCTGTCGCGTCAACAACGGAGGATTATTCGATGAGCAACAGGCTCGCAAGTTACCTCATCACAGGTGCGCTCGCCTCCACGCTTGCCCTTGTATCACCGGCCCTTGCCCAGAGAGGGGGTGGCGGTGGTGGTGGCATGGGTGGCGGTGGCGGCATGGGTGGCGGTGGCGGGCATGCTATGGGAGGAGGCATCGGCGGCGGTGGCGGGCATGCTATCGGCGGCGGTGGTGGCTTCGGCGGCGCACGCTTCGGTGGCGGTGGCGGTTTCGGTGGCGCCCGCTTCGGCGGCGCGGGCCTAGGCCCTCGCACCGGTGGCATGACAGGCCCGCATTTCGGCGGCG
Source organism: Bradyrhizobium sp. ISRA464 (assembly GCF_029910095.1). Taxonomy (NCBI): domain Bacteria; kingdom Pseudomonadati; phylum Pseudomonadota; class Alphaproteobacteria; order Hyphomicrobiales; family Nitrobacteraceae; genus Bradyrhizobium; species Bradyrhizobium sp. ISRA464. The sequence continues at coordinate 3,090,223 of NZ_CP094526.1, read as the reverse complement.
CCCGCTTCTTCGGCACGGGCATCGGCCCGCGCACCGGAGGCATGAGCGGCCCGCATTTCGGCGGCGCTCGTTTCGCGGGGGCGCCCTTTGCGGCGCGTGCGGCATTCGTGCCGGGTCAACGCTTCGCGTTCCACCCCGGCTTCCATCACCGCTTCTTCCATCGTCGCTTCCACCGCTTCGCCTTCTTTGGCGTGCCCTTCGTCTACGCCGCCTACAACTACGACTATTGCTGGCGCAGAGTGTGGACGCGATATGGACTGCAGTGGGTCAACGTCTGCTACGACTACGGCTACTAAACGCTGGCGAACCGACGTCATTGTGATGATCGCCACTGGCGCATTTTCTGGCGAAGAGAAACTGGATAGGGCTGGTGGCGATCGTCGGAGAAAGACGATGACGGGTGGCCACCGCCGCATTCTGGTCGTCGAGGACGACCCGGAAACCGCCGGTCAGCTCATGGAACAGCTCACGACCAGCGGCTATCAGGTGGATTTGGCTTCCAGCGGCAACGAAGCGCTGAGCCACGGTGCGGCACACGACTATGCCGTGATCACGATCGACCGCATGCTTCCCGACATCGATGGCATTGCGGTGATGCGCCAGTTGCGCGACGGCGGCGTGGCCGCGCCCTTCCTGATCATCAGCGCGCTCGGAGAAGTCGACGACAGGGTCCGTGGCTTGCGCGCCGGCGGCGACGACTATCTGGTCAAGCCTTTCTCCTTCCGCGAGCTGTTGGCGCGAATGGAAGCGCTTGGCCGGCGCAGCGACACCATCGCCAAGGAGACGATCCTGCGCGTCGGCGATCTCGCAATCGACCTGATCTCGCGGACCGTCAGCCGGCGCGGCAAGGAGATTCTCCTTCTGCCCAAGGAATTCCAGCTTCTGGAATATCTGGTGCGCAACGAAGACCGCATCGTGTCGCGCGCGATGTTGCTGCAGCACGTCTGGGATCTTCATTCCGATCAATCGATGAATATCATTGACGTCTATGTCGGACGCCTGCGTCGCAAGGTGGACGACCGGCAGGCCTATCCGCTGATCCATACGATTCGCGGTGTCGGATACTGTCTCCATGGTCCTGGCTAAGACGCTCAGCTCAACGACTTTCAAACAGGCGCTGATCGCGATCGGCGGGAGATTGAGGTCCTGGTGCCTCCACCCCTGCTCGGCAGCGCCGACGAGCTGATCGAATAGAACGTAATTTGCTGCGATGCATGAGTCCGGAAGTGGGCCCTTAGCCGACATGTATCCAGGTCCGATTTTGCGTCCGCTCAGCAAGGTAAAGCGGACCACCCCTGGTCGTTTAGCCACCCGTTCGGGCTTCGATTTCGGATTCTCCCCGGAGCCATTGCTGCCATCGTGTCGGAAAGCCCCTATAAGACGCGGCTTTCTCTGATTTTCGATGGAATCCGAATGGCGATAGCGAAGCCGCTGTCGCGTTCGGATTCCGTGCGACCACGAACGGCATTTGCCGGGAATTCCGCTGGTGTCGATCGCGCCGCGCTGGCTAGGGTGTCATTTGAAGTTGCGCGACCGCGGTCCCGCCGATTGCGCGCCACCGCCCGGCCAACCCTTTGAGAACCCGTCACTTCCCGGTCAATCCCGGCTAATCCCGGAACTGGCCAAAGGATGTCACCCGTAATTGCGCGTGACACGTCAGTATGGAAATATACCGAGGATCGAGACGCAACAGTCCTGGCATACGGCCGAACGGAACGTGGCGGCGGCGCTGACCCGTGCAATTACGCTGGGTGTAGAATTTTTGACTGGCGCGGGGCGACTGTTTTCCAACCGCGTTCCTCGCATTGCTTGATCAACTAGGGATCGATCCTCGTAAGGACGCTGAGGTGTATCACAATGCTCAGTTGCTCCGGACCCTCACGTTTATGGTGGACGGTACCACTTCATAGGTACTCTGGACCCAACCGGAAATTTATCACCTGCTATCTGGGAGGCGGCGTTACCGTTTGGATGTGGCACGCCTCGGCACCAAGACTGCCAAGCCTAGAGGGCATGGAGGTTGTGCAGGTGGAATTTCATGCCGAGGCTGTGCCATGGCGCTTGGATGAGCCTGAAACAGTTTAGTGCTCATGGATCGACCAGGGTCCGCTATCGGCCCCCGATCAGCGATCTCGTTGAGGTTCGCTTAGTGGGGCATAGCGGGCTAGAGCTGCTCGACTGATCGACACGCTTCGAGTCGGTCGCATCAACGAGGTAACGTGTCAGCGCTCAAAATTGGGAAGCCGTTTCCATCCATTGTTCTGGCCGCCTGCATTGCAGCGCTGTCGTCGATTGGGATGACAGCCGCGCAGGCGAAGCGACAATGCAGTGTCGCAGTGCCATCAGATACGCACGGGCAATGGTGGTCCTATCGTCTCATCGATGGACGAAAATGCTGGTACGAAGGCAAGCCCGGGCTTTCGAAATCATTGTTGGAGTGGCCTAAGGAAACATCCGAACAACCGGGCTCCGGCAGAGAAGTTACAGGCACCGTCCCAGTGAAGCCTGGAAATCCATTAGCTTCGCAAGCGTGGGCACCGGAAGGCTCTCACACTTTACGCCGCTTTGGTGATTGGACTATCACCAAGAAGGACTCTGTGATCACGCTTCACTCCGACACTGGGAATCTTGCTGTCAGGTGTTCCGACGCCGCAATGACGTACATGGTCTTTATTAGAATTCCTGATCCCCGCGCGACTACTGGACGCCCTGAAGCCAAACCTCCCCCCTATTTTAATTTTACAGCACGGGCGGATTCAAACGAGCCGGCGAATTTCGTCTTTTTGGTGCCTTACGCAAGCGATGTGTACGCGACCGGAATAGTGCTGTTAAATCCTGAGTTCGCTGATCAGAACAACAAATTCTGGGCCATCCTGAAATCGGCGAGATCCCGGTTCTCGTATAACACCAGCACAGGAACTATCTCAGTGAGCGCAGTCGATTTATCGCCTGCTATTGCGCGCTTCCAAGAGGAGTGTTTTAAGATTTTTAAGGCTAATGCTCACCACCGCCTGCGCGAGCCAATTCCCCTTGACTGGTTGCGTGGTTAAGCTGGCCGCACAGTTTGTGTTGACCAGGTCATGCAGCCGCCTGACGTGGCCCCGATACTAAGGCCTAACGTATCCACGGTGCCGACATAGGCCTTGGCGGTGCACGAGTCCGCTGTTGGACCCGGAGCCGACCATTGATCGCGCTTACGCGTAGTGCGTCGTCCGTGAAGAACCCCCAACGGCTTGATTTGGAATCGGAAAGAGCGACGACCGGGCAATAGGATTTGCTGGGAAACGTGATTGCGAAGGGGGATTCCTTGCAAATCTGATTCGTGATTCTGTGGTTGCGAAGGACTTCGTTGCGAGGACCGATGCGACCAAAGGAACGACGCGACAGCGGCCAGGCCGATCTGCTGCGGTCGCGGCTGGATGCGATCATCGACATGGACCATGGGCTGGTGAAGCTGGCGCGGACGATCGACTGGTCGTTCCTCGAACAGCGGCTCGGAGCGGTCTATGAGGACAAGCCGGGCCGGCCGCCGCTGCCGACGCGGCTGATGGCCGGACTTGCCATCCTCAAGCACACCTACGACCTCTCCGACGAGGTCCTGTGCGAGCGCTGGGTGGAGAACCCCTATTACCAGTTCTTCTGCGGCGAAGAGTTCTTCCAGCACCGCCTGGTGTTCGACCGCTCCTCGCTGACGCGCTGGCGCCAGCGCATGGGTGAGGAGAAGCTGCAGGCGCTGCTCCAGGAGAGCCTCTCGGTCGCCACCAGGACCGAGGCGATCAAGCCATCCGATCTCAATCGCGTCATCATCGATACCACGGTGCAGCCCAAGAACGTGATGTTCCCGACCGACGCGCGGCTTCTAAACCGCGCCCGCGAGATCCTGGTGCGGCTCGCCAAGGGAGCCGGCGTCAAGCTGCGTCAGTCCTATGGGCGGGTCGGCAAGTTCGCGCTGATCAAGCACCAGCGCTATGCCCACGCCAAGCAGTTTAGGCGTGCCAACCGGGCCTTGAGGACGCTTCGAACCTATCTCGGCCGCGTCATCCGCGACATCGCCCGCAAGATCGAAGGCCGCACCGACTTGCTCGGTGAGATTGTCCTCGACCGCATGCTCACACTGGCGCGACGGGTGCTTGACCAGAAGCAGCACCAGCGTGGGCCGAAGGTCTACTCGCTGCACGCCCCGGAGGTGGAGTGCATCGGCAAGGGCAAGGCGCACCGGCCCTACGAGTTCGGGGTCAAGGTCTCCGTCGCCACGACGCTATCGCACGCCAAAGGCGGCCAGTTCGTCACCCACGTGAAAGCGCTGCCCGGGAACCCCTATGACGGCCATACGCTCAAAACCGTGATCCCGGACATGGAGGCGCTCGTCGGCAACGTCATCGAGCGCATGCTGCTCGACAAAGGCTACCGCGGTCACAATGCCCCGCCCGAGTACAAGTTCAGGGTGTTCATCTCTGGCCAGAAGCGGCGGGTGACGCCACAGATCAAGCGCGAGCTGCGTCGACGCTCGGCCGTCGAACCGGTCATCGGCCATCTCAAATCCGAGCACCGGATGGGCCGCAACTACCTGTGGCACCGCCAGGGCGACACCATCAATGCCGTTCTCGCCGCGGCCGGCTACAACTTCCGCCGCCTCATCCGGTGGCTGGCGCTCTTGTTGCGCCAAATCTTCGTCCAGCTCACCCTCGGACTTCAGCTCGTCCCAGGCTGAAATCCGGGTTCTTCACGGACGACTAGTGCGCGACCTCGGAGGCAAGCCGCTTCCCGACATCAGTCGTCACATCGTGATACGGTAACGAAGTCTCCTTAGCCCCTACCTGGTACGATCCTCCCTTGGGTTTTGAGTTTCCTCGTTTGTGTGCCTGAGCATCGCTTCCAGTTCTTGTTCGAGCGATCGCGGCGAAATTCCGAGTAGATCAAATCCCGGCCGGCTGCCCGAGACCGTCGTATCGATCTGCATAAGCTCAACCTGATTCCGCGTGAGCGGCGGGTGCGGCAGGATCTCAGCGAGACAGGCGGCGGCATTCCACAAAGCAAAGGGTATTCGCACCAGCACTGGCCGCAACTCAGCGGCGCGCGCAATGGTCCGCAACAGCTCCTCGTATGAGTAAACGCGCGGGCCGGCCAGTTCGTAGATGGGATAAGGTCTTTGTGTTTGCCGCAGGACTTGTGCGATCGCCGCGGCGACGTCGTCCACGTACACCGGCTGAAGCCTTGTCCTGCCGTCGCCGAATAGCGGATAAGCCGGCAAGGTCCGAAGCAGCCCAAGAATTGTTGTCAGAAAGGCGTCATCCGCCGCGAACATTACCGCTGAGCGGATAACGACTGCGCCAGGGAATGCGGCTTGCACGGCCGCCTCGCCCTCGCCGCGATTGCGAATATAGGGCGAACGTGATGCGGGGTCAGCGCCAATTCCTGACAGGTGCACAAATCGTTTGGTCCCGGCCCGCCGCGCCACTCTAGCGATCCTGGCGGCCGCTTCGACGTGCACCGAATGAAATGTGTCGCCTCCACGCTCGGCGTAAAGGCTGATTGCGTTGACGACGCCATCGGCACCCATAACGGCGGCCTCTACGGAGCGCTCGTCATGTGCATCAGCGATGACCCGTTCCGCGTTGTCGCCGTCGACCCGCGCAGGATGCCGCGAGGCTATGCGCACCGTAACGGTGAAGTCGCTCAAATGGCGAACAACGCGACGACCAACAAACCCAGTCCCGCCAAACACGGTCACGCGGTTCATTCCCTGGTCCATCCCACGATCCTGTACGACGTCTATATTAACGCGCCGAGCGCCGGACACACTGCCTCAGCGGCCTCCGCCGGCGAACTGCCTTTGTTGAAATGATGTAAGATCACATCAATCAAAATTTGCGCTGCGGGGCCGACCGTCTGCCACTCCTTTCCTGGCTTGATCGATCAGCGACTGCGCTTCATTATATAGAGCGTTTCCACCCGTTCGATGATCGGATGTGCCTTTGATTGGAGCATACTCTGAGAGAGATTGCTCGTGGTTCAAGTATTTTAGGGGCATTCCCATGGCTTGGCTCTTCCTGTTCATTGCCGGCCTGTGCGAAATCGCCTGGGCGATCGGCCTAAAATTCACGGAAGGCTTCGCGCGCTTTTCACCGACAATCGGCGCAGTCGCCGCTATGGCGGCCAGTATTGGGTTCCTCGGACTCGCCCTTAAGTCGCTGCCGGTCGGTACGGCCTATGCGGTATGGACGGGCATTGGCACTGTTGGCACCACGGCGCTCGGCATCTATCTGTTTAACGAGCCCCTGACGTTGCTTAGGCTTACCTGTATCGGCTTTATTCTCTTGGGCATGATCGGACTGAAAATCACCTCTTAGGCGGAGCGGCGCGACGAGACCTGTTGGAAGTCGGTTCAAAAGTAGCTCTCCAACGTGCCGCGCCGTCGGACGTCGAGCGTGGCGCAATGGAAGGCGCCACCAAATGCTGCATAGTGCAAGAACTCGCAGGGAATCGGCTCGAATCCCCAATTCTCCAATGCACGCATCGTTGCGGTATGATGTGGATCTACGATGACGCGCCTCTCGTCCACCATCAGTACGTTCATGTTGAGCCATTTCCCGCATAGCGAAGTGATCCTGAGCATGGGATCGGTTATCCGGTCGGGCTCGGGGGCCACGAGGATGTCCCATCCTTTCAAGATGGCCGGAAGATGGTCGACGTCTATGTATTCGGGATTGATCAGAATCTTGCCGGGCCCAAGCGGCAGTATGGTGGTATCGATGTGCATCGGATTGGGACAGCGGCTCTCGATCTCATGGATGCGATAACCGCCGCCAAGGTGGCGGCGCAGCCATTCAATACCAGACGCATTGGTGACGTTGCTGCGGGTCACGAACAGGTCGCGCCCGCAGCGAAAGAAGTCGGCGGCGTCAAAGACCGGTTCGAATTCGGTGAGGATGTATGAGATCGGCTCGCCTTTCTTGGGGACGCGAAATTCAGGATCGAACAGTTCGTCCGTCAGTTGCGGTCTGGGCGCGCACGTCCACCGCGCGCCACGTTGGAAATAGTCCTTCAGAATCGGACGATAGGAGTGTGTCTCGAAGTAACGACAGGGCCACACCATTGGGGTTTCAATGATCTCGTCGCCGATCACGAGCATGCTGTCGCGCGGGCAGGAATTGCAGAAGCCGCGCGAGGACCATTCCGGCGTGCCGAAGTTCTTCCTGTGGTCGACGGCGTCCGGCCGCCTTACGACGATGTCCAGCGACTGTAGCAGCGCAACAAAGCCATCAAGCTCACGCTGCGCCGGTTCGATCATGATCTTTGGGTAACGGAAGCCTGCCAACAGCGACTGCGCACGCGCTGCCATGCCCGGAATGTTGCAGGTAACAACCGGATGATCGGACGGGATAACCGCACCTTCAAGCCTTCCGACTATCACTTCCTCCAGGGTGTCCCACTCGTTGTGTGAGTTCACCGGAGACACTCGTCCCGCCGGGACGGCATCCGAACCGCGAAGGCGCGTGACCATGTCCATGCATTGGGCCCTCCGTGCGCTACAACAGCCACCAGTCCTGGAAGTTCCAGCGCGCTGGCAAGGCCAGTCACGCAGGGCCGAGGGCGGGCGGCTCTTCAGGGAGTTCGTAGCGAGCGAGCACGCCGCGCATGCGCAGCTGATCGCGGGGCCGTTCTATCCGCAGTTCCCATCATCGTAGCTTCTGCCGTTTCCCCGCGAATTTCGCGTCTCCCGCGGGCCGCATGCTGAACAGCCCGTTAACGTGACCGCTCAAATTGCTCGCCCGCCCCAACGGCATTGTCCATCTCTTTCCGCTAGCGTTGCCCTTGACGACCGCGGGCCGCTCGGGAGAGGCCTTGCGCACGGGGAAACAGGGACATGGCCGATATCGCGCACCAGGCAGTGAGCCGTGGCGCATCGCGCAAGAGTGCTGCCGACAGGCATGCGCTACCGCCGCTATCAGCTACTCCGGTCGGCCAATGGCGCGCCCTCGCCGACCGCGCGATCGAGGCCAATGGCTACTACCAACCCGACTGGGAATTGGCGGTCGATGCCTCCGCACGCGGCCGCACCGGCGCCAAAGCGCTCAGCGCCTTCGGCGACGGCGGCCAATTGATCGGATTCCTGCCGGTCGTGTCGATGCGGCGGATCTATAGAATCCCCCTGCCCGCCCTCGTCGGCGCCGAGCCTTACGGAACGCTCTGCACGCCGCTGCTCGATCGTCATGCCGCCGAAGATGCCACGGCAAAATTGCTGCGCCAGGCGCGCAGCGCGGGCGCGCATGCGCTGATCCTGCGTACCATGTCGCTGGAAGGGCCTGCCATGGCGGCGATCCGCGCGGCGCTCGCGCGCGACGGCTTGCAGTCGCACGTCCTGAGCGCGTGTCAGCGCGCGGAGCTCGATGCGACGCGCGACGCCGACGAATTGTTGCGCGATGCGCTCGGCGCCAAGAAACTGAAGGAGCTGCGGCGGCAGCGCAATCGCCTCGCCGAGCATGGCGCGGTGCGGTTCGATGTCGCCCGCACGCCGCGCGCCGTCGCGGCCGCGCTCGAGACGTTTCTTGCGCTGGAAGCCGGCGGCTGGAAGGGCAAGCGCGGCACCGCGCTCAGCCAGCATCCCGGCGATGCCGCCTTCATCCGCCGCGCGACGTCAGCGATGGCCGAAATCGGCCGCTGCGAGATCGTCACGCTCCAAGCGGGCGGCACGCCCGTCGCTGGTGGCATCGTGCTGCGCCATCAGGACCGCGCCTTCTTCTTCAAGATCGGCATCGACGAACGCTTTGCGAAATGCTCGCCCGGCGCGCAATTGACGCTCGACCTGACGAGGCACCTTTGCGCCGATCCCGCGATCGTCTCGGCCGACTCCACCGCCGCGCCCGGCCATCCCATGATCGACCCGATCTGGCGCGCGCGCTTCGCGATCGGCGACGTGCTGATTCCATTGCGATGCCGCGATCCGCTGGTCCCGGCCATTCATGCCGCGCTGACCGTGAACAACCTCGCCTACGACGCCGCGCGCGGCGCCGTTCGCTTCATCCGCAATCGGCGCGGCAAGTCCGGATAAGCGTGGCCGATGACGGGCTCTGCGAAGCAATCCATCGCACGGCGTGCGCGGAAGCATGGATTGCTTCGTCGCTTCAGCGCAAAATTGCTTTGCAATCTTGTCGCGAGCTCCTCGCAATGACGGCTGCATAAATCCGCAGCCTCTCGGATTCTGGCGCCGGCGAGGTCACACGATCAGGTCGTGCAGCGCGTGGATCACGTGGGCGTTTTCTCCCTGGCCTGGAACACCATTGAAATAGTCACCGGGATGCAACTCGTGCGAAGACAGGCCAACGGCTTGCGCTCCGTCTGATCCCGGGGGCACGTTGGTGCCTTTGAGACCATTGGAGACTGCTGGAGTTTGATTGAGCTCTGCGAGGTCGGTGGCGGCCGAACCTTTGGGGCTGGAATTCCAGTCCTTGAAAGTAAATGAGTCGCCAGACGTACCGGAGGTCTCGCCTCCCACCAAAGTCGCCTGCGATCCCTGAGTCACCGCAGCGTCGTCGTGATGGCCCTTCGACGCCGGGTTATCGTTTGCAGCGTCATTGACGTCCGACCCATCGGCCCCCGAAATGTTGTCCTTGAAATGAAATGCGTTCCAGGGCGTGCCGACAGAGTCCCCGGACTTGGCCTGCCCCGGAGGGGATGCTCCATCGTCATGCGCGCTAGCACCATGCGTGGACGCAGCCTGTTCGCCTGTATCGCTTGCAGTCGAGTGATTGCCGTTGCCATTACCGTTGCCGGCATTCGTGGCCCCCGCGTTGTTCGCGGGCGACACCCCGTGATCTTGGTTCTTCGAGAGCGTGTCTGAATCGTCCTTCCAATCGTTCCCGGATGACGCGAGCCAGTTGCCGCTCTCCGCTGCCGCACCATGCGGCACGGCTCCGTGATCGATTGTCATCGCATTGGCGCTGTCGAACATCGGCACCTGATCAAACACGAAGCTCGCCTGCGTCAGTGCCATCATGGCAACGTGTGGCAGCTCGAGCGACAGTCCGCTGGGCAGACTTGTCGCGGCGTCATCGACGCTAGCCAGCGTCCCGCCGTGGGTAAAGCTGGCAGATTTGCCATCGTCGATCGCATCCCGCGTGGCATCGAAGCCGTGATGCGCCTTCGCGTCGGACGAAGCGTCGCTGCTTGCCGGCGTGAGCGCAGTCGCATCGGATGCATCGACGAGGGCGATCGTCGCGTCGTCGTGGGTCGCCGTTGTCGTCGCGAGCACGAAATCGGACAAGTGCACGTTTGCCACACCCGGCAGATGGATTGCCACGAGGCTGGAATCGCCAATGCTCAGGGTGTGATCGGTCGGATTGACGTACACAATCGCCTGGTTCGTCGCGCTGTCGTAGCGCCAGGCGATGGTATGCGCCGGGACGCTCGTGCTTGTGGGCGTCAAGGCCAACAGAGCGGAGGCGAACGGGCCGAAAGCCGTCAGATCGATCTTGTCGGACCCGGATACGAACCAGGTCAGGTCGGAACCTGCCGGGGACGATTTGGCGAATGCGTGGCTTGCGTTTGCGCCTGTCAGCAGCACCGCACCAAGTCCGCCGAGGACGTCGGTCAGCGCGTCGCGGCCGGTGAGCGCGCTTGCCGCGCCGTGATTGGCGGTCGTGGGGACCGACGCAGTGGTCGCCGTTGTCGGGACAGAGCGATAGCCACGACCGCCTTTCGTCGGCGCGCTGACCGCTGTGAGGACGTCGGGCGCAGTATCGACATTGGTACCTGTGGACGTGCTAGGCGTGGCGCTGGCGATCACGGTCGCCGTGCCGGTGGTGGCGCTGGAAGTGATGGTCGTCGCGCCCGTGCCGCTGCCGCCAATCGGCACATTGCTGCTCGACGTGCTCGTCGATGCGAGAGCGGGCGCCCCGGTCGTGCTGCCCTGGAGATTGACCTGCAGGCTGGTCGTGGCCGAATCGCCGTCAGCATCGACTGCCGAGACGTTGAACAACAGATCGGTGCTCGGGATCGTCGTCTCTTCGTCGTAGGTGATATTGTTGACGGTGAAGGTCGCATTCCCGGTTGTCGCTTGATCGTAGTCGACCTGGATTTGGTTGAACGTCTGCCCAACGTAGAGCGTATAGGTCAAGGTCGCGCTATCGAACGTGTGGGTGCCCACCAGCGCGGCATTCGACGTTTGTTGCACCACGATGTTGGCGCTGCCGCCCGCGGGCTTCGGAATATTGATGTTGAAGTCGTGGATGTCGTTGCTGCCGTCAAGGATCCTGAAGATGACATCTGCCGTGCCGTTGCCTTGCCACTGGGTCAGAATGAAGCTGACCTGCGATTGCTGCTGCGCGAAGGCGAGATGCAAATCCTCGTTGGGATCCATTTGCAGCCCGGTATCACCGACCGCAATGCCGTTGCTCGACGCCTTGACGTCAAGGGGATTACCGCCGCTGTCAGAGCCGGTGATGACGAGGTTTCCGTCCGGAGCAGTGAGTGACGGCGTGCCGCCGCCGGAGGCGCCGAAATCGGAGCCGGCCACGGTGACCTGCTTCAGGAGCCCGACGTTCTCGACGTCAAAGGTGTACGTCCCGTTTGGATTGATCAGCAGCGTAAAGTACGGATTGCTCAGCGTGCCGTTGACATCCGTCAGGTAAGCGTCCAGTTCGACACCACCGCCTACGGCGTGGGTCGAATAGTAGAAGGTGTAATCGTCGCCATTCCCGGTCACGTGCACCGAGGTGATTCCGCCGCCCAGGCTTGACGTGGCGAGATTGTATCCGGTGCTGCCGACCGCGCCGTCGCTGACCGCAACGAGCATCGCGGCGTCGCCGTCCGCGCCGAAATTGAGATTGTAGGTACCATTGACGACCTGATTGTTCTGAGCGGCGACGAACGCTTGCTCGAACCCGCCAATCGTCGGACCGTCGTCCGTGATGGTGAGCTGCATGCCGAGATCAAGGCTCGCCGTCTGGAAGTCACCGTCCGTGTCGGTGATCGTCGCAACCAGGTCGACAATTCCCGGTGTCAGCGACACGCCTTCCCCGGTGTCAGGGCTGGTGCCGAAGGGCTGGGTCACCGCACGATACTCGGTGAAGGTCACGAGCCCGGTCGCCGGATCGACGGTGATGGTGAACGCCAGCGTGCCGCCGGTGGTGCCGACATGGCCTTCGATGGTGTTGCCGCTCAGAACCAGCACGTCGGCCAGGCCGGTGTGCGAGTCGATCAGGCCCGACGCGGTGCCGTTGCCGCCGGTGATCGCCAGCGCATAGCGGATGGTGGCGCCATCGGCGCCTTGAACCGAGATGAACGCGGTCGAGAAGTCGCCCGACGTCGTGGTCAATGCGGCGTTCGGCGCCGAACCGGCGATATTGTCGTCCAGCGCCGTCGCGGTCAGATGGGTCTCGCTCAGCGTCAGCGACGGACCCGTTCCCGTCGTCCTGATGCTCGGACCGTCGTCGGTGATGGTCAGCTGCTGGCCAAGATCAAGGCTCGCCGTCTGGACGTCGCCGTCCCTGTCGGTGATGGTCGCGACCAGGTCGACGATCCCTGGTGTCAGCGACACGCCTTCCCCGCTGTCCGGATTGGTTCCGAAGGGCTGGGTCACCGCGCGATACTCGGTGAAGGTCACAAGCCCCGTCGCCGGATCAACCGTGATGGTGAACGCCAGCGTGCCGCCGGTGGTGCCGACATGGCCTTCGATGGTGTTGCCGTTCAGAACCAGCACGTCGGCCAGGCCGGTATGCGAGTCGATCAGGCCCGACGCGGTGCCGTCGCCACCGGTGATCGCCAGCGCATAGCGGATGGAGGCGCCATCGGCGCCTTGAACCGAAGTGAATGCGGTCGCGAAGTCGGCTGACGTCGTGGTCAGCGCCGCGTTCGGCGCCGAGCCCGCGGTGTTGTCGTCTAGCGCCGTCGCGGTCAGATGCGTCTCGCTCAGCGTCAGCGACGGAGCCGTTCCGGTCGCCCCGATGCTCGGACCGTCGTCGGTGATGGTGAGCCGACCGCCAAGGTCGAGGTTCGCGGTCTGGAAGGCATCGTCCTTCTCCGTGACCGTCGCGACAAGATCCAAAATCCCCGGTGTCAGCGACATGCCTTCCCCGGTGTCCGGATTGCCGCCGAAGGGCTGGGTCACCGCACGATACTCGGTGAAGGTCACAAGCCCCGTCGCCGGATCGACGGTGATGGTGAACGCCAGCGTGCCGCCGGTGGTGCCGACACGGCCTTCGATGGTGCTCCCGTTCAGAACCAGCACGTCGGCCAGGCCGGTATGCGAGTCGATCAGGCCCGATGCGATGCCGTTGCCGCCGACGATCGTCAGCGCATAGCCGATGGTGGCGCCATCGGCGCTGAGAGCCGAGGCGAACGCGGTCGAGAAGTCGCCTGAAATCGTCGTCAGCACAGCATCCGGCGCCGAGCCGGCGATGTTGTCGTCGAGCGCCGTTGCCGTCAGATGCGCCTCGCTCAGCGTCAGCGCCGGACCCGTTCCCGTCACCCCAATCAGCGGGCCGTGGACGGTGATCGTCACCACCTGCGGGGTGCCGCCTATCGTCGTCACCGTGAAATTGTCGGTCAGCGTGCCGCCGACCCCGAGCGCCTGCACCGCGCTGTTGGCGTCGTCGAGCGTGTAAGTCCACACGCCGTCCGTCGTGATCGTGAACGTGCCGTAGCCGCCGGCGCTTCTGATCGGCGAATTGACCGCCGTAAAGGTGTTGGCCGGATCGTCGACGTCGGTATCGGTGAGCAGGCCGGTCGCGATCAGCAGGCCGGGCGAGGCACTGGTGACGCCGACGGCTGCCACCACCGAACCCGTCGTGGCGCCGGAAATGATCGAAGCGTCGTTGACGCCGACGATGGTGATGTTGAAGGCCTGCTCGGTCGAGAACGAGCCCGCCGATAGCGTGATGACGAAGGTTTGAACCGTGTTGGACTTCAGTGCATTGATTGCGTCGTTGTTCGGAACGAACGTGTAGGCGCCGCTTGCGCTGTTCAGGTAAAATGTGCCGAACGCGCCGGTCTCCGACTCGTTGTATGTCACCCCGCCCAGCACCGTGTTGCCTGCAATGCCCCCGCTGATGCCGAACACTGGTGTAAAACCATTGGTATTGCCGGCGGAGAACGCCCCGCTTGTCGCGGCAAACGTATCAAATACCACCGTATCGTTTTCGGCCGGCAGCGCTCCCAGATTCAGCGTGAGAGGGAGGATATCCGGGAGCTTGAGGACCGCGTTTTCCAACGGAGGAAGCTGATTTTGCGGCGGGGCAGGATCAGGCTCAACGTATTTGATCGGCTGCAGCAAATCCTGCGGATTGGGAAAAGGAGATGCGCCGGAGCCGATTCCCCATCCTTTCGCGTAGTTGGCCAGCGCGTCCTGTTGGGCGATCTGCAGCAACTGCATTTGAGCAGGCGTATTCGCAACAGTGTTCACGCCGACCGAAGACCCTGTCCTGCTCAAGACCACCGTCTCACCGGGATCCTCAACAACGAGGTGTCGCGGGATTGCCTCCTTGGTTACGAGTTCGAAGGCGCCGTGATGCAGGTCCTTGTACGTGACGCTGTCGTCATCCAGGAATGTGACGTTCGGGTCCGCGGCCTGGGCTTCCGTTGCGAATGAGAAGATCAACGTCGCGAGCGACAGCAAGCCGAAACCGCTGGCCTGGCTCCGGCTGCGAATACTGCCAATGGGCGTGTCCACGGTCAGCGAGCCGGCTTTCGCCAGTTCGCCCGCAGCGAAAGCGAAGGCGCCTCTGGTCACTGTAAACAGGGCCGACCGCAAGGTACCGTTGGTGTCGCGCGCGAAATCGCCCAGCACCACGGCGGCGTCGTGAGACAGGTTGAACACGGTGCCATCAACGAAGCGGATTTCGATCCGTCCGTCGGTCGCGGTCTCGATGACGTCACCCGGACAAACGGGCTCGCCAGCCATAGCTTGAACGGGAATGTCGCCCGCACGCCTGATGGTGGCGCGGCCGATCGCCGTCTCAATGTTACCGATGACATTGCCCAATACCGGGGGAAGCTGGCCCAATGCGGCCGTGCTCGCGTCCCCGAACTCCACGCCAGACGCAACAAACATAGGCTTTCGACCTCGCCTGCTCAGTAGCTCAGGCTCGGCGCGGTGCCGCAATCTTTTTGCTCTGGCTTGCCCACGCCACGCAGTCAAAATATCTTGGCGCTGGCAGCCTTGGGCCTGCCCGCCGAAATGTCCTGATTGAACTCAATTACTACAGTGAATTAATTCCCAAAAAATCGGGGACGCCTTCGCCGATCCGACAGTATTGCTGTCGTACCGTTGCAAGTGCGGTCCCATAAAACTTATAGTATAGTTTAGCGACGAAATGTCTACTTGTTAATTGTGCGACGCCCGGCTCTTGGGTGAGCTTGGCTAAAGCACCTTTTTTGACGTCAAAGTTATTTGGCTCGAAGACCAATCATCATCGAGCACCACACAATAAGGTCTTCTCAAGAAGGAGGGGATCATGCGCATACATTTGATGGGCGTATTGGCAGCAAGTTTTGTTTTGGCGCTGGCAAGTCTGGCGCCTGCTCCAGCGCAGGCACAGGCCGATTCAGCCCAACCCGCCGCTCAGGACTCTTCGTCAACGCCCGTTGGAAAAGTCGTCACTGTAACCGGTTCGGTCACGATCGAGCATGTGAATGCCGTCGTCGTTCAGGCGAATGTGTCCGGTCAAGCTTCCCAGACCAAGGTTGGCGATCTCGTCTATTTGGGCGACGTGGTCCTGACCGGAGCCGATGGGCGGGTCGGGATCAACTTTGCTGACGGCACCTCGTTCAACCTGTCGCGCAACGCCCGCATGGCCTTGACCGAGTTCGTCTACGCCCCACACGGAAAGTCCAATTCGAGCCTGCTCACCCTGACAAAGGGCACGTTCACCTTCGTTGCCGGCAATATCGCAAAGACCGGCGACATGAAGATCGACACGCCTGTCGCGACGATGGGAATTCGCGGCACCACGCCGCACATCGAAATATCGGATGATGGAACCGTCAAATTCGCAACGCTCATTGAAGAGGGCAAAACCAAGATTGTGAAAAAGCTCAAGGCACCCGCGACGCAGCCACCTGAGCAAAAGGTCGACCACACGTTCAATCCCCACATCTGTCGAGGGTGCTGAAGATTAGGGCTTCGCCACAGATCGGCGACTTGCGGACATCAGCGGCCGCACATTGCAAAATCGGGAAGCCTGATATGGAAATTCGTGCAGTCACCGGGGCTATCGACGGCCTGGCGCCGCTCCTCGTCGTGCTGCTGCTCGCGTCACCGGCATTGGCGCAAGATACGAAGAAAGAAGGCTATCTTCGGAATATTGAGCTCTGCAACGGGCTGAACCGCACGCCGTTTGAAGCTCGCATCAATGGTTGCACGGCGCTCATCGATGCGAGCGAGGACATGACGACGACTGGCTTGGCTGTCGCATACAACAATCGTGGCAATGCCTATGCCGCAGAGCATGACTATGATCGCGCCATCCGGGACTTTGATAGCTCAATCAAGCTCAATCCAAAATACGTCAAGCCGTTCAACAATCGCGGCGTGGCCCTCCTCAGGAAAGGCGAATACGATCTCGCCATCGGTGCTTTCGACCAGGCGATCAAGCTCAACTCCAACTACGGCGAAGCCTTCGCCAACCGCGCAGAAGCCCACTTGCAGAAGCACGAGTACGATCGCGCGGGGCGGGATTATGATGAAGCAATTCGCCTCGAGCCCAATTTGGCAGGCGTGTGGAACGGACGCTGCTGGACCCGAGCCGTGCTTGGAGCGTTGAACACGGCGCTGGAGGATTGCAACAAGGCGCTTCAGTTGGATTCCGGCAACGCGGCGACGTATGACTCGCGCGGCCTGGTCCACCTGAAGATGGGCCAGATGTCAGCGGCTATCGATGATTACAATTCTGCACTCCGGTTGGACCCGAAGCTGGCGAGCGCGCTCTATGGGCGCGGGCTTGCCGAGCTCAAACAGGGCAACAAGGCCGGCGGCGATGCCGATATCTCCGCGGCAAAGGCAATCCGCGGCACCATAGGCAACGAGTTCACGCGGTATGGCGTGCGATAGGAAGCAACCGGCGCGAGCCTGCTGCCGCATAACAAGGACCAGCTCGCCAATTCGCCGCCGCGAGCGATTTACCCTTTCGTAGCCATGCAGACACAGCAAGAAACAAATAGCTGCCGCCGTCAGGTCGGTGTCAGCCGGCCCTACTAGCATTGCTAGCGCGCTGGTTCTCAGCACGGCGCATGCCCTTGGAAAGCCTCATCCGGTGGAAACATCGGGTGAGGCTTTTTGCCTGTCCTTGTTTCCCAGCGAGTGTGCGTCGATGGCGACCGCAATTTTCAGGTTGTGCACGGTGAAGCGTCCAGAAAACACGGCTCGCCGCGGCGGCGAACACCGCCCTCCTCACTGCAACGGCGAGTGCGGCGCGGGCAGCATGATGGTGGAGTGCATCTCTTCCAGCAGCAGCGTGCCCTTGCTCAGGAATTCCAGCCACGCCGGATCCTTCATCGCATTGGCACGCGCCTCGGCGCGGGCGTTGAGGCTGGGATAGGCCCAGATGTGGCAGACTTCGTTGGGCTGCCCGGTCTCGGTCTGCCAGAGGCCGACGATCTTGGAGTATTTCTCGCGCGCCGGCAGCACGCCCTTCACCAGGTCGAGCCATTGCTTGGCGGCGCCGAGCGGCTTGGCGCGGTAGTTGCGAAATTCGTAGACGTTGCCTGACGCGGCCGGCGCGATCGGCGGAATGATCGCGTTGAGCAGGCGGACCTCCTGGCGCACCAGCAGCGGCCGGATCGCCGGAATGTACTCGCCGGTCCAGCGCGGGTTCTTGGCGAGCTCGCCGCGCAGCCGGGTTCGTTCGTTGAGATCGGCGTAGCTCCACATGTGCATGACCTGGTTGAGCGGGCCGATCTCGGTGATCCAGTAGCCTTCGAGCTTGCCGAAATTATCGCCGCGGATGTTGCGCGACAGCGTACTCGCGAACTTGACCATGTCGCCGACGGCGCCCGGGCGCACCGTGTAGGTCCGCAGCTCATAGATCATGCTGGTCTCCTTGATTGTTCCTGATTGATCCCTGATGCAAACGAAAAGCCCGGCGCGAGCCGGGCTTTCAGGAAGGACTGCAATCTACTCCGCCGCCTCGGCGTTGATCTCGGCCGAGACCTGGCGGATGGCGCGGGCGAGCTGCTCGGCCGGCTGGGCGCCGGACACGGCGTATTTCTGCGCGAACACGAACGTCGGCACGCCGGAAATGCCCTTGTCGGACGCTTCCTGCGCCTGCGCCGTGACGAGCTCTGTGTCCTCGTCGGTGGCAAGGCGCTTGCGGATGTCATCGGCATCGAGCCCGACATCGGCGGCCGCCTGCACGAGCACGTTGGTATCGGTGAGATCGCCGCCGTCGCGGAAATACAATTCCATCAGCCGCTGCTTCATCTCGGCGGCCTTGCCCCTGGCCTCGGCCCAGTGGATCAGGCGGTGGCAATCGATCGTGTTGGGCTGGCGCTTGACGAGCTCGGGGTGATAGCTCAGCCCCTCCTCGCCTGCGGCCGCGACCACGCGGCCGGCAATGCCCTTGTACGCATCGACCGAGCCGAACTTGGCGGTGAGATACTCCTCGCGGCTGATGCCCTCGCGCGGCACCCAGTTGTTGAGGAAGAACGGCCGCCAGTGCACCTCGACGGGAACGTCGGGCACCAGCTTGAGCGCATCCTCGATGCGGTGCTTGCCGATGTAACACCAGGGGCAGACGACGTCGGAGACGATGTCGAGGCGAAGCGGCTTCAGGTCGCTCATGGCAGGCTCCTCGCGGAAGTGGAACCGCAAAGGTAGGCCGAAAGCGCCGCGAGACAAGCTGCTATTTCATACTGGCTGCCATCTGCCGCATCCGCTCCGCGGTCAACTCGTCGGCCGGAAAGAAGGTTTCCAGCGCCAGTTCCTGCAACGTGACGTCAACAGGCGTGCCGAACACCATGGTGGTCGAGATGAAGCTCAGCACCTCGCCATTGTGGCGCAGCTTGAACGGGATCGCGACGTTGTTGTCGGGGGCGATCGGCGCCGAGCGCGCCGGGATCGGATAGGACTTCAGGTCCTGGTAGAGTTTCAGCAGTTCCGGATCGGCGGTCGCCTCGCACTGCCGGTGCAACCGCTCCAATAGGTGCGCCGCCCATTCGGGCAAATTGACGGTGCGCGGCGCCAGCCCCTCGGGATGGAACGCCAGCCGCAGGATGTTGAAGGGCTGGCCGAGCAGGCGCTGCGGCACGCCCTCCAGCAGCGGCGCCACCATCCGATTGGCGGAGACCAGATTCCAGTGCCGGTCGTAGGCCAGCGCCGGGTTGGGCTCATGCGCCTTCAGGACCAGGTTGATCGCCTCGCGCGCCGATTTCAGCGCGGGATCGTCCAGCGAGCGTTGCGGGAATGCGGGCGCGAAACCCGCGGCGACCAGCAGCACGTTGCGTTCGCGTAGGGGCACGTCCAACCGCTCCGCCAGTTTGAGGACCATGTCGCGCGACGGCGCCGAGCGCCCGGTCTCGACGAAGCTCAAATGCCGCGCCGAGATCTCGGCGTCGACAGCAAGGTCGAGCTGGCTGAGATGGCGGCGCTGCCGCCACTCACGCAGGTGCTCGCCGATATGGATGGGTCTTGCGGGCTCGGCCCGCGCCGTGGATGCGTGTGCGTTCATGATGGAAAACCTACCACGCGGATTTCGCTCGTTCCATTACGCGTGAGGTAATCGAATTGGCGCGCGCGGCGGATCATCTTCCCAAGCCACAGGAGATGACCATGCTGATGCTGTCCCTCATTCGCGCCTCTGCCATCCTCCTCCCGTGGCTGGTCCATCTGGCCACCTGGCTGGTCGCGCGAAGCCTCAACATGCCTCAGCCGCTCGTGCACGACACCGGCGTGTTCGTGGTCGCGCAGGTGCAGGCGGTGGAGATGAGGGTCGGCAAGGCGCTCTGCCCGCTCCGCCTGTGGCGCCAGCTGCAGTCCTGGTTCAGCTGACAACCCGATCCCAACGAGAGGAGACTGCCATGATCCATTCGTCCCAGTTCCTGCGCCGCGCACTGCTCGCGGACGCCGTCTTCAGCGGCGTATCCGCGGTCGCCATGACGCTCGATGCCGGTGTAATGGCCCCATTCCTGAACCTGCCGGAGGCGCTTTTGCGCGAGACCGGCCTGTTCCTGATCGTCTACACCGCGCTGGTCGGCTGGCTCGGCACGCGGATCTTGGTGCCGAAGGCGCTGGTGATGCTCGTGATCATAGGCAACGCCGCCTGGACGCTCGCCAGCATCGCATTGCTGTTCTCGGATGCGGTGTCGCCGAACCTGCTCGGGACGATCGTGGTCGTGGCCCAGGCGATCGCCACTGGCGTGTTCGCCGAGTTGCAATATGTCGGCCTGCGCCGGAGTGGCGGGGCCGTCGCGGCATAAGCCGAATACAAGACGTGAGAAGCGGCCATCGCGGCGGCCGCTCTCGCCTGTCAGCTCAACGCCACCGCGACGATCATGCCCGCAAAGGTCAGCACCAGACCGAGGATCAGCATCGGCACGAGGCTGCTGCCGGAAAAGGGATTGGCCTGGTCTTGTTGAGACTCCGCGCTGTCGATTGCACGCGCAACCGCTTTCGCTCTGTCCCTCATTGCAGTGCTCCTGCTTCGCCTCGCCGGTAACGCTCGCCGACGCCAAGCATGACGCCCTGCCCGCTGGCGACGCCCATTTCCAGGCTCGCGGCGATGCGCCGGGCGCGGTCGACGAAATGCGCGGCCGCCGCCGGGGGACACAGCTCGGACGCCGTTGCCTCGAACAGTTCGAGCCAGCGGTCGAAATGCGCGGCATCGATCGGCAGCGGCATGTGCTTGACCATCGGCGTGCCGTGATAGCGCCCGGTCATCAGCGCAACCGAGGACCAGAAGGCGCACATCTGCGCCAGATGCGGCTCCCAGTTGGTGATCCTGGCCTCGAATACCGGCCCGATCATCGGGTCCTTGCGGACCTTTGCGTAGAACGCCTGCACCAGCTGCTCGATGACAGCCTCGGTGATCCCGGTCCGCGCGACAATCTCGGCGGTGATCTGCTCGCGGCGCTCTGGTCCTGTCATGGCTTACATCCTAAATAGGTATTTCAAATGCCCATTTAGACTGGTATAGCTGATCCGCCAAGTACTGATTTCGAAGGGCTTCCATGCGCCTGACATCGTTCACGGATTTTGCGCTTCGCGCGCTGATGCGGCTGGCCGGCGAGCCGGGCCGGTCGTTCGCGACGAGCGAGATCGCGGCCGAATTCGGCATCTCCCGCAATCACCTTGCGAAGGTGGTGCGCGACCTGGCCGAGGCCGGTTTCATCACGACCCAGCGCGGTGCGGGCGGTGGATTTTTGTTGGCGCGGCCGGCGGAGGCCATCACGCTTGGCCAAGTGGTCCGCGCGCTGGAGGGCAGCGGCGCGCTCGTCGAATGCTTCAGGGACGATGGTGGAGGTTGCGTGCTGCTGCCGCGCTGCCGGCTGAAGGCGAAGCTCGCCGCGGCGCGCGAGGCCTTCCTGCGCGAGCTCGACAGAACGACGCTCGCGCAATGCGCCTACCTGCCGGCCCCCTCCCGCCATCCTGCGAGGGCGTCATGACGACGATTGCATTCGCAGATGGTGCGTTCGAGGTCGATGCCGCTATCGTCGCCGAGGGGCTCGGCATCGCGGTTCCGCTGCTGCAGGCTGGGATGCGCGAGGGCAGGATCACGACGCTGTCGGAGCGCGGGATCGAGGCCGATCAGGGACGACATCGCCTGACATTCTTCTCTGAGAACAGGCGTTTCCGTCTCGTCATCGACGAGCACGGCACGATTATCCAGCGCTCGACGCTGGATTTCGGCAACTCCCCGATGCCGCGCTCGGCGCACCGGCCCGGATAGAGCGTTTTCGAGCGAAGGGGACACCGGTTCGCGTGAAGAAAACGCGTCAAAACAAGAAGCTAGAGCTTCGGTTCTGATTCAATCAGAACCGAAAATGTCTAGGCCCGGTTCTGGCTATCAGGCTTGCAGCGCCCGCGCGGCGCCACGCTTCGATGAAGCGGCTCTCTTGCCCGCCGCCCGGGTCAGGCTGTGACCATTCAGCTGCTTGCCGTTCAGCTGTTTGCCGTTCAGCGCCTTGCCGTTGGCCTTGGCGCCGTTCGCCTTCGCCCGGGCCTTGGCTTTCTCCTGGGCGACCTTCTCGGCCTTGCGCTTCGCTTTCCGTTCGGCCCTTTCCTTCAGGCGGAGCCGCTCCGCCCTCGCCTCCGCGCGCTTCTTCTTGCGCTTCTTCTCGCAGGCGTCGCACTTGCAGCCGATCGGCTTCAGATAGGCTTTGAAATAGTCGGTGCCGTAGTCGTAGTTGATCTCCTCGCCCGGCTCGATGTTCTTGATGGCGCGGATGAACACCTTGCGCTTGCGGGGCTTGACGTCCGATTCCGCGTTCGGCCTGCAGGCGTGGTTGATGTAGCGGGCGATGTTCTCGCGGATCGAGCCGTCGATGGTCCAGCGATTGGTGAGCTCGAACAGATATTTGTTCTCGATCGCGTCCTCATCCTTCTTTTTCGAGTCGAGGAGCGGCCCGAAATAGCGGATGATCTTGGTGCCTTTCTTGATCGGCTTGGTGGCGAAGAGGCCAAGTCCGGTGCGGGACCGGCCGACGCGATAGGGCTTGTTCGGTGATATCGTGGGCATGGCGATCGAGGCTACAGCACGCAAGGCGCAAGCGACAGAAATGGCGAAGCCGCCCTTCTAGGACGATTCCGCGCTCCTGTCAGGTATTTCCCGCGTGTCTCTTGAACCTTCCCCAGATTGTACATGTCAGACACAAAAGTAGGTCCGGATCGCAGGCTTTCCCGATGAAATACCTTACTTTTGCAACAGCTGTTGTGGCGCTCGTCAGCACGAATGCCGGCCAGGCTGGCGCCGAAACGATCAGCAGCTTCTATACGTCGACCGCGCCGAAGGACTGCCGCATGATCGGCAAGCCCAACGACGAAGACGGCAGCACGACCCGGGTCTGTCCGGGGAAGTCCGGCCTTGTGGTGCTGATCAACGAGGGCGACCTGCGCGAAGTGGTCTCGGTCGGCCGAAACCGTGAGGCGGCGGCCAGGGAACCGGCCGCGCAGGCCTGGTTCGGCCCGTTCAGTTCGACCGGCGATACCGTCGAGTGGCGCGCGGCCGACGGCAAACCCTTCGCCATCATCCAGCGCTGGCTGATCGCCGACAACAGCGAGCAGGACAAGAGCGGGAGCCCCAAGTCGCGAGCGATGCTCGCGGTGACGCAGCTGCCGCCGGGCGCCGTGTGCCATGTCGCCTATGTCGATGTCGCGGCCAATCCCACCGCCAACGAGCTGGCGCGGCAGGCCGCCGACGATTTCGCCCGCGATTTCAAATGCGGCGAGGACAAGGTGAAGACGATCGGCCAAAGCGGCCGCACCACGTCGCTGACCAGGCGCTAGACCCCTCGCCTTAGCGTGCTTCCTTCGCGCGACCAGCGTTTGTCCCGGATCAAGTCCCGGACAGGCTTTCGCTCGGAAGCGCTTTGGCTAACAACCCGGTGGCTTGCTGATCGACCCCTTCAGCATCGCCTCGAGCAGCATCTCGACGGTGTTTCCTGGCGGCATCCGGTTCAGCACATCGGTCAGCCGCCCGTCGAGCAGCAGCATCGTGAAGCCATGGACCAGCGACCAGGCGCGCACGATCGCTGCGCCCTGCTCGAGCGTCAACGCCCTTTCCTGGATCTGCTCGTGACGGCTTTCGCCGATCGAGCCGGCGAGCCCAGCGAACGAGGCATTCGCCGCCTCATGCAGCGACGGCCGCTTCATGTCGAGCCGCTCGGTCCGGAACATCAGCCCGTACATGCCGGGATGCGCCTGGGCGTAGGCGATATAGGCCTTGGCGCGCGCCAGCCCCTTCTCGTTCGGCGTTGAGCCGGTCGCGCCCGCCGCGATCATCGCCTCGTTGAACTGGCGGAAGCCGATCGCGGCGAGCTCGCTGACGAGCCCGGTGAGATCGCCGAAATGATGCGTCGGCGCGGCGTGCGACACGCCAGCCTCGCGCGCCACCGCGCGGAGCGTCAGGCCCGCAAGCCCATCGCGCTCGAGCACCAGCTCGGCGGCCTTCAACAGCGCCTCATGCAGGTCGCCGTGATGGTAGGGCGTGTCGCCGGCACGCCGCCGCGGAGCGGGACGATCGGCCGCAACGCGGGCGGCCCGCCGCGCGCGCGTCGGCGCCGGTCGGCTCGCCTTGTTTTCCTTGGACAATCTAGCCATGACCTCCTTATATGACGCGATTTTGACAGTGTAAAGATTTTGCTTGACGGTCGTGTGCCCTGCACCTACCAATATCTTTACAATGTAAAGATAAAAATGGAGGAGGCGTAAGATGCTCGAACAGCTGACGTCAAACACGGCGCGGACCAATCTGGCACCGATTCCCTTTGAAGCCGACGCCCCCTTCCTGAAGATCACGGGCGAACTGCCGCGCGAGCTGAACGGCACGTTCTATCGCAACGGTCCCAACCCGCAGTTCGAGGCGCCGGGCGCGCATTGGTTCGTCGGCGACGGCATGCTGCACGCCTTCCATCTCGAGAATGGCCGCGCCAGCTACCGCAACCGCTGGGTCCGCACTCCGAAATGGCAGGCCGAGCACGACGCCGGCCGCGCGTTGTTCGGCGGCTTCGGCCGCAAGCTCGCGGACACGCCCGCCGCCACGACGACCGACGGCGGCGTCGCCAACACCAACATCATCTTCCACGCCGGCCGCCTGCTCGCGCTCGAGGAAGGCCATCTGCCGACCGAGATCGAGCCCGGCACGCTCAATCGCCTTGGCTATTGCGACTACAAGGGCGCGATCACGGGTCCCTTCACCGCGCATCCCAAGATCGATCCCTTAACCGGCGAACTGGTGTTCTTCGGCTACAACGCCGCAGGTCCGCTCACGCCGGCGCTGTCGTACGGAGCGGTCAATTCGTCCGGCGTGGTGACGCGGATCGAGCGTTTCGAAGCGCCCTATGCCAGCATGGTGCACGACTTCATCGTCACCGAGAACCACGTGCTGTTTCCGATCCTGCCCATCACCGGCAGCATGCAGCGCGCCATGCGCGGACAGGCGCCCTATGCCTGGGAGCCGGAGAAAGGCGCCTATGTCGGCGTGATGAAGCGCAGCGGCTCCTCGAAGGACATCGTCTGGTACCGTGCCGAGACCTGCTACGTCTTCCACGTCATGAATGCGTGGGAAGACGGCAACCGCATCATCGCCGACGTGATGCAGTTCGAGGAAGCGCCGCTGTTCGACCATCCCGACGGCTCGCCGACCGACCCGAAGAAGAACCGCGCACGCTATTGCCGCTGGACCTTCGATCTTGCCGGCGATACTGACCGCTTCACGCAGACCTATCTCGACGATCTCACCGGCGAATTCCCCCGCATCGACGATCGCCGCGCCGGGCTTTCGAGCAATCACGGCTGGTACGCCTGCGCCAACCCGGATCTGCCGATGTTCGGCGCGCTGTCCGGCATCGTGCATGTCGACGGCAAGGGTAAGCGGCTCGGTCACTACCTGCTGCCCGCCGGCGATACCATCTCCGAGCCGATCTTCGTCGAACGCGGCCCTGATGCTGCCGAAGGCGACGGCTGGCTGCTCGCCGTGGTGTGGCGCGCGCGCGAGAACCGCAGCGACCTCGCCGTCTTCAACGCGACCGATGTCGAAGCCGGCCCGACGGCGCTGGTGCATCTCGGCCATCGCGTGCCTGACGGATTCCACGGCAACTGGGTCGGGGCGGAATAGCCTCCTCGTTCGTCGCTTTTGGACCGTCGCGACATCAGACATTCCGGGCGGCGCGCGACGCGCCGTCAGGATTATTGCTGTCAAGCCGCTGATCTCCTCGCCTATTTGCGCCCCTTTATGATTTTGACACTGTAAAGATTTCACTTGACGACCTTGCGGTTGACTCCTAGTATCTTTACGATGTAAAGATTAGCCTTCGAGGCTGCTCATGACGATCTTCCTGATCCTCGCCCCCTACGGCGCCCTCGCCTTGCTGTCGCTGCTGGCATCGGCCACCGTGAGCCTGCTCTGCGCCGCCCTGATCTGCCTCGCCGTAATCGCGCTCGACATCGCGCGCGGCCGCAGCATCAAGATCCTCACCGTCGGCTCGGTGACCGTGTTCACCGCGATCGGCTGCTATCTCACCTTTGTCGATGCGACGCTCAGCAACAACGCGGTGAGTTTCGCCGTCAACGCCGGCCTGCTGTCGGTGGCGTTGCTGTCGATCGTCTTCCGCCACCCCTTCACGCTGCAATATGCGCGGGAAATGGTCGACGCGCAGACCATGCAGTATCCCGGCTTCGTGCACACCAACTACCTGCTCACCTGGGCCTGGACCGTCGCATTCCTGCTAATGGCGATCGGCGACATTGCCGTGCTCTACGTGCCCGGTTTGCCGCTGTGGTCGGGCCTCTTGATCGCCTTCGCCGCCCGCAACAGCGCGATCTATTTCACCAAATGGTATCCGGAGTATCGCAAGGCTAGGTACGGGGCGCCGCCGGCCAACGCCCTGCCCTCGCCCTAGGCCTTTCGGTTCTGGCTGACCCAGAACCGACGCCACGCGATAGAACAACCGCACCGCCACAACGATCAAGCGCCAGAGGAACGGAAGACACGACGATGAAGAGCGTATTGGCCAAGCTCGCGAGCGATTTTCTCTCCACCATCGTGTTTCTGGTGGTCTACCTCACCACCGATAATGTGCTGCTCGCCACCGGCGTTGCGATCGCAGGCGCGATCGCGCGGGCGGTCTATTCGCGGATCAAGGGTGAGGCGCTGGGCTTCATGACCTGGGCCAGCCTCGCGCTCGTCATCGTGCTCGGCACGGCGACGCTGCTGACCCACGATCCCCGCTTCGTGCTCGCCAAGCCCGCCATTGCGCATTTCGCGATCGGCGCCATCATGCTCAAGCGCGGCTGGATGCTGCGCTACATGCCGCCGCGAGTGACCGAGGTGATCCCGGAATATGTCACGGTCGCAGGCTATGCCTGGGCTGTGCTGATGTTCGCCCTCGGCGCGGGCACGATCGCCGTTGCGGCGACCGGCGACGTCAGGCTGTGGGCGACCTATGTGACCGTGGTCGCAGCCGGCGCCAAGATCACCGCCTTCGCGATCCAGTACCTCGCCTTCCGCATCCTGATCACGAACCGGCTGCGCGCCGCCGCCCGCGCCTGATCGCCGCAGGCTCAAAGCGTTAGGTTTGCGCGGCGAGATGGGTTATACCGCCCCGCACGCTTTCACCTCGAGGGGAGACATAAATGGCGGTGGACGGAAACTGGGATCTCACCATGACGACGCCGATGGGCGAGCGCAAGGCGACCCTGTCGCTGAAGGCCTCCGGCGGCACGCTCACGGGCACGCAGGGCGCCGAGGGCAATTCCACCGAAATCTTCGACGGCACCGTGAACGGTGACGACGTCGCCTGGAAGGTCTCGATCACCAATCCGATGCCGCTCACGCTCGACTTCAGCGGCAAGGTCGCGGGCGACAGCATCTCCGGCGAGATGGGCATCGGCCCGATGGGCAGCTTCCCCTTCACAGGCACGCGCGCCTGAGTCATCCGATGGGCGGAGGGACACTCCGTCACGCATTAGGGCCGCGCCGATCACCAACGCGGCCCTAATTGTATCGGGCGCGTGCTCGGCCGGATCGTTGCCGACGGACTATAGCGCCGGCGCTAGAACCAGATCTGCATCGGCAACCCGCACGCGTCGCTTAGCGGCGTCCCTTCGGGAATGCAGCCATGAGGCTCACATGCGGCCAGCGCAACGGCACAAGCATCCAGCACGTCGTCGCGCTTCGCGCCGGTGCCGATCCGCGTCTTGGTCAGCCAGCGATCGATCTCGCGAAAGCCGCTCCGCTTGAGCAGCCTGCGGCGGAGGGCATCGCCCTCCTCCGACTTCTTCGGCGCCAGCGGCTTGCCGCCATTCAACCGCAGGAACACCAGTTCGGGATGCACTTCGCGGATGTCGCGCGTGCGGTCTGCGCGCATGAAGGCGTCGACCTCCATGATCTTGATCCCGATGTGCCAAAGCTGACGCGAGACCCGCGCCTGCCCACGGCGCAACGCGTCCTCATTTGCCTTGTCGGGATCGCGAAACTCCTGCCACAGCCAGCGCCGCGCACCGGTGAACACGCGGGAGCCGTGCGGCCGCAGCCGGTCGCGCGCAAGCAGGTCGCAATCGCGCACCCCGTCGTTGGTCATGCCGATCGGAATATCGATGCCGGCACGATCGAACGGAGCGGCCAGCGCGTCCGCGATATTAGCGTGGAAGGAGATCGTCTGCCGGTCGCCGTCGATCGTGACGGCGACCCAGCCCATGGAGAACCCGTCGAGGCCTGTTACCCTCAACCCAGGTTCAATTCCTTGAAGAAGTCGTTGCCCTTGTCATCGATGATGATGAAGGCCGGGAAGTCGACGACCTCGATGCGCCAGATCGCCTCCATGCCGAGTTCGGGATATTCGAGCACCTCGACCTTCTTGATGCAGTGCTCGGCGAGGTTCGCCGCAGCACCGCCGATCGAGCCGAGATAGAAGCCGCCATGCTTCTTGCAGGCCTCGCGCACCGCGACCGCACGGTTGCCCTTGGCGACCATCACCATCGATCCGCCCGCGGCCTGGAACTGGTCGACGAAGGAATCCATGCGCCCCGCCGTGGTCGGGCCGAACGCGCCGGAGGCGTAGCCGTCGGGCGTCTTGGCGGGACCGGCGTAATAGACCGGATGGTTCTTGAAATAATCCGGCAGCGGCTCGCCCTTCTCCAGCCGCTCGCGCAGCTTGGCGTGCGCGGCGTCGCGGGCCACGATCATGGTGCCGGTCATCGAGACCCGGGTCTTGATCGGATATTGCGACAGCGTCGCCAGAATCTCCTTCATCGGCGTGTTGAGGTCGATCTTGACCACCTCGCCGCCGAGCGACTGCTCGACCGCCGGCAGATACTGCGCCGGGTTGTGCTCGAGCTCCTCGAGATAGACGCCGTCCTTGGTGATCTTGCCGAGCACCTGGCGATCGGCCGAGCAGGACACACCGAGCCCGATCGGCAGCGACGCGCCATGGCGCGGCATGCGGATCACGCGCACGTCGTGGCAGAAATACTTGCCGCCGAACTGCGCGCCGACCCCCAGGCTCTGCGTCATCTTGAGGATTTCCTGCTCCATCTCGAGATCGCGGAACGCGTTGCCGTCGGCCGAGCCGTGGGTCGGCAGCGCGTCGAGATAGCGCGCGGAGGCAAGCTTCACCGTCTTCATGCAGAGCTCGGCCGAGGTGCCGCCGATCACGATCGCGAGGTGATAGGGCGGGCATGCCGCGGTGCCCAGCGTCAGCACCTTCTCCTTCAGGAACGCAAGCAGCCGGTCCTTGGTCAGCACCGAGGGCGTCGCCTGGAACAGGAAGCTCTTGTTGGCGCTTCCGCCGCCCTTCGCCATGAACATGAACTTGTAGGCGTCGTCACCCTCGGCGTAGATCTCGCACTGCGCCGGCATGTTGTTGGCGGTGTTCTTTTCCTCATACATCGACAAGGGAGCCACCTGCGAGTAGCGCAGATTGCGGCGCAGATAGGCGTCGCGCGCGCCTTCGGAGAGCGCAGCCTCGTCGTCGCCATCGGTGATGACGTTGCAGCCCTTCTTGCCCATGATGATCGCGGTGCCGGTGTCCTGGCACATCGGCAGCACGCCGCCGGCGGCGATATTGGCATTCTTCAGGAAGTCGAAGGCGACGAACTTGTCGTTGTCGCTGGCTTCCTTGTCTTCGAGGATCGAGCGGAGTTGCTTCAGGTGGCCCGGACGCAGGTAATGGTTGATCTCGCCGAAGGCCGCTTCCGAGAGCGCCCGCAGCGCCTCGCGCGACACCACCAGCATGTCCTTGCCCAAGACTTTCTCGACCCGCACGCCCTCGCTCGTGACCTTCTTGTAGGGCGTGGTATCCGCGCCAAGCGGGAACAGGGGCGTGTGCTTGTAGGGCGGAACGGGCTTCTGCTGGTCGGGAAAGGCGGTGGGGGCGTTCATGGGCTGCTCTTTGGGCTGCTCGTCGGTTCGAAAGGCCGCATCGGCCATGAGGGCCTGCGGCAACATAGAGCCGTTCTAAGCATTTTTCCGACAAAGGAAAGGGAAGCCGGCTGCCCCCAGCCATGCGCGGGGAACGGCAATCCATATGGTATTCTCCACGGACATGTAATCTCTGGTTGCCGTATCGCGAGCACGCCAGAAATCGGTCAAGGGAGGCATCATGAAGGCAGGACTTTTCGTCTCGTTCGCGGCGCTCGCGCTGCTGGTCCCGATGGCGACAGGCGCCAATGCGGCAATCCTCGGCCAACGCTGCGGCGGCCTCGCCGGCCTGCAATGCCGCCCCGACCAGTTCTGCCAGTTCAGGTCCGGAACGTGCGGCCGCTCCGACCAGACCGGCATCTGCACGCGCAAGCCGAGGTTCTGCAACAAGATCTTCCGCCCCGTCTGCGGCTGCGACGGCAAGACCTATGGCAATGATTGCGAGCGCATGACCGCCGGGACTTCCAAGGCACATGAGGGCAAGTGCACCTCGTGACGCGCTGGTCCGCCCCATACCGGAGGTTGACGGCGTATTGACGCGATCCGCGGGAGCCTGCATGAACCTTCGCGCATTTCATGCCGCGGGGGTATTCATGACCGGACGATCGCGCCGACGCTTGCCGTTCGATATTCGCTCCACCCTGTCAGTTGCGCTGCTGACGTTGGCCGCAGCCTTCGTCACGGCGCCGGCGCATGCCGATCCTTGCGAGGATATCGCAAAGCAGCTCGCAGGCCAGATCGAAGGGCTGAAGGTCAATTTCAGCGCCGGCAACGTCACCTACCTGACGCATCCAGCGGCGAAGGAATTGTCGCTCGGCTGCCGCGGCAAGGACTATTCGACGGAGCTCTACGCCAAGACCGACCGCAAGATGAAGCCGCAGTTCTTCAACCTGGTCGGCTCCGCCACGGCGCTGGTGTTCACCGTGCCGAAGGATGACACCATGACCGGCACCTCGCGCTGCCTGAAGCGCATGGGGCTGCTGCGCGGCGACAAGATCACGATGCGCTACAAGCGGCTCAACATGGAATGCACACGCTCCAGGACTGAGGCGTCGATCACGATCCGGCGCGGCAGGAACGAGTGATCAGCGCGGTTCTGATTCAATCAGAACCGAAGCTGCCCTAGCCTCCGGCTTCGCCGGTGACGCGCGCGATGCCGTCGAGCACCCTGCCCCAACCCGGGCTCATCATGTCGAAGGCAATCTGGTTGCCCGGGAAGACGAAGCCGTCATGCACCATGCGCAGATGGGTGCCGCCCTCGACCGGCGTCAGCGTCCAGGTCACGACCGAGTCGAGCTTCGAGCCGTAGGCGGGATTGCTGTCGGCGCCGCCCTTCCAGGAATAGCGCAACAGGTGCGGCGGATCGCAGTCGAGCACCTCGCAATGCACGATGCCGTCCCAGTCGCCCAGCGGCGTGGTGCGGAAATAGAATTTGTGGCCGACGGCGGCGACGAAATCGTTCGGCATCAGCCACTTCGCGATCGTCTCGCTCGTCGTCAGCGTCCGCCAGATCTTCTCCGCCGTATAGGGCAGCACCTTCTCGACCGTGATCGCATGCTTCTCACTCATCACTCGGTCTCCTTCAGAAGTTTCTCGAGGTTCGCGAACCGTTCGGCCCAGAACGTCTGGTAGTGGCCGAGCCAGTCGATCAGCGGGCCGAGCCCCTTGGGCGCCACGCGATAGTGGATGTGCCGTCCGTCGCGCCGCTCGGCGACGAGACCGGCGTCGCGCAGCGCGCGCAGATGCTGCGACACCGCCGGTTGCGACACTTTTGAGCCGCGCACCAGTCCGGTCGCGGCGATCTCACCCTCCTGCGCGATTTGCTCGAATACCGCGCGCCGCGTCGGGTCCGCGAGGGTCTTCAACACATTGGTGAGCTGCATCGTGCTGGTCATGCTGATATATAAGTTGACACTTATACATGTGTCAATGGCGCGGACGATCGGAAAGTTGATGGCTGCCGTCGCACGTTCGTCGGAAAACATGCGATGATCTGTTTTCCCTTTCAGGAGTCGCACGGAGCCGCCAATGATCGCCAAGCTCCTCCTGCAAAATACCGCCTTCGTCATCGGCATGGGCGCGCTGCTGTTCGCGTCTGCCGGCACGCTGCAATGGCCCGGCGCGTGGGCCTATCTCATCGCCTCCGCCGTGCTCGGTCCGGCCGGCGGCGTTTGGCTTGCCAGGGTCGATCCCGGGCTGCTTGCCGAACGCATGCGCCTGATGGGGCGCGAGGAGCAGCCCGCCGCGGACAAGTACTTCATGCTGGTGCTTGTCATTCTTGTCGTGATCTGGCTGGTCGCGATGGGGCTGGATCGGCGGTTCGACGGCGCCAAGGCCGGCACCCCGCTGATGCTGCTCGGCCTCGTCCTGTACCTGATCTCGATGGTCCTGATCCTCTGGGTGTTCCGCACCAACTCCTTCGCCGCGCCGGTGGTGAAGGTGCAGGCCGAGCGCGATCATCGTGTGATCTCGACCGGTCCCTATGCCCTGGTGCGGCATCCAATGTATGCAAGCATCATGCTGTTCTTCATCGGCGTGCCGCTCATGCTCGCCTCATGGTGGGGCCTTGCCTTCGTGCCGGTGTTCTTTCTGATGTTCGCGGTTCGCACGCGCATCGAGGAGCGCACGCTGGCGGCGGGACTGCCCGGCTACGCCGACTATGCGACGCGGGTGCGTTATCGTCTGGTCCCGGGGCTCTGGTGAGGACACGTCATGCCTGACAGCAAAACCTATACGGGCGGCTGCCATTGCGGCCAGGTTCGTTTCGAATGCACCACCGACATGGCTGTCGTCACCGCCTGCAACTGCTCGATCTGCACCAAGAAGGGCCTGCACTTCGTTTTCCTGGCGCCGTCGAGCTTCCAGCTCCGTGCGGGCGGCGAGAATTTGAAGGAATATCTCTTCAACCGCCACGTGATCCGCCACCAGCTCTGCATCGATTGCGGCGTCGACGTGTTCGCGCGCGGCAAGAAGCCCGACGGCAGCGACGTGGTGGCCGTGAATGTGAGTTGCATCGACGGCATCGACCTGTCGAAAATCGCGATGACGCCCGTGGATGGGCGGAGCCGATAGCGGGCTCCCCTCTCACTCCGTCGCGCCCGGGCTTGACCCGGGCATCCATCTTTCCGGCAACAAAGACGTAGTCAAGCCCGGCCATGACGATCGCAACGAGGCCGCTCGCTGGCGATCACAAATCCAGCGCCTTGTAGCGCCGGAAGATCCCGTCCTCGTTGAATGCAATCCGCCGCTTGCTCGCAAGATAAGTCTTGATATTCGGTCGCTCGGTGACGCGGTCACGCAATGCGACGAGGCGCGGAATGTTCTTCTCGAACGCCGCCATCCGCTTCGGAAACGCATAGCGCAAGCCTTCGATGATCTGGAATAGCGAGAGATCGGCATAGGTCACACGGCGGCCAGTGACGAAGGCGCCACCATTGGCTTGCACCAGATCCTCGAAGTAACCGAGATATTTCGGCACGCGCGATTTCCAGAACTCCTCGGTGCGCTTCTTCGCCGGCGCCTTCTGGTCCTCGTAATAGAGCGACGGCCCGAGCGGATGATGGGTGTCGTGAATCTCCAGCACGAAATCGGCGATCGTGAGCTGGAGCTGGTGCACCCACAGCTTTCCCGCCTCGGCCTTCGGCGCCAGGCCGTGGCGCGCACCGAGATAGAGCAGGATGTTGGCGGTCTGCCCGATCACGAGACTGCCGGCCTTGAGAAACGGCGGCGCAAACGGCGGCGTGCCCTTGTGGCCCTCCATCATCTTCATCATCGCGCCCGTGCCGCCCTTGTCGCGCGCGACGTCGGTGTAGCCGGCACCTGCATCCTCCAGCGCGAGCCGGACATATTCGCCGCGGCCCTGGATGAAAGGCCAGTAGTAGAGTTGATAATGCATGGACGATCCTTGGGATGGCCCTTGGGCGCGTGAACAGAAGCCTCGACCTGCGGTAGCGCCCCGCAATCTGCGGCGCGCTATCGCAGGCGTCAACGCACCAATCCGGGATCAGTTCGCCGCGAAGCAGTACAACAGGCCGTCGCCGCCGGTGCTCTTCAGGTCGGCCTGCGAGCAGCCGCCGTCGGGACCGCGCGAGGGATGCGACATGTTCCAGGATTTTGACGGCTCGTCGTCGCGCAAGCCCTTGCGGTCGAGATGCCCGACCATGGCGGCACCTCGCGTGCTGCTTGTCCAGTTCTTGCAGGTGCGGTCCTCTCCGGCAGGAAACGCGGTGCCGTCCGCCTGCGATCCCGTCAGCACGTCATGGCGGTTCGGCGTATCGCCGACACCATTGATGACCTCGCCCTTCTCGGACAGGGCAGTCTGCTTGGTGAGATTGTTGTTGGCGCTGTGCAGGTCGGCGACGTCTTTCGCAATCACGACGCCCTTGACGTTCTTCCACGGCCCCTTGCCGATGCGGTCGCGCGCATTCACCGCGGGCTTTCCGTCGGCCGCCTGCGTCGAGAGATAGGCGCGCCACGTCTTCGGCGCTCCAAAGCCCGCGGCCTGCGCCAGCGTCTGGCAGTGATTGTCGGCGTCGGCCAGTCCGCCGAGATTGCCGCCATTGCCGATGCCCCTGCTGGTCACAAAGAAGCTGGCGTCGGCTGACTGGGCCAGCGCCGGCGGCGCGGCAACCACGACAAGCGCAAGACAGGCGGGAATGGCAATCCGCGCAACGACGTTCATTTCATCCTCCAATGGTTGTTGTGGTTCGCTGACATCAACCCGCCGCGGCGCCGGATATTCCGATGGCGCGACGCGCTCGTGAAGCGCGCGCAAAACAAAGGCGCCGCGGATTTGAGCCGCGGCGCCTTGCATCGTCAGGACCGGCAATCGATCAGTTGGTCTGCTGGATCGCCGAAAGCTCCCAGGGGCCGCCGCGCTGGCGCAGGAAGGTCCAGACCTCCGTGACCTCCTCCGGCTGCTCGCTGCCGTCAACCACGCGCCCGGTGCCGCGATCGAGCATGGTGTCGACCAGCGAGTAGCGCATCGCGACCGTCGCATATTCGCTGTCGCCTTCGCGCCAGGCTTCCGCGAGGTCACCCTGCAGCAGCTTCACATTGGTCACCTTGTTGGTGACATTGCGGGCCTTGTTCTCCTCGAGATCCTTCGAGAAGTACGACACCATCTCGGGCGTCGCCAGCGTATGCAGCTTCGCGATGTCCTCGTTCGACCACGCGGTCTGGATCTCGCCGAGCAGCCGCTCGAAGGTCTCATAGTCGGCCGGCGCGATCTCGACAGGTGCGCTCGAGGCGCCACCGAGGCCGAAGCCGAAACCGGAGCGGTAGTTCGGCTGCGGGCCGGCGCCGGCGGCAGGACCGCCGGCATAGGCCGGCGCATTGCGGCGCTGCCACCACGACATCGCCAGCCGCACCACGAGCACGATCAGGCCGATCTGCAGCAGCAGGCCGAGGATCGACGACAGGCCGCCGAGACCGGAGAACAGGCCGCCGCCGAACAGCATGCCGAACAGGCCGGCGCCGAGGAAGCCGGCGGCCAATCCACCGAGCAAGCTGCGGCCCATGCCCGGACGGCCGAACAGGCCGCCCGAATTCGTCGCCGGCGCGCCCATGTTGGGACTGCCAGGCTGGCTGAAGGTACGGTTCATCGGCGCGACCGAGCCCGGCGCCGTATTGGTGCTAGGCGGCGCGGAGAAGGTGCGCGAGCCGCGCGAGCCTCCGCCGCCGACGCGTGCGTCGGCCGCCGAAACGGTCATCACGACAGGCAACGCCAACGCCATCGCGACGGCGATCGCCCGAACTATTCCACCGGTGCGTTGCGAGAAATTCATGTTGGTTTCCTCAAAGGTTCCCCGGCATGGGGACGCGCCCTAAAGATGGGCAGCGATAGATAAAAGTGAAGCGGCAAACGGGAACCGCAGCTGCGGCCCTCAGTCGCGGAGATGTGACACTTTGATCCTTGTGGATGCAACAGCGCATCCTATTGGAGCGTCATGGTTTCCTTCACCGCGGCGACCAGCTGGGTCAGCGTGAACGGCTTGGGCAGGAAGGCGAATTGCTGGTTCTCGGGCAGGCTCTTCTCGAACGCATCCTCCGCATAGCCCGAGACGAAGATGATCTTCAGGCTCGGATTGCGGCTGCGCATCTCCTTGAGCAGCGTCGGCCCATCCATCTCCGGCATCACCACGTCGGAGACGACGAGATCGACCTCGCCGTTCTTCTCGTCGAAAGCCTCCATCGCCTCGACGCCGTTCGCGGCCTCGATCACGCTGTAGCCGCGTGAGCGCAGGCCGCGCGCGTTCAGCGAGCGCAATCCGTCTTCGTCCTCCACGAGCAGGATGGTGCCCTGCCCGGTGAGATCGGGTTTCGGCTTGGCGGCTTCGGCTGCGACGGCTGGATCCTTCGCCGCACCGTTGCCGGCGTGGGCTTCGGGTACGACCTCCTGCTCGGGCCAGTGCCGCGGCAGGTAGATCCGGAACGTGGTGCCCTCGCCCGGCCTGGAATCCACATAGACGAAACCGCCGGTCTGCTTGACGATGCCATAGACCGTGGAGAGGCCGAGGCCGGTGCCCTTGCCGACATCCTTGGTGGAGAAGAACGGCTCGAAGATCTTGTCGATGATCTCGGGCGGGATGCCGGTGCCGGTGTCCGAAATCTCGATCTTCACATAGTCCGCGGCCGGCATGCCCTTGTTGGCGAGCTGCGCGGCTTCCGCGGTCGGCACGTTGGCGGTCCGCACGATCAGCTTGCCGCCGTCGGGCATCGCGTCGCGCGCGTTCACCGCGAGGTTGACAATCACCTGCTCGAACTGGGAGACGTCGACCTTGACCGGCCACAGGTCGCGGCCGTGCACCAGGTCGAGCTTGACCTTCTCGCCGATCAGCCGGCGCAGCAGCATGGTCAGGTCGCTGAGCGCATCGCCGAGATCAAGCACCTGCGGCCGCAGCGTCTGACGGCGCGAGAATGCCAGCAGTTGCCGCACCAGAGTCGCGGCGCGGGTGGCGTTCTGCTTGATCTGCATGATGTCCTGGAACGACGGATCGGTCGGCTTGTGCGCGTTCAGCAGGAAGTCGTTCGCCATCATGATGGCTGACAGCACGTTGTTGAAGTCATGCGCGATGCCGCCGGCAAGCTGGCCGACCATCTCCATCTTCTGCGACTGGTTGATCTGGTTTTCCAGCGTGCGCCGCTCGGTGGTTTCGAGCATGTAGACGATCGCGGTCTCGGCGTCGCGCTCGTCCTTCTTCTCGACGGCGGTGACGAAGAACTGCGCGAAGCGCTCCTTGGGCCCGTCGAGCATCACCTCGACCGGAGGGATGTCGCCCTGGCCCTCGGCCGCATGGTTGATCGCAGCGATCAGGAGACCGCGGTCGCGCGAATTGACCGCGCGGAAGATCGACTTGGCCGTGCCGCCTTCGCCGTTCAGACCTTGCGCGAGCTTGGCATAGCGTGCATTGGCGCCGACCACGTTGCCGCCGCGATCGACGGTCGCGATCGCCATCGGCGTCTGGTCGAAGAAGCGCATGAAGCGCACCTCGGCGGCGCGCTCCGGATCGGAATGCTCGTCGCGGGCACGGCTGATCACCAGCGTGCGCGAGGCGCCCGGCGCGCCATCGGCGCCGAAGGCGAGCTTGTGATAGAGCCGCACCGGCACGGTCCTGCCGCCGCGCATCCGCAGGTCGATGTCGAACACCTCGGTCTTGACCTCGCCCGGCACCGGCACGATCGAGGTCAACAGCGCCGCGCCATCGCCGGAGACGATGTCGGTCAGCTTCAGGCCGCCCGAACCGATCTCAGCGAGGTCGTAGTCGAGCCAGTTCGCCAGCGTCGCGTTGACATAGGCGATCTCGCCGGCCGGATTGACCGAGAAGAAGCCGCAGGGCGCATGATCGAGATATTCGATCGCATGCCGCAGCTCCTGGAACACGTCCTCCTGTCGCTCGCGGTCGCGTGTGATGTCGGCGATCGACCACACCGCATATTTCCCGTCGCGCTTGCCCTGGCCGAGCGGGCGGACCCGCAGCCGCAGCCAGCGGCCCTGGCTGCCGTCATGACCGGCGATCCGGACTTCCTCCTGCTGCCGCTTGCCCTCGCGCGCCGCCTTCAACAGGCGGAACACCGCTTCCGAGACGTCGGGATTGCCGATGAAGACGCGCTCGACGGGACGGACGTCCTGCGGCCCGGCCGCGCCGGTCAGCGCGAGATAGGCCGCGTTGGAATAGACCACGTGGCCGCGGGAGTCGGTGACGACGAGTCCCTCCTGCGCATGGTCGGCGATGCGCCCCATCACGGGATCGTCGGTGGCGCGGTCAGAGAAGCGGATGATGCCGGCGGCAAAGGCGAACAGGTTGAACAGCCCGAACGTCGCGAGCAGCGCCAGCAGGCCGAGGATATAGGGCTGCGCCTGGTTGCGGCCGATGGTCATGAGCCAGACCGCCACCGCGACGATACCCGCGGCGATCAGCAGCACCAGCAGGATGCTGCCGCCCCGCCGCACCGGTCCATGGGCCACGAACGGCTCGGTCGCGGGATGATCGTTGGAATCGGCAGTCATCTGGAGAGACATGGCTCGTCTGCATCGAGAGGGCGTCCGGACCCGGACGCCTGCTCCCTGAGTGCCTGAATCGGACCCTAAAACCAAGTCCATCAGGCGGCAATTTCGCAAGTTACGCGCATTTCAAGCGGATAACAGCCGGCTTTTACGACCGCAGGCCGGACAACCCGCGCCTCAGCCGCATCACGTAGCCGATGATTTCGGCGACCGCGTGATAGTGCTCGACCGGGATCTCCCGGTCGACCTCGACGGTGGCATAGAGCGCGCGGGCGAGCGGCACGTTCTCCACGATCGGAATGTCGTGCTCCTTGGCGATCTCCCTGATCCTGAAGGCCAGATTGTCGACGCCCTTGGCGACGCAGACCGGCGCCGACATGCTGCGGTCGTAGGCCAGCGCCACCGAGAAGTGGGTCGGGTTGGTGATGATCACTGAGGCCTTGGGAACCTGGGCCATCATGCGCTTCTTGGCGCGCTGGACCCGCAACTGCTTGATCTTGCCCTTGACGTGCGGGTCGCCTTCGGACTGCTTGAACTCCTCCTTCATCTCCTGCAGCGACATCTTGTGGCGCTCGTACCAGGTCCGGTACTGGAAGAAGTAATCGCCGATCGCGACCGCCGCGAGGATCGCCACCACCGCGGCCATCAGGTGCACCGTGATGCTGACGACGGCGGGCAAGAGCTCGGCCGGCTCGACATGCAGGAGCGCTTCCATGCGGAAACGATCGGGCCACAGCACGGCGACCATGACGGCGCCGAGCGCGATCAGCTTGAGCACGCCCTTGAGGAAGTTCGCCACCGCCTGCTTGCCGAACAACCGTTCCAGGCCGGCGCCCGGCGATATTTTGGAGAGCTTGGGCTTGAGCTGCTCACCCGACCACACCAGGCGGTGCTGGACCATGTTGCCCGCGATCGCCGCCAGCGCCAGCATCAGGAACGGCACGCCGATCGCGGCAACCACGGCATAGCCGAGCGATTGGGTGAGCTGGAGGAGACCGGCACCGTCGGTGCGGATCATCCATGAATTGGCGATCAGGTTGCGCAATGGCATCAGGATGCCGCCGCCGATCGAGCCCGAAAAGGTCGACAGCACCAGCGTCGCGCCTGCGATCACGAACCAGGTGTTGACCTCCTGGCTCTTGACGACGTCGCCCTTTTCCAGCGCCTCATCGAGACGTTTTTGCGTAGGGTCTTCTGTTTTGTCTTCGGTATCCTCGGCCATCTCGGCTCCTTGATGCCTAGTTCATGGGAGCGAGCTGGCGCATGACGCCGACGAAGTAATCGAGATAGGTGCCCATCATCGCCGCGAGCACGAGGCCGAAGATCAGGAAGCCGACGATGATCGAGAGCGGCACGCCGACGAAATAGACCTGCATCTGCGGCATCAGCCGCGCGAGCACGCCGAGGCCGATGTTGAACACGAGGCCGAACACGAGGAACGGCGCCGACAATTGCAGGCCGATCTTGAAGGCGGCGGCAAAGGCGCTGGTCGCAAGCGCAGCGACATCGCCGGTCGGCATCACCTCACCCGGCGAGAAGATGCGGTAGCTCTCGCTCAGCGCGGCGATGACGAGATAGTGGGTGTCGGTGGCAAACAGCAGCGTGATGCCGAGGATGGTGAGGAAATTGCCGATGATCTGGCCCTGCTGTCCCTGGGTCGGATCGACGGCGGTGACGAAGCCGAGGCCGAGCTGCTGGGCGATGATGGAGCCCGCGACATTGAGCGCCGACAGCGTCACCCGCGCGGTCGCGCCGAGCACGATGCCGATGATGAGCTCATGCACCATCAGGACCCCGATCGAGGCGATCGACGTTAGGTCGACATGATAGGCGTTGCGATGCAGCGGCAAGATGATCAGCGTCAGCAACAGCGCGATCGACAGCTTCACCCGCGCGGGGATGTTGGTCTCGCCGAAGCCGGGCAGCAGCATCACCATCGCGCCCACGCGGGCGAACACCAGCACGAAGGTTGCGGCCAGCGCCGGCAGGAGCGAGATGTCGATGCGCATGACCGGGGCATTACTGCATCATCCGCCGATGATTCGCGACGAAATCCGCATCATGTGGGCGTGCAGCGAGTCGGCCATGAACGGCAGCGCGAGGAGTAATGTAACGAAGATCGCCAGGATCTTCGGCACGAAGACCAGGGTTTGCTCCTGGATCTGCGTTAGTGCCTGGAACAGCGACACCACCACGCCGACCACGAGGCCGACCACCATCAGCGGTGACGACACCACCACGATGGTCCAGATCGCATCACGCGCCACGTCGAGAGTTTCAGGACCGGTCATTTGGAGTTCTCACTGTTGTTCGTCCTCATGGTGAGGAGGCGCGAAGCGCCGTCTCGAACCATGAGGCCTGTGGTCCACCCTTCGAGACGCCAGCTTCGCTGGCTCCTCAGGATGAGGATCGGTCAAATCGGCATCTTCATGATGTCTTCATAGGCCTGGATCACGCGATCGCGGACCGAAACCAGCGTCGACACCGCGACGTCGGTGTCCGCGACCGCGGTCACCACGTCCATCACGTTCGCCTTGCCCGACGCCATCGCCATGGTCTGCGCATCGGACTTCCTGCCGACCTCCATCACGCTGCCGACGGCGTCCTTGACGAGCTCGCCGAACGACGGACCGGCGACCGGATTGCCGGCCTTCTCAAGCCCGCCCCGCTCCATCAGCTTGGCGAAATTGGCGTAGGCGTTGGCGGCGATTGTCGGTGAAGCCATGATCTACGATCCCTGCTGTTCTTGTTGTGTCAGGACTTGAGGATGTCGAGCGTGCGCTGGATCATCCGCCGCGTCGCGCTGATGATGTTGAGGTTCGCCTCGTAGGAGCGCTGGGCGTCCCGCATGTCGGTCATTTCGACCAGCGCATTGACGTTGGGATATTTGACGTTGCCGGCGGCATCCGCCGCCGGATTGCCCGGCTCATGCTTGATCCGAAATGCCGACCGGTCGGTGCTCACCTTGCCGAGCGACACAACCTGAGCATCGAGTGTGCGGTCCAGCGTGGAGGAGAATGTCGGCACTTTGCGGCGGTAGGGGTCGCCGCCCGCGGTCTGCGCGGTCGAATCGGCGTTGGCGATATTTTCCGAGATCACCCGCATCCGCCCGGCCTGCGCGCGCAGGCCTGAGGTCGCGATGCTCATCGAGCGGGCGAAATCGCTAATCTCATCTGCCATGACATCCTCCCGCCGCCCTCAGGCGGCCTAGCCCTTGCCGATCGCCGTTTTCAGGAGGTGCAGGCTCTTGCTGTAGAGCGAGGTGACCGCCGCGTAGTCCATCTGGTTGGCCGACACCTTGAGCATTTGGTCTTCGAGATTGACCGCGTTGCCGGCCGGGCGGGTCTCGAAACCGCTCTTGCCGCGGTCATTGTCAAACCTGTCGGGCGCGCCCGACGCCGCCATGTGGGCGGCGCTGGTCTGCGTCATCGGCAGCGTTCCCGGGCCGCCGCCGATCGTGGAACCGGCCCGGTCGAACTTCGGCTCGGCCAGGTCGCGGGGCCGGAAGTTCGGCGTGTCCGAATTGGCGATGTTCTCGGCGAGCACCCGCTGGCGTTCCTGGTGCCATTGCATCTTGGTGCGCAACGCCGACAGGATCGGGAGGTCGTTCATGGACATTGGCGCGGCTCCGTTAACCTCTGGGGCCTCCCGAGGTAGGCAGAATTTGCCCGGTATATGGTTAACGGAGGGTTAAAAGAGCGCCTGGATCCGTGGAGAACGCCGCAATTGCGGCTTGCGAGCGCATTTTGGCCACGAAAGCTGCGTTAACCAGCCCCGCCCAAGCCAGCGTGGCGCGCTGAGAAGTCGTTTTGGGACAAGCGATTCTTGGTCTATTAATAGAACAGTCGGCTGCAAGCCGCGGGGAATTAAGGAATAAGGCGGATCTCGGGCGCGATTCGCTGCGCAATCCGCGATATCAGTTCGCGCTCACAGACGGCGATAGCTGAGGATGGCCACGATGGCCGGGGACTCCAGTATGCAGGCACTTACATTCGTCTTCGCATTCGTAGCCGTGCTGGCGCTGATCGGCGTCGCCGCGTGGCTCGTCCGCCGCTTCGGAGGAAATCGGCTCGGCGCCAACGCCAATCGCGGGCGGATGCCGCGACTGGCCGTGATCGACGCCGCCGCGGTCGACGGCCGCCGCCGGCTGGTGCTGGTCCGCCGCGACAATGTCGAGCACCTGCTGATGATCGGCGGTCCGAGCGACATCGTGGTGGAGCCCAACATCGTGCGGGCGAGCCCGGGACGCGACCAGATGTCGACGCGCCCGGCGGTCGCAGCCGACTCCGCCCCGCCGCGGGTTGCGCCGCTGCCGGACGCGGCCTGGAACGAGAGCGAAACCGCCCGCACCGACTTCGATCAACCGGAGCCGCAGCTGCCCGAGCTGCCGTCGCGTCCGGCCCGTCCCTCCTTTGCCGACGAGGTCCGCCGCTCCGCGCCGGCCTCCGAACGCCGCGCTGATCCGCTGGCGGGTTTCACGCCCGAGCGCACCGAACCGATGCCGCCGCGGCTGCCGCGCTCCGAACCGGTGATCCCGCGTCCGCCGCGCGCCGCCGAGCCGCCCAAGGCGCCGCCACCGCTGCGCGCGCCCGATCGCGCCGCCGCATCGCCGACGCCGCCTCCTCCGCCGCCGGCCGCGACGCCCGCGCCTCCGGCGGCTCCGCCGCCGAACGCCGACGCCAATCTGGCCGAGATGGCGCAACGGCTTGAGGCGGCGCTGCGCCGCCCGTCCGGCGGTGGCGACGCCGTCGCGCCGCCGGTTGCGCCCGACGCTCCGCCGGTGCGTCCGCCGCGCAGCGAGCCGCCCGCGTCGCCCGCACCGCAAAAGAGCGGCTTCGAGAATCTCGAGGACGAGATGGCATCGCTGCTCGGCCGCCCGAAGAATCCTTCGTGAGGTCCGCGAGCCTCCCGCGTAGAGTTTTTTTCATCGCTGTCCTGATCGCCGCCGGATCGTTCGCCGACCCGGCGATGGCGCAGGACATCAGCATCAACCTCGGTGGCGGCAATGGCGGCGTCACCGAGCGCGCGATCCAGCTGATCGCGCTGCTCACGGTGCTCTCGATCGCACCGTCGATCCTGATCATGATGACGTCGTTCACGCGCATCGTGGTCGTGCTGTCGCTGCTGCGCACCGCGCTCGGCACCGCGACCGCGCCGCCGAACTCGGTAATGATCGCGCTCGCCATGTTCCTCACCGCCTTCGTGATGGGGCCGGTGCTGCAGAAATCCTACGACGACGGCATCAAGCCGCTGGTCGCCAACCAGATCGGCGTCGAGGAAGCGCTGCAACGCGCCTCGGTGCCGCTGCGCGGCTTCATGCAGAAGAACGTGCGCGAGAAGGACCTCAAGCTCTTCATGGACCTTTCCGGCGAACCGCCGCCGGCGACGGCGGACGAGATGTCGCTGCGTATCCTGGTGCCGGCCTTCATGATCTCCGAGCTGAAGCGCGCCTTCGAGATCGGATTCCTCTTGTTCCTGCCGTTCCTGATTATCGACCTCGTGGTCGCGTCGGTCCTGATGTCGATGGGCATGATGATGCTGCCGCCGGTCGTGGTCTCGCTGCCGTTCAAGCTGATCTTCTTCGTGCTGGTCGACGGCTGGTCGCTGGTCGCCGGCAGCCTGGTGCAGAGTTACGGAGGGTAGCCCCGCGAAACATTCATGGCCCGATCGCTGGATCGGGCGCCGCGTTGCACTATCATGCGCGGCGTCGCATCCGGAGAGCCGCGTCCATGCAACAACAGTTCGACCGCGCCGCAGAAGACCTCGGCAACGCCATTCATCTCGAACATGTCAACGTGCAGGTGCCCGACCAGCGCCTGGCCACGCTGTTCTACGTCGCTGGGATCGGCCTGACCCGCGATCCCTATCTGATGGTCTCGGACAGCAACATGTGGGTGAATGTCGGCCGCAGCCAGTTTCATCTGCCGAGCGGCCGGCCGCAGGTGCTGCGCGGTCACACCGCACTCGTGATCGCCGGGCGGCAGGCGCTGCTCGACCGCCTCGCCTCCGTCGCGGCGAAGCTCGAAGGCACCGCCTTCGCCTATCGCGAGCACAATGACCACGTCGAGGCCACCTGCCCCTGGGGCAATCGGCTGCGCTGCTACGAGCCGGACCCCGGC
This sequence comes from Bradyrhizobium sp. ISRA464, assembly GCF_029910095.1. Taxonomy (NCBI): domain Bacteria; kingdom Pseudomonadati; phylum Pseudomonadota; class Alphaproteobacteria; order Hyphomicrobiales; family Nitrobacteraceae; genus Bradyrhizobium; species Bradyrhizobium sp. ISRA464. The sequence goes on along the minus strand of NZ_CP094526.1, from coordinate 3,045,533 downwards.
CGCTTCGGGCGCATCACACTCGGCATGCCCTATGTCGAGTTCGACGTGCCGCGCGGCACCGCCAAGGCAATCAGCCGGTTCTATCCGGAGATCATGGGCATCCCCGCCAGCGTCGCGAACGGCGACGGAATGGTTGCGCGCGTGAAGGTCGGCAAGGATCAGTATCTGCAATTCCGCGAGAGCGACCAGGCACAGCCGGAGTTCGACGGCCACCACATCCAGATCTACATCACCGACTTCTCGGGCCCCTACCGGCGGCTGCGCGAGCGCAACCTGATCTCGCGCGAGGACAATCAGTACCAATACCGCTTCTGCGACATCGTCGATCCCGCCGACGGCAGGCACCTGTTCACCGTCGATCACGAGGTGCGCAGCGCCACGCACCCGATGTATCTGCGGCCGCTGATCAACCGCAATCCTGCGCAGACCAACCGCACCTTCGCCCATGGCCACGACCAGGCGCTGTGGGCCATGGGGCCGGATCAGTACGACGGATAACGGCCTGTGCCTCCCGCATCCAGATCTCATCCGAAAACCGCCAGCAACGAGCCGCCATGCTTCCTTCGCAGCGCCATCTGTTCGATGTTCCGCAAGACGTTTGCTACCTGAACTCGGCCTCCTACAGTCCGCTGCCGCGGAAAACGCTCGACGCCGGCCGCATCGCGGTGGCGCGGAAGGGCCAGCCCTGGACGCTGGATGCGGACTTTGCCCACCGTCAGCATGAGCGCGCCCGTGTCGCGGCCGCGCGCCTGATCAATGCCGATGCTGACGACATCGCGCTGATCCCTGCGATCGGCTATGGCGTCGCGACGATGGCAAAAGTGCTGACCATCCCGCGCAGCACGCGCGTCATCGTGCTCGAGAACGATCACTCCTCGCCGGTGCTGGAATGGCACGCCCGCGCCGACGCGCAGGGCTTTGTGGTCGAGACCATCCGCCAGCCCGCCGACGGCGACTGGACCTCGGCGGTGCTCACGGCGATCGAGCGCCCCGGCGCGCCGCCGGTCGGCCTCGCCTCGATCTCGTCGGTGCACTGGTCGGACGGCGGACTGATCGACGTCGAGAAGGTGCAGGCGGCACTGCGGCGGCAGGGCGCCATGTTCGTGATCGACGCGACGCAGGGCGCGGGCGTCGTGGCGATGGATGTGAAGCAGCTCGATCCCGACGCCCTGATCTTCCCGACCTACAAATGGCTGATCGGTCCCTACGGCCGCGCGTTCCTCTATGTCGCGAAGCGCCACCAGAACGGCGTGCCGCTGGAACAGACCTCGGCCGGCCGCCGCAACGTCAACTCCGAGAATCCGATCTATTTCGGCGATCTCGCCTATGTCGACAACGCGCGGCGCTACGACATGGGCGAGCGCGATCATTTCATCTCGCTGGAGATGGCGTCCATCGGCATGGAGATGATGGCGGATTGGGGCGCGGCCGCCGTCAGCGCGCGGCTCGCCATGCTCACCCAGCGGATCGCCGACGGCGTGCGCGACCTCGGCGTCGGCGCGCTGGAGCGCCGGCTGCGCGCGCCGCACATCGTGAGCCTCGGCATGGCCGGCGGCGTGCCGAGAGACCTGATCGCGCGCCTCGCCGCCAAGAACGTCCATGTCGCGCTGCGGCTCGGCCGGATGCGCGTCTCGCCGCATGTCTTCAACGACGAGGCCGACACCGACCGGTTCGTCGCCGTGCTCTCGCGCGCGCTCCGCGGCTAAGGCGTGATGAGACTAGGTTGAGCTGAAACGGCAACGGAGATTCACCTCTCCCTTGGGAGAGGTAAAGCGAGTCCGTCGCCGAACCGATTCGATCCAAACTCATCTTGCTCTAGCGGCGCGCTCTTGCCGCAACAGCGCTCACGAGCTCGAGCGCCAGCGCCAGGACGACCGCGGCCGCGCCGATCACGAACAGCAGCATAATTGCCGCCGCTCTGCGCGAACAGGAACGACATCCCATAGGCGCCCGCCGCCTGGAACAGCGCGAATGTCGTGGTGGCCTGCGCCCACGCGGTGCGCTGGCTGGGGGCGGAATGCGGGATCAGTTCGTGGATGCGGCCTATGACCAGTGGCACGATGCCGGGCGTGAAGCCACCGACGATGATGTTCGACACGATCAGCGCGACGGCCGACGTGCTCACGGCGGGCAGCCCGACCGCCACGCCCTCGACCACGAAAGCCACGCGAAGCGCCGCGGCAAATCCGGAGCGATCGGCGAGATGCCCGGTCAACGGCGGTCCGACCACAGCGCCCAGTCCGTACAGCACCCAGTAATACGATCCCGCCGAGATCCCCTGCCCGAGCCCGCGGGCCACGAAATCGACCAGGAACACCATGTGCGGCACCAGCGCCAGCGCGTTGAGGCCGTATTCCAGGCTCAGCATCAGCACCATCGGTGATCGCGCACCGTGCGCCGCGACGTGATGCTCTGCCTCACCATGCACGGCAGGCGCCTCGGCCGGCCACGCCTTCCAGCTGATCAGCGTCAGCAGCGCCGAGAGCACGCCAAGGCCGTACCAGGCCTGGGTGAGCCCGTGGCGCAGCAAGAGCGGAACGAGCGTGCCCGATGCCGCGACGCCGAGCCCGACGCCGGCAAAGATCACGCCGCCGACGAAGCCGCGTTTGCTCGGCGCGGTGTGCGGCAGGATCGCCGTTGCCGCCAGCACCATGATCACTCCACCGGTGACGCCCGCGAGGAAGCGGAAGCCGAAGAACCAGACGAACGAGATCGGCACGACGCAGGCAAAGCAGCAGAGCGCGGCCAGCACCATCATGCCGCGCAGCGCGCGCACCGAGCCGATGCGCGCCCCGAGGTCGCGGGCGATCAGCGCACCGGCGAGGTATCCGGCAAGGTTGGCGGCGCCGAGATAGACGGCTTCCGCCGGCGTGAACCAATTTGCTGCGATCAGCGCCGGAATCAGCGGCGTATAGGCGAAGCGCGCAAGCCCGAGCCCGACTAGCGAGGCGCAGAGCCCGGCGGCCGCAGACAGCCACACCGTCCCGCCCGCATCCTGATGCGGCGCGGCGTGGCGGTGCCGGTGATCGACATTGGCAGACATGGACACGGCAGCAGGCCCTGGGATCGTTCTTGAAAAATGATTAGATACGATCGCAGCGATCGTTTGCAGCGATCACGGGCACCTCTTCCAATAAGGCGAGGTGTTCAGATCGATTGGCCAGGGCCGTCAGCTGGCAGATGTCGGCGAAGCGGCCGCGGCGAGCTTCCTGCGATAGTCGAGCGCGGGCAGCCCGCCCCAGCCCCAATTGTCGGTGTCGACCTCCTCGATAGTGACGAAGGTCGATTCCGCGCGGTGCCGGCCGGCGTCGCTCAGCTTCAGCGACCGCGTGGTGCGATGAAGCAGCTCGGCACCGACATGATGCTCGAGGAACGCGATCGCGGGGCTGAGCGCCGCAACAGCTGCCGGGCGCCGGCCAGGGCAATCGCATATGACGTCCGCGAACTCTGGGCTGACGTTTCCGCGTAGTCATGGCCGGGCTTGTCCCGGCCATCCACGTCTTTCTTCACATGGAAAACCAAAGACGTGGATGGCCGGGACAAACCCGGGCACGACGAGTTTGTGGGGAGACTAACCGAACCGCAGGCATGATCAGCATATGCGATTGCCCTGCGGCGCCGGCAAGGCTGCCCTTGTCGACAACAGCGACAAAAACATTCATGGCGTCAATGCGGTCCACGAGTTTTCCTCAGCGCGTCCTCAAGCCCTCATGGTGAGGAGGCGCGAGCGCGGTCTCCTTCAACTCGGCCCGCGCCATTGCGATGAGTTTGGCCTCGGTCTTGATCGGCTTGCTCATGGTGACGGTGTCGCCCCCACAAAGCGAAACGGCGCTGTTGCCAGCGCCGCTTCGGTGCACCTAACGCGTGGAATCGGCCCACTTTGACTGGCGCTGGCGGGAGCGACCCGCTCTGGCTCGGCTGGCGTGGGAGGCCTGCTCGCGATCCGGCGATGAGGCTACGCCGCATCCAAGCAGAGTCAATTGGACCGACGATTATTTTAGGCCAAGGCCCATCCCAATCGCGGCGTCGCAGCATACGCCCGTTATCGATGGCACCCATGTTCAAATTCGGCCCCTCAATAGCCAATTGTGACACTGAGTACTTCGAAAGCTCACGTCGCCTTGGGTTAAACGGTCGCGGCCGCACCGCGCTGGTAGGCGACGCCGCTTTCTGCGTCTCGCTGCTGGCCGGGCAAGGCTCGGCGCTCGCGATGATTTCGGCTTACGTCCTTGCCGGTGAACTCGCTGCTGCGGTCGGGCACTATCAACTTGCATTCCGCAAATACGAGACATTGCTGCGAAGCTACATCAATGCGAAGCAGCGCGGGGCCGAGCGTTTTGCCGGCACCTTTGCACCGAAGACACAATTCGGGCTGCTGTTCCGCAACCTGGTGGTCAAGACCTTTGCTTTTCCTGGCCTGGCCAGGCTTGCTATAGGCTGGGATATTGCAGACTCTATGGAACTTCCGGAGTACAGCTGGCCATCGCTCAATAGAAGGGCAATCGCCTAGCGATTGTCCGGATTCCCGATCAGAGGCCATCCAGGTCTCTGTTAACCGCCCACTCGCGGACGGCCTCCGGAAGACTTTCTGGCGGGTAAGTCCGTATCTCGCTATCCTGATCTTGATCCAGTCTTTGTGACCCCGAATGCCCGTGGTGCTGGCTTCCGACAATATCAAAGCGATCGCAGCCGGCAGCCGCAAATCGTTGCCGGAGGAACGACGGGTGAGCCTGCTCGTTCTCTGTGGCCTCGCGCTGGTTATCGGGGTGATGACTGGACTCGGCGCGGTCGTGTTCCGCGCGTTGATCGCCTTCGTGCACAACATGTCTTACAACGGCAGGCTCAGTTTCGTTTACGACGCCAATATCAGCGAGGGTCCCAGCCGGTTTGGCGACTTTGTTCTGCTATCCCCGATCGTCGGAGGCCTGATTGTCGTTTTCTCGTGAGGCGCTTTGCTCCCGAGGCAAAAGGGCACGGCGTCCCCGAAGTGATGGATGCAATCTTCTACAAGCGCGGCAATATCCGCGGCACGGTGGCCGTGATCAAAGCCCTGGCTTCCGCAATATCGATCGGTAGCGGCGCTGCCGTCGGGCGCGAGGGGCCGATCATCCAGATCGGCTCGGCGCTTGGTTCGGCCTTCTCTCAATTCATCGGGCTCTCCACACGGCAGAAGATAACGCTATTGTCCGCCGGCGCCGGCGCAGGTATCGCCGCAACGTTCAACACGCCGCTTGGCGGCGTCCTGTTTGCTCTCGAAATTCTCCTACCGGAAGTGTCGAACCGTACCTTCCTTCCCGTCGTCGTGGCGACTGGTGCTGCGACGACGATCGGACGAATTCTAATCGGCCCGGATCCGGCTTTTGCGGTGCCGGACGTACAATTTCCCATGGTTGCGTCGTTCAATCTGCAGGAGGCAGTTGCGTTCGTCCTGCTTGGATTGCTCTGCGGCGTAGCAGCCTGGTCTTTCATCCGGCTGCTCGTCTTCATGGAGGATGGATTTCCGAAACTGTTTGGCGACGAGTACGTCCAGAACATCGTTGGCATGGCGGTTATCGGCCTGATGATGGTGGGACTCACTCGCGCGTTCGGCCGTTCCTACATCGATGGGGTGGGCTATTCGGTCATTCAGGACATCCTTGACCACAAGATGACAGCAGCAGGCCTTCTTGCACTGCTATTTGCGCTGAAGCTGGTTGCCACGACCGTCAGCCTTGGCTGCGGGGCCTCGGGCGGGATCTTCTCTCCCTCGCTGTATCTTGGCGCCACGCTGGGTGCGGCATTTGCGGCCGGGAGCAGCTCGATTTTGCCTCATTCCGGGCTGACGCCTTCCTCGGCCGCTATCGTTGGAATGGCAGCCATGGTCGGCGCGGGAACAGGCGGCGTGATGACGGCCATCGTCATGGTGTTCGAAATGACGCGTGACTATGCGATCATTGTACCGGTGATCGTCGCGGTGGCGCTGGCTGCAGGTGTAAGACGCGCGCTTGTCAATGAGACGATCTACACCGTCAAGCTGCGTCATCGCGGTCACCGTATCCCCAAGGAGCGACATATCAACCTTTACCTGGTCAGGCAGGCGCAAGACATTATGGAGCGTCGCTTTATCGTAGCCAGGGCCGGCACAACGCTGAAGCAAGCCATGCCTGCAGAAGAAACCGATGACGCGCGCGCTATCGTCGTGGAGCGGGATGGTCGGATCGTGGGGCTGATTCCGCCGCGCTCGGGTCTGTGGATGGAATCTCGAACCAACCCCGACCTCGTCATCGAGACGTTCGCCGAACAGCGAATCGTCATTTGTCGCGATCAGGACCTCCTGAGCTTGGTATTTGCGAGACTCAAGCGTCACCGCGCCGGCGCCGCGATCGTTTTTCGGGGCGGCGCCCGCCCGCGGGTAAACGATATAGTTGGTATCGTCACCAAGCGTGTGATCGCTGACGCGGTCATCGACAGCTACGAAGACTGACCCGCGTGGGCATCTAATCGACGCCGACCAGAAATCGCCGTTCTTTCAGGCCGTTCTGCGCTGGCTCGCGGGCGATATTGGTTGCGGGCTGGCCCGACCGGCATGGAGCGCATTGGACGAGACGATTCGCTGACGCAGGCGGGCTGCGTCGAGCAGCATCTGCGCCGCCCATCGATAGACGTTCCGCTCGCGCACGAGATCGCGCATCAGCCGCATGCGGTCGCGCTGCTCCGCGTGTGACATCTGCAACGCCTGCACGAACGCCTCGGCCATGCCGTGCGTGTCATATGGATTGACGATCAACGCTTCCGACAGTTCGCGCGACGCTCCCGCGAAGCTCGAGAGGATCAGCACACCATGCTCGTCGTCGCGCGCGGCCACGAACTCCTTGGCAACCAGATTCATGCCGTCGTGCAGGCTGGAGACAATGCACATGTCCGAGGCCCTGAAAAGCTCGAAAACCTCGTCAGGCTCGTGATGTCGCACGACAAGACGAATCGGCTGAAAACCTTTCTTGCCGTGCCGCGCGTTCACCTCCGTAACGAGCTGTTCGGCCTCGCCCTGCAGGGAGCTGTAGGTGGCGAGCTTGCTGCGAGTGGGAGCCGCCGCCTGAATGAAGACAAGCCGCCCGATCCATTCGGGGTGGCAGGTCAGCAGATCGTCGACCGCGCGGATGCGATCGAGGATTCCCTTGGTGTAGTCGAACCGCTCTATGCCGACAGCGATGCGGACATCGGCAGGCAGAGAGAAGCGCCGCCGGACCGCGTCGCGGCACTCCCGAACAGGCGCCTGCTCGACGAGCGCCGCCGGCGGCCATTCGATCGAGATCGGATAGGTCTGATCAGCGTCTCATCCCCGCGGAAAGTGACGGAGTCATGCTCGCGATCGATGCGGCTCTCCATGAAGCGGTCCGCCGCTTCGAGAAAATTGTTGCAGTGGAATTGCGTATGGAAGCCAAGGATGGTGCTCCCCAACAGCCCGTCGATGATTTCCCGCCGCCACGGGCAGATTCCAAACGTCTCGGCGTTGGGCCACGGGATATGCCAGAACGCGATGACCGTTGCCTTTGGCAGCCGATCGCGGATCATCCTTGGCAGCAGGGCGAAATGATAATCCTGAACCAGCACGATCGGATCGTCGCAGGTCGCCTCCTCGACAATTACGTCGGCGAACCGCTCGTTCACCTTCCGGTACTGGGCCCAATCCTCCTCTCGAAAGGTCGGGCGTACGAATGCGATGTGACAAAGCGGCCATAGCCCTTCGTTGGCCAGCCCATAGTAGTATCCGCTCTGCTCCTTTTCCGAGAGCCATACCCGACGCAGCAGATAAGTCGGTTCAGCGGGAGGCACACGCAGTCTGTCGCTGGCATCGACAGTGTCGCGATCTCCAGAACCGGAGCCGTGCGCAATCCATGTTCCGCCACAAGCCCGCATCACCGGTTCGAGGGCGGCCACAAGGCCGCTCGCCGGAATCTGCAACGTGAGTTCGCCGCCGGAGCGGTTGTGAATGTAAGGCTCGCGATTGGAAACAACGAGCACCTGAGCGTCCGGAAGTTCCTCAACTAGCAGGCGATGCAAGGTCTTGGGCGACCATTCGACATGGATGCCATTCGCAAAACGACGCTCCATTCGCAGTTCCGAGAGGGCCGCGTGAACCTCGCGACTGATCGGAAAACGGCTACGCGCCAAAGCTTCGCCGACGGCTCCGTGTCGGACCTCGGTGAGAGCGCCTCGAATCGAACGGGTCCATGCCCGCATAAGTGCGAGGACGATGGCTGTGGCGAGCAGCCCCAGGCCTGATGTCACGCCGACGAGAGCAAGCAGCGTATAGAGGCGCGCCTCGTTCGTACGCGCCTCTATATACGCCAGATCGTGCAACACCAGCAGGTGGCCGGTCGAGTCTGCGACGGTAATCGGAAAGGAGCTGATGTGGATGTGGCGGCCGGAATCCGCGACCGCAGCAAAAGTGCTGGACTTGGTCCGCTTCAGGCTGTCGCATGTGACAGACTTCGGAAACTCCTTGGTCGCGTACCGCAACTGGCCCTGCGCGGAGCAGAAGCCCAGGGCCAGTATTCGTTCATCCTCGGTAATCCGCTCGAACACTTGAGCAAGATCGATGTCCGGCTTGGCCGTCATCGCCATCGCGACCTGGTCCCGGATCGACCGGAATACGAGGCGGGAACGCAGATCGATGTCACGCTGGGACCAGTCCTCGACCATGACCGCAGCGAGCAAGGTGAGCGCCGCAATCACGACTCCGGCGGCGAAGAGACCGAGCAGCGTGTAGCGAGCGAGCGGATCGCGGAGCAGCCGCTGGGCTCCCATGCGTCGCATCCAGCTACGACTACGCCGTTCGAATTCGCCGCCGATACGGTCCATCCGATCTTCCATTGCTCTTCCCCAACCGCACTGGCATGCCGCACAAATGTCTCATGGACCCGCTAATATTCCGACCCCGATGCGCGTGCCTGAGGATGCGCCTGATCGCCGTGCTTCTCGCCGACCGCCTGCAGGTAGGCAATGATATCGTGGCGAGACGGAGCATCGAGCACGCGAACCGGCATTCTTGCTCCAGGCACCAACTTCTGGGGACCGGCCAGCCATTCGTCCAGCTTGTCGTTAGACCAGGTGAGATGGGCGTTCTTCAAGGCTGACGAGTAGCTGAAGCCAGCAGCGGAGCCGGCCGGGCGGCCGACCACACCGCCCAGCATGGGACCGGCCATGTTCTTGTCCAGTGCATGGCATGCGCTGCAACGCTGGGTAAAAAGCTCGAGGCCATGAACGGCATCCGGAGCAGCGTTGGCGAGAAAGCGCGACAAATTCTTTGCGTCTGGGTACGACATTGCTGTCAAAGTCGACCGTCACGGTTCGTTGCGACGTGGTGGTTGGATAGGTATAAGCTCTTTGTGTCGTTCCGCCATATCCCGTTGCGCCGCAGAATGCACGGTATAGTTCCGGCGAATAGGCCACCAACCCGCACATGATGGCGAGCGCGACAAAGCAAGGCACCAGAACATTCATATTTCGGTAGCGTACGTCCATTTTTCTCTCCGGTGCCGCTCAAGCCCTTGCTTTGCAGATCAACCGCGCCGAGGCAGGGCACCCAGGAAGGCTTCGGTGCTTGACGATATTGTGACCTTGAAATGCGCTCCCGAAGAGCGACTCATGTAACGAGGCGGACGACCGCTGGAGCTGTTCGCCACATCGAGCATGGAACGCGAGAAGGTCCGCCGGATCCCGGCCGGAAGCGTTATGGAGAACATTTACCCGGAAGGCCGTTTTGGCTCTCGGTCCACGAGTGCGGACTCGCCCGCACCGACAGGAGCCGAGAGCGAGACAGGCGGTCGTTGGCGGGAGCCGATGTCAAGCGCAGGCAGTAGATGGCGGCGATATTCGCGCTCGATCAGCTTGAAGCAATCGCAAGAAAGCTTCGATAACTCGGCAGCATCCTGTATCTTCACGGAACCGCGTCTGGTTATTACCGTTCCATCCCTTTGGAGGACTTCCAGACATTCCGTAACGCTGGCACGCCGGACACCCAGCAATTCCGCCAGAACTCCGTGAGTGAGCGGAATCTCGTCTTCGCCTGTGGCGTTCTGGGCAATGAGCAGCCAGCGCGCTAGTCGCTGCTTGAGACTATGATAGGAGTTGCAGGCGCCCGATTGGGAAGTCTGCGCCAATACGACGGCCAGATATCTCTCGACCACCGAGCGCAAGTGCGGAAGGGATTCCAAAAGTTCGCAAAACTCCGCGGTCCTGATCCGCCAAGCATCGCCCGTCAGCTGGACGGTTCTTCTATGCAGCGGCACTCCCCTGGCCGCAAGAACGACCGGAGCGCCGACCAGTCCCTCGGATCCGATCAGCCAGACCTCGACGAATTTCTCCCGACCCACTTTCGCGGCCACCGACACCAGTCCACTTTCGACAAAGTATACGTGCTCCATTGGCAGCATGTAGTGATGAAGAACCTGGCGTGGCGCGAGCCTGACCCGCTCGCAGACGTCCATAACGCGCAAGAGCTCGTCATTCGGGATAAGGCGCAACAGACTGTTTCTAACCTTGGGCGTCATCGCTTTCTGTGTACTGCGCAACTCTGATCGAGGAAGCGTATGGCGGGTTGAACACCTCCACAAGACGCGGTCGAACGGGTCTCAGTAGCATCTTGCCGCACGTAGACATCTGCTCCAGTGAGCACGAGCCGTATTCTCAACTTAGGTATGATCCGGCCTTCGAGGGTCTCGCGACAGCGCGCGGTCAGCTCTCTATGTACGCTACCGTACCTTCTGTGGCGACGATCTAGCTAATGGGAGAAAATCCGCTTTGTGTCATAGTCGAGCATCCGAAGCGCAGGTGCATGATGTCAGACTATGAATCCGTGATCGCCGCAGTCGAGGAAGCCCAGCGACTCCTGGCCGTGTACGATGAGGCGACTTCCAGGAAAAATCAGGAAGACCTAGTTGCGATGCTCCAGTTCATCTTGTGTGATCCATCCGTTGCCCTCGCGGTGAGACGATTGAAAAGCCGATCGCGCCTGAGCCTGGTTGAGTGATGCAACAGGCATGCGGCTTGAAAGCGCGTGCCTGATCGTCTCGGCTCAATCCAATCTTGGATTCCTGATATGCGGTCGAGGTGACGCTCGCCCGAGGTCGCTGAATGTCCAAAGCACCAATGCCAGAAGAGGTCCGGGATTTGATTGTAAGACATATCGATTCCGTGGCTCAACTCGAAGCGCTTCTCTTCTTGCACGCACGTTCAAGCGAACAATGGGACGCCGCTTCCGTGGCCAAGCGGCTCTATGCGCCTCCTTCGGATATGGCCGCAGCCCTGGCTGGGCTCGCCGATGACGGATTTCTCGTGCGAGATGGCGGGCAATATCGCTATGCCCGGCGTTCGGATCGAGACGCCGCCGTCGAGGCGCTCGCAGAGGCCTATGCGCATTACCTGATTCCCATTACGAATCTGATCCACTCAAAACCCCGCCATATCCGAACATTCTCGGATGCGTTCAAGTTCCGGAAGGACTAGGAAGCTATGGCCGCGGTGATCTACAGCTTGTGTGCGATCACCGGAGCGCTGTGCACTTGGTTGCTGGTTCGCGCGCATCTGCGGACGCACTCCAGGCTTCTGCTGTGGAGCTCGATCTGCTTCTCGGGTCTTGCACTGAACAACGTCGCACTTTGGGCGGACAAGCTGGTGCTTCCCACGACGGATTTTTCAGTCTTCAGGATATCGATCGGCCTGCCGGCAACGCTGGTCCTGCTGTATGGGCTGATTTGGGAGGAGCGTTGATGACACACCTCGCCGACGTTCTCTCAGGCGCCGCCTCGATGGCCTCTCTGGCCGTCGCCCTGTTCTTTCTGAAGTTTTGGCGACGAACGAGAGATACCTTCTTTCTAATTTTCGCGGCGGCTTTTGCCATCGATGCCATATCGCGCTTCGCGCTGGGAATGAGCCAGGTTTCCGATACGACGGAGCCCATGTATTTATTGCCGCGTCTGGTGATGTTCGGACTTATCGTGGCAGCCATCATCGGCAAAAACGCGGAGCGCAGCGGTCCCTGAAGCAGACGCGCTGGCTGCCGGATCGCAATGCGTCGTCGGCATGCCGGGTAATCCCGATTATCGGTATCGTGCCGATCGTTTCTTCCAGACGGGACGCGTCCGGTCACCTTGGCCGCGCGCCCCTGGTCTTGCTGTAGCAAGCGTCCATGCTTTGCGTTGTCGAAGGCCGTCGTGTACAAAGTCGGTACGATAACGTACGGCTCCGCGGATCGGTTGTCTTTCAAAGTTGCCCTGAGTGGGAGGGAAGTGATTGTTATGCGCGGGGGCGATTCGTGGACACTTCAAGAGAAATTGCATTGCGGTTGCCGCGCGCATACTGCGAGTTCTGTACGACGAGGACTCCGCACGTCCACGAACGGTTAGCCATCAACGGAGTTCAAGTAGCACGCTCGGTCTGCTTCATATGCAAGAGAGAGCGGCCAAAGGAACAACCGCACGAGCCGCGGTCGTAGCTTGCCACTGCACGGATGGGCTGGCGCCGATAATTTTCGGCGCGCGGCATCGGCAGTAGCCGTCAGGCCGAACAGGGAGAAGCGCTCATGGCCGCGAATGTTTTCGACGAGCATGAAGGTCGCGTGAGGTTCATCACCGCGATCGCCATGGAGGTGAAAGCCCTCACTTTGAGCGAATCCGGTGACGAGCCGGTCTCGATGACCGATCCAGATGCCGAAAAGTTGGTTTATGCCAGGGCTTACCAAGCCTGGGCCGATTGCAAGATCGAAGGGACGGCAGACGACATATATGAAGCAATCCAAGAGGTGCTGGACGCCTGAAGAAAATGCGCCGTGGCGAGCGACATCTCATGAGGACTGTCATCCTCGGCGTGAAAACAGAGAAGCAAGGACCGCAACCTTGCGCAGGTTCCTGAAGGCACTTGACACCTGCCGGCTGTCGCGTCTTGATTCAGTTCAATGTAGGTGAGCGGCCGTTGTCTCTCGCCGAGCCGAACATTCGAGTTCGGTCTCTGCAACGAACTGACGCCGCCTATCGAAACAGCGTAGTTTGGCGCACAAAATCGAGCGATGGCGGAGAGAGCGTCAGTCAATCCCCATTGAAAGATCAAGCATTTTCGACTTTCCGGAGCCGAAACCCACCAATTGAGCTACGGCCAGAAATAGAGTTTTCGCCTGCCGCAAAGGGTCGAGTAGAGGCGGCGATCGCTCGCCGCCGACCGGGTCACCGGAGGCGGTCGCCCGCCCCCGGTTCCCACAGAACGTGGCGTGCGGATTTCCCGCACCGACGCTCTTCGACAGTTGGTTCACAGCACTGCAAGCGCCTGCAGCTCCCGATAAGGGAGGCGCAGCTTAGGCTTCAGCAACGGTGTCCGTTCTTTGATTTGGTTGAAGGCGTCCCAAGTGAGGCGTCGGCCTGCCCAGCTGCGACTGCGCAGCATGGCGCGCGCTAGCGCGAGGCGCTGGCGCGCCGCTCGCCCTTGATGGCCGTCAAGGCGCTCACCGGCGCGGCCTTCGCCTTGTCCAACAGCGATCCGGTCGTGACCGGGTCCGGCAGCGGCGCACGGGCGGTGGCGTCGGGGAAGCGGGTCTTCATCTCGCGGATGAAGCCGTCCAGCGTGTCGACGCTCGCCGCCATCCTGGCGATCAGGGCGAACTCCGCGCTCGAGGTCGCAACCGGCTTGCTGGCGGTGTCGAACGCCAGCTTGTCGGCCTCGCCCGACATCAGTGGAGCGTATTTTTCGCGGAACCGCGCCAGGCCGATGGCGTCCTCGGCCAGCGCGTAGCCGACCACGGCGCGGATGATGTCGGCCTTCTCGGCGGCATTGAGCGGGGTGAAGTCGCGCCAGCGGTCGCCGTAATACAGTTCGATCTGCTCGGACGCCTCGCGCCAGCGCCGCGCCGCCCAATAGATGTCCGAGCGCAGCCGGATCGCCTCGCGGCCGGTGATATTCGAGATGATGTCGAGCGCGAGGTCGTGGCGACCGACGTCGCTCTGCGCCCGCGCCTCGAGCAGCAGCCGCTGCTGCCGCAGTTCGCCGGACAGGTCGGCGATCCGCGTCGAGCGCAGCGCGGCGATCGCGCGATCGGGCTTGCGGTTGGTCAGATACACCATGGCAAGGCGCGCGGCGACCTGGGCGCGTGCCGCGCCTTCCAGCCGCTTGTCGACCTGGTACTGCAGGAGGTCGGCGGCCTGGTCCAGCAGGTCGACGCCGACGAGGCGATCGGCCAGCCGACGGATCATCTCGTCGCCGCGGCGGCCGATCGGGGTCAGCTCGCGATATTCGTAGAAGGTGCTGAGCGCGTCGATCGGCGACATCTCGTCGCCCTTGGGGCCGAGGAAGAGCTGCACGAACAGCGCCGATGCCGCATCCTGCGCCTGCCGCGACTCCGGTGCATTGGGCTGCAGCCGCGTCGCGGCGCGGCTCACGGCAAAGGCATCGGCATAGCGTCCGGTGTCGGCATAGATCTTCGACAACACGAACAGCGTCTTCAGCTCGATGCTGTCGCCGCGCCACGTCATCGACAATAGCTCGAGCTCCTTCAGCACGTCGTCCTGGCCGATCTCGCCGCGCTTCTGCCGCAGCAGGGTTTCGCGCAGCTTGCCTTCGGCAGCCGCCTGACGATCGGAGGAGATGGCTGCGAAGTGATAGGCGTCGAGCGCATCCTTCTCCTGGCCGAGGGCTTCGGCCAGCCGGCCCTTCAGCACCGCCGCTGCGGGCTTGAGGTCGTCGGGGACGCCGACCACGTCGAGGTCGCTCTTGCGCCGCGCGGCGCCGGCATAATCCTTGACCTCGAGCGAGGCCTTCATCGCATTCATGGTGATGATGCGCTGCAGGTCGGACGGCAGCGTCGCCACCGCGAACTCCACGTTCTTGAACTTCTCGCGCGCCTCGACCCATTTGTCCTCGCGCGCGAAGGCGAGCCCCTTCCACAATTGGGAATCGTAACCGTTTCCGATCACCGGGCTGGCGAGATCCTTCAGGCCCTGTGCCGGCCGGCCGATCAGGATGCTCGCGATGGCGTGCACCATCACCATCGCCGGCGTCTCGTTGCCGCGCTTGCTTTCGGAGAGCATCAGATTGGTGACGGCGTGGGCTTCCTCATACATGCCGCAGGCCATGTAGAAGTCGGCGAGATCGAGCCGCGCTTGCGGAAGCTGGTCGGCATTGGCCGACGCCGCGGCGGTAATCAGGCTGTCGAGCCGGTTGAGGAAATTCTCAGATCGGTTCTTGTGCCATTCGTCGATGTCGAACAACGGCTTGACCGCAGCGGTGGCGCGCTCGGCGGCGACATCGGCCGACGACAGCGTCAGCCCACCGGGACGCCCCAGCGTCACCTTGTCGTCGCCGACCTCCGCCTTCACGTCGTCGGCATTCGGACGAACCACCAGGCCGTGGATCGATTCCAGCAGCGACAGTTCGACGAAATCCTGCCGCTTCAGTATGCCGCGGGTCGGCGGCGGCGCGGTCACGACCCAGAGCGTATCGCCGGCATCGGGATCGACCAGTCTGTGGAATTGGCCGGGATTGGCGAGCGGCACGCTGACATTGGCGAGCGCGGGCTCAGTGATGTTGCGCACCACCGTGAGCGGCAGCGGCGGCTTCTGCACACGATCGGCGAAGGTCAGCGTCCAGCTGACGCCGCGCGAGCGGTCATCGCTCTCGAGCGACGGCATCTGCGGCCGGTTAAGGCGGAAGCGCACCGCCTGGCCCTTCTCCAGCGGAGACCGGGTGACATCGGCGATGATGGAGCCGCCCTTGGCGCGGATCGGATCGACGTCGACCGCGTCAGGCGTGTCAAACACTATCCACACGGCATCGGCACGGCGGAACAGTGCAGCCGGAGTGGCCGCGGGGAACGAAAACGTCACGCGCAGCCCGTCGCTGTCGCGCTGTGCCTCGACCGAAGGCTTGCCATTCGCACGGGCCTCGGAGGACGGCGGCGGCACCGCGGCCGCCTTCGGTATCTGCACGGCAGCAGTCGCCGGCTTCGGCGCTTCCATCGCGGCTGCCGGCTTCGCGTCCTCCGGAGGTGCTGCCGCGCCGTCATGCGGCGCGGCCGGCGTCACCACGTTCTCGGCAGCCGGTGCTTTCTCCGCCGGCGCGGCAGCAGCCTTGGGTGACTCCGACTTGGGCGGCTCAGACTTGGCTGGCTCAGATGTCTGCTGTTCGGTGTTGCCCTGCTCCGGCTTGGCCGGTTCGCCCTGCGGCTGCTCGGATTTCGGCTGCTCGGGCTTGATCTCGATCTTGGCCTGTTGCGCGATGCCTTCCGAGGTCACGGGCGGGATCGCGGCCGGCTGTTGTGGCATCGCGGCTTTCGGCTTGCCGCGCGGTGCGGGCATCAGCGCGGTGAGCGCAGGCTTTGCCTGCGCCTGCTGGTCGCTCTGCTGGAAGGCGACATCGACGATATAGTTCTTCTCGTCGCGGAACGAATGCACGTCGACATCGCCGACCAGCGTCATGTCGACCGCCGACGTATCGGTATCTGCGCGCGCGCTGATCGACGCGACATTGGGGGGCGCGGCGATCTTGGCGTCGGCGAGGTCGAAGGTCAGCACCGCATTGAAGGACAGCGTCAGCTTCTGCTCGTTCAATACGGAGGACACGCCGACACCGTCAGGAACCTCGAAGACGAAGCGGACGAAGGTGGGCTGCAGCAGCGCGCGGACCCGCACCGGCGGCCGCTTTTTCGCGGCATCGGCCGCGCGCTGCAGGCGAAGCAGGCGCTCGGCGTTGCGGGCACGCTCGGCGAGCTCGCGGATCACCTCCTGCGGCAGCGGCGGCGGCGGGCCGGTCCAGCTGTCGGGCAGGAAATCGACGAAGATGCGCTCGCCTGCGGTCATGGTGTTGATGGTGACGCGGCGCGCCAGCGACAGGCGGATTGCCGAACCGTCCGGATCGCGCCGTGCCGAGCCGACATAGTCGGGCACCGCATCCGACAGCTTCTCGACGGGGATGTCGACCGGGCGCTTGAAGCGGATCACGATGATCGAGCCCGCCGTCGTCACCTCGGCATCGACGTCCTCCTTCAGCTTGAGCACCAACCGGGCAAACCCGTTCGCGGCGGAGAATGTCGCCTCACCCGGCACGGGCACCGGATCGTCTGCGCGCGCGGCGCCTGACGATGTGAGAGCGGCAACAGCGAGGCCCGCGGTCAGCAGACACAGACGCGCAGCCCGCGTCCAGGCGCGGCTCAGCGACCATGTTCCAGCGGCAGCCGTTCGCGCCATCTCGAAACGTCTTCTTAATGCCTTAACGATGCCAGCGCGAAGCGCCCTCGCCCACGCGTCCCGATCTTGGATTGGCGGCGTTAAGGAGCTGTTAACGTCAACGCATTGCGAACACCCGTATCGCGGACTGGGAAAAAGCCGGGGACAAGCAATGAAAGCCGCCTCGCCGTTTGAGTAGGTTTATTGCTCGGCCAGTGTGTATTTATGTGTTGACAATGAGCATACTGTGTGTATAAATACACACATGAGGTCGACGGACATCATCAAGGCCCTGCTGGCCGATGGTTGGAGACAGGTCACCCAGAAGGGTAGCCACGTTCAGTTCAAACACCCAACCAAGCCGGGCCGCGTGACAGTCCCTCACCCGAAACGGGATATCCCTGTTGGGACCTTCAAGAGCATTGAGAAGCAGTCCGGCCTGAAACTGAAATGACATCGCATAGAGAGGGCCAACGGCCCGTCCCAAGGAGGGAAACCATGCGACACTACATTGCCCTGATCCATAAGGACGCCGACAGCGATTACGGCGTCTCGTTTCCCGATCTACCTGGCGTCATCACTGCGGGTACTGATCTGGACGACGCGCGCACGATGGCCGCGGAAGCCTTGGCCCTCCATCTAGAAGGTTTGGCCGAAGACGGTGAAGCCGTGCCTGAGCCTTCCTCTCTCGAGGAGATCATGGCCGATGTCGAAAATCGAGATGGCGTAGCCGTGCTCATTCCGGCCCCGTCGGAGGGCGTGAAGAGTGTTCGTGTCAACATCACTCTTCCGTCCGACATACTCAACGAGATTGATCGTCGTGCCGAACAAGAGGGATTCACTCGCTCGGGCTTTCTCGCTCAGGCTGCTAGGAAAGCGTTGACAGCCTGAGCCAGCGTAACGAGGCGATCGCGGTTGGCAACCGGGGTTAGATTTCTTGCGAGCCGCTGTTGATAGACGGAAGAGCTACGTCGTCAGTCAATTCGTCTTCGGTGTCAGCAACCTGCCTTCGATCTTGGGAAGATCGTCAGCCGCTGCCGAGGTGTCACCGCTGGCGCGGCGGGCGAGTTCGACCGTGAGGCGCTCGGCGGCCTCCGGCTGCATCTGGCCGAGGATATCGGACATCTTGCGCGGCTGGATCTGCGAGGCGATCTGATAGAGCACGCCCATGTCCAGCCGGTCGAACACCTTGGCGGCGTCCTTCGGCTTCATGTTCTCATACATGGTGACGATGCCCTTGAAACGGGCGGCCTCGGCCGCGGCCTTCGCCACCGCGTCGGCGTTCGCCTTGGCGTCGTTGGCCTTGGCCTCCTCGACCTTGGCCTCGATGCGCTTCTCGGCCGCCTTCAACAGGCTTTCGCGGATCTCGACCTCGCGCGCGCGCTGATCGAGTTCCTGGCGGCGCGACTGCAGCCGTTCCAGGATCGCGCGCTCCGTCGCCGACACCGGCGCGGGTTGATCCATGTTGACCGCCACACCGTCGGGCTTGGGCGGCGCCGCCGCGGGAGCTGCGGGCTTCGGCGCCTCGTCCTTCTTGGTCTCCTTGTTCTCGACCGATCCCGTGATATCGGAGGGATCGCCCTTGACCTTGTTGTCGGCAGCGACCTTGCTGCCGCCGGGGAAGTTGAAGTTCTGCTGAGCCCACGATTGCCCCGCCGGCTGCGGAGCATCATCGAAGACATAGCCACCATCGAGCACAAGGCCGGCGATCTTCAGCACCATCAGGCCGAAGACCGCGACCAGCACGACGGGCATCACTCTGATGTCACGGAACGACTTCATGCAGCGAGGCCGCCGGCCCTCCTGCGCTCGGTGAAGGCCTCGGCGGCCGCGGCGACGGCGCGCGCGGCGGAGACGCGCGGGGCCGGTGCGACGGGTGCGGGCGCCTGTACCGGTGCCGCCGGCGCTGGCGCCGACGGCCGCGCGGCGAGCGCGATCTTGGACAGGCGGCGCACCACGTGATCACCTTCGGCAAGCTGGTTCTTCAACTGCATCGACATCTGCGTCGCCGCGTCGAGCTGGTTGCCGAGATTCTCGTTGACGTCGCGCACCGCGTGCTTGAGCCCGCCGATCGCCCGCTCGGCGATCTCAGTCGCGGTGATCAGTTCGGCGATCGTCGCCTTCAGCGAATGCTCGTCCGCCTTCAGCCGCTGCAGGCGCTTGTTGAGCAGCCAGCAATAGCCGATCGTCAGCATCAGAAGCACGGCCACCAGGCTCTCGATCGCTAGTCCAAGCACATGACTCATGGTGCCTCCATCATTTTGGTCTGCTCGTCCGCCTTCTCGAACATCGCGAAGGTGGTCTGCGGCTTGCGCAAATTCTTGGTGACGCGGATCGCGACGCGGTCGCCGACGCGGCCCATCCGCCCTTCCGTCAGGGTGACGTTGCCGCAGCGCACCGACACCAGGGAGTCGGCGCGGATCTCGAGCGGCAGCGTGTCGCCGACCTTGAGCCGCATCAATTGCTTTAGCGGAATGTCGGCCTCGTAGAGCACGGCGTCGACCGAGATCTCGGCCTGCGCCACCTCGGTGGCGAAATGGCCTTCCCAGATCGGGTCGCGGCCGAACTTTTCGCCCATGAACATCTGCAACAGGACGTTGCGGATCGGCTCGATGGTCGCATAAGGCAGCAGCAATTCGATGTTGCCGCCGCGGTCTTCCATGTCGATGCGCAGGCGCACCAGGATCGCGGCGTTGGCCGGACGGCTGATCGCGGCGAAGCGCGGATTGGTCTCGAGCCGGTCGATGGTGAAGGTCACAGGCGACAGCGGCCGGAACGCCTGCTCGGCATCGGCCAGCACCACCTCGACCAGCCGCTTGACCAGGTTGGTCTCGATCGTGGTGTAGGGCCGGCCCTCGATCCGCAGTTGCGTCTGGCCGCGGCGGCCGCCAAGCAGCACGTCGATCATCGAATAGATCAAGCTGGAATCGACGGTGGCGAGACCGAAATTCTCCCACTCCTCCGCCTTGAACACCGAGAGCACCGCCGGCAGCGGGATCGAGTTCATGTAGTCGCCGAAGCGCACCGAGGTGATGCGGTCGAGTGAGACTTCGACATTGTCGGAGGTGAAGTTGCGCAAGCTCGTCGTCATCAACCGCACCAGGCGGTCGAACACGATTTCGAGCATCGGCAGGCGCTCGTAGGACACCATCGCGGAATCGATGATGGCGCGGATGCCGGAATGATCGTCAACGTTGACGTCGCCGACGGTGAAGCCGAGGAGGTTGTCGATCTCCTCCTGCGACAAGACGCGCTCGCCGTTGGTGTTCCTGCTGCCGAAGTCGCGGCTGCCGTCCTCGACCATGGCCGCCCATTGCAGCGCCATGCTCTCGGTGAGCTCGTTCTTGGCAGCCTCCGCCGCCGCGGCGACGGGATCCTCGGAATCGAGCGAGGCTTCCCACTGCGCCGCAATGGCGTCCTGGTCCATCTGGTCGTTGCCGGCCATGGCTTTACATCCGCCCTGTCACTGGATCACGACTTCCTTGAACAGCACCGCGTTCACGTGGTTGGGTGCGAGTGCCAGATTGACGCGCTTGGTCAACTCTTCCTTGAGGCGGAACAGGCCGGCGGAGCCGTTGAGGTCGCTCGGGCGCAGCTCGCGCATATAGGTCTGGAACAGGTCGGTGACGCGCGGCAGCGACGGCTTGATGGCCTCGGCCTGCTTCTCTTCCTTCACTTCGAGCACGAGCTTCAGTTTCAGATATTGCACGCGCTCGCCCGGTGCGCCGACCAGGTTGACCAGCATGTCGGGAACGTCGACGAAGGACGGCGGCTTCGGCGGCGCCGCCGCGGCGTGCTGCTCGTCGCCATGGCCGCGCATGAAGAAGAACCATCCGGCCGCGCCGGCACCGACGATGACGAGGAAACCGACGGCGGCAATGATCAGCTTGAGCTTGCCCTTCTTGGAAGCGGCCGCGCCCTCGCCGCCTTCCGTCTTGTCCTCGTCCGCCATCGTCCGCTCGCTTCAATTGAATGATGCGAACGCGATTGCCACCAGCCTTGGCCTGAAGACGCGATACAAATGCCGCCGGTGCACACGCGCCCCAATGCCGGCAACGCTAGGGTAATAATGGTTAACGGAAGCTTAGGATTACCCCTCAACTAGGAAAAAACTGCCGGGCAAGAATGGTCAACAAGACCTTTCTGCCGCCCCTCTCGAGGCCTGGCGGAATATCTAACCCATTCAAACATCATCATATTTCGAGTTGGCACGGCTTTCGCTGAGAGATTGGCGTAACCCACGGGTTTGGGAGAGCCCAAAGGTTAACGACGGTCCGGGGTGAAGGCTTGGGAGAGCCTCTGCAACGGATCACCTCACAGGGGAGAACCGCCGATGCAGAACACGCTTCTGATCGGACTATCGAAGCAGATGGTGCTGGAACGGCAGATCGACGTCGTTGCCAACAACATCGCGAATATGAACACGAACGGCTACAAGGCCGATCGGTCCTTGTTCCAGGAATACCTGTCGTCGAGCGCGCGCGAGAACAATTTCGCCGGCAACGACCGCCGCGTCTCCTTCGTGCAGGACCGCGCGACGTACCACGATTTCTCGCAGGGCTCGACCGAGCAGACCAAGAATCCGCTCGACGTCGCGATCGACGGCAGCGCGTTCCTCGTCGTGCAGACGCCCGGCGGCGAACGCTACACCCGCGACGGCAATTTGCAGATCAACAACCAGGGTCAGCTCGTCACCGCCGACGGCTACCAGGTGCTCGGCAGCTCCGGCCCGATCACCTTCCAGCAGACCGACCACGACATCAGCATCGCCCCCGACGGCAACATCACCGTGATCGAGGGCACCTCCACCCTCGATTCGGTGCGCGGCCGGCTGCGCCTGGTGTCGTTCCCGGAGGCGCAGCGCCTGC
Organism: Bradyrhizobium sp. ISRA464; assembly: GCF_029910095.1. NCBI lineage: Bacteria > Pseudomonadati > Pseudomonadota > Alphaproteobacteria > Hyphomicrobiales > Nitrobacteraceae > Bradyrhizobium > Bradyrhizobium sp. ISRA464. Next base: position 3,023,479 of record NZ_CP094526.1, on the reverse strand, counting down.
TGAAGGAAGGCTCCAACCTCTACGCGCCGGGCGAAGGCGCCGCGCCGGTGGTCGATACCAAATCGGTGCTGCGCCAGGGCTTCATCGAGAAGTCCAACGTCAATTCCGTCACCGAGATGAGCCGCATGATCGAGATCACGCGGACCTACACCCAAATCGCCTCGCTGCTGCAGCAGCAGAGCGACCTGCATAAATCGGCGATCGAAAAGCTCGCCGACGTGCCGACCTGATCGGAGGCTGATCCATGCGCGCACTCTACACCGCTGCGACCGGGATGGCCGCCCAGGAACTCAACGTCCAGGTGATCTCCAACAACATCGCGAACCTGCAAACCACCGGCTACAAGAAGCAGCGCGCCGCGTTTCAGGACCTGATCTACGATCATGTGCGCCGGGTCGGCGCGCAGGCCTCGCAGCAGAACACTATCCTGCCTGTCGGCATCGATCTCGGCGGCGGCGTCAAGACCGTCGGCACGCCGCGGATGATGACCCAGGGCACGCTGTCGCCGACCGGCAACGATCTCGACATCGCGATCCGCGGCGAAGGCTTCTTCAAGATCCTGATGCCGGACGGCACCTTCACCTACACCCGCGACGGCTCGTTCCAGATGGACAACCAGGGCCGCATCGTCAACGCCCAGGGCAACCCGGTGCAGCCGACGATCACGATCCCGCAGAACGCCTCCGGCATCACCATTAACACCCAGGGCCAGGTCTCGGTGACGCTGCCCGGCCAGACCGCCTCGACCACGATCGGCCAGATCGGCCTGACGCGCTTCATCAACAAGGCCGGGCTGAACCCGATCGGCGACAATTTGTTCACGGAGACCCCGGCGTCCGGCCAGCCGCAGGATGGCACCGCCAACACCGACGGCTACGGCGACATGCAGCAAGGCAACCTCGAGCAGGCCAACGTCGAGGTGGTCTCGGAAATCTCCAATCTGATCGCCGCACAGCGCGCCTACGAGATGAACTCCAAGGTGATCTCCGCGGCCGACCAGATGATGCAGTCGACCTCCAACCTGTTCCGCTGAGAATGATGTCGATGATCGCCCGTTCGCTCCTCGCCGCCGCGCTGCTCGCAGTCACCGCGACGGCGTCAATCGCGCAAAGCCAAAGCGAGACCATCGCGGTGCCGACGCTGCGCGCCAGCGTCACGGTCGCGGACGACATCGTGCGGGTCGGCGACCTCGTCGACAATGCCGGCAGCGCCGCCTCGATCGCGGTCTATCGCGCGCCCGATCTCGGCACCACCGGCACGCTGCCGGTGGCGCAAGTGCTGACCACGCTGCGCGCGCGCCAGATCATCGGCGTCGACACCCGCGATCTGAAGGAAGTCACCGTCACCCGGCTGGCGCGCACCATCGACAGCAAGGAGATCGAGCAGCAGGTGGCGCGCGCGCTCGAGCGCCGCCACGGCCTCGGCAACGCCGCCGACATCGCCCTGACCTTCGACCGCGATCCCGGCGACATCAGGCTCGAAGCCACCAACACCGGCGCGTTGCAGCCCGTCGCCGTGCGCTACGACCCGCGCAGCACGCGCTTCGACGTCACCTTCGAGATCGGCAACGGCGGTGGCACCGCGCCGGTCAAGCTGCGCTTCACCGGCACCGCAATCGAAACCGTCGAAGCCGTCATCCTGACCCGCAGCGTCGAGCGCGGCGACGTGCTGAAGGCCTCCGATGTGGTGGTCGAACGCCGCCCGAAGGCCGAAGTCGGCAGCGATGCCGCGGTGCGCGACAGCGCGGTCGGCATGCAGGCCCGCCGTCAGATCGGCGCCGGCCGCGCGCTGCGCGTCACCGACCTCGCCAAGCCCGATCTCGTCACCCGCGACCAGAACGTCACGCTGGTCTATCAGAACGGCGGCCTCTACCTCACGATCCGCGGCAAGGCGATGGACAACGGCGCCGAGGGCGACGTCGTCAGCGTGATGAATTTGCAGTCCAAGCGCGTCATCTCCGGCGTCGTCACCGGCCGCGGCGAGGTCTCGATCACGGTTGCGACGCCGCGTCCGGCGCCGGTCGCCGATGCCACCGAGCCAACGTCAGCCCCGATCAAGCTCAGTTCAGTCGCTCCAAACGCCGAGTAAAGTTCATGTCCTGGTATCGTATCAACCGCCTTGTCCTGACCGGCGCCCTGCTCGCACTTGGCACCATCGCCAGCGGTTGTTCGTCGATCGACCGGCTCTCCCAGATCGGCGAGCAGCCGAAGCTGTCGTCGATCGACAATCCGACCACGCAGCCCGGCTACAAGCCGGTGCAGATGCCGATGCCGAAGCCCGAGGTCGCCTCTTACAGCCCGAACTCGCTGTGGCGAAGCGGCTCCAGGGCCTTCTTCAAGGATCAGCGCGCCTCGCGCGTCGGCGACATCCTGACCGTCACCGTGAACTTCACCGACAAGGCCGCGATCGCCAACGAGACGCAGCGCAGCCGCACCAATACGGAAGACTCCGGCGTCACCAACTTCCTGGGCTCGCAGACCATCACGCAGGCGAACAAGATCCTGCCCGGCCGCATCCTCACCGCCGATTCGTCGTCCAACAGCGACGGCAAGGGTTCGGTGAACCGCCAGGAAGCACTGCAGACCAACGTCGCCGCTGTTGTCACCCAGGTGCTGCCGAACGGCAACCTCGTGGTCGAAGGCAAGCAGGAGATCCGCGTCAACTACGAGATCCGCGAGCTGATCGTGGCCGGCATCGTCCGCCCGGAGGACATCCAGAGCGACAACACCATCGACTCCTCGAAGATCGCGCAGGCCCGCATCGCCTATGGCGGCCGCGGCCAGATCACCGACGTGCAACAACCACGCTACGGTCAACAGGTCCTCGACGTGCTGCTGCCGTTCTGACCTCTTTCATGAGCTCCCACATCACGTCGCGAACCTAGGCGCGGCGCGGTGTACCAACGCGGCCTCCGTTAGCTCCCCTGACGGAGGCCGCGGCTTTTCCGCACTCCAACAAGTTGCGTCGCCGCCTTCTCGGTTCATTAACCTTCGCCACAGAGCGCAGTAGCCGTTCGCTCGATTGCAACGTAGCTAGACGACCACGCAGGGGTTGCAGTTCGACAGCCATGATCAGAGACGGTCAATATGCGGCGTGGTTCCGGACGCCGCGCGGCGAAGGCACCGGGATAGTCTATCTCACAAACGGCAAGATCTCCGGCGGCGACAGCATGTTCGCTTACGGCGGATCCTATGAGGTCGACAACGACCGCTTCACGGCGACGTTGACGACCCGCCGCTATGCCGACGGCCCGACCACCGTTTTCGGTTGCGACGAGGTCGAGGCGCAGCTGGTCGGCACGATCCGCGGCAACCGGGCGGTCTGCTCGGGCACGGCCAAGCAGGCGCCCGGCGTGCGCTTCGAGGCGACGCTATTCCTGCAGCAGCAGGAGCCGCCGCCCGCGCCCGGCCCGAAGAAATCCACGCCGGTGCGGACTGATGTGACTAGGCTGCCGAAGCTCCCATCCGACCGCCGCACGGCAAATCCGTTCGCAAGCAAGCGTTTCGGCTGATCCCCGCCCCGATGCCGATGGCGTCTCCGTCCGGGCAGGCGTACGATCGCGCATGCGCGAAGCGCAGCCCGATCGATGCAGCCGGAAGGAGGATTCCATGTATGCCGCCATCCGTCAGGCCAAGGCGAAGGCCGGTACCGCCGAAGAACTCGCGCGCCGGATCAAGGAGGGCGCGATCCCGATCATCAGCGACGTCGAAGGCTTCATGGCCTATTACGTGGTCTATGCCGGCGACGACACGGTCACCGCGATCAGCGTCTTCAACAACCACGCCGGCGCCGAGGAGGCCAACCGTCGCGCGCTGGCCTGGATCGACGACAATCTCGGTCCGTTGCTGGTCGGGCAAGCCTCCGCGGTCGCGGGTCCGGTGATCGTGCATACGATGGCGTGACCGCCGGCAACGCAAGCGAGGGCGCGTGCGGGTTGCGCGCATGCTTTTGCGCGGCCGCGACCGGGCAAACTTCACCCTGGCAAAAACCTTCCTGCCGCGCGCCGATGACGTCGATCTCAGCCGGAAGCCTCACCCCTTCTTCCGCGCCGGCGCGCGAGCGCCCGCAGCGGCCTTCTTTGCCGGCTTCTTCGACTTCGCCTGATTGAACGCGATCGCGGCGCGGATCAGGTTCTTCAACGCGCGGTCGTTGATCTTGTCGCCCTCGAGGAAATCGATCGCGCGCCGCGCATTGCCTTCCAGCCCGGCGTTGAAGAGCTTGTCGGGATCGGGAAGGCTCGCGCCGTACATGAAGGTCAGCTTCACCTTGCCCTTGTGGGCATTGGCGACCGCGATGATCCCGTCGCGATACCACACCGGGCTTCCCATCCACTTCCATTCCTCTGTGATCTCAGGGTCGGCCGCGAGGATGGCCTTGCGCATGCTGGCAAACGTCTTGCCGCGCCAATCCGTGAGCTCCGCGATCATCCGGTCGATGCGTTCCGATGGGGTCATTCATGCCTCGTGGTGTGGTCCCGCGTCATGCAACCATAACCGTGATACCGGGGTCGAGGCAAAAGTCGAGAGCGGCGACATGTCTCGTGTGATCTTCGCCGCCGCCCTCGATATCGCGCCGCTATTCGGTTCGCACCGCTCCGCTCACGGCATATCCGCTGCGCCACTTCGCGGCATAGGGCAGCGCGAACATGTACAGGCCGGTGAGCAAGAGGAAGACGAGCGGGAACAGCGCCAGCAATCCGATCCAGAGCGCTTGCACCTGTTGGATCATGGCGACGATGTTGACGATGACGGCCAAGGTAAAGGCGATCGACAGCCAGCGGTGAAGCTGCCGAATCCAGTTATTCCAGTTCAATGAGACCTCCTCCTGAGACGAACTGATGCGGATCGGTGAGCAGCCACGCGGCGGCTCACTCTGTGCGGCGAACGTCAGTCTCCCCGGGCCAGGAGATCATCGAGCTTGCCAAGGAACTGCTTCCATCCGGCGTGAGCGCCGCCAAAGGCCTGCTTATGATGCGGCTGGAAGCCAGCCTGCTCCACGCGCAGGTGAGTGCCGCTGGCCGTCGGCGTCAGCGTAAAGGTCACCACGCTCTCCAGATTGTAAGCCGGGTCTTCATGCGCGAAATTCCAGGTGTAGGCCAACGTCCGGTTCGGCTCGACGGCCAGCACCTTGCAGTCCAGCACGCCGCCCCACTCGCCGCGCAGATTGAAGCTGTGTCCGACGACAGGCTTGAAGTCGTTCTTCATGAGCCATTCCTCGATCAGATGCGGTTGCGTCAGCGCGCGCCAGAGCTTCTCCGGCGGATGAGGAAATTCACGCTCGACAATCGCGGAGCGCGTTTCAGTGGCTTGCATGGTCATTGGTCCATCCTTTTGAGGAGATCTTCGAGGTGGTCGAACCGGTTCTGCCAGAAGCCGGCCATCTGGCTGGTCCAGTCGATCAGCGGAGCCAGGGCACCAAGCTGCGCGCTGTAGTGCGTCTGGCGGCCCTCGTGGCGGTCCCGCACCAGCCCGGCCTGCTTCAGCACGCCGAGATGCTTCGAGACGGCCGGCTGCGAGATGCCGGCATGCAGGGTCAGAGCTCCGACCGTCTGCTCTCCGTTGCGGCACAGCCGCTCGAAAATGGCCCGCCGCGTTGGATCGGCGAGCGTTCTGAACAGCACGTCGTGAGCTTCAGACATTAATCAATAACCCGCTGGCTATGGATTTACGTATAACTGTCCAGCTATGGATGAGTCAACCCGAAATATGGGCGCTGCGGGCAAATGCCGCCTCGCGGCGGCATCGTCCGGGAGCAGGCCGCCGCAAGCAATAACCCAGAGGTTATGGTGGAGACGGTTATCCGCCGCGCCCGGCGCGAAATCCATTTTGCCACGCGCTCCGTGGATGAATGGATTCCGGACCCGACGCTACGCGTCGCCCCGGAATGACGCGTGGCACCAGCCGCCCGCGCGCATCCGGATTGAGGAAACAGATATAGCGCATCTGGTAGCCGTCGAGCGGTTCGCCCTGGCCCGACCATGAGCCCCCGGTTTTCGCAAAATGCTTTGCGCGGTTCTTCCCGGTGACTTGCGTCATCTTGTGCGTCACCGATCCGTCCGGCAGCCGTAATAGGCTCTTGTTCGCCTTGATCCCGGTGAGGACGAAGCCGGCGGCGCGATAGATCGTACCATCCCCGCACTGGCATCCATCGGCGAACGAGATCACCCACTCGATGTGCGGATAATGCTTCCGAATCACCCGCAGCGCGATCGAGAGCGCGCGGCTTTCGGAATTGCGCGGCAGCGCCTCCGAGAACGCCAGCCGGTTCAATTCGAGAAAGCCATTCCATGCGGTATCGCGCGCAAGCCCGAGGATGTTGCTCTTGTCCATCGACGGGCCGAACGTCATCGCGCCTTCAAGCCGCCCGCCAATGAAGACGCCGAGCGCGAGGAAGGCGTTGTTGACGGTCTTATGGCTGTAATGCAGCCGAATGATCAGCGCGTCGGCGTCTTTCTTCGAGATCGGCGCGACGCGGATTTCTTTAGCCTGTCCCATGGTTAGTCACTGAGTTTCGGAAGCGCATGATCCGAGGCTCCGGTTCGGGAGTCGCGGCGGTACATCAACCCACAACGGCCCGTCGCGGAGGCGGCAATGCTCAGAATTCACTTCCGCTTTTGGGGCATGGCGGATATTGCCGGACTTGCTGCTGGCTCGACCCGGACATCGGGTCAGCACTCGTTCCGTGTTTGACCTCGAAGCTGAACTTCGCAAGCAGCCTATTTTTGGAACGAATTCGATTGCAGAAGCTTTGCCCGCTGTCACCTTGGCCCGTGGCATCTACGGTGATGAGAACGCCAGTTGCGCTCCCGCCAAAACAAGCAGGGAGTGGCGCATGTTCAAGCGGCGACTCCGTTTTTCTCCGCAGCCTCTGAAACGCTATTATTTCGACTATTTCGACATACGAGATGGTGATGCCATCGCTTCTGATGAAGAGGGAGTGGAATTTCCCGACATAAAGGCAGCGCAAGATGAAGCCGCCCAGGCGCTCGCTGACGTAGCAAGGGATGTCACTCGGGGGTTCGGCGAGGACAGTCCGAACTACCGAATGTCAATCGAGGTCCGCGACGGCGACGGCCCGGTACTGCGGGCTAAGCTTGTTCTCGATTTCGTCCGCTAGCGGAATTAAGGCCACCTCAGGCTGCCCCCTTTCATCTTGTTCAGGCAAACGGCGGTACTGTCTCGCTTGCACCACTTGCAAAAACAAAAAGTGACGATGTCGGCTCTTGGGCCCGAAGCGATGTCTCCGCCTCATTTGCGTTTATGTCCACAATGCTGAACGGCACGCCTCGATCCGTTGCCGCCGCCGTAAAACGGCCGACATCGATGCTTGGATCGCGCCGGATCAGTGTGAACCCGGGTCCCAGCACGTCGTAGAGAGATTGTCCATCACCCAGCCACCAGATCCGGCGCGCGGCATCCAGGAACCGTGGATCGGCTGAAGTCGTAGATAGTGTAGGCAGGCGCCGCCTTGCCGTTCTCGCACGACCCCAGACTTAGCAATCACTTCACTTGTGCAGGATGTGGCAGCGGTGCGTCATCGGCGTGATCATAAATCTACGCCAGCATCGACCGCACCGATGATGCCGAGAACACGGCCGTCGCACTCCTGCCGCAAGCTGTGGGGCAAGGCCGCATCGGCCCCTTGAAATGATGGCTAATCAAATGCAACGCCGATCCGGCGTGCCTTCCGCCAAACGACGTGACAACGGTGGTTACTATGCTCGGCTTCAATAACAAGATCAAATGAACCGGGGATGCCGATTTGGCTTTCGACTTCAAGATTCGCACCGCCGACTGACATGTTACGGACCAAACAGTCGATACCAGAGCCGCCGAACAAGATTGTTCCCGCCTTCATGCCAATCTGGCGCTGGGTATCTCGCTTGCCGTTCATCACAACCGCGCTGTGCCAAGCATTCAAAATCTGATTAGGTCAGTCGCCTTGGATTAAAAAAGCACGTCCGCATTGGGCTTGATGTCCCTCCAGCTTCAGGCCAACGTTCTCGATAAGCTCTCCGGTCGAAGCTGGTTTGGTCTCTCTATATCACGCCGAGCACCTTGGTCCAGTATTGGCCTCGTTGGTAAGATCGCGGTCCGGCTCGACCTGACTAGCTTGGTTCGGCATCGCTAGGGCGTTTCGGATGGCTTGTCATCCGTAATTCGCTGCCACGCCTTTGAGTACTCAGCAACCCACTTAACCGCATCATGCTCCGTAATAAAACCCTTGATTACTTCCGTTTCGCCATCGGCCCATAGAATATTGATCTCCCAGCCAGTTCCCGGGATTTTTCCGAGCCAAGAAAGTTGGTCGCTGCTCGTCAGTGGGAACGATTAATGATGAGCGCTCCTCCAATTCCCGCAGCCGTTCGATTTGCGCTCTGAGACTCTCCGGTTGTTCCGGCTCAGGCTTCAGCGACGCGCGCAGTTCCTTGCCAATCACTCCAATAATTGCTCGGCTGTGTTTGTGGTCTATGTCAATGCGGTGGGGCATAGCGAAGTGTCCTTCGGCACCGAAAAAAGCGCCCGCCCCTCCCGCTGGCTTTCCGCCTGCGAGCACAGCTGCCCATTCAATGGAACTGGAGACCGCCGCTTTTGGCTATCTGCGCGAGCGCTTGCATTTGAGAACGCCGGGTCCAGTTGTAGGACCTTTGGCTATCCGCGACATGCGCCGTGTAGTTGACGGCGAGCGACGGCCTTATGCGTCCAAGTTGCGCCGAGGCATTTCGTTCCCGATCTCTTTACGCGCGGTGTTGCAGCCGAACTTCCGATTATACGATCGTGCAGCGTTATACACGGGAGCGAATTTCATATTGGCTTTGCAGGCCCGCCGCCCTAGAGTTGCGGCGATCGCAGGACGGGCGAAATGCAGTATGTTTGCGACGCGCCGAAGGGTAAGACCTGGTTCCGTATCGAGACGGAAGGTGAAGCGGTGCATGAGTCGCGCCTGATGAGCCACACAGTCGAGAAATATTTCCGCCGCGAGCGGGAGAAGGCGGTCCAGTCCTGGCGTCCGGAGCGGCCCAACGCGATCGAGCGCGACATCGGCCTCGAGGCCCATGTACAGCGAGAGATGCCGCTTTTCCTCACGTTGCGCGACAGGGAGGGCAATGCACTGACTACAGCGATGCTGCCACCGGGTGGCAAGGATCGCGGCGGGTTCCAGATCATCATCGTTGCCGCATCCAATGCCGATCCTTATCCTCAGCAGGACGCGGCCATCGCTGCGCTGGGAGCGCATTTCGGTCTCACACTCAATCGCAACCGCTGCTTCCCCTACGGCCGCTAAGGAGCCTGACAAGTATCGCTGCTTGATTGGAGCGATGTCGGCTCATGGCCCATCGCATCACTTCGCTGCGCTGCGGTGTTTGGTCGGTATCGGGGCATGGCGGACATCGCGTAAGCCGCACCAATCAAACTCGATTTATGAGACGCGCTCTAGTGTTCTGTCCCGGGAAATTCGTCGACAAAGTCGCGCGAGTTTCTGGAGGATGGAATCCGCGGTAGCGGTCCAAACGAAGGGACGTGAATTTGCATTGTGGGTGCGGATAAAGCGGTCGATTTTTGTGATGAGGTCGGCGGTGGAATCGAACGATCCTCGCCGAATGGCGCGTTGGGTGATGAGCGCGAAGAAGCGTTCGACCTGGTTGAGCCAGGAGGCGTAGGTTGGCGTGAAGTGAATGTGCCAACGCGGCCGGCGGGCGAGCCAGGTCCTGACCTTGGGATGCTTGTGGGTGGCGTAGTTGTCAACGACTAGATGGATGTCCAGTTGGTCCGGCACGTTAGCTTCGATGTGACGCAGGAAGGCGAGGAACTCCGGGTGGCGATGGCGGGGTTTGCATTGAGCGATGATTTCGCCGTCGAGCACGTTGAGGGCGGCGAACAAGGTGGTCGTGCCATGACGCTGGTAGTCGTGGGTGACACCTTCGATGTAGCCGAACCCCATAGGAAGCATGGGCTGGGTTCGTTCGAGGGCCTGAATTTGGCTCTTCTCGTCGACGCAAAGCACCACAGCCTTATCAGGCGGATTGAGATAGAGCCCGACGACGTCACGCAACTTCTCGACAAAGAAGGGATCGGTCGAGAGTTTAAAACTGCGGGTACGGTGAGGCTGCAGACCGAAGAGTTGGAACAGGCGATGAACCGTGCTTTTGGCAATTCCCGTCTCTTGGGCGATGGCGCGCACGCTCCAATGGGTTGCGGCTTTGGGCTTGCGAGCGAGTGTCTTGGTGATCAGCTCTGCCACAGCCTCATCCGCAACCGTGCGAGGCCTGCCGGTACGCATCTCGTCGTAGAGACCCTCGATGCGATTTGCGATGAAGCGATTGCGCCATTTGCCGATCGTATGGGGGCCGATACCAAGCCGCGTCGCCACGAGGGCGTTGCTCGGCTCACGTTCGCAGGCAAGCACGATCTTTGCTCGCAGCGTCAGCGCCGCAGGGAGCGAGCGCGACCGTGTTATGGCCGTGAGCTGTGTGCGTTCATCGCCGGAAATCGTCAGCATCGCCTTCGGGCGTCCGGTGCGCATCGGGTATCTCCTTCGATCGGGACACCCGAAACCCATGCAATTATTATGCTACGAACTAACGGGACAGAACACTAGATATTCGGCGCAGATCGCGGCGAGCGCATTGCCTTGCGGCGATCGGTTGGGATTGTCCGGGGCGCGCGGCTTGGTCGCCCTGGCTATCGCGCGCTCGACGATCCCGAATTGCTCCCCGTACAGGATGAACGTCATGTCGCGGAAAGGCGACCGATCGCCGTCCGGCAATTCGGGCATCTGCTCCAATTCGCCGACCCCGACCGATAGCCTCGATAGCTCGTCCTCGGTAATGCCGGTCAGCGCGATCTCGAAACCGCCCTCCACGAGGTCGGCCAATTCGAGCCGCAGCATCTCGTCAACCCAATCGCTGGCATCGGTCAGCCGATTATCAGCAATGACATAGGCGCGCTTTTGCTGATCGGTCCAACCGCGCGCCACAATGACCGGGACCTCGGTAAATCCCAACTGCTTCCCGGCGGCCAATCGGCCGTGACCGGCCAGCACCATGCCGTCGTCGGCCGCGAGGATCGGCATCGTCCAGCCCCATTGCCGGATTGACGCCGCGATCTGCTCGATTTGCTCGGGCGAATGCCGGCGCGAATTGCGCGCATAGGGCCGCAACCGCCCGATCGGCCACATCTCCACGCCGCTCGATCGCGTCAAAGCATCCATTTCCACCGCCGGATTGGTCGATTTGTGAGCCAAAAGCGCGGGTTTCTGGCCCGGTTTTGCGCCATTTCAGGCCAAAACAAAGCCCGGAAACGGCTTCGGGAAATACGCAAAAGGCGGGCGGTCCCGCGTACCCGGGGCCGGCGGAGGAACCTACAGTACCTTTCAAATGCCCACTCGCGGCCGCGCGCATTCTCGATGGCTGCCGGGCCTTCGCATGATCCGGAACTACTCGTCGGACCGCTGTAGCTCCGCTTCCAGTTCTGCAACGATGTCGCGCAAGAGACGGATGGCGAGCGGGTCAGTGGCCTCGCGCTCCATCATGCGGTAGCGCATCACCATCTCTTGCAGTTCTTGCTTTTGCTTGTTGTCAGCCATTCGCGCTCCTTGCGTGAGGCTGACGCGGTACAAGATTGATGGTTGCGGGAACTTGAAAAATATTCGGCACAATCAGGGCCGGTTCATAGTCCATTCAGGCCAGAGTCCCTAGCCATCTCGGCGGGAAGGAACGAGGAGGTGGACTATGTCGAATGCTCGGGACGGCTTCGATACTATCGCTATTGTTGTCGATTGGATCGACGCCTGTAAGCAGTGTCGCTTGGATGATTTGTTAGACCTCTATGATGAGACGGCTACGGTCGAGTGCTGCGAGGGCGGGAGCTTTCAAGGCCGAACCGCGATGAAATGGTACTGGAGTCAAAGGCTCGCGGCATCCGGAGCCGATGCTTTCGAGATCGACGCATTGATGCCCGAAGAAGACGGTGTTTCGCTCGACTATCGGGGATATGACGGCAAGCGCGTGCGGACGTATTTCCAGTTTACGGATGCTGGAAAAATCCGGCTCACGGCCTGCGCGCCGATCAAAGAGGCCGCTTAGCGCGCCGGCTATCGCTGGCCTGCGAGGTCTAGCTCTCCACAAGCTTGATGGTTGAGACCGGCCATCTTCCATCATGGCCTTTGATCGAAATCCGAAGCCCGTGCAATTCATCCAGCCAAACGTTCTCCACCATGCCGGCCTTTCCGTCGGTAAGGACGACGGTTTTGCCGATCAATTCGGATTGCGCCTCTGCGTATTCTTGCAAAATTTTTGACGCCCGGCGCTTCGCCGATGGCATTGCTCGTCCCTGTTCGGCCGGAGCCGTCCGTGCTGTCTGTCCCAGGGCGGCTCAACGGCGAGACTTGTCCCAGCGCTCAGCCGCTGGACTGATTGAGGGTGACTGCTCTTCCAATTCGCGGAGCCGATCGATTTGCATTTTGAGCCTCGGCGAGAGTTCCGGTTCTGGTTTCAGCGACGCGCGTAGTCCCTTGCCAATCACTCGAACAATGGTCCGGCTGTGGACGTAGTCGATGTCGATGCGGTTGCGCATAACACAGCCTCCGGTATGAACAACGCCACCGGCAGGCCGACAGTACGCTTCCCCCGCGACTGATCGGGGCGCGGCTAGCGATTTTGAATAAGACCGGAGACCGCCGCTTTTGGCTATCTTGCGCGCGCGCTTGTTTTGACAACAGCGGGTCTTTGGTAGCGACCTTTGGCTATCCGCGACATGCGCCGGGTTGTTCACCAGCGAGCGGCGGTCTCATGGCTTCTAAAGTCCTGGCAAGGCTCTTCGTTCCCAATTCTGATCGCGATCGGAATGAGGAACCTATTGAGCGCAAAGCATTGATCATGCAAAAGCCGGGCAGCGATCCCTGCCGGGCGATCGCCCATAGGAACTCACTCGCGCTCGGGAACCAATTCTGAAAGTGTCCGGTTAATTCGTGGGGCCGATGGGAGGGACCATCGCCATGAGGATCGAATATCTTGCTGCAATTGCGATCGCTGCCTTCACCGCTGGTGCTGCACTGGTGGTGCATCCCGTCGGCGCGCTAACGCTCGAAAAGCAGTCCACGCCGGCCGTCACGCAAGTTGCGGACCGATTAGCTGCGTCCGTGGATACGTTTTTGCATCGGCCCGGTGGCTAACAGCCGTCGCAACTCAAACGGGGTGCGCCTAGGCGCCGCCTGCCACCCGTATTCCCCCGGGAGAGACGTTCTACGCGCACAGCAGCATAATCGCGGCGTTCATCAAATTCATATTTCCGATCGCCCGGCCTTCCTCAACTTGCGGCCGGGCTTTTGCTTTGGCCCGCAACTTCGACGGCGCGCCACGGCCTACAGCGCCCGATCAGTCGCCGCGTCATTGCGCGTCATCGGAGCACTGAGCAGATCGTCCGCCAAACCGCACGCAATCACGGAACTTTCACGGCTCGACGTAGCTGCGGAAGCCGCCGCTGAACAGAAATCAGCGGCGGCCATTCTCGCTAGGGACTCACTTTAGCTTATACGTGCCAGTCTGATGATTGCAGTCCTGAAACGTTCCGGCTTTGACGACCGGAAACGGGCCCAATGGTTGGACTGTGCCGGTTGCGACCATACCCTCATATTTCCCGGTGCCGGTGATATTTTCTCGGATGATCTTTCCATCGCTCCCGAGCGAAAAATATGACAGGCGCTTGTCGCCGTCTGCATCGATACCCTCGCATACGGTGGACCTTGTGTTCTTCCCGTCAAGAGAGGCATTCATCCCAACGCAGTGGAAAGTATTCTTGTCAAACAACCCACCTGGAGAGGTGCTTCGGATAATACCCGTCATTTCGTAACTCGCCGCGGTGTGTGTCTTGGAGAAGGTGATCACGTTGTTAACGCCGGACCAGCAGGCGGTGTAGTCGTAGCTGCCTTTGGTAGCTCACCTGCAAATGCGGACGGCGCAGAAGTGATGATCAGTAAGGCCAATACATACCTTCGCATGGCATTCCCTCCTAAAAACTCTTTCAAAAATATTTGCCCCTCTTAAGCGGAGCGTTGAAGTAGTAACACAACGATCAGAGGTTAATGAGGGTGTTGGTTGCTGCCATGCGTCGCTGCCCGATCTTCCTTGTCCGCGCCGCGCATCACGATCTTTGAGCGCATCATCGGGCAGGGGCCGCTCAAGCCCAACGAAGAAAAGGCCTGGCGGCGTAACCCGCCCGCCAAGCCTTTGTTCTTTGCGACTGCCGGGCTCCAGTCGTCCGGTTCCGCCGCAGCCCGCGCGAGTGCTTTCAATCAAAAAGGCTTTTGCCCAGAGCGCCAGTGTCAATTCGGGCTCTAAGGAAGCTAATCAGGGCTAGCGCCGTGGGGGTACGCCTGTCGCAGATGCATCTGTAAGCGTGGCCCATGGGCCGCATGGGCGGCTGCGTGTCACGTCACGCAGAGCCAATTTCCTGGTAAATCTATGCGGCAAACCGGAGGCTGATCCTCTCATTCGACATAAGTAAGAGCTGGAAATTGGCGCTACTTAACGTTGAACAGCTTTTGCCGCGACAAGTGTTTGCGCGGCAACGGCATCGATGATCCATTCGTATCCGTGAGGACACAACGTTGAGCCGACGCGCAGTTGGAAGATCCGAGACTCACGAATTGCAGGAGCTGGTGCAATTACTGGCGGGCCTATGCGAAGCCGCGCGACGACTTCCCGAGGGATCAGAGCGACAGAATGCATTAAGGGAGATCGACGGATTTCAGAGGCAGCTGGCGGCGTTAATTGCGCGCCCTCTAGGCTGAGGTTCCTGTCGGAGCGGAGATCCGCAGCATAGATCAAGCAGCGGATGTTTCTGAACGCGCAAGTAACTGGCGCGAGAGCGTGTCTCGCGTGGTGCCCCGGAGAAAAGGGGGGCGTTTTTAGACCGTCTTGTTCAAAGCTCGATATCTCGCGAGTCGCTCCTCCCGCTCTGCACCAACTGGTCGAGCCGGTGCAGATGCGCCAGCCCAGCCTTTTGAAGAGCAATAGGGTCTTGCTCGCCGGACTCGCAGAGATTGGTGATGTACCGATGCAGCGCCATAAGCCGAACATCATCGTTATCGACGTCTGCGTGGGCCATCAAATACGTGCTCCAAGCGGAAGCGCACGCAACGTCTGCTACGCGAGAAGCCATGAGGGGCCTCCGTTTTTGAAGACAAACAGTAAGCTGCGTTTTCGTTCCGAAGGAGCTGTCAGCCTGACCGTCGATGCTCGCTCTGTCGTTGGTTGGCCAAATCGGAAAACCCGGCCGGGCCGATAAACCTGGCTCAATAAGACAGCCACCCATGCATTCACACAAGGGCCCAGCCCATCTCCCAGCGCGCCCGGCAAGCGCACCAGTGGCCAAATGGCGCGCTTCAGCGTGTTTCGACAGAAAAGCCCGACCCATCTCTGGGTCGGGCTGGTGGTCAGGCGACGAGACGCAGTTCGGTTTCGGCAGGCTCGGCGATGATCCGCCGTAGTTCGGCTGCGACGCCGTCCAGCACAGCGCGCTTCTGCTGCATGCGCTTGGAGTGATTGTAGACCTTGCCGGTGACGCTTGGCACGATCTGCTCTGACTTCTTGCTCGCGGCGTGATCGAGGCATTTCGCAATCCACGCATCATCAAAGCCGAGGTCGCCGGCCAAGGTCGCCGCCGTCCGGCGCAGGTCGTGCGGCGTGAATGGCTTGAGGCCGAGCAGCGCGCAGATGCCGGGCGTCTTCACCCTGCCCTTGACCTTGGTGCCGCGCAGCGCAGTTGCCATGGCTCTGCGGTTCATTTGCTGATCGCCAAGTGGGCTCGCAAAGACGTATTGCTGCTTGTCGCTGGTGAGCCTCCTTGATGATCTCGACCGCCAGGTCGGGCAGCGGCTGCTGGATCACCCGCCGCTTCTTCACCCGCTTCAAGGGCACGTCAAAGCGCGGATTGTCGCCGTCGAGATCGAACAGTTCGTCGCGGCTGGCGCCGAGCAGTTCGCAGGATCGCAGCATGGTAACCAACTCGAACTTGAGCGCGAGGCGGGTCCGACGATCCCACGGCAGGTCGTCGCGATCGAGGCCGTGCCAGAAAATCCTGATCTCGTCGGGCGAGAGAACCCGGGTGCGCGGATGTTCCGGGTCGAGCTTCGGCAGGTTGACGCAGGGGCTGGCGGTCACGTAGTCGCGGCCGGCTTCCGCCGCCCAGTTTTGAACAGGCCCGAGGCCGCGCGCCGCATGTGGCGGGCGTTGGCGACCGACGTCTTGCCGCCGTGCCGGCCGGCGACGATGTCGTTCGAGAGCGTCGCGATGTCGTGCTTGGTGACCTCGCCCGCGAGCTTCTTGCCGAGCCGGGGGCTGAGAAATCGCCGCAGGTGGCTGGCGACGTTCTCCCACGTCTCGATCCGGGGCCGCATTTCCCCGTCGGGCTTGCGGACCGGCGTCTGCATCCACGCGATCCGCTCCTCGATGATCTCATCGACGGTCTTGCCGCGCTTCGCCTGCCGCGCTTTCCGGTCGCGGAAGGTCTCGACCAGCGCATCGCCGCCCATGCCCATGAGCCCGTAGACCTTGGTGCGGGCATCCTCGACGGTGAAGGTCTCGGGATTATAAAGGCCCAGCCATCCGGTGCGCTGCTTGCCGGTCTGCCTGTCGGTGAACTTGAATGAAAACGTCGCCACGCCCGCCGTGGTGATGCTGACGTAGAGGCCCGGGCATTTGCGGTCGTAGAATTTGACCCGCTTGGCGACCCGCTTCTCGCAGAGGCGATCGGTCAGGATGACACTGCCGTTGCGGGCGCGCTTGCCGGAGGGGTCGGTGGTTGTGATAGTCGTCATTACGGTTTCAGGCTCCCAAAGGGTTTGGACCATGCGCTCGGCCTTGGGCCTCTCAGTCTCCGTGGAAGGGTTGAAAGAGGCTTTGGGCCGGGCCCTAGATTTGGCGAAACCCGCCGAAGCAGCCCGAAACAGGCTAGGCAAAAGCTACTTGTTTTAAAGGCTTTTCTTGGTTTCGGCGTGTTTCACCGAATGCCAAATTATAGACGTGCAGGCCTGACGCCCTAGTGGCAGGTGTCTCATCAGTAAGAGCTAGAGCTCTCACTGATGACGGTGACAACAAAGCCGAGTCTCGCCGGGGAGAGCACGTATAAGCCGTAACCCATCGCGCAGGGAAAGCCGGGATTGCTCCGGTTTCACCTGTGGTCCTACCTCCCGAGCTTTCTATTTGCTCGGGTCGGCACCCGGCTTTCCCTGCGCCTTCTGATCAAGAGAGGGCGAAACGAAGTGCAAAGCTCGGACGCAACGCGCCGCGAGAACGCGAAACTATATCTCCACGACTGTTATCGCCCGCGAAAGCGGGCGATCCAGTATTCCAGAGGCAGCAGTGATTGAGCCGGGAGGCCGCAGCGTACTGGATACGCCGCATGCGCGGGGTATGACGGCGGAGCGATGGATTGCTTCCACCTTCGCCGAGGCTTCGGCGGACAAGTCGTCGCTGACACTCCTCGCAATGACGGCCGTGAGACCGTGCAAACGAAGCGCGGATTGCCTCGCTTCGCCGGCAATGACATAAACCGTCAGCGATGTCGCCTTCGCCGTCACCATGGAGAACCTTCATGTGCCAGCTCTGCGATTCCCCTGCTCTCACGTCGACCTCGCGGCGCCGCTTCATCGCTGCAGCCGGCGGCATCGCCGCCAGCCTTGCCTTCGCGTCGCCCGTGTTCGCCAAGGAGACAAAGCCGCCGCCGAAGCCGCAAAACGTGGTGTCGCCGGACGCGGCGCTCGACCGGCTGATGAAGGGCAACGCCCGCTATGTCGAGGGCGTGTCGCGCCGCCACGATTTCAAGCATGAGCGCGAGGCGCTGGCCGGCGGTCAAAACCCCTTTGCCGGCATCCTGAGTTGCGCCGACTCGCGCATCGCGCCGGAATACGCCTTCGACAGCGGCCGCGGCGACCTGTTCGTCTGCCGCGTCGCCGGCAATTTTGCCAGCGACGAGGAGGTCGCGAGCCTGGAATACGCGGTGTCTGCGCTCAACGTGCCGCTGTTCATGGTGCTCGGCCACGACAGTTGCGGCGCGGTGGACGCCACCATCAAATCGCTGAAGGACAACACCACCCTGCCCGGCCATCTGCCCGCGCTGGTCAAGGCAATCGCGCCGGCAGTGAAGGCAAGCGAAGGCAAGCCCGGCGACCTCCTGGCGAACGCGATCCGGCAGAACGTGATCGACAACATCACCAAGCTCAAGTCGGCGACGCCGATCCTCAGCGCCGCGGTCGATCAGGGCAACCTCAAGGTCGTCGGCGGCATCTACCGGCTCCGCGACGGCAAGGTCGAATTGATCGTATGAACAGGCTCGACCGCTTTACGTGAACGTGGCCTCGACTGTGCCGAGCCCATCGAGCTCCATCACGACGGCGTCGCCGGCTTTCAGCCAGACCGTCTTGACCAGGCTGCCGGTCAGCACGATCTGGCCTGCGTGCAGGCCCTTGCCTTCGGCGGCGAGATGATTGGCGAGCCAGGCCAGCGCATTGTGGGGATGGCCGAACACATCGGCACCGGTGCCGCGTCCCTCCTCCTTGCCGTTAACGATCGCGCGTCCCGTGACGCGCAGCAGATCGAGCCCGGCGAGGCGCGGCACCGCCTCCCCGAGCACGCAGCCGGCGGCGAAGAAGTCGTCGGCGATCAGCGTCGGCGCGCCCAGCGTCTCCCACTTCACGTAGCGGTCGTCGACGATCTCGATCGCGGGATAATAGGCCTCGATCGCCTCCGCGACCCATTCGGCGGTGAACGGCGCCTCGCTCGCCGCGAGATTGCGTGCCAATCTCACCGCGATCTCGCACTCGACGCCGACATGGACATAATCGGTCACCGGCAATCGCACGCCGCTGTCATGCACGGCCTTCTCGAACACGCCGCCGCCGCAGGGATGCGGGATGTCGAGATATTCCTGCATCACCGCGCTGGTGCAGCCGATCTTGTAGCCGACGAGGCTGCCGGCCTGCGCACGCAGCAGATCGTGCACCGCCCGTTGCACGCGATAGCCTTCGGCTTCGTCGCGCGGCACGACGTCTTTCGGCAATGCCTTCAGCGGCGCGCGGCTGCGGCGGGCGGTGGCGATCGCTTTTGCGGCCGCGAGGATCCTGTCCATCGGCGCAGCCTCCCTGATGTTCTGTCTGCTTGTGGCAATTCAGCACTCGGTGAAGGGTATGGCAAGCGTGCCCGGCGGCGCGCACGGTCACGTCCTGACCAGGCCGAGCCTGATCAGGCTTTCGGCGGTCGCGACGATCATCTCCTCGTTGCCGCGCGGGCGCCAGCCGAGCAGGTTTTGCGCCTTGGCACCGGTCGCCTGCCTGACCTTGCCGAGCAGCGGCAAGGCCGCGCGAGCCAGCGGATTGCGCCGCGCCGCAAGCCGCATCAGCCAGTCCGGCGCCTGGAACCGCGGCACCCGCCGCGCCCGGCTGCCGAGCTTTTCGCGCAGCAGGCGGGCGATCTGCAGCACCGACATGGTCTCGCCGGCCACCGCGAGGAAGCGCTCGCCGTTGGCCTTGGGCGAGGTCATGGCGCGCAGATGCAGGTCGGCGACGTCGCGCACGTCGACCAGGCTGAAATGGATCCGCGGCACCGCCGGCATCGCGCCGTCGAGCAGCGCCTTGACGATGCCGATCGAGCCGGAGAAGTCGGGACCGAGCACCGGCCCGAACACGGCGGTCGGATTGACGACGGCAAGCTCGAGGCCGCCGGCTTCGCGGGCGATGAAATCCCAGGCCGCGCGCTCGGCCAGCGTCTTGGATTTCGGATAGGCCTGCACGTCGTCGCCGTCGAGATTGGTCCAGACCGTCTCGTCGAACGGCGCCGACCGCGGCGGATGGCCGTAGCCGATCGCGGCAAACGACGACGTCACGACGACGCGCTTGACGCCGGCGTCGCGCGCCGCGCGCAACACGCGCAGGGTTCCGTCGCGCGCCGGGATGATCAGCTCGTTTTCGTCGTCGGGCACATGGGTCAGCAGCGGCGAGGCCACATGCATCACGTAATCGCAACCCGCCGCAGCCTCCTGCCAGCCGTCGTCGCGCAGCAGATCGGCAGTGACGAAGCCGACCTTGTCGGGCGCGGACGCGCCGCCCGCGCGCAGCATCGCGAGCACATCCTTGTTGCGATCCGGATTACGCACCGTGGTTCGCACCACGTGCCCGGCGGCAAGAAGCT
The DNA here is from genome assembly GCF_029910095.1 of Bradyrhizobium sp. ISRA464. NCBI lineage: Bacteria > Pseudomonadati > Pseudomonadota > Alphaproteobacteria > Hyphomicrobiales > Nitrobacteraceae > Bradyrhizobium > Bradyrhizobium sp. ISRA464. The sequence goes on along the minus strand of NZ_CP094526.1, from coordinate 3,003,294 downwards.
GCAGGATCACATACGCGCCGATGAACCCCGATCCGCCCGTGACCAAAACCGTGCTCATAGTGTCGCCCTTCCCCAATGGTTCGGCGGCGGCGCAGTACGCGCCGTCGGCGATGTTGGCATCGACATCTCCACATCGTCATGACGGGGCGTGTCTCCACGAGTCATATCGAGGAGAGAGCCCCCCACCCCCGCAAGCGGGAGAGGCGGACCTTGTTTGCGGACGGACCGCTTCAATCAAACGCGATCGTGCTTCAGCCCATCCCCAGCGCCCGCCGGATCGCGATCTCGACCGGCGAATAGGCGCCCTCGCCGCGCACGAGCCGGTACTGCTCGCCCGCGCCCAGCGACGGCTGGCCCATGAAGCGCGGCCTCCTGCCCCGATGCTTCTGCGCGGCATGCACAAGGCAAGGATGGCACAGATAGACCGTGCCCGCTGCGCCCGTCGCCAGCGCGATCTCGCAATCGGCGCCGATCTTGTCGAGCCTCATGCGCGCACGTCCAGCTGCGCCCGCCGGCGCCAGATAACGGGCCCTCGGGAGATGCGAGCCGACCCTGATCCGCGTCGGCGCGTCGTCTTCGCCAACATCGGAAAACAGGAACAGCATCAACAGCGCCCGGCCGCGCGAGACGACGTTGACCCGCCAGGCGGAGAAGTCGTGCTGCTCGTTCGGATCGCAATCGTCGCCGGGAAAGCTGACCTCGACGTGCCGGCCGGCGTCGCCGGGATCGTCCGGATGCGGGAAGCGCACCGGAAAAGTTCCGTGTTGTCGCGCGGACTCCAGCGGCCGGGACCGGCGATCTGGTCGAAGGCCCGACGCAGCAGCGGCGTGTTGATCGCCTGCCGGAACGGCTCGCCGCCATATCCGGGCAGCCGGATCACCGGCTGCGTCCAGGTCGAGGGATCATTCTCACTGCAGGGCAGGTCGCGCCACATGATGGCCTGAGGTCAAGATGAAGGACGGCCAGGTCCAAGACATCCCGACGTGGGTGCCGATCGCTCTTACGCTGCTGACTCTGCCGAATGCCTTGGGCACCGCACGGATGGCCGCGGCCGCGATGATCCAAGCTGACCGGCTGCATCCCGAGCTCGGAGAATTCCCCTATCAGAAGCTGCGGCAAATGCCGGCAGACGTCGAGGTCGAGGAATAGCCCCGGCTGATTACTTGGCATTTCAGGCTCGATAATTTCGAGACCACCAGTTTGGGAGTTTGAATCACAGGAGTCCGGCTAAACTCAACGCCCTGGCCCGGCGCAATTGGGGCAAAGCGGACTTCAATCAGCCGACCGTCCGCGCTGGATCGGTCGAAAATGACCCCCTGACATCCAGACGTGCGAAGCGTAACCACGTCTCCTGCTTTGGCCGGACAGCAAACCATTCTTATCGGTGACAGGCTCCTTTGTCCTCAGCCAAGGGGCAGGTTTGCACGCCAAACCACGCTACGATGCTTAGCCTGCAACCTGCGCGGCGGCCGACATCAGTTCCTGCGGGCTCGGCGCCGCGAACATGCGGTGGCCGCCTTCGGGGACCTCCGTAAAGCTCCAGCGCACAATCCCCTCGCGGTCGACCAGGAACTGCCCAAAGAGCTGGCCCTGGCCAGTTGCGAGCATGCGCTGATCGGCCTCTGTTATCTCGTAGCCGTCCTTGTTATTGAGGTACCCTACTGCCGCCAGCCGATTCATCGGCTCGGACAATTCGCCGGGAATTTCGACCTGCATGCTCGTCACCACGTTCATGCCTACCTTGTGCGGCCATTCGGTCTCGCTCTCGGTAAACTCGAGATTGGGCAGGCCGAACGCGCGGTGCGAGATACGGTCGGGGTCGGATGCAGCGAGCAGATTGGGCAACGGATGGTAACGGAAATAGAGTCGCGCGCGCTCGATTGGCGTATTGACCACCGTGAGACTTTCGACGCCCTTCTCGTGCAGGGCGGCGTCAAGCTGCGCCTGCGCCGCGATATGGCGCCGGCAGAACGGGCAATGCAGGCCTCGGAACAAGCCGACTACTATCGGGCTGTGGCCGCGATAGTCATCCAAGGCGATCTTGCCTTCGCGCGTGATCGCGTCCAGCACGATGTTCGGCGCGCGGTCGCCCGGCTGGAGTGGCCCATCGACATGACGTTCGGACATGATGACCTCCTTCATCCCTGTTAATCAAGAAACGGCAGTACGATCAGCCCTTGGGGATCAAGCCCGTGCCGGGCGCAGACATCATGTGCTAAAGCAAAATATCGCTCGGCCTCGGGCATGTCGCCGCGATCAAGGTTCAGGGTCGCAAGGCCATCATAGCACGGAAAGAGCTGTTGCGGCTCGCCGGTTTCCTTCGCCACCGCGATTGCCTCATTGTAGCAGCGGGCTGCCAGCCCCGGCTTGCCATGGCATTGATAGATCTGCCCAAGCACGATCAAGGGCACCGGAAGGTGCTCACGCTGATCCAGCGCACGGTCAAGTTCGATGGCCTTTTCGGCGGCAGGCACGCCTTCGTCGGAACATGTGTCGGTAAAGGTGCAGGAAGCGACCGCGAGATTGGCAAGAAGCCGCGCCTGAAAGCCGAGATCGCCGATACGCTGCGCGACATCGAGCCCGCGCCGGCACACCGCGATGGCCTGCGCCGGGTCGACCATAGTGTAGAGCACGCCGAGATTGTTGTATCCGCGACAGGCTGCGTTGAGCAGCCCGGCGGCTTCCGCGGCGGCGACGCTTCGCTCGACCTCGCGCACCGCGTCCGCGGACCGGCCGAGCCGCGCTAATGCAACTCCCTTGGTGTTGAGAGCCTCCGCAATCGCACGCGCCGCTTCGAGTCCGGCTTGCTTGTTCGCGTCCGGCGGCACGGATCGGGCGTAGTCGAGCGCTTCGTCTGCCCATCTTGCGGCGGTTGCGTGATCGCCTAGGCGGAACGCGAGGTGACCGCGCTCCTGCAATAGGTGCGCCCACTCGATCGGCGCGTCGGTCCCTTCAAGTAGCGCAGCCGCCTCGGCATAATGCGCCTCCGCCCCGCTTCGCTTGCTGGCGTCCCACAGCAAGCGGCCAAGCTTGCGAAGGATGCGCGCCGCGGCGGCGCGATCGCCAGCGGCGCGGTGGGCCTCCAACGCCGTCTGGTAATGTTCCTCGGCCATGCTGCGTCGGCCGGCCGCCGCACACAGGTCGCCAATCCGCTCGTCCAGAACGAGGCGTCCCGGGCCTGGATCGCCAGCCGTCAGCGTTGCTGCGAGCGCCTGCTGATAGAGACGGATCGCGTCATCGTTGGCGTAGATCGCGCGGGCTCTGTCGCCGGCCGCACTCAGGTAATGCACTCCTCTCGGCTTGCTCGCGCTGAGGCTGAAATGGTATCCCAACAGAATGAGATCTTCGAGCCGCTCGGGGGCATCCCCACACAACCGCTCCAGAGCAGCCCCGATCCGTCCATGCATCTCGATGCGTCGCTGCAACAGGAGGTTTTGATAGATCACGTCCTGCAGCAAGGTCTGGGTGAACCGATAGGATCGCAGCGACATCGAGTTCGCACCCGCGGCCTCCTCGACAATCTCTGCGTCGCACAGTAGCTCGAGCCCCGTGTCCACGTTCGCAGGCTCGGTCGCTGTCGCGCTGAGCAGAGCAGCATCGAAGCGCGGGCCGATCACAGCCGCCTCCTGGGCCAATCGGCGCACGTCATGTGGCAGCCGGTCCACCCGCGCCAGCAACAACGCCTGAATGCTTGCCGGAATGTCGGCTGCCGCCAAATTGGACTTGATCCGCCAATGCGTACCGTCACGCTCCAGAGTGCCGGCTTCGATGAGGCCGCGGACAATCTCTTCGATGAAAAGCGGGTTGCCGCTCGCACGTTCGAGAATTCGACTGAACAGATCTCCGGGCGGATCGCTCCAGCCGTGACTAAAGAAGGCGGCGAGCAGTTTCTGTCCGTCGGTGACGCCGAGGGGGGCCAGCCGCAGGATTGTATGGCTGATGCGACTCGCACCGAACTGATCCATTTCATGCATGGGCCGGTGCGTGAACAACAGCATCAGCCGCGTGCGTTCCAGTCGATCCATCAGGAACCGCAGCGCTTCAAGCGACACGGCATCGGCCCAGTGCAGATCCTCGACAATGATCAGAAGCGGCGACAAGGCCAGCCGCCGTTCGAAAACGGTGCGGATCGCGAAAAAGATCTGCCGCCGGAGCTGTGCCGGCTCGACATGCTGCAGGACCGCGTCCGGGTCGCCGAGACCAAGAACATGGAAATAGAGGGGCATCAGCCGCTCGGCCTCTTCGGCCGCAAGGCCAAGGTCCGACAGCGCTGCGGCCAGCTTGGCCTGAGCCTCTGCGGCGGAGGCCTTCTGCGCGATGCCGTAAGCGCTGCGCAGCACCGCGGCGAGCGTGCCGTAGGATTGCTCGCCCAGCGGCGAGCAAATGGCCCGCCGGATCGCCACGTCAGCGAAGCGCTCCTCATCGCGGGCGCGGGTAACGAATTCGTTCGTCAGCCGCGTTTTCCCGATGCCGGCTTCGCCGACCAGCCGCACCAGCTGCGCCGCGCCGCCGCACGCGAGGTCGAGGTTGCCGATCATGCGAGCAAGCTCGGCGTCGCGCCCGATCAGCGGCGCACTGAGGCCCAGCGTGTCGAGGCCGCGTGCCGCACGCGGCGTGTCGAGCGGCCCCTTCAGGCGATGGACCAGGACACCGCCCATCTTGCCCTTGAGCGAGACCTCGCCAAGCGATTCATACAAGAACGCATGCCGGGTAAGATGGTAGGTCAACGGCCCCACAAGCACGTCGCCTGGGGGCGCCATCGACTGAATTCGTTGCGCGGTATTCACCGTGTCGCCGGTCACCGAATAGGATTTGGCAACACCCACACCTAGCCCACCTGCAACCACGTGCCCAGTGTTGATGCCGATATGGAGCAGCAGCGGCGAACCGACGTATGCCTTCGCACGTTCTTCGAGCTGCGCCGTCCGCCTGATCATGTCGAGGGCAGCGCGGACCGCCCGCTCCGGATCGTCTTCGTGCGCGGCTGGCGCACCAAATAGCGCAAGCAGCGCATCGCCGATGAATTTATCCACGAAGCCGCCAAAGCCTTGCACCGCTGCCGTCAACTCCTCGAACAATTCGTTCTGAAGCGTCTGCATGACTTCGGGATCGAGCCGCTCGCTCATCGTGGTGAAGCCGCTGAGGTCGGCAAACAGCACGGTAATGGTGCGGCGGTTTGCCTCGCTATCGATTTTGTGCGGCTGCGGTCGAAATGCTGGTTCGGCGTCGACTGTCGGATGCGGCGCCAGCGGTGGTGAGTATGCCCTGATCGGGAATGCCAACGGACCGGTCCGTGATGACGGCTGCCCGCCGGCTTTAGGGGCCGCAGCGACAAGGACGCCGCATTTTGGGCAATACGCGAAATCCGGCGCGCACAGATAGCCGCAGCCGGGGCACGCGTCCGGCTGCTTCGTGCCGCACTTCGGGCAGAAAGCAAAGCCGCTCTGAACCTCGGAACCGCAACAAGAGCAGTTCATGGGTCAAGACCTCGCGGGAGCCGCGATGGCGCGATCTGATCCTCGACCTTATCGGATGGGTCATGGATCCCTTGGCGAGAATGAGCTCGTAGCGCCAGAAGAGCAAGCGGTGGTTGCTGCCTTTGCCACCGGGCATGGACGACGGGGATCACCGATACGACGGATTTCGTCCTCGCGATCTTCCTGTTGGCAGACGCCGGTCTGCCAAGAGCGCTTTTGGGCGAAGTAGGCTCCGTTTCGCGCGAAGAAGACGCGACAAACAAAAAGATGGAGCCTCGGTTTTGATACCGTCAAAACCGAAAGGCTCCAGTTGTCGTTTTGCGCGCTCGCCGGAGTGCTGGTGCCGCAATTCTGGGTTAGCGCAGCGCAGACTTCCGGCATTGGCCCGTCGCGACATATTGCGCCGCCACACGACCTTGGTCGCCAACGGGGCATAGCGGAAGTCTACCGGTCGCCGTCTGTTGCAGAGGGCGGCACTCGTGACCCGCAGCAGACTCTCGCCGCTCGCCCTTGAAAGTTGTACACTCACTGGTTGAGGCCGTAGCCTACTCTACGCCTGAATGGTCTTGCGGGGAGCAGATGCAGTCGGCTCAAGGCGACGTGAACGAGATCAGGACCTTGCGCTATCAATGTAGAAGCCGTAGTGGAGCCGGGTCCAATGAGCCGTCAGCGAAACTCCGAAATCGCCTCCGCCAAGCTCCGTCACGGTAGAGTCGCAGGTCTGGCGTGCCCGAAGTGCAGTGCCACGTCGCGACAAACACTTGAGATATATTCTCACCGTCAGTGTGCTGCGAAATTTGGTAGAGAGCGAGGCCCGGTTCCACTGCGTAGGTAGCGACGAAAAATTCGTCGGTAGCGAAGCAGCGGGTGACTCTATCGTCCCCTTCGACGTCTCGGCCGTACTGCCGGAGCAGGTTGTCGGTGAGCCTAATAAGCTCCGTGACGGCCTCCCGGTCGAGCGCCGTCCTGCTAGCAGAGCGTCGTCTAACCAGCCTTCTCGATCGCTCGATCACAGTGGACTTGGCGTAGCCCAACAGGGCCGCGACCTGACGCGCGACGTACTTTGTCGCCCGCACTTTAGGCTCCCCGGGAGTGATGACTGGACCCACTACAACGTGGAACTGTTTTTTTGGTTCCGCAACCTTAACGATTGTATACTATTTTTAGTTGCTCGCCTTCGGACGGGACTGCGCTAAAGTTATCCAGTCCTAGCGTGGTAACCTGCTCCTCAAGGGGGCATTCTATGAAGGATATGCAAGCGCACCTAAAGACCCTTCGCGCGAACATCGCTCAATGCGAGCGCCTTCACCGGGAGTCGAAAAGTAGGATCAAGCGCGACATCTTTTGGCGGCTGATGACTCACTACAAGGCGCTTGCAGATGAGCTGGAGCGGGCGATGGCGGGGATGCAGTCGGAGGAAGCGTAGGGCCGCCTAAGTTGGCGACCGGAAGGGCGCAAGGGCAGGTTGCGACACCGACAACTCCTGACAGTACATGCGATCGATCCTGCGCTGCATCAGCGCATAGCATTCGCATGACACCCTCTCAAGCCGCGCCCGGTCGATCTCGACGAAGCCGCGCCCGTCGGACGGGATCGCGCCCGCCGCGCGAAGCTTGTTCATCGTCAGCGTCACCGTCGTCCGTCGGACTCCGAGCAATTGGGCAAGCCCTTCCTGCGTCACCGGAAGGAGGTCGTCGGGAACACGGTCGTGGAGCTGCAATAGCCACCGCGCCATGCGGCCGTCCACCCGATGCAACGCGTTACAGGCGGCCACGTGCTGGAGCTGCAACAGCAGCGCGCGGGCATGGACTTGCACAACATGCCTGATGGCCGCGCTTTGCGCATAGGCGACCCGGAATTTCGCGGCGGAAATCAGCGATGCGGTGCCGGCCACGCGAGCAATCGCCGTAACGGACGAAAGCGCGGGGCCGAGCACGGAGAGCGAGGCCAATGCCCCTTCCCGTCCCATCAGCGTGGTCGCGACCGTTTGTCCGTCTGGCATATCGAGCATGAAGGCGACGGCGCCGCTATGGGGAAAATAAACCTGGTCGAGTTCATCGTCCGACCGCACCAAGACCTCGTCGGCTTCGAACGAGACTTTCTGGAGGTGGGGCGTGAGCAGGCCCAAATCTGCCGGCGGCAACACCGCCAGAAGCCGATTACCAATGCTCCGGCGCCCGCTCACAGTGTCATTCCGTGAAACGAGCAATCAATGATCCAAGTCATCTAAGGCTGCGTCCATCAAGTTAGCTTAACCCAAGTCGCGGGGACATATCCTAGTTTAATGTGCTGGTTCCAGCTTTCTGTAGCATTATTTTATCAGCGGACGGAAATGCCGATAGGGCGGCTGCTTAGGGGCAGCCAATTGGGGGCGGATGAAATTGAGATTCTGACCCGAGCCTTTGAGAAGGCGTTGCGTTTGCTGAGTTTGGTTGATCGCGACGATCCACTCTCGCAACTCGTCGCAAGAAAGATCATTGAGATCGGCCCGACCGGTGTTCGCGATACGACGGAGATTGCCAAGATCGCAGTGAAGCAGCTTGGCATGCGGTAAGGCCACTCAGTTGGGAAGCCGCTTTCATCGCCCGGCAAGGAAAAGACCTGTCGCGCTCCCGCCTGCATCTAACTGGAACAGCGCCGAGATGAGTAGTCGCTGTTGTTATTAGCGTTGCTATGCTGTCGATCTCTACAATCGGTCGTACTCGCGCCCGGCACGAGGGGCGACAGTTCGCGAATATTCGCGCTATCGGCACCTGCGAGGTGGATCCGGTCTATGAGATCGAGAACGCGTTGAGGCTGTTGAAGTCTCCTACGCCGAATCGCTGCTTCGCGACGGGCCCAAGCCGTAACGCCCCGACAGCCTCTGGCTGCCAGCGCGGTCTTAGCCCGCTCCCGCTCGGTCCAGAATTTGGAATAAAATCGTCGAATCGGCTGCCTTTCGGGGGCGTCACAGAAAACAAATCTCGCCGGGCCGCAACTGCCGGTGGCAATAAGAGCCCTACGCCAACCGCCCGTTCTTAAACCGTCATCGCCCCGGTCCGAACGGGTCGGCATATGCGTATGCTGACACAACAAGAGCGGGGCGATTAAGTGACTGATATTGCTGCCTCCGCCCACAAAGAATAGGGCGACTTTGACAGTAAGAACGGGGCGATTGGCCTTCTTTTACTTTGGGAACGGATCGATACCCTTAAGCCGTTGAAAAGACTTGTGTGGTGCGATCGGCCATTCGAGACTTCCGCGAGAAGTTCTCGCCTCGCTCGATGAACGTGACGCCGCATGTTGCACAGAACACCAGCGGCCGCAGCTCTACGATTGACGGGCGAACGACCCGGCACGGCGGCTATGCTGTCAGCCAGCGCATCCGCAAGCGGATCGAGGAGGCATTCGGCTGGATCAAGACGATCGCGGGGCAAGAGAAGACCCGCTTCCGTGGCCGTGATCGCGTCGCATGGGCCTTTACCTTCGCTGCCACCGCCTACAATCTGGTGCGGCTGCCCAAGCTGATCGCGGAGACCGGCTGATGGCCAAGGTGCCCGGCTTCGCCAAGGCCTTTGCAGGCCGCTGGCGCATCATCGAGATGGACGTCTGGGATAGCGACTTCCTCGATCTTGTCGAAGAGGCGCATCTCGCCTTCCAGGGCAAGTCCGATGGCGAAATCGCCTTTGGGGCTCTCAGGGGCTTCCTGGACGTGCGCTACGGCACCCGCGACGGATCGGCATGCGCGGAGTTCTCATGGGAAGGGCACGACAAGAACGATCCGTCCTGCGGTCGCGGATGGGCTATGATCGGCTCGGCACTGCAGACAGGCTCGTCTGCCGCGCGGCAATCAAGGTGACAGTGCTTCCCACCCAGATTGTCGCGCTATAGGCTCGTCGGCCACTTCTACATCCACAATGGCGAAGATTCAGCCTTCGTTTGCGAACGCGGCTGAGTTCTTCAACAGCCTGCTCTCATGTTCGCAGTCAAGTGACTTGATCAAGCGGAGCCGCTCCCGGCTCAGCGCCCGGGCGCTGGACTTTGAAGGTGTCCACGGTAGGAGGCAGGGCCAAAGACGACGGTTGATCAAGCTCTCATGCGCGGGTTGGCTACCGCATGACCGTGGTTTCGTCTTGGGGCTGCCTCGGTCTAGGGGGCGAGCGTCGGCAATGCCAGCTCATAACAGGCCACGAGGATTCCCCACCGCGCCCTGCCTCCTGCCCTGGGCACCGATATTGATATGGTGGCGCAGCCTTCTTTCAGGCGGCCGGCCCGACTTGTACTTGACGAGCGATCGCCCACAGGAAGCCGACCATCTCGCGCGCAATGGCGGTGGTGACGATCACCTTGGGTTTGCCGGCGGCCGACAGACGGCGATAGCGTGCGCAGAGCCTAACCTGGGCCTTCCAGGCGATATCGCGGATAGTTTGAGGCAAAGCGCTCGTTACGGTCATGGAGCTTGCGACTGACGCGGGCTTGCATGCGATAGGTCCATTCCCCCTCGATCAGAGCCCGCCTGGCCAGAGCGTTGCCGGCCTTGGTGATGCTGCCACGTCGGATGGTGGCGCCGCTCGAATGCTCCGACGGCACGAGGCCGAGATAGGCCATCAGTTGGCGGTGGATTGTCGAAGCGGGAGAAGTCGCCGACCTCAGCAACCACAGCCACGGCAACGATGAAGGCGACGCCGCGCATGGCCTGCACGGCCTCTACGAATGGCGTCATCGACCATTGTGGCGCCAGCTCTTCGATCTGATTGGTCAAGCGGTCCACACGGGCCTCAGCGTCGGTCACGGCATGAATGTAGTCCTGCAGAACGATTTGGCTCGCCGGGTGATCGAAGCGCACCGTGGTGAGCCAGCGACGGTAAGCCAGGGTCCAGCCCTTCTTGCCGGCATAGATGCGCCCATGTCGCAGCAGGAAGCCTTGGAGATGTTGCCGCGCCTTGCCGAGCACACGCATCGCCGTGGCGCGGGCTCTCACCAAGTCGCGCATGGCCTCATGCGCCGCATCCGGAACCCACACCGCTGTCAGCTCGCCGCTCCGATGCAGCTTGGCCAGCATCGCCGCGTCGCGCCGGTCGGTTTTTACCCGATCCCCGGCCTTCATCGGGATCAGCGAGGGCGCCACTACGATGCAGCTGTGCCCCAGTCCCGTCAGCTGTCGATGCAGGCCATATCCGCAGGGACCGGCTTCGTAGCAAAAATTTACCCGCCGGTGACCCTTGCCAAGCTTCTCCGCCAGTTTGGCGATTTGATCGGCGCGATTAGGGATAATCCCCAAGTTCCGAACTTCCCCGCCGCGCATCGCTTCGGCTACCGCAACCGAAATCGTCGCCTTGTGCACATCTAGCCCCACGAAAATGCTATCGTTCATCAGGCCCGCTCCCCATGCTTGAGGCTCGGCACCGGACCATCCGGCGCAACCCTCGATAGGAGCTTGCCGCGGGGCGGGCCGCCCGTCACCTCAGAGGGCGAACATAGGGTCTAGACCCTTGCAGGGCTGGCGAGGCCAAGCCATGCGCATCGATCCTCGTCGCGCCCTATCAGCCCATCAGACCGGCTTCACGAGCGGTTTGCCTTTCTCCACGATGTAATTGATCAACAGCCTGGTTTTGGTCTCCGAGGGTTTGCCGCCGGCGTGCGGTGTCTCGGGCGGAATCTGGAATGCGTCGCCAGCTTTGATTATGCGCATCGGCTGCCCCTCGACCAGAAGTTCCCTGCCATCTCCTTCCATGACGTAACTCGACTCGACCCCCGGATGCGTGTGGCGTGCGACCGCCACACCCGGCTCTATGGTAACGTCCATTACTATGGTCGTGTAGCCCGGGACCGGGCCGTCAATCTGCGACAAGATCTTGCGCGTAACCCCACCCGACGACGATGCTGATTGAGTGCCCTGCGCGGAAGCATCGCTCGCCATGAATCCAGCAAGTCCGCAAATCGCGCAAGATGCGATACCGGCGAAATCTCTGCGTGTTAGCATGAATGACCTCCTAAAATACGCCTCTCAATGCAATACCCGCCGGCGCGGAGCCCCGGCAAACTGCTGAGTAGATGCGGACTCCGAAATATCTGGAGCCAAAGGTTGGAAAATTTTGGCCGCCTAAGTGGACGGCTTCGTCTCTTGCTCCTCGCGGGAGCAGGCCCGATGTGTAACGGGAAAATGGACGCTATCTCAATCTTGCGAGAAAGTCACTTGATGTGAAATTCAGCCCAAGTCGTCCATCCAGGGCCGTTTCGCGTCCATTTTGCTCAAACAAATCTGCGAACAGAAAAATTTTCTAAGCGAGCGTCAGTCCGCCGAGATCGGAAAGTTCAAGCTGGTGCAGCTGCGGGCAAAGTTGGTCCCCCAAAGTAGGTTCTCCACCTCGGCGCCACGGCGCCGAGGTGACAGCAAACAGAGAAGGGAATTCACGATGGCTAAACCGCCCCATCCAGAACATCCGGAGCACCCGGACGTGCCGCCCGGTCCGCCGAGTGAGACGCCTGGCAAAGGTCCGCCGCGACCTAGCACGCCGCCTGGACACCGGCCCGTGGGTTAAGTTTGGCCAAACACAACAAGCCCGGCGACGACCAGGATTGGTGGACGATCTGGCCGGAGATCTTTGATGCCGAGCTGGCGGCCTTCGCGCGGCTCGGGATTGCGCCTCGAACTGTTCACAAGGGAAACGGGGTCCTGATCCTCGAAGCGGACTGGCCGGTAGACGGGCAGTCCGCTCCGATGCTGTTGGGATCGGGTATTCCCCGCTGCATCCCTTCTTTCGCCCGGCGGTGGCTGCACCGAACGAGAGCTTCGAGCGCCATCAAAACCCCCTCAGTCGTGAGCTGTGCCTGCTCACGCAGGAATCGGGTCAATAGGACTCCAACCAGCTCGTCGCCGACTTTGTCCAGGAGCGGCTAAACCATCTCCTGCGTGTCCTCGCGGCGAGAAAAGAGGGCCGCTGGGATGAATGCCGCCACGCTCGAGGAGCAGGCCGCCGACCCGTTGATGCCGTATTTCGCAGGAGCTTCCGAAGAGGACTCGGTCATTCTTTTCGACGGCCATGCGCCGCTGCCGCCCGCGCCGCATGGCCTGCTGGAGGTGGTCTGCTCGGCTCGCTCCAGCCGCACGAACGACGCCGCGTTCGAAGGCGTGCTGCGGCAACTGAAGACCAGCAGCGGCGCGGCAATCGGCAAGAGGTTCGGCTTTCCGACGGAACCACAAGACGCTCAGGTGCTCACCGGCCGATGGGTCAAGTTAACTCCGCCCGCGACCACCGATGCGCGCGAGTTGCTCAGGCTTGCCGAAGCAGAACTTACCCGCCAGGCGGTGATGCAGCCGGCCAGCGTGCGCAAAGTCAACGAGGCGGCGCTTGGCCCCCTCTCAATCACCGGCATCGTGTTTCCGGAGGAGGTCAAGTACGGCCCTCAAACGACAAATGTATGGCCGAGCGAAAATCGAGTTACGATTCACGTAATCCAGCACGCCGCTGCAGTTCTGAGCGTTACCTCAATGCGCGCTGAAGGTGAGGCCGGCGCGCTCCTTCAGACGCTTGCGCAACGCGGGACCCATCAGCGCGCCCGGCGTCCAGGTGCCGCCTTCGCCCTGCACGTCGCGCACGAGGCAGAGAGCGCTCTCGGCGATCATCTTGCTGGTCGAGCCGTAGCCCGGATCGCGGTCGCCCGTGACTACCGCCTCGACCCGTCGGCCATCCGGCAGCTCGCCCAGGAAGAGAATGTCGTAGAAGCCCTTCTCGCGCTCTTCCCGAGTCGGGCCTGCGCCAGGTTTGAGACCGCCAGTCCCGAACAAGGACACCATCGTGGCGAACGTCTCCGTCGTCACGCGAGCGATTTCCCCAAATCCCGGCGCCACCATCATCTCGTCGTAAACGAAGTCCGTGCCATAGGGATGACCCAACAGGAAATTCGTGCGGTGCACGTTCTTGGTGTTGATCGGCGCCATTGGGAACGGCACGAGCCACGCGTTCATGCTCGGGTCGTATTCGGGGAGGAGGCCCGACGGCTGAGACGGCCCGGTGAACCCCGGCGTCAACGCGAAGGGATCGGTCAGCAGCCGGATCAGGGCCGGGTCGCGCGCGGCGGCGGCCAACGTCGCCTGGGCGCTCGCCGCGGTGCCGCCAGACATGCCGCCTTTCACCTTGCGCAGGCGGGCCCTGACCCGGCGTGCCGGGCGTCCGAATTTCTCACGCGCCTTCTCCTGCAACGTGAGCACACCGAGATCGAACGGGATGGAATCGAAGCCGCAGGAGAAGACGATGCGCGCGCCGGTCCGTTTCGCCTCTTCGTGATGGGCGTCGATCATCCGCCGCATCCACGCCGGTTCGCCGCACAGATCAACATAGGCCGTGCCCGTGGCCGCGCAGGCCGCCACCAGCTCGGGACCGTGGAGCTGATAAGGCCCGACCGTCGTGATGATCACGGTCGCGCGCTCGCACATCGAACGCAGGCTGGTCGGCTCGGCGGCATCCGCCTTAACCAAAGGCAAATCGTCTGGTGCGCCGATGTCAACTTGCACCTTCCGGAGCTTATCGGTCGAGCGTCCCGCGATCGCCCAGGACGGAGCATCGTCGCCGCGATAGGACGTCGCCAGATATTCGGCGATGAGACGGCCGGTGTAACCCGTCGCGCCATAGACGATGAGGTCGAAGTCCTGCTTCACGACGTTGGTCCTCCTCGAGACCCGGGGGCGCTATCTTCGGATCCGTGTGCAATCGCACTGTACGCTTCGCGGCCACTGTCGCCAGGAGCCACGCAACATTCGCTACCAAGCGGGCGCTACCCCTTACTCGGACCGGTCTTCCGCCGGCCGGATCGCGCCAGCTTGCCTGGCGCGCTCATTCGATCACCTCGTCGGCGCGGGCGAGCAGCGCCTAAGAGTTGGGGATGCCAGGCCATTTTGTGCTGTCGTGGAGCCCGGAGAGGACACGGGGACGATCAGCACCGCAGCAAGTGCCATTTGAGGGGGCGTGAGGTCTCCACGACTCTTCGAGGGAGTGCGAGCGCATGAATTTGCGCAACTGTCACTACTTTCATGATTTCCGGCGTCTCGCCAAGCGCCGGCTGCCAACGGCAGAAAGCATGGCGCGAAATCAGGCCGTCAGAGCGCCTCGCGTCCGCAAAATCACTTTGTCATGCAATTATAAAGAAAGGTCCAGCTTTTCCGACCCGAAAGCTTTTTCTGGTCCGCCCGCTTTTGACAATCGGACCATTTCGCTTTCTGTTGTGACCATTCCGCCTTTGCCGCGTTCCACTGCCGTCGGCTCCACTTCGAGACATCTTCCATTTTCGTCGTTACCGTTGATCCCGGCTTCGATTCTTGCTGCGTCTGAGTTTGAGCCAATGCAGCCGGTGTGGCGAGTTGCGCCAGGATGATTATCGGCAGAATTGAAGCGCGCAATCGTGGCATGGGTTGACAAGTCTCCCGCAATATTGGCGCGCGCCCTTCCTGAGTTACTCGGATCGCCTCATAGTCGCCAGCCTCGCCACGGAAAGCCCCATCGTCGTCGTGGAAATCCCCCGCTAACCAGCCTGATAATGAGCAAGAGCACGACGGCGCCGATAGTGGCGGCAATGATGGTGCTGACGAGGCCACTGCCGATGGATCCCCAAGCGGGGCAACAGCCAAGTGCCGAGAAGAGCGCCGACAATTCCGACGGCGACGTCACCGATCAGACCAAAGCTCCCGCCCGCAACAATCTTTCCCGCTAACCAGCCTGCAATGAGGCCAGCCAGCAAGATGACGAGGAGACCTTCACCTGAAATGAACATCTTGGCCTCCTTCGGTCGAAAGGGTCGGCCGATATGATGTGCGCAAATAACTGCGAACAGCCGCCAGAGTTCCTGCGGCGACATACATCCGACGCTTGGCCTTAGTTTGATGAGGTTCGGGGTTCGCGCCAGTTGCATCTCCAAATCAAGCCTGAGGGAGGACTCGCAAATGGTGAAGATCGCTCTTTCTGTGGCCGCAGCCGCCGCGATACTTATGACTGCCCCACTCAGCACTCCGACGAAGGCCGAGGGCGTCAAGGTGGCCTAGGGCGTCGATGTTCAGCTCGGCCGGGACCGCGACTACTGCTGCGACTACGATAGGACCATCGCCGGCGGTATGACGCCGACACCACAGTTGGCGTCGGCCCAGGTGGTGTCACCATCGGCCTACCACGGTGAACGGGACGACGGCCGCATGATCACGCGCAGGGAGCGCCGCTGCGACTGAGAACGCGACGCGCTGCGTGAGGGGTCGGCAAATTCGTGCGCGTTACAGCGGAGGTGAGCGGGCAACATCCGTCTTCGCGATCACGACCTCGCGCAGCAACCCGTCGCGGCCAAACGGCAGCAGGCGCTGCTCGATGTCGCGAAGCATCGCGTCGACTTTGTCCCCGAGTGCCGCAGGTGACGAAGTCGAAAAAGTGAGTGTGCGGTAGGCCAAGTCCCTGGCGCTCAATTCGTGACTGCTTTCGACCGCGATCGGCTCCTCGATGCGAAATCGTGTGCCGGCAAGAACGGCCGAGAGATCCTGACGATGACGTGTGAGGTCGGTGGCGCCCGACCAGTAACGCCGCGCCTCGTTGTATGCGTCGAGCCAGCCGTTGCGGCCATCGTCTGCCGAGCGCGCCGAGCAGATGAGGATCGTGCCGCCTGGCGCGACCAGCCGCTCCAGCAGCGAGCCGACCAGGTTGCGATCCATCCAGTGGAGCGCCCGACCGATCGTGACGACGTCGAACGGGCCGACGTCCCGGGGAAGCTGCTCGGCCGCGCTCTCTATGAGCTCAACGTCTAGTCCGGCGCGGGAACCGGCCCTTTTTGCTGCCTCAAGCATTGCAGGCTCCGGATCGACGCCGACGACTCGTCCCACGTACGGTGCGAATCCGAGCGCGATCAGCCCGGGACCGGTGCCCAGATCGATGAGCGCATGCTGCCTTCCGAGCATTTGCTTCTGCGCCACGGTACGAAAGAACTCGGGGAAATATGGCGGACGGAATTGCTCGTACAGCGGAGCGGTCGTGGCGAAGCGGCCCATACCGGACATCTGGGGTGTCGCATTGGATGCGACCAGTAACCGCGGATCACGTTCGGCTGACTGCTCCCTGGATATGAACATGACAAAATCGGCGTCGGCGGCCCATTGGTTGCCGGAGGCCGATTTCTGTCCGAGAGGCTCCTCGGACGCGGCTACACGGCCCGTGTCCGCTGGCGCCGGAAGTTCCTGCAAGCGAGCAGCTTTTTGGGTGTGCTGGCTGCTGTCGAACCGTGGTCCACCAGCCTTGCGCAGGCGCAGAAATCCGGCGCCGGACCTATGCGTCGTTCCCAGCCTGATGGTCGCGTACACATGGTTCCCTCGACCAGGGAAACGGTTCGGTGCAAGGGGACGGCGAGATTTCGCTCACCGCGCTGGAGACGCGGCTTAAAGAGCTGCGCATCCAGATCATGCTCCACAAGCAGAAGAACCAGGCCTGGCCCGTGGCGGAGACGGACACACATCGGGCTCGACAAGGACCTGAACGCGGCGATGACGCTTGCTGCGCGTAATGCGATCAAGTTTGTGGCGACGCGGGCGAAGATCAGCGAGCTCGACGCCTACGCCCTGTGCAGCACGCGGTGAGCTTCCGCGTGACGCAGGTGGTGGACATCGTGCGCGGCGTTCACGCCTTGATCCCGAAGGCCATCTTCGCTCCCGATCTCAGACGCGAGATGACAGTGGTATGAGCGGCTCGCGTGCCATTGAACCGCCGCACATGACTGCGGGCTCATATATGAGACCGTCCGCACCTGGACAGTCGCAGGTCTTATCGCTTCTGGGTAGCTTTGCGGACATGATCAATTGACGAGTACACGGCCTAGCGCTGGTTGAATCGACAGGCGATTTCGGCAACTCGCTGGCGGTGCGACGATGGATGGTCACGCGATTTGACCAGCCACGCAGTACTTGTCTCTGCGTTTGCTGCTTGTCATCGACACGGTTGGTCGAAACTTCCGAACGCGATCGAGTTCTCAGTTCCGTACCGCTTGATGATCCAGTGCGGTTCCTTTCGCGTAGCCCCAAGCCACGGCATCCTCTCGCCTTTGCGCAAGAGGATGCCTATGTTGCGGAGTACCTGCGGTGCCCCCAAAGCAACAATGGGAGGGATGCTCATGGAATTGCCCAGCAAGGAATTCGTGCTGGCGGGCAGCCTTGAGGAGCTAAAGATCAAGGGGCGGCTGGTGCCATCGTCCGATCCTCGTCATCTACGACCGCGGGCGCGTCTTCGCCCTCGACAATCGGTGCCCGCACATGGGCTTCCCCCTTGAGCGCGGCAGCGTCGAGGACGGCATCTTGACCTGTCACTGGCACCACGCTCGCTTCGATCTCGAAAGCGGCTGTACCTTCGACCTATGGGCGGACGACGTGCCGATCTGCCCGGTCGAGGTGCGCAATGGTCACGTCTGGGTGAAGACCACGTTCACGCAGGCCGATCCCGCCGCGCACTGGCATCAGCGGCTTGCGAACGGCCTCGCCCACGACCTCGGCCTCGCCATTGCCAAGGCCGTGCATGGTCAGCTCACGGCCGGCGTACCGCAGGCCGAAATCGTCCGGCAGGTGGCGCTGTTCGGGGCGCAAAATCGCGACGGCTGGGGCGTGGGTCTTACGATTCTGACGGCACTCGCCAATCTCCTACCTGTGCTGCCGGAGGAGGAAGCCTATCTCGCTCTCTTCCACGGCGCACGCCGCGTGGCGGCGGACTGCGACGGCGCGGCGCCGCGGCGGGAACGCGCGCCGCTGGGCAGCCGGCCGGAGCCGGCCGCGCTCAAACGCTGGCTGCGGCGTTGGACAAACGTGCGGCATCGCGAGGCGGCCGAGCGCACCCTGCTCACGGCGATTGCGGCCGGCTTCTCCCCGGCTGAACTCGCTGATGCCCTGTTCGCCGCCGCGACCGAGCGGGCGTTCGCCGACTCCGGGCACTCGCTCGACTTCATCAACAAGGCGTTCGAGTGCCTCGATCTGGTCGGCTGGCAACACGCGGCGGCTCTGCTGCCGACTGTCGTCGGTCAGATGGTCGCGGCCCGTGGCGCCGAGGAATCGACGGCCTGGCGCCAGCCCGTTGACCTTGTTGCATTATGTGAGGAATCAACCAGCGAAGTCGCGGACCTGTTCACTGCCGGACGCGGCGCGTGCGACTGGTCGGGCCACGCTGCACTTGCTCGAGAGCTGCTCGGTGACAATCCGGTCAGGATCGCTGACGCGCTCAAGGAGGCGATCCGCGCCGGTGCCGCTCCTGCGGACCTCGGCCAATCCCTCGCCTACGCGGCGGCGCTCAGGCTGGCGCGCTTCGGCAATGCCAACGAGCACGCCGACTGGGAGACGGCGCATCACATCTTCACCTACGCCAACGCTGACGCGGATGGGCATTGCCAGCATCGACACGCACGTCACGGCTGTCCGCGGCGTCTTGCACGGCGCGATGGCGCTCTACCTTGCTCGCTATCTCAATGTGCCACCGGCGCGCATCCCGGGCGACGGCGCCGAGCAGCTCGATGATCTGCCCGCGGATCCCGAGACGATCGGCGCCGCCTTGCTCGACGCCTTCGACCGGCAGAGACAGGTCGATCTCGCCGCCAGCCTGGTGGCCCGGCATCTCACGCTCGGCCATGCGCCGCAGCCGCTGATCGCCACGCTCGCCCATGCAGTGCTGCGCGAAGATGCCGGCTTCCATGCGTATCAGATGCTGGAGGCGGGAGTCCGGCAATTCGGCGCGTGGGGTGACACGGACGCGGGCCGGCACATCCTGATCGCGGTTGCCCGCTATGTGGCGGCCCATTCACCGACCGAACGCGCGGCCCTGCAGACCGCCGACATCGCCCGCCGCCTGATGCGCGGTGGCGAGCTGCATCAAGAGGCTGGGTTGTCCTGACCTCACGCGCTGAGGGCGCATCAAGACCTCCGCTTTGCCAATGAGTAAGGCGCCCGTCAGCCGCGACTATCTCATCTCCAGCACGGAGGCCCGCCTGCTGAGCCGGCGTTCCGTCTACGACGGCGGTGATCGTGCTACGGCCAGACGCCTCGAGACACGAAATGATACCTATGCCAGGGTACGAATTGCGGCCGTCCGGAAACGCACCCTGCAGTCCCCGGCGTCGCAGCGCGGCGGAAAAGATATCTGCCAGTTGATAGTATTCCGGCTCATCCGGCGTATAGAAGCGCGTGTGTGAAGCGTGCAACTCAGACAGCATGGTATTGATGACGCGCGCCAGAGAGTTTTGGGAGGTTGCCCGCTTAACGTCTGGGAGATATCTCTCCCGAACCGCCAGCCAGTCTAGTCCATTGTGACGCGGATCGTAAAAGCGCTCACGTAGGGTCAGCCAAACCCTCTCGAAGGTCGAGACGCCGTCGGAGGGAACAGAGGAGTTGTTTGCCTCTTCCTTTAGAGGCTCCGCGGCGTTCGGGGCCTTCGCAACCACGGCAGATGCCGTAACCATGGCTGCCAGTCGCAACACTTGGCGACGCGAAGGCGAAGTATCGATAGCCTGTTTCATCGTCCGATCTCGCGGTGAAGCGCCTGCCGGGCGCATTCGCCGGCCATGCGATGCCGGCTCGTTACCGAATGCTCGCGCTCCGTTGGCCAAAGGAGGCGGTCATTGAGGTCAGGACATGCCAGACCACGATAGCGATCCTGCCACCACGAGGCTACTTCCCGCAGGACTTTTCGCCTGTCGACCCCCAAAAGATTAGAGACCGCCGTCAACATGGCCCCTGTCATTCATGAGCTAGGTTAATAAGATTGTACGTGCTGCGGCTCGGCCGCCGTCTTCTTCGGCGGCCGCTTGGTTCGCATCTTGCCGTCGCTCGGCAGCAGCATTTCCTTCTGCCCGCGGGCCCTCTTTTGGGGTCGATCAAGTTCGGCGTTCGCGACGGAATCTTCTTCTCTTGAAACTCCGCCACTTCGGCCGGATACTGGATTCTAAGTCCTTGGCCATCAGCAATCCGAGGAGGACGATCATGGCAATCCAGATCGTGATGGACCACACCGGCGACAGCCGCCACCCTTTCGACCCGAACGACGCACTGCAACTGGCGAGGGCGGAGAACCGCTTCAACGAGCTGACGAACGCCGGCTTCACCGCCGCGGTCCGGACCGGTTCGGGTCAGGTCTCGCAGATCCGAGCGTTCGACCCGAATGCGGAAGAAACAGTGTTTTTTCCAAGGCTGGTCGGCGGTTAGTCGGCCACGCCATGTTGCGCCTTACGCCGTCTTGGCCGGCTGAACGCTCGCGCATGAGAGCGATAAGGGCCCTCTTCGTCAGCCACGGCGCCGAGAGCACTCCGGAAGGCCGGTCGCTGGGGCTCTTGCGCCACTGGCTGTCGTCGGCGCAACGGGCGCAGTTCGCGGAAAAGGGCTATTTCGAGGTCGTCGGCGGCGACACCGGCAAGCAGTACAGGATCTATGCCGGCGCAGCGACGAACGTCTGCGAGATAGACGAAAAAGGCCGCCCCGAAGTCGGGCTGTGTTTCCTGCCGCTGGGCGGGCTGCCGATCGGAGACGTCATGCTCTCCCAGAAGATCGCGCTGGAAAGCTGCGAGAGCCGCGCGCTCGCGGTGGCCAGAAGATTCGCTCCGAACGGGTACTCGTTCCGGCGAAGCCGGCCTCTGCGCTGATGCACGAAGCGGTTCGATTGGCGACGCTGTGCCCTATTCGAGATGCGCTTGCATCCGCGCGGGCGGGAAACCGGACGGCTGCTCGGATGACGCAATCGCGGCATGGGTCGCTCTATTGATCATCGTCAATGTCCCGGTGCCTGCGCTGGGAGCAGTCTGGTCAGCGATCGTCGTCGGCGTCACCGTGTTCTGCTTGGTGGCCTCGGTCGATCTGCTGTGTACCGGCCAATGTCTACCTGTCCCCACCCTCAGCGCGGCGGTTCTCCGTATCTCTGTGAGACAACGGCGATTACATAGACCGGCTTCTCGCCCTTGAACACTCGCAAGGTCCAGTTGTCGCCCGGCTGCATTCCGTTTTCGGTGCGCCTCAGCATCCTGACCGCCTGCGCCCAAGCCGCCCCATCGTCGGCAAGCGCCTTGCCCACCTCATCGTGGTGGGGCTTCTCGCCTTCGATGTGGAAAAAATAGCGGGGCATGTTCAGCAACGCTGAAGAACGGGACGCAACCCCTAACGGCTGGCTATGTGTCATGACGCCACCTCTTCTTCTCCGCTGTGGTGGCTTCGGCGAACCGCCTTCCTCTCGCCTCTGCCGTTTGTTGCCGTTCCTGCCATTCAGCCGAGACGCGATATTCCAGTGCCATCGCTTTCAGCTCTTCGCGCGCGCTCGGATCGGCGCAGAGGGCGGCTTGTTGCTCGCAGATACGCACCAAATTCCTTTAGTCCACCATGGTGCGGATTTTTGGCGCGATGATCAGGGTTTTGTCATTTAACCAGCAACCGGCTTATGGTGATTGTCTATCCGGAGCCGCCCGAGTCTTGAGTTCTGGTGTACCACTTACCCGACGAGCGCGTTCGCGCGTTCATTCTCTGCGCGCGCCCATTGCACTATCTGCTGGACCTGCGCCACCGCGATCCGAGCCCCGGCGAGGCTATGGCGAACCTCGCTTCTGATCCCGCGGCTGTCGCATATCGCCGCGTCAGCTCGTCTGAGAAGGTCATCCATCTGCCGCGAAAATTCCTTCGCGGCAGCAATGTTCCTTAGCAATCAAAATACTGCTCGTCGAAGTTCCACACCTTCATCTTGCGATGTGATATTTCTTCGCGGGTTTCTTACGCCGCGTCGGCACCGGCTTTTCATCTCGACATCGCACACATCACGCCGATCCGCGCCAATCGGCAAAGCCCATTGCAGCGGCTCCCCTCGCGACATTTACAGATCGCAGACCATTAGAGCTGTGTCTAAGCCCTTCCAGTTGGTGCGATCAAGGACTGACCAACCGAGCTTCGCATAGAACCCGACAGCCTCTGTGGTGTAGAGGTATAGCCGCAAAAACCCTCGCTGTCGTGCTTGGTCCTCGATCGCTCGAACCAATACAGCGCCTGCACCCTTTCGCCGATGCTCGGGGACCACAAACAGGCCTGCAAGCCATGGCGACACATCATGGTTAGGCTCGATCTCCGACTCGACCAGAAGACACGTTCCGACCGCCTCGCCATCGGCCTTAGCGATTAGCGCTACACCGTGTGTGTGATCGGAAGCAAATAGCTCCAGCGACCGCAATTCCTGCTCGAAGGAGGCTTGTAGCACTGAAAAGGCATTTGCGCGCCAGCGCGCGCAGATTGCCAACTCAGGCGTGCCGGGCTCCACAATGAAGGTCTGAACGTTAGTCATCCCTGCGCCGCCGCCCGATCTTCCTTGTCCGCCCAGCGTATCACGATCTTGAGCGCATCGTCGGGCAGCGGCCGCTTGCAGCGCCTTTGCCTCGTCCCCTAGCGCGCATCCGGCGCACAATAGCGGCATTCACGAAGTTATATTTGCGTTCGCCCGGCCGTCGCAATTTGAAGCAGGGCTTTCGCGCGGCAGCGGCTCAAACGGCTTTGGCTACACTGCGGCCTCAGCACCGCGCATTCGTATGATCCCCGCGCGATCCGCCCGACAGGACTAGTACCGCTGCACAGTGAATTTGACAAGTAGGATTGCTGTTTAGAGTAGCTCCGGCAACTGGCGCGGATCAACGAGGAGCTCGATGCTGCGGGGGGCCCTCGGCTGCCTTCTGATGAAGCCCTCGCGTTCCAGTGTGAGTACCATCTGGTGAACCGAGGGTGTCATTCGGCCTGCAATATTGGCTCTGACGCAATTTTGGTGCAGCTCCGATTATTCTGCGCCGATTAGTCTGGCTTGAAGCAGATCGATTTTCCCGCGACCGTACATCTGACGTCTGACCAGCTTGAGGCGGGTGATCTGACCTTCAGTCTGTCCGTTGGACCAGGGCGAAGCGATTGCCGCCCGAACCGCCGCTTCATCCTTGGCGACGCCGCTGGCGAACGAGGCGACGAGACTGGCGCGGGCGCGCTCGATCCATGGGCTAAGGCCCGCCTCAGCCTTGCGCCGGATCATCAAGTGGAATGCGGCGATGAGCTCGCGCGCCTCGACCAAGGCTGGTGCCCCGGCTTCGATTGCTGCGACCGTGACGGTCTCCGCTTTCGTGAGCAAGTCGCGGCCGATTGTCATCAGGCGCGCGATCGTTCTGGCCGTCGGAATCCGCTGAAGGTTTTGTGCGTCGGCCTTTCGGCCCGTCGTCTGCGGGTCGCCCATTCGCTGATGACGCGGAGCGAGCTCGGAAGCCACGCGCCGTTAAGCGGCGCCAAAGTTCAGCCCCGTTTCGGCAGCCAGACGCCCACTGATCGTCGAGCCACGGCAAATGCAAATCCAACGAACTTTGCGGGATCCGGAAAACATCGTGAGTTCGCCGCGGATCACCTGCCGCACCAGCTTCCTGCTATGGCCAGTCTGCCGCACGATCTGCTTGATGGGTAGGCCGTTCTTCGACAGCGCCAGAATGGCCGCATTGGTCTCCTCGCGGCGCAGATAGCCCTCATACCGGAGGCGCTCGGCGGCTGTGAGCAGCTTGGGATTGATCGTGGTCGCACCGATAACGGTGCGTATCTGCCGCATCGATTTGCGGACGGCATCCAGGAAAGCCCGACTGGCGTTCTCCATCAGATGCCAACGATCGGCGACCTGAACAGCGTGCGGCAGGGCCTTTGCTGCCGCTTCGCCATATCCCCCGCCACGGTCACGGGCAACGATCGCGATCGTGGGATGCGCAGCGAGCCAGGCCTGCGCGGTCGCGGGCTCCCGGTCTGGCAGCAGCGTGACGATCCGGCGCCTTTCCAGGTTGCAGATGATGCTGGCGTACCTGTGATTGCGCCGCCAGGCCCAATCATCAATGCCGATGACCCGGAGCGAACCAGCCGGCGGACGGCTCCAGCGCTGAACTACGCGAAGGAGCGTGTCTTTGCGCACTGGCAGCATCAGCCGTTTTGCGAATCCTGCCGCCTGTCGACCGCCAAGCGCCAGACCGAGGTGATGGACGATAGAGTCGAGCCTCGCCGTGCGTCGCGCCGACGAGGCCAGCACCCCTTCGGCAAAGCGCTCAGTGAAGATCTGGCGCCCGCACAGGACGGCGTCACAGCGGAAGCGGCGGGCGATCACCAGGAGTTGCACCATCCGCCCTGAGAGCGGCAGATCGGTCACGCGTCGTCGATACCGGCTATGGACACGTCGGGAAGCCGTTCCGCAAGATGGACACAGACCAACGCTTCCGGACGCCCGGACCGCATAACGGCCTTATCTCCTTCGTAGTACGCACTCTCTACAGCAAACCCACGCGGCACCAGACTGGAGCGGTGGAGTGCTTGCTGCATGGCGCTGATTCTCCCCCAATCAATGCGCCAGACATCCCCTAAACTGCATCAAAAGTGAGTCAGAGCCAAAATTGGACGCCGTTCTGGAGTGGGCCCCTGGGGCCGGACAGGGTCAGGCGGCTGATTTGACGCTCTGCGGGGCGTGCTGATCCTCGAACTGTCGAGAGCGGAGTGCAATTTACACTTATTGTAAACCTCATCGATGAAGCGGGGAAGGTTCTCGATAACGTCCTCGAACGTTTCGTATGCCATCGGATATACCGCCTCGACATTCATGGTTTTCATGAAGCTCTCCGCCTTGGCGTTGTCGTACGGATTGCCGCGCCGCCCCATCGAGCCGACGAGTGCAAGGCCCCTCAGGCGGAAGTACGGCGCCGGCGGAGGAGCTTCGGGCCGCCCTCCCCGTTTGAATGCTGGCCACCGTACTCTCAGCGCACGTCTGCGCGCCGAACAGGCTCCGCTGTTTTCTGTGTGCCCTAAAGCAGAGACGAGTCCCTTTAAGCCAATAGCGAGTCTATCAGAACAGAATCTAAGGCCGCACCATGAGCGGTTGCTTCTCATCGCAATCGGTTCTTGCGAATGGTTGGACTGGCCTGCGGCCCGATCGCCGCAGAGGAGGGCTGACCGCGGCTGCCCGTGCCCGATTCTCCAGAGAATTAGGCGTCCTCTGAGCAGCGTCCATACTCTGCCCGCGACGCGAACTGGTCTGACAGAACCGGGGGCTTGTGATGGGTGCTTGATTGGCATATGTTGCTGGCATATGCCAGCCGGAGATAAGGCACTTGAGAGATAACAAGATGACCCAGCGGAGACACGTTAGGTTGTTCCGGAATGGCCGCAACCAGGCGGTCCGCATCCCCGTGGAATTCGAAATGCCGGGCGATGAAGCGACCATGTTTCGCGACGGCGACAGGCTCGTGATCGAGCCGCTGCGTAAGCGCGGGCTTCTTGCCCTTCTCAAAACGATGACGCCCGTTGCCGAGCATTTCCCGGAGATCGACGATCCTGCGCCGAAGCCGGAACGTGTGCTGTGACGCGCTACCTGCTCGACACCAACATCATTTCCGACCTCGTCAGAAATCCGCAAGGCAAGGTGGCGAAGCGGATCGCAAAGGTTGGCGAGGCCAATGTCTGCACAAGCATCATTGTCGCGTCCGAACTGCGCTACGGCTGTGCGAAGGCCGGATCGCCACGGCTCACCAAAGCCGTCGAGGAGATTCTTGGCGAGATCCCCGTGCTGCCCTTCGATGTTCCCGCCGACGCAGAATACGGGGTTGTCCGCTCAGAACTGGAAGCTGCCGGAAAGCCGATTGGTAGCAACGATCTCCTGATCGCTGCGCACGCCTCCGCATTGAGCATGACTATCGTGACCGCCAATACCGACGAGTTCAAACGAGCCCGTGGCTTAAAAGTCACCAACTGGCTTGATTGAAAAGCACCAAAAGCTATCGCTGCCGAGAACGAAGCGCGGTGCATGGCCGTTCAGACAACGCGCGGTCGCCGAATCGATCCTGCGAGGAAACTCGGATTTCGGTCGAGATCTATGCTTGGGACTCAAAACGAACTTCAAGCCGACTCACAATATGTCTTACATATCCCGTTTGATAATTGATGTTACGTGCCACGGAGACTCGTAGCTCGAATTGGGCTCACGACCAACGGCGATGCACTAGACAGAAATCCCGAGTGGGGAGCCAAGACAGTCCCTACTTTCGAATCGCCGAAGTCGGGGGGTCGTCTTAGCACTACTTTGGCAGATTCGTCGGTTTGGTGAGCTATCAGGATTCCCGAATCGATTTTTCAATGATTCATAGGGGGTCGGCTTTTGGAGGGGCCGAGCTTACCATCCACACTGTTCGAATTTTTCGAAACTTGTTCCTGCTCATGACTATCCTCCATAAAGCCCCCGAACCGGATCGGAAATGACCAGCAAATTTCCATCGGGATCGAGATCATGGGGCCGAACGCCTGAACAAGCTCGGAATAGCGAATTTAGCGTCGGTTCATGGGCCAGTTCCGCTTGCGCTCGACGTCGTTGGACGCCGAGCACAAGCAAAAGCCGTCCTGTGTCGGTTGCGCTACCATGCGCACGAACATCTATTTCGACTTCTGCAACTTTGTGACGGTGTAGCCGCTATCCCCGTTGTCGGCCTCGAACTTTACCTTGTCTCCGACCTTGACCTGCTTGAGCATTGCGGGGTCCTTGACGCGGTAGGCCATGGTCATCCCTTCGTCCATGCCAAGACTCGGCGCCGGGCCGTGTTTCAGCGTGATCTTGCCGGCGCCTTGGTCAATCTTCTTGACTTCCCCATTGATGCTTGCGTCCTGCGCGGCCGCCGACGTGGCAAGAAACGCCACAGCGAGTAGCAGTGCGCGTGCATTATTGATGATCCTGTTCATGGCATTCTCCTTCTTCACGTGTTCCGAATTTGCCTTTAATCGCCGCGCTACATCTTCTGTTCTTCATCTGCATCGGCTTGCCGCCCCTGTCCTTTGCCGCTGGCTTGGCCGCGCCTGGCGAACCCTGCCGGGCGGGTTCAGATGGAGGCGCTTCCACTTGGTAGGCAACCGTTCCTTGCGGGTGTTTGTAGGGACCCGGATCGCGGTAATCGTCGCGCGCAAGATCCTCGCGGACCTTCATCACGGTGAACATTCCGCCCATCTCGATCGGCCAGAACTGGCCATTACCGGTCATCATCGGCAACGTATTATCGGGTGCAGGCATTTCCATGTTGCCCATTGCCATGCCGGTTGAGCCCATAACCTTGGCATCTGGCGCGAGCTTTCCGACCGCGCGCGCCAGATCCTTTTTCGACACACCAATGAGGTTGCGCACGTCGTGTCCCATCGCGTTCATGGTGTGATGCGCCTTGTGGCAATTGAATGCCCAGTCACCCGGATTGTCGGCGACCACGTCAACGGCCCTGATGGCGCCGACCGGCACGGTCGCCGCCTGAAATGAATCTCCGCCAATGATGACACGGGAGATACCCGTGTTCGAGAACGTTGCGCGAATGCCTTCGGTCGTCGGAACAAGGGCATTCACCGAGGTGCGTACGCGGCGAATGAGGCGCAAGTAGTGGCCCGGGGAATCGCGGTCGAACATCTCCATCGGGGTGGTGAACCGCATGATGCCGGTTTCGCGCAGGTTCTGAAACTCACCCGGCGCCGTCTGTGCGAGGGAGAGAGTTTTCGAGATGGCGAGCTTGCGTTTATTCGTGTCAAACGCGTACTGATCGAGCTGAATAGATGTCGGCGATGAGTCGGGCGGAGCCGGTGAGGCCGCGGCGGTCTTCTGTCGGTTCGGCGACCGTGGCCGCCGAGGAACTCGGGGCGTTCCAGTTGTCGGCTTGAATGATGGCCGGTGGCATCTCCTGAGTCAAAATCCGAGCATTGGAGATCAATGGCTTGCAGCAGAAAATCCAACCAGAGGCGCGCTTCAGCGTTGGCAGATCGATGCATCCGAGGCGTCGGGGGTTCGAGCGCGCGGAGCCTTCGCGACGCGCTTGTCGGTGCCGATGATCGGCCCCATGCGGCGGTCGAACCAGATCACGGCCCTCTGCACGGCAGCCCGCTCGGCGGCAGCCGAGCTGTGTCCCGCGGCGAGAATCTTGTTGAGGGCCGTCCGCTGGCGTGAAGTTCAGGATTTCGCGGCGCCGGCAGACGAAACCGTAGCACACGGTCATTGAGTCCGCCGACGGCGGGAAGATCGATACGGTGGTATAGAGGCCGCCTGCGGCGGCGTCAGTCCGACCGCAGCGACGGGTCCTGCGATCAGGAACAATCCGAATGCAACCATGGCCAGAGCGCAGCGCGCCAGCGTTGCGGCGGTCCCGCCCGATCGTTCGCTATTGGCGAGCCCCATCGAGGTTAGAGTTCTACCCGGAATCGGGTTGGACCGGCGCAAACCATCCGTTCCCGCCCGCTCTCCGTCATCCGACGCCGAGCAGCCGAGTTTGAGTCTCGGCGTCATTTTGCAGGGCCGCGCTGTCGCCGACATAGGACATCTGACCGTTGACCATGATGTAGGCTCTGTCGGCGAAATTGAGCACCAAGTCGACCTTGTGTTCGACGAGCAGGATGCTGGTCCTGTTGCGAAGTTGTTCGATCGCAGCGAGCACCTCCGCAACCACCGAGGGCGCTAGACCCTCGAACGGCTCGTCCAGCAGGATCAGCCGCTGCGGCGCGCACAGGGCGCGCCCGATCGCCAGCATCTGTCGTTCGCCGCCGCTGAGGTTCTCGCCGCGCGCATCCTGGCGCGTGCGCAGTTTGGGGAACAGTCGATAAATGTCGTCGAGCGGCCAGCCTCCCTCGCGCTGCGCCAGCGCAAGGTTCTCCGCGACGGTGAGGTTCGGAAATATCCGGCGCCCCTCCGGCACGATGGCGATGCCGTGACGGTTGACACGATCCGGCGACAGCGAGGTGATGTCCGCGCCGGCAAATGTGATAGTGCCCCCGGTCGGCCTGAGTACGCCCATGATGGTTTGCAGTGTCGTCGTCTTGCCGACGCCATTGCGCCCAAGCAGCGCGACCACCTCGCCTTCCCGCACCTCGAGGTCGATGCCGTGCAGAATACGGCTCGCCTTGTAGCCGGCGTCGACGCCCCTCAAGGTCAGCAGCGGCGGACGCACGGCCGCTGCCAATTTGCCCGACGGCTGTTGCGCGCGGCGAGTGCCGTGACGTCCGAGATAGGCCTCGAGCACCGCCGCATCGTTGGCGATTGCGGACGGCTCGCCTTCCGCAATGACGTGGCCCTGATGAAGGACCGTGATGCGGTCGGAGAGCGACAGAACACGATCGATGTCGTGTTCGATCAGCAGCACGGTATGGCTGCGGGAAAGTTCGCGGACCAGGCTGCCGATCCGCTCCCGGTCGGCGTCGCCCAGCCCCGCCAGCGGCTCGTCCAGCAGCAGCAGTTCGGGGTCGGTCGCGAGCGCCACCGCGATTTCGAGCAGACGCTGCTCGCCATGGGCAAGGTTGGCGCACAGTTCGTGCGCTCGCGCGGCGAGCCCCACGGTGGCAAGCAGCGTCCATGCCTTCTCGCAGACGCCAGGCAAGCGATAGGCGTCACGCCAGAGCGAGCCGCGATATCGCGAATGCGCTTGCGCTGCGACCCGCACGGTCTCGAAAACCGTAAGATTGGTGAAAACGCTGACGATCTGGAAGGATCGCGCCAGCCCGGCGTCGATGCGCTTGTGCGCTGGCATATCCGTGATGTCGCGGCCGCGGAATCGCAGCGTGCCGCCGTCGTTCGGCAACAGCCCGGTCAAAATGTTGAAGAATGTCGTCTTGCCGGCGCCATTTGGACCGATCAGGCTGTGCAGCGTACGCGCCTTGACGGTGAGATGGACCTCGTCGGCGACGACCAGCGAGCCGAACCGCTTCGACAAGCCACGGACCTCGAGGACCAGATCGTCTCCGGCAGCAGATGCCGCGGGTTCGCTGTCAAGCAGGCTCCTGAGCCCCCGCGGTCTTGGTGGAATCTCTTCCGCGGTCAAGCTCCAGTGTCTTCGTCCTGTCAGCCGGAACCAGATTCCGGAAACGCCCTCGGGCGAGAGCAGGATGAAGGCGATCAGGATCGCTCCGAAGAACAGCCACCAGTGCTCCGTGATCGAGCTCAACTGGTCGCTTAGCACGGTAAAGATCACCGCTCCCCAGGTTGGACCGAGGAAGTGATGGATGCCGCCCAGAATGGTCATCATCACCGGGTCGCCGGCATGCTGCCAGTTCAGGTTGTCGGCATAGACGCTCTGGATCAGGAAGGTCAGCAGGCTTCCGCCGAGCCCGATCACGGTTGCGGAGACGACAAATGCCACAAGCTTGGCGCGCTTGGTGTCGTAGCCGAGGCAGCGCACGCGCTGCTCATTGTCCCGCAGCGCCTGCAGCACGCGTCCAAACGGCGAGTGGACGATGCGCCAGATCGCGTACATGCCGCAGAGCACGATTGAGACCACGAAATAGTGATAGGCCAGCGGCGAGACCAAACTGGATCGCGAAATGCCCTGGAGACCGTTCT
The DNA here is from genome assembly GCF_029910095.1 of Bradyrhizobium sp. ISRA464. Lineage (NCBI taxonomy): Bacteria > Pseudomonadati > Pseudomonadota > Alphaproteobacteria > Hyphomicrobiales > Nitrobacteraceae > Bradyrhizobium > Bradyrhizobium sp. ISRA464. The sequence continues at coordinate 2,972,483 of NZ_CP094526.1, read as the reverse complement.
CGCCGCCGGTCACGTCGGTCCACTTGAACGCGATCTCGTAAAATAATTGGGTGAATGCCAGCGTCAGCAGCGAGAAATAAATGCCGCGTCGCCGCAAGATGAGCAGCCCGATCACGAGGCCGAGCACGCCAGCGGTCAAAGTGCCGAAGACGATCGACAGGTACATGTTGTCGAACAGGTGAAGCACGGCGATGCCCGCGGCATAGCTTGCCGCGCCAAAAAATGCAGATGCACCGAACGAGACCAGCCCGGTGTATCCGAGCAGCAGGTTAAAGCCGAGGCCGTAGAGCGCGTAGATCGCGATCTCCGTCGCAAGGCTTGTGGTCGAGCCGATTCTCGGCAGGATGAACGGCAGCACCGCGAACACAATGCCGGCAATCAGAATGGGATGCCGGAGCCATTTCCGAGCACGCTTCATTCAAATCGCTCCCAGCTCTCGCCGAGCAGGCCGCGCGGCCGGATCAAGAGCACGACGATCATGAGCGCGTACATCACCGCTGCGGATGCCGCCGGCCAGAACTGGATCGACAGCGCAACCGATATTCCGACCAGAAGTCCGCTGATCATGGCGCCTCCGAAACTGCCCAATCCGCCGATCGTGACGACGACGAAGGCCGGCATGATGGCGGCTTCCGACATCGAAGGGACCACGCTCCAAAGCGGCGCGGCGAGCACGCCGGCGATGCCGGCAACCGCAGTTCCGAGGCCGAATACCGCGGTAAAGACCCGCTTGAGGTTGATGCCGAGCATGCTCACCATCTCGGGATCGCGGCTCCCGGCGCGAATGATGCGGCCATATCGCGTGCTGTGCAGAAACAGCCAGAGCGCCACCAGGATGAGAATGGTCACCAGAAGCACGAACAGGCGATACTTTGTGACGAGCACCGGCCCCCAGACGATGAAGCCCGAGAGAAAGGCCGGCGGATTGAACGGCCGTCCGGCCGCACCCCAAATGGTGCGGATCAGTTCTTCGATAAACAGCGCGATGCCGAAGGTCATGAACAGGCCGAGCAGCGGTTCCTTGCCGTAGAGGGGGCGCATCAGCGTCGTTTCGATAACCATGCCGATGATCGCGACCCCGAGCGGCGCAAGCATGATCGCCCAGGGGCCCAGGCTGTCGAGCAAGGAGAGCGCGAAATATGCGCCCAGCGCGAAATAGACGCCATGGGCGAAGTTCACCACGCCAAGCATCCCGAAAATGATCGAGAGGCCGATCGCAATCAGCACGTACAGGAAACCGAGCACGAGCCCGTTGACGACCTGCGAGATGATGAGATCGGTCATGCCATTTCCGTCTCGCCTTGGGTCAAAAATCGGCAAGGCGGCCTTTGCCGCCACGCCGGCTCGACAGCGAAAACGCCCGGTCAGCTCTTGAAGACACAGCCGATTTCGGCCTTGGTGCCGTAGGCGGCGTCGAGCTGGGAGGGATCGTTGGGATATTCGCTGCCGATATCAAAGTAGTCGTACTTGTCGGTTATCTTTTCCTTCACCGTCGCGACCAGCAGCGGCTGCACGAGTTGATGGTCGAAATTGCGGAAGCCGATCGGCGCGTCCTTGTAGCCGTCGAATTTGTGTTCTTCGAGGAAGGCGATCAGCTTCGCCGAATCCGTCGATTTGGTTTCCTTGATTGCCGTCAAGATCGCTGTCATGCCGAACCAGTCCTGCCAGCCTTCGACTTCCGGCGGCGCGCCGAATTTCTTCTTGTAGGCGTCGACGAACTCGGCGCTGCGCTTGGTGAGGTGCGGACCGGTATAGTTCCACAGTTTCGGATAAGTCCCGAACGCCGCCTCTGGGCCGGCTGCCCACAAGTCGCTGTCGTTCACAATCGGAGACGACAGCCCCATTTGCCGCGTCAGCCCGATCTCATGCATTTGCTTCAGCATGTTGGTGAGATCGGTTCCGCCCAATCCGACATAAAGGACATCCGGCTTGGCCTGGCGCAATTTCAGAATGTAGGAGCTGAAGTCGGTCGTTCCGAGCGGGGCCTGATCGTATCCCAGCACCGTTCCGCCGTCCTTGACGAGAACGTCCTTCATTTGATTGTAGGCGTCGATGCCCCAAGCGTAGGAGGCGACGATAAAATACCACTTCTTCCCGCGCTGTTTCAGCTGCGGATAGACGCTGTGCACGGTGACCTTGTTCGGAAGATCGACGCGGAAGGTATATTTGTTGCAGTTCTTGCCGGTGATTTCGGTCGCGTTCGGCCCAGTCGCCATCAGCAGCATCTTCGCCTGTTCGGCGACCGGCATGATCGCAAGCACATCGCCGCTCGATACTCCGCCCTGGATCGCGGCGACCTTCTCCTCCTCGATCAACTTTCGCATGTTCTGCTGGGTCGATTGCGGGCTCGATTCGTCGAGCCAGACGATCTCGATCGGCCGGTCCAGCACATGCCCGCCGAAATCGTCGACGGCGACCAGGGCGCCGTTGTGACCCGTCTCGCCCTGGATCGCGTAGGGTCCGGATTTCGGCAGAAGAATGCCGATCTTGATTGCTTCCGCGGCCCGCGCCGTGATGACAAAGGGCGCCGCGATTTGGGTTGCGCCGATGGCCGCCCCCGCCAGCAGTGTCCGGCGGGTCATGCCGAACCCCTTGTTATTGTCCTTGCTGATCTTCATGAGCTTCTCCCTGGTTGTAGTTTGAACCGCTTGTCGTCGCGGGTTTCAGGCATCGTTGCGGAGGCAGGTGTAGGTGGATCAGGCTTTTCGACCCACCTAGGCAGCCGCGCATTGCGCGCATGGCAGCCACGAAAAAATCCAAGAAATCGGTCTCCGGAAAGTTCCTGAAAAACCATATCCTGAAATCGTTTTCTACGAAAGGCACCCGATCCGCGTTCGATGCTAAAGGCTAGGTCGTGCAGCAGCATAGGTGGTACACTTCCAGAGCGCTGGCCGAGGTTCTCAAGCCTTGTGGATCGCCAAGGGCGGTTCGCACTAACCGGGGCCGACCTCATCAGCAGGCAGCGATGGCAAAGCTGCTCGCAACCGAGCGCGCGTGGAAGCAGCACACCAGGCGCTGCAGATCCACGGCGGGTACGGCATCATGAGCGAGTTCGCGGTCTCGCGGGCCTTTGGCGATGCCAAGGTGCTGGAGATCGTGGAAGGCACATCGGAGATCCAGCGCATGATCATCTCACGCGAACTCCCGGCGCAATGAGATGTCGACACCGCGAAAAGCGACGAATGCCGATTTCGGAGCGCGGGCTTGATGCTTGAAGCGGGGCACACCGGCGAGGCCGTCCTCCGCGGACTGTCGACGCCCAAGCACCTTCGCAGATAAATAGTCCGCCCTTTTTCGTTGCATCGCAGCACAAATTCGGCGCGGGACGACCTGCCAAAAATGGGCTCGCCTGTTATCTCATTCGACGATATGGAGGACGTTGTTTTCAGCGCCCACCCCGCATGCCGATGGACGAGGTAAGAAAAGCAATGCCCGTGGGGTCCAACCGACAACCGGTAGGATCGATCCTTCGCCTTTTGCTCCACAGACCTGGCAGCTTCGTGTTGCTCGTTGCCGGTCGCGAACCACGATTACGGCTCTGAAATCAAGTCGCTCGACTCCCGCTTCGCTCTCACCCTAACTCACCAAGCGCGCGAGCCCCACTCCCAACTCTACTTATCGGGAAACAGGCATGCCGGACACCTCAATCAGCCCGATCAAGATCACCGCTGCCCGGCGTCGGCTCTTCACCGAGGTGCTGGACATCATGGCGCGGAAAGTGGCCGAGGACGAACCGACGCTCGGCGTCGAGTTTCCGCATGTGACGGCGCCTGACGGTTCATGGATCAAGCTGCCCGCGTCGCTGTCGGCCGGCTACACCGGTGAGGCTTGGAGCCACGGCAATTGGCTGTGCGGCTTCTGGGTAGGTCTGCTGCTTGCATGCTATCTCCACACCAGCGAGAAAAAATACCTGACCTGGGCGCGCGAGCGCATGCGGCTCGTTGCACAGCGCGCCGAAGATCCCAACACCCATGACATCGGCTTCATCTTCGACAGCAGCGCGATTCCGGGTTACACGATCACCGGGGACAACTGGTATGCGGATATCGCGATGACCGCAGCCGACAAGCTGCGGGCGCGGATCATGACCACACGCAGCGGTGCCTATCTCGCCGCATGGGGTCCGCTGAACGATCTGCGTGGGCGATGCAGTTCGGCCATCGATACGATGGCCAACCTGTCGCTTTTGTACTGGGCAACAAATTACAGCGGCGATTGTAGCTATCGGCTGGCAGCCGAGGCGCATGCGGACATGACGGCAAAAGCCTTCATCCGTTCCGATCATTCGACCTACCATGCAGTGGAATACGACGTTGTGAGCGGCGAACGAAAGCGCGGCTATACCTACCAGGGGGCGAGCGACGAATCCGCCTGGAGCCGCGGTCAGGGCTGGGCCATCTACGGCTATGTCAATTCCGCGCGGGAGACCGGCCAACGCAAATATCTTCTGCTGGCGGAGCAGCTTGCAAACTATTATGTGAAGCGCCTTGCCGGACGGCAGGTGCCCCCCTGGGATTTCGATGCAACGGGAACTGACGCCGACATCAAGGATACGGCAGCAGCGGCCGTGGTTTCATCAGCCCTGCTGGAGATGGGCCGGCTGCATCCGGGCGCCGCCGCTGCTTCAGCATGGACCGAACGGGGCCTGGCCATGCTGGAAGCACTGTGCCGCGACGAGTTCGCACGAGAATCTTCGCATCGTGGGCTCTTGAAGAATTCCTGCTATTCGAAGCCCCACAATGAAGGCGTGCGCAGCGCTACCATGTTTGGCGACTTCTTTTTTAACGAGGCCCTGTGCCGGGTCATGCTGCCCGGCAAATTCCGAGCGCTGGCGGAGGTGCCGGTTTTCGCATGAGCGATTGGTCGGCGGCCGGCCACATGCGACAGGCAGAGATCGACCAGTGCGTTGCGTTCCTGATCCGACAACAGGAACTGCTCGGAATAGTTGGCCAGAATGCAGATGCCGTCGATGCCGTGGTCGATCATGCAGTCCAAGACGCGACGCAGGCCTTCAAGGTCGAGTTCACTGGATTCGGTGAACGGCGTCGGCGCGACCGGAAACAGCCGGCTATAAACCGGAATTTCTGATTTCGTCATCAACGAAGTTCCACGATAAATGCGCAACTATTCAATCCGTAAAGCTAGATCTTTTCAGCCTCGATCAGTCCATCCAGGACATTCAGCGACTCGAACAAATAGTAAGATCCGAAGATCGTCTCGGCATTGGTTGCAAAATCCCGCACGCGCGCATCGCGACGCTTGTTGAAACAAGCGCCGACCAGCATGCCCTGCGGCCGGGGGTCCTTATTGCCGACAGGTGTCAGGTAGCCGTCGATAAGTGCGATCGCCGTGCGTTCGCCTGCGTCGTGATATTTCGCGCGCAGCTCCGCTGACGGTGCGAGCCGCCCGAGCTTGAGCAGGGCCGAACAGGCGATGGTGGTGGCCGCCGTATCGGTTTCGGTGTTGGGAATCCCCGGATCATCAAAATCCCAGAACGCAACCAGGCTGGCAGGCACGTGCGAGAGCCACCAGTCGGCGCCGGCAAGCAACTGCTCCATCCAGCGCTTCTCCTGCGGGCGATGAGCGAACGCCATCGCGGCATAGACAAGTCCCCAAGCCTGCGCCCGCCCCCAGACGCTGTTGTCGCTAAACCCCTTGTGAGTGAAATGGCGAACGACATCGCCGTTCGCTGGATTCAGCTCGCTCGACTGGATGATCGAGCCCTCAGGCCGCATATGAATGTCAAGGACCCGCGTGGTGTGTCGTGCCGCGACATCGGCGAATGACGGGTCACCTGTCTTATCCGCCGCCCACAACAGGAGCGGCACGGCCTGCAGCGAATCGATGCTGCTAAATGAGTTGCCGACGCCCTCCGATTCCTCGGCGTCGCCACCCAGCGGGATGAGTTCGAGCCTCGGATCATACTGGCTCCTCAAGGATTGGGCGGCATCCAGCGCCAGCGCTGCGGCATCCTTGTCTCCGCACAGGAGATCGCCGAGCGCAACGCCGTAATAGAATCCAAAGCCCTTGAATGCGGTTTGCAAGTGCGCGCGCGGCCTGAGCCGGCTGCTCCACAGGCGGGCCGCATCGAGGTATTTTGCATCACCGGTACGTCGTGCCAGCAGCCACATCATACCGGGCCAGGCGCCGCCGGTCCAATCCCCGTCGACCGTCGTGGTCCATTTGCCCGTTGCAGCATCGGCCCAGTGCGGGAATTCCGATTGCAGAACGCCTAGCGTCTGATCGATCCGCTCCCGCATGCGGTCGATGGCCTGTGCCCAGCGCCACTTGCTCGAGTTCACGATCTTCTCCCGGATTGTCGTTTTTTCGGCCGTCACTGCGACCGCCTTTTCTTTCGGGGATCGCGAGATCCGCCCCTCAAGCGGCCGATCCCGATCCGGGCCGCTCCGTCGCATTGCGCGTCCATTTGAGGTGATGCTTGCCGACGGCAACCAGCTCATCCCGCTGATTGGTAACGTCGACACTTGCAAGCGTCCGGCGCCGCTCTTCGTCGACTTCGGTGATCGTGTAGGTCACCGTCACAGTGTCGTTAATATAGACGGGCCTGAGAAACCGCACCCCGTCGTAGCCGAGCGACACCGGCGTCGAATCGATACCCTTGCGCAGGCTTTCTTCGATCATCCGGGTCGAAGCGGTGGACATGAAGCCGACCATCAGCGCACCATGCGCAATGCGCTTGCCGTAGATCGAATGGCTCATGAACTCGTCATCGACGTGATTTTGCGAGAGGTCTCCGGTCAACCCCGCAAAGAGATAAATGTCGGACTCGCCGACCGTTTTCGAGAATCTGACGGTGTCCCCCACCTTCGCTCCGATTGCACTCATTGTCTTGCCTTTCCACATTCGGTTCTTTGGGCGCGTCGCGCTCATCCAATCCAGATCCCCGACAGCGCGACCTCTCCTCCCCTCGCCAGCTGCTCTCACCTGATCGCCTCGCCGCTTTCGCGGTCGAAGAAATGCAAACCGCGCGGATCCAGCGACAGACGCAATGGCTGGTGCAGCGCCAGCATCGTCTCGGCGTCGATGCGCGAAGCCAGCACCGTGGCCCCGGCCGCACGCACTGCGACCAGAAGCTCGGCACCGAGCTGCTCCGTCACTTCGACACAGGCGTCGAAGCCGGTGCCATGTTCCGGCCGCGGCTCGCCCATGAGCACGTGCTCCGGCCGCACGCCCAACACGACGTCAGGCGCACGCCTGCGCGCGAGTTCGCCGACCCGATCTTGCGGCACGCGAATGCGGAAGTTCTCGGCTACGGCGTGCAAGCGATCATCGATGTTCTGCAGCTCGACAGACAGGAAGTTCATTGCCGGCGCGCCGATGAACCCGGCGACGAAGCGATTGCACGGCCGGTTATAGATTTCGAGCGGTGTTGCGGCCTGCTGGATGCGGCCATCGAGCATGACGACGACGCGATCGCCGAGCGTCATCGCCTCGACCTGGTCGTGGGTGACGAAGATCGAAGTGGTCGCCACGCGCTCGCGCAGTCGCTTCAGCTCGATGCGCATTTGCGCCCGCAGCTTGGCATCGAGATTGGACAACGGCTCATCGAACAAGAACACCTGCGGATGCCGGACCATACAGCGGCCGAGCGCGACCCGCTGCTGCTGTCCGCCGGATAGCTCGCGCGGCTTGCGGCTCAGCAGTTGCTCGATGCCGAGGACCGCGGCGGCGCGCATAACCTCCTTCGTGATATCGGCTTCCGGCACCTTCCGGTTCCGCAGTCCGAAGGCGAGATTGTCGTAGGCCGTCATGTGCTGGTAGAGCGCATAGTTCTGGAACACCATGGCGATGTCCCTATCCCTCGGCGGCAGCCGGTTGACCACCCGCTCGCCAATGCGGATGACGCCGCGGGTGATCTCCTCGAGCCCAGCGACCATTCGCAAGGTGGTCGACTTGCCGCAGCCTGAGGGTCCGACCAGCACGACAAACTCCTCGTCGGCCACCGTCAAATTCACGTCGACGACGGCGCGCACGCTGCCGTATTCCTTGTTGACCTCTTCGAGAACGACCTGGGCCATGATGACGATCCATCTCAGATCCGCAGGCCGCGGATCACATATTTCTGCGCGAACATGGTGATGATGATGGCCGGCCCCATGGCCATGACTGCCATCGCGCTCATCAGATTCCAGGCGGTACCGAGCTCAGTGACAAACTGGGCCATCGTCACTGTGATCAGCGCGGTGTTGTGACCAGTGAGGATCAACGCGAACAGAAACTCATTCCAGGTGTAGAGCCAGGAGAGGATGCCGAGCGCGGCGATGGCCGGGATCGCCGAAGGCAAGGCGACGCGCAGAAAGGCTCCCCAGCGCGTGCAGCCGTCGATCAGCGCCGCATATTCCATCGACGGATCGATGCCGTCGAAGAATCCCTTCATGATCCACGAGAAGAAGCAGATGTGAACGGCAATGTGCGGCAGCAGGATGCCTGCATAGGTGTCGTAGATGCCAAGGTAGTAGCAGACGAGATACAGCGGCAATACCCAAGAGATGTAGGGCACGGTACGGAACACGTAGATCGTGCCGAACCAGGCTCGCGGGATCGGTCCACGAAAGCGCGAGAGCATATAGCCGCTCGACACCGTGACGCCGATGGAGACGATGGTGGCCAGCGTTGCCACCAGGAAGCTGTTGACGAAGGCGTGCATAACCGCCTCGGTCGCCAGCACGTCGCGGTAATTTTGCAGGGTGAAATCGGTACCGCGGTAGACATAGAAGACCGCCCAGCCCGGACGAAGCGAAGTGACCACCAGGATGACGATCGGCCCGAGGAACAGAAGAACGATCGCGATCGTCGCCAGCGAAAGAAAGGCGCGGCGGCCGCCCGGAGCCAAAGCATCGGTCCAGCGGTAGCGACGGTCGAACTCTTTCGTGTGCAATATCGTCATCGCGACACATCCGTGACTCGGCCGGCCACCTTGTACATGGCGCCGGCGACCACCAAAATGATGAGCGCCCCGATGATCGCGGCCGCCGAGCCGCGCCCGAAATCGAGGTTCACGAAGGTCTCCATATACGTGTAGATGCTGAAAACTTCGGTGGAGCGCGCCGGACCGCCGCCGGTGAGAATCCAGACCACATCGAACGTGCGGAAGGCGTCGATCGAGCGGATGAGAACGCAGACGGCGATCACCGGCCGCAGCATCGGCAGCGTCAGGTGAGTGAACGTCCGCCAGGCGCTCGCCGCATCGATCTCGGCCGCCTCGAACGGCTCACGTGGCAGGCTCCGCAGCCCGGCGAGCAGGATCAGCGCGAACCAAGGCGTCCAGATCCACACATCAGTTAAGATGACGATAAAAAAGCTCGGCCAACGCTGCGCAAGCCATGAGATCGGCCCCAATCCGATCCAATCGAGGAACGCCGCCACCACGCCGAACTGGTCGTTGAATATCCAGCGCATCATCATGGCGCTGATGACCGGGGCGATCATTTGCGGCAGCAGAATGACGGTCTGCATGAGCCACTGACCCGCGAAATTCCGGTGGAGGTAATGCGCCAGCGCCAGTCCGCCGATGAGCGACAGCGTCACCGAAAAGAACATCAGCAGAAAGGTATTGGGCAAGACAACGGTCAGGAATGTCGGATCATTGAGTATGTAGAGATAATGCTGGAGACCGACCCAGGTCTGGGCCGGATTGAAGAGTTGCCAGTCGCGAAAACTTGCATTCGCGCCGATAATGATCGGCACGATCTGAAACAGCACAAGCACGATGCCGGCGGGCGCAATGAGAAGAAGCATGAAACGCTCCTTCTCGCCGAGCCACGGCCCCGCACTCGGCCGGCCTGGCACCGTGCCGGGCGCCAGACCGTCGGTGGCAGAGGAAGGATGCGTCTTCGTCATCGGACGTCGCGCCGTGCGCTACTGCGCGACGGCTGCGTCGTGCACCGACTTGGCGCCTTCTTTGAGGACGGCAGGAATGTCCTCGCGCTTTCCGGTCAGCGCCTTGATCACTACGTCCGAGTAAGCCTTGTGCACCTTCGGCCAGTTGGCGAAGTAGTAGGCTGAATGCGCGTGATCCTGGTCGAAGTCGACCTCCTTCAGCTTGCGAAATACCGGATCGCTGGCTGCCAGGTGGTCCCAGACCTTGACGTCGGGCGGAGGCCCGCCGGTTTCTTTCCACATCTGCACCTGGCCATCTTCGTCGGTGAGCATCTCGCCCAGCAGTTTCTTGGCAAGGGCCTGATGCGCGGGCGACACGGATTTCGGAATCGCCCAGCCCCAGATGTCGAGCCACGTAATAGGTTTGCCACGGCCGGGGCCGGCCGGGTACGGAGCCATGCCGATGTTTCCGGCCACTCGCGATTTATTCTTGTCATTGTAATCGCCCCAGAAGGTCGAATCGGCGACCGTCATCGCCGCATCGCCTGCCATGAAGATGGCGTTCGCCTCGTTGCGTCCATAGGTCGTGTTTGCCTCAGGTGCGATCTTGTCCTTGTGCAGCGCGTCCCACCAGAAATCGACGATCTGCTGATGGCAGGGTTGGTCGATGATCGAGGTCCAGCCGTTGGCGGCGAGCACCTTGTTGTCCCGCTCGTAGATTGGCTTGAAGATATCGCAGCCGTTGTTCCACATAGTCCACCACAGTGTGAACCATGTATTGTTGAAGGACATGCCGCCGACATATCCCCATTTGACCTTGCCTTCCTTTTGCAGCTTCTGGCCAACTCGGACCATATCGGCAAAAGTCTTTGGCACCTCGGCATCGGAAATAAGGTCCTTGCGGTAGAAGAAGGTGCCGATGGTATGGGCCATGGGAACGACCGTGAGCTTGTGTTGATCGTTCCAGAAAGCGTCGAGCGGTTGTTTCTCCACATTGCTGATGCCGGCGACATCGTCCGTTGTGACCAGATACTGCTTCCAGAGCTGACCCCAATCGTCGTTGTGCCAGATGATATCGCACTGAGCGCTTCCGGTCGTCAGCATCTGCGTGACCTTGGGCACGTAGACATCGTAGGCGATAAGCGTCGTCGTCAATTTGACGCCCTCCTTCTTCGCCCATTTGTCGAGAATCTTCTGGCTCGCGACCATGATCGGATGGCCGCCATGACAGATGTTGAGCGTTTCCTCCGCTCGCGCGGCGGCGCCCCACGACGATGCCCCGACCGCCAGTGCAGCACTCATCAGCAATCGCACCAGACCTTTCCTCTTCGGCATTGCTTCCTCCGTTTGTACAGCGTAACCGGCCCCCTAACGGCTGCCACCACTGTTGACCGTTCGTCCGCGGTCTTCCGGCTGCGGTAAGCCGACGACTCCATTCGCCGCGAGAGCGTCGATATCGGCCTCACCGTACCCGATCTCCTTCAAGATCTCACGCGTCTGCGCTCCCAATGCCTGTGGCGGCAAACGCACTTCCGGAACCTCGCCGTCGTAACGGACAGGATGGCTGACGAGCGTGATCGGCGACCCGGTTGCGCCCTTTACGACCTGGAAGCTCTTGTTGTGAATAACCTGCGGGTCGGCCACGACGTCCGCATAGTCGTTGACGGGCGCGTGCCATATTCCGCGCACCTCAAACAGCGCAAGGCATTCCGACGTCGTACGCTTGGCGAGATTGGCCGCGATTGCCGCCGTTGCTTCTTCGCGTCTGCGATAGGCCTCTCTGTCCGGAACACGCTGATCGGCAGGGAGTTCCAGTGCATCGGCCAACACGTCGAGCGATCCGAGAGAGAGCGCGATATGTCCGTCCCGAGTGGCATAGATGCCGTAAGGCGCGCCGTAGTACCATCCAGCGATAGGTCCCGGCTGACGCACGTCGTCGGGCCTCCGGCCATTGAGGTAGCAGGTAAAGGATTCCATCTGGAGGTCGAGGGCAGCAGACAGCAGGCTGACGTCGACCCGGCATCCCTGGCCCGTGCGCCCTTTTCTCACCAATGCCGCAAGGATGCCGGCCGCGAACAGCGCCGCCCCATGGTGATCGATCGCCGAAACGCCCACGGCGCGCGGCCCGTGCTCGCGGCTTCCGGTGATCATGGCGAGCCCGGACAACGCCTGCATCAACAGATCCTGACCGGGGCGATTGACGTACGGCCCGTCTGAACCGTATCCGGACGCTGCAGCATAAATGATATCGGGCTTGATCTTCCTGGCATCTTGATAGCCAAGCCGAAGCCTGTCCAAAACACCAGGCCGGAAGTTCTCGGCGATCACGTCCGATGTTGCGATCAGCTTCCTGGCTACGGCAACTGCCTCGCTCTTTTTGAGGTCAAGCGTCAGGCCGCGCTTGTTGCGATTGCCTGTCAGAAGCAACATGGTCTGGCCATCGACCTGCTTGTCTGCCCCTCCCCATTTCCGCTGAAACGCGCCATCGGGCGGCTCCACGGCAATAACGTCTGCGCCGAGATCGGCGAGAAACTGCACGCCAACGGGACCCATCAGGAAGTGGTTGAAGCTTAGGATCCGGATGCCCTTGAGAAGATCGACCATACGCTTTGCTTGCCTTTTCTATTTCCGCGGCCAAGCGGCGACATCCGCTTACTGAAATCGTTTTCAGGATAGACCGGCGATCGACGAAGTCAAGCGCGTCAAGCCGCGGCCGGGCGAAAGAGCCAGCGTATCAGGCACTCCGCTTGATATAGATTGGGATCGCGCACACAGTGCGTTAACGCAGCACCCGTCTCGTGCGCGCTTGGCTTGCGATACCTGCGCTGCAAGTGATCTAACCTCCTCTGGATATCGACGCGGCCCGCTTCGGGCGTTCGAGCACATGCGATGGAAAAGAAATCATTTACCGACCCCAAAGTCCGACCGCACGCCAGGGTGAAGATCGAGGATGTTGCCAGGAAGGCAAACGTCTCGCCGGCGACCGTTTCACGCGTTCTGAACCATCCTGAAATTGTGAGGCCGGAACTGCGCGACAAGGTGATGCGATACATCACCGATCTTTCCTATACGCCTGACAGTGCAGCCCGCGCATTGAAATCAGGACGTATGCGCACGATCGGCGCGATCGTTCCCACCCTTGGCCTAGGCATCTTTGCGGAAGGCGTGGAAGCGCTGCAGAATCGTTTGAGCGAAAGCGGGTACACGCTTTTTATCGCCAACTCGCAATACGATCAGCGTCGAGAACTGCAGGAGGTGCAGAGCCTGATTCAACGCGGCATTGACGGCATTGTACTGGTCGGAGGTTCTCACGGACGGGAGTTGAGAGAACTGGTAGCACAGGCCGGCGTTCCGGTCGTTACCACCTATGTTTCCAAGGCCAACGGCGGCATTCCAGCGATCGGCGTCGACAACGAGCGCGCGACCCACGAAATGACCGAGTATCTTATCGGGCTCGGCCATATTCGATTCGGAGCAATCGCCAACATTCCTCCCTCAAACGATCGTTCGCGTGCACGGCTTGACGGAATTCAACGAGCCCTGTCCAAAGTCGGCATCCAGCTTAGGCCGACTCAGATCATCAGGGCCGATCACTCCCTCGCTCAAGGGCGCGGCGCGCTTCGTCAGTTGCTTACCGACCATCCGGAAACGACCGCTGTGATTTGCACAACCGATACGCTCGCCATCGGCGCCATGGCCGAAGCGAGAAAAATGGGCTTAAACGTGCCGCGGGACCTTTCCGTCACGGGATTTGATGACGTGGAGCTGTCGGCGCAAGTGGACCCTCCGCTCACCACGATCAGCATTCCCGCTGCAGAAATCGGCCGTGGCGCCGCCGATTATCTCATCAATGCCATCGCGGGCAGACCTGTTCCCAAGAGCGTCCTGTTGCCGTATCGACTGGTGATGCGGTCATCGACGGCCGCGCCGCGGGTAAATGAACGGTCCGCGAAGCGGACGCGAACGAAGATCCGATAAGCAAACTCCCTCAAGCGGGATGGTTGTTTCGGAAAACGATTTCAGTGTAAATGGCTGCCTCGACGATCTCTGGAGCGTCAGCATTGAACACGAAGCCGGATCTCATTCTTTCGACATCTCCCCGCCCACACGTGCTTTTGCTGACATTGAACAGGGCTTCCAAACGTAACGCATTGAACAATGATCTGATCGCAAAGCTTGCAGCCGCGTGTCGTAATGCCGCGTTGGATGATGATATCCGCTGTGTCGTGATTTGCGGAAGCGAAGCATTCTTTTCCGCCGGCGCTGATATCAAGGAGATGCAGCAGCGTGGTTTTGGGGCCATCGACAATCCCGCCCGACGCTCGGCCTGGCGAGATATCGCCAATTTCCCCAAACCGCTAGTCGCGGCCGTCGAGGGAGTTTGCTTCGGAGGCGGTCACGAACTCGCGTTGCTGGCCGATATCGTGATCGCCGGCGAAACCGCTGTGTTCGGCCAACCTGAGATCAACATCGGGATATTGCCGGGCGACGGAGCAACCCAGCGTTTGACGCGGGTTGCCGGTAAATCCCTTGCGATGCTGATGATCCTAACTGGAGAACCCATCTCCGCACGCGCCGCCCAGCAGGCAGGCCTTGTGGCCGAAGTCACTGACGGCGGCAAAGCGCTGGCCCGGGCGCTGGAAATCGCCGAAATCATCGCGCGCAAGCCGCCGCGCTCCGCCGAACTCGCCAAGGCGGCCGTGCTTGCATCCTACCAAACTACGCTCGATGCCGGACTGGAATTCGAGCGGCAAGCCATCCGGCATGCCTTCACCACATCGGACCAAAAGGAGGGGATGAACGCCTTCTTTGAGAAGCGACCGCCAAATTACCGCGGGAAGTAAAGTTCACACATTCCGAAGCCCAAGGGCGGCGCAAAGCGCGCCTTCGATTTTCCGTTATCGCGAGAGATGGTTCTGCGCGCGAGTGCCATGGATTTGGGGGCTGTTAGAGCTCCCAAGATCTAGAGCAGAATGCGCCGCGCCGCGCGATTGCCGCGCAGGCACGAGAGGCCTGCGACCGTTTGGCGCGTTTGACCTAGGTCAATGCTTGCAGATGGCGCGCCGGATGCACTTGCGGGCGGAGTCGGAAAACGCGATTTTCGTGAACAACGTGACCGCGACGAATAACTAGGATAGCAAGGGGCGAGTTGCCATGCGCATGAAATACGCCACCGGCATAATCATCGCGCTTATTGTCGATGTGTCCGCCACGATGTTGATCAGATCACGCCCGGCTATCGCCGATGTGAAACGGCTCGCGGAGATTCCGAAGTCTTTCTGGGGCGCATAGGCGCTAAACGCCGATGCCTGTGCCCACGCGGCAGATCAATCGATCACCACTCTGTCAGGCAAATCCTACACAAGCTCGCAGACTTCATGCAGCGTTATAAATGTGAGCGAAACGCCCGGCACAAAAAGACCAACTTATTCTGCTCGTTTGCGGTGCGTCGGGCAAGGACAGACCCAACCCACATCTTCGAATTTGATCCTTCGCTCAGAAGATTTGAATCGTATTTCCATCGGTTCTGAGTTCAGGACTCTCAACGTGTACCAGAAGTGCTCCGCAAATGGGCCAGTCACGAACGGTCCTCAGTAGTCATGTCCCTGGGAGACCATGATGGCCCAAAAAGCGGCGGCCCATACTGAAGCGTGTGTTTCTGTGGGTTCGGCGATGCAGCGTATCGTAGCGCATCTGTTTAGATAAGCCTTGACGGCGTCCGCTCTAGCGGATGCCAGGCTTTGGCCCCGAACTGCCAATTGCCAGGTCCGCGTCTACGTCGGCTGGCGTCACCCCGACTACTGTCCCGTGTTGGTCTACACTGAGCTTGCATTGGCCCCGGGAGAAAAAGTGGACAGATTGTTGCGGCCTGCCACTTCCGGGTCCGGCCCTTCATGAAACCGGCAAGCGCCCTGTACTGCTTTGCGAGCTCCAACATCTTTTCGCGCGCGCAGTCAAACATTTCCTGAAGCCAGGGATCGGTCAGAGGACCAAGTGGAGGCGGCGCCACGACGAGCACCCTGGGTGCGGGATAGACTGTGCCCAGACCGCCGGCCGACGTGAGGACCTGGCAGACCAGTTTCGACATGCCAACGGCGATTTCATAGGACGTGCGACGGTAGTAACTCTTGGTATCGTTCGTCCCCAGCATGATAATGACGAGGTCCAACGGAAAGTGACTTGCCAGCGCGACAGGCAAATAGGCCGATCCGTTCAGGCGCGGATCGACCGGATCATCGATCGATGTCGTGCGCGCGTTCAGGGCTTCCTCGACGATTTCGTAGTCGGGCCCAAGTTTTAAGGCCATGACTCCCGTCCACGCTCGGGATAAGGAAAACCGCGTCGTTGGCGCTCCCTCCGGAACGGCGATCCATCCCCAGGTGAGGGAATCGCCAAAGCACAAGATTCGCCTCGTCATCACTGCCTCGCTCAGTTTTTGGGCGTTTCCTTCTCCGCCGAATTCCGCGCAAGCTTCCGTCCCGCTACGCATTGAGAATACGTGTGAGGAGCCAATAGCTGCCGAGCAGGCTGATGAGGGCGGAAATCGTGTAGACCAGCGGCGTGGCTCGCAAGGGTTTGGCGGGGTCAACTGCCGTGAGCCGGTCGAGGGCGATCAGCACCGGAATCACGATCGAGACGATGGCCACCTGCCCGATCTCCACCCCGATATTGAAGGCGGCAAGCGCGGGAACCACGGCGTTCTGCGGCAAGCCGACGTCGCGAAGGGCGCCGGCGAAGCCGAAGCCGTGAACCAGTCCGAACGCGAAGGTAATTCGCCAGCGGCGATCGATATCCCGCGAGAAGAAGTTTTCCATCGCAACGAACACAATCGAGGCGGCAATCGCCGGCTCGACGATGATGGTAGGAACGACAACGATATTCAGCGCGGCGAGCGAGAGCGTGATCGAATGGGCAATCGTGAACGCGGTCACGATCTTGATCACCGGAATGAGCCGTCGCGCCCACAACACGACGCCGACCAGGAAAGCGATGTGGTCGTAACCCAAGAAGATGTGCTCGATGCCGGTGACGAGATAGCGCCGCATTGTCGAGAGCAGCGACGGCGGGGGCGCAAACAGTGTCACGGTCGTGTTGCCGGCGTCGAGCAGCGCTTGCGGCGCGTTGGCTCCCTCGCCGATCAACACGACTTGGCGGGCGCCGGCGTCTGTCGCAGTCAGAACCGTGGACCGGTAAACGATGTCGCCTTTGACGTTGCGGCAGGAGAAGGTGTCGCGGAAAACCACGCCGTCGCCGTCGGGCGCGAGCACAGCGGCGCCCGCAACGCATGGCGTGCCGTCGAGACCGGTCACGGCAATGTGTGCGTTTATATAGGCGATAATCGGTGCCGCTGATGCCGCGACCAGGACCGGGTCGACCGTGTTGCGCTTTTCATCGAAAATGCTTGTGCCTGCAAGGCGGTCGGCGTCACTGCCCTTGAGAGCCACCTCGACAGCGACGCTACGGTCTCCGCCGATCTTGACGCGCGCCGTCGACAAATTGACCTGATGAGCCTGCGCGGACGCAGCGCTGCCGAGCATGAACCCGGCGAGCAGAACCGCGCGGGCAAACCTCATGACCCTGCTCCCACAGCCTTGAGGAGCTCGGTTAGGCGCCTGATCTCGAACTCCGCAACCGTTACGACCGCACCATCCGGCGCGAGCCGGGCATAGCGATCAAGGCTGTCGGCCGCCGCGCCGATTTCAAGCCGTGCCAACGCTGTCGAGTTGTCGCGCGCGTAGAGCAACACGATCAGGCTCGGCAAGGCGAGGCCATATTGAGCCAGGCGCCCAGCATCGCCGGGCCCGATACGCCTTTCGATCGCGGCAGCATCGAAGGCGCGGAACGCAGTATCGATGAGCCGCGCCTGTGCGGGATCGGCGACGTGAACATTGCTGCCGCCGGTGTGAGTGTGCTGGCCGACATGCCTGAACCAATTCCCAGCAGCGTCGCGTTCGAAACGGGTGAGCTTTCCCGCAAACGCGATCTCGATGGCCCACACCTGCGCCAGCGAAACCGGAAGCAGCAGGCTCGGTCCGCGGCCTGCCGCGGAAGCTCCGGCCTGCTCCTGCAGCCGGTGCGCCATGTCGAACACCACCCGCCATTCGGCTCCCACATGGCGGGACATCAGATACACAGTTGGAGCACCGCCCAGCCTGACATAGTGCGACGTGCCGGCCGGATTGAGGCTGCCGAAGTTCACCGTCGCCGCGACGCCGCCAGCCTGGGTCTCGAGCACCGCGACACTGGCTGGAGGATCGAGCCCGAATTCAGCAAAGCTCTCGGCCGTAAGCTCGGCCGCCGGGATCTCCCGCACCGGTTCGCTGACATTCGCGAATCTGAGCGCCGTGTCGAGATGCGACGCAAGCTCGGCCGGAACAGCACCCTCCCGTCCCGCGAGCGACCACCGGCCTGACTGGCGATGAAACGCGACGCTGTCACTGCCTGCGCGGATTTCGACCCGGCCGATTTCGGCGGGCGCAATGCTAACGAGGCCCTTGGGCGCGAACGACACTTTACCGCGCAGCTCGGGCCAGCGCCCGGTGGCCACGAGCGCGGCGAGAAGCGCCACTGCAAGTGCGCTCGCGAGCAGTATCTGCCATCGCGCAGCATCGCGCCTGGCGGCCAGCCTCGTCAACGGCGCCTCCACCACATAAAGACTCCGCAGAAGAGCGTGGTCAGCGGCAGCAGCACCTCCAGCGCGATGAAGGTATCGCGCATTTGTCGGCTGGTGAGCACGATTTCCGGCAGGGTATAGGTCTGCGGCGCGATGTTCGGCCCCGCATCGTCATCGGCAAGCCAGCGCACCATCGCGACCGACAGCCCGCCGTTGGAGACATACGGAAAATATTCGTTGGTCGCGAATTTGCTGGTGCCGGCGACGACCAGGCGAAAGCGCTTGTCGGGCGGGGCTCCCGGCCAGACTCCTTCGAGCGCAACAGCAAGCGCCTGCGCGCCGCGGCCGACACCGGATGGAGCTTGTCCGGCCGCTGCGGTCACCATCCCGCCGGCCGCCGAGGGCGGTCGCAGGTAGCTGTCCTGGCTGCTGGCGGCAAGCACTCTGGCAGTCACCGCGGCCGGTGGCTTGACGAGGTGGATCGGCCTTGCCTGCGGAAAGACCGTGAGCGCGAGATGTTCGGTGATCGGGTGCGGCGGATAATAGGGAACCGCGATCTTGTCAGGATCGGTGCGGAAATGATTTAAGGGATCGATGACGATCGCCGGCTCCGTCGAGAGTCCGACCTGGCCGAGCAGGCGGCTCTGCAAATTGGAATCCACGGGAAACAGCGGATCGATCAACAACAGCAATCGACCGCCGCCCTTCAGAGAATTCGCCAGCAGCTCTGCTTCCCCCGGCGTGAACGCCGTGCGTGGGCCAATCTCGGCGACAACGGCGCAATCGGAGGGAATCGAGGCCGTTTCCACCGTGACTATGGCGCGCATGTCCAAGCCAATCTCATTCAGCGCGAGCTGGAGACGATCAAGCTGCTCCGGCTTGGCAACGAGCACATCGCCGGCGCCAGGTATATCGTGGCCCCTCAACGTTTCGACGTGACTGTAGTGAAAATGCGCCTGCGTCGGGCGAAATGTTTCGCCGTGCCCGGTCACGAAACAGATTGTCTCGGCGCGCTCCCGAAGCACGCGCAGTGCAGCATAACCCAGGCGGGCGGCATCGATGGCGTTTTCGACGATCACCCTGCGGTCGCCCGCCTGCAGCACCGCCGAGTTGTAGGAATGCACGCCGGCATCGCGCGCAAGCCCCGGCTCCTTGTCGAGATCGATGGCGCGGAATGAAAAGAGCGGATGGTTCCGCGCCGCGACGGCGACCAGATCCCTGACGACGAGGGCATTCGGGTCGCCCGCATTATAGAAGTAAGTCAGAGAGAGCGGCACGCGTAGCCGATCGATGACGTCCGTGAGCTGCCGCGGAGGCGTGTTCCGTCCCTCGCGGGTCACGTCGAAATGCACGTCGTGGCGATATAGCGCCACATTGGCGGCAACCACGACGGCGATCGCGGCGGAAGCGACAAGCGCGTTTGTCGCCCAGGCCGACACACGCGATCCACCACCGCGCAGCGGCAGGCGGATCGCCAACATGAACAGCGCCAGCAGCGTGAGCGACCAGGCCACGAACAAAAGACTGTTCGAGATCTCATCGCTAAAGCCGGCGAAACCGATGATGCCGATAACGACCGCGGCAGCGACGATCGCGGCGATAACGACATCAGGTCGGGCGAAGCGGGACATCCCTTCCTCCCCTCACCGTCGCGCGAGCGCTCGCACGGTCAAAAGCAGCGTCAGCAACGCGGCGCTGACGAAGAAGCCGACGTCGGACAGGTAGATCGAGCCGACCGCAAATGGCCGAAAATGCACCGACAGCGAAAGATTCACCACCAGCGCGTCGGCCGGGCTCGGCAACAGCCAGCCGAAATTGTCGATGATCCACAGCAGCAGGAACACGCTGAGCGAGATCAACGCGGCGATCACCTGATTGGTGGAGAGCGCCGACGCCAAGAGCCCCGTGCCGACCAGCGTCGAGCCGAACAGCAGCAGGCCGACATAGCCGCTATAGATCGGGCCAAAATCGGGGTCGCCGAAAAACGCGAGCGTAGCTGCATAGGAGCCCGATAGCAGCAGCATGACGACAATCAGGCTCATGCTGGCGACGAATTTCGCAAGCACGATCGAAACCTCGGAGACCGGCGACGTGAGCAACACCTCCAGCGTGCGCAGCTTTCGCTCCTCGGCCAACAGCCGCATGGTGATCAGCGGCGCGGTCAGCATGAACAGCACGAACATCTGGAAGAAGAGATGCACCATGCTGGGCTGATGGCTGAGGAACAGGGTCAGCGTGAAGCTGTAGCTCATGATCAGCAGGAAGACGGTCATCACCACATAGGCAACGGGAGAGGAAAACAGCGCCCTCTCCTCCTTGAGCAGCAAAACCGCGAAGCTTCTCATGCAGCCACCCTCGCCGGTTTCCGCGTCAGGTCGAGGAACACGCGCTCGAGACCCGGGCGACGCTCGGTCAGTCCTGAAACCTGGATCCCGGCCGCCACCAGCGCCGCCACGATGTCGGCGGCAAGCGACGGACGCTGGTCCGCCTCTATCAGGTAATGCCGCGAGGGCGCGCCGCCGTCGGGATCAACGGCGATGCCATGCACGCCTTTGACGGCTGCGACGACGCCGCGAACAGTATCCTCGGAGGCCTCCGTCGAAAGCCGCAGCACCAGACCTCCCGCCGGCTCCTTCAGCGCGTCGGCGGTCAAGAGCTTGCCGTCGAGCAGGATCATCACCCGCGAAGCGATCCTTTCGATCTCGGGCAGGACGTGCGAGGCGATCAATACGGTGTGGCGTCCGGAAAGCGATTGAACCAGACTGCGAACGGCGATCACCTGATGCGGGTCGAGCCCGCTGGTCGGCTCGTCCAGCACCAGGACTGCGGGGTCGCCCAGCAGGGCTTGCGCGAACGAGACGCGCTGGCGGTAGCCGCGCGACAGCTTGCCGTTCAGGAGCTTCATCACGCGCGTGAGATCGAGCCGCTCGGCGGCGGCGTCCACGGCGCTTCGCGCTGCAGCGCCGCGCAAACCCTTGATGCTGGCCATGAAGTGCAAAAATTCGCCGACCCGCATCTGGTCGTAGAGCGGCGCATCCTCAGGCACGTAGCTGATCGCACGGCGGACGGCGAGGGAGTCGGCAACCACGTCATTGCCGGCGACCTCGATGCGCCCCGACGTCGGCACAAGATAGCCGGTCAGCATGCGAAAGATCGTGCTCTTACCCGAGCCGTTGGGGCCGAGCAGGCCGACGACCTCGCCGGGTTCGATGGCAAAGGAAACGTCACTTACGGCGCAGCGCGGCCCGTACCACTTGGTTACATGCTGCGCCAGCACAGCGGGAGACATAAGTACTCACGGAACCTACGGCCGGACGCTTGGCCCGACGCTGCTGCCTCACTCCATCGCGGGCACGGCGCCCGGGATTGCAACCTGCTCACAGTCTCGCACCGGCCCTTCGATCACTCGTAATATTCGGGCGAATGTTTGTGCGCCTTGAACACGTCAGGGTCGTGCGCGTAGATGATGTCGGCTCCTTCCAGGTCGCGGATGCGCCGCACCCACGCATAGGCGTCGAGCATGCCGGCGGGATTATAGACGCTGCCGACACTCGGCAAGATGTTCTTGTCGAGATTCTCCTGGAGGTAAACGGCGTCGCTGGTGAGCACCACCGTGCCGGTCTTGGGCAGCCGTACGACCATGATCTGGCTTCCCGGCGTGTGCGACACGGTTCGATGAATGTAGATGCTGTTGTCGCCGAACAGGTCGAGGTCGCCTTCAAGTGCGATGGTCTTGTACTTGTTGGGCAAGCCGCCGCCCACATCGTTCCGCAACATGGCAAAATCGGCGGTGATGAAGAACGTGGCATAGCCCGGCGCCGGCCAGAATGCATTCTTGATCTCGTCGCGCTGGAATACGAATGTCGAGTTCAGGAACTTGCCGACATTGCCGGCATGGTCGACATGGAAATGACCGAGCACGACATATTTGATATCGGAGGGCTTGACGCCGATCTTGCTCAGCTGGGCGTCGATGGCGATGTCGGGCGAGCGACCCGGATCAAGCGCCTTGACAAAAGGCCCCCAATAATCGGGATCGGTGATGATCTTGTCGTTGTTGCCGGTATCGAACAGCACGTCGCCCTTGGGATGCCGGATCAGAAAGAAGGCAACAGGAATCGTGACCTTTCCGCTGGCGCCGTTCTGGATGATCGATTTGTCGAGGGTCAGTGCTCCCGAGGAGAACACGTAGAGCTTCATCTCCTTGGGAGGAGGCTCCGCTGCCATTGCGCCAGCGGACACGAAAAACGCCGCTCCCGCCAGCAGGTTAAGGACTTTCGAGCAGTTAACCCGCATATCGTCCTCCCGATGTAATTCTTTTCGGCGCCGCATGCTTTACCACAAATTGTGGCGGTTGTGCATATTCGAGTGTCGGCCGCCGACCAAAAATTGCCTCGCAATTTCGGCCGCCGGCATGGAACCATAAAGCCCGGATACCGGGCCGCTCCAGACGCAGGAGCCCTTTTGTTGCGGTCCGCACTTTACGTTAGCTACTCTCAGGACTAATCACCAAAGTGGCCAAAGCCTAGACGAGGTGAGATCATTTCCGCGCCGCGAGGCGATGCAAAATCTGATGAGAGCCGACAATTAGTTGTCCGAACGCGGTTCCATGAAGGTCTTAATTGTCGAGGACGAAGCGAAGACGGCCGCCTATCTCAAGCGCGGGCCGGAGGAGAACGGCTTTGTTGCCGATCTCGCCGATAGTGGCGAGGACGGCGCCCACCTGGCGCAGAGTGGGTCGTATGATTTGATCATTCTCGACGTGATGTTGCCGGTACGGAACGGTTGGAGCATTATAACCGAGCTGCGGGCAAAGGATTAGCACGCCGGTTCTGTTCCTGACGGCGCGCGATGCAGTGGCCGATCGCGTCAAAGGGCTGGAGCTTGGGGCTGATGATTATCTGGTAAAGCCTTTCGCTTTCGCCGAACTGCTTGCGCGCGTCAGGACGATCTTGCGTCGCGGTCCCTCGCGACAATCATCGGTTTTGAGACTCGCCGATCTCGAGTTGGACCTGCACCGGCATCGCGTGATGCGTGCTGGACGCGCGCTCGAGCTGACCCCGAAGGAATTCCAGCTGTTGTCTCTGCTGCCGCGTCGCACCGGCGAGGTGGTATCACGGACGCTGATTGCCGAGCAGGTTTTGGGACATCAACTTCGACAGCGGCTCGAATGTGGTGGAGGTCCATATGCGCCGGCTTCGCGCCAAGGTCGACGATCCCTTTGATTGCAAGCTCATCCATACTGTCCGAGGTGTTGGGTATGTCCTCGAACAGCGAGCCTGAAATTTCGGTAAGATCGACGCCGCGGCGGTATCGCCCGCTGTCGATCGCTTCGCGAATGACGCTCTGGTACGCGCTTTCCAGTTTCGCTCTGGTCGCTGTCGCAACCGGATTGCTCTATTGGGTGCTGGTGGACGCCCTCTATCGGGAAGACTATCGTGATCTCGCCGACAACCTGAACAATGCTCGGCTGCTGCTCCAGTCGTCGCCTACGACAGTACCCTCTCCCAAGGAGTAACGGCCATCCTGGGCGCCGGCGCATCAGCCCGAAATCTATCTGCGCGTTCTCGATAGCAACGGCCACACCTTGACCGAGACATCCGGAACGGCGGCTGAGCTGCCGCCCCCGACCAAGGGCGAGCTTGCGGCCATCGGGAGCTCCGGCAGCGAAACACGCGATATCGTATCACAGTCTGGCAAGCCGTTCTTAAGCTTGGTCGTTCGCGTGGCGGCAACGAGAGCGGAAGAGCCGCCGCAATATATGCAGGTCGCAATGGAGCGGCTGGCGCAGAAGAGAACGGCGGACGCCCTGACCGAACGTGAGACGGGATTGGTCACCGCCTACGATCGCGCGCGCTTCGTGAGGCCCGACAGTTGGGCGATGTTTTCCCCAACTGAGCTCCTGAAGGAATACCTCGGGGCTGCGTTCAGCAAAGAAGGCGTGTAAGACGATGGCAACGTCCGCACCAGGGAGAAAGAACGCCACGACCTCGCGCGCAACGTCTTCGGCATCCTTCGAACCGGAAGTTCGGGACGGTTTCAGTTGTTGGACCGGCGTTTCCTTATTGATCCGTCCAGTCGCGGTAGCGCGGCGCTTCACGATGACTTTGCTGCCTATGCCGAAACAATCCTTACTCGGCGGTGCGATGAGGCCTTGGCCGCGTTGCGCTCGGCCGAGGGCGATGGAATACGGCGTCAGGCGCTCGCGTTGGCCAAGCGCTGGGGCCAGAGGGACGATTTTCGCCTGGCGACGTTCTTCGGTTCCTTGATAGTGCGGACGGCTGGCAGGCCGAGATCAGGGGCCTATCCGAGGCGATTTCATCTGGGCTCAACAGGACGGTTAAATAACCTGCTGCTGAATGTGAATCGCTCATTGCTCGACGAGATCGCCGGCTCCTTGCCGATGCTTCGCGGAGAAGACGACGAGGATGTCGACGAGGAGGCCGATGAGCCGGGACAGCCCACTGGTGCAGCGGGAAAACCGCGCACCTACCAACTAGCGAGCCCACAGACATGAAGTATCAAAAGGTCAGTCCCGTTTATTGAGAGAGATCGCCGAAAGGACATGTCGCCGCGGGGACGGCAGACCTTTCCTTTTCGGCGGCGCCGGCATACTGACGCGGAGGGACGACGACTCAACGATCTGCGGGGAGAATGCGCTTAAGCCCCGGCGGCCTCCTCGAAGAGGTGGCCGCGGCGTCGCGCCGCTACGCCATCACGACTTTGTATTTCGTGATCAGAAATTGACCCGAGTGATGAGATCAGAACCGGGAGCGGTCATTTTTTATCTCGTTCAACGTGATGGACGTCGCCAAGGACGGGAGGGGGATAGCGATACCAAACTCTTGGATAGTTTCCTCGGTCCAAGTTCCATCCTTTTGCCGTCTATGAACCTCAACGAGGGCAATCTCCGATTCGATCTGAATAACCGTATCGACGCTTTCTACGACCTGGCCCCGTGGGTCGGTCAAAATCCCCCGGGTATGGTCACTTGAAACTCCCCCACCTGATGATCGCCGTCAGCGCCGCTGAACAGCGGTAGCCGGTCAGGCAGGACGTTTATTTTCGGTCCCTTTAGCCAGCAAGGGACCGGGGAGTTGAACGTCTTGAAGCCACACCTGCAAAGCACGGTATTTACGCTACTCGATCGCAACACCAGCCAGCGCGAGATCCACCGGCTGACGGGGGTCGATCGAAAGACGATCCGGCGTTACCGGGCGCTGCGGGCTGGTGCGGAGGCAAATTCCCCCGGGGAAGTGACCACCGGCCCGGTGAGCGTGGACGGCCAAATTCCTCCACCCCGACCACCGGCTTTTGGGGCATCGGAAGCGACGGTCACCAGCAGCCTGGCCCGTTCGGCTTGCGAAGCGCATCGGACGTGGATCGAAGAACAGGTCCGCCTGAAGCGGAATGCGCAGGCGATTTACCAGGACCTGGTCGATCAATTTGGCTTTCCGTCCAGCTACCAGAGCGTCAAGCGGTTTGTGCGCCGGTTGCGGCACCGACCCCGAGCAGTTTGATCGCCTTGAGTTCCTCCCCGGCGAGGAAGCTCAGGTCGACTACGGCGAGGGCGCGCCGACGGTTGATCCGAAGAGCGGGCGGTACCGTCGTCCCCGCCTGTTCGTGATGACGCTGCGCTACTCGCGGCGCAGCTTCCGGCGGGTAGTCTGGCAGTCCAGCCAACAAGTCTGGGCGCAGCTTCACGAAGAGGCGTTCCGGTATTTTGGCGGGGTCCCCAGCTATGTCGTGCTCGACAACCTGAAGGAAGGCGTTCTCAAGCCGGATTTGTACGAGCCCCAGCTCAACCCGATTTACAGCGCGATGCTGGCTCATTACGCCGTGGTCGCCGATCCCGCGCGCGTGGCCGATCCCAATCGGAAAGGATGCGTCGAGAGTGCGATTCAACATACCCAGGGCACCACGCTGGCCGGACGGCGCTTCGCGACGCTGGAAGCCCAGAACGAGTTCTTGAGGCACTGGGAGGAGAATTGGGCCTCCAAGCGCATCCACGGCAGCACGCGTCGTCAGGTCGAGGCGATGTTCCAGGAGGAGAAGCCACACCTGCGGCCGTTGCCAGTGGCGGCCTTCCGCATCTTCACCGAGGTCGTTCGGACCGTCTGCGACGATACCACCGTGCGTGTTGATAGCAGCTATTACGCCGCGCGGCCTGCGCCCCTCGGCAGCCAGGTCGTGGTGCGGATCTACGCCGCGACGATCGAGATCCGCGATCGCCACACCCATGCGCTGCTGCGCGTTCATCCCCGGATGGCGCATCCCGGTTCTGTCGTCCTGCCGACCAACGAGCGGCCATTCAATCCGTCGCGGCAAACAGCCTTGCTGCTGTCGAGCGCCGGCCGCATCGGCCCGCAGACCAAGGCGCTGTGCCAGCAGATGTTTGACACCGAAGGGCGCGTTGGACAACGCGCGATGTGGGGCATTGTCGGGCTGAGCCGGAAGTATCCGGCACGGCTGGTCGAACAGGCTTGTGCGCACGCCATCAGCAACCGCATCTACCGTTACAAGCACGTGCGTGCGACCGTCGAGCGGCTGCTTGAACAGGCATTCGCGCAGATTGAAACGACGCCACCACCGACATCGCAGCTCATCCAGGATCATCCGTTGATCCGCACCTCCGAGGAATACGGCGACCTCTTCAGCCGCGCTGTGCGGCGCGACGCCGACGACAATGGCCGGCAGGCCGAGGCTCACGACGACCGCGCCCCTGCAATCCGCGCTCGTGGCGCCTGCGCAACCCCGGCCAGCTCCGGCGCCACGAGCGCTCCCGCTGCGCCTTCTCACCTCAAACTGGAGACCCAGCCACATGATGACCATGCCGGAAATTGAGCGTTGCCTGCGACAGCTGCGCCTGTCGGGCGTCCGCGACACGCTGCAGACGCGCGTGCTGCAGGCGCAGGGCGCCAACCAGCCCTTCCTCGAGACCTTCTCTCTGATCCTGCAGGACGAACTGGACCGTCGTCAGTCCCGCCTTATCGAGCGACGATACCGGCAATCCGGGCTCGACGAAAAGCTGACGCTCGCCGAGTTCGACTGGTCCTTTAATCCCAAATTGCCGCGCCAAACCTGCTTCCAGCTCCACACCCTGGCGTTCATAGCCGCTGGCGAGAACGCCCTGCTTGTCGGCAAACCTGGCACCGGGAAGTCCCACATCGCCAAGGCGATTGCCTATCAGGCGATCCTGCAAAGCCACAAGGTCCAGTATCTTGAGACCGACGACTTCTTCCACCGCTACGCCCTGAACTCCCCGGCGCAACGCGAGGTCCGGCTGCGAACCATCATCGACTGCGATCTCCTCGTGCTGGACGATCTGTTCCTCGCACGCGCCATCCCTGACGACGCCGGCGCATTGCTGCAGACCCTGATCCATCAGCGCTACAAACTGCACCGCAGCGTCATCGTCACCTCCAATCGCGTCGTGCAGGATTGGGGGACATATCTGGGGGACAACACCATGAGCACCACCATCCTCGATCGCCTGATGCACCACTGCCATCTGCTTGAGTTCGACGGACGCAGCTATCGGCTCAAAGAGGCCGCTGAAGCTCTTGCCCGTGAAACAAAGTCAAAATAACAATCCCTTCTGTCCTGCCTCGCGGGTGGAGGAATTTGACTGACCACACCCGGAGGAATTTGAAGTGACCCGCGGGGACCTGGTATTCGCGTATTTTGGCGCCATAGTCGAAGACGGGAGAGCCGGGCGAGTAGACCTCTACGATAATCATAGGTTTGGAGGCCGTCATTGCCGCCGGATTGGGAGGGGCGCATCCACCACGACGTCCGGATAGGCGATCGGCTCGTTTTGATCGAATGCTTCTCCTACCCGCTCGACTTCGAAGTGGGAAAACCGAGCGTCTTCGACAAGAGAAAGAAGTTCATTCTCGAGAAGGTCGACCAGGCGGGCTCGCTTGCGGAGCGGGTCGCGAAGGAACCCAAGGGCACGAACTTCGACGTGTCTTGGGCCAAATCGATCGAATGGCGAGTTGTGTCACCATTCGTCGAATTCGCGTGGCAGATCGACGAACCGCTATACGACGAAGCGGGGATGCCGCGTGTGCTTCAAGTTCATGAGCTACTGGACAACCTGACGGACGGACGGGTGCCGACCGAAGCCTTGGTCCCCTTGATCAAGGAACTGCGGAAGGTCGAACTCCAAGGCAACTGGTACTGAAGGATCGATCTCCGCCAGCCTTCGATGCGCTCAATCGACTAGCCCTGCTCAGGCGCTAGACCAGCGAGAGAATAATTTCGTGGAATCGGCCGCCAAACAGAAAATAAATCTCGCCGAGCGGCAACGCCCGGTCGTAAAAAGAGCCATGCGCCTACCGCCCCACTCTTAAACCGTAATCGCCCCGGTCCAAGTGTGTCGGCATATATGCGCGCCGGAAGCAATGCGTGGCGGTTCGCCGCCGCTACTCGTCGCGATAGACCTTCTCGCGCTTCTCGTGGCGTTCCTGCGCCTCCACCGACAGCGTTGCGATCGGGCGGGCTTCGAGCCGCTTGAGCGAGATCGGCTCGCCGGTCTCTTCGCAATAGCCGTAGGTGTTGTCTTCGATGCGCTGGAGCGCCGCGTCGATCTTGGAGATCAGCTTGCGCTGACGGTCGCGGGCACGGAGCTCGATCGCACGGTCGGTTTCCGAGGACGCGCGGTCGGCCAGGTCGGGATGATTGACGTTCTCTTCCTGGAGCGTTTGCAGCGTGATCTTCGATTCGCGGAGGATCTCGTCCTTCCAGGCCAGCAGCTTGGCGCGGAAATATTCGCGCTGCCGCTCATTCATGAAAGGCTCTTTTTCAGTCGGCCGGTAGTTCTTCAGCTTTTCCAAAGGCAGCCATGTCCCTGTCAGGCGGAGGGAACATCTCCCCTCCGCGCGGCGCCTTATATAGCCACGACATGTGACAGACAATATCTGCCACCGCCAAAGCGGGGCCGCCCCCAAGGCCTTGCACAGGCAAACTTATCCGGCACGGTCGGGGGCCGCCGTGCCCCCTCAATAGCCGACCGTGAAACGGCTCCGGACATGCGCCGGGCGCTCGATTTCGTCGGCGAGTGCAACTGCGAAATCCTCGAACGAGATCCAGCTTTTGCCGTCGGCGGCGGTCAGAAGCTGGTCGGTCCCGAGACGGAACTTGCCGGTCCGCTCGCCGTCCACGAACAGCGCCGAGGGCGACAGGAAGGTCCAGTTGAGTTCCTTCTCCTGCCGCAGCAAGTCGAGGAACTCAGCACCCTTTTGCGCCTCCGCCTTGTACTGGGCCGGGAAGTTCGGGGTCGTCACCAGCCGGACGCCGGGCGCCACTTCGAGGCTGCCGGCCCCACCAACCACCAGATAGCGGCCGACCCTAGACTCCTTGGCCGCCCCGATCAGCTTGGCCGGGTCGCTCGCCAGGAAATGCACCGCGCTGATCGCGGCATCGTGGCCGGCCCAGAGCGAGGCCAGCCCGGCCTGGTCATGAACGTCGCCCTTCCTGGCCGTGACGTTGGGCAGCTCGGTGATCTTCTCGGGATTGCGGGCGATTGCGGTGATGCTGTGGCCGCGGCAGGCCAGTTCCGCGGTGATGCGCGAGCCAGCCCGGCCGGATGCGCCGGCAATGGCGATCTTCATCAGAGGTCTCCGATCATGTGGTTTCCAATGGTGACTAGATAGCCAAATGCATGTAGCTGTGAAGAACGCACTTATGTGTCACCTGATTACGCCGGAGTAACCGCGATGAAAGCCGCCAGCCTGAAACCGGACGCCTATTCCGCCAATTGCCCGACTCGCCAGATCCTCGACCGGATCGGCGACAAATGGGCGGTGCTGATCCTGCTGCTGCTGCGCGACGAGCCGATGCGGTTCAACCAGCTCCGCCGCGCGATCGAAGGCATTTCGCAGAAGATGCTGTCGCAGGTGCTGAAGAGCCTGGAGCGCGACGGGCTGCTGCGGCGCCGCGCGATCGCAACCGTTCCGGTCACGGTGGAATATTCGATCACGCCACTCGGGCTGACGCTGGCCGGTGCGGTCGATCCGTTGCGCGACTGGGCCGAGCAGAATTTGAAGGAGGTGCTGGCGGCGCAGCGCCGCTACGACGCGCAGCGCAAGGCGCTGGCGGCGTGAGACGCGTTGGCCGATGGCGGAGGGGCTAGTAGTGACCGGCCTTGGCGAGTTCGACTTCGACGCGCAGCTCGATCTCGCCCAGCACGGCGTCGAGGCCGGGATCGCCCGAGGATTCCTTCAGGCTGGCCGCCGCATTGCGCAGCCGGCTTACCGTGGAGGAATCGAAGCTGCCGGAGAGCAGCCCGAGCTTGAGGTCGTCGAGCACGTCAAGCGCGCCCCTGCCGCGGGCGACCGAGCGCTTGCGGCGTTCGGTCGGGTCTTCCACGCCTTGCAGCGCCAGCAGCGCGTCGAGGCTGGTCGCCGCCTTCGGCGCGACGGTGGAGCGGACCTCGTCCGGAACCGACGTCGTGTCCGGCAGTGCGAAGCCGCTCGACGAGATCCGGCGCGTAGAGCTGGAGGACGTGCCAAGCGTGGTGCCGTTCGGTCCGTAGATACGCATCGTGATGATCCCGCAGGCCTGAATGCCGCAAGCATCACCGCCTTATGGTTAACGGCGCGTAAACGACCCGGCAATTTCTGCCGCCGCGCGGCAATTTCGCGCGGGCTGCCAAACCTGGGAAGAACCGCGCGCCGATAATTTCGATAAGCATATCAATAGATTGCATCGATGAAACGACATGGCATGGAGCTGGCATGGGTAATGGCGGATCGCCGTCATGGGAGTGTCGCGTGATCCGCCAGTAAGCTTGTGGGGAGCACCGGGATGCCTGGCATCCGCAACGTAAGATTATTTGGGTTGGCCTGCGCCGCGTTGCTGGCGCTGGCGGGCTCGGTCATGCCCGCCGCCGCGACATCGCGGATCAAGGACCTCGCCAATATCGAAGGCGTGCGCCAGAACCAGCTGATCGGCTATGGCCTCGTGGTCGGCCTCAACGGCACCGGCGACACCCTCAACAACATCCCCTTCACCAAGCAGTCGCTGCAGGCGATGCTCGAACGCATGGGCGTCAATATCCGCGGCGCCACCATCCGCACCGGCAACGTCGCGGCTGTGATGGTGACCGGCAATCTGCCGCCGTTCGGCACCCAGGGCACGCGCATGGACGTCACCGTCTCCGCGCTCGGCGATGCGAAGGATCTGCGGGGTGGCACCCTGCTCGTCACCCCCCTGCTCGGCGCCGACGGCAATGTCTACGCGGTCGCGCAGGGCACGCTGGCGATCTCCGGCTTCCAGGCCGAGGGCGAGGCCGCCAAGATCGTGCGCGGCGTGCCGACCGTCGGCCGCATCGCCAACGGCGCCATCATCGAGCGCGAGATCGAGTTCGCGCTCAACCGGCTGCCCAATGTGCGCCTGGCGCTGCGCAACGCCGACTTCACCACCGCCAAGCGGATCGCCGCCGCGGTCAACGATTATCTCGGCGTCAAGACCGCCGAACCGCTCGATCCGTCCACGGTGCAGCTCTCGATCCCGCCGGAGTTCAAGGGCAACGTCGTCGCCTTCCTGACCGAGATCGAGCAGTTGCAGGTCGAACCGGACCTTGCGGCCAAGATCGTGATCGACGAACGCTCCGGCATCATCGTCATGGGCCGCGACGTCCGCGTCGCCACCGTCGCGGTCGCGCAAGGCAATCTCACCGTCACGATCTCGGAGAGTCCGCAGGTCAGCCAGCCCAATCCGCTGTCGCGCGGACGAACCGTTGTGACGCCGCGCACCAATGTCCAGGTCACCGAGGACGGCAAGAAGTTCGCCGTCGTGAAGAACGGCGTCTCGCTGCAACAGCTCGTCGACGGCCTCAACGGCCTCGGCATCGGACCGCGCGACCTGATCAGCATCCTGCAGGCGATCAAGGCCGCCGGCGCGATCGAAGCCGACATCGAGGTGATGTGATGGGCAGTCTCATCAACGGCGCCACCGGCGGCAAGCCGACGCAGACGACGATGCCGCTGTACAAGGGGCGCCCCGATCCGGTGCTGCAGGAAGCACTCACCAAGGTGTCGCCGCAGGCACAGGCCAAGGCGAAAGCCACCGCGACCGATTTCGAGTCGATGTTCCTGAGCTCGATGTTCTCGCAGATGACGAGCGGCCTGAAGGGCGACGGCCCGTTCGGCGATACGGTCGGCACCGGCGTGTGGCGATCGATGCTGACCGATCAATATGCCAAGAACTTCGCCAAGTCCGGCGGCGTCGGCATCTCCAGCGAGGTGTATCGCTCGCTAATCCTGCAGCAAGCCAACCACAGCTAATTCGCCTCAAGGAGAACCGCGATGAACCAGCGTCCACAGCAGCGGCCCGCGACCGCCCCCGCCGCAGGGCCCGCGACGGCGACGCCTCCCGATGTCGCAAGGCTCGCCAAGGAGCTGACGGACGTGATGAGCGCGCTGCTTGGCGTCGTCGAGCAGGAGACCGAGTTCGTCCGCGCCGGCAAGGTGCGCGAGGGCATGCGGCTCGAGGCGCAGAAATCGGAATTGTCGCGGCGTTACATGATGGCGGTCGAGCATCTGAAATCCATGCAGAAGATGCTGTCGCAGACCGAGCCCGAGCTGCTGGCGACGTTGCGGCGGCATCATGAGACGTTCCGCGCCATGCTCCAGGTGAACCTGACAGTGCTTGCGACTGCACATGCGGTGTCCGAAGGGATCGTGCGCGGCGTCAACGCCGAGGTGCAGCGGCGCAACATCCCCAACACCTACACCGCGGCCGGACGGCGCGCAGCGCCCGGCCCGCGCAACATGACGCCGATCGCCGTCAGCCGCTCGCTCTGACGCGCGCGGCGCTCCCTACAATTTTCCTCAATTCGATCCACACAGGTCAGCGCCGCGTTCAGCGTGTTCTCTAACAGCCTGTTGAGGGATCCCGCCGCATAGTTGCGGATTGGGATTTGACTCAAGCAAACTAGTGCCTGCGCACTAAGAGGCTGCCATGAGTACGGATTTCAACATCAAGCCGGTGGGAGCACCGGTTGCGGCGCCGATCGCATCTCCCGCAAGCGAGACGGCGCAGAAAGCCGTTGCAACCGAATTGCCGCCGAGCCAGAGCGTCGCGGCCCCGGAACCGACCGTGCGCGTCACGATCGACGCGAATGCCGCCAATGCGCAGGCCTCCACTCAGACAGCCACGTTCACGAACCAGGTCACCATCGACCGCGATGCCGCCGCCGTGGTCTATCAGGTGGTTGACAATCGCACCAACCTGGTGGTGAGGCAGTATCCGGAAGAAGCGGTGCTGCGCCGACGCGCCTATTTCCGCACCCTCGATCTCGGCAAGAATGCACCAACCCGCGCGCGTTCGACCGATCGTCAGGTCTAGGCGGAGAGAACCGGACCGTCAGGTCGCCTGCGTGGCGTAGGCCTGGTCGAGATAGGTCGATCCGGTCGCCGGATCGGTGACGACGTTCTTGATCAACGCCGTGCCCGACTGGACCAGCGTGAACTTGGTATCGCCGATACGGAACCCGCCGTCCTTGATCAGCACGTCCTGATACTTGCTGGTGCCGTCACTCTGATAGTGAACCTTGGCGCGGAAGCCCGAGACGTTCGAGATCGTGATGTTGAACGACTTGTTGTTGGCGTACTTCCCGCTCCAGTTGCCTTGATAGAGCTTCGGGTCGACCGCGACATAGGGCGTGTTCGACGGAACGGTCAGCCCGACCGCCTTGTAGTTGGCCGACAGGATGCTCATCAGATCGGCCATGCCGGGGCTCCGTCGAAGTCCGGCCGATCAGCCGCGGCCGGACAGGCCGGCGGCGAGATGGCAATTGATGTCGATCAGCGACTTCAGCTTCGCCGGATCGGGATTCATCTGCATGTCGACGGTCTGCTTCATCACGAACACGCCGATATTGGCGATGTTCTGCCGGATCTCGAGCGGCTGCGGATTGTCATTGCCCTCCGCCGCGCTCATGAAGATCGACCACAGGCGACGGTTGAACAGCAGCGCCTGCTCCATCTCCTTGCCGGGTCCGGTCCAGTTGGTCTGAACTTCCTGCAGCTGCCGAGCGGCCTTCAAGAGCGCCTGCGCTTCGATTTCACGTGGAGACGCAGTCGTTGCGGACGTGCGCGCGTAGGCCTGGGCTGCATTCGACATTCAATGACCTCGATGGATGCGGATTTCTTGGACCGCAGAGACTGCAAGAGACTGCTCATTTTCTATGCCAGAAAACGCCTTTAAATATGGTTAGCAAGCGTTACCAAATGCGCCTTTCTCGCGGCACTGACGGATATTGAAATACCTGCAAACAAAGAGAAACGGCGGAGTTTTCTCCGCCGCCTTCATATCGATGCCTGTCGCGGCAGCGCTTAGCGGAGCAGCTGCAGAACGCTCTGCTGCGACTGGTTGGCCAGCGCCAGCGCGGACACCGCGATCGACTGGCGGGTCGACAGCGCCTGGCTGTTCGCCGCTTCCTCGTTGGTGTCGGCCAGCGTCAGGTTGGACGAGCCGGTCTGCAGCACGTTGATCAGGTTCTTCGAGAAGTCCTGACGGATCTGCACGATCGACAGGTTCGAGCCGAGGGTCGACGCCTGGGTCCGCAGCTGGCCGCTCGCGGTGTTGAGCGTCTTCAGCGTGGCGTTGGCCGAAGCGTTGTCCAGGAAGTCGGTTCCGGCTGTCAGCTTGGTGAGGTTGAGACCTGTGGCATTGAAGGTCACGCCCTGGATCTTCAGCGTCGAGGAGCCCGTCTCGTTGAAGGTCAACTTGAGCTGATCGCCGTTGAGCAGGTTGATGCCGTTGTACGACGCGTCCTGGGCCGTCGTGGTAATCTGGTCCAGGATGTTGTTGTACTGGTCGACCAGGTTGGCACGGTTGGCCAGCGCGGTCGGATCCTGCACCGGGGCGCTGCCCGCCAGGCCGTTGAACAGCTTGCCGGCGCCGGCTGCCGTGCCGCCGATCGTGCCGATGGTCGCGGAGGCGGCATCGTTGGTGGTGCTGATGGTGAGCGCACCGGCCGAGCTGAGCGAGGCCTGCAGGTTGTTGGCCGCAAGCGCGGTGTTCAGGTCGTTGAGGGACTTCACCTGGCCCGCGCCGGTGCCGAAGGTGATGTTGGTGGCGGTGCCGTTGCCGGTCGCGCCGATCGTCAGGATCAGGCCACCCAGCGGGGTGCTCGCGGTGCGCGCGGTGGTGCCGGCGGTCAGGCCGAAGGCGGTCAGCGAGGTGCCGGTGCCGGAGATCACGAGATCCTGGGCGGTGCCGGTGCTGATCTGGAGCTTGCCGCCCGACACGGAGGAGGCGGTGGCCGCACCCGTGATGCCGTCGATCGCCGTGAGCAGGTCGCCGACGGTCAGCGTGCTGCCCGCACCGGTGCCGAGGGTGACGTTGCCGGACGCGTCGGTGGTCGAGGTGGTCTGCGCCGTCGAGAACGTGATCGTCTTGCCGTTCACGGTGAGGACGCCGGTCGGCGTCGCCGCCAAGGTGTCGGAGTTGGCCGCGCTGACGAGCTTGGTGGCCGACGTGATCGCAGCGGGCGTCGACAAGTTGTTGTTGACGACGGAGCCGGTAAGCTGGGCGTTGCTGTAGGTGGTTGTGCCGAGGAGGTTGTCAGCAGTCGCGCCGGTGATCGCGGCGGTCGACACCGAAGACTTCTGGGAATAGCCGACGGCGGCCTGCAGCGCCTGGTTGGCGACCGACTTGGCGCTGTCGACCAGCTTCTGCAGCGAGGTGATGCCGGTGTTGGCGGCCTGCAGCACCTGCACGCCGTTGCTGATGCCGTCGAGCAGGTTGTTGATGTCGCTGGCGCGGTTGTCGAGCGACTGCGCCGTGAAGAAGTTGGTCGGATTGTCGAGCGCAGTGTTGACCTTCTTGCCGGTGGCAAGGCGGTTCTGCGTGGTGGCGAGCAGATCGGCGGTCGACTGGAGGGAGAGAAGGTTCTGACGAACCGAAGCGGAGAGAACAAGATCGGACATTTTCATACCTTTCTGGTGTGAAACCGAGGGAAGAAACCGCGCCGATCTTTTCTGATCGGGCGGATGGCCGATCGTGCGAAACAAGCCGCGAAAGAAAACCAAATCTCCCCGCCGGCATTTAAGCCAAATGAAAGAGAGTAAAATGATCGCGGCCGAATGAAGTTCGTCCGGAAAGCTACTGAGACGACAGAGAATTTCCGCAGCACGTCGACCCGGCCCTGGCCGGCGTATACCAATCGTTAACCATCATGGGAAAGGATCGCCGTCGCATCGGCCAGAAGCTGCGACAGCGGCAGCTAAGCAGTGCCGAACTCAATTTCGATCTGCAGCAACGACGTCCCCCGCGACTGCCGACAAAGGAGAACGGGCATGGCCCTGAAGGTCGAACTCAAGCCGAACGAGCGCATCATCGTCGGCAATTGCGTGATCACCAACACCGACCAGCGCGCCCGCCTCCTGATCGACGGCGACCGCATCCCGATCCTGCGCGAGAAGGACATCCTGACGCCCGAGACCGCGGATACGCCGGCCAAGCTGATCTACCTCGCAGTGCAGTTGATGTATCTGTCGCCGGATCCGATGGCGCACCACCCGACCTATTTCAGCCTGGTGCGCGACATCATCACCGCCATGCCGAGCGCATGGCCGTTCATCGAGGGCATCAACAATTTCATCCTCAACGGCGACCTCTATCACGCGCTGAAGGAGTCCAAGAAGCTGATCGCGCACGAAGAGAAGCTGCTCGAAAACGCACGAAACCTGCAGGCGTCCGCCCAGGACGACACCCGCAAGAGCGCCTGAGCCCTCCCCTCGTCCCAACGACAAAAAAGGCCTCCGCGAGGACCAGCCCTTAGCTTAAGTGTGGAATTTTAACTCGCCTTTCATCGGCATCCCTTATTTCGTAAGGAATTCGGGGTGTCGGTCATGCCGGAGATATCTTCGGAAGGTGCGCAGCTTCGTCTCCCTCCCCCGTTCGAGGGGGTGAACGTCATGCAAAAACCCGCTCTGCCAAAATTTCGGCGTTCCAGCCGAAATCGGGATAGATCGTCGGCGCAGGTCGCGTGGATCGAACTATCGATCGCCGTACGTTGTCACAGGAGCTCGTGGCGAAGCGTCAATCCGCTGTTCCGTCTGCAACATCCACACCGTCGTCAAGAGCAACAAGGCGGTCTGGGAGGAGTTCGACCGGCACCTGAAGGCGCTGTCGCGTCCCCGCGGACATCGTTGCCTCAACGACGCCCGCGAGAATCACACCAAACTGGTTGATTCGCACCCAAAATCCTACTTCCGGCACGGCACCAGCGCGAGCGGTGCTGCACGGTATCGCTGCAAAGCGTGCCGAAGGACGTTCTCCATCCGGACTGGGCATACCCGACCAAGCTGCTCGCTAGCTACCGGACCAATCGACAACTTTCCGGGTAGAATCCTCCTCTACTGATGGTTCGCGCCTTCGGGGCGCACGGCCAATAACGGACGTCACGATTGGATTACTGCGTAATCGTCAGCGATAGATATCTAACGGGAACTGGTTCACAAATGGACGAGAAGAGCCAAACGTGACCGCGGCATACGCTAGCCCGGGCTAATGGCCGACGTGCGCCAACGCGATCGGCAGGTTCGCGAAAGCGTCGAACATCGACGTCTACTGCTCCGTCGCACGCATCGCGTTTCGCGATGCTGGATCTGTGAGCTGTCTGGTTTGGTTCAATGGTGTCTTCCGAGGCCCTACGGACGCTTTTCAACGATCCCAGGAACGACTAATCTCTTCATCACGCAATCTAGAATTGATCGGAGAATAGCCACGCAATAAATTAGATTGGAGGAACCAATGGTGAAGAGAGCAATTGCGCTCGGCGGTGGCGGTCCGGCCGCAGGACTGCACATTGGGGTTCTGGAAGCTCTTGCCAAGGCAGGCATCACTTTTGATGTGTGGGCATTGTCCTGCATCGGTGCTTGGGTTGGGATCGTCTATAATCAGTTTGATAAAGTTGAAAATGAAGATAGGGCGGAAAAGACCTATCAATTCTTCAAGAATGGCGTGTTTCGGGACGACGAAAGCTATAAGCGCTTTCCCATCAACACCGTGTTCGGCCCGGATTGGGAAAGCATCGGCAAGGCTCTGACCAACTTCGTCACAGATTCCAAGACCTATAAGGACTTATGGGACCCACTCGCGATGGTGAATGCCTTCAGGGATTCCATGTCGCTCTGGTTTGCTCAACACCCTGACACAGACGGCGAGAAGAAGTTCACGAACCTGGACAAGGGAGACATCAACGGATGGATTCTTAATCAGGTGCTGGCACCTAATCCTTTCGTTCGTTATTTCACGTCCATGATGTATCTGTCCCATGTCACTGGCCTCTCCAGGATCAACTATCCGCACAGCCAGTTCATGAAGAGCATAAATTTCGAGAGGCTGAAGAAGCCCGATAAGCCATTCATATTTCACAACGCTTGGAATCTTGACGAGCATAAGCTCGCGTTGTTTTCCAACCGTCCAATGACCCAGAAGGCCGACGAGAAAGAATACAAGGGGCCTATCAGCGCATCCAGCCTATGTGCGTGTTCGGCACTTCCCTTCATCGAAGAAACGGTGAAGATCGACGGAGTTACATACTGCGAAGGAGCGCTGGTCGACACGGTCAACTTCGAGAGCCTGCTCCAGGAGCACCATCGGCCAGACGACAAGCTGGACGAAATATGGGTGAGCAGGATCGTCGATGCGAAGCAAGTCCGCAAACCGGAGAACCTTCATGATGCGCTGGCAAATCTCTGCCAATTGTTCGCAGCGACCGTTGGCGAAGATGACGTCAGGCTCTTCAAATACCATGTGCGTTACGACAAACCAAAATCCGGCGAGGTTCGGTGGGAAGGCACGATCGTCGAGATTCGGGTGCCGGGGCACATCAGTTTCAAATGGAATCACAGCAACTTGGATATGGGGCGAAGGTTGGGGAAAGCCGCTGCGGAACACGCAATCAAGGCATACAACGAACATGGAAAGCGTCCACCGCATGGTGGGCCACATTTCATAAATGAGAATCCGGCGAAAGACGACCCGGAGGGATGGCAAGAGCTGCAAGATACGTATCAGGAATGTCGAAAGCGAGCGGACGCGTAGTGCCACAGTAAAGTGGCTAGCGACCGGTTGCCGAGTCAGGGCCCCAGTTTCTGTAGTCCAGGCAGAACTACTGCGCCTGGTCGAGCAACGCCCTTGCTTGCTTTAGATCCTGCGTTTCAAGGCCCTCGGTGAACCAGGCGCAAATGGGCGCGAGCAGGTCGAGCGCTTCAGCGCACCTGCCCTGATCGATCCACAAGGCGGCAAGGTCCATTGCAACTCGAAGTTCGAGGGCCTTGGCGTGTTGGCCTCTTGCGGTTGTCAATGCGTGATCGAGCAGTGATTGCACCTCGGTGCTGGCTTCCGGTAAGCCGCGGACGAGCAACAGGCGCGCTTTCAGTCGATACAGTTCGGCCTCAAATATCCGTTCGCTATTGCGGCTGGTTGCGGCGAGACCCTGCTCGATCAGCTCCAGCGTAGCTTCGCATTGATGGCTCGACAACAAGGCCGGAGTCAGAAGCACGTACAGTGCTGTGATGCCGAGCTGATAGCCCGCGCCGCGATATTCGTTCAGCGCAGCCTGGATTTCCGCGAGCGCTGCGGACGAAGGATCAAGAACGGTGGCACTTATCCCCCGGACGGCGCGCGCCAATCCTCGCCATTGCCGGAATCCGTGCTCTTCCGACAAGGTGAGACAGCGTTCCGCATAGCGGTGTGCAGTCGGGAACTCGCCCCGAAGAGCGTGGAGAATGGACGCATAATAGCATCCATAGGCCTGCGAATGCGGATGACTGATGGCGTCGGCACGCTGAATGGCGGCATCCAGACGAGCGATTGCCGTATCGGCGCGGCCCAGCAGCCAGAGCGCCCATGACATCAGGGCAAGATCGGCCACGCCCGCATCCTGGCCGGCGGCACGCGCCGCCAATCTGTCCTGCTCGCTGCTCGCCTCGAACGCTTCGAAGGCCCGTTCGACCACTTCGTGGGCGCCTTTGAGATGTCCCATGAAAAGGCGAATCATCCCTTGCCCACGCATCGCGTTGAGCAACGCTGGTCGATCGCCGCGCGTCTCCGCGAGATCGAGCAGCGCCGAGATCATTTCCTCGGCGACCGGCAACTCACCACGAACGACGCTCGCGGTGGTCAACCAAAACATGATCTGTAGTTGCTCGGGGGGATCTCCAAGGCGCTGGCACAGCTCGCGCGCACGAGCGAAGGTCGCTACCGCTCGGGGCGAGGCCGGCCCCTGGGTAGCGATCAGGCATGGTCCCAGCGCGAATTGGAAATCAAGCTCCAGCCTGTCCTTCAGTGCGCCGTCGGCCAAATGGGCCGAGGCCTCGATGCC
Organism: Bradyrhizobium sp. ISRA464; assembly: GCF_029910095.1. Taxonomy (NCBI): domain Bacteria; kingdom Pseudomonadati; phylum Pseudomonadota; class Alphaproteobacteria; order Hyphomicrobiales; family Nitrobacteraceae; genus Bradyrhizobium; species Bradyrhizobium sp. ISRA464. Next base: position 2,931,681 of record NZ_CP094526.1, on the reverse strand, counting down.
TTTCCACAAGTGTGCGATCGCCTCGAGATTGGCGGAGCGCATGGCCGCCTTCTTGCCTGCCTGGAGCCAATATTCCGCTGCCTTTTCGAACAGTCCCGCCTCCGTAAGGTGGAGCGCCACAGTCTCGGGTTGAGCCTCCACAATTTCCGGGAACCGTTGCTCGAAGACGTCTGCGATGGTGGCATGCAGCGCTGTGCGTCGGCTCTTCAGAAGTCCCGATTCGGCAGCGTCCCGCACGAGCGCATGCTTGAAGGTATAGACCGCTCGGGGTATCTCGCCCCGGCAGAATATCAACTCCGCTCGAACCAACTGGGCAAGCGCCTCCTCAAGCCTCTGCCTTGGCATCTCGGCAACGGCGCTCAGCGTTTCGTAGGAGAACTCCCGCCCCAGAACGGCGCCGATCTGAGCCACTTCCTTCACCGGAGCCAAACGATCGAGTCTGGCCATCAGCGATGCGCTCAATGTCGTTGGAATCGCCATCGAGGGTAGCGGACGGCTGAGCATGTAATGGTCGTCCCGCTCCTGCAACAGCCCGGTTTCGAGCACGGCCTTCGTCAGTTCCTCCACGAACAAGGGCACGCCATCGGTACGGGCGAGGATTTGGTCCATTACCTCCTCCGGGAGCGTCTTGCCGGCCGTGACGCGCTCGACCAATGCCGCACCGTTGCGCCGGTTCAGCCGTGTGAGCGAGACCGTCGTCACATGTGCATGACCAGGCCAGGGCGGCGTGAACTCCGGTCTCGCGGTGATGAGCAACAGCACCGGAAGTCGCGGCACCTTTTCCAGTGTAACCGTGAGCAGCTCCAGCGAAGTCGGATCCGCCCAATGGGCATCCTCAAAGATGATCAACACTGGCTGCCGCGCCGCCAATGCGCCGAGCTGAGCCAAGAACGCCGCCAGCGTCATCTCCTTGCGCTTCTGCGGACTCAGCTCGGGCAGGCGGTAGCGGTCGCTGACCGGCAGCGATAGAAGGTTGGCCAGAGCCGGCACCACAGCGTCTGCGTCAGCGCCTGACCGCAACAGCAGAGCCTCAAGCTTGGCAAACTTCTCCGTCGGCGTCTCGCCTCGTTCGAACCGGGCAGCATGTTCGAGGTTGGCGATGAATGGATACAGCGCACTGTTGGTGTGGTGCGCCGAGCAAAAATGGCGTACCGCAATATATGGTTCGGCTTTGAGCCGCTCTTGAAGCGCCAGCGCGATGTGCGACTTACCGATGCCCGGCTCTCCATTTAGAACCACTACACAGCCATCCCCTGACGCGGCATGCTGCCAGCGCCGCGACAGCAACTCGATCTCCTCGTCACGCCCGATTAGCGGTGTCAATCGAGTCTTGTGCTGCGCCTCGAAGCGGCTTTGCACTCCGCTTATTCCGAGCACGTGCCAGGCAGGTATTGGCTCCGCCCATCCTTTGAGCGCGAAAGAGCCGAGATAGCGGAATTCGAAATATCCATCGGTGAGCTGGTGCGTACTCTCGGAGATCAGCACCATACCGGGCTCGGCGAACTGCTGCAGGCGAGCAGCCAGGTTCGGCGTCTCACCAATGACCGCCTGCTCCTTGGCGGCGCCTTCGCCGGTCAGATCGCCCACGACTACCAAGCCGGTGGCGATGCCAACGCGGACCTGTAGCTTGGTGCCAACATCTGTCTGGAGGTTGGCTACGGCATCGACCAGTGCCAGCCCCGCGCGTGTCGCCTGCTCGGCATCGTCCTCGTGCGCCTGCGGATAGCCGAAATAGGCAAGAACGCCATCCCCCATGTACCGCGCGATGACGCCCTCATTCCGAACAATGACCTCCGCGATGCAGGCGTGATAGGCGCCGATTACCGAGCGCAACTCCTCCGGATCCAGTCGGGCCGAAAGCGCCGACGAGCCCACCAGATCGCAAAACATGACCGTGAGTTGGCGCCGCTCGGCGCTGTCCCGTGGCGCTGGTTTCGCCCCGGTTTGAGCTGACGCAAGGACATCACCCTTAAGTTCTGCGATCGCGCGCAGTATCTTGCGCCGGTGCCCAAGCAGGACGCCAAGGTCCTTGAGGTCCTGTTCGGTGAGGTCTCTGAGGACCGAGAGGTCGATGGCGTTCTCGGCGAAACGCTGGGCGTATTCACCCAAACCGATCGATGCTAGCCACTCTGCAATACCTGTCATGGTATACCTTATGGCATATGCGATCAGAACCGCGCTTTGGAGAATAGCACATTGAAGAAGCCTGCGAAGGCACATCTGTCGACGAGGCGCCGAACTGCCAAGCTATGTCAGTTTGGGGTCATTCGCGACCGGGTCGCGACAGCACCGAAGCCGGTCAAGTCCTTTATGCCCCCAAAAGCGGACGTAAATTCTGAGGCCATGGCCACGGGGCGTTGTCGGTTGGCCGGTACGACTGACGGCCAAGGGCGCAATTCACGCCTTCCCGATACCGATTTTAATGCGACTGAGCGTCGACGAGGCGTTTGTCGGGTTGTTCAAAAAGCCATGTGGAATCGCCATTTTGGCGATTCCACATTTAAGCTAGGGGCTGGTCCGCGAGGAGGCCTTTTTTCATGGTTGCAAAATTGAAGCCGCGCGGTCAGCCAATCGGCAGATATTTCAGCAGCGTCGTCTGATACAGCATCGACGTGGTCTGGTACGACGCCTGTAGACTGGTCTGAAGGGCCAGGATCTTGGTCGCGACCTCGTCCTGGTTCACGCCCTCGATCGAGTCGAGCATCGTCTGCGCCATTCCCTTGAGCTGGGTCTGGCGATCCGTCGCTGCCTTGGTCGCCGACTGCGCGCCAGCGAACTCGGCCTGAACGTCCTGGATCTGCTGCTGCCCGTTCTGCGGAGCGAGGTTCGCCGTCACGCGTTGCGCCAGCGCCGTCACCTGCGCGCTTGCATTCGGATTGCTGGCGTTGGTCGTGACCGCCGCATACACCGCGACGTTCTGCAGCAGATAGCGGAACGCCTGCTCGTTGGCGCGCGCGCCGTACTGCACCGTGATCGATTGGTCGACCTGCGCGACCGCGGTGCCGCGCGCCGAATCCGTTCCGCTCTCGCCGGTGTACCAATACACGGTGTTTGCAGGCGTTCCCGCCACCAGGCCGGTCGCGGTGTTGAAGGGCGGGCCGCCGACCCGCAGCGGCGCCGGAGCAGCGGTCGTGTTGTTGGCGATGCCGAGTGCGCCGAACGCCGCCGGATTGGAGCTCGAAATCGACAGGTTCGCACCGTCGGCGCCGTGCAGCGTGATCGCACCATTGCTGATGGTCGACGGGTTCTTGGTGCCGGTGATCTGGTCGATCTTCGCCATCAGCGTCTGGACACTGTCGGTGATATTGACCTGATTGCCGGTCGCGCCCGAGGCCACGAAGGTGATCGGCGTGCCGTTCACCGTGATGGTGTCGCCGGCCGCGAAGCTCGGGGCCAGCGAGTCCGTGCCTGCCGCGCCCGACAGGGCCGTCGCCCCGGTGATCGGCGCAGGCGGCGTGGCCTGGTTGTTGACCGCGCTGCCGGACACCGTCGCCACTGGATTGAAGAAATTGTTCGACGCCGCAATGGCCGACGCGGCGACCAGCGACGTGTCGCTTAACGTCTTGATGGACGACGTCAGCGTCGACTGCAGATTGGCCGTCGTCGCCGCGGTATCGGCGCCGATCAGGAACGAGCCTGACGGCGGCGGGTTCGTCTTGGTCGCCGTCAATTCGATCGCTTCGGTCGTGCCGTCGGGCAGCGTGAAGTTGAACTTGATTGTATCGCCTTCATTCGGATTGACCGCGCCGAGATCGACCGAGGCCGCGCGCGGCGCACCGGTCGGCTGCGTCACGTTGGCGCCGGTCAGCGACGACTGCACCGACAGCAGCTTCAGACCGAAGGCCGAGCCGTCCTCGGCGACGCTGGTCACGGTCGTGGTCGCCGGCGGCGACGACACGGTCAGGCGGCCCATATTGTTGGTGCCCTGATCGGCCTGCTTGCGCTCGTTGATCAGCTGCGTGAGGCCGGCCTGCGTCGCGGTGCCGTTCAGCATGGTGTCGGCAGGCACGGTAGCCGGCGTATCCATGGCGCGGCCGGAAAACAGATAGCGGTCACCCGACTGGCTGTTCAGCATCGCGACCGCATTGGAGAAAGCGGCCTGCGCCGTGATCTGGCCCGATGTCTGACCCTTGTCGTTAAGGGTCAGCGTCGCCGTCGTCGATGCGCTCTTCACCTGGGTGCCGATGTCGCTCAGCCCCTGCAAGGCGAGATTGGCGACGCCCAGGCGCGTATTGAGGTTGGACGCGGTGTCGGAGAATGCGCTGATGCTGCTGATCTGCGCCCGCAGGCTCAGCGCGAAGCCGCGGTCCGGCCCCTGCCCTGCATAGGTCGTCGAGACCCTGCCGGTCGCGAGCTGCGTCGTCAGATCGTTGAGCTGGCTGCGCAGATTGAGGATGGTCGCCCCGATATAGGAGGTCCTGCCGCTAACGCCGTCGATCGACATCGAGTCCTCACATGGCCTGCATCAGCGTGTCGTACATCTGCTTGATGGACGACATCACGCGCGCGTTGGCGGAATAGGCATTTTGCAGCGCCAGCAGGTGCGCCATCTCGTCGTCGATGTTGACGCCCGATGTCGCGTTCATCTTGCTCTGCAACGTATTGAGCACCACGTCCTGCCCGTCCGATAGCTGCTTGGCAGCCGTCGCCGCCTCGCCCTGCTGGCTGATGAACTGCCTCGCGAAGCTCACCAGCGTGCCGGTGAGCGGCGCACTATTGGTGCCGAGGCCGGTCTGCGGCGAATAGCTGTAGGACGCCATCGACAACTGCGACAGCAGCAAGTTGGCGCGCGTGGTGTCGCCGGCCGCGGTCGGCGGATTGGTCGAGAACACGACGGTGCGCGAGGGATCCCCGACGAGAGAGCTGTTGACGCTGATGCGGGCGGCAAGACCGGTCATCTGCGAGCCGCTCCCGGTGATCGCGCCGGTATAGGGCGCGCCATTGTCGGTGAACAGCGGAAGCTGCGGATCGCCCGATGTGAGCGAGGTCACCGTCGTGGTGACGGATGCCGCCGTCACATCCGAACGGTTGGCGGCGCCGTCGTCGAGCACGCGCAGGGTCGATCCGGATGGATTGGAAAACTGCAGCCCCGCAGTCGCGCCGAGCGCCCCGTTGAGCTGCGACAGCACCGAGCTCATGCCGCCGGAGAAATCGATCCCAAGCACCTCGTCGTTTGGATCGACGGTCGCGGTGTTGCTCAGCGGCAGCACGCTCGGATCGTCGACGCGGACGATCGAGAGGTTGTGCGTGGCGCCGGTGGTGTTGTCCTTGTAGGAGACGTGGATGACGTTGCCGCTCTGCAGCCCCGAGAGATCGAGGTCGTAGCCGGACTGCGCCCCCGCCGACGCCGCGGTGCCCGCGGTCGTCTTGTCCGACAGCGCGCTCGCCATCGAGGCCGCGAACTGGTCGATCTGCGCCTGCGCTTTCACCAGCGTGTTGTCGCGCAACTCGAGATAGGCGGCAATCTTGCCGGAGCGGATCGAGTTGGTCGACACCAGGTCGTAGCTGCCGCCATGCGGGAACGTGATGCTGATGGTGCCGACCGTGCTCTTGGTCGGATCGGAATTGTACAGCGCGTTGGGCGTCATCGTGCCCTGCGCGTTGAAGCTGAGCTGCGCCGCCTCGGTACCGACCAGCTGCACGCCGGAATTGGTGAACACGGTCACCTGGTTCTGGCTGTTGGTGACCGTGCGGATGTCCATCAGCTGCGAGAGCTGCGTGATGTACTGGTCGCGCTGATCGAGCAGTGCCGCGGTCGATGCGTCGGTCTGGCCGCCGGCCTGCAGCTGAACGTTGATACGGGCGATCTGCGTCAGGGCGTTGTTGGCCGTATTGACCGAGTCGTTGATGCCGGCTTCGGCGTTGGCGCGCAGCGTCTGGATCCCCTGCGAGGTCGCATTGAGCTGCTGCGCCATGGCCTGCGCGGCATTGACGACGCCGATCCGCGCCGATTGCGAGTCCGGGCTGGTCGACAGGCCCTGGATCGCGGTCAGGAGCTTGTTGAAGGTATCCTCGATCGTGCCGGTAGAGTCGGGGTTGCCGTACACGCTCTGCAGGTTAGCGAGGTAGGTCGAGCGAATGTCGGCGTAGGACGCCCCCGATGTCTCGGTACGAAGCTGGGTCTGCAGAAACTCGTCGAGCTGACGGTTGACGCCGCTGATCAGAACGCTCGATCCGTAGTCACCGGTGGTGCCGGCGACCTGGTTCAGCGTCTTCTTGGTATAGCCGGGCGTCTCCGAATTGGCGACGTTCGACGACACCAGCGAGAGCGAAGCCTGCGTGGCGCGCAGGCCCGACATAGCGGTGGAAAGGGCTTGGCTCAAACCCATGATCTGTTACTCGCCTTTACTCGTGCCGCCCGTCATCGCCGCGATCAGCGCATCACGTTGAGGAGATCCTGCACCATCGAGTTGGTGGTGGTGATGACCTTGGTGTTCGCCGAATAGGCCTGCTGCGTGACGATCAGCTTGGTGAACTCGTCGGCGATGTCGGTGTTCGAGCTTTCGAGCGAGGAACCGACGATGGTGCCGGCCTTGCCGAACAGCGCGGCGCCCGACTCGTCGGTCGCCTCGAACGCGCCGCCGTCGATACGCTTCAGGAAGTTGGTGCCGTTGAAGGTCGCAACCGAGATCTCGGCGAGATCGATGTTGCGGCCGTTGGTGTAGTTGCCGACGATGCGGCCGTTGGTGGAGACGCTGACCGATTGCAGCTGGCCGGCGGGGAAGCCGTCCTGCTGGATCTGGTTGACCTGGACGTTGCCGTTGGCGTCGGCGAACTGGGTGACGCCGCCGCTGCCGAAGTTGATCACCGGGCTGCCGAGCGACACGCCGTTGACGACGGCATTGTTGAGCGTCACCGACGCGATCGGCGGCGACATCTGACCGTTCGACCCGAAGGTGAAGTTGATGTTGACGTTCTGCCAGGCGACCTGGGTGCCCGTCGCATTGGGATTGACCTGGTAGAACAGGTTCCAGGTATCGGTATGCCCGGCGCCAAGCGAAGAACTGTCGGTCTTGGCCCAGCGGAACTGCAGATTCACCGGCGCGCCCGACACGTCGTAGGCCGTCACCGCGCCGCCCGAGACGCTTTGGTCGAGGAAGGTCGAGTTGTCGTTGCCGATGACCTGGCCGGTGCCGACGGTGCCGCCGCCGCCACGGGTTGCGGTCGCCTGGCCGCCGGCAAAGCCGAGCGCGGCGAAGGCGGTGGAGTTCGAGCTCGTGATCGAGAGATCGGCCGAGGTACCCGAATGCAAGGTGATCGAGCCGCCCGAGATCGACGATGCGGTGCCCGTGCCGGTGATCGAATCGATCTTTTGCAACAGGGTCGAGATGTTGTCGGTGACGTTGAGCTGATTGCCGGTGGCGCCTGACGCGACGAAGGTGATGACCGTGCCGTCAACCGTGATGGTGTCACCGGCAACGAAGTTGGCGTTGATCGAATCAGTGCCGGCGGTGCCCGACAGCGCGGTATTGCCGGTGTTCGGCACTGAGGGCGTCGCCTTGTTGTTCTGGACCGTGCCCGTGGTCGAGGCATCGGTATAGGGCGCCGCGGGCGTGCCCAGCACCAGCGGGTTGTATCCGGAGCTGAACGAGCCCGGCCGGATCAGTTCGGAACCTGGAACCGAAGTGTCGTGCTTGGTCGTCAGCGGGTAGGACGCGAGGTTGGCGCGGTAGTCGATCTTGGTGGTCTGCTGCGCCGGCAGGAAATCGTTCTTGAACCGTAGCACCTGCGGCGACGAGCCCGAGGGATTGCCGGTGGTCGGATCGATCGGCACGCCCTCCAGATAATAGCCGGCGCCGTTGACCAGATAGCCGTCCTTGTTGAGCTGGAAGTCGCCGCGGCGGGTGTAGCGGTCGACGCCGTCGAACACCGGCGAGCCGTCAGTGAAGCTGCCGGGCTTCTGCACTGCAAAGAAGCCGTTGCCGTTGATCGCCATGAAGGTCGCGACCGACGCCGACTGCACGTCGCCCTGCACCGTGTTGGTGGAGCGGGACTGCGCGGTGACGCTGCCCGCGAGCTGCGCGGTCAGCGCGGTCTGCGGGACGAGATCGAGAAAGGAGGTGTCGATGCGTTTGAACGCCGTGGTCTGCGAGTTGGCGATGTTGCCTGAGATGTTTTCGAGCGCATACGACCCTGCGCGCAGGCCGCCGACCGCGGTGGTGAGAGCGCCGAAGATACCCATGACATATTCTCCAAATTCAAATTCCGGCGACTCGTCATTGAAGGATCAGCCGCATCGGCGGAGCATGTCGCAAGCCTCGTGCCAGGAAACAAAATGTAACAAAATCATGCGCTTGAAAAAAAAGCCCCGATCGTTGGACCGGGGCACAATTGCCGGGCCGGCAACAATTGCCGGGGAAGGACGCCTCAGGTGGCTGAGGGCGTGGCCGGGTGAAACACCAGCGCAAAGCCATCCATGCAGTAGCGCAATCCGGTCGGCTTCGGGCCATCGTCGAAGACGTGGCCGAGATGGCCGCCGCAGCGGCGGCAATGCACTTCGGTGCGCACCATGCCAAAGGTGCGGTCGGAGGTGGTGCCGACCGCATTCTCCAGCGGCTGATAGAAGCTCGGCCAGCCGGTGCCGCTCTCAAACTTGGTGTCGGACGAAAACAGCGGCAGGTCGCAGCCGGCACAGGCGAAGATGCCCTTGCGATGCTCGTTGAGCAGCGGGCTCGATCCCGGCCGCTCGGTGCCCTGATTGCGCAGGATCTCATATTGCTGCGGCGTGAGTTGCGCACGCCACTCGGCGTCGGTCTTCTCGACCTCGAACTTCTCGGCGGCCTTCGCCGGCGAGGCGCGCAGCCAGCGGAGAGAGGCGATGCTGAGCAGGCTGGCGACGGAAGCGAGCAGGATACGGCGATCGATCATCAATGTTCTCCGATGCGGACGGCCCATTATTCGCCATCAAATACGAAGGCAGCCGCACAACGTTACACCGGCCCGCCGGGGATCCTCTCACTTTCTCGCGAGGCGTGCGGATACGGCTCGTCGTCCGGCACCGGCGCAGGCGCCCGTGGTGGTGCAAGACGCACGGCACCCGGCGGCGGCCGACCGATTGGCCCCCTGGTTCCCGCTTTGAGATTGGCTTCGGCCAGCCGCGCCTCGCGGGACCGCTCCCTTGCCCGCGCGCCCTCGCGGTAGCGCGCCAGGACGCCCGCAGCCGACGAGGCCCCCCTCGTCCACAGGCTGACAAAATGGCCGGCGACGCGGCCGGTGGCGCCGCCCGCCCAGACCAGCTCGAACGGCGAAAACAGCCGCCACCGGTCGTCGCCCCAGAGGATGCTGCGCGCAATCAACTGTCCGGCGGCCGCCGAGGTGTTGAGCCCCTGCCGGCCGAAGCCGCTCGCCACCCACAGGCCTCTGCGCAACTGGCCGATCTGCGGCATGCCATGCACGGTGACGCCGACTGCGCCGCCGAACACCTCCACAATCGGCACCTTGCCGAGCTGCGGAAACATCGTGGCGATCCGCCGTTGCACTGCGGCGCCGAAGCGCTGCGGCCGCGCGTCCCAGGTGGTTTCCGGACTGGCCCATAACAGGCGATCACCGCCCACGATACGGAAATGGTCGATGCCGTCGCTGTCGGTCACCGAGCCCGAAAAGGCGATCGTCTCCGCCAGCCGCTCGCCGAGCGGCTCGGTCAGCGCGGCGTAGCGCCACACGGGGAGCAGCGTGTCCGACAATCGCTTGAGCGGCGCACCAAGATGGACATTGCCCGCGAGCACGATGTGCCCGGCGCGCAGCCGCGCCGACGGCGTCACGATGCGCTTGCGGATGCCTGAGAAGTCGATGCTGACGACCGGCGTGTCCTCGAAGATCCGCGCACCCGCCCGTGTCGCCAGATCCGCGAGGCCGTGAACGTATTTCCGGCCGTCGATCTGGAACGCCTTCGGATAATGGATGCCGTGGAAGTAGCGGCCGGTCCGGAGCATGCTGCGCACGCGATCGACCTGCCAGCCTTCGACCTCGGTCGCGAAATCCTCAGCGAGCATCTGCAGGCGGCCGATCAGCGCCTCGCCGACATCGACGTTGGAGACTTCCAGCACGCCTTCGCTGTAGCCGATGCCAGGCATCAATTCTTCGGTGGCGGTGGCGCGGACATATTCGGCGCCCTCCTTCGACAGCGCCCAGAGCTCGCGCGCATCCTCGAGGCCGACACGCTCGATCAGGTCCGCGACCGGCAGGCCGAAACCCGGCATCACCGTGCCGAGATGGTGGCCGGAGGCGTTCCAGCCGACTTGGCGGCCCTCGAGCACGGCGACGCTTGCGCCGAGCCGTGCGGCCTCGCGCGCCACCGTCAGGCCGGCAAGCCCTGCCCCGACCACACAGATGTCGACATCGAGATCGAACGCCAAGCGCTCGCGGAACGGCGAGGCCACCCCATCCGGGCCGTCTGCCGCACTTGTGGAAGTCTCGCTCATGGCGTTTTCTTACGAACCGCTGCGGCGCTTGTCACCTTGTCCAGGGCATGAGCCTGTAGAATTAATTCCGATTGAACGAATCGAGATGGAAGTCCATGCGCCGTTTGCTGCTGCTGCGTCACGCCAAGACCGAAACCGACGCGCCGTCGGGACGGGACCACGACCGTCGTCTCGACGATCGCGGTCACCGCGATGCAGCGGAGATCGGCGGCTGGATCGCCCACCATCCGCCGTTCCCCGACCGGGTGTTTGTGTCGCCCGCGGTCCGTGCGACGCAGACCTGGGAGATCGTGCGCGACGCAATGAAGGGCCACACGCCGCAGCCGAAAGTCGAATTCCAGCCGGAACTCTACGGCGCGGATCCGACACATTTGCTGACCACGATCCGGATGGCCTCGGCCACCGATCCGAAGCGGCTGATGCTGGTCGGACACAATCCCGGCATGCATGAGCTCGCGCTGACGCTGACCGGCAGCGGCGACGACGACGCGAAGCGCGCGCTCAGACACAACCTGCCGACCTCGGGATTGGCCGTCTTCGACTTCGCGACCAATGACTGGAACGAGGTGTCCTTCCGCCGCGGCAAGCTCGTGCTGTTCGTCAGTCCGAAACTGTTGAAGCAGGCCTCGCGCAGCTGACATTGGCGGACATCGCAGCCCCACCATGCTATAGTTCCCCTGCGCGACAGGGGACCGGTTCGCGTCAAGATAACAAGAGGCACGGCGTCGCAGGGACGAAACGGCTCCAGACCAATCGCGGACAGGAGGCGCAGATGTACAAGTCCATTCTCGTGCCGATCGACCTCGCCGATACCGATCTGGCGAAGCCGGCGATCGCAACCGCTGCAACGCTGGCGAAGACGTGGAACGGCTCGATCCGCCTGCTCAATGTGCTGCCGATGACACCGGTGATGCTCGCGGAATATGTGCCGGCGGATTTTGACACCCAGCAGCGCGAAACATCGGAAGAGGCCCTTGCCATTGTGGCGCGCGAATCCGGCATAGAGCCGACGCGCATCTCGGGGGTGGTCCGCCAGGGCGGCATCTATCACGAGATCCTCGAAGAGGCTGCCGCGATGAAGGCCGACCTGATCGTGATGACGTCGCACCGCCCGGCGATGCGCACCTATTTCCTAGGCTCGAATGCCGGACACGTCGTGCGCTACGCCAAATGCTCCGTGCTGGTGGTGCGGCACTAGATCCGGAAAAGCGTGAAGCGGTTTTCCCTCGCGACAAACGCGGAACGCGTTTGCGCGGAGATCATGCTCAAACAAGGAGCTAAAGCGCGCTGACGATTCAACGCAATCTCATCGCGCTTTAGCCTTGCGGCCAGTGCCGCGCCCCGCAAGTTCAGCGGATACGGATGAGCTCCAGGTCGACATTGCCGGCGACGGCGATCTCGATGTGGCAGCGTGGGATCCCGATATCGCGCAAGGACCGGTCGTCGAGCTCGTGCAGCGTCTTGATCGCTTCGCGGCGCATCCAATAGGTGACAATTGCATCGCTCCAACCTCGGAGCAATCGGAGCAATCTGCCCAACACACCAGGCCGCGCGGGCAGCGTCGCAGCTGAAGATATCGTGGTCATTGTCATCTCCTTTGGCGCCCGCACGGCCAAGCGATGCCCTTGACGCAAACGCGTATTCTGCGTCTGCGCCGTCAGGGACTTCGGAGTGCTTGCGCTCTCCTCAGTGCAATAGCGGGCTTGTTCCCTCTTAAATGATCCGGTACATTGCTCGGAGCAAGTAAAACATTGCTCTCGGTGCAATAATGTCGAGGTTCGAGTATCTGAAGCTGGCGGACGCGGTCGCCGCCGAGATTGCCTCCGGCGCGCTCAAGGCCGGCGACCGCCTGCCGCCGCAGCGCCATTTCGCCTATGAACGCAAGATCGCGGTCTCGACCGCGAGCCGGGTCTATACCGAGCTGCTGCGGCGCGGGCTCGTGGTCGGCGAAGTCGGCCGCGGCACATTCGTGTCCGGCGAGGCGCGCCGTGGCGTCGCAGCGCCCACAGAGCCGCGCGGCGCCCGCATCGACTTGGAGTTCAACTATCCACTGCTGCCGCACCAGGCCACGATGATCGCCAAGAGCCTCGAGGGGCTGGAACGGCCCGAGGTGCTCGAGGGCGCGCTGCGTCCGGCAACCAGCTTCGGCACACGGGCGGCACGAACCATTTCCGCCGAATTCCTCACCCGGAAGAGCTGGACGCCGAATCCCGACCAGATCGTGTTCACCGCCAACGGCCGGCAATGCATCGCCGCAGCGCTCGCCGCCGTCGTCTCATCAGGTGGACGCTGCGGCGTCGAGGCGCTGACCTACCCCTTCGTCAAGGGCATTGCCGCGCGGCTCGGGATCACGCTGGTGCCGCTCGCGATGGATGAGCATGGCGTCCGCCCCGATGCGGTCCAGAAGGCGCACCGCGAGGCGCATCTGTCCGCGCTCTATATCCAGCCGACGATCCAGAACCCGCTCAGCATCACCATGCCGGCCGAGCGCCGCGCCGAGCTGTTGCGCGTAGTCGAGAAGCTTGGCCTCGTCATTGTCGAGGATGGCGTCTACGGGTTCCTCGACGACGAGATGCCGCTGGCGGCGCTCGCGCCCGACCGCTGCATCGTGCTCGACAGCCTGTCGAAGAAGGTGGCGCCGGGGCTGGCGCTCGGCTTCATTGTCGCCCCGCCGCGGCTGCGCGAGAGCATCATGGCCGCGGTGCGCTCGGGCGGCTGGACGGCGTCGGGCTATGCCTTCGCCGCGGGGCAGCGGCTGATGGCCGACGGCACGGCCGCCGAGTTGTCCCGGCTGAAGCGGATCGATGCCGGCCGCCGTCAGCAGATGGCGGCGAAGCATTTGGCCGGTTTCGAAGTTCAGACCAACCCCAAGTCCTATCACCTCTGGCTGACCTTGCCGCAGCACTGGCGCTCGCAGACCCTGGTCGCAGCCGCAGCGCGCCGCGACATCGCGCTAACGCCGTCGACGACCTTCGCCGCCACGCCGGGGCACGCGCCCAATGCGGTACGGCTCGCCCTTGCGGCACCGCCGATGGAGCAGCTCGACGTCGGCTTGCGGACACTGGCGGGAATGCTGAGCGCGACGGAAGAGGATTTCGACTCGACGGAGTGACGGGAAAGCCTCCCTCAAACGACCGGCCACTCCGCGATGAAGCCGTTCGCCTTGTAAGGCTCGATCTAGTCCCATTCGATCAGGACGCGGCGGCGGAATTCCGGATCGGTGTGCCAGAGCGCGCGGCGTCGCGAAGGTGTCGACCGTGACCAGCATCTTCTCGACCTCTGGCCAGTGCCGCTGCAGCGTCTTCGGATAGCGCCGCGCGATCCAGCTATTGCCGAGGCAGATCACGCCTTTGATGTTGTTGCGCCCGAGTGCGGCGTCGATCACCGGCAGCGAGAAGATCACGTTCTCGCCGGTGTTCTGCGCGCGGTGCTCATCGAGAATACGTTCGGCCGGCATGCCGCGCTCGACCATCGCGGTCTTGATAATCGCGCATTCGGAACGATGATCGCCTGGCGTCACGCCGCCGCTCACGATCGACCAGCGAACGAACCCGTCACGCCAGAGCCGGACTGCCGCCTCCACCCGCTCGGCGACGTCCATACGCGTGCCGAACACGAACAGCAGATCGGCGGACCGCAGCGGCGTCTCGATCAGGTGTCGTGCATTGATCGCTGCGATCTCGTCATCAGACGGAATCCGCAGACTTCGATCCTGCACGCCCCTGCTCCCCGGCCACGACATCTCGCGCCGACGATGCCGCGCGTGGGCGCGCAGACGAAGTCACATTTCATTGCGCTTGGTTGCGGGACGCGGGCGGCAGCAGCGCCTCGGGCAAATGATCGAAGTCGTAGCGGCGCGGCCGGTTGCGCGTGATGAAGCCGCCGACCTGCCAGGCAAACAACGCGGCGAAGCCGAGCAGGAACAGCGCGCCGGTCCATTCGGCCGTCGTCAGCGCACGCAACAGCAGTCCCGTCATCGCAATGGCGAGACCCGCCAGCAATGCCAGTGCCGCAGCATAGGTCTTCGGCCCGAGGCCTCCGGTCAACACGGCTTCGCTGCCGGCCGCCTGCATCCGGCGATGCAGCTCGACGATGAAGTCGCGATAGAGATGCCCTTGCGGCGCGATCAGCGTCGCGGTTTGCCAGGTGGTCGAAAGGATTGCGATGCGGCCGCCTTTGGCGTTGTCGATGTCGGCACGAAACCGCTGCTGCTGCATCGACACCGGGCGATAGGACAGCTTGACCGCGGAAAGGTCCGAATAGTCCCACACACCCGATCTGCCGGAGATCGTCCAGGCCAGCCCCGCATCGGTCAGTTCGAACTGATGCGCTGAGCCGATCAGGGAGGCCTTGTAGGCATAGCGCACCGGTGAGCGCTCGCCCGCCTCCGATCGATCCTGCAACGTTGTTGGCAATCCGCCATTCCGCCTGTTCAGACGCGTGCGCGAGCTTGCGCGGCACGTCACGCCTATCCTACAAGCGACGCATGGCCGAGACGATCTATTTTCCGCGCTACCTGATCCTCGGCGGCGCGATGGTATCCGGAGTACTGCTGGCGCTGGCCGTGCACATGCTCGGCGCGCGCTACGGACTCGACCTTGGCGGGCTGTGGCGGTCCGACACGCATGAATTCATGCCAGCAGGCGCGGCGATCGCGTGGTGGCTGATCGCGACCGTCGGATTCTCGGGCGGCTACTTCACCAGCAACCTGATGCAGAGTGCGGCGTCAGGCCAGATCCCGCGGCGAATGCGGCAGTTCCTGATCGTCGTCGGCGTGCTGATCCTGGCCGGCGCCGGCCAGGCCGCGTCGGCGCCCAGTTCCGTGTCGACCGTTTCCGCCGTACTCGCCGGACTTGCCGCGCTGTGCCTTGGCGCGGTGATGGCGTTTTGCGGCGCCTATTTCGCCCTGCGCAAGACCTAGCGCATTGTTCGGTTCGGCTGGATCAGAACCGAGGCTCCAGTTTTGACGCGCTGTCCTCACGCGAACCGACGTCCACTTGAGAACGCGCCGGATGCGCTTCCCGATCAGGCCACGGAACGCTCCGGCGTCCTCCGCAACATCTTCGCCACCTCGGCCGCTGGCCGCGGCGGGCTGAACAGATAGCCCTGCGCCTGCGTGCAGCCCTCCTGGCGCAGCAGGTCGAATTGGGTATCGGTCTCGACGCCCTCGGCCGTGGTCACAATGCCGAGGCTCTTGCCGAGACCAGTGACCGCCCGCACGATCGCCATCGACTCGTCGCGGGTCGCGAGGTCGGTGACGAAGGAGCGATCGATCTTGATCTTGTCGAAGGGAAAGCTGCGCAGATAGCTGAGCGAAGAATAGCCGGTGCCGAAATCGTCGAGCGAGATCCGGACGCCGAACCCGCGCAGCTCGTGCAGCACGGCGAGTGTCGCCTCGCTGTTCTGCAGCAGCACCGATTCGGTGATCTCGAGCTCGAGCCGATCCGCCGCCAGTCCGGACGCTTGCAGCGCGCCCCTCACCGACGCCACCAGGTTCGGATTCTTGAACTGCACCGGCGAGAGGTTGACCGCCACGGCAACGTCCTCAGGCCAGCCCGCGGCGTCCGCGCAGGCCTTGCGTAGCACGATCTCGCCAAGCGGAACGATCAGGCCGGTCTCCTCGGCCACCGGAATGAAGTTGTTCGGCGCGATCAAACCGCGCAACGCATGGTTCCAGCGCACCAGCGCCTCGAATGCCACGATCCGGTCGCCCGCGACGTCGCGGATCGGCTGGTAGTAGACCTCGAACTCATTGCGTTGCAGCGCCAGGCGCAGGTCGCGCTCTAACATGCGGCGCGCCTGCGCGCGTGCGTCCATACCGGTCTCGAAGAAGCGGTAGGTGCCGCGGCCGTCGGCCTTGGCGCGGTACAGCGCGAGATCGGCCTTTTGCAGGAGCTCGTCGGGATCCTTGCCGTCCTCCGGCGCGAGCGAGATCCCGATGCTGACGCCGATCACGAGCTGGTGCCCACCGATCTCGTAGGGCGCCGAGATCGTCTCGACGATCCGGCTGGCAAGCGCTGAGACGACCGATGGTTCGCTGTTGCTGCAGAACTGCACGATGGCGAATTCGTCGCCGCCAAGCCGTGCTACAGTGTCATGCTCGGTCACGCATTCGCCGAGCCGGCGCGCCACTTCCCGAAGCAGCGCGTCGCCGATCGGATGTCCGAGCGTGTCGTTGATCTCCTTGAAATGGTCGAGATCGAGGCAGAGCGCCGCGAGTTGGTCGGAGCGCTTGGCGAGACGCAGCGCCTTCTCGAGCTGCTCACGGAACAGTGTCCGGTTCGGCAGATTGGTCAGTGCATCATGCCGCGCCATGTGCGAAATCTGCTCCTGGGCCTGCTGCCACTCGGTAATGTCCTCGAAGGTCGCAACCCATCCGCCCCCTTTCATCGGCTGGTCGACGACACGGATGGCCCGTCCGTTGCGACTGATGATCCGCGTCGCGGTATTGCCCGCCTTCGCCTCGGCGATCAGGCCGGCGCAGAACTCGTCCGGATCGCCATCCCACTCACCGAGCGAGCGAAGGTCCTGCAACACGTCGATCAGCAGGCGTCCCTGCAACGGCGTGCGACTGCGGCCCATGATCTCGCCGTAGCGCTCGTTGAAGAGCATGATGCGGCCGTCGGCATCGAACATGCACAGTCCCTGCGACATGTTCTCGAGCGCGGTATCCAGCACCAGCTTCTGCTTCTGAAGCTCGGTCTTGGCGCGACGGTCGAGAATGGCTGCGATCAGCGAAATACCGAGAATGGCGAAGGCCGCAACGGCGGTCATGAACGACAGCACCGACGGCGAGATCGTCAGTCCGTCGGCAACGACGGTCGGATCGGGGATCACGGTGACCGCGCCCATCGCCGTGAAGTGATGCGAGACGATCGCAATCGTCAGCAGGCCGGTTGCGGTGGCGGTATGGCCGAAGCTCTCACCGCGGGCGGCGACGATCAGCGCAAGCGCTGCAAACACGCCTCCGAAGGCGATCGAAGCCACGACGATGCTCGGCGACCAAACGATGCGTGCCGGCAATTCGAGCCCCAACATGCCGGTATAGTGCATCGCCGCGACACCGGCGCCGACGATCGCGCCGCCGGCTGCGACCGTCCACCAACGCCCGTCCAACGAGGCGACGGAAAGCCCGACGGCCAGGACGGCCACGGCAAGCACCAGCGACATGAGGGTGATCGGGATACTGTAGCCGGCGCCAACGCCGGGATCATAGGCCAGCATGGCGACAAAATGGGTGGCCCAAATGCCGCAACCGCCCACCGCCGCATCAAGGCCTATCCAGATATCGCGCGCGCGGCCGTCCGCGGCACGGGCGCGATGAAACAGACTGATCGCGACTGCGCTGGCGAGCATGCAGATCACCCCGCCAAGGACGACCAGCCGCCAGTCATGCTCCAAGGTGAGACAGGTCAGAACGCGATACATTATAGGCCCCCGTTATAGACCTATAAAGGCGATCCCATTCGTGTACGAACGGTAACTCCGTGCAGCGGGACTCCGCGCATGGTGAAGAAAGGTTTGAACGGCGCGACAAGGCTTCGTCCAACCCGGTCGGGTCGCGGGAGTTGGCGCTGAGCGTCACACAGCCGCTACTCTGCAATCACCTGCCTCGACCATTGCCGCGCTTGTGATGATGCGCCGACCCAGATCATCGCGCCCGCCGTCAGCAGCACGCCGGCCGAGATGAGGAGCGAGGCATGCAGGCCGGTGATGAAGGCCGAGGACCGGCTGACCAGCGACCCGAACAGCGCGACACCGAGCACGCTGCCGGTCTGCCGCGTGGCGTTCAGCACGCCGGCCGCGATGCCCGAGCGCTGCGGCTCGACGCTGCCGAGCAGCGTGGATGTCAGCGGCGGCACCAGAAGGCCCAGCCCGCCGCTCATCGCGATCAGTTGCAGGCAGATCGCCAGATAGCTCGTGTCGCGATCGATGCCGAGCATCGCCAGACACCCGGCGGCCGCCAGCACGGTGCCGAGCGCGATGGTCGCAACCGCGCCGATCCGCTCCGCAACGCGCGGCGCGATCAGGTTGACCGGCAGGACCGCTCCCAGCATTGGCACGAAAGCAAGACCCGTCTCGAACGCCGACAGGCCGTTGACCTGCTGGAAGTAAAGGCTGACCACGAAGATCAGACCGTAGAAGGCGACATTGACGAGCAGGCCGACCAGCGAGGTCAGGGCGAATATCCGCTGCCGGAACAGCGACAGCGGCAGCATCGGCTGGGCCGCGCGCGACTCGCGCCAGACGAACAGCATCGCGAAGACCGCCGCCAGAACGAAGCCTGCGACCACGAATGGACTGCTCCAGCCAAGTGCGCCGCCTTCGATGAGCGCACCGGCCAGCGTGCCGAGGGCGGCGACCGCGGCGAGCTGGCCCGGCAGGTCGAGCTCGTGCTGCAGGTGGCGCGTGGTTTCGCCGGCATGGCGCCAGGCGAGCCACAAACCGGCAAGTCCGATCGGCAAATTGACCAGGAAGATCGCACGCCAGCCGACCAGCGCGATCAAGCCACCGCCGACGAGCGGGCCGGCGGTCAGCGCAAGACTCGCGCCTGCGGCCCAGATACCGACGGCGCGTCCGCGCGCCTTCTCGTCCGCATAGGCATGGCGCAGCAGCGCGAGCGAGTTCGGCACCAGGATGGCCGCGGCCAGTCCCTGCACGCAGCGTGCCGCGATCAGCATCACGGCATCAGGCGCAAATGCGCAGCCAACCGAAGCCGCGGTGAAGAGCGCGAACCCGGCCATGAAGATGCGCTTGGCGCCGATGCGATCGCCGAGCGCGCCCGCAGTCAGGATGAAGGCGGCGAAGGCGACCGTGTAGGCGCTCACCACCCATTGCAGTTCGGCAACGCCGCCGCCGAGCGAGGTGCCGATGGCATTGAGTGCGGTGTTGACGATGGTGACGTCGAGCTGCACGACGCCGTAGCCGAGGCTCATCGCGGCAAGCGTCAGGGTCGTCGCAAGCCTGGTCTGCTCGGGGCGGGAGGCTGCGCGTTGTTCCGGCTCGGAGTGGACGCGCGGGGATATGCGTTGCATGGCTCACCTCGATCGTGGCTACCAATGCAGCACATAGGCATCTGTTTCGACGGAATACTTCGCTTTACACCGAAGTGTGTCATCCTGCCGTCGGTCGACGCGCGGGCGGGCTCCGGATCGCGCGTCGTTTTGCCTCAATAAACCAACGGACCGGCACGATATCGGTCGCTTCCCGGCCGGGGGCCGCACATCCCCCTGCAGGCATGTGTGCGCGCCGACTTGTCGCCTTGGTAAACGGGGCTGGTGGCGCGACCCCACTCTCATGCATATCGTCCATTCGAGAATTGGGGCGGCAGACCAGCCGCTGCGGCAAATATGAAAAAAATGTGGAGGAAACCGGCCGGAACACCAGAACGTGCGGTGAACTGACGGCGGCAAATGCCTTACATGCGACTCACATTCCACAAGACGACATCATATGTAGCCAATATGACAATGACGACCGACGGGAGCCGAAGCTTGGCTTGTCAAGGACTGCACAACGCATCGGTTTTGCCTTATGGGTCATCGCGCACGGTGCGTCTGCCCGTCACCCGTCGCCATCCGTGACCGGGTCCCACTGAAATTGCCGCCCGCCGGGAGGATGAATGCATCGGCTGCTGACCACGCTCGGGCGTGGCTTCAAGGAACAGATCGGCTGGAAACGGCTCGGGATCGCTGCGAGTGTGCTCATCATCGCGTTTGCGGTCACGACGCTGGTCCGGACCCTGAAGGGCGTCGATACCGGTGTCATCCTCACCGCGCTGACCAACATCGCGCCGCACCGGATCGCGCTGGCTGCCCTCTGCGTCGTCGGCGCCTTCTGCACGCTGACCTTCTATGATTTCTTTGCGCTGCGCACGATCGGCAAGAACCACGTCCCCTACCGCATTGCAGCGCTGTCGAGCTTCACCAGCTACACGATTGGCCACAATATCGGCGCGACCGTCTTCACGGGCGGCGCGATCCGGTTCCGGATCTATTCCGACTACAGCCTGACCGCGATCGACGTCGCCAAGATCTGCTTCCTGTCGGGGCTGACGTTCTGGCTCGGCAACCTGTTCGTGCTGGGTTTCGGCATGGCCTGGCACCCTGCCGCGGCATCGGCGATGGACCTGCTGCCGCCTGCGATGAACCGGCTGATCGCGATCGGCTGCCTTGCCGGCATCGCCGCCTATTTCGTCTGGCTCCTCACCGGCGACAAGCGTCGCGAACTCGGCCAGAACGGCTGGAAGGTAGTATTGCCCTCGGCGAAGCTGACGCTGCTGCAGGTCCTCATTGGCGTGGTCGATCTCGGCTTCTGCGCGCTCGCGATGTACCTGCTGATGCCGACCGAGCCGTATATCGACTTCGTTTCGCTGGCGGTCGTGTTCATCCTGGCCACCCTGCTCGGCTTCGCCAGCCACGCCCCCGGCTCGATCGGCGTGTTCGATGCCGCGATGCTGGTGGCGCTGCCGGAATTCAGCAAGGAACAGTTGCTGGCGACGCTGGTCGTGTTCCGCGTCCTCTATTTCCTGATCCCCTTCGGGATCTCGATCTCGATCATGGGCATGCGCGAGCTCTGGCTCAACGTGGTGCAGCCCTGGCAGGAACGTAAGCGACTTAGCCAGGCCTGCACGGCTTCGGCGACCGTGCGGCAGCCGATCGAAAGCCGACAGCAGCGGATTCGGCGGCTGAAGAGGTAACAGCGACGTTATCACCCCCTTGCAGGGTTTTTTATCCCCTCAACCCCGTTCTCTTATTTTTGCCTTACCGTTGACGTCAAACGCGCCATGGTTCGTTTTTTGGCTCGATTTTCGTTTCGTTTGACGGTCTGCGCAGCGCTGCTCGGCAGCGCGCTATCCGCGGTCATCGCATCGGCCGCGGAAGCCCAGGACAACCCGTTGCAGATCTCCTGGGAGGTTCGCAACCGCTTCCGCCTGTTCCGCGAGGAGCGCGACTTCCGCCTCCATGTCGAGAGCGGGCTCGGCCGCAGCGTGTTGGACTCCGAGCGGGCCCTGGAACTGCAAAGCGATGGCCGCGGCTGGGCGCGCAATACGGTCAACCGGCTCTGTATCGACCTGCAAGGCCGCGTCAGCGAGCCCTGCACCCGCGACAACGTCAAGGAAAGCTACCTGACGCCGATCGACCACGCGATCGTCGTCCGCCTTACAGGTCCGGTTCCGGTCGGCGCGACCTGCGCCTGGTCGTTCGACGACGGCGACGGGCCGCAATCCTCGACGTTCGATTGCGCCGAACCGGTTAATCTACGCGTCCGCTACGGGCGTACCACGGTCGCGACCGTCGACGTCGCGAGCGGCTCGGAGGCAAACCAGCGTGTCACGACCCAGATCGCGGTGCGTGATTTCTTCATCGCCGGCCTGGGTGACAGCATCGCCTCCGGCGAGGGCAATCCAGACCGCGCGATCGCGCTGTCCGACGACGGCTTCTGCTTCCGCTCCTATCTCGGCGGTGCCCAATACTACCGGCCGAGCCGCGCCGGCTACAAGGGCGGGCGCGCCTGCGAGGCGCCGGACAGCCTGTCGAACTGGCAGCGCCACAGCGCGCTATGGTTCAATTCGGCCTGCCATCGCTCGCTCTACAGCTACCAAACCCGCACCGCGCTGGCGCTCGCCGTGCAATATCCGCACATCGCGGTGACTTATCTGCCGCTGGCCTGCACCGGCGCCACCATTGCCGATGGCCTGTTCGGTTCGCAGCAGGCGCGCGAGTGCCTGCCGACGAAGACCGCCAACACCTGTTCGGGCTCCGTCAACGGCCAACTCGCCGAGCTGCGCGCGGCGCTGGCGGCCGCAAAGCGCCGCCAGCCGGACCGCACGCTCGACCTCGTGCTGCTGTCGATCGGCGCCAACGACATCTACTTCTCAGGTCTTGTCGCCGACGTGATCGTCGACACGCCGACCGAGCGCACACTGTTCAAGCGCAGCGGCTCGCTGGCCTCGGTCGACGATGCCCGCTCGGCGCTGGCGCGCGATCTGCCGTCCGGGTTCGCCAGGCTGCGCGATGCGCTGAAGCCGCTGGTCGGCGGCGACCTGTCGCGGGTCATCTATACGGCCTATGCCAATCCGGCACTGACCAATGGCGGAACGCCCTGCCCCGGCGGCCGCGCCGGCTTTGACATCCACCCCTCCTTCAACGCCGATCCGCAGCGGCTCGCAACCGTCTCGAGTTTCGTGCAGAACGAGTTCCTGCCGCAGCTCAAGGCGCTCGCGCTATGCCAGTCCGGCACCATCTGCCGCGATCCGCAGACCGATCGCATGACGTTCGTCGATGCGCACCAGGACGCGTTTGCCAGCCACGGCTTCTGCGCGCGTGCGTCGACCGATCCGGAGTTCGACCGCGACTGCTTCTCCGCCAATGGCGACAGCTTCGTGTCCGACATCGTCGCCGCGGCGAACCAGCCGCTCAAATGCGGTCGCAGCGCGGGCGACTATCGCGCCTACCTGCCGCGCGCGCGCTGGATCCGCGATGCCAATGACAGCTATTTCGCTGCGATGACCTATCCGCAGGCCCTGCCGGCCTCGATGCAGCCGACCGATATCCACGACGCGACGTGGGGCATCCTTTCGGCCGTTTACGGCGGCGCCGTGCACCCGACCGCCGAAGGACACGCAGCGATGGCGGATGCCGCCGTGCCCGCCGCCGCCAGCGTGCTGCAGCTCGACAATGTCGTGCCGGAAATCATTTCGGAACCGGTTGCGCCACTGCCTGTGCCGGCTGCGCCGGAGCAGCGTTAAGGTTCACGCTACCTGGACATGAGCGCTCAATGGAGCGTGTCCAAACAAGGACGCGCGCGATTCCGATTCCCTAGTGCCGTTTCGTCATCGGCGTCGGTGGTGGCGCTGGCGTCCTCACTGCCGCGACCGACGGCATGTATTTGGCGACGATCGCCGGATCAAGCTGGGCCATCGCGGAGTCAGGCAGCCGGGTCCAAACCTCGTCCTTGCCAAACAGCGAGATGCCGACATAGCCGCGCATGGTCAGCGTCTGCCCGTCGGGGCTCAGCGTCATCTTCGCCTTGTAGACCTTGCCATCGCGCGGATCGAGCACGTTGCCGTTCTCGTATTTCAGGCCCGCGCGCTTCATGTCGCGGATGAAGGACAGTCCAAGCCAGGGCGCGTTCTTGCGATCGTCGGTGCATTTCGTGCAGACGGGATTGGGTGAATCGTCGGCCTCGGGAAACATCTTGGCGATCACGCCTTCGAAAATGCCGCTGTGGTCTACGATCAGAAACCACCCGGATGTCCTGCCGTCCTCAACCTTCTGCCACAGGCCGGCGGCGGAGGGCTCCGCGGCCGAGGCCGCAAATGGAATCGCAACGATGAGCGCCGTTGCGATTGCGAAGATCAGCCGAAGTCTGGATAGCGTGTTCCGCATCGTCATCACCTGATCAACCGACAAACTGATGCTCGGAGTCTACGTCCATTTCGCGGAGTGTTCTAGTACCCCGCGTCATGCCGGAGACGTCCGCGCCGCTTCTGCCGGTCACAATTCGGCTGCAATCAGCTCACGCCGAGCTTCTTCTGCAAGCTCGATGACGAGGTCGTGTACTGGAACACCAGCCGCTTGTCCGGATAGACATAGCGGTGCGCCTTCTGCGCCATCAGCGCACCTTCATGGAAGCCGGAGAGGATCAGCTTCAGCTTGCCCGGATAGGTGTTGATGTCGCCGATCGCGAAGATGCCGGGAACGTTGCTCTCGAACGCCGCGGTGTCGACCGGCACCAGATTGTTCTCCAGCGCCACGCCCCAGTTCGCGACCGGGCCGAGCTTCATGGTGAGCCCGAAGAACGGCAGCATCGTATCGCAGGCGACGGTCGAGACCGAATTGTCGTTGCCCTTCACGGTCGCGCCCGAGAGCTGACCGCTCGCGCCTTCCAGCCCGGTGACCTGGCCGATCTTCAGATCCATTTTGCCGTCGGCGACCAGCGCGCGCATCTGCTCGACACTGTGGGGCGCCGCGCGGAAATCGTCGCGCCGGTGCAGCAGCGTGATGCGCTTGGCGATCGGATGCAGATTGAGCGTCCAGTCGAGCGCGGAATCGCCGCCGCCGACGATCAGGATGCTCTTGTCGCGGAACTGCTCCATCTTGCGCACGGCGTAGTGCACCGATGTCCCCTCATAGGCTTCGATGCCGGGCACCGGCGGCCGCTTCGGCTGGAACGAGCCACCGCCGGCGGAGATCACCACCACCTTGGCCTCGAACTCCTTGCCGGCATCGGTCTTCACGCGGAACAGCGGATCGCCGATCTTCTCGATCGTCTCCACCATCTCGTTGAGATGGAAGGTCGGATGGAACGGCTTGATCTGCTCCATCAGCTGCTCGGTGAGGCCCTGGCCGGTGACGAAGGGAATGCCGGGAATGTCGTAGATCGGCTTTTCCGGATAGAGTTCGGCGCACTGGCCGCCGATCTTGTCGAGGATGTCGACCAGGTGCGCCTTCATGTCGAGCAGGCCAAGTTCGAACACGGCGAACAGTCCGCAGGGACCTGCGCCAATAATCAGCACATCGGTTTTAATCGCTTCGCTCATATCCGCTTCTTTTCAGTTGAAATTGACTGGGACGGCCGCCGCCTGTCCAGCCACGAGGTGATGCCGGATCGTGACATGCATAATAGGGGCAGAGGCTGGCGCGGCAACCCCTTGCCGAGCTTCAGCAAGTCGGCTGTATGGGCGGGAAACTGACGGAGACCCCTCGTGAACGCCCCGATCCGCGCCGACGATACGCTGCGCCTGGAAGACTTCCCCTATCGCCTCACCGACAACGTGCGCTTTGCCGATCTCGATCCGAACGGGCACGTCAACAATGCGGTCTATGCAACATATTTCGAGACCGGCCGCGTCACGCTGGTGAAGGACCGCAGCATGGGGCTGATGCCGTCCGGGCTCGGCTGGATCATGGTGCGCCTCGACATCCATTTCCGCGCCGAGCTGCACTGGCCGGGCGAGATCGAGCTCGGGCTCGGCCTCGTGAAATTCGGGCGGACCTCGACCAGCTTCGATCAGGTGGTGTTTTCAGAAGGGAAATGCGTGGCGTCGGCGCGGGCCGTGACCGTCATGATCGACGAGGCGACCCGCAGGCCGACGCCCTTGCCGGCCGAGGTCAAAGAGAACTTTCGACGCTGGGTTCGCCGCGGCGTGAATCCGGACGGCGAATAGAGCATGATCCGGGAAAGTGTGAAGCGGTTTTCCCTCGCGACAAACGCCAAGCGTTTGCGCGAAGATCATGCTCAAAGGCCTTAGGCCTGCCGCTCGGGCGTCGACACGACAAGACCGTCAAGCTCGTCGGTCACCTTGATCTGGCAGGACAGCCGCGAGTTCGGCCGCACGTCGAAACCGAAGTCCAGCATGTCCTCCTCCATCGGCGACGGAGGACCGACCTTCTCGCGCCAGGCTTCATCGACATAGACGTGGCAGGTCGCACAGGCGCAGGCCCCGCCGCATTCGGCTTCAATGCCGGGGATGCCGTTGCGGATCGCCCCTTCCATAACGGTCGCGCCGTTCTCGATCTCAATGGTGCGTTTCTCGCCGGAATGGTCGATAAAGTGGATTTTGGCCATGATCGCTCGTGCTGCCGGAATGCGCCGGACAATAGATGGAAAGGTCCCCGGCAGTCCTATAACGGGTCGATCCGCACAGCGCTAGCGGCGGGGACCGAAAACCTGCCGGCCGGTTTCGGATGGGCCATCGCCCCCTTTGGCGGGCCCCTTGAGGGGTTTCCCTAGGACCGATGCAGGATCAAGTCGATCGCAGCGCGCGCCTCGGCAATCACCGTCCCGAGTTCGGCAAGCGGCTGGGACGGGTCGGAACCGGAGGACAGCGCCGTTTCCAGCCGGGCTGCGGCGTCGGCCACGCCGAAAGCTCCGATCGCGCGCGCCGACCCCTTCAGGGTGTGGGCATGGGTCGCGGCCTCGGCCGGCAACGCCATCAGTTCACCCAGGATCCTGGCCGACTGGGCCGAGAACATCGCCAGCACTTCCCGCTCGAGACCCGGGTCGCCCAGCGTCATGCGCTGGAGGTGGTCGAGATCGATCGGACCGTTGCCCGGCGCGAGCGGCGGCGATTGCGTCCATTCAACCCGTTCGAGATGAAGCGGCATGGCCAGTCCCTGTCGTCCCCGCAGGGCACTTCCCGGCGGCTTATCGGCCTAGCCAATCATGAAACTGGTTAACGGATTGTTGTCGGGATCATCTGCAAATCGGCCCGATTTCGGACAATATCTCGACACAATTGGCGCGGTTCGACAGGAATTTCCAGTACCCATAAGGCCTTATGGCTTAAAGCTGTTAACGATGATTAAGAAAGTATTAATCGCAAGCATTTCATTCGCATCGCTCAGCCAATAGGATGTTTGCGGATGTAGCGGACAAGCCGCCGACGGGCACGCTTGCGTTCCGCTTTGGGCACAGGCTCGAGCTTGCGGGGGGCGTTCGCAAGTTCGCCGCGCGTAAAATAGTAGAGGGCTCAGATGGCGAACACTCCAAAGAAGGTCAAAGATCCCACCGAAGTCGCGCTTTCTGCGATTCAGGAAGCCCTCAACATCAACGAACAGGGCGCCGAAAAATCAGACGCCACCAACGAGCAGGCCGTGCCGAGCCTTCCGCCCGCTTCGCCCGACTTCTCGGCGACGGCGTTCGAGCCGCGCCCGAGCACAGACCGCTCCGCGTTCGATCCGATCGAGGAGCCGCGCGCGCCGCGCCGCGCCGCCAATGACGATCGCGAAACCATCGGCCAGCTTCTTCAGTCGCTGCGCAAGGGCCGCCCCGCCCGCAACGCCTTTGTGTTCGCATCGATCGCCGCCGGTGTCTGGCTGCTCGGCTGCATCATCCTCACCGTTGCCTTCCTGCCGTCGCTGCAAGCCGGGATGGCCCAGGGCAGCGGCGTCCTGATGTTCGCAGGTCTCGCCGCCCTCTTCCTCGCGCCGATTCTGCTGTTCTATTTCCTCGCGAGCCTCGCCTGGCGCGGCCAGGAAATGCAGATGATCGCGCAATCGATGGCCCAGGTCGCGATCCGTTTCTCCGAGCCTGAAAACGCCGCCGCCGATTCCATGGTCACGGTCGGCCAGGCGATCCGCCGCGAGGTCGCGGCGATGGGCGACGGCGTCGAGCGTGCGATCGCGCGCGCTGGCGAACTCGAAACCCTCGTCGCCAACGAGGTCGCGGCGCTGGAGCGCGCCTATTCCGACAACGAAGTGCGCATCCGCGCGCTGCTGCAGGACATCGCCCACCAGCGCGACAATCTGGTCGGCCAGGCCGAGCAGGTGCGCAGCGCGATCTCCGGCGTGCAGATCGACCTGCGCCATGACATCGCGCTGATCTCGGATGCGATCGCCTCGCGCGTCGACGAGGTCGCAAAGAGCATCACCGGCGCGCTGGAAGAGCGCGGCCAGCACATCACGACCGCGCTGAGCCATGCCGGCGACAACATGATCCTCGCGCTCGGCGAGCGCGGCGGCGACCTGCTCGACCGCCTCGAGGAAGCCAGCGCCGAGACCACGCGTGCCGTGCTCGAAGCGTCCGAGCGGCTCACCACCAGCCTCAACTTCAAGACCGGCCACGTTCACGACGAATTCGTCGACCTCGCCGATCGCATCCACGAGATGCTGAACGAGCGCGTCGACCGCATCACCGGCGACTTCGAGCAGCGGTCGTCGGCCATCGTCGACGGCATCTCTGACCGCACCGAGCAGGTCCACGACTCGCTCAAGAACTCCGCCGACTCGCTGCTGCTGGAGCTCGAGCTGCGCAGCAACGACCTCGTCAGCAAGATCGACGACGCCGGCAACCGCCTCGCCGGCCAGATCATGACGAGCGGCGACAAGGCGAGCGAGGCGCTCGACGTCACCGTCAATTCGCTGGTCGCCAGGGTCGTGAGCCAGACCGAGACCGCGCACGACTCGCTGTCGCTGCAGATGAGCGCATTCGACGAGCTGGTGAAGAATCACGGCAGCGAGCTTGCCGAGCGTTTCGCCCGCGACTCCGGCACGCTCGGCGCGCTGATCACGCGCCACATCTCGGAATTCGACCGCACGGTGAAGACCTTCGGCGGCGACATCGTCGAGCGCATGGGCCAGCGGACCCAGGACATCGCCGACAGCCTGAAGACCTATGTCGACACCTTCGATCATCGCGTCAGCTCGAACGGCGGCGAGATCACCGCCTCGCTCGACCAGCGCCTGCTGAAGTTCGAGACCACGCTCGGCGACCGCGTCACCAATCTCGACGCCTCGCTGGACAACAAGCTCTCGACCTTCGACAGCTCGCTCGCCAGCAAGATCGGTTCCCTCGACAGTTCCCTCGCCAGCAGGATCGGCTCGCTCGACGGCCACCTCAGCTTGCTGGATGGCACCATCGATGACCGCCTGAAGACGCTCGAAGTCACCTTCGAGAGCCGTGCGAAATCCGTCACGGCCTCCATCGACGGCCATCTCGGCACGCTCGCGACCTCGCTGACCGAAGGCGCCGCTCAGGCGATCCAGTCGATCGACTCGCGGCTCGGCCTGCTCACCACGACCCTGACCGAGGGCACCGTGCAGGCGATCGCCGCGGTCGACCATCGCATCAACGGTGTCAGCGAGACCATCAACGGCCACAGCGACCGCCTCGCCGAGACCATCAACGGTCATAGCGCGCGCCTGACCGACACCATCTCGGCGCGCTTCGTCGACGTCCAGCAGGGTATCGAAACCCGCGTCGGCGCGATCGCCAACGACATCGACACCCGCGTCGCGCAGTTCGAGGATCTGCTCGGCTCGCGCGTCGAGGCCGTCGCAGGCCGCATCGAGAGCAGCGGCCGCCAGGCGAGCGACGACCTGATGGCTCGCGCGGAGCTGCTGTCGTCGAGCATCAAGTCTCATGTCGAGGACGCCGAGCGCTCGCTGACGAACCTCGTGGTCAACACCAGCGAGACCATCCAGACCGGTGCGCGTACCGCGCAACAGTCGCTGCTCACCGTGTCCACCGACGTCGGGGCGCAGCTCAAGCTGACCTCGTCCGAGGTCGAGGCCGTGCTGACCGCCGTTGGCACCAGCGCCGCCAATTCGATCCTCACCAGCGCCCGCGACGCGCAGGCCTCGCTGGTCTCCTCCTCCGGCGACGTCGCCTCCCAGATCAAGGCCCTGTCGGCCGACGTGGAGCGCACGCTGCAGGCCGCCGGCAGCGCCACCGCAGCGTCCGTGCTGTCGGGCGCCCGCGAAGCGCAGACCACGCTGGTCACCGCCTCCGCCGAGGCCGCAGGCCAGGTCAAGTCGCTGGCCGCCGATGTCGAGCATTCGCTGTCGATGGCCGGCTCCGCCGCCGCTGAAGCAATCATGACCGGTGCGCGCGAGGCCCAGACCACGCTGATCTCGACGTCGACCGACGTCACCGGCCAGATCAAGTCGCTCGCCGGCGACGTCGAGCGCTCACTGTCGGTGGCCGGTACCGCCACAGCGGAAGCCGTGGTCGCCTCTGCCCGCGAAGCCCAGAGCACGCTGGCCGACGCATCCACGGAGACCGCCGATCTGGTGCGTACGCTCTCCGCCGACTTGCAGCACTCGCTCTCGACGGCCGGCACGGCCACCGCCGAGGCGGTCGTCGCAAGTGCGCGCGAGGCCCAGAGCACGCTGGCCGACGCGTCCACCGAAGCCACCAGCCTGGTCCGCACGCTCGCGGCCGACATCGAGCGCTCGCTGTCGATGGCCGGCGCCGCGACCGCGGAAGCCATCACCGCCGGTGCGCGTGATGCCCAGAATACGCTGATCAATGCCTCGACCGAGGCTGCGACCAAGGTGACGGCGCTCGTCGCCGACGTCGAGCGTTCGCTGTCGATGGCCGGCACCGGCACGGCCGAAACCATCACCGCCGGTGCCCGCGAGGCGCAGAGCGCCCTCGTGTCGGCGTCGTCGGACGCCGCCAACCACGTCAAGTCGCTGGCGATCGATGTCGAGCGCACCTTGACCGCGGTCGGCGCCAACACGGCCCAGACCATTCTTGGCAGCGCCCGCGAGGCCCAGAGCTCGTTCGCGGAGACTTCCACCGAGGCGGCTAGCCAGATCCGCGAGATCTCCGCCGAGATCGAGCGCACGTTGACCACCGCCGGTGCGGAAACCGCGCAAGCCATCCTCGGCAGCGCCCGCGAGGCCCAGAGCTCGTTCGCGGCGACTTCCACCGAGGCGGCTAGCCAGATCCGCGAGATCTCCGCCGAGATCGAGCGCACGCTGACCACCGCCGGTGCGGAAACCGCGCAGGCCATCCTCGGCAGCGCCCGCGAGGCCCAGAGCTCGTTCGCGGCAACCTCCACCGACGCCGCCAACCAGATCCGCAACCTCTCGGCCGAGATCGAGCGCACGCTGACTGCGGCCAGTGCGGAGACTGCGCAAACCATCCTCGGCAGCGCCCACGAGGCCCAGAGCTCGTTCGCGGCGACCTCCACTGACGCCGCCAACCAGATCCGCGCGCTCTCGACCGATATCGAGCGTTCGCTCGGCGCGGTCACGGCCAAGACCACCGACAACATCCAGACCTCGGCGCAGAACGCGCAGGCGGCGCTGGTCAACATGTCGAGCGAGGTCTCGACCAAGGTCAAGTCGACCGCGGCCGACATCGAACGTTCGGTGCTGTCTGCCTCGAGCGCGTTCGGATCGGCGATGACCGGCAAGACCGACGAGATCGTCACCTATGTGCAGCAACAGACCGACCGCCTGTCGCAGATGGTCGACAGCCGCCGCGGCGCGCTGGTCGAGGCGCTGACCGCCAAGACCACGCAGCTTGCGACCGACATCGATCGCTCGACAGCCGATGCGCTGAAGGCGATCGAAACCCGCGGCCAGGCGTTCTCGCAGTCGATGGCGGCGCACGGCAGCGACGTCGCGCGCAACATCACCTCGGCCGGCGATCAGGCGACCGGCGCAGTGGCGAAGTCGCTCAAGGAGCTCGAGCAGGCCTCGCGTGCGGCGATCGACCAGTCGCGCCAGGTCTCGATCTCGGCGGTCACCGAAATGCAGGAAACCAGCAAGATCCTGCGCACCGATACGGTGGCGCTGTTCGAGCGGCTGCGCGAGGGCAACATCCTGCTGCAGGAGGTGCTGACCGGCGCCCACGACAACCTCAACTCGCTGGAGCGTGCGCTGGTGACCCGGGTGGCCGACTTCGTGTCCGCCATGAACGACGTCACCTCGCGCAACGGCGTGGCAACCCAGACCCTGGAAGACCAGCTCACGGTGTTCAACAGCAAGACCAGCAGCGCGCTGGAGGACCTCGGTCAGCTGTCGAGCCAGTTCGAAACCCATGGCAAGGCGCTGATCGACGCAGCTGCCATGGTCGAGCAGGCCAATCGCTCCACGACGGCGTCCGTCAACGAGCGCAAGTCGGAGCTGGAATCGCTGATCACCACCATCGACCTGCGCACCACCGATCTCGACCAGCGGCTGTCGCGCTTCACCGGCCTGCTCGATGAATCGCTGGCCGCGGCCGAAGAGCGTGCCCGCGACATCGCCCGCGTGGTGGCGGAGACCGCCGGCGCCGGTTCGGCGACCATCAGCCGGCAGTTCGAGGCGGTGCGGCTTGCGGCCGAGAACGAGCGTCAGCAGACGATCGACGCCATGAACGACCTGTACCAGCAGAGCAACGCCGAGACCGATGCGATGTTCAAGGAATCGACGGAGAAGTTCTCCGCGATGGTCACGGCGATGAAGCAGATGGCGACCGAGATGCACAACGAGCTCGAAGCCACCCGCAACGAGCTGCGCCGCGGTGTGCTCGAAATGCCGCAGGAAGCCGCCGAGAACACCGCGCAGATGCGCAAGGTGATCGTCGACCAGATCGAAGCGCTGGCCGAGCTCAACCGCATCGTGGCGCATCACGGCCGCGGGCTCGACGTCGTCAGCGGCAACCGCGGCAGCGTTCGCCAGGAGGAACCGCTGATGGCGGCGGCGGCCGGCGGCGGTCGCGGCGAGGTGCGCATGCGCGACAACGGCAACAGCGCGTCGACGCTGCCGCCGCCGGACCTTGGTATGCAGAACTTGGGCATGCCGTCCTCGCGCCGGACCGAAGCGCCGCCGGTCAGCCCCGCGGGCCCCGACAATGGCCGCGGCGATGGTTGGCTGTCCGACCTGCTCAACCGCAGCGACGCCCCGCCGCCGCCCGCCCCGAGCCGCGAGGCGCAGCGGCCACGCCCGGCGCCGCAGGCCGCCGCCAATCCGCTGGAATCGCTGTCGCTCGACATCGCCCGGCTGATGGACCGCAACTTGGCTGCCGAAATGTGGGATCGCTACCAGCGCGGCGAGAACAAGGCGTTCAACAAGCGCCTCTACACGCCGGCCGGCCAGAAGGCCTTCGATGAGGTAGCTCGGAAGTATCGCTCCGACCGCGGCTTCAAGCAGACGGTCGACCGCTACATCGCCGAGTTCGAGCGTCTGCTCGACGAGGTGGCCCGCGACGGCCGCAGCCCGCAGGAACTGCGCAACCACCTGACCTCGGAGACGGGGCTGGTCTACACCCTGCTCGCGCATGCCGCGGGACGCCTGGGCTGAATTGGCGAATAGCAAGTAGCGAATGGAAAACGGAGGCCGGAAGGCCTCCGTTTTTGTTTTTGGGCGAGATTGGCCGGTAGATTCTTCTCGATTACAGACCGGCCGGTCGCACGAGTTGCTTTTGCAATCGCCGGTGACGCCACGCGCGACATCCTGCGCGATCCCATTGCGCGAAATGCGGCCGGTACCGAAGTCCGCCTCGCCGATCTCTGGCCGACCGGTCGTGAGATAGATACCGCACTCGCGCCCGCGCGCGAAACGAGCGACTACAGCCACGCCTATGATGCCGCGGAAGCAAGCGCCGATTGGGCAGCGTTCGCGGCCCCCGACACGCCTCGCGCCGGGGAAATTGGGAGGTGATGCTGCGCGGGCTGTTCACCAACAAGAGCGTGCGCAACCTGATCGGTCCCGATCTGCACCGGGCACGACGATTCACGCCGGTTCCGGCGAACAGGTCTCGCTTCGACTTGCTGCCGAGCGATATGCCTAGGAGAGCCGCTCGGTCGTGATCGTGGCCGGCGAACGCTACGGCATGGGCTCGTCACGCGATTGGGCCGCCAAGGGCGTTGCGCTGCTCGGTGTTCGCGCCGTGCTGGCGTCAAGCTTCGAGCGAATCCACCGCTCCAACCTGATCGGCACGGGAGTACTACCGCCGCGTATGCCTGCCGATCGTCGGCCGCGGGACCTCGGACTTAGACCGACTTATAGCCTCGAGATCGATTGCCCCAACCGAAGCGATCCAACCACGGGCTGATGTCGTGGTGCGTATCGTGCGAGATGGCACTCAGATCGCACGCTTTGTCGCAACCGCCGCGATCGAAACTCATCTTGAGTGCGAGATCCTCCGCGTCGGCGGGGTGTTGCCTCTCATACTGCGAAAGGCTCACAACTGAGTGGGTCCTCTTGCAGCACAATAGACAAAGGCAGGCAGCGGGGCGCTGCAGTGCAGCCAGTCGGCTCTCGCTGATCCTGTTCGCTTTCCGAGCTCCCGACTTTTGGCCACTCCTCGCGCTGCTGCTGCGGCTGATGTTTACCGGCTCAGGGAGCCCGGCGAAAGGATCGATCCCGGATTTTCTTCCGCTTCCCAGTAGCTGACCGGCGCCGGCATCTCGCCGCGCCAATCGATTTCGGTGGCCGGATCGTAGACCTCCAATCGGGCGTTTGCGTTGGGCTTCATGAAGGCGTTCGTCTTAGCCCATGCGATGATCGCATCGTCTACGGTTGGCACCTGAATCGCGGCCGTTGTCTCCTGGGCTCGAAGACATGCCCTCGTGATCGGCGCCGGATCGCCGCGCCGCGTCAGCGACCGCATGCCTCCGATGTAGTCGTCCCGGAAGACCGTCGGGATAATGACGTGGGCCTGATCGGCCTGCAGCAGTTCCGACGTGAAATGGAGACGCGACATCCGACCGTTGCCGTCATCGAAAGGATGCACCTCCGCAATGAGACAGTGGAGGAATAGCCCGCGGGCGAATGGTTCGCTCAGGCCTTGAAGCAAGTCGTAGCCGATCTTGAAGGTGCCGATGACAAGGTCCGGCGCGACCATTTGGACTCCGCCGACGCTGTTCGTCGCCGTCTTGAACTTGCCGGGCTGCTTTTCCGGGCGCGCCTCCATAAGGAGCGCATGGCGCGCGCGCAGCATGCTCTCGAATTCCTCGTAGTTTGAAGGCTTCGCCTTCAAAGCGCGCTCGTCGGTCAGAAGACGATAAGTCGCAAGGATGTCGTGACCGTCGGCGGGCCGATTGACCGGCGCCTGACCGCTGTAGACGATCCGCTGCGCTTCCTTGGGAGTGAATTCCGTGCCCTCGATGAAATTAGAGAAATAGGCTTCGATGAAGGCCGTCGACTGACGGATCGCGCCGTCGCTTGAGGCGGGCAGGTTCTGGAAAGTCAGGGACTTCAGATGGGAGAACAGGGCCTGCAGACGTTCGGTGCAGACCTTGTCGGCTCCCGATGCCCGCACTTTGGCAGCCTGACTTGCGAACCGGGTCTTCTGCGTCCCAAGGAGTGCTCCCATGAGGCGGTCGAGCGTCTTGAATTCTTCCTCGGCCTTGAGTTGGGGCGCCAAGGTACGCGCCTGATCGCGGATCTCGTTGAAATTTTCGGCTCCGCCGGAATCGAGGAGCGTGACGAGGTACTCTTCAAATTCGTCTTTGCGGAGATTTCGCTGGATGCCGCCGCGCGAGCGAGAGGGCATGAGATTCTCGAGGAGAGTGCGCGCGCGCGACGGAACATAAAAGTCTGCCGTCGTCATTGGCGTGTCGCCGGGCAACGCTGACGGCCCACGAATTAATCTCACCTCCATTCCGGGAAGCTCGACGTTGCGTGTCGCGTACGGCCCAGTGAGGAACACGTACGATTTTCCGTTCTTCTCCGGCTGGTACACGCTGACTTTCGCGCCCGTCCGCGATGTCATGACGGTGTTCGGGAAGAGGTGTGGAAGGATGTACCAGGCATTGCGTTTCACGACGGCGGCCAGATCGTCGTGACGGTTCGACGTGTAGACGCGCTCGGTGATCTGTCTCAACTCTCCGGCCTCGGCCCGGCGACGGATCTGCCGGTTTGCCGTCTCGTCGTCGCCGGTCGTCATCTGGATTTCCCCGAACGACACCATCTGCAGTCTCCGTCCGTATAAGTCGATTAAGCGCCAGCCTTGTCCGTAAAATTCGACTAACGGCCAAATTTTGTCCGTAAAATTAGATTAGTGGCTTATTGTTCGATTAAGCCGCGTTCCGCAAGGCCCAATTGTCCGTAAAAGTCGATTTAGCTGACGATTTTATCCGTAAAAGTCGATTAGAGATCCGGAGATCCCTTGAGGCCTCCCCCTGCCCGTCTGCTGTCGGCCAATTTGCTGCCACCGAACCGGAAAATCAAAGACTCCGATGGAACCCTAATCTTGGCCAAATGACTCCGATGGAACCAGAATAGACTCTGAAGGGGCCAAAATCCGTAGAGCAACTACTGGTCTTTCTCGCTCCGAGACTCAGATCGAGCAAAAAACGACATCTGGTTTGCGAAGCGCTCGACGGCCTCAACAGCCGTCATTCCGGGGCGATGCGAAGCATCGAACCATGGCGCGCAATGCGCGCCTGAGGTTCGGTCCTGCGGACCGCCCCGGAATGACATCGCAAGCAGCGTGCAACAAACCCCTATTCGCCACTCGCCACTCACCATTCGCTCATCACATCACTGTCGCCGCCTCGGCCCTGGCGCTACGGGGGCCGGCGCGGGCTCCGGCACGCTGTTGTTGCTGCCGCCGAAGATCACCCGGCTCGGGTTGCGGTCGAAATTGTTGACGGCGCGGCTGATGTCGGACAGCGTCCTGCGGCCGTCGAGGATCAGCGCGTTGGAACGTTTGTCGAGATCCTCGGCAAGCTCGCGGATCGACTTCACCATCAGATTGAGCTCGCCGCCATTGTTGCCGCCGGCAATCGCGTTCAGCCCGAGCATCAGGCTGTCGGCCTTGCCCATCACGCCGTCGACCTTGAGCATGACATTGTCGATCTTCTCGGAGTTGCGCGCCAGCGCCGAGGTGAAGGTCTCGAGGTTCCTGAGTGAGTTCTTCACCGACTCCTGATTGTCGGCAACGATGCGATTGACATTCTGCAGGGTGGCGCGGATCGCCTCGGTGACGTCTTGCAGCGAGTTTGGATCGGCGGTCAGCACCGGGATGCCGTCCTCGTCGAGCGGCACCGGCGGGGCCGCCTCCTCGCCGCCGCGCAGCGAGATCGCGGCGACGCCGGTGAGGCCCTGGAATTCCAGGCCGACATGGGTGTCCTTGCGGATCGGGGCATTGTTCTCGACCATCGCCAGCGCGACCACGCGCCGCGGGTTGTCGAGCTTCACCGAGATCACTTCACCTACTCTAATACCGTTGAAATTGACGCTGCCGCCGTTGCGCAGGCCTGATGCGGGACCTTCGAAGATCACCCGCAAGGGGCTGCGCTGCTTGATGGTGTGCAGGCTCTGGAACCAGAGCACGAAGCCGAACGCCGCGGCGATCACCGCCAGCGTGAACGCTCCGATCAGCACGTAGTTCGCCCGCGTTTCCATCAATCGGCTCCTAGGCTCTCGCGCAGCCAGCCTGCGTCAGAGCCCGTCGAATTCCCCTTTGGCGCATGATCTGGTCCGAAAACCGGTCTCCACGTGTCGGGATCATGCACTAGCCACAACGGCGCGGGCGCGCTTGCCGTTGAAGTATTGCTGCAGCCACGGATGCTGCGATGCCTTCATGTCGGCGATCGATCCTGCAGCAATGATCTTACCGTTCCCTAAAACGGCGATACGGTCGCACGCGGTATAAAGACTGTCGAGATCGTGGGTTACCATGAAAACGGTCAGCCCCAAAGTGCGCTGCAGGGTGCGCACCAGCTCGTCGAATTCGCCGGCGCCGATCGGATCGAGGCCCGAAGTCGGCTCGTCCAGAAACACGAGTTCGGGATCGAGCGCGAGCGCGCGGGCCAGCGCCACGCGCTTGATCATGCCGCCTGACAGCTCCGACGGATAGCGATCGGCGACCTCCGGTTTCAGGCCGACCATCACGAGCTTGGCGACCATGATCTCGTCGAGCAACCGCTGCGAGACGCGCAGATATTCGCGCACCGGGAACTGGATGTTCTGCCGCACCGTGAGCGATGAGAACAGCGCCCCCTGCTGGAACAGGATGCCCCAACGCCGCTCGACCCCGCGCCGCTCGGCGGTACCAGCAGCATCGAGATCGACCCCGAACACCTCGATGCGGCCGGAGACCTTCGGCACGAGGCCGATGATGGTGCGCGTCAGCACCGACTTGCCGGCGCCCGACGGACCGACGAAGCCGAGGATCTCGCCGCGCTTGACGTCGAGGTTGAGGCCGTCGAGCACGCGGGTCTTGCCGAACTGCACGGTGATGTCACGGACCCGAATGATGGCGTCGTCTGTCTGCTCCGGCACGATCATATCCCGATCGATGCGAAGAAGATCGCGAACACGCCGTCCATCACGATCACGAAGAAAATCCCTTTCACCACCGACGAGGTGGTGTGCTGTCCGAGCGATTCCGCCGAGCCTTGCACCGCAAGGCCCTCGACGCAGGCGACGATGCCGATCACCGCGGCCATGACCGGCGCCTTGACGAGGCCGACGATGAAATGATCGATCGATATGGCGTCACGAAGGCGGAGCAGGAACGCCTCCGGATCGATGCCGCCGTAGAGCCAGGCCACCAGGCCGCCGCCATAGAGCGCGGCCATCGCGCCGAGGAACGCGAGAATCGGCATTGCCAGCACCAGCGCAAGCATGCGCGGCAGGATCAGGACCTCGATCGGATCGAAGCCCATGGTGCGCAGCGCGTCGATCTCCTCGCGCATCTTCATCGAGCCGAGCTCGGCGGTATAGGCCGAGCCGGAGCGGCCCGCGACCATGATGGCGACCAGCAGCACCCCGATCTCGCGCAGCACCAGCACGCCGAGCATGTCGACGACGAAGATATCGGCGCCGAACTGGCGGAAATGGAAAATGCCCTGCTGCGAGATGATGCAGCCGATCAGGAAGGTGATCAGCACCACGATCGGCACCGCGCGCCAGCACACCTGCTCGAGGTGATGCACCGTCGAGGTCAGGCGGAAGCTGCGCGGATGGATCAGTACCTTGCCGGACGCGGTGATCACCGCGCCGAGCATGTCGACCAGGCTGACGATCGTGCCGCCGATGCCGACCACCGTGCGGCCGATCTGCTCGAGCATGATCGTGACCGACAGCGGCTCGCTGTCGGCCTGGGGCGCGGTGCCGACGCGGCGGACCTCGTCCACCAGGCTGGAATAGTTGGCGGAGAGGCCGGCGATCATGGCCTCCGTCGTGGGGTCGCTGAGGCTGCGGCGCAGCCGCTCGATCAGCCAGGCGCCGAAGGTGTCGAGGCTGGAGATCTGCGATACGTCGATAAAGATATGCGGACGGCTGCCGCGCAGCTTCTCGGCATCCGAAACGATCCGCTCGAGCGCCGGAGCAAAGCGGGCCGTCCAGCTGCCCGCCGCGCACAACGCCAGTCCCTCGCCTTGGGCTATTCGCTCCAGTGTCGGGTCGCCGCTCACCTTTTGCCCACCCCTCGGCTGGTTGGCCGTTCGAAAGCAAGTTACCGGCGCCGCCGGGTCGGCTTGTCGAATCTGTCACTAACCAGCCATAGTTGGTTGCAGGTCGCAAGCATACGGTTCAGGAAATAGTAGACTTTGAAATGACTTCCACCCCGCTCCGCGCAATTTTCCTGAGCGCCCGGATCGAGCGCTGGCCGATCGCAGGGACCTTCACGATCAGCCGGGGCGCCAAGACCGAGGCGATGGTCGTGGTGGCCGAGGTCAGCCAGGGCGGCCTGACCGGCCGCGGCGAATGCGTACCCTATCCCCGCTACGGCGAAACGCCGAAGGCGACCCTGCGGGCGATTCAGGCCATGCAGGAGCCCCTGGCCGGCGGCATCGATCGCGGCGCCCTGCAGGCCAGGATGCCCGCGGGCGCCGCCCGCAACGCGCTCGACTGCGCGCTATTGGACCTGGAGGCCAAGCGTGCCGGCGACCGCATCTGGAACCTGCTGGGCCGGCCTGCGCCCGAGGCCCGCACCACCGCCTATACGATTTCGCTCGGAACACCCGAGGCGATGGCCGAGGCCACCGCCCGGGCGGCTCACCGTCCGCTGCTCAAGATCAAGCTCGGCGGCGATGGCGACGGTGCGCGGATTGCCGCGGTGCGCAAGGCAGCGCCAGCCTCCGAACTGATCGTCGACGCCAACGAGGCCTGGACCGAGGGCAACCTGGCCGCCAATCTCGTCGCCTGCGCCGATGCCGGCGTCACCCTGATCGAGCAGCCGCTGCCGGCCGGCAAGGACGAGGCCCTGTCGCGCATCCAGCGCCCGGTTCCGGTCTGCGCCGACGAGAGTGTGCATGACCGCGCCTCGCTCGAGGGCCTGCGCGGCCGCTACGACGCCGTCAACATCAAGCTCGACAAGACCGGCGGGCTGACCGAGGCATTGGCGATGGCGGACGCCGCCCGTGCGCTCGGCTTCGAGATCATGGTCGGCTGCATGGTCGCGACCTCGCTGGCGACGGCCCCGGCGATGCTGATCGCGCAGGCCGCGCGCTTCGTCGACCTCGACGGCCCGCTGTTGCTGGCGCGCGACCGCGACAACGGCCTGCGCTACGAGGGCAGCCTCGTCTATCCCCCGGACGCCGCGCTCTGGGGGTGATGGGTGAAGCGCTTGCGCGACAGCCATATCACGAGCCCACCCGCCGCCCCCATCGCGGCCATCATGTCGTAGACGCC
This sequence comes from Bradyrhizobium sp. ISRA464, assembly GCF_029910095.1. Taxonomy (NCBI): domain Bacteria; kingdom Pseudomonadati; phylum Pseudomonadota; class Alphaproteobacteria; order Hyphomicrobiales; family Nitrobacteraceae; genus Bradyrhizobium; species Bradyrhizobium sp. ISRA464. The sequence continues at coordinate 2,891,450 of NZ_CP094526.1, read as the reverse complement.
CAGTCCGTAGCGTGTATAGACCATGCCGCTCAGGATCGACGTGGTGCTCGCGACGATGCCGCCGCAGGCGGTGAGGTAGCCCTGCCCGCGCGCCATCACATGAGGCGGCACATGATGCACCATCAGCCCCATGATGCCGACCTGGGTCAGCCCGAAGGTCAGCCCGTGCGCAAGCTGGACGACGGCAAGGATCGCGAGCGGCGGATCCTGCGCGGTGATGGTCCAGCGCGCCATGGCACTGGCGGCCGCGATCACCACAAGCGTTGCCGACGGCAGCGTGAAGCGCGGCGACAGCGCGAACAGGACGATCTCGGCGAGAACGCCGATCACCCACAGGCCCGCGATCGTCAGGCCGCTGAAGCCGGCTTGCCGCCAGGCGATCGATGCGAAGATGTAGTAGGCGGAGTGGCTGCTCTGGATCAGCGCCGAGGAGACGATGATGGCAAGAAAGCCGGGATCGCGCAGAAGCTGCCGTGCGCCGGCCGTGGGCGTGGATGCGACTTCCGGCCGCTCGAGCGGCCGCAGCGTCAAGGCGACTATCGCGCCGACGACGGTCATGGCCGTGATGATCCAGATCAGATGAACCTCGGCGACATAGCCGAGCAGCAGTCCGCTTGCGAGCGCGCAGACCACGAACGCGGTCGACCCCCAGAGCCGCAGCGGTCCATAGTTGAGACCGTAGCGCGCCACGCCGCGCAGTGCGTAGGCATCCGTCAGCGGCACCATCGGCGTCCAGACGCAGCAGGTCAGCGCATAGACCAGCAGCACGAGCAAAGGCTGGTGCTGGCTGCGGATCACGAAAAATCCGAGCGTGGTGGCAAAGCCAGTGAGCATGATCGCACCGCGCAACATCTGGCGACGTTCCGCCGCAGCGGTGACCAGCGGCAGCACGGTGAAGCGCGTCACCGGGGGCACTGCCGTGATGATGCCGATCCAGGTGGCATCGATGCCGATTGCCTTCAGCCACACCGTGAAAAATGGCAGATGGACGCCCGTCATCCCGAACAGCGTGGCGTAGAATGCGGCCAGGCTCCTGGCGAATCGCCGCGACGCAACCCTGGCTGCGATGGGGATTTTTGATTCGGAAGACATCAATTCAATTGCGATTCGCGCGATATCGTGGTGATCGTTAGCGCAGCGCGCGGTGATTTGCGCGAAGAGATTGTGATGGCCGAAGAAGCATTCGCCCTGTCGCCGATTTCCGCCCGCGCGGCCCAGCCGAGCGAGGAGGACTATGCTGCGATCAGCGAGGCCTTCATGGAGACCTCGCGGGGGCGCTGGTTCCTCGGCGAGTACGCCAAGCGCAACCGCAATGCCGATACCCGCATGGTGCTCGACGCCGTGGCGCGGATCGAGGAAAGCCTTGCCGCGCAGCGAGAGGCTGCCGCAGACGCTTTCAGGGACGAGCAACTGGAACAGGCGTTGGCCGCCCTGCGCGGCGCGGTCGAGGCGGTGCAAGCCTCCGCCATCGCCGCGCTCGATGAGCTCAGTTTCGAGCAGAGGCTCGCGCCGATCCGCAAAGGCGTGAGGGTGATCCGGGAAATCTCCTGGCGGCTGCGCGAGATCGGCAATGACGGCCGAATCTGCGACATCATGGATTCGCAGGCCAGCGCCATCGAGGCCGGCGCCTCCCAGGTCTCCCTCGACGAGGCCAAGACCGTCGTGGATGCGGCCTTCGCGGCGCTGACCCGCCGGCTCGCCGAGTTCAACGCGGAAGAGGCGGCCGCGCCGGCGACGGAACCGGCTGTTGCCGAGGCGGCGGTCGCGGAGGCGCCCGCGGCCCCCCCGTCGCCAGCTGGCGCAGCTGAAAGCGCCCAGCCCGAAATCGTGGCCGCGGAAGCAGCGCCAGTTCACGACGTCGCCGCGACGCCGAGCGTTGACCTCGCGACGGCTACCGTGGCGCAACCGACCGAGCACGCACTTGCAAAAGCCGAGGCCGCATTGGCCGAAGCCGAAGCCGCCGAGCTCGCCGACGAGGCCGCCGCCGACGCGCGTGACGACGCGGTGCTCGACCTCATTGCAATGGAAATGGGCGCGCCCGATCCGATCGACGACGACGAGGCGATGCTTGTCGCGGAGATGCACGCCGCTGAAGCGATGGCGTCAGAGCCCGACATCGCTGCGCCGACACGCGAGCCGGAGCTTGTGCAGGCGGCCAAGCCAGTGCCAGAGCTCGCACGGGCCCCCGAGCCGATGATCGAACCGCAGCCGGCGGCCGCCGCGCGGATTGCAGAGGCGTCGGCGACCCCGGCACCATCGCAAGCTGACATCCAAACTACTCCGGCTCCCGTGGCCGCCGTCTCGCTTGGCTCGACGATCATCGCAAGCGGCCTCTTGAAAAGGCCGGGCGCCGCGGCCAACGACCCGCTCGCGCCGATCCGCCGCATGAGCCAGGCCGAGAAGATCGCGTTCTTCTCATGATCTCGTGCGGCTTCATGCGCTGACGACATCGATTGCCACAAATAGCAATGGGCAGAGCGAACCAACGCTCTGCCCATGTCAATTTGGTTCGAGCATCTCAGGCGACCAGCTTGGCGAACAACTCCGCGTCGATATTGCCGCCGGAGAGCACGATGACGACGTTCTTGCCCTTGGCGTCGACTCGCCCGGCCAGCAATGCAGCGAGCCCGACGGCGCCGCCCGGCTCGACCACGAGCTTCAGCTCGCGATAGGCGAAAGCGACCGCGGCGCCGACTTCGTCATCTGAGGCGCTCACGCCAGTCGCCAGCAGCTTGCTGTTGATCGCGAAGGTGAGCTCGCCCGGCATCATCGCCATCAGCGAGTCGCAAATGGTGCGCGCAGCGACCGGATGCGCCTCACGGTGCCCGACCTTGAGCGACAGCGCGTGATCGTCATAGCCCGCAGGCTCCGCGACGATCACCTGGGCCTGCGGGAACTTCGCCTTCACCGCGGTGGCGACGCCCGCGATCAGGCCGCCGCCGGAGGCCGGCGCCACGACGATGTCGGGCGTCAGCCCGAGCGCCGTCATGTCCTCGGCGATCTCGCGGCCGGCGGTACCCTGCCCTGCGATCACGAAGGGATCGTCATAGGGACGCACCAGCGTCGCACCGCGCTTGCTGGCGATGCCGTTGGCGATCGCCTCGCGGTCCTCGCGGTCCCGGTCGTAGAGCACGACCTCGGCGCCATAGGACTTGGTCCGCTCGCGCTTGGTGACGGGAGAGTCGGCAGGCATCACGATGGTCGCCTGCATATTGAGGATCTTTGCCGCGGCCGCGACGCCCTGGGCATGATTGCCCGAGGAGAACGCGACGACGCCGCCGCCCCGCACTGCCTGCGGGATCGAGGCCAGCTTGTTGAAGGCGCCGCGGAACTTGAACGATCCGGTCCGCTGCAACATCTCGGGCTTGAGGAAGACCTTGGTGCCGACCCGTTCGTTGAGAACGGGGAAGGTCAGGAGTGGCGTACGCACCGCGAACGGCGCGACCACCCTTGCGGCGGCATCGATGTCCGCGGCAGCCACGGGCGGATTTATGGCGTTTTCCATCATCCGCAATTTCTATCGCGTTGGCGGACAGCCCGGCAAGACGCTTCATAGCGCTTTCAAGCGAAGTGGGCCCGGTTCGCGTGACGAAAACGCGTCAAAACAAAGGGGCGTGAGGTCGGTCAGCGCGGCGTCGGCTGGGTTGCCGGCAGGACGCCGAAATGGTGCTCTTCGGCACCGAACTCCATGGCTTCGCCCTCGCCGTCGCGCAGCACCGGCCGGACGTTCAGGGCGCGGTCGATGAACACTCGCGCGGACGCCTGCCAGGTGTGGAGCGCTGCAAAATCAACGCAGGCCTGCCGCGGGATGCTCAGCGCTTCCAGGCACGCATGGCGCAAATCCTCGTCGAGCACGCCGACCGGAGCCGCCCCAATCACGTCGAGGGGGCCGGTGACCGGAAAAGCGGCAACCGGCAGCCCGCTTGCCAGCGCCTCGAGCAGCACGAGGCCGAACGTATCGGTCCGGCTCGGGAAGACGAACACGTCGGCTGCGGCGTAGATCTCGGCCAGTTCCTCGCCATGGCGCGCGCCGAGAAACACGGCCTCCGGGTATTTCCGCTCCAGCGCCGCGCGCGCCGGGCCGTCTCCGACCACGACCTTGGTGCCGGGCAGATCGAGATCGAGGAAGGCCTCGAGATTCTTCTCGACCGCCATGCGGCCGACGCTGAGATAGACCGGCTGCGGCAGGCAGAGATCGACATCGCGCGGATGGAATAGCGCGGTATCGACGCCGCGCGACCACAGCACCACGTTGCGGAAGCCGCGCAACCGCAACTCGCCGGCCAGCGCCGGCGTCGCCGCCATCACCGCCTGGCTCGGCTTGTGGAACCAGCGCAGCGCGCGCCAGATCCAGGATTCCGGGACAGGCGACCGCGCCGAGACATAGTCGGGAAAGCGGGTGTGGAAGCTCGTCGTGAACGGCAGGCCGCGCTTGCGGCAATAGCGGCGAACCGAGAGCCCGATCGGCCCCTCGGTTGCGATATGGATACTGTCGGGCTTCACTGCCGCGATCAGACCGGCAACCTTCGCTTGATACGGCAGGGCCAGCCTGAGATCGCGATAGCTCGGCATCGCAAAGGTGCGGAACGATTCCGGCGTGAGGAAGCTCACCTCGACACCGAGCGATTTTGCCGCCTGCGCCATCATGGTCAGCGTGCGGACAACCCCGTTGACCTGGGGATGCCACGCATCGGTCGCGACCAGGATATGCGTCATGCAGCGCGCGCCGTTACTCGCGGAACCGGCGCGATGCGGCGCACCGGATCGGTCCAGGTGATGATCTCGAAGCGGCCGTCCTCATGCTCGGCGAGCGCGGTGCAGCTCTCGACCCAGTCGCCGCAGTTCATGTAGCGGATGCCGTGCTCGTCATGAATGGTCGCGTAGTGGATGTGGCCGCAGATCACGCCGTCGCAGCCGTGGCGCCGCGCCTCGCCTGCCAGCGTCGCCTCGAACGCGCCGATATAGTTCACCGCCTTCTTGACCTTCAGCTTGGCCCACTGCGACAGCGACCAGTAGGGCACGCCGAACATCTTGCGGAAGAAGTTCACGAAGCGATTCATCTGGATCGCGAAGTCGTAGGCCTTGTCGCCGAGATGGGCGAGCCAGCGCGCGTTCTGCACCACGAGGTCGAAGATGTCGCCGTGGATCACGAGATAGCGCTTGCCGTCGGCGCCGGTGTGGATGGTGTTTTCCACCACGTCGATGCCGCCGAAATGCGTGCCGTAATATTTGCGCAGAAATTCGTCGTGGTTGCCCGGGACGTAGATCACCTTCGCGCCCTTGCGCGCCTTGCGCAGCATCTTCTGCACGAAGTCGTTGTGGGTCTGCGGCCAGTACCAGTTCGACTTCAGCGCCCAGCCGTCGACGATATCGCCAACGAGGTAGATCGTGTCGGCATCGTGAGAGCGGAGGAAATCAAGCAGGCGGTCGGCTTGCGAACCGCGGGCTCCGAGATGGACGTCGGAGATGAACAAAGTGCGAAAGCGCCGCTCCGGGCTTTCTTCACTCAAGGAGTCACTTCCCATGCCTGTGCACCTAACAGATTCCTGTGACAAGGCGATGACGATCCCCGCGACCGAAGGCCCCCGGAAAGTTAACGAGAATCAGTTGCACGCCCCTTCACTGCCGATAACAGCGGCGTGCGACAATCTGGCGACATGCCAGCGCGTAGATGTGTGGAACACAGGTTGCTTCGATGTTCGCTCGGATGGTTCAACCGCCGTCATTGCCCGGACGGCGCGACGAAGAAAAAGGCCGTCGCGAGCCAATTTCAAATGTTACGTAGATCACAGTCAGTAAGCGCTAATCTCCGTCACGATCCGCGGCACGTCAGGGATGACCTGACCCCAGCGGCGGAAGAGATGGTCATGAGAGGACCTATCGAAGCAGTCAGCTTATCGGACCGTGAACTTAACTCGATATCTGGCGGGGTGCATATCCAATTTGGGCCGGTCGGTATCGACGCCGACGAGAAGGATGTTGGCATCGCTTTCGGCGTAACGATGCAGGGGGCGGCGGGTTTGCGATCACAGGCGAGGCCGGTGCTTGCGGCTCTGAAGGGCGTGTGCGACAGTTGCACCGAAAAGGTCCGCCTAGCTGATTGTCTTTCTTCAGGCCGCCACCTGCTGGAGATGCCGGGTTGGCACGGCTGGTCGCGAACCCGGCAAGCGACGCTGGCCCTCTTCTTGCGAGCAATTTGGCTCTGGCCGGGTCTCGATCCTCACGCGCCAAGCTGCTCAGTCGGAAGCGTTTCACCGGCGCCATCTGCGTCGCTCCCCAACGACCACAGGCGCCGACTTCGGGTCAGACCGGTAGCCGCAATATGAGCTCGGTAATCGAGAACGCCCTCTCCGGCGTTAACACCACGAGGTCGACGACCGTCATCTACCCCGGGTGATCGTATAGATATTTCAGATGCCGGTACTTGGCGAACTACGAAATTGTGAGACTCAAGCGCTCGCGCGATGCCTCTAACGGCGTCGCCGATCTTCATCAGCGGAGAAAACACTGGGTCAACCAGAACGATCAGGCTTGGTCCACCGGCAAGGAATGCGCGCGCAATGTTGTCGCCGTGAACCAGAAGCTCAATGAAGTTGAATAACGTGCCATCACCGCGCGACGCCATAGAAATTCCGTAATATCCAGCCTTCGTGAGGCGCAATGGCCCAGCTAGCTAAGGCGTCCTCAGTATCAGAGTACACTCTCCGTCGGGGGCGGAGTGCAATCGCTGTTGTGGCGACAGCGCGCGCTCTGCGCCAAACAGGCAAAGCCGGCATGCGGATAGCAAAAGGGAGCTCGCCGGTTGCAGTCCCGGAGTTGTGATCCAGGCCCGGCCTCGCCTCCGCCAAACAATGGGCCATAGATGAGAACCGACCTTGGGGACGGGTCGCTCGAGGGACCCGAGAGCGAAGCGCGGTCGCTGTCGTGGATCGACGACCCCGTGGCCGCGCCGTCCTTCCAGGCGACGCCGTGGCTCGCCGGTGCTGAGCCACGCGCTTTGGGGCGGCGGGCCAGACCGGCGGTTTCGACGGGCAAATTCCCGCTAGGCCTTACCGTCGCGCTGTTCGCGCTCGCGTTTCTGTTGCCTGCATGGCCATGGCTATCCGGCCACGTCACGATTCCCTGGGACGCCAAGTCGCAATTCCTGCCGCCGTTGCAATTTCTCGCCACGTCGCTGGCGAATGGCCAGTCGCCGTTCTGGACGCCCAACGTCTTCGGGGGCTGGCCGCTCATCTCCGATCCGCAATCGCTGATCTTCTCGCCGCTACATTTTCTGCTCGCCTGCGTCGACCCGAAACCAAGCTTCCGTGTGGTCGACGGGCTGACCTTTGCCTATCTGTTGCTCGGCGGCCTGGCCATCATTCTGTATTTCCGCGACCGCGGCTGGCACGCGGCCGGTGCGCTTGTCGCTGCGCTCGCCTTCGCCTTCGGCGGCTCGGCGAATTCACGATTGCAGCATACCGGCCAGATCGTCAGCCTGGTCTATCTGCCGTTGACGCTCTGGATGCTATCGCGCGCGCTCGAACGTTCGTCGTGGCGCGCCGGCTTGGCGGCCGGCGTGTTTGGCGGCCTGCTCGCCGTGGGGCGGGATCAGGTTGCGCTGATCTCGCTCTACGTCCTCGCCGGATTTGTCGCGTACCACTGGATCGCGGGTGACGATTGGCGCAAGCGCATCAACGCGAGCATCAGACCGCTCGCGGCCAGCTGCCTGGTCGGCATCCCCATCGCGGCCGTTCCGGTCACGCTGACGGCTCTGCTCGCCGCACGCTCGAACCGGCCCGAGATTGGCTGGATGGTCGCCGGCCAGGGATCGCTGCATCCGGCACATCTGCTGACCCTCGCTTTCGCCGATCTCTACGGCGCGATGGACCCGGCCATCGAGTACTGGGGGCCGGCGACGTCGTCCTGGAAAGCAGCGCTTGGCGGCGCTGATCTCTCGCTCGCGCAAAACATGGGTCTGGTCTATTCGGGAGCCCTGCTGCTCGTCGTCATCGTCTCGTTTGGCATCGTGCGCCGCCTCGCCTGGTCGCGTGACATCCGCTTCTTCTCGATCGCTGCCAGCATCGTCTTGCTCTATGGACTCGGCTGGTACACGCCCGTCTTCCATGCGATGTACGAATGGTTGCCCGGGGTGATGCTATACCGGCGACCTGCCGATGCGACGTTCGTCATCGGGGCGCTGCTCGCTATCATCGCCGGCTACCTCGTGCATCGCTGGCTCGAAGGCACGGTACCGCAACCCACCAGTGCGCAGCGGGCAGTCGAACTGGCCATGCCGGTTGTGCTGGTCGCAGTGGCGCTGTGGCTCGCCCACACCGTCGTGTCCATCACGCAGGTGATCGTGCCGGTCGTCACCGCGCTCGTCTTCACCAGCGGTGCGGTCGTGGCGCTCGTTCTCGCGCGTTGGCTGAACGGTCTCTCGCTCCTTGCGGGCATGCTGCTGCTGAGCTCGTTCTCCGCCGTCGACCTCGCCTGGAACAATGCGCCGCACATTTCCACCGCTATGGCGGCTTCGACATTCGATGCACTGCGCCTCGACACCAGGAACGCAACGCTGGCGCTGCTGAAATCAAAGCTTGCGGCGGCGTCAGATCCGGCCCGGCGTGATCGCGTCGAACTGATCGGCATCGCCTATCATTGGCCGAACCTGTGTATGATCCACGGCTGCGACCACGTGTTCGGGCACAATCCGCTGCGCCTCAAGTGGTTCTACGACGCCACCCTGGTCGGTGATACGGTGGTGGATTATGACCAGCGCCGCTTCTCGCCGCTATTTCCGTCCTATCGCTCCGCCTTCGCCGATCTGTTCGGTCTGCGCTTCATCGCCGTCGGCGTGCCAGTCGAGAAGGTCGATCCATCGCTTGCCCCCGGCGATCTCACGCTCGTCGCCCATACGGCGGACGCCTATGTGTACGAGAATCCCCGCGCTCTGCCGCGTGTGATGGTGCTCTCTGACTGGCGCATCGCGGATTTCAATCAGCTTCTCACCAATGGCTGGCCGACGGACGTCGATCCGCGCCACACCGTCCTGCTCGACCGCGCGCCAGCGCTGCCGCGTGCAAGCGCGGCTGGCGCGGCGCCCGGCACAGCACGCTTGATCCGCTATGAGAATACACGAGTCGACGTCGAGGTCGACGCGCCGTCAGGCGGCCTGCTGCTCCTCAACGACGTTTGGCATCCCTGGTGGCGTGCAACGGTGGATGGCGAGCCGAGCGACATCCTCAGGGCCAACGTCATCTTTCGGGCAGTCGCTCTTCGCCCAGGGCACCACACGGTGAGCTTCACGTTTCATCCGTTCGCAGGGGCCTTGGCCGAGCTACGGGGCAAGTTCCGTCACGCCCACTGACTACCGATCAAGCATACCCGCATAGCGGCGGCGACTGGCTCGAAGTCGCGCCCCGTCAATTCCTGGGGAGCATCGGGCCACCCAGATTGGGCGGCTTGGCTTCTGTCTGTCGCAGGCTGCCCCGCGAGCGGTGTTCGCCGGCCTGCAATGGCCGGGCAAGCCTAGGGCGTCCGTGAGGACGCACACGGATCTGGAGGCCAAGGTTGAGCGCGGCGGGGCCGTCAATCCGGATAGTGCTTGTGGAAATGATGCACGGGCCCGTGGCCGTGTCCGACGGCGAAGCGATCCGCCGCAGCGATCGCAGCCGTGATCCAGGCCTTGGCGTTGCGCACGGCGGTCTCCATATCCTCGCCCCTGGCCAGACCTGCAGCGATTGCCGACGACAGGGAGCAGCCTGTGCCATGCGTGTTGGCGGTCGCGATGCGCGGCGCGGCAAGCGCGACGGTGCGTTCGCCGTCGATCAGATAATCGATGCTTTCGGCACCCTGCGCATGGCCGCCCTTGACCAGCACGGCGCGACATCCCATCGCCAGCAACCGCCTCCCCTGGTCCTCGACGGCGGCCTCGCTCGAAGCGACCGGCTCGTTCAGCAGCGCCGCGGCCTCCGGCAGGTTTGGCGTGATCAGCGATGCACGGGGGAACAACATGGTCTTGAGCGCATCGACCGCCTCGGCCGCCAGCAGGCGGTCGCCCGAGGTCGCGACCATCACCGGGTCGAGCACGACGTGGTGCGGCGCCCAGCGCTGCAGCCCTTCGGCGATCGCCGCGATCGTCTCGGTCTGCGCCACCATGCCGATCTTGACCGCGCCGACCGCGAGGTCGGAAAACACCGCGTCGATCTGCGCGGTGACGAACGGCGCAGGCACCGGATGAATGCCGCTGACCCCGGTGGTGTTCTGCGCCGTCAGCGCCGTGATCACGGAGGCGCCGTAGACCCCGAGCGCGGCAAAGCTCTTCAGATCGGCCTGGATGCCCGCGCCGCCGGAGGAATCCGAGCCCGCAATGGTGAGCGCGATCGGCGTCATTTTGCAGCGCCAGCGGTTGATATGAACGGGGTCATGACCTGTCCTAGCCCGGCCGCCCATTGGCAGCAAGTTCGCCTGACCTTACCGCGACTTGATCTCGACTTGACCTGGACTGGACTTGACCTGGACTTGACCTGGACTTGACCTGGACTTGGCCTTGCCTTGGCGGCCCGTTTTTGGCCTATTGTCGCCGATATCCCCGGAGACACAGCGATGGTTCCTTTCTTCGTCCAGATCAAATGCAAGCTCGGCCAGTCCTACGCCGTTGCCAACGCGCTGGCGGAAGCCGAGATTGCCTCCGAGATCTATTCCACCGCAGGCAACTATGACCTCCTGGTGAAGTTCTACGTCGACCACGACACCGACATCGGCCATTTCATCAACGAGAAGGTGCAGGTGATCCCGGGTATTCAGGATACCCTCACCATCATCACCTTCAAGGCGTTCGGAACGAAGTGAGGTTCGCATCTTTCGATGCGACGCCCGCGGCGAGCTGAGGCGACCAAGCCGGCGGAAGACCGCCCGAATTGATCGCGCTTCAAGACTCCTCCGCCGGCTTTTTCTTCGGTGGCCGCGGCGGGCCTTCGACCGGCGGTAGCGACTTGATGTAGTCGGCGATCGCGTCGAGATCCGGGTGCGAGAGCTGCGAGGTGTTGCGGATCACGCGCACCATGGACCCGCCGGCACTGTCGCCATCCGGCGTCTGCCCGGTCTCCAGGAAATAGGCGATATCGTTCGCGCTCCAATCCGAAAGCCCCTTTTGCGTGATGTTGGGCACCCAGCCCTCGCCCTCCGGATTGGGGCCGCCGGCAAAGCGTTGCACGCCGATGATGCCGCCAAGGATATTCCGCGGGCTGTGGCACTCGGCGCAATGGCCGAAACTGTCGGCGAGATAGGCGCCGCGATTCCACTGCGGCGAACGGCTTGCATCGGCCACCAACGGCTTGCCGTCCATGAACAGCCATTTCCAGACGCCGATATTGCGACGGACGTTGAAGGGAAACGGCACGTCATGGTCGCGCACCTTGCCCGCGACCGGCGGCAACGTCTTCAGATAGGCAAAGAGGTCGCGCACGTCATTGATCCTGGCGTGCTGGTAAGAGGTATAGGGAAACGCCGGGAAGTAGTGCGTCGCCGACGGCGAGGTGCCCTTCATAACCGCGTTGACGAAGTCGACCTCGCTCCAGCGGCCGATGCCATCGTTCGGATCGGGAGAGATGTTCGGCGCATAGAAGGTGCCGAACGGAGACGGTATCGCAAGGCCGCCGCCAAGCTTGGTGCGGTCGTCCTGCTTCGGCACGGCATGGCAGGAGGAACATCCACCTGCATTGAACGTTGTGAGCCCGTTGGCCAAGTCAGGCTGGTAGGCAGGAAGCGCGCTTGCAGCAATGGTCGCGGGGGTCGTCAACCACCAGAACACGCCGAAGCCGGCGATGCCGGCCACAATGGCCAGGAGGAGAATTCGTCGCGGCATTCATTGATCCGTCACTGGGCCGGTCATCTGTCAGCCAGTATGAGCGCAAGCTGGCGCATAAGCTTCCATCAAATTTCGCCCGCTCAGGTTGATTTTTGGGAATAAATCCGGACGGCTGCTGTTTTGAGGCTGATACCGTCGTTTGATGTCAACAGGGAGAAAACCATGCCGAACAAGACCATGCTTGCCGCGCTGACGCTGAGCGCCGCGGTCGCCTTTGCCGGACCCGCCTTCGCCGAGAAGCTCAAGGCGACGCTGAGCGGCAAGTCCGAAGTACCGCCGACCACCAGCACGGCCACCGGCACCGCCGACATCGACTACGACGCCGCGACCAAGAAGCTAACCTGGAAGCTGAGCTATTCCGGCCTGACCGGCCCCGCCACCGCCGCGCATTTCCATGGTCCTGCAGAATCCGGCAAGAACGCCGGCGTCGCAGTCGCGATCCCGAACGCGGGCAAGAGCCCAGCGGAAGGCAGCGCCACGCTAACCGATGCTCAGGCCGCCGATCTGCTCGCCGGCAAGTACTACGTCAACATCCACACCGCGGCGAATCCGGGCGGCGAGATCCGCGGCCAGGTCACCAAGTAAAGCTCACGAAGTAAGTCCGACAAGAAAAGGCCGACACAGCAGGAAGGGCGGACACCTTGCGGCGTCCGCCCTTCTCGAGGGGAATTTCTGGCAACCTTCCGCTCTTCTCAACGCGCCTTAACGCGGTAGGTCTCGTGACAGCGAAGACATGCATCGTTAATGGCTGCAAACTCCGTCTTCAGACTATCGAGATCTTTGACCTTGGTCTTTGCCTCACCCACAGCCTTGGCAAAGGTGGCCGCATGGGCCTCAAAATCCGCTCGCTGGGTCCACACCTTCATTGACGCGTAGTAGTCGCCCTTCGGCTTCTTGCCCTTGATGCTTTCGGGAAAAAAGGAAGGGAAGCGCTTGGCTACATCCTCGAGCCCCACAAGCGCCGTGTCAACGGCGTTCTGATCATAAGCCGCCTTACCCTTGGTAATGTCGTAGAGTACGACGGCATTCTTGAGGTTGGATTTCATTGCAAGTTGGGTCAAGGTAACATGGTCTTCCGCCGCGGCCACAACGCCAACGCCAAGCAGCAAGGTTCCCGCGACAGTACCAGTTCGAAACATCGACAGCTCTCCATGTTCAGGGGGCGGATGAACCGACCTTCGCGCTCGGCCACGGATTTGCGTCGAGCGGCCTGATCAGGCGAACACCGCTCGATCCGGTTCATTCCTCTCCCGCACAAAGTTTCAGAGCTTGTGCTGGCGTTGTGCTTCGCGGATTGCAACCCAGACCCGTTCGGGCGTTGCGGGCATATCGATGTGGTCGATCTGGTACTCGCGCCACAGCCCTTCGACGATCGCATTGACCACCGCCGGACACGAGCCGATCGCACCGGCCTCACCCGCTCCCTTCACGCCAAGCGGATTGGTCGTGCAGGGCACGTTGTGGGTCTCGAACACGAAGGACGGTCCGTCGGAGGCGCGCGGCATTGCATAGTCCATGAACGTGCCGGTGACGAGCTGGCCGTCGGTTGCGCTGTAGACTGCCCGCTCCATCAACGCCTGGCCGATACCCTGCATCGCGCCGCCAATCACCTGGCCCGCGAGCAACAGCGGATTGAGCGTCACGCCGAAATCGTCGACGATGACGTAGTTGACGATCTTGATGATGCCGGTGGCTGGATCGATCTCGACTTCGGCGAGATGCGTGCCGTTCGGATAGGTGCCGTCGGCGCTCGAGAAGGTCGCGCTGCCGTTCAACTTCGAGGGATCGCCGCCGGCACGTTTGGCGAGATCGGCAAAGCTGATCGAGCGGTCGGTGCCGGCGATGCGGACGCGGCCGTCGGCGATTTCGAGGTCGCCCGCGCCGGCCTCCAGCGCCTGCGCCGCGAGCTCCTTCAGCTTGTTGCCGAGCTCGCGCGTGGCACGCTCGACGCTGACGCCGCCGGAGGGAATCGACGACGAGCCGCCGGTGCCGAGGCCGGTCGCGATCTTGTCGGTGTCGCCCTGCAGCACATGGACGCGCTCGGGCGGCAGCCCGAACTGGTCGGCGACGAGCTGCGCATAGGCGGTCTGATGGCCCTGCCCGCTCGACTGAGTTCCGATCAGAATGGTGACGTCGCCATTGGGATCGAGCGCGACATTGGCGGTCTCCTCGCCCATGGTGCCGCAGACCTCGACATAGCTCGCCATGCCGATACCGCGCACCAGCCCGTCCTTCTTCGCCGCCTTGGCGCGCTTCGGAAACTCCTTCCAGTTGGCGATCTCCATCGCACGCTTCATATGCGCGACGAAGTCGCCGGAATCGTAGACCTTGCCGGTCGCGGTCTTGTAGGGCAGCGATTTCGGCGGAATGAAATTCTTCCGCCTGACGGCATCCGGCGTCATGCCGAGCTTGCGGGCCGCTGCGTCGACCAGGCGCTCGATCACATAGGCGGCCTCGGGGCGGCCAGCGCCGCGATAGGCATCGACCGGCACGGTATTGGTGAACACGGTGCGGACGCGGCAGTGGAAGGCCTGGATGTCGTAGAGGCCCGGCAGCATGCCGGCGCCGCCGTGCGGGATGTAGGGCGCAAAGGTCGAGAGATAGGCGCCCATGTCGCCCATCAGATCGACGTCCATGCCGAGGAATTTGCCGTCCTCGGCGAGCGCCATCTTCGCGGTCGTGACGTTGTCGCGGCCCTGCGCGTCACCCATGAAGTGGTCGGAGCGCTCGGCGGTCCACTTGATCGTCCTCTTCAACTTGCGCGCGGCGACCGAGATCAGCGCATATTCGCGATACGGAAACAGCTTGGTGCCGAAGCCGCCGCCGACGTCGGGACAGATCACCCGCATCTTCTCCTTCGGCATCTTCAGGACCATGTCGCAGAGGATCTCGCGCAGGCGGTGGCTGCCCTGGCTGCCGATCGTCAGGGTCAGATGATCCTTCTTGGTGTCGTATTCGGCGACCGCCGCGCGCGTCTCCATGAAGTTGGTGATGACGCGCGGATTGACGATGGTGATCTCGGCCACCGCATGCGCCTTGGCGAAGGCCTCTTCCGCGGCCTTCTTGTCGCCGATCGAGACGTCGAACAGCACGTTGCCCGGCTTGTCGGACCAGACCTGCGGCGCGCCGTTCTTGACGGCGTTCACGAGACCGACGACGGCGGGCAGCGGCGTCCATTTGACGTCGATCGCCTCGATCGCGTCGCGGGCATGATCGACGGTGTCGGCGACCACGAAGGCGACGGCGTCACCGACATGGCGCACCTCGTCCTTGGCGAGGATCGGATAGGGCGGCGCCGTGAATGGATCGGTCTCGAGATTGAACAGGCACGGCAGGCCGCCGAGGTCGGCGACATCGGCCGCGGTCAGGATCAGCGCCACGCCGGGCATGCCGCGGGCCTTGGTCGCGTCGATGGTGAAAGTCGCGTGCGCATGCGGCGAGCGCAGCATCAGCGCCTGCAATGCGGGAGACGGCGCAACGTCGTCGGTGTAGCGGCCCTTGCCGCGAATCAGGGCGTCATCCTCTTTGCGGCGCACACTTTGACCGACGCCGAATTTGATGGGAGCTGCCATCTCGTCTCCAATTGTCTTGGTTTGTTTGGGCCGCATATTGGCGTGGTTGTTCCGGAAGCGCAAACCGCTTTCCACATGCCGCGACGCGATCGCGCAGCCCACTCCTATGCTTTTGATTTAACAGGGCAAACTATCCGCGCCGCAGTGCGAACAGCCAACCGCGGCCGAACAGCACGAGGACCGCGAAGCCGTAGACGAAGAGGCCGACCGCGACGAGCAGCAGCAGGATCAATTCGTCGCGAAAGATCTGCATCGGCGCGAACCAGACCGCCGCGAAGTGCGAGGTCAGCCACAGGGCGACCGCCAGCAGGATACCGCAAAGCGCGAAGGTGCCGAGCGAGCGCACCAGCGTGCGATCGAAGTCGAGGTAGCCGCGGCGTGCAGCAAAGAACAGCACGAGCAGCAGATTGATCCAGGCGCCGACCGCGGTCGCGAGCGCGAGCCCGACCTGCGCCAGCGTGCCGACCAGCGCGATCTTCAGCGCGACGTTGACCGCGACCCCGGTCAGCGCCGCCTTCACCGGGGTTGCAGTGTCCTTGCGGGCGTAGAAGGTTGCGACCGCACTGCGGATCATCACGAACGGGATCAGGCCGACCGCATAGGCCGCAAGCGTCGCGCCGGCGGTGGCGGCGTCCGCCTTCGAGAAGGCGCCGCGCGCGAACATCGCGCGCATGATCGGGTCGGCGACCGTCAGGAACGCCGCCACGAACGGCACCGAGAACAAAAGGGTAAAGTCGAACGCGCGGCGCTGCGCCGCAAGCGCGCCGGCGTGGTCGTCGGCCGACAGGCGCCGCGACATCTCCGGCAGCAGCACGGTGCCGATCGCGATCCCGATCACGCCGATCGGCAATTGATTGAGGCGGTCGGCGTAATAGAGCGCCGACAGCGCGCCGGCGTGCAGGAAGGTCGCGATGATGGTATCCGCGAACAGCGCCACCTGCGTCCCCATCGAGCCCAGCGTGGCCGGCCCCAGCGCGCGGAAGAAGGCGCGGACATCCTCGTCGAGCCTCAGCGGCGCAAAGCGCGGCAAGCCGCCATGGCGCGCGAGGTCGCCGGCCAGCAGGAAGAACTGCAGGAAGCCCGAGATCAGCACGCCCCAGGCCGCGGCATGACCGGCGCTCGGGAAGAACGCGACCAGCGCCAGCGTCATCATCATCGCCAGGTTGAGGAAGATCGGCGCCGCCGCGGCGCTGGCGAAACGGTGCATCACGTTGAGCATGCCGCCATAGAGCGTCACCAACGTGATCAAGAGCAGATAGGGAAAGGTGATCCGCGTCAGTTCGATCGCGAGCTTGCGCTGCTCGACATCCTCGGTGAAGCCCGGCGCGAGGATGCTCATCGCCTGCGGCATGAACAGCATCGCCACCACCAGCAGGACCACCTGCGAGGCGAACAGCAGCGTGAAGATGCGGTCGGCGAACAGCCGCGCCGAGGCCTCGCCGCGCTCACCATGGACATGGGCATAGGCCGGCACGAAGGCGGCGTTGAAGGCGCCCTCGGCAAAGATCGCGCGGAAGTGATTCGGCAGCCGCAGCGCCACGAAGAACGCATCCGCCACCGGGCCTGCGCCGAGGATCGCCGCGAGCATGATGTCGCGCGCGAACCCGGTCAGCCGCGAAAGCAGGGTGTAGCCACCGACGGTGAAGATGCGCCCAAGCATGCGGTGCTTCTAGCGCATGATCACCATCCGTCAAAATGACGTATTCAGGACGAAAGCGCGCCGCGCACCGCCTGGACGATGCGATCCTGGGTTGCCTCATCGAGATAGGGATGCATCGGCAGGCTGATGACATCCTTCGACAGGCGCTCGCTGACCGGCAGACCGCCGTCCGCGACCGGGAAGTGGCGATAGGCCGTCTGCTGGTGGACCGACTTGGGGTAGTAGATCATGGTGGGGATGCCCTGCGCCTTCAGGGCCGCCGCGAAGGCGTCGCGGTCGGTCCCCTTGGGCAGCCGGAGGGTGTATTGCGCCCATACAGAGGTGCAGCCGGAGGCCAGGTGCGGCACGGTCACGACATTGCCGAGCCCGCGCGAATAGCGGTCGGCGACCACGTTGCGCGCCGCAATCTCGTCCTCAAAGATCTTCAGCTTCTCGATCAGGATCGCGGCCTGCACGGTATCGAGCCGCGCGGTTAGGCCGAGCCGGATATTGTCGTACTTGTCTGAGCCTTGGCCGTGAACGCGGATGCTGCGCAGCGTGCGTTCAAGTTCCTCGTCGTCGGTAAAGATCGCGCCGCCGTCGCCGAAACAGCCGAGCGGCTTTGCCGGGAAGAAGCTGGTCCCAGTCGCCAGTCCGAAGGTGCCCAGCTTCCGCCCCCTGTAGCTGGCGCCGAAGCCTTGCGCGGCGTCGTCGAGTATGAACAGGCCTTCGGCGTCGGCTACCGCTGCGATCGCATCATGATCGGCGCTCTGGCCGAACAGGTCCACCGGAATGATACCGACCGGCTTCAGCCCGTGCGCCCGCGCGGTCGCGATGCCTCGCTTGAGCGAGCCGACGTCGATGTTGAAGGTCGCTTCGTCGACGTCGACGAAGACCGGCGTAGCACCGGTTAATGTCACTACTTCGCCGGTCGCGCAGAAAGTGAAGGTCGGGCACAATATAGCGTCGCCCGGCCCGACATTCTTGGCCATCAGCACCATTAGAAGCGCGTCGGTACCGCTGGCGCAGCTCACCACATACTTTGCACCGCTGTACTCGGCCAGCGCCTTCTCCAGCGCCGTGACCTCCGGGCCGTTGATGAACTGGCAATGATTGAGGACGCGGGCGACCGCCTCATCGACCGACTTGCCGAGCCGTCGACGCTGCGCAGCGATGTCGATGAAGGGGATGAGTTCAGGATGGATGTGCTGGTTCATGGAGGTTCTTTGCGCGTGATGAGAAATGACAAAATTAGCCGGCGATACGGCGCGGTCCCTTACGCGCCGTCGAAGCGGCAGGCTTCGCGGGCGCGTCCAGGCAGCGGATCGCAATCTCGAGGCTCGCCACGCCCTCGTCGCCGGACACTGCCGGCAGCTTGCCGGTGCGCACCGCATCGAGGAAGGCAATCAGCTCGGCGCGCAGCGGCTCGTCGTGACCGACGGGCAGGTGACGCATCGAATAGCTGCCGTCAGACTTGAAGCCGAAGCATTCGGTGACCTGGCGCGTCAGCAGGTCGCCCATCACGTACTTGCCGCGGGTTGCCACCGTGACGTTGCGCGCCTTGAACGGCGTCAGCCAGTTGGTGTTGATGTGGGCGAGCACACCGGAGGCGGTGCGGAACTGCAGCAGCGCGATGTCCTCGCGCTCGGCAACCGCGCTGGAGAGCTGCGGCTGCACCTCGACGATGTCGGATTCGGTGAACCAGCGAATCAGGTCGATGTCGTGCACGGCGAGGTCGATCACGACGCCGACATTGGACATCCGTGGCGGGAACGGACCGACGCGGGTGATGCCGATCGACAGGATGTCTTCGCCCGAGATCGCCTGCTTGATCGCGGCGACCGCCGGATTGAAGCGCTCGACATGGCCGACCATCAGCGTCACTCCGGCCTGCTGCGCGGCGGCAACGATCTCGCGGCCCTCCTCGACCGAGGATGCCACCGGCTTCTCGACCAGGATGTGGATGTTACGCGCGATGCAGGTCAGCGCGATGTCGTGATGCAGGTGGGTGGGGGCCGCGATCGTCACCGCATCGACGCCCTCGGCGAGCAATTCGTCGACGGTCGCGAACGCGCGGCAGCCGACAAGATCAGTGGCGCGCGAGCGGTGTTCCGGCAGCGGATCGACGATCCCAACCAGCAGGACACCGGGCAGCCCGGCCAGCACGCGGGCATGATTGCTGCCCATCACGCCGGCACCGATCACGCCGACGCGCAGTGCGCGCTTGATGTCGGCCTTCGCGCCCGATGCGGACACTTTTGCGTTCATATTGTAGACCCCAAGTAACGTTCTGGCGGTTGTCCCGGCTTCTCAGGGAGCCACCCCGGCCCCAAGGGGAATCAGCACCAAGGCTCTATCCCCTGTTTGGCGCTTTTGGCGCGAACCACGATCCGCTTCGTTGGCAGCCGCTATAGCACGGCGCCACAAATGTGGCGATTGACAAGGACGATATCCGGACACGTTTTGATTCAAAGAGTTACATCGTCCGGTGAGCCCTTTTGGGCACGGGACCCCGCCTCGCGTCAGGATCGCGGTGAAGGTTGTGCCGCAGCTCCATCCCCGTCACTGCGAGCCAACGGGTCGCGCGAATGCGCGCCCGATGACAGGCTCCGCCAAGCAATCCATCGCGCTGCATACGCGGAAGCATGGATTGCTTCGCTGCTATCGCTCCTTGCAGTGACGGGACTGGATAGGCCTACCGGCTCTCAGGTGCGCCGGTAGTCGTCCTCGATGCGGATGATGTCGTCCTCGCCGAGATAGCTGCCCGTCTGCACCTCAATCAGCTCGAGCTGGATCTTGCCGGGGTTCTCCAGCCGGTGCACCGCGCCGATCGGAATGTAGATCGATTCGTTCTCGTGCACGGTCTTGATCAGCTCGTTGACGGTCACCTGCGCGGTGCCGCGCACCACGATCCAATGCTCGGAGCGGTGGTGGTGCTTCTGCAGGCTGAGCCGCCCGCCCGGCCTGACGATGATGTGCTTGACCTGGTGGCGGTCGCCATTGTCGACCGACTGGTAGGAGCCCCAGGGCCGGTGCACCTTGATGTGGCTCTCTGTCACCTCGGGCGCGGTTACCTTCAGTTTCGCGACCAGCCGCTTCAGCCCGTTGGCATCCTTCTGCCGCGACACCAGCACGGCATCCTGGGTCGCCACCACGACAAGATCGTCGACGCCTTCGAGCGCGACCAGCGCGCGGTCGGTCGCGACGCTACAGTTGCGGGAGTCCTCGAACACCGCAATTCCCCGCGCCGCATTGCCCTGGCTGTCCTTGTCGGAGAGCTCCCAGACCTGGCGCCACGAGCCGATGTCGGACCAGCCGCAGGCCACCGCCACCACCGCCGCACGCGCGGTCTTCTCCATCACCGCATAGTCGATCGAGATCGCCTTGGCCGCGCCGAACGCCGGCGGATCGAGCTTGACGAAGCCGAGATCGCGCGCGGCCTCGGCCACCGACTGCTCGACGGAAGTCACGCTGTCCGCGTCGACGTTGCGATACTCATCGAGCAGCACCGCAGCGCGGAACATGAAGTTGCCGCTGTTCCAGAGATAGCCGGCATCGATATAGCCGGCCGCAATTTCGGCATCCGGCTTCTCGACGAATTTGGCGACCGCGCGCACCTCGCCGGCGACCACTTCGCCCGGGCTGATGTAGCCGTATTCGGTCGCCGGCCGTTCCGGCTTGACGCCGAAGGTCACGATGCGGCCCTGCTCCGCTGCCGCCAGCCCCTCGCGGCACGCCGCGACGAAGGCCGGCATGTCGCGCACCAGATGATCGGCGGCGAGCGCCAGCACGACCGCATCGCTGTCCCGGGTTTGCGCAAACGCCGCACCGGCGGCGATCGCCGGGCCGGAATCGCGCCGCATCGGCTCGAGCAGCACATCGGCCTCGCGGCCGATCTCGGCGAGCTGCTCCAGCACCATGAAGCGATAGGCCTCGTTGGTGATCACGATCGGCCGCTCGAACAGGGTCGGGTCCGCGACCCGCAGCAGCGTCTCCTGGAAGGTCGAGCGCGCCCCGAACAGCGACAGGAACTGCTTCGGATGCACCTCGCGCGAGGCCGGCCACAGCCGCGTACCCGCGCCACCGCACATGATCAGGGGGATAATTCGTCGGTCCATTGAACCCTCAAGTTCTGTCGTGTCCGCGGATGACACATCAAATTTGCGCGAAGGCGGCCGTGATCGACGCCCCTGTTGCCCGGGAAGCACCGCCACGGTGTAGCACCATGCGATCCCGTGCGTCAGGTCGGATTTTACCGGTATTGTAACCCCAGTGTGCGGCCGACAGTCGCCGTCTGACCTCTTTACCCCCCTCGTCAGGCTGGCCGCAATAAGAGCCGCACAGCTATTGCCAGATCGGTGCGGAAACCATACCAAGGCGGCGAATTTGGACGCGCGAAGGCCTTTTGCGCGGTTTTTGACACATTCTGAACCCTGGCAAGCGCGGGCGAAATGCGCCGAATCCTGCTTTCTACCCTCAAGATACTGATCTCGGCCGCGCTGCTCTATCTCTCATTGCGCAAGGTCAATCTCTATGACCTCGCCTCGCGCATCCAGGTCGAGAGCCTGGGCTGGCTTGGGCTTGCGATCGCGGTCACGCTCGGCCAGATCTTTCTCGGAGTGTTGCGCTGGCGGGAGATCAGCGTGGAATGCGGCGCGCCGCTCGAGACCGCGCAGGCGATGCGCTTCAACATGATCGGCACCTTCTTCAACCAGACGCTGCCGTCCTCGATCGGCGGCGACGCGGTGCGGCTGTGGCTCGTCGCGCGCAACGGCGCGGGCTGGCGCGCGGCCACCTACTCGATCTTCGTCGATCGCGCGATCGGACTCGTCGCGCTTGCCGTCGTCATCGCAGCAACCCTGCCGTGGAGCTACCGGTTGATCTCCGATCCCCGCGGCTGGACGGCTCTGCTGCTCCTCGACCTTGCCGCGCTCGCAGCCGGATTCGGCTTCCTGCTGATCGGCATGTTGCCGTGGCCGTGGCTGAAGCGGTGGTGGGCGACGCATCACGTGCATGCCTGTGCCGTGATTGCGAACCGGGTGCTGTTCAGCCGAAACCGCGGGCTGAAGGTCATCGTACTTTCCCTGATGATTCACGTGGTCACGGCCGTGATCGGCTGGTGCGTGGTGCGATCGATCGCGGCCCCGGTCACGTTCGGTCAGATCTTCCAGCTCTTGCCGCCGGTGATGCTGATCACGATGATGCCGATCTCGATCGCGGGCTGGGGGGTGCGCGAAGCCACCATGGGACTGGCCTTCGGATATGCCGGGTTGATCTCGAGCGAAGGCGTCAACGTCTCGCTGCTGTTCGGCGCGATATCATTCCTGGTCGGCATCTTCGGCGGCCTGGTGTGGATCCTTAGCCCGGAAAAAGCTGCCAAGGGCGCTCAGCCGATCAAAGTGCCGGCATCGGAATAGCTGTCGACCGCAATGACCAGTTTCGAAATCCTCCTGTCGTTCATCGCAGCGGTTCTGGCCGCATCGATCTCGGCCATGCTGATCCAGGCGACGCGGCCGATGCTGCTGCGCGTGGCGCTGGCGAAACCGAATGCCCGCTCGTCACACAAGATTCCAACGCCGCAAGGCGCCGGCATCGCGGTCACGCTGGCTACGCTGCTCGCAGGCGGGATCGTCCTCGTCCTGGCGGGATTCCCCGACTTGACGGTTGCCTTCGTGGTGTTCGCGGCCAGCCTGTTCATCGCGGTGGTGGGTTTCGTCGACGATGTCCGCCCGCTGCCCGTCGTGCCACGATTGTTGTTGCAAGCCGCGGCCGTCGCCGTCGTCGTGTTCGCCGCGCCGGGTGATCTGCGGATCGTTCCGGCCTGCCCGCTGTGGCTGGAACGTGCCTTGCTGCTGATCGCCGGCCTCTGGTTCGTGAATCTCGTCAACTTCATGGATGGGCTAGACCTGATGACAGCCGCCGAAGCCGTGCCGATCACGGTGGCGGTCGCCCTGCTCGGCAGCTTCGGCCATGTCCCGGCTGCGACGACGATCGTCGCCGCCTCGCTATGCGGTGCGCTGCTTGGTTTCTCCCCGTTCAACCGGCCGGTCGCACGGATCTTCCTTGGCGATGTCGGCAGCCTGCCGATCGGCCTGCTGCTCGGCTGGTGTCTGCTGCAGCTCGCACTGCATCAGCAATTCGTTGCCGCGCTGCTCCTGCCGCTGTACTACCTAGCGGATGCGACGGTCACACTGCTTCGGCGGATGGCGCGACGCGAGCCATTCTGGGCCGCGCACCGTTCGCACTTCTATCAGCGCGCAACCGACAACGGATTTGCGGTGTGGTGCGTCATCGGTGAAGTGTTCGCGCTCAATGTCGTGCTGGCGCTGCTCGCCATCGCTTCGGTCGCCCTGAATTCCTTTGCCGCGGACGTCGTCCTGCTGCTGGCCGGTGCGCTTGCCGTTGCTCTCCTTCTACAGCAGTTCTCGCGACTGCGAACATCTTGATCGGTGGGCCCGATCAGGACGATGACTGACTCATGGCGAGTTTCAACCCGTCATCAAGGCTGATCGGCGGCTGCCACCCAATCGCCGCGACTTTCGACAGATCGAGTTCGAGCGAACCGAGCAAGCTGTCATTTGCCTCGCCTCGACCGCCGACCCTGAGCAGAGTGCGAAGAATCGGCTGTGGCAAACGGAACAGACGTGGCGAGGTCTGCGCCGCATGGGCGAGACGTTCGATGAATTGCGGCGTCGACACCTGTTCGCGGTCGGCCACGAGAAATACGTCGAAATTCCTCCCCCCCGGGGACGATAGCCGATGGAGGACAAACGAAGTTAGGTTCTCCACTGACAGAAAGGCACGACGGTTGTGAATATTGGCCAAGGGAAGTGGAACGCCGCGTTTCACTGCTCTTTCGAGAAAAGCAAAGTTCCCCTTTGCCCCAGCACCATAGATCATGGGCGGGCGAACGACGGTCACCCTCATACCGCTATCCGCCACTAATTCCCTCAAGCCAGCTTCCGCAGCAGCCTTCGACATCCCGTAGAGGCTGCGGGGTGTCAAGGTGTCGTCCTCGCGAAACGGGGGACGTCCATCATTACTGCGCCCGTGGACCAAGATCGTGCTGATGAAGATGAAATCCCTAACACCCGCGGCCATCGCGGTGCGCGCCAAATGCAGCGTCCCTCCGACATTGACGTCGTGATAGAGTTGGACCGCATGCTCGTCGTTTTGGTGATGAACGCGCGCGGCAAGATGCACCACGGCGTCCACATCGGCAACCGCCTCGCGCCAATCGGTGGTTGGTCCGAGCATATCGATCGTCACGTCGTTTGGGTCCTGAGGCGGAGTCCGCACGGCGCGCCGCACCACCCAGCCGTTGCGGACCAGTAAGGGCACCAGGTGGCGGCCAACGAAGCCGCTCGCCCCCGTCACCAGAACCGTCGGTCGACGACCATCACTCATGCTGTCCGCTCCACGTCGCGATTGCACAATAGCTCGGCAACGAGCGCGGCGTAACTGCCAAGGGCCAGTTCAGGACTGAAGGTCCGCGCTGCCGCAACCGCGCGCTCGGCCATCGCGGCGTCCTGCGAGCGCGGCGCCAGCCTGATCGCGTCGGCGAGTTGATCCGGCCTGCCGGGTGCCACGACCCAGCCGAGCCCGTTTTCCTTCACGGTCAACGCGGCCTCGGCCTCGGGTTCCGAGATGAGAATCACGGGACGGCCCGCGGCGAGCAGATTGTAGAACCGACTCGGCACCGATACGCCGGCGACGTTCTTGCGATAGGGAATCAGCCAGATGTCGGCGCTGGAGAGCAGCGCGTCGAGATCGCTATCAGCGACCCGATCGACCAGCGTAACGTTGGCCAACCGATCTGTAGATTGCATCTCCCGCAGCCGGTCAAAGCCCATGCCCCAGCCGGAGAGCAGGAAATGGATATCGCCTTCGCCGCGCAGCAGCCGCGCGGCCTCGAACACGATGTCCGGGTCGTGAGTGAAGCCGAGATTGCCGGACAGGCCGACGACGAAGCGGGCACCGATCGCCTTGCGAAACGGATTGTCGGGGTCCACGGCACGGATGCCGGGCATCAGCGTGGTCCAGTTCGGAATGAACCTGATCTTGTCGGGCGTCATTGCGCGGTACCGCAGCAACAGTTTCTCGCTGTCCCGGCCGATCACGATGACGGCGTTGAGCGCGCGGAACATCAGTGCGTTGATGCCCCGCATCGCGCGTGCGACGAGGGAGGACGGCTTCAGCAATCCGGCCATGACGAGCACATCGGGAAACAGGTCGTGCAGGATCAGTGCCGACTTCGCCCCCTTCAGCCTTGCCGCGGCGGCCACCGCGTAGGGCAGCACGAAGGGCGCGGTCACCGTCAGCGCCACGTCGCCGCGCTGCAGCCGCGTCCACAGCGCGACAAAGATCCGGCAGCTGAACAGCGTCTCCGCCAGAGCGCGCTTGATCAGCGCCGCCTTGTCCGGCAACCAGTTCCTGATCTCGATCACGGTCGGCCGTCCTGGTGCGGGCTCTTTTGCCGAGCCTGGCATGCCGGACACGACGACCACCTCCGCGTCCTGCGCGAGCCGCTCGGCGATTGCGGCCATGATCGCGGCAGTCGTGCTGTGATCCGGCGGATAGTGCTGGCTGACGACGACGACTTTATTGGGCTTGCGCATCAATCGCTTTCGAGACGCTCCTGTCGCGCGCATTCGATCCAAATTCGGGCACGGCGTCCTGCAGCACCGCGCGGATGGTCACCCGGTCGTCTCTCTCGATGGAGTCCTCCAGCGCCGCCAGCCACTTGCGCAGCGTCGACATCGGCGGTTGGTTCGGCTTGGCCGCCATGATGCCGGCGACGCCAATCTCGATGGTCGGCTCCTGGCTTGCGAACAGGATCTCGTTCAGCCGCTCGCCGGGGCGAATGCCACTGAACACGACCTCGATATCGACCCCGGGTTGCAGGCCGGACAGGCGAATCATCCGTTCGGCAAGATCGACGATCTTGACCGGCTGTCCCATGTTCAGCACGTAGACCGAGACGTCGGGCCGTGCCGGCGTCATCGCATGCGTGGCCGCGGTGATCACGAGATCGCAGGCCTCGCGGATCGTCATGAAGTAACGGACCATGTCCGGATGAGTGACAGTGATCGGGCCGCCGGCCTCGATCTGCGCTTTGAACTTGGGCACCACCGAACCGTTGGAGGCCAGAACGTTGCCGAAGCGCACCGAGATCAGGCGCATATGCGGCTTGCCGGCGGCTCCGACCATCAAATCGTGGTCGAGCGCCTGACAATACATTTCGGCAAAGCGCTTGGTCAGCCCCAACATCGACACCGGCTCGATCGCCTTGTCAGTCGAGATCATCACCATGGTCGAGGCGCCGGCGGCCAGCGCGGCGTCGGCAACGTTCACCGAGCCGAAGATGTTGGTCTTGACGCCCTCGCTCCAGTCGCGCTCCAGGATCGGCACATGCTTGAGCGCCGCGGCATGGAACACGATGTCGGGCTTGAAGTCGCTCATCAGCCGCGTCATGCGCTCGCGATCCCTGATGTCGGCGATCCGGCCCTCGACCACCGCGCCGGTGTCGCGGGCCGACAATGCTTCGGTGACCGCATAAAGCGCCGGCTCGGAGTTCTCGATCACCAGCAGACGTGCCGCGCCGAAGGTCGCGACGCGATCGCAGATTTCCGCCCCGATCGAGCCTCCGCCGCCGGTCACGATGACCGACTTCCCCTTCACCAGGCTTTCGAGCCGTGCATAGTCGATCTTGTGGCTCGGACGCAGCAACAGGTCCTCGACCGCGACATTGGTCAGCCGCGGCGTGTCGCCGCCTTCCAGCGACGGCAGACGGCTGACGATCAGGCCGAGACGCTTGGCGCGCATCAGCACGCTTTCCGGATGGGCATCCGGCTCGAACGCCGACGGCATCATGATCACCCGCTTGATCGGCCGCTGGCGAACGCCGAAGTCGCGAATCACCGGCTCGATGTCGTCGACACCGCCGACGACGGGAATATTGCGAATCTTCTGGCCCTGGTCGGAGGACGAGGGCGACAGCACGCCGATCGGCCACAGTCCCTTGATGGCCCCGTTCTCAATGCCGCGCAGCACGACTTCCGCGTCAGCGGTGCGTCCGACCAGCAGCGCCGGCGCGGCGTTGTCGGAGCGGGCATGAAGACGCGTTCGCGAATAGCGGAAATAGCGATAGCCGAGGCGCAACGCGCTCAGCCCGAACACCTCGAGGAAGAAGAAGAGGACGATCGTGACACGCCCGAGAAAGACAACGCTATGCGAACTTGTCTCGGTGAAGATGAAGACGTAGTCCAGCACCACGAGCGCCAGCGTCAGCACCGCCGCGACGCGCAGGATGTTCACGGCATCTGGCAGCGACGTGAAACGCCATTTCGCCGTGGTCAAGTTGCAGAGATAGCTGACCACAATACTGAACAGCACGAACCATGGCAGGACGTGCATCAATAGCGGCAGCCGATCCGTGAGAAGGCTGCCCTCGAAGCGCAGATAGAAACTCGCCACCAGCGCAAACGCCGTTACAAGGGCATCATGGATCAAAATCAGGAAGTTGCGCAGAGTGAAACGTGGAAGACGCATCATGGATACGAGCGATTTAATGGGGTTTTGCGACAAGATATCAAGGCTGATAGCGCATCTGCGACAGTCATGCCAGCCATCATGGATGGATTAGGCGTTCAGGTTCCGTCCCTGCCGTCGATCGCGTTTTCAGCACAATGCCGCCAGCGACCCCGACACCCAGTACGTACATCCAGCCCTCGTGAAAATCGAAGATGTGTGAATTGAACAATGAAGTAAAAATATTCTGCACCACGACGAGGAGCCCGATCCAGTTCACGACACCATCCCCGCGGAACAACAACAGGTGCAAAATCCACATTGCATAAAGGATTGCGACGCCGATCATGCCCCACTGTACGGCGACATTCAACGTCTGATTGTGTGGGTTGCCAATCACTTCACCCGAAGCGTGACTCGCGCCGCCCGTTGCGACTCGCTCGAACAAGCCCCGCGTCGCTCCGGTACCATGGCCAATGATCGGCGCCTCGGCGAAGAATCCGAGCGACTTTCGCCAGAACTCCAACCGCAAGCCGATCGAGGTCGGCTCGTTGCGCTCCTTGTAAAGTTGGTAGTCGCGAGTGAACGTTTCGGCGGTCCATCGCAGCTGCGGAGAGGAATACCACGCCACCACGGCAAGCACGGCAGCACTGCACAGAATCAGCGCGATACTGCGCCAACGCAGATGGAGCAGCGCAAACACCGCGAACATGATCGGGACTGTGACCAGCGCGGTTCGCGACACCACCACGAACGCCATGTTGGCGAAGAAGCTCAAGGCAATCACGATCAGCAGAACGGCGAGTGCGATGCGCCTGGCGCGCAGCAGTATGACGATCGGATAGGCCAGCGCGACCGCGCAGAGCGTGAATTCCTGACTCTGGTTGATGTAGTCCTTGACGAAGATTCCGCGCTCACCGCCCGCCCCCTTTAACGAGAGGCCGGGATGTGCCAGCACCAGCCAGGACATCACCATCAGCAGCGTGCAGGACACGAGGAAAGCCGTGAATATCCACGTTCCACGCCTCGAGCGCTGAAAATGATAGAAAAGGAACGGAAGCACCAGCAGCTTTGCCGTCGGCCCGACCGCGTACAGCCTCACGCCCCAGGCGGCGTCCGACCAGAGCGTGCCGACAAGTGCAAGGGCGAACAGCGCGGCCGGCACCGCGCAGATCGGCTGCTTCACCAGCGCCCAGAACGCCCTTAGTTCGAGCGTCGGCGCGACTGCGATCAACAACACCACCCCGAAGATGCCGACCAGCGAGGTCGACCACGGCAGCGACAGCGCAATCAAGACCGCGATCACGTCGGTCGTGGTCGCCCACCGCGCCCGGTCGCGCCAGGCGGGCAGCGCCGCGGCTGAGGTCGCGGAGGCTGAGCCCGGGCTCACGCCTTGCCCCCGCGGGCCCGATCGACCAGCGATGTCGTGCTGTGTCCGGCCAGGATATCGACCAGCAGCACCTCGCCGCCGGATGCCTCGACGATCTCATGGCCGACCACCTGCTCGCGGGTGTAGTCGCCACCCTTGACCAGCACGCTCGGCCGCACCTTCGTGATCAGGTTGATTGGCGTGTCCTCCTCGAAGATCGCAACGAGATCGACGGCTTCAAGAGCAGCCAGCACTTCGGCGCGCGACTGCGCGTCCTGCACCGGTCGCCCCTCTCCTTTCAGCCGCTTCACCGAGGCATCACTGTTCAACCCGACAACGAGGCGGTCGCAGGCACCGCGCGCCGCCGTCAGCACCTTGACGTGGCCGGGATGCAGAATGTCAAAGCAGCCATTGGTGAAGCCGATGCGCAGATCCTGCCTGCGCCATTCCGCAAGATGCGCATCGATATCGCCGCGGGCCGCAACGATCTTGTCTTCCGCGGCAAGCGATGCGTGCGGCAGGATTCGCCGCCGCAATTCATCCGGCCTGACGATCGCGGTGCCGGTTTTGCCGACTGTCACGGCGGCCGCCGCGGTCGCCATCCTGAGCGCCGCCTCCCAGTCCGCCTTTGCGGCCAGCGCCAGAGCCAGCGTCGCCGCCACCGTGTCGCCCGCACCCGACACGTCGCGCACTTTCGCCGGCAGCGCCGGCACGTGGATGACACCGCGGTCGCGCAGAGCGAGCGTCATGCCGCGTTCGCCCTGCGTCACCAGCATGGCTTCGCAGTCGGCGAGCCGCATCGCGTCTTCGGCGGCGGCTGCGATCGCGCTGTCTGAATCGGCACGGCTCCGCGTCGCCTCGGCGAATTCCTTGCGGTTTGGTTTGAGCAAGGTGGCGCCGCGATAGATCGCGAAATTGAGACTCTTCGGGTCGATGATCACGGATTTGCCCAGCTCGCGCGCGGCATCGATCGTGTTGCGGATCACCCGCGCGGTCAGCACGCCCTTGGCGTAGTCCGACACTAGCACGATGTCGGCACGTGCCAGCTGCGACAGGATGGCGTCGATCAGCTTTTGCTCGACCTCGGCCGAAGCCGGCACTGCCTGCTCCCAGTCGGCGCGCAGCATATGTGTCGAGAAATGCTCAGACACAAAGCGTACTTTCCGCGTCGTCGGCCGGCCGGAATCGCGCACCAATATGCTCTCGATCCGGCTTTCCCGGCCCAGCACGGCCTGCAGCCTGGCGCCCGCATCGTCCTCGCCGATCAGACCGATGAAGATGCAGCGCCCGCCGAGCGAGGCAACGATGCGCGCGGCATTGCCGGCGCCACCGATATTGGTCTCGCTGCGCCCGACCGCGATCACCGGCGCCGGCGCCTCCGGCGAGATTCGCGACACCTCGCCATACACGAACTCGTCAAGCATGAGGTCGCCGACGCAGAGCACGGTCTGGCCGGACATTGCATGCAACAGGGCTTCAAAATCGAACATCTGTGATCGTGCCCCGCTCAGCGATATCGATCGGCGCGGTCGAGGAAACCCTTCACATAGGCATCGACCGCATCTTCGAGCGCCGTGAAGCCGCCGTTATAACCGGCGCACCGCAGGCGATCGACCTCGCTCTGCGTGAAATACTGGTAACTGCCACGAATCTGCTCGGGCATGTCGACGTACTGGATGTTCGGCTTCGCGCCGAGCGCGCTGTACGCCGAGACGATGAGATCCTTGAAGCTGCGCGCCTTGCCGGTTCCGACATTGAAGAGCCCGCTCACCGATGGGGTTGCGAGCAGCCACATGATCACCCGCACGACGTCGTCGACATAGATGAAGTCGCGGCGCTGGTCGCCGTCGGCGATCCCCTCCCGGTGCGACTTGAACAACTGCACGACGCGGCCCGCCTTGATGTCATCGAAACGGCGCGCCAGCACGCTCATCATCGGACCCTTGTGATATTCGTTCGGGCCGAACACGTTGAAGAATTTCAGCCCCGCCCATTGCGGCGGCAGCCGCTCCCCCTTCGCCGCGCGCTCGGCGACCACGAGGTCGAACAGTTGCTTGCTCCAGCCGTAGAGGTTCATCGGCCGCAATCGCTTCAGCGCCGCGACCGATGGATCGTCATCGAAGCCCTGATCGCCGTCGCCATAGGTGGCCGCCGATGAAGCATAGATGAACGGCGTACGGTTGGCCGTGCACCAGTCGAGCAGCCGCAGCGACAGGCGGAAATTGGTTTCGATCACCAGGTCGCCGTCGGTCGCGGTGGTCTCCGAGATGGCGCCAAGATGAACGACGGCATCGAGACGCCGCCCCTCCAGCCAGTGGCCGAGCTCGGCAGGCGGCACGACATCGGCGAGCTGGCGCTTGGCCAGGTTCCGCCACTTGCCCTCGTGCCCGAGGATATCGGCGACCGCGACGTCGCTCCGCCCGGCGTCATTCAACGCGGCGACGACGTTCGATCCGATAAAACCGGCCCCCCCGGTTACCAGAAACATTGCGAAATCCCACCCAAGTCTACTGCAGTCGCCAGCTTTGCCCCACTCCCGCGCCGCAAGCAACGACGGCTTTACCTCCAGACGCGAACCGGTTACCGACGGGGCCGCAACCGGTCCGGCTTGGCACACTTTTAGATATGAATAACAATTCAATACTAGGGATCGAGACAGAGGATGCCGCGGACACGCGCCCGATTCTCGTCATCCCCTATATGTGGATTGGGGATTTTGTGCGTGGCCACACCGTGATCCGGGTGCTCCGGAAGCGCTGGCCCAATCGACCGGTCGACCTGCTGGTCACCCGGCTGTGTGCCCCCCTGGTGGATTACATGCCGGGGGTTCGCGCCGGAATTGTGTCCGACCTGCCCCGGAGCCGGCTGGCGCTCGGCCGGCAGCGGACACTCGCGGCCGAGCTCCGGGGCCGGAACTACGCCACCGCCCTGGTGCTGCCGGGCACCTGGAAGTCCGCCATTGCACCGACATTGGCCGGCATCCCGGAGCGGGTCGGTTTCTTCGGCGAAGCCCGGTTCGGCCTAATCAATTCGATGCGGTGGGGCGAGAAGAAGCTGCCGCGGTTCATCGACCAGAATGCATCGCTGGCGCTGCCCGACGGCGCGGCACTGCCGTCGGAATGGCCGGTGCCGCAGCTCCAGGTTCCCGCCGACGAGGTCGCGCGATGGCGGCAGGCCAACGGCCTGGGCACGGGCCCGGCCATCGCACTGGGGCCCGGCTCGGTCGGCGCCTCGAAGCGCTGGACCTACTATCCGGAGGCGGCGCGGCTGTTCGCCGAGCGTGGATTTGACGTCTGGGTGATCGGCGGCCCTGCCGAAAAACCGCTGGCGCAGGAGATCGTCGCAGCCGGCGGCGCCCGGGTCCGCGATCTTACCGGCACCGACCTACGCAATGGCGTGCTGGCGATGGCCGCGGCCAGCGTTGCGATATCAAACGATTCCGGGCTGATGCACATCGCAGCTGCGATCGGCACGCCAACCATGGGCATTTTCGGCCCGACCAGCCCCTATCTCTGGGCCCCCATCAACGGCCTCGCCGCCACCATGCAGCAGACCAAGGCGAAGCTGTCGTGCCAACCGTGCCAGAGCACGATCTGCCGGATGAACGACCATCGCTGCATGCGCGACCTCCCCGCCATCGACGTCGTCGAGACCGCCCAGCACGTGCTGGCTCAGATCAGCGCCCGATAGACTGCGGCGATCGCATTTGCTTCCGCGTCCAGGCTGAACTTATCCACAGCCCGCGCCTGCGCCCGCGCACCCATCGCCGTCGCCGCGGCCGGATCGTGCATCAGCGGCTCCAGCGCCGCCACCAACGCATCGACATCGCCGGGCGGCGTCAGCACACCGGTGACGCCGTCCTCGACCACGAACTCCGCGGCTCCTGCCCGCGCCGCCACCAGCGCGGCACCTACCGACATCGCCTCGATCAAGGTCAGGCCAAAGCCCTCGTTGCGCGAGGTGAAGGCGTAGATCGTCAGCCGCTGGTACCAGCGCACGACGTCCTCGATCGGAAGCTCGCCGGTGATGATCACGCGCGATTGCAGGCCCGCCGCCTCGATGCGTCGCTTCAGGTCGTTCGCGAACGCCTGCTGCTCCGGCACGACGGCGCCGACGATCACAGCGGTGAATTCGGGATAGCGCGGCAATAGCCTGCACATCGCGTCGACGAAGACGTCGGTGCCCTTTTGCGCGCGCACCCGGCCGAAGCATCCGATCGCATAGCGGCCCGGCAATCCGCTCTCGGCAAAGGCCGCCGCACGATCGGCCGGCGGCACGTAGCGATCGGTGTCGACACCGTGCATCACCACCGTCGCTTCACGCTTGAGATAGGATGCCGAAAGCGGGCTGGTCGCGATGATCGCGTCCATCTTGCGGATCAACCAGCGCGTCAGCCAGGTGTGATGCCGCTGCGCCGCAGAGGTGAAGATGAGCTTCAGCGGCCAGCCGAGCCCGCGCAGCAGGAGCCCCGCGATCATCTCGTCGTTGCGCCGCGCGTGCCAGATCACAGGCGTGCGGCGGCGCCACAGCCGCATCAGATCGAGAAATCCCATCGCCGCAATGCCGTCGGGCCGATGCGTGCCGAACCATGCCGCGCGAAACATCCGCGCGAGCTTCGGCGCGACCATGCGGTTGGTCGCGGTGACGCCTGAATAGCGTCTGTGCAGGTTCGGCACGATAAGTTCGAGCTCGCCGGCAGATATGTTCTCGATCGGCACGCAAGTCTCCGTTTCGCGCCAGTTCCTATACGCAACATTAAGCATAGTGGCCAGTTCAGCCGCGACGAAACCCCCTCTTCACCGCGACGCCGCTAGCATCCCCGGCAAATAGAACGGGAGAGCAGCATCCATGACCGTGCTTGTGACCGGCGGCGCCGGCTACATCGGAAGTCACATGGTTCACGCGCTGGTCGATGCCGGCGAAAGCGTGGTCGTGATCGACAATCTCTCCACAGGTTTCTCCGCATTCCTGCCCGAGGGCGTGCCGCTGTTCATCGGCGACGCCGGCGACGAGAACCTCGTCGAGGGCGTGATCGCCCAGCACAAGATCGAGAGCATTATCCATTTCGCCGGCTCTGTCGTGGTGCCGGACTCGATGCGCGATCCGCTTGGCTATTACCGCAACAACACCATGACGACCCGCAGCCTGCTCAATGTCGCGGTCAAGCGCGGCGTCAAGCGCTTCATCTTCTCCTCGACCGCCGCCGTCTACGGCAATCCGGACCACGTGCCGGTGCCCGAGATTGCGCCGACGCGGCCGCTGTCGCCCTACGGCTCGTCGAAGCTGATGACCGAGATCATGCTGCACGACGTCGCCACCGCCCATGGCATGGGCTACGTCGTGCTGCGCTATTTCAACGTCGCCGGCGCTGACCCGAAAGGACGGGCCGGCCTTGCCACCGTCGGCGCTACCCATCTGCTCAAGATCGCGGTCGAGGCCGCGACCGGGCAGCGCGCCAAGATCGACGTGTTCGGCACCGACTATCCGACGCATGACGGCAGTTGCATTCGCGACTTCATCCATGTCAGCGACCTCGTCGAGGCGCATCGTTCGGCGCTGTCCTACCTGCGCGCCGGCGGCCAATCGGTGACGCTGAACTGCGGCTATGGCCGCGGCTATTCCGTGCTCGAGACGATCGAGGTGGTGCGCCGTGTCTCGATGCGCAATTTCGCCGTCGCCTATGCGGCACGGCGGCCCGGCGATATCATGACAATGGTGGCCGATACCGGCCGCATCCGCGCGCTGCTTGACTGGACGCCGCGCTACGACAATCTCGAGACCATCGCGACCCACGCGCTGAACTGGGAAGAGAAGCTGTTCCGGGAGCGCGGCGGGCTTCCGCTACAGGCAGAATCGGCCTGAAAATCAAGCCGTTATTGGGCTTGAAAAAGCGCCGACAAGCGGGCAAGGAGGTTTCCGCAACCCTGACGGCCGGCAAGGCCTGCCGTCAATGGAACGCGGATGGCCCAGTTTCCAAAGAAAATCACCGACGATCCCTATGGCGCGGCGATCCTGATTCGCCGCCTGGTCATGGAACAGGGGGTCACTTACTGGCGGCGTTATTTGGTGGCGTTCGCGCTGATGGCCGTTGCGGCCGGCTCGACCGCGGGCGCCACATACGTGCTCGGCCAGGTGATCAATCAGGCCTATATCGATAAGAACATCCCCGGCATCGCCATGTTTGCCGGAATTACGGTCGTGTTGCTGTTCATCAAAGGCGTGGCGACCTACGGCCACATGGTGATCCTCAACAAGATCTCCAACGCCATCCTCGCCAGCAATCAAAGACGGTTGTTCGCCAAGCTGATGAGCGAGAGCATCGGCTTTTTCTCGCAGCGGCATTCGTCGGAATTCCTGGCGCGGCTGACGGCCGGCGCCAAGTCGATCACCGATGTGCTCAACATGCTGGTGAACGCGATCGGCCGCGACTTCCTGATGCTGGTCGCCATGATCGGTGTGATGGTGTGGCAGGATCCGCTGATGTCGTTCATCGGGCTCGTCGCGGTGCCGCCGGCGATGCTGGTGCTGCGCAAGTTGGTGAAGCGGATCAAGGGCCTCGCCTACAACCAGTTCACGGGCACCGCCGACATCCTGGAGACGATGCAGGAATCGCTGCAGGGCATCCGCACCGTGAAGGCGTTCACGCTCGAAGACACCATGCAGCAGCGGATCGACGAGAACATCGCGATCGTCGAGCGCAACGCCAACAAGATGGCGCGCGTCGCCAACCGTTCCAATCCGCTGATGGAGATGCTCGGCGGCTTTGCCGTCGCCGGCTGCCTGCTCTATGGCGGCTACAGCGTGGTGGCTCTCGGCGCCACTCCGGGCCAGTTCTTCTCGTTCCTGACCGCCTTTCTGATGGCGACCGAGCCGGCCAAGCGCCTGGCGCGGCTCAACATCGACCTCAACAGTCAGTTGGTCGGTGCGCGGATGCTGCTCGAGGTGGTCGACAGCCCGGCGAGCGAGCAGGCCGACGACGACAAGCCGGCGCTGAAGCTCTCCGACGCGAGGATCGAATTGCGCGACGTCAGCTTCGCCTATCGCGACGGTGAGCCGGTGCTGACCCGCATGAGCTTCGTCGCCGAGCCGGGCAAGGTCACCGCCCTGGTCGGTCCCTCCGGTGGCGGCAAGTCGACGGTGCTCGCCTTGCTGCTCCGCTTCTACGAGACGCGCGAGGGCGAGATCCTGATCGACGGGCAGTCGATCTCGTCGGTGTCGCGCAAGTCGCTGCGCCAGCAGACGGCCTATGTCGGCCAGGACGTCTATCTGTTCCGCGACACCATCCGCGCCAACATCGCCTTCGGCAAGGAGGGCGCCACCGAGGCCGAGATCATCGAGGCGGCGAAGGCCGCCTGCGCACACGACTTCATCATGAGCTTCCCGCTCGGCTACGACACGCCGGTCGGCGAGCACGGCACCCAGCTCTCCGGCGGCCAGCGCCAGCGCATCGCGGTCGCCCGCGCGCTGATCAAGAACGCGCCGATCATCCTGCTTGACGAGGCCACCGCCGCGCTCGATTCCGAATCCGAGAAGCAGGTGCAGGAGGCGATCGAGCATCTCTGCCAGAACCGCACCACCATCGTGATCGCGCACCGCCTGCACACCATCATGCATGCCGACGCGATCCTGGTGGTCGAGGGCGGCGAGATCGTCGAGCGCGGACGGCACGAGGAGCTGCTGCGCCGCGGCGGCCGCTACGCCTCGTTCTTCCGCTTGCAGCATCACCACGACCCGTCCCCGCTGGCGTTGGCGCCGATCAGCGCCACCGGCTAGATCAAGTTCACCTCAAGAGCAGCGAGACCGCCTCATGAACGCCGCCTCCTACGTCATCCCGCTTCCGCCGCAGCCCTCGCTTCCCGTCGTCGGCGAGGCGAGCGCCTACCCGGTGCGCCGCATCTGGTGCGTCGGGCGCAACTATCTCGAGCATATCCGCGAGATGGGCAACGACGAGCGCGCGCCGCCGTTCTTCTTCGCCAAGCATGCCGACATGCTGGTGTCCGACGGCGCCACCATTCCCTATCCGCCGCTGACCAAGGACCTGCATCACGAGGTCGAGCTGGTGGTCGCGATGAAGAGCGGCGGACTGAACATCCCCGCCGACAAGGCGCTCGAGCATGTCTACGGCTATGCCGTCGGCATCGACCTGACCCGCCGCGACCTGCAGATTGCTTCGCGCAAGAAGGAGCGCCCATGGGAAGTCGGCAAGTCGTTCGACTATTCCGCGCCCTGCTCCGCGATCGAACCGGCATCGAAGATCGGCCATCCCTCGAAGGGCAAGATCTGGCTTACCGTCAACGGCAAGGAAGCCCAGAAGGGCGATCTCACCGAGCTGATCTGGAGCGTGCCGGAAATCATCTGGCAGCTCTCCCAGCAGGTGAAGCTCGCCGCCGGCGACATCATCATGACCGGCACTCCGGCCGGCGTCTCCCAGCTCCAGCCCGGCGACAAGCTCGAATGCGGCGTCGACGGCGTCGGCACGCTGAAGGTTGCGATCGGCAAGCCGGAATAAGCCAACCTCAAAGAATCACGCCAAGCCCCGGACGTCGCGTCCGGGGCTTTTTGCTGGGCGTGTGCTCAGCGCATCGCGCCAGGCATGCAGGGCGGCTCCGTAAACGGAGCGGTTGCGAAAGATCCAACGTTCGGCGCGCGCATGCAATCGACGGTCTTGCTGCTGGCCGTTGTCGACGCATGGGCGCGCCGTGACGCGGCATTGCCCCCGGCGGCGGAAGCCTGAGCCGAATATGCAGCTGCCGCAACCAGAGCAACCGCCACGAAGGTCAATTTGGTCATAGGTTTCTCCACAGGGTGGTGGAAGCCGGGGCAAGCCCCGCTCCTGTGACCAAGAGCGATTTGTGGTCGAAGTTATTTCATCACGCCCGATCACCGGCGCGAGCGCCTGATCAAGGCGAGCAACGGGTTTGCAGGATTTGGGCGGCCGGTCTTCTCTAATGCTTTTCGGGGGCCCGTGCCGCAGACGGGCCGAGATGCGTCTTCTCATATTCCAGCCACAGCTCGAGCAGCGCCATGAACGCCACCACCGCTCCGGCGGCGATGCTGAAATGCATCGCGCGGCTATGCGTGAAGCCGAGCAGCCATGGCGAGACGATCAGCCACAAGCCCACGAACACGTTGACCCACTCTTCCCAGACAGAAAACGCAACAATCGCCGCCAGCGACAGCACGGCGATCACGGCACCGCTGGTCCTGAGATCGATCGCCGCCGTCTGGTTGGCGTGCGCGAACAGCCACGGTGCGGCGAGCAGGAAGATGGATGCCACCAGATTGTAGAGATCAAGCGCCGATTCACTTCGCCATTTGATCATGTCGATGCCTCCCTTGCTTGCTTCAAACTCTCGCTGCTTCAAGCGCGCCGCTCATGCGCGCCGACCGCGTTGATATCCTTGCCCGTGTAGTCGGTCATCAGCGCGGTCGCGATCAGCGTGATGACCGCGCAAATCGCGATATAGATTGCGATCGCGGTCGCGGACTTGAAGGTGCCAAACAGCCAGGCTGCGATCAGCGGCGCGGGGCCGCCGGCGATGACAGATGCGAGCTGATAGCCGAGCGACGCGCCGCTGTAGCGCAGGCGTCCGGTGAAGCTCTCGGCGATCAGGGCGGCCTGCGGGCCGTACTGCATGTCGTGCGGGATCAGCGACAGCACGATCGCGAGAAAGATGATCGGCTCCGATCCGGTATTGAGCATCGCGAAGTAGATGAAGCCGAAGACGCCGGTCACGACGGCCCCGATCATGTACATGTTCTTGCGGCCGATCTGGTCGGACACGTACCCGGACACCGGGATCGCGACGAACGACACCACCGAAGCCGCGAGCACCGCGGTCAGCAGCAGGTCGCGCGTGAGGTGAAGCGTACCGATGCCGTAGGAGAACACGAACGCGGTGAAGACGTAGAACGGCGCCTGCTCGGACATGCGCGCAAACGCGGACTGCAGAATCTCCCGCGGATATTCCTTGATCACCGTCAGCATCGGCGTTCGGTCGAGCTGACGCTCGGCGAGCAGCTTCGAGAACACTGGCGTTTCCAGAATGCCGAGCCGGATGTAGAGGCCGACGGCAACCAGGATGAGGCTGAGGGCGAACGGAATGCGCCAGCCCCAGGCCAGGAACTGATCGCCTGACATCTGGCTGAACGCCAGCACGGCGAGATTGGCGAGGAACAGGCCGCATGGCACGCCGAACTGCGGCCACGAGGCGATCAGCCCGCGCGACCGGTCGTTGCGGGCCCACTCCATCGACATCAACACCGAGCCGCCCCATTCGCCGCCGACGCCGACGCCCTGGATGAAGCGCAGTGCGGTCAGGATCACCGCGCCCCAGATGCCGATGCTCGAATAGGTCGGCACCACCGCGACCGCGGCGGTCGCCAGTCCCATCAGCAGCAGCGTCGCGATCAGCGTCGATTTGCGGCCGATGCGGTCGCCATAGTGCCCGAAAATCGCAGCACCGATCGGGCGCGCGACAAAGCCGACCGCATAGATCGCAAAGGCCTCCAGCGTACCGACCCAGGGATCGGAATGCGGAAAGAACAGCTTCGCGAACACCAGGCCGGTGACGGTGCTGTAGAGGAAGAAGTCATACCATTCGATCGCGGTTCCGACCGTGGAGGCGATGACGGCGCGACGAAGCTGGAGCTGATGCTCGGACGGACTAAGCCGGGTGGCGTCGAGGCCAAATGTTGCCATGGGATTGTCTCCCTCAGACAAGCCCCCGCGTGGAATTTGGGTGATTGTGTCGCCCGATCACAAACGGACACTGCGGCCCAAGGGTTCCAGCCGAGGTGGAACCGGAGGCTAGAACTTTAGTCGGCCGTAGAGGGATGAGATGAGCCGAAGGCGTATCGGCCATCGCCCCGCGCACCGAATGGCGGATTACGCTTCACAGCTCTTATGCAAGCCGCCTGGAAGGCGCGACAGCCTCTCAATTGTCACTTTCCCAATTACCCTCTTGGCCTTGGGGCACGCAAAGGACCAGCTATGGACGAGACCTTGATTTACGACGTGGGCGCCCACAAGGGCGAGGACACTGAATTCTACTTGAGAAAGGGATTTCGTGTCGTCGCCATAGAGGCGATGCCGGAATTCTGCGAGTCCATCAGCAAGCGCTTTTCGGAATACGTCACGTCGGGCGCGCTCTCAGTGGTCAATGTTGCCGTTTCCAACTCGCCTGGGAACGTCAACTTTTATGTCGACGATCGTGTTTCGGAATGGGGAACAACCAATCCGGATTGGTCCGAAAGAAACAGGAATTTTGGCGCAGGCGTGGGCCGAACGTTGAAGATACAAGCCGCTAAACTCGCGGACGTTGTGAAGCAGCACGGCACCCCGCGATACTGCAAGATCGATATCGAAGGCAACGACCTCGACGCCCTGGCGTCTCTGGAGGGCCTTTCCGAGCTGCCCAAATTCGTATCCATCGAGTCCGACAAGACGAGCTGGAAAAGGCTCATCGAAGAGTTCGAGACCTTCGAAAAGCTGGGATACCGGAAATACAGAATAATAGACCAGTCACTCGTCTCCATGCAGAAATGTCCAGCGATTCCGAAGGAAGGAAAGTTTGTCGATTGGCAGTTCAGGACCGGAAGCAGCGGCCTTTTCGGAAATGAGTTACCTGGAACATGGGTCAGTGCGCTTGAAGCCATCGAGCACTACAAAAGCATATTTCGCGGATATGCGATCAATGGAGACCTTGGACTGTTCGGCGGCGGCGCGAAAAGCATGTTTAATATGGTCGGCAAGCTTCAAGAGAAGATGTTTCGCCTCAAGGGTTCAAAAAAATACTTGAATCCGGCGACGCAATTCCCGCCGCCCGGCTGGTACGATACCCATGCGATGAGGGAGTGATTGCCTGGAGATGGAGCTGTTCTACGGTGCCCCGCTCGCGTCGTGTCGCGGGGCCGTAGAGCGGCCGATCAGGCGTCGCTGATGCGCCCCACGCGCTAAGGCCGATCGCTTCGGCGATACCGTGCGTAACGGGGTGTCCAGACCTTGGCACGGATGCGCTGCTCGATCTGGTCGATCGCAACATCGGTGAGACCTTCCTTGTGCGCGCCCGGTCGACCTTGAACCGGACGCTGTCGCGCGTGATCGGCGGGAACGGGCTGCCGACGACTCGCGCTCGGCCTCGGAGAACGCCGTGCCCTTGTTGAGCTGCGGATCGGCCAGCAACTCGTATCCGCTCAGCGCGGTGGTGGCGAAATCTCCAGACGACTCCGACATGACAACGCCAATCAGTGCGGAATGCCGGGCTGAACCGTAGCACTTCGACGCCAGCGATCGGAGCGCGAAGGCACCCCGCTCGCCAAGTTCTTACTCAGCCGTGAGGCCGGATCGGCTGCCTCGCAGCCGCACCGGCCGTGCGTCGCCACTTTCGCGTGACGGCGCGGCGCGTGGCCACAAAGTTTTCCAAATTCAAACCTAGGCGAAATGGCGGATGGCGAAGATGGTTCGTGCACATTGGTTCTCGCTTGGTCTCGTGGTGCTGGCGCTGTCGGCGACGCATCCGGCCGCGGCCCAGGTGCCGGATTTGCGAACGGGCGGCTCGATCCCGACACTGGCGCCGCTGGTCCGCCGGATCACGCCGGCGGTCGTCAACATCTCCGTGCATGGCCGGGTGCGCGAGGACAACCCGCTCTACCGCGATCCCGTCTTCCGCGAGTTCTTCGATGTTCCGAAGCAGATCGAGCACGAGGTCAACGCCGCCGGCTCCGGCGTGATCGTCGATGCCCAGCGCGGCTATGTCCTGACCAACAACCATGTCGTCGAAGGCGCATCCGTCGTTCAGATCACGACCAAGGACAGCCGGCAGTTCGCCGCGAAGGTGATCGGCCGCGATCCGCCGACCGACGTCGCCGTGCTGCAGATTGAAAATCCTGGCGACCTCAAGGCGCTTCCGCTCGGCGACAGCGACGCGCTCGAGGTCGGCGACTTCGTGCTCGCGATCGGCAATCCCTTCGGCCTCGGCCAGACCGTCACCTCGGGCCTTGTCAGCGCGCTCGGCCGCACCGGCCTCGCCAAGCAAGGTTACGAGGATTTCATCCAGACCGATGCCGCGATCAATCCGGGCAATTCCGGCGGCGCACTGGTCAGCCTGCGCGCCGAGCTTGTCGGCATCAACTCGGCGATCATCTCGCCCGCCGGCGGCAATGTCGGGATCGGCTTTGCGATTCCCGTCAACATGGCGCGGCGGGTGATGGAGCAGATCATCGCCACCGGGCATGTCGAGCGCGGCCGCATCGGCGTCGCGCTGCAGGACCTGCGTCCGTCCAGCAACAGGGGCCGCACCGAAGGCGCTGTCATCGCCGAGGTCGCGGCGGATTCGCCAGCGGAGAGAGCAGGCCTGCGCAAGGGCGACATCGTCACCATGGCCGACGGCCACCCGATCCGCACCGCGGCGCAGCTCCGCAATCTGGTGGGCCTCGCCCGGATCGGCCAGGACGTCAGACTCACGCTCGAACGCGAGGGCGGGCCCGCCGACGTTGTCGTTCGGGTGGCGCCTCCGCTCGCCCGCAACGGCGCGCTCGCCGACAGAAATCGCCTCATTCGCTGAGACCGATCACGCCACGCGCGCGTGATCCGCGACCGACGCGCCGATGATCGGCACGGTGCACCTGCCTCACGCATCATCGTGATTGCGCGAGAGCGGTCAGCGACCGCTGCCGACCGTGACTGGCGTGATCGTGCAGAAGACCGGGTCGTTCCGGCGCTCGTCGTCGGCGCCTTGATCGGTGTGGTCTCGGCGGGATGCTATCTGTTCATCGTCGATCAGCCGATCACGGTGGCCGACATGGCTGCCGTGTCCGACACCAAGGTCGGTTCGCTCGGCGTCGAAGCCAAATGGGAATCGTAGGTCTGAACGTATCGGGCCGCTGGGCTTCTAAAGCGTGACGA
Organism: Bradyrhizobium sp. ISRA464; assembly: GCF_029910095.1. NCBI lineage: Bacteria > Pseudomonadati > Pseudomonadota > Alphaproteobacteria > Hyphomicrobiales > Nitrobacteraceae > Bradyrhizobium > Bradyrhizobium sp. ISRA464. Next base: position 2,848,586 of record NZ_CP094526.1, on the reverse strand, counting down.
GATGAGGTTGAGCTGGAGCGGCAACGGAGGTTCACCTCTCCCTCGGGAGAGATCGGCGCGTAGCGCCGGGTGAGGGGAACGGTCTCCGTTAGAGCCACGGCCCCTCACCCGATTTGCTTCGCAAATCGACCTCTCCCCGTCGGGGAAGGGTGAACCGCCTCTGCGGCCGAACCGATTCGATCCTAACTCATCTTGCGCTATGCCAGACGGCACGCTGACATCGCGCATCCGTGATGCCCACACTGCAAAACAGAAAAGCCGCGGAGCTCGCTCCTGGGCTTTTTATCCGGCGGAGCAGAGCAGACATCCAGCGCTCTACGATTGAAATAGACTCTCCTGAGGCACGTGCCATAGTGGCGCTGCGACAAGGTCAGTCTCAGGCAGACCAATCCGAGAGGCGTGGAGGATCACATGCCATCAAACTTCGTCGCCAAAGGTGCAGATGGCTATGACGCCATCATGGGACGCTGGAGTCGGCGGCTGGCCGCACCATTCCTCGAATTTTCTGGTGTGCCATCCCGCGGCCGTGTACTCGATGCGGGATGTGGTACTGGCAGTCTGACCTTTGCGTTAGCGGCTCATCCTGATCTTGCAGCGATCGAGGCCGTGGATTTCGAGGAAGGCTTTGTGGCCGCTCTGCGCAAGCGCTCGACCGACCCCAGAATAAGAGCGCAACCGGGTGATGTCTGTGCATTGCCCTATGGGGACAAAGAGCTCGACGGCGTCTACTCCCTGTTGGTCCTCCACTTCGTGTCAGATCCGCATCAAGCGGTGCGGGAAATGCGGCGGGTCCTGCGGCCTGGCGCTACGGCCGCCGCGACGGTCTGGGACAATTACGGCGGCATGCCAAGTTGGCGCTTGTTCTGGAACACGATCCTTGCGCTTGAGCCGGAAGCGGCCGGCACAAGCGCGGCAGTCACCAAGCGGCCCCTGACCGGCGAGGGCGAGTTGCGCGCTGCGTTCGAGAATGCGGGTTTTGCGGGAGTTGCAGATACGATGCTCGCCATCCGTATGGACTATGCCAATTTCGACGATTTCTGGCACCCCATGGTCTACGGACAGGGGACCTTTGGGAATTTTTTTGACGCGTTACCCGAGACGCGGCGCGAGCGGCTTCGAGGCGCGGTGAGAGCGGCCTATCTCGCCGGCGACAGCGATGGCCCTCGCGGATTTGCGAGCGTTGCTTGGGCGGTCCGAGGCACTGCTTAACGCTGTTGCGGCAGACTATGCAGATGCGTTCGCGAAAGGCAGACTCGCCCAATTGACGCTGCAACATTAGTATTTAGCTTGTCGCAAACCGGCAGCGCCGCCGCGATCACCGCAGCGCCGACACCACGATCAGGCCGAGGATCAACGCGGTCACCGAGTACTTCAGCGTGTAGTACAGGTTGCGATTCCACTCCTTGACCTTGCGGCTCGCGAGATGGAGCTCGTAGAGCTTGCCGAACACCTTGTTCAGCGCGCCGACATGCTCGCCGTCGACGTTCTGCGTGGCCGACGCCTTGACGATGTTGTGGCTGACCCAGCGGTTCATCCTGGTCATGAAGCGGTACTTCATCGGGCGCTCGACGTCGCAGAACAGGATGATGCGGTTGACATCGGTCTTGTTCTCGGCGCTGTGGATGAAGGTCTCGTCGAACATGAAGGCTTCGCCGTCGCGCCAGACGCATTCGACGCCGTCGACGAGAATGCGGCACTGGTTCGAGTTCGGCGTCACCAGGCCGAGGTGATAGCGCAGCGATCCGGCGAAGGGATCGCGATGCGCGCCGAGCTTGCCGCCCGGCGGCAGCATCGCGAACATCGCGCCGTGCACGTTCGGGATCGAGTTCAACAGCTCGACCGTCTTCGGGCACAGCGTGCGCGCCGACGGCAGGAAGTCGTCGTACCATTTCAGGTAGAAGCGCTTCCAGCCGCTCTTGAAGAAGGAATAGAAGCCCCAGTCGTTGTTCTTCGCCGCGGCGCGGATGAAGCCTTCGTCGAACAGGCGCGTCGCCTCGTCGCGAATCGTCTCCCAATTGTCGGAGAGCTTCTTCAGCTCGGGAAACTGCTCGACCGGAATCACCGGCGTGTTCGGCACTGCCGAGCCCGCATACATCAGCACGTTGTAAGGCGCGAGATAGGTCGAGTGATCGCCGAGCTGGCGCGCGAACCGCAGCCGTTGCTTGCCGCGGAAGTGCACATAAAGCGTGGAAGCCACCAGCACGTAGAGAATGACGAGCTGCGGCGCAAAGAGCTGTCTCAACATTGATCCGTCTACGATCGCGGCCCCCCGACGCCGTCCGTTCCCCTCGCCCTGCCCCGCAAGAGCCGATCCGGCTGGCGCATGGCCCAGGACAGACGGAGGATCAGAGCACATCGCGTCCGCGAAATTCCCCTTGTTTCATAGCGAGTTGGCTCGCCGGCAGGATCCGGCACCGAACCCGAAGCGCTGCCGAGGCACCATCCCAGCCCGATCTTGTAAGCGTTCGCTCACCAATTGTGAAGCGTCGCGCCGGCCACACCTGCGGACTTTCGTCTTCAAATTGCGGAGCCGAACGCAGTGGACTTCGTGGACTAATTTGCCATTGACAAATGAATTAGATAGTTACTAATCGCAGGAACACGCCGCAGAACGGCGAAGGTTCAGGAAGGGAGGAACGATGAGACACATTTTGGCAGTCGCCATTCTTGCGGCCATGACATCGGCCGCTCAGGCCCAGGTCTCCGATGACGTCGTGCGCATTGGGGTGCTGACCGACCTGTCGGGCTGGGGCCGCGATAATTCGGGCCCGGGTTCGGTCGAGGCGGCCAAGATGGCGGTGGAGGAGTTCGGGCCGACGGTGCTCGGCAAGCCGGTCGAGATCATCAGTGCGGACCACCAGATGAAGACCGATGTCGGCGTGCAGATCGTGCGCGGCTGGTTCGACAACGGCAAGGTCGATGCGGTGGTCGACATCCCCAACTCCGGCATCGCGATCGCCGTCCACAACATGGTTCGCGAGCGCAACAAGATCGCGCTGCTGTCCGGTCCCGGCGCGAGCTCGCTGACGGATGAGCTGTGCAGCCCCAACACCGTACACTTCACCTACGACACCTACGCGCTGTCGAAGGTGACGGCTTCGGCGGTGATCCAGCAAGGCGGCAAGTCCTGGTACTTCATCACGGCGGACTACGCCTTCGGCCAGCAGCTCGAGAAGGACGCCACGCGCTTCATCAATGAGCTGGGCGGCAAGGTGCTCGGCAGCGTTCGGCACCCGACCAACACCGCCGACTTCTCCTCCTTCGCCCTTCAGGCGCAAAGCTCGAAGGCCGACGTGGTCGCCTTCGCCAATGCCGGCCAGGACACCGACAATGCGATCAAGCAGGCCGGCGAATTCGGTCTCGTGCAGGGCGGCCAGAAGCTCGTCGGTCTCTTGATGTTCGACACCGATATCCACGCGATCGGATTGAAGGCGGCCCAAGGCACCTACATGACCACGGCGTCGTACTGGAACATGGACGACAAGACCCGGGCGTGGTCGAGGAAGTTCTACGAACGCACCAAGGTAATGCCGACCATGATCCAGACCGGCGTCTACGGCTCGGTGCTGCATTATCTGAAGGCGATCAAGGCGGCCGGCACCGACGATCCGCAGAAGGTGATGGCCAAGATGCGCGAGCTGCCGATCGAGGACACGTTCGTCCACGGCGGCAAGCTGCGCGAGGACGGCCGCGTGATCCGCGACATGTATCTCGCCAAGGTGAAGTCGCCGTCGGAATCCAAGGAGCCGTGGGACTATCTCGATATCGTCAAGACCGTGAAGGGCGAGGATGCATTCCGTCCAGTGTCGGAGTCGAAGTGCCCGCTGTTGAAGAAATAGGATCGGTCGCATGGCAGACAACGCGCAAGAGACCTACGAATGCGACGCGCTTGTGGTCGGCTCCGGTTGCAGCGGCCTGTCGGCCGCGGTCACCGCGGCCCACCACGGGCTGAAGGTCCTCGTCGTCGAGAAGGAGCCGCGGTTCGGCGGCACCACTGCGCGTTCCGGCGGCTGGCTTTGGATCCCCGGCACGTCCCTGGCGAAAGCCTGGGGCATCGAGGAGAGCCCGGACCAGGCCAGGACCTATCTCAGGCACGAAGCCGGCAACAGCTTCGATGCCGCGCGCGTCGATGCGTTCCTCACCGAAGGGCCGAAGGCGGTCGATTTCTTCACCACCAAGACAGCGGTCCGCTTCGACATGCCGCTGACCTTCCCGGACTATCACGCCGAAGCGCCCGGCGGCGCGCAGGGTGGCCGCTCCATGGTCGCCCGCCCGTTCGACGGGCGCGAGCTCGGCGAACGCATCAAGGATCTCGGCAGCCCCCTGCCCGAGCTCACCGTGTTCGGCATGATGCTCGGCTCCGGCAAGGAGATCATCCACTTCATGCGCGCGACCCGCTCGCTGACCTCGGCGGCCTATGTCGCCAAGCGACTCTCGAAGCATGCCGGCGACGTGGTGCGCCATGGCCGCGGCATGACGCTGACCAACGGCAATGCCTTGGCCGGGCGGCTGGCCAAATCCGCCTTCGACCTGAACGTCCCGCTCTGGCTCAACTCGCCGGTGCGCCAATTGATCGTCGATGATGGCGCGGTGCGCGGCGCGGTGGTGGAACGCGAGGGCCGCACGATCCGCATCACGGCCAAGCGCGGCGTGGTGCTCGCCTGCGGTGGCTTCCCGCATGACGTCGCCCGACGGCAGAAGATGTTCCCGCATGCACCGACCGGCAAGGAGCATTACTCGCCGGGCCCGACCGGCAACACCGGCGACGGCTTGCGGCTTGCGGAGTCCGTCGGCGGCAGGGTCGAGGATTCGCTGCCCAACGCGGCAGCCTGGGTGCCGGTCTCGGTCACCACGCGCAAGGACGGCAGCAAGGGCGTGATGCCGCACTTCATCGATCGCGCCAAGCCGGGCGTGATCGCCGTGATGCGCGACGGCAAGCGCTTTGCCAACGAAGGCAACTCCTACCACGACTTCGTGCAGGAGATGATGAAGGCGGCCAAGCCCGGCGAGGAAATCGCGGCCCACCTCGTCTGCGATCACCAGACCTTGCGCAACTACGGCCTCGGCTGCGTGCCGCCGCGCCCGATGCCGCTCGGCCATCACCTCAAGACCGGTTATCTCAAGCGCGGCGCGACGCTATCGGAGCTGGCGGCGCAGACCGGCATCGACGCGAAGGGGCTCGAGGCAACCATCGCGGAGTTCAACAAGACCGCTATCGAAGGCCGCGATCCCGCCTTCGGCAAGGGCTCGCGCGCCTATAACCGCTATCAGGGCGACGCCCTGCACGGACCGAACCCTTGCGTGGCGCCGCTCGAACACGGACCGTTCTATGCGATCAAGATGGTGATCGGCGATCTCGGCACCTATGCCGGTATCGTCACCGATGCGCATGCGCGCGCGCTCGATGCCGAGGGACGCGTCATCCCCGGGCTTTACGCGGCGGGCAACGACATGGCGAGCATCATGGGTGGCAACTATCCGGGCGCCGGCATCACCCTCGGCCCCGCGCTGACCTTCGGCTACATCGCCGGCCGTCACCTTGCGGCAGGCGCTTCGGAAAGAAGCGCAGCATGAGCGCGGCCGCCCAATTGCTGGCCGGCAAGCGCACCCTCGTCACCGGTGCGGCCCACGGCAACGGACGCGCCATCGCGCGCGGGCTCGCGGCCCATGGCGCCGACGTGATGGTGACCGACATCGATCTCGCCGGCGCCGAACGAACCGCGGCCAATATCCGCGGATCCGGCCGCGCCGCCTGGGCATTTCACCTCGATGTGTCTGACGCGGAGGCCTGTCGCGCGCTGGCGCAGAGGGCCGGCCGCGAGATCGGGCCGATCGCAGTGCTGGTCAACAATGCCGGCATCATCATTCGCGAGGGGATCGATTCGCCCAAGGCGCACGACAACTGGCGGCGAGTGCTCGACGTCAATCTCACCGGCACCTTCAACGTGACCCACGCATTCCTGCCGGCGCTGCGCGAGACCCGGGGCGCAATCATCAATCTCGGTTCGATCGCCTCCTTTGTCGGGGTTGCCGACACGCTGGGCTATGCGCCGTCCAAAGGCGGCGTGAAGCTGTTGACGCAGGCGCTGGCGCGGGAGCTCGCGGCCGACGGCATCCGCGTCAACGCCATCGCACCCGGCGTGATCGCGACCGCCATGACCGAAGTGACCCGCAGCGACCCCGCCCGGCTTGCAGGATTTTTGGGCCGAACGCCGCTCGGCCGTGTCGGGGAGCCTGAGGAGCTGGTCGGGCCGGTGGTGTTTCTCGCCTCCGAACTCGCGTCGTATGTGAACGGCGTGACCATGCCCGTCGACGGAGGATTTCTGGCCGTATAAGGACGTTGTGGAGAGCTTGCAGGGCCACATGACGAAAGAGAGCCGCGGCATACAGTCGATCGAGGTCGGTGGAGAGCTGCTCCGCGCGCTCGCCCGCAGCGGCGAACCGATGATGCTGCGCGACCTTGCGCGCGAAGCCGGCATGCCCCCGGCCAAGGCGCATCCCTATCTGGTGAGCTTCTCCCGCATCGGTCTGATCGAGCAGGACGAGACCACCGGCCGTTATGAGATCGGCGCACTTGCGCTCGAACTCGGCCTGATCAGTCTGCGCCGGCTTTCGGCCGTGCGCATCGCGACACCGCGGATCGCCACCCTCGCCGACAGCATCAATCATGCCGTATCGCTGTCGGTCTGGGGCACCCACGGCCCGACCGTGGTGCGGCTCGAGGAGCCGAGCCATCCCGTGCATATCGCGATGCGCGTCGGATCGGTGGTGGCGCTGCTTGAGACCGCGACCGGCCGGGCATTCGCCGCCTTCATGCCGCCGAACGCGGTCAAGACCGCGCTCGAAAGCGGCCTCGATCGCCTTGGCGTCGGCTACAATCCCAAGCGTGCACCGGCAAGCGCGAAGACGACAGAGATGCTTGCCGAGGTCCGCAGCCGCGGGCTCGCGCGTGCGATCGGCGACCCGTTGCCGGGCGTCAACGCATTCGCCGCGCCGGTGTTCGATCACGCCGGCCACGTCGCGCTGGTCATCACGGCGATGGGGCCGGAGGGCACCTTCGACGTCAGTTGGGACAGCACGATTGCAGCCGCGCTGCGCAACTGTGCGAGCGATATATCGAGGCAGCTCGGGCACGGCACGGTGCGGGCCTCGGAGTGACGCTGAATAACGGATGGATGGAGCAGCGCTCCTGCCACTGATTTACCCGACGAGACTGGGCAAGAATGGCAACTAAGGGGCTGGGGCGGCTCGGAAAGCACTGACGACGAGCGACAGCGAGATTTTGGCGCGGAAGGGCCGCAAAGCAAGCCGAATGGCGCGCAGAGTGGCCGCAAGGAGGTTTGCGCCGGCAATGCGCGTCTTTTCTGCAAGGTACGCGACGAAGCGGTCGAAGCCGAGAATGCTGAGCACGCGGGTGAAGTTGTAGCAAAGCGCCATCAGGCTCCATTCGCCGCGGACCTTGTCGAAGCCGCGCACGAGAAAGTGCTGATAGCCGGCGCGGCATTTGAGTGTTCCGAAAGGGTGCTCGACGATGGCGGAACGGCGGCGCATCAATGTGGCAGCCTCGGCGCTTTGCATCCTCATGCGGTGACGTTCGAGAACGTCCTCGTGTTCCCAGCGCGCGATGCTCCGGTAAGGCGCCTTCGGGGCAAGACACCGCGCGCTCAGGGGACATGCTGCGCAGGCCGCCTTGCGCGCCAGGTAGCGGATCTCGATGCGGCCGCTCGTGTTCGTCCAGCGCCCTTCCGTCGGGCGCAGCAGCTCGCCGGCCGGGCAACGGTAGGCATCGGCGTTCGCATCGTAACTGAAGTCCTTGCGGCTGAGGCGGCCTTCCTTGAGCTTGCCATTGCCCTCGTGCAGCGGCACATAGGCAACAATGCCGTCATCCTCGCAGGCCTTCAGGTCCTCGCTGGTGGAATAGCCGGCATCGGCCGCCACCTGCAGAGTCTCGACGTCGAGGGCCTCTTTTGCCGCCTTTGCCATCTCATGAAGATGGCCCGCGTCGTTGCGGTTGACGACCTCGCTGGCAACGATGAGCGTGTGCTTGTCGTCAACGACGCTCTGCACGTTGTAACCCGCAATGGTCTGGTCGCCCTTGCTCAGAAGCCTTGCGTCGGGATCGGTCTTCGAGAGTTGCCCCTTGTCGCTTGTCTCCAGGTTCTTGAGGTCGGCTTGCGCGCGCTCGCGCCGGGCCATCAGCTCCTTCACCTTCTCGCCGACATCGCCGCTGCCCTTGCTGCCATCTCCCGGACCGGCACATCGCTTGGCTTCCTCGGCATCGTTGGCTTCAAGGGCCTTGCCATAAGCCTCGATCTCCTTGTCCAACGCGGCGATCTGTTTGGCCAGCTTCCCTTGCGTGAAGATGCTGCCCTTGCTGGCGTTACCATGGAATAGCGCCCCGTCGATCGCAACGAAGGTCCCACCGATCAGGCCGAGGTCGCGCAGGAGCAGCACGAAACTGCGGTTCGCGGCCTTGAGCGCCGCCCAGTTCTCCTTGCGGAAGTTGGCGATCGTCCGATAGCCCGGCTTCATGTTCTTCAACAGCCAGATCAGCTCCAGATTGCGGCAGGCCTCCCGCTCCAACCGCCGCGACGACCTGATCTGGTTGATGTAGCCGTAAAGGTAGAGCTTCAGCAGATCGGCCGGATCGTAGGGCGGCTGCCCCACTTCGTCCGCGGCACGATCCGCATGGCGGAAGCCGAGCTTTGAAAGGTCGAGCGCGCCAACGAAACTGTCGATCGCCCGCACCGGATTCTGCTGTCCGACATAGTCCTCAATCCGGGGAGGAAGAAGACTGGGTTGCTCCCGGCTGTCGCCGGCCTTGAACGTCCGATTCGCCATGCGCCGAATCGTACATCAACTCCAAAAAATGCCGAGTTCTTGCCCAGCCTCGACGGGGCAAGCCTCCGCTGCAAAAGTATTTCTGTTTATCAGAAACACAACTCAGTGCTATAGATCCACCATCTCACCCGATTGAGGGGCGCGTCGCGATCGTCACGAGTGTTGCGGTGAGATGCGGTGGATGCTGATCGCATGACTGACGAGCATGCGTGACACGGACGGTGAAGTCGTGTGGTCTCGACGCCCCAGTGGCAGGTGTCTCCTCGCAAGACGCTCGGCGTCTTTGCGAAGACGGTGACAAAAAAGCCAAGTCTCGCCGGGGAGAGCACGAAGTAAGCCGTAAACCATCGCGCAGGGAAAGCCGGAGTGTTTCCGGTTCCACCTGTGGTCCTACCTCCCGTGCTTTCCATTTGCTCGGGACGCATAGGTGCGATCGGCACCCGGCTTTCCCTGCGCCCTCTGATAACTAGAGGGCGAAACGAGATGCAGAACTCGAACAGATCGTGTCGCGAGAATGCGGACGTACGTCATACACCGTCGTCATGCCCCGCGCATGTGGGGCATCCAGTAAGCCGCGGATTCTCGATTATTGTCAGAGAGCTTCTTCAGCTCGGGAAACTGCTCGACCGGAATCACCGGCGTGTTCGGCACTGCCGACCCCGCATACATCAGCACGTTGTAAGGCGCGAGATAGGTCGAGTGATCGCCGAGCTGGCGCGCGAACCGCAGCTGTTGCTTGCCGCGGAAGTGCACATAGAGCGTGGAAGCCGCCAGCACGTAGAGAATAACGAGCTGCGGCGCAAAGAGCTGTCTCAACATGATCCGTCTATGATCGCGGCCCTCCGACGCCGTCCATTCCCCTCGCCCTGTCCCGCAACAGCCGATCCGGCTGGCCGGTGGCCCAGGACAGACGGAGGATCAGAGCACATCGCGTCCGCGAAATTCCCCTTGTTTCATAGCGAGTTGGCTCAACGTCAGGATCCGGCACCGAACCGGAAGCGTGGCCGAGGCGCCGTCCCAGCCCGCTCTTGTAAGCGTTCGCTCACCAATTGTGAAGCGTCGCGTCCGTCCCGCATGCTGACGCGTCATTCCAGGGAGCCGCCTCAAGGTGCGGGCCCGACACCCATAACAATTTCTCCGCGGATAGATGTTTGCGAAATCACCCAAGCAAGCGTGCAGCAGGGGCGCTACGGGCGCGCTGGTTGGCAGCGCTTGCCCATCGTTGATCAGACGTGGGAGACAGCGATCTCACACGAACTATTCGCTAGCGGCGAGATCGTACGCTGCAACTCAAGGCGCGCTGGAATTATACTAGTCCTGTCGGCGACAACTATGGGCAATCAACAATCGTGAAATTATCCTCATAGATGAGCACGCTCAATGCTAACCATCCAGCAAAGATCCCAAATACTACAAGGAACGTTCTGAGCCAATTCATCATAGCTAGATTCTAAGTTCCCCCTCTTGTGGTCTGAAAGGCGGATCAATAGCGATAATGGTCCGACTTGTACGGGCCTTCCGGCTTGACGCCGATGTAATCGGCTTGGTCCTTGCGCAGCTCGGTCAGCTTGACGCCGATCTTGGCGAGGTGCAGGCGGGCGACCTTCTCGTCCAGCGTCTTCGGCAGCACGTAGACCTTCTTCTCGTACCTGCCGTCCATGTTGTTGGCGAACAGCTCGATCTGCGCCAGCGTCTGGTTGGTGAACGAGGCCGACATCACGAAGGACGGATGGCCCATCGCGTTGCCGAGGTTCACCAGGCGTCCCTCCGACAGCAGGATGATGCGGTGCTTGTCGGGGAATTCGATCTCGTCGACCTGCGGCTTGATGTTGGTCCACTTCAGATTGCGCAAGCTGGCGATCTGGATCTCGTTGTCGAAGTGACCGATGTTGCAGACGATGGCGCGATCCTTCATCGCGCGCATGTGCTCGATGGTGATGATGTCCTTGTTGCCGGTCGCGGTGACGAAGATGTCGGCGCGGGGAGCTGCGTCTTCCATCGTCACGACTTCATAGCCCTCCATCGCCGCCTGCAGCGCACAGATCGGATCGACCTCGGAGACCATGACGCGGCAGCCGGCCTGGCGCAGCGAGGCGGCCGAGCCCTTGCCGACGTCGCCGAAGCCCGCGACCATCGCGACCTTGCCCGACAGCATCACGTCGGTGCCGCGGCGGATGCCGTCGACCAGCGACTCGCGGCAGCCATAGAGGTTGTCGAACTTCGACTTGGTGACGCTGTCGTTGACGTTGATCGCCGGGAACAGCAGCGTGCCCTTGTTGGCCATCTCGTACAGGCGGTGCACGCCCGTGGTGGTCTCTTCCGAGACGCCCTTGATGTTCTTGGCGATCTCGGCGAACCAGCCCTTTGGCTTCTCCTTCAGGAGGCGCTTGATCAGCGCGTAGAAGATCTCCTCTTCCTCCGAGGTCGGCTTGTCGAGGAAGGCAGTGTCGCCCTGCTCGGCGCGATAGCCCGCATGCACCAGCATGGTGGCGTCACCGCCATCATCGAGGATCATGTTGGGCGTGCCGCCGCCGTGCCAATCGAACAGCTTGGCAGTGTAGTCCCAGTATTCGGTCAGCGTCTCGCCCTTCACGGCGAACACGGGAATGCCGGCGGCCGCGATCGCGGCAGCCGCGTGATCCTGCGTGGAATAGATGTTGCAGGAGACCCAGCGGATATCGGCGCCGAGCGCGGCCAGCGTCTCGATCAAGACCGCGGTCTGGATCGTCATGTGCAGGGAGCCCGCGATGCGCGCGCCCTTCAGCGGCTGCTTCGGGCCAAATTCCTCGCGGGTCGCCATCAGGCCGGGCATCTCGGTCTCGGCGAGCGAGATCTCCTTGCGGCCGAAGTCGGCGAGCGAAATGTCCTTGACGATGTAGTCGGTGGAGCCTGGCTTCGTGGGGGCGTTCATGAGAGCTTCCTGTTGTTGAGCTCGTCATTCCGGGGCGCCGCGCAGCGGCGAACCCGGAATCTCGAATTGAGGATTAAGGATTCCGGGTTCGCTGCTCGCGCGAGCGCCCCGGAATGACGCGAGATTTAGAGCGCGCGCTTGAGCTGCTCGACGAGATCGGTCTTCTCCCAGGAGAAGCCGCCTTCATTGTCCGGCGTGCGGCCGAAATGGCCGTAGGCCGAGGTGCGGGCGTAGATCGGGCGGTTGAGATCGAGATGGGTGCGGATGCCGCGCGGCGTCAGATCCATCGCCTGCGCCGCCGCCTTCTCGAGCTGGTCCTCCGGCACCTTACCGGTGCCGTGGGTGTCGATGTAGATCGACAGCGGACGCGCCACGCCGATCGCGTAGGCGAGCTGCAGCGTGCAGCGATCGGCGAGACCGGCCGCGACGATGTTCTTGGCGACATAGCGTGCGGCATAGGCAGCCGAGCGGTCGACCTTGGTCGGGTCCTTGCCGGAGAACGCGCCGCCGCCATGCGGAGCCGCGCCGCCATAGGTGTCGACGATGATCTTGCGGCCGGTCAGGCCGGAGTCGCCGTCGGGACCGCCGATAAAGAACTTGCCGGTCGGGTTGATGTGCCAGATCGTCTTGCCGTTGATCCAGTCCTTCGGCAGCGCCTCACGGACATAGGGCTCGACGATGTCGCGAACCTGGTTCGACGTCAGGTCTTCGACCAGATGCTGGTGCGAGACCACGATCTCGCGGACGCCGACCGGCTTGCCGTTCTCGTACTGCACCGTGACCTGGCTCTTGGAATCGGGACCCAGCACCTTCTCGCGTCCGGAGTGACGCGCTTCGGAGATCAGCCGCAGGATCTTGTGGGCGTAGAAGATCGGCGCCGGCATCAGGTCCGGGGTCTCGTTGGTGGCGTAGCCGAACATGATGCCCTGGTCGCCGGCACCCTCTTCCTGGTTGGAGGGCTGCTTGCCGTCGACGCCCTGGGCGATGTCGGCCGACTGCGGATGCAGCAGGATCTCGATGTCGCAGGTCTTCCAGTGGAAGCCTTCCTGCTCGTAGCCGATGTCCTTGATCGCGCCGCGAACGACGCTCTCGATGAGGTCGTTGGTGACCGAACTCGGGCCGCGGGTTTCGCCGGCGATCACCACCTTGTTGGTCGTCGCGAGAGTCTCGCAAGCCGCGCGGATCTGCCAGGGGTCGATGCCCGCCTTGGGCCCCTCGCGATAGAACAGGTCGACGATCTCATCCGAAATGCGATCGCAGACCTTGTCGGGATGACCTTCCGAGACCGACTCGCTGGTGAACAGATAGGACGCGCGCATCAAGCAAACCCCTTGTTTCGTCGGACGCCGACGTTCGTTGGTGAATATGTCCCCGGAATGTCAGTCTCGTCGTCGCGAGATGACGTAGGATTCGTCGTAAAACCACAGCCCGTTGTGTTTGCGGAGAACTTCGCGCGTGGCCTCGAGAGCTCGTCCGTTTTCGGTCGTTTCGGTCAACCGGTCATCTTCGATCTGCGCGACATACACTGCCGCATTCCACGCTGCAAAGGCCGTCGAGGTTCCGATCGAGCCGGTCACCTCGTTGGGCAGCGCTTCCATATCATATCGGAAAATCGAACGGTTATCGGCGTAAGCGTTGAAGTTCAGCTCGCGGCCGACCGACCCCAACTCGTATTTCACCGCGCGCAATATCTCATGACGGCTGACGGCGAAAGGATTTTCTCCGGGCCAAACGGCTTGAATGATTTCAAGCCCGGGATCGCCTCCATGGGAGTGGATTCCTATCAGCCGCCCGCCGCCGCGCAACGCCCGGGCCAGCGGGGCGATGATCCGCTTGGCGCGGAAATTCACAGACGATTTGGCCCGGTAGGGCTGGGAGGCGATCACGAGATCGAAATTGGCCTCGGTCCGGCCGGCCCGGGGGATGATCGAATCGAGCAGGAACCGGTGATCGTCCCGGTACAGCACCAGGGCAACCGGCCGCTCGTAGATCGGCATGGCGGTCCGGGGGCTGACCATGGCCCGCCAGTTCTGCTCAAGAAACGGGCCGAGTTCCGCGATCTGGGCCTCAAACTCACCCGACGAGGCCCCGCGCAGGGGAACCTCGTGCCAGATCATGCTCGCGGCGGCCGTGTTCGACCGCGGCGTCAGCCAGGGCGCCTCGGCGTAGTACATGTTGGTGAAGACGAACACGCTCGCCGGATGCTCGAACAGGCGATCCGGCACCTTGTCCAGGGTGAGGCGGACATCCTCGACGCTCAGCTCCTTCCCGGCAACGTAGAACGGCATGTGGGGGAAGCGGCCGTGCATCGCCCGCAGCACCCGCGCCAGCACCGTGCCGTCGCCCATGCCTGCGTCAAACACCCGCAGCGCCGGCGGCCGCGGATGGATCGCGGACAATTCCAGCGCGACCCGGTCGGCGATCACCCGCTTCTCGCTGCAGGTGTGGACGAACAGCAGATATCGCTGGCGGTTCTCGAAGAAGCGGAAATTGCCCCGCGGATCCCGCTTCTCCGGCGGCACGACCAAGCCGCGCGGCGGCGCCACGCCGCCCGGCGTCGACGTCGCGATGAAGGCGTTGATGCGGTCGAGCGTATCGATGGTAATGCGCTTGCCCTCGCGCAACCGGTGCACCAGCTTGCCGTCGTTGACGGCCCGGCGGCCGAACGTCGTCTCCGCCATGTCGGAACGACGGCAGAAGTCCGTGATCTGGCCGAGGATTTCGTCGTTCTTCATGGAGCCAGGGGCCGTGGGCCGGTGGTTGGGACGATGGTGGGCAGAAATAGAGAGCGATTGTGCCCTAGCACGTTTTGCCCACCGATTGAACCCCTATCTGTGCACCGGTCACCAAACATGCGTGAACCGCCTCGCCATGGCTCGTCATGCACCCGCCACGCTGGATGACCGATGCGCCGCCTGCGCCTGATCCTCGCCCTTCTCGCCGCCGCGCTGTGGTCGGCGCCCTGCCTCGCCCAGGCCCGCTCGCAGCTCGGACCGCTCTGCACCACCGAGACCACGCCGGCCGAGCAGATGATCGACGCCTGCAGCAAGATCATCGCGCTGAAGGTGTTTTCCGGCGAGAAGCTCGCGACCATCTATCTATTTCTGGCGCGCAGTCGGCTGGAATAAGAAGGGCAACTATCCGCAGGTGATCGCTGACGCCACCGAGGCGATCCGCCTCAAGCCCAACGTCGCGATCTACAATCTGCGCGGCTCGGCCTATTACGACAAAGGCGAGTACGACATTGCGATCGCCGACTTCAACGACGCGCTCCGGATGGGGCCGCCGAGCGGTATTATCTTCCACAATCGCGGCAACGCCTGGCGCGCCAAGGGCGATTACGCCAGGGCGATCGCCGATTATGACACCGCGATCAAGGCCGGGCCGAAATCGGCCTTCTCCTATCAGTCGCGGCATTTGCAGGCAGGCGCTCGGCGATCTCGACGGCGCGCTGGCAGATATCAACGAGGCGATCCGCATCGACCCGTCGCTGCCGCAGCCCCTGACCAACCGCGCGGTGATCTGGCGCGCCAAGGGCGACGCCGACCGCGCGATCGCAGACACCACGGAGGCGATCCGGCTGGCGAAAGCGAAAGAGCCCGCCAACATCATGACGCCGCCGGGCAGCGTGCTGATCTCGGCCTACCCCCAGCGCGGCCTCGCCCATGAAGCCAAGCGCGACGGCGAGCACGCCAAGCAGGATTATGCCGCGGCCCTCGAAGGCCAGGCGTCGGATGCGGGCAGCAAGGCCAATCAGGCCACCGCCAAGGTGCGGCTGTCATTGCTGCAGGAGGCGGCCGCCGCGCCACGCAACACCGCCGCAGCGCCCGCCGCCGAGGCGAGCCAGGCCACCGGGCCGGCTCTCCTGGCGCGGCACCCGCCGCGCCCGCAGCGCAGGCCGCAGCAACTGGCCGGCGCGTCGCGCTGGTGATCGGCAACGGCGCCTACGCCCATGCGAAGGCGCTGCCCAATCCACCCAGCGATGCACGCGCGATCGCCAAGAGCTTGCGCGAGATCGGCTTCACCGTCTCCGAAGGCCTCGATCTCGATCGCGACGCAGAAGACGATCCACGGCTTCCTGCGCGAAGCGGCGCGGTCGCAGGTCGCCGTGGTCTACTACGCCGGTCATGGCGTGCAGGTCGACGGGCGCAACTATCTCGTGCCGATCGACATCGACTTCCGGGCAGGCGGCCGCATGACCGACGCGATGGTCGACATGGATACGATCATGGCCGGGCTCGACGACCAGATCCGCACCAACATCCTGATCCTCGATGCCTGCCGCAACAATCCGATGGCGCCGCAAGTTGCGTCCGCAGGCCCGAGTCGCGGCATTACGAGTGGATCCGGCCTTGCCGCGCCCGCTTCGCTCGGATCAGGTTCGACGCTCGGCGCCGGCACACTGATCGCGTTCGCGACCGCGCCGGGCCAGGTCGCACTCGACGGCGAAGGCGCCAACAGCCCGTTCTCGGCGGCGCTGTCGCGCCACATCGGCACGCCCGGCCTCGAGGTGCAGCAGATGTTGACGCGGGTCCGCGCCGAGGTCGTCGCCGCGACCAAGGGCAAGCAGGTGCCGTGGTCGAACTCCTCGCTGCTCGGCGAGGTCTATCTGGCGGAGAAATGACGGCGTGATCGCGTATCCGTCACTTGCCCCAAATTTCGTTGGCGACCTCGACGGCGAGCCGCAGCTTGGCCCACTGCTCTTCCTCGGAGAGGATGTTGCCTTCCTCGGTCGAGGCAAAGCCGCATTGCGGCGACACCGCGAGCTGCTCGAGCGGGGCGAACTTTGCTGCCTCGTCCAGCCGCCGCTTGATGTCATCCTTCTTCTCGAGCTCGCCGAACTTCGAGGTGATGACCCCGACCACCACGACCTTGTTGCCCTTCGGCAGGAAGCGCAGCGGCTCGAAGCCGCCGGCACGGTCGGAATCATATTCGAGGAAGTAGCCGTCATAGTTGGTGCCGGCCAGCATGGTCTCGGCGACCGGCTCGTAGCCGCCCGACGAAATCCAGGTCGAGCGGAAATTGCCGCGGCAAACATGAGTGGTGATCACCATATCGGACGGACGATCGGCGATCGCGTAGTTGATCACGCGAGCATAGATCTCCTGCAGGCCATCGGGATTGTCGCCGCGATCGCGCGACTTCTGCAACTCCTCCTGCGAGCACAGATAGGCCCACACCGTGTCGTCGAATTGCAGGTAGCGGCAGCCGGCGTCGTAGAACGCCTTCACTGCCTTGCGATAGGTCTTGCCGAGGTCCTGGAAGAACTCCTCGAGATCGGGATAGACCTCCCTCGAGATCAGCTTGCGGCCGCCACGGAAGTGCAGCACCGCCGGCGACGGGATCGTCATCTTCGGCGTGACATGCGCCTGGTCGGCGTATTTCTTCAGGAACCTGAAGTGATCGAGCATCGGGTGATGATCGGAGAAGTCGAGCTTGCCGATCACCCTGATGGCGTCGTGCCGGGTCTGCACGCCCGCGAACTGAATGCCCGTTTCCGGGTGGAACAGCTCGCAGCCGGTCAGGTGGCTGAGGAAATCGAAATGCCACCAGGAGCGGCGGAACTCACCGTCGGTCGCGAGCTTCAACCCGATCGAGGCCTGCTTGTGCACGACCTTCTCGATCTCCATGTCCTCGACCTTGCGCAGCTCGTCGGCCGAGATCTCGCCCTTTTCCCGCTTGGCGCGGGCCTCCTTGATCTTTGGCGGACGCAACAGGCTGCCGACCTCGTCGGCGCGGAACGGAGGCTTGGTTCGCTGCATGGTCAACTCCCGGACGTTTCTAATGTGCTTTGGCCCCGGAGACGCCGAGGTGGCGCTCAAGGACGGAGGGATCGGCTTTCAGCGCGCTGCTCGCGGCGTCGTGCACGATCGTGCCGCGTTCCAATATCACAACGCGGTCGGCGAGCCCCAGAATCTTTTGCGCATTCTGCTCGACGATGATCGAGCAGATGCCGCCCGAGCGCGTGATGGTTCCGATCGCCTTTAACAATTCCTCAACGATGATCGGCGCGAGGCCCTCGGTCGGCTCGTCGAGCAGCAGCACCTTCGGGTTCAGCGTCAGCGCGCGACAGATCGCGAGCATCTGCTGCTCGCCGCCGGAGAGCTGGTTGCCGAAATTGCCGCGCCGCTCCTTCAGCCGCGGAAACATCTCGTACACCCGCTCGACGGTCCACGACCCAGGCTGCGCCACCGCCGTCATGTTCTCTTCCACCGTCAGCGAGCGGAAGATGTTGCGCTCCTGCGGCACCCAGCCGATGCCGGCGCGGGCGCGCTGGTCCGGCCGCAGCGCCGTGATGTCATGGCCTGCGAGCGACACGCTGCCGCCGAAGCGGCGGGTGATGCCGACGATCGAATTGATCAGCGTGGTCTTGCCGGTGCCGTTGCGGCCGAGCAGCGCCAACACCTGGCCTTGCGCGAGGGTCAGCGACATGCCCGGCAGCACCACCGCCTCGCCATATCCGGCACGCAGGCTCTGGACGGAAAGAAGATCAGGCATCGGCCGCCTCGCCGAGATAGACCGCCCTCACCTGCGGATCGCGCGCGACCTCGTCGGGCGCACCTTCGGTGAGCAGCCCGCCATTGACCAGCACCGAGATGCGGTCGGCGAAAGAGAACACCAGGTCCATATCGTGCTCGATCAGCAGGACCGTGACGTCGCGCGGCAGCGCCGCGACCGCCGCCAGGATGTCGTGCCGCTCGCTTTCGGGCACGCCGGCGGCCGGCTCGTCGAGCAGCAGGACCCGCGGCTTGGCGGCGATCGCCACCGCGATCTCGAGCAGGCGCTGCTTGCCATAGGGCAGCGTCGAGGTCAGCTCGGTCATCACGTCGAGCAGGTGGAAGCGCGCGAGGATCTCGGTGATCTCGGCATTGAGATCATTGCGCGTGCCCATCCGCCGCCACCAGTCGCCGCCGCGGCCCATCCGTTCGGAGACGGCGAGCCCGATGGTTTCGAGCGGGGTGAGATCGGCATAGAGCTGGTTGATCTGGAAGGTGCGCGACAGGCCGCGCAGCACGCGCTTGTGCACGGAGAGAGCAGTGATGTCGTTGCCTTCGAGCAGGATGCGGCCGCTGTTCGGCCTGAGCACGCCGGTGAGCTGATTGATGACGGTGGTCTTGCCGGCGCCGTTCGGACCGATCAGGGCGTGGCGGGCGCCCCGCATCACCTTCAGCGAGAGATCGCGGGTGACGCGGAGCCCGCCGAACGATTTTTCCAGGCCCCGGGTTTCGAGCGCGATCGTCATGACGCATCACTCTCGGGAACGGTGACGACGGCCTTGCGGCCGGCGAACTGGCGGATGATCAGGTTCGGCACGAACAGCACCCAGCGGTGGAGGCGCGCGCGGCCGACCATCACGATCACGACCAGCACGAGACCGATCCAGAACAACCAGTATTGCGGGGTGATGCCCTGGAAGAACTCCTGCAGCATCTTGAATACGACGGCACCGATCAGACCGCCATAGAGATAGCCGGTGCCGCCGATGACGAGCACCAGCATCAGATCGGCGGAGCGCTCGAAGGCGAACACGTCGAGCGAGGCGAGCGCCGTGGTCTGGGTGAACAGCGCGCCGGCGATACCCGCATAGAACGCGGCGAGCGTGTAGACGGCAACCAGGCGGCGGTTGACCGGCACGCCGATCGCCGCCGCGCGCAGCGGATTGTTTCTGATCGCGCGCAGCGACAGGCCGAACGGCGAGTGCACGATGCGTCGGGCGAGCAGGAACAGGATAAACAGCACGATCAGCGAATAGAAAAAACCGGTCTTGCCGAACATGTCGAAGGCGAACAGCCCGAGGATCGGCTGCATCTCGATGCCCTGCAGCCCGTCGGTGCCGCCGGTGATGTCGGAGAAGCGTTCGGCGAGCGCTTCCAGCAGCAGCGCGATCCCGAGCGTCACCATCAGCCGCGTCAGGTCGACGCCGCGGATGACCAGGAAGCTGGTCAGGAAACCCAGCACCGCCGCAACGAGCCCGGCCGCGACGAGCGCGATGACGGGCTCGTTGATGATGCCATGCAGCGCCAGCAGCCCAGCCGAATAGGCGCCGACGCCGAAGAAGGCCGCATGCCCGAGCGACACGATGCCGGCGTAACCGAGGATGAGGTCGAGCGACAGCGCGAACAGCCCGAGCCGCACGATGTCGGTCATGATCAGATAGCGCGACGGGAACAGGAAGGCGCAGCCCAGCGCCAGACCCCAGAAGACCACCTCGCTGATCCGCCAGCGCGCGCTGGCGACTGCCTGAGAGGAAACGTCTGTCAGCGCGGTCATGGCGGCCTCACCGCGCAGCGGTACGGCCGAACAGGCCGTTCGGGCGCCAGATCAGGATCACGATCATGACGGTATAGATCACGAAAGGCCCCATCTTCGGTACGTAATACTTGCCGGCGACATCGGCGATGCCGAGCAACAACGAAGCCAGGAACGGCCCGGTGATGCTGGAGGAGCCACCAACCGTCACGACGATCAGGAAGTAGATCATGAACTTCAGCGGAAAATAGGGATCGAGCCCGAGGATCTCCGCGCTCAACGCGCCGCCGAGTCCCGCCAGTCCGCAGCCGAAGGCGAAGGTGAATGCGAACACCTGCGGCACGTTGATGCCGAGCCCGATTGCGGCGCGCGGGTCATCGACCGCGGCGCGCAGGCGGCTGCCGAACCGCGTCCTGGACAGGATCAGCTGCAGTGCGAGCGTCAGCAGACCGCAGATCACGACGATCATCAGCCGGTAGCGGCCGATCCCGACGCCTAACAGATCGATCTGCCCTTCCAGCGCCGCCGGCAGCTTGATGAAGACCCGCGACGATCCCATGATGTAGTCGACCGCAGCAACCGACATGAACACCAGGCCGATCGAAAACAGCACCTGGTCGAGATGGCTGCGCGTGTAGAGATGGCGGTACAGAGCGCGCTCCAGCACAGCGCCAATCGCGGCGCTCGCGACGAAAGCGAGCGGCAGCGCGGCAAAGAACGGCCAGCCGGAATTGTTCACCAGCACGGCACAAACGTACCCGCCGGCCATGGCGAAAGCGCCATGCGCGAGATTGACGAAGTTCATCAACCCGAGCGTCACCGCGAGCCCGCAGGCGAGCACGAACAGCAGCATGCCGTAGGCGACGCCGTCGAACAGGTTGGTGAGGACAGAAGCCATGGGTCAGCTCAACCGCGAGGACGCAACGAAGATCATGCCGCAAAAGTCGGGTACAGCGTCATGGCTAGGCTCGTCCCGGCCATCCCCGCCTTTCTCGCCACGGCGAAGAACGCCCGGGTCAAGCCCGGGCATAACGTGGAAAGAGCGGAGCACGTGCCCGGCAATGGTGACTTCGTCACTTCTTCGTTTTGCCGGAATCCTTGACCGCTTCGAAGGTCGCGAACTCGACGTTGTAGAGCTCGCCATCGACCTTCTCGACCTTGCGGATATAGACGTTCTGCACGATGTCGCGGGTTTCCGGGTCGATCGAGATCGGGCCGCGCGGGCTCTCCCACTTCATGCCCTTCATTGCTTCGACTAGCTTGTCGCCATTGGCGTTGCCACCTGTCTTCTTCAGCGCCTCGTAAATCAGGTGGATGCCGTCATAGCCGCCCACCGCCATGAAGCCCGGGCGGTTGCCGAACGCCTTTTTGTAGGCGACGACGAAATCCTTGTTCTTCTGCGAGGGGTGCGCCGCCGAATAGATATGCGCGGTCACCACACCGAGTGCGGCATCGCCCATGTTATTGAGCAGGTCGTCGTCCATGACGTCGCCGGGGCCGATCACCCTGATGCCGCTCTTGTCGAGGCCACGCTCGGCATACTGCTTCATGAAGTTGCCGCCCTGCCCCGCCGGAACGAACACGAACATCGCGTCGGGCTTGGAATCCTTCATGCGCTGCAGGAACGGCGCGAAGTCGGGATTGACGAGCGGAACCTTGACCTCCTCGACGATCTCGCCGCCGCCGGCGGTGAAGTGCTGCTTGAAGAAGGTCAGCGCGTCATTGCCCGGCGCGTAATCGGAAGTCAGCGTCGCGACCTTCTTGATGCCGTTCTTGGCCGCCCAGTCGCCGATGATGGTGGAGGACTGCGCCAGCGTGAAGCTGGTGCGTACGATGTAGGGCGAGCGCTCGGTGATGATGGAGGTGCCGGCTGCCATGACGATTTCCGGGATCTTCGCCTGCGTGGCCAGCGGCGCCGCGGCAAGCGCGGCGGGCGTCACGCCGAAGCCGGCAATGATGTTGACTTTGTCGTTGACGATCAGCTCCTGTGCCAGACGCTTGGTGTTGTCTGGCATCGCGGCGTCATCCTTCAGGATGATTTCGACCTTCTTGCCAGCGACGGTGTCGCCGTTCTGCTGCATATAGAGCTTGATGGCATTGTCGATCTGCTTGCCGGTCGAAGCCTGACCGCCGGTCATCGGCACGATCAGGCCGATCTTCACGGTGTCTTCGGCCCGCGCCGGCGCGACGGCGCACAGCCACGGGAGGGCGGCCGCCGTGGCGGCCCACAGCAACATCCTGCGGCGATTGAAATTGACCATGAGCGTCCTCTCCCCTTCTTGTGCGCCGAACCGAGTCCCCGGTTCTTGCCTCGCCTTGCCCACACGCATCGCGGCCAGGCCGCACCGCGACATGGCGTCTTCCGCTGCCCTATTGTCAATCGGACGATGGGCGAGTGTCGGGCGTGCAGCCGAGACATCGACCATTGATCGGTATCAAATTACCAATATCATCACGCCAAACTCAATATCGACAATGCCCGCTCGCAGCCCAGAATGACGCTGTCAACAAAGAAGCACAATTGCGGACGAAGCCTCGCGCCTCAAATCCATCATCGTTAAGGGTCGTACCCCACCGACATGCCGAACTGCATCCGCCCTGTCCTCGTTATGATCGCCCTCGTGCTCGCGGCGTCCGCCCTCAGCGGATGTAGCTCGATGAACGAGAAATTGGCGGCCGGCGTCGAGGATTACCTCCCAGCCTGGGCTGGCGGCCTGCCCGCCGACGCTCCGCCCCGCCCGGGGACCGCCAAATACGACGAGTTCATGAAGGAGCGCGAGCGCAAGCGCCTGATGCCCGCGGCTGAGCGCGGCGACGATCCCAAGGCAGCATCGACGCCGTCTCCGACGTCACAGAACGCAGCGCACTAGTCGACGAACACCACGGTCTTGCGCCCATTGAGAATGACGCGGTCGGCCAAATGGTAGCGGATTGCGCGCGCCAGCACGCGGCGCTCGATGTCGCGCCCCTTGCGGACGAGATCCTCGGGTGTGTCGCGGTGGCTGATCCGCTCGACGTCCTGGTCGATGATCGGCCCCTCGTCGAGATCGCGGGTGACGTAATGCGCGGTGGCGCCGATCAACTTGACGCCGCGCTCATGCGCCTGATGGTAGGGCTTGGCGCCCTTGAAACCCGGCAGGAACGAATGGTGGATGTTGATGCAGCGGCCTGACAGCCGCGCCGACATCTCGTCCGACAGGATCTGCATGTAGCGCGCCAACACCACGAGGTCGGTCTGGGTGTCCTGCGACAGCTTCCACACTGCGTCTTCCTGCTGACGCTTGGTTTCCCTGGTCACCGGCAGGTAATGGAACGGGATATCCCCGAAATCGAGCGAGCCATAGGTCTCGCGCGGATGGTTGGAGACAACAGCGGTCGGGATCATCTCGAGCTCGCCGGTGCGCCAGCGGTAGAGGATATCGACCAGACAGTGATCGGATTTGGAGACGAGCAGCATCACCCGGCGGCGGCTGGCGCGGTCGCGCATCTGCCATTCCATGCTGAAGCGTTCGGCGATCGCGGCAAAGCCGGTCTGCAGCGCCGACAGTTCGACCGCAAGGTCCGCAGCGGTGAACACCACGCGCATGAAGAACTTGCCCGTCTCGATATCGTCGAACTGCTGGGCGTCCAGGATATTCTGCCCGTTATGGGCCAGGAAGGTCGACACCGCGGAGACGATTCCCGGGCGATCCGGACAGGACAGGGTCAGAACGAATTGATGGTCGGGCATGCCAATTGACCAGAACTTGAGCAAGAGCGCGGAGCGACGGTTTTCGGCCCTCGTCTATCACCGCCAGCGCCCTTGCGCCAATCCCGCGGCGGGGTTCAAAATCGAACAAAAGACTGCAATGTCTGTTAGAGCATCATCATGGCTGACCAGTTGAATGGCTATCGCATCCTGATCCTCGAGACCCGCGAGGAGGCACAGTTTTCCCGCCTGCTCACCGAGCAGGGCGCGGATGTGCTGCAGTGTCCGATGTTCGCGATCCATGATGCGCCGGACCCCGCGCCCATCGAGGCCTGGATCCGCCGTGCGATTGAGCGACCGCTCGACGATCTCGTGCTGATGACCGGCGAAGGCCTGCGCCGCCTGATGAAGGTCGTTCGCCGGATCGCGGTCGAGGCGGAGTTCGTCAGCAGCCTCGCCGGGACGCGCAAGTTTGCCCGCGGCCCCAAACCCGGCCGAGCCCTGCGCGAAATCGGGCTGGAGCTCCAGATGACGACGGAAAAGCCGACATCGGAAGGTGTCGCCGAGATGCTGTCGAAGCTCGACCTCAACGGCCATCGTGTCGGCCTGCAGCTCTATCCGGACAAGGATCACGCCATGTTGATCGGCACAATCAAGGCGCAGGGCGCCGACATCGACACCGTCCTGCCCTACGTCTACGACGCGCGTGCCGCCGACGCCAACATCGTCGCCGCGATCGATGAGATGGCACAGGGCCGCATCGACGCCATCGCGCTGACGAGTTCGGGGCAGGTACGCCGCCTGATGGACGTGGCGGAGGCGCACAATTGCGAGGCACAGTTGCGCGATGGTCTGAAACAGACGCCGATCGCCTCCGTCGGCCCCGTCGTATCCGACGAGTTGAAGGCCTATGGCCTGCGCACGGACATCTATCCGGCCAACGACGCGTTCTTCATGAAGCCGCTGATCTCGGCGATGGCAGCCGCGCTGTCGAAGAATCCTCCGCGGGCGGCGAAGCAGTGACCATAATCGTCATTGCGAGCGCAAGCGAAGCAATCCACCTCTCCGCGCGGCGGAAGAATGGATTGCTTCGTCGCTCGCTCCTCGCAATGACGATGTGGAACGGCCTAGCGACTATTCCGCCGCCTGTTTCGTCTCGTTCAAATAGGCTTGGTACGCGAGCCTGATGCCGTCCTCGAGCGAGGTGGTGGCGCGCCAGCCGAGCTTGGCCAGGCGGCTGACATCGAGCAGCTTGCGCGGTGTGCCGTCCGGGCGCGACGTGTCGAAGCTGATCTCACCGCGATAGCCGACGGCAGCCGCGACCACGCGCGCAAATTCGGCAATGCTGATGTCCTCGCCGGTGCCGATATTGACCAGTTCGGGAGAGGAATAGGTCTTCATCAGGTGGATGCAGGCGTCGGCGAGATCGTCGACATAGAGGAATTCGCGCCGCGGGGTGCCGGTCCCCCACACCACGACGCTGGTCGCACCCGACAGTTTGGCCTCGTGGAAGCGGCGGACCAGGGCGGCGACGACGTGGCTGTATTCCGGATGATAATTGTCGCCGGGGCCGTAGAGATTGGTCGGCATCACGCTGATGAAATCGGAGCCGTATTGGCTGCGATAGGTCTCCGCCATCTTGATGCCGGCGATCTTGGCAATCGCATAAGGCTCGTTGGTCTGCTCCAGCGGTCCGGTCAGCATCGAATCCTCGCGCAGCGGCTGCGGCGCCAGCCGCGGATAGATGCAGGACGAGCCGAAGAACATCAGCTTCTCGCAGCCATTGGCGTGCGCGGCCTGGATCACATTGGTCGAGATCGCCAGATTGTCGTAGAGGAACTCGGCCCGCAGCGTGTTGTTGGCGACGATGCCGCCGACCTTGGCCGCGGCAAGGAACACGGCCTGCGGACGCTTCGCGGCAAACCACGCGTTCACGGCGGCCTGGTCGCGCAGGTCGACCTCGCCGCGCGAGGCCGTCAAGAGGTTCGTGCCCTCGTGGGCCAGCCGGCGTACCAGCGCTGAGCCGACCATGCCGCGATGGCCGGCGACGAAGACCGTCTTGCCCTTCAGTTCATACGGAGTGCTTGCCATTGGCGGCGTCCTGTCTGGCCTCTGCGAGATCGCCGGCGACCATTTCCTTCACCAACTGCGCGAAGGACGTCTTTGGCTTCCATCCAAGCTTGGCGCGCGCCTTGCTCGAGTCGCCGATCAGCAGATCGACCTCGGTCGGACGGAAATAGGTCGGGTCGACGCGCACCACGGTCCGACCGGACGCCTTGTCGATCCCGATCTCGTCGACGCCCTTGCCGCGCCATTCGAGCGCGCGGCCGACCTCGGCGAACGCCAGCTCGACGAATTCGCGCACCGTGCGAGTCTCCCCGGTCGCCAGCACGAAGTCATCGGGATTATCCGCTTGCAGGATCATGTGCATGCCCTCGATATAGTCACGCGCATGGCCCCAGTCGCGCTTGGCCTCGAGGTTGCCGAGATAGATCGAGTTCTCGAGGCCGACCTCGATGCGGGCGACGCCACGCGTGATCTTGCGCGTCACGAAGGTTTCGCCGCGGATCGGGCTCTCGTGATTGAACAGAATGCCGTTGCATGCGAACATGCCATAGGCCTCACGGTAGTTCACCGTGATCCAGTAGCCGTACAGCTTCGCCACGCCATAGGGCGAGCGCGGATAGAACGGCGTGGTCTCCTTCTGCGGCACCTCTTGCACGAGGCCATAGAGTTCCGAGGTCGAGGCCTGGTAGAACCGCGTGTCCTTTTCCATGCCGAGGATGCGGATCGCCTCGAGGAGGCGCAGCACGCCGATCGCGTCGGCGTTGGCGGTGTATTCCGGGCTCTCGAAACTAACCGCAACGTGGCTCTGCGCAGCCAGATTGTAGACCTCGGTCGGCCGGATCTGCTGCATCAGCCGGATCAGATTGGTGGAATCGGTCATGTCGCCGTAGTGCATCAGGAACGGCACGTTGCCGGCGTGCGGGTCCTGGTAGAGGTGGTCGACACGCGCGGTGTTGAACGAGGATGACCGGCGCTTGATCCCGTGCACAGTGTAGCCGAGGCCGAGCAGATATTCGGCGAGATAAGCGCCATCCTGCCCGGTGACACCGGTGATCAGCGCTACGCGCCGCTTCGAATCCTGAGTTGCCATATTTTCTCCAGAGGGCGCGAAACTGCGCGATCCAAATCGGGTCGGTCTGTAGCATCCGACCCGGCCCAAGTCTAATGCCCAGACCATCCCGAATCGGGCGTTCTGAACCCCAAAATGCCCCTTTAGGCCCTGGTTGGGATCACTCGCCGTAGTGGCGCAGCCGCTCGAGGTCGATGATGGTCACCCCGCCATATTCAAGCCGGAGCAGCCCCTCCCGCTCCAGCCGCTTCAGGCACTGATTGGCGTTCTGCCGGGAGATTCCCGACAATGCGCCGATCTCCTCCTGGGTGATCTCCAGGTGCAACGTGAGGTCCGGATACAGAATCGGATTGAACAGCGAGGCGATCGAGCGGGCCAGCCGCTCGGTCGCATCCAGCGTGCGGCCATATTCCAGCAGAGCGATGAACTGGCCGAGGCGCTCATTGAGCTGTCCGACCAGGAAACGGTTGAAGCCGACGCTATTTTCGAACAGCCAGACGAAGGTGCGGCGGTCCATCATCGCCAGCCGTGTATCGCGCAGCGCGACCACGTCGTAGCGCCGCGCCTCGTTCTTGAGCACGGTGCCCTCGCCGAACCACGCGCCGGCGGTGAGGCCGGCGAAACTCGCGGCCTTGCCGCGGCGGGACACGATGCCCATGCGTGCCAGCCCGCTGACGATGCCGGTCCAGTACTGGAAATTGTCGCCGCGCATGAAGATGAATTCGTTGGCGCGATAGGACTTCTCGGCGATGCCGGCGCGGGCGATCTCGATTTCCTGCTCGGTCAATTCGCGCGACCAGGCCGCGATGCGCCTCAGGTAATCAGCAGCAATCATTCGAGCGACGGCGTCCCAACCCCAACCATATTGCACCGCAACAACATCATTTCGATCAGGAACCTGAGGCTTGGAATGCCAGCGAAAATTTCCTGATGAAAATTTCCTGATGAATTGTCGGGCACATGACAATCCAACCTATCGCTTTCTCGTATTGAGAACCACCTCGCGTAACGCCGCGCGCTCCCTCAAGTGGATCGCCTTTGGCGGATGGCGCGGGGCTGGGACAAGTGGGTGCGGCGTTACCGCACATGACGCGGGTGATGCGGACGAGCAAAGCTCTCGGACACCCGGCATCATGAGCCGGATGGCCTGCCCATAGCGGCCCATGTAAGATCGAATTGGACTTCGAGCGATAGATAAAGAGCGCGCCAAGCGCCGTATCTGGAGGGAACAGGGTGTCTTACAGTTTAGAGGTGCGCGAGGTCTCGTTGCGCTTTGGCGGCGTCCGGGCGCTGACCGAAGTGAGCTTCGGCGTTAACGAGGGCGAGCTGTTCTCCATCATCGGCCCGAACGGCGCCGGCAAGACCTCGATCGTCAACTGCATCTCCGGCCGCTACAAGCCCACCGAAGGCCAGCTGTTCTATCGCGGCCGCGACATCACCGGCCTCAATCCGAACGCGCGGCCGCGACTCGGCATCGGCCGCACCTTCCAGAATCTCGCGCTGTTCCACCACATGAGCGTGCTCGACAACATCATGGTCGGCCGCCATCACCTGCTGAAGAACAACTTCATCACGGGATCGCTGTACTGGCTCGCCGGCGCGCGCCGCGAGGAGCTGGAGCATCGCCGCAAGGTCGAGGAGATCATCGACTTCCTCGATCTGCAATCGGTGCGCAAGGCGACCGCCGGCACCTTGCCCTACGGCCTGCGCAAGCGGGTCGAGCTCGCGCGAGCGATGGCGCTGGAGCCACAGCTGATCCTGCTCGACGAGCCGATGGCCGGCATGAACTTCGAAGAGAAGGAAGACATGGCGCGCTACATCGTCGACCTCAACGAAGAGTTCGGCATGACAGTGATGATGATCGAGCACGACATGGGCGTCGTGATGGACATCTCCCACCGCGTCATGGTGCTGGATTTCGGCCGCAAGATCGCCGAGGGCGACCCGGCGACCGTGCTCGCCGATCCCCACGTCAAGCGCGCCTATCTCGGCGAAGAGGACGAGGTGCTGGTCGATCCCGACGACAAGCCCGCGGTGCGGGAGAGCGCGGCATGATGGACTACGCCGGACGCGCCGCGCAGGCCGACACCTTTCCCAAGATGCTGCGCCTCAACGCCAAGAAGTACGGCAACGAGATCGCGCTACGCGAGAAGGACTTCGGGCTGTGGCGCGAATTCACCTGGAGCGATTACCAGACCCGCACCCGTGACTTCGCGCTCGGCATGCTCGAGCTCGGCCTCGGCCGCGGCGACGTCATCGGCATCATCGGCGACAACCGGCCGGACTGGGTCGCCGCCGAGATCGCCAGCCACGCGATCGGCGCGATGAGCCTCGGTCTCTATCGCGACGTGCTGGATGAGGAAGCCGCCTATCTCCTGAGCTACGGCGAGGCCAGGCTCGTATTCGC
Organism: Bradyrhizobium sp. ISRA464; assembly: GCF_029910095.1. Classification (NCBI taxonomy): domain Bacteria; kingdom Pseudomonadati; phylum Pseudomonadota; class Alphaproteobacteria; order Hyphomicrobiales; family Nitrobacteraceae; genus Bradyrhizobium; species Bradyrhizobium sp. ISRA464. The sequence continues at coordinate 2,819,353 of NZ_CP094526.1, read as the reverse complement.
CGAGGACGAGGAGCAGGTCGACAAGCTGCTCGGCCTCGCCGATCGGGTGCCCCATCTCAAGTACATCGTCTATTCCGACCCGCGCGGCATGCGCAAATACGACGACCCGCGCTTGATGGAGGCGAGCAAGCTCGCCGCGATGGGACGCGACCGCGCCGCGCGCGAGCCGGGCCTTTACGATGGGCTGGTCGAAGCCACCCGCGGCGAGGACGTCGCGATCCTCTGCACGACCTCCGGCACGACCGCGAATCCGAAGCTTGCGATGCTGGCGGCCGGCCGCGTGCTGCGGCATTGCGCGACCTATCTCGCATTCGACCCGAAGGGCCCGGACGACGAATACGTCTCGGTGCTGCCGCTGCCCTGGATCATGGAACAGGTTTACGCGCTCGGCAAAGGTCTGCTCTGCCGGATGAAGGTCAACTTCGTCGAAGAGCCCGACACCATGATGAACGACTTCCGTGAGATCGCGCCGACCTTCGTGCTGTTCGCGCCGCGCGTCTGGGAATCGATCGCCGCCGATGTCCGCGCCGGCGTGATGGACGCCTCCCCGCTTAAGCAGCGGCTCTACGACATCGGCATGAAGAGCGGACTCGCGGCGGTCGCCGCGGGCAAGCGCTCGATGTTCGCCGACAAGCTGCTGTTCCGTGCGCTGCGCGACCGGCTCGGCTTTACGCGGCTGCGCTCGGCAGCCACCGGCGGCGCGGCGCTCGGGCCCGAGACCTTCAAGTTCTTCCAGGCCATGGGCGTGCCGCTGCGCACGCTCTATGGCCAGACTGAGCTGCTCGGTGCCTACACGCTGCATCCCGAAGGCAAGGTCGATCCTGACACCACCGGCATTCCGATGGCCGACGACGTCGAGATCCGGATCGACAACCCCGACGTCAACGGCGTCGGCGAGATCGTCGTGCGCCACCCCAACATGTTCCTCGGCTACTACAAGAACCCCGAGGCGTCGACGGCCGATATCAAGGACGGCTGGATGCATTCCGGCGATGCCGGCTACTACAACGATGAGCGGCAGCTCGTCGTGATCGACCGTATCAGGGATCTCGCCGAGACCTCGCGCGGCGAACGCTTCTCGCCGCAATATATCGAGAACAAGCTGAAGTTCTCGCCCTACGTTGCCGAAGCCGTCGTGCTCGGCGCAGGCCGCGACGCGCTCGCCTCCATGATCTGCATCCGCTACTCAATCATCTCGAAATGGGCGGAGAAGAACCGGATCTCGTTCACGACCTACACCGACCTCTCCTCGCGCCCAGAAGTCTATGCGTTGCTGCGGAAGGAGGTCGAGACGGTCAACGCCACGCTGCCGCCGGCGCAGCGCATCTCGCGCTTCCTCTTGCTCTACAAGGAGCTCGACGCCGACGATGGCGAGCTGACCCGAACCAGAAAAGTCCGCCGCGGCGTCATCAACGAGAAATATGCCGACATCATCGAGGCGATCTATCGCGGCAAGGCCAACATCCCCGTCGACACCGTGATCCGCTTCCAGGACGGCACGACCCAGCGCGTCCGCACTACGCTGCAGGTGGTGGATCTCGGCCACACGGTTGCCGCGGAGGCCGCGGAATGACTCCTTCCATCACGGCACGTTCGATCGTCATGCGCGGGCTTGACCCGCGTATCCATCTCCTTCGCAAAGAGCTGCCTCCCGCGCGATGGATCGCCGGGTCAAGCCCGGCGATGACAACTGGCAAATCTGGCGACACCCCATGAACACCCAGTTCCTGATCCAGCTCATCGTCAACGGCCTCGTCGTCGGCACGCTCTATGGCGTGGTCGCGATGTCGTTTGTGCTGATCTACAAGGCGACCCAGGTCGTGAACTTCGCACAGGGCGAACTGTTGCTGGTCGGCGCCTGGATCTGCTGGGCGCTGCTGACCAAGTACCAGCTGCCGTTCTGGATCGGCATGCCGATCACGCTGGTCTTCATGTTCATCTTCGGCATCGCGATCCAGGTCGTGATCCTGCGTCCGATGATCGGCGAGCCGATCATCTCGGTCATCATGGTGACGATCGGCCTGTCGACGGTGTTCCAGGCCGCATTGAAGTGGATCTTCGGCGTCAACCCGCAGCCGTTCCCGCGCGTGTTCGAGAGCCAGTCGGTCAACCTGCTCGGCCTGCAGATCCAGACGGTCTATGTCATGAGCCTCGTGGTGTCGCTCGCCATGATGGTCGGCATGGCCTGGTTCTTCCGCGCCTCCAAATACGGCCTGGCGATGCGCGCCACGGCCTTCAACCAGCAGGTCGCACAGTCGCTCGGCATTTCCGTCAAGAGCGTGTTCGCGATGGCTTGGGCGATCTCGGCCACGGTCTCGGCGGTCGCGGGCGTCGTGGTCGCCGTGGTCAACGGCGTGTCATCAGGCCTCTCCGCCTACGGCATCAAGGTGTTTCCGGCCGCGATTCTGGGTGGCCTCGACTCGGTCGGCGGCGCCGTGCTCGGCGGCATCATCATCGGGCTGCTGGAGAATGTCGCCCAATATGTCGACAGCGAATATCTGCACTGGGGCAATCTCTACGAGATCGCGCCGTTCTACGTCCTGATCATCATCCTGATGATCAAGCCCTACGGGTTATTCGGCACCAAGGACATCGAGCGGGTCTGATCAATGGCAACGCGCACCCTCATCCCATCGGGCGACTTCCGCACCACCTACGCGTCCGACACAACCATCTTCCCGACCGTGACCAGCCGCAATTTCGCGATTGCCGGCGTCGTGCTAGCCTGCTTTGCGCCGATGGTGCTGACCAACTACTGGCTCTCTATCGCGATCCAGATCGGCATCTTCGCGATCGCAGCTCTCGGCCTCAACATCCTGGTCGGCTTCACCGGCCAGATCTCGATCGGCCACGCCGCGTTCTTCCTGCTCGGCGCCTTCACCTCGGCCTACATCTCCAACAACGCGCCGATCCCGGTGTTCTTCGCCATTCCGCTTGCCGGCCTGATCACGGCACTGGTCGGCCTGATCTTCGGTGTGCCGGCGGCGCGACTGAAGGGGCTTTACCTCGTCATCGCCACGCTCGCTGCGCAGTACATCCTGCTGGACTTCTTCTCGCGCGCCGAATGGTTTTCGGGCGGCTCGGTGCCGGCAAGCGCCAACCCGTTCTCGATCTTCGGCTACACGTTGCGCGGCGACCGGCAGTATTTCTACGTCGTGCTCGCCTATGTCGTGGTCAGCTATCTCCTCGTCACCAATCTGATACGGACGCGCGACGGCCGCGCGCTGGTCGCGATCCGCGACCATTATCTCTCCGCCGAGATCATGGGCATCAACCTCACCAAGTACCGCACGCTGTCGTTCGGGCTCGCCGCCTTCTTTGCCGGCATCGCCGGCGCGCTCTACGCGCATTACCAGCTCGTCGTCTCGCAGGAGGGCTTTGGCATCGAGCGCTCGGTGCTGTTCCTGGCCATGGTCATCATCGGCGGCACCGGCTCGGTCATGGGCACGCTGATGGGCACGGCCTTCGTGGTGCTGCTGCCGGAATCGATGGAGTGGCTGAGCGCCTGGCTGAAGGGCGGCGCCGTCGACAAGGCGCTGCAGCTCAACAACAACATCACCTTTCTGCGCGAGATCGCGATTGGCCTGATCATCATCGGCTTCCTGATGTTCGAGCCCGACGGGCTCGCGCATCGCTGGCGGCAGATCAAGACCTACTGGAAACTCTACCCGTTCTCGCACTGAGGCAGGAACGGACATTGCTCACAAGATCGGTTCAATGAATAACAGGAGGAAACCAAGAATGACGATTAGATCCCTTTTGAGCTCGGTCTCTCTCGCGCTGCTGATCGGCAGCGCAGCCGCCACCGCGCAGGCCCAGATCGCGATCGGCCATCTGCAGGACCTCTCGGGCGGCACGTCCGACGTCGGCACACCCTATGGCCAGGGCGTCGCCGACACCTTCGCCTGGGTCAACAAGAACGGCGGCGTCGGCGGCAAGCAGCTCAACGTCGACAGCAACGACTACGGCTACCAGGTGCCGCGCGCGATCGCGCTCTACAAGAAATGGTCGGCGCCCGACAACAAGGTCGCGGCGATCATGGGCTGGGGCACCGCGGACACCGAGGCTCTCACGGGCTTCCTTGCGCAGGACAAGATCCCCGACATCTCCGGCTCCTATGCCGCGGCACTGACCGATCCCGAGGGCACCAGCGGCAAGGCCAAGCCCGCGCCGTACAACTTCTTCTATGGCCCGAGCTATTCGGACTCGATGCGCGCGATGCTGACCTGGGCCGCGGAGGACTGGAAGGCCAAGGGCAAGCCCGGCAAGCCGAAATTCGTCCACATGGGCGCCAACCATCCGTATCCGAACGCGCCCAAGGCGGCCGGTGAAGCCCTCGCGACCGAGCTCGGCTTCGAGGTGCTGCCGCCGCTGGTATTCGCGCTCTCGCCTGGCGACTACTCGGCGCAGTGTCTCAGCCTGAAAAGCTCCGGCGCAAACTATGCCTATCTAGGCAACACCGCGGCCTCGAACATCTCGGTGCTGAAGGCCTGCAAAACCGCCGGCGTCGACGTCCAGTTCCTCGGCAATGTCTGGGGTATGGACGAGAACGCAGCGAAGACCGCCGGTGATGCAGCCGACGGCGTGATCTTCCCGCTCCGAACGGCAGTGAGCTGGGGCGGCAACGCGCCCGGCATGAAGACGGTGATGGAAATCTCCAGGATGTCCGACCCGTCAGGCAAGGTGTATCGCCCGGTGCACTACATCGCCGCGGTCTGCAGTGCGCTCTATCTGAAGGAAGCGCTCGACTGGGCCGCCAAGAACGGCGGTACCACTGGCGAGAACGTCGCCAAGGGCTTCTATCAGAAGAAGGACTGGGTGCCGGTCGGCATGGAGGGCGTCTGCAATCCTTCGACCTGGACCGAGAAGGACCATCGTCCGACGATGAAGGTCGATCTCTACCGCGCGAAAGTCTCGGGCGCGACCGATGGCGACATCAACGATCTGATGGCCAAGGGCACCATCAAGCTCGAGAAGGTCAAGACCATCGAGCTGCCGCGCAAGCCGGAATGGTTCGGGTGGTAAGACCGTAGCTCAGGAGTCGTCGTCCCCCGCGAAAGCGGGGGATCGAGGACGCCGCGGCCTAACGATCGATCGCCGGCGTCTCTGGAATACTGGGTCACCCGCCTTCGCGGGTGACGACAGCGGAGAATGATCAAGATCATGACCCAAACCCTCGAAGCCGCCCGCGCCGCGCCGACCGCCGTTCCGCCGCCGGCACTGCTCAGCGTCAACAACATCGAGGTCGTCTATGACGACGTCATCCTGGTGCTGCGCGGACTGAGCCTCGAGGTGCCGAAGGGTGCAATCGTGGCGCTGCTTGGCGCCAACGGCGCCGGCAAGTCGACCACCTTGAAGGCGATCTCCGGCCTGTTGAAGACCGAGGACGGCGAGGTCACCCGTGGCCAGATCCTGTTCGAGGGTCAGCGCATCAACGGCATCGATCCGGACAAGATCGTCCGCCGCGGCATCTTCCAGGTGATGGAGGGCCGCCGCATCGTCGCCGACATGACCCCGCTGGAGAATTTGCGGCTCGGCGCCTTCACCCGCCGCGACAACGAGGTCGCCGACGACATCGACATGGTGTTCAAGTATTTCCCGCGCCTGAAGGAGCGCACCGGGCTCGCCGGCTATCTCTCCGGCGGCGAACAGCAGATGCTTGCGATCGGCCGCGCGCTGATGGCGCGCCCGAAGATGATCCTGATGGACGAGCCCTCGATGGGATTGTCGCCCCTGCTCGTCAAGGAAGTGTTCGCGATCGTCAAGGAGATCAACCGCGATCTTGGCGTCACGATCCTGCTCGTCGAGCAGAATGCACGCGCCGCGCTTTCGGTCGCGAGCCACGGCTACATCATGGAGCAAGGCAAGGTCGTGCTCGACGGCTCCGCCGACGACCTGCGCGACAACGAGGACGTCAAGGAATTCTACCTCGGTGGCGCCGGCGACCAGCGCAAGAGCTTCAAGAACCTGAAGAGCTTCAAGCGGCGCAAGCGCTGGCTCTGAGCGTGAAGTTGAGGACCGGTTCGCGTGAAGAAAACGCGTCAGACCAGGAAGGCGGTTCTAGCCGAGCACCTGCTCGGCTTCGGTGACCGCGCAGAGAACATGATAGAACGACGACGCAGGGATCGTGGCGACCAGCGACTTGCCATCGCGGTCGAACTGATCGTACCAGCCCCCGGCCACCGGATGGCTGAGATAGTGCCGCTCGACCAGCGCAAGCGCCGCGCGCGCCTCGTCCGCGGCCCCGACTTCACCTGCCTCGGCCTGCGCAATCCATGCCTTCGCCAGTTCGCTCTGCGGCCACAGCCGTCGGGTATGACGGCGGATATTGCCCTCAGTGTCGCCTTCGTCCATCAGGCAGCCGGTGGCCGCCTCGCGATAGCGCAGCGCCGACGCCAGCAGTTCGCCACGCGGACGTCCGGTCGGGCAACCCGTGATGCGTTCAAATCCCTTCAGCAGCCAGACCCATTCCGCGAGGTGCCCGGGCTCGACGCTGACCGGCGGGATCTTCGACCAGTCGTCCTCGAAATACTCCCCGAGCACATGCGCCTGCTTGTCGTAGAGGTTAGCCAGGAACAGCGCGAAGAACTCGCCGGCACGGTTCTGGAAAGACAGGTCGTGGGTGGCGTCGAAGCACGCGATCATCGCCTCGAACAGATGCATCTGCGGATTCTGCCGGCGCGGCATCGAGGGCGGCTGTCCTTCCAGGAAGCCGCCATGCGGCGAACGGAGCTGCGCGTCGAGGAACGACAGCAGCGCGTCGATCTCGGCCCGAATCTGGGCGTCACGGTCGAGGCCGTAGACGGTCGCCAGCGCGAGCAGCACGAAGGCATGGCCATAGGTGTCGCGCAGCGGGTCGAGCACGTCGCCCCCGGGGGTCAGGCTGAAGACAAAGCCCGGCCGGCCATCCGGCGCCTTGGCCCTGGTGAGCAGGTATTCCAGCCCCTTCAGCGCGATCGCGCGGCCCTCCGGGTACCAGCCCATCTGCGCCGCCTTGGCGTAGCAATAGATTTGCCGCGCCTGCACGAAAACGCGGCGCGGGGCGGCGCGATCGGCGCTGCCGTCCTGATGCAGCCGGTCGACAAAACCGCCGGCCACGCCGTCCCAGCCCACAGTCGACCACAGCGGCAACGCATGGTCGATCATCCGGCGCTTCAACCTTGCGGCGACGTCGGCGGCCTCGTCCGCCGCAGCGCTCTGTGCTTCAGCCATCGTGTTCCCCAGACCAGCCCCGACACCCCTGATCGCCGTCTGATAGCATGCGCAAGGCGGCGCGCAACCTGCGCAAATCTTCCCAAGGACCCGCCATGACCGACCATTACGACGCCCTGGAAACGCGCGATCCAGCCGAGCGCGAGGCCGCCCTGTTCGCCCGATTGCCCGAGGTGCTGCGCAGGGCGATGGCTGCGCCGGCCTACGCCGACCTCTTGAGGGGCATCGATCCCGCATCCGTGACCAGCCGGGACGCGCTGGCGGCGTTGCCGGTGCTCCGCAAGTCGGAACTTCCCGCTCTGCACAAGGCCGCCCCGCCCTTTGGCGGCTTCGTGGCCGACGCGCCCGGCTCGTTCGCCCGCTTGTTCACCTCGCCAGGGCCGATCTTCGAGCCGGAAGGCCGGCAAGCCGATCCCTGGCGCGGCGCGCGGGCGCTGTTCGCGGCGGGCTTTCGCCCCGACGATGTGGTGCTGAACACCTTCAGCTATCACCTCACCCCCGGCGGCTTCATCTTCGACGCCTCGGCACGGGCGCTCGGCTGCGCGGTGATCCCGGCCGGTCCCGGCAACACCGAGCAACAATTCGAGTTGATAGAGGCCTATCGCCCGATCGGTTATAGCGGTACGCCGGACTTTCTGAAGATCCTTCTCGACGCCGCCGCGACGGCCGGCCGCGACGTGTCCTCGATCAAGCGCGCGCTGGTCTCCGGCGCTGCGTTTCCGAAGTCGCTGCAGGAGGAGATAAAGTCGCGCGGCATCGATGCCTATCAGGCCTTCGGCACTGCCGATCTCGGCATGATCGCGTTCGAGACCCCTGCGCGCGAGGGCATGACGGTCAACGAAGATCTGATCCTGGAAATCGTGAAGCCCGGCACCGGTGATCCGGTGGCAGCAGGCGACGTCGGCGAGATCGTCGTGACCTCGCTCGATACGCATCATCCGTGGATTCGCCTCGCCCTCGGCGACCTGACCGCAGCCCTGCCGGGCAATAGCCCCTGCGGGCGCACCAATATGCGCATCAAGGGCTGGATGGGCCGCGCCGACCAGACCACCAAGGTCAAGGGCATGTTCGTCCGCCCCGAGCAAATCGCCGAGATCGGCAAACGGCATCCTGAGCTCGGGCGGCTGCGCCTGGTCGTCACACGCGCCGGCGAGACCGATGCGATGACGCTGAAAGCCGAATGCGCTTCACCGCCCGAGGCCCTGCGGATCGAGGTTGCGGCAACGTTGCGTGCCGTCACGAAGCTCGGCGGCAACGTCGACCTGGTCGGTGCTGGTTCGCTGCCCAACGACGGCAAGGTGATCGCGGACGAGCGGTAAGCCGACGCCGGGGCGATGTGATCGGCTCGGAGGCCGCAACCGATTCAGGGCAAGAATGAGGCGACCGACGCCAATCCAGTCCAAGTAAACGACTCGTTCGCCACCTGCCCTTCTGTCTTGATCAACGGGAACAGATTCCGCTGCATTGCAACTCGCTGCATCGTGCTGCTAGAGGTGGCTGTCGCCTTCACGCAAACAAGTAGACTACGGCCTTATGAGTGGTGTCATCCCGGATCAGGTGCGAAGACCAGCCGTCTTTTTCGACCGCGATGGCGTACTGAACAGAGACATCGGTTATCTGTTCGAGACGAGCAAGCTGGTTTGGATCGACGGCGCCCGCGAGGCGGTGAGGGCTGTCAATGATCTCGGCTATTTCGCGTTTGTCGTGACCAATCAATCCGGCGTCGCAAGGGGCCTGTACGACGAGGGACACGTCCACGAACTCCACGCGTGGATGGCCGATGAACTCGCCAAGGTCGGCGCGCATATCGACGCCTTTGAATACTGTCCATTTCATCCCGAAGGAACCGTGGAGCGGTATCGGCGGCAGAGCCATCGGCGCAAACCCGCGCCAGGCATGATCCACGACCTGCTTGACCGTTTTCCGGTCAATGTCGAACGAAGCTTTCTCGTCGGCGATCAACCGAGAGATCTTGAGGCAGCCCGTGCGGCCGGCCTGAAGGGCTATCTGTTTTCAGGCCGCAATCTGGAGACGTTCGTGAGACCTCTGCTGCAGATCGGCTGACGCCGCGGCAATTGCGATCAGAAGCTTCGCACTAGGTCGATCACTTCGTCCTGCTGCTGGCGCGTGATCTCGGCGAACATCGGCAGCGAGAGGATCTGCCCCTGGTTGCGGTGCGCGTTCGGGAACTGTTCCGGACGATGGCCGAATCGCGCATAGGCCGGCAGGAACGGCAGTGCCGTGGGGTAGTTGATCGCGGTCTGCACGCCGTTGGCGTTTAGGTGTGCCGCCAGCGCATCGCGGCGTGGATGCCTGATCGTGTAGAGGTGATAGACGTGGCTGCGCGCCGGGCCGACCTCGGGTACCACAACGTCCTCGATCTGGTTGAGGCCGGCGTCATAGACCTTCGCGGCGCACTGCCGCGCCTCAGTCCATGAGGCGAGGTGCGGCAGCTTGGCCGACAGGATCGCGGCCTGCATGCCATCGAGCCGGCTGTTGACGCCCTCGATGTGGTGCTGGTGCTTCATCAGCCCGCCATGGCGCGCCAGCATGGTCATGTGCTCGGCGAGAGCGGCATCGTTGGTAACCACCGCGCCGGCATCGCCCATCGCGCCCAGGTTCTTGCCTGGGTAGAACGAATAGGTCGCGGCTTTGCCGAACGTTCCGACCATCCGTCCCTTGTAGCGCGCGAGGTGCGCCTGCGCGCAATCCTCGATCACCCAGAGCTTGTGCTTGCGCGCGATCGCCATGACCGCGTCCATATCCGCCGGCTGCCCGTAAAGATGCACCGGAATGATCCCGACCGAGCGCGGCGTGATCGCGGCCTCGATCGCCGCCGGATCGATCGTGAACGTCGTGCCATCGGTATCGCAGAATACGGGGGTGGCACCCGAATGGGTGATCATCGCCGAGGTCGAGATCCAGGAATGCGCCGTGGTGATCACCTCGTCGCCCGGCTTCACCTTCAACGCCCTCATGGCGAGATAGAGCGCGTCGGTGCCGTTGGCGCAGGACACGCAATGCGCGACCTCCGCGGCCGCGGCGAACTCTCGCTCGAATGCGTCGACATAGCTGCCGCGAATGAAGGCGTTGTCGCGGATCACGCCGGCGATCGCACCGTCAATCTCAGCCTTGATGGTCTGGTACTGGAATTGCAGGTCGGCAAACGGCACCGGCATCAGTCGTCCCCTATCGGCTCGTCCGCAGGCGGCGCGCCGGATTGCCGGCATAGGTGCCGGGTTTCGTGATGTCCTTGGTGACCACCGAACCGGCGCCGATCACGACATCGTCGGCGATCCTGACCCGGCATGATCGTCGCATTGGAGCCGACCGAAACCCGGTTGCCGATCACTGTCTCACGCCACAATTCCCTGCGGCCGCGCGCGGGGCCTCCGGTGGAGAACGTATCGTTCACGAACATCACGCCGTGCCCGACGAAGCAGTCCTCGCCGATCGTGACCAGTTCGCACACGAAGGCATGCGATTGCACGCGGGTTCGCGCCCCGATCACGACCCCCTTCTGGATTTCGGTGAAGGGGCCGACAAAGCAATCGTCTCCGATCTTGCACCCGTAGAGATTGCAGGGCTCGACGATCTTGACGCGCGCGCCGAACGCGACGTCGCGAACGCCTGCCTGATGCACCTCCGGTCGGTTCACGATGCGACTCCCAGCCGGCTCAGCCGCGGCGTGAACCGCAGCGCGACTTCGGCACCCGTCTCGATCGACTCGTAGAGCGCCGAGATTAGCTCCAGGCTCTTGCGGCCCTCGAGCCCGTCGACCAGCGCCGAGCGCTGGTTGACCAGGCAATCGACCACATGGCGATAATACGCCTGGTGCCCGAAACCGTAGACATTGGGCGGATTGACCGAGAACTTCTCCACCACGTCCTTGTCCGACGGCAGCTCATCGATGAAGCGCCAGTGCCGGATCTGGTTGACGGCGAAGCCGGAGATTTCGACCGTTCCCCGCTCGCCCAGGATCGAGAACGATCCCTCGAGATCGGTCGGGCGCGTGGCCGTGGTGGCTTCAATGATCCCAAGCGCACCATTGCGGAACTTCAACGTTGCGACGGCCGTATCCTCCGTTTCGATCCTGGCGAGCGCAGTGCTGGCGCGCGCATGAACACTTACAACATCTCCGAAGAACCACTCCAGCATATCGACGTGGTGGCTCGCCTGGTTGGTCAGCACGCCACCGTCATAGGCCCAGGTGCCGCGCCAATCGTCTTGGTCGTAATACGCCTGATCGCGGCACCAGCGCACGCGCACGGTCCCTAGGATGAGCTTGCCGAAGCGGCCGGCATCTAACGCTTCGCGCGCCTTGACTACGGGCACGTTGAACCGGTTTTGCTTGACGATGAACATCTTGACCCCGGCCTCGTCACAGGCCCGTATCATGTCGTCGGCATCCTGCAGCCGCAACGCCATCGGCTTCTCGACCACGACATGCTTGCCGGCCTTTGCGCAGGCAATCACATGCGCGGGATGCAGCCCACTCGGCGTCAGCACCGCAACCGCGTCGATGTCCTTGCGGGCCAGGAACTCGTCCATGGCATAGTGGGCTGTAATCTCAAACTTGCCAGCAACCGCATCCGCACGGGAGCGAATGGGATCACATACGGCGACGAGGCTCGCTCCTGCGATATGATTACCGCCCAAAAGGTCGGAGTGACGCTTGGCGATACGACCACAGCCAAGCAGGCCAAATCTAATCATTCGCAGGCCCTATGTTACTTGGTAACGGCGCCGAGAGAACGCGCAGGCTCGGAGCTCGTTCTATGTAGTCCTTACTCGAAAAGCTTCGATCAAGACAAGGCGTACCGGCTAATGTGAGCCGGCTCAATCCCAGAACTAGCGGCACGAGCGGGGCCCGGCGTAGTGCTAATGCCCTGCACGACGCTAACCGTACCGGGCCTATCGAGCGCCTTGCGAAGTGGCTCTTCGGGTCCGCTGCAACGTTGGTGCCCAGGGCACAGCTTAAACGGCTCCCGGAGGACAATCAGACTTCCCGTGAGAGCGACCATGGAATCTACAGCGTTACCCGCTCCTACGCCGCGTCAGCACCAAGGTTTGCAGTCTCTTCCTTCAGCGCCTGGCGACTTACAGGTACATCAGCCTACTACCGCCACCGCTATATTGCAGTCAATTGGGATATTCAATCCATTCTGATTTCACCGGCTGCACGCTGGACATTGTAGCGCGCACCGCAATGGCTCAACAAATCCTGATCAGAAAATTAGTGGAACGAGGCGAGATTGAACGCCTGGTGAGCCCGAGGCATGATTGCAGATAGCAGTTGCCCAGTCGTTGCACACGCTTTGTGGGTGCTGTATCCGACTTTCTATTGCCGTCAAGCATTGCTGCGGAGACACAACGTGCGTGGAATCAGTCGAGGCCTGACGACAGAGCGCTGCAAATTAGCAGCCCTACTCCTTCTATATGTTGCGGCAATGTGCGGATCGCTTGCATGCGTCGCACAACTTTATGCCGCCTACCATATTCTGTTCCAATGGGATGGCCTCCCGTGGGCAAGCGCCGTTGTGGCAGCCTTTGCGGTGATCGCGGTTTGCTTCGTCTATGCCGAGTTCAGCTTTGGTTACTTCGCCGGATTCTATCTCTTCATGATGATTGCAGGCTATCTCTGGCTCAACCAGTTCTCGGTATTCACCTATAATCATATCTCGAGCGGACTTTCCGCTGCCGCTTCGGCAACCGCGTTTATTCTGCCGGCGCTCTTCATACGATCGCCTCTGCCGCAACCCCGCATGCTCTCAGCTCGCGACGTTGATCGGCTTATCGACGCTATCCTGGTATTTGGGTTAGCGGCGGTATTGATCGGCGCAGCCTACGATTTCAGGATCGTCTCCATCGAGCACATCTACGACTACCGTGAGACTCTCCGGACCCCGAGGGCAGTGAATTATATGATAGGTATTGCGAGCGGTGCCCTGCTGCCGTTTGCTTTTGCGTGCTCAGTGGAGCTAGGGAAACCTTGGCGAGCTGCCGTGGCGCTCCTCCTCCTCCTCGCGCTCTACCCCATCACCTTGAGCAAGATATCGCTTTTGACTTCTATTTGGCTCGTTGTAATGACAATTCTTTCGAGAATTCTTGAGCTTAGGGTTGCGGTTGTCGTGTCGCTATTCGCCCCTCTTACGGCTGGATTAATTCTCTTTGCGTTAGCCAAGCACAACTGGATCTCGTCTACGATCGCACTCCCGTATTTGGGGCTGGTCAACTTCCGAATGATTGCAATTCCGTCGCTCGCTATGGACTACTACAACGATTTTTTCTCCAGACACGAGCTAACCCATTTCTGTCAGATCAGCCTACTCAAACCGCTAATGTCGTGTCCATACAATGAGCAGATTTCTGTCGTAATTTACAAGGCGTTTCCGACTGGCGGATACTTCAACGCATCTCTATTTGCAACCGAAGGGATTGCATCGGTTGGCCCATTATTCGCTCCCATCACGGCTTTCGCTTGCGGGCTCGTGATCGGCTTGGCAAACCGAGCGTCAGCCCATCTCCCACCTCGCTTTGTTCTAGTTTCTGGAGCCGTTTTGGTTCAACTGTTGCTCAACGTGCCCTTCACGACCGTGTTGCTAACGCACGGCGCGCTCTTGCTCTTCTTACTCTGGTACTTAACACCGATCACCCGATAGGCTCGAAGACAGTTGTGCGGACCATGGCTACCGGGCACTCTATCGCACAGCCTGACGCATTGTGGCAGCAAAGCCTGTCGCAAACTCGCTAACGATCTCGTCCTGATCCGCCAATATTCCTCGGACAACGAGTTCGCCAGCATTTCGCGAAACCTGCATAAGATGATCCGCCAATGCGACCGGATCGTCGACGCCGAAATAGCGCGCAGTGCCTCTCGTCTGTTCTCTGTGCACCTCAATATCCGACAAAATCATCGGAACGCCGAATGATTTCGCCTCCTCCACTGTCGTGCTCCAGCCTTCGAAGCGCGACGGATTGATCATCGCAGCCGAAGCCCTCAATAGGGCATAGACGTGAGGCAACGGAATAATCCCAACATGGCGAAAGTGCGCTTCTAGGCCGCGCTGGCGGACCTCCGAATCGATAAGCTCATAATAGCCCGGCTCGCGTCGATCTTCGGTGCTTCCAGACGCGCAAACGACCACGTCCGTCCCGCGTCCCTTCAGGATTGTCAACGCGTCGACGACAACCCGATGATTCTTGTGGCGGTAAAATTGATTGGGCAGATAGAAATACTTTTCCGGCAAGCCGTAGGCTGCGATGACTTTGGACGGCTGCATTTCGAGCAGAGCAGCAGGCGGCTGCGTCGCGAAGCGGACCACGGAGACGCTGTTTCGGGCCCGCGGATAGTAGGCTCTAAAATCACGTAACGCGCTCTCGCTACTGAGCATGATGGTTCGGCCGGAAGCTATCTGCATTCGAAAGCCAAACTCGCGGCGCCATCGAGCGACCATTGGAAACAATTTGGGCAGGGACCGATGTTGCAGGTCGGGAATCCAAGCCACCGCGGGTATCGGAAGCCGCCAGCCGTAGAAGCGAGCAGATTCCACTACGACATCAACTTGGGCCACACGTAAGGATTTCGCGGCTTCGCGGTCCAAGCCAAGCGCGAGCGCTTGGCCCAAACCTGGTTGCCCATCAAAGGCTGCCGAACGAAAGATCTGGACGCCAGGTATTGCAGCGAGTTCGCCAAGCTCCCTGTCGTCGGCGTGCTCGCCCGCAAATACGACTGGAACGAATTCGCGGGGCCGGAAGCGAGCAAGCGCTGCGAACAGATTTCTCTGATAATTATATCCACCTGCCCAAAGGACACGCGAGATATGGTTGAAGGCGATGCGCATCGGAGCGGATGCCGTCATAGCATCTGCCGGTTGAACCAAGTCACGTAGTCGCCGAGACCCTGGTCGAGCGGAATTTTCCAACTGAATCCTATTGATCTCAGCTTCTCGTCGTTGGCAAGCAAGCTGTCGGGGTCGCCAGGTCGCGCGATCCCCGTATATCTCACGATAGTGCAACCGTTCCACCGCTTAATCAAGTCGTCCGCGATATCGGCCACACTCGTGCCTCGGCCTGAGCCGCCATTAACAACACGAAAAACGCCCGGCAGCGATGGCTCCGCAACGACTGCCAACAATCGGACAACGTCGCGGACGTCAGTCCAATCTCGTATCTCCTGGCCGGTTCCGCTGAGATTGAGCGACGGGACTTTTGCTCTCAACCTAGAGCATATGTCCCAGATCAACTGCTTACGCAGGTTCGGTCCGTAGACCGAGAACAGCCGCACGACGGAGCATTGGAGACCGAACGATCGTGCGTAGCTCTGGCACAATTGTTCCATCATCAACTTGTGCTGACCATAGGGCGACATCGGCGCCGGAGTGGCGTTTTCAGGAATCGGACCGGCGTGGTTGGCGCCATAGACGGCCGCGCTCGAGGCCGCGATCAACGCGCAGTCCGGTGCCGACCCGCGCAGCCATTCTAGCAGCCGAGCGGTGCTTGCGACGGTGCGGGAAAAATCCTCAAAGGGCCGCTCGATCGACAGGCCGACGGACGATCCGCCAGCGAGATGAAAGACCCGCGCAGGCAGCCCGTGTGCGGCCGCAAGCGCGTTCAGATTGGCCGCATCGATCTCGCCGTTGATCCAGGTTAGCAGGCCCAGGCGGCGCGCTTCCGCTTCGTCAAGTGCGCCATGACCTATGCCATGGACCGCATGACCCGCTGCCGCCAGTTCCCGAACGAGATAGCGGCCGATGAACCCGTTCGCGCCTGTGACCCAGGTGATCATGCAGTTGGCCCAGCTATGTTTCAAGGATCGACCTTACCAGACGCGCGGGGTTTCCGGCGACGACTGTGTCGTCCGCGACATCCCCCGTGACAACCGAGCCAGCGGCCACAACCGCGCGGGCGCCGATCTGAACGCCTCGCATCAGGAAAGCGCCGGCCCCGATCCAGGCATCGTCGTTGATCATGACAGGACGCTCATCAAGGTCCAATTGATGGGGATGGCCCTTGTTAAACATCTCCTGAATCTGCCGGTGACGCGCCACATGGTCCACCGGATGGGTCAGATTGTCGAAGACGTTCACATCATGCGCGATCAGCACCCTGTCTCCAATCCGCACCGATCCGGCCGACCAGATCCGCGAATTCTCCCCGACATAACACCACGACCCGATTTCGATCCGCCCACCATGGGCGAACGTCAAAAGCTCGCCGCGGATAATGCTGTGCGCGCCAATGACGATGCAGTCGCGGTCACCGCGAATATTGCGGATGCGTGCCGTCGGCATCAGCCTGGCATGCGCCCCAAGGCGACAGGTCGCGCGCCCCAGCATCCGCTGCAGCCAGTAGTCGAGATTCATCTGATCAACTCGATGCAGGCAATGGCGCGCGCGCAACCAGCCCTGTCGTCGAGCCGGCCGCGTCCGCTATGCGGGTCAAATGCGGTCGCGTTGGCAACATCGGCCTCCGATGCCCGCCGCCAGCCCGCCTTCCCATAGCCGAAGAATTCCAGCTCAAAGGACGACGGCGCAAATGCATCGATCAAGGTCTGGATCATCCCCCGGTCAAAGACCTGAAACCAGTCGAAATTCTCATACCGCCCATATGGCACGGTGATCAGGCAACGTCCGCCGGGAGCGATGATACGTCGGAACTCGCGCATCGCATCGACAAAGCCATGCTTGTTGGCTTCTGATTTCGCCGGATCGTTGGTGTAGAGCATCGTGTTGTCCAGCCCGACATGCTCCAGGGTCGATATGCTGATGATGGTGTCGAAGACACCATCTTCGAACCTCGTCTTGCGAAAATCCCCGAAGACATAGGAATAGCCCTGATACCAATAGCACCGCTTTTCCGGCGCCAACGTCGTGATGGTCAGATCTGCTTTGCGCAGCGGATGCCGGCCAAGAATGTAGTCATGATTCAGCGTCGAACCCGCATCGAGCATTCTCCCCAGCTCGACGCCGTCGCGGCGCAGCCGCTCGAACAGCCATGGATATTCGACAACCCTCTCGTCGATCGCGATGCCGAACGCGTCAGGCAGCGGGCGCCCCGGTCGAACGGCGGCCGTATCGATCGCAGTCTGTATGCACGCCTTCTTGCGCGTATAGTAGCCGAGCGACCAGGGTCGACGCCCTCTCAGGAAGTACACAGGCAATGCAACCGCGTCAGCGATCTCCTTGATCCTGAAAACCAGACCGTCAACGTGCATGCCCGCTCCTAGAGGCGCTCCAAGAGCTTTTCAAATAGAGCCCACTGGCGCTCTTTGCCATACAAATCTCCGACCACTCGCCGTCCCCGCTCGGCTCTCGTCTTCATTTCGTCCCAGTCGCGCAGGCAATTCTCGATCTGGGTCAGGCAGTCATCGCCTGTCTCGTAGATCGCGATCGTCTGCCCAGGGTCCATCCCGTCCGGATACCTGCCCGCATCCGACAGCAGCAACGCTCCACACCCCATGGCCTCGAAGCAGCGCATATTGCCGCGATCGGTGCCTGCCATGTCGATCGCACCGTTGAGCACGATCTTCGCCGAGCCGAACAGTGCATAGAGATCCCGGCCGAACACCGGCGGTCGCGCGATGCCGGCGATGGCATCGGGGCGCCGGTGCTTCCCCAATGGCAACAATCGGCCGATCGTGCCTTCGGCAAGGCGCGTCAGCCGTGACGCGTCGAGGCAGAACACGAGGTCATGATCTCCCGCCAGACCCGCCACCTGCTCGAGGATCCGGCCCCGCGCGCTGTGATGCCGCGAATATCCGCCGACGAACGCCACGTCGATCGGCCGCTCGCCATGGCCGTATTGCTCCATCACTGGATCGACCGCAGGGAAGAACAGCTCGGCCCGGCATCCCTTGCCGCGCCACGACTCCAGGATAGAGGGAAAATTTCCCAGCACCGCGCCATAAGCAGTCAGGTCGGCGTTGCCCGATGGCGCAGCGCGCCAGCAGAGCGTGGTCTTCACGCAGCCGGGAAGCTTGGCGACGAACGCGCTCGGATAGCGCACCGGATCGAGATTATAGAACACCTCGGTTCCGTGGTGCTCGATCTGCGCGAGCAGGATCGCCTCGAGCGGCGGCGTCCCGGGCATCCCCTGCGCACGCGCCCACTGGCGCTGCAGCACCTCATCGTCGCCATTGGTGAAGAAGGCGTCGGGTGCACCATCCAGCACCGGTTTGAGGATGTGCGGCGCGCCGAAGCGATTCTGCAGGAACACCTCACGTCGCGCCTCGAAGCGCGACGCGTGCCGCGCGAGCTCGTTGAGGCGCGGTAGATAGGATGGGTAAAGGCCGCTATTCTGAAACAAACGCATGGGTTACGCGTACCTGGCCAACATCCATTTCATGTTAAGATACGGCCAGATCCGGCCGACCGTCTCCCAATCCCAACTTTGCGCTGCGGTCAAGCGGTCGACCGTCTGGCGAAGCGGCGCTTCGTCGACGATTGCGGCAAACGTCGGAACGTCGCGATCGAGCAAATCCGTAGTCCAGCCGGATAATGGCCCGTTCAGCCATTCCGGCATCGGCGAGTTGAAACCGACCTTGCGGCGCGCCGTACGGATGCTCTCCGGCATCAGGTTCGCCATCGCCTGCCGCGCCACCACCTTGGTATAGCCATCCGCCGCCTTGCTCGTTTCCGGCAACGCCATCGTGTAGGTCACCAGCCGCCAGTCCATGAACGGCATTCGCACCTCGATCCCGTGAGCCATCGAGAGCCGGTCGAAGTTGCGCAGGATGGTGGGCAGCGTGGTCGAGTGGAACATGCGGTAGAGCCGGCGATTCAAGGCACCCCATTCGCGCGGCAGTTCGTCATCCTCAGCCACCAGCGGAAGTGGCGCGGGAATGTTCGACAGGCCGCCACGCAGGAAATAGTGCCCCTGGCGCCTGATCATCTGCGCACGCAGGACATCGACACCGCGCTGCGCCAGCGGCAATCGCGAGGTGAGCGCGGCCGCCGCGTTCCGGATTCGGAAGGCGGCGGATTGGCCCTCCTGCAGGTAGGCCCCCATCAATTCATCCGCCCCATGGCCGTCGAGCGACACCGTGACGTTCTGGCGCCGGAGCTCGCGATAGATCAGCCATGCTGCGCTCGGCAACCCGATGTAGACATCGTCATTGTCGTCGAGGATCCGGTCGAGGTCGGTGAGCGCATCGCACCGCCCGATCTCGAGGAAGGTCGGCGTAACCTCGGCCCATGCGGCCGCTTCCTCGGCCATCGGCCGCTCGTCGTTGATCGCGCCCGGAAATGTCGCGACGAAGGCGTGGCGCCAGGCGGTGCTGTCACGCGGCCCCATCCCCGCCTTCTCGTGCGACGCCATGGCGCAGATCACCGCCGAGGAATCGAATCCGCCGGACAGGCACGTCCCGATAGGAACGTCACTGCGCATGCGCAAGGCCACGGAATCCTGAAACAGCTCGCGAAAGCGCGCCACGCGTTCGGCTTCGCTGGTCGGTATCTCAGGCAGATGATCCACGGTGCGCCACCAGCGGCGCAGCTCGATGCGCCCTTGCCGCAACCACATGAAGTGGCCGGCCTGCAGGCGGCGCAATTGGCGAAACAAGGTCCGCTCGCTGCCTTCGATCCCGAACGGATCGAGCAGCAACCGCCGCGCCACGTCGGTATCGATCGACGCCTCGACCAGGCCGCTGCGCGCCAGCGCCCGCTGCTCGGACGCGAACACGAAGCGCTCGGACGACAGTGCATACAGCAGCGGCTTGATGCCGAAGCGGTCGCGCGCCAGGAACAATTCGTCCGTGGTCGTGTCGTAGATCGCGAGCGCCCACATGCCGTTGAAGCGCGGGAGCATGTCCTCCCCCCATGCCTGCCAGGCGGCAAGGATCACTTCGGTATCGGACTGACTGCGGAAGACTGCGCCCCTCGCCTCGAGCTCGCGGCGCAATTCGAGGAAGTTATAGATCTCGCCGTTGTAGACGATCACGTGGCGGCGATCACCGGACACCATCGGTTGATAGCCACCCTCACCCGGATCGATGATCGCGAGCCGGCGGTGACCGAAAGCGAGGTTTCGCTTTGCATTGAACCAGCCCCCCTCGCCGAACGGGCCGCGATGCGCGATCAAGCTTGTCAGCTGCGAGAGCTCGGCGGGCTGCACGGGGTCGCCGCGCAGATTGACGATGCCGGTGATACCACACATGTCTAGCTGGCCTTAAAGTGCAGGAGGCGAGCCACGATGGCGCCAAGATCCCGCCAGCAGACCGCACTATAGGGGCCAAGTTGCGATGCAGCGACGGCGGCGACAAAGATCACCGCCGCCGATACCACGTAGAGCGACACCACATACCACCATGACGGCGGGTGGTCGAATGATGCATGCCCGAGCTGCGCACGCAGCGCCAGCGCAGTGACGATCCCGGCGCCGAGCGGTGCCAGGACGAAATGGACCACGCGCGACCATATGTCCGCAAGCTTGAAAGTCCGCCGCAACAGGAAGATCGTGGTGACCATCTGCGCGATCATGCCGACACAGGTGCTCCAACCAGCCGCCTGCCAACCGAAATGCGGCAACACAATCGCGCTGGTCGCCAGCGTGAAGGCTCCCGTAACCAGCGAGATCAACGCGTTGGAACCGGATCGCCCCTGCGACAGCAGATAGAATGCAAACACGTTGGCGCTCGACCCCAATATTCCGCTGATTGAGAGCACCACCAGCACCAGTTGGGCTTCGGCGGCCACCTCGGCGCCGGTCCATCGATACAGCAGCGCTCCGGCGACGGGAATGAGACCACCCAGCGCGCTCGCGGCGAGCACGTTGAGGATCCAAGACGAGCGCAGCAGGAGGTCGACCTTGCGGTCCTCGGCCTCCCTCTGCAGCGTGCTGAAGAACGGAAAGAGGATCTCGCCGATCTTCAGCACACCGATATAGACCGCCTCCTCCAGCCGCTGCGCGACACTGTAGAATCCGACGAACTGCGGCTGCAGCAGCGCTCCGAGCAGGTAGCGATCCGCCTGCACGGCAAACAATGCGCCGCTTTGCGCCGCGAGTTGCCAACCGCCAAGCCTGACAAGCGCGCGGAGTGCGTCGCGATCGAGCGCAGGTCGCGCGAGCCACCCTCGGATCGTGCGCCGCGACCAGCCGACAGCCATCAGAAAATTCGTCGCGAAGCCCAACGTCTGGCAACCGAGGAACGTTGAGGGACGCGGCGCCAGCGGGATCAGCAGCAGCATCGACATCGTCGTCACCAGGGTGCCCGTGATGCTGATCGACGCGATCCGCCGATAGTCTTGTCGCGCCGTGAACAGGGAAAGCAAGACCGCGAACAGGCACTGGAGCAGCCAACCGGCGCCGGCCAACGCAAAGGCAAGCCCAAGGTCGTCGGCCGCCGGCCCGCCCAAATGAAATCCCAGTCGCGCGAGCGGTGCTCCGGCAAGGCCGAGCAGCACCGCGATCAGGCCGCCCGCGACGATGGCAAGCGTCAGCGCGGTCGCGAAGAAGCGCCGGGCCTCGTCGCGATCGGACGGCGCGAGCCTTTGCGCGAGCTCGCGCGCCGTCGACAGGCCAAGTGCATTGCTGAACATCAGCGCCGGTGCGACGCAGGCCGTCACCAGACCCGCGACACCGAACGCGGCGAGGCCGAGACGTAAGATCACGAACGGCAGGATCGCCAAGTTGAGCAGCACCGCGACCGCGAAGGCGATCGCATTCCATGCCGAGTTCCCGAGCAGATCCGACGGACCTTTTTCAAACGCCATGCCAGCTTTCGGGCCATCGCTTCGAGGCGCACCAAGTGCCTCGTCCATCAAAGCAAACAAAACCGGGGCTAGCAGCCGGTGCAGAGATTGTCGAGGTTGGCTGACGGGGCCCGAACGCGGCGCGTAGGATGAATTCCCTCTTATTTGGCCTTCCGCCGCCCCTTCGGGTAGCCCGCCCTCAGGTGTTACAGATCGTCCCCAGCCAATTTACTGACCGCCGCGCGAGGAAGGAAGTTGACCTTGGAGATCCCAACAAGGATATAATGAGGCATGGATCCAACAAACCATGATGATGACGTAGCGCGTTTCCCGATCGAGCAAATCCGTCGGGAGCAGTTTGAGGCATACGAATCGGTCATCCTTAGCGGGCAAATGCCGGAAAGTGCCGTTCCAAAGTTTATGGAAGACAATCCAGCTTTCGCCGCGTGGTAGCGTAGAAAACGGTCTTGATAAAGACGATATTGATAAGCGGTATCGCGCAAGCTCGAGCCGTTTAGTTGTCATTACCGATGGTGTAAAATGCTGGCGAGGCATCTAGTCGGTATTGACGCCACCAACTTTTCATATTTGCACCAAGGTACCAAGTTGAACCTGCCTCCAAACCTGTGCGAAGATTTAGCCATTGGAGAATATTCTCCCTCTTTCCGTCCCGTAATTTTACGGAGAGATTCAGGCCGCATTGGGAGCCGCTCCAGGCGGCCCGCCAAACAAGAGGTGTTCTCAATGCCCTTTCCTCGCGCGTCCCAAGCCCTGTCCCGCTTCACCGTACTGGATCTGACCCGCGTTCGTTCGGGGCCGACCTGCGTGCGTCAGCTCGCAGATTGGGGCGCCAATGTGATCAAGATCGATGCCCTGCTGGAAGACGGCGGCGAGCAGCCGGGAGGTCCGCGCGGCGGATCCGACTTCCAGAACCTCCACCGTAACAAGCGCGCGATGACCCTCAACTTGAAGGATCCGAAGGGGCTCGAGGTGTTCAAACGACTGGCCGAACAGGCCGACGTCGTGGTCGAGAACTTCCGGCCGGACGTCAAGTTCAAGCTCGGCATCGACTATGAGAGCATCCGCAAGATCAATCCCCGCATCGTCTATGGTAGCATCTCCGGGTTCGGACAGGATGGCCCCTATCACAAGCGCCCCGGCTTCGATCAGATCGCGCAGGGCATGGGCGGCTTGATGTCGGTCACGGGCGCGCCCGGCGGCGGCCCGATGCGGGTCGGCATCCCGGTGGCGGACCTGACCGCCGGGCTGTTCTGCGCGATCGGCATCCTCACTGCGCTGCTCGAGCGGGACGTGTCCGGCGAAGGCCAGTGGGTCCAGACCTCGCTGCTGCAGGCCCAGATCTTCATGCTGGATTTCCAGGCCGCGCGCTGGCTGATGGAACAGGAAGTGGCCAAGCAGGCCGGCAACAACCATCCGACCTCGATCCCGACCGGCGTGTTCAAGACCTCCGACGGCTACATCAACATCGCCACCACCGGCGGCCGGATCTGGGAGCGCTGCGCCCAGGCGATCGGCGCGCCGGAGCTGATCACCGATGCCGATTACGCGACCGCGCCGGCGCGGTCCAAGAACCGCGATGCCTTGAACGCGAAGATCAACACGCTGACCGAGAAGAAATCGACCGAGACCTGGGTCCGCGAACTCAACGAGGCCGGCGTGCCCTGCGGGCCGATCTATTCGATCGACCAGATGTTCGAGGACGCCCAGGTCAAGCATCTCGGCATCGCGCAGCACGTGCCCAATGACGAGAACCGGCACATTCAGCTCGTCGGACAACCCGTGACGCTGTCGCGGACGCCGAGCAAGATGGCGGCGCGGCCGCCGGAGTTCGGCGAGCAGACCGAGGAATTGCTGGCCGAGTTCGGCTTCGGCAAGGACGAGATCGCCGAGCTCAGGCAGCGCAAGGTCGTCTGAAGTCACAGGCGCTTGCGAACCGCTACGCGAGTGGGGTCGATCCAGCCCATGATCGATGTCGCCTTGGCCGCCGGTATCGTGATCGTGTTGACGAAGCCGTTCGACAAGACTGTCACTCGCTGCTGGCAGCAAATCATCGCTCGAATCGCGAGAGGCTGCTGTCGCAGACTGTGCTCGCTAAGTTAAGGGAAGGCGAGAGCGTAGTGAATCTTCGGCGCACTGACATGATGCGCAGTCTCTTGTCCGAAGTACGAAATATGTCGCGGGAACTTTGCATTGGGTTCGCCTTTGACCAACGCGAATTTCGTCCAACAGCGCCCGCTAAGTTCATTCAAGTGGTGCAGCAGCTTGGATGACATTCTGGCTCTTCCGAAGCTTGCCGAGACCTTGACAAACGCTCAATTCGTTGCAGTTGATTGCCAAACCCAACAGTGCGCGGCGATTTGGGGCACACTAGATATGCCGAGCCCACTTCAAAACGGACCTATGACTGCGATTCTGGTGACACAACACTACAGTCCCGACGATACGTCGACTGCGATCTTCTTGACGGCCATTGCCGAAGAAATTGCGCGCGACATCGAGGTCGTAGTCATTTCAGGAACTGATGGCTCCCGGCTTGGGGGAAATCCCGCGGTTTTTGAAGTGCCCACCTGGACTACGCCAAAGGCCGCGCTCGTGCGCCGAACATTGGCGATGCTCTGGTTCTGCATCGCCGCTTTCGCGTTGGTGCTGTGGCGGGCAAGACCAAACACACCTGTGTTCGTTGTTACAACTCCCTTTCTTCTGCCCTACTTCGTGGTCCTCGCCGCTCGCCTTCGCGGTGCTCCGTCTGCATTGATCGTTTACGATCTATATCCCGAATCATTGATCGCGAGCGGAATTACGACTGAAAACTCGCTGGTAGTGCGTTTCGTGCGGCGGATGAATCATTGGCTGTTCAAGACGCTGGATGCGATCGTCACTATTGGGCGAGATATGGAAAAGCACATCGCACCGCAATGTGTGTCTCCGGCGGCTCGAATTCACTATATTCCACATTGGTCAACGCTGCCGCCGCGTGAACGAGCAATTGATCCAAACAACCTCTTCCGAAAGGAATACTCTGACAAGCTTCTCGTCGGACTTTCCGGCAACCTTGGATTCACGCATGATCCTGAAACCGTATTCAAAGCGGCCGAGAATCTAGCGGACGACACATCGGTTCACTTCATCTTGTCAGGTTGGGGGGTAGGCTGGAAGCGGCTCGTGGCGTATCAGAGGAAAACGTCTCTCCCCAATGTAACGCTGGTTGAACGGGTCCCCGAAGACCAACTCGACCAATTTCTCGCTGCGGCTGATGCATGGATCATTCCTTATCGCCGCAATATGTCAGGCATCTCGGTTCCAAGCCGGTTGTACAATTTGCTGGCTATTGGCCGCCCCGTCATCGCGCTGACGGAAGCCGACTCCGAACTAGCTCTCATGCTCACCGGCCACGACGCCGGATGGGTCGTGGAGCCGGAGAACGCATCCGCACTTGCACGCGCAATTGCCACTGCAGCGAGACGCCCCAGCGAGCTCGCCGCAAAACGCAGAAATGCGGTAACAGCCCTTACAGAAAGGTTTACGCGCGCTTCCGCGGGCACAGCGTACCGGACACTTGCGCACCGCTTGCGCGCATCACGCGTCGCCTCGTGATGTCCGATCAGGGTATCGTGAGGACCGACACTGGACTGATCTTCTGGATCACTCAAAGACTCCGACCGTGGCGAGACGAAAAGCTCTCCAGCTAGGAGCATCTAGCACAGCGCCAGCAGCGGATAGGTCCAAAGCGAGAACTGCAGCTCATATAAAGGCCAAGTTCAGCCTCGACTCGTAAGCAGTCCCCTTTCGCTAGCAAAGCATATCAAAAGCTGCCGCAAACAAAAATGCGCTCCGGCACCGATCACTGCCGGTGCCATCTCAGAATGAATCTTATACCAATCCGCTGAGGTGCTGACTCACGGCGGGCATTCCCAAATCAGAGGATCGATGATTCAACATGGCAACTGGAGGGAGTTGCCATGGGCCAGCCGATTGCGGTTCGAACGGATTTTGCAGCGGTTGAGCTGCGCCGGCTGGCGCGGCGGGCGAAGGACAGCGATCAGGTCCGGCGCCTTCTGGCGATCGCTGCGGTGCTCGATGGCGCATCGCGGGCGGAGGCCGCCAAGGTCGGCGGGATGGACCGGCAGACGCTTCGCGACTGGGTGATCAGATTCAACGAGCAAGGGCCTGATGGTCTGATCAATGTTCCCGCGCCAGGTGCGCCGGCGAAGCTCAACACGGAGCACCGGGCGTTTCTGGCGCGGATCGTGGACGAAGGGCCGACCTCGCCCATCCATGGCGTGGTGCGCTGGCGGGCCTGTGACCTGATCATGCGGCTGCATGAGGAGTTCGGCATCTCGGTGTCAGACGATACGGTCTATCGAGCCCTCAAGGACCTCGGTTTCTCACACGTCAGCGCGCGGCCGAGAGCGTACAGGCAGGATCCCGAGGCGATCGAGGCATTTAAAAAAAATTCCACGCTCGCGTGGAGGAAATCCGCCGCAGCCTTGCGCCGGACACGCCGGTAGAGGTGTGGTTTCAGGATGAGATGCGGGTGGGGCAGAAGAACAAGCTCACCTATCGCTGGGCTAGAAAGGGATCGCGGCCGCGGGCCGCACACGACCAGCGCACGCAATCGACCTACCTGTTCGGTGCCGTGTGCCCGGAGCTCGGAACCGGCGCGGCACTGGTTCTGCCCTTCTGCAACAGCGAGGCCATGCAGCTTCATCTCAACGAAATCGCAAGCAAGGTCAGCCCTGGCGCCCACGCCATCGTCATCCTCGATCAGGCCGGGTGGCACGGAGCGAAGGAGCTGAAGATCCCGCACAACATCTCGCTGATGCCGTTGCCGCCGCGTTCGCCCGAGCTGAACAGCCAGGAGAATATCTGGCAGTTCATGCGCCAAAATTGGCTGTCAAACCGCGTCTTCAAATCCTATGACGACATCGTCGATCACTGCTGTTACGCCTGGAACACTCTCATCGATCAGCCGTGGAAGATCATGTCAATCGCGCTCCGCGATTGAGCCTACATCGGTCGATCAATTTGAGGATTGGTATTAGTCTATTTGCTTTCTCGTCGGCAACACAAGTTAACTGGCTCCTGAACAGATCCGCTCTCATGTCCGCAAGACAATAAGCGTTGCCACATGTGGGATGCTTGAGTGGTCTCGTGGCAGGAGCTTCACACCGCCCCACACTCCCCGGTCAGGTCGCAGAAAGCCCCAGGCGGCTGTACAAGGTACGCATCGCCTCGCGCGCCTGCCCAAGGTACTCCCGTTCGAAGAGGCGGCGCGCGTTCTCACCCATCCGGCGCCGCACCGCGAGATCACGCAGTATTGCGACCGCAGCTCCGAGCGCTTCGACATCCGCATACGGAACAACGAGCCCGCAGTCCTCACGCGTCAATTGCTCCCCGAGCCGCATTCCCTTAGCACAAATGATCGGCTTCCCGAGCATCAATCCCTCGAAGAACTTATTCGGCGCGGCGAACTGATTGACTATGATTGAGGGATCGTACATCAATGCCATGATGTCCGCGGCTCGCGAGCGCGCCAAGGCTTCCTCGTGCGAAACCCGTATGACCTCTTCGAGGCCGTGCGCGACGAGGATTTGGCGCGACTGCTCGTCGGCAATCGTCCCATAGAGGTCAAGCTTCAATTTTGGATCGTTCCTTACAACCCGGCACCAAGCATCCAAGTTTCGCCGGTGCGACACGAATCCCGCGAGGCTGATGGTGATGTGGTCGTCGTGACTAAATTCATACCCAGTGAATCGATCCTCCTCGGGCGAATTCGGCATTAGGACAGCGCGCTTACGAGCGCTTCGCGGAACGAAATCCATCAATGCCGGCGACACCACAATGATTCCATCGCTTACTCGCGCGGCAAGTGATTCGAAAAGGTGGAGCGCGCTTGGGACAAAGCGACCGTAGTGGCTGGTCGAGAGCTTGACGGGATCACGAATGTCAAACACGAGCCGCGCCGACTTGAGCAGCTTACCGGTGACGCCAGCAATGGCAGAGAAAACATCGCAGAAATGGATAATGTCCGGACGGACGTGCGCAACTGTGCGCACAAGAAACGCTTGGTAGGCCGCGAGAGCCCGTGCACGGTTCCCTAATCCATCGAACGATCCGCCGGTGGTAAACAGCTCGTCGACGAAGTTCACGGGGGTACGGCTGCTGCCCGGATCGAGTTCGGCGCCGACGATCCGCCCAGAGAAGCCATTCTCACGCAGGAACTTTACATAGCGTTCGACGGCCGGGGTGACGTTGAGCGGCATCGCACGTGCGAAAAGTACAGTCCTCGACATCAGATCGACCCTACGGTTGATATCTGAACGCAATCTGCCAGATGATCGCTGGAAGGACCTGCTCGGCATGGTGCAGTGCCGCCGATACGCTTCAGCTATGTTTCAAGATGAATAATGAATGGCCCGCGATCCTGAACAGCATGACCGCCGAGGTTATTTTCTAGGTTGGATCACGATATCCGGGGTCCAAAGGCACAAAGGTAATCATAACAGCCGCTCCAACTTACAAAGGTTTACAGATTTCACTGTCAATGCGATAAGAGCTGCCGCATGCTTCACATGCAACTTCCGCTGATGCGTCCGGCAACCGCACGCCGCATCGACACATCCATCCGCGGCGAGCCGCGGGAACCCCCAACATAAGCGCAAAAGGTGCAACATCCCGATTGACGACGGCACCAGCGCCAATGAACGCATGCTCGCCAATCGTTGTGCCGCAAACGATAGTGCAGTTGGCTCCCAAGGTCGCCCCTTTGCGCACAAGGGTTCGGCGGTACTCGTCTTTGCGTGTGATCGCGGATCTAGGATTGTAGACGTTCGTGAAGACCATGCTCGGACCGCAAAAAACATCATCTTCAATCCGCACGGCATCGTAGACCGAAACGTTGTTTTGGATTTTTACGTTGTTGCCAATAACGACGTCGTTGCCAACGAAAACGTTCTGGCCAAGTGAGCACCCCCTACCGATCTTCGCCTTCCCACAAATATGAACCCAGTGCCAAACCCGACTTCCATCACCGATCTCAGCGCCCTCGTCTACAATTGCAGTGGGATGTATCGTTGTTACCATCTGATATCTCCAATGGAAGCACGCCGCGTCGCCGTCTTACCACCACTTGACTGTTAGTGGCCAATACTTCAAGCGGCGGAGTCTAGGAACGAGTGGCGTTATCGCACAGCCTTGCCCCTGCGCAATCCATCACCCGGAGCATCGCCATCGACTTTTTCGGAGACGCTGTAGCAAGGAGCTGGGGTGACCGCAACCAGTTGACCGAGGTCGGGGCCCCGGGCGGCGCCCTAACATGCCGCTGCGATACGATTAATTACAAAACGGAACCGCTCGACAGGGACACGCAACACATCGGCTTCGCGGTTCGCTTTGGCAAGCCCTCTGAGAGATGCGAGCGCATCGCAATAAGCGACAGAAGATCAACGTAGCTAGCGAGTATCGTTAGGTCGCACCTTCCGACCTAAAGGCCACCGAAGCCGCATCGGACGGACTCACGTTCGTCTGCGGACGAACATTCACCCAGGAGGATGCGATTATGCACAGCAAGAAACCATTACCAATCAAAACGCTGATAAGAGGGCCAACAAAAACACTGAACAAGAACAACAGGAGAATACACCGCAGCGCCCGATCGCTGGAGTGCGCAAAATAACTAATTGTCGCTCCGAGCAGCGCGCTGAAAGCAAAAACCCCTATCCACCCGAAGTTGACGAAAGCTTCGACGAAGTAGGCAGCATTAGCTGCGCTGGTCCCCGTGAGAGAGGGCCCCCATTCATACACGAAGACCTCTCGCTCAAAATAGACCCGCGGCAATTCCATCAGCTGCGACAGCACAAGGTTAGTCGCACCCAGCAACAGCTGCCCCTGATAGCTTTTCCACCAGTAGTCCAGCGAGTCAGTGACGGTTCTGATCGGAATGTAGAGGGCCCGATAAACCAAGAAATCCCTTGCATTCATTCCAGATGATTCAGCGAATCCCGAAACCACCGTGTTCAAGAACAACAGCAAGACCGCTACTGCGAGAAGCCAAGTAAGTTTGAACCGTTTGGTGTCGCTCACAGCCACGACCGCCATCAATGGGATAAACAATCGCAGGAAAAACGCTTTCTCTACGAACGCCAGCGTGTACAGTAAAAAGATGCCCAAAACTAACCAGCGGAAACGATACCGCCGTAAGATCGCGATACAGATGCAATAGGGCAGCAAAGCGCCTGCGAGCAAGATATTGAGATAAGGCAAAATCGCTGCCCACCCCACGCGTGCCTTGAGGAAATTTTCCCGCGAAACTGCGATTTGCTCGGGAGTAGCCCCCCGAAGCGCGTCCGCCAACGGCAACGAAGGCGCGGTAACTATTGTTACTGCGCAAAAGGCCAAAAACAGACATGTCACACCGTAGACTAGAATACGTCCACGCGTGTCGACGAAAACAGTCGAAGGCTGTTCTCGAAAGAACAACGTCGAGCCTACAGCAACTCCGGAAACGGCCAACCATGGAAGAAAAACCATATCGGAACGGGTGTGCACCGACATTGGCAAGTCCAAATACCAGACCACCACGCCGTAAAAAGCACTGAGTCCGACCATGAAAAGGAAGGCGCCCGCAGCCGGATTGACTAAGAATCGAAGTAGCCTCTCCATGAAATTGATCCGTTACGATCTCCTACCGATCGCCTGAAAAAGCAAGCTCCGCAAGCCTTCCGGAGTTGCGCTCGCGACACCGGCTTTCTTTCCACGAAGACCACCCCAAATATATCTTCCAGGGAGGGTTCTAGCAATGTGACGAGGCCAAATCGGCAGCGCACATAATCTATACCATCGAGTTCATCATCTGCCTAATGTCATCTTGACCAATACAGCAGCAGACGATCGATCTCCATCCGGAACGCGCGGGTGAGTCGGCCTCGGCCCAAGTGATCGTTGCTGGGCTAACTTTAGTACTCGACGATTCGCGACTTGGCGAAGAGGCACCGCGCTAGTTTTGTCGAAAAGACAAGACGGCACGTCCCCACCAAACCGCCAAGGCGGAATGCTCAGTGACAGATCTGGCATTGAGCGGCATGTATCTGCCTGCAGCGAAATTAGGGATTTCAGCCCCGGCCTCGTTCAGCACTAAGAGCCAAAACTCTCGTTGCAACTTTCTCGGAAGCACGGCCGTCACCATAGAATTTCGGCCAAATCGCAGGTGCCTTGGCGTTAAGGATCGCAGAACTTATGCGCTCAGGATCAGAGCCAACCAACATATTCCAACCGCTTTCGACTAGCTCGGTCCACTCGGTTTCGTTCCGCATCGTGACACAAGGCTTGCGCATGAAGAACGCCTCCTTTTGCACGCCACCCGAGTCGGTCGCGACGCAAGAGGCATACCGCTCAAGCTGCAACATCGTCACAAAGCCCACCGGATCCAAAATGATTACATTGCTGGGCACCGCTAGCTGGTAAGCGGCAATTTTGTCACGCGTTCGTGGATGGAGCGGCAACAAAACGGGACCACGGGAGCGACGCAGACCTTCGAAGATACCGGCCAAACGTGTTCGATCGTCAGTATTCTCGGCGCGATGGATGGTAGCCAGAGTGAAGCCGAGGGATTCCAATCCATAGTCCCTCAGGTTGAACTTATCGACGTCCGTCGCCGCGCCATAGCGCAAGCAAGCGTCGAACATCACGTCGCCAACGTTTTCTATGTATGCTTTCGACAGGCCTTCCGAGAGCAACTGGCGCACGGCCGTTTCGTTGGGCGCGAACAGAACGTCGCTAACGTGATCTGTTACAATCCGATTGATCTCTTCCGGCATCGCGCGATTGCCCGACCGCAAGCCTGATTCGACGTGAGCAACGGGAATATGCAGTTTAACCGCAGCGAGTGCACCGGCAAGCGTGCTGTTGGTATCGCCATAGACTACGACGGCATCAGGCCTGTCGTTAAGAAAGATTTCCTCAATTTGCTCAAGCATCCGGCCAGTCATAGCCCCATGAGAAAGGCCGTGCACAGCAAGTCGATATCGCGGAGTCGGAATTTGCAACTCGGCAAAAAACACGTCGCTCATATTGCTGTCGAAATGCTGACCGGTGTGGACGATATAGTGGTCCACATCGCTCTCCGCGGCAAAAGCGTGCGCAACGACGGCAGCTTTTACAAACTGTGGGCGCGCGCCAACTATCGAGATTATCCGTCGCATCATCTCACTCAAAGTCGAATTTGAAACTTCTTAAGCCATGCTCCAAAACATATCACCCGCCACACGTGGTAGCTGAACGGAGCTCTGCCGGCCAAAACGTTCGAGAAAACTTCGCGCATCGCCGGCTTGATGATTCCTCGAGACAAGTTGATCGCTTCGTCAATCCTCTCGGAGACCTGCCTCGCCTGCTTGCCTTTCATCCAATATTCTTCCGCGGTCAAGAACCCTTTCTTGTCGTGACGCGTCAGTATCTTCTCAGGAACCAGACCGTGCATGGCCTCCCGGAGCACACGCTTAGTTAGCCCACGCTCGAGCTTGAACGCGTCAGGTAAGCTGAGGACATATTCGACGAGGCGATAATCAAGAAATGGCACACGCGATTCGATCGAATGCGCCATCGAGTTTCGGTCTTCCCAATGCAGGAGCATCTGGAGGTTGGCCCCTCCCAGCTGGGCAAGCGAGAGGTCGCGAACCGATTTGGCGCGCGCTCCGAGCGCCACCATGGGATCACGATCGAGCGCACCGAGCGCCTGTACGTCGATCCAATCCCTTCGCATCTGCGTCATCCCTCCCAGCGCGCCCAGCGGACGAATCGAGGAGGGCATTAGGTTTGCAAGAAAATATTGCAAAAACTTCTGAGGCCCGTAGCCATGAAGGGCTCTCACAGATCGAAACTCGGCACCAAACTCACTCAGATTTCCCTTCCGGAGGAGCCCAGAAAGCCTCGCACCGATGAAGCCATGATAGCCAGCCAGATGTTCGTCGGCGCCCTGACCATCGAGCATAACCACAACATCTTGTTCGTGTACCGCGCGAAAAATGCACCACTGCGCGAAGATGCTGCCCGACCCAAATGGCTCGTCTTGCGTCCAGACGAGTTCGTCGATCCGATCGAATAGTTCCTCGCCGGTCGGGAAGACGTGGGTTTCTTGAATATTCGTTCCGCGCGTTACCTCGGAAATAAAGTCTCGTTCATCAATGCTAGAAAATTCCGAACATGACGAGAACGTTCTCTGCGGCTGCACACTACCGATCGAGCACAACAGAGCGCGGACCAAACAAACGATAGAGGATGAATCAAGACCTCCGGACAAGCAAGACCCAAGCGGCACGTCCGCCCGCATTCGCAATCGCACCGCGTCGAAAAGCAATTCTCGCAGGTGCTGCGCGGCATCCTTAAACTCCAGCGAGACACCACTTATCCTTGACGAAAGGTCATACCATCGGATGGACTTCAGTTTGGTCTCTAACGTTTCATCCAAACGTCCGCTGGCATCCAGTTGCACGACCGCATAGTGGCCGGGCGGGATCTGAAAGACTCCCTTGAACAGAGTCTCTTCGCCGTGATCTTGGAGTCCCCATGCGAGAAAATCGAACGCGGGCTGAGCCGCAATCTCACGATGCCAGGTCGACAGGGCTGCGAATGCCTTAATCTCCGAAGCGAATGCCAGTGAGTCGCCCCCCGCTCCGACCAGATAATAGAGCGGTTTAATGCCAAATCGATCTCGGGCTAGGAGAAGTTTTTTCGCTTTCCGATCATATAGCACCATCGACCACATGCCGTTGCAGCGATCGAACAACTCGACCCCCCATTTATCGTACCCGGCCAACAGGACTTCCGTATCGGTGCCCGAGCGAAAAATGTAGCCGCTTTGTTGCAGTTCCTCGCGTAGCTCGATGTAGTTGTAAACCTCGCCGTTATAGACGATCCAGTAGCGATCCATATAGGACATCGGCTGATGGCCGAACGGAGACAGGTCGACGATCGACAATCTGCGATGCCCCAAGGCAACAAATGACGCCTGCGCATTGCCCAGCCAATCCCGTTGATGCACCGTCGGCTGATATGGCAACGAATTCATTCCGTCGAACGCGGCTGTATCATCGCCGGACAGACAAACGGGGCCCCTCTCCGGAAAAACTACGTATCCCTCGTCATCTGGACCTCGATGGCTGATAAGTTCCGCCATTCCGACCACGTGACTAATGTCGATTGAACGCGACTGAACTAGCCCAACAATTCCACACATCTAGAGCGCGACCCGATCAGCAAGGAGAAGATAGATGACATAACAGAAGAATTCGCTTCCGACATACGCAGCCAGCAAGCGCTCTAGTGAAACGTTGCCGGCAAAAGACCAAAACAAACCGGCAGTCACCAGAAAATAAAACGTCTGCCAGATCGCGCAGATACGCAACCGACGCTTCAGAATAAAAATGCCTGTTACGGGGGAAACGC
Organism: Bradyrhizobium sp. ISRA464; assembly: GCF_029910095.1. Classification (NCBI taxonomy): domain Bacteria; kingdom Pseudomonadati; phylum Pseudomonadota; class Alphaproteobacteria; order Hyphomicrobiales; family Nitrobacteraceae; genus Bradyrhizobium; species Bradyrhizobium sp. ISRA464. The sequence continues at coordinate 2,784,992 of NZ_CP094526.1, read as the reverse complement.
AGCTTCGCACGGCAACAGGAGCGAATACCAAAAGGAGGAACGCGGTATCGGTGCGCCAATGATTGCCCAGGAGCAACGAGAGCACCGGCGAGCCGAACAACGCGACAAATGCCACGAGCACGCACGTCGCACCCGCCAGACTGATCACGACGCGTCGCTGAAACCCCCTTGCGGATTGGCCGGCTCGGACGACGTCACCCGCGCGCTTCATAAAAACCTGCCCTACTGCCAGCGCAAATAGCATGACCGGAGCGGCAAGGAGGCGCTGCGCCTGAGCGAAATTGCCTGCATCCATTGATGAGTATTGCGAGGAAATGAACCATATCGGAATAGCCAACGAGACGGTATCAAGAATTGAGGTAGGTAGTGACATCAGCGGAAATTCGCGGAACCGCCAGGCCTCCGAGGCAACTTCACGCACATCCGTCGACCGCAGCCCGGCAATGAATTTCGCAGCAAGCGGCAAGGCCGTCAGAAAGCCGAGCAGACAACTGCCGATGAGACCGATCGGCAGAGTTATCGCGGCGACTGAAAATGTTGTCGGTTGTCCGGCCCGCAGCACGCTCGACCAGCCAAATTGGCCGCGCCGGATGGTGAGCGTCGAGGTTGCTTGATAGATTCCGCAAATGAGCGCAGCCGCAGCTATCCAGTACGGACTTAGATGAGTGCCCACTGCCTGGCGGAATAGCCTTTCTCCCCATCTAGAGCAGACAAAAGCGAGCACAAGCGCCGCAGTGATGGCGGCCGCCAAACAAGCGACAACAAAGATGCGAATAATTTGGTTATCGGCAGAAGCGTTGAGCGCGGCATCGTAGCGAAGGCAGGCTACAGCCACGAAGACATTGCATACCGCCAAAAAGACTGCATACTCCCCAAACTGAGCTGGCGAGTATATTCGCGATAAGAGAGGCGTTGCCGCCAATACGATCAACTGACCGGCTGCTGAACCTCCAGCAATTGTTGCCATGTGCCTCAGGGATTGATTCTTAGCTATCTGGCCCCCGCTCCTGATGCGCGTCGTGATGGAACCAAAATTGAGGACGCGCATGGGTCACAGTTGAGTTTAGAGAATCAGCCAACGAGGACGGTCCGTCTCGACATAGGGCTGCCGGACAAATGATGAACGCTTTGATCAGTCGGGCTCCCCCGCTTTGCAGCTATCCGTTCAAGCTACGAACGTCAATCCCTGCTCTGGACGCCTGCGTAGGCTGATCGGAGGAAGGTCCCCTTGCCAATTCCCGGCTTTGCTTCCCTTTCCCAACTAAATAGACCTGAAATCGGCCACAGTTTCCTTAATCTGTGCTAGGCGTAGACCATACAAATGGCGCCATTTCATCTAGATGTGCCGTCTGTCATTGTCTCCGACTAGAGACAAATCAAGCTCTGCACTCCGAGACCTCGCAAATGCATTTTACGACCACGCGTACCACCGATTGGCTCTCTCTTGTTTGGAAAAACAAATATGCGGTTCTGCCCTGTGCGATTGTGACCTCGATAATCGGCGTAACTCTCGCGAGTCTCCTTCCCAAGACTTATGAATCGAACGTTTTGGTTCGAGTAAACACGATGAACGCGTTTGCTCCATTTGCGGTGTTAATACCGGACGCCTCTTTTGGCACATCAGCAAACATGGAGATCAGAGCGCAGCGGATCTTTGTAAATCTGCTTCGCGACAATAGCGCTTGGCGAACATACATTCTCTCTCATCGGCAGCTGTTTGGCGGCGTCGACCTCAACAACCCGGATAAGCTCCGGGATACCATCACCAAAGATCTCGCTGTCGTCCCGTCGCTCAATGTGCAAGATCCGACGGATACTTCGATTCAGATCAAGTTTAAGTACAAGAGCGGAACATCTGGCCCCGAGATTTTGGATGGTTACGTCAATTCCACGATCGCTGCCACTAAGCAGACTATTTTAACGGAAGGTCGATCAATACTGGTTGCAGCAAAGACCAAGTCAGAACTTGAGCTGGCGAGACTCCGCCAATCGCGGGACTTGTCTGCGAACCAACAAATGCTTGAGTACCGGAACGCCTTGGACGCGGCCAAAGACGCGGGAATTGAGAAGCCTTTGACAGTTAGCTCCAATTCGTCAGTCTCAGTCATAAACGGACAAATGCCACTCTATCTGAATGGCACTATGGTGTTGGACGCCGAGTTGAAGAGCCTTTCGAAGCGGATCGGAAACGATCTCGCCATCCCAGGATATGCGGACCTAATGGCCTCCATCACGGATTACGAGAGCAAACTGAAATTGCTGGATAAGGCGTTGGATGACCCAATGCGCGTTACCCAATCAGCCTACGAGTACCCATCAATATTTCCGCCTATGATTCCGATTGCGCTAATTGGTTTTTTGATAGGAGGCGTCTTAGGAATCCTCTGGAGTTATCAGCGATCCTAGCATTACAGTTGTAATTTTTGCTTGAGATGCGCTTTGCGCGCGTTGGCTTGATGAGCCCTGCGCCAGGAAGACCATGCGAGGATGTGGGCATGCGGGATGCGCCGCTGGGCGAGCTTCATGGCGATGTGGCGGATTTCCTGGATCGACTAGCGGATCAAGAACGATGCTTCGGTCGGGGCCGCGGTCGCGTTTTTTTAACCCCAACCCTACGTTTCTGATCTCGCCGATCTTCTCTACTTTAAGTTAACATCCAGGGCAAGAATCGGGACCGACCTCGGTTTCGCTAACACCTCCCATTTGGGCCATTGACTTCCGTGCGCCGACAGTTCTCAATCCGCGCATCAATTCTCCAATAGGAGGTCTAGAGAACCGCATTTGAGGGACGATCAGGATGGTGATATTTGTTGTTTTCTCAGCTTTGGTTATCGCCGCTTTCGGTTTACTGGCCTATTGGTTAGGCTATCGCGCAGGGTACCGCAAAGGTCAGGATTCTGCCGCTTACTTGTTCGCGAACCGTTTGGTGTGCCTATCAAGCTGCGGACCCCTCTTCCGTTCGCGGGGCTGCTTGAACTAGCCTTGTGGCTAGTTGTCCCTTTCGGGGGCCGGCGATCAGAGAGCGATCCAAACGCAAATGGCTTCCATCGACACATGATGCGACAGGGGACTACCCGATCTGCGGTTCGCTTCGCTCCAAGATGGCAGCGGATAGCACAGCGACATCATCTCGTAACCGGAGGCAGCTACCTCCATCGAGGTGCACGCATGTCGTGCGGCGCGTCGTTCAGAATCTCGAGCATAGATCGGGTAAAACGTCGACTTTTTGACAATACACTGGCTCTTATTAATGAAGCTTCAGGATGGGGTCATGGAAGATTCCGTAAGAATAGTGATTTACTGCTATCTCGCTTTGGGCTTCATCCTCGTGGTGATAGCGCTGCTTGAAAAAGTTGTGATGCCCAAGCTATCGGTATGGATAGCAACTCGTAGCCCGGCGTCCACAGCCTCGAAGAGACCTTTGAATGTCAGCGGACCGCCGGCCCCCGAAGGATTTTTTGACGCGCTAGGAAAGTATCACGCAATCTGGCAGGGGCTGGACCTAGTAATAGACTTTGCGATTGGCGCGCTTACAGGCCTGGATGAACCTTCAAAGCTAGCCAGCGTTCGAAGCAACAAGATATCGTTCGGAACAAAGATTCGACAACTCAAGGACCTTGTCGAGGCATCGAAACATCGAGACAAAGGCGCGATAATCGCTGCCATTTGGGCGCTGGACAGAGCGTATCGCAGCGAGCTTACTCATTCGTACCTTGCATCTTCCTGCTCAGCCGTCAGATTCATCTATGGCGGGAATCAAGATGGAGCGAAGCCATGCTCAATTACATTCTCCGGACCTCAATTTATCGAACATGTTGCGCAATTCTCAATCACGGCTAAATCACTTCAGAATTTGCTTGGCCTCGATTCGTCAGAGCTCGTCGCCTTTTCAGAACGTGCACTCGATAATGCGCCACCATGTTCATGACCTCTGACCACGGGGTGATCCAAAGCTAGCGGTGAAATAGGAAACGAAAAGTCCGGGCTGCGATAAGATTGCGAGCGTCGATCGCGGATGACAGTGACAAGCGAACGAACGAGCAATGCCTTGGTGCTGATACCGGCTCACGATCGCGGGGCCACACGGCACGACCACGAAGTCTCCAGCCGCTCACTAAAATAACGTTGTGCGATCCGTATCGCTCCGGCGAAGGCTGCCTTGCGCGGTGTGATCGAGATTGAAGACATAGGCGTATGTCCGACCGCTGAGTCGAGCAGGTTAGGCACGTGGCACGTGTCGGACACTGAGCGACCTACCCTGCGAAGCACTGCTGCAAATTCAGCATCATCAGTGAAGGACAACTGCCACCCTGCCCTCAATTCTCAGCCATTTAGCGTCGTACGGCTCGATTGAGTAATGCCACGCCAGCTGGCTAATTATAATACCAATGGCCCTAAGGATTGACTGTTGCCCAAGTGCGGCTTGTGATTGAGGCGATGCGATCTGGATCATTTGCGAAGAAGTTCCAGGCTTCGCAGGTCTTGGCGACGATATCGTCGTAGTCGTCGAAGACGGTGATGGCGAGCTTGTTGGCGCGCAGGTACTGCCAGACGTTTTCAATCGGATTGAGCTCGGGCGCATAAGGCGGCAGCTGTAACAGAGTGATATTTTCCGGAGCTCGGACGGTGCCGGCACTGTGATAGCCGGCGCCGTCGAAGACGAGAACGGCATGTGCGTCGGGTGCAACTTTGCGGCTGATTGCCTCCAAATGCAGTGACATCGCCTCTGCATTTGCCGTCGGCATGACAAGACCCGCGGCGACGCCACGTTGAGGACAGGCGGCACCGAAGAGATAAGCCCAATCGTAACGTCGATCGCGCGGCGCGCGAGGCCGTGAGCCACGCTTGGCCCACACGCGTGTCAGCGTGCCCTGCTGGCCGATCCGCGCCTCGTCCTGGAACCAGATTTCGATCGGCTTGCCTTGGGCGTGAGCGGGGAGCGTTGTCGTGAGGGTCGTAGCAAAGTTTTTTTGAACGCTTCCTGAGCCGCTTCATCGGCTTGCGGATGGCGCGGCCGCACCGAGAGCCGGCGGTACCCGAGCTTGGCCAGAACCTTGCCGACCGAACGTTCGTGCAGTTTGACGCCAAACCGCCGCTCAAGCGCGTCGCGCAAATCCACCCGCCGCCAACGTACGACCCCATGCTGCTCAGGATCGGGACCGGCCTCGACCAACGCGGCCAATTCGGCCTGCTGCTCTGTCGTCAGCCGCGACCGCGGTCCCGTCGGTTTGCGCGACCGCAGTCCCGCCAAGCCTTCGGCGTTATAACGATGCACCCAGTCCCGCAGGGTCTGACGATCCATCCCGCAACTTTCGGCTGCCTTCTTGCGGTCCGCGCCCTCCAGCACAAGCGCAAGCGCCAATATCCGCCGCGCTACCGTACTATTCTTCTCTCTGCGCGCCGCCTTCCGAAGCTCGCCCGCGGTCAAATCAAGCCGCGTAATCGCTACCGCTGCCCCCATCGATATTGCTCCTGTCTACGCAGCAACATCGATTCAGAAACTCACTGATTTGGGAATCCCAAATGTGAGTCAAATCCGGGGGCCGTTGGTATAAGCCATTACGGTCAGATCTGGCCGAGTTTGCTCGTCAGGACGTTCGAGGTTTCTGCTGCGAGGAAGTACGTCAAACGTCGAGCGGAAGGTGAACACGTCGTCCGTCGCGCGCTGAACGATAGATCGCTGTCAGAACCTCAAGAGAACGAAGACCTTCCCGACCGTCCGTCTCTGGCTCCGCCTTTCCGCGGAGAACGTCGATTACATTCGCGTAATAGAGCGGATGGCCGAATCCATAGACGGACGTGGTATGATAGCTTGCGTCGGCGATCTTCCGGTCGTCATCGCTTGGCTGCGCAAATTCCCAGTGCTGGATCTGGTTAACGGCGACGCCGCCGATGCGAACAGTTCCACGCTCTCCGAGAATCGTAATCGAACCCTCAAGGTTCTTAGGATACGTCAGCATAGTGACGTTCATTGAGCCTAGAGCGCCGGAGCGCCAGCGAACCGAAACAACTCCACTGTCTTCAACTTCGATAGACCGCGCCAATGTCGCAGTATACGCTTGTACGCTTTCGATAGGTCCGATCATCCAATCCAATAGATCGACATAGTGACTGGCCTGGTTCATAAAGGCACCACCGTCGAATTCCCATGTTCCACGCCATTTCGCGCTGTCGTAATATTCCTGCGGTCGCGTCCAAAAAACATTGATGTTGACCATATAGATGCGACCGAAACGACCCTGATCGAGAGCACGCTTGAGAAGCTGCAGGGTTGCATTACGACGGTTCTGTTTTACGACAAACAGATGTATCCCGGCCCTGTCGCAAGCCTCGACCATTGCCAGGCCATCACGCCAGCGCGTAGCCATCGGCTTCTCAGTGATAACGTGCCGACCGCTTGCAGCAATGGTCGTTGCTTGCTGGCTATGCAAGCCACTCGGGGTCGTCAGCACCACTGCATGCGCGCTAGTGGACCTGAGCATGGCCTCGAGATCCATCCAAGCCTTCGCGCCAGTGAGCTTACTCGCAGCGCCCAGCGCGTTTGGATCAACGTCGCAGACGTCGACAATTTCCGCCGAGCTGGCATGCTGCTGGACGGCGGCGAAATGATTTTGGGCGATGCGACCACATCCGACGAGTGCAAAGCGCACCTTAGCATCAACTATCGGCGCAGATTTTGTCATCATGACTTTACAATGTTGTCCGCAGCATCCAGATACTTGCCACGCGTGTCGACGATAAGGGAAGCGTGATCTCTGATCATCGCATAGTCAAACCGATCATGGTCAGTGGCGAGTACGATACAATCATACGAGGCAATACTAGCTGGCGTTAGCGCGACGCTCGACAGATTAAAATAGGTATGGTGGCGAAGCTTCGGAAAGACCGCCACGTGAGGATCGCTGTAAGAAACATTGGCGCCCAGCTTCTGCAGTTTCTCCATCAGAACCACCGCAGGCGACTCACGCATGTCGTCGACGTTTTTCTTGTAGGCAATTCCCAGCACAAGGACGGACGCTCCATTGAGCGATTTGCGGGACTTGTTAAGCGCGGTGACGATCTTGGTGATCACATAATCTGGCATTGCCGCATTTACCTCACCCGCCAGCTCGATAAAGCGAGTGTTGACACCGAATTCACGTGCCTTCCAAGTCAGATAGAAAGGATCGATAGGAATGCAGTGCCCTCCCAATCCTGGACCGGGATAGTAAGGAACGAATCCGAACGGCTTGGTAGCCGCAGCACGAATCACCTCATGTATATCGATACCCATCTTGTCGGCGACGATTTTCATCTCGTTGACAAGTCCAATGTTGACCGCCCGATGGATATTTTCGAGCAACTTCGTGAGTTCCGCTGCTCGCGTTGAACTGACCGGGACGACGCGATCAATCACTTGCCCGTAGAGTCTCAGGCCTGCCTCAAGACAACGCTCGGTAATCCCGCCGCAGACCTTGGGAATTGTCTGGGTTGAAAACGCCGCATTGCCAGGGTCCTCGCGCTCTGGCGAATAAACCAGAAAAAAATCACTCCCTACCGTGAACCCGCGCGATTGAACGCGGGGCAACAACTCCTCATCAGTCGTTCCGGGATAGGTCGTGCTCTCCAGTGACAAGAGCTGCCCTTCGCGCAAGAAGGGCACCAGCGAATCTGTTGTCTGAATGACGAAACTAAGATCGGGCTCGCGATATTTGTTGAGCGGTGTTGGCACGCACAGAATAAGCACGTCGGCTTTGCCCGCACGTGAAAAATCACTTGTTGCTTCGAAACCTGCCCCGCGCACGTGTCCGATACGATCGGCCGAAATATGTTCAATATAACTACGACCCGCGTTCAGCGCGTCGACCTTTGTATCGTCTATATCGAACCCGATGACACGATACCCCGCCTCGCTAAAGCGGAGGACCAGTGGCAATCCCACGTAGCCCAAGCCAACAATACCAATCACTGAGTCACGGGACTCGATCTTTCCTAAAAGCGCAGCCAACACAGATTAACGTCCTCATCAAGCTTTCGGCTGCGAAACTAGGTTGGTAATTCAGCCGCACACCAATCCAGCCCACGCTACACCATATGGTAGCAGCGGGAACCACGCTGGCCAGTCAAACTAGGTTGCCGAACGGTTCATTGCAACTTCTTTTTAACCTGACACCCAAGCTAAGTCCAAGGGCCGCCTATCAATTTAGCGAATTGCGGGATTCGTGGTCTCACACGCAAAAGCCTCGAACCGCCTCCGTTCCGAGCCTCTTCAAACTCGAATCCGATCGCCGGAACCACCGCCACCAAGAGTTCGAATAATGAGACTGAGGTCGTAGAGCAAACTTTGTTGGGCCAAATACTCTGCATCGACCTCCGCCAATCGTTTTGGTTCGGACATATCGATGCCCTGTACTTGGGCAAGCCCGGTAATCCCTGGACGAATGCTGAACACGCCGCGCAGCTGTCGCTCTTCAATCAACTCGGTCTGGAGCGGCAGGCATGGACGCGGACCAACCAAGCTCATGTCGCCCTTGAATACATTCCAGAGCTGTGGCAGCTCATCAAGCTTTAGCCGCCGAAGCAAGCGTCCCAGACCGGTCACCGACGACGCGGAGACATTGTGCGTCGCATCCGTCGATGTTTCAAAATGCATGGTCCGCAGCTTGTAACAGGTGAAGATTCTCTGCCCCAGTCCCACACGATGTTGCTTAAAAATACCTGGACCACGAGACGTTGACCGTACAAGCAGCGCAAGTAGAAAGATAAGCCAAATTAAGCAGATAAGCCCTATCGCGCTTATGATAAGGTCGAAAGTACGCTTCATCTGGTCCAGAAATGCTTGTCAAGCGAAAGAGCTATTGGGCTACCCGTACGAACGATGATCGTCAATTGACTATGGGTGAGTTACGGAGACTTTGTGGCAGTCAACTGTGGCTGGAAACAGCCCCGGACCGGTTGTCCTGTTCGATTAGTTCTAATTCGTGACTGATGATGCTCGATCAGTCCTTCTCTGACTCACCTCTCTATCGCGGCTAATATCCCTACCGGTTTTCTCTTTTGCGCTGCAATTGGTGAATTTCGATAGCTCAGCGCGGGTTTGGCTTCGATGCTTCACGCCCTTGCCGGCCGCAACAGGTGCGTGAGGCCGGCAAAGGCCTTGTCGGTCACCGGCCAGAACAGTAGCACGATCGCGAGCGTCGTGATCGTGCCGACAAGCCCGTTCGACCAGAACACCTTCATGTCGCCGCCCGATCCGATCATCGACAGGCGGAATGCGTCCTCGGCGCGATTGCCGAACCAGCGTCAGCGTGAACGGAGCAAGCGGGATGCCGATCTTCTTGAAGATATAGCCGACGACGCCGAATCCCAGCATCAGCCAGATGTCGAACATCGCGTTTTGGATCGCATAGGCGCCGATCGCGCAGGACACCACGATCATCGGCGCGACGGCTGCGAACGGCACGCGCAGGATCGAGGCGAAAATCGGCACGGTGGTCAGCACCAGCACGAGGCCGACGACGTTGCCGAGATCCATCGAGGCGACCAGGCCCCAGACGAAATCCTTGTGCTCGACGAACAGCAGCGGCCCCGGATTGAGCCCCCACACCATCAGGCCGCTGAGCAGGATCGCCGCGGTGCCCGAGCACGTTGAGGATCCAGGACGAGCGCAGCAAGAGATCGACCTTGCGATCTTCGGCCTCCTGCTGCAGCGTACTGAGGAACGGGAACAGGATCTCGCCGACCTTCAGCACACCGATATAGACCGCCTCCTCCAGCCGCTGCGCGACACTGTAGAATCCGACGAATTGCGGCCGCAGCAGCGCTCCAAGCAGGTAGCGGTCCGCCTGCCCGGCCAACAGCGCGCCGGTTTGCGCCGCCAGTTGCCAGCCGCCAAGCCTGACCAGCGCGCGAAGTGCGCCGCGATCGAGCGGCGGTCGCGCGAGCCAAGATCCTATGGTCCAGCCGACGGCCATCAGGAAATTCGTCGCAAAGCCTAACGCCTGACAATCGAGGAACGTCGAGGCGCGCGGCGCTTGTGGTATGAGTAGTAACATCGACATCGTCGCCACGAACGTGGCAACAATGTTGATCGACGCGATCCGTCGATAATTCCGGTGTGCCGCAAACAACGAAAGGAAGACCGCGTAGAGGCACTGAAACAGCCAGCCGACACCGGCCAGCGCAAAGGCAAGCCTTAAATCGTCAGCGGCCGGCCTTCAAGGCGGAATCCCGCCCGTGCCAGCGGTGCTCCAGCAAGAAAAAGCAACGCCGCGATCAGACCGCCCACGACAATGGCGAGCGTCAGCGCAGTCGCGAAGAAGCGCCGCGCTTCGTCGCGATCCGGCGCCCTCAACCTTTGCGCGAGCTCGCGTGCCGACGACAGGCTAAGGGCATTGCTGAATATTAGCCCGGTGCGACGCAGGCCTCACCAGCCCCGCGACGCCGAACGCGGCGGGGCCGAGACGGGAGATCACGAACGGCAGGATCGCCAGGTTGAGCAGCACAGCGACCGCAAAAGCGATCGCATTCCATGCCGGGTTACCGAGCAGATCGGAGGGACTTTTCTTCAATACCATGCCAGCCTTCGGCGACCCTTCGATGCGTCTTAAGCACCTCTTCTGTCGAGCAAAACCCCTTCAGCATCGGCTAGCAGTCGGCGCATCAATTGTCGAGAGTTGGTGGCCACCGGCCCAAGCCGGGCATCGGCGCCAGTTCACCGTGAATTTTGCATTCCGGAACCGCCATCTGGCTCGCCAGTGAGCCGATTCAGCCGACAAGCTTCGAAAATAATAGCATGGCCAACGACGTCACGCCATTCAGCCAACCTCGCCTGACCAGGAAGAAACTCGTCGATCTGGCCGAGATGCAGCGCTCCTTGCCGATCGCGCTTCGCTCAGTCACGTCCGATTGAAGCCTCACAGTACAGCCTCATTTAACCAGAAGCTTCTTCTTAGCCTGCTCGCAGGCTTCCTTTGCGACAGAAAAATCTCGTGTTGGCTTGAGCAGCCGTTGTTCCGAGCGCTGAGTCCCAAGGCCGCGCATAGCATGCACGCTGCCGACCTCCCGATAGTCCCGGGATGCATCAATTCCATAGCGTTGCAACAATTTCGACGGCAAGGCAGTAGGTGAATCCGGCTCGGTCAGAATCCATGCCGCAGCGATCATATCGCAGTCGGCCATATCGAGTGCCGCATTGAAGAAATCGTTGGAGCCGGCATATCCGCCAAGCAGCCAAGCGGCTCCGGGCGCCTGGGCGCCGATGGCATAGACCAGACCGGGACTGCGACCGCCTAGATCGATCATTGGACCGCCTGGTACCAATCCATTTTGTTCTGCCAGCAGCCTCAGATCCCGAATATAAGCTGCCGTTTCAGCGCTGAGGAGAAGCGACGAGCGTTTGGTACCGAGGTTGGTCGCGACGGTCTGAAGACGCAACGGCTGCATCTGGCGGTAGGGATGTTCCATTGCAGCAGACAGGACAATAGTTGGAACCAGCAATGCAGCCGACGTCACCGGAACTAGCTTCCACCACGCTCCTTTGCGTGCAGCAATGTCCGCGCTAATCACGATGGGGCAAAGGAGCCAGAAGAAACCGGCCCACGCACCCTGCCTCCAATAGTTGTTTTCAGTCCCGATCGCAAAGGCGTAGGGCAAAATGAGGAAGAAGACTACAGCCGCAACATTATCACGTGATAGCGCCGTCCGACCAAACCTTGGAAACATCAACACCGATACGGCGACCGCAATCGAGACAGCCCACACAAGCATCGGCTGGAACGGCTCGTAGGAAATTGCCGGCAATACCAAGCCGGTGCTTACCGAGATGCTGCTTACTGCCAAAACGAGCGCCACGAGCGCGGCCCCAAGCCTTGTGGCTGCATTCTCGAACATGACTATCGTGGTCGCGGCCAGCGCTGCGACGAGCACCAAGAGAAAATTGATCTCCTGCTCATCACTAAAGTGAAAGGAATCCAGGCGCATGGCACGGAGGGCATCGTGGCTGTCGGAGAGAGTGTGGAGAAGGTACAAGCCGCTCAATAGGCGATCGATGCCGCCGGCCAACGATCCGTCGATCATAAGCGCGCAGATAGCCAGGAACACCGCAGCTGTAAACACGGACAGCGCCAGACCGCGAAACTGGAATCGGCCTGCGATCAAAAGATAGGCGAGCACGGCAAATCCCAGCATCGCTGCAGACGTTGGCTTTGCGAGAAATGTGAGGCCTCCGGCTACACCGATCAGAATCCACGCAGCAACGCCCCGCTTTGGGTCATTGGGTCCGGTGCGTAGCGCACCGATGGCACAAAGCATTAAGGATACAAAGGTTAGCGCGTTGTACCCAGGCGTTGGAATCCATAGATCGAAGAACGTCAATGCACCAGCGGCCATCGCAAGCGCAAGAGGAATCGCCTGAAGCAGCGGGAGTTCCTTTCGATCCGGGCGCGCGCATGCGATCGAGCGAAGAAGAATTGTGCACAGAACAAAGGCACATCCAAAGATTGCTAGCACATTGACCCACCGAAGCTGCACAACGCGGCCACCGAGAAGCTGGTAAAGCGGGTGGTACACGAATCCAAACTGGCTAAGCGACGCGGTGTACCGATGTGGCGACGAAATCCAGTTAAGATAGAAACCTTCATCGGTGAAATCAAAGCCTGCCTCGCAACGTAGCAGAACCCATGTCAGCAACGACAGGGACGCCAGGACGCTGACACCCAGCGCGACATAATCGATTGCGAACATAAGTGAAGGCGGAGCAGCGCCGCACGTCGGCACGACCAGACGAATATCCTTGCTCAAACGAGCCCCCTGCAAGAATTTAGGCAAGCCTCGTGAGCGGAACACCGTCTCGAGGCTGCGACTTCATCAGCGGCATATCGCACCGTCAGCCATTGCGCCAGACCAACCGCACAAGAACCGCAATACACGTCGAAGTCGGTCCGATCCGTTGTCTTTGGCGCCGAGCGGGGGACGAATGGCACGCTACGCTGGCCACTATCCCCAATACCGATTGCCTGCCCTCGGACGGGGACGCTGCCCGCTCGCTACCAAAGCTGCAGGACGGCCCGGATGGCCTAACGGTCCTGAACGACACTAGGCGGCCAGCCGGACATGCGTGTCAGCCTAAGGATGACCCTTTGCTCCTCGAACGCGTGGGCTGCGTCGAGGGATGAGCCGCCGGCGCGGTGATTGTCGGAGATTAGCGGACCCGGGGCTTGATAACGCGTGCACAAATTGGCAGTTGATTCTGCACACCGAAACCGCCTATCTGGCGTGCCCGCGCTCAATTTCCACCGACATTGCAAGGCCTGAAAGCAGCACCGTGGCCACTGACCCCATTCCCTTCAACCGGCCCTACACGACCGGAAAGGAGCTCGACAACATCGCCCAGGCGCAGCGCTCCCTGCATCTGTCCGGCGACGGCTGCTTCACGATGCGTTGCCATCGCTGGATCGAGCAGCAGACCGGCTGCGCCAAGGCTCTCCTGACCCATTCGTGCTCGTCTGCGCTCGACATGACGGCGCTGCTGCTCGACATCGCCGACGGCGACGAGATCATCATGCCGTCCTTCACCTTCGTTTCGACCGCGAATGCATTCGTGCTGCGCGGCGGCATACCTGTCTTTGTCGACATCCGCCAGGATACACTCAACCTGGACGAGTGTATGATCGATGCCGCAATCACGCCGCGCACGCGCGTGATCGCGGTGGTGCATTATGCCGGCGTCGGCTGCGAGATGGACACGATCATGACGATCGCGAGACGGCACGGACTGGCCGTCGTCGAGGACGCAGCGCAAGGTGTCGCGGCCCGCTACAAGGGCCGCGCGCTGGGCGCGATCGGCGATCTCGGCAGCTTCAGCTTCCATGAGACCAAGAACGTCATCGCAGGCGAAGGCGGCGCGCTGCTGGTCAACGCCCCCGCGCTGGTCCAGCGCGCCGAGATCATGCGCGAGAAAGGCACCGATCGTGCCCGCTTCTACCGGGGCGAGGTTGACAAATACACCTGGCAGGACGTCGGCTCGTCTTACTTGCCGAGCGAAATCAACGCGGCATTCCTGTGGGCTCAGCTTGAAGAAGCCGAGCGGATCACGCGCGAACGGCTCGCGCTGTGGCGCCGCTATCATGCGGGCCTGGAGGACCTGGAGCGTCAGGGATTGCTGCGCCGACCGATCGTGCCGGCAGACTGCCAGCACAATGGCCATCTGTACTATGTGCTCCTGGCGCCCGGCGTCGATCGCCAGATGGTTTTGCGGAAGCTCAAGGACAACGGCGTCAACTCCGTGTTTCACTATGTGCCGCTGCATTCGTCCCCGGCCGGTCGGCGTTTCGGGCGCACCTTCGGCGACCTGCCGTTGACGACGTCGTTGTCCGAGCGGTTGATCAGGCTGCCGATGTGGGTCGGACTGACCGAAGGCCAGCAGCAACGGGTTTGCGACCTGCTGGGCACGATCCTGAGGGCGTGACCGTGATCCCCAGAACAGGCCTCAAAGGCCGTCCGGCTCGCCATTCTTCGGCCTCGAGCGTGGCGTGAAGGGTGCGTAAACGCCGTCGAGTGCGCCGGGCACCGGCTGAGGGGCCGGCATGGTGGGCTTACCCGCGGACGGCGCGGCCGCCTCTTCCTGGCGTTGCAGCACGAGAACCTCGCTGCGGCCGGCCTTCTGCAAGGTGACCTCCCGCGCCTGCACGGCGCTGAGCTGCCATCCTGCGTGCGTATCACCCCGGCGCAGCGAACGACCTTCTGGGTCGTCCGGTCGACGACACTGCGATAGCGTCGCCTTCGCCGACAACCGCCCCGATCAGAGGCAACGCCGGTGGTCCGGTGCAGCCGGGGCCGGCGCTTTGGCGTCCGGCTCGGCCGTCGGTGCAACAACCGCGGGCTGTGGCGGCCGCCGCGAGGCCGAGAAGAGCGGCCGGGCCGCAGTCACGGTCAGGCCGACAATAGCACCAACCACAGCGGATCTCCCCTCGACAGTGCTCCGGCCGGCTCCTGATTCGGCCGCGCCAGCGGCTTCAGGCCGCCGACATCGACGGAGTCGGAGCCATCCCCGGTCCGGTCGACCGGAAGCACGTCCAGGGACAACGTTGCGGGCCCCGCGGCAGGATGCGGGCCCGGTCTCGGCCAACGGCCAGGCGCCACGCCGGCATGATCTCGTAACAACCGACGACCCGTTGCGGCAACTGAGTCTCACCATCACCCCGCTGGTGCTGGTGGCGGCCAGCCTGCTTGCCGCCCCAGGCCCCGATGGGGTGCAGGGCGCAATCCGGGGCGCGCTGATGCTGGGCTGGCAACCGCCGCGACCGGCGCCGCATCATTCCGAACGAACTGACGGGCGCCGCAGCAGCCCTGGGGCTGCTCCAGGCCGCAACCGTCGCCAGATGCGGGCTGGTATGGCCTGCTGCGGGCGGCCGGGGCGGGCGCTCGCGATCCCTTCCGCGCTGATGGCGGGCTACAGGGCCTGGCGTGGCCGTAACGGGCTTGGGCTGGGCGATATCAAGCTTGCCGCGGTGGTGCCTGACTCGGGCTGTCCACCCTGTTCGCCGTGGTCGAGATCGCAACCCCGGCTGCGCTGGCCGCCTATCTCATCAACGCCGCGCTACGGCGGCGGCCGCTCCGATCGACCGCATTTCTTCCCTTCGGCCTGTTCCTGGCGCCCGCGATCTGGCTGGGCTGGCTGGTCGAGGCGCCGTTGAGCTCACGCTCGACCAGCGGAATGAATATCCGCGACGCCCGCCGGTAGCCCTAGCGGACTCCACCACGCATCGAATACCTCAGCCCAGTTCATCATACTCTCTCTCAACGAACGCGCTTTGCCTGTGTGCCACCGGCCGACGCAATCTAGACTGCTTGTGCCACGACAACGCGACTGCCTCCTGCAGGCCATCGAATGCCTGCCAGGGTCATCCGAACCTCGGCTTGCAATATACCGCGTAGCATCCCGTTGACGACGGGATTGAGCTTGAATTCATAGACGTCTTCATCCGCACTTGGTTTTCCGGGTTTCAAGCGGCTGGCCATCATCAGCGGCAAAAGCAGTGCCGTGAAAGACGATGAAAAGAGGACCTCGAAACCGTTGCGGCGCAACTTCGCTTCCAGTTCGCCGCGGCGATAGCGCCGTTGATGGTAGGCGACCTCGTCGGCCCGGCTCCATAGCCAAGGATGCTGCGGTACGGTGATGATCGCGCCGCCGCCGCGCTTCGTGGCGGCTCGCAATCCGCTCAGCACCGCCTCATCGTCCACAATGTGCTCAATCGCGTCGAACGCGCCGGTGAGGTCGAACATGTCCGCCGCGGGGAGATCGCGCGCATCCATTTGCACGAATTCCACCTCGGACGGCAGACGCTCCTTCGCATGCGCCAGTCCGGCTGGGTGCAATTCCGAGCCGACCAGGCGTTGCCACGTGCGGGATCCTGCCATGGCTCGCAACACAAAGCCTGTCCCACAGCCTATCTCCATGAACGATCGCGCTTGTGGGAAAAACCGGTCAGCCAAACCGACGATGAGCCGGTTGCGGGCGACAAACCAAAAATGTCCGGCTTCCAGCTGCGCAAGCTCGTCGAACGCATCGGGATCAAATCCGCTGGCTGTATTCGCAAGCTCAGGAGCGAACATGGGAATCCCCTCAGCTTGCGAAACAACGTGCGCACACCGAAGGCAACGCCAGCCAAGTGGCCAAATCGGTTGATCGGCGGCCACTGGTTCGATTGCATGACACGCCAGACAACGCCGCCCCGACGCCAACTCAACGCTCGGCTGCATCCTTCGTCCTACGCCGTTCGACTGCGCTTCCCGAGTTACGACCAATTCGACCATCGCGCGAAAATACCGACCATAAGAGGATATGGCAGCTTCGGCCTGCCACCAAATTGGACGGTGCAATCGCGTAGATAACGAGTTGACGACATCAACGCAAATCCCTCTCGGACGGCGCGTCCGGGAGGTCCTCATCCAGCCCTGCGAGCTGCTCCAGCCTGTTGCTATTTCAGTGCGGGAGGCGGGAGCGTCAGCGTCCCATCGGCACCATTTCCGTTCAGCTGGTTGGTGCCGTAAGACAGCATGGTCCCTGCGACGCCGGTTCCGTTGCCAGTAATCTCCGATTGTCCGGTGCGCACCTGGGCCGTCGCGCCACTCTCAAGAATGCCCGTTCCATTGTTAATGGCAACGACCCGCGCCGAGCAACATCCTCGTCAGTGCAATACCGTTCCAGATCGACATTGGCAAGCAGACCGGGTTTTTGGGCATTGGCAATCCACGTCAACCAACCCGGCCACTGGAACGCCATGTCGCTCTGGGGTATTTGTCTCGCCAGCGTTGCCTGGTCCCCCCGGGGGTGAATTTGGTTTCTTCCGTGTCTCACCGATCCTCCATGACTTCCTTGAGCCAGCGAACCGCGAGCGTGCAAAGATGACCCCCGCCACCACGCATCCAGCAATGAAGGATGGCGATTCGGACGCTTTGCCCGCCGGTGACGACCGCTCCGCTGGTCCCACCTGGTCATTCGTCGTACCTGTCTATGGTTCACCGGAAAGCCTCGAGCTGCTGAGCCAACGCATCAAGGATGTATGCTCACGGACGAACGTCTCTTACGAACTGATCCTCGTCGATGATCGTTGCCCCAAGGGCTCCTGGTACGAGATCGAACGCTTGGTCGCGACCGATTCCGCGATCATCGGTATCCGCCTCTCGCGGAATTTCGGCCAGCACGCAGCGATCCAGGCCGGCCTGTCCCGGGCAACAGGCGAATGGACCATCGTCATGGATTGCGATCTTCAGGACCAGCCGGAAGAGGTTCCAAGGCTGTGGGCCAAGGCCAAGGAAGGCTTTGAGGTGGTTCGAGCCGAGCGCGTCACGCGCAACGATCCCATTCACCGTCGATTGCTGTCGAAGATATTCTACGGACTGCTGAGCTACTTGACCGACACCCGCCAGCGGCCGGAATTCGCAAATTTTGGAATCTACAGCCGGCGGGTGATCGAGACGATCACTCGTTGGCAGGAGGAATCGAAGTATTTTCCAGCCATCGTTTCCTGGGTCGGCTTTTCGCAGACGACGCTCGCGGTTGAGCAAGCTCCGCGTTTTGAAGGGCGTTCCAGCTACACCTTCGGAAAGCTCGTAGCACTGGGCATGAACGTTATTGTCGGCTTCTCCGACAAGCCCCTGAAACTGGTCATGGTCACCGGGTTCCTCATTGCACTGCTCTCGTTCAGCATGACGTTCTTTGTTCTTGTCTCACACCTGATGGGCGCACTCACGGTGGAAGGCTGGGCCAGCATTGCCTTGTCGCTCTGGTTCCTTGCCGGAAGCCTGTTGTTCGCAGTTGGCCTCACCGGCCTTTACGTCGGACGAATTCTCGTCGAAGCGAAGGGACGGCCGACCTTCATCGTCGATCGGATTCTGACCGGCAGCGGCACCGAGCTGCGCCCTGAAAGCCAAGCTCGCATTCTTCAGGCCGACGACCACACATGCTGAGAGCGGGGCAGATCGTCGTTTGTGGCGCCGGGTTGAAGGGCGCGGTCTTCGTCGAAGGCCTGCTCCGTTACGGAATCGAGATCGGAACCATCGCGAGCTACCCCCAGGCCGGCGATCAGGCCAACGGCTTCGAGCGCCTGCGCGATCTTGCGCTGGAAAGGTCGATCAACCTGCTTCGAACGCGCCATCCTGTCCTTGCCCCCGAGAACCTCGTCTTTCTGGTCGGCTGGCAGTATCTCCTGCCGGCAATCACCGCTTCCACCGTGGTTTTTCATGATTCCCTGCTTCCCAGGTACCGAGGCTTTGCACCAACGGTCACCGCACTGATCAAGGGCGATCGCGAGATCGGCGTGACCGCGCTGCACCCCACTGAGACGGTCGATGCAGGCCCGATCTACGCACAGCGTGTGCTTCCGATCTCTTATCCGCTCAAGATCCGTGACGCGTTGGAGCTTCAGGCCGATCTGATGACGAAAATCGCCGTCGAACTTGTCGGGAAATGGCGAAGCGGTCAATTGTCGGCCACTCCTCAACGTGAGGATCAGGCGACCTACAGCATCTGGCGGGATGATGCCGACTACGAGATCGACTGGTCGAGCGATGCCGAGACAATCCAGCGGTTTGTGAACGCGGTTGGATACCCTTATGCCGGCGCCCGCACCACGGTCGGCGGGACAGAAACCGTGCGCATTTCCGATGTTACGATCGTCCCAGACATGACCTTCGAGATCAGGACCGCCGGCAAAATTTGGAGGCTTGATAAAGGTTCTCCCATAGTGATTTGCGGGACCGGAATGTTGAGGATTGATCAATGCCGCCGCGAAGATGGCGCGGCATTCATTTTTGATCGCGTGCGGTCGCGACTACAAAAATCAGAATGAACAGAGGGGAATTGGCTATGTCCTACCATTGCCATGCGCCGCATCGCGCATCGCTGAGGCGGTCTGCCATCAGCGAATGAGAAAGTCATGTACGTGCAGGTCGGAGCTGTGCGCAATCACGCTACTTTGGCTGATAGCATCGAACAGCGCGGCAAACGCCTCGACGTGCCCTTGCGCCGTCGATGATGAGCTGCCCTGCGGACCATCTCCATGAGCAGATGCCGCAGGCCACAAAGGATCGTGCTCTATTGCAGGTAAGCCAGGGTTAGCCTCGACTCCCGCTCCAAGATCCGTGCGAAAGACAAACGATTCAGCGGTTGCAGGCGCAGCGGTCGATCCGCCGACGGTTGAAGAACCCAACGACGATTGGCCCGACGGAATGCCGATCGAACCGTCGCCATTCAGGTCCTGATGGAAGCTTGGCTCCAACGACTCCAGCGCCGTGCTGTTGCCGGCATACACCGTGTAGGACTGGAAATTGCCGCTGCTGTCGGTGCTCCAGATCGAGAACTGGTTGGTCGCCGCGTCCTTGAGCGCAACCTCGTAGCCGCTCGCCGTCTGCTCCACGCCCATCGGCACATAGGGATCAAACTGCCCCACCGTGACCGCCGCGCCCTGATACTTCATCTCCACACCGGTGCCGCCTGCGACAGGATCGAAGAAGTAATTGTTGCCGACCTCGACCAGGCTGGTCGCGCCGGCGGATTCGATCGTCGTGGTCGTAACACCAATGACACCATCGCCATTCAGGTCCTGATGGAAGCTCGGCTCCAATGACTCCAGCGCCGTGCTGTTGCCGGCATACACCGTGTAGGACTGGAAATTGCCACTGCTGTCGGTGCTCCAGATCGAGAACTGGTTGGTCGCCGCGTTCTTGAGCGCAACCTCGTAACCGCTCGCCGTCTGCTCCACGCCCATCGGCACATAGGGATCAAACTGCCCCACCGTGACCGCCGCGCCCTGATACTTCATCTCCACACCGGAGCCGCCGGCGACAGGTTCGAAGAAGTAATTGTTGCCGGCCTCGACCAGGCTGGTCGCACCGGCGGATTCGATCGTCGTGGTGGCAACGCCAATGACGCCGTCGCCGTTCAAGTCCTGGTGGAAGCTCGGCTCCAACAACTCCAGCGCCGCGCTGTTGCCGGCATACACCGTGTAGGACTGGAAATTGCCACTGCTGTCGGTGCTCCAGATCGAGAACTGGTTGGTTGCCGCGTTCTTCAGCGCAACCTCGTAGCCGCTCGCCGTCTGCTCCACGCCCATGGGCACATAGGGATCAAACTGTCCCACCGTGACCGGCGCGCCCTGATACTTCATCTCCACACCGGCACCGCCGGCAACAGGATCGAAGAAGTAATTGTTGCCGACCTCGACCAGGCTGGTCGCGCCGGCGGATTCGATCGTCGTGGTCGCAACACCAATGACACCATCGCCATTCAGGTCCTGATGGAAGCTTGGCTCCAACGACTCCAGCGCCGTGCTGTTGCCGGCATACACCGTGTAGGACTGGAAATTGCCGCTGCTGTCGGTGCTCCAGATCGAGAACTGGTTGGTCGCCGCGTCCTTGAGCGCAACCTCGTAGCCGCTCGCCGTCTGCTCCACGCCCATCGGCACATAGGGATCAAACTGCCCCACCGTGACCGCCGCGCCCTGATACTTCATCTCCACACCGGTGCCGCCTGCGACAGGATCGAAGAAGTAATTGTTGCCGACCTCGACCAGGCTGGTCGCGCCGGCGGATTCGATCGTCGTGGTCGTAACACCAATGACACCATCGCCATTCAGGTCCTGATGGAAGCTCGGCTCCAATGACTCCAGCGCCGTGCTGTTGCCGGCATACACCGTGTAGGACTGGAAATTGCCACTGCTGTCGGTGCTCCAGATCGAGAACTGGTTGGTCGCCGCGTTCTTGAGCGCAACCTCGTAACCGCTCGCCGTCTGCTCCACGCCCATCGGCACATAGGGATCAAACTGCCCCACCGTGACCGCCGCGCCCTGATACTTCATCTCCACACCGGAGCCGCCGGCGACAGGTTCGAAGAAGTAATTGTTGCCGGCCTCGACCAGGCTGGTCGCACCGGCGGATTCGATCGTCGTGGTGGCAACGCCAATGACGCCGTCGCCGTTCAAGTCCTGGTGGAAGCTCGGCTCCAACAACTCCAGCGCCGCGCTGTTGCCGGCATACACCGTGTAGGACTGGAAATTGCCGCTGCTGTCGGTGCTCCAGATCGAGAACTGGTTGGTCGCCGCGTTCTTCAGCGCAGCCTCGTAACCACTCGCCGTCTGCTCCACACCGACCGGCACATAGGGGTCGAATTGGCCCGAGATGACCGGCGATCCCTGATATTTCAGCTCTACGCTGGCCCCGCCGGCAACAGGATTGAAGTAGAAGTTGGCGCCCATCTCGACCAGGCTGATCGAACCAGCGGACTCGATCGTAATCGGAGTGGTCAGAATTCCGATCAAGTCAGATGCGGCGATCGCGATGTTGCCCGTCAGATCGATCGCAAAGTCGGCGATGCCGTCGCCGTTGGTGTCGCCCTGAAGCACTGTTTCACCGAGCGAGCTGTTGTAGCTGTAGTCGAGCTCACCCGCGGTATGGTCAAATCCCGAGAGACCGATGAAGCGAAAAGCGTCGTGCACGGAGGTCGTGCTGATCGCATCGATGCCGCTCAGATCGATGTGGTCCAGGCCCGAGACAAAATCCGTGATCAGATCATGCGTCCCGCTCGCCGCCGTCACGTCGCCGGTCGCAAACACGAAAGTGTCGGCGCCGCCACCGCCGGTCATGGTATCGACGCCGGAGCCGGCGACCAGGCGGTCGGCGCCGGCTCCGCCGATCATGGTATCGTTGCCCGCACCGCCCACCAGCGTGCAGGCGTAGTCGTTTGCGATCAGCGTATCGTTGCCGCTGCCAGCGATCGCTGTCTGGATGATCGTGTTGGTCGCGATCCCGATGTTGTGGACCAGGCCGCCGATCGAGGAGAAGGCGCCGGGATGCAGGTCGATGGTCTGCGCGACGGAGTATCCGGAGCAGTCGAGCGTGTTGCTGCCGCCGCTGTCATAGATCGTGAAAGCCGGCGGCTGGCTGTAGTTGGCGAAGTTGAAGATCGAGCCCGCGTTGCTGTTGAACCCGTAGACCGTGCTGCCTGTCCGCGCCGTGGTCGCGGCGCCGTAGATCGAGTCCACCGCATAGATATCGGCCATTTGGGGCGTGACGACGTAGCGGTACGAACTTCCGGAATAGTTATCCTGCGCGAAGTACGACATGATCGAATATTGCCAGGTGTCGTCAGCGTAGATCGCGTCGGTTGCATAGCTCGCGCTGCCGTTGTAGGGGCCCTGGTGGCCGAGGCCGAGTGCGTGACCGATTTCGTGGATGTAGGTCTGATATCCGTAGCTGTCGATTCCGGTCTTGCCGTCATAGGCACCGCCGTCGGTCGTGATCCAGTCCGAGCTGATATCGACCGTCGCAGAGCTCATGATGCCCGAGCTGTTCCAGTCGGCGCTGGTCATGGCCGTCATCGAGCCAGTGTCGACGAACGTGACGTTGGCACTGCCGCTTGTCTGAACGAAGCTCACGTTCGCGACCTCGTGCCAGGCCTCGAGCGCAGACAGCGCGAGCGCCTGCTCGGCGGCATTCAGGGCGCTGATGTTGAAGGTGATCGTATTCGAGGCCCAATGATGGGCGATCGTGTTGTTGTAGGCCCAGAATCCGTTGACGAGGTAATCGGCAAGCTGTGCGATCGTCGCCACCGGCTTGGTAGAGCTGGCGTTCGTGGGGGTGCTCGCTGAACTCGCGGCCAGCGGATATTGATCGCCGGGATCGCCGAGAAGGGCGGGACCTGCCGCTGCGCCATTAGACGTCTGCAATCCCGCGGTCAGCGCCGGACCATCCCAACCATCAAGAGGAAAAACGCCGAGATCATCGGACAACGAATGGCCTTTTCGCATCACACCGACCGTACCTGGGAGTTAGTTGCGTTGGATGAAACGGCTGACGATCAGATGCAGAATGACATAGCCCGATCGCCGTCGTTTGACGCAATCTTGCGGAAGCGTCATTGGCAAACCATTAAGGTGCGCGCCGAAAACGCAATTACCGCTTCGAGAAAAATCATGGCAGAACAGCGACCATCCCCGGGGTCGACCACACCGTGGATTTGCGGATATCGTGCTGGCCACGGCGCGTTCCCGATCGGAACCGTCGCTCCGGCAGGCCACTCGTTTCCAGCCCACTCCCATTGGGTAGCGGTTGGAATGCCCTGCCAAATTGTCTAAGCCAGACAGGCCGGAATCCGGAACGGCCCGCCAAACAAGAGGTGTTCTCAATGCCCTTTCCTCGCGCGTCCCAAGCCCTGTCCCGCTTCACCGTCCTGGATCTGACCCGCGTTCGTTCGGGGCCGACCTGCGTGCGTCAGCTCGCGGATTGGGGCGCCAATGTGATCAAGATCGATGCCCTGCTGGAAGACGGCGGCGAGCAGCCGGGAGGTCCGCGCGGCGGATCCGACTTCCAGAACCTCCACCGTAACAAGCGCGCGATGACCCTCAACCTGAAGGATCCGAAGGGGCTCGAGGTGTTCAAACGGCTGGCCGAACAGGCCGACGTCGTGGTCGAGAACTTCCGGCCGGACGTCAAGTTCAAGCTCGGCATCGACTATGAGAGCATCCGCAAGATCAATCCCCGCATCGTCTATGGCAGCATCTCCGGGTTCGGACAGGATGGCCCCTATCACAAGCGCCCCGGCTTCGATCAGATCGCGCAGGGCATGGGCGGCTTGATGTCGGTCACGGGCGCGCCCGGCGGCGGCCCGATGCGGGTTGGCATCCCGGTGGCGGACCTGACCGCCGGGCTGTTCTGCGCGATCGGCATCCTCACCGCGCTGCTCGAGCGGGACGTGTCCGGGGAAGGCCAGTGGGTCCAGACCTCGCTGCTGCAGGCCCAGATCTTCATGCTGGATTTCCAGGCCGCGCGCTGGCTGATGGAACAGGAAGTGGCCAAGCAGGCCGGCAACAACCATCCGACCTCGATCCCGACCGGCGTCTTCAAGACCTCCGACGGCTACATCAATATCGCCACCACCGGCGGCCGGATCTGGGAGCGCTGCGCCCAGGCGATCGGCGCGCCGGAGCTGATCACCGATCCCGATTACGCGACCGCGCCGGCGCGCTCCAAGAACCGCGATGCCTTGAACGCGAAGATCAACACGCTGACCGAGAAGAAATCGACCGAGACCTGGGTCCGCGAGCTCAACGAGGCCGGCGTGCCCTGCGGGCCGATCTATTCGATCGACCAGATGTTCGAGGATGCCCAGGTCAAGCATCTCGGCATCGCGCAGCACGTGCCCAATGACGAGAACCGGCACATTCAGCTCGTCGGACAACCCGTGACGCTGTCGCGGACGCCGAGCAAGATGGCGGCGCGGCCGCCGGAGTTCGGCGAGCAGACCGAGGAATTGCTGGCCGAGTTCGGCTTCGGCAAGGACGAGATCGCCGAACTGCGGCAGCGCAAGGTGGTCTAACCCGCATTTCTCACAGTGTTGAGGCGCATCGGGGCGCGAATCAGCGAAAGTTCTTTTGCGAGAAGGACTTTGCGATGATTCAAGGAATGCCCCGATGCCGACAGAGTGTAGCGCAGAACGGTTTGATTTTGGAGTGGTGGAAGGCCGGGCTGTGGAAGCGGCCTTTGATGCTGGCCTGGTGACGTCGGACGCTGGAGCGCTGCTTCTGGGCGCCGCCGATCGAGCGATCGATCTGGTGGGGCGTTTTGCAGATTGCTTTCGCGATCATCGCCGTCCGGACTTGATCGAGCATGCGGTCGGGACGTTGGTCGGACAACGGGTCTTTGGCATTGCACTTGGCTACGAAGATCTCAACGATCACGACGAGCTGCGGCACGACCCGCTGATGGCGGTGCTGGCGGGCAAGCTTGAGGCCAAGCGCGAGGACTGCGCGCCGGTGGCCGGCAAGTCGACGCTGAACCGGCTGGAGCTGAGCCGAAACGAGCCTTCGCGCTATCACAAGATCGCCTACGACGCGGCGGCGATCGAGGCGTTGCCGGTGACGCTATTCCTGGAGGCGCACAAGCGACCGCCGGCGCAGATCATCCTCGATCTCGACGCCACCGACGACCCGCTGCACGGGCATCAGGAAGGACGCTTCTTCCACGGCTATTACGACTGTTACTGCTATCTGCCGCTGTACGTGTTCTGCGGCCGGCATCTGTTGGCGGCCAAGCTGCGGCCCTCCGACATTGACGCCAGCGCGGGCAGCGTCGCGGAGGTCGAGCGGATTGTCCGGCAAATCCGCGTCCACTGGCCGTTCGTGCGCATCCTGCTGCGCGCCGACAGTGGCTTTGCGCGCGAGGCGCTGATGGCGTGGTGCGAACGGAACCGCGTGGATTACCTGTTCGGGCTCGCCCGCAACACGCGCCTGGTCGCCATGATCGAAGAGGAGCTCGCCGCGGCGCGGGCTGCAGCCGAGAAGACCGGCCGCCCGGCGCGCCGCTTCAAGGACTTCCAGTGGAGCACGCGCGGCACCTGGAGCCGAAGGCGCCGCGTCGTCGCCAAGGCGGAGTGGACAAAAGGGGAAGCCAATCCGCGCTTCGTCGTGACCTCGCTCAAGCGGGCCGAGGCGGGTGCGCGGCAGCTCTACGAGGACATTTACTGCGCCCGTGGCGAGATGGAAAACCGCATCAAGGAGTGCCAGCTCGATCTCTACGCCGACCGCACTTCCGCGGCGACCATGCGCGCCAACCAACTGCGGTTGTGGTTCGCCTCGATGGCCTATGTGCTGATCTGTGCCCTGAGGCGCATCGGCCTTGCCGAAACCATCTTTGCGGACGCCACCTGCGGCACCATCCGCCTCAAGCTCCTGAAGATCGGCGCACTGGTGCGCATCAGCGTCCGCCGCATCAAGATCGCCATGGCCTCGGCCTGTCCGGCCGCCGAACCGTGGGGCATCGCCGCGCACCGCCTGGCCAAAGCCGCCGGAGCCCGCGCCTCGCCGGCCTGACACGCGAAGCTGCGACGCGCCAAACCGCGGCATCGCCAACTGGCCCACCGGAGAAACCCACAACCTAATCCCGCCAGCCGCGCCTTCCCGCGCAGCAACCCTTCATGGCCATACTGGCACACCAAATCGGTGTTGTCAGATCAGTCGGCCCTGGTAGAGTCGGGGAAGGGCGCGGTAGCTTGGGCCATTCGGCAACGCCCCGTTTCCCTTCCTCGCTCATCAAACCGGACGTGCGGAGCTACCGCATCCGGCTTTCCGACTGGCTTCAGTGCAAGGCCCACGGCGGCGGTCCCAAGTGGACGCGTCGGAGGTGCAAGACCCCGAGCGCGCCAAACACAGCCTCTCGCGGGAAGAGGCGGGTGCCACGCGACGGCACCTTGTGACGTCGGACCAGGAATCCGCGGACCCGTTCGTACACATGGTTATCGACGGTCCGGTACGCCGGTTTCCGAGTGCCGTAGCCGAAGTACGTGCTCCAGCCTCGCAACAAGCGATTGAGCCGGTCACGCACGTCAAGCCAGCACCCGGTGTTGCCGGGGACCAGGATATCGCTCACCTTGGCTTTGAGCCGCTGAACACTCTTCTTGGACGGGCTCGCGCCCAGATACCAATGGCCATCTTTCCGGTACCGATGCGGCCCGAAGCTATAACCAAGGAAGTCGAAGCTCTCGCGCCGGGCATCCTTCACCGAGGTTTTCGCCTCGTTGAGCGTCAGCCCGAGTTTCGTCATCACCGCTTTCGTCCACGCCAGAGCCTCGTGCGCATAGCCGCGGCTGAGGATGACGAAGTCGTCGGCGTACGAGACGATGTGGGCGCGGAAGGCTTCGCCGCGTCCGGTCAATCGCCAATGCTTCAGGAACCGGTTCATATAGATGACGGAGAGCAGCGGGCTTGCAACACCGCCTTGCGGTGTGCCGCGCTTGCTGTTCTTGCCGCCACTCATGCGCCGCTTCCCGTTGCCGTCCCGCTCCTCGACCGGCGCTTGCAGCCACAGCTTGATCAGCCACAGCACATGCCGGTCAACGATGCGTCGGGCCACCGATTTGAGGAGGTCCGAATGCGGGATCGTGTCGAAATATTTCGACAAATCGGCGTCAACCACGTCGGTATAGCCCCGGCAAATCAGCCGGTGCGTTTCCTTGATCGCATCGACCGCGCTGCGACGCGGACGATAGCCATAAGCACTGTCCTCGAAGTCCGCTTCGAATATCGGTTCCAACACGAGTTTGGCGGCAGTCTGAATGACGCGACAGCGGATCGTGGGAATGCCGAGCGCGCGCTCGCCTCCCCCGGGCTTCGGGATCATCACCCGCCGCACCGGATCGGGTCGGTACGTCTTCGAAACGAGGTCCTCGCGCAGCCCCGCTAACCATGCTTCCACGCCCGACGCCTCGATCTGCTCAAAGGTCACCCCGTCAACACCAGGCGCACCCGCATTGGCACGGGCCAGCGCGTAGGCGTGGCGCAGAATGTCCTCACGGCAGATCTTGTCGTAGAGCAAATAGAAGCGGTAGGCAGGCTCCGCCTTCGCCTTGCAATAGAGCTTTCTCTGAAGGGTCCTGATCCTTTCAGGCGTTTCGAGGCTCATCGCCAATCACCTGTTTCCTCACCGTCTTTGAAAGCACACCAGAAGTCAGGGACCTTCCCTCCGCCGGCATTACCCGGTTTCAACGGTACCGCGTCCCTGTCCGACTCCCGCTGCAGGCCGCCGCCAATTGCGACGTTGAAGACGCGACCTCCGCCCGCTGCGGGTCTCCCCCGATTACCCGCATCGCCCTTCCAGCGTGCCGAGTCCACTACCCCGGCGGATCAAACAGGTGCGCACGTCGATTGCTTCCCTATCCACACGGCCTTCCCCGTATCTCAGGCGGGTCGGCATCCGCATCTTCACTTTCGAGGCCTGCTCAGACTTCACTCATATTACGGCCCGCTGGATTGCTCGACCGCCCAAGGCGGCCTTTGTCACGAGGCTTCGAACCGGCCGGTTACCCGACCGATCCGCTCGTCAGCTACCAGATCAATCGACAACTATCTGGGTGGAATCCTCCTCCACTGGTGATGCGCGCCGTCGGGGCGCACTGAGAAATCCGGGCTAACCCTTACGCCCTTGCCGGCCGCACCAGGCGCGTAACGCCGGCAAAGGCCCTGTCGATCAAAGGCCAGAACAGCAGCACGATCGCGAGCGTCGTGATCGTGCCGACAAGCCCGTTCGACCAGAACACCTTCATGTCGCCGCCCGATCCGATCATCGACAGGCGGAACGCGTCCTCGGCGCGATTGCCGAGCACCAGCGCCAGCGTGAACGGCGCAAGCGGGATGCCGATTTTCTTGAAGACGTAGCCGACAACGCCGAAGCCCAGCATCAGCCAGATGTCGAACATCGCATTCTGGATCGCATAGGCACCAATCGCGCAGGACACCACGATCATCGGCGCGACCGCCGCGAACGGTACGCGGAGGATCGAGGCGAAGATCGGCACTGTGGTCAGCACCAGCACGAGGCCGACGACGTTGCCGAGATACATCGAGGCGATCAGGCCCCAGACGAAATCCTTGTGCTCGACGAACAGCAGCGGCCCCGGGTTGAGACCCCACACCATCAGGCCGCCGAGCAGGATCGCCGCGGTGCCCGAGCCGGGAATGCCGAGCGCGAGCATCGGCAGCAGCGCGGAGGTACCGGATGCGTGCGCGGCCGTCTCGGGCGCGAATACGCCCTCGATGCGGCCCTTGCCGAAGCTCCCCGGATCCTTGGAAAAGCGCTTCGCCAGATTGTAGCCCATGAAGGAAGCCGCAATCGCGCCGCCGGGCGTGATGCCGAGCCAGCAGCCGATGAAGGACGAACGCACCAGCGTCACCCAGTATTTCGGCAGGTCCTTCCACACCGAGAGCACGACGCGAAGACTGATGCTGGCGGCGTGTCCGCGCAGCGCCAGGCGCTCCTCCATCGTGAGCAGGATCTCGCTGATGCCGAACAGGCCAATCACCGCGACGAGGAAGTTGATGCCGCGCAGCAGTTCGGCAGAGCCGAACGTCATGCGCAACTGTCCCGAGACCGTGTCCATGCCGACGCCGGCGAGCAGAAGCCCGAGCGACATCGAGATCACCGTCTTGTGCTTGGCCTCGCGGCCGAGGCCGACGAAGGAGCAGAACGTCAGGAGATAGACGGCGAAGAATTCCGGCGGACCGAACTTCAGCGCGAATGACGAGATCATCGGCGCCAGGAAGGTAATCAGCAGCACCGCAACCAGCGATCCGATGAACGACGAGGTGAACGCCGCGGTAAGGGCCTCCGCCGCCCGGCCCTGCTGCGCCATCGGATAGCCGTCGAACGTGGTCGCGACTGACCAAGCCTCGCCCGGGATGTTGAACAGGATCGAGGTGATCGCGCCGCCGAACAGCGCGCCCCAATAGATGCAGGACAGCATCACGATGGCCGAGGTCGGATCCATCGTGAAGGTCAGGGGCAGCAGGATCGCGACACCGTTGGGACCGCCAAGTCCGGGCAGCACGCCGACAAAGATGCCGAGCACCAGCCCGACCATCATCAACAGCAGCGTCTTCCACGTCAGCAGCACGGCGAAGCCGTGCAGCAGGAGACCGAAGGCTTCCATGTCCTGAGATCCCGTCGGTTTGCTAGCGGCCCAGAGCGGCTTCGAGCGGCCCCTTCGGCATGATGACGTCGAACACGATGTCGAAAGTCACGAACATCACCGCGGTGAAGACGAAGGCGGTGAGGAGCGACTTCCACAGCGCGATCTTGCCGACGAGGCGCATGAAGCCCGCGATCAAGAGAAAGCTCGCGACATAGAGCCCGAGATACTGCGTGGCGAGGCAGAACAGGAATGTCGGCACGAACACCGCCAGCACCCGGCGAAGCTGCGCGCGGGTGACGAAGGTCTCGGCGGCCTCGCGGCGCGAGACAAAGGCCGCACCGAGGCCGTAGAGGCTGGCTCCGCCGAGAATGACCGAGAGATAGAACGGAAAATAGCCGGGCTGCGGGCCGGTCGAGTCCCACGACGCGCCGGTGCGCCAATTGTCCCAACCCAGTATCACGGCGAGTGCGAGCAGCAGAAGCGACACGACGACGTCGACAGCACCGGTGCTGACAACCGCGGGCGAGTCGTCCTCGGGCGCGGTCGGATCGTCGACGACGATATCAAGATCGGCATGGGACATGGATGAGACGGTCTGGGCTGCGAGGGCAACGATTGGGATAGCGTGCTGATACAATCACCGTCAATGCAGCCTTCAGCTAACACTGGAGCGTTCGGGAAACGCGCTCGCAAGTGCAGCACGATCCGGCTTGAGGACGCCGCGCTCGGTGATCAATCCCGTCACCAGCCTCGCAGGCGTCACGTCGAAACCGAAGTTCGCCGCCGGCGAGCCGTCCGGAACCACGCGCACGGTCTCGATCCGTCCGTCCGCCGTGCGCCCGGTCAGATGCGTGACCTCGCTGGCCGCACGCTGCTCGATCGGAATCTGCCTGACACCATCGTCGATACCAAAGTCGATGGTCGGCGACGGCAGCGCAACATAGAACGGCACACCATTGTCGCGCGCGGCGAGCGCTTTCAGATAGGTCCCGATCTTGTTGCAGACGTCGCCATTGGCGGCAACGCGATCGGTTCCGACGATCGCCAGATCGACCATCCGATGCTGCATCAGATGGCCGCCGGCGTTGTCCGGGATCACGGTGTGCGGCACGCCGTGATGGCCGAGTTCCCAGGCGGTGAGCGAGGCGCCCTGATTGCGCGGGCGCGTCTCGTCGACCCAGACATGAACCGGAATGCCGCGATCATGCGCCTGATAGATCGGCGATGTCGCCGTGCCCCAATCCACGGTTGCAAGCCAACCGGCATTGCAATGCGTCAGCACGTTGACCGGGTCGCCCGGCTTCCTTGTTGCGGCGATCGCCTCGATCAGGCCAAGCCCGTGGCGTCCGATATCGCGGTTGATCGCAACGTCTTCATCGGCGATCTCGCGGGCGCGAGCGTAGGCCGCGTCCATCCGTGCCGAGGCCGGAAGCGGCGCGAGTGCGCGCTGCATCTCGTCGATCGCCCATTTCAGATTGATGGCGGTCGGCCGGGTCGCAGCCAGCATCTTGCCGACCCGGTCGAGGGACGCATCGGACGCATCGCTGCGCATCGCCAGCGCCACGCCATAGGCCGCGGTGGCGCCGATCAGCGGCGCGCCGCGGACCAGCATCGAGCGGATCGCCTCACCGGCCTCTTCCGCCGTCGTGATCCTGGCGACGATGAACTCGTGCGGCAGCCGCCGCTGGTCGATCGCGCCGACCGACCAGCCGTCGGGCTCGAGCCAAATACTGCGAAAATGCTGTCCGTCCACCTTCATGTGCGCAACACCCGTCCGGCAACGGCATCAAGCTTGGCGAGAAGCGCGGGATCGCGCGCCGCGGGCGCCGTGATCAGTGCGGTGTCCAGCGCACGATCCGAGCCGACGGGACACGGCTCGTGCTCGCGCGGGAACTCCCGCGCCAGGCGCGCGACCAACGCCTTGGCCCTCTCGGCGTTCGAATTCAGCACGCGGATGATATCCTGCACCGTCACGGCATCATGGCCCGGATGCCAACAATCGAAATCGGTCACCATCGCCACGCTGGCGTAGCAGATTTCGGCCTCGCGCGCGAGCTTGGC
Source organism: Bradyrhizobium sp. ISRA464 (assembly GCF_029910095.1). Classification (NCBI taxonomy): domain Bacteria; kingdom Pseudomonadati; phylum Pseudomonadota; class Alphaproteobacteria; order Hyphomicrobiales; family Nitrobacteraceae; genus Bradyrhizobium; species Bradyrhizobium sp. ISRA464. Next base: position 2,752,993 of record NZ_CP094526.1, on the reverse strand, counting down.
TTCCGGCATGTTGGTCATGCCGATCACCGAATAACCCTGCGCCTTGTAGGTCAGGCTTTCCGCAAGCGAGGAGAATTGCGGTCCTTCCATGCAGAGATAGGTGCCGCCGCGGGCAAATGCGATGCCCTCAGCTTCGGCCGCGGCGGCAAGATGCCCCGCGAGACGCGGCGACACCGGATGCGCCATCGACACATGCGCGACACAGCCTTTGCCGAAGAACGAGCTCTCGCGCTTGTAGGTGCGGTCGACGAACTGGTCGACCAGCACGAAGGTGCCCGGCGGCAAGTCTTCCTTGAACGATCCGCACGCGGACAGCGCGACCAGGTCGGTGACCCCTGCCCGCTTCAGGACGTCGATATTGGCGCGGTAGTTGATATCGGACGGCGACAAAGCATGCCCCGGCCCGTGCCGCGGCAGGAACACGATCGGCAGTCCCGCCATCTCGCCGCGTCGCAACGGCGCCGACGGCTCGCCCCAGGGGCTCTCGATCGCCTGCTCGCGGACGTTTTCAAGGCCGGGCAGGTCGTAGATGCCGGATCCGCCGATGATCCCGAGAACGGCTTTGGTCATGATCGCTCCTCACGGTTCTGCAACGGCGACGGAGAGTTGACCCAGCCCGATGGGCACGCCGGACGTTCGACCAATACTGAGGCGCAATAATCACCGCGCGTCCGCCACTTGCAAGGGCAATTCCTCCGGACGGCAAAACAAAAAGCAACAGTCCGCCGACAGATGGCCACTCGGCCATGTGCCGGCAGGACCGCAGCGCCGGCCGTTACTTTGCGACGAACCCGGCTTCGTTCATCAGCGTGGCGTTCTGCTTGTCGTCATCCTCTAAGAATTGCACCATGTCCTTGCCGGTGAGGAAGATCGGCTTCAGCGCCTGCTTTTCCATATACTCCTTGTATTCGGGCGTCTGCGTCACCTTCTGGAACAGGTCGACATAGAACGCCTGCTGCTCCGGCGTGACCTTGCCCGGCAGGAACATCGCGCGCAGCATCAGGTACTGCACGTCGAGCCCCTCCTCCCTGCAGGTCGGGATATCGTTCCACGACTGTGTGTCTGTGACCTTGGTCTTGTAGGAGATGCGCTCCTTGTCGAACACGCAGAGCGCGCGAACCTGCCCGGCCCGCCAGACTTCAAGGTTTTCGCTGGGGTTGTTGACGTTGGATTCGGTGTGGCCACCGACCAATTGCGTGGCGGCCTCGCCGCCGGACTTGTACGGCAGGTACGAGAACTTTGCGCCGGTCTTCTGCTCCACGAACACGGTCAGCACGTGGTCTTCGCGCTTGGAGCCGGTGCCGCCCATCTTGAACGGCGCGCTCGCCGCCCTGGCAGCCGCGATGAAGTCCTTGACCGTCTTGGGACCGGCCGCATTGTCCCACAACACGAACTGGTCCAGTGCGATCACCGACACCGGGGTCAGCTCACGCCAGTTGAAGGGAATCTTGGCCGACAATGGCAGCATGTAGATCAGCGAATAGGCGATCAGCACCTTGTTGGGATCGCCCTCGCTGGATTTCATGTACATCAGCGCCTCGGCACCCGACGCGCCGCCCTTCAGCGAGACCACCATCGGCTGCTTCATCAGATTGTTCTTTTGGATCGCAGCCTGCATCATGCGCGCCATCTGGTCGGATGCGCCGCCCGCACCGGCCGCGACCACGATCTCGACCGGCTTGGTCGGCTCCCAGGCGAAGGCCGGCGTGCTGAGCAGTATGGCAGCGATGGCGGCCGTGGCTTTCACAATCTGTCCCACGTGTTTCTTCCCTATTTATTTGTTCGGCTGAGCAAAAACCTGCGAGAATGGCGGGTTGCGGTCATTGTGCGGATAATGGGTGTGAGTTCAAGCTGTGAACTGCCGCATAGGGTATGACTTTGGAATGAGGCAGGTGCCTCGTTGCGAGCCACCGCATGCGTCATAATGACGATGGAGTTAAACCCGCAATTTCACCGATCGTCGTCCTGGCGAATGCCTGGACCCATAACCACCGACATTCGTTGTGAGAGGGATTGCAGCCCCGGCGTCACGCAACGATTGGCATTTGGGGTAATGGGTCCTCTGGTTCACCAACAAAGTGCAACACTTGCCACTGGCAGGTGTTGCCATGGGGCGGACTTACAAGCAGCTCTCTCTCGAAGATCGATGCGAGATTGCCCGGCTTTCAGCGAATGGCACCTCGGTCCGGCAACTCGCGCTCGGCCTGACGAAGAAGCACAATTTCATATCGCCGAATGATGATCGAAAGCGCGGATCCAACGGCAATAAACAATCCCAGTGACACCAGGGTCAACGCTTCAGAAATCTTATAGATTTCGGTTCCGACTGCGTAGGCACCGAAGCCGAAGAGACACGCCCAGCAGATGCCCCCAGTGATGTTGAAGAGGAAAAAGCGAGGTGCAGGCATGCTATTTGCGCCAGCAAGCAAAGCTGCAAACATTCGCAGCACCGCGATAAAGCGGCCAAAAAATACGACAGCGTTCCCATACCGAAAAAACAGATACCGACCGATCAACAATCGGTTTTCATCGAGATGAATGTATCGCCCGTGTTTGCGAAGAAGCGGCAGTCCGAAGCGGAGCCCGACCATGTATCCGATTCCGTCTCCGACGATCGCACCTGCAGCCGCCGCGGCGACAACGACAGCGATGTCGATCTGATTGGTGGTGGCGGCCAAGAGAGCAGCAGCAACAAGGATTGTTTCTCCGGGAAGGGGCGCGCCGGCGCTTTCTAGCGCGACAACGACGGAGATGATCCAAGGTCCATGCACATGGACCAAGCCAATCAGATAACTCGAGAAAGAGGCAAGCTCCATTTCCTAAGACTGCCTGCTGCAGATTGCATAGCTGAAATTGGAAAAGGCGGGAAGCAAAATTGCCTCTCAACCAGGCTTAGGGCGCAAGTCGCCGCGCGCGATAATCGGATCAATCTCATCTTCCCTCCCAGTCTCTTGCCCCGGACTTCCGTTTGGGGTCATGAGCAACGATCGAGCCCAAAGGCGCGTCCTTCCCGCCTTACCGCTGACGGCCGACGACGAGTGCTGGGGTGGGACGGAACCGACCTGCCCTCCACGAGCGGGGACCACGGGTGACCACCTCAATGTCGACGGCAAGCGAGTAACGTGGTACTGAAGTCTTTCTCGTACGCAAAGCGAAGCGAGCTTTGTGAGAGGTCCGCGATAATTCCGCGATTTGGCCGTCGAACCAGGCAAGGTGGCGTGTCCAAGGCGGGTTGTTTGATCGCGAGTGAGCGCGGGTAGCGGTCCATCGATGCGGCATACCGCGCGGACGCTTTCTTGGGGGTCGTCATGTCCCAGACCCACGGCAACGGAAGTGAGCACGCCCACCACCACTCTGATCATCACGTCTGCGCCAATCTCTTCGGCTGCGGCGACGAGAGGGGCACGGGCATCATACGCGAGGACATCAAAGATGCCGCCTTCGATGATCGCGCCCGCGACGCCCTTCTCCATATGGACGAGGTCGAACAGGAGACTCTCGACGGCTATCTGTCGGCGCGCGGCCATTGGCGCCGCAAGTTCCTGCAAGCAAGCAGCTTCATGGGTGCGCTCGCCGCGGTCGAGCCATGGTTCGCGAGGCTGGCGCGGGCGCAGGAGTCCGGCGCAATTCCAAGGCGCCAATCCCATGGTGGAGGCCGCGTACACGTGGTTCCCTCGACGAAGGAGACGGTGCGGCTCGGCGTGTTCGACGCCAACCTGGCGCCCATTCTCACCATCGATTCGGGCGATATCATCAGCTTTCCGGATACCTGGTCGCATTTCCTCAACGAAATGCAGCCGGGCGTAACGATCGACAGGCTGGCTAAGCTGCGCGTCGATAATCCGGGTAAAGGGCCGCATTCGATCATCGGGCCGATCGCCGTCAACAAGGCTGAGCCGGGCGACGTGTTGGAGATCCGCTACGAGCGGATCCGCCCCTATCAATGGGGTGCCGTCTTCAACAATCCCGGCGCGCTGGGAACCGGCCTGCTGCCGCAGGACTATGCTCAGGGCCAGGTCAAGTATGTCGATCTCGACCTGCGCGCCATGAAGGCCAGGCTCCTGCCCGATATCACCATTCCGTTGAAGCCATTCCAGGGCACCTTGGGCGTTGCGCCACCCGATGGCTATTTCCCGCCCTTAAGTCCTGGCGTTACCAGCTCGGTGCCGCCGGGCCCGCACGCGGGCAATCTCGACCTCAGCGACCAGTCCGAGGGCTCGACGCTTTACATCCCGGTATGGAAGCCCGGCGCGCTGATCTATACGGGCGATAGCCATGCAGTGCAGGGCGACGGCGAGATCTCGCTTACGGCCCTTGAGACACGCATGAAGGAGCTGCGCATCCAGGTTATTCTCCACAAGCAGAAGAACCTGGCCTGGCCGGTCGCCGAGACAGATGCACACTGGATTATTATCGGCCTCGACAAGGACCTGAACGCAGCGATGGCTCTCGCAGCGCGTAACGCCATCAAGTTTCTGGCGGCCCGGGCGAAGATCAGCGAGCTCGACGCCTACGCGCTGTGCAGCGTCGCGGTAAGCTTCCGCGTGACCCAGGTGGTGGACATCGTGCGCGGCGTCCACGCACTGATACCCAAGACCATCTTCGCCCCCCAACTCAGGCGCGAGATGACGGTGGTGTGAGGGGCGCGCCTGCAGCGACGACTTCCAGCCGTGGGTTATCTTGGACCGATTCGGCAAGTTTGCTGCCGGTCCACATCCGCTTCGCCCGCGAGAGCGGACCTGCGGGGGAAGATAGCGACGAGCGCCTCTAGCGCTACTTGCCCTTCCAGTTCGGCGTGCGCTTGTTGAGGAAGGCGTCCATGCCCTCGCGGAAATCCTCGCTCATATAGGCGCGCAGGATCAGGTCTTCGCCCTCGTCGCGCGACAGCGTGCGGCGGATGCGGCGCACTGCCTCCTTGGTCACTTCGAGCGTGATCGGCGCGTGGCTGGCAACGAGCTTCGCGGTCTCCTCGGCCCGGCGCTGCAACGTCGCCACATCGGGCACGACTTCGTTCAGCAGCCCGAGCACCAGCGCTTCCGGCGCTTCGACGAGACGCGCCTTGAAGATCAGATCCTTGGTCCGCGCCGGACCGATCAGCGAAACCAGCCGCGAGATGTTGGACATCGAGAGGCAGTTGCCGAGCGTCCGCGCGATCGGAAAGCCGATCCGCGTCGCCTCGGTGCCGATGCGGATATCGCAGCACGCGGCAATGCCGGCGCCCCCGCCGGTGCACGCACCGGCAATCGCAGCGATCACAGGCACACGGCACTGCTCGAGCGTACCCAGCACGCGGTCGATCCGTGCCTCATAATCGAGTGCATCCTGGGCGGTCTTGAAGGCGCGGAACTGCGAGATGTCAGTGCCTGAGGCGAACGCCTTGTCGCCGGCACCGGTCATGATCAGGGCCTTGATCGAGTGATCCTGATTGATGTTCTCGCAGATCGCTGCCATCTGCTCGTACATCGCAAAGGTCAGCGCATTGCGGGCCTGCGGGCGATTGAACGTGATGCGCGCGATTCCGTCTTCGACGGAGTAGATCAGGTCTTCGGCCGGGGTGGCGGGCGCGTTCATGTTTCGCTCCTTCTGTTGCTTGTGATAGGGCCTCAGGCGACGGCCTTCGACGTGTGCGCAGTCGCGCGTTCCTTCAAGACCTCCATCGCAGCGACCACGCCGCCGCCGCGATGCGGCACCCTGGCAAGATCGAGGCCCATCTCGACGCCCGAGAGCGTGCCCATCAACATCAGGTCGTTGAAGTGACCGATATGTCCGATCCGGAACACCTTGCCCTTGACCTTGTTCAGGCCGGTGCCAAGCGACATGTCGAAATTCTCCAGCACCACCTTGCGGAAGTGATCGGCGTCATGTCCTTCGGGCATGCGCACCGCAGTCAGTGCCGGCGAGTGGGCGCCCTGCTCCTGGCACTGCGTCTCCAGGCCCCAGACCTTGATGGCCGCGCGCGTCGCCTCGCTGTGGCGCTTGTGGCGGGCGAAGACGTTCTCGAGGCCTTCCTCTTCCAGCATCTTCACCGCCTCCCGCAAGCCGAACAGCAGGTTGGTTGCGGGCGTATAGGGCCATGTGCCGGCCTTGTTGATGTTGATGACCTCCTGCCAATCCCAATAGGAGCGCATGCCCGGATTGGCCTTCGCGACCGCCAGCGCCTTTTCCGAGACGGCGTTGAAGCCGAGCCCGGGCGGCAGCATCAGACCCTTCTGGGAGCCGGCGATGGAGACGTCGATGCCCCAGGCGTCGTGCTCATATTCGAGCGAGCCGAGGCCCGAGATGGTGTCGACCATCAGGAGCGCCGGATGTTTCAGGGTGTCCATGATCTTGCGGACGTCGCGCGGATAGGTGACGCAGGCGGTCGAGGTCTCGTTATGGACCATGCAGACCGCCTTGATCTTGTGAGCCTTGTCGGCGGAGAGCCGTGCCTCGATCTGTTCGAGATCGGCGCCATGGCGCCAGTCGCCCGGGATGAAATCGACGTCGAGCTTGAACTTGTCGGCGATGCCGCGCCACAGCACGGCGAACTGCCCGGTCTCGCACATCAGGACCTTGTCGCCCGGCTGCAGCGTATTGACGATCGCGGCCTCCCAGGCGCCCGTCCCGGACGAGGGATAGATGATCACCGGCTGCTTGGTGCGGAACACCCGCTGCATCGCCGAAAGCACCGCAAAGCCGATCTCGGCGAACTCCGGACCACGATGGTCCATGGTCGGCATATCCATGGCCCGCAGCACCCGGTCCGGCACGTTGGTCGGTCCAGGAATCTGCAGAAAATGCCTTCCAGTATGCACGGTCATGGGCGTCCTTCCCGGTCTTGCCTTGGCTTCGCGAGCCGCTCGAATATCACTATTTGGTCGGCTTGTCCTCCGCCCGGCGGGGATCGTCAATGCACAGAAAGCAGGGCTTTGCCTTGCCAAGCCTGAGTCCGGCGGGCAAGACAGGCGGGACAATCAACGAGACCAATGCAATGGCGACAGTGCAGGCCGAGAAGTCGCAAAGTTCGGCTGACAGCAGCCCCCTCGCCGGCCGTCTGCGCCGCGAGATCACCGGGGATGTCTTCTTCGATGCGTTCAATCGCGGCCGCTACGCGACCGACGCGTCGTTCTACCAGATCATGCCGGCTGGGGTGGTGGTTCCCCGAACCACCGACGAAGCGCTGCGGGCGCTCGCGATCGCGCGCGACGACGGGCGCATCGTCACCCCCCGCGGCGGCGGCACCTCGCAATGCGGCCAGACCGTCAATGACGGCATCGTGGTCGACCTGTCCAAGCACCTGAATCGAATCATCTCGCTCGACGTCGAGAACCGCTCCTGTGTGGTCGAGCCCGGCATCGTGCTCGACGATCTCAATCGCCAGCTCAGGAAGCACGGGCTGTGGTTTCCGGTCGACGTCTCCACCGCCTCGCGCGCCACCATTGGCGGCATGGCCGGCAACAATTCCTGCGGCGGCCGCTCGCTCCGCTACGGCACCATGCGTGACAACACGCTCGCGATGGACGCGGCGCTGGCCGACGGCACGCTGCTGCATTTCGGCGAGGTGCCGCGCGATCTCGCCAATGTGAACGCGCCCGATAGTGGAGTGAAGCTGTTCCGCGCCATGCTCGACCTCGGCGAGCGCGAGGCGGCCGAGATCGCGGACAAATTCCCCAAGGTGCAGCGCCGCGTCGGCGGCTACAACCTCGACGCACTGGTGCCGCGCAATGCGCCGAACAACATGGCGCATATCCTGGTCGGCTCCGAGGGCACGCTGGCCTTCACGACGCAGGTCGAGCTCAAGCTGTGGCCGGTGATCCGCAACAAGGTGCTCGGCGTCTGCCATTTCGGCAGCTTCTACGAGGCGATGGATGCGGCCCAGCATCTGGTCAAGCTGCGGCCGATCGCAGTCGAGCTGCTCGATCGCACCATGATCGCGCTCGGCAGCGAGATCGTGATGTTTCAGCCAATCATTTCGGCAGCGGTGCGCGGCGATCCGGATGCGATCCTGGTGGTCGAGTTCGCTGAGGAGGACCAGGCCGACAATCTCGCCCGCCTCAAGCAGCTCGGCGAGCTGATGGCCGATCTCGGCTTCGGATGGGACAAGCCGCAACGCAAATGGGGCGGCGTGGTCGAGATCGTCGAGCCCGCGCTGCAATCGGGCATCGCCGATTTCCGGGCAGCCGGCCTCAACGTCATGATGTCGATGAAGCAGGAGGGCAAGCCGGTCTCCTTTGTCGAGGATTGCGCGGTGCCGCTGCCGCATCTCGCCGACTACACCCAGCGGCTCAACGCCATCTTTGCCAAGCACGGCACGCGCGGCACGATGTATGCGCATGCGTCCGAAGGCTGCCTGCATGTGCGCCCGGTGCTCAATCTCAAGCTCGAAAAGGACGTCAAGGCAATGCGCGCCATTGCCGAGGAAACCTTCGAGATGGTGCGTGAGTACAAGGGCTCGCACTCCGGCGAGCACGGCGACGGGCTGGTGCGCTCCGAATTCCACGACGAGATGTTCGGCGCGCGGATCGTTGCCGACTTCCGCGAGGTCAAGCAGCGCTTCGATCCCGGCAACACGCTTAACCCCGGCAAGATCGTCGATCCGCCCAGGATGGACGACCGCTCGCTGTTTCGCTTTGCGCCGGACTATCGCGTCGGCGAGTTGAAGACCGTGCTCGACTGGTCGGCCTATCCCGGCGCCGGCGGCGGCTTCCAGGGCGCGGTCGAGATGTGCAACAACAACGGCGCCTGCCGCAAGCTCGAAGGCGGCGTGATGTGCCCGTCCTATCGCGCGACCCGCAACGAGGCCGACGTCACGCGCGGTCGCGCCAATACGCTGCGGCTTGCGATCTCCGGCCAGCTGGGCCCCGACGCGTTGGCCTCCGACGCCATGATGGAGACGTTGAAGCTCTGCGTCTCATGCAAGGCCTGCCGCCACGAATGTCCGACCGGCGTCGACATGGCCAAGATGAAGATCGAGGTTTTGGCTGCCCGCGCAAGCAGGCACGGCCTGTCGCTGCGCGACCGGCTGGTCGGCTATCTGCCGCGCTACGTCGACATCGCATCGCGCTTCGCCGCGCTGGCGAACTGGCGAAACCGCAGTGCGCTGTTGCGCATGCTGTTCGAGCGATTTGCCGGCATCAGCGCCAGGCGCAGCCTGCCTGAGTTTCGCCGCGACACGTTCCGGCCTGACGCCGAGGCGTTCGGCCCGGCCGATGGCCGTGAGGTGGTCCTGTTCGCCGACACGTTCAACCGCGCTTACGAGCGCGAGAACCTCGATGCCGCGGTCGAGGTGCTGGTCGCCGGCGGATATCGCGTGCATCTGCCCCGACCACTGGACGGCGCGAGGCCGCTGTGCTGCGGCCGGACATTCCTCTCGGCCGGCCTGGTCGAGCAGGCCCGCGCGGAGCTGGACCGGCTGGTTGCGACCTACGCGCCGTTCGCGGCGCGCGGCGTGCCGATCATCGGGCTCGAGCCGAGCTGCCTTCTGACACTGCGGGACGAGCTGCTGTCGCTGCGCTCCGACGGGACCGCGAAGGAGATCAGCGCCAACGCCCTGCTGTTCGAGGAATTCCTGGTGCGCGAAGCGGAGGCCGGGCGCCTCGCGCTGCCGCTCGGACCTGTCGCCGAGAAGGCCGTCGTGCACGGTCATTGTCACCAGAAGTCGTTTGGCGCCTTCAAACCTGTGGAGAAAGTGCTGCGCCTTGTGCCCGGCCTCCGCGTTGAAACCATCGAGTCGAGTTGCTGTGGCATGGCCGGCGCGTTCGGCTATGGCGGCGATACCTACCAGGCCTCGATCGACATGGCCGAACTGTCACTGCTGCCGGCGGTGCGGCGCGCGGACCAGGACACGTTGATCGTGGCGGATGGAACCTCGTGCCGGCACCAGATCAAGGACGGCAGCGGACGCACGCCACTCCACGTCGCCAGCGTATTGGCGATGAGCCTTAATTGTGCGAAGTCCAATTCCGACAAGATATCGCCGACAAAGGAAGAGGCCCATGGCTGAGCTCACTCTCGACATCGCCCGCAAGATCCTCGATGCCGCCCTGACCAAGGGGAACGAGAAGAAGCTCAAGCCGCTCGTGGTCACGATCCTGGACGCCCGCGGCGCCGTGAAGGTGACGGCCGCGCAGGACGGCACCAGCCTGATGCGGGCCGAGATCGCCCATGGCAAAGCCTACGGCGCACTGGCGATGGGAATGGGATCGCGGGCGCTGTTCCAGCGCGCGCAGGAACAGGCCTATTTCATCGACGCCGTGAACACGCTCGCGCAGGGGCGGATGGTGCCGGTCCCCGGCGGCGTCCTGATCCTCGACGGCGGCATGCTGCTCGGCGCGGTCGGCGTCAGCGGCGACACGTCGGACAATGACGAGGCTTGCGCCGTGGCCGGCATCGAGGCCGCCGGACTGAAGGCGAATGCGGGATAGCCGTGCGGCTTTTGCTCGCACACGCTGCGGCTTGATGCGTCGCTGCGCCGGCGGCCGGTGAACGATACCTGCCATCTTCAAGAACTGAGGCCGCTCGCGGGCACGCGCATGCCGATGGCCCGTTCACGCCAACTGTCGCGAGCTCGCTCTTGCGCGCCAGGGGCACTTCTCATGCACACGTTGCTCTCTCGCTCGCTGGGCGATTTGCTTGATCGCGACAAACCGCCGCCGGAGCCTCTTAACGCAGATAATTTAGTGCTTTCAAATACTTACTTCGCAAACCGGTGCATGGGCGAGCTTGCGCCATTCGCAACAGACGTCGCTCCGCTTTGCTGCCCTGCAAACCAACCCGCGTGTAGACTTTGGCAAGAAGGTGCAGCCATGATCGTGACCGCATCGACTGATTTCAGGGCGATCGGACGGCCGGGCTTTGGTCGCCGCTTGCGCCTCGAGAACAGGCGGCGCGTATTGCATTGCAGATTTTATTCATTGCGTTCTCGAATGTTTTTTGGAGCTCGAATTTGAAAGACGATCTCTTGCCCAGGCTCGTTGTCACCGTCATCGTCCTGATTGGACTGCTGACGTTGCACGTCTCCAAATGGCTGCGGCCGGCGGAATGTCAGCCGACATGCGCGACAGATCTGTCTGCGATCCGCCGCTCCGCTCAATAATTGCCGTTTGCGGTGTCCCATGTCTGACGACGTTTCCCAACTGAACTTCGGTGCTGCGGCGCGCCTCTACAAATGGCCTTCGCTCGGCAATTTGCGCCGCGAGGATCGCGTGCCGTACATGGTCTCGGACGGCACGCTCGACGAATGCATTCAGGAATTCATGGCCAAGCCGGAGAAGTCTCGCCACCTCTATGAGATCCGGACGACGCCTCAGGCCCCGCTGATCCCTGAGATCCTCTCGCCGGAACACATCATCGAGCTGTCCAGGCTTCGGGACTTCCTTTGACCGCGCGGCCAGTCCGCTGACGGTCTCGTCGAGCGGCTTGGCGCGTTCGGATTTGTCCGTGCACGTCCGATCGGCTCTCTGGCTGACGGACGTTCCGGCCGCAGCGCAGAATGCTCCTCCAAACTTCGTCCCTGCCTTGTCAACGTTGGACGACCATATTTGACCTCCTCCACCGTCATTCGCTTGCAGAAGAGACCTTATTCAACGCGAAGCGTCAGCCTCCCGGCCGCGTCTTCGTTAACTCCTGAAAAGGCAAGCCGGGCGGGATGTCTGGATTCAGCCCGAGGCGAGCTTTGCGTCGGTGCTGATCTATGTCGCCTTCCGACCGGCTCCATTGAAGACGTTCGTTCGCGACCGAAATTGGCCCCGCGACTGCAGCGCGAACCGATCGCTCCTTAGGCTGGTTTGGCAACATAGCTGATCGACGTGCCCGGTTGCAGCGTCTCGTTGATGAGCAAGAGCTTCTGTTCCGTCGTAAACCGACGCCGGCAGGCAACGCCGGTGATGATTTCCACCTTCGAAAACGTCCCGGACGTAGGCGTATGCCTAGGACTAGGCCTAGCTCCTCCGGCTACGCCGGTGTCCAGTCAAAACGGGGTGCAGTTCACCGGGCGAGGGATAGATCATCTAAGCGAGTTCGCTTTTCCTCCCGTCCGAGTTTCGATATCCTCTACGCTTTTCAGAGGTGATTTCATGACCCGTTCAGTTTGGGCGAATGCAGCGGCGTCCGCAATATCGCTTTGGGTTAAGTGCCAATGAAGAAAATTGTGGACTGGGATGTTTCTGAGGGAGATGACCCGGCGCAAGCGATTGCCAGCGTCATCTTGTTAAGCATCACAATACTTGTCTCGGTACTGGTATTTGTTAGTGGTGGCGGCCAAGCCGGCATCGATTTTTCGTGTTTTTGGGGCGCGGGCGCGATGGCGCTCGACGGCCACGCGGCGACCGCCTACGATTGGGAGCAACTGCATCAGCAAATTGTTCTCCGGATGCAGCCGATGAATCACGTCTCGTATCCCTACGATCAGGTTCCAGTACCGTTTTTTTATCCGCCCGTGTTTTTCTTCGTATTGGCGCCCTTAGCACTCCTGCCGTTTCCGATTGCGTTCTGGGTTTGGAGCGCGGCAAAGCTATTTTGTTGGCTCCTCGTTGTTTATGCCATCCGGCCACGCTCCGCCGCGCTGCTACTGGCACTCGCCTTTCCGCCCATCCTTTACGATTTCATCGCCGGCCAAAGCGGGCTGCTTGCGGCATCGTTGCTCGGTGGCATCCTGTTGACATTGAATAAGCGCCCGCTTGTCAGCGGCTTCTTGCTCGCGTTGCTTATCTTCAAACCTCAATATGGCATTCTTCTCCCTTTTGTGTTGGTCGCCACCGGGCGTTGGAGCGTCGTCATCACCGCCGTTTTGGTAATGCCGGCCCTCGTGCTGCTCACCGGGTTCAGCTTCGGCTGGGATACTTTCAAGGCATTTGGTGCGGCGGCAACTTTCGCCACGACGCAATTTCACCTTAGTGGAGCGCTGCCATGGTTTAAATTGCAAAGTATTTACGGCCTATTTCGACTTGCCGGCTTTGGCTACGGATCGGCCCTGTCGTTCCACATAGCCATCGCGTCAGCCGCGGCGATTTGGGTGCTGGTCATATGGCGCCGCAATGTCAGCTTCGCCGTCCAGGCGGCCAGCCTGCTTGCGGCAACGCCGCTCATTTCTCCTTACTTCGCCATCTACGATCTGCCGATCCTGGCCATCGCGTTGGTCTTTCTCATGAACGCTACCACGGACCAGATCTCGCCGCTCTCGAACCGACGACGCGCCTTCCGGATCGGTGTCACTATCATGTTCCTATTGGGGTACGCTTTCCCGTTCGTGCTCGTGCCGGTTGGCCCGTTCATGTGCGCAACCATGATTGTGATCATCTGGATGAGATTACGGCAACTTGAGGCTAGCGGGATAATCATAAGCGAGCAGCCGCGACAACCTGCGACGGTGCGAGGCCATTAACTCGGGTCAAGCTTACGGATGATCAAAGCAACTGGAGCTTCCAACGATGCCCCGGCTGATCGGACCGCCTCGCCTCAGTCGAATCGATGATGGCGATCAAGTGCAGCGGGTCCAGATCGAGCGCGGTGCGCACGAGCTGCCAAAGGTCGCGCAGGTCGGCGCTGCGAGGCGGGGATCTGGAGGGCACGTATGCCCACAGGGCAGCCTCCGCCGATGCGCGTCCCAAATGGCGGCGGCGCCGGCGGGATGGCAGCCGAAATGCCCGACCGATGTGGCTGCAATCCGCCGCTCCGGTCAATGGAACGCCATTTGCGATGTCCCATGTCTTATGACGTTCCCCGAATTGAACTTCGGTGCTGCCGCACGTGAGATTCCGCACTGCGCCCCAGGCAGTGCTGATAACTGATGTCCTATCGCCGGAACACGTTATCGAGCTATCCAGGCTTCGGGACTTGCTTTGACCGCACAGACAGTTCGCGGCCGGTCTCAACCGACTGGGCGCCTCCGGATTTATCCGTGCACGACCAAAGAGAATCACCTGGCTCTCTGGCTGACGGACGTCCCAGCCAGTATGATGCATCTGCTTCGACCGCCTTGTGGCGGCGAGCGGATCGTCAGGTCTGGACAAGGCGGGCTATTCGAAAGGTTGATTGGGCATCGAGAGGCGCCCCATGAGATTCAATCTGGCGATCTTGAGCGTGCTAGCCGCGAGGCCCCATCAACGGATCGCGATGGAGGACGTCCGCCGCGAGGTCAGGACAATGATCGCAGCGGGCGACGAAGCTAAGCTATTGACGCGATCGTCCGAGCTTGGCGATGCCGATGTCTTCGAATCGGGTTGGGTTTCGATAAATGATGCCGGCTTCCAGATCACGCCAGCCGGCCTTTCGCTGTGGCGCTCGCTTGAAGCCACCCGCATCGAGCAGGAACATAACGCTGAGAAGGCCGACCAAATGGAAGCCAACGCCGCCGAATCGCATGGTGCTGGCGCGCCCGCGGCCATTGACCTGCCCTCGGACGTTGATCTCGACGCCAGCGGCCCGGCTGGCGAAGCGGCGTCCGATCACGCGACTTCGGGGTCGAGCCGTTCGATCCATGCTCCTGATGCGGGCTTACTGAATGTCCCGGCATTTCCCGGGCCGGCATTCGGCTCCGTTCAACGAGCAAACCGCGACGATTCGCGGTTATCGGCTCTCTTAAAATCTATCCGCGCCAGCATGCCAAGGATGGCTCGCGCGCGGCGACGGCGTTCGGCAAAAAACCTACCGCAACAAGGCGCGGAAACCGCCGGCGAACGAATGGTTAGGCCTGCCCTCGCATGCCTCGCTTTGATATCGCTCGTTGCTTGTATCATTGCCGTGATCGGACTTGGTCAGATCTCCTCGCTGAAGTCAGAAATCGCCACGCTGCACCGCGAGCAAACTCCACTGAGAGATCGCCTTGCAAGACTGGAGCAGATCGAAAGCGAGAAGCGAGATGCCGAGCGGGAAGATGCGCAGAACAAGGCGGAGGCAGGTCACAAGGCCGCTGATGCCGGCATCGCGCAGAGCGCGCTCAGCCTGTCTCGAGAAGAGAGTCAGCTCGTAAGAGAGTACATCAAGGTCGCGCCCTCACCAGGGGGAGCTGCCGTGGCAATCAATGTCGGCGATCCTGTCACCGGCGGAATGATTCCGCTGCCGTCGCCACTGACAGACAAGGTGCCGAGACTTATGGGGGCCAGATTTGCGACCCACAACGGCACGATCATCATCAGCCTGCGAAACAGCCGCCGGGTCGATGCCGTATTGCCGCCCAACTAGCCCGCATTTCTCACAGGGCCGACTGATCTGACAACACCGATTTGGTGTGCCAGTATGGCCATGAAGGGTTGCTGCGCGGGAAGGCGCGGCTGGCGGGATTAGGTTGTGGGTTTCTCCGGTGGGCCAGTTGGCGATGCCGCGGTTTGGCGCGTCGCAGCTTCGCGTGTCAGGCCGGCGAGGCGCGGGCTCCGGCGGCTTTGGCCAGGCGGTGCGCGGCGATGCCCCACGGTTCGGCGGCCGGACAGGCCGAGGCCATGGCGATCTTGATGCGGCGGACGCTGATGCGCACCAGTGCGCCGATCTTCAGGAGCTTGAGGCGGATGGTGCCGCAGGTGGCGTCCGCAAAGATGGTTTCGGCAAGGCCGATGCGCCTCAGGGCACAGATCAGCACATAGGCCATCGAGGCGAACCACAACCGCAGTTGGTTGGCGCGCATGGTCGCCGCGGAAGTGCGGTCGGCGTAGAGATCGAGCTGGCACTCCTTGATGCGGTTTTCCATCTCGCCACGGGCGCAGTAAATGTCCTCGTAGAGCTGCCGCGCACCCGCCTCGGCCCGCTTGAGCGAGGTCACGACGAAGCGCGGATTGGCTTCCCCTTTTGTCCACTCCGCCTTGGCGACGACGCGGCGCCTTCGGCTCCAGGTGCCGCGCGTGCTCCACTGGAAGTCCTTGAAGCGGCGCGCCGGGCGGCCGGTCTTCTCGGCTGCAGCCCGCGCCGCGGCGAGCTCCTCTTCGATCATGGCGACCAGGCGCGTGTTGCGGGCGAGCCCGAACAGGTAATCCACGCGGTTCCGTTCGCACCACGCCATCAGCGCCTCGCGCGCAAAGCCACTGTCGGCGCGCAGCAGGATGCGCACGAACGGCCAGTGGACGCGGATTTGCCGGACAATCCGCTCGACCTCCGCGACGCTGCCCGCGCTGGCGTCAATGTCGGAGGGCCGCAGCTTGGCCGCCAACAGATGCCGGCCGCAGAACACGTACAGCGGCAGATAGCAGTAACAGTCGTAATAGCCGTGGAAGAAGCGTCCTTCCTGATGCCCGTGCAGCGGGTCGTCGGTGGCGTCGAGATCGAGGATGATCTGCGCCGGCGGTCGCTTGTGCGCCTCCAGGAATAGCGTCACCGGCAACGCCTCGATCGCCGCCGCGTCGTAGGCGATCTTGTGATAGCGCGAAGGCTCGTTTCGGCTCAGCTCCAGCCGGTTCAGCGTCGACTTGCCGGCCACCGGCGCGCAGTCCTCGCGCTTGGCCTCAAGCTTGCCCGCCAGCACCGCCATCAGCGGGTCGTGCCGCAGCTCGTCGTGATCGTTGAGATCTTCGTAGCCAAGTGCAATGCCAAAGACCCGTTGTCCGACCAACGTCCCGACCGCATGCTCGATCAAGTCCGGACGGCGATGATCGCGAAAGCAATCTGCAAAACGCCCCACCAGATCGATCGCTCGATCGGCGGCGCCCAGAAGCAGCGCTCCAGCGTCCGACGTCACCAGGCCAGCATCAAAGGCCGCTTCCACAGCCCGGCCTTCCACCACTCCAAAATCAAACCGTTCTGCGCTACACTCTGTCGGCATCGGGGCATTCCTTGAATCATCGCAAAGTCCTTCTCGCAAAAGAACTTTCGCTGATTCGCGCCCCGATGCGCCTCAACACTGGTAGAGTCGGGGAAGGGCGCGGTAGCTTGGGCCATTCGGCAACGCCCCGTTTCCCTTCCTCGCTCATCAAACCGGACGTGCGGAGCTACCGCATCCGGCTTTCCGACTGGCTTCAGTGCAAGGCCCACGGCGGCGGTCCCAAGTGGACGCGTCGGAGGTGCAAGACCCCGAGCGCGCCAAACACAGCCTCTCGCGGGAAGAGGCGGGTGCCACGCGACGGCACCTTGTGACGTCGGACCAGGAATCCGCGGACCCGTTCGTACACATGGTTATCGACGGTCCGGTACGCCGGTTTCCGAGTGCCGTAGCCGAAGTACGTGCTCCAGCCTCGCAACAAGCGATTGAGCCGGTCACGCACGTCAAGCCAGCACCCGGTGTTGCCGGGGACCAGGATATCGCTCACCTTGGCTTTGAGCCGCTGAACACTCTTCTTGGACGGGCTCGCGCCCAGATACCAATGGCCATCTTTCCGGTACCGATGCGGCCCGAAGCTATAACCAAGGAAGTCGAAGCTCTCGCGCCGGGCATCCTTCACCGAGGTTTTCGCCTCGTTGAGCGTCAGCCCGAGTTTCGTCATCACCGCTTTCGTCCACGCCAGAGCCTCGTGCGCATAGCCGCGGCTGAGGATGACGAAGTCGTCGGCGTACGAGACGATGTGGGCGCGGAAGGCTTCGCCGCGTCCGGTCAATCGCCAATGCTTCAGGAACCGGTTCATATAGATGACGGAGAGCAGCGGGCTTGCAACACCGCCTTGCGGTGTGCCGCGCTTGCTGTTCTTGCCGCCACTCATGCGCCGCTTCCCGTTGCCGTCCCGCTCCTCGACCGGCGCTTGCAGCCACAGCTTGATCAGCCACAGCACATGCCGGTCAACGATGCGTCGGGCCACCGATTTGAGGAGGTCCGAATGCGGGATCGTGTCGAAATATTTCGACAAATCGGCGTCAACCACGTCGGTATAGCCCCGGCAAATCAGCCGGTGCGTTTCCTTGATCGCATCGACCGCGCTGCGACGCGGACGATAGCCATAAGCACTGTCCTCGAAGTCCGCTTCGAATATCGGTTCCAACACGAGTTTGGCGGCAGTCTGAATGACGCGACAGCGGATCGTGGGAATGCCGAGCGCGCGCTCGCCTCCCCCGGGCTTCGGGATCATCACCCGCCGCACCGGATCGGGTCGGTACGTCTTCGAAACGAGGTCCTCGCGCAGCCCCGCTAACCATGCTTCCACGCCCGACGCCTCGATCTGCTCAAAGGTCACCCCGTCAACACCAGGCGCACCCGCATTGGCACGGGCCAGCGCGTAGGCGTGGCGCAGAATGTCCTCACGGCAGATCTTGTCGTAGAGCAAATAGAAGCGGTAGGCAGGCTCCGCCTTCGCCTTGCAATAGAGCTTTCTCTGAAGGGTCCTGATCCTTTCAGGCGTTTCGAGGCTCATCGCCAATCACCTGTTTCCTCACCGTCTTTGAAAGCACACCAGAAGTCAGGGACCTTCCCTCCGCCGGCATTACCCGGTTTCAACGGTACCGCGTCCCTGTCCGACTCCCGCTGCAGGCCGCCGCCAATTGCGACGTTGAAGACGCGACCTCCGCCCGCTGCGGGTCTCCCCCGATTACCCGCATCGCCCTTCCAGCGTGCCGAGTCCACTACCCCGGCGGATCAAACAGGTGCGCACGTCGATTGCTTCCCTATCCACACGGCCTTCCCCGTATCTCAGGCGGGTCGGCATCCGCATCTTCACTTTCGAGGCCTGCTCAGACTTCACTCATATTACGGCCCGCTGGATTGCTCGACCGCCCAAGGCGGCCTTTGTCACGAGGCTTCGAACCGGCCGGTTACCCGACCGATCCGCTCGTCAGCTACCAGATCAATCGACAACTATCTGGGTGGAATCCTCCTCCACTGGTGATGCGCGCCGTCGGGGCGCACTGAGAAATGCGGGCTAGATCCGGGAGGTCGGCACTACGTCAGTCGCAAGCGCCGCAGGATCAGCGTTCGGTGACAGCGGACGGCGTCGACAGACGACGCCGCAGAGCGCTGATCTCCTGTCCTGCGGCGCGAGCCGTTATTCCACCGACGGCTGATTGTTCGGCGGCCGTTCGATGAACCGCCGGCTGCCGTTGAGCAGTTCGAGATTGTTGGCGATCACGGGGTTGGTGGGATCGAGCGAACGCGCCTCGTCGAACTTGCGCCGCGCCGCGCTCAGATTGCCGCGCAGCATGTAGGAATAGCCCTGGTCGTTCAGGACCTGGACGGTGCGGCCCCCCAGGCGGATCGCCTGCGCGTACGCCTGGTCGGCAAGATCGAAGCGACGGATCCGATCATAGCTCGCCGCCAGCCCGACCCAGGCCGTCACGTCCTTCGGCGACTTCTCGACGGCGTCCTTGAAATAGCGCTGGGCGATCCCGTAGGCGCCCCGGTTGTAGGCCTCGAGCCCCAACCGCACCGGCTCGTCCGACGGATAGTACTTGACGTCGGTCGGCTCCTGCACGGGGTCCGGGCCCCCGGGATCCACGGGGGCCACGACGGCGGCCTCCCTCGTCGTGTAGTCACACGCCGCAAGGCCAGTCCCCAGCCAGCAACAGGTCAGCGCTAGAAACAGCCGTCGCATCTCTCCACCCCGCAGCCCCCGCCGCAATCGTCGATGTACCGCAATCGATTTCACCAGAACGACCAAAAGAAATTGTCCGAAAACGATCGGCTCCGCATCGAGGCGGCGCCGCGATAGCTCCTACTTGCCCCCTGTTCCGACCGGCACCGCTACTCCGGACGAAGTGCCCGGCCCCAACCCATTGACGTTGACATTCGTAGTAACGGGCGGCGCCTGGCCCATTGCTATCCCGGGTTCGCTTATGTCGGGAAGCTGATCCACCGGCCGCTTGGTGTCACCATAGCGTTGGACAGCGGCCCCCGTGCGCCGGGCGTCGTACGCGATCCTGCGATCGCCGACATAGCGCGGCCACGGATGGATCGTATGGGTGGCGGCGTTGACCTGCTTGGCGTCGCCCGCGGTCATCGTGATGGTATCGGAACGCTGGAA
The DNA here is from genome assembly GCF_029910095.1 of Bradyrhizobium sp. ISRA464. NCBI lineage: Bacteria > Pseudomonadati > Pseudomonadota > Alphaproteobacteria > Hyphomicrobiales > Nitrobacteraceae > Bradyrhizobium > Bradyrhizobium sp. ISRA464. The sequence continues at coordinate 2,733,152 of NZ_CP094526.1, read as the reverse complement.
GTAGCGATCGACCTCGTCATGACCGGCGACCCCATAGCACCCCCCGAGCAGCAAGGGCGCGAGCAGAGCCAGATACCTCATGGTCATCTCTCCGCCTCCTCTAGTTCAGGGTTTTCACGATCGGCTGATTCGCCGTGGCGGCCGGTGCTGCAACGGGCGCGGTGACTTCGGGAGCAATGATGTGGCCGTACGGCCCCTTCAGATTGCCACCGGAGCTAACGTAGTCGTCGTAACGCTTCCGAACTTCCATCTGGCCATTGAGGAAGAAATCGACGTCGTTGGCCGGCAGGCGCGAGTCCAGCGGCGACGCCAGCTTCTGGCCCGGGGCCGCCGGCGCAACCAGGTGCGGCGTGACGATGATGACCAGATCCGTTTCCTGCTGCTGGTACGACTTGCTGCTGAACAAGGTTCCAAGCACGGGCACCGAGCCGATCCACGGCAATTGCGACACGCCCTGCGCATTTCTAGTCTGCAGAAGTCCGGCGATCGCAAAGCTCTGACCGTCACGCAGTTCGACCGTGGTGCGCGCGTTCCGGACCGTCAACGCGGGAACAGTCGTTCCCTGAATCGTTACCGCATTGGTGAAATCAAGCTCGCTGACCGAGGGCTCGACCCGCAGGTTGATCAGGCCACGCGAAAGAACGGTGGGAACGAAAGCCAGTTCGACGCCGAACTTCTTGTAGTCGATCGTAACGGTGGGGAAGCCACTCGTCGATTGGGTCGGTACCGGCACCGGGAATTCACCGCCCGCCAGAAAGCGGGCCGAGTCGCCGGACAGCGCGATCAGATTAGGCTCCGCCAAGCGCCGCGCCAGTCCCTTGGTTTCCAGCGCAGTGATCAGCAGATCCACCGAGCCGCCGTTGCTGGTCCTGAGAATGCTGGTCAACAAACGTCCGAACGGTGCCGGAGATACGCCAGTCGCGCCGCCAACGAGGGTCCCAATCGTTCCGAGGAGCGGAAGGCTCCCGGTTGGAGCAGCCCCGACAGCGCCATTGACGCCACCGATAGGCACCCGCGCCGCCGCTGTGTTTAGCGATCCAAGCCCGGTATTCGCGACATTGGTCCCGTTGGCGTTGGCCGCATAAAGGTTCACGCCGAGATCGCGGCCCGCGTCACGATTGACCTCAAGAAAGCGCACCTCCAGCATCACCTGCTGCGGCGCCGCGACGCTCATCGCGTTGACGACGACGCCGCCTTCGGGAACGCTGCCTTTGGCGATCGTCATCGCGCGATCCGCCGCGACGGCATCGGCCGCCGTTCCGCTCAGCACCACCTGTCCTTCCGAGGCGGAGACCCGGATGCCCTGGGCGCCGGTGCTCGATCGGATGTTCTGCTGCAGATTGCCGATATCCAAGGTGACCTCGACATCGAGGATGCCGATCTGCTTCATCGAGCTGTCGAACAGGATGACGTTGGTCGTGCCGGTCTTCTTGCCCTGGATGTAGATCAGATGGTCGCTCAGCGACTTCACGTCGACGATGTCGGGCGAGCCCGCGACGATCGTCGAAAAGGCCGTATCGACCCTGAAGGTGCGCGACTTGTTGACCGTCACCTTGACGCGCTGGACGTCGGTCATTTCGCTGACAAAGACGCCGCCGGAAGGCGCGCGCCGCTCCGCAGCCCCTGCGTGATCGGTGGAATGAATCAGGGCGAGCGGAGCGCCAAGAGCCATCACGCCCACGGCGACAAGCCTACGTCCCGCGCTACCCCAAACGCGACCGCCTCTCATTTCGCATCCCCTTCGCCGTGATTCTCACGGCAAACTCCGTAAATTTACGGCCTCGACGTCCTGATCACTCTCCTTCGTGCACCACGTCGTCGAGCTTACAATCTGTCCGATTACAAATAGTTACTGCGAAGTCCCACGTCCTGGCACGCTGAGCTGACCGACACGCCGCTCCGGCCGGACACTCCCGGTCGCCTGCCAGCCGCAAAACGCGGCACCAGGATCATCATCCCCTGCGCGCCCCGATTGCAAGGAAAGACCACCCCCACGCTGTGGCAACGCGGGAGAAAACTCCCCGATGTTGCCAAGGCGCACCACTTCCGCGGCTGGTCTGGTCGTTTCCTTCCGGCCCAATGGGCAACGGGCGGCCCAGATGGCCGGCGGCCTAGCCCATCTCCGTGTCCGCTTGTGCCAGCGAATCGTCTACCGTCACGCATTCCAGCAGGGCGCCTAGAGCGGAATATTGGTGGACGCGCTCGGCGCGTTGAAGGTCGTGCCCCAGATCGGCATCAGCATGGTGAAGCCAGGCTGAGAAGCAGTGACCGTGGTGGCAGAGGTTGCCTGAGATGCATTGAGAGTAGGCGTGAGACCACCACTAAAGAGAAATGGGACAATAGCCTGCTTGGAATTCGGCAAGGGGTCTCCGAAGCAACTACTGTCCGATTGGCTCTGGAGTACTGAATTTTGGTAACAGATCATCCATGCACGAGCCCCCGCATCCGCGAGAGTGTGCAGCGAATGCATTGTAATGACGTATCGACCGAAATCGAAGATCGCAAACATCAATGTGAATAGCGGCACGGCGACCAGGCAAAACTCTAGCGCCGCAGTGCCCCGCTGGTTGAGCTTCCTCATCATTGCACCAATACTACAAGCTTGCTCGTAGGAACTATGCTGGGCGGGCATCCCGAGTTATCGAAGCTCGGCGTGCCGGAAAACTGGATAGACGCGGCGATGACCTCGGTGCAGGTGCTGCTAGCGCTGGTCGACGTGCCTTGATAGTTGAGGGCTGCGTTCGGAAGATAAAACACTCCACTGCCCATCATGGTGCCATTTCCGGTGATCTGCGGTGACTTCTCGGGATCAAAGAGCGCCATATCCGTGAGAAGACTTGCAACAGAAGAAAGCTGACTGGGAATCGCGGATGCGGATGGTGCTGTCGTTGGTGCCGTGATGTTGAAAGAACTGCCGCCGGCCATCTTGAGGCTTGCTTTGTTGCCAGAGACCGGAAGTATAATGATCGTCGCCGTCACCCCCGACGCAGTCGTGAGTGAACCAGTGCCGCCCAGCGAAAGTCCTCCAGAAAAGAAGTAGATGCCGCTGACAGTTATTTGAGTAGCACTGTTGATCGTTTGCTTGTCGTTAGCGCACTGGCCGGTGCCATACGACTGCAACGTTGCCCCCCCGCACGCTGGTAGCGTCAGATTGTCAACGGCGGTCGTGAGAGCAGAGAATGGATCTGTCACTGGTGGAGCATAAGTCACGACGGACCCGCAGAGAGACCCACTGCAGCCACCGGCTGTCGATAGCGAGCCGACATTCAGCGTTTTCGGTGCTACGCTAAAGTTGATGCCGATCGGTGTGCCGTTCGACGCGATCCCGCAGTTTGGGGCGTTGACTTGGACCGCCGCGTCCTGGAACGTGACGGGACCAGAAAGTGCCAAAGCGCATGGAAGCTTCTTTGGTTGGCCAACACTCGCGACAGCTTGCGCCGTGATCGTGACGTTCTTCGACGTGCCGTTGCAAGTGCCCGTGTAAACGACTAGCGACAACGACTGAGGTTGGCACTGCGTAACCACGGCCTGAACTGCATTCGGGGAGGTACCGCCAGACGAAAAACCGGAGCTGGTGCTGTACGTGCCCTGAGTCAATGTCACGTTTGACGAGAAGCCGTTCATTGTACCGAAATTTGGTTGTGAATCAGAATTCGCGATCGCCAACGCACCTGCCATTGCGGCGCTATCGGCCGCATTTTGCGCGTGCTGCTTGACGACGTACCACGACCCAGCCTCCGCGCCGAGCGCTACAAATCCTATCAGCGGAACCAAGGCGACGACCGTTGCGAAAGCGGCGGAGCCACGACAGCAGCGAAGCATGTTACGCACGACATACTCCTATTGAAATGGATGTGAGAAATTTACGGTGCAAGTGCTGCACAACACGGACCCAAGCACCATCGGCGATAAAGTGAAGCTTGTCGTAAAGATGTAGTACTTCGGTAGCGTTGCGCCCGAAGCGCAGGGGGCAAGCGTCCCGGGATTGCCGCAGTAAACTTGCGCACTGACAGAATAGCCGTCGACCGTAGCGGGGAGCGAGCTTTGCCACGCCGCGATGCTGGACGAACTGGTAACATCGCCTGGCGGAGAAAACTGCGTGCGCTGCGCCATATCACGCAACGCCTGATGTGCAGAGATGAATTTAAAGCCCGCGATAGCGAGGTCGGCAAGCGGCAGCAGCAGGCTCATGATCATGAAAAGGTAGACAATCGGCATCTCGAACGCGACGGCGCCGCGTTGATCCGCGATTAAAAAATACTTGCGGCTCATAAGCCTGTTCCTGCGGGACAAAGAATGCAGCACGTCAGCACCTTCGAACCACGGTTAGATCCACGACCATCCGGCCATCGTCGTCACTCACCAGACATAAGGAATCAATCTCCAGCGCGCCGCTTCGTAGCTGGAGTACTCAGGAAGCGTGCGCCGAAGCAGGTCTTCCTCGTACAGAATGCGCGATACCTGAATGCCGATGTGCAGAATCAGCAAAGCAACCGTCAGCGGGCTCAGGTATTGCAACACGACGCCCAGTACCGCGATTTCCTCCGACAAATAGAGCGGGTGCTTGATCCATCGATACGGACCGCTTTGCACCACGGAATGCGCCTGTGGCACTATACTGAACGACCGCCCCAGATGCCGGATCGTGACGAGCATCATGATCATGCCCGCCAGGACGCAAACGGTCGACGCCACGTTCGGCAACGCCCCCTCGGTCTTGCCGAAAAGGGTGATCGTCCATGGCAGATAGGTGCCGACGAACGCCGCTATTCTCGGCATCAGGCCGTCGGCATGCGCCTTCGCAGGCGGACGCGTGAGGATCAACAGCGCCAGGAGCACGTAAAAGGTCGCGAGGCAAAGACTCGACAGGAGTGATGGCACGGACCCAGGCGACGACCCGAGCTTAAGGGCGACGCAAAGCGCCAGCAACATGAACCACGCGCTGCCCAGGAATCGGAGCGTCCGATCATAAGACAGGCTTGTCGACAGGGTCATCGTACTCATGACTTACTTACCAATGTTGTTGAACGCGCCCATGAGATGCAGAAATGGACTTCCACCCAGAATGACGAACATGGCTGGGAGCAGAAACAGCACCATCGGGACGGTCAGCTTGGCGCCCAGCTTGTGAGCTCGTTCTTCCAGCTTGGTGATCCTCTCTCGACGAAGATCGACCGCTATAGCGCGTAGCGCCTGACTTAACGGCGTTCCATACTGCAGGCTCTGGCTGACCATGGTGCCGAAGCGGCGAAGGCCCTCCGACGTGGAGGCCAGCTTCTCGAATGCATCGGCACGATTTGGCAAGATCCGCAGATCATCGAGGAGACCGCGCAACACCTGCGCCATGGCCGAATTGGTCTCCTTCATCTCTTCAGCCACGCGTTCCAGTCCGCTCTCAAGGCCCATTCCCGCTTCGCTGCAAACGACCAACAGATCGATGGTATCGGGCGTGCCGAGCCTGATGGCCGCATCAAATCGCCGTTTCGCAACAAGCAGGATCAACCGCGGCCCCATGATTCCGATCGCCAGGCCAAACAGCGTGAAGATCAGAACGTCGCTCAGCGGTCTTTCGAGAAGCTGCGCAGCAATGAACGCAGCGATCGGGAACAGGAACGTACTGACGACTTTGACGCCGATCCAGATCGGCAATGTTCGATGATGGTTGAAGCCTGATGACTGAAGAATAGTTCGGAGCTGGTCCAGGTTTTCCTCGGCATAGAAGCGCCGATAGCGCGCGCCAACCGATGAAAGCCATCCGGTCAGATCCTTTGACGAGCTCGACGGGTCAGGAATGCCCAGCACCGCGTTCGATACACGGGTATTCAGGGCCCGGAGATGCATTTCGCGGATGATCAGCACGAAGGTTGCAGCCGCGACTGCAACGGCAAGGGTCGCGAGGCCGAGACTACCTGTCATAGCGTCGTTTCCCTTCTGATCATCCAGCGTATCACGAAGTGCCCGACCAGCACCGAGCCTATCGCGTAGGCCAGAAGCTTGTTTCCGGTCGGGTCGGTGAACAGCAGATCAATCGACTGCGGATTGATCGCGTAGAGCAATCCTCCTACGATCAGGGGCGCAAGCGAAAGCGCGCGAGAAGAAAAGATCACCTCTCCTGCCAGCGCCTTGGCGCGGGCAGCCAGTGCAACTCGCTGGCTCACGGTCTCAGCCAGTGTCTGCAAGGTCTCGGCCAGACTGCCGCCCGACTTCAACTGGACCGCAAGGGTCACCGCAAACATCGCGTATTCCGACACTTGCGTGCGTCGGTAAACGGCCTCGACAGCTTCTTCGGGGGGCCTTCCGAGATTCAATTCGCTGCATACGATGGCGAACTGGCCGGATGTCGGCTGCGGCATCTCGCGAGAGATCGTGCGAAAGGCTTCGTTGACCGGCAGCCCCGATCGAACCGTGCTTGTCACCAGCTGGATCGCATCAGGAAGCTGCCGAAACAGTTGATTGGCAAAGCGTTGCTGCTGCCATTTGAACAGGCCACGCACCACCAGGAAGCCCACGACAACGGCCGCGACCGACACCTGGAGCGTCGGATAATGCAGCAGACGATTGGCGTAGACGACGGCTCCCGCCGCAATGAGGCCGGCAACGAGCACATAGGCTGGATGAAAGCCGTAAGCGATATCGGGCTTGTAGTTCGTGAGGCGATGGATCGACTGCCATCGGGACGCCGCCTGTGCACGACGGATGGATGGCAGGCTCGCCGCCTGGCCAGCCGGCAGAGCTATCTCGAGCTGACGGTCGACGCGGCGTTGTCGCGCATCGAGCCACAGCGACGTCATCGCAGCACACATCAGCAGCGCCAGGACAATTGCGATGACAGATGTCGGTATCATATCTGCCTCATCGCGTCTGCCCAGGCTCGGTCAAGCCCATAATAGACAAGGCGGCTCTTGAATTTCGGGATCGCGTTGGTGGACCTGTAAGTGCCAGATATCCGGCCGTGAACGTCCTCGTCCTTGTACTCGAACGCCGCGATATCATTGGTTGTGATCACATCACTTTCGAGCCCGATCACCTCGCTGATCTGGACGATGCGGCGTTGCCCGTCCCGCATGCGTTCGACCTGCACGATAAGATCCAGCGCGGCGACGATCTGAGCGCGGATCGCACGCGACGGCAGGTTGACCTGCCCCATCTGCACCATGTTTTCGATGCGGGTCAGCGCATCACGGGTGCTGTTGGCATGCACCGTGGAGATCGAGCCGTCATGGCCGGTGTTCATCGCCTGCAGCATGTCGAATGCTTCAGCGCCGCGGACCTCGCCCACCACGATCCGGTCGGGGCGCATGCGCAGGGCATTCCACAAGAGGTCGCGTTGCGTCACCTGTCCCGTGCCTTCGAGGCTCGGGGGGCGCGTCTCCAGGCTGATCACATGCGGCTGTTGCAGCTGCAACTCCGCCGCATCCTCGATCGTAACGACGCGCTCGCTGTGATCGATGAACTGGCTCATCGCGTTCAGCAGCGTGGTCTTGCCGGAACCGGTACCGCCGGAGACAAGAACATTGAGCCGGCACCGCGCGGCAATCTCCAGCAATTGTCCGATGGCCGCGCTCATCGAGCCGTTTTCGATCATTCCGGCGATGTTCAGGCGCCGATTCGGGAATTTTCGGATGGAGATGCAGGGGCTATGGATCGCGAGCGGTGGGAGGATGATGTTGACGCGGCTACCGTCCGGCAGGCGGCAGTCCACCATCGGGCTGGATTCGTCGACACGCCGGCCGACCTGCGCAGCGATCTTCTGCGCGACCGACACGATATGATCGTTGTCGCGGAATCGCACGGCGACCCGCTCCAGCTTGCCGCTTCGCTCGACGTAGATGTTGGCCGGCCCGTTGATCATGATGTCGTTGATCGTTTCATCCAGCAGCAGCGGACGGAGCGGCCCGTAACCGGTCATGTCGTCCGCGATCTCGTCCGCCAGCTGAATCTGCTCGCGACCCGACAGTTCGAGCCGCTCCTGATTGGCGATGCCATGGATGATCTCCTCGATCTGCCGCCGGAGAACCTCCCGCGAGACGGTGGCGGCGACCGACGGATCAATCTGCTCCATCACCCGCTCGCGCAGCGACGCCGGCATCACCGGATGATGGCTCGAAGGCTCGTCGCGCCTCTGCATCGACGGGAGGGCGCTCGATGACACCAAGCTCGGCGCCGCCGGCGGCGAGACCGGTGCGGTTTGCGACATGCTTGGCTCTGCCGCCGGCAAGCTCGGCATCAGTGCAGGCAAACGCGTTGGCGTTTCGTCTGCGCGCCTCCCGAACTTTTTCATAGCCCGAGCCACCTCCTCCACCGTCCCTTTCGCTCGGCGCCGACGCCGGTAATCTCCCGCACGATCGGAGCGAGATGGCGTCGCAAACCGGAGACGTGCTTCAGGGCCGGAATTCCGAGATTGACCGCCTGGGTCATTCCCTTGCCGAGATCCGGGATCACCATGTCCGGCTCTGCGCCCAGGGCCTTGACGATCGTCTCCTTGGGGAGGCCGCCGGCCCGGTCGGCCCGATTCAGCAGGGTAAAGACGCGGTCCTTGCCGGCGATGTTGGTGACGGCGTTGCGCAGTGCATGCGCGTTGCGCAGCCCGGTCACCTCGGCTTCCAGCAGCACCAGCACGTGACGCGACAGCGTGATCACCGGATGGATCGACGGAGGGAACGGCACCGGGACGTCGACAACGATGTAGTTGAAGCGCTGGCGGAGCAGACCCAGCACGTGCCGCACTCCCGCCTCGGTGATGTCGAGCTGCGCATCCAGATCCTCGTCGCCCGAGATCAGGCAAACCCGCTCATTGACCTCGATCGCCGCGCGCTCGAGGAACAGCGTGTCCGCCCGCATCGGGTTCTCCAGCGCAATCCGCAGCCCGGGTCCAGCCCGCACCCCCAGCATAACAGCGGTTTCGCCGCCCTGCAGATGGAGATCGAGCAGCGCGACCTTGGCCTTGGTGGTCTCAGCCAATTGCAGCGCGAGATTGATCGCGATACTCGTCGCGCCGGCGCCGCCCTGGGCACCGCAGATCGAAACCACGTGTCCGCCGCGATCGTTCTGAGCGGGCGCGACGTCGCCGAGCAGCTTCGGCCGCAGCTGGTCCAGCACCATATCGCGGGTGATCGGCCGAGGAAGGTACTCGGTCAGGCCGATTTCCATCAGCTCGCGGTAGAAGGTGATCTCCCTGTTCTCACCGATCAGCGCCACCCGGACATCGGGCGGGCAGACGCTGGCCAGTCGCTCCAGCTCTTCGAACGGATCATCGATCCCGCTGATGTCGGTCACCAGCGCGAACAGGTCGGTGTCGGTCTCGAGCATCCGCGTCGCGTGGCGGATCGTGCCACGGCGGATCGACAGATTGCTGCCATCGAGGCCTTTGCGCAAAGCCGCAGCACTCAACTCGTCATTGACGAAACAGACGATTCGATTGCGCGCGAGAGCAGACGTCGCTTCTTCGGGTGGCCCCACCATTGCCATGTTAACACTCATCAGCGTTTCTCCGGCAACTTGCTCGCGTCACGCATCGCCGTCGTGGTCCCACGGCTCGTCTCCGACGACCCATCGCAGGCGACAAGCACGTCACCCTCATCCGAATCATCCTTCCTCACCGAGTACTGCTTGACGCCCCCACTGTTGTAGATCGCGATCGTTGTGCTCTGCCCGGCAATTGCACTCTGTCGGGCAAGCTCCGGAGACACATCGCAGCTCGAAATGTCGCCATTGTCCGCCTTGTTCCACTGATCGGCTGCTGCCCGCACGACCAGTGAAAGTGTTCCAAGTTGCTTCGCGACCGTGATCTTCTTGACCTGATCGGGGGCGAGCTCCAGCGACACGGTTTGCGCCGACTTGGCTGCCACGGCATTGTTCACGGCATTGCCAATGGGTCGCCCGCCCTGTGCAATCTCCTGATCGATCGCGATCACGCGCACATTGGACAGAACGGTTTCGCTGACGGCCCGACGCGCTGGATCCGCCTTCTCGAAAACCTGGGTCAACACGACATCCACATTGTCGCCCGGCCTGATCAGACCCGAGACGCCCGTCTCCTCGTCAACCTTGATGCTGATGGCGCGGCTATCCGGCGCCAGGACGCTGGCGAGGAAGCCGCGATCGCGCGGGCGCAAGATGTCCTGCAGGGTGATCGGGCTGCCGGCGTCGACGAACTTGCGAACCAGGGAGCCAGGAAGCCCGATCTTGGTCTCCGGCGTGTCAAGGATCGCGCCGGCCGGAGCACCTTCCGGCGGCGCCTGACGTACGGTGAAGTCGTCTTCGCGGGTCAGCGTGCCTTTCGGTAAGGGACGTGCCGCAACAAAATAGCCGACCGTGGCCGGAGCTGCTGCCGGCGCCGGCGCCTTCTCCGCGACCGCCACCGGTGCCTCCGGCCGGCTCATGTTATAGGCGATGAGCCCGAGCGCTGTGGCTGCGAGCAACAGCACCATGATGATCGAAAGGCGCAAAGCGGATGACATGTCACAATCCTTTGCTTAAAATGTTCCAAATACCTCCGCACGCGATGGCGACCCCGTAAGGGAGCGGTGCGTGCCGCAAATGACGCCAGCGCTCGATCGCGTAGACACGGCGCACCAGCGACGATCCGGCGGGCGCCAGCCTGGGCTGCGGCAGCGCACGCATCATCAGATGCACCACGCCGAGAGCTCCGCCGGCCAGTGCGGTTACGGTCAACAATCCGATCACGCCGGTGAGCGGCAGACCGGTCGCCAGCGCAACCAGCAGCTTAACATCGCCGCCACCGATCAATCCGCGCTGGTAGATCACGAAAAGCACCAGCAACAGGATCGCCGCGACGATCAGCGACTGGACGACCTGCATCGGGCTGGCCATTTGACCGACGATCCCAAGGAGCGCCAGCGCCAGACAAATTTCATTTCTAATCAATCGCGTCGCGATATCGATCGTTGCGACATACAACAACAATGCGATTTCCAGACACGAGGTCGTGGAAGCAATCCAACTCATGAAATAAATGCCTCAGAAACGGTGGGGGCACAAAATGATGCCCCCTCCGAAGCGCTGTCTGGACTTATGCAGAGACTGCGTTGGTGACCGCGGTACTAATACTGGTGATCGCGTTGCTTAACGCGAGGCCAATACCAGAAGCCGTGGAGGTGCCGAACGCGGCAGCCACCGCGGCGACGATGCAAGCGGCGACGATCACGTATTCGAACGACACAACGCCGTTCTGGTCCATGCGCAGACGCTTCATCGCTTCCGTGATCTGCATGTAAGACTGCAACATAGAAGAAAGCCTCCCTTCAAAATTGCAAACATCGCAATCCCGTTGACAATTGCTGGCAGAAGAATTGCCAACGGCATTCAACGTCTGGAATTAGGCAGAGACAGCAGTCTGGACAGCGGTGCTGATCTTGGCGATCGCGGTGCTCAGCGCCAAGCCAATACCAGAAGCAGTGCTGGTGCCGAACGCGGCGGCCACTGCGGCGACGATGCAAGCGGCGACGATCACGTACTCGAACGACACGACGCCGTCCTGGTCCGCGCGCAGACGCTTAAAGGCTTCCGTGGTTTTGATGTAATACTTGAGCATAGGACAAAATCCCTTTTTACGATGAATTTACGCACAGGGTTGGCAGGCAAATTCGTTGCCAACTGAAGTCAAACTATAATGACTGGTCCGAACGCTGTCATCTGGTAATCCTTTATTAACCCTACCGGAGCAGCTTGCTGACGCTTCTGTTGAGCGTTGCGCCTACGCCAGGTGACGACCAGAACCCCTGAGATAATTGGGAATTTCCAACGGGCCTCACCTTTGGCGCGCCTGCTCCGTGTGAATACGGAGGCCCTGCCGGCATGAACAAGAGGTGTTCGCGGAAGAGGTACCCCTCTTGATCCGGAAGCATGAGGGCCCTTCGATGAGCTCTATCGAGGGCTCCCGAGGAGCCTTGCTTTCGGACACGCGCCGCGCCCGCACACGCGACAGCGACAGTGAACGAATTCTTGCCAGGCGCTGCGCGCGATTCCTGAGCGCATTTCAATCCCTCACCACGCTCAGCACGCCGGTGTCGGCAAGCCGATGCTTGCTTGCCCCTCGCTGCCCCCAACCAAGAATCAGGATGGCCAGTGGGACCAGGGCCGCGCCGCCAACGATGTCTACAAGGTAGTGTCCGCCGGCTACGGGCGTTGAAGCGATCATCAGCGCGTTCAATCCGAGCGATGCGGGAAACAAGATACGAATTCCACGGGTGGCATAAATCAGAATGAGCGCAAGGGCGGTATGGAAGGATGGAAACTGAACGATGCCTGTCATTTTACCCACGACGATTTCCTGCATCGTCCCGTCGCGCAGTGCAAAAAAGTCAGGCAGGTAGTAGGCGCTGGTGAGGTGCGCTACCCCGTAATAGGCCCACGCTCCCTCGGCGGGAATGAGCCAGGAGAACGGGATGATGATCAACAATGTCAGTACGAACAGCCATACGAATTCGGTCGTGCGCTCAAGCATTCCGAACACGTTTAGCAGGATGAGGAGAACGGCGATCTGCACCGTTCCGGTCCCATAGATAAAACCGAGCACCGAATTGATGTCAGGATGGTCTTTAGTCCAGTTGAACAGCGCAAGCCAATCGAATCCGACCGAAGCATCTGCCGCTGAAAGATACGGGTCGATGAGCGGAAAATTGGATCTGGCCGCGAGATAGGTGAGAACGCCGTAAACCGCTGTAAACGCCACCAGTTGTGCCGCAGCAGCGGCGAGAACTGCGATCCTTGGCTTCTGCCTTAATGTGACGTAGACATAATTTATCAGAAGCAGCACCGCCAGACCGAGCGGGGTCTTCAGATCGGGCACAATCCTTATGCCGGCCCACCATACCCACAACACATCTACGCATCCGATCAGGACGATGATCACCCAGACCGCGTGGCTACGGTAGATCGGCTTCGCTATTCCCGCACGATTTTGCATGAGCATCTGCCTCTCAGGCCGCACAGCGAGCGGGCCGCGCGTCAATCGCGCGAAATCGGCACGATAGTCGATCCGCGCGACGCCTCAAAGGGACGCGGCAACTATTTGGTTAAGTATCAAGTCGACTGGTAATGCGGCGAGCAAATCGCCCCTACCGAAGATACGGAGCCCAGGCACATCTCGTCGAAACGACCCGAAAGGTGATCGGCATCACACAGCAGAATAAGCACCAATACCTCGTTGTCGACAAACCTTAGCACGAGGCCCGACTCGCGAGACCCTTGTCTCAGCAGCCATTCGTGGAGCCGCTCCGAGCGCCTGCACATCTCCGGAAGAGTGGTGGCGTGTAGTCCCGGTCGCCACGATCCCGCCACTCGCAATAGAGAAGGCCGCGTCGCATATTTCGAGCTGAAGCGCAGCGCGGCCGCCTGGACGCTAGGTGCCCGACGGATCGCCGCGCTTACGGCTCGATGCCCATGTGATGAACGGGTAAGCCAAAAGAGCCAAATAGTTGGACGGCATCGAATGATTGACGCCAAACGTTTTCGGCTTCTGCCCTTCTGGAAGATAGACGCTTCCGAACAGCAGATCGTAGAACGCGAACACCCCGGCGAAGTTCTTGTCCCTGGCTTCCGTCTCGCTGCTGTGGTGCCAGTGGTGAAATTCCGGCGACACCAGGACGTAGCGCAAAGGGCCGTAGCTCAAGCGCACGTTGGCATGAACGAGATAGGCCTGCCAGTAGTAGACGAGGAAGTAAGTCCCGATCGCTTCTGTCGAGAAGCCGAGCGCGAAGAGCGGAAACAGCGAGCCGGCCTTCATGAACATCAGATCAAGCGGATGCTGATGAACTGCAGCGAGCCAGTCCAGTTCTTCGACAGCGTGGTGAACGGCATGGATGTGCCACATGGCAGGCACGACATGCAGGATGCGGTGTGTCCAGTAGACCCCGAGATCCCCGATCACGATCACAAGGGGCGCTTGAACCAAATACGGAAGATCGTCGATCGCCTGCTTCACGGCTGAAGGCAGTATCGATTGATTGACCAGAGTGGCCACTGCGACGATGACGATCACGCCGACCATCACCAACCACCCGTTGAGAAACAGGAAGGCCATATCGGTCAGCAGGCCACGCCTAAAAATCTTCTGAGGCCTCGCAGCAAATAGCCGCTCAAACGGCACGAAGATCAAAAGCGTCAGCAAAAACTGCTTCAGCCCAAATAGATCGCTCATTCAAATGGCCGCCCTCAAAATGGGTGAAGGGTATCATCTGCCCCCCCATGAGCGTCAACAAGAAAGGAAGAGTGCCAATCACCATTCCGCTCTCGATTCATCTGATTTCGGCGATACAATAATTTGGTAATTTGGTCGCTCGCAATATTCTTGGGGAGGTGCCGCTTCAGTGCTGCGCCGACGTTGATCTGATCGTCCCTTGTCGGCAAGGAACCCAAGTAGAACGATCACATCGCCGATTGCCGCAACTGGCGATGTGATTGGTTCAGCTCGTGTCTGCGATAACGATGTTGTTCAGCACAGGCGTAGAGCAGAAAGCTACCACGGCGATGTGGTGAAGGTTGTTACTGCGCCAAAGCAACCGCATCACGACAAACGTTAAACTCAACTCGGGAATAAGCCACTATACACCGAACCATGACTAGCCCAGCGGCATGAATGGGTTCAACTCGCCCAATCCGAGCTGCAGGATCACATCGTGGTCAAGAGGTCGGATAACCCAGTAATAAGCAGGAGAGCACCATAGTGCTTTAACCCAGTTCGTTTTTTGCCTCACGATGCCGAAGATGCCGGATTGGCCAGATCACGCTATTTATGATGTCTACTCGTTCAGCGGGCACAAGTCCTGTTGCAGGGTACTCGTCCGGTCTCGGCACCCACGCTGTGCCGAACAGAATGTCCCAGAGCGGGAAAAAGGAGGCGAAGTTCTTGTCCCGATGCTCCATCAGGACTGAATGATGGATGCGATGCCATTGCGGATTGTTTATCCATGTCACAAACCGACCGAGCGGCATGCGGACGTTGAGGTGAGCACAAGTATCGGGGACGAAGAAGATAACGCCCGCGGCTATTGCCATATCTGCTGGGACCCGAAGCAAGATCGCCAGAATTGGAAGAAAGGCATCAGCCAACACCCTCTCGAGCCAATAATGTCGGCCGCCGGTAATAAACGTAACGGCATTTGCGCTGTGATGGAACGAATGCATCGCCCAAAGGAACGGGATCGCATGTTGGAGACGATGGAATGCGTACTTGTAGAGATCCAGTGCCACCACGACGAATGCGAGAGAGGCGCACCACCAGTAACCTTCAGTCGGTAGCTGAATCCAGCCGAACCCAGTATAGCCCATAATCGTGCCAGCGCATATCGCAGCCACCGGAGCAAACATGTTTTCCAGTCCGATGCTCACGATAACCGCCAGCCAGTCATCACGAAATTCGGAGCGGGGAATATCCGCAATGGGCCACTTTTTTTCCAAAAGGCGAGTGGCGTAATAGATTCCTAGGTACAAGGCCGCGTAGCCAGTAGCGCGTGCAATCACGCTTGACATGAGAAATGACGCGAGCATTCTATCACCATGAGCCAAAAACCTTAGTTTTTCTCAGTCTTCGGGGGAGCGCAAGCAGGGTTTTTACGGGATTTTCTTCGCCACGCTTAACGCATCTCGACCAAGCGAAGATAGCGAACTAACGTCGTTGAGCTGTTCATTGCGTGCTCAATAATATTTCAAACGCCACGCTAAGCTCTACCCCAGCTTGAGCTGGCCTCAATTTTCAATTGCAGACAGCAAGCGCGTTTCATCCTTTAACCTAACCAATCAAGGTTAGCTTCCCGCGCCCACCATCTGCCCGTGGTTCTACGGGGCGCGACCGTGAACTGGTTCACAAATCTGCGGCGCGATGGCTGCTAGGTAAGCCTCCGAGGAGAGACGCCTTGACCAGGGGGATGTCCCGGGTTCTGTTGAATTTCTGAAGAGGTCGGCGTTGCCCACCTTGAGCCGGTAGGCTCGGGGTGCTGATTCCACAAAGGAGAGCAACGCCATGACGAGAGATATCACACCGGCTGGTTCGCCGGCGACCGGGGCTGTGGACGAAGCGTTTGCAGAAGTGCGGGCGAGCTTCGATCGGTTCTGCCTTGCGGCAGGAATCGAGGCGCTCGGCACGATGATGGAGGCGGATGTTACGGCGGCCTGCGGGCCGCGCCACGGTCGCGACGCGGCGCGGCGGGCGCACCGTTGGGGCCGAACGCGGGGACGGATCGGCTTCCACGGCGGCAAGATCGAGGTCGAGCGCCCGCGCGTCCGAGGCGTGGACGGCCGCGAGGTCACGATCCCGAGCTGGGAAACGGCGGCGGAGGAGGATTGGCTCGGTCGTTGGGCGATGAACCTGATGCTGATCAATGTGTCGACGCGCCGGTTCGGCCGCGCTGTCCGGCTGCCCGAGGGTGACGTGCCGGCACCGCCCGGATCGGGGGTTTCGAAGTCGGCGGCCTCGCGGAGGTTCGTAGCGCTGTCGGCGGCGCGGCTGGCCGACTTCATGGCTGCCGATCTGTCCGCGCTCGACCTTCTGGTGGTCCAAATCGATGGGCTGCATCTCGGCGACGATCTCGTGCTGGTCGCCGCGATCGGGGTTGACGGCGAAGGCAACAAGCATCCGCTGGCGCTGGTGGAAGGGGCGACCGAGAATGCCGCAACGGTTCAGGCCCTGCTGGACAACCTGGTCTCGCGCGGGCTCGACCCGACGGTGCCAAGACTGTTCATCGTCGACGGCGCGAAAGCGTTGTCGAAGGCGATCCGCCGCACCTTCGGTTCGGCCGCTGCGATCCAGCGCTGCCAGATCCACAAGGCGCGCAACATCATGGAACACCTGCCAAAAGAGCATCATGCGGCCACTCGTCGGGTGCTGCGCCAGGCCTGGGAGCTCGATGACGCCGACAAGGCTGAAAAATTGATCCGCAATCTCGCGCGTCGACTCGACCAGCAATGGCCCGGCGTAGCGGCCAGCATCCTCGAAGGCCTCGACGAAATCCTGACTGTCGTCCGGTTGAAGCTGCCGAAGGAGCTTCGTCGATCGCTCGCCTGTACCAACATCGCCGAGAACATGATGGGCACCATTCGCCGCGTCACGCGCAACGTCAAACGCTGGCGGGATGCCGGTATGGCCTTGCGATGGGTCGCGGCCGGCATGATCGAGGCCAACAACGGCTTCCGACGATTGAAGGCGCATAAGCAATTGTCGGTTCTGCGTGCGGCCCTTCAAGCTCACCACGATCGCATGACGATCAAGCCCGTTGCCCACGTCACGAGGGCCGCGTAACATTCATTCCGGCAACGTCGGCCCGACGTAGTTCAACACCGATCGGGACATCCCCCCGACCAGCGTAGGCTGAGACTTTGTTATTTGAGTTTGGTGGCGAATGTGATTCCATCTGGCTATGGACTCCAGCGCCGACCTGCCGCCTGATCTTGCCGCCGCGCATGCAATGATCCTGGTCGAGCGCACGGCCAGGCTTGCGGCGGAAGCCAGGCTTGCTGAAGCGGCCAATGCCCAGGCGAAGCAATCGAGCACCGAAGCGCTGATTGCCCATCTCAAGCTCGAGATCGAGAAGCTACGACGCACGATATATGGCGCTCGCTCCGAGCGGTCGGCGCGGCTGCTCGATCAGCTGGAGCTTGAGCTTGAGGAACTCGCGGCGGACGCGACCGAGGATGAGCTCGCTGCCGAGAAGGCGACCGGAAAGACGCAGACGGTGCGTTCGTTTGAGCGCAGGCGGCCGGTGCGCCAGCCCTTTCCCGATGATATCGAGCGGGAGCGCGTGGTGCTGCCGCCCCCGACGCAGTGTCCCTGCTGCGGATCGGCCCGGCTGTCGAAGCTCGGCGAAAGCGTGACCTCGACGCTGGAGGAGATCCCACGCCGGTTCAAGGTGATCGACACAGTGCGGGAGAAGTTCAGTTGTCGGGATTGCGAGGCGATCACGCAGCCGCCAGCGCCGTTCCATGCCACACCCCGGGGCTATATCGGACCCCAGCTTCTGGCGACAATCCTGTTCGACAAATTTGGTCAGCATCAGCCGCTAAATCGACAGAGCCAGCGCTTCAAATGTGAGGGGATCGCCCTGTCGGTCTCGACGCTGGCGGACCAGGTGGGCGCCGGAGCCTTTGCGGTCAGGCCGATCTTTGAACTGATCGAAGCCTATGTGCTCTCCGCCGACAGGCTCCACGGTGACGACACCAAGATACCGATCCTGGCGAAAGGGAAAGCAGATACCGGCCGGATTTGGACCTATGTTCGCGACGATCGGCCATTCGGCGGGCGAGATCCACCGGCGGCGCTGTTCTACGCCTCACGTGATCGGCGCGGCGAGCATCCCGCGCGGCATCTTCAGAACTTCGCCGGCATCCTGCAGGCCGATGCCTATAGCGGGTTCAACGCTCTCTTCGATCCCGGACGCAAGGCGTTGCCGGCCACGCCCGCCTTCCGTTGGGCACATGGCCGGAGGGCGTTCTTCGAACTTGCCGACATCGCCCAGAACGCTCGCCGCGGAAGATCGGCGACGGCGATCTCGCCCGTTGCGCTGGAAGCGGTTCGTCGGATTGACCAGTTGTTCGAGATCGAGCGCGACATCTATGGGCTGAGCGCTGAGGAGCGGCTGCAGATCCGCCGGGAGAGAAGCGCGCCACTGCTGACCGACCTTGAGGCTTGGCTCCGGACGGAATCTGCCCGGCTCTCACGTTCGTCCAACGTGATTAAGCCGATCAACTATCTGCTCAACCGTTGGGAGGGCTTTGCCCGCCTTGTCCACGACGGACGGATCTGCATGACAAACAATGCAGCGGAGCGAGCGTTGCGCGGTTTTGCCGTTTACCGTTCATTCTGCCCATGTCGGGGAGGATTTTGAGGTCCACTATCGCTGGCATCCCTATTTTGGCCAGATGGTGAACGTGCGTCGTGTGGAGCAACGCGCGACAGGTCAGTTTTTGCGGATCCGAGCCCCATTGGGCACGGTCATCACGATTCCCAGCTGGATGGTAGATCCAATCGCGTGCGCGGAGATGACCTCCGGGCGACCACAAGTTGATCTTGCTGCATTATCAGAGCTGAAGAGACTGGTCACAGCGCTCGCCATTTCCGCAAACTCCCCGAGCGATCGAGTCGTATGGGAGAACGCCGATGAAGCAGGAGCGCGTAGCTGCACAGATTTCAGTCGGGCAACTGAGCCTGATATTCGAGCCGGACAGGCTGGACAGGATGAACGAGGCGGCGCGGGTGAAGGCGTTACTGACGCTCGCCCAAATCCTCATGCAGGCCGCCGGCCTGGTAGTCGAGGAGCTCGGTGATGCCCGACACTGACCAGATCCCGGAAGCGCTCTTGAAGCGCAAAGCTGTCGTCTATGTGCGGCAGTCAACGCAATCCCAGGTGATGGCCAATCTGGAGAGCCAACGGCGACAGTACGATCTTGTGGATATTGCGCGCCGGCACGGCTTCTCCGACGTGGAAGTCATTGATGATGACCTCGGCCGTTCGGCGAGTGGAACGGTGGCCCGGCCCGGATTTGATCGGCTGGTCGCATGGTTGTGCGCAGGAGCCGTCGGCGCCGTGATTTGTTTCGATGCATCGCGGCTCGCGCGCAACGGCCGCGATTGGCATCATCTGCTTGAGTTGTGCGGGCTTGTTGAAGCGAGGGTGATTGATCACGACGGCATTTATAATCCTTGCCTTCCGAACGATCGGCTCTTGCTCGGCATGAAGGGAAGCATAAGCGAGTTTGAGTTGGGCATAATCCGGGCACGGATGCTAGACGCAGCCAGGGCGAAGGCCCAACGTGGTGAGCTACGCTTATCAGTGCCGTTTGGTTATGTCTGGCATCGCGAAGCCGGTCTGGGCCTGGATGCTGACCTGCGTCTGCAAGAGGTGATTCGACTTATCTTCACTCGCTTTCGCGAACTTGGTAGCGCTCGCCAGGTGTTGTTGTCGATGAAGGCGGAGCAAATCCACTTCCCCCGACCGGCTGATGAAGGTCGCATGACAAACTTCGTTTGGCAGCCCATCCGCTACCGCAATGTGATCAGTGTGCTGAAGAATCCGTTCTATGCGGGTGTTTACGTATACGGCAAAAGCGAGAAGCGAACCGCGATTGTCGAAGGAAGAGCGCGGCGGACCTACGGGCACTACAAACCGGCGGGCACCTGGGATGTGATGATAAAGGATCATCACGAAGGGTACATCACCTGGGATGACTACCAGCGCAACCAGAAGCAATTGGCGCTTAACGCCTACGGTCGCCCAGATGGCGCAAAATCAGGCCGGGGCGGCCAGGCGCTCTTGTCGGGCATTCTGACGTGCGCTCGTTGTGGTCAGCGCCTGAGCGTCAGCTACAGGGGCGGTCGAATCAGCTACCCGGTCTACCGCTGTGACAAGGGTAGTCTGGCAGGTCGGCTTCGCTGTATGATATTCGGTGCTTCAAAGATCGACGCGGCAGTTGCACGAGAACTGTTACGAGCGGTAGAACCCATGGCGATCGAGGCCGCGTTCGAGGCGCAGCGCATGCAACGGGAACGCCAAGATGACAAGCGCCGGATCCTTGATCTGGAACTCCAGCAAGCCCGGTACGATGCCACGCTTGCTGAGCGCCGCTACGCTGCCTGTGACCCCGATAATCGCCTGATCGCTGCGCAGTTGGAGAAGAACTGGGAATACGCTTTGCGCCGTCTGCGCGAGCTGGAAAATCGCCAGAATGACCATCAGTCATCCGGCCACGCGGTCGATCCCGGCACCTTTGCCGATCTGGTGGATAACCTGTCCGTAGCCTGGAAATCCCCTGATGTGACGATGCGCGCGCGCCAGCAGCTACTGCGAGCCTTGATTGTCGACATCATCGCGGACGTCGACGATGCGGTACGCGACGTTGTGCTCACGATCCATTGGCAGGGTGGGCAGCACTCCGAGCTTCGGATCCGCAAGCCGCGCTCCGGTGAACACGGTTCCTCCACGGCGGAAGATGCCTTGGCTGTTGTCCGCAGCATGGCCGGGCGCTGGTCTGACGAGCACATCGCCGCCACGCTCAATCGCATGGGCTTGCCCACCGGCATGGGTAAGACCTGGACAGCACATCGGGTCAGCTCTATTCGCCGTGTGCGTGGCATCCATGCCTACCGTTCAGCGGAAAAAAACGGCGAATGGCTTACGCAGATCGAGGCCGCAAAAGCGCTCGGTGTCTCAAGTCATATGATCCGCCGCCTTGTCTCCAGCGGCGTTCTTCCTGCTGTGCAGGTTGTTCCGCGAGCACCCTGTCAGATTCGAGCTGCCGATTTGGCGTCCGAGGCGGTCAAAACAGCGATTGCCCGAAAGGGTCGCCCGTCTCGCGAAATTGACGCGGACACGCTTCCAATGTTTACAAGCACTTAAAGAAGGGGCGCACAATGACTCAAGGCTTGCTCTGGGAAGAAAGGCATGGTTGTTCGCCGGTTCTGATCGCGGCGCCGAGCGGGCTGCCGTGATGGCCACGCTTCTCGTGACGGCGCGTCTCAACGACATCGACCCGAAAGCCTGGCTTGCCGACGTCTTCGCGCGCATCGCCGACATGCCGCAGAACCGCCTGCACGAGTTGCTGCCCTGGAACTGGACGCCTTCTGCGTCGAGGTCCTCCGCCCAGGCGGCGTAGCCATGCACGTCAACAAGGTTCACGCCGTCTTTACCATCGCTCGCGTCGCAAAAGACCTCGGCGAAGACGAGGACTGGCTCTGGGACGTGGCCAACGGAATGGGCACAGAGGATGGCGTCATCTGGGTTTACGGCATAGGTGACGACCAGGTCATGGCGTTCACTGACTTCGGCATCGAAAACCTGATGGAGCTCATCAGGATGCACAAGGAAGACCCCGAACTCCTCAAGCGGTGGATTCGGTGAGCCCCTGTCCGCGGCCTAGGTCGGATGGATACGCTGCTAGATCATAGCTCGCTGGCGAATTTCAGGACCCAGCAACAACAGGGCGCCGCCGGGACACGACGACACGACGACATTTCGAGCTCGACGGCGCAGCTTTTTCAGAGGCGATCGGATCGCCAGCCGCACCGAACAACCTCACGTCGCCGGTTGCGACAACCGACGCGTGACCGCTTCAGTTCGTGCCGGCGATAAGCATGAGGTTGTTCAGCACAGGCGTAGAGCAGAACGCTACTACGAGAGCGATATTATAGATGTTGTTGCTCCGCCAGAGCAGCCACATGACGAGATACGTTAAGCCCAGCTTGGGAATGAGCCACCACGTACCGAACCATGCTTGGGCTACCCGCATGAACGGGTTCAACTCGCCCAACCCAAGATGCAGGATCTCATTGGTGGTGATGAGGTCTGCACACCCAAGAAACAAGCAGGAGAGCAGCAAGACTGCCTTACCCCAATTCATTTTTCGCCTCGCGGTGCCGAAGGTGCCGGACTGGTCAGATCGACCTATTTAAATGTCTACTCACTCATTATGCACAAGTCCTATTTTTGAAGGTGCGACCATTGCCGGGGTCAACCGGACAAAAGCACGCAGGTGGCCAGCGAGAGAGATCAGGGTCTCATCGGCCGCTGGATGTATTCCATGGACAGCGGCTTGGCATGCAGCCCGCGCTGAGGCGGCCTCAATCGTCTTTCCAAATGCGCTCTCTGCATTCGCATCGGAACTGCCGCACGGTGTGGCCCGAGAGTGGATCTAAATTGCTCTGTAGAACGCTTATGCGCCTGCCGCGGCGAGTGCACTTGACGTCTTGGTTGGCAGGCAGCCTGGGCGGCGTCATTGGCGCGCCGCCGCAATTGGGTAGACCCGAGTTAATAGCCTCGGACCGTTGCAGATTTTCGCGGCTGCTCGCTTATGATTATCCCGCTAGCCTCGAGTTGCCGCATTTTCATCCAGACGATCACAATCATGGTCGCGCACATAAACGGACCAACGGGCATGAGCACGAACGGGAAAGCGTATCCTAGTACGATTATGGTACTGAGACCGATCCGGAGGGCTCGTCGATTCGAGAGCAGCGAGACCTGATCCATGTTCGCGTTCATGAGAAAGACCAACGCCATCGCTAGGATCGGCAGATCGTAGATGGCAAAGTAAGGAGAAATGAGCGGCGTTGCCACAAGCAGGCTGGCCGCCTGAATGGCGAAGCAGACGTTGCGACTCCATATGACAACCACCCAAATCACCGTGGCTGACGCGACGGCTATGTGGAACGACAAGGCCACTCCGTAACCAAAGCCGACCAGCCGAAGTAGTCCATAAACACTCGACAAATTATACCATGCTAGCCCTCCACTAAGGTGAAACCGTGTCGTTCCAAAAGTAGCCGCCTCACCAAATGCCCTGAAAGTATCCCAGCCGAAGGTGACTCCGGTGAGCAGCACTAGGGCCAGCATTACCAAAACGGTGGTGATGATGATGCTCCAACGCCTGGTGGCGACCAACACGAAAGGGAGAAGAATGCCGTATTGAGGTTTGAAGATAAGGAACGCGAGCAAGAAGCCACTGAAGATTGGACGCCTATTCAATGTCAACAAGATGCCACCAAACAACGATGCCGCAAGCAGCCCGCTTTGGCCGTGAAACATATCGTAGAAGATGGGCGGAGTGGCGAGCGCCAGCAGGAGCGCGGCGGAGCGTGGCCGGATGGCATAGATAACGAGGAGCCAGCAAAATAGCTTTGCCGCGCTCCAAACCCAGAACGCAATCGGAAACGGCAGGAGCGCCAAGGGCGCCAATACCAAGAAAAACACAGGCGGATAAAAAAACGGAATTGGAAACTGATCGTAGGGATACGAGACGTGATTGATCAGTTGCATCCGAACAACAATTTGCTGATGCAGTTGCTCCCAATCGTAGGCGGACGCCGCGTGGCCATCGAGCGCCATCGTGCCCGCAGCCCAAAAACACGAAAAATCGAACCCAGGGGGTTCGCCGTCACCGCTAACAAATAGCAGTACCGAGACAAGTATTAAGAGAACACAGGCAACTGCTTGCGCCGGGTCATCCCCCGCAGAAACATCCCAGTCCAGAATTTTTTTCAGCGAACGGGTCATGATTGAAATCACTTCTAAAAATCGAAGGGTTAAGCGCAACTGGAAAACCAACAACGTCGCCGCGTAATAGAATTCTAAAGCATTCCAAGCGACACGCTGAGCCTTATCCCAGCTTGCGTGGTCTCAATTTTAATTGCAGACGCCGCAAAGATGTTTCTGTCCTTAACCTAACCGATCAAGGTTAGCTGCCCCATCCGCATCGGGAGCGTGATTGTGAACTGGTTCACAAACGTGCGGCGGGATCAATCGTCTTTGCGGCGCGTCAGATCGATGCGCTCGAAACGTTCGTTGAGGCGGCGAAATGAATTCCTCAAAGCCTAGCGCGGTATTTGATCATTTGATGAGTCTCGACGAAGCGAGGGACAATCCGGCGAAGGCTGTCCCCTACATTCCCATCGCTACAGGCGGCTTCCACACCTGCACGTTGGATGAAGTTGGCGAAGTCCATCGATCACTACGGGGTCGGTTCGCCGGCGGTTCTCGCGCTTGCCTGTTGCTCCTCACGGGTCAGCGCCGCGCTGACGTACTCCGAATGGGCCCGCAGCACGTCAAGGACGGATGGCTGAGGTTACGCCGAAGAAAGTCACGACACGTGGGTAAAGCAGCGAAGGACGTGAGCCAACCGGTACTGCCAGCGCTTCCGTCGATGATCGATATCGAAGATTGACCGACTCAACTATATCGTTACCGGTTTCGGCAACTGTTCAGCGATGCGGGGTTCGGGAACTGTTTCCGAGATTGGTACGATGCAGCTGGCCTCCGTCATTGCAGCGCGCGCGGGCCATGAAGGGCCGGGGCAACGATCGCCGCCGATCTAGGCGCGACCGACGAACAAATGAACAACTTGTGGCGCTGTTTGGCTGGGAGAGCCGAAAACGGGTGGCGACTTACACGCGCGGCGCGGACCAGAAACGCCTCGCCAACGAGGCTGCCACGAGACTTGCCGCGGCACTTACCGCGAACAAAATTGTCCCGCCAACATCAGCGGTGCGGTCCGAACAGGACAACATCGCCAAAAAGCGCAACAGGATTAAAGGATGAAAATCGACGTGGTGCCCAGGGGCGGGATTCAATGGCTCTCAACATTGCCCGGCTCAATAGCAATTCGCGGTATCACCTCCGAGCCGCCCGCACACCTCCGGATTGGACTGCCGCCACTGCGTCACCGCCAATGGCTGCTTGCCGGAGTCGGCCGGCGCGGAGGATTGCCTGCTTCGCTCCTCCTCCAGGATCTGCAAATGCAGCTTCTGCATCTGAAGATTTCGCTCGAGCAGAGAGATCTTTCCGCCTTGAACCTGCTCGGCCAGCGATCTGCGCAAGGCGTTCTCCCGGTCGAGCAGTTCCGGAAACGGCAACAAGGGCCGCACCAGGTCCATCGCCTTAACCACGCATGAGGCACGCGCCACAGCTTGCACGATTTGATCCGGAAAGGCATTGCGACAATCCGCCAGTGCAGCGTTTAAATTGACAGGCGCCGGATCGGCCTGTTCCTCGACGGCCTGGCGACCCCCCCCCCCCCCCGCAGGCGGCCAGCATGATGCAGAGCGGCAAGGCGGCAAGGCGCCGTGCGTGCGGTGACCGACGCTCCCGGTTGCGCTCCTTGTTCTGGAGGCCGGATTGATCAGTCGGCTGCGACGGGCCCGTCATCGCGAACCCGTTCAACTGTCATGCCCGATCGAACCATCGAGCCGTATGACGGAACGACGGCCGAGCATGGCCCGGCGCGGAGCACCCGGCCGCGTTCGGCATCGTCGTCCATCCATCCGCAAACGATCAGGCAATCCCGGTCAACGACGTCTGCTGGTGCAATGTCAGCCAGAACTCGTCCAGCGTGTTCAGATTGACAGTTGCCGGATTGATGCCGCCAGCGGACGTCCCGTTCGTGTCGTAGGCGACCTGTCCCGACGTGCTGGTCACGAGGTGGCCGTCATTCCACCACATCAGCGCGTTCTTGAGACCTTCGCCGTCGGCTTCCTTGCCGCCATTCCAGTCGGCGATGCCCGAGGATGGATCAGTCACGTCGACGTACTTCTGCCAGGCATTGCCGCTGGTCGACACCGCCGAGCCGGCGAGCTTGCCGCCGGACGTATCGATGATGCCGTTAATGTCGGCGTCGACGGTGAAGCCATTGCCGCTCCAGGCGCCCTTGCCGGTCAGCCACATCACCGCTTCGTCGATCAGGTCGTTCGGCTCTGCCTTGCCGTTGTCGATGTTCAGCTGCGCCGCAATCGTCTGCTGCAGCATCATGATGCGCGCATCGCCGCTCGTGCTCGACGACAGAATCGACGCCGCCAACGCGTCCGAGATCAGCAGATCGTGGGCATCGTCCGCCACACCGTTGTGGTTGGAATCGCCGAGCAGGAGATTACCGTCGTGCCGCGGATTGACGTCCAGGGCCGAGAGCACGCCGCTGCTATAAGCGCTCTTGGTTGAATTGCTTTCCTTGCCCAGCGTCCCATCCCAGGCATCGGTATGACTGCCCCAGAATCCCTGGGTCAGCGTGCCGCCCTGCTCGGTGAAGGTGCCGATGTAACTTGAGGGATCACTGGCTGTAGGGGTGACAGTATGATGAGCCGTATCGGTAAACGACCCGCTCGCTGTTCCCGTATTGCTGTAGTTGCCGAGGACGGAGGTCCCGGAGGCCGTGAAGATCCAGCTCTCACCGACATCCAGCAATCCGTTGTCGTTGATGTCGCCGACATTGTGAACGTGATCGGCCTGCAGCACGGCGGTGGGCGAAACGCCGGGCTGATCGTCCGTCACGGCGACGTTCGCCAGCGCGACGTCGCCGGAATTCGTGACGGTGTAGGTCCAGGTAACCCCGTAGCCCGCCAGGAAGCTGAGACCATCACCGGTCGACGCATGCGTGGACGTTACAATGCCGTCCACGACAGTCACGGAGTCGACGCCCGTTGTCACCTTGTCGATAGCGATGGCAGGATTGACGCCGGTGTAGCCGGACGAGTCGCTGGCCGTCGGCGTCGCCATATGCCCGGTGCTGTCGGTGAAGCTGCCGCTCGCCGTGCCCTTGTTGGTGTAGGCACCGTCGATCGCGACCCCGGCAGCCGTGTAGATCCAGGTCTCGTTGGTGTCGAGCTTGCCGTCCTCGTTGGTGTCGCCGACATTGAAGCCGTCGCCGTTCAGCAGGCTCGTGGGCGTCACGCCCGCGTGATCATCGGTCACCGTCACATTGGACAGCGCGACATCGCCGGGATTGGTGACCCTGTACTCCCAGATGATGTTCTCGCCGGCGATGATGGTCAGGTTGTCGCCGGCAGCCCCCTTGCCGTCCGCCAGGACGAGGTTGCCGTTCGCATCCAGCGTGCCGTCGACCGTCACCTTGTCGATCGCGATCTTCGGTGTCACGCCGATGTAGTTGGCCTGGTCGCTGTTTGTGCCGGTGGTCGTTCCATATTGATCGGTTACGGTGCCGGTCACCGTCGCGGTGTCGATCTGCAGCTTCTGACCGTTGCCGCCCGGCTGCAACCCATCAACCGCTGTGGTCGACGCCGTGTAGATCCAGGATTCGCCGAGGTCGATCAGGCCGTTATTGTTCGTATCGCCGCTTTGGTATTGAAAGCTGAGCGCCGGATCGTCAGTCAACGACGAAACCAGCATCTTGGGATTGAGATCGGACGCGTTGGGGACCGTTTCGTTTGTGATGACCACCTTGTAGTAGACGGTCGACCCCGCCAGCAGAGTCGGCGCGGCGTCGCTGCCGGCGATGGTGCCGTACACGCCGACGTCCTGCCAATTGGTGCCATCGACCGAAACCTGCTTGTCGATGCCCACCACCGCAGCCGGCGTGGTGCCTGCGGGGCTTGTCGGCCCGACCGACCATTCCTCAAATCCCGCGTCCGCGTTCGAGAACTGCGAGTAGAGATAGATATAGGCTCCCGGGTCCGTCCCAGCGAAATAAGAATTCGGGATCAGGACCTTGTAGTCGCTGTGCCCGCTGCCCGATGACCACGCTGTCAGGCCGACGGACACATTGACGTCGTCGCCGCCGCCGGTCTTCCCGTCCGCTCCGCCGTCCATGTCGTAGATCTGGGTCAGCCCGGCCAGCGAGGTGAGGTTTCCGGACGTCGCGGCATAGATCTGCAGCTTATCGAGGCTGATCGGATCGCTTTGCTCGTTCAGATCGAGACGGAATTCCCGATAGTCGACGCCGTTGACCGTGACGATCGGGACGGCGCTCAGCAGAAGGCTGTGATTGTGCTGCGGCGAGCTTCCGCTATCCTCAACGGGCGCGGCGTCGGTGTTGAAGGCTTGCTCGACGCCGCCTTCTTGCGGACTTGCCTGAATCTGCACGAACGATGGGAAGATTCCGGTGCCTGTCGACGTGTTGGTATCACCGGTCAGAAACACGATGCCGTTGGTCAGATTTGCAGGAACGACAGCCGGCACCGGCGTGTGCGGGCTGTCCGTGAAGCTGGTCGTCACCATGGCGCCGACCGTCTGATCCGTCGCGCTTAGGACAAAGGACTGGCCGGCTGCATCCAGTCCGACCGCCCAGGAGGTCTGGATCACGCCATTGGCAATCCCATCAAGATCACCGGGACCGCCATCGGTGACCGTCCAAGGCTGGTTGGTGCCCGAGACGGCAGCTCCCGCCACGTCGCTTACATTGAATGTCACAGTATCACCCACGCCGACAGTCGCTGTGACGCTGGCGGTCGAACCGGGCGCATAGTCGGAAAGATCGGTGGCAACAGAAAGATCGGCGAGTGAAGAATCGGTGCCGAGAAGCGAAGAATCATCAACGAGAACATACGTGTTGGTGCTTGCATCGTACTTGTAAATGGACATGAGAAATCCCTGTAAGAACAACACAAAAATGGTTGCCAAGACCCAGCCGTAATCGGCTCATCGTTGGTGAGGCGAAAGGACGGGTCGGATGGTGAACGCAAAGGGGCCGCGTGCATGCAGAGCGCATGTCAACTGTCTCGACCCATATCGGTAATGCAGACCGCCCTCCCCCGTCTGGGCGTAGAAATCGTGTCGGTGGAAAAATCGCTTTGGGCACAAAAATAGCGTCGGCGCGAACGGCACCGCCGCAACAATTTAATTTTAAGTATACTTTTGTTGCCGACGCAATAGAAACCTTATGAGCGTGAAAGCGCTGCGGGCGCGGGCGCCACTTCGGCAGGAGACGCTCGCTGCACGCACAGTCGTCTTGCCGAGTCTCAATCTACTCAGATGGGCGGCGGCGCCGTCAGCGCCTCAAGCCGCCACATGCCTCGCTTCGCCGCAAGAGGACCCATATCGCTGCATTCACTCGGCCGATCCTTGACGCCCTTTGCCCGTCCGCCAAGGGCTGGCCCCCTAGCGGGGACCGAAGGGATCGGTCGTCGCTCGCAATGTCAGCAGGGGACCAAACCCGGCACCCGTCGGCGATCCCACAGTCATGCGCATCCGCCCGCGAACATGCGGGACGAGCGATGACTGCCGGCCTCGGCACTATCGAAACTTCCTCTTCTTCCTGACCGATTTCATGCTCTAGGATCGGATATTTCCGTCGGAACGTTCACCCCTATACGCTCAACGAGCCCCCAGAGCGAAGCACACAGCGAACGATCCGACGTCAAGGGGATTTGAGATGACCGATCGTATTGCGCTCTTCATTGACGGAGCGAATCTGCACAACACCGTCAAGAGCCTCGGCTTTGAGGTCGATTTCCGGCGATTGCTTTCGGAGTTCGGCAAGCACGGACGATTGGTCCGCGCCTACTTCTACACCGTGGTGAAAGATGATGGCGAGTACACGAGCACAAGACCGTTGATCGATTGGCTCGACTACAATGGGTATGCGGTTCGGTCCAAGCCAGCCAGAGAGCACGACGACGGCGAAGGACGGCGAAGGATTAAGCGCAACGTCGGCGTCGAGATTGCCGTCGACGCATTGGAGATCGCGCGCCGCATCGACCACGCATTCCTGTTTTCGGGCGACGGCGATTTGCGGGCCGTCGTCGAGGCAATTCGTCGGATGGGGGTCCGCGTGACCGTCATCTCCAGTATTCGCACGAAGCCTCCCATGATAGCAGACGAGCTTCGGCGGCAGGCTGATGTGTTCCTTGAGCTCGACAGCCTCAGGCCATTGATCGAGCGGCCACCGCATCCGATCGCGCCAGAGTAACGCCTGCCCGTTCGCACCAAGGACACAGCCCGCAACAAAGGGTACGAGACGGAAAGCACAGGCAGGAAAACCAGCCGCTCCGGTAGCCAGCCCGTCGGGCGTGCGTCATGCTGCGCTCGCGACGCTCGCGTCGTGCCAAAGCGGCGCAAAGATCATGACCGCGCTGGTCCCGGCGATCGTCGAGTTGCGCAAGCCCTGGCGGAAACGTCAGTATGACGACGAATACGAACGGCAGGGAGAAAGCCAATGCGGAGATCGGTCGGTTGTCTGTTCCTGTTCCTGGCCACGACCACTGCAGCGATCGCTCACGCCCTCACGATTTACTTGCGACCCGCCACGGGGCAAGCGGATTGAACTAGATCCTTCGGGCAACGACGCCCAGTGAAACGACGACGATCTGGATAACGTCCGACCAGCCGTTGTGATCGATGGCCAGACATTCTCGGTGACGTGGGGAACGTCTGTTGCCCCCGAAGGCAAGGGAGCGAAGCTCACAACCTACGTCTTTGCGGCCGCCCAACGTGATGCTGGGTCGATCTTTGCCACCCGGGTGGACGAAACGACGGCGGAGATTTTCAGATTCTATTTCGGCAGCAACGCGCTCTACAAGCTCACGAGCCGTGCTGGAGACCTGTCGTCGGACAACAAAACCCAGTCTCCCTTCGTGGCCACCTACATTGCGACCTGTCGGGAGCAATAGGCCCGGCGGCTGGTTGGCTCGCTCTTGTTAGGACTGGCTGAATTAGGACTGGCTTAACCGACCTTTCTATTTTGACGAGGGTATTGCTGCCTGCGCGCGACCTGATTGATCTGCAAATCGCATCCTAAATCGTTGAATTCTATTCATAATCTAAGGACTATTTTTCACGGACGGATGACAGCTCCCGGCTCACTTAGGGCGGTTGTGTGGCCGAAATGTCATAGGTTCTGGAACCTTCATTTGTTACGGTTTCGGTAGATTCCAATTAATTTTTTTTGCGAGCAGGGGCGGATAATGAAACCGGCATACATCGTAATCGCGGGCCTCTGCCTAGCGGCCAGCCCGGCATGTGCTGACGGTTTTTCCATTAACGACGCACTGCGCCAGGCGATGCAGACCAACCCGGGGGTTGGCGAGGCGTCGGCGAACCGGCGTGCGACCGAAAGCGAGCTGAGGCAAACGCAGAGCACGCTTTTGCCGCAGGTGCGCATCGACGCCAGCTACGGACCGGAAAAGTTCGATCAACCGCCCGGCGTCATCAGCACGAATTTGACGGTCCCCACCGCCGGGTCAGGACCGTGGCGGAATGGCAGCCAGGAATCAGTGGTGGTGCGGCAGCTGCTCTGGGACGGCTTCGCGTCGATCCATGAGGTCTGGCGTCAGACGGCACGCGTGAACGCTGCGGCCTCCCGCGTCAAGGAGCGCACCGAACTCTTGGCGCTCGACGCAGCTGAGGCTTATGTGGACGTCGTGCGCTACATGCGCCTCGTCAGCCTCGCGCAGCAAAACGTCGCAAACCACGAGAAGATTTTTGCAAACGTGAACTCCCGCTTCTCGGGTGGCCGGGCTGGCGAAGGCGATCTGGAGCAATCGCGGGAGCGCGTCGAGAACGCTCGCGCGGCGCTCGCGGAATTTCAGCGCAGCCTTGATGATGCCAGGGCAAAGTATCGGAAGGTGGTCGGCCTCGAGCCGATCAATCTCCGTTTCCCGGCACCTCTCGCCGGCTTGCCGCACAGCCGCGACGAAGCTTTGGCGACAACCCTGCGGTTCAATTCAACGATCGCGGCGGCTCAGTCCGACGTCGATGCCGCAAAGCATGAGTTTCGGGCCACGGACGGCCTGTTCGGCCCGAAGTTCTATCTTGAGGGACGCGCAACGCACTACGACAACTCCTTCCCTTACGTCACGAACCCTGGGCTTCCCAGCGTGACCCATGAGGACTACAGCGGCAAGGTCGTGATGTCGTGGGACATCTTCCGTGGCGGACAGGATGCCTGGAATCGCTCGGAGAAGGCCGAGCGCTACACCGAGGCAACCATGCGCCACGCCCGGCTGCAGCGCGACGCCTATGAATCGATCGACAAGGCGTGGAATGCCCGTACTATTACGGCCACGCGTATTGCGGCACTGACGCGCCAGCTCGATGCAGACAGGAAGACCATCGCGGCCTTCCAGAAGGAATATGAGCTCGGTCAGCGTTCCCTGATCGATCTGCTGAACGCGCAGAACCAATTCTTCAACGCGTCGGTTTCGCTCACCTCTGCTCGCGGCGTCGTCGTTTTCGCCGATTATCAGCTGCTGGCAGCGATGGGGACTCTGATCGAATATCTGAAGGCGCCTCCGCCGGTCGATGCTGCTCCGGTGGATGTGCTTCAGTACGGCCTGCCCCGCTACACGTTGCCGACCCTGCGCGTGGACCTGCCGCAGACAGGATCTGAGCCGGTGCATGTTGCTGTTCCGGCACCCGCTGCTTCGGTTCGCCCCGCCAGGGCTTACGCGGAAGCTCAGCCGAAGAATGCCGGGTTCGCAGACCGCTGGCCCAGTTCGACGGCGACTGCGGCCGTGTCCGGCACGCCCGAATGGGCCACACAGCAAAAGAGCGCTACCGACGAGCCGAACGTCATCTACGCGGATCCATCAGCGGCGAACGTAAATTCCTATGCCTCGACGAAGCCGCATTGGCTGCTGTCGGCCTTCCCCACTTCGGCTCAGTAGCGGCAACGGGATCAAGGCTTCCGCGAGGGCCCCGAAAGGGGCCCTTTTCCATTTCCTAATTAACTCTTAAAGCAAGATTCGATGATTTCGTTCGTTTTTTGCTGTAATCTGGCCGAACTGATCGAATGCGATTTTTGAAACTCCCCTTTTGGCCATTTAAGGGTTTGCAAGTTGTTATTTCGAGCTCCCAAGTCGGCGGCCGACGCCGGCGAGCCGCTGTCGGCAGATGACCTCAATTCGCAGCCTGCCGCGCAAGGCCGGCAACGCCCTCCGGGCGATGATTCCCTCGCCGCTTCGCTGACCTACCTCGCAGCTCATCATGGCCGCGCCGTCAGCCGCGAGGCGCTTCTCGGCGGTCTCCCTATCGTGGACGGACGGTTGTCCGTTTCGCTCTACGACCGCGCCGCCAGGCGCGCAGGTCTCGAGACGGAGGCCATCAAGCGCGACATGACCGATATCCCCGCGCTGGTGCTTCCCGCTGTCTTGATCATGAAGAACGGGACCGCGCTGATCCTTCTCGGCTTCGACGAGCAGCAGAAAGGCGCCAAGGTCCTCGACCCGCTGTTAAGTCCCTTTGCTCCGGAGCTCCGCGACCTGAGAGCCCTTGCGGCTGATTATACCGGCTACGCATTCCTGATCAGGGCGACGGTCGAGGCCGACGCCCGGACCGCAGCCGCCGCCGACCTTCCGCGAAACCACTGGTTCTGGTCCGTCGTCAAGGCCCACTGGCGCAGCTACGGGCACATCGCTATCGCCGCCTTCCTGATCAACATGATCGCGCTGGCGACGCCCTTGTTCATCATGAGCGTCTACGACCGCGTGGTTCCGAACGGTGCGATACCCTCGCTCATCGCGCTGTCGATTGGGATGGGACTGGCGATCCTCTTCGATTTCATATTTCGCATGGTGCGAAGCCGCATGATCGACGTGACCGGCAAGACCGCCGACGTCGTTCTTGCTGCCAATATTTTCGAACATGTGATGTCGGTGAAGATGTCGCAGCGGCCGACCTCCGTCGGCATTGTCGCCAATCAGATTCGCGACTTTGACTCGGTGCGGGAGTTCTTCACGTCGGGCGGCGTCGTATCCGCCACCGACTTGCTGTTTGCCGTCTTGTTCGTGGCGGTCCTGTACACGATTGCAGGGCTGCTGGCGTTCATCCCGCTGCTGATGTTGCCGGTCATGGTGATTGTCGGCCTGGCGATGCAGCGCCCGCTGGACCGGGCCATGAAGCGGCTTCAGGCCGAATCCTCGGCCCGCCACGGCGTGCTCGTCGAATCCCTCGCCGGGCTGGAGACCGTTCGGGCGGCCGGTGCCGAGGCGCGGATGCAGACGATCTGGGAGCGGTCGGTTGCGGCGACCGCGCGATCAGGAGAAGACGTGCACTTCTGGGCATCGCTGGCATTGTCGGCCACCGCCGCCGCCCAACAGATTACCAGCCTGCTGTTGATCATTGTCGGCGTCTTTCTCATTCTCGATGGTCACCTCACGGTCGGCGCGCTGGTCGCAGCCAATATGCTGGCCGGCCGTATCCTTGCGCCGATCGCGGGCATCACATCGGTGATCACCCGGGGAACGCAGACCTTGTCCGCGCTGAAATCGATCGACCGCATCATGTCCCTGGAGCGTGAGCGATCGCCCCAGCGGACCTACGTTTCACGAAAGATCCAGGACGGCCGGATCGCTTTCGAGAACGTCAGCTTTACCTACCCCAATTCCGCTGACGAAGCCCTCAGCAAGGTCTCGTTCAAGATCGAGGGCGGCGAGCGGGTCGGCATCATCGGACGCGTTGGCTCCGGAAAAACCACGGTCGGGCGCCTGTTGCTCGGATTCTACGAAGCTCAGGAAGGACGCATCCTGGTCGACGGCATCGACTCGCGACAATACGACCCGTCGGATCTGCGCACCGGCATCGGGTTCTCGATGCAGGATACCGACCTGTTCTTCGGCAAGCTGCGCGACAATATTGCGCTCGGCAAGCCGGCAGCGACCGACGAGGAGATTATCGCCGCAGCGCGTCTGTCGGGGGTGGAAAGCTTCATTGCCGGACACCCGCTGGGCTACGACATGCCGATTTCCGAGGGAGGACGCAGCCTGTCCGGCGGGCAGAAGCAGGCCATCGGGCTCGCCCGTATGCTGATCAGAAAGCCGCAGGTCCTGTTCCTCGACGAGCCGACCGCACACTTCGACGTCCGCAGCGAGAACGAGTTTCTGGAGCGCCTCAAGGCGATCCGCTCCGAGCGGATGACGATTATCATCTCCACCCACCGGCTTTCGCTCCTCAGCATGGTGGACCGGCTGCTGCTGTTTGATCAGGGCCGCCTGATCGCCGACGGACCGCGCGACAAGGTTCTGGCGCTCTTGCAGGGTAGACCCGCGGCGGTGCCAACGGTGGCGCAACCCGGCTTTGCGGCAACGACAACCGTGGTGCAGAAACCCAATGCCGCAGTCTGATTTTGCCTTCGCCAATGACATCCGGGCAGCTGCGAGCCTGCGCACGCCGCGCACCTCGCGCATGCTGCTGCTCGCCTCCCTCACCCTTCTGGTCGTGTTTCTCGTCTGGGCGCATTTCGCGATCCTGGACGAGGTGAAGCGCGGCAACGGCAAGGTCGTGCCATCGCGACAGACCCAGGTGGTCCAGAGCCTCGAGGGCGGCATCGTCGGTGATATCCTGGTGCAAGAAGGAGCCATCGTTGAGCAGGGCCAGTCGCTCATGCGGATCGACGACACCAAATTTGCCGCCGAGCTTGGTGAAGTGAGGGAGCGGCGCGCGGCGATGGCGGCGCGGGTTGCGCGTCTTGAGGCCGAAGCGAGGGGACGCAGCGAAGTCGTGTTTCCCGATCAACTGGACAAGGTGGTGCCGGCGGCCGTCGCAACCGAAAGCAGTGTCTTCAAGATGCGGCAGCAAAAGGTGGCCCAGGACATCGACGTGCTGAACCAGCAGGTGATGCGGTTCACGGGCACGCTCAAGCTGTTGGACCGCGAGCTCGCCATCACCCGCAAGCTTTATGATCAGAAGGTTGTGCCCGAGATCGAGATGTTGCGGCTGGATCGACAAGCCACCGACATGAGAGGGCAACTCGCCGAGGCTCAAGCGAAGATCGCCAACATCACCACCTCGTTTCGATCCCAGGCCGATGAGGACCTGGCCAAATCGAGAGCAGACCTCGCGGTGCTCGACGAAAATCTCAAATCCGCCAAGGATCGCGTCCGGCGGACGGATCTGAAAGCTCCGGTGCATGGCATCGTTAACAAACTGAACGTCACCACGATCGGCGCGGTGGTGCAGCCTGGCGCCAATTTGATGGATATCATTCCGCTCGACGATACATTGCTGGTTGAGAGCCGGATCAGGCCGCAGGACATCGCCTTTATCCGGCCCGATCAGGACGCGGTCGTGAAGATCTCCGCGTATGATTCCTCGGTCTACGGCTCCCTGAAGGGCAAGGTCGAGCGCATCAGCGCCGACACCATTGTCGACGACAAGGAAAGGACCGAGCGTCCGGAAACGTTCTATCGGGTCATGGTGCGGACCGAGAAGAACCATCTGGGCACGGAAGAGAAGCCGTTGCCGATCATTCCCGGAATGGTCGCGACCGTCGAAGTCCTGACCGGTCGGAAATCTGTTCTCGACTATCTTCTCAAGCCGGCGCGCACGTTGCGCAGCGAGGCGCTGCGCGAGCATTGAGGCGGGCCAAGATTTGCTTAACGGATGATATCTTCCGATCGTTCAACTTCGAACGATCCCGCCAACCTGCCGTTGACCGCATTACGGACATTCCCCCCACCCGCAGCGCACCTTAACCCCGCTTAAGCGGCCAAGGCTGCACCCTCCGTCCCGATAACAGATAGGGACGGCAGATCGACGCAAAGACGTTGACGACGTCCCTGACACAGGGGACGTCATTCATGACACCGCGCTTGAGATTGCGGAAGCCGGGCTCACCCGCACTTGTTGCTGCGTTCATTCTTTCTCTGGGTGCATATTCGGTTTCAACGACTGCGCGAGCCGCCGACGACGTGGGGGCTGACTCCAGCGAGTCTGCGTCGGGCACCGACGCCAGACCGGTGCGAGCCGCGGCGACGTTCTTCACCATCGACGCCGTCCTTGCGAAAATCGATCGTCAAAAGGGGCGCGGCCCGGGCGCCACGCGCCTCGCATCGCTGACGCCGGCGAACGTCGCAACCGATGCAATGCCTGCTCCGAAGGAAGCACCGGCGCGAGGGACGGAGCCATTTGGCCTGTTCACGTTCCGCGCGCCCGACGGGATGCTGTGGCGGAAATGGCGCGGCCTCGAAGCCGACATGGCGAAAGAACAAGCCGTCCTGGATCGTTGCCGCGACGGCGCCAAGGACTGCCCCCCCAACGCCGCGCAATTCCTGCGCCTGATCAGTGCCGTCCAGGGGAAGTCTGGCCGAGCTCAGCTTGAAGAGGCCAATCTTGGCGTCAACGCCGCCATCCGCTACGTCAGCGATTATGCGCAATTCGGCGAAGCGGATCGCTGGAGCGCGCCGTTGGCATCATTTGCAACCGCAAAAGGCGACTGCGAGGACTACGCAATCGCCAAATACGTGGCTCTGCAGCAAGCCGGCTTCCCGCGCGATGACCTGCGATTGGTGCTGGGCCGCGATCGTTCGCTTGGGCAGGATCATGCGGTCCTGGCTGCTCGTCTCGATGGCCGCTGGCTGATCCTGGACAGCAGGCGCCCGGAATTGCTCGAGGACTCCGATGCTCTAGGCCTTACACCCTTGTTCGCGATCGACCATAACGGGGTCGGTCTCCTTGCAGCCCCCTACGTGAAGCGCCCGCTGCTCGCGGGCGAAGTCGAGGCCGTCCCCGCTGCGGCGAAGGACAATGATGCTGGGGAATGGAATGGATTGAACGAGCCGAACGACGGCGCTGTTGAACTGAACTCGTTGCCGCTGTGGATGTGAGGGCCCGGTGACTTAACTGTCTTCCGGACCGGCTCCGGTTGGTCTTGGGTAAGCGAGAACGCCCGAGATCCCTCTCCGTTCGCCCCGGATCGAATCCGGGGCGAACAGCTCAGATCAGAAACCGAAGTCAATTGGCTTCGGATTTCAATGCGCGACGTGGATGTTCGTCGCGTTGATCTGCGTAACGCCGTTCAGGATAGCCAGCGCTTGCTCGTGCGCTGTCGTCCCGTCGGGCGAATAGTAGAGCGTATGGTTCGTGCTATCGAACAGGAAGCGCTCGGAACTATTGGTGAACGCATTCGACGTGCTGTTTTGCACCTGGGTATTGTTGAAGACCTCGCCGAACGTGATGCTGCCTGCGGTGAAGCCCGCCGCCGACACGGAGATGGCGTCAGTGGCTGCATTGAACCCGGTGACGCTGATCCCCAAAGTACCACCGTCAGTCGGATGATCGAACTGGATCGTGTTATTGTTGCCCGTCAGGGTGACGGTGTCGCCGGGCGCGACGGCAAGAACTTCGTTGCCGGTTCCGGAGAGGCTGGTGCCGCCGTTGATATCGACATTGATCGTACCGGGGGCCGCAGTGCTTCCGTCACCGTCAGTCGTGTGGACCGTAAAGCTGAGATTCTCCGAGACATTGATGGTCGTGAGTACATCCACGCCGGTCAAGTCCACCTTGGTTGACTGTCCGGAAAGGTCACTCAGTTGAAGTGAACCCATTTGGTCCCCGGCCTGGTAGCCAGGAAGCGCCGTGGAAAGCGTTGGGCTGGTCCAACTGCTGACGTTGTTGACCGTTCCGGTGATCGTACCATCAACGTGGAACGTGCCCCCAACGTAATGGCCGTATGTCTCGACGTAGCTGAAGCTGAAGCTCTTCGAGAACGTAAAATTGGCATCCAAGGTACCTGCCACCGGGGTGAAGCCCGTAGCCCCTCCCGGAGTGAACTGGGCATTGTTCGTGAAGTCGAACAACATCTTCTCGCCGGGGTCGAAGTTGTTGTTATCGACGCCCCATCCTGCGGTCGAGCCGTTCACTGACGCTGCGCCGCCGCTGTTCGAGCCGGAAATGACGGCCACCTCATTTCCATTGGAGGTCAGGATCTGCTCCTGAGCTGGTCCCGATCCGAACGAGGTTGCACCTGTCACGGACAGGAGCGAACTCTCGGTGAAGGGCTGCAGCAACGTGAACGTATACTGATCGTTGCTCGGATCGAGCGACAGGGTGAAGACCTGATCGGCAGCTATGGTGTGATCCGTACCGATATAGGCAATCAGGAGCTCGGGATTGCTCGGATCGACGTAGTAGCTCACCGCCTGGCCATCAAACATCAAACCGGCGGGCGCCGTATTGCCGACCAGGCTGGCCGCGGGTGTTCCGAAGCCGTCGGCACCGGTAACGAAGGTAATATTGCCCGTCACCGAATAACCTGCCGAGTCCGTGATGATCGCCGTGTCAATTTCACCGAAATGCGGCGTATCGTCGGTGATCGACAGCTTGGTCCCGAGATCGAGGCCCGCCGAAGCCACCGTGCCGTCATTGTCGGTCACGGTCTGCGTCAGCGTCAGCACGCCGGCAGTCAGGGAGGCGGGCGCCAGATTGTTGTCGACCGCACGGTCCTCGGTGAAGGTCACAATGCCGGTCGACGGATCGACCGAGATGACAAAGGCCAGCGCACCAGCGGCGCTGCCGACATGGCCTTCGATCGTGGTGGCATTGACCTGGACCAGCACGTCGCTCTGCTGAGTGTGGGAGTCCACCAGGCCGGATGCCGTGCCGCTGCCGCCATTGATGGTCAGGCTATACGCCGTCGACTTGATGCCGTCGGCACCCGCCACGTCCGTGAAGGCGCCAGAGAAGTTACCCGTCGTCGTGGTCAGCGCCAGGCTCGGCGCGGTGCCGCTGTCCGGGTTGGTGCCGGTCGTCAGATGGGTCTCGCTCAGCGTCAGCGTCGGCGCGTTGGCCGCCACCACCGTCACGGTCGGACCGTCATCGGTGATCGCCAGCTTGGCGCCGAGATCGAGGCCCGCCGAGGCCACCGTGCCGTCATTGTCGGTCACGGTCTGCGTCAGCGTCAGCACCCCGGCCGTGAACAACGCCGGGGTGGCCGACGGATTGCTGCCGCTCTGTGCCTGATCGACGGCACGGTCCTCGGTGAAGGTCACAATACCGGTCGACGGATCGACCGAGATGACGAAGGCCAGCGCACCAGCGGCGCCGCCGACATGACCTTCGATCTTGGTCGCGCTGACCTGAACCAGCACATCGCTCAGCTGGGTGTGGGAGTCCACCAAACCGGATGCCGTACCGCTGCCGCCATTGATGGTCAGGCTATAAGCCGTCGACTTGATGCCGTCGGCGCCGGCCACGTCAGCGAAGACGCCCGAGAAGTTGCCTGTCGTCGTGGTCAGCGCCAGGTTCGGCGCCGTGCCGTCGTCCGGGTTGGTGCCCGTTGTCAGGTTGGTCTCGCTCAGCGTCAGCGTCGGAGCCTTCCCCACCACCGTCACGGTCGGACCGTCATCGGTGATCGCCAGCTTGGCGCCGAGGTCGAGGCCGGCCGAGGCCACCGTGCCGTCGTTGTCGGTCACGGTCTGCGTCAGCGTCAGAACGCCGGCGGTGAACAGCGTCAGCGTGGCGGACGGATTCGAGCCGCTCTGCGCCTGGTCGACCGCGCGGTCCTCGGTGAAGGTCACGATGCCGGTCGACGGATCGACCGAGATGGTGAACGCCAGCGCACCGGCAGCACTGCCGACATGGCCTTCAATTGTCGTGGCATTGACTTGGACCAGCACATCGCTCAGCTGGGTGTGGGAATCCACCAGGCCGGACGCCGTGCCGCTGCCGCCATTGACCGTCAGCGTATAGGCCGTCGACTTGATGCCGTCGGCTCCCGCGACATCCGCGAAGGCGGCCGAGAAGTTGCCGGTCGTCGTGGTCAGCGCCAGGCTCGGCGCGGTGCCGCTGTCCGGGTTGGTCCCCGTCGTCAGATGGGTCTCGCTCAGCGTCAGCGTCGGCTCGTTCGCCGCCACCACCGTCACGGTCGGGCCGTCATCGGTGATCGACAGCTTGGCGCCGAGATCGAGGCCGGCCGAGGCCACCGTGCCGTCATTGTCGGTCACGGTCTGGGTCAGCGTCAGCACACCGGCTGTGAACAGCGCCGGAGTGGCAGAGGGGTTGGAGCCGCTCTGCGGCTGATCCACGGCGCGGTCTTCGGTGAAGGTGACGATGCCGGTCGACGGATCGACCGAGATGGTGAACGCCAGCGCGCCGCCGATGCCGCCGACATGACCCTCAATCGTGGTCGCGTTGACCTGGACCAGCACGTCATTCTGCTGGGTATGGGAGTCCACCAGGCCGGACGCCGTGCCGCTGCCGCCATTGATGGTCAGGCTATAGGCCGTCGACTCGATGCCGTCGGCGCCCGCCACGTCAGCGAAGACGCCCGAGAAGTTGCCCGTCGTCGTGGTCAGCGCCAGGTTCGGCGCGGTGCCGTCGTCCGGGTTGGTGCCCGTCGTCAGATGGGTCTCGCTCAGCGTCAGCGTCGGAGCCTTCCCCACCACCGTCACGGTCGGACCGTCGTCGGTGATCGCCAGCTTGGCGCCGAGGTCGAGGCCGGCCGAAGCCACCGTGCCGTCATTGTCGGTCACGGTCTGCGTCAACGTCAGCACGCCAGCGGTGAACAGCGCCGGCGTCGCAGACGGATTGCTGCCGCTCTGCGGCTGATCCACGCCGCGGTCTTCGGTGAAGGTGACGATGCCGGTCGAGGGATCGACCGAGATGGTGAACGCCAGCGCACCGGCAGCACTGCCGACATGGCCTTCGATGGTCGTGGCATTGACCTGGACCAGCACGTCGCTCAGCTGGGTGTGGGAATCCACCAGGCCGGACGCCGTGCCGCTGCCGCCATTGATGGTCAGCGAATAGGCCGTCGACTTGATGCCGTCGGCCCCCGCCACGTCCGTGAAGGCGCCCGAGAAGTTGCCCGTCGTCGTGGTCAGCGCCAGGTTCGGCGCGGTACCGCTGTCCGGGTTGGTGCCCGTCGTCAGATGGGTTTCGCTCAGCGTCAGCGTCGGCTCGTTCGCCGCCACCACCGTCACGGTCGGACCGTCATCGGTGATCGACAGCTTGGCGCCGAGGTCGAGGCCCGCCGAGGCCGTCGTGCCGTCATTGTCGGTCACGGTCTGGGTCAGCGTCAGCACACCGGCGGTGAACAGCGCCGGAGTGGCAGACGGATTGCTGCCGCTCTGCGGCTGATCGACCGCGCGGTCCTCGGTGAAGGTGACGATGCCGGTCGACGGATCGACCGAGATGGTGAACGCCAGCGCGCCGCCGATGCCGCCGACATGACCCTCAATCGTGGTGGCATTGACCTGCACCAGCACGTCATTCTGCTGGGTGTGGGAATCCACCAACCCTGACGCCGTACCGTTGCCGCCATTGATGGTCAGCGTATAGGCCGTCGACTTGATGCCGTCGGCTCCCGCCACGTCCGTGAAGGCGGCCGAGAAGTTGCCGGTCGTCGTGGTCAGCGCCAGGCTCGGCGCCGTGCCGTCGTCCGGGTTGGTGCCCGTCGTCAGATGGGTCTCGCTCAGCGTCAGCGACGCCTCCCTCCCTGCCACAACAGTCACGGTCGGGCCGTCATCGGTGATCGCCAGCTTGGCCCCGAGGTCGAGGCCCGCCGAGGCCACTGTGCCGTCATTGTCGGTCACGGTCTGCGTCAGCGTCAGCACGCCGGCGGTGAACAGGGCCGGAGTGGCGGACGGATTCGAGCCGCTCTGCGCCTGGTCGACCGCACGGTCCTCGGTGAAGGTCACAATGCCGGTCGAGGGATCGACCGAGATCGTGAACGCCAGCGCACCAGCGGCGCTGCCGACATGGCCTTCAATTGTCGTGGCATTGACCTGGACCAGCACGTCGCTCTGCTGAGTGTGGGAGTCCACCAGACCCGATGCCGTGCCGTTACCGCCATTGAGCGTCAGGCTATAAGCCGTCGACTTGATGCCGTCCGCGCCCGCCACGTCCGTGAAGGCGGCCGAGAAATTGCCGGTCGTCGTGGTCAGCGCCAGGTTCGGCGCCGTGCCGCTGTCCGGGTTCGTCCCCGTCGTCAGATGGGTCTCGCTCAGCGTCAGCGACGGCGCGTTGGCCGCCACCACCGTCACGGTCGGACCGTCGTCGGTGATCGACAGCTTGGCGCCGAGGTCGAGGCCGGCCGAGGCCACCGTGCCGTCATTGTCGGTCACGGTCTGCGTCAGCGTCAGAACGCCGGCCGTCAGCGAGGCAGCCGCCAGATTGTTGTCGACCGCGCGGTCTTCGGTGAAGGTGACGATGCCGGTCGCCGGATCGACCGAGATCGTGAACGCCAGCGCGCCGCCGATGCCGCCGACATGGCCTTCGATCGTGGTGGCGTTGACCTGGACAAGCACATCGTTCTGCTGGGTATGGGAATCCACCAGACCGGACGCGGTGCCGCTGCCGCCATTGATGGTCAGCGAATAGGCCGTCGACTTGATGCCATCGGCGCCCGCCACGTCGGCGAAGGCGGCCGAGAAGTTGCCGGTCGTCGTGGTCAGCGCCAGGTTCGGCGCAGTGCCGCTGTCCGGATTGGTCCCGGTCGTCAGATGGGTCTCGCTTAGCGTCAGCGACGGCTCCCTCCCTGCCACCACCGTCACGCTCGGACCGTCGTCGGTGATCGCCAGCTTGGCACCGAGGTCGAGGCCTGCCGAAGCGACCGTGCCGTCATTGTCGGTCACGGTCTGCATCAGCGTCAGCACGCCGGCCGTGAACAGCGCCGGCGTCGCAGACGGATTGCTGCCGCTCTGCGGCTGATCCACGGCGCGGTCTTCGGTGAAGGTGACGATGCCAGTCGACGGATCGACCGAGATGGTGAACGCCAGCGCACCGGCAGCACTGCCGACATGGCCTTCGATCGTCGTGGCATTAACCTGGACCAGCACGTCATTCTGCTGGGTGTGGGAGTCCACCAGGCCGGACGCCGTGCCGCTGCCGCCATTGATGGTCAGCGAATAGGCCGTCGACTTGATGCCGTCGGCGCCCGCCACATCCGCGAAGACGCCCGAGAAGTTACCGGTCGTCGAGGTCAGCGCCAGGTTCGGCGCCGTGCCGCTGTCCGGGTTGGTGCCCGTTGTCAGATTGGTCTCGCTCAGCGTCAGCGTCGGAGCCATCCCCACCACCGTCACGGTCGGGCCGTCATCGGTGATCGACAGCTTGGCGCCGAGGTCGAGGCCGGCCGAGGCCACCGTGCCGTCGTTGTCAGTCACGGTCTGGGTCAGCGTCAGCACACCGGCGGTGAACAGCCCCGGTGTGGCGGACGGATTCGAGCCGCTCTGCGGCTGATCAACCGCACGGTCTTCAGTAAAGGTCACGATGCCGGTCGAGGGATCGACCGAGATGGTGAACGCCAGCGGACCGCCGATGCCGCCGACATGGCCCTCGATCGTGGTGGCGCTGACCTGGACCAGCACGTCGCTCAGCTGGGTGTGAGAGTCGACCAAGCCGGACGCCGTGCCGCTGCCGCCATTGATGGTCAGCGAATAGGCCGTCGACTTGATGCCGTCGGCGCCCGCCACGTCCGTGAAGGCGGCCGAGAAGTTGCCGGTCGTCGAGGTCAGCGCCAGGTTCGGCGCCGTGCCGCTGTCCGGATTGGTCCCGGTCGTCAGATGGGTCTCGCTCAGCGTCAGCGTCGGCTCCCTCCCCGCCACAACGGTCACGCTCGGACCGTCATCGGTGATCGCCAGCTTGGCGCCGAGATCGAGGCCGGCCGAGGCCACCGTGCCGTCATTGTCGGTCACGGTCTGCGTCAGCGTCAGCACGCCGGCTGTGAACAGCGCCGGCGTCGCAGAC
Source organism: Bradyrhizobium sp. ISRA464 (assembly GCF_029910095.1). NCBI lineage: Bacteria > Pseudomonadati > Pseudomonadota > Alphaproteobacteria > Hyphomicrobiales > Nitrobacteraceae > Bradyrhizobium > Bradyrhizobium sp. ISRA464. The sequence goes on along the minus strand of NZ_CP094526.1, from coordinate 2,688,528 downwards.
GGATTGCTGCCGCTCTGCGGCTGATCCACGGCGCGATCTTCGGTGAAGGTGACGATGCCAGTCGAGGGATCGACCGAGATGGTGAAGGCCAGCGCGCCGGCGGCGTTGCCGACATGGCCTTCAATCGTGGTAGCGTTGACTTGGACCAGCACATCGCTCAGCTGGGTATGGGAGTCGACCAGCCCGGACGCCGTGCCGCTGCCGCCATTGACCGTCAGCGTATAGGCCGTCGACTTGATGCCGTCGGCTCCCGCGACATCCGCGAAGGCGGCCGAGAAGTTGCCGGTCGTCGTGGTCAGCGCCAGGCTCGGCGCGGTGCCGCTGTCCGGGTTGGTCCCCGTCGTCAGATGGGTCTCGCTCAGCGTCAGCGTCGGCTCGTTCGCCGCCACCACCGTCACGGTCGGGCCGTCATCGGTGATCGACAGCTTGGCGCCGAGATCGAGGCCGGCCGAGGCCACCGTGCCGTCATTGTCGGTCACGGTCTGGGTCAGCGTCAGCACACCGGCTGTGAACAGCGCCGGAGTGGCAGAGGGGTTGGAGCCGCTCTGCGGCTGATCCACGGCGCGGTCTTCGGTGAAGGTGACGATGCCGGTCGACGGATCGACCGAGATGGTGAACGCCAGCGCGCCGCCGATGCCGCCGACATGACCCTCAATCGTGGTCGCGTTGACCTGGACCAGCACGTCATTCTGCTGGGTATGGGAGTCCACCAGGCCGGACGCCGTGCCGCTGCCGCCATTGATGGTCAGGCTATAGGCCGTCGACTCGATGCCGTCGGCGCCCGCCACGTCAGCGAAGACGCCCGAGAAGTTGCCCGTCGTCGTGGTCAGCGCCAGGTTCGGCGCGGTGCCGTCGTCCGGGTTGGTGCCCGTCGTCAGATGGGTCTCGCTCAGCGTCAGCGTCGGAGCCTTCCCCACCACCGTCACGGTCGGACCGTCGTCGGTGATCGCCAGCTTGGCGCCGAGGTCGAGGCCGGCCGAAGCCACCGTGCCGTCATTGTCGGTCACGGTCTGCGTCAACGTCAGCACGCCAGCGGTGAACAGCGCCGGCGTCGCAGACGGATTGCTGCCGCTCTGCGGCTGATCCACGCCGCGGTCTTCGGTGAAGGTGACGATGCCGGTCGAGGGATCGACCGAGATGGTGAACGCCAGCGCACCGGCAGCACTGCCGACATGGCCTTCGATGGTCGTGGCATTGACCTGGACCAGCACGTCGCTCAGCTGGGTGTGGGAATCCACCAGGCCGGACGCCGTGCCGCTGCCGCCATTGATGGTCAGCGAATAGGCCGTCGACTTGATGCCGTCGGCCCCCGCCACGTCCGTGAAGGCGCCCGAGAAGTTGCCCGTCGTCGTGGTCAGCGCCAGGTTCGGCGCGGTACCGCTGTCCGGGTTGGTGCCCGTCGTCAGATGGGTTTCGCTCAGCGTCAGCGTCGGCTCGTTCGCCGCCACCACCGTCACGGTCGGACCGTCATCGGTGATCGACAGCTTGGCGCCGAGGTCGAGGCCCGCCGAGGCCGTCGTGCCGTCATTGTCGGTCACGGTCTGGGTCAGCGTCAGCACACCGGCGGTGAACAGCGCCGGAGTGGCAGACGGATTGCTGCCGCTCTGCGGCTGATCGACCGCGCGGTCCTCGGTGAAGGTGACGATGCCGGTCGACGGATCGACCGAGATCGTGAACGCCAGCGCGCCGGCGGCGTTGCCGACATGGCCTTCGATCGTGGTGGCATTGACCTGCACCAGCACGTCGCTCAGCTGGGTGTGAGAGTCGACCAAGCCGGACGCGGTGCCGCTGCCGCCATTGATGGTCAGCGAATAGGCCGTCGACTTGATGCCGTCGGCGCCCGCCACGTCCGTGAAGGCGCCAGAGAAGTTGCCCGTCGACGTGGTCTGCGCCAGGCTCGGCGCGGTGCCGCTGTCCGGGTTGGTCCCCGTCGTCAGGTGGGTCTCGCTCAGCGTCAGCGACGGCTCGTTCGCCGCCACCACCGTCACGGTCGGGCCGTCATCGGTGATCGACAGCTTGGCGCCGAGGTCGAGGCTCGCACTCGCGCTCGAACCGTCGCCATCAGTGATGGTCTGCGTCAGCGTCACCGCCCCAGCCGCGAACGACACCCCGGTCGCGCCGGTGCCGTTGTTGTCGACCGCACGGTCCTCGGTGAACGTCACGTTCCCCGAGCCGTCGACCGTGATGGTGAACGCCACCAGGCCGCTCGCCTGGCTGCCGACGTAGCCGGTGATCGTGTTGGAGCTGGTCTGCACCAGCACGTCGTTCTGCTGGCTCTGCGAATCCACAAGCCCCGACAGACCGCCATTGCCGATCGACAGCGTGTACACCACGGGATGCGGATCGAGCGCCGTCGGACCGCTGCCGTCCGCGCCAAAATTGTCGTTGAAAGCACCGGCAAAGCTGTGCGTGACCGAGGTCAGCGCCAAATTATGCGCCGTGCCGTCGACCCCATTGTTGGTCGCAGCCGTCAGGTGCGTCTCACTCAGCATCAGCGACGGCTCGCTGCCCGGCACCACCGTGACGATCGGCCTGTCGTCGGTGATCGACAGCTTGGTGCCGAGATCGATGCTCGCAGAAGCCGTGCCGCCATCATTGTCCACGACCGTCTGCGTCAACGTCACGGTTCCGGCCGCCAGCGATACGCCAGTGGCACCGGTGCCGTTGTTGTTGACCGCTCGGTCCTCGGTGAACGTCACCACGCCCGTCGTCGGGTCGACAGTAATCGTGAAGGCGAGCGCACCTGATGCGATACCGACGTGCCCCTCGATCGTCGTGGCGTTGACCTGGACCAGCACGTCCTGCTGCTGGGTCTGCGAATCGATTAAACCAGATGGGGTGCCGTTGCCGGGAATCGAGAGCGCGTAGCTCACCGAGCTGATGCCCGTGCTTCCCGCTGTATCGGTGAAGTCAGCGGCAAAGTTTCCCTTTACGCTCGTCAACGCCGCACTGTGCGCGGTGCCATTGAAGCCGTTGTTGGTCGTTGCCGTCAGGTTTGCGTCACTTAGCGTGAGTGCAACCGTGGAATTGACCGCGATGGTCGGTGCGACGAAAGTCTGCTCGAGCACAAAGCCTGTCGGCTGTGTGTCCGTAAAATTCGGCAGCGTTTCCGGCCCAGCCAATTGATTGGTGGGCACAGGATCCAGTGCATCAATCGCAAATGGACTGAAGTTCGCACCGGACGCCTGGGCGTTGCCGTTCGCGTTGCCGCCATTGTCGGCTGCCGGCAGCACGGAGGCGTCTGTGCTGATCGGAAACAGAGTCGCGAACTCTTGGCCCGAGACGTCGCGACCCGGTGCCACCTCAACCGTGATGTTGCTGAGCGGGTCCGAGCGCGAATCGAAGAACGGCTCGACAGTCACAGTCGACTGGTTGTCGAACAGGATGATCAGCTTTTCGCCGATGTGGACCAAGGTGATTTTTTCCTTGGCGATCGCCGAAAAATCGACCTGCACCTTCTGGTCGTACCCAAGATTGACGATTACCGCCTGATCGGTCAGCGGCTTCGTCAGCTTGTAAATTCGAACGGGAGCAGAATTGGCGGAATTTCCGGTGCCGGCGGCCTGAGCAACCTGAAACTGACCCTGCATTATCAACTCCGAAAAAACGATTAGAGGAAAGCTTGTCGAAAAATTTAGATTTAAGCTATTGTTAACCCCACCGACGGTCAAGAAATCTATTTGGTTAATCAATACTTTCCGTCGCAGTGTGGTAAAGATCGGACAGGCCTGGTCTGAAAGAACAAAGGCTTAGCCAGGTCGACTTGGCCCACTGGCCGTGTACAGCCTGGCTAAGCTTGCCTTGTCTGGCGATTTGGAGTGGTCGATGCGGGTGATCTCTCAGGCGTGTGCCGCAGCCTTGCTCTGGAGCTCTCTAGGCGCCGGATTCGCGCAAAGCCCCGCTGCCTCAGAGACCACGATCGAACGTTCAGTTCGGACCCAGGCTAACCGAGACACCCAAATCGGCATCTACCTCAACGTGTTGCCTGACTGCACGTCGGGACCGCTGCCGACCATTCGCCTGGTCAGCCCTCCGGCCGCCGGAAAGGTTGTGGTCAAGTCTGGGAAAGCGAAAGCAACCAACTACAAGGCCTGCCTGGCGCTCGAGGTGCCCGCTTACGTTGTCTTCTACAAGGCACCGCCCGAGTTTGTCGGCGATGACACCCTGACCATCGAGGTCAAGTATCAGGGCGGACGTACCGAAATTCAGAAGTTTACCGTCAAGGTCAGTGCCCCAGGGGGGCAGCAAAAAATCTGATCGCGCCACAGGCGACGGAATTGTCCAAGCCCGAACCAAGTGTGCCTTGATGATAAAGGATCGGGCGATAGACACCCGCGTCAGAGCGGCTCGCCCTCGTCCAGCTCCAGTTGACGCCCTTGCGAGACGTCTCCTCGTTCGGCCGTCGGCTGGCCAGGCGAAGCACTGCCCTCATGGCAATCGCTGATTCGGCGGGCGACCACCCGGTCGGTCCTCGGTGCCTGACCAACATTGATTTTGTTGACTTCAGTGTAGGCTTCGTCGCTGAGAACCGTAATGACGGTGCTGACCGGCCCCATATAGTCGCATCTGTTGGAAAAGATGTACTTGTTGCTGATCTTCTCCGGCTTCGAAGAATGACAGCTTCCAACGGAAGGGGATGCGAACGTAGCTTTCATCGCCTGAGTTGGATCGACGCATCGGGTCATCTCGCGCTCAAGCAGCTTTTGCCGAACGTTTGAGGATGTGACGATTTCCAACGTCCGCACGAAACGCCACATCCCCTTTCGAAAGGTCGGTCCGCCAAAGCTCTCGTCCGCTGCCGCGCCGTGCGAGGCAAGCAAGGACACGGAGAAGGCGATCGTGGCGCAAAGGGAGCGTGCGAAAATCTTCGACCGCCCGAAGCCGTCACCGGAGATCATTTATCGATTCCCTATCGGCTGCACTGCGGGGGTTGCGCGGCTCCGGATCGAAGCCTGCGCTTGCTTTGGTACGGCATCATTCCATGCCACTTCGTGTTAAGTTGAAGTAAATGCTTGCCGCATGGTTAAAGTTTCTCGACGGTCGAATTCTCGGCGTCGGATGAGCGGGGAACGACACCGGCAGCGCGGCGTCTCGCGGCAGGCCGAAGAAACTCTCGTCCCAAAGGAGCGGCCCAGAACCTTGCGGCCGCCCCCTCTTAAGCGACGACCTGACGGCTGATTGTCGGGCAGATCCCCGGGCTAGTGGTCCAGGTGCGATGGGGTCAACTCTTCCGAATTGACCGCCGCGCCGTCGTCGCAATCGCCGATCCTCGTCGCCACCACCAGGTCGGTTTTGGGATGCTCGCCAGTCGTGACTTCGTTCAGCTCGGTATAGGCCTCGTCGCTGCGCACAGTGATGACCGTGCTGACCGCGCCCATGTAGTCGCATCGGTGCCCAAATGTATATTTGTTACCGACCTTTTCAGGCTTGTCCGAGACGCAGCTTCCGACAGATCCCGAGGAGAAGGTGGCCTTCATCGCTTGGGTTGGGTCGACGCAGCGCGTCATCTCCTTGTCGATGATCCGAGACTTCACGTTCTTGTTGACGCCTCTCACGACATCGAGCGTTCTAACAAAGCGCCACAAGCCCTTGCGGAAGCTGGGGCCAGAGAAGGATTGATCGTCTTGACTGGAGCGAACCGCGCTTTCCTTGCCGTTCTGCGGCCGAGGAAGAGATGACGTCTGTGCGTGAGCCTCAGCCGATAGCGCCGCGACGATCGTCAACGTCAGCAGCATGCATGCGATGCCATTCCGGAAGATCATTCCCACCCCCAAATGGTATTCCGAACCGCATGCGATGCAGTTCGGACCAAGCCCTTAACGAAGTCCCCACGAAGATGATTCGGCATCTCCTCACCAGTTGCAGGCCAATTGTGGCGAGTAAAGGCGTGGCGCCGCAGTGAAGCCGGAGCAGATCTGATTCCGATTCACTGCAGCAAAGTTGCAACACCTGGCCGCTCCGGCCAACGGCTCGAGGTCCGCCGTTGCAGCCAATGTCCCAGCAACTCTAATTGACACGCCAAGTCGGCTCCACAAAACGCAGGGTTAGCTGCCGGACCGTCGACGCCGGACCAGCCGTCCGGTATGCCTCCGGGTGGTCCCTGCTCCGTGGCACGGCCAGGCCGAATGCTTGCAACAGGCAGGCCGACAATCTTGCGGGCCGCGCCGGACGGGTTTGACCTTGGGGGATATTTTTGCTCATCTAAAGCGAGATATTTCTGTTCAATTACTTTCCCTATCGCTGACGAGGGCGGCTCTGATGCATATTCGGTTTGGCTACACCGTTGCTGGCGTTCTGGCATTGGCTGCGACGCTGTTTTGCAATTCTCGGCCGGGGGCTGCCGCCGATCTCGGCCTGATGACGTCGGAACCGGCGTCGGTCGGCAACTGTTCGGGGATCGTCTTCACCTGCGAGAATGGCCGTCGGTACCCGCTATGCCCGCATGCGGTAAGCGTGGAAGGTGAGGTGGTCACGGCCTCACTTCGCACCGGTCATCACAGCGGCGTACGCGTGCGGCTCGTTCCGATGGGGGTCGGCTATCGCTACGCCGGTCACGGCATCTGGCTGGACGGATTCCGGGAAAACGCGTTGCTCAATTTCGGAAAGCACCGCCAGGTGGCGTGCACCATCGCGCATTAGCGCGCATGCCCGCGTCAGCTCGGTCGGCGCGACGCGGGCCCAATCATCCGGAAGGTCGTCCTCACCCCTTGGTGCGAAGCACCGCGCGTGACGCGCGCGGATACATATAAGCCTTGGGGTAGACGTACACGGGACAATAGTCCTGCCACTGATACAGCTGCCAATTCCATTTCCAGCAGCCTGATTCAATCTGAGGCTCGCTCCAGTAGTCGAGCCGGTAAGGCGGATCACCAAACGGATACTCTCCGCATCGCGCCGCAGTCGATGAAAGAACCACAATTGAAGCCGCGGTGGCAATGATCGCACAAAATGACTTATGCATAACGCCCTCGATCAGATGACGTGTCGAGTCCAAGAGTGCCAAATCGGGGGGAGCTTATCAAGGTGCAGCCCGCTCCCAACGCATCCTTATATTACTGATTGCAGCTCGAGCCTCTCCTCCGGTGCTGGGCCGGCCGCAAAGATTCGGTCCGCTTTGCGTCGTTATTATTTCTGCCGGGCACAAGCACTGACCGCTTTCGCTCCGCTCGATCAGCGACTGGACGAGCACGCTGAGCTCCCTCAAGGCAGAAGTGCAGTCGGTTAGCCGAAGCGGCGGCGCTCATGAGCGATCGCCTTCATCGCTGGCGAAGGCCGCCGTCGTCCGTCCGGATCGTCTTGTATCTCATAGTCATGCGGCAGCCGCCGATGGTTTTACACGCCCGCCGTTCGCTCATCCCGTGGGCATCCATGAGATGGGCGACAGCTTTCCGCTCAGTCGCGGACGTCACCATTTCTTTCCCAGCAAATCCTTCAGCGCGACATTGTCGAGCATGGCATCCGCCAGCAACCGCTTCAGCCGCGTGTTCTCATCCTCCAGTGCCTTCAGCCGTTTGGCCTCTGACACCTCCATACCGCCGAACTTCGCCCTCCATTTGTAGATGCTGGCGTCGCTGACGCCGTGCTTGCGGCACAGGTCGGCGACCGAAACGCCGGCCTCGTGCTCCTTCAAAATCAAGATGATCTGCTCTTCCGAAAAGCGGCTGCGCTTCACGCTCTGGTCCTTGTCGTCGGCCAGAACGAACTTCTGGCTGGATTAAGCCTGTGGGGCAAGGTCAAGGCGACCATAATGCAGAGGCATTTCGCACGCGACGTGGCCACGTTCAGGCGGTTCGCGCGGCTTCCTTCCCTGCACTGTCGATCCAACTTGCCTTGCTGCTGAGGATTTCATCGACGAGCCTATTGATCTCGTCTGCCTCTTCGGGGTAGAGTCGGGGAAGGGCGCGGTAGCTTGGGCCATTCGGCAACGCCCCGTTTCCCTTCCTCGCTCATCAAACCGGACGTGCGGAGCTACCGCATCCGGCTTTCCGACTGGCTTCAGTGCAAGGCCCACGGCGGCGGTCCCAAGTGGACGCGTCGGAGGTGCAAGACCCCGAGCGCGCCAAACACAGCCTCTCGCGGGAAGAGGCGGGTGCCACGCGACGGCACCTTGTGACGTCGGACCAGGAATCCGCGGACCCGTTCGTACACATGGTTATCGACGGTCCGGTACGCCGGTTTCCGAGTGCCGTAGCCGAAGTACGTGCTCCAGCCTCGCAACAAGCGATTGAGCCGGTCACGCACGTCAAGCCAGCACCCGGTGTTGCCGGGGACCAGGATATCGCTCACCTTGGCTTTGAGCCGCTGAACACTCTTCTTGGACGGGCTCGCGCCCAGATACCAATGGCCATCTTTCCGGTACCGATGCGGCCCGAAGCTATAACCAAGGAAGTCGAAGCTCTCGCGCCGGGCATCCTTCACCGAGGTTTTCGCCTCGTTGAGCGTCAGCCCGAGTTTCGTCATCACCGCTTTCGTCCACGCCAGAGCCTCGTGCGCATAGCCGCGGCTGAGGATGACGAAGTCGTCGGCGTACGAGACGATGTGGGCGCGGAAGGCTTCGCCGCGTCCGGTCAATCGCCAATGCTTCAGGAACCGGTTCATATAGATGACGGAGAGCAGCGGGCTTGCAACACCGCCTTGCGGTGTGCCGCGCTTGCTGTTCTTGCCGCCACTCATGCGCCGCTTCCCGTTGCCGTCCCGCTCCTCGACCGGCGCTTGCAGCCACAGCTTGATCAGCCACAGCACATGCCGGTCAACGATGCGTCGGGCCACCGATTTGAGGAGGTCCGAATGCGGGATCGTGTCGAAATATTTCGACAAATCGGCGTCAACCACGTCGGTATAGCCCCGGCAAATCAGCCGGTGCGTTTCCTTGATCGCATCGACCGCGCTGCGACGCGGACGATAGCCATAAGCACTGTCCTCGAAGTCCGCTTCGAATATCGGTTCCAACACGAGTTTGGCGGCAGTCTGAATGACGCGACAGCGGATCGTGGGAATGCCGAGCGCGCGCTCGCCTCCCCCGGGCTTCGGGATCATCACCCGCCGCACCGGATCGGGTCGGTACGTCTTCGAAACGAGGTCCTCGCGCAGCCCCGCTAACCATGCTTCCACGCCCGACGCCTCGATCTGCTCAAAGGTCACCCCGTCAACACCAGGCGCACCCGCATTGGCACGGGCCAGCGCGTAGGCGTGGCGCAGAATGTCCTCACGGCAGATCTTGTCGTAGAGCAAATAGAAGCGGTAGGCAGGCTCCGCCTTCGCCTTGCAATAGAGCTTTCTCTGAAGGGTCCTGATCCTTTCAGGCGTTTCGAGGCTCATCGCCAATCACCTGTTTCCTCACCGTCTTTGAAAGCACACCAGAAGTCAGGGACCTTCCCTCCGCCGGCATTACCCGGTTTCAACGGTACCGCGTCCCTGTCCGACTCCCGCTGCAGGCCGCCGCCAATTGCGACGTTGAAGACGCGACCTCCGCCCGCTGCGGGTCTCCCCCGATTACCCGCATCGCCCTTCCAGCGTGCCGAGTCCACTACCCCGGCGGATCAAACAGGTGCGCACGTCGATTGCTTCCCTATCCACACGGCCTTCCCCGTATCTCAGGCGGGTCGGCATCCGCATCTTCACTTTCGAGGCCTGCTCAGACTTCACTCATATTACGGCCCGCTGGATTGCTCGACCGCCCAAGGCGGCCTTTGTCACGAGGCTTCGAACCGGCCGGTTACCCGACCGATCCGCTCGTCAGCTACCAGATCAATCGACAACTATCTGGGTGGAATCCTCCTCCACTGGTGATGCGCGCCGTCGGGGCGCACTGAGAAATGCGGGCTAGCAGGGAGCCGGATGGAGCCAACGGGTCGCGCGAATGCGCGCCCGATGACAGGCTCCGCGCAATCCGGGTCGGCTCCGCCCGCGGATCGACGTGCCCCCGGATTTCGCTTCGCTTCATCCGAGCTACGCCTCTGTCTCATCTGGGCTAACCGCCGGCCCATCCTTCGAGGCGCGCCGAAGCCGGCGCGCACCTCAGGATGATGCCTACCCGAACCTTCGTTTACGCCACTCGATCAGCTTGGCGCTGACTTCGTCCGGCTTTTCCTGCTGCGTCCAATGGCCGCTGTCCCGCACCAGGTATTTCTCGAGGTCCGGCACCAGCCTCTCCATGCCGTCGGCGGCCGACGGCGGCAGCACCGCGTCGTTCTCGGCCATGATCATCAGCGCCGGCACCCGCACATGATGATCAAGGCCGGCCGAACGTTCCCAGTTGCGGGTGAAGTTGCGATACCAGTTGATACCGCCGGTGAAGCCGGTCTTCGTGAAGGTATCGACGAACACCTTCTTCTCCTCCGCCGACAAGATCGGCGTGCGCGGATCATGTCTGGCGTCGTAGTTCGCGATCATCTGCGGAAACGCGAGGTTGAGCCGGGCCGACGCGCCGACGCCGGCAATCGGCTGCTCCTCCGGCGTGCCCGGAGGACGCGTCACGGGCTTGCGCATGAATGCGTCGAAAGTCTGCTCGACGCGGCTGCCGAAGATGCGGTCCGGCTCGCGTGCCGGATCCTGGAACTGGACGATATACATCTGGTCGCCGAAGCGCTGGCGGAACAGCGCGATCGGATCCATCGGCGCACGATCCCAATGCGGCGTGTTGACGCCGACCACGCCGGCGACCCGCGACGGATGCCGGAGCGGCATTTGCCAGACGACGAACCCGCCCCAGTCGTGACCGACGAAGATCGCCTTGTCGATCTTGAGATGATCGAGCAGGCCGACGAGGTCCCCGGTCAGATGCTCCATGTCATAGGCCTCGACCGGCTCCGGCCGGTCGGTCGCGCCATAGCCGCGCTGGTCCGGTGCGATCACGCGGATGCCGGCCACGCCCAGCGCCTTGATCTGGTGGCGCCAGGAAAAGGCAAGCTCCGGCCAGCCATGGCACAGCACCACCGGCGGGGTGTCGGTCTTGGGGCCTGCCTCGTAGAACCCCATGCGGATGCCGTTGGTCTCGGCGAACTGCAGCTGCGGCATTTCAATCATTGAGAGCCCCTCCTATTCGGCTGCGCCCTTGATGTCCGCAGGCGAAGGCGCGAACGCCGCCTCGAGTGCATCGAACTCGAGCGGCAGCATGTCGCACAAAACCTGCACGTGGGGAATGATGTTGGCACCCACGATGAAGCCGAAATCAAGCTGATCGCGGTAGCTCTGCACGGTGATGTTCAGTGCGACCCCGTGGGTCGAGATCGAGACCGGGAAGATGTGCAACAGCTCGGCGCCGGCGGCGTACAGCGTCTGCCGCGGCCCAGGTACGTTCGAGACCGTGATGTTGACCGCCGGCGGCAGCACGTTGGAAAGATCCGAGCGGCTGTACAGCAGCGACAGGACCTGGACCAGGATCGGTGCGCCCAGCAATGAGATGTTGGAAACCTGCGGTACCAGGGCGCGCAGCGGATGCGACATTTCCTTGGATTTGGTGGATTGCGCGATGATGGTCTCCAGCCGCTTCCTGGGGTCTTCGATATCGGTCGCGATCGAGCAGATCATGCCGAACACCTGGTTATTGGATTCGGCGTTGCCCTCCTCGCGCAGCGAGATCGGCACTCCCGCGGTCAGCGACTTGTTCGGCAGTGCGCCCTGGCTGATCAAATAACGCCGCACCACGCCGGAAGAGAGCGCGAGCACGACATCGTTGAGCTTGCCGCCGGACGCCTTCGCCACCGCCTTGGCCCGCGACAGCGAGATCGAGGTCCCGGCGAAACTGCGTTCAGACGAGATCGCCTTGTTTAGGATAGTCGGCGGCGAGGACATCGCCTGCAGGCTCTCGCGCGACCTGGGATCGGCGATCTTGGCGACGACATCAGACAGGCTCTTCAGCACGGTGGGCATGCTGCCGGCGAACTTCACCGCGTTCTCGATCTGGAACATGGCGTTGTCGAACAGGATCGAGCCGAGGTCGCTCTTGCCCGAGCGCGGCAGCTCCAGGCTCTTCTGTGCCGCGGCCGCCGCCTCGAAGGGCTGGGTCCAGAGCTGCTGATAAGCGTCGAGCAGATTGGCGGCGATGTCACGCGGCTCCTGCGCGACCTTTTTCGCGCTCGGCGGATCGACCTGCCGCGGCACCGGCGTCACGTCGTAGATCATGCTGGTCAGCGCAGCTCCCGCGCCGCCGTCGATGCAGGCGTGATGCATCTTGGAATAAAGCCCGATCTCGTTGTCCTTCATGCCCTCGAACACGTAGAACTCCCAGAGCGGACGGGCGCGGTTCAACAGCTTGGCGTGCATCCAGCCAACGATGCGCTCGAGCGTCGCGCGGTCGCGCGGCTCGGGCAGGCTGGCGCGGAAGATGTGGCGGTCGATGTCGAACTGGTCATCCTCGACCCAGGACGGATGATCGATGTCGAGCGGCGCCTTCTGCAGGCGCGCCTTCAGGATCGGCGCGATGTGCAGCCGCGAGGCGAGCATCGCCTTGAATTCCTCGAAGAAGTCGCCCTTGTAATCCTCAGGCAGGCGGAAGATCGCCATGCTGCCGACATGCATCGGCATCTCCGGCGTTTCCAGATAGAGAAACGATGCGTCCAGCGAGGACAGCTTCCTGGCGTCGCCCATGGTTTCCTCCCGAGAGCAAGAACTCATGCGGGCGCCCTGGCGGCGCTTCTTGTTGTCCGGTCAGGATAGTGCCTGTTCCGCGGGCCCATAGGCAATGGCAAAGGGGCCGGACCGGTCAAAATGACGGAATTCGCCTTCCGGCTGCGCCAGGCGGTCGGCGAGCGCCCACAGCGCGGCCGGATTGACGCCGAGCCCGATATGGCTCGCGAAATGCACCTCGATGTTCTCCGCCGTCGCCGACAGCCGCACCCGGCTGGTCCGCCAGTTCACGATGCCGTCGGTGCGGGAATAAATCGAGGTCGTAGGCACCGGCATGTCGCCGGCGATCGCCGCGCGAATTTCGGGGATGTCGTCCACCGCCTCGCCGGACAACAGCTCATAGAGGCGCGTCGCGTTTGTCGCACGAATGTCATCGGCAAACGGGCTGCCCAGCGTGATAATGGAGCGCACCAGCTCCGGCATCTGCACCGCGAGATCGCGCGCATAGACGCCGCCCAGACTCCAGCCGACGATCGAGACCTTGCGCCCGGACGCCTCGTGAATCCGCTTCAGGAGGTCGCGCAACGCGCTCCGCCTAGTGGCGATGCCGCCGAAATTGCGGCCCATGTTCCAGGCATAGGCGTCATAGCCGAGTTCCTTCAGATAGCGCCGCATCGGCGCCATCGAAAGGTCGCTGGCGAGGAAGCCCGGCAGCGTCAGGACCGGATGGCCGTCGCCTCTCGGCGCCTGCATCAAGAGCGGCGACAGCAACAGGCTGGAATTGAATTCGAGCACGCCGCGCGCTTCGGCCAGCATCAGGAACAGGCTCGGTGGGCGCAACCGGCGTCCGGCCACATCGGCGCTCCTGTCCATGGCGGCCACTATTTCTTGTCTTTCTTGCCCATGCCGCCAAGGCCAGCCATCGCCACGAACATGTCCTGGAAGCGCTCGGCGAGCTTGGGATCGAAGGTAAACCAGCTTTGCATCAGCGATTCCGGCGAGATCTTCTCGATATTCGACAGCATCTGCTGCTGCAGCTTGTCCATGACGGCGGTCTGCATCGGCGCCACGTCGGGCAGACCGAAGAACTGCCGCGCTTCGAGGGGCGTGCAATCTACCTCGACATTGACCTTCATATCCGCCTCCTCACATGCGCCTGATCTGCATCAGTATCACCGCGACAGGGTGAGTCATGCAAGCGACCACAACCTGCCGGAGGCCCCAGTCGGCCTCAATCATCCGTTATGGTCAACCAAACCGCTCCGCGGCAAATGGACCGGTATCTGCGAACGGCGCCTCGCCGGTCATCATCTCCGCGAGCAGCCGGCCGGTGACCGGTCCAAGCGTCAAGCCACGATGCTGATGGCCGAAAGCCCAGATGCCGCGGCGACCGAACAGGGCGGCATAGGCCTTGGCGAGCCCGCCGGGATCCGGAACGAAGCCCGGCGTCGGCAGATACACCCCGCCCGCGAACGCGCCGGTCAGCTGCGGCTCGCGCCGCGATCGCCTTGGCGTCGAGCACCTCATTGTCGACGCCGTAATCCCGTGCGCGCGTGACCTCGTGCACCGCCTTGGCCAGCGACGCCTCGGAGCGATACAGCTTCAGCCAGCCGGTCTTGCGCAGCAGACGCGGCACGCCCGCCTCCGCGACCAGCGCCTCATGCTCGATGAGGCTCTGCCTGATCAACGCAGCTCGGCATGCGCGCTGGCGAGCGCCCGCGGCGGCGACGAAGCGAGGTAGTAACGAAATAGCCACGGCAGGAAATCCGGCAGGTCGACGACGCGGTAGCGCATGTGCGGCGTGCAGGTCAGCGCGTAGTTGAGGATCTCGCCGACGTCGCGCGGAAACATGTAGGGGAAGATCGATGCGTATTCGACGATGCCGGCATTGCCGAAGCTCGTCTCTTCGCCCGCGACATTGTGACGATCGATCAGGGCCACGTCGCGGCCCCGTTTTTGCAAGTGCAAAGCGGCACTGACGCCGACCATTCCTGCTCCCAGGATCACAGTGTCGGCCTTCAATTCCGCCATCCGGCACTCCGAAAGTTGAATGTCGCGCGCTCGCGGCTACCCCTTATCCTGAAATCCTAGTCATTGCGGCGCACCCGCGCAAACCGGCTAACCCTTTGAGAAATCGCGCTTGCGTGGGCAGCAAACTCTGGCAACATGCACCACAATATCAGCCGGACGTCAGCAACCGGCAGACAATAACGGGGGAATAGAATTACATGTCGGTACGTTGGCGTTTGTTTGCGGCGACAGCCGTCGCATTTCTCGTTTGTGCCCTGCCGGCATCAGCCCAGACCTTGCGCTACGCCAATCAGGGCGAGCTCAAATCGCTGGATCCCTATACGCTGAAAGAAACCACGACCATCGCGCATCATGCCCATGTCTATGAAGGACTGATCGCGCGCGACAAGGACCTGAAGATCATCCCGGCGCTGGCGGAAAGCTGGGAGAATCTGAGCCCGACCAAATGGCGCTTCCATTTGCGCAAGGGCGTGAAATTCCACAATGGCGACCCCTTCACCGCGGACGACGTGCTGTTCTCCGCCGATCGCGTCCGCGCCAAGGGCTCCAACTTCCTCAGCAACGTTCCGGCCGATGCCAAGTTCACCAAGGTCGACGACTACACCGTCGACGTGACGCTGGATTCGCCCAATCCCATCCTGATCTCGCAATGGGATAGCTGGTACATCATGGACAAGAAGTGGTGCGAGGAGAACAGCTCCGTCGCGCCGACTCCGGCGTCCGCGACCACGCCGAGCTACGCCTCGCTGCACGAGAACGGCACCGGTCCCTTCATGATCGAGAGCCACCAGCCCGGCGTAAAGACCGTCTTCAAGGTGTTCCCGGGCTACTGGCGCAAGCCGGAGCATAACCTCAAGGAGATCATCTTCACGCCGATCGCCTCCGACGCCACGCGCGTCGCCGCGCTGCTCTCCGGCGAGGTCGACGTGATCGAGCCGGTTCCGATCCAGGACATCCAACGCGTCAATTCAAGCGGCACCGCCAAGGTGCTGACCGGGCCGGAAATCCGAACCATCTTCATCGGTATGGACGAGTCGCGCGACGAACTCCTGTACTCGAACGTCAAGGGCAAGAATCCGTTCAAGGACATCCGCGTCCGCGAGGCGTTCTACAAGACGATCGACGTCGATCTGATCAAGTCCCGCGTCATGCGGGGCATGTCGACCCCCTCGGTGCTGATGATCGCCCCCCAGCTCTACCCGCTGTCGAATGAGTTCACCCGGCCGAAGGTCGATCCGGAGGGCGCCAAGAAGCTGTTGGCCGAGGCCGGCTATCCGAGCGGCTTCGAGGTCACGATGGATTGCCCGAACGACCGCTACGTCAACGACGCCGCGATCTGCCAGGCGGTGGTCGGCATGCTCGCCCGCATCGGCGTCAAGGTGAATTTGCTGGCGCAGCCGAAGGCACAATATTTCGCCAAGGTCCTGAAACCCGGCGGCTACCAGACCTCGTTGTTTCTGCTTGGCTGGACGCCGGCAACGTCCGATTCCCACAACGTGCTGCACGACATCCTCGGCTGCCGCAACGATCCGAAGGATCCGACCCGCGGCGAGGCCAATCTCGGCGGCTACTGCAACAAGGAGGTCGACGCGCTCGCCGACAACATCCTGGTCGAGACCGACAACGCCAAGCGCGACCAGCTGATCAAGCAGGCCTACGACATTGTCATCAGGGACTACGGCTACATTCCGCTGCACCAGCAGTCGCTGGCCTGGGGCGTCTCGAACAAGGTCAAGCTGACCCAGCGTGCGGACAACCAGGTCCTGCTCTATTGGGCGACCAAACAGGGTGATTGAGTGCGCCTTGCCAAGTGGGTCCCGAAAGCGCCTGCTTCCGGGACTTCTCGCTTTCCGGCCGCGCAACGCCGCGCGCCAAGCTTGAAAAGCAGTGAAAGGTAGAGATGCTCGCTTTCACTCTTCGTCGCGTGCTCCAGGCCGTCGGCGTCATGCTCGCCGTGGGCGTCATCGCGTTCGCGATGTTCCGCTTCGCCGGCGATCCGGTGAACCAGATGGTCTCGATCGACACCTCGGCTGCCGAACGCGCCTCGATCCGGCAGTCGCTCGGCCTCGACGATCCCGTGCTCGTGCAGTTCGGCTGCTACTTCATCAACGCCCTGCAGTTCAAATTCGGCGTGTCCTATCAGTTCCGCCTGCCGGTCTCCTCGCTGCTGATGGAGCGCATGCCGGCGACGCTGGAGCTCGCCATCTGCGCAACGCTGTTCGCCATGGTGGCCGGCATCCTGATGGGGGTCTATTCGGCGCTGCGCCGCGACACCATCCTTGCCAGATTATTCCAGGCGATTTCGCTGATCGGCATTTCGCTGCCGACCTTCCTGATCGGCATCCTCCTGATCTATCTGTTCGCGGTGACACTGGGCTGGCTGCCGTCCTTCGGACGCGGCGAGGTCGTGAAGCTCGGCTGGTGGACGACCGGGCTCCTCACCGTCTCCGGCCTGAAGGCGCTGATCATGCCGGCGATCACGCTCGGTCTGTTCCAGATGACGCTGATCATGCGGCTGGTGCGTGCGGAAATGCTGGAGGTGCTGCGGACCGACTATATCCGCTTCGCCCGCGCCCGCGGACTGACCACGCGCGCGATCCATTTCGGCCATGCGCTGAAGAACACGCTGGTTCCGGTCATCACGGTCGCCGGCCTGCAGTTTGGCTCGGTTATTGCATTCTCGATCATCACCGAAACCGTGTTCCAATGGCCGGGCATGGGGCTTCTGTTCGTGCAGGCCGTGCAAAACGTCGATATCCCGATCATGGCGGCGTACCTTCTGATGGTCTCGCTGATCTTCGTCACCATCAATCTGGTGGTCGACATCCTCTACACCGTGGTCGATCCGAGGCTGCGCGCGACCGTCAGCCGCGCGACGTAAGGCGAGAGACCGATCCATGTCTGACGCCGTCGTTCCCCATCGCAGCGAAAACAGCGCGGAAGGCCCGCGTGCCGCCGCCGGCTGGTTCAGGCGCGCGCTCGACAGCGACATCTTCTATTCGTTCCGTCGCTCCAGGCTGACCATGGTGGCCGCCGCGATCACCGTGCTGCTCTTCCTGCTCGCGATCTTCGCGTCCTGGCTTGCGGTCCAGAACCCGTTCGATCCGGCGCAGCTGCAGCTGATCAACTCGCGGATTCCGCCGCTGTGGACCGCCGACGGCCAAAGCCCCTTCCTGCTGGGCACCGACGAGCAGGGCCGCGATGTCTTCTCGGCGATCCTCTACGGCATGCGCATCTCGCTCGCGGTCGGCGTGTCGGGCGTGATCTTCGCCGGCGCGCTCGGCATCGCGCTCGGACTGGTCGCAGGCTATTTCGGCGGCGTGGTCGACAGCGTTATCATGCGGATCGCCGACGTGCAGCTCACCTTCCCGGCGATCCTGATCGCGCTGCTGGTCAACGGCGTCGCCAAATCTCTGCTCGGCAACCGGCTCGACGAGACCGCCACGCTCGGCGTGCTCGTGATCGCGATCGGCCTCAGTTTCTGGGTGCAATATGCCCGCACCGTGCGCGGCTCCGTGATGGTCGAGAAGAACAAGGATTACGTGGCGGCCGCACAGCTGATCGGCCTGCCGGCACCCAAGATCATGCTGCGGCATGTGCTACCGAACACGATGGGCCCGATCCTCGTCATCGCCACCATCAACCTCGCACTCGCGATCATCACCGAGGCGACGCTGTCGTTCCTCGGCTCCGGCATGCCCGACACCATGCCGTCGCTCGGCACCTTGATCCGGATCGGCAACAATTATCTGTTCGCCGGCGAGTGGTGGATCGTCGCCTTCCCGGGCGCTGCACTCGCCGGCCTGATCCTGTCCATCAACCTGCTCGGCGACTGGCTGCGCGACGCACTGAATCCGAAGCTCCGATGACCCAGCCCGTTCTCTCGTTGCGCAACCTCGAGGTGGAATTCGTCACCCGCCGCGGCACCCTGCGTGCCATCAACGGCGTGTCGTTCGACATCGCCAAGGGCGAGGTGCTCGGCGTGGTCGGCGAATCCGGCGCCGGCAAATCGGTGACGGGACTCGCCGTGATCGGGTTGATCGACCCGCCCGGCCGCATCTCCGGCGGCCGGATCGAGCTATCAGGCACGCGGATCGACCATCTTCCGCCCGAAGAGATCCGCCGCGTCAGGGGCAAACGGATCGGCATGATCTTCCAGGATCCGCTGACCAGCCTCAATCCGCTCTACCGGATCGGCGACCAGATCATCGAAACGATCCGCACCCATACCGATCTCAGCGAAAGCGCCGCGCGCAGGCGTGCCATCGACCTGCTCGCCGAGGTCGGCATTCCCGCGCCGGAAAAGCGCATCGACGGCTACCCCCACGAATTCTCCGGCGGCATGCGGCAGCGCGTGGTCATTGCGCTGGCGATCTGCGCCGAGCCCGAGTTGATCATCGCGGACGAGCCGACGACGGCGCTCGACGTTTCCGTGCAGGCGCAGATCATCGCGCTGATCAAGCGGCTCGGCCGCGATCACGGCACGGCCGTGATGCTGGTGACCCACGACATGGGCGTGATCGCAGAGACCTGCGACCGCGTCGCGGTAATGTATTCGGGCCGGATCGCCGAGATCGGCCCGGTGCAGGACGTGGTGCGCAATCCGCTACATCCCTACGCCAAGGGCCTGATGGGCGCGATCCCAACGCTTGCGGGCGAGGACAAGCGGCTGGTGCAAATTCCGGGCTCGATGCCCCGGCTGTCGGCGATCCCGCCTGGGTGCCCGTTCAATCCACGCTGCGCGTTTGCCTTCGACCGTTGCCG